>NZ_CP058321.1:0-2400000 GCF_014263395.1 Halomonas sp. SH5A2 | reverse complement strand
GTGAGCGCTTTTGGGAGCGTTATACGCTGGAAGAATTGACCACGGATGAGTGGGAGGCGCTCTGCGACGGCTGCGGGCAATGCTGCCTGTTAAAGCTGCATGATGAGGAAAGCCAGGAGTTGGCCGTGCTCAATGTGGCCTGTCGATTACTGGATACGCACACTTGCCAGTGCAGCGATTACGAAAATCGTTTTGACTTCGTGCCCGACTGTACTCAGCTGACCCCTGAGCTGGTGAGAGAATTCACCTGGTTGCCATCCACCTGCGGTTACCGGCGCGTTGCCGAAGGGCGCAAGCTGGCGGGCTGGCATCCTTTACTCAGCAACGATGCCGAGCGCGTACATCGCAAAGGGGTGAGCGTGAGAGGCTATGCCGTTTCTCAGGATGATGTCCCCGAACACCGGCTGGAATCCCATATCATCGCCGTATTACCCATGTAACATGCCTTCCTTGGCATCGTTGTATCTTAATCCACCAAGCCCAGCGCCCAGAGAATAAAGGCATCCTGGCGAGCCGCGTCGCGCCACGCCTTAAAACGACCGGAGGCGCCGCCGTGACCGCTGCTCATGTCGGTATGTAGCAATACCGGGGCGTCGCCTTGCTGGAGTTGGCAAACCCGCGCATAGAATTTCGCCGGTTCCCAGTAGCTAACCCGGGTATCAAACCAACTCCCTTCCAGCCATAGTGCCGGGTAGCGCTGGGCCGTCACGTTGTCGATGGGCGAATAATGGCGGATGCGCTCGGCCACCTGCGGGTCGGTCGGGTTGCCCCATTCGCTGTATTCGGCGGTGGTCAGTGGCAGCGACGGATTCTGCATGGTGCGCAGCACGTCTAGAAATGGAACCTCGAGGACACCGGCGCAAAACGATTCAGGGGCACGGTTGAGGCAGGTGCCGACAAGCAGGCCTCCAGCGCTGGCACCACAGGCAACAATTCGCTGCGGGTCGCTCAAGCCTTGCGACACCAGGGCATCACGGGCGGCTAGAAAGTCGTCAAAGCTGTGTTCCTTGTGGGCCATTTTGCCGTCTAAATACCAGGGTTCGCCACGTTCGCCGCCCCCGCGCACGTGGGCCACGGCAAAGGCGACACCCCGTTCGAGCAGTTCCAGGCGAGCGATGGAAAACCACGGGTCGAGCGGTTCACCGTAAGCGCCGTAGCCATATAACAGGGTTGGCAGCGGCTGGTCGGCCAGGTCGCTACGCGTGACTACCGAGACGGGAACTCGCTGGCCATCGGCACTGGTTGCCCATATCCGCTGACTGACGAGATGCTCGGGGGCCAGGCTGCCATATACCGGCACGCGTTTGAGCAGCGTGCGCTCCCCGGTGGTCAGGTCCAGAGCATACCAACTGGGCGGACGGGTAAACGACTCTTCCCGCAGGCGCAGCACCTGGGTATCGAAGTGGGGTGCGTCTTCAAGCAACTGCGAGCACAGGGTCTCGTGTTGGTCGAGGTAGTCGTCCCGGGTGATTTGCTGGTGTGGGTTGATGTCCAGGCGACGCAGTCGCACCTGTGCTAGGTCATGATCGCGTTCAGCGAGCATCAGCCCCCAGGCGAAGGCGTCAACCCCCTCCAGGGTGGCGTCTTCCCGCGCTGGGACGAGCGGCTGCCAAGCCGGCGAGTCTTTGTCCAATTCATCGATGGCTAAAACATCCAACTGGAAGTGGGTGCTGGCTTGGTTATGCAGCCGATAAAATACGCCGGGGCGGTGGTCTATCGTATACTCAACGCCTGGTTGGCGAGGTTGCAGGCAGCGTGGGGCATGGGTCGGTGTACGGGCTGGCACCAGGTGTACTTCACTGGTGTCTTTGGAGGCGCTTTCAAGCACCAGCCACTCGCGCGAACGGGTTTTGCCCATGCCCAGCCAAAACTCCGAATCGTCCTCGCGCAGCAATAATGTCGCTGTCTGGGGTTGCGGTGTGTGGTCAAGGCTGATCGGCAGGCACCAAATGCTGTCCGGGCGCTGCGTGTCGTCGAAGCGGGTAAACAGCAGCGATGCACTGCCAGCGGTTTGGTCTTCTGCCCAGCAGATGCCGGGGCCGATGTCGCTCAGCAACTGGACCGGTTGACCGTCGGGCAGGCGTTTCAGCCACAGGGTGAAGCGTTCGTCCCCCTGAGTGTCGTCGGTCCAGGCCAGCCATGCTTCGTCGGGTGACAGCGCCATGTCGCCCATTTCGTAGAATGGCTGCCCGGCGGCAAGGTCGGGCACCGCTAGAACGCATTCAGGGGCGTCGGGCTGACCGTTAGGGTGACGCCACCAGCGGGGGTATTCCTCGTCAGCCGCCGTTTCGCTCCAGAACGTAAAGTGGTCGAGCGTTGTCGGAAGGCTGGTAACCGCGAGTTCCCGGCGGAGAAGGTGGCTTTCATAAAGCGCGTCGGCAAGCGGTTCCAGCGGTTTGAACCACTCGGCATGCTGCTGGTTTGCCGATTTTAAAAATTGGCTGACATCGGCGCTGTCACGCTGCTCTAACCAGTGCCATTGTGGATCATCCGCGCGAAAATAGGTGCTAACCGGGTGGTCGTCGTTCAGGGCTGGCTGTGCTTTCATAAATTGATAGGTACCATAACGGAAAATCTACGTTGGGTGAGTGCACCCTCATGAGGAGTATTATGCTGTTTGCTGATTCAATGTCACTGTTGTGGTTGAGTTATTACGGTTTGTCGCTGGTCGTGTTCGTGGCCGTTTATTTTGCGTTCGCCTTTTTGCCCAGACTTCCGCGCTTGTTGCTGACATGGTGCGTTGGCGGCGCGATGTGGGCGCCTGCGCCATTTCGGTTACCGTTGGTGGAAGAAGGCGAGTTTTACACGGGTTGGGCGCCTTCTGCCATGGTCGCCGCTGTGGGGTTTTTAGAGAGCAACGGCGGCGCACTGCGCAATGGCCTTTTGTGCTTGCTGCTTGGCATGGCCATCGGCGGCGTTGTAGGGGTTGCGCTTTGGTGGCGCGGGCGCGACAAGGTTGATGAGCCTGCTGCCAAGGAAAAAGCGGCCAGCGACCCCGAAGAAACGCGCCGCCGTGAACCGGTGGTCGGCTAAGCCGGACAGGAGCGCATCGATGTGTGAGCTGTTGGGAATGAGCGCCAATGTGCCCACCGATATCTGTTTCAGCTTCGCGGGCTTTTTGCACCGGGGCGGCGGAACCGGGCCGCACCGCGACGGGTGGGGCATTGCCTTCTATGAAGAAGGGGGCTATCGGGAGTTTCGCGACCCTCACCCGTCGGTAGATTCGCCCATCGCGCGGCTGATCTGCGATTACCCGATCAAATCCAATGTCGTGATCAGTCATATTCGTCAGGCCAACGTCGGTGGGGTCACCTTGGCCAATACCCATCCGTTTACCCGTGAAATGTGGGGGCGGCCCTGGTGTTATGCGCACAATGGCCAACTGAGCGACTGGCAGCCTTTGCCGCTGGGCTTCTACACGCCGGTGGGCAGCACGGACAGCGAGCACGCTTTCTGCTGGCTAATGAGCGAGCTAAGGCGTGCCTTTCCAACACCGCCAGCCGAGCAGGCATCGCTTTGGCAAACGCTACATGGCCTTTGCGAGCGGCTGCGAACCCTGGGTGTTTTTAATTTGCTGCTCTCTGACGGAACGTATCTCTATACCTACTGTTCAACTAAGCTTGCTCATATAACCCGTGCCGCGCCCTTTGGCGAGGCCGAGCTGTCCGATGCCGAACTAACGGTCAATTTTGCCGAACATACCACACCTAACGATATCGTGTCGGTGATCGCGACCGAGCCGCTGACCCACAATGAACAGTGGTACCGCATGGAGCCGGGGGAGCTTTTGGTATGGCGTGATGGGTGCATCCAGGCGCGCTACTCAAGCCAGGCATGATGCAAGGCTAGGGCTAAAGTTGAAACGCAAGTTTCAATCGATCGTTTTACAGTGGTAGGCCAGTCGTATATCGTTGCGTTTTTCGCGACTCGACAACAACAAGGTCGGTGACAACATCGACATGGAAACTGGAGATTGCCCATGAGCGAACAAGCTGATGCCCCTATTCTGCGTGGCCCCGCGCTCGAGGGTTTAGAGCAGTACGGTGCCGTTACCGACGTTTTCCACTCGGCGGTTGAACGTTTCAAGGACAAGCCGGCGTTCAGTTGCATGGGCAAAACGCTCAGCTTCGCTGACCTTGACCGGCTATCGGCCAATTTTGCCGCCTGGCTACAGCATGAAACCGACCTGGTGCCGGGTGATCGGATTGCCATTCAATTGCCCAACGTGCTGCAGTTCCCCGTTGCGGTATTTGGCGCACTGCGCGCGGGCCTGGTGGTGGTGAACACCAATCCACTGTATACCGAGCGCGAAATGGCCCACCAGTTCAAGGATGCCAACGCCAAGGCGATCGTGATCCTGGCCAACATGGCGGATAAGCTTGAACGTGTACTCGATAAAACCGAGATCAAGCACGTGGTGGTGGCCGAGCTTGCCGACCTGCACGACTTCCCCAAACGGCTGCTGATCAACAGTGTGGTCAAGTACGTCAAAAAAATGGTCCCGCGCTATTCGCTACCCCAGGCAGTGAGTTTTCGCGACGCCTTAAATAAAGGCCAGGCTTTGAGCCATCGCGAAATCACCCGCGAGCAGAACGATCTGGCTGCACTGCAATATACCGGCGGAACGACCGGTATGCCTAAAGGGGCGATGCTGACCCACCGTAACCTTGTCGCCAATATGTTGCAGGCCCGAGAAGCCATCGGTGGCAATCTGACCGACGGTAACGAGCTAGTGATTGCTCCCTTGCCCGTCTATCACATCTATACGTTTACCGTGAACTGCCTATTTTTAATGGAAACCGGTAACCATTCGGTGCTGATCACCAATCCGCGTGATCTTGATGGTTTTATCAAGACCCTGAAAGGCATGCCGTTTACCGCCTTCATTGGTCTCAATACGCTGTTTAATGCGTTGTGTAACCGCGATGATTTCAAGCAGCTTGATTTCTCTAAACTGCATTTGACCATTTCCGGTGGCATGGCGCTGACCAAAGCTTCGGCGAAGCGTTGGGAAGACGTCACCGGGTGTCCTATTTCGGAAGGCTATGGGCTTACCGAAACCTCGCCCATTGTCAGCTTTAACCCTTCGGACGCCATCCAGTTGGGTTCCATCGGCAAACCGGTGGCGGGCACTGCGGTCAAGGTGGTGAATGCCGACGGTCAGGATCAGCCGTTGGGTGAACCCGGCGAGCTGTGTGTCCAGGGGCCTCAGGTCATGAAGGGCTATTGGCAGCGCGAAGAAGAAACCCGTAACTCCATCGATGATGAGGGTTGGTTTCATACCGGTGATATCGCCGTGCTCCAGGAGGATGGCTACATCCGAATCGTGGACCGCAAGAAAGACATGATTCTGGTCTCAGGGTTTAATGTTTACCCCAACGAGGTGGAAGACGTGGTCGCCGGGCATCCCGACATCGTAGAGTCAGCCGCGGTGGGAGTTGCCGATGAAGTAGCGGGTGAGGCGATCAAACTGTTTGTGGTCAGCAAAAACCCCGAACTGGATGCCGAAACGCTGCGCCGTTGGTGCAAGAGCGAACTCACTGGCTACAAAGTGCCCAAGTACATCGAGTTTCGCGATGAGCTGCCCAAAACCAATGTGGGAAAAGTGCTGCGCCGTCAGTTACGCGATGAAAATAGCCAAAACGCTGCGTCGTAATAGGCGGCGCGACTTATGCGCTGGCTAGGCGAACGCGTTACAATGATCTGCCCGCTCAGTTGAGCGGGCAGACTTTTTTTATACGTGCCACCCTGTAAGTGCCCATAGGACCTGGATATATCGTGACCAACGACACGCCGCTCGCAACGACCCCCGATGAACGCCTCAAGACGCTTAAGTCCGCCGTGAACAACACGATGCGACGCGATGCCCAGCGTTTCGAGCGGCGGTTGGCTGGTTTGTCGCGTCGCTTGCAGGAGGGCAAGCCGATCGACCGTGGGTTGAACGAGCTGGAACCCGAGGTGTCGCGTGCCCAGCAGGTACTTCGCCAGCGAGAAAACCAGTTGTTTGACTGGAACTATCCGCCCGAATTGCCGGTGGTTGAACGCCGTGAGGATATTCTCGCGGCGCTGCGCGACCATCAGGTGGTCGTCATCGCGGGGGAGACCGGGTCGGGTAAAACCACCCAGCTACCCAAAATGTGCCTGGAGCTTGGGCGTGGTCGGCGTGGTCTGATAGGCCATACCCAGCCGCGTCGGCTTGCCGCGCGCAGCGTTGCCACCCGGCTTTCCGAGGAGTTGGCAGTGCCGCTTGGCGAGCAGGTAGGGTATCAGGTCAGGTTTACCGACCAGAGCAACGAGAACACCCTGGTCAAACTGATGACCGACGGGATCCTGCTGGCGGAAACCCAGCACGATCCGCTGCTACTGCGCTACGACACCATCATTATCGATGAGGCCCACGAGCGCAGCCTCAACATCGATTTCCTGCTGGGCTATCTGAAGCGTCTGCTGCCCAAGCGCCCGGACCTGTCGATTATTATCACCTCGGCCACCATCGACGTGGCGCGATTTGCCGCCCATTTTGGCAGTGCGCAGCGCCCCGCGCCGACGGTCGAAGTCTCCGGCCGGGCCTATCCGGTTGAGGTGCATTACCGGCCACTGGTGCGCGACGGCGAGGACGAAGAGGACCGCACGCTGCAAGAGGGCATCCTCCACGCGGTCGAGGAAATCGAGGGGCTGGAGCGTGAAAAGGGTTGGCAGCATGGCCCTCGCGATGTGCTGGTGTTCCTGCCCGGTGAGCGGGAGATTCGTGAAACCGCTGACACCCTGCGCCGTGCTGATTTACGTGACTGTGAAGTACTGCCGCTCTATGCGCGGCTTTCCAATGCCGAGCAGAACCGGGTGTTCGCACCACACCGTGGGCGACGGATCGTGCTGGCGACCAACGTCGCCGAAACCTCGCTGACGGTCCCCGGTATCCGCTATGTGATCGACCCAGGGTTGGTGCGCATCAGCCGTTATAGCTACCGGTCGAAAATCCAGCGTTTGCCGGTCGAGCCGGTTAGCCAGGCTAGCGCCAATCAGCGCAAAGGGCGCTGTGGGCGGATTGCCGAAGGCATATGTATTCGCCTATACGATGAAGACGATTTCCTGGCCCGCCCGGCGTTTACCGACCCCGAGATCCAGCGCACCAATCTTGCCTCGGTCATTTTATCCATGCTGGCCCTCAAGCTGGGTGACATCGAAGATTTTCCGTTTGTCGACCCGCCCGATAGTCGCTTTGTCAAAGACGGCTTCCGGCTGCTCTTTGAACTCGGGGCTGTTGACGAGCGACAACGGCTCACGGCACTGGGGCGCAAGCTTGCGCGGTTGCCGATAGACCCTCGGCTGGCGCGTATGGTGCTGGCGGGTAACGAGCAGGGCAGTCTGCGCGATGTATTGGTCGTGGTCTCTGCACTGGCGATCCAGGACCCCCGCGACCGCCCGGCGGACAAACGCCAGGCCGCCGATCAGGCCCATCAGCGCTGGCATGACCCGGATTCTGACTTCGTGGCGCTGCTGAACCTGTGGCACGGCATCGACAATGCCCGCGAGGCGCTATCGGGCAATCAGCTGCGTCGCTGGTGTCGGGACCACTACATCAATTACCTGCGTGTGCGCGAATGGCACGATACCTTTCGCCAGCTACGTCAGCTGCTGCGCGATATGGATATCGAGGTGCCGGCGCCGACGCCTGCCCCGGCCGATGAAAACGAAGAGCAGGCGCGTCAGGCACGGCGTAAAACCTCCGGTTCGCTGCACAAAGCCTTGCTGACCGGCTTGCTGTCCAACCTGGGGACGCTGCTGGAAAATCGCGAGTATTTAGGTGCGCGTAACCGTAAGTTCATGATTCACCCTGGCTCAGGGTTGGCCAAAAAAACGCCTAAATGGTTGATGGCCTTTGAGCTGGTGGAAACTTCCAAGCTGTTTGCACGTACCGTGGCAAAGATCGACCCCCAATGGATCGAGCCGCTGGCTTCGCATCTGGTCAAGCGCAGCTACAGCGAGCCTCATTGGGAAATGAAGCGCGCCCAGGTCGTGGCGTTCGAGCAGGTGACCTTGTTTGGTTTACCCATTGTGAGCCGGCGTCGCGTGCATTATGGCCCGATCGCGCCGGTCGAATCGCGGGAGCTGTTCATCCGTCGCGGGCTGGTAGAAGGCGAGTTTCATACCAAAGGCGAGTTTTTTGCCCACAACCGAGCGCTGATTGAAGAAGTGGAGTCACTGGAAGACCGTGCCCGTCGGCGCGATATCCTGGTCGACGAAGACACCTTGTTTGCGTTTTATGACGAGCGGCTTCCCAGCGACATCGTCAACGGAAAAGGCTTTGAGCACTGGCGAAAGCAGGCCGAAAAGCAGGACCCGGCGCTGCTCAAATTCGACATGAAAGCGCTCAAGGCCCGCGACGCCGAAGATGTCACCCAGGCACAGTACCCGGATCATCTGACCCTTTCGGGGGTTGTCTACCCGTTGAGCTATCATTTTGATCCCGACGCGGAGGACGATGGCGTCACGTTGACCGTCCCCGCGGCGATGCTGCCACAACTGCCGGAGCATGCCCTGGAGTGGCTGGTACCAGGCCTGCTGCGCGAGAAATGCATTGCCTTGATGAAATCCCTACCCAAGAGCATTCGCCGTCAGGTGGTGCCCATTCCTGATTGGGTTGACGCGGCACTGGAAACGCTGGTGCCGGATGAGCGGCCCTTGAGCGAGGCACTGGGCGAGTTCATTCGCCAGCGCACCGGGATGCGTGTGCACCCGGACGATTGGCGTTTTGATACCTTGCCGGCTCACCTGAGGATGAATATCCGGGTAGTGGATCATGATGGCAAGACGCTGGGGCAGGGCCGCTCGCTGCGGGCGCTGGAAGCGCAGTTTGAAGCGGCGGCGAAGGCCGGCGCTCAGGCACTGTCCGAGCAGGTAAGCGAGGCCCCTGATTTATCGGGGTTACCTGAGGAACCCCTGCCAGATTCCCGCGTGACCACTCAGGCGGGTATTCGGGTGGAAGCCTACCCGGCATTGGTTAACGAGGCCGATACGTTTAAGGTAATGCTTTTTGACCATGCGGCGAAAGCACAGGCGGCCCACCAAATGGGCGTAGCGCGTTTGGCAATGCAGCAATCCCCCGCGCAGGTCAAAACGATCAAGGCGCTGCCCGCGCTGGAAAAATGCGCATTGCTGTTCACCAACGTGGGTAGCAAACAGGCGTTGATCGATGATGTGTTAGTGGCGGTGTTTACCCAAACGGTGGCGCAAGCGCCTATGCCGCGCTCGGCAGCCGAGCTTAACGATCGCCTGGCAGCGGTCAAGGGCGACCTGGTGCCCCACGCCGAGCAACTGCTGGGCCAGGTGGAAGCGGCCCTGAAAGGCCATCTGGCTGTCAACAAGGTGCTAAAAGGCAAGCTGAACTTCGCGCTAGCACTTGTCTATAGCGATGTGAAAGCACAAATGCAGCGTCTTGTTTATCCTGGTTTTATCACCCAGGCAGGGGAGTGGCTGGCAGAATATCCGCGTTACACCGAAGCGGCGTTGATTCGGTTGGAAAAAGCGGCCCGTGAGCGGGGGCGCGATCAAATGCTGATGCAGGACGTTCAGGCGATGGAGGAAAAATTCGATACCCGTCGCGAGAACGAACGCCGTGGACGCGTTGAGGACCCGTCGCTCGTCGAGTTTGGCTGGTGGTTGCAGGAACTTCGGGTCTCGTTATTTGCCCAGCAATTGGGAACACGAATGCCCGTTTCGGTAAAGCGACTGGAAAAACGTTGGCAAGAGATAATTAGCGTTTAGACGCGGGCTGGAAAAATGCGCGTTTAACGCACACAGTGATGATATTGGCGGCCGTTTAAGCTTCCTGGCGCAAGCAGCCGTGAAAAGGAGATTTACATGACACACGTGGTGATAACCGGTACGGGGCTCTATACACCGGAACACGCCATTGATAATGCGTCGTTGGTTGCCGCATTCAACGCCTGGGTGGATCAGGAAAATGACCGCCATGCAGAAGCAATCGAGCAGGGGCAACGTGAACCGCTTGCTCACTCGAGTAGTGAGTTCATTGAAAAAGCATCGGGTATCAAAAGCCGCTATGTACTAAACGCTGACGGTATTCTTGATCCGGCGCGTATGCGTCCCAAACTGCCCCAGCGGCAAAACGACGAGCCTTCCATTCAATGCAGCATGGCGCTGAGTGCCGCGCGTGAGGCATTAGCCAGTGCTCGGGTGGATGCCGGTGATATTGAGCTTGTGATCGTTGCTTGTTCCAATCTGGAGCGCGCCTACCCAGCCGTGGCGGTCGAGCTTCAACACGCGCTTGGCGCGGGTGGCTATGGTTTTGATATGAATGTGGCCTGCAGTTCGGCGACCTTTGCGATTGAAACCGCCGCGAACGCCATTGCATCCGGCAGCGTAAAACGTGCGTTGATCGTCAATCCTGAGATATGCTCGGCACACCTCAATTTTACCGACCGCGACAGCCACTTTATTTTTGGTGATGCGTGTACCGCGATGGTGCTGGAAGATGCTGCGTGTGCGTCCGCCGACGAATCCTACGAGATACTGGGGACACGGTTAACGACGGCGTATTCAAATGCTATTCGTAATAACGCCGGGTTTTTGAACCGCGTCACCGATAGTGACCCGCTAGCGGAAGATAAGCTGTTTGTTCAGGAAGGGCGCCGTGTTTTCCGCGAAGTATGCCCCATGGTAGCGTCAATGATTGCGCAGCATTTGGCATCGTTGGAGCTACAGGGAAGCGATTTGAAGCGCCTCTGGCTGCATCAGGCAAACCGCCACATGAACGATATGATTGCGCGCAAAGTGCTAGGTTACGACCCCAGCGCAGAACAGGCGCCGATTATTCTTGACCGCTATGCGAATACCAGTTCAGCAGGCTCTATCATTGCATTTCATTTACACCGTGAATCGCTGGAGGCGGGTGACATTGGCGTTATCTGTTCTTTCGGTGCGGGGTACAGTGCAGGCAGTGTGGTCGTCAGGCGTCGATGAGTCGCTCGCTGATAGCAAAATGCAAAAAATGCAAAACAGAGGAACGCAGTATGCCTAGGGTAGGGACATGTCATTTGATGCAGCGACGTGTATGGAGGGCCGCCTTGGCCTCGACGATGGTGCTGGCGCTTGGCGGTTGTGCGACCACCGGCTCAACCGGTTCGGAAACCTCGCAGGCGTCTAATACGGATGACCCCTGGGAAGGCTTTAACCGTAAAGTGTTTGTCTTCAATGACGTGCTTGATCGTTATGCGTTAAAACCCGTTGCCTCGGGGTATCGCACGGTTACCCCTGAGCCGCTGCAACTGGGGGTGGGTAACTTCTTCAGTAATCTGGGGGAGATTCGTACCACGTTGAACAGCCTGCTTCAGGGCAAGCCCGCCAACGCGGGGCGTTCAACATCACGGTTTTTGGTCAACAGCACCATGGGGATTGGCGGGCTCTTTGATATTGCCTCACGCATGGATATCGACTCAGATGATGAAGACTTTGGTCAAACCATGGCGGTGTGGGGATGGGAAGACTCGCGCTATCTGGTGTTGCCGCTGCTCGGGCCCAGCACATTGCGCGATACGTCCGGACTGCCTGCTGATATGGCAGCCTACCCGGTCACCTACGTCGAGGACGATGCGGTGCGAGCGGGTCTGACGGCACTGAATATCGTTGATACACGCGCCGGCCTGCTGGATCAGGAAGAATTGATTCAGGGCGACCGATACAGGTTTATTCGTGACACTTATCTCCAGAGTCGTCGATTTGCGATTAGCGATGGTGAACTCGGCGATGACCCGTTTTCTGCCGATGACTTTGAATTTGATGATGCCGACTTCGCCGATTGAGGCTTGCCATGGCGCATAAGCAGCTGATTGCGGTGATCGATGAACCCGGTGCAGAGCGCGATGCGCTTGCCGAGGCGATTACCTGTGATGGTATGTGGGTATATGCAGCAGACAATATTGCGCATTTACCGGCCGAAACCGCTTTGATCGTGGCCCACGCGCGGGCGGTTCCACGTCAGCAGTGGTCGCAACTGACCCATCATTTGCCCACGCTGGTGGTGAGTGATTCGCGCCAGGATGCCGACTTGATCAAAGCCGTGGACGTTGGACTGGTTGACTATATTGTCCACCCGTTGCGTCACGCTGAACTGTTGCGACGTATGATCCGCAAGGCAATCGAGCTAGACGTCCTTGAAAAGGCCCGTGCCCGGGATCATGAGCGATTGGCCGAGCTTAATGAAAGCCTGGAAACCCACCTGGCATTACTGCGTATGGACCAACAGAGCGGGGGACATATTCAACGTCGCCTGCTACCGCCGCGCCCCAAGGCCATCAATGGGGTTCAATATGACTACTGGTTCGCGCCATCGCTTTATTTGTCAGGGGATTTTCTCGACTACCAGCGCTACAATTCTCGTTATAGTGCATTTTACTTTGCCGATGTGTCAGGCCATGGTGCATCCTCGGCATTTGTCACGGTATTGTTAAAGTATCTCTGTAATCGCTGGCTAGGCGAATGGGATGGTTTTCAGCCCGATAAACTGCCGAGCCAATGGCTGGCGGCGATGAATCGCGAGTTGCAAGGTACTGATATTGGTAAACACGCCACATTATTTGTTGGCGTTATTGATCATGAGGCGCATACTCTGCACTATTCGCTCGGAGCACAGTTGCCGATGCCGTTATTAGTCTCGGGTGACCAACTGACGCGGTTGCCAGGTGAAGGGATGCCGGTAGGGTTGTTTCCCGACGTGGATTACCCCGTTCTCAGTTGTGAACTGCCGGATGACTTTCGGCTATGGCTGTGCTCGGATGGCGTATTGGAGTGCTTGCCGGGTGATTCGCTCGACACGCGGCTCAGGGAGCTTGAGCAACTCGTAAGCGTGAGCCCCACGCTTGAACAGCTTTGCGACCGACTGACCAACAACAACGCGCTGTTAAGCAAACAGCGTGCTGATGATGAGGACAGCTCTGATCGTGATGCTTTGCCCGACGACCTGACAATCATGATGGTGAGCGGATTTGGTCATGCTGACTGAAGAAGGTCGCATAAAAGCGGCGTTCGACTCTGGTGTTTTTGTTTTAAAATTGTGTGGCGACGTACGTTTGACGCTGTGCGCTACCTTAGATACTCAGGCTAAGCGCCTGGCGGAGACGCCAGGGTTGAGTGCTGTGATGATCGACCTGCGTGAGGCGACAAATGTTGACTCCACAGCGCTCGGTTTTCTTGCCAAGGTGTCCATGGCGGTGAAAGGGCGTCTGGAACAGCCGCCGACGATTATCGTGGATAATCAGGACGTGCGACAAATGCTTGATGTCATGGGGTTTGCACGTTTTTTTACCTTGATGGAAGCCCCGCTTCAGCCCACGGCAGGCTTGAATAGCGCGTTAGAAGACTTGCCTGAAGTCCCGGCGGATGAAGAAGGCCTGCGTGAGCGGATCCTGGAAGCTCATCGTATTCTCATGCGCATGAACGAGCACAACCGCGAACAGTTTCAGCCGCTGGTGGAAATGCTCGAATCCCAAGAGACAACCCACCACTAAGGTGTGTTCTGCGCTTGTCTCAGACACTGACTACCTCTCCAATTATTATCTCCTTGACGGCCTTTGGCTGACCATGGCCGACAACGCAGCCTAAAAGGCATATAATTAGCGGCCTACCTTTATGCTGCCAGGGTGACTGCGGCCACCCTAAGGAGAGACATGGAACTCAATCCCCGGCGCGTCGCTATCCTGGTGGCCGCCAACACGGCGTTGGCGCCCTTTGCCATTGATGCCTATTTACCGGCAATGTCGGCCATTGCCGATACCGTCAATGCGAGCATTCATCGTACCGAGCTTTCGATCAGTGTTTTCCTGTTTGGCTTTGCGCTGGGGCAGCTGTGTTTTGGGCCTTTGTCTGATCGGCTAGGGCGTAAGCCGGTGCTGATGAGTGGGCTGGTCGTGTTTCTGTGCGCAAGCTTGATGATTATGACCGCCGACAGCCTTACCTCTCTGCTTGTCTGGCGGTTTGTAGAGGCCTTGGGCGGCGGTGCTTGCGTGGTCAATTCGGCGGCGATTGTTCGCGACTGTTTCAGCGGTCGTGAAGCCGCCAGGGTGATGTCTACCATGGCCATGATCATGATGCTCGCGCCCCTGGTAGCTCCGGCGGTCGGCAGCCTGCTTCTGCACATGGCGGACTGGTGGCTGATCTTTGTGTTTCTCGCTGTATACGCCGCGTTTCTGCTCTGGTTATTGGGAACACGACTTCCCGAAACCCGCGATATGTCGCTGCCCGCGGCGTCGCCGCGCCAGGTGATTCGCAACTATGCCAGTGTGCTGCGTCATCGCGAGGGGATGGGGTACATCTGCGCCGTAGCCGCATCATTCGCGGGTCTGTTCGCCTTTGTGACGGCGTCGCCGTTTCTTTACCTGGACTATTTCTCGTTGAGCCCGGGAGTGTATCCGTTCGTGTTTGGCGTCAACGTGGTTATGATCGCCGGCTCGAACCGGGTCAATATCTATCTACTGCGTAAACGCACACCCCAGCAGAATCTACGCTTGGGGCTGGCGATTCAACTGATAGCCGCACTGGGCTTGGTGGCTGCGACAGCGTTCAATGTTGCCACATTGGTCGTGGTCGTACCGCTGGTCATGTTATTTACCGGCATGATCGGCTTGATCACACCCAATTCTATTTCCGCGTTGCTGGATCATTTCGGCCATATCAGTGCCACCGCCACTGCCCTGTTAGGCGGTATTCAATTTAGCTGTGGTGCCCTGGCGGGGGCCATGGTGGGCCTGTTTGAAGTCGAACACCTCTGGCCAATGGTGCTGACCATGCTGGGGGCAGCCCTGGTGGGTAACATTGGCGTGCGCTTGCTGACGCCAGCGGCAGCGGACGTGCACTCGGCATGATCGAGGACATCGCGATCTGGTTGGATATGTCGCCGAGCATCTGGGTGGGGTGTGCGCTGACGCTGGCGTTGGGCGCCTTTGTACAGCGCGCGACTGGTTTTGGCTTGGCGGTTATTGGTGCGCCGCTGTTATTAATGATCGAGCCGCGCCTGGTACCCGTGGTGCTGGTGCTGTTTGGGTTCACCGTATCGTTAATGATGGTGCGTCATTATCGCCATGAAGTGCGCTTGGGCGAGCTGGGAATGGCACTGGTGGGGCGTTTGCCGGGTAACGCGCTGGGGCTTTGGCTGCTGATCGCTGCGCCAATGGTCGTGCTGGAAAAATTGATTGCTGCCATCGTGCTGTTTGCGGTGTTCGTCACGCTATGTCGAGTGCGGCTGCCGGTCAATCGCGTGTCGCTATTTGGCGCGGGGGTGTTCTCGGGCATCTTCGGCACCGTCGCCGCGATCGGCGGGCCGCCAATGGTGCTGCTAATGCATGGGTTTGCCCCTGACCGTCTGCGCGGCAATCTGGCGGCTTTCTTTATCATCACCTCGATGCTGACGCTCGCGACGCTGGCGTTGGCAGGGCAGGTGGGGCTATGGCAACTGGGCGTGGCGGCCACGCTATTGCCTGCGGTGCTTCTGGGCAATGCGCTGGCCGACGTGGTGGCGCATCGCATTGACCGGCGATGGCTTCAGGCCGCGTCGCTTGCGCTGTGTACACTGGCAGCCGTGGGGCTGTTGCTGTAATACGCACATGGCGATTTGAGCTGCGGTGAAAAATTTTAAAAAAATGATTATGTGGCATTGCTTGTCACGAAGCTGTCATCGAAGCGATGCAAAGTAAGTCCTGCGAAAGCAAGATCCCTAACAGCTTCAGGAGTGATTCGCATGAACCGTATTCTCAAAACTTCCGTGCTCGCGGCTGCCGTAATGAGCGTGGCAGGTGTTGCTCAAGCACGTGAGCAAATCAACATCGTTGGCTCCAGCACCGTTTATCCGTTCTCCAGCTTCGTTGCAGAAGAGTTTGGTGCGACTACCAACTACCCGACGCCGGTTCTGGAGTCCACAGGTTCTGGTGGCGGTATGCGTCTTTTCTGTAACGGTGTTGGTGAAGACACACCGGATATCACCAACTCTTCGCGTCGCATGAAAGTGTCTGAGTACGAGCGCTGCGTAGAGAACGGCGTCACCGATATCACTGAAGTTTATATCGGCAGTGACGGCATCGCTTTCGCCCAGTCCAATGAGAACGACCCGATGCCGGTCACGCTTGAGCAGATTTTCCTGGCGGTTGCTGCCCAAGTTCCGCAAGACGGTGACCTGGTCGATAACCCCTACACCAACTGGAACCAGATTGACGAATCTCTTCCGGATCGTGAAATTGTCATCGTAGGCCCGCCGACCACATCGGGTACGCGTGATTCTTTCGAAGAGCTGGTCATGGAAGCGGCGTCTGAAGAGTTTGAAGAATACGGCGATGAAGCCTATTCAGACGTGCGCAATGACGGACCCTGGGTTGACGGTGGCGAAAACGATAACCTGATCGTTCAGCGCCTGACCCAAGATACCACTGCCTTTGGCGTCTTTGGTTATTCCTTCCTCGAAGAAAATGACAACGTGTTGATCGCATCGGATATTGATGGTGTGACACCTACACCAGAGTCGATTGCCAAGGATGAGTACCCGGTGGCACGTACCATGTTCTTCTACATCAAGAATCAGCACGCCGACGAAGTGCCGGTCATGTACGAATATGCCGATATGTTCGTTTCCGACATGATGATCGGTGAAAATGGTTTGTTGAAAGATATTGGCTTGATCGTTCCCACTGCTGATGCTGTTGAGGAATCTCAGCAGGCCGTGGCTGATCGCACGAAGCTTGAGTTGGAAGACCTGGAGTAAGTTAGCCTTACGACAGTAGAGAAGCCGGCAGCCTACGCTGCCGGCTTCTTGCTTTTCGGAAAGGCCCTGTGGCAACTGCTATTGGTTAATGGCGTTGTCACAAAGCTGTCATGTTATTGCCTTAAGGTGGCTCGGCAAACGGATCCATTGGTTAACCTGAGATATCAACGATGCAGACCAACCAGCTTTTTCTGATTTTTTGCAGTGTGCTTCTGCTGCTGGGGCTTGCCGCTTTTTTTGTCGGGCGAAGCAAAGCTACGCGAGTACGTGCATCAGGAACGTCGATGTATGCGCAGCCCGACCAATACGCCTGGTTTACCGTGGTGGCAACGGCTTTACCGGCCGTACTGGTAAGTGCCGTCGGTGCCTTTATCATGCTGGTGATCGGCAGCGAGATCCCGACCTTCCCCCTGCTTTTAGCGAGCCTGGTGGTGGCAGTGGTGGGGCTTTCTGTTGGCATGATGCTAATTCGTTCAAACTTTCACGCCCGTAAGGCGATTGAGCGTGTCATCGTTTGGACACTTGGAGGCGCTGCCACCATTTCGATTCTGACGACGCTGGGTATTCTGGTGTCAATCATTGGTGAAGCGCTTAGTTTCTTCCAGATGCACAGTTTCTGGGATTTTATTACCGGCACCACCTGGGCTCCCGGTAATAGCTTTTTAGCATCGGCGGGCCGTGGCGATGGCACTGGCGCAGAGTTTGGTTCAGTGCCGTTGTTCGCCGGTACCTTCATGATTACCGCGATTGCCATGTGCGTGGCAGTGCCGGTAGGCCTGCTTTCGGCCATTTATATGGGCGAGTATGCCCCTCCCAAGGTGCGTGGCGTTGCCAAGCCGATGCTGGAAATCCTGGCGGGTATTCCGACCGTTGTTTACGGCTTTTTTGCCGCGATTACCGTTGCGCCTTTCATTGTGCGCGTGGCCGAAACGGTGGGCCTGGATGCGTCGTTCAACAACGCACTGGCACCCGGCATCGTGATGGGCATCATGATCATTCCATTTATTTCCTCACTTTCTGATGACGTCATCAATGCGGTACCCGACAGCATGCGTCAGGGGTCGTTAGCGCTGGGCATGACCAAAGGTGAAACCATTCGCGATGTCGTGGTGCCTGCGGCGCTACCAGGGATTATTTCCGCTTCCTTGTTGGGCATGTCGCGCGCCCTTGGCGAAACCATGATCGTGGTCATGGCGGCGGGTATGCGGCCTAACCTGTCCGCTAACCCACTGGAAGAGATGACCACCGTTACGGTCCGGATTGTGGCCGCCATGACGGGTGACCTGGAATTTGACAGCGCCGAAACGTTATCCGCCTTCGCGTTGGGCCTGGTGCTGTTTGCAGTGACCCTGTCTCTGAACTTGGTGTCAGTGATCATGATTCGCCGCTTCCGCGACAAATACCGCGTCAACAATCTGTAATTCTTGAGGATCTATTCATGAGCGATTCATTTGACAAAATTAGTCAGCAACTCAAGAGCAGACATCGTAAATCCGCGCGGTTAAAGTACATTTCAATGGGTGCTTTAGCGCTGGCAGCCGCTTTTTTGCTGGTGTTTTTTGCCGATATGCTCAATAAAGGGCTGCCTGCTTTCCAGCAAGCACTGGTTAATGTTGAAGTTAATTACAGTGAAGAAGCCTCTACCAACGGCAGGGCGGCGATAGACCCGGAAATAATGTCGGTCGTCAGCCGCAGTGTCGTGCGCGTTATACCGCTGGAGATGAGGAATAACCCCGACCTGCTGGGCACGACGGAAAAGCGTTGGGTGCTTGCTGATGGGGAGGTTGATCAATACCTCAAGGGTAATCGCGTCCGTTTAGACGATGAGCAAAAAGCCACAATTGATCAGCTGGTTGAAGAGGGGCAGGTCGACCTGCGCTTTAACACCACCTTCTTCTCCCGTGGCGACTCCAAAATGCCGGAGCTCGCCGGGATCATGTCGGCGGTGATGGGTACGGTCATGACCATGATCGTCACCTTGGCGATTGCCTTCCCGATTGGCGTGATGACGGCGGTGTATCTTGAAGAGTTTGCCCCCGATAACCGCCTGACGCAGCTGATCGAGATCAATATCAATAATCTGGCAGCCATACCATCAATCCTGTTTGGTTTGCTTGGCCTGGCGATCTTTATCAACTTCTTTGGTGTGCCGCGTTCCACGCCTTTGGTGGGTGGTATGACGCTGGCGCTGATGACGCTGCCGGTGATCATTATTTCAACGCGTACCGCGCTGCGCAGCGTACCGGAATCCATCCGTCATGCCGCTTTCGGGGTTGGCTGTTCGCGTTGGCAAGTGGTCAAAGACCACGTTTTACCCTTGGCAATGCCGGGCATCATGACCGGTTCCATCATTGGCCTGGCACAAGCGATGGGGGAAACGGCGCCCTTGATCATCGTGGGAATGGTGGCCTTTATTCCCGATATTACGGCCTCTTTCACCGAAGCGGCAACGGTCATGCCGGCGCAGGTGTTTACCTGGTCAGGTGAACCAGACCGGGCGTTTGTTGAAAAGACCGCCGGCGGTATTTTGGTTCTGCTTGCCGTCTTGATTGCACTCAACGCGTCTGCCGTTTTGCTACGCAAGAAATTCGAGCGTCGCTGGTAAGCCAGCGCGTCATAAAGGATACCGTTATGAATAGCCAAGCACCTGTAATGACAGAGCAAGATATGCCGAATGTCGGTCAGCCCTATACGCGCAACGAACAAGCGTCTCATGAGTTGAGCTTCCGCATCCGCGACTTGAACCTCTGGTACGGCAAGACACAAGCGCTGAAAAATCTGAATATCGATCTGTTCCAGAAAAACGTGACGGCACTGATCGGGCCTTCCGGCTGCGGTAAGTCGACGTTTCTTCGCTGCCTGAACCGTATGAATGACCTGATTCCCAGCGTTCGAACGGAAGGGTTGGTCGAGATGGACGGCCATGACGTCAATGCCGTTAAAATGGATGAAGTGGCATTGCGTCGCCGTGTGGGGATGGTGTTCCAGAAGCCCAATCCATTTCCCAAGTCTATCTTTGAAAATGTTGCCTATGCCCCGCGCATGCACGATCTTGTCGGCCGTAAAGCCGAGCAGGACGAGCTGGTTGAAAGAGCGCTGCGTGATGCAGGCCTCTGGGATGAAGTGAAAGACAAGCTTCAGGAGCCGGGTACGTCGCTCTCCGGTGGTCAGCAGCAGCGGTTGTGTATTGCCCGGGCAATTGCCGTGCAGCCCGACGTCATCTTGATGGATGAGCCGACATCGGCCCTTGACCCAATTTCCACGGCGACCATCGAAGATCTGATGGACCGCCTGAAAGAGAAATTCACCATTGTGACGGTAACGCACAATATGCAGCAGGCGGCGCGGGTGGCTGACTACACGGCATTTTTCCATCTGGGGGAAATCATTGAGTACAACGATACGAAAGTGATGTTCTCAACCCCGGCCAAGAAAAAAACCGAAGATTATATCTCCGGGCGTTATGGCTAAGTAACACCCGCTTGTCAGGCCCGCCGCCGGAGCGGTGGGCCTGTTAAAGGGCGTGTTTTTTTATCTCTATATATGTGATTTAGCGTATATAGATATTATTCTTTCATGCGGAAAATAGCTTAGGAGGCTTCCATGGCACTACGTATCGGCATCAACGGATTCGGCCGTATTGGCCGTTTGACACTGAGAAGTTTGTGGCCGCGGGTAGAAGCGGGGGAAGTGGAGCTGGCTCACATTAATGACCCTGGCGGTGACGCAGCGACCTTCGCCCACCTGCTCGAGTTTGATTCCGTTCATGGGCAGTGGTCACCAGGCGGCGGAATATCTGCTCATCAGGATGCCATCGTGATCGACGGCGATACGATCACATTTAGCGCCAATAAGCAGATCGTGGAGAGCGACTGGTCCCGGTGCGAAGTGGTCATTGAGTGTTCAGGCGTGATGAAAAATACCGCTCAGCTTCAGCCGTATTTCGATCAGGACGTTGCCCGGGTGGTGGTGAGCGCGCCCCTTAAAGACGAAGATGCATTGAACGTGGTCGTCGGCGTCAACGACCATCTTTACGATCCCATTCAACACAATGTTGTCACGGCCGCCAGCTGTACCACAAACTGCCTGGCACCGGTCATCAAGGTCATTCAGGAAACCTTCGGTATCCGCCACGGCTCGATGACCACGGTGCACGATATTACCAATACGCAGACGATTCTGGATGCCCCGCACAAGGACCTGCGTCGCGCTCGCGCCTGCGGTATGAGCCTGATTCCGACAACGACCGGCTCGGCGAAAGCGATCACGGAGATTTTCCCGGAGCTTGAAGGCAAAATTAACGGCCATGCCGTGCGCGTACCGCTGGCCAACGCGTCGCTGACCGATATGGTGTTTGAGTTAGAGCGCTCCGTCACCGTTGATGAGGTCAATCAGGTGCTCAAAGTGGCTGCTGAGGGCCCGCTGGCGGGCATCCTGGGCTATGAAGAACGCCCGCTGGTGTCGATCGACTATCGCACCGATCCGCGCAGTTCGATTATCGATGCACTCTCCACCATGGTGATCAACGGCACCCAGTTGAAACTCTATGCCTGGTATGACAACGAGTGGGGTTATGCCAACCGCACCGCCGAGCTGGCCCTGAAGGTAGGTGGCGAGCAGGTGGATCGTGGCTGAATCGGCGTTGTTGAAAATGCGGGCTCGCGTAAAGGCACTACCGTTTGAAGTGCGCCAGTATATGCTGATAACGGGCAATTACTGGGCCTTCACGATTACCGATGGCGCGCTGCGCATGCTGGTGGTGATGCATTTCCACCAGCTGGGCTACTCGCCGTTGGCCATCGCCATGCTGTTTCTGTTCTATGAAGCCTTTGGCGTAGTGACTAATCTGGTCGGCGGTTGGTTGGGCGCGCGCCTGGGCCTCAACCGCACCATGAACGTTGGGCTTGGGCTACAAATTATTGCCCTGGCCATGTTGATGGTGCCCGCTGGTCTGCTGACTGTCGCCTGGGTGATGGCGGCTCAGGCGCTGTCGGGGATCGCCAAAGACCTCAATAAGATGAGCGCCAAAAGTGCCGTGAAAGTACTGGTGCCTAAAGAAAGCGCTAACGCCAACAGCTCGCTCTACCGTTGGGTCGCCATGCTGACCGGCTCTAAAAATGCGCTGAAAGGCTTGGGCTTTTTCGTCGGCGGGTTGTTGCTGACGCTGATTGGCTTCCGTGGTGCCGTGGTTGCCATGGCTGTGATGTTAGGCGTGGTGCTGCTGTTATCGCTATGGCGCTTGAAGGCGGACCTGGGGCGGCAAAAAGTAAAACCCAAGTTTTCAGAAGTCTTCTCGAAATCACGGGCCATTAATGTGCTGTCAGCGGCGCGTTTCTGCCTGTTCGCTTCTCGCGATGTGTGGTTTGTGGTAGCCCTGCCGGTGTTTTTGTATGACCAGCACGGCTGGACTCATTGGACAGTGGGTGGGCTGTTGGCGGTATGGGTTATTGGCTACGGGGGAGTGCAAACCCAGGCGCCTAAATTAACCCGGCTGATCAAAGGCGATGCCCGGGCGCTGACCGCTGGCTGGGCGGCGGCGCTGGCAGTGCTGGCGATTTTTTTGGCAATGCTGCCCTTGGCGCAGGTTGGTTGGCTGGTCGTTGGCTTATTGGCGTTTGGCGTGCTGTTTGCGATTAACTCCAGTTGGCACAGCTATTTGATTGTGCATTATGCTCGCGCCGACGGGGTTTCCATGGATGTCGGTTTTTACTACATGGCCAATGCCATGGGGCGATTGGTGGGCACGCTGCTATCGGGCTGGCTGTATATGGCCTTCGGCCTGAGTGCTTGCCTGTGGGTCGCCGCTGCGCTGGTCGCTTCTAGTGCGGCGATGGCGATGGCGTTGCCCCGAAAAGTGGCATGATTCATTCGCCCAGGTTGGGGTTAACGCTTACCTTGGGGAGTGCGCAAACCCTTGCCTGGGCATCCAGTTATTATCTGCCCGCTATTCTGGCGGTGCCTATGGCCCGCGAACTCGGGCTGTCGCCAAGCTGGGTATTTGCGGCGTTTTCAGCGGCGTTGCTGCTAACGGCCATGCTCGGCCCCAGCGTTGGACGCTTGATTGACCAGCAAGGCGGGCGCGGCGTATTGATGGCCTCGAACGCTGTCATGGCCCTTGGCCTGGTCATTATGGCGCTTTCACAGGGTGTGTTTGGCTTGATGCTCGCCTGGTTGATTACCGGCGTGGGCATGGCGATGGGCTTATACGACGCCGCCTTTGCCACGCTGGGGCGACTCCTGGGGCGTAGCGCGCGCTCGTCAATTACCGGCGTAACGCTACTGGCGGGCTTTGCCAGTACCCTCGGCTGGCCACTAACGGCCTTGTTGGAAAATGAGGTCGGGTGGCGGGAAACCTGCGGCATTTGGGCCATGCTACATATCATTATCGGGCTCCCACTTAATGCCTGCCTGCCCAAAGCAGCCGATAGTGTGGATTCGCAAGATGACGACAAATCAGCACCGCCGCCGGCGCGTCCTCGCCTTGCCATGATCTTATTAGCCTATGTGTTTGCTGCGGGCTGGTTTGTCTCAACGGCGATGGCGGCGCATCTGCCCAGGCTTTTGCAGGAAACAGGCGTGTCGCTTTCGGTGGCCGTCGCCGCTGCGGCGTTAGTAGGGCCTGCGCAAGTGGCCGCTCGGTTGGGGGAGTTTGCGCTATTGCGCCATTTGCATCCGCTGGTGGCGGCGCGGGTGGCGACTACGCTTCACCCCTTAGGGGCGGCACTGCTGGCAACGCTGGGTATGCCTGCGGCAGGCTTCGCGCTGCTGCACGGTGCGGGCAATGGCATGATGACAATTGCCTCCGGCACACTGCCGCTGGCGCTGTTTGGCCCGAAAGGATTTGGCCAGCGTCAGGGCTTGATTATCGCCCCGGCGAGGGCCGCGCAAGCCATTGCACCGCTGCTATTTGGCCTATTGATAGAGCAAAACGGTGCCGGAGCGCTATGGCTGACCACGGGATTGATGCTGGCGGCATGCTTAGCGCTGCTGTTTATTCGTGTGCCCAGAGCGTAGCTCTGAGCCATCCACATACAGATGGCGTAATTTCCAAAAGCCTTCAACGTCAACGCGCAGCCCTTGGTAGGCAAGCGCTTCTGCAATAAATAGGGTGATATCTTCATCACGATGGCGCTGGTAAAGCGAAGGGTCTTTGGGAGCACACGCCTCGGCGACAGCAACGTTGGCGAGCCCCCCGCAGCAGCCGTGACGGGGTGATAAACGCACGGTTACTACGCCACCTTGTTGCTTGATAAACGCTTTGGCTGCGTCAGAAACTGCGATTATTTCCGGCATGCAGACGCCTCATAAACGAGGGCTCCCAGCTTATCAGGAAGTAAGATGGGAGCCAGAAAGAAATCAAAAGGCCCTAGGCACCGAGCGTTTAGGCGTTGAGTAGTGCTTCGATTTTTTCGCGATCCGGCACGCCTCCGCTGTGGGCAAGTTTGCCATTGACCGCAACGGCTGGGGTCGACATGACCTGATAATGCATGATGATTTGCGGGTCAGTAACTTTAGTCACCTCAACGTCGGTGCCCAGCTCTTTGGCAATCGCGGTAATTTGCTCCGCGGTGACGGTGCACTTTTTGCAGCCGGTGCCTAATACTTCGATCTTTTTCATGTTATGCCCTCATGGGTTTATAAGCTGCTGAATAACCAGGGTGCCAGCAGATTAATTATCCAGCCCACCAACATGAAGTTGATGAGTAGAATGACGAAAATGGTGGCCAGTAAGCGCCACAGCATGACCTGTTTGAGCATGATAAATTCAGGAAAGCTCGCCGCGACGGTGCTCATGC
This sequence comes from Halomonas sp. SH5A2, assembly GCF_014263395.1. Classification (GTDB taxonomy): domain Bacteria; phylum Pseudomonadota; class Gammaproteobacteria; order Pseudomonadales; family Halomonadaceae; genus Vreelandella. Next base: position 2,375,439 of record NZ_CP058321.1, on the reverse strand, counting down.
AGAAAGCCAATGTTGTACCCACGGGCAACCCCTTAGTGATCAAGCTTTCCATGATGGGAATGACGCCGGTGGCGTTGGAGTAAAGCGGCAGGCCTGCTAACACGGCCACCGGGACATTCCACCACTGGCCACTACCCAGGTTGTCACTGAACCAACCATCCGGGACAAAGCCGTGCAGCGCGGCACCCAAGCCCACACCGATGATGATCCACTTCCAAATCCGCGCGACAATCTCATAAAGCTCATTGCGGGCAAATTGATGGCGCTCTTTAAACGTTAGCGAATGAGACACCGGCGCCGGCTGATTGGCTTGCGGGCTGTCAGCGGCGTTCTGATAGGCTTTCGCCGCAAAGTCTTTTAACCAGCGTTCAGCGCCTAAGCTATCCAGCAGTATGCCGCCGCCTATGCCCACGGCCATGCCGATGGTGATATAGACCAGGGTGAACTCCCAGCCCAGCAGACTCCACAACATGATGACGGCGACTTCATTAATGATCGGTGAGGTAAACAAAAACGCCATAGTGATGCCCAGGGGAATGCCTGCACTGGTGAAGCCGAGAAATAGCGGAATGCTCGAGCACGAGCAAAACGGTGTAATCGCCCCAAAACCAGCCCCTAAGCCGTAGCCTGCGAAACGGTTCTTTTGCTGAATGTAATAGCGTACCCGCTCCAGATTGAGCGATGCGCGTAACAAGGCGATGACGTAAATCATCACCACCAGTAACGCAAAAATCTTGCTCGTGTCTTCGACGAAAAAGTGTAGTGAGCTGCCTAGCTTGCTGTTAGGGGCAAAACCGCCCAGGTCGTATACCAGCCAACTGGCCAGCCAGGTAAAGATCTCTAACATCGCTGCCTTCCTTTATGTGAACTGTTCTATAAAGAAGACGAAGCAATGTGGGAAAGGATGCAGGGAAAAGCCAAATATTCATTTGCTAAAGTGGCTATTGGATAGAAGAGGGTAGCGCACGGTGGCAGCAAACCTGGCCTTGATCATCAAAGACGACCCCACACTGGGCGACCAATCGTGCGCGGAGGCGTTTTCGGGCACGTAGTAGCCGCGCTTTGGTCGCCGGCAGGGTCAATCCATGGCGCTGGGCATAGTCGCTCTGCTTAACGCCGTTTAGATCGCAGGCTGACACAATATCAGCGTCTTCGTCAGCGCAGTGCGCCAGCGCCTGGGCGATACAAGCTGCAAGACTATCTAAGGGGAGTCGGGGCTCTGGGCTATTAGATAAATGTATCGTTTCGATCTTGGTACCTAGCGATGGGGACTCCGGCCTTGGGCGCCGCAACTCATCAATCCACTCATGCTTGGCAACCTTATAAAGCCACGCTTTGGGTTCTGACAGTTGGCAAAACTGGGCGCGATGCGTCAGCGCTTTTACATAGACACGTTGCAAGATGTCGTCGGCGGCGTCCCGGTTGTTGCATAGCGCCAAGAGGTAATAGCGCAGTGCCTGATGGTGGCTGTTCCAAGCCTCTTCAATGCAGGGTAAGGCTTGAGTAGGAGGGGCTTGGGATGAGACAGCGTTTTTCCTCATGGATAAGTCACTTTGTCACCGTCTTCTTTGGTGAAGTGTGTGATCGGTTGTTCCAAAAGCGCTAATACTTGCTCGGAAGGTCGGCAAAGCCGTGCGCCCTTATTGGCCACCACAATGGGTCGATTAATCAGAATCGGGTGGGCCATCATGGCGTCGATAAGCTGGTCATCGCTGAGGGATGGATCATCCAGTTCTAACTCGTCGTAGGGAGTGCCTTTGCGCCGTAGCAGTTCCTGGGGTGATATCTGCATTATCGTCAACAGCTCGACCAGCTTTTCGCGGCTGGGCGGTGTTTCCAGATAATAGATCACCTCCGGTGATTCGCCAGAGGCTTCGATCATCGCCAGGGCATTGCGCGACGTACCGCAGCTGGGATTGTAGTAAATGGTGACAGGCATGGTGACCTCAAGATTTAGCGGTTTTCACTGCCAGGCGCGTTACGTTGAGAGGGCGCCGTTTTAAAAGCCGGTGAGACTCGGGCTGGATCGACCTCTTGTTTATAGCTGGCTGCGGCTTCCGACCACCACATGAGCTGACCTAACGTGCGGCCAAAATAACCTTCCCAGCGTTCCTGATCCTGAGCAAAGTGGCCGTCCTCGTTCAGCGCTTCCTGGGCTTTGGGTATATGAATCATGGCCGATATCGGCAGGCAGCCAAGCTCCGAAAGAAATGTGCGCATGGAGACAGCGGCGCGTGCACCTCCCCATTGGCCCATGGAATAAGTGACGATGGCGCTGGGTTTAAATGCAAACAGCGATGCGCCGAAGTGGTTAAGCAGATGGCTAAGCGCCGGGCTCATGGAGTGGTTGTACTCGGGGCTGACCATCACGTAGCCATCGGCATTAGTAATTTTGTCGGCAAGCTTCGCCAAGTCCTCCGGCGCATCGTTTTTTGCGTAAGCAAAATGCGGCTTGAACGGATCGCTCAAGTCTAGCGATAGCGGGTCAATAACCTCAGCCGTGGTATGCGGTAACGATGAAAGCAAGCGCTCGCAGGCCTTTGCAACCCGCTCGCCGAGGCGAGCGGGTGAGGGCGGTGTGCTGGTGCGGGTTGAACCCAGAAATACCAAGTAGTGGGCCATAGCGTTTACTCCCGATTAATGAGCGTCTGCTGGAAAATGATGGCGCGTCTTATTGGCGATTCTTACCAGTGCCAGCATCAGCGGCACTTCGACCAATACGCCGACGACCGTTGCCAGTGCCGCGCCAGACTGCATGCCAAACAGCGCAATGGCGGCTGCGACCGCGAGTTCAAAGAAGTTGCTCGCGCCAATCATCGCGCCGGGAGCGGCAATGTTGTGGGGGACACGCCAGGCTTTCGCCCAGCCGTAGGCGATGAAGAAGATCAGGAAGGTTTGAATAATCAGCGGAATGGCAATGAGCACGATATGCAGCGGATTATTCAGAATGACCTCGCCCTGGAAGGCAAATAGCAGCACCAGGGTAATGATCAAGCCAATCGGGGTGATCGGACCAACGCGCTTCATAAACACATTGTCGTACCACTCGGCGCCGCGCTTTTTAATCAAGCTTTGCCGGGTGATATAGCCTGCTGCGAGGGGAATCACGATATACAGCACGACCGACAGGGCGACGGTGTCCCAGGGTACCTGAATGTTGGAAATGCCCAGCAGGAAGACCACGATGGGGGCAAACGCGAACAGCATGATCAGGTCATTGACCGCCACTTGCACCAGAGTGTAGGCCGCGTCACCGCGGGTTAAATAGCTCCACACAAACACCATGGCGGTACACGGCGCGGCGCCGAGCAGAATGGCGCCCGCCAAGTACTGGCTAGCTAACTCTTCAGGGATAAAGGGCCGAAAGATCACCATTAAAAACAGCCAGGCAATGGCAAACATGGTGAATGGCTTGATCAGCCAATTGACGGCCGTGGTGATGGTCAGCCCTTTGGGTTGGCGTCGAACCCCCGCGATAGAGGTAAAGTCAATCTGGGCCATCATGGGGAAAATCATGGCCCAGATTAATACCGCGATAGGGATAGAGACCTGAGCTACCTCAAAGCGTGACAGGGCTTCAGGTATCGCCGGAGCGAGCTGCCCGAGCAAGATACCTGCCACAATGGCAAGAGCGACCCATACCGAGAGAAAGCGCTCGAATAAACCCATGCCCTCGGCGGTGGAGGGAGATGACGTATCCTGTTTTGCTGACATGAAAAGCTCCTTATCAAATAGCGCGTTGGTTAACCCGCTTGGAGAGTTCTTCGGCGCTTTCTTTGCGCTCTGAATAACGATCGGTGAGCAGCGCGCTGCGGTCCCGCACAAGTAGCGTAAACTTCACCAGTTCTTCCATGACATCCACGATACGGTCATAGAAAGGTGACGCTTTCATGCGGTCGTTATCGTCGAATTCCATAAACGCTTTGGGCACTGACGATTGGTTGGGGATCGTCAGCATGCGCATCCAGCGGCCCAAAATACGCAGTTGGTTGACAGTGTTGAAGGACTGCGAACCGCCGCATACCTGCATTATTGCTAACGTCTTGCCCTGAGTCGGGCGCACGCCCCCCAGCGCAAGTGGGATCCAGTCTATTTGCGCTTTCATGATGCCGGTCATCGCACCGTGGCGTTCAGGTGAGCACCACACCATGCCGTCTGACCATTGGGCCAATTGGCGCAGCTCTTCAACCTTGGGGTGGCTCGCATCTTCGGCATCCGGTAACGGCAATCCTCTAGGGTCAAAGATGCGTGTTTCGGCGCCCATGGCATTGAGTAAGCGTGCGGCTTCTTCCGTCGCTAATCGGCTAAACGAACGTTCGCGCAGGGAGCCATAAAGCAGCAGAATTTTTGGCGCTTGTGTGTTATCAGCCGTTAAACCCAGTCGCTCAAGGCTGGGTACTTCAAAGAGGTTCGCATCTAGGTTGGGTAAATCGTCCAGCGTGGTCATGTGAGCGGCTTCCTTATCGATATCGCGTAGAAATGCACTCCCTCCATGATATATGTTTTTCCGTATATTTCTAGCGACATCGTTATCGCTGCAACAATGTCGTCATGATTGCTGCGTAATGTGTTGCTAAATCACCAGGTAAGAGGTTGTTTATTTATGTCGAAGCGTCGCGTGCTGTTTCTGTGTAACGCTAATTCTGCACGTTCGTTAATGGGCGAAGTGCTGCTTCGTCATATGGCTGGTGACCGCTTTGAGGCGTTCAGCGCGGGAACAGAGCCGGATGAACCCCATGCGCTGACGCTAGAGGCGCTTGCCAAGCAGGGGCTTTCAGTAGAAGGGTTGCACAGCAAGTCGTTGGATGAGTTTGAAAATGAAAGCTTTGATTACGTTATTGTGCTGTGTGACAAGGCCCAGCAGGCTTGCCGCGAATGGCAAGGGGTGGCGGGTGAACGGCTGTTTTGGGATATTCGCGATCCGCGCTTGATCAACAAGCTGGATGCTTACGAGCAGGCGCTTCAAGAGATTCGACGCCGCATACAGCTGTGGCTACCTTTCCATAAGTCTGATTAATGGCTTGGAAAAGCCTATAGTTGGAAAGACCCTATACATTGCTTTTAAATGCATGAACTTAGTAACCTTTTGTTAGGAATCTGGCATTATGATGCTGTTTCCTTTGGGAGGCATGCATTTGCTTGCGAAAAAGCGGTTAGTTTCACCGATCATTTTATGTTTCCAGCGTTTTCTAAACGACCCTATGCTGCTCTTTATGAGTGGTATATGGGTCGTTTTGTGTTGGCTACAGCCTCAGTCGCTAAGCGAGATGGCTGAACGGGTTCATTGGACGACCCTGGCGGTGTTGACTGGGCTGATGGTGCTCAGTAGGGCGTTAGAGTTGAGCGGTTATTTAACCCTATGGGGGCGTCGGCTATTAGCCCACTTGCGTGGCGAGCGTCGCTTGGCGGTTGGGCTGGTCATGTTTTCGGCGCTACTTTCAGCGGTAGTCACCAACGATGTGGCGCTGTTTATCGTGGTGCCGCTGACGCTTAGCCTAGCTGGAATGGCGACACTGCCGATAGGGCGTTTGATTGTGTTTGAGGCGCTGGCGGTCAATTCAGGGTCGTCGCTGAGCCCGATAGGTAACCCGCAAAACCTCTATTTATGGCAGCTCTCGGGCGTTAGTTTTGGCGAGTTTTTATCGGTCATGTTGCCGCTGGGCGTGGGGCTAACGGTGTTGCTGTTACTGCTTATTCCTTTGGCGTTTCCTAATGCATTACTACGTCTAGATACTGTGACAGCCGTGCCTAAGGGGCGGTTACAAAAACCGTTATGGGCTGCGCTCATTGGTTATCCGCTATTCTTGTTCGCAGTTGAAATGGGCTGGGCCGCCCAGGCAATGGCAGCTGTCTTGCTTGTAATGTTGATCGTGTCACGAAGGGCGGTGTTTAGCATCGACTGGCTGCTGCTGGTGGTATTTGTCTTGATGTTTGTGAATTTGAGTATGATCGCTGAGATCAGCCTCGTTCAGCAGGCGATTGAGGCCATGCAGCAGTGGCCGGGGGGTGATACCAGCGTCGGTGTGCTGCTTTCACAACTATTATCCAATGTACCGGCAACCCTGGTTCTCGCCCAGCAGAGTGAGTGGCAGCCCCTCGCCTGGGGCGTTAGCGTAGGTGGTTTTGGCTTAGTGATTGGCTCAATGGCTAACTTAATTGCGCTGCGGTTGGCACGCCAGCCAGGGATGTTGATGGAGTTTCATCGCTGGTCGATTCCCATGCTGGCGCTTGGTTGGTTGTTTGCCGCGGTGTGGACAAGCGCCCTGGCTCGGTAACAGTACCAGGGCATTTGCCAGAAAATTTATATCTTTAAAGGTTGCGATCAGTCGCTTAACTCAATAGCGACAGCCGTGGCTTCGCCACCGCCGATACACAGGCTTGCAATACCACGCTTGCCACCTTTGGTACGCAGCGCATGGATTAATGTCGCGATAATGCGTGAGCCGGTAGAGCCGATCGGGTGTCCCTGGGCGCAGGCGCCGCCAAACACATTGACCTTGTCGTGGGGGAGACCTAGATCATCCATTGCCATCAGGGTCACCACGGCAAAGGCTTCGTTGATCTCAAATAGATCGACGTCATTAACACTCCAATCCAGCTTTTTCATCAGCTTTTCAATCGCGCCCACCGGGGCGATCGTAAACTCGCTCGGGTGGCGTGAGTGGGTGGTGTGTCCCAGCATGCGTGCCAACGGCTTAAGGCCGTGCTGATCTGCCGCTGCCTGACTCGCCAGGATAAGTGCCGATGCGCCGTCAGAAATCGAGCTTGAGTTGGCAGCGGTAATGGTGCCCTCTTTGGCAAAGGCGGGGCGCAGCTGGCGGATTTTGTCCAGTTTGGCCTGGAAGGGCTGCTCGTCATGTTCAACCAGGGTCTCGCCATGACGAGAAGTGACGGTGACGGCGGCCATCTCGGCATCTAAATGGCCTGCATTGGTAGCCGCCATGGCACGCTCGAGCGAGGCGATGGCAAAGTCGTCCAGCCGCTCGCGGGTATAGCCACGCTGGGACGCGACATCCTGCGCAAAGACGCCCATCAACTTGCCGGTTTCGGCATCTTCCAGACCATCCAGGAACATGTGGTCTTTCAGCTCTCCGTGGCCTAACCGATAACCGCTGCGCGCCTTGGTGAGCACGTGGGGAGCGTTGGACATGGACTCCATGCCACCAGCGAGAATGACATCGCCGCTGCCAGCCTTGATCAGGTCGTGGGCCAGCATGGCGGCTTTCATCCCCGAGCCACACAGTTTGTTAATGGTGGTGGCGCCGTTGGCATCGGGAATGCCTGCCTGGCGCATGGCTTGGCGTGCCGGGCCCTGCTTAACGCCCGCTGGCAGTACACAGCCCATAATGCCTTCTTCGATTGTCGCGGGGTCGATGCCGGCACGCTCAATCGCGGCGCGGATGGCCGTCGCGCCCAGCTCTGGAGCCGTCATGCTCGACAGGCTGCCCATCATGCCGCCCATCGGGGTGCGTGTTGCCGACAGAAACACGACGTCTTTAGCGTTACTCATGGTGTTCTCCATTAAGGTTATTGTGATTATCTCACTGAGAGGTGCGCTATGCGTTGACCCGTTGCTGGTGCTGTGGTCTTCTCCGAGGTAACCAAGCAAGCGCTAGTGTGAACGACATGAATGTAATGAATGCATCTCCTCGCCGCAAGGAATTAACACGCCTCGCGGCTCAGCTTTTTGTCCAGGAAGGCTTCGACCGTACTACGGTACGCATGCTGGCGCAGGAAATGGGCATCAAGTCCGGTAGCTTGTTCCACCATTTTAAAGATAAGCAGGAAATCCTGGCGGCTGTGATTGAAGAAGGTACTCACAATGCCCTATTGATTGCGCGCCGGGCGCTCGATAATTGCGAAGATCACCCTGAGGCGCGGCTTCGCGCAATGGCGCGAGCGCACCTCGAAACACTGTTTACCGATCGCAATGCTCACGTGGTCGCGCTGTTTGAATGGCGACGGCTCGCGCCTGAGGCGAGTGCCCATCTGAGCCATCTGCGCGATGCTTACGAAGCGCTGTGGGTCGCCGTGATCGATGATGCACTGGCAGCAGGGCTGATTCATGGAGATCGCTTCCTGGTCTCGCGCTTTGTCCTGGGCGCGCTGAACTGGACGGTACGCTGGTACGATTCGGATGGCCCCAGAACACCGGATGACCTGGCCGATGAACTCGTCGCGATGATCATGGCCCGCCAGAGTGAACAGGGGTGATTCTCTGGCTTCGCGCTACTAACGTATAACCAGTAAACGCCACGACTTGCTTGCGCTTCTTAACGTTTGCTTTTAGCGTGGCTTTATTCAGAGGGTTCCGTTAACGTAAACTGATAATAACAATGCCAGCGCCTGCGTAACCCGATGCTCACTACCAACAATACCCAAGAGAGCCATCATGACAGCGACATCACACCCCAATTACTCGGATTACCTTGATTCGTTTTCCATCGGAGAAGTCATCGCCAAACTAGATGACCATCAAGACGGCCAGTTAAACGCCTTCGAAGCGTGTTGTGGTCGTCACGTCCGTGCTGGTCGGGGCGAAGTGTTGGCTCTGGTGCAGGAGGACCTGGAAGGCGTAACGCACACGCTCAGCTATAAGGAACTCGACCAGCAGAGCGCTAAGCTGGCGGGCTGGTTTCAAGCTCAAGGACTAGGCGAGGGTGATCGCATTGCGTGTATGCTCTCCCGTTCGCTGGCGCTCTTGGTCGCCGTGGTGGCGACCTGGCGTATTGGTGCGGTGTACCAACCGCTGTTTACTGCTTTTGGTCCCGATGCGGTTGATTATCGGCTGGGCCGGGCGGACTCCCGACTGGTCATTACCGATCATGCGAATCGCTACAAGTTTGATGGCTTGGGTCAGTGCCCGCCAGTGTTGGCCGTCGGTGGGCCGACCCAGGAGCATCCTGACGACCATGATTGGCAAACGGCGTTGACGCATACGTCAATGAGCGGTGAGCCGCCCCGCCTGTCAGCGGAGAAGCCTTTCCTGCAGATGTTTACTTCCGGGACGGTGGGTAAGCCAAAGGGCGTTGCCGTGCCGCTTTCTGGTATGACGGCATTCGCTCTCTATATGGAGTTGGCGGTCGACCTTCGCGAGGAGGATCGCTTCTGGAACATGGCCGACCCCGGCTGGGCGTACGGACTTTACTATGCGATTGCAGGCCCGTTGTTTCTGGGGGTCACGACCCACTTTTGCGAAGCCGGGTTCAGTGCCGAAGGGGCGCTTGAGTTCATGAAGCGCCACCGCATTACCAACTTCGCCGCAGCGCCAACGGCCTACCGGCTGATGAAAGCGTCAGGCCTTTTCGATGACGCCCATCAAACGCTTGAGCTACGTGCCGCCAGTTCAGCGGGTGAGCCTTTGAATACCGAAGTGGTCACCTGGGTGGAGAAGTCGCTGGGGTGTTCGGTGATGGACCATTATGGCCAAACCGAAACAGGGATGACGTGTAACAATCACCATGCTCTTGATCATCCCAAGCATGTCGGCGCCATGGGAGTGCCCATGCCGGGGTATCGCCTGGCGATTCTGGATGCTGAATATAACGAGCTGCCGCCTGGCGAGCCCGGCGTTCTGGCCGTGGATATTGAACAGTCGCCCGCGCACTTTTTTCAGGGCTACACCTGGCAGGAAAAAGACCCCTTTGTGAAGGGGTATTACCTGACTGGCGATGTGGTGATTCGCAACGAGGATGGGTCGTTTCAGTTTGCCGGCCGTGATGACGATATCATCACGACGTCTGGTTACCGGGTGGGGCCAACCGATGTCGAAAACAGCGTTATGGCACACCCCGCGGTGGCGGAGTCGGCAGCGGTGGGCCAGCCGGATGATATTCGGGGCGAAGTGATCAAGTCGTACATTGTGTTGCGTGATGGCTATGAGGCAAGCGAAGCCTTGGCGGATGAAATTCGTCAGCAGGTGCGAGACCGTTTGTCAGCTCATGCGTTTCCCCGGGTCATCGAGTTTGTCGACGAACTTCCCAAAACGCCAAGCGGCAAGATTCAGCGCTTCAAGTTACGCGCTCAGGCAGCCGAAGACGTCAATTTGAGCCAATAACGACTTTCATGACAGGGAAACACCACTATGCAAGTGAAGGATCATACGTTTTTAATCACCGGTGCCGCTTCAGGCTTAGGGGCTACGACGGCAGAGCGTTTAGTGGCTGCCGGTGCTCGCGTCGTTTTGTGCGACCTGAACGACAGTGTCAAGTCCCATGCAGAGCAGCTAGGGACAGGCGCACGCGCGTGCCTGGCGGATATCACGTCTCAAGAGCAGATGCAGTTGGCGGTTGATACTGCCGTAGAGCTTGGCGGCGAGCACGGGCTCTCGGGTGTTATTCACTGTGCGGGCGTCGTTAGTGTTGCCAAGCTGGTGGACCGCGAGGGCAATCCTGCTGACCTGGAGAGCTATACCAAAACGATCAATATCAATCTCGTCGGTACTTTCAATGTCATGCGCTTGGCGGCGGCTGCGATGGCCAAAAATACGCCGAATGAAACCGGTGAGCGTGGGGTGATTATTAATACCGCTTCTATCGCTGCCTTTGATGGGCAGGTAGGACAGTGCGCATACAGTGCCTCCAAAGCGGGGGTTGTGGGCATGAGCCTGCCCGCTGCCAGGGAGCTTTCCCGTCATGCCGTTCGTGTCATGGCGATTGCACCTGGCGTGTTCGAAACCCCCATGATGAGCGAAATACCTGACGAAGCCGCTCAAGCGCTAGCTGCCGCCGTTCCTTTCCCTAAGCGACTGGGTAAGCCAGAAGAATTCGCCCAGTTGGCAGAGCAAATTATTACCAACCCGATGTTGAACGGAGAAGTGATTCGTCTGGATGGTGGCATTCGAATGCAGTGAGCATGCGCCGAAATGTGTTCAAAACTGTGCCTGTCAGCGTTGTCGTTGGCAGGCTTTTTGTTTTTAATCAATTGTTTATCAGTTCGCCTACCAAAGTAGTAGCAATTCTGGATGATTAATTCAAACGATCGCTTGACTGATACCTGGCTGCACGTTAATTTTCAAACATGTGTTTGAAAGCCGTTCCGTGAAAATAATGTCGCTTTCAGCCCCCCATGAAGGAGAAGTGCAATGCCCAGCTACCAGGCCCCCCTGCGCGATATGCGTTTTGTGACGGACGAAATGTTTGATTACCCCCGTCATTACGCATCACTACCGAATGGTGATGACGCTTCTCCTGACGTGGTCAATGCCATTCTGGAAGAGGGGGCGCGCTTTGCGCGTGACGTACTGCTGCCTATCAACCAAAGCGGTGATGAAGAAGGCTGCCTGCTGGAAGGGGGAGAAGTTAAAGCGCCTAAAGGCTTTAAAGAGGCTTATCAGCAGTATGTGGAAGGCGGCTGGCCCAGTCTAGCTGCAGATCCCGAACAAGGTGGTCAGGGGCTACCGCCCTCATTGGCGATGATGCTGTCAGAAATGATTTGCGCGACTAACCTGGCGTGGGGGATGTATCCGGGGCTTTCTCATGGCGCAGCCGACGCGCTAAGGCACCACGGCACCGACGAGCAAAAAGCCACCTATCTCACCAAGCTGGTTGAGGGGGTTTGGACAGGCACTATGTGTTTGACCGAGCCTCACTGCGGTACTGACCTCGGTTTGATCAAGACGCGAGCAGTGCCCGCTGATGGCAACGCTTACGCGATTACCGGCACCAAAATCTTTATTTCTGCCGGCGATCACAACCTTGCCGAAAATATTGTCCATCTCGTCCTGGCAAAATTACCCGATGCGCCTGAAGGCTCGAAAGGCATTTCACTGTTCGTGGTGCCTAAGTTCATGCCGAATGCCGAAGGCAATCCTGGTGAGCGCAATGGCGTCACTTGCGGTTCTCTTGAGCACAAGATGGGCATTCACGGTAACGCTACTTGCGTAATGAACTTCGACGACGCCACCGGTTACCTGGTGGGGCCACCCAATAAAGGGTTGGCCTGCATGTTTACCATGATGAATGCGGCTCGTCTGGGGGTTGGTATTCAGGGGCTTGGTCTGATCGAAGCGAGTTTCCAGAATTCACTGAGTTATGCTCGCGATCGTTTGCAGATGCGTGGTTTGTCTGGCAAGCAGGCACCGGAAAAACCCGCTGATCCGATCATCGTTCACCCCGATGTACGCCGCATGCTGCTAACACAAAAAGCCTTTGCCGAGGGCGGCCGCATGCTGGTGCTTTACACCGCGCAAATGCTCGACGTGGTGGAGCATGGCGAGCCGGGTGAAGACCGAGACCACGCTGAAACCCTGCTTGGCTTGCTGACGCCTATCGTAAAAGCGTTTCTCACCGAGGTTGGGTTTGAGAGCACTAATGAAGGCGTACAGATTTACGGCGGCCACGGTTTTATCAAAGAGTGGGGTATGGAGCAGCTGGTTCGCGATGCACGTATTACCCGGCTTTATGAAGGCACGACCGGTATTCAGGCCCTCGATCTGCTGGGCCGTAAAGTGTTGATGAGCCAGGGCGAGTCATTAAAAGTTTTCACCAAAGAGATCCATAAATTCTGCAAGGCTGAAGCTGATAATCCGGTTCTAAAAGAGTTTGTCGAGCCGCTTGCCAAGCTCAATGCTGAGTGGGGCGAGCTGACAATGGGCGTGGGCATGAAAGCAATGCAAGATCGCGAAGAAGTCGGCGCGGCAAGCGTTGATTACTTGATGTACTCGGGCTACGTCACGCTGGCTTACCTGTTTGCCCGTGCGGCCAAGCAGGCGTCTGTCTCTCTGGAGGGGGATGACAAGGCATTTTATGCCGCCAAGCTGAATACCGCGCGCTTCTACTATCAGCGTCTTTTGCCGCGCACTAAGGCGCACGCGCAAATGATCCAGTCGGGTGCTGGCAGCCTGATGGCGATGTCCAGCGAAGAATTTGGTCTCGGCTTTGAAATTTAAGAGTAAATCATTAATGGCGTGATTGTCTTATCGCCAACGAGCACTCTCTGGTCAGGCGTTCTGATCGGTGGTTTGCGTCAGATTCCGTCTCTTGACGGGCTCTGCCGCTTTTTTATTTTACTACCCCTTGCCAAGCGACTGCTGAGGCCTTAAAGTACGCATCCGCTGCCGGGGACGCAAGGCGTTGCCAGCGGTGATTGATGTGTAAAAACCTAGGTTTGTCAGTTGGTTAGGCAAGCGAGCGTGATTAATGTGTTGTGTCACGTCGCATCAAGTTTCGTCAACCAGTCATTGACAACCACACGGAAGTCGGTAGAATACGTCTTCCTCGCTGAGGCCAAACAGTTCAACGCTTGGCCGAGTTTTACACTGACGTTTTCGGTCAGTTAGACAGTACAGCGAAACGCTCTTTAATAATATGATCAGGTAATTCATGTGGGCGCTTGCCGATGAGGGTGATAAATCACCTATTATCAAGGCAAGCGACTCAAGCACTACGGTTTTTCGAAACCGATATTGAATGAATTCGTTTGAACCTTGAGCCAAGTTTGGTTCGCTTTTGCTGCTTTTGGCTAGTCCTTAAGTCAGCGAGTAAGAACCACAATGATTGTAAACTGAAGAGTTTGATCATGGCTCAGATTGAACGCTGGCGGCAGGCCTAACACATGCAAGTCGAGCGGAAACGATCCTAGCTTGCTAGGAGGCGTCGAGCGGCGGACGGGTGAGTAACGCATAGGAATCTACCCGGTAGTGGGGGATAACCTGGGGAAACCCAGGCTAATACCGCATACGTCCTACGGGAGAAAGGGGGCTTCGGCTCCCGCTATTGGATGAGCCTATGCCGGATTAGCTGGTTGGTGAGGTAATGGCTCACCAAGGCGACGATCCGTAGCTGGTCTGAGAGGATGATCAGCCACATCGGGACTGAGACACGGCCCGAACTCCTACGGGAGGCAGCAGTGGGGAATATTGGACAATGGGGGCAACCCTGATCCAGCCATGCCGCGTGTGTGAAGAAGGCCCTCGGGTTGTAAAGCACTTTCAGCGAGGAAGAACGCCTGTCGGTTAATACCCGGCAGGAAAGACATCACTCGCAGAAGAAGCACCGGCTAACTCCGTGCCAGCAGCCGCGGTAATACGGAGGGTGCAAGCGTTAATCGGAATTACTGGGCGTAAAGCGCGCGTAGGTGGCTTGATAAGCCGGTTGTGAAAGCCCCGGGCTCAACCTGGGAACGGCATCCGGAACTATGAGGCTAGAGTGCAGGAGAGGAAGGTAGAATTCCCGGTGTAGCGGTGAAATGCGTAGAGATCGGGAGGAATACCAGTGGCGAAGGCGGCCTTCTGGACTGACACTGACACTGAGGTGCGAAAGCGTGGGTAGCAAACAGGATTAGATACCCTGGTAGTCCACGCCGTAAACGATGTCGACCAGCCGTTGGGTGCCTAGCGCACTTTGTGGCGAAGTTAACGCGATAAGTCGACCGCCTGGGGAGTACGGCCGCAAGGTTAAAACTCAAATGAATTGACGGGGGCCCGCACAAGCGGTGGAGCATGTGGTTTAATTCGATGCAACGCGAAGAACCTTACCTACCCTTGACATCCTGCGAACTTGTGAGAGATCACTTGGTGCCTTCGGGAGCGCAGAGACAGGTGCTGCATGGCTGTCGTCAGCTCGTGTTGTGAAATGTTGGGTTAAGTCCCGTAACGAGCGCAACCCTTGTCCTTATTTGCCAGCGCGTAATGGCGGGAACTCTAAGGAGACTGCCGGTGACAAACCGGAGGAAGGTGGGGACGACGTCAAGTCATCATGGCCCTTACGGGTAGGGCTACACACGTGCTACAATGGCCGGTACAAAGGGCAGCGAGCTCGCGAGAGTCAGCGAATCCCTTAAAGCCGGTCTCAGTCCGGATCGGAGTCTGCAACTCGACTCCGTGAAGTCGGAATCGCTAGTAATCGTGAATCAGAATGTCACGGTGAATACGTTCCCGGGCCTTGTACACACCGCCCGTCACACCATGGGAGTGGACTGCACCAGAAGTGGTTAGCCTAACTTTGGAGGGCGATCACCACGGTGTGGTTCATGACTGGGGTGAAGTCGTAACAAGGTAGCCGTAGGGGAACCTGCGGCTGGATCACCTCCTTAAACGATGCATCATCCTCGCGGTAAGCGCTCACAATGAATTATCTGATCAGATGACTGTTGATACGCAGTGATAAGCGAAGGCTTTTTTCACATTAAAAGAAAAAGAAAGGTCTTTTCTCTTTTTTTAACGTGAAGAAAACGCTTATCACTGCGCATAGCAGTCGCTCTTTAACAATGTATATCATGCTGACATGAACGTTTTTTGAAACGTTCATACGTAATTGTTTTGTGATACGTCTCAAGCGTATCCGGCAATCGTTATCATTGCGAGACACCAGACCCCTTCGGGTTATAGGGTCAAGCAATGAAGCGCACACGGTGGATGCCTAGGCAGCCAGAGGCGATGAAAGACGTGGAAGCCTGCGATAAGGCTCGGCGAGGTGGCAAACAACCTGTGACCCGGGCATTTCTGAATGGGGAAACCCACTCATCATCAGATGAGTATCCCCCACTGAATCTATAGGTGGGGGAGGCGAACCAGGGGAACTGAAACATCTAAGTACCCTGAGGAAAAGAAATCAACCGAGATTCCCCCAGTAGCGGCGAGCGAACGGGGATCAGCCCTTAAGCATGTGACTGATTAGACGAACAAGGTGGGAACCTTGGCCGTAGCGGGTGATAGCCCCGTAGTCGAAAATCTGATCATGTGAAATCGAGTAGGTCGGGGCACGAGAAACCTTGACTGAAGACGGGGGGACCATCCTCCAAGGCTAAATACTCCTGGCTGACCGATAGTGAACCAGTACCGTGAGGGAAAGGCGAAAAGAACCCCGGAGAGGGGAGTGAAATAGATCCTGAAACCGTGTGCGTACAAGCAGTAGGAGCAGACTTGTTCTGTGACTGCGTACCTTTTGTATAATGGGTCAGCGACTTATATTCAGTGGCGAGGTTAACCGTATAGGGGAGCCGTAGGGAAACCGAGTCTTAACTGGGCGACACAGTCGCTGGATATAGACCCGAAACCGAGCGATCTATCCATGAGCAGGGTGAAGATTGAGTAACATCAATTGGAGGCCCGAACCAGGATCTGTTGAAAAAGATTTGGATGACTTGTGGATCGGAGTGAAAGGCTAATCAAGCTCGGAGATAGCTGGTTCTCCTCGAAAGCTATTTAGGTAGCGCCTCACGTATCACCGCCGGGGGTAGAGCACTGTTTCGGCTAGGGGGTCATCCCGACTTACCAACCCGAGGCAAACTCCGAATACCGGTGAGTGCGAGCGTGGGAGACACACAGCGGGTGCTAACGTCCGTTGTGAAAAGGGAAACAACCCAGACCGTCAGCTAAGGTCCCGAAATCCTGGTTAAGTGGGAAACGATGTGGGAAGGCTCAGACAGCTAGGAGGTTGGCTTAGAAGCAGCCATCCTTTAAAGAAAGCGTAATAGCTCACTAGTCGAGTCGGCCTGCGCGGAAGATGTAACGGGGCTAAACCAGGTACCGAAGCTACGGGTTCATTCTTCGGAATGAGCGGTAGAGGAGCGTCGTGTACGCCGATGAAGGTGAATTGAGAAGTTCGCTGGAGGTATCACGAGTGCGAATGCTGACATGAGTAACGATAAAGGGAGTGAAAAACTCCCTCGCCGGAAGACCAAGGGTTTCTGTTCGACGCTAATCGGAGCAGAGTGAGTCGGCCCCTAAGGCGAGGCCGAAAGGCGTAGTCGATGGGAAACGGGTCAATATTCCCGTACCGGACATGATTGCGATGGGGGGACGAAGAAGGCTAGGTGAGCCAGGCGTTGGTAGCCCTGGTGAAAGTCGGTAGGCTGAGGGCTCAGGTAAATCCGGGCGCTCAAGGCCGAGAGACGAGACGAAGACACCACGGTGTTGAAGTCATCGATGCCACGCTTCCAGGAAAAGCCTCTAAGCTTCAGATCATGTGCGACCGTACCCCAAACCGACACAGGTGGTCAGGGTGAGAATCCCAAGGCGCTTGAGAGAACTCGGGTGAAGGAACTAGGCAAAATGGTGCCGTAACTTCGGGAGAAGGCACGCCGGCATATTGTGAGAGCCCTCGCGGCTTAAGCGAGAACCGGTCGAAGATACCAGGTGGCTGCAACTGTTTAGTAAAAACACAGCACTCTGCTAACGCGTAAGCGGACGTATAGGGTGTGACGCCTGCCCGGTGCCGGAAGGTTAAATGATGGTGTTAGCCGCAAGGCGAAGCTCTTGATTGAAGCCCCGGTAAACGGCGGCCGTAACTATAACGGTCCTAAGGTAGCGAAATTCCTTGTCGGGTAAGTTCCGACCTGCACGAATGGCGTAATGATGGCCACGCTGTCTCCACCCGAGACTCAGTGAAATTGAAATCGCCGTGAAGATGCGGTGTACCCGCGGCTAGACGGAAAGACCCCGTGAACCTTTACTATAGCTTCACACTGGACGCTGATGTTGCCTGTGTAGGATAGCTGGGAGGCTTAGAAACCCGGACGCCAGTTCGAGTGGAGCCAACCTTGAAATACCAGCCTGGCATCATTGGCGTTCTCACTCAGGTCCGTTATCCGGATCGAGGACAGTGTGTGGTGGGTAGTTTGACTGGGGCGGTCTCCTCCCAAAGCGTAACGGAGGAGCACGAAGGTACCCTCAGCACGGTCGGACATCGTGCAATGAGTGCAAGAGCATAAGGGTGCTTGACTGCGAGACAGACACGTCGAGCAGGTGCGAAAGCAGGTTCTAGTGATCCGGTGGTTCTGTATGGAAGGGCCATCGCTCAACGGATAAAAGGTACTCCGGGGATAACAGGCTGATACCGCCCAAGAGTTCACATCGACGGCGGTGTTTGGCACCTCGATGTCGGCTCATCACATCCTGGGGCTGAAGTCGGTCCCAAGGGTATGGCTGTTCGCCATTTAAAGTGGTACGCGAGCTGGGTTTAGAACGTCGTGAGACAGTTCGGTCCCTATCTGCCGTGGGCGTTGGATGTTTGAGAAGGGCTGCTCCTAGTACGAGAGGACCGGAGTGGACGCACCTCTGGTGTTCCGGTTGTCACGCCAGTGGCATTGCCGGGTAGCTATGTGCGGACGGGATAACCGCTGAAAGCATCTAAGCGGGAAGCCCCCTTCAAGATGAGACATCCCTGAGGCCTAGAGCCTCCTGAAGGGCCCAGCGAGACCAGCTGGTTGATAGGCACGGTGTGGACGCGCTGCAAGGCGTTGAGCTAACGTGTACTAATGGCCCGTGAGGCTTGACCCTATAACACCCAAGGGGTCTGGTCGTGATGATAACGAGAACCGGATACGCGCGCTGAGCCGACTGTTTAAGACACAGGGCTTGGTAAGAGACGCACACAAAACACAGCATGATATCCATTTAAAGTTACGCCTGACGACCATAGCAAGCGTGAACCACCTGATCCCTTGCCGAACTCAGTAGTGAAACCGCTTCGCGCCGATGGTAGTGTGGGGTCTCCCCATGCGAGAGTAGGTCATCGTCAGGCACCTATATCGTAAAAGCCCCCGAGCATACTGTGCTCGGGGGTTTTTGTTATGGGGCGAACAAAATAAATCGAGCCTTATAAGTGCTATGATGCGCGTCGATGAAATAAACCAGCGGCTGATACCGTTTGTGATAGGTAAATTTGAGGTGAAGTGGTGAGCGAAACGGTACCTACGTCATGGTTAGTCTATTGTCGTCCTGGGTTCGAGCATGACGCACAGGCAGAATTACAGCATTACGCTGCTTTAAATGAGGTCAGCTGTGTAGCATCCCATGGTGAGGGGTGGGTAAGTTTAGACCGTGCCGATGGTGAGCCGATCAACGACTTGCATCGCCAGGCCGCGTTTAACAAGTTGATTTTTGCGCGGCAGAGCCTGGCGGCTCTACCGGCGCTGACGCTATCCCGTGATGACCGTTTGACGCCGATCTTGGAGCAGGTAAAAGCCAGCCGCTGGAGCTTTGAAGAGATATGGCACGAAACGCCGGATACCAACGATGGTAAAGCGCTGGCCGGGCTGATTAAGGCGCTGACCAAGCCGCTGGAAAGTATGTTGAAAAAACGCGGGGCGTTAAGGCGAAAAGCCGGTGCGCGGCGGTTGCATATTTTCTGGACAGCGGGGGATAGGGTGCAGTTGGGGATGAGTTTTCCAGGCAACAGAAGCGACCTGATCAATGGTATTCGTCGTCTCCGCTCACCTTCACGTGCGCCCAGCCGTTCCACGCTAAAGCTGGAAGAAGCGTGGCATGAGTTCATACCGCGTGAACAGTGGGACGATCGCCTGGCGGACAATATGCAGGCGGCTGATTTGGGCGCGGCGCCGGGTGGCTGGACATGGCAGCTCGTTCAGCGAGGCATGTATGTTTATGCCATCGATAATGGGCCGATGGATAAGCAGTTAATGGCGACAGGGCAAATTGATCATCTAAAGGAAGATGGTTTTACCTGGGAGCCGCCGCAGCGTCTGGACTGGCTGGTATGCGATATTGTTGATAAACCGGTACGCGTACTGGCAATGGTAGAGCGGTGGTTAACACGAAAATGGTGCCGCGAAGCCATTTTTAACCTCAAACTGCCAATGAAGAAACGCTGGGAAGAAGTATCACGCTGCCTGGCGATGTTAGAGAGCTCACTATCCCAGGCAAGCGTGTCAGCAGATATTGCGTGTTGTCATCTCTACCATGACCGCGAAGAAGTGACAGTGCACGTAAGGCTTAAGCATTGAAGCCAAGCTAGCTAGTAACTGGCTTCATAAATTCGAATTGTTTCATCTTCTGTCAGAAGCGGTAGAATTTGCTGCATCGCGTTGGCCCGCGCCTCACTGTGATGCCATTCATTCCAGGCACGCAGGTCGCGCCATTTGGTAATCATTAAACGACGGTCCGTATGGCCAAGTTCAACAAGACTTTCGCCGCCAACAAAGCCACGAGCGCCCAATGAAGCTCGCATGGCCTCACGGGCGGCTTGTTCATACTCTTCTTCAAGGCCGGGCATAATACGCCGTTCAATGATGATTTTGATCATAGATTAAGTCTCAACTCCGAGGGTATCGATGTCTGACATTATAAAGGATGCGCCACATCACGATGCGCTATTGGATACCAGTGGTCTTTATTGCCCTGAGCCGATTATGATGATGCACAATAAAGTCCGCGACATGGCCTCTGGCGATGTATTGAAGGTTATTGCAACAGATCCAGCCACCACCCGCGATGTGCCTAAGTTTTGTCAATTTCTAGGCCATGAGCTACTGCAGCAATACGCAGATTCTGACCAGTATTGGTACTTTATACGCTTGGCATAGCCAATGCCTGGTTGTCACGGGTTATTTTGATAACCCGTGCAACCCTTATTTCTGTGGCAAAACGACCATGGCCAGTGCGTCAAGTGTCGCGGGGTCTTCCTCCAGAATACGATTGGCAATATGGCGCTGAAAAAAGTAGACGCTCTGGTGGATCGTCTTTGCGCTGTATAGGCAGTCATCTCCCAATAAGATGGGTGTCATTTTTGCCTTGTCTTCATCAGCGAGCAGAGCATCAACGCTACCGTCGCTATAAAGCCGCCAGCCGTAAACAGGCTTCATATGCCAGGGGCTATCGGGCTGGTTCATGCATAACGCGTGGGTGCCTAACGTATCGGGCAATTGCTGGATAAGGGTGATATCACCAGAAGGTTCGTATTCGAAATACTCAGCGGCTGAGGCAAGTTCATCGGCTTTGTGGTCTGGCGGGGAGGAGAAGATTTCTTCCGTTTCAGGATCGCGATAGCCAATGAACCGCCCATCTTCATAACGGTGAAGTTCATGACAATCGGTTAGCTGTTCCATCCACGGGACTAACCCGACGACATGGCCGTCTTCTCTGAGGCCCCAGGCAAGCAGGGGCATCCCATAATAGCTGTCCGGATCCGACGCCAACTGATATACCATTTCCAACCCATCCAGTTCTGGCGCTAGACGCACAAGGGTCTTTTGCGCCAGTTGACGCTGACGTACAGAATCCAGGTCGATGACCTGGGCAGAGCGGGGTGACAGGGGTGCGCCCATAGAGTCCCTCCTTCGTACTGCGTGGCCACGACATTAGCAAACCAGACGTGCATCTGTTCGCCGCATACCTCACCAATAGCACAGGTTGGCCCGAAGGTTAAGGGTAAACGACATTTTAATTAGACGTGCAATTAGAAAATTGGGCCCTGGCGCGTTGATGGGATTTTATGGCGGCTTGATAGCTTTGCCAGGGCGCATCGGGGGCCTGTAGTGATAGCCACCTGGACTGGTAAGCCTGTATTGCCTCAGGTGCGACGATAAGGTGGCGATTGATCAAGCCATTGACGGCGGTTAACCACCGCTTGGCCGCGTCAGACAGTACGGCTAAACGTTGCTTGTTCCATTGGGGGAGGCACGTTTCGTCTGGCGTGGCATGCTTATTCAGGTATTTGCTGGCTTCGTCAAGCCGCTGAGAAGCAAGCATGAGCGTGCGCAACATTTCGGCGGTCAAAGGGCGTGCCCGTAGCGTATTAAGCTGTTCTTCCAGTCTCGATGAGTCTTGCTGCCAAGCGAGGCTGAATTGATGCTCCACCATTTGCTGCAAATAGCGTACGGCTTCAAGCTGGGGCTCAATCGACGGCGTGGCGTCGATATTTAGAGGATGACTGGCACGTGCAAAACTATCGGTCCATTCGTCAGAGTCAAAAATGGCATTCCAGGTTACATAGGGGAGCTGCGCTGTTTTGGTTTCCATCAGCTGACTTAGTCGTTCACGGTTTTCTGAACTCAGCGCTTCAGGAACATCGCTTGTCCAGCATAACGTTAAACGTTGCCACAGCGTTCGTTCATAAAGCCATTGCTGGCTGGGTGGGGCGACTTTCCCGAGTTGATTATTGCGGGCGGCAACGAGGGATGTGATCTCGCATTCGCGCAGGGCATAGACGTTGAGCAGTGAGTCGCGGGTTTCGTCGATGTCGAACAGGCGTGCTTCACGAGGCGGAAACGCACCGATATTAGGCGGTGAGTGCGTCTCGACAGACCCATCGGCCAGCGCGCTTTCAAGCTGCTGGTGGTAAGTCTCCCAGGGCGCCTCTGCTTGATGCGGGTCTGTGCAGCCGAGCAGCGTCAAGGGCAAAACCCATATCCAGTCATAGCGTTTCATGCTGACTCCTGGTAGTAGAGGTGCCGTCGGCTTATAACGTGCAGTCGCCAAGCCAGAAGCAAGGCAGCGGTGCTCAAGCCAGCAATCAAGCCGATCCAGTAGCCATGCACGCCCATCGGGCCAAAGGCATTGCCCAGTCCTCGTGAACCCAACCAGTGGCCGCCACCCAGGCCCACCAGCCAATATGACAGTACCGTAATGACCATAACGATCCGCGTATCTTTATAGCCGCGAAGGGCGCCTGCCAGATTCACTTGAAGCGAATCGGAGAGCTGGAAAATGGCCGCCAGGGCAATAATCGAGAGCGCCAGTGTCTGTATGGCTTGATTGGACGTGTATAGCGTAATCACAGGCGCGGCCGTTGCCCACAGTAACAGGCTATTCAAAGCGGCAACGATGACGCTGATAAGAATACCGTTCCAGGCCACACGACGGGCATGCGACATTCGTCGCTGCCCTAGCGTATTCCCTACTCGAACGGTTAGCGCCATGCTAAGCGACATGGGCAGCATAAATAGAATGGTGGTGTAACTCAGAGCAATCTGGTGGGCGCCGACGGTGACCTCGCCAAAGCTGGCGATAAATAATGCGATCAGCGTGAAAAGGGTGACCTCGACGAAAATGGCCACGCCAATGGGAACACCGACCACCAACAGTTCCTGGATGCCTTGCCAATTGGGGAAGGATAACCGCTGCCACAACGAGATGCCGTGATAGTGATCGGTGTAGTGGGTGTAAATGGCCATTGCGATTGCCATGGTCCACATCGACAGCGCGGTGGCGATACCGCAGCCCAGCGCGCCCAAAGCAGGCAACTGTTGTACGGCATCAGGTAGCCATGGCCCTAGCAGGCTGATCAGGCCCTCGCCGCCGTTAATCAGTAGATAGTTGGCAGGCACGTTGACGGTCAAGCCAATCAGGCTGATCCATAGGGCAGGGCGGGTATGGTTCATGCCATCCGAAAAAGCCCGGAGCGCCTGAAAAAGGGCGATGCCCGGCATGCCAAAGGCGACGGCAGCGAGATAGGCAGCGGAGGAGTGCGCGACCTGCGTCGGCACTTCCATCAACTCGAAAATGGGTAGCACGGTGACCCAAAGCAGCAGTGCCGCCAAAAGCCCCAGTACGATGGCAACCCAAAGCCCCTGATGCACTGCTGGACGAATAGCGTTATGGCGCTGTCCGCCCAGCAGATGCGCGACGATAGGCGTCAGCCCCATTAGTGTGCCGGTCATGAACAGCATTAGCGGCATCCACAGGCTGGAACCCACCGAGACTGCGGCCAGCGCAGTGGCGTCATGGCGACCTGTCATGATGACATCGACCACACTCATGCCCGCCTGGGCAAGCTGAGCGCCACAGATGGGAAGGGCCAGACGAACAAGTTGGCGCGTTTCAAACCAGTCAATCGGACTGAATTTTTCCAACACACGACCCACGCGTTAACTCCTGAGTAAAGCAGCCCTCAAAGCTCGCTAGATTAGCAGGTATACTGAGCAAAATTATGCTGTTGATGAGGCTAATGTGAGTAACACCCAACCGCAATGGACGCTTGACGAAGTGATGGCATTATTCGATGGCGTTTTTTTCAAGCGTTACCAAACCCGCCTGGTAAAGGGTGACGAGGAACCCCTTTATCGACCGGCCGATGATCAGACGCCTTACCATCAAATCATTTTTGCCAATGGATTCTTCGCCAGTGCGTTACACGAAATCAGTCATTGGTGTATTGCAGGTGCCGAGCGGCGACAAAAAGAAGACTATGGTTACTGGTATTTGCCTGATGGCCGGGACGCTGAGCAGCAACGAGCGTTTGAGCAGTCCGAGGTGGCCCCACAAGCATTGGAGTCACTGTTTGCCGAGGCGTGTGGACGCGAATTTCATGTCAGCGTTGATAATCTGGGTGGCGATGCGACAGTCGATCGTGAGGCATTTGCTGAAAAAGTTACCCAACGTGCCGCACGCTACAAGGAAGAGGGCCTGCCCGTTCGCGCCAACGCCTTTGCTTGTGCGTTGGCGCGTTATTATCGCCACCAGGATACGCTAGCCGAGGCCGTGGCCCATGGACATGCGGCGCTGGATCGAGCGGGCTCGATGGTGAGCGCTTAATCTTCCTCGGTCAGCCGCTGATGCAAAGACAGCATGACTTCCAATTCATGTTCGGGCCGCATGGGTTCCAGTCCCAGCTCGCTGAATGTTTCTCGGCGCTGGCGATGCCATTCGCCAGGCGTGATGGAAGGATAAAGAACCGATGCCGGGGCCAGTTCAACAAAAGGGTCCAGCCCATAGGTGTCGAAGAGGCGCGCCAGTGCGGCTTCGTCATCGCCGTTATCGCTGGTATATAGCGTTTCGGAAAAGTGGTCGTTCTCAAGCTCGCGGATCACTTCAAGGGGACTGACCCCAAGGCTCTCCAGCTCTTCGATGCTGTAGGCACCCATGGCATTGGTGTCTTCCTTGATCCAGCTATCGTCCGGGTGAATCAAAGTCTGTTTAACTCGACCATCGGTTAGCGACCAGGCAATGGCTAGGGGTAGGCCATCATCTTCGCCGGTCTCAATGGCAATAAACCCTGGATAATCGGCCACGCTAGTACTCCTTTAAAGATTCCATGGGAAGGCGGAAAAAACGTTGGGCGGTTTGTGTAGTGGCAGCCCCCATGTCAGCTTCGCTGATGCCACGGCAATCGGCAATTTCCCTGACAATCCATGGCAGCAGGGCGGGTTCGTGACGGCGGCCTTTCAGTTTTGTCGGCAGATTGCGCGGCAGCAGGTAGGGGCAATCGGTTTCTACCATCAGCCGGTCAAGCGGAATCTCACGCACCAGTGGGCGTAAGTGATGGCCGCGCCGCTCGTCACAAATCCAGCCCGTCAGGCCTATATGCAAGTCTAGATCGAGATAGCCAAATAGCGTATCGCGGTCTGCGGTAAAGCAATGCACCACGGCCTGACTGATCTCATCCCGCCAGGCATGCAGCATCTCGCGCATTCGTTGGCCGGCGTCTCGCTCATGCAAAAACAGCGGCAAACCGCTCTCAGCCGACAGGGCTAGCTGCGCTTCAAACGCACGCTCCTGTTCACGGGGTGTGGAGAAATTGCGATTGAAATCAAGCCCGCATTCACCCACTGCTACGACTTCCGGTCTGGCATGCAGCTTGGCCATTTCGGCCGCTATAGCGTTGCTCCACTGGCTTGCATCGTGGGGGTGTATCCCGGCGGTGGCGTAGAGACCGGGGAAACGCTGCGCAAGTGAAACAGCCTGCTCGGCATGCTCAACGTCGGTGCCGGTAACGATCATTGTGGTTACCTGCGCTGCCTGCGCCCGTTGAATGACGGCTTCCAGGTCCCACCCAAAGCTTTCATGCGTCAGATTAGCTCCGATATCAACCAGCGGCGCGCTCGGACGGAACTGCAACGCATCGGGCAAAAAATCATCGGTATAAGCGGTTCCCAAGCGACACTCTCCATCAAAATCGTAAAGCGCCATTGTAACGGTATGCAGGGATATCGACTAATGGTGTGTGGGGCGAGGGTAGACACGCATAGTACGAAATGAAAAAACTGGCTTGATGGGAAAAATAGGCGTGGTGGCTAATAACAGGAGACAACAATGCAGTTAGATGATGTGGTGATTTTAGAGGGCGCGCGTACCGCGATTGGTGGTTTTGGCGGGTCTCTCTCCACGCTGGCGCCGTTTGAGCTGGGGGCGATAACCGCCAGAGAAGCATTGCGGCGAGCGGGCGTTGACGGTGGTGACATTGATCACTCGGTCTATGGTCACATTATTACGACGGGTGCCCAAGATGCGTATTTAGCGCGTCATATTGCCATCGAGTCAGGGGTGCCCAACGAGGCCGGGGCTTTTAACGTCAACCGCTTGTGTGGTTCGGGGGTTCAGGCCGTGGTCTCTGCCGCCCAGCAAATCGCGTTGGGCGACAGCCGCTTGGCCTTGGCGGGTGGTGCGGAATCCATGTCACGAGGGGCATACTGTCTGCCCTCTCAAGCCCGCAACGGTGTTCGCATGGGGGATGTCAACATCCAGGATTTAACTCTGGGCGTGCTCAGTGACCCTTTTGGTAGCGGCCACATGGGCTGCACCGCGGAAAACATTGCCAAGCAGTATGGCTTAACACGTGAACAGTTAGATCAGTTTGCTGTAGATAGCCATCAAAAGGCTTCGCAGGCGATTGGGGAGGGGCGTTTTGATGCGCAAATCGTGCCTGTTGAGGTGTCAAAGGGTAAACAAACCGTTGTCTTTTCTCGCGATGAGCACGTACGCGACGGTGTCCAGCTTGCTGACTTGGCAAGGCTTAATCCCGCCTTTCAGAAAGGCGGGGTGGTAACGGCGGGTAATGCGTCGGGAATTAATGACGGGGCGGCAACGTTGGTGCTGGCGCATGTTGATGAGGCCAAACGGCGTGGTTTAGCGCCCAGGGCGCATCTTCGCGTTGCTACAACAGCAGGCGTTGAGCCCGCACTAATGGGCCTTGGGCCAATCTCTGCGGTGAAACGCTGCCTGCAGCAGGCAGGGGTGAGTATCGCCGATATGGATGTCATTGAATCTAATGAAGCCTTTGCTGCCCAAGCAATGGCCGTTGCGGATTCACTGGGTTTCCCTTCAGACAAGCTAAACCCTAACGGCGGCGCAGTTGCCATGGGGCACCCGGTGGGCGCCACCGGGGCAATACTGATTCTTAAAGCGCTGCATGAGCTGGAGCGTATCAACGGTCGCTACGGCTTGGTCACGCTGTGTATCGGCGGTGGGCAAGGTATTGCCTTGTTAATCGAACGCGGCTAACCCCCTCTGAATTCAACAAGAACAAACTTATAGGAGTTTTTATGTCCTCAGTTACACCGAAACTATTACCCGCCACGCCTTCTGCGACCAATCCACCCATGATGATTGGTGATTTGCTGGAAGCAGGGGTGCGTATGGCCGGTGACAACCAGATTGTTTACCGCGACAAAAGCCGTCACAGCTATAAGCGCTTTCAGGAACGCGTGCACCAATTGGCTCATATGCTGTCGGCACAGGGCGTGAAAGCGGGGGATGTTGTCGCCATTCTGGATTGGGATAGCCACCGATATCTGGAGTGTTTTTTTGCTATCCCGATGATTGGGGCGGTGCTGCACACGGTGAACGTGCGCCTGGCACCTGAGCAAATTCATTACACCATGGAGCATGCCGACGATGTCTTTGTCATTGTTCACGAGGACTTCGTCCCCTTGCTTGAGCCTCTGGCGGATAAGTTGCCTCTAGTGCGAGGCTACTTGCTATGTCAGGAAGATACCGCCGAGGCGGTCGATACCTCACTGCCGCTTGTGGGCGAGTTTGAGGACCTATTGAGCCAGCAGCCAGTTCAGTACGCATTTCCAAGCTTTGATGAAAACGCCGTCGCGACGCTGTTTTATACCACTGGCACCACGGGTAATCCCAAAGGGGTTTTCTTTACCCATCGCCAACTGGTGCTGCACACCATGGGGGAAGCAAGCGCTTTTCAGGCACCCGGCTTTGAGCTGCTGAACCGCGACAAGGTGTATATGCCGATTACCCCCATGTTTCATGTGCATGCCTGGGGAGTGCCCTATACCGCTACGCTGTTAGGCGCCACGCAGGTGTATCCGGGTCGCTATGAGCCGGAAATGCTGGTCAAGTTGCTGGTTAATGAAAAGGTCGACTTTTCCCACTGTGTGCCCACACTGCTCAACATGGTGGTCAGCGCAGACGTCATTGCCTCAAAACAAGTGGATCTTTCTGGTTGGAAAGTGCTGGTCGGCGGCAGCGCACTGACACAGGCACTCGCCAGTAAAGCCTGGACGCTGGGAATCGATACTCGCAGTGCCTACGGCATGTCGGAAACCTGCCCGTTGCTCACCGCCGATATTCTCCCCCGCGATATCGCCGAGGCTGATGTTGAAACGCAGCTGCCCTGGCGTTGCAAAGCAGGCATGCCGATGCCCTTTGTCAAGCTAGAGGTGGTAGATGCTGACGGCCAGCCGCTACCCCATGACGGTGTTAGTGTTGGCGAAGTGCGTGTGCGGGCCCCATGGCTAACTCAGGCTTACTACAAGGAAGAGGCGCGCAGCGAAGAGCTTTGGCGGCATGGCTGGCTTCATACGGGGGATGTGGGCTCGCTTGATGAACGTGGTTTTTTAACGATTAGTGACCGTATCAAGGATGTGATCAAGACCGGTGGCGAATGGCTTTCGTCGCTGGAGCTGGAGAGCTATATCAGCCAGTGTCCAGGCATCGCGGAAGTCGCGGTCATTGGTATTACCGATGATAAGTGGGGAGAGCGACCCGCCGCGTTGGCCGTTCCAGACGATGCTAACAACCCGCCAACCATTGAATCGGTTCAGGGTTTTTTAGAGCAGTTTGTGGCCCAGGGAAAACTCAACCAGTGGGCAATTCCTTCCATGATTCGTTTTGTCGATGAAATCCCCAAAACCAGCGTAGGGAAATTGGATAAAAAGCGCATTCGTAGTGAAATCTAGCGCTGTCGCATCACATCCAATATGAACGTTGCCCGCCGAGTCCGCGCATGCGTTACACTGTGCGCCTCATAATGAAGGAGGACACTGCGTGACCCTGTTACGACTCGAACAGCTGCAACTTGCCTACGGCACCCAAGTACTGCTCGACCGCGCCGATCTCACGGTTGAGAGAGGCGAGCGGCTGGCGCTAGTCGGGCGCAATGGCACCGGTAAGTCTACCTTGCTGAAATTGGTCGCTGGCGATATACAGCCGGACGACGGTTCAATCTGGCGGGCACCTGGCCTGAAGATTGGCGTGTTAGCCCAGGAACTGCCCGACTCTTCCGGTATGACGATTTTCGACATGGTGGCGCAAGGGCTGCCAGAGGCCGGAGAGTTGCTGTCCGAATACCAGCATTTGATCAATGATCCCGATCCCGACATGAATCGCATGGCCACCTTGCAAACCCGCCTGGAGGCGATTGATGGTTGGTCGTTTCATCAGCAAATTGACGTGGTGCTGACGCGCTTGGGGTTGCCGCCGGAAGCTGAAATGAGCGCGCTCTCCGGTGGCTGGCGGCGACGCGTTGCATTGGCCCGGGCGCTGGTTGCCAAGCCTGATCTGCTGCTGCTAGACGAGCCAACCAACCATCTGGATCTGGACACGATCGCCTGGCTGGAAGAGCAGCTGCTGGCGTTTAACGGCGCGGTATTGCTGATTACCCACGACCGGGCATTTCTCTCCAAGCTAGCGACCAATATTTTGGAATTGGATCGTGGCAAGCTTGGGCATTATCCCGGTAAGTACACCGAGTATCAGGCGCGCAAACAGCACGAGCTTGAAGTGGAAGCCCGGGAAAATGCCGAGTTCGATAAAAAACTGGCGCAGGAAGAAGTCTGGATTCGTCAGGGTATCAAGGCACGTCGGACGCGTAACGAAGGCCGGGTGAGGGCGCTTGAGGCGATGCGCAACGAGCGCAGTCAGCGTCGAGAGCGCCAGGGAACTGCCAACTTGGCGGTGGACAGCGGCGAACGCACTGGCAAGCGCGTCGTCAAGTTGAAGGGTGTTAGTCAGCGGTTTGGTGATGACACCATTATCCGCGACTTGAACCTTGAGGTGATGCGCGGGGATCGCATTGGCTTCCTGGGACGTAACGGGGCCGGCAAAACAACGCTGCTCAAGATATTGCTAGGCGAGATTGAACCCACGGAAGGCACTGTCCAGTTGGGCACCAACCTGAAGGTGGCTTACTTTGACCAGCTGCGCGCGGGGCTTGAGCCGGAGAAAACGGTCTACGACAACGTGGCGCAGGGGAGTGACCGGGTCAGTGTCGGCGGTAAAGACCGCCACGTCATGAGCTATCTGCAGGATTTCCTGTTCACGCCTGATCGCGTTCGCCAACCGGTAAAAGCGCTGTCTGGGGGCGAGTCAAATCGTCTGTTGTTGGCCAAGCTATTTACCCAGCCGGCCAATGTGCTGGTGCTTGATGAGCCAACCAACGACCTGGACATGGAAACCCTGGAGCTTCTGGAAGAGCTATTGCTGAACTTCGAAGGAACGCTGCTGTTGGTGTCTCACGACCGCACATTCATGGATAACGTGGTCACCAGTATGTTGGCCTTTGAGGGCGACGGCGTGGTACGTGAATACGTCGGCGGCTACACTGACTGGATTCGTCAGGGCGGCAGGTTGCCACCGGCTCCCTGGGAGGGAGCGGCAAGGCAGAACACCGAGCCAACCTCAACCACGTCACAGGAAAAGCCCAGCGCAACGGCTGCCCCGGCGCAAAAGCCGGTCAAGCTTTCCTATAAGCTACAGCGTGAACTTGATGCGTTACCCGCCGAGATAGAGCGGTTGGAAAACGACGTGGAAGCACTTGAACAGGAAGCCGCTAACCCGACATTCTATCAGCAGGACGCTAGCGACGTGTCGGCTAAGCTGCAAGCGTTAGAGCAGACGCAGCAAGCGTTAGATGCGGCCATGGAGCGCTGGATGGCACTGGAAGCAATGGCTAACGGTGAGTAAACAGCGTGTTGAAGGTGCCGGTATCACCGGCACCTTCAAGCGCATCAGGCATTATTCTTCGCTTTCTTCGCCTTTTTTACCCACGCGAACCGCCAATACGTCGCATTGGGCACCATGTAACACGCCGGTGGAGGTGGAACCAAGCAGCAGTGCAAACCCATGGCGTCCGTGAGAGCCGACGACAATCAAGTCAACGCCGTGCTCTTCAGCAAAGCGATGAATTTCTGTATCCGGCATACCCACCACTACGTGTTGATCTGCCTCGGCAATGTGGGGATCTGCTATGTCGGCAAGGCGTTTCTTGGCATGATCGTCAAGCTGGTCTTGAATGCTGGTCAAGTCCATCGGGATATCGCCGCCGTAGGCAAATCCCAGGGGTTCAAGCGTATGCATGATGGAAATTTTGGCGCGATCGTTGCGCTCAGCAATCGCGATGGCTCGATCCAGAATTTTCTGAGAGTCTTTGGTCAAGTCGACGGCAACTAGAATATGGTGATAGCTCATGGCTTATCTCCTCAGTGAGTAACAAGCAGGCTTCTGTCTCTAATGCTCTCTACTTTAAGTGGCGTGCCTCATCTTAACAACGACCTGGATCATGGTTTTTTATGCACTCTCCATTCAAGTGTGGCTCAGTTTGAAGGAAATGTAGAAATGGAATGGTTGATTATTGTCTTTATTATGCTGTTCGTTTTGGCGCCGGTAATGTGGTTAAAACCGAGTCCACGCCAAAAGAGAACCATGGCAATGCGCCTGCACGCCAGCCGTAAAGGGGTAACGATCAAGCAGCAAAAGCCACCGCTTCATGGGTTCAGGGGCACCATGCCCGCTTATCGTTGGTACTACCCCCAGCAGCAACCGGGGCCTGATTTTGTGCTTGTCCGCGACCAGCACGCCAGCCAGGAGCTCGAGCCCTACCATGCAGGATGGCGCTGGCGCATCGCGCCGCTAAGACCTCTCCCGAGCGCTGCTGAAACGCCACTCAAGGCGCTGCTGGAACGCCTGCCACTGGATGCGCTGGTACTAGAGTCAACGCCCAGTTCACTGACGCTGTGGTGGTGGGAATCGCAGAATGCCGCGCGCTTTGATACCTATCTGGATGATTTTAATCAGCTACGTGATCAACTGTCGGGACAGGCGGATAGCGCTCCTCAAGAACCACCCTTGTCAGGAAGCCGCTTCCTGTAGATCGCGCGCCTGAATGGCGAGTCCGTTTTGCTCAATGCGTTCCAGCCATTCACCCAGTTGCTCCAGGTCCGCTTCCGAGAGACCTTCGAACATTTCTTTGCGGGCTTCCTTTGCCACGTTGTCTATCTGCTCAAGCAGTGGCATGGCCGCATCAGTCAGGTGGATACGTTTACTGCGACGGTCGCTATCGCAAGCGCGCCGTTCCACCAGGCCCTGCTCTTCGAGCTGACTGAGTGTGCGAACCAAAGAAGGGGCTTCAACGCCTATTGCGCGGGCCAGGTCACACTGGGGCTGGCCATCGCCCAGGCGCCAGAGATGGTAGAGCGTCACCCAGCGTGTCTGCGTGAGGCCCAGCGGCGCCAAGCGTCGATCTAATATCGAACGCCACAGATGGGGCAGGCGAGCAATGCGAAAACCAATTGATGATGCCATGATCTGCTAGTTACCAGTCAAAATGAATAAATGGATTGTCATAATCTCAAGCGCTGAATGCAAGACACGATCGTTATTCGTCGCCGGTTTGGTCAACGTCTCGATCACGGCCGGCGATAAAGCGCTGAAGGTTCAGCCTGCTCAAGCCCGCTGGCCGAATATCACTGTCTGCGAACGTCGCCTCTTCGGTATCTTCGCTAACGGTGAATCGAATCAGGCCTAACCGCTGGCCGCTATCCGTCATGATATCCACCCGCCAGCGGCCAGACGGATCCTCGGGGAAGTTCAGCTTGTGGCTCCAGGCCCGGTAACCTTCTTCCCGCCCTCCGTTGATATCCAGATCGACGACGTCCAGCTGCTCACCATTGTGATGCCACACATGGGAAATCGTTTCACTCAAGCCCCTTGGGGCGCGGATGGCGGTATAGACATAAAGGCCGTTTTGCTTAATCGCCTGGGGGGTCAATGCGCTGGCGCCGCGGGGTTCTCGCTGCTGAATATTGAGAGCAGGTGACAGCGCCGTACCGGTCATCCATAGGCTGGCCGGCGGCACCCAGGCGCGCCCAAACCACGCCAGGCCCGCTACCAGGAACATCATGGCGAGTAATGAGAACCAGCCGCTGAACGAACGTTGTTTCAGCAGATGCCAGAAGCTGGGCATTGCCACCAGCAACATGGCCACAATGGCAAGTAGCAAACTCTGCCCGGTGGTTAAGTGAAGCATGATTGGCAGCGTGACCAGCACCACCAAAAACACACACAGCGCGTGGAACATAAAGTAGACACCGCGCCAGCGACCGGCAATCTTGTAATACATAGGGTCAATAATCGATAACACCGCCATGGCCACGACGCAAAGCGAAAACAGACTTTGCCCGCTGTTCCAGACGGTGGTGATTAAAATAAACGGCAGCGTGAAAAATAAGGTTTCCTGGTGGATCATCTGCGCGATAAACGTCGCTGTCCCCTTGGGTAGCGTTGGATACCCACGATGAGCAAGCCAACGACCTACCAGGCTTTCAGAAAGCAGTAATAGCCAAGCAAACAAAAGCCCCAATGCCAGCGCGGCACCTAGCCATTGCTGGCGATCGACAAGAAAGAAGCTGCCAAGACCAGCCGCAAAGGCTAAAGGGGGCCACAGCCAGGTCCATGGTTTTAAACGAACGACGAGTCGTTCCACAAACGATTGCAAAGCGGCGATGCGCGCCTGTGTGAGCAGCGTGCCCATAGTCAAATAACCCAGATGATCAACGAGCCGTGATCCTAACAGCCTGAACGCATAGCGGGGAGCGCTGGTCGAAGAAGTTTTCAGAATTAGCCAAAAGTCAGGGCTTGACGTTCTTGGGTAACTCAACCAAGCTTACGCAATCAAACGACCGTATGAAATGCGAGGTGTGTCCCAGTGCTTGGGACCGCCCGAACTTGTGGAGAGAGCGCGGATGATCTATCAAGGCAATGCCATCACGGTGGAGCGTCGTGACACCCAAGGTGGCAATGACATCGCAATGCTCACTTTCGATTTGAAAGATGAGTCCGTCAACAAGCTGTCCAGTGCCGTGGTGACAGAGCTGGGAGAGGCGGTAAAAGCCCTTCAGGCAGAAACCGGGTTGCAGGGGCTGGTCATTGGCAGTGCCAAAGAAGCCTTTATTGTCGGTGCCGATATCACCGAGTTTCACGGCATGTTCTCCAAGGGCGAGGATCAGATTGCCGAGATGCTTGAGCAGGTGCATGGCATCTTCAACGCCATTGAAGACCTGCCTTTCCCGACGGTAGCGGCGATTAACGGGCTGGCACTGGGTGGTGGTTGCGAGGTACTGCTGACCACCGATTTTCGTGTCATGAGCGAAAAAGCCAAGATCGGTCTGCCGGAAACCAAGCTGGGCATTCTGCCGGGTTGGGGTGGCTGTGTACGCCTGCCGCGCCTGATTGGCGCTGACAACGCAATTGAATGGATTGCTGGTGGTACTGAAAACCGCGCTGATGCGGCGCTCAAGATGGGTGCCGTGGACGCGGTTGTTGCCCATGAGCTGCTCCAGGACGCTGCACTGGATATTCTCGACCGCGCCAATAGCGGTGAGCTTGACTTCCGGGCACGTCGCGAAGAAAAGACAAGCCCGCTGAAGCTCAATGCCATCGAGCAGATGATGGCGTTTGAAACCGCCAAAGGCTATGTGGCAGGTAAAGCCGGGCCGCATTACCCCGCGCCGGTAGAAGCTATCAAAGTCATTCAAAAAGGTGCGGGCGAGGAGCGTGGTCGCGCCCAGGCGATTGAAGCCAAGGCTTTCGCCAAGCTGGCACTGAGCAGCGTGGCGTTTAATCTGGTTGGCCTGTTCCTGAACGATCAGGTGGTCAAGAAGAAGGGCGGCAAGTACGAAAAACAGGCACAGCCGGTGAAACAAACCGCTGTGCTGGGCGCGGGCATCATGGGCGGCGGTATTGCCTATCAGAGTGCTTCCAAAGGCACCCCCATCCTGATGAAGGATATCAAGGACGATGCCCTTGAATTGGGCCTCAAGGAAGCCCGAAAGCTGTTCGCCAAGCAGGTGGAGCGCAACAAGCTGACCACCGAGCAGATGGCCGAAAAGCTCACCAATATACGCCCGACGCTTTCTTACGGTGATTTTGGCAATGTCGATCTGGTTGTCGAAGCAGTCGTCGAGAACCCGAAAGTCAAAGACGCGGTGCTTACGGAAGTCGAGGGGTTAGTCGGTGAAAACACCATTCTGACCTCCAATACCTCGACGATCTCGATCAACCGGCTGGCGCAAAACCTCAAGCGCCCGGAAAACTTCTGCGGCATGCACTTCTTCAACCCGGTGCACCGTATGCCGTTGGTGGAAGTGATCCGCGGTGAGAAAACGTCGGATGCCGCCGTTGCCGCCACGGTTGCTTACGCTCGCGCCATGGGCAAAACGCCTATCGTGGTTAACGATTGTCCAGGGTTTCTGGTCAATCGCGTATTGTTCCCCTATTTCGGTGGCTTCAGCTTCCTGGTCGAGCAGGGCGCCGACTTCCAGCAGGTCGACAAGGTCATGGAAAAATTTGGCTGGCCTATGGGTCCCGCGTACCTGCTCGACGTGGTCGGCATGGACACCGCGGTACACGCCAACGAGGTGATGGCCGAAGGCTTCCCCGATCGTATGGCGCGGGATGGCAAAACCGCCATTCAGGTCATGTACGACAACGAGCGTCTCGGTCAGAAGAATGACAAGGGCTTCTACGCCTACGAAGAGGACAAAAAGGGTAAGCCGACGAAAGTGACCGATGAAGCGGCCTACGCCTTGGTCAAAGACGTGGTGAAAGAGCACAAGGAGTTTTCCGACGAGGACATTATCGCTCGCATGATGGTGCCGCTGTGCCTGGAAACCGTACGCTGCCTGGAAGACGGTATTGTCGCGACACCTGCCGAAGCTGATATGGCGCTGATTTACGGTATCGGGTTCCCGCCGTTCCGCGGTGGCGCGTTGCGCTACATCGATGCCATGGGCGTCGCCGAATTCGTCAAGCTGGCTGATGGCTTGGCCGATGAGTTGGGCCCGCTTTACGCGCCCACCGAAAAGCTGCGCCAAATGGCTAAAAATGACGAGCGCTTTTACACCGCCGGCGATCAGGCCTAAGTCACCACGTACAGGAGAAATATGATGAGTTTGAATCCGAGAGATATCGTGGTGGTCGACGCCGTACGTACCGCCATGGCAAAAGCCAAAAACGGCGCTTTCCGCAATGTGCGGGCTGAAAACCTGTCGGCAGCTGCCATGCAGGCCCTGTTTCAGCGCAACGCCAACCTGGACGCCTCAGAAGTCGATGACGTGATCTGGGGCTGTGTGAACCAGACGCTTGAACAGTCGATGAACATTGCCCGTAACGCGGCGATCATGACCGGTATTCCGCGCTCAGTACCCGCGCAAACGGTTAATCGGCTGTGCGGTTCTTCCATGAGTGCGTTGCACATCGCATCGGCCAACATTAAAGCGGGGATGGGCGATTTTTACATCATCGGTGGGGTCGAGCACATGGAGCACGTACCCATGGCTCATGGCGTTGACGTGAACCCCGCCGCCAGCAAGCATGCGGCCAAAGCTGCCATGATGATGGGCCTGACCGCTGAACTGCTGGGTAAAATGCACGGCGTCTCTCGTGAAGATCAGGATAAGTTTGGCGTTCGTTCCCACCAGCGTGCCCAGGCCGCGATGGAAAAAGGCTACTTTGACAACGAAATCATCGGTGTTGAAGGCCATGATCAGCAAGGCTTCAAAGTCATGGTCAAAAACGACGAGGTGATTCGCCCCGATGCCAGCATGGAGTCGATGGCCAATCTCAAGCCGGTATTTGACCCGCGCAACGGTACCGTGACCGCCGGCACGTCTTCGGCGCTGTCGGTAGGTGCCTCCGCGATGGCGGTAATGAGCTACGAGCGTGCCCAGGCCCTGGGGCTTGAGCCGATTGCCAAGGTGCTGTCTACCGGCGTTGCTGGGTGTGATGCGTCCATTATGGGCTATGGCCCGGTGCCTGCTTCCAAGAAGGCGCTGAAAGCGGCGGGGCTGTCCGCGACCGATATTCAGACAGTCGAGCTGAACGAGGCGTTTGCCGCTCAGGGCATCCCCGTGTTGAAAGACCTGGGTTTCCTGGATGCCATGGACGAGAAGGTCAACCTGCACGGTGGCGCCATTGCCCTGGGGCACCCGCTGGGGTGCTCGGGGTCGCGTATCTGCACCACGCTGCTTAACGTGATGCAGCAGCGTGATACTACTCTGGGTCTTGCCACGATGTGTATCGGCATGGGGCAGGGCGTTGCCACGGTGTTTGAGCGGTTGAAGTAATCACGTTCAAACAAGAACGTCATAAAGTGAGTAACAACGGCACCCAGCGAGGTGCCGTTGTTATTTATAAGGCCGATTTACAAAGCCATAGACAGAAAGCCGCTATTCAGATTGAAACGCCGTTCGGTGAAAATCCGCGGCGGCTTGAACTTCCGCAATGCCGCAGGTATCAGGTGCCGGGACAGTGTTGCCTGCCAGCACCGAGAGTACCGCTCTAGTACCGTTGGCCAAGGACTCCAAGTTGTAGCCGCCCTCCAGTACAAACACCAAACGACCGTCGCAATGCTTTTCAGCCAACTGTTGTAAAAATCCGGTTAGTGCGCCAAACCCGTCGTAGGAAACATTGAGGGCTAAATCGTGCCAGTGCGGATCGAAGCCGGCGGAGACTAAAATAATATCGGGCTTAAACCATTCCGCCGCTGGGGCCAGGATGTCATGAAACGCCTTGAGAAAAGCCTCGTCACCGGCGCCGGCTGGTAGCGGAACATTGATGGTGGTGCCTTCGGCCAGTCCGGCACCGACTTCTTCCAAGTGACCTGAGCTTGGGTAGAAGGGTGCTGCGCGGTGTATGTCGAAAAACATGACGTTGGGCTCGGCCCAAAAGATATCTTGGGTGCCGTTGCCGTGGTGGGCGTCCCAATCGACGATCAGCACCCGTTCGCAGCCAAGGGCGCTGCGGGCATGGGCTGCTGCAACGGCGACATTATTGAACAGACAGAAACCGCGTGCGCGGACCGGTTCGGCGTGGTGCCCCGGCGGGCGTACAAGGGCAAAGGCGCTTTTAGCGCGTTTTTCTACGACTGCCTCAACAGCGGCAATCGCGGTACCCGCCGCCACTTCCGCGGCATCGATACTACCGGGTGAGACCGCCGTGGTATCCACGTCCAGCCAGGCATTTTTGCCACGTAAGCTGAAAATATCGGTCAAATAAGAGGTGGTATGCACCCGCGCCAGCTGCTCATGGGTGGCCGCTTTGCCCCCTTCAAACGTCAGGCCTTCAATGGGGGCTTTTGCTAGCAGGTGTTGTATGGCTTTCAAGCGGCCAGGGTGCTCAGGATACTTCCATGGCACCGGCAGGCCAGCAAGTAGGTGACGAATTCGTTTATCGATCCGGTCAGATAAAAATTCGGCCTCGATATTGGGTTCGTGGGCAAGGACGCGATCATCATAGAAGGCGATAACGTTGTGCATGGTCATATACCTGAGTTAAGGCGCGCGCAGTGCAGGTGATTACTTGTTGGTCCCCCAAGCGCTAAAGGTGTTGCTTATAGTAAGGCAGGCTTGACGACGTTATACAATGCCATTATCCAGGCTAAACGCTAAATAGAGCCCCAGCTCCTCCACCTGGCTGACAAAATCATCCTGCCACTCGCCCTGCAGGGTGAGTGGTGGCTGTACCCATCGCCAGCGCAGCCCGGAAGTGATGCTTTCCACCGCTCGCTGTGTGCCTGTACCGTCAAGCCCGGCACGAATGTACAGCGCGCAAGGCAGGCCCTGTTTTTCCTCTATGACGCCGTAGTAGCTGCGATCGAAAAAATCTTTGAGCGCACCGCTCATGTAACCCAGGTTTTCCGTGGTGCCGAGCAGGATGCCGTCGCAGGCCATTACATCGTCTGGCCCGGCCTCGAAAGGTGTCTTGACCACGCAGCGCACGTTTTCAAGGTCGCTATGCGTCGCGCCGCGATAGGCAGCATCGCAGAGCGCCTGGGTATTCGGTGACGGAGTATGGGCAACGATGAGTAGTTGTTTCATGAGTTAGCCTGTGGGGATGAGGTTTGCGTCGTTGCAGCGACATGCCACACTAAACATTAACCTATTCCACGAGCCTATATGCCGACGAATGCCATGATCAACGTGTATTACGATGCGATCTGCCCTGGCTGTCGTAAGGATAGACGGCGCTTTGAACGCTGGGCAGGTAAGCGTGCCAGAGATATTGATTGGCTTGATGTGACCGAGCATCAGCAGCTCCTGCGCGACAAGGGGATAGCGCCGGAAGCTGCCTTACGCTCGCTGCATATCGAGCTTAGCGACGGGCGCATGATTGAAGGTATTGATGCCTACCGGTTACTCATGCAGCGTATACCGTTATTTTATCCGGCGGCATGGCTGATCGGTTTGCCTGGCATCAAGCAGGCGCTGCGTCGTTACTACGATCACTGGGTGCAGAAACGCTTGAAGCGTGAGGGCCGCTGGCCGCCCCAGTAAAGCACTCCGCCGCCTGATGACATTGACAA
Source organism: Halomonas sp. SH5A2 (assembly GCF_014263395.1). Lineage (GTDB taxonomy): Bacteria > Pseudomonadota > Gammaproteobacteria > Pseudomonadales > Halomonadaceae > Vreelandella. Next base: position 2,336,164 of record NZ_CP058321.1, on the reverse strand, counting down.
CGCTGCGCTTTTCGACAAGGCTTTTGGCACTTCTCACTGGATGATCAAGGAGAAATATATGGCGTTTGCTCTATCCTCGATGCAAGTTACCAGCAGTGCTTTTGAAAACCATCAGGCTATTCCTGGTCGGTACACTGCCGAGCACGATGATGTCTCGCCAGCCCTGGCGTGGCAGGGTGTGCCGGAAGGAACCAAAGGTTTCGCCGTTGTTTGCCACGACCCCGATGCACCGCTGGTTAAAGAAGGTACCTACGGGTTTGTTCATTGGGTGCTGTACAACCTGCCGGGCGATCTCAACGAGCTGAGTGAAAATACTGCGCTCGGCACCGTAGGTGCCAATGATTTCGGCAACCAAGGATATGGTGGCCCCATGCCGCCAGAAGGCCACGGTACGCATTATTATTATTTTTGGGTGCTGGCGCTTGACCATCAAACGGCCTTGCCCGAAGGGCTGACGCTGGCAGAATTGCTGCGCGAAGTGGAGCCAAACCTGCTAGGCATGAATCGACTGGTTGGTACCTATCAGCGCAACTAATGCCACCACGGCAACGGGGGAGCACCATTAGCTTCCATCGTTTTGATAAAACCCGCGAATCCTCGCGGGTTTTTTTTGCTCAGCATCTTGATAGTTTTCTTGAATGATAATGATTGGCTTTTTTGATGTTATCAGCTGCGAACGTGCCAGGAAATTACGCCATTTGATAAGGATTTTGCAGAAAGGCTTCACATCAAATTTATACAGGACTAAAATGGTCCCCAATTAAATGGATAGGCCAAATGCAACGGCTAACGGGAGTCGACATGCTCAAGCTTTCTCGGCTGACAGACTATGCCGCCGTGGTGATGGCGCAAATTGCCCGTCAGCCACAGGCATCGCATGCGGCGGCTGATCTGGCCGACGCGGTGCAGTTGCCTCGTCCAACGGTGAGCAAAACCCTTAAAATGCTGGTGAAAGCAGGACTTCTTGAGTCACAGCGCGGCGCCCAGGGCGGCTATCGTCTTGCCCGACCCGCCTCTCACATCACGGCGGCTGATATCATTTCGGCGATTGAAGGGCCGGTAGCGATGACCGAGTGCAGCCAAGCGGAAGGTGATTGCGAGCTGGTGGCGACCTGTGGCGTGGCGGACAACTGGCAGCGGGTATCCCTTGCCATTCGAACGCTGCTGGAAAGTGTGACGCTTGCCCATTTGGCCGATACCACACCGATCAAGTTACCCGTGCAGCTACCTATTCAAAGTATCAGCCTGTCGGCCGTAACCGCGTGACTGATATAGGCACTTATCTCATATTGACGGCGAGCTAACCTCGCCACCCAACTGCCCGGAGGGTAAGACCATGGCAACTGAAGAAATGGAACAGTTGGTTCGTCGCGATTACAAAGAAGGCTTTGTAACAGATATCGAAAGCGACACCCTGCCACCTGGCCTGGATGAAAACACCATCGCCTTTATCTCCAATAAAAAAGGCGAGCCGGAGTGGATGCTGGAGTGGCGATTGGACGCTTTTCGTCAGTGGCAAAAGATGAAAGAGCCATCCTGGGCGCATCTAAATTATCCGCCGATTGACTACCAGTCGATTTCCTATTTCAGTGCACCGAAGCGTCCCGAAGATCGCCCTCAGAGCCTTGATGAAGTCGATCCTAAGCTACTGGAAACCTACGAGAAACTGGGTATTCCGCTACATGAGCGGGCGGCGCTTGCGGGTGTGGCTGTCGATGCAGTTTTTGACTCCGTCTCGGTTGCCACCACGTTTAAAGCGCAGTTGGCCGAAGCGGGGGTGATCTTCTGCTCGATCTCTGAAGCGATCCGTGACTACCCGGAACTGGTTAAACAGTACCTGGGAACTGTCGTGCCACAAAATGATAACTATTTTGCGGCGCTGAACTCTGCTGTGTTTACCGATGGGTCCTTTGTCTTTGTGCCGGAAGGCGTGACCTGCCCGATGGAGCTGTCGACCTACTTCCGCATCAACGCGGCCAACACCGGCCAGTTCGAGCGTACGCTGATCATCTGCGAAAGCCGCGCCCAAGTCTCCTACCTGGAAGGCTGTACAGCGCCAATGCGCGATGAAAACCAGCTGCACGCGGCGGTGGTAGAGCTTGTCGCATTGGACGATGCCTATATCAAATATTCCACCGTCCAGAACTGGTATCCCGGCGATGAAGACGGCAAGGGCGGCATTTACAACTTCGTGACCAAGCGTGGCGAGTGCCGCGGCGCGCGTTCGCGGATCAGTTGGACTCAGGTTGAAACCGGGTCAGCCATCACCTGGAAATATCCTTCCTGTGTACTGCGCGGTAAAGACAGTATCGGCGAGTTCTATTCTGTCGCCGTTACGAACGGCCGCCAGCAGGCCGATACCGGCACCAAGATGATCCACATTGGGGAAGGTACCCGCTCTTATATCGTGGCTAAGGGTATCTCTGCCGGTAAGAGCGATCAGTCCTACCGCGGCCTTGTGAAAATCGGCCCGCGTGCCAAAGGGGCCCGTAACTTTACCCAGTGCGACTCGCTGCTTATTGGTGACAAGTCAGGTGCGCATACCTTCCCCTACCAGGAAATTGGTAACAGTACGGCCAAAATTGAGCACGAAGCCACCACGTCCAAAATTGGTGAAGACCAACTGTTCTACTGCCAGAGCCGGGGTATCACCGAGGAAGACGCGGTCAGCATGATCGTTAACGGCTTCTGCAAGGATGTGTTCCAAGAGTTGCCGATGGAGTTCGCGGTCGAGGCTGAAGCACTCCTGAACGTGACACTGGAAGGCGCGGTAGGCTAAGCGCGCGCTACGGCACTAGACAACTTTATTAGCGTCGCGGAAGCGATCTGTAAGCATTTGAAGGGTTTTTATTATGTTGGAAGTTAAAGATTTACACGTCACCGTCGAAGGCAGCGAGATTCTTAAAGGCCTTAGCCTGACGATCAACGAGGGTGAAGTGCATGCCTTGATGGGCCCCAACGGCGCGGGTAAATCCACGCTGTCGGCTGTGATTGCCGGGAAGGATGGCTACGAAGTCACCCAGGGCAGCATAACCTTCAAAGGTCAGGACGTGCTGGAAATGGAAATCGAAGAGCGCGCCCAGGCAGGCCTGCTGTTGGGTTTCCAGTACCCGGTTGAGATCCCCGGGGTGAAAAATATCTACCTGCTCAAAGCAGCGCTCAACGCCCAGCGCGTCGCGCGGGGTGAGGACGAGTTGCCAGCGCCCGAGTTCATGAAACTTGTAAAAGAGAAGCTGGGCCTGATGAAGATGGATGCCAGCTTTCTGCAGCGTGCGGTCAACGAAGGTTTCTCCGGCGGCGAGAAAAAGCGCAACGAAATCCTGCAAATGCTGGTGCTTCAACCCAAGCTCGCCATGCTTGACGAGATCGATTCGGGGCTTGATATCGACGCCATGAAAGTCGTTGCCGACGGGGTCAACAGCCTGCGCGCCGAAGACCGCGCGATTCTGCTGGTCACCCACTACCAGCGCCTGCTCGATTACATCGTGCCGGACAAGGTTCACGTGCTGGTCGACGGGCGCATTGTCAAAACCGGCGATGCAGAACTTGCCAAAGAGCTGGAAGCAAACGGGTACGAAGGTATTGAGGAGTCTGCGGCATGAGCGACACGCAAACGTTCTTGGACACGCTGAACGCGCGTAGCCAACAGCGCGACGCTGAGCCGACCTGGATTGCAGCTCGTCGTCAGGCTGGCGCGGCACGCTTCGAGGCGATTGGCTTCCCCACGCGTCGTGATGAAGAGTGGAAATACACTGATGTTCGCGCTATTGCCCAGGGCAATTTTGCCCTAGCGGAAAGCGCCGAGTTCTCCCAGGCTCAGGCAGCCGCGTTGACGCTACCCCTGGATGCTTACCGGCTGACGTTTGTTGACGGTGTCTTTTCATCAGCGCTTTCCGATCTGGATGCATTGCCCGATAGCGTTCAGGTTCTGCCGCTTTCTAAGGCGCTGGTCGACAATCATGAAGCCGTTGGCGGGCCGCTGGGTCGCCTGACGAGCGTAGATTTTTCCGCCTTCGCGGCACTCAATACGGCGTTTATGGAAGAGGGTGCCGTGGTGCGTATCGCACCAGGTACGGTAGTGGAAAAGCCCATCCTGCTACAGTTCCTTTCCCGTGCAGGCACGCCAGTGATGAGCCATCCACGTATCCTGGTGGAAGCGGGCGGACGCAGCGAAGCGACGCTGATTGAGCATTATGCTGGCGAAACCGACGCGGCGAATTTCACCAACGTGGTGGCTGAGCTGATGCTTGATCGTGGTGCGATTCTGAACCATTACAAGCTTCAGGAAGCACCGCTTGGCGATATGCACGTGGCCAGTATCCACGTAGAACAAAGTCGCGACACGCGCTACAGCTCCTACAATCTGAACCTGGGCGGTGCGCTGGTGCGTAACGACCTGATCAGTGACCTGAACGGTCAGGGCGCAGAAACCAATTTCCTTGGGCTGTTCTTTGGCCAGGGTCGCCAGCACGTCGATAACCACACCAAGGTCAATCACAATGCGCCGCTGACGTTCTCCAACGAGAACTACAAGGGCATTCTGGATGACCGTGCCCACGGCGTGTTTAACGGCAAGGTATACGTCAAGCGTGACAGCCAGAAGATAGAAGGTTTCCAGAGCAATCAGAACCTGCTGCTTTCCGACCGCGCTCACATCGATGCCAAGCCTGAGCTTGAAATCTATGCGGACGACGTCAAGTGCTCCCACGGCACCACCACCGGCCAGCTCGATGATGAAGCCATCTACGCGCTGCGCACCCGGGGAATCGATGAAGCGACCGCTCGCGGCTTGCTGACGCTGGCGTTTGCCGGTGAAGTATTGGATCAGGTGGCGCTGGATGCCGTGGCGGAGCGTGTGGAGCTTGCCGTCGCCGGTAAATTACCAGAGCGTTTCAACCTTGCCGGGTTGGTAGAAGCAGCGGTTTCGCTCAACGACTAATCAAGGAGCTATCGATGCCCCATACCGTGATTGAGACGCCCTTGGAGCAAGACAGCGCACGCTTTGATGTGGCCGCGCTGCGCCGGGAATTCCCGGTGCTGGGTCGTGAAGTTAACGGCAAGCCGCTAATCTATCTCGATAATGCGGCGACCAGTCAGACGCCGCAGTCAGTGATAGATGTATTCAGCGATTACTATTCGCGCTACAACGCCAATATTCATCGTGGTCTGCATACCCTGGCGGATGAGGCCACCGCAGCGTTTGAGGGTACGCGTCAGCGGGTTAAAGGGTTTCTCAACGCGGAAGACGCGCGTCAGATCATCTTTACGCGGGGTACCACCGAGGCGATTAACCTGGTAGCGCAAAGCTGGGGGCGTACCCAGTTGCAGCCGGGCGACGAAGTGTTGATCTCGATGCTGGAACACCATTCCAATATCGTGCCTTGGCAGCTGTTGGCGGCCGAGCGTGGGTTTACCATCAAGGTCATCCCTGTCGACACGCACGGCGCACTGGATATGGACGCCTACCGGGACCTGTTGAGCGAGCGCACCAAGCTGGTGGCCGTCAACCACGTGTCTAATGCCCTGGGTACGATCAACCCCGTTAAAGAGATGGCGGCGCTGGCGCATCAGTTTGGCGCCTTGATCCTCATCGATGGCGCCCAGGCGGCGCCGCATCAACGGGTTGACGTGCAGGACATCGATGCCGATTTCTATGCCTTCTCGGGGCATAAGGTCTACGGGCCTACCGGCGTTGGCGTTCTTTACGGCAAAAAAGCGCTGTTGGAAGCGATGCCCCCCTGGCAGGGTGGCGGTGAGATGATCGACACCGTTTCCTTTGACGTCGGCACTACCTTTGCGGCTATTCCGCACAAGTTCGAGGCGGGTACGCCGGCGATTGCCGAAGTCATTGCCTTGGGTCGCGCTCTGGAGTGGATGGAAGGCGTCGGGGTCGAGGCGATTAGTGCCTGGGAAGGCGTATTGCTTGATCATGCCACCCAGGCGGTCAGCCAGGTAGAAGGGCTACGTATTCTGGGTACCGCACCGAACAAGGCAGGCGTGCTGTCCTTCGTGGTTGACGGGGTACATGCCCAGGATATTGGTCTGTTGATCGACCAGTTGGGCGTGGCGATCCGCACCGGGCATCACTGCGCTCAACCGCTCCTGCATCACTTTGGGGTAGAAGCCACGTGCCGAGCGTCATTTGCTGCGTATAATACCCTTGAAGAGGTAGAGACGTTTGTAGCGGCGCTCAACCGCGTTATTGGTATGGTGCGCTAAGGGAGCTTATGGATATCGAGCAAGTAGCCAGTTTGCAGCGCGGACAAAGTTTACCGCTTCAGCGTGATGTGGAAGCGATCGCGATACCGTTTGGCAGCACCGAGCAGCTGCCGGAAGATAGCGTCGTAAGTGTCATGCAGGCCAAGGGCAGTACGGTGAGCGTCGGCTTTGAGGGGCGTTTATTCTTGATTGAAGGCAGTAACCTTGATGCGCTGGGGCTTCCTCCACTGCCTCGACCAACGCTGCACGAAGACGCCACGGAAGACGAAATTGAACAGTTCGTCTGGGATCAGTTGCGGACATGCTTTGACCCGGAGATTCCCGTCAATATCGTTGAACTGGGGCTTGTTTACGGCTGCCGAATCGAGCGACTGATCAGCGGTGAACGGATGGTGACCATTCGTATGACGCTGACCGCCCCTGGCTGTGGTATGGGGGATGTGATTGCTACCGACGCGCGTAACAAGATCTTGGGCGCGCCGCAAATTAGCAAGGTGCATACCGAAATTGTCTTCAGCCCGCCCTGGAGCCGTGACATGATGAGCGAAGAGGCGAAGCTTGAGCTGGGTATGTTCTAACGGCGGGACGGCATGCTAGATGCGTATACCGCTGATCAGATGGATATCGCGCATGTTAATGTCGCTGGGAGCCTTGTTGCTGCTGGCGACATTGCTATTTGTGGGTGGCAATCTATGGATCCTGGGACGAACGGCCCCTTATATCCATGAACAACTTTCCCAGTGTGTACCCGCCGAGGTCGGGGTGGTGTTTGGCACGTCGAACTGGACACGCAGCGGCATGCGCAACCCTCACTTCCATGCGCGAATGCGCACTGCTGCCCGACTGGTTGACCAGCAAAAAGTACAGCACCTGCTACTCTCCGGCGACAACCGGACCCATGCCTATAATGAACCGCGCGCCATGTGGCGAGACTTGTCCCGGCGTGGCGTAGCCCCTGAAAAACTGACCATGGACTTTGCTGGCTTTAGTACCTACGACACCCTGGCAAGGGCACGTGATGTTTTTCAGCTAGACCAGGCGGTATTGATTACCCAAGACTGGCATTTACCCAGAGCGATATACATCGCCCAAGCGTTGGGTATGCAGGTGACTGGCTGTGTCGCTGAAGAGCGCGATGGAGCGGGGGGCTGGCACGTTCTGATGCGTGAGTGGGCAGCCAGAGTGGCAACGCTCGGTGATTTGTATATCTGGGGGCGCGAGCCCTACTTCCTAGGCCCACCTGAGCCTATTCAAACCTTACCCGAGCGCACGGATTAGCGGCGTGACTTGCGTTTTTGCAGCTCGTATAGCTCGCGGATCAGCTGACGACAGCCCTTCATGCACTCTTCGATCACCGGCTCAATGGGGTCGGGTAGCGGATGGGTGAAGAGCGTTGACAACGCCTGCATCAAGACACGTTCCTGCTCCAGCAGCTCATTGATCAGCACTTGACTGTCGTTGCCGACAAAACTTTTCAGACGGCTCCAAAGCCATAAAAAGTCGTCTCGCTCAACGTCAGCGTCGCGGGGCAGCATCTTCAGATGTGTCCGAGCCAGGTCTTGCAACTGGTGCATGGATTCTAGGCGTGCGGCGTAATGCGGCTTCAATGCCTCGCGCAGGGAAGGGCGCAGGCGTTCTATATTGTCCTGGAAATAATCAATGCTATCGGCCAGCGCTTCCAATGCGCTGTCCATCGCCACTTGGCGATTGTCGAGAAACATGAGCGTCTACCTCCTTCGGTGACGCAGATTGTGGCGGGGGCGCGCTAGATTTGCCACCCCCTTGACGAATTATTTTTGCGCAGACCGGTTAACCTTTCGGCTTGGGCGGTGCTTTACGCGCCGGCATGGCATTTTTTTCGATGTGTTCAATAATCATGCTGGCGATGTCTTTGCCCGTGGCGCTTTCGATGCCCTGCAAGCCGGGAGAGGAGTTCACCTCCATGATCACCGGACCATGATTGGAACGCAGCAAATCGACACCGGCAACCCGCAAACCCATGGCTTTGGCCGCGCGGATAGCGGTGGAGCGCTCTTCAGGCGTAATCCGGATGACGCTGGCAGTGCCGCCGCGGTGCAGGTTCGAACGGAATTCACCGTCGGCCGCCTGGCGCTTCATGGAGGCGACGACTTTATCGCCGATCACGAAACAGCGGATATCGGCACCGCGCGCTTCCTTGATGTACTCCTGCACCATAATGTTGGCTTTCATGCCCATAAAGGCCTGAATAACTGACTCCGCCGCCTGATTGGTTTCAGCCAATACCACGCCAATGCCCTGGGTGCCTTCCAGCAGCTTAATGACCAGCGGGGCGCCCTTTACCATGGTGATCAAGTCGGGAATATCGTCCGGCGAGTGGGCAAAGCCGGTAATGGGAAGCCCTAACCCTTTGCGTGACAGCAACTGAAGCGAGCGCAGCTTATCCCTTGAACGCGTAATCGAGACGTTATCGTTGATAACGTAAGTGCCCATCATTTCGAACTGGCGGAGCACCGCGCAGCCATAAAAGGTGACGGAGGAGCCGATCCGCGGGATCACCGCGTCAAAAGGCTCGATTTCCTGCCCCTTATAGTGAATCGACGGGTGGTGTGAGGCAATACTCATGTAGCAGCGCAGGGTGTCGACCACTCGCGCAGTGTGTCCACGACCTTCGGCCGCTTCCACCAGGCGGCGTGTGGAGTAGAGGTTGCGATTACGGGAAAGCAAAGCGATGTGCATGCGAAACTCCAATCCTAGTCGAAGGGGCGTAATGAAAGAGGAAGTGGAAAACTAGCGTGGAATGTTAACAAACTTAAGGTTCGCCGTGTAAAAACGCAGCGCCCGGTGCCACCAGCAAACGGCGCATCGCACGGCGTCCCAGTAGCATGGGGTGTCGCATATTACTGCGGTCCGCCAGGCTTAGCTCAACCGGAAAGTTAAGGTCGCCCAGGCGCATTGGGGTGCGGATCACATAACGCCATTCAGCGTGCCCGTTCGAGCTGGTCACCCGTCGGCGATCGTGCAAATGCACCTTCAGTCGGTGCGCAGGGGTGTCAGGCCCGCCACTATGGGTAATAAAACTGACCCATAGCTGACCATCTTCGTCTTCATGGGTCTCGATCTCCTCAGCGTGCAGTGCCGAGGTACGCGCACCCGTGTCTGCTTTGCAGCACAGATGAAGTGCCAGATCCGGCAAATAGACCATTTCACGACGGCCAATAACCGCTTTGGCCTGGTAAGGGAGTTCTTTCAAAACCACTCCTTAGGAAGCCGAGGATTAACGATAGCGCTCTTCACGTTCATCGGGCGTTCCTTAGCATCATCAGTAATCAACCCAGGGGGTGGCCGCTATTGGCCGACAGTTCAGCCACGCGGGCGTGGATTATTGAGCCTTCCGGTGCGTCACGCAGCGCCATCAGTATTGGCAAGCGTAGCCGGGGAATCAGAGCCAAGTCTTTTACCATAGCAATAAAATCGGTTCGTTCGTCATCGGCCAGGCGCGATAGGAAAAGCGGCAGACGTTCGCCGTCTTCCAGATGTGACCAGCCCCTTCCTGCCATCGCCGCCAGTACGTCGGGCCCACTGGTGGTCTCGTCGCGGAGCAATTCAGCATACCAGTTGCCTACTTCGTCGGTGTCTGTCGCTCCGACGGCGCGCACGCAGGCACATAGCATTTCAAGATTACCTGCAATGATGGCTTTTTCACCCCGTTGGCGCAATGCGGCGACCAAGCTGCTGGGCAGAGGCTGATGCTCCAGACAAAGGCAAAATGCCTGAGCAACCTCTGTGGGCAAACGGGCGAGCTGTGTGGCGAGTCGTTCCGCCGTCTCTTCACCAAGCCGGACTACCACATCGGCGACACCTTGTAGCCCCAACTGTTGCCAGTCTAGCGCCTGTGGATCACGGAGGTAAGCGTCGACGGGTTCAAAATGCTGGCTTGCAGGCAAGTCAAACGCATGGGTTGCCCGGGCATTAAGCATTGCCTGAAAAGGGGCGCTCGGGGTAAAGGCGAGCGGGTTCTCCTTCATCAGGTTATCAACCTCCGGGTCACCCGCTTGGCCTAATTGCGAGACGTTGCGGCCCAGGGTTTCAACCAGCCGATTCAGAAACGCATCGCGCTGGGCGGGCACCAGGTAGCCTTCCTCATCCAGCGGCAGGGCCAGAAACCAGATCGCCGGTTCGGGCATATCCCCCAGACGAAACACAAAGGCCACGCGCGCCTGGCCTTGCCAGGGAGCAGGCCATGGGCTCTGGGCATTTTCCAGCTGGCGAAGTACATCAATAGGGCACGGGGTAACGCGCCGTCCCATATGATAAAGCGACACACTGGCGCCGCTGCGCTGAAAAAACTCGTCGAGGGTGTGAATTGGCTGCATAACGTCCTTTCCCATTGCAAGCCTGCACTCTACCTTGCGGATAGCAGCCTGTCAGCCGTAGGCATTGATAATATCACGGCTTTTTTACTGTTTGGTTAAAAATTAAACAGTCATCGCCAACCCGCATGGGGAACGCGGATGCGATACCTTTCCATAGCTTATCCACAGTCTCTTGCAGGTTTTCTGTGAATCTGTGAATAACGAAGATCTCGGTGGTTGAGTGGCAACTCAGCCATAGAGTTGGGATAATGCCTTTTAAATATCTGATCTAACATAGGTGGTTTATGGGCGCACATCGCGAGCTTCATACCGCGCTTCTTGACCTTGAAGCGACGCTAAAGGCCGCTGACCTATGGCGTATGCCAACCCCGGAGGCAGCGGCTTTTTCCAGCCAGCAGCCGTTCTGTGTCGATACAATGTCGCTGCTCCAGTGGTTGCGCTTTGTGTTTATCGCCCGTCTGGAGTCGCTGGCTGAAGCCGGTGGGCCGATGCCCGCCAAGTGCGAGGTAGCGCCCGCCGTGGCGGCCTATTTGCAGCAGGAGAAAACACCCGCCCATCACCAGTTGCTCGTTGTGCGGGCTGTGGAGAGAGTGGATAAGGTCGTCACTGAAAACTGAAGGCCGCAGTAAAAACAAAGCCTGCCGCAAGGCAGGCTTTGTGGATAACGTCTGAGGGGACTATCAGCCTAGAAGCGATAGCTGAGGCCACCCATGACCACGAGAGGGTCGATCTCAACGGTGCCTGCCGCCGCACCGTTAACGCTGGCATCGGTATCAATGTCGATGTACCAAGCCGCCGCGTTCAGCGCCCAGTGGTCATCAATAAGCAGGTCAACACCTACCTGGCCCGCCGCACCCCAGGAGTCATCCAGGTCTAAATCACCAATCGTCAGCTTTTCATCGGAAAAGTGGGTGTAGTTAACACCCGCACCCACGTAAGGCTGTACCCGGGACTGAGTGCCGCCCAGCGGGTAGTACTGCAGCGTTAGGGTGGGCGGCAAGTGCTTGGTGGATGCGATATTACCGCCATTCAAATGGATATCGTGCTCGAACGGCAGCGCCGCCAATAGCTCCACGCCGACGTTATCGAGGAAGCGATAGCCCAAGGTGAACGCGAAATCGGTTTCATCCTGCACATCCACGGACAGTGCACCGTTATTCAGTGAGCCGTTGTCGCTTTTCGGGGCGACTTTGGCAACACCAGCGCGGGTAAAGAAATCACCCGCGCCGTAAGCGAATGCCTGGCTGCTGGTTATCAACGCCGCAGCGGCAACGGTGGATACAAGTAGGGTAGGCAGGGCGGCTTTACGCATGGGATCACTCCTGATGTTAAAACAGACAGTTTCAAACGACTCGTTGCAACGCTGGACGGCTATTCGATAGCCGCTTAACGATGTACCCAGTGTAACGAGATCCAGGGAGTGGATTATTGATCCAGGGCAAGGGTTGTTAGACGAGCGAGATTGGGGAAGGGTGGTGCCCAGGGAGGTCGAGCTCAGGCGCTGGCTGATGGTCATTTGGGTTACCCCCTTCGGGATCGATGTATGCACGGTCACACGAAGTATTTTTAGTTTGTGATGCGTGTTTTTCTGGTACGCTCAACAATAGGCATGCCCAAATTTTCCGGAATATTTCATAAAAAACAATTAAAACAGTGAGTTGTGAAGAATGCGTTCATGTTTGTAGGCAATGCGAAAAGATAGTCAGCAATGATAATGCGCGTGCGCATTTTTCTAGCGTGCTTTTGAGTGAAGAATGATAATTTTTTATTGCTATCAATACCTTGTGGGTTCGGTGGGATTGGGTTCCCCGGAAAAACGCGCATGCGTATGAATAAACTGTTAGGCGCCTCGTAACACTTCTGCAGGATTGACACTGATGAGCCAAATTGTGAGTTTCCTAGACGATCTGGCAAGAGCTACTCCTTTGTTTTTGGTTCTTGCAAGTTTTATTGGCTATTACTACCGAGAAAAGCTGAAGCAAGTACTGTCCAGATCCATGCTTAGTGAGATAGAAACCCTTAAGAAAGATTTAAACAAGGAGCTGGCCGAGCACTCCGCACAGCTTCAACGAGATATCGAGACTTACAAGGTAAGTTTGATTGCAGAAGCTGAGCGCGTAAAAGCGACTCAAGATGTGAAGAAATCACTAGCGCTGAGAATGGCAGAGCGAAAATTCAATGCGCTATTTGGACTCCTTGACGCACACACTGGCTTTGATACATCTGTTATCGTTCATGCTGAAACAACTCTCGCAGGTGATGCTGCGCTTGTTGAATCAGCTTTTATGGACAACCAGAGTAAGCTAATGGAACAGTTTGGGCAGTACTCTGCTGCCGCTAGTACCGCCAATGCCTTCTTGAGTATTGATAACCGTCGTTTGGTACTCACAGTGCGTGACAGCGCACTGAGGCTGCTTTCGTCGCGCATGACTCACGCAGAGCCGGCAGCGGTGATTTTCAACCCAGTTGTCCAAATGGCTGCCTCTAAGCAGCCTGTTTATTACGCTCGACTTCCTGCAGCTTGCCAGGGTTGAGCGCTACCGAACCGGGTACTTCCCAGTTTCGTGTGTTGCCTGACCAGCGCTGTGGATGTCGGCGCTTAGCTCTTTCATAAACCGCTTTGCGATGCTTAAGACGTTCTCGGTCGACACCTCGATGCCGATCAGCGGGTGTCACGTACCGAATGCCACTATGCAAGTGCTGTTCGTTGTAGGCTCGTTCGAACGTCAACATCCAGTCACGTACCGCGCTCAGCGATGCAAAGCCCTTTGTGGGCCACGCTGGACAATATTTGACGGTACGGAACAGCGCTTCCGAGTAAGGGTTGTCATTGCTCACTCTCGGTCGGCTGTAAGACATCAACATCCCTAACTCTGTTAACCTCGCTTTCAGTGTATAAGACGTCATCGGCGCGCCGTTATCCGAGTGCAACACCGGGGGCTGATGCCAGCATCCTTCTCTCAATAAGGCGCGTTCCAGCAGTTGTTTCGCCAACTCACCTGATTCCGCATCATGAACTTCCCAGGCGATGATTTTGCGACTGTAGATATCCATGATCAGGTAGAGATACCAGTGCTGACCACGCACAACGGAAGAACAAAAACTAATGTCCCAACTCCAGACTTGGTTCGGCCCGGTGGCCGTAAAGCTCGTCGGCTCAGGTACTGGGCGGCGTGGTTTCATTCGCCCTCGGTGGTGCTGCTGTTGGTGCTTTTTCAGTACCCGGTAGAACGACGACTCGGAAGCCAAGTAGGCCCCTTGATCTGCCAGTAACGGCACGATCTGAGACGGTGGTAGGCTCTGATACTCGGGGCGATTACAGGCGCTCAAAATGGCCTGTTCCTCCTCATGAGTCAGTTGATGCGGCTGACTGCCTTGTACCGCGTGTAGGCGCTGATCCTCAACCACTGCGCCACACGCAGAACGCCAGCGTTTCAGCGTGCGCTCGCTCACGTCTATCATCGCCGCTGCTTTATAGCGGGAAGCGCCCCCTGTTACCGCTTCATCAAACAACGCAATGAGCCTTGCACGTTCCTCAAGCGGCGTCAGTCGTCCTCGCCGCTGTTCGGGTCTTCGCCGTACAAGGCGTCGAGCTTTTTTGAGAGCACCAGCAACGATGTCGTTTCCGCTAAGGCTCTGTCTTTGCGGCGTACTTCTGCTTTGAGCTGTTTGATCGTTTTACGGTCTTCTTTACGCTGTTTTTGTGCCGTTTTTGCTTGGTCTTCTTGTTGGCCAGCGCCTTGGAGACAAGCGGCTTTCCACTGCTGGATCTGCTCGGGATAAAGGCCTTTTTCGCGGCAGTAAGCACCAAGCTCTGTTTCTGACAGGGTGGCGGTTTCGATGACCACGGCAAGCTTGGCGTCAGGCGACCACTCGTTGTCGCTTTGGGTGTAACCCGGCACAGGCACTCCTTTTTCTCGACACTGTTTTAACCAACTATACAGCGTCGCGTCAGAGATGCCTTCTTCAGTGGCGACAGATACCACACTGCGATTATGGGGTGGCAACAACTTTTTCAGTACAACAGCTTTACGCTCTTTAGAATAACGTGGCACACGTACTCCATGCCGCTCCCTCTGGATTTAATTTAGGCAATATCGCCAACCGGACAACTAGGCTGACAGAGGGGGGCAGTGTCTCGTGACGATGATCGAGTCCAAGTTCTACTAACCGCATCGATTGAGCTTGAAAATGCGTTGCGCGAAATTCTTCAGGAAATGGAACGCCTTGATTGAGGCGCCTAACAATTCATTCAAGCCGACGCCGCTTCGCGGCGCGGCTTAATTCAGGCGTTAGGCCCCAACGAGTCATGGAGAGGATCGGGAAAAAATTGAAGGGAAAAATGCTCAAGTAGGCTTTGGTTGATATTTCAAAAATAGAGAGGGTGCTGGGTTGAGTAAAGAACATCCTGGATTTCGAATTTTTGTGCTCGGGGCTGGTTTTTCTGTTCCTGCTGGGCTTCCTACCGCGACAGAGTTGTATCCAGAAGTTGTCAGGCGAGTAGAACGGTTGCATGGAAAAGACAATCGTTTTCACTGGTCAATTCAGGACTATATAGATTACCGAAAAAGAAGTGATGGTGTTGAGCTGACTATTGATAGCATAGATCTAGAAGGGTTTATGTCCTATCTCGATATCGAGCATTTTCTTGGGTTAGAGGGGAGCGATACCTTAAGTGAGCACGGCAATGCAGCCCAGCTATTTGTAAAAAGGTTCATTGGGCAGGTAATTCATGAGAGAACACCGAGTAAGGATGCCTTACCGCAAGAGTATTATGAATTTGCTAAGAAATTGTCAGTAAACGATATTGTTATAACGCTAAATTATGACGTTGTTCTTGAGCGAGCTCTTGAGCATGTTGGTAAGCCTTACAGGCTGTTCCCGAATCGATACAGCAAGATTGGTGACGGGTTTAATACTGTTGATGATTCCAGAGACGAGGTTACGATCTTAAAGCTGCATGGTTCTTTGGATTGGTTCAGTAATAAATCTTACCTTCATGGCTTAGAGGCTTTTAAAAAACAAGGTGTAGATGGGGCACCTAACGATCCCATTTTCAATAATAATGATAAGTATGGCCACTATTCGCTAGTTGATGGGCCAAGGAATGAAGATGATCCGTTACTTAATATTTACAGATTAAAGAACATGGATCGCTTTTACGGAAATTACGATCCACCTGCGGTTCCAATGATACTCTCTCCTTCTCATATGAAAATTGTTTATGCAAATCCGTTTATGGATTTCTGGTGGGGTTGGGGTCGTGCTGGCGGTATGAATTTGGGTGTATCAATCATTGGGTTCTCTCTGCCTTTACACGACGATTATCTTCGAATTCTCCTCTATAGAATTATAGCCAATTTCCAAGAAGTGGCTTGGGATCAACCACTTTTAGATTGGAATAAGAACCACGTAAAGCTTGTCGACTATAGGACGGACAAAAAAAGCAAAGATGAATTAATCGAAAGGTACCGATTTATTGATTACGACAAAGCAGATGTCTATACAGATGGTTTTTCTATGGATGCAGTCGAGTTTATTTTTAGCCAATCAAGATAGGCCTAACAAGCGCATTTTGTCGGACTGGTTCTCCGCTGCGCTCCAAACCAGCCGCAAATGCGGGCGTTAAGTGGATAGTGGTTGTCGAGCACTTTGGTTAGTAGGAGGCCGTATGGCGAATAATAGCGAAAAGGAAATGGACGTTGGCGGACCCGAGCTTTGGTCTTTAAGAAGCAGAACAGCAATTAAGGTTACCTCTCTAATAAACGAATCTGGCGTCGAAATGGCCCATGCTATAGTTGAGGGTAAATTGGGCGATTCCTTACGCTATTGGGGAAGCGTTTTGCAGATGTGTGGGGAGCTGGGAATAGCTTCAGCAAGGATGCTTTCTACGAAAGAACATTATGCTGGTGCGGCTTTGTTGCGGCAAATAGTAGAAATTGAATATTTAACATGGACCTTTGAAAACGGGTATGCGGATATTGATAAATGGCTAAGCAGCACCGATAAAGAGCGAATGAAAACGTTTTCTCCTGCGCAACTTCGTAAAAATTCTAAAGGAAGATTTCTTTCTGAGGATTACAAAAATCACTGTGAAAAGGGAGGTCACCCTGTACCCCGAGGAATCCCGCTTCTAGGTGGAAAATTTATACCAGAGGCACAGCTATTGTTGATAGATTTGCTGCTGCATTGTTGGCGCATAAGAGATCAGGCATATTCCTGGCTCAGAAAGAATCAGTGCTGTATACCTGACCAAATAGTAGAAGTTGGTCCTATCTTGTCGGCATGGAGTAAGCAAGATCCTGCTTATATACAAGCCTGCAATGAAACCCCTGAACCGAACACAATAAATAAATAACGCGGCGAGGTCACTTAACAAGCGCATGTTGTCGGACTGGTTTTCCACTGCGCTCCAAACCAACCGCAAATGCGGGCGTCATGTCACCCCCCTCTGTCAGCCTAGTTGTCCGGTTGGCGATATTGCCTAAATTAAATCCAGAGGGAGCGGCATGGAGTACGTGTGCCACGTTATTCTAAAGAGCGTAAAGCTGTTGTACTGAAAAAGTTGTTGCCACCCCATAATCGCAGTGTGGTATCTGTCGCCACTGAAGAAGGCATCTCTGACGCGACGCTGTATAGTTGGTTAAAACAGTGTCGAGAAAAAGGAGTGCCTGTGCCGGGTTACACCCAAAGCGACAACGAGTGGTCGCCTGACGCCAAGCTTGCCGTGGTCATCGAAACCGCCACCCTGTCAGAAACAGAGCTTGGTGCTTACTGCCGCGAAAAAGGCCTTTATCCCGAGCAGATCCAGCAGTGGAAAGCCGCTTGTCTCCAAGGCGCTGGCCAACAAGAAGACCAAGCAAAAACGGCACAAAAACAGCGTAAAGAAGACCGTAAAACGATCAAACAGCTCAAAGCAGAAGTACGCCGCAAAGACAGAGCCTTAGCGGAAACGACATCGTTGCTGGTGCTCTCAAAAAAGCTCGACGCCTTGTACGGCGAAGACCCGAACAGCGGCGAGGACGACTGACGCCGCTTGAGGAACGTGCAAGGCTCATTGCGTTGTTTGATGAAGCGGTAACAGGGGGCGCTTCCCGCTATAAAGCAGCGGCGATGATAGACGTGAGCGAGCGCACGCTGAAACGCTGGCGTTCTGCGTGTGGCGCAGTGGTTGAGGATCAGCGCCTACACGCGGTACAAGGCAGTCAGCCGCATCAACTGACTCATGAGGAGGAACAGGCCATTTTGAGCGCCTGTAATCGCCCCGAGTATCAGAGCCTACCACCGTCTCAGATCGTGCCGTTACTGGCAGATCAAGGGGCCTACTTGGCTTCCGAGTCGTCGTTCTACCGGGTACTGAAAAAGCACCAACAGCAGCACCACCGAGGGCGAATGAAACCACGCCGCCCAGTACCTGAGCCGACGAGCTTTACGGCCACCGGGCCGAACCAAGTCTGGAGTTGGGACATTAGTTTTTGTTCTTCCGTTGTGCGTGGTCAGCACTGGTATCTCTACCTGATCATGGATATCTACAGTCGCAAAATCATCGCCTGGGAAGTTCATGATGCGGAATCAGGTGAGTTGGCGAAACAACTGCTGGAACGCGCCTTATTGAGAGAAGGATGCTGGCATCAGCCCCCGGTGTTGCACTCGGATAACGGCGCGCCGATGACGTCTTATACACTGAAAGCGAGGTTAACAGAGTTAGGGATGTTGATGTCTTACAGCCGACCGAGAGTGAGCAATGACAACCCTTACTCGGAAGCGCTGTTCCGTACCGTCAAATATTGTCCAGCGTGGCCCACAAAGGGCTTTGCATCGCTGAGCGCGGTACGTGACTGGATGTTGACGTTCGAACGAGCCTACAACGAACAGCACTTGCATAGTGGCATTCGGTACGTGACACCCGCTGATCGGCATCGAGGTGTCGACCGAGAACGTCTTAAGCATCGCAAAGCGGTTTATGAAAGAGCTAAGCGCCGACATCCACAGCGCTGGTCAGGCAACACACGAAACTGGGAAGTACCCGGTTCGGTAGCGCTCAACCCTGGCAAGCTGCAGGAAGTCGAGCGTAATAAACAGGCTGCTTAGAGGCAGCCATTTGGACAACTGGGTTGAAAATCACCGTCACCATCAATTTAGAAGGAAGAAAATCCATGTCATTAACGACGCTACTCGTCCCAACCTATACGCAAATGCTGAGAGCACTCTTGAGTTGGTTGAAGAAGGCACAGGAACAAATGCCGAAAGCAGATGCGGAAGCGCTATTATCCGCGCGTCTCGCGCCAGACATGTTTCCTCTATCGACTCAGGTTCGGTTTGCCTGCGTTCAGGCTCAAGAGGCGATATTCCGACTTAAAGGAGAGGCTTTCCCCAAATCTATCGGTGAACTGCTCGAAGAAGGGCGAAATGCAGTTGAGCGTCCCGGTTCGCTCGCGGATGCTCGAGCTCGGATTGATGAAACCGTTGCATTACTTGACGACCTCGACTCAAACGCCCTAGATATAAACGCCGATAAACCAATTGCGCACGAACTTCCAAACGGTATGATTCTTGATCTTACCGCCGAGCAATATGCCCGCGATTGGACGCTAGCCCAATTTTATTTCCACCTGATGACCGCCTATTCAATTTTGCGCAGTGAGAATGTCGAGCTAGGAAAAGCTGACTACGTAGCGCACATGTTTCCCTATATTCGACCTGAAACGATACCTAAAGATTAACAGCTTGGTTATGACATATGGCAGCCCTTATCCCTGCTAAATTTTCTAATGAAATCAATGCAGAGCAAAGCAGGACGTGCAAGAAAACACCGGATTACGGCGTAAACTCGGCTGCTAGATAAAAAAAGCCACTAACGAGTAGTGGCTTTTGAATCGCTGAGAGATTGACCCGCTTTTGCTTAGTGCGGAGGGCGAGCGGCATCAAGCCGCCGCTCACCTCCTAAGCACCAACCACTCCGACTTATTCGGCGGTGGCCAGCAGGCTGGCGTTACCACCCGCTGCAGTGGTGTCGATGCACAGATGGCGTTCCACCACGTAGCGATCCGGCGAGATGGTCTGGGTCTCGAGCGGTATGATGGCGCCGTCGCGCTTGGCCAGCGCAATGCGCAGTTCGCGGGCCCAGTTGCTGTCGCCCGCGGCGGCGACCGCCGCAATGCCTTTGACCTCGCTCAGTGTCTCGGCTGAAACGCTTCCTTCAAGCCCGGCCACCGGCGCACCGGCATCAATCAGCGGCTTCACTGCCTGCTCGGCACCGGGTGCGGCCACTATCGCTGCACAGCCCGCACCAAGGGCCTGCGCTGCTTGAGCGATGGCGATATCCAGGGTCGGGCCTAGGCACAGAACGGCTCCCTTCGGGTACATCGTCAGGCGGTTGCTTTCGCCCGTTGGCCCCGGCAGTGTCTGTGGCGTCATATCTAACGCAGCCGTCTCATTGAGCGCTTTGCGGATCACACCGCCTTTGCCAGAGAGTGCCTTGCGCAACACTTCGACCCGGTTGGTGCGTGCCGCCCAGTTGCGCGCATCCAGCCCATTAAGCGTGGATTGGAGGTCAGGCAGTGAGACGGCTTTTCCTTGTGGCGCCTCAACATGCTCTGCGTCTGCGGTGCGGCGGAAGCGCGTCACGTAGAGCGGGCCACCGGCCTTGGGCCCGGTGCCCGAGAGCCCCTCGCCGCCGAACGGTTGGGAGCCGACGATAGCGCCGATCTGGTTGCGGTTGACGTAGACGTTGCCAACATGAATGCGCTCGACGATCTGCTGCACGCGGTCGTCGATGCGGGTATGCAGGCCGAAGGTCAGGCCGTAGCCTTTGCCATTGATGTCGTCGACCACCTTGTCGATATCCCGCGCCTTGAAGGTGGCGACGTGCAGCACCGGGCCGAAGATTTCACGCTCGAGATCCTCGATGCCGCCAACCTCGACCACCGCCGGGGTGACGAAGGTACCGGTGTCTGGCGCGGGCAGCTTCTTCAGCACTTTGCCGTTCTTCTCGTTCGTCGCTACATAGTCGCTGATTTCCTGCTGGGCATCGGCATCGATCACCGGCGATACGTCGGTGTCGGTATTCCAGGGGTCACCGATGGTCAGCGCGTCCATCGCACCGTAGAGCATCTTGAGCAACCGGTCGCGGGCCTCTTCCTGAACATACAGCATGCGCAGCGCCGAACAGCGCTGACCGGCCGACTGGAAGGAGGAGATCAGGATATCGCGTACCGCCTGCTCGGTGAGCGCCGTGGAGTCGACAATCATGGAGTTGAGACCACCGGTCTCGGCGATCAGCACGGCATCAGGCCCTGCATTCTCGGCCAGCGCCTTGTGGATGATCTGCGCCACCGGGGTTGAGCCGGTAAAGCAGACACCGGCAATCCGCGGATCGCTGGTCAGCGGGCCGCCTACCGTCGGGCCGTCGCCCGGCAGCAATTGCAGCGCAGCTTCCGGCAAGCCAGCTTCGCGCATCAGCTCAACTGCACGAGCGGCGATCAGAGGCGTCTGCTCGGCAGGCTTGGCGAGCACCGCGTTACCGGCCACCAGGGCGGCAGCAATCTGCCCGGTGGTGATGGCCAAGGGGAAGTTCCACGGGCTGATGCAGACAAAAATGCCGCGGGCGCTGCCGGGCTCTTCCGCTTCCAACCGCTCGCCTTCGTTGGCGTAGTAGCGCAGGAAATCCACTGCTTCGCGCACTTCGGCGATACCGTCGAACATCATCTTGCCCGCTTCGCGGGTGGTGATCACGGTCAGCTCGGCGATGTGTTCCTCGTAAAGATCAGCGGTGCGGCGTAACACTGCGGCGCGTTCGGCCACAGGGCGCGCTGACCACTCTTTGAAGCCTTCTCCGGCGGCGTCGAGCGCGGTGGCGACCTCTTCCGGGGTGGCCTCATGTACCTTGCCGACCACCCGCGAGCCGTCGGCGGGGGAGACAGCATCGCGCGCCGGGCCCTGGGGGGCCGGGCTGCCTACCAGCATGGGGCCGGCGGTCCAGGTGGCGTCGGCAAAGGTTTCACGCGCATCGAGCAGCGGCAGGATCGAGGCGGGTTCGTTGATGCGGTAACCCCTGGAGTTCTTGCGATCAGGCTCGAACAGCTCGTTGGGCTGGCGGATCAAGGGGCTTGAGACGTCGTTACCGAGCTGCTTGAACCCTTCGATGGGATCCTTTGAGACTTCGCTCGGGGGAATCGAACTATCCACTACCTGGTTGACGAACGAGGAGTTGGCGCCGTTCTCCAGCAGGCGGCGAACCAGATAGGCCAGCAGGTCGCGGTGGGCGCCAACCGGGGCGTAGATGCGACAGTGGGTACCTTCCGACTCCTTGACGATATGGTGCAGCGACTCGCCCATGCCGTGCAGACGCTGAAACTCGTAGCTGTCCTTGTCATCGCCTGCCATCTCGACGACGGCGGCACAGGTGTGGGCATTGTGGGTCGCAAACTGCGGATAGATGCGGTCGCGCCGGTCGAGCAGCATCTGGGCACAGGCCATGTAGCTGACATCAGTGTTGACCTTGCGGGTGAAGACAGGGAAAGTCTTGACACCCATCTCCTGGGACAGCTTGATCTCGGTATCCCAGTAGGCGCCTTTTACCAGACGTACCATGATCTTGCGGTTGTATCGCTCGGCCAGTTCGTAGAGGGTCTCGATCATCGGCGCGGCGCGACGCCCGTAAGCCTGCACGACCACCCCGAAGCCATCCCAACCGTCTAGGCTGGGGTCGGCCATCAAGGCTTCGATCACGTCGAGGGACAGATCCAACCGGTCTTGCTCTTCGGCGTCGATATTGAAACCGATATTGGCCTTGGCCGCCTGCTGCACCAGTTCCTTGGCGCGTGGCACCAGTTCGTCCATCACCGTGTCGCGGTGGGTGTATTCATAGCGTGGGTGCAGCGCCGAGAGCTTCACCGAGATGCCAGGGCTCCCGCGCACGTCGCCCTTGGCTTGCTTGGCGATGGCGGTAATCGCCTTGGCATAGGCTTCATGATAGCGAACGGCGTCTTCGTCGGTACGTGCCGCTTCGCCCAGCATGTCGTAGGAGTAGGTATAGCCCTGCTTCTCGAGTTCGCGGGCATTCTTCATGCCTTCTTCGATGGTCTGGCCGAGCACGAACTGGCGGCCAAGAATCTTCATCGACTGGCCAACCGCCTTACGCACCACTGGCTCGCCCATGCGGCGCACCAGGCCGCGCAGCGCCCGCGTGGGCCCCTTGGGATCGTCGTCCAGCACCTTGCCGGTCAGCAAGAGTGCCCAGGTCGAGGCGTTGACCATCGATGACGAAGACTTGCCAAGGTGGGCGCCCCAGTCGGATGGCTCGATCTTGTCGTGGATCAGGTCGTCGATGGTTTCCGCATCGGGCACGCGCAGCAGCGCTTCTGCCAGACACATCAAGCCAACGCCCTCAGTGGTCGAGAGCCCGTACTCGGCCAGGAACGCCTCCATCATCGAGGGCGACCTTTCCTTGCGGACACGCTCTACGTACTTGGCGCCAACGGCGGCGACTTGCTTGCGGTCATCCTCCGACAGCTTGATACGCTCGACAAGCCCGTGCAGTACATCTGCCTCATTGGCGTCATAGTGGGTGCGAATGCGTGAGCGCAGATCTTTCACATCGCTATGCAGATGAGGATTGGCTTCGTTCATACTGGGTCTCTCCTTGCTAGCCGACACGTAGCATTGCTGAGTCGGTTAGATGTCGTCGTTCTTTAAGAAGCAAGCACAAAAGATCAAACCAATAGAGGGCTCCCGGGGGAGCCCTCTCGATACATTAAATGTATCCTGTGTGCTCCTGTTAGCGGGTAATATGCTGATATTCCCCGGCATCGGCCGTCGCGCTGCTCACTACCATGATGGCAATGAAGGACGCGATGAAGCCTGGAATAATCTCGTACACACCCGGGCCACCCATGAACTCGGCGTTCCAGCCCAGTGAAATCCAGACCATGACGGTGACAGCACCCACGACCATGCCGGCGATGGCACCATTGCCGTTGGTGCGTGACCACATCAACGACAGGATAATCAGCGGACCAAAGGCCGCACCGAAGCCTGCCCAGGCGTTACTGACCAGCCCCAGAACCTGGGAGTTTTCGTCAGAGGCAATAACCGCTGCCACAATGCCAACCAGCACCACGCAGACGCGGCCGATGGCAACAGACTCTTTTTCGGACGCATTCTTGCGCAGGAACAGTCGATAGAAGTCTTCAGTCAATGACGAAGATGCTACCAGTAGCTGGCTGGAAACGGTGCTCATGATCGCAGCAAGCAGCGCTGCATAGAGGAAACCGGTGATCAGCGGATGGAACAGGAGGTCCGCCAGGACGATAAAGATCGTTTCCGGATCCTCGATATCCATGCCATTACGGATCGCGTAGGCCCGGCCGAAGATGCCCAGCGAAACGGCGCCGATCAGCGAGATAAGCATCCAGCCCATGCCAATGTTGCGGGCAATCGGCACATCTTTCAGTGTCCGGATGGCCATGAAGCGCACAATGATGTGCGGCTGGCCGAAATAGCCCAGGCCCCAGGTCACGGCAGACAGCCATCCGATAAAGGTCAGTCCCGACGTCCAGGACAGTAGAGTGGGATCGACTTCATTCAGGGTCTGAGTCGCCTGATCGAAGCCGCCGCCCCCTTCGCCAAATAGCACCACCGATGGCATGATCACCAGCGCCAGCATCATGATGCAGCCTTGCACGAAGTCCGTCATGCTCACGGCCAGGAAACCGCCGACAACGGTGTAAATAAGCACCACGCCTAAAGTGATCATGACGCCCATGGCGTAGTTGCTCATGTCACCGAAGTTGAAAACGCCGGAAAACGCGCTTTCAAACAGCTTGCCGCCTGCGACCAGGCCTGATGCTGTGTAGACCGCGAAGAAGATGACGATCACGATGGCGGACACTGTACGCAGAGAAAGCGCCCGTGTCGGGAAGCGGTTCGCCAGGAAAGCCGGAATGGTGATCGCATTGCCATAATGAACCGTCTGTTCACGTAAACGTGGAGCTACCAGAATCCAGTTGAATAACGCCCCGACGAGCAAACCAATACCGATCCAGGCGGAGCCCAAGCCAGAGACGAACATTGCCCCGGGCAAACCCAGCAGCAACCAGCCGCTCATGTCCGATGCGCCGGCTGACAGGGCCGCTACTTTGGGACTGAGGGTCCGGCCACCGAGCATGTAATCTTCAGAGGAAGAGGTGGCTTTGCGCATGGCATAAATGCCAATGCCAACCATGAGCGCAAAGTACGCAATGAGACTAATCCAAACACCAATAGCCATGAAACTTCTCCAATTCGTCAGGACGGCGTTAATTCCGCCCGGTTTGCGCGGTTACCGGAGAATGCCCGGTAGTAATCCGCATTATTTTTATTAACCCTGTTTTCTATTCACGTTACGAGGCCTAATGATCGCCCGCCGGAGATAGTGTCAGAAAGGTTGATGGCACGTTTATCAGCAATGATCCCAGTATTATTTTCGACCATGAGGTAGTTCCCTGTTCAGCAGTTTTGGTTTGTCGTTGATGAGCTGTCCACTCATCGCCAAGCGTCAACAGCGACGCGTTTCCGCCCAGTGTATTGGTAACAGGACGTAAGCCTGAGCTAACGCTCGAATGTAGAGCGGAGTGGATGTCGGTGTATGCCATTTCCGCGGGAAAATATGTCAGATTCGAGGTAAGTCAATCACTTTTAAGACTTTAGTTTAGATTGGCGGGCTCTGCCAGCGGGTTAGCTGGACGGCTAGTCAACGGGCCGGAAAGTCTGTGGGATTGACGAAGCTGGCGGGGTGAGAGGCCATAGCCACGGCGAAACGCATGCGATAGCGCACTTTGGTTGGCAAAGCCGGTTTGCAGCGCAATATCGGTCAGCGATAAGTGGCTCTGAACCACAAGCTGGTGGGCAGCATGCAAACGCTGGCGCTTTACGTATTGCCAAGGCGAGAGGCCTGTCTGTTGACGAAAACGTTCTGAAAAATGCGCCTCGCTCAGGCACACCAGTTTCGCCAGATCGGCGACACGCAGGTTGTCGCCCATATGCTGCTGAATAAAACGGTCAAGGTGGTGAATATCGAGACGCGAGGGTGGTCTAGGGTCATGGCCCAAGCGCCCCTTGAGAGCGCCCAGAAATGTGGCGGCCAGCCGGTCATGTTGAAAGGGCGAGAGGCTAGGAGAGACTGTCTGGCCAAGCTCGCATTCCATGAAAGCCAGGTAGTGGCGCAGCGAGGCATCCAGGGCAAAAAAACGCGGCGCATCGAACAAGGCGACAAGCTCGCGCTGCTCGCCGGTAAGCGCCGGTGCATCTTCTGGCAGGTCCAGAATCAGCTGTCGATTATAGCCGCTGCCCGAGTAGTAGTGCTCATGATTCGCGGGCACAATGCAACCCGAAAACGCATTAACACGGCCCCCCAGCCCCTCGATTTCAAACTCCGAGGCACCGCATAGGGTAATAACGATCTGGTGAAAATCATGAGAGTGGTGACGCGTAGCGCTTTCCAAAGGAATTCGACGAATGGTGCTAGGCATAGGAATCTCCGCCGCCACCTGCGTTAATGTGCATGGAGTTCGGTGTGAGCCGCCAAATGATCGCGCAGGGCTTTCAGTTCTGCCTGACCCTCTTCGTTAAGCAAGGGCTTTCCCTGAGCCAGTTGCCAGCGCCTGCCATGTTGGTCCATCAAGTGGGATGCCCGTCTCCGCACGCCCTCTAAATACTCGTTATGCCGAATGGGGTAGCCGATCAGGGCGTTCCATTCCGTTTCGCTCACCTGGCTGGCCAGCGCTTTGTCAAAAAGCGCTAGCAGATCTTTCGGTTCGGTGCGGTACCGTGGCGTGCGCGAGCTCAGCAAAACGGCCACGACACTGCCAATCACCAGAAAACACACCCCAAATACCAAAAGATAAAGTGCCATGCAGTACTCCCTTGGGGGTTGAGCGCGAAGTTACGATACGGTGCATTATACCGTTCACATTTTTCGAAACGAAAATTTTGCAGATTGCCGAACTTTTTCAGAACAGCGTGTCTGAGTATGTACAGGCAACGTAGTGATAGCAGTCGCTAATGGTGTTGCCTCGCTATTGTTTTGATCCCTTGCTTCCGCTGCTCCATGAGCAGCGGTTTTTTTTGCCTGATGTTGATGGTTTCACAGCAATATGCTTTCGCAACGTTCTGCGACAGCCTTCTCAGTGACGGCGAATGGTGAGCAAAGCGACAAGAATATCGCGTCGCGTAACAATCCCTACCAGGCGGCGTTGTTCAACCACCGGATATATTTTGGGTTTTGCGCCCAGCATTTCCTGCGCCAGATCGGTAATGCTTTTCGCCGGGGTAACGCTGAGCACTTCGTTGCGCATCAGCTCCTTGACCAAGGGCGCCTCATCATCATGGTACACGCTGTCAAGAACGCGGCCCAATACATCCTGTTCTGAAATAAAACCGATCAGGTTGTCATGCCGATCAACCACCGGCGCACCAGGAAGACGGTGCAGCGCGAGTCCCTGGGCCAACGTGGTGATCGACATTTCTGGCGAGACACGATAACAATCGCGAGACATGATATCGCGCACGGTGTGAGGCGTGGGTTTTGACATTGTGGCTCTCCTTTTGCGTGAGCATGGCGAACGTTTAGTTAACCGTCGCTCTATTCACTTTAGAAGATTTACATACAGATGCGATGATCATCCTGCTGGGGCATTCAACGCTTTAAAAGCGCTTGTAAAGGGCCGCGAACGTCGCAATTGTCCCCTTTATCTGGTCGAATAACCTTAATGACTTGGCGTGAGGAAAGATTATGGACGCACGTGAATATTTGAATCGCAAAGGGGTGCCGCTGGACCGTGATGCCGACCGCCCCAACACACTGGAAGAAAAATCCTGGGAGCGTGCGCGTGAGGCTGGTCAGCAACGCCCCAAGGTGGGGACACCCCATGATTGGGAAGAGTGGGAGCGCTATCACGAGGATCTGGCGCACGACGCCGATGCCCTGACGCAAAAAATCGATAAAGACGCTCACCGCAAGACGACGGTTAACGATTCGTCCAAGGCTGAAGCGACGCCCGCTGTCGATAAAAGCGTTGAATTTTTCACCCCTGAAAAACCATCCGATAACGAATCGGCACCGCAGTCACCTCCGCTGACAGCCATGCCTTCGTCGGTGAAGGCGGCTTACTATGCATTGGCTGTGCTATTCCCGCCATTGGCGGTAGCGCTGACGGAAGGGGGCGCACGACGCGTCGCCATTACGACGTTACTGACGCTGTGTGTCTGGCTACCAGGAGTGGTTTTCGCTTTTGTATGGCTTCGCCGGCAATAGGAAGCACCCGTTTCTCGTTGGATTTACTTTATCAGGCGATGTTTTGCCAATCAGCCATTGGCAACGGCGATACGCGACGTATAATCCACGTCAACTTTTATAATATCTGAGGTTTACGATGGCGTATCTCGTCGGTGTCACCGCGCTGTGGGCGTTCTCTTTTTCGCTGATTGGCGTTTACCTGGCGGGCCAGGTCGACAGCTATTTCGCGGTACTTCTTCGGGTAGGGCTTGCCGCCTTGGTGTTCTTGCCGTTTCTACGACCCAGCCTGTTGAAAGGCAAACAGCGTTTGGCGCTGATGGCGCTGGGCGCCATTCAACTCGGCATTATGTACACCTTCTTCTACCAGTCATTTATATTGCTGTCGGTACCCGAAGTTCTGCTGTTTACCATCTTTACACCGGTTTATATCGCGCTGCTGGATGATCTGCTGTTTGGTCGTTTCACGCCGATCTACCTGGTAAGCGCGGCCCTGGCGGTGATTGGCGCGGCGGTTATCCGCTACGATGGGGTCGATAGTGGTTTTTGGGCAGGTTTTTTAGTCGTGCAAGGAGCCAACCTGTGCTTTGCCATCGGCCAGGTCGGCTACCGGCGTTTAGCGGCTGACTTGCCTGCCGATTTGCCTTGGCACAATGTGTTTGGCTGGTTTTTTATCGGTGCCATGGTAATTGCGTTACCGGTCTTTCTGCTATTCGGTAACAGCGCCGCTCTGCCGACAACCGGCGTGCAATGGGGCGTATTGGCCTGGCTTGGGCTTGTCGCTTCGGGGGTGGGTTATTTTGCCTGGAACCAGGGCGCCACTCGGGTAGATGCTGGCACCCTTGCGGTCATGAATAATGCGCTTGTACCCGCTGGGCTGGCCGTCAATTTGCTGATCTGGAACCGTGAAGCCGACGTGGCTCGGCTGTTGCTTGGCGCAGGAATCATGGCGGCGTCGCTGTGGCTAAATCACTGGTGGCTGCAACGTCAGCAGGCACACCCTGCATAGGGCCTGTTGACGTTTCATTCACGGCCGCGCTGAAACGTCAACAGGCCCTCAGTCCATTTGCCCGTGCTGCCTGCTCTGGCCATAATGGACGGATCTTATTTGTGTCGACTCACGACTCATCATGTTCAGGAAGCTGCTGTGCCATCGAATACGCCAAAGGAGTCAGGGCGGCCATTTAGTACCATCGGGCTAATTGGCCGCCTGGGCAGCGATAAAGTCGTCGACTCGCTGCAGCGCTTAGTTAACTATCTGGTTGAGCATCGCTACCGCGTACTGGTCGAGGATCGTACGGCCACGGTGATCCCACACCATGGTCAGCCTGAGGCTAGTCGCCGTGCACTGGGTGAGATGTGTGACCTGGTGATCGTGGTTGGCGGCGATGGCAGCTTGCTGGGCGCGGCCCGCACCCTGTGCCATAGCGGTACGCTGATTTTAGGCGTTAATCGAGGTCGGTTGGGCTTTTTGACCGACATCTCACCGGATGAACTGGAAACCCGTGTTGGCGAAGTGCTGGCCGGTGAGTTCGAGCGTGAAGAACGCTTCCTGCTGGATATGGCGCTATACCGCAATGGTGTGATGGTGGGCTCGGGTGAAGCACTCAATGAAGTCGTTGTCCATCCGGGCAAAGCCGTCCGTATGATCGAGTTCGAACTTTTTATCGATGGTCAGTTCGTTTACAGCCAGCGTAGTGATGGGCTGATTATTGCAACGCCGACAGGCTCTACTGCCTACGCGTTATCCGGCGGTGGGCCGATCATGCACCCCAAGCTGGATGTGATTACCCTGGTGCCGATGTTTCCGCACACGCTTTCAAGCCGTCCCATTGTCATTGATGCGGCCAGCGAGATTCGCCTGCACATCGGTGAGACCAACCAATCCTATCCCCACGTCAGCTGCGATGGGCAGACACGCTCGGTCGCTAAACCGGATGATGTCGTCGTCATTACACGAAAGCCAGAACGGGTTCAGCTGGTGCATCCCATTGGACATAATTTTTACGAGGTGCTGCGCAGCAAACTTGGCTGGAGCAACCGGTTGGGAGACTGAAGATGGTCCACCAAGTCGCCGCCAAGCCGGTGTTTGAAGGCTACGATCTGATTGGGGACGTGCACGGCTGCGGAGCGACGCTTGCGGCATTGCTCGAAAAGCTGGGCTATCGCCAACGCGGTGGCGTCTACCGCCATCCGCGCCGCCGGGTGATCTTTCTCGGGGATCTCATCGATCGGGGGCCACGTATCCGGCTTGCCGTGACCATCGCCCGGCGAATGGTTGAGTCCGGCGAAGCCCAGATCGTCATGGGCAACCATGAATACAACGCCTTGGCGTATACCCACCCGGCACCACCGAACAGCCAACAGCGCTGGTTACGCGAGCACACACCGCGTCACAACCGGATTATTCAAGACACGCTGGAACAGTACCGCGACCACACCAACGAATGGGAAGACACGCTGGCATGGTTTAAAACGCTACCCTTGTTTCTCGAACAGGATGGCTTACGGGTGGTGCACGCCTGTTGGGATCATCAGCTGATAGAGCAGTTCAAACAAGACTACCCCGATGGCTGCCTGGACGACGATTTTCTTGTCGCCTCGACCGATCCATCGACCCAGGCATTTCGCATCCTGGATCGTCTGACACGGGGCAGCCATCTGCAGCTTCCCGACAACGTCGCCATTCACTCGGGGGATGGGTTCACGCGGCACAGTTTCCGAACCCATTTCTGGGCGACATCGCCCCAGTACTGGGGCGATGTCGCCTTCCAGCCCGATAATTTACCCGGCGATCTAGAGCAGCGGCCGCTTAGCCAAAAAGAGCGTAAGACGCTGAGTTATTACGGTCCCGATGAGTCCCCTTTGTTTATTGGCCATTATTGGTGTGAAGGCATACCTGCGTTACCCACGGCGAACATTGCCTGTCTGGATTACAGTGCGGTGAAGTATGGCCGTCTGGTTGCCTATCGTTGGAATGGCGAACAAAGCTTAAATGCCGATCATTTTGTCTGGATCCAGGTCGCCAGAGAAGAGCAGAGCGTTTTAAACACCGTGCTGGATGACGATGATTGATCTGAATTGTTATTGTTACATTAATTTACATAATTTTTGCAAAACATATGAACTAACGCTGTCGCCGCTCGTCAGAATAGATGTTCCCTTGAATGATCCCTTGCTATTTACCCGGCGGCCCCCTCCGCCGGTTTTTTTTGGTGGAAATAATAATCACTGTATTGCCACACCTGGGCGTGTTCTATCCAATGGGTTGCCAAGCTTAGCGTTTGTTTAAATAGCCTATGTCGTTATCATAAAGGAAGCCTATGCACCCCGTAATGCGTTTACCCCCCGACACGGATGCCCAGGCGCTTCGCAAAGCGCTTTGGCGTTACCGCATAGGGCACCGGATTACCGCTGAAGACGATGCCCAGGTGCTCTGGGTCGCCGATCCAGATCAGCGTGAAGCGCTTCTCGCTCTGGTTGCCCGCTGGCAGCAGGGCGAGCCCCTTGAACTCGCCGAGCAGGCCTCAAAGGCGGATTCCCCTGCGCTGTTCTCAACGCTTAAACAATTGCCGGTTACCGTGGCGATGGTGGTGGCGAGTCTGGTGATCTTCGCGCTGATCGGGGTATTTGGTGACCTGTTGATCGTAGCCCTCACCATCGTGCCGATTGGTATTGCGAGCGGTGAGCTCACCTACGGGTCGCTGACAGATACGCTAGTTAGCGGCCAGGTATGGCGTCTGCTGTCGCCGGCTTTTCTGCATTTTGGCTGGATGCACCTGATCTTCAACCTGATGTGGGTATGGTATTTCGGGCGTCAGGTCGAAGCGCTACAGGGTGGACGGACGCTGCTCTTGCTGCTGGTCTTCGCAGGGATACTGGCGAACCTGGCACAGTACGCGACCGGTACAGTGCTGTTTGGCGGCATGTCGGGTGTCGTTTACGCCTTGCTGGGGCATGTGTGGCTGATGTCGCGCCGTGTGCCGGGAAGCGGCTTTTTTGTACCGCAAATGCTCGTCGTGTTCATGCTGGGCTGGATGGTGTTTACCATGACCGATATGGCTGGGTTGGTAGGCTTTGGTAATGTCGCCAACGAGGCGCATCTTGGCGGACTGATCGTCGGCCTGGTGACAGGCTGGTATTATAGCGCGCGGCGTTTACGGTCTTAACTGAGGAGTTTGGCATGAGCGATATGACCTTCGATAAAATGATTAATCAGATGACCCCGGCGATTTACGAGAGCCTCAAGCAGGCCGTATCGCTGCGTAAGTGGCCTGACGGCCGCTACCTCACTGCCGAGCAGACCGAGCTGTGCCTTGAAGCCGTGATGCGCTATGAGGTGGAAAACAACGTGCCCGAAGCAAACCGCGTCGGATATCTTGAACAGCGCACCTGCGGTGCAGGCGCCACGGGGCAGGGCGTTTCACCTGAAATGGCCGGTCTTGCCAAGGATGCTTCGCGTGACTGATGGGTTAGTGCAGGGGTGCTTGCGTAAAATGGCGGTCGAACCGGGCACGACTCAGGCTCAACCCGTCAGCTATAAGTTGCGCGCGGGTGAGCATCGCATTGATCTGAATGAGCGGTTGGGGTCGCCGTTACAGCTGCGTTGGAGCGGCGCTATCGCCTGTACCCATTGCGGTCGTGCAACCAAAAAAAGCTTTGCTCAGGGCTACTGCTACCCCTGCTTCAAACGCCTGGCCCAGTGCGATACCTGCATCATGAAACCGGAAACGTGTCATTTTTTTCAGGGCACCTGCCGCGACCCCGCATGGGGGGAGCAGCATTGCTTTCAACCGCATATTGTTTACCTGGCCAACTCGTCGGGGTTGAAAGTGGGTATTACGCGTAAAACGCAAATGCCCACCCGTTGGCTGGACCAGGGCGCGATACAGGCGCTGCCGATTCTTGAGGTCGATACCCGCCAGCAATCAGGCTTTGTGGAGATGCTGTTCAAGGAACATGTTGGCGACCGCACCAACTGGCGAGCCATGCTCAAAGGCGACGTGGCGGAGCTTGATCTGAAAGCCGAACGTGATCGCCTGATGGCCGCGACGGCCAGCGGCCTGGGGCAACTGAAAAGTGAACACGGGTCGGACGCCATCCGTGAGCTGTATAGTCAACATCATGCCTTTCACTATCCGGTGGAGACCTTCCCACGCAAGATTGTGTCGCACAACTTCGACAAGCAGCCCGAGGTCAGCGGCATCTTGCAGGGCATTAAAGGCCAGTACCTAATGCTGGATACCGGGGTGATCAATCTGCGTAAGTTTACCGGTTATGAGGTTAGCGTCGCTTAATATCGCTTAGGCGTTAACGTAGCCCAGTGCCTCTTGCAGGTATCCGGCGTGACTCGCCACCCAGCTTGGGTCAATCGCGCCCCAATCACGTATCTGATAGCGGCCAATGTTGTGCCGCTCGCCCTCGTCCTTCTCGAACACGCACTCAATATCCAGCTCAGCAAGCGAGGTAATGGTGTCTTGCGCGGTGCGCCGTGGCATGCCGGTTGCCTCGATCAAGGCCGGGACGCTGGCAGTGCCTTGGTCAATTAGGTACGCCACGTATAGGCGGCGATAAAAGCTCGATTTGGTTTTACTTAACGGCGCGGACATGGCGCATCCTTTATGGGAGTCGACAGTAACGCCGCCCAGTCTAATAGAATAAATCGCCTTGCGCGCGCGGCGGACGAAAGTCGCGGGTATTCAATCCCTGCTCGGTGCGCGACTGCAATTTCCACTGGCGGCTGGCGCGATTAAACCGTTGGCCGATCATTTCGGCAAACACCCCTTCACCGCGGAAACGCTTCCCAAAGCGGGCATCGTAATTCTTTCCGCCGCGGCACTGACGAATCAAGCTCATCACCTTGGCTGCCCGTTCGGGGTAGTGGGCTTCCAGCCAGGCCTCGAACAATGGCGCCACTTCATGGGGTAGGCGCAACAGCATCCAGGTCGCGGTGCGCGCCCCCGCTCGGCTGGCGGCTTCCAGAATCCGCTCAATTTCATGGTCGGTCAGCCCAGGGATGATCGGCGAAACCAGCGTGCCCACAGGAATCCCCGCAGTATTCAGCTCGCGGATGACTTTCAGACGGGCCTGAGGCGACGCCGTACGCGGCTCCAGGGAGCGTTTCAGATTGGCATCCAGGCTGGTAATGCTGATGAACACCCGCACCAGGCGGTGTTCGGCCATTTCGGAAAGTAACTCCAGGTCCCTCAGTATAAGGCTGCTTTTGGTCACAATCGTGACCGGATGGCGACATTCCAGTAACAGTTCAAGCAAGCGGCGGGTGGTTTGGTGCTGCGCCTCAAGGGGCTGGTAGCAGTCGGTGTTGCCGGAAAGGTTAATCGGGCGGCACACGTACTTAGGGTGGCAAAGCTCTTCGGTTAATTGCTCCACTAAACCGCTTCGGCCAATCAACTTGGTTTCAAAATCCAGCCCTGGCGATAAGTCCCAGTAGGCGTGGGAGGGGCGGGCATAGCAGTAAACGCAACCGTGCTCACAGCCGCGGTAGGGGTTCAGTGAGCGATCAAACGGCAAATCCGGTGAGGTGTTCCACGACAGTGCGCTTTTACTCACCTCTTCGCGTACTTCGGTGGCGATGGTCGTAGACGCCTCTTCCCGCCACCAGCCGTCATCTTCCGCTACGCTTTGGGAGGGCGCAAAACGGTTGTGTGGGTCGTAGGTAGCCCCGCGCCCTTTGCGCACAGAGGAACCGCCATCAGCGTAATGAAAAGCCGTCATTTGCCACCCCGTTAATATATGGCTATATATACAGTATATGGCGTTTGTCAAAAGACGCAAGGAGAGAGGAAAGGGCTTAAATGCTAGATTCGAGGGGATGAACAGATGGGTAGTTATTTCATGCCCTTAAAGTGCCCGCTGGCGCGAGTATTGAAAGAGGCGATGTGACCTATGAAGCTGCAAACCCATTTTGCATTGATGGCATCCTGCAATCAGTGGATGAACGCAAAAGTATACGAGGCCGCCAGTAAGCTGACGGCTGCGGAACTTAGCGAAGAGCGTGGCGCGTTCTTCGGCTCGATTTTTGGCACGCTTAATCACATCGTGGTCGCCGACACAATATGGCTCAAACGGTTTGCAACCCATCCCTCTTCCACCGCAAGAACGCTTGCGGTGGTGATCGACCTTCCTGCGCCAGAGCGGCTTGATCAAATCATGTTTGATGACCTGGATAGCCTAACAGCACACCGCCAATGGCTGGATAGCGTGATTATTAACTGGGTGGCAGCGCTGACAGACGACGATTTGAGCACCACGCTGAGTTACCGAAACAGCAAAGGAATCGCTTCCACACGGCGCTATTCAAGCCTTATCTATCACTTCTTCAATCACCAGACCCATCACCGCGGGCAGGTTTCTACGCTGCTCTCGCAAGCTGGTTTGGATATAGGCGTCACCGATCTGCTGGCGCTGATTCCAGATGAGGCGTAAGAAGGGTGTCAAAACAACACGCATGGTACAAAGTGGTAAATGGTGAAAATCCAGGCACGTTAGGTGACTATGTTGAAAATCATTGGTAGTAGTCGCTCACATTAAAAGATGCCACATCAACTACAACAGCGAGCACTAAATGATCAAGCTAGAAAAACTTAATGCATTGGATGTGGCTGAAGTGCTCAACATCGCGGTGCTCGATGATCAGGTGAAATTTGTGGGAACCGCTAAGGAGTTTCTCGCTGATAGAAATGAGGCTGCGCATTTGCATGTAATTAAACACAATGATCAGGTGGTAGGGTGCTTCAAAATCGATATAGCCTACGCTGATGGCTATGACTTTTGTGCGAAAGGCAGCATAGGCTTACGTACCTTTATTATTGATGCCAAGCAGCAGGGCAAAGGGATTGGGACGTTGGCGGTAAAAGCGTTGTTTCTCTATCTAAAAGAAAACTACGCGAATTATCCCCGAATCTACCTGACGGTGAACGCTAAGAACCCCGCAGCTCGCACCTGTTATCAAAAGGCGGGATTTTATGAAACAGGTGAGCAATACCTGGGCGGCGCTGCGGGGCCTCAACATATTATGTATTGGGACATCCAGTGATCAAAACGTTTATCCCAATCGATAGTGAACCCATCCTGGCTTTCTAACATCATGATGTTATGTAGCTTGCCGGATATGGGCAAGAATAAACGCCTTGGCTCTCTCAAGCCAAGGCGTTCGTTTTTGTGTCCATTTACGAAACTGGTTTAGCGCTTCTTCCTCGCCGGTTTTTTGTCGTCGCTGGCTTTTTCAGCGTTCGTTGCACCTGTCCCATTGCCTGGGAAGTGGCCACGCAGCAGCTCCAACAGTCCTTGGGTCGAGGCATCGAAGTCGGCGGCGTTGGTGTCGATACGCTCGCTGATTTCACCGGCGATACGTTTGCCTAGCTGGACGCCCCACTGGTCAAAGGAGTTGATGTTCCAGATGACGCCTTGAACAAACACCTTGTGCTCGTAGAGGGCAATCAGCGCGCCCAGGTTTTTTGGTGTGAGCTCGTCCAGCAGTAAGGTGCTTGATGGGCGGTTGCCGGGGCAGCTGTAGGGGTCGTGCTGGCTGAGTTCTTTGCTGTCTCCCTGGCTGCCTTCCATAAAGGCGTTTGCCTGGGCGAGCATGTTGGTCAGCAAGGCGAAGTGGTGGTCTTCCACGCCGGGCTCGGGCTTGAGCGAAGCAATAAAGTCGATAGGCACATAGCGCGTGCCCTGGTGCAGCAGTTGGAAGAAAGCGTGCTGACCGTTGGAGCCGGTCTGGCCCCATACAATCGGGCCGGTCTTGTAATTGACCGGATGACCGAAGATATCCACCGACTTGCCGTTGGATTCCATGTCCAACTGCTGCAGGAAGGAGGGAAGCTGGTGGAGGGCTTGGTCGTAGGGCACGATGGCCTGGGTTTCGGCACCGATAAAGTTGATATACCAGATACCGATCAGCGCCATCAGCACCGGCATGTTCTCGGAGAAGGGCGCCTCGATGAAGTGGTTATCCATCTCGTGAGCGCCTTCCAGCAGCTCGATAAAGCCTTCAAAACCAATCGATAACGCAATGGGCAGGCCGATCGAAGACCACATGGAGTAACGCCCGCCGACCCAGGCCCAGAACTCGAACACATTCTCTTCGCGAATGCCAAACTCCATCGCCGCCTTGCGGTTGGTGGAGGCAGCGATAAAGTGCGCGCCCACATCGGCGTCTTCGCCAGCGTTTTCCAGGAACCAGCGCCGTGCTGTTTTGGCGTTGAGCAGGGTCTCTTGGGTAGAGAAAGTCTTGGTCGAGACAATAAATAGCGTGGTGGCCGGGTCGAGACGTGAAAGCACCTTTTGTATATGGGTGCCGTCCACGTTGGAAACAAAGTGAAAGTGCAGCTCCGGATGGCGGTACTTCAACAGCGCACGGACGGCCATGTTGGGGCCAAGATCCGAGCCGCCAATGCCAATGTTGACGACGTCCTTGATGCGTTTGCCGCTATAGCCTTTCCACTCGCCGCTGCGCACCGCCTCGGAAAACTGCTTGATCTGTTCGCGGGTGCGGGTGATCTCGGGCATCACGTTCTTGCCGTCGACAAACACCGGCTCATCGCCCAGGTGGCGAAGCGCGGTGTGCAGTACTGGACGGTCTTCGGTGACGTTGATGATATCCCCCGAGAACATCTGTGCCCGGCGCTGTACCAGAGCGGAGTGGTCGGCCAGTTCGATCAGTTTGGCCTTAACCTCGTCGGATACGTGATGTTTCGAGTAGTCGAGGAAAAGACCGCCCACCCGCAGGCTCATTTTTTCAAAGCGCTGCGGGTCATTGGTGAAGTAGTCACGAATGCGGTCGTTAGCGGTTTTGTCGCGCAGGCGTTCGAGTGCCTGCCACGTCACACTGCGGGTTAGCTGAAACATAGCGGTGTCCGTTGTTGTGGGTGGCGAGTTGCCTTGATGTTATGTGTGTAAAAATACTACATAAAACGCGCGCTGTGGCAAACCATCGCAAACAAAAGCACGTTTAATGGTAATAAAACCAATAATACGTCTAATGTAAGGCGGGCCGTGGCCCGCCTGATGTCTGTTTAGCTGGCAATGGCCACTTGGGTAGCGCCGCGTTTGATCATGGCATAGCTCAGGCCGGTAATCAGCGAGCCGATCACGATCGCGCCCAGGTAGAGCAGCACGGGGGTAATGGCATTGGGGATCAGCAGGACAAAAATGCCGCCGTGAGGTGCCATCAGTTTAGCGCCTACCAGCATGGAGATCGCGCCGGTAACGGCACCGCCCAGCATACAGGCAGGGATCACACGCAACGGGTCTTTGGCAGCGAACGGAATAGCGCCTTCGCTGATAAAACACATGCCCAGCACAAACGACGCCTTGCCGGCTTCGCGCTCGGGCGCCGAGAACTTGTTGCGGGCCACAAAGCTGGCGATGCCCATGCCGATGGCAGGAACCATGCCCGCGGCCATGATCGCGGCCATGGGGCCGTAGGTTTCAGACGCCAGCAGCCCCACGCCAAAGGTGTAGGCGGCTTTATTGACCGGGCCACCCAGGTCGAAACACATCATGGCGCCCAGCAGAATGCCCAGCAGTACGGCGTTAGTGGAGCCCATGGTCTCGAGGAAGTTGGTCAGCGCGGTAAGAATACCCGCCACCGGCTCGCCCACGATGTAGATCATCACCAGGCCGGTCACCAGGCTTGCGATCAGCGGAATGATCAGAATCGGTTTAAGCGATTCGATGCTCGAAGGCAGCTTTACGTAGCGGGTAACCGCCAGGGCCACGTAACCGGCCAGGAAGCCGGCCAGAATACCGCCGATAAAGCCGGAGCCAATATCGGCTGCCAGCATGCCGCCAATCATGCCCGGTGCGATACCGGGGCGGTCGGCAATCGAGTAGGCGATATACCCCGCGAGTACCGGAATCATCAGCGCGAAGGCGGTGCCGCCGCCGATTGTCATCAGCGCGGCGGCCAGCGAGCCTTCCTCTTCGGCGGCGTTGATACCGAAGACAAACGACAGCGCGATCAGCAACCCCCCCGCGACGACCATCGGCAGCATGAACGACACGCCGGTCAGCAGGTGCTTGTAAACGCCTTTCTCCTTGGCGCTCTTGCTTTCACTGGTGTTACTGGGCTGGCTGCCGTCCTCTACGCTTGCGTGGGCGAGGGCGGCTTCCAGGGTCGGGCGCGGTTTTTTCAACGCATTGCCGGTAGAGGTGCGATAAATGCGCTTGCCCGCAAAACGAGTAGGGTCAACGTCAATATCGCAGGCCAGCACGACCACGTCAGCGTCAGCGATCTCTTTTTCCGTCAGTTGATCCTGGGCGCCTACCGAGCCCTGGGTTTCCACGCGGATCGCATGACCCATGGCCTTGCCTGCTTCCGCTAGCGCTTCGGCAGCCATAAAGGTATGGGCAACGCCTGTCGGGCAGGCGGTCACGGCGACAATTTTCTGCCCTTCAGCGGCGGTTGGCGCCGCAGAACGGGCAGCGGGTGTATTGGCGGGTGCCTGATAAAGCGGCGCATCGCGTTTCGCCGTGGTCAAAAAGCCACTGGGGTCAGGGAGCGCGTCGGCAATTGGCGCATGATAAAGCCGCTTGCCTTCAAAGCGCTCGGGGGCGGGCACATGATCTGCCGCAACGACAATCAGGTCGGCGTTGGCAATCTGCTCGGCGGTAGCGGCCTGAAGCGGTGCCAGCTCGCCGTGCATTTCCACGTGAACGTGCCAGCCTTGGCGTTCGGCGGCCTGCTCCAGTCGCTTGGCAGCGAGGAAGGTGGTCGCCATGCCGCTGGGGCAGGCGGTAATCAGAATCAGGTTCATAGCGTAGCTCCCTCGGTGATGGTGTCGTCAAGACGCCGTACCCGGGTCTGTTGTTGGAGTGAATCGAAGTCGTCGGCCTGAGGGTTGCCCACGCCTACATGGCGAACGGCATCGGCAGACAACGCCGTGGCGAAGCGCAGGGTGTTCTCGGGGTCGTGGCCGCTAAGCAGGCCGTGAAGCATGCCCGCGACGAAGGTGTCACCGGCGCATACGGTGTTGACGGCGGTTACGGTTGGCGGCGTTGCTTGCCAGCTGCCCTGATCGTTAACCCACAGCACGCCATTGGCGCCGGCGGAAACCAGCGCCTGTTCCACGCCGCTTTGATGCAGACGGCGCGCCGCCTGGGTCAGTGCGTGACTGGTTTCAAGTGGCGTACCAGCCCATTGTGCAAGCTCAAGCTCGTTGGGCTTGACGGCGGTAGGCTTTGCCTCAATGGCGGCGTTAAGTGCAGCGCCGCTGGTATCCACCCATAAAGGAACACCGCTGGCCTTGAGGTGTTGGAGAAGGGCGCGAAAGTCATCCAGGCTGAGCCCTGGCGGTAAGCTGCCAGCCACCACGACGGCGTGAGGAGGTGTTGCGCTGTATAACTGTGCATCCAGCCGTGCCGTTAGGCGTTGCAGGTCGTTGGAGGTGATCGGCATGCCGGGGCCGTTGATATCGGTGACCCGGCCGCTTTGTTCAGCAAGTTTGGCATTGATGCGTGTTTCACCCGCCACGCGTACAAAGTCGTCGTTTAAAGCGGCGTGCTGAAAGGCCAGCGCGAAAGGTGCGTCGTTGTCAGCGCCGAGAAAGCCGCTCACGGTCACGTCATGGCCTAACCCAGCCAGTACGCGGGCGACGTTGACGCCTTTACCCGCGGCTTCCAGCTGTGCGTGGTGGGGGCGGTTAACCGCCCCCAGAGTGAGCTGGTCAAGGCTGAACGCCAGGTCGAGCGCCGGGTTGAGTGTAATGCATAGCACACGGGCCATCAGCGAGCCTCCAGCGCGTCGCGCACGTCATCGCTGGTGGCCTGGCCCAGTGCCAGTTGAGCGCTGGCTTTGGCATCGGCCAGGTCAAACTCGCGTAGCCGCGCCTTGACCAGCGGGATCTGCCGGGCGCTGACAGAAAGCTCGTCAACGCCCAGGCCGACCAGCACGGGCACCGCCATGGCGTCGGAAGCCAGCTCGCCACATACACCCACCCATTTGCCATGGGCATGAGCGGCATCAACGGTCATCTGGATCAAGCGCAATACGGCCGGATGCAGGCCGTCGGCCTGGGCGGAAAGCTCCGGGTGACCACGGTCGATGGCCAGGGTGTACTGGGTCAAATCGTTGGTGCCCACCGAGAAGAAGTCCACTTCGGCGGCGAGCGATGGGGCCAGCAGAGCGCTGGAAGGTACTTCGATCATCACGCCGAGCTGCACGTCAGTGGCACGCTGTGACGGCGAAATTTCCTTCAGCAGTCGATCATAAATGGCCTTGACGGTGCGAAACTCGGCGATGTCTTTGACCATCGGCAACATGATGCGTAGGGGGCTATCTTTACCGGCCATCAATAATGCGCGCAGTTGGGTTTCCAGCACATCCGGCTGGGTCAGCGCCAAGCGAATGCCGCGCAGGCCTAGGAAGGGGTTGTCTTCCTGAGGAACGGGCCAGTAGGGCAGCGGCTTGTCGCCGCCGACATCCAGCGTGCGGGCCACCAGCGGGCGCCCGTCGAGGGCGTCAATCGCCTGGCGATATTCGTCGATCTGGGTGGCCAAATCCGGCGCGCTGGCGTGCGCCATAAACAGGAATTCGGTGCGCAGCAAGCCAACCCCTTCGGCGCCGCGTTCAACGGCGTCTTCCGCGTGGGCGGTATTGCCCAGGTTGGCCGCCACTTCGACCCGGTGACCGTCGCGGGTTTGTGCGGTTTCAAAGCGCGTTTCCCAGGCGTCAGCCTCGCGCTGCTGCTGGTCAAGCAACTGCTGCTCGGCGCGTTGCAGGCGATCTTCCGAAGGCTTGTGGGTGACCCGACCGCGTTCGCCGTCGAGAATCATCATGCCGCCGTCAGGTAGTGCCATCACGGCTTCACCGGCACCGACAACCGCCGGGATGCCTAGCGCGCGGGCCAGAATCGCACTGTGCGAGGTGGCGCCGCCGCGAACAGTGAGCAGGCCACGCACCCGAGAGGTATCCAGCCGCGCGACATCAGACGGGCCAATATCGTCCATCACCAGAATATACGGATGGTCGGGCGGCGCGGGCAGTTTAACGTCGCACAGCACGCCGAGAACTCGGCGGCCCACGTCGCGCAGGTCGGCGGCGCGTTC
Organism: Halomonas sp. SH5A2; assembly: GCF_014263395.1. Lineage (GTDB taxonomy): Bacteria > Pseudomonadota > Gammaproteobacteria > Pseudomonadales > Halomonadaceae > Vreelandella. Next base: position 2,294,248 of record NZ_CP058321.1, on the reverse strand, counting down.
GGCCAGTAGCCGGTCGGCGAGCATTTCCTGGGCATGGGCGGCGGTGTCGATGGCTTCCCACCAGCCGGCTTCTGCCGACGCCCCTTCGCGGATAGCGTCGATGGCGGCCTGGTGCAGCTCCGGGTCGTCGAGCATTTCTTCGTGCATGGAGAGAATGTCGGCGACTTCACCGCCCGGCGCGTCATGTACCAGCGTCTCCAACTGGGCGGCGCCTTCCTTCAGTGCCTCCCGAAGACGGGCAGCTTCTTGCTCGGGGTCGTCGGCGTGTTGCGGGTATTCAAAGCTTACCGGGCGGATGACAAAGACCGGTGCAATGGCAAGCCCCGGTGAGGCGGCCACACCGGTATGGGGCGTATCGTTGACCAGCGGCTCGGCGGCGGGTTTGGCGCTGTCGGCGGCGGGAGAAATGCTTTCCCGTCCACCGTCAAACGGAGCAACCTTCTCGCCCAGGCCAGACTCGACGGCCTCGCTGACGGCCGCGAGTGCCTGACTGGCCTGCTCGCCCTCGGCAGAAAACACCAGCCATTGGCCGCGTCTTGCGCCCATACCAATTACCTTGGTCAAGCTGGCGGCGGAAACCGGTGTAGCGCTGCCTTCCTCGAGGCGAACGTTGATCGGCACCGCCTGCGCGCGGGCAATTTGTACCAGTTGCTTGGCCGGGCGGGCGTGCAGGCCGTGAGGGTTCAGCACGCGAGCCCGTTGGGTTTGCGTGCTGGCGGTTTCACCTGCCAAGGCGGCCAGCCACTGCGCGCTGGTTTTGTTGACCAGGCTTTCGCTTTCGCTGTGGTCAAGCAGGGGCAATAATTGCTCAAGCAGCGAACGATGGCTCTCACCGCTGGCCGCCAGGCAGAACAGGGCATGAACGGGATGTTCCTGATGGCTAAGCGATGTGTCCGCAGGGGTCGCAACCCCTAGCGCAGGCTGGGCGACACCGTGAGGATGGCTTGCTAGCCATAGGCCATTACCCAGCCAGGTGGGTTCGACGGAGGCGATGGCACTGATAAAGGTATTGTCGACGCAGCCGCTTTGGCGCAGTCGCGCGGCAGCGGCTAAGGTTAACTCCTGCAGGTCCTTGGCGGGGAAGCTAACGCAGAGCGTATCGTTATCCAGGCGCGGCATCACGGCAGGCTTGGAAAGCAGGCGAGCGACGTCGGCGGCTGAAGTGGCGTTAGCCAGTTGGTCAGCGACGCCCTCGCGGTCCAGTACATGGGTCAACTGACGCAGGATATCGAGGTGCTCGTCGTTTTGTGCGGCGATGGTGACCAGCACGTGCACCTGCTGGCCGTCGTGCCACTGAACGCCACGGGGGAATTGCAAAACACGTACCCCGGTTTGCTTGACGAATTGGCGGCTCTCCGGCGTGCCGTGGGGGATGGCAATGGCATTGCCCAAAAACGTCGAGGACTGAGCCTCCCGGTCGAGCAGGCCGTCACGGTAGTCGGGCTCGACAAACCCTGCCGCCACCAGCGCATCGGCAGCGCTGTTGAGTGCTGCTTGCCAGTCGTCAGCATGGCAGTCCAGCAATATGTCATCAGAGCCGAGCGTCAGCATAGGTGTCTCCGTGTATAGAACCATGGTCGTAGCGCACCGAAGTGAGCTGGATGAATCGTGTCATCTGTGTATAGTTGGCTATGCTGAATCGATTCACTTCAGGACACAAGGGTTTCACGCCTAGACTTTGGTCTGATGGACGTCTGCCGGCTGTTAAACTGTCGGTAATCAAAGGGGAAATTCATGACACTTGCCGACATTGCCCGGCTTGCCGGGGTATCACGTACCACCGCCAGCTATGTGATCAATGGCCAGGCCGAAAAGCGCCGCATTAGCCAAGCGACCATCGACAGGGTGATGGCGGTCGTTCGCCAGCATCGCTATCACATCGACCCCCAGGCCGCAGCACTGCGCCGGGGGGCCAGTCGTTTACTGGGGTTGATCGTCCCTGATCTGGAAAACATCAGTTACGCGCGGCTTGCCAAGCGCATAGAGCGAGGCGCTCGCGAGCGCGGCTATCAACTGTTGGTGGTGAGCTCCGACGACTGCCCGGAAAGCGAGCGGGGGTTGGCGCTCGCGCTGCGCGCGCAGCGCTGTGAAGTGCTTATCACGGCGAGTTGCCTTGCCAGCGACGATCCGTTTTACCCGGATCTAGTAAAAGAGGGCTGGAGCGTGGTGGGGATGGACCGGGGGTTGGATCCTGCGCACTTTGCAAGTGTAGTCAGTAACGACCGTCAAGCGTCGCTGGCGTTGACCCATTCAGTGATCGATCCTGCGACTCAACGCGTTGCGTGGCTTGAAGCAATGCCTGACCTTTCCATCAGCCGCGAGCGCCGGGCAGGATTCGAGCAGGCGCTTGCGGGCACGTCCATTAAGCCGCTGTATCTAAGCGGTACGCACTATGAGCGCAGCGAAGGCGCACGCCTGGCTGTCATGCTGCTGGATGAAGAGGGCGGGGCGGATGCGTTGGTCACCGCCTCCTATACGCTGATGGAAGGCGTTTTCGACGTCTTTCTGGAACGGGGAGGCTTGCCGGAGGGAATGCGGCTGGCAACCTTTGGTGATCATCGCCTGCTGGACTTTTTGCCTCAGCCGATTAACTCGGCCTTGCAGGATTACGACCGTATCGCCGAGTTGACGCTGCGCTGCGCCCTGGCAGCGACAGAAGGCGAGCCTCAATGCGGTCAGCAAGTGGTCGCAAGGCATTTGCGCACCCGCCACCCGGGTGCGCAAATGATGGCCTGAGCCAAGTGGTTGAGCTAAATAATTAGCAGCCACTCGGTTGTCAGTCACTCAGTGCGTGCTGCGGCCCAGGCGTTGGCATCGGGAATCGACATGTCGTAGCTTTCGTCCAGATAGGGCGAGGAAAGCACAAAGTCGGCGCTGGCTGCATTGCACGCCACCGGGACGTTCCACAGTGCCGCAAGGCGCAGCAGTGCTTTGACATCGGGGTCGTGGGGCTGTGGCGAGAATGGGTCCCAGAAGAAAATCAGCACGTCGAGCCCCTGTTCGGCAATGCGCGCGCCAATCTGCTGGTCACCGCCAAGCGGGCCGCTCATCAACCCTTCGATAGGCAGCCCCAGCGCGTCGTGCAGGCGTTTTGCCGTCGTGCCGGTGCCGAGCAGTTCGTGGCGGCCCAGCGTGTCCTTCCAGCGCGTCGCCCACTCGAGCATTTCGGTTTTCTTGCCGTCGTGGGCAATCAACGCAATCCGCTTGCGGGCCTGAAGCGTACGAATCGCCTGACGGGGTGGTCGCGCATCATTCATGGCATGGCTCTCCAAAGCATGGTCGTTGTCACTGCATAAGGACGCTTACTCGGCCGCCACCGCTAACACCTTCATGGTGTTGGTGCCGCCATGGGCGTTCATGTGGTCGCCTCGAGTGAGAATGACATGCTCGCCGGGATCCGCCAAGCCGTGGGCTTTTAATAGCGCCAGCGCTTCGCCGTTCAGATCTTCCGCCTGCATGTGAGTGGTGTCGAACGGTATCGATACCACACCCCGATAAAGGGCCATGCGGCGTTGAGCGATAGGTGTGTGCGCCAGGCCGACAATCGGCAGTTTGGAGCGAATGCGCGACGCAATCAGCGGCGTATAGCCGGTGGCAGTCATGCAGGCGATCACGCTGACACCCTCGAGATGGTTGGCTGCGTACATGGCCGACAGCGCGATCGTCTCGTCAACGCGCTCGAAACCTTCATGGATGCGGTGCCCCGACTCCTGGGCAATTCGTTCGCGCTCGGCGCCCAGGCAGACGCGGTTCATCGCCTCGATGGTTTCAACCGGATAATCGCCCGCGGCGGTTTCGGCCGAGAGCATGACCGCATCGGTGGCATCCAGCACCGCGTTGGCGACATCGAATACCTCGGCGCGGGTGGGCAGCGGCGACTCGATCATCGATTCCATCATCTGAGTGGCGGTGATAACCGCACGGTTCAGGGTGCGGGCGTGCTTGATGATACGTTTTTGCGTGCCGATCAGCGCTTCATCGCCAATTTCAACGCCCAGGTCGCCGCGGGCGACCATCACGGCTTCCGAGGCCTGGATAATGCCATCCAGGGTTTCGTCATCGGCCACGGCTTCGGCGCGCTCTAGTTTGGCGACCAGGCCGATCTCTTTGCCAGCCTCGCCCAGCAGGTCGCGTGCCTCTTGCATATCGGCAGCACTGCGCGGGAAGGAAACCGCCAGATAGTCCACACCGATATCCAGCGCGGTAATCAGGTCGGCCTTGTCCTTTTCGGTTAGCGCCGGGGCTGAAAGGCCACCGCCTTGCTTGTTGATGCCTTTGTTGTTGGACAGTTTGCCGCCCACGTGAACCCGGGTGTGCACTTCCTGGTCAACCACTTGAGTGACATCCAGTACCACGCGGCCGTCGTCGAGAAGCAGGCGGTCGCCGACGCTAACGTCATCAATCAGCGATTTGTAGTCACAGCCGACCCGCTCCTGGTTGCCTTGGTCGGCCTCCATTGCCATGTCGAGGATGAACGGCTGGCCTTGGGTGAGGTGAATGGCCTCATCCTTGAAACGTGAAATGCGAATTTTAGGCCCCTGGAGGTCGCCCAATGCCGCCACGCTGCGCCCCAGACGCTGAGCGATCTCGCGAACATCCTGCAGACGCCGCCGGTGATCATCGGCAGCGCCATGGGAAAAGTTCAGGCGCACGACATCGACGCCAGCTTTAAGCATGGCTTCCAGTACGCCGGGGCGGTCGCTGGCAGGGCCTAGCGTGGCCACAATCTTGGTGCGGCGTAAGGGGAGAGAGAGGGTTTGGCTCGTCATTGCACATTCTCCTGGGTTGGCCATAGTTATTGTTGACACCACGCTGGGTGTTGAAATTGCGGGTGATTAAGTTATGGACTACGATAGCGTTTATATAGTAATTTTACTACATATTGATTGATCGGTACCCTTTTCGAGGACTAAATGCACGCCAGCTGTCCTGTTTAGGTGCTTAACTACGTATTTTTAGTAATTTTTGATGACAATAGAATCAATTGTGTAGCAAAAAAACGCCACCATGTTTTTTTGCTACAAACGTTCTCTGCAAAGGTGAGGTGCTCCATGACAACAAGAGTCGCTATCAACGGTTTCGGTCGCATTGGCCGCAACGTACTTCGCGCCCTCTATGAAAACGGCTACCGTGATCGTATGCAGGTTGTTGCGATCAACGACCTGGGCGATCCGTCGCTTAACTCCCACCTGCTTCGCCATGACACCGTCCACGGCCACTTTCCGTATTCGGTTGATCATGACGCGGAAAGCATCAGCGTCGACGGCGACCGCATCGCGATTTCCTCCGAGCGAGATCCTGCAAAATTGCCCTGGGCGTCGATGGACGTCGATATCGTCATGGAATGCACCGGCTTATTCACCAAGCGCGAAGCGGCAGCCAAGCATATCGAGGCGGGCGCCAAGCGGGTATTGATCTCGGCACCCAGCCCTGATGCCGATGCCATGATTGTTTACGGCGTCAATGAAGAAACACTTACCGCTGAGCATAAAGTGGTCTCGAATGCTTCTTGCACAACAAACTGCCTGGCGCCGGTCGCCAAAGCGTTGAACGATGCAGTGGGCATCGAGAATGGCCTGATGACGACGGTACATGCCTATACCAATGACCAGAACCTGTCGGATGTCTATCACACTGACCCGTACCGGGCGCGTAGCGCGACACAGTCGATGATTCCGACCAAGACGGGCGCCGCGGCTGCCGTCGGCAAGGTGTTGCCCGAGCTTGAGGGTAAGTTCGATGGCCTGGCGGTTCGCGTGCCGGTGATCAACGTCTCGCTGGTGGATCTGACCTTCACCGCTGGCCGTGACACCACCGCAGAAGAGATCAACGCGGTTGTTGAAAAAGCGGCTGTCAACTCACCAGTCATGGCGGTCAACGCCCAGCCCTTGGTGTCTATCGATTTCAACCACGACGCCAACTCGTCCACTTTCGATACGAACCATACCCGTGTGAATGGTCGCCTGGTGAAAATCATGGCCTGGTACGACAACGAGTGGGGCTTCTCTAACCGCATGCTGGATACCGCGGAAGCCATGCAGGCCGCCGCCAAGTAATCCAGCCGGTCAGGGGCAGGTATCGCCGAGCAACAGCTCCGTTTTCAACAGTTGTTGCTCGGCAGGTAACAGGCCAAGAATCATCTGCGCCGCTACCCGTCCCTTACCTTCACTATCCTGACGAACGGTGGTTAGTTGTGGGGCGCGGTACTGGCCTTCGGCGATGCCGTCAAACCCGGTAATCATCAGATCTTCAGGCACTCGAATGCCGCGCTGCTCGGCCAGCGTCAGCGCGGTCAGAGCAATCCGGTCCGACATGCACAGCAGCAGGTCGGGCCGTTGATGCTCAGGTTGGTCGAGCAATTCTGCCAACACCGGCCCGCACACCTCGAACGTATTTTCCTCAATATTCCACAGCGGTACTTGTTGTGTATCCACGCCGTGTTCGCTCAGAGCGGTATGGAAACCTTCCAACCGTGCGCGGCTGATCGTACTGGTGTTGGGCAGCAGCGTGTGCTCGGGTGTAACGCGACCGTTGCAGGCTTCTTTGGTTAACCGCAGATTGATGATGGCCGGGCGCTTTGGCTGCTGCTTCAGGGCGTGGCAGGCGATGTGATAGCTGGCCTCGGTATCGTCGATGTGCACCGTCGGGCAGTCAACCACGTCAAAGTCCACTGACACAATCGGGCGCTGCACCGGTAGTCGATTTAGCAGCTGATTGTTGGGCATCAAGCCGTAGACGATAAAACCGTCGGCAATATTGGCCGAGCCCGCCGGTTGTGAATCGTGTCCCCGTCCTGGCAACAGCAACAAAGTGTGGCCATGGGCGTCGAGCACCTCGGCGACACCGGATAAAAACTCACTGGCCACCGCATCATTCAAGCTGTAGGTAAGGCTCTCCGCCAGCACCACGGCGACAATCCTTGAGCGGCCGGTGCGCAAGCTGCGGGCTTTGGCATCAGGACCGCTATAGCCCAGACGGGTGGCCTCACTCAAGATGCGTTCGCGTAGGGTGGGAGAAAGTTGATCCGGCCGGTTAAAGGCGTTGGAAATGGTGGCAGTCGAGACGCCGAGTTCACGGGCAAGGTCCTTGAGCGTCATTCGGCGTGGTGGTGTCACGAGGGTTCCTATGCAGACTAATGGTTAGATGTCTATCCGCAAGAATACCGACCCGCGCAGCCTCCCGACAAGCCTTGCCTCATAATGCTCGTCGTGATCTGCGCGGGTCAGTGAATAGTAGTGGTCAAAGAGTAATGGTCAAGGCGAGCGGTTAAGCGGCCTGCCGTTGAACAGGTAAATCCAGGGCGGCACCGTTCTCGTCAAACAGATGAACGTGCTGGGTGTCGGGCACCAGCGCGACGTGCTGCCCAACTTTCCACTGGCTGGGGGCTTCGCTGCGATGGATCAGCAGTGCATCCCCTTCCTTTGGGTCCAGATAAACGTAGACTTCGTTTCCCAGGTATTCAACGTTGACGATTTCGAAGCGGTTGTCTCCAGACGGCTCCGCCAAGCGGAGGTGTTCCGGCCGCACGCCAATACTGAGCGCGGCGCTTTGCGGCTGCGCCCTTGCATCCTGTGGCAAGGCAAGTTCGCCCACTCCGGCAGCGTGTACCCGGCAGCCATTGTCATCGTTTGCCAGCAGCTGGGCAGGCATGAAATTCATGGTGGGCGAGCCGATAAACCCGGCAACGAACTTGGTGGCAGGGCGCTGGTAAAGCTCTTGGGGGCTGCCCACCTGCTCGACATGGCCGCCGTTGAGGACCACGATCTTGTCCGCGAGCGTCATGGCCTCTACCTGATCGTGGGTGACGTAGATCATGGTGGAACCCAGGCGATAATGCAGGCGCGCGATCTCGTTACGCATTTGCACGCGCAGCGAGGCATCGAGGTTGGAAAGCGGCTCATCGAACAGCAGAATGCGCGGCTCACGGGCCATGGCACGTCCCATGGCCACCCGCTGGCGCTGGCCACCGGAAAGCTCCTTGGGTTTGCGGTGGAGTAACTCCTCGAGCTGGAGAATACGGGCCGTGGCCATGACGCGGTCGTCGATGGTTTCCTTGGTCTTTTTAGCCAGCTTTAGGCCGAAGGCCATGTTCTCGTAGACCGACATGTGTGGGTAGAGCGCGTAGGACTGGAATACCATCCCGACACCGCGTTCACGGGGCGGTAAGTCGTTGACCACGCTGTCGCCGATACGCAAATCGCCATCGGTGATCGACTCAAGACCGGCAATCAGGCGTAGCAGGGTAGATTTGCCGCAGCCCGATGGGCCAACGAAAACGACGAATTCGCCGTCGCCGATTTTCAGATCCACATCATCAATGATGTGGTCGCGGCCAAACACCTTGTTGATTTTTTCAAGCGTAACACTTGCCATGGGTGACTCCTTGCCAACCTCAGGGCCTGTGCCCCGGGTTGGCCTGTTGTTGTGTAAGAGCAGTGGTGGCGCCTAGGCGGCGCGCATAAAGGCTGCCTGATAAGCGGGGAGCGTCAGTTGGTCGCCGTCGCGTTGATAGTTAAAGCCGTGACCATCGAGGTCGGCGGTCACTACAACCGGGAGTGTGATCTCTTGCGCTTGGCCCGTCAGGTTGAAAATGCACAGCAAGGTTTCGTCGCCGTGTTGGCGGGTAAAGCCCAGCAGGTCGTCGCCTACGTCGACCAGCGTCAAATCGCCATCAAACAGCGCGGCGTGCTGGCGGCGAAATGCCAACAGCTGGCGTGTGGCATTGAGCGTTGACGCCGGGTCGCCCTGTTGCTGGCTAACGGCAAGCTCGCGATGTTTTGGCGAGATTGGCAGCCATGGCTCAGCACTTGAAAAGCCCGCCTGGGGCGAAGCATCCCAAGGCATCGGCGTGCGACAGCCATCGCGTCCCTTGAATTCGGGCCATAGAACCTTGCCGTAGGGATCCTGAATGCGTTCAAAGGGCACATCGGCCTCAGGCAGGCCAAGCTCTTCGCCCTGGTAAAGGCAGACGCTGCCGCGTAGTGAAAACAGCATCGCCAGGGCGACTTTAGGATAAGCCGTCGGATCCTCGTCAGCGCCCCAGCGCGAGGCGCTGCGCTCAACATCATGATTCGAAGTGGCCCAGCAAGGCCAGGCATCGCCCGCCAGCCGCTGGAAGCGCTCGATGACTTCACGTAGATACGCGGCGGAATGTGGCTTGTTGAGCAGGTCGAAGGTGTACGCCATGTGCAGCTTGTCGCCACCGGCGGTGTACTCGGCCATGCGCTCCAGAGGGTTGTCATCGCCAATTTCACCCACGGTCGTGGTGCCGGGGTATTCATCCATCAGTGCGCGCAGATCTTTCAGGAAGTCGAGATTTTCCGGGCGGCTGAGGTCATATACGTGGCGCTGCCAGGTATACGGATTGCTATCGGGTGCGCCCAGGGTTTTGGCTTCGCCTTTAGGAACGGGCGGATTGTTGCGTAACTCTTTGTCATGGAAGAAAAAGTTGACCGTGTCCAAGCGGAAGCCATCGACACCCAACTCAAGCCAGAAGCGCATATTATCCAACTGGGCCTGACGCGCTTCCGGGTTATGGAAGTTGACGTCCGGTTGGCTGGTTAGAAAGTTATGCATGTAATACTGCTGTCGGCGTGGCTCAAAGGTCCATGCCGGGCCGCCAAAAATCGACAGCCAGTTGTTGGGTGGCGTGCCGTCTGGCTTGGGGTCGGCCCATACAAACCAGTCGGCCTTGGGGTTAGTGCGATCCTGGCGGCTTTCTTGAAACCAGGCGTGCTGGTCCGAAGTATGGCTGATCACCTGGTCGATCATCACTTTCAGGCCAAGCCTGTGCGCTTTGGCCAGCAGCGCCTTGAAGTCGTCCAGCGTGCCGAACATCGGGTCAACGTCACGGTAGTTGCTGATGTCGTAGCCGAAGTCGAGCATTGGCGAGGTGAAGAAAGGCGATAGCCAGATACCGTCGACGTTTAACGACGCCACATAGTCGAGCTTTTCAGTAACGCCGGGTAAATCACCGATACCGTCACCGCGGCTGTCCATAAAGCTGCGCGGGTAGATCTGATAGATAACGCCGCCGCGCCACCAGGCTTTTGTATCGTGAGTATCTTGCATAAGTGAGTCCGTTGATGACATTAAAAATCCTTAGCCTTTGACGGCGCCAGCGGTGAGGCCTGAGACGATGCGTCGCTGGAAGATAATCACCAGCACCACAAGCGGGACAGTCACTACCACCGAGGCCGCCATGATCGGCCCCCAGGGAAGCTCGTAGGAACTGCCGCCAGACAGCAGGGCGATCGCTACTGGTACGGTGCGCTGGGTATCGGTCAGGGTGAAGGTGAGCGCGAACAGAAACTCGTTCCACGCAGCGATAAACGCGAGTAGCCCGGTGGTCGCCATGGCGGGCCACATCAGCGGCAGGAACACCTTGGTAATGGTGATCCACGGCGTGGCGCCGTCCATGATGGCGGCTTCCTCGAGCTCCATGGGTAGTTGCTTCATGAAGGTGGTGAGTACCCACACCGTGAAGGGCAGCGTGAAGATGGTGTAGCTCAAGATCAGCCCGGCCGGGTTGTTGTAGAGGTTGAGCGTGCGGATGACTTCAAACAGCCCGGAGAGCACTGCCACCTGGGGAAACATTGATACCCCCAGAATGACCAGCAAAACCGTTGAGCGCCCGCGAAAGCGCACCCGACCCAGCGCATAGGAGGCCGTGATACCCAGTAACAGTGCGATAAATACCACGCTTATCGCGACCACAATGGAGTTCAAGATGGCGCGTAAAAAGCTGGCCTCGGTCAATATCTGCACATAGTTGCCCAAGTGCCAGGAGGAAGGCCATAGCTCGACACGGAACAGCTCGCTTGATGGCTTGAGCGAGGTAATCACGGCGTAATAAAACGGGAACACGGCGTAGACCATGATCAGTACTATCAGCGCCCAGAAACCGACCCGCTTGGCTATTTTACCCAACTGACGTGCGGTCATGCGTCACCTCCCAGTTGCAGTTGCTTGCGGCCGGCATAAATGTAGGCAATGGTCGCCAGGGCGATAATCAGGAACAGCAGCGTAGACGCCGCGCTGCCATAGCCAACGTCCTGGAATTCAACCAGTTGCTGGCGAGCGTAGACCGACATCGACATGGTGCTGGTCGAATTCGATGTCAGTACGTAGATCACGTCGAACACGCGCAGCGCGTCGAGCAGGCGGAAAATGACCGCCACCATCAGGGCTGGGGTGATCAGCGGTAGCGTTACCTTGAAAAACACTCGTACCGGATGAATGCCATCGACCTCGGCGGCCTCGTAACAGTCCTTGGGCAGCATCTGCAGCGCAGCAAGCACCAGCAGGGCGACAAACGGAATGGTTTTCCACACGTCGACCATGATGACCGCCCACATCGAGTAGGTGGCGCTGGCGGTCCAGGCAATAGGGTCGTCGATTACCCCAATACCCATCAGCATGTGGTTGATGATGCCGAACTGGTCGTTAAGCATCCATGCCCACATCTGTGCCGAGACAATAGTGGGGATGGCCCAGGGAATCAGCACGGCGGCACGCACGATGGTGCGCCCTTTGAACTCAGCGTTGAGAATCAGCGCGACGATCACGCCAAAAACCACTTCAAGCGATACCGACACCACCGAGAAGTAGACGGTATTCCATACCGACTGCCACCATACAGAGTCGGCTAAAATGCCAAACCAGCGACCATTATCGTGAACCAGGTAGTTCTCGAAGCCGATAAAGTTGGCCGTACCCAGGTCAGACAGCGAGGCGTCGGTAAAACTTAAAAAGAAGGTGCGAAATAAAGGCCAGCCAGCCACCAGTGCTAGCGCGATCAGCATGGGGGTTAGGAATAACCAGGCTGCTTTGACGCGCTGGCGCCGCACCTTGGTGCCGCGAGAGCGCCGCGCTGTTAATGCGGCCGAGCGCGCCCCTTCGGGCGCGCTTGAGTGAGAAGTCGTCATTAGGCTCTCCAGCGTTACCAGTTACGACGCTTCAAACGTAGAAGCTCGTTTTCCAGATCCTCAACGGCTTGGGCGCCATCTTTCGTGCCCGACAGTACTTCATGCGAAGCGCTAAAGAAGGCGTTGCTCACCCGGCCGTAGGCATCACCGGTGGGGGCTGATGGGCGTGCCACCGCATTGGTGAATGTCTCGTAAAGAGTGCCGAAGAACGGGACAGCGTCTAGCACCTCTTCATCCTGGTAGAGCGCATCGATAGTGGGGTTATAAGAGGCTTGAATGGCGCGCCGCTTCTGCTCCTCTTCACTGGTTAGAAAGGCGACGAGATCGGCGGCCAGTTCAGGTTTTTCGGTATAGCGTGATACCGCCAGGTTCCAGCCACCCAGGCCAGCGGCGCTTTCACCGTCTTCACCGCCCGCCGGTAACTGGGTGACGCCCACCTTATCGCGTACATCGCTATTGTCACTTTGTGCCAGCGACCAGGCATAGGGCCAGTTACGCATGAAGACAGCGTTACCACCCTGGAACACGCCGCGGGCTTCTTCTTCGGTGTAATTCAGCACGCCATTGGGCGAGATGTCGCCGATCCAGGAGGCCGCCAGGTCAAGCGCTTCGGCCGCCTGTGCGTTATTGATGCTGACTTCGCCGTCGGCCTCGACAACATTGCCGCCACCGTGGCTAGCTACCCATTCCAGCGCGTTCACCGTCAAACCTTCATAGGCGCGTCCCTGGAAGACATAGCCCTGCATGCGGTCGTTACCTGCCTCTCGCTCGGCCTGTTTGATCTCGCGGGCAGTCTCGGTAAGTTCTTGCCAGGTGGTGGGGACGTCATGGCCGTGTTTTTCGAGCAGGTCTTCCCGGTAGTAGAGCACGCCCGCATCGGTAAACCACGGCATGGCGACCAGACGGTCGTCGATGGTGTTATTGGTCACGATGGTCTCGAAATGTCCGGCAGCGGCGTCGTCACCCAGCACCTCGCGTAAATCCAGCAGGTGGTTGGCCAGCAGCCCCGGCCAGACAACGTCAATTTGCATGACGTCGATATCGCTGGAGTTAGCCGACAGGATCTGTTGGTAAAGCGATAAACGCTCGGTGGAAGAGTTGGGCGTTGAGACCACATCGACCTCATGACCGGTTTTTTCTTCCCAGGCTTCAATGCCTTCTTCGCAAAGCGTCAGTTCGGCACCCACGGCACCGCATGAAATGGTCAGGTCAGCCGCCTGGGCCTGGCTGATGCCCCCGGTTGCGCTGGCGAGTGCAATGGCGGTCGTTAAAAGCGTCTTTTTCATGATGGTTCCTCGGCGTTTGTTGTTGTCGGGTAGCGCACCGTTGAAGCCCGTCGAACGTGGACTTAAACGATTAAGTTGGTGCGCCTAGTTAGCCGCCTCTTGCCAGCAAGTTCAATAGAGACTTTTGTCTAATTATTTGTTCAGGTTTTGCTAACACGATGCCTAGTGTTTAGACATTGGTCGATAATTAGTGATTACTGGTTGGTTTACGCAGTCTTAATCGATTAAGTTTCACGTGTTCCAACGTTTTGGTTGGTAGCGTTAGTTGCTTTACCAACTGTTGGGATAAATACGATTTACAACAATCGATTCAAACGCGACCGCTTGCATGCGCATCGGCTTGAAAAGCAGTGATGGGCGGGGCGTCGAACAACAACAGGGTTTAAAACAATGGATAAAATGACGTTCAAAACACCGCTGGCGATTGCCATTGCCGCCGCCAGCCTGGGTGTCAGCGGTGCGGCCATGGCCGATACCACCATGGAAGAGCGGCTTGCCGAGTTGGAAGCGCGGATTATCGCCGCCGAGCAGCGGGCCGACGCCGCCGAGCAGCGTGCTGCCCAGGCTGAACAGCAGCGGGCCGGAACCGCCGATATTGAAAGCGATGCTGAAATCGAAGAACGTCTGGCAAGGGTAGAGCGCTATGCTGACGGCGAGGAAGGGTTTTCATTCAATGTCTATGCGCGCTCGGGCCTGTTGATTGGTGAAGATGGCAAGAGTGCAGAGGGTGGCCCTTACGTCACCCCCGCAGGTCCTGAAGGTGGCGCAGTGGGTCGCTTGGGTAACGAACCGGATACCTATGCCGAAGCGATTCTGAACTACCGCATGCGTTTCGATAACGGCGCCAAAGCGCTATACCGCACCATGATTGCCGACGGCACCACCTCGAGTAATGACTGGACCGGCGGCGAGTCGGATATCAACGTGCGCCAGGTATATGCCGAATTCAGCGATCTACCGAGCTTTACCGGTGCGTTTGAAAACGCCTCCATCTGGGCCGGTAAGCGTTTTGACCGGGACAACTTCGATATCCACTGGCTGGATAGCGACGTGGTCTTCCTCGCCGGTACCGGCGGTGGTATTTACGACATGCAACTGGCCGATAACTGGAAGTCGAACCTGTCGATCTACGGCCGCAGCTTTGCCGAATTTGATGTAGTCAATAGGGAAGATCCTGGCCTAAAAGGTGATACCGATAACCTAATCCTGACCTCCAATAACTACTTTGGTAACTGGCAGTGGATGGTCAACGGCATGTCGGCAGCCGATAACGACACCCGTGATATCGGAGCAGGCCAGGAAGCCGCAGAAAATGGTTTCCACACCATGGTGGCCTATCACGGGGACAGCTTCTTCGGCATGGGCGAGGGTAGCTACAAAGCGGCAGTTCTTCATGGCCAGGGCCTAGGCGCGGAGACAAAAAACATCGGTGCTAACGGCAATCTAACTGATGATGCCACTTCCACTCGCTTGGCGTTGTACGGCACCACCTACATTGCACCTAAGTGGCGTGTTGCGCCCTCTATATTAGCCGAGACCAGCGAAGACCGTTTTTCACAAAACGATTCGTACGACTGGGCAACGCTTAACGTGCGCTTGGCCAACGAGCTGACCGAAAACTTCGAAATGCAGTATGAAGCCAGCTATCAGATGATCGACATCGATCCGCAGGGCTATTCGGATCGCAACGAAGTCGACGGCGATTATACGAAGTTCACCATCGCGCCAACCTTTAAGCCGGAAGTGGGTGGTTTCTGGCAGCGCCCTGAAATTCGCCTGTTCGCAACCTGGAGTGATTGGGACGACGAGCTTAACGATTACTCAGCGACCGACTCATTTGGCTCTGATGAATTTACCGGCAGCCAGTGGACCTTTGGCATTCAAAGCGAAGTCTGGTTCTAAGCTAGTAGGCCTGGTAAAAGGCCAGGCCGCTTGTTGTTTTCCCGTTTCTGATTGCCCGCGATATGTGTCGCGGGCTTTTTTGTTGGTGGTGGCTGGAACGGAAGCGGCTTCGCGGATCTACTCGCCCTGCATTACATGAAGGCGTAAGAGCCGGTTCGTCTTTTTGCCGTTTCTTGCCTAGCCTGATCATCAGTTAGCGAGTTTTCAGGCCGCGTGGGTAAAAGGATGCGTCACCACAATGCAAAACCCTAGAATGGGGAGTAACGCTTGAGGGTTTTTTGTAGTAAAATTACACGAAATATTGCGTATAATGCCTTTTTTCAGATAGATTTTAGGTAATCTAACAACATTAGATCATCTAATGGTCAACAGGAGCTGAGATGAGCCCGTCACCTGCTTCCCAGGGTTCCCCGCTGGGCGATCCGAATAACGCCATCGACCTAGCGCTGTTTGGCGCGCTGGGCGATTTGGCGATGCGCAAGCTGTTTCCGGCGCTTTACCACCTCGATCGCGAAGGCTTGATGCCTGATAGTACGCGTATTTTGGGGCTGGCACGCCATGAACACGATAAGGCCGAGTTTCGCCAATTGGTCAGCGGCGCGCTTAACAAGCGTCTCAAGAAAGACGAGCAAGATAAAGCCAGCATGGAGCGCTTTCTAGACCGCCTCGATTACTTGAAGCTGGATTTCACCAGCGTCGAGGGTTTCGATGCCGTTCGTCAGTGGCGCGAAGGGTCGCCTCGGCCGATGGTGGTTTATCTGTCGGTGGGCGCCAAAATCTACGGAGACATCTGTCGCAACCTTCAGCAAAGCGGCAGCCTGGATGATGCCACGCGGGTAGTGGTGGAGAAGCCGATCGGTTTCGATCTGGCGTCTTCTGAGGAGATTAATGACGCCATCGGCGATGTTTTCCCCGAATCGCGCGTTTACCGCATCGACCACTATCTGGGCAAAGAAACCGTTCAGAACCTGATTGCGCTGCGCTTTGCCAATCCGTTGTTCGGCACTCAGTGGAACCAGAACCATATCTCGCATGTGGAAATCACTGTGGCCGAAAAAGTCGGCATCGAGGGTCGCTGGGGCTATTTTGATGAAGCGGGCCAACTGCGCGACATGGTGCAAAACCACCTGTTGCAGCTGCTTTGCCTGATTGCCATGGACCCGCCCTCCAATCTGGACGCCGACGCCATTCGCGACGAGAAGGTCAAGGTGTTGAAGGCGCTGAAGCCATTCACCGGTGAAGCCCTGGGCAGAGACGTGGTGCGCGGTCAGTACACGGCGGGCACCAGCGACGGCCAGCAGGTGCCGGGCTACCTGGAAGAAGAGGGCGCCAATACGGAGAGCCAGACGGAAACCTTCGTGGCGATGAAAACCGAGGTGGCCAACTGGCGCTGGGCGGGTGTGCCGTTTTATTTGCGGACCGGCAAGCGCATGCCGGAGAAACTGTCGCAAATCGTGATCCACTTCCGCCAGCAGCCGCACTACATTTTTGACCCCGACCAACGGGGTATCGCCGCCAACAAGCTGATCATTCGCTTGCAGCCGGAAGAGGGCATTGCGCTACAGGTTCTTACCAAAGACAGCGGCCTGGACAAGGGGATGCGCCTGCGCCCCGGCCCACTGCATCTGGATTTCAACAACGCCTTTCCCAAGTCACGTATTCCCGATGCCTACGAGCGTTTGCTGCTGGAGGTCATGAAAGGCCAGCAGTATCTGTTCGTGCGCCGCGACGAAGTCGAGCACGCCTGGCGCTGGTGCGACCAGCTGATTGACGGCTGGAAAGAACGGGAAACACCGCCGCGTCGTTATCCAGCGGGTTCCTGGGGGCCGGTCGCCTCAATAGCCATGATTACCCAGGATGGTCGTAGCTGGTACGAGGATTATTAACATGAGCGATGCACGCACACAGCTTGCCGAACAGCTGGCCGAAGCCGTCTTTCAGGCCCTGAACGACGACCTGGCGCACCAGGAAAACGCGTTGTTGGTGGTCTCCGGTGGCTCGACGCCAGTCCCCTTTTTCAAAGCGCTGGCAGCCAAGCCGCTACCCTGGGAACGTGTGGAGATCACGCTGGCGGACGAGCGTTGGGTGAATGCACAAAGTGATGACAGCAACGCTAAATTGGTTCGCGAACACTTGCTCCAGGGCGCGGCGGCGGCGGCCCATTTTGAACCCTTGACCAGCGATGCAGGCACACCTGAAGAGGGCGTGCCCGACGTCAGCGAGCGTGCGCTCGCACTAAGCTGGCCAGCAAGCGTGGTGATTCTGGGCATGGGCGGCGACGGCCACACGGCCTCGCTGTTTCCTGACAGCCTGGAGCTTGGCTTGGCGCTCGCCACGGAGGAGCCGCTGGTGGCAGTACGAACGCCCAGCCAGCCGCAGCCGCGCATCACCTTTTCGGCAGACCGGCTGCATCAGGCGCGCCGCCACATTTTACATATTACTGGCGACGATAAGCGGGCGGTGTTGGCCAAGGCATTGAGTGGGGACGACATGCGTCAACTGCCCATCCGCGCCTTCTTATCCTGCCCCTTGGCGATTTACTGGGCGCCTTAGCGCCAGGTTTCACAGATAATAATTTGCTTGGAGACTCACGCATGACCATCGATAAACAGCTGCCGTCGACGCGCACCGCAGAGCTGGACAGCATTTGCCTGAAGGCCGAAGTGATTCCGGTGATCACCATTGATCGCCTGGAAGACGCCGTGCCGATGGGCCGCGCACTGGTAGAGGGCGGCCTGACGGTGCTGGAAATCACCCTGCGTACCGATTGTGCGTTGGAAGCCATCAAGCGCATGAAAGAAGCGCTGCCTGGGGCGAGCATTGGTGTTGGCACGGTATTAACGCCTGCCCAGTATCGCCAGGCCGAGCAGGTCGGCGCTGATTTCGTGGTAACGCCCGGGGCGACCGATGCGCTTTATCGCTATGGCGTGGAAAGCCCGGTGCCGATGCTGCCCGGCGTATCCACCATTTCTGAATTGATGACCGGCTGGCAGTACGGCTATCGTCGGTTCAAGTTCTTCCCGGCCGAATCCAGCGGTGGCTCAAAAGCGATCAAGGCGTTTGGCGCGCCGATTCCGGAAGCGCGCTTCTGCCCGACCGGCGGCATCACGGTGGATAACGCCGAGGAGTACCTCAAGTTGCCGAACGTCATGTGCGTGGGCGGCTCCTGGGTCACGCCCAAGGCGATGGTCGAGGCCGAAGACTGGGACGGCATCCGTGAGCTGGCCCGTCAGGCCGCCGAACGCTTCCATCATTAAGCTCAATCGCCCCGGACATGCTCCGGGGCTTTTTTATTCAAGCGTCAGTAACGGATCGGCGAGGCCATGAACGCCTACGTTGGCCTTGAATAACCCGCCTGCCAGCGGCTCCTCGCGGCGCTGTGCGTCACTGAATCCCTCTTGCGCTGTGGTGATATAGAGCGTTTCAAGGTCAGGGCCTGCAAATGCCGGGCAGGAGGGCTGGCTGACTGGCACATGCACCTCGTCAATCACCTGCCCCGCGGTATCGAGCCGCACGACTTTACCCGCGCCCCAGAGGGCAAGCCAAAGGCAGCCTTCGCTGTCGATCACTGCGCCATCCGGGTTGCCTTCAACGGCTGAGAAATCCGCCCAGGCAATCGGTTCGCCCACTGGCCAACCTTGGCTATCCAATGCCCAGCGCATCACGATGCCGGTCGACGTGTCGGTAAAATACGCTGCGTCACCCTGGGGTGAAAAGCAGATGGCGTTGGGAATGGTCAGCCCGCTGCGCAGTTGGGTCAGTTCCCCATGATGCAACCGGTAGAGGCTGCCCGCCTTGGGTTCGGCAGTCTTGCCCATGGTGGAAAGCCACAAACTACCGTGGCGATCCACTCGGGCATCGTTGCTGCGGGTAACGGGGTTGTCGGCTTCAAAATCGGCAAAATGCTCGAGGTGTTGCGTGGCCAGATTCAACAGGCTCAGGCTGTGCTCGCCGACCAGCATTAATCGGCCATCGTTTAGTGGTGTCGCGAGCGATACCATTTGCTCAAGCGGGTAATCGCCTTGCTCGCCGTTTTCAAGTGATAGCCAGTGGAGGCGTTTGCCCAGAATATCGCACCAGTAAAGCCGTCCGCTCCCGGCGTCCCACTGGGGGCCTTCACCTAGTTCGCAGCGGCAATCCACCGCCAGTTCAGCCATGTTGTTGTGATTCATAAACGATCTCCTGCGGCTTGCCAGGCGTCTACCAATGCCTGGGCCTGCTTGCTGACTTGTTGGGGCGTTTGACCCGGTTGGTAAAGCGCGCTGCCAAGGCCTGCACCATCCACGCCCGCAGCACGCCAGGCGGCAAAATTGTCGATACCGATGCCTCCAACGGCATATAGCAATGTGTTAAGAGGCAGCACGGCGCGGACAGCCTTCATACCCTCGATGCCCACCTGGACCGCCGGGAAGAGCTTTAGCCCTGTTGCGCCCGCATCCAGGGCATCAAAAGCTTCGGAAGGCGTGGCAATGCCCGGCCAACTGGCCATGGAGAGGCGATGGGACTCTTCGATGACGGCAGGGCGGCAGTTGGGCGAGACGATCAATCGGCCGCCGGCGGCATGAACGTCGCGCACCTGCTCAGTGCGTAATACGGTTCCCGCACCGATCAGCGCCCGGTCGCCAAAGGCGTCGGCCAGGCGCTGGATGCTGGTGAACGGGTCGGGGGAATTAAGCGGCACCTCGATTTGCGTGATCCCCGCATCGAGCAAGGCCTCGCCAACGGCTACCACGTCATCGGGCGTTACCCCACGTAAAATGCCAATTAAAGGCAGTGTCATAGCGCTCTCCTTGTTGATCGGGTGCTTTCTACTGAATGCGTTGATAGGCGAGCGTCAGCCCCGCCAATACAGCGGTGTCGCCGTCGACGCGCCGGGTGTCAATGTCGAGAGTTTCCAGGGCGAGTGCGTAGCGGTGGCTGAGCGCCTCGTTACCGATCAGCGTCACACTTTCACCCGGCGTTAGTTGGCCGCAGGTCCCTGCCAGTTCCAGGCCGATCGCCAAGCCCGAGAGATGCGCGGCAAGCACCGCTCCTCGGGCATCGCCGCTCGGCAAAGCGTTATCCAGCAAGTCCCGAGCACGTACGCCGAATAGCCGCTGGCTGAAGCGTTCGGGCGTCTGATAGATGGCCGTAACCGCCTGGGTGAATGCTCGCCGGCAGCCCTCGTGCTGCAGATCATCCTGCCCCACGGAGTGCTTCAATACGGACTGGTGGGCGAGCAGTTGATACAACTCGCCGGTCAAGTAGGTTGCAAACTCGGTCACGGTGCCATCGGTTAAGCGCGCCCATTTGGAATGGGTGCCGGGCAGGCAGACGAGACCGCTAAAGCGGGATGTATCGGCCAAAAGGCCCGCTAGTTGGGTTTCCTCACCGCGCATCACGTCGTAGAGATGCGTATTGGTCTCGGACTGACTTAATCCCGGCAGTAAGTAAACCCGCAGGCGAGCGTCGGCGAGGGTCGGCATCACCGCACCACGGGAGAGTTGGTCAAGACGCGTGGGCGTCGCCAGGTAGGCGGCTTCCTGCCAGCCCTGGCGCGCGCCCGCCATGCCACACACCATCACGGGCGTTTGGCCGTTTTCGGGCAGCCAGGTGTCGACGATCCCAAGCAGTTCAGCCTCATACTCGGTGGCGGTCAGCGACAGCATGCCGCGAGGGCTGGAGGCACTCGCCATTACATGATTTTGAGCGTCCATTGCCCAGGCGCGCAGGTTGCTCGACCCCCAGTCCACGGCAATCCACGCTAAAGGATTGGTTAACTCACTTGTGCCCATCGCACCGTCTCCCCTTGATTGGCATGGTTTACCACTCGGCAATCGAGCCGTCTTCGTGGGTCCATACCGGATTGCGCCAGCGGTGGCCGACCTTGGCGCGCTCTTCAACGAATTCTTCGTTGATTTCGACGCCAAGCCCAGGCCCTTGGGGAATCGCGCAGAAGCCGTCTTCGATGCTGAGCGCCGATTTGTCGACCAGGTAGTCGAGCACGTCGTTACCCTGATTGTAGTGAATGCCCATGCTCTGCTCTTGAATAAAGGCATTGTGGCTGACGGCGTCCAACTGCAGCGATGCGGCCAGGGTTAAAGGGCCAAGCGGGCAGTGGGGTGCCAGGGCGACATCGTAGGCGGAGGCAAGCGCGGCGATTTTAAGCCCCTCGCTGATACCGCCGCAGTGAGAGATATCCGGTTGAATAATATCGATCATGCCGTCTTTAAGCAGGTCGCGGAACTCAAAGCGGGTATGCAAGCGCTCACCGGTGGCCAGCGGGTAGCCCAGGCCACCAGCAATATCTTTCAGGCAGGGCAGGTGTTCGGGGGCAACCGGTTCCTCGACGAACATCGGGTGATAGGGCTCCAGCTCACGCAATAGCGCCTTGGCCATCGGCCGGTGAACGCGACCGTGAAAATCGATACCAATACCCACATCCGGGCCGACCGCATCCCGGGCTTCGGCGACCCGGGCGACGGCTTCATCCACCTTGCGGTGGGAATCGACGATTTGCAGCTCAGGCGTGCCGTTCATCTTGAAGGCGGTAAAGCCTTTGTCGGCCAGCGCTTTTGCGCCAGCGCCTACATCGCTAGGTCGGTCGCCGCCGGTCCAGGCGTACATGCGCATTTTATCGCGCACCGCGCCGCCCAATAGCTGGTGAACGGGAACACCCAGATCGCGACCTTTAAGATCCCAAAGCGCCTGGTCGATACCCGCAATGGCACTCATCAAGATTGGCCCGCCGCGGTAAAACCCGGCGCGGTACATCGTGTTCCAAAGATGTTCGATGCGGTGTGGATCCTGGCCAACGAGATAGTCTGAAAGCTCATGAACCGCGGCCTCGACAGTCGCCGCGCGGCCTTCGATGACCGGCTCGCCCCAGCCGTAGCAGCCTTCGTCGGTTTCGATCTTGAGAAACAGCCAGCGTGGGGGAACTTGCCAGGTCTTGAGTCGGGTAATTTTCATAGGGTCAGATCCTTGTTAATTGACGATGCCAAGATCAATCGCGGTCCGACGCAGCACTTCTCGTGCGGCACGCTCTGCGCCGTTGGCATCACGGTTGCGTATGGTGTCAAGCACCTGAAGGTGGCGGGCCAGGCTGTCGTCTAGCGTATCGGTGCGGTCCTGCGAACGGTGTATCAGTGCCATGATCGAAGGGCGCAATAAATGCCCCATTTGGCGCCAGACTAAATTGTGGCTGGCCCGGTAGGTGGCATCGTGAAAGGCGACGTCGTACTCGGCATGTTCGGCACGGGCTTCCACGCTGCTGGCCGTTTTTTCCATGCCCGCAAAGGCGTTATCAAGGCGTTCAAGGTCTTCAGCCTGGGCTGCCTGTGCCGCCAGGCCTGCCACCACCGGTTCGGCCGAGTAGCGGAAGGCATAAATTGCCCTTACCAGTTGCGGATCAAGGTTGACCAGTCCGGTCATCCATTCGCTCATTAGCGGGTCGAGCAGGTGCCAGTCGCCGATGTCGCGCACCAACGTGCCGCGTCCCGCCGTGCGCTCTAACAGCCCAGCAGCGGTGAGGCTGGTGAGCGCATTGCGTACCTGATTACGGCTGACGTTAAAATGAGCGCTGATATCCAGCTCGCGTGGAAAAACATCGCCGGGTTGCCAATGGCCTGCCAGTAGCGCCTGGGCGAGTAAACGCGCTAACTGTTCAGCGCCACCCCGGTGGGGCGGTAGAGCATCCAGCGTCATCGTTTATCTCTTGTGATGTGTTCAACAAAAGCTAGTCTAGTAAATGTCTGACATTTAAACAAGCCGCTCTATGAGACCCTTTGGGCGCTGGATGACCCTTAATCCAAACAAAAAAGCCCACCTCTTTTTGAAGCAGAGGTAGGCGATAATGGCTAGCAAGCCGTGATTAAAACGTTACCCTTTAACCGCTCCGGCGGTCATACCCGTCACGATGTAGCGGTTGGCGAGCAGCGCAAAAATAATCACCGGCAGTACGATCAAGCTGGCGTACGCGGCAATGACGCCGTACTGCGCGCCTGCTTCAACGCCGCCCATAAAGCGGGTAATACCCACTGTCAGCGGTTGAGCGTCGCTGCCTGCCAGGAAGAGCGCAAACAGGTACTCGTTCCAGGACATGATAAAAATCAGAATGGCGAGCGCATTCAAGCCTGGGCGAACCACGGGGAGCGAAATGCTCCAGAAGAGCTTCCAGGGGCCGCAGCCATCAACGATAGCGGCTTCTTCCATCTCTTTGGGCACGTTTTCGAAAAAGCCCACCATCATCCACACGGCGAAGGGAATATGAATCGCCAAATGGGCAAACAGCAGCCCTGTGCGCGAGCCGGATAACCCAAGATCGACAAAAATCAGGAACAGCGGCAAGGCCAGCACCACGTGTGGCAAAAAGCGCATCGCCAGGACAGCAAACGACAGGGCACCACGTATTCTAGGCCGTAGCTTGTTCAGCCCATACGCCATGGGTACGCAGACAGCAACGGAAATAATCACCGACGCCACGGCGATAATCACACTATTGCGGAAATAGAACCAGAAATCCCCGGTATTAAAGGCGACGTTGAAGTTCTCCAGGGTAAAATCCCGTAGCGTTAACAGTGCCAGCGGTGATCGGAACATGGCAGTTTCATTGAAAGCTGCCGCGAGCAGAATAACCGGCGGCAGCAGTGAAATAATCAGCCAAACCGTTAACCCAAAATACTGGCCAGCGAGCTTTACATTCGCTTTGCTACGATCGTTCATGCGCTGGCCTCCTTATTGACCTTGTAAACCTTGATGTACAACCAGGCCACGACCGCCATGATCATGAACATGGTGAAGGCAATGGTGTTGGCCATGCCCATATCCTGGTTGGCGATGCCACGGTTGTAGGCCAGGATGCTCATTACCGTTGTCGAACGGCCCGGGCCCCCGCCGGTCATGGTGTACACCATGTCAAATTCACGGAAAGCACTGGTCATGATGATGATGGAAACAAACAGGATGTGGGCGCGAATCATTGGAAGCACCACATACCAGAGGGTCTGGAACGCTCCCGCACCGTCGACCTTGGCGGCTTCATACATATCATCGGGAATCGTCGTCAAGGCGGCGTAGAGCACCAGAATCGCCATGGGTGTCAAGTGCCAGGCATTGGTCAGCGCCGTGGCAAACAGGGCCGTTGAGCTATCGGTTAACCAGTAAGGTCCCGTCATGCCAAAAAAGCCCAGGATCTGGTTAATCACGCCAAAATCGGGTTCCCACATGAAAAGCCGCCAGGTAATCCCCACAATGACCGGGGTCATGACGAACGGCAGCAGAAAAAGCGCCATCCAGCCAGCTTTAAAGCGAATGCGTTTACCGCTCAGCATAAAGGCTACAAGCAAGCCGACCAGCAAACAGCCCAGCGTATTGGCCAGGGTAAATAGCGCCGTCACCTTGACGGAGTTGATAAACAGCGGGTCTGACCAGGCACGAATGTAGTTATCAATACCCACAAACCACTGGTTATCAAAATCGTATAGAAGCACATCATGTAAGCTAAACCGCGCCGCAATGCCCAGTGGAAATGCCACTATCAGCAGCATGGCGATCAAGCCGGGCAGTACAAAATACCAGCCACGCGTGTAGCGATTTAAAAAATTATTTTGCATAGCGCACACCTCGCCAGAGCGCGAAATCAAAAGCGATGGCGGCTAAGCTACTGGCTTGGCCGCCATCAACATAGTTAGCGTTCTAGGTAGCCGGCACGCTGGAAAGTGCGGGTCATATTATCCACCCAGCGATCCTGGGCCTGTTCAGGGGTCAGGTCACCGCTGAGAACGTCCGTGGCGAAATCGACGGTACCTTGCCACATAACGGTGCCGTACTCAGGAATACCCTGACGGACGAAGACATGCTCAAGGGTTTGCTCATAAGCAGGCAGGAAGTCGTCGTAATGGGGCTCTAAGTCGCGAAGTTCTTCGCTATTGAAGTGGGCGACGCGTGAAAATTGCTTGGTGCGTTTACCCCATTCGATTTCGTTATCCTGCAGCATCCACTTCAGAAACTTGAACGCTTCTTCGGAATTTTCAGTATCCATGACGAACACCCCGCCACCGCCGAGGAAGGGGACGCCCTGGGGGTAATCCTTCAGATTGCCTTCAAAGGCGGGGAGCGGTTGATAGCCCACGTTACCGGCGGCTTCGCCTTGAGGATCTTCAACCGTGGAAAGCCCCTGAGGCCACATGGTGGCCATGGCTAGACGGCCATCACGGAAATAGCTTAGCCCTTCAAGAAAATCCCAGTTACGGGCAGCGCGGGGCGCCACGTCATTGGCGAGGTCGACAAACAGGTTAGCGGCATCAACCAGAATGGGGTGGTCTAAATCCGGTTGGTAATTTTCATCCCAGCCTTCAAGGCCTGTTGAGTAGAGCATGACGATAAAGCTGCGTGCCAAGCCGCTACCCGCACCGAGTGCATCTGTCCAGCCGTAAAGGTCCTCTTCCAGGGTTTCACCGGCCACTGTTTCACCCGCTTCACGCGTGAAAAACTCGCCCACTTCGTAAAGTTCTTGCCAGGTGCTCGGTACTTCCAGTGCCCGCCCGTATTCTTCTTCAAAGGCAGCCTGCTCATCCGGGTGAGAGAAAAAGTCTTCGCGGACGATCAGCATCGGAGCGGCAGGCGTAGTGGGTAGGGCAATGATTTCACCCGGCCGTGCGCTGTTTTCCATGTGTGATTCGCGAATCCTTTCCGGGTAGGCGTCGACATTAAAATCATACTTTTCGATGTAGGGCGACAAATCAACCACATGGTCTTTGAAGCTGCCGAACCAGCCCGGGCTGTGATAGCCCATATCCCAGCGCCCGGTGCCGCCAATCGCTTCTATGGACATGCGGTCGCGCAATTGATCGGGGGGTAAGATTTCACCAACCACCTTGACGCCGGTCTGACGTTCGTACTCGGGGGCGAAGTAATTGATAACCGCATCGGCTTCTTCACCCGGGTGAAGTGCCCAATGGAGGGTGACGTCTTCAGCCATCGCGATGGTGCTGCCGGAGGCCATTGCAAGCCCCAACCCGGTAGCGGTGAGTAAGCGTGTTGTTTTCATGTGTGGATCTCCCAACGCTCTTTGTTGTTGTGCGTTTTATGCTTGAAGGTAAAGTTTCGTCGCCACTAGCGTGAATCGCTAGTATTTGGCTGCTTAACGTCCAAACGATAATGTCGCACCTTATGTAGTAGGGCCGATCTACCGGCCGAGGTCCAAGATAGAGGATTTGCAGAATCGTGTCACCTAGCGTAATTAGTAACTCTAGGTGGCCGATGAAAGATGATCGAGCAGGCCTGTTGGTGCATCGGTATGCGCCTGTTTAAATGGCCTTAAATCCATTCAAAAACAGTAGGTTGGCTTTATTTTGGGGTCGCCGATTAAGTGCGGGAAAACGATGAAATTAGTGCCCTGTTTTATCGTTGAATGGGCGTTACCCTGGACTAATGTCTAACGTTAAAAAGTGAGTTTGTGTCGCTTTTTGCCACTTTAATACGCTTATTAGACCAAAGAAGGATATAACAACGATGGCTAACATTACGCTTGAAAATGTTCAAAAACGCTTCGGTGAAGACAGCGTTATTCACGGCATTGATATGGAAATCAATGATGGCGAATTCGTTATTCTGGTGGGCCCCTCGGGCTGCGGGAAGTCAACGCTGTTGAGGATGATCGCCGGGCTAGAGTCGATCAGCGACGGTAATGTCAAAATCGGCGGTAAGGTGGTCAACGACATGCCGCCCAAAGCACGCGATATCGCGATGGTATTTCAAAGTTATGCCCTCTACCCGCATATGACGGTGGCGGACAACATGGCGTTTTCTTTGAAACTTTCGGGCGTTGCGAAAAACGTGATAAACGAGAAAGTAAACGCGGCGGCAGCCATTCTCAACTTGGAGCCGCTACTTAAGCGCTTCCCTCGCGAGCTTTCCGGCGGGCAGCGCCAGCGGGTCGCGATGGGGCGGGCGATTGTGCGCGACCCGCAAGTGTTCCTGTTTGATGAGCCGCTGTCGAACCTGGATGCCAAGCTGCGGGTTTCCATGCGTACCGAGATTAAAGAGCTGCATCAGCGGCTTGAGACCACTATCGTCTATGTGACCCATGACCAGATCGAAGCCATGACCATGGCCGACCGGATTGTGGTGTTGCACCAAGGCTATGTGCAGCAAATGGGCACGCCGCTGGAGTTATACGACCATCCGGCGAACCTGTTCGTGGCCAGCTTCATTGGGTCGCCGGGGATGAACTTGATCCGTGGTCAGATCGCCGAAGAAGGGCAGTTCAATGTGCGTGGCGGCGGGCACTTGCCGCTGGGGGATATTGATATTTCAAAATCTTCGGGCGAGGCCGTCTACGGTATTCGCCCTGAGGACATTACCCTGACCGAGGAAGGGGTTCCTGTCGACGTCGTCACGGTAGAGCCTACCGGTGCCGAAATCCATGTGGTGGCAAAGCTGGGCGATCAACACATCACAATTGTCTTTCGTGAGCGTCACGCCATCAAACCCGGCGACACCATCCAGTTGGCCTTCAATCTGGATAAAAACCACTTGTTCGACGAAGAAAGTGGCGAGCGTATCGCGTGGCATGCCTCTACGCAGGCGGCTTGATGTATGGCGTCAGAAACGGTGTCAGAGACGGTTTCAAGAGCGGTTTCAAAAACAATGAAAGCAGCGGTCTATCTAGGCCTGGATATTGGCACGTCAGCGGTAAAGGGAGTGCTGGTTAACCAAGACCAGCACTGCCTTGCCAGTGCCAGTCACGCCTACAGCGTAGAGCATCCGCACCCGGGCTGGGCAGAACAGCCGCCTCATCTTTGGTGGCAAGCCGTTGAGTCAGTCGTGGCCCAGCTAAGGGAGTCGGACCCCGAGGCGATGTCCAACGTGGCGGGTATTGGGCTGTCAGGGCAAATGCATGGATTGGTGGTACAGAATGCAGATGGAGACACCCTACGCCCAGCCATTCTGTGGAACGACAGCCGCGCCAGTGAACAGTGCGCGAAGCTTGAAGCGCAGCTTCCGTCGCTGGCGAAAATTACCAGTGTTGAACCGATGCCGGCGTTCTGGGCGGCGAAACTGTTATGGCTTGCCGAGCACGAGCCGGAAACGCTGGCCAGTGCCCGTCACTTCCTTTTGCCCAAGGATTATGTGCGTTGGTGCATGAGTGGTAAGCGGATTACCGACATGTGTGATGCTGCCGGTACCCAACTGCTGGATCAGGCTCACCGTGAGTGGAGCCAAGCGGTGCTGGCCGCATGCGGTATTCAGGCGCGTCAGCTGCCCCGCCTGGCGGAGGGCAACACCGCCGAGGCGCGACTATTGCCCGAGGTGGCCGCGCGCTGGGGTATTGCCAACAGCGTCTCTATCGCCGCGGGTGCAGGTGATATTGCAGCAGGGGCTTTGGGGATTGGCGCCATTAATGAGGGTGATGCGTTTTTTACCCTTGGCACCTCCAGCCAGTTGTTTGTGGCGACGACCGGATACCGTCCTGCACCACAAAATGCCTTGCACGCTTTTGCTCATGCGCTGCCTGGGCGATGGTTTCAGATGGCCGCCATGCTCAATGGGGCAAGCGTACTTGCCTGGGCAGCAGCGTTGATGAACGTCTCCATTGACGATGCATTGGCCGCTGCTGAGCGCGAGACGGGGACTTCATCGCTGCTTTTCCTGCCTTACTTGAACGGCGAACGAACCCCTCATAACAACCCGGATGCCCGCGGCGTGCTGTTTGGTTTACACCCGGCGAGTGGCGTTGGTGAAGTGATTCAGGCCGTGTTGGAAGGCGTGGGGTTTTCACTGCGGGAAGCGCGAGATGTGATCGAGCAGGCCGGTACGCCGATTCAGCGCCTGGCGGTTATTGGCGGGGGTAGCCGAAGTGATTACTGGCTGCAGCTGCTGGCCGATATACTGGAGCGCCCCATTGTGCGCTATCAGGACAGCGAGTCAGGCCCCGCCTTTGGCGCGGCACGCTTGGCCCGCATGGCGGTCACGGGCGAGGCGCCTGACGCGGTTTGCCAGCCGCCCACTATCGAAAGCGTCTTTGAGCCCAACCCGGCCAACCGCCAACATGCCAGCAACTTCGAGCGTTATAAGCGTCTATACCGCGCTGTAGCACCTGAGTTCGATCATTAACTGACCGTTATAAAACAAAGCGCCACCCGAACGGGTGGCGTTTTATATAACGTCTTTGCCGCTCAACCGGCGCGCAACGCTTCGATATCGGCGTGGGTGGGCAGCGCTGAATAAGCCCCGGGGCGCGTCACGGCGTGAGCGCCGCAGCGGCAGGCAAGGTCCACCGCACGGGTGAGGAAGTCAATATCCTGGTGCCAGCCTTCCTCGATGCCATGCTGTGACAGCTCGGCCAGCAGCCCGCCGATAAACGCGTCCCCACCGGCGGTGGTGTCCACGGCGTCAACCTTGGGGGGCGCGATGGTCTGATCGAGACCCGCGCCCTTGAGCGCCACGCTATTGGGGCCGTCGGTCACCAGCATGACTTTCACACCCGCGGCAAGGCGTTCTGCTATCCAGGCCTCTTGCGGGTGGTCACCGCGCAGATAATCAAGTTCGTCGAGCGATACCTTGACCAGCTCGGCGCTATCCAACAGTTGCGTCACCAATCCCATATCCGCTTCGCCTTCTGGCCAGAGGTTGTGGCGCAGGTTGGCATCAACGCTAATCAGGCAGCCTGTGCGTTTCGCCATGGACGCCATGGCCAGGGTCACGTCGGCGATTTCCGGGTCGGTGAGGCTATTACTGCAGAAATGAAGAATTGCAGGGTTCTCGAAAATGCCCTGGGGAAGGTGTTCAAGACGGTAGAGCAGGTCGGCGGCCGGCGGACGGTAGAAGTCGAAGGTGCGCTCGCCCTGACTATCCCGGGAAACAAACGCCAGTGCCGTACGTGCTTCTTGGGTGAGTATCACACCTTGTGTATCAACACCGTGGTGTTGCATTTCGCGGATTAAAAAATGTCCGAAGGTATCGTCGCCGACCATGCCCAGAAACTGGCTGGGCACGCCGAGCCGTGCGCAGGCAACCGCCACATTGGCGGGGGCGCCGCCTGCGTAGGGCGTGAAGGTTTCGGTACCCGCATTGTCGTTGCCCAGGCGGCTGGAAAGCATATCCACCAGAGCTTCACCAAATGCAATTATCGGCGTCATTATCGGTTCCTTGTCATTATTGGTCAGATGGGGAGACTTGAACTACGCAACGCAATGGCCCCGGGCGGCTTCGAGTAGCGCATACCAGGCTTCCCTGGGGAGCGACTCCGGGCCTTTCAGCATGTCGGTAATACGTTCAGGCTTCACGCTACCCACCACGGGGGCAGGGCGGTTAGGCAGGCTGCGCAGCCAGGCAAGTGCCATGGCACCCGGGGTGCTGTCGTGTTCGTTCGCCAGTCGCTTGAGTGTATGGGCTATCTCGCCCTGCATCAGCCTACCGCCTGCCAACGGTGACCAGGCCATCGGTGCATGGCTATCGGCACACAGGTCGTCGAAGCTGCCGTCAAACAGCGGCGCGCTGTGGGCAATGGATAGCTCGATTTGATTGGCGCGCAAAGGGTGGTGCATGGCGTTTTGCAACCTGCGCCACTGGCTGGCCAGGTGGTTGGAAACGCCTGCCGCGCCAATTTTGCCTGCTTCGATGGCCTCGTCCAGAGCGCGACCGGTTGCTTCGGCGTCCATTAACAGGTCGGGGCGGTGAATCAGAAAGTGATCGATCCGCTCGACACTCAAGCGGTTCAGCGCGTCGTCGATCGCCCGGTTCAGGTATGCCGGGCTGGCGTTATAGTGCTTCACCTTGCCCGAGCCCGGGGACGGGTTATCGTTGGCGATACTGGCTTTCGTCACCACGCTAAGCCGATTGGCAAGCGCGGGGCGCGCACGCAGCGCCTGACCAAACAGCGTCTCACCGGCACCGTTGCCGTAGATGTCGGCGTGATCAAACCAATGCAGGCCCTGCTCTAGGCGCGCCTCTATCCAGTCGGCCAAGTGGTTTGGCTGGTGCATCTCGGCGGTTTCATGGAGACGCATCATGCCAAGGACAAAGGGCACGTCGAAGGTTGGCACGGGCATAGAAAGGTTCCTGTTGGTTGGCTTAAAACACTTCTTCGTTGTGCAGAGCCTCAGCGGCACCCAGCAGCCCCGTCCACGGATGGGTTACCACCCAAACGGGGATGTCGGCGTTATAGGCGCCCATACGGCCCTTGTTAACGAAGCTGTCGCGCAGCTGGCTTTTCGGCAGCCAGTCAAGCAGGCGTGGCAAGATCCCGCCGCATAGGTAAACGCCACCTCTGGCGCCCATGGTCAGCGTGGCATCACCGCACACATCGCCGAGGATTTTCAGAAACCGCAACAGCGTGGCAGTGGCGATGGGGTCGCCTTCGTTGGCCGCCTGGGTCACCTCTGCAGGGGAGGTGCAGCGCGGCGCCTGGTCATCGAGCGCGCAGTGGGCCTGATAAAGCTCGAGTAATCCCTGGCCGCACAGAATGCGCTCGACGCTAACACGTTGGTGGCGCTGTAGAAACACGTCGAGCAGCGCGCGCTCAGTGGCGTCGGTGGGCGCAAAGGTGACGTGGCCGCCCTCGGTCGGCAGCGGTATCCAGGCGTGCTGGCCGGGGAAAACACCGGCCACGCCAAGCCCCGTGCCAGGGCCAATCACCAGGCGGGTGGAGTGTGCCTGGCCGTCACCAGCCTGAACCTCGACGAGGTCATCGGCGGTCACGTGGGGCACGCCCAGCGCCTGAGCGGTAAAGTCGTTGATGATTTTGAACAGCGAGAGGTTCAGCATGTCGCGAACATCGCTTTTCATGAAGTCCCAGTGGTTATTGGTCATGTTCACCCGCTCGGCATGAACCGGGCAGGCAAACGCCAGGCAGGCCTCGCGAGGGGCGTTGTCATCGGTCGCCCCTACACGGGTCAGATAGTCCTGAATCGCCTCAATAACGCCTGGGTAGTCCGCGCAAGGGAGATTGATAATATCGTGCGGGGTAATGTCGCCTGGCGTCACCAGCGCCAGGCGAGCATTGGTCCCGCCGATATCGCCGATTAAGGCGGGTCGCATCAGGCGTCCTCTTCGAAGATCTGGCCTTGCTGGCGGGCGAGGTCGTCGGCTTCGAAGCCGCCAAACACACCCGCGCCTTCCTCGCCGCGCATGGCCAGATGGCGGAAGCCTGAAAACAGCTCACGGCCCAGGCCGACGTGGTAGTGGTCGAGGTTGGCAACCGTAATCTCGCGATCTGCCCAGGTGGCAGGCGCGACTTTGGCTTCCAGGGTGCCTGCATTGGCATCCAGGCGCACGATGTCGCCATCGCGGAGTTTCGCCAGCGGGCCACCATCCAGCGCTTCGGGGCTCATGTGGATAGAGGCGGGCACCTTGCCTGATGCGCCCGACATGCGGCCGTCAGTCACCAGCGCCACTTTATAGCCGCGGTCCTGAAGCACGCCCAGGAACGGCGTCAGCTTGTGCAGTTCCGGCATGCCGTTGGCTTTGGGGCCCTGGAAGCGCACGACAACGATCACGTCGCGGTCCAGGTCGCCGGACTCGAAGGCCGCTTTCATCTCGTTCTGGTCTTCGAAAATCTTCACCGGGGCTTCGACAATGCGATGCTCCTCGGCCACCGCGGAGACTTTGATCACACCGCGGCCCAGGTTGCCTTTCATTACCGTCAGGCCGCCGGTGGGCGCGAAGGGAGATGAAACCGGGCGTATAACCTCTTC
Source organism: Halomonas sp. SH5A2 (assembly GCF_014263395.1). Taxonomy (GTDB): domain Bacteria; phylum Pseudomonadota; class Gammaproteobacteria; order Pseudomonadales; family Halomonadaceae; genus Vreelandella. The sequence goes on along the minus strand of NZ_CP058321.1, from coordinate 2,261,455 downwards.
GTCGAGACTTTTTTCAGGACCTTCGTGCCAGACGACTTTACCGTCTTCCAGGAAGGGCTCCTGGGTGTAGGCGGTCAGGTCGGTGCCGAAGACGGTGGGAATGTCACCGTGGAGCAGACCAGCGCCCAGCAGCTCGCGGAACAGGTAGCTCATGCCGCCTGCTGCCTGGAAGTGGTTGATGTCCGCCTGGCCATTGGGGTACACCTTCATCAGGCTGGGTGTTATCGCGGAAAGATCGGTGAAGTCATCCCAGTTAAGGGTAATGCCCGCAGCGGCGGCCATCGCAATCAGGTGCAGCGTGTGGTTGGTCGAACCGCCTGAGGCGAGAAGCCCAACGACGGCATTGACGATGGCGCGCTCGTCGATCTGCTTGTAGAACGGGCGATAGTCACCGCCAGGCTCGGTGTTGCGAATCGCCTGCTCGGTGGCGTAGCGGGTCAAGGCTTCGCGCATCTCGGTGCCAGGGTTGACGAAGGAGGTGCCCGGCAGGTGCAGGCCCATCACTTCCATCATCAACTGGTTGGAGTTGGCCGTACCGTAGAAGGTGCAGGTACCCGGGCTGTGGTATGACTCGGATTCCGCCTCCAGCAGCGCATCGCGGCCCACCTTGCCCTCGGCATACAGCTGACGAATACGGGCCTTTTCCTTGTTGGGCAGGCCGCTGGGCATGGGGCCAGCTGGCACAAACATCGCAGGTAGGTGGCCGAAGCGTGCAGCGCTGATAAACAGCCCAGGGATAATCTTGTCGCACACGCCCAGGTAGAGCGCAGCGTCAAACATGTTATGGGAAAGTCCGACGGCGGCGGCCATGGCAATCACATCGCGGGAAAACAGCGACAGCTCCATCCCCGGCTGGCCCTGGGTCACGCCATCGCACATGGCCGGTACGCCGCCGGCAAACTGGGCGGTTGATCCCATCGCGCTGGCAGCGGCTTTGATAGTGGCCGGGAAAGTTTCAAACGGCTGGTGGGCCGACAGCATGTCGTTGTAGGCCGAAATGATCCCCAAGTTGGCGCTGTTCATCAGCTTGAGGGAGTCTTTGTCCTGCGGGTTGCAGGCAGCAAAGCCGTGGGCCAGGTTACCGCAGGAGAGCTCGCCGCGATGCACGCCGCGTTTGTGCTGGTCGGCCATGCGACTCTCGTAGAGCTCGCGACGCTCGGCGGAACGGTCACGAATGCGCTGGGTGACCTCGGCAACGGTGGGATTTAAAGGGGCGTGTGTTGAGCTCGGCATAAAAACCTCTGCATGGTAGAGACGGTGAGTCAAACCTGTAGTTATTTTACATTTTTTGGCGGCGATACGAGAGACTTTACGGCAATAAAATCACTATTTGTAGTTTTATTACCCTAATGGATGACAACTATCGCTCTGAACAATCGGGGCTAAAGCATGATTGATGACCATCGTGGCCGTTGCCCGTTTGCCAGGCGTAAACCGTAAGTATAGCAGGCCTGCATTTGCTACCATTCCCCCTTCCTTTATGTTGAACGCTTTGGAGCCACCATGCCCCCTGATGTTGCCCCGTCGATTATCGAGCGTATCGCGCCGGTAGACGCTTGCGCAGGTGAACGTACTCGCGCTTATCTTGATACGCTCACCAAGCCGCCGGGCAGCCTTGGCCAGCTAGAGATGCTTGCGATTCAGCTAAGCCGCATTACCGGTGAGCTCATGCCCAGGGTAACGCCTCCTAGCGTGCTGGTGTTTGCCGCCGACCATGGCGTGGCGGCAGAAGGCGTGTCGGCGTTTCCCCAGGCGGTGACCGCCCAGATGGTGGCCAACTTCGCAAGCGGAGGCGCTGCCATCAATGTATTTGCCCGGCAGATTGGCGCCGATGTCGAGATCGTGGATGTGGGCGTTGCGTCTACATTAACCATGCCTGGCGTGACCCACGCCAAGGTGCGTCATGGTACGGCGAATATGGCACTCGACAACGCCATGCATTGTGCGGAAGCCCTGGCAGCGATTGAAGTAGGCACTGCAGCGGTGGAGCGGGCTCGGCAGTCAGGCGCTAAGTGTCTCATCGTCGGCGAAATGGGTATTGCCAATACCACCGCCAGTAGCGCCATGCTGGCGGTATTGACCGGCACACCAGTGGCCCAGGTGGTGGGTACTGGCACCGGTATCGATAGTGCTCAGCAAGCGCATAAGGTGGCGGTTATCGAGCGCGCCATTCAGGCACGCCAGGCCGACCCCGATGATCCTTTAGACGTGCTTGCGAAAGTCGGCGGACTGGAAATCGCTGGCATGGTCGGCGCTTATCTAGGCGCAGCGGCGCATCGGTTGCCCGCTATTGTCGATGGCTTTATCGCCACGGTGGCAGCGCTTGTGGCGTGTCGCCTATGCCCGGCGGTGCGGGGGTATCTGGTGTTTGGCCATCGTTCAGAAGAGCCCGGCCATGCCACGGCTCTGGAAGCACTCGATGCCCAACCGCTGCTGGCGCTTGGCATGCGGCTGGGTGAAGGCAGTGGCGCGGCGCTGGCATTCCCGCTGCTCCAGGCGGCCGCCGGGATGCTCAACGAGATGGCCACCTTCGCCGATGCGGGTGTTAGCGATAAAAGCACCCAATGATGCCGTTCAGCGATTATTTGCCAGCCATTCTGGTTTGGGTGACCGTGGCGATTGTGATTGACCTGATCGTCGGCGATCCGCGTTCGCTGCCACACCCGGTGGTGGTGATCGGCCGTGGCATCAGTGCGCTGGAAAAACGCTGGAACCAGGGCACTGCCAAGCGTCGATGGCGGTTGGGGTTTTTACTCACTGCCGTTATCGTGCTGGGGACCTTTAGCGTTTCGTGGCTGGTGCTGGCACTGTTAACCGCGCTGCACCCATGGCTTGGGGTTGCCGCCGAGATATGGCTGTTAGCCACCACGCTTGCGATTAAAGGGTTGGCCGAAGCAGGGCGCGCTATTGCTGTTCCGCTTGCCAAAGGCGATTTGCCTGCAGCCCGGCAAGCGCTGGGCATGATTGTGGGGCGCGATACCCAGGGCCTGGATGAAGCCGAGATCACCCGCGGGGCGGTGGAAACCGTGGCGGAAAATACCGTCGATGGCATTACCGCACCGCTGTTTTTTGCCCTGATCGGCGGTGCCCCCCTGGCGCTTGCGTACAAGGCGGTGAATACACTGGATTCAATGGTCGGTTACCGCAACGCGCGCTATAACGATTTTGGCTACGCCTCGGCCAAGCTGGATGATGTGGCCAACTGGCTGCCGGCACGCTTGACGGCCTTGTGTCTGTGGTTTGCGGGGCTGCTGTTACGCGTTTCGGGTATTTTACAGTTGCGCTGGCGGGGCGCATTACGTGATACCTGTCGCGAAGCGCCGCGCCACCCCAGCCCCAACGCCGGTTGGCCGGAAGCCATGGTGGCACGTTTGCTCGGTGTACAGCTGGGCGGCACTAATTTTTATCACGGTGAGGCATCGCACCGTGCGACACTGGGCGAGCCGCTGGAGGCGCTGCGGGTTGCCCATATCGACGCAACGATTCGCTTGATGCACGGCGGCTGGGTGCTATTTATGGTGCTGTCAGCTGTCTTGATCGTTGGGTGGAGTTTATTGTGGGGTTGAGTGTGATGCTTCCGAGGCTTGTATGAGTACACCTGAATGGCCCAGCCACGGTGGCCAGTCCGAGGCGCTATTAGCGCACTTCGGCTTGCCGTTAGGGCATCGCCTTTACGATTTTAGCGCCAATCTGAATCCCTTGGGGCCACCCGCCTGGGTGCGCGACTGTTTAACGCAACAGCTGGCTGGCCTTGAGCACTACCCGGTGCCGGATTACTCCGCTGCCCGCCACGCCATCGCCAGCCATCACCAACTTCAGCCTGAACAGGTACTGCTGACGAACGGCGGCGCGGAGGCGATTTTTATTGCAGCCGCGCTACATGCATGGCGGCGGGCGGCGATTATAACGCCAAGCTTTGGCGAGTATGCCCGCGCTTGTGGCGCCCACCGGCTCTCAGTCAGTGAGATCGCACTGCCCGCGCCGCACTTTACGCTGGATATTGATTCGCTGTTGGCAGGGCTCATCGATATCGATGTGCTGTTTCTGTGTCGTCCCAATAACCCCACAGCAACGCTTATCGATACCTCGACCATGGAGACATTGCTGGATGTCACGGCTTGGACGGGCTGCCGGGTGGTGGTGGATGAGGCCTTTGTGGACATGGTCGGCGAAACGCATGACACGGTGTCGCTGGTACCGCTGCTGGATCGCTACCCGCATCTGATTCTGCTGCGTTCAATGACCAAGTTTTATACCCTGCCAGGGCTACGGTTAGGCTACATGCTGGCGGACACGGCCACGATTCAAGCGGCACAGAGCCACCAGCCGCCCTGGAGCGTTAATCACTTGGCGGCTGAACTGGTGGCGCCGCTGCTGGCAGATGACGCCTTTACCCGGCGCACCCAGCGTTGGTTGGCCAGCGAGCGGCCAGGTATGAGCCAAGCGCTTAGCGAGTTGGGGTTGGACGTTGTGCCCAGCCAGGCCTGCTTTTTCCTTATCCGCCCTGGCGCCGAGCAGCGCGCCGTAGGCCTCTCCAGCGATGTGTTATTTGAGCGGCTGCTACACCAAGGTATATTGGTGCGCCATACCCACAATTTTGTCGGGCTCGATGGCGCTTGGCTCCGTGTAGCGCTGCGCGACAAGCCTGACAATCAGCGGTTTTTGAATGTATTGAAAAAGGTACTGCATGAAGGCACTGCATGATTGTCTTCGTTAGCGGCGGGGCGCGTTCCGGCAAAAGCGACATCGCCGAGCAGCGGGTGCTTGACGCGGCGGCCCGTTCACCCTGTTACTATTTGGCCACCGCAGACGTGTACGACGACGAGATGGCTGCGCGCGTTGCTCGCCATCGGCAATCCAGGGGCGCGCAGTGGCTGACGTTGGAAGCGCCGCTGGCCATTGATCAAGCGATTGCCAACGTGCCAGAAGGCGGTGCCGTGCTGCTGGATTGCCTGACCCTCTGGGCCAGTCAGGTGCTGTATGCCAGTGAGCTTGGCGAGGACGAGGGTCTGGCGCTATTGGCCAATACCCTTGCTGATACCCGAGCACGCAACGTGCATCTAGTGATTGTCTCTAACGATATCAACGAAACGCTACCGCCCATTGATGCCGAAACCTGGCGCTACCTTGAATTTCTTCAGCGTGCCCACCGCTGGCTAGCGGCAGAGGCGGACTCGGTGCTGGAAGTGGTCGCGGGCTGTGCCATCGAATGGAAAAACGACGGGAAGGTTCTGTGAAAGAAGGTGCTGTGAAAAACGTTCTGTTCGGTCTCTTGCTCGCGCTACAGTTTTTGACCCGAATCCCGATTCCTGTCGCTTGCCCCTGGACGCCTCAAACCCGCCGCTGGGCGGTGCGCGCCTACCCGCTGGTCGGCCTGTTGATCGGTGGTGCCCTGGCGCTGCTAGCGCTGGGTATGCATAACGTCCCCACGCCGATTACCGCGCTGGCGCTGCTTAGCCTTTGGGTCGCGCTTTCCGGTGGGCTGCACCTGGATGGCGTCATGGATATCGCCGATGCGCTGGGCAGCAATCAGCCGCTGACGCGCCGCTGGGAGATCATGAAAGACCCGCAAATCGGCAGTTTCGGCATGTTGGCGCTGGTGTTTCTGCTTGCCTGGAAGGGCGTGCTGCTGTGGGCATTGCTCACCTATCAAGCACCGCTCTGGTGGCTGCTGGTGGTGCCCGCGCTCGGGCGCTGGGCGGGTGTGGCCTTGCTGGCGCTGACCCCCTGCGCCCAGCCGAAGGGCCTGGCCTGGAGCTGGCAGCAGTCGCTTAGCGGCCAGGATGTGGCGCTGGCGCTGGTACCGATCGCGGTGATAGCCCTGCTGGCACCCACACTACTGGTGATGCTGCTTGCGGCAATCGTTTTTGTGGGGCTTATGCGCTGGCTTATGCTGCGCCTGTTTAATGGCATCAACGGCGACATGGTCGGTGCCACCATCGAAGGAGGAGAGCTTTGGCTGCTGATCTTAGTGTGGAGTTGGTGGCAGTTCGCCACGGCATCACCGCCTGGAATCTAGAGCGCCGTTATCAGGGCCAGCGCGATATTGCGCTGCTGTTTCCTGAGGCTGAAGAGGGATTGCTTGCCCTGCGCGACGCAATGGTGGATGAGCGTTTTGATGCCATTTATTCAAGCGACTTGAACCGCTGCCAACAGACGCTTGAGTGGATTCAGGCAGCGAAAGAGGGCGAGCCGGTTGCGCTTGAGCCGCGTCTGCGCGAACTCGATTTTGGCGAGTACGAAGGCAAGGTCTACGACGAGCTAAAAGACTTGCCCCATTACCGCGCCTGGATCGACAGCGTCGGCGAGCTGCAGATCCCCGGCGGCGAATCGGCAGCTCAACTGCGGGCGCGTCTGGAAGCCTGGCTGCATGATGTGGCCGTCAATGCTCGACAGGGCGGCCACGGTAAAATCCTGGCCGTTACCCACGGCGGTGTGATTCGTGAGCTGCGCCGCCGTTTTGAAACCATTCACTTCTGGGATGGCTCAGTGAGCCAGGCCCAAGGTCGGCGCTGGACGCTCACTTATCATACCGATGCGAATGGCAAAGGAGATTGGCAATGCAGCTCTTCATCGGCGGTGCCTGCGCTGGTAAACGCGACGCCGTAACGGCTCGCTTTCCCGACGCCGTATGGTGTCGGCTCGCACCGGGTCAACGGCTGGCTGAGTGCCAGCAAGCGCTGGTTGCCGACACCCCGCTGGTGATAACCGGCGTGCTCGAGTGGCTCGATGCCGCTTTAGCAAAAGCGGAAAACGATGCCCTGCGCCAACAGTGGCAGGGCGATATGACACGGCTCTGCCAGCGTGCTGACGAGCTAAAGGTGCCGCTGATCATTATTGCCAATGAAGCCGGCCGGGGTATTGTGCCCATGCAACCCGAACAGCGCCGCCTGCGCGACCTCAATGGCTGGTTCACCCAAGACGCCACCGCCCAAGCCGAGCAGGTGTGGTACGTGCGGCATGGGTTGGTGCAGTTGATCAAGTAGTTATCCCGGCTTTTAGCGTGATATTTCGGGCGAATTCTTGCCTGTCTTGTAAGCTATTTCTTACACGGTGTAAGAGATCTCTGTGACGTGCCCTGCAAGGGTTGCGCTTCGCTTCCGGCTCGCTATTCTGACCGTTTTCATTAGCGATTGATGGTCCAGGGAGCGGCATTATGTCGGAAAGGACGGGGGCGAACAAAACAGGCCTGCAATTCACCCTAGCGCTACCGGGGGTGGATGATATCGCGGTGATCGACTTCACCCATCGCGAAGCGCTCTCCCAGCCTTTCGAGCTGGCGCTCAACCTGGCCAGCCGTGACGGCAGTCTGGATGCCGCCGAGCTCCTGGATCGTGAGGCTTCATTGACGATCTGGCTGGACGGCGAACCGCTGCGCCGCGTGCACGGCATTGTCACCGAATTTGGCCGGGGCGACCGCGGTCATCGACGTACCTTCTACTCCCTGGTACTGCGCCCAGCACTCTGGCGGCTTTCGCTGCGCCACAACTCGCGTATTTTCCAGAAAGTCGACCCGCTGACCATCATCAATACCCTCTGCGATGAGCGGGGCATTCGCGACGTGGCCTTTGCGGTCACCCGCGAGCTTCCCGAGCGTGAGTACTGCGTTCAGTACCGCGAGACAGACCTCGCCTTTATTGAGCGCCTGGCCGCCGAAGAGGGGCTGTTTTACTTCCATGACTTTGAGGACAGTGACGCAGGTGCCCACCGGCTGGTGTTTGCCGACGACCCGCAGGTACTGACCCATCTCGGCGAGCGTACGTACCACAGCCGCGCCGGTGGCACCGCACCCACACGTCATGTGCGTAAACTCAGCCACACCGCCCGGGTGGCGAGTTCCTCCGCCACGCTGAAAGACTACAGCTTTAAAAATCCCGCCTACGCGCAGCTCCACGACCACTTGGGCCGTGATGTGGAAGGCCATGGACAGCAGGGCGTCGTTGATAAAGGGTACGAACACTACGACTACCCCGGCCGCTACAAGCAGGACGCTTCCGGCGAGCCCTTTACCCGCATCCGCCTGGAACAGCTACGCCGCGAGGCGATCACCGCCAGTGCCGAAAGCGATCTCCCCGAACTCGCCCCCGGCCTGCGCTTTAGCCTGACAGATCACGATACCGATAGCCTCAACCGCGACTGGCAGGCCATCAGTGTTCTTCACCACGGCGAGCAGCCCCAGGCGCTGGAAGAAGATGGCATCACGCAGAACGATGCCAACGGGATGACACGCTACCACAACCAGGTCACATTGATCCCCGGCGACGCCCCCTGGCGGGCCACCCCCAATCCCAAACCCCGCGTCGACGGCCCCCAGGTCGCCTTTGTGGTCGGCCCGGAAGGCGAAGAAATCCACTGCGACAAGCACGGCCGGGTCAAGGTCCAGTTCCCCTGGGATCGATATGCAGAACCAGGCGACACGGCAAGCTGTTGGGTGCGGGTTGCCCAGGGCTGGGCAGGTGGCGGCTACGGCAGCATCGCTGTCCCCCGGATCGGCCATGAGGTCATTTTGTCGTTCCTAGAGGGTGACCCCGACCAGCCGCTAATCACCGGGCGCACCTACCACGCCGTGAATACCGCTCCCTATCCATTACCGGAGCACAAAACCCGCACAGTGCTGCGTACCCAAAGCCACAAGGCCGACGGCTTTAACGAACTGCGCTTCGAAGACCAAGCCGGCGAAGAGCAAATCTGGCTCCACGCCCAGAAAGACCTGGAGCTGCTCACGCTTAACGACCGTATTGAAGAGACCCGCAACGACAGCTTTTTGAAGGTCAATAACGACCGCATCAGCGAGATCGACAACGACGATCACCACACGGTCCATGGCAATCGTTTTGAGCACACTGAAGGCCAGCAACACTTCAATGTGGATGGCACGCTGCATATCAACGCGGGCCAGGCGTGGCTAAGCGAAAGCGGCCGCGAGCTGCATATCAAATCAGGCCATAAAGTGGTGTTTGAGGCGGGTGACGAATTAACCCTGAACGCTGGCGGCAGCTTTCTCAAGCTGGACGGTAGCGGCATTACCATCGTTGGCCCCAAGGTGAGTGTCAACGCAGGCGGCAGCCCTGGCAGCGGCAGCGGACAAGCGGTGGAAGGGCCGCTGCTGCCTGGGCATGCGGTGGCGGAGGGGCATGAAGCCATACCGCCCGTCACCCATGAGGCGCTGCTGGAAGCGTCAGCACAGGAGGCTAGCATCGTCCAGCTATGCCAAAAGCAGACCGATGGCAGTTGCCCACTGTCTGACTGTCCATGCCGGGGTAGGGCAAGTTAATGCGTTATGCAGCGAATCTCCCGGAGCAAAGAGAGCGGCGCTACTGGTTGATAGAGACAGCCAGTCTTCCTGAAGGTGAGGTATTGCGCCGTTTCTACGGCATAGTGAGCGAACCCAAGTTCCGCTGGCTTTACGACGGCACGGCCTATCACGCCGTGCGAGAAAGCGGCCCTGTGCTGTTGGATATCACACACAATGCCAACGTGTGGCAGCAATGCAGTGCAGACTGGATGCCGTATGCCGCATCGGTGGTTATCGATACGCCTGCCTCTCTGGAAGACCTGCAGCAGCGCCTGGCCGCCTGCCTGACCATTGACACGCCTGGCAACGGGATGGGGTTACTGCGCTTTCACGAGCCTGTCGTCTTGCACCTCTTGCTGGGTGAGGAACAACTCGACCAGGCAGACCGCCTTGCCCTGATGGGGGAGGACACCTGCTGGTCGTGGCCGCTTTGCCTGAATCATGAAAACATCGTCCATGAACACTATTTCTCGGCGGGCGGTAACAGCCTGCCAGGCGGTAAGCCACTAAGATTGGCGCCGGAGACTCAGCAGCGACTGCAAGGTTTGAGTCAGTTTTCCCGGCTGATGCCCTTACTGGGCGACGCCATCCATCGTTTCGATCTGCTGCAAAAAGAAGACGATTGCATCACCTCCCTATGGCGGGCGCTGGAGCACTACTGGCACGACACCTGGCAACTCAATCTGTCACGCAAGCAAGCGGTGGAAAACGCGCAAGGCAAACTGAAAACGAGTGACGCATTTGAACACTTCATCGAGTCCCTTTCTCTCGATGCAATGACATGACAAAGGACACGGGAATGTCACAGAACCATGCGTGCAGCCCCAAGGCGATCTACGTGGAAATTACCGGTCGTCATACGGATAACGACCAGAATGAATACTGGCTTTATCAGGGCGACTCCGCCGAAGAATGCCTGGCAGAGGGAGATGCCTCGGAAGGCCGTTACGGGCCGATTGTCGAGACCCAGCAAACCTACTTAGAAGAAGAGCTGGCGAGCTATCGCCTGATCCAGAAACTCGGTGACATCGAGATCCCATTGCTGCAGGTGGAAGATATCTCCCAATGCGGCTTAATCCCCAAGAAGCGTTCATTCCAGCACAACCTGATGGTCTCGACCTTGCCCATGCTGTACATCGATCATCAGGAGCTGGCGGCAGGGCCATGCCGTGGCGGCTTCATCTATGTGTTTCTCGACAACCGACTGATCAGGGAATTGGTGATATCCGGCGAGCCGAACCAAGCGCCGAAGTTCACCGATAGCGACATCGCGACGTATCGGCAACAGGATGACGTTCCCACGGTGCGCGATTTCACCGGTCCCGCTCTGGCACACCTCCATTTGCCCCTCAGGCTCAACGGCGAAACAGCCAATGTGCGCCTGGCTTTCTCCGACCATCCCTGGCCCTGGGCGCATATCGAGCAGCTGGAAGCCAACCCAACGTTAATCAACCAACGCTGCCAACCGCTTGCCCTCAATGAATCGTCAGTGAGTGCCATGCTGCAGGGCAACATGCGAAACATGTACACCCATAGCGTGGAAGTCAACCGTGACGAGTGCGCTGGCAAGGCCGCCCTGGACTGGCTGCCGTCAATGCGCCCACGGGATGTGATGTACGAGCAAGCATGGGGCAGCGCCAGGGACTATCTGGAAGATACCTCGGCAACAGGCTGGAATACCCTCGTCGAGCAGCTACAGGCCGAGCGTGAGTTCTTCGAGTCCGACGACCAACAGGCAGTAGCGCCAGACATCGATACGCAGACTCGCCAACGGCACTTTTCCCCCGCGCTGCGTAGCTGCCTGGTGCAGCAATGGAACAATGACTATCGTGCGGATGACGAGCGTGCGGATGACGCCTCGCTTGCCATGCTTCCAGCGCCGGAGGGAACCGACGATTGCCTGGCGGCGCTTCGCGAACAGCAGCTTTGTGCTGTTTTCTTGCGCGACCCTAAACAGGCGATTGACTACCTGATCGAGGATATCCAGGCCGGTCAGGAACTGCTTTGGGTACTCTCCGAAGGCATGAAGTACCATCCCCACGGCAAGTCAGCCGAACTGATCCATGCCAACTGTTTCATGCCGTATGGCCCGGAGGGTGAAGAAAACCCGCTCTACCTCGACACCTGGTATGACACCCGCCTTGAGCGCTCCCGGGAGAGCCTGTTCTCCCGTTTGATCAAGGAAGAAGAGCGCCGACTGGCCCGCCTGCGGATCGACGAGCGCCTGTCGGCGCTGGTGAAGCTGTTTAATGACACATCGCCGGGGGCCTTTTGCCATACCCTGCGCGACGCCATGCTGTTTGATGATATCAATCATCTGGAGCCTTACGCGCTGCTGGCACGGTGTATCGAGACCCTGCAAACCGGCTTGAACTGCCTCGACCTCAAGGCAACGCCTGAAGAAGCCAAGACGCTCCAGGCGCCTGCAAAGTGTCGGCAAACCCTCGAGACACTATTTGCGGCGACACAGCGGCGCGCCGGGCATGCCTGCTCGCCGTTACTGTTTGCCAATGAGAATTGCAGCACGAACGTTTGGGGCAGCCCTTATGGCAGGAATCTGGACGTGCTGCAGGTGGCTGCCCAAAACGTCAAGGACCAGCAGGATCAGGTCGCTACCCCAACAGGGGAACAACTGATTGCCTGGCAGCAGCGCCTGGATAAAGAAGTCGGTGAGCTGGGGCCGGCCATGAGCCGCGCACGCATGGCGCTCAACGGTACGGACGCCGTCGCCAGCAGCATTGTGCCGACCCTGCTCAACGCGGTGTCGGGCCTGAAACTGGGTGAGACCATGACTCTCACCCTGGCCACCGATATCGGTGATCTCAAAGGCGCTTTGATGGGTGGCCTCCCCATCGAGGTGGTCGATGCCGATGGCGCCGTTCACTGGTTATTGCCCAGCCAGTTCAAACCTTTGACCGAGGAGATGGCCCAGGGCGGCATCGCCCTCCAGGCCGCCTCCGCCCGCAACGTCCTCGGCGGCGACGTCGCCTCGTCACCAGCGGCCACGGGCCGTGCCCAGGTGACAGGACAAGTGACCAGTGAGCAGGCCTTTCGATGGACCCAGACGGGGTATATCGGGCTTTGGTCAGGGTTGGTGGTGCTAGAAGCTTATAATTTAGTGGTATCTGGGGATGCCGTTGATAAAGACTTCGGCGCTCGCTCAGTTGGTGGAGTTATCAGTGCCGCTCTTGATGCCTCCCTGCTGACATTGCAGGGCCTTAAGCTGACCAATGTTCGCTGGGGATGGGCCGTTCAGGCCAATGAGTTCCTTGATATACGCTTGATCAAAAATTCCGGGTGGCAAGAAGCCATGGGTGAGGCGGGCCAGGTTCGTGGCTTTATGACACTCAGTGCCGGGCTATTTACCGCCTCGTTGGTGGCCATTGATGCCTATCAACTCTATCAGCAAGGTTTGAGGGACTCGGCTAAGTGGACAGCGGGCGCCAGTGGCGCTATTGGTGTAGGTAGTTATGTTGGTTCCGGATATGGTCAGGGGATGGCGAATGCCGCCAGGATGAATCTGGTGCGCAATCGTTTTCTGAACGGCCTTCTGGGCTTGGTGGGTACGCCGCGCCCGGTACCGGTGATGCTGGTCAGCCTCGGGGTGGCGTTGGTATGTCAGTACATGGCTATCAAAGCTCGCGATGATCGCTTCTCCCTCTGGGTACGCTATGGACCCTTTGGGAATCATCAGGATGAACTGGCAGGGAAGCTGCTGGATCTGGCGGAGGAAGCCGAGGATGATGCTCGGCAGATGGACAAGCACGATTACCTCCAAGGCCTTCAGACAGCTTCACCCAAAGACGCGTATTTCCAGTTATTGCAAGGACTTTTCCAGGCTCGCTTCGAGCTGGTGGCGCCCCAAGGCCTGGTCCCTATCGATTCTGATTTCCTTGACTGTGATATCGCCATTCGTATGACCTGCCCCGGGCTGCGCTATGGCGAGTTTCAATTGCCCATCACCCAGGTCGAAGCCGACTGCTCGGCCCCCGTACCGGATAGGCGTCACACCTATCAATACGCTCCCATGGATCGTCGGCGCTTACTGGTGGGACTTTCAAGACAGGATCCAGAGGACCCGACAGTGCGTTATTTGGGTATCCGCCTCCCTCGAGAGTGGCGGCGCCTGGGTGTTCCCACCACTGGGCTTGGCGATGTGCCCGCCAAATGGCTGGCGGCCAGCCATCACCGTTTCCAACATGAGCCGGATTATCAACGCGAATACCACCAAGGTAGTTACCTAGTGCGCATAAGCCCGGGGGATATTGAAGGACAAGGCAGCGTGGAATACTGGGACCCAGTCGAAAGACAACACCGTAAGCTGGAAGATAGCGTCTCCTTCGCGGCGCAACCCTCAACGCTGACCTGGGTATGGAACAAACAAGGAGCTGGATTATGAGTCCGACAGAACAGCAATATCACTATGCCGAGACCGCATTCCGGGCCGATGCCATTCCCCGTCAGGCACCACCGCCAGAAAAAAGCGTTTGGGGGAAACTGGGCAGTAACTTCGATATCGCCCGTCTGCCTTGGGGTCACTATGTAGGCATTAATCCATCGGAGTTTGAATATGAATATTCCGGAGGTTGGTATCGTGACTACGATTATATGGGCGAGCAGGACTTCCATGACTTTAATCATATAAACGAGTTGCGTTGGTCAAAGTTCGTCGATGAAGATATCAGCCTTATCTATCGCTTTTTTCGCTTCTGGTTTGTCGTTGTTAGTCATGGATTTAGTTTTATTGCCTCAGGTGGGGGTAAGGGGGCTGGGTGGTTTTTTACTAGCATAGTTGCAGTGTGTACGATTTTGTTTTTATTTGCCGCAGATACTATCTTGGCTGCGCTAACGCCTCTAGCTATTACGGTAGGTGTGTGTGGAGTGGCTACTGTTTTTAAAACTCTGTTTGAGAAACATAGTATTCGTTTCTACAAGAGTAACCAGAACTGGTCGGACGATGTTGCTTTCTGTCGTTGTTCGGGATTGGTCAAGAGCTTTCAGGGGAATTTCCCCTTCTACGAGTTCGATGCCTTTATTGAGATGGCCGCGGACATGAAGGGCAATCAGCGTCACACCCTTAAGGTGCGTCATCGCTATCCGCAATTCAGCAAGGACAAACACAGCGGCTTGCCGTTGGAGTTCACCTTTCCCACCGATACCGGCAGTATCGCCGAGCGCTATGCCATGTGGGACATGTTGGGCCGCTATATGGACGTCAGTCAGCCGTTGCCGGACATTCCTCGATTGGAGCCGTTCCGGCATCTTGACCCCACCACCAAAGCCTTTGATGAGGCGGGTAAGCGTGGTCGTCCGGCGACCTACTGGCGTGATCTCTACGCCAAGGCCAGCGAAAAGGAACTAAAACAATGGCGCGAGGAGCACCGCCAAGTGGTCGACGCCGCGCCATGGGGCAGCCGCCCGGATCTGATGGCCCAATCCGTGCCCGGCTATGGCGACAGCTATACCGCAGAACCCGAAGACGTCAACGCCTACGGCCGCTTCCCCAGCAAGGCGGAGCGCTTCGTCGAGCGCGCTGAAGCAAAAGACGCATCCCAGCAAAATAAACGCGACGGCCATTAACGACACCACAGCAAGCATTATCAATACGTTCTTTCGGAAGGTCGCTGGCGGCCTTCCCTGGCGGTAGCGTGGCTAAAACGGGTATGGAACAAGCAAGGAGCCGGAGCATGAACCCGACGGAACAGCAAGATCACTATGCCGTGACCGCCTTCCGGGCCGATGCTATTCCCCGCCAGGCACCGCCTCCAGAAAAAAGTACTTGGAAAAAACTTGGCAGTCATTTAGATGTGGCCCGGCTACCTTGGGGACATTATATTGGCGTGAATCCTACCCTATATGAGTATGACAATGAGTGGTTTGAGGATTACCAGTATATGAAGGAAGATTATCTGGGCTATGCCATGATTAATGAAACGCGCTGGTCAAAGTCTGTCGATGAAGATGTCAGCTTGCTTTATCGCTTCTTGCGCTTTTGGTTTGTCGTCATCACTCATGGGTTTAGCTTTATAGGTGGGGCAGGATATTTTTTTGTTGGTGTTTCACTCATAGTTCTTTTAATTGAAGTTTTTATGGAGTTGTTCTGGCCAAAAAATGGCTTGTCACTTGATATATTTTTTATTCCACTATGCGTAACCGCATTTTGTGGAGCCGCTACCATACTGCGAAGATTTTACGAGACATACAGCATTCGCTTTTACAAAAGCAATAAAAACTGGTCGGACGATATCGCTTTTTGTCGGCGCACGGGTATGGTGAAGTCTTTCCAAGGAAACTTTCCGTTCTATGAATTCGATGCCTTTATCGAAATGCGCGCTGATATGAAAGGTAACCAGTTCCATAGCCTCAAGGTGCGTCATCGCTATCCGCAGCACAGCAAAGACGAGCGCAACGGCTTACCGCTTGATTTCGATTTTCCGGCCGACGGGAGTATTGTCCAGTTATATGCCATGTGGGACATGCTGGGCCGCTACATGGATGTCAGCCAGCCGTTGCCGGACATTCCCCGCCTGGAGCCGTTCCGTCATCTTGACCCCACCACCAAAGCCTTCGATGAGGCGGGTAAGCGTGGCCGTCCAGCTACCTACTGGCGTGATCTCTACGCCAAGGCCAGCGATAAGGAACTAAAACAATGGCGCGAGGAGCACCGAAAGGTGGTCGACGCCGCGCCCTGGGGCAGTCGCCCGGACCTGATGGCCCAATCCGTGCCCGGCTATGGCGACAGCTATACCGCAGAACCCGAAGACGTCAACGCCTATGGCCGCTTCCCCAACAAGGCGGATCGCTTTGTCGAGCGCGCTGAATCAAAAGACGCATCCCAGCAAAATAAACGCGACGGCCATTAACGACACAGCGAGGCGTTATTAATACGTTCTTTTGGAGGGCCATCTAAAGGTCTTTTCAAGCGGTTGTGTAGGTGAGTTTGGTGCGTGACTCATTCGCCGCATTAACGGCGATTCCGCCAGCGCTGCCCGCCAATCATCAGCAGGTGCAGCGGCAGGTAGACGACTACGGGCCATATCAGCGCCAGTAGGAACAGATACAGCAGCGGGTCGAGACTGTCCTGAGGCTGGCCGAAAGGCCCATGCACCCAGTTGATATTACGCTCGGCGTCGGTGAGCAAGTAGGACACCGGCACCACGATCCAGGTTAGCAGGGTCTGCCAAAGCAGGGCGCGGCGCGCGTAGCCCAGTTTCGCCACGCCGATGCCGGCCACCAGTGGCAGTACAACGTGATAAAGCGACATGGCCCGTGCCATGGGTGGGTGCTCTGGGTCGAACATGTACTCGGTGCCACCGATGGGGTGTACACCGGTGAGCACCGCCGTCGCGACGTCAAGCGTCCACAGGCTGCCGACCAGCGCTACCGCCAACCACTGCATCGACATCAGGGTGCGATGCTCCGCCCACAGCGCGACCAGCAGCAGGAAGCTTGCTACGTTACAAAGCCAGAAGAAATTCTGGGCGCCCAGCAGCACCACATAGCTCGGTGCCCAGATCAGGATCCACAACGAAAAGGCCAGCTTCAGCCAGAGAGGCACACCGGCTACCGGGGAATCGGCCATGGTTGTCTCCTTGTCGGTGCAGTGTTTTTACTCTAGCAGCATGGCCCGTTATTTAACGCGGTGATGCGCGACCTTATAGACTTCTTCATCGCGCCTGGCCCCTACGGCGATGATCAACACCTGAATGGCTTGACCGTCCACTTTGTAAACAATACGCGTGTTGCCAGTTCGCATTCGCCGACATCCTGAAAGGGCTCCCCGTAGCGGCTTTCCGAGCTTGTCGGGCTCTCCGTCGCGAATTCGTTCCTCGATGACATCAAGGATACGGTTAGCAGCGGCAGAACCAAGCCTCGTTAAATCCAGTTGGACGTCAGGGTGATAGATAACATGCCAAGCCATTGATTACTCGTCCTGGTTGAAGAGCAAGCGCATGTCGTCGTGGGGGATGGCCTGATCTGCTTGGTAACTCGCCAAGCGATCCCGAGATATAGCCTCAATGCGTAGGTCTTCCAACTCGTCTATCAGATCCTGATAGGCCTGAACGTTCATGAGGACGGCTGCAGGCTGATTGTCTTTGAACACGACCAAGCGGTCAGTCTTGCGAGTAGCAATTTCTTTCAGCTTTGCGCTAAAGCCACGTGCCATGGCCGTCGCCGAAACGGCGTCTTCCGGGCGTTCCAGTAGGTTAGCCATCATGCCCTCCGGTAGTGAGGTCTAAAATAATACACACTATTTTATGTATTATTGTATGCGTGATGGTGAGCGGCATCAATTAAAGTCGCTGGTTCACGGCATATTAGCTGCGGGGTTAGACCTGCCATGCCTAAATAGCATTCCTGAAACGCATGACCTGGCTGCCATCGATAGGGTCGGCGAAGATGTCAGCGTAGACGCCAAAGGTCTGGCGAAGCCGGAATGCCGTCAGTACGTCTTTGGGTGGGCCGCTGTCCACCAGGCGGCCGCCGTCCATCACGCCGATGCGGTCGCACTCCATGGCGTGGTTCAGGTCGTGCAGGGAGATAATGACGGTAACTGGAAGCTGCCTGACCAATTCAAGAATCGACAGCTGATGGCGAATATCCAGATGGTTGGTGGGTTCATCCAATAGCAGGATTTTAGGCTTCTGGGCCAACGCGCGGGCAATGTGCACGCGCTGGCGCTCGCCGCCAGAGAGCGTGTGCCAAAGTCGATCTGCCATATGCGCCATATCGACATCTACCAGTGCCTGAACCACGATGGCATCGTCTTCAGTCGACCAGGGGCTCAACGCGGTAAGAAAGGGCGTCCGGCCCAGCGCCACTACGTCACGCACGTTAATTCTATCGGTGGTGTCGGCTTGCTGCTCGACTAAGGCAATAGATTGAGCAATCGCCCGCTGCTTTAGCGTGTGTAGGGGCTGGGTACCCACTAGCACCCGTCCTGCTTTGGGTTTGTTCAAGCCTGCCAACAGGCGCAGAAGGGACGTCTTGCCCGAGCCGTTTGGCCCCACCAAACCAAAGGTTTGGCCGGGTTCGACGCTGAGGTTAACGTCAATAAGGAGTGGCGTACCATGCACCGCCCAGGCGAGCTGCTCAGCTGATAACTGCATTAAGACCTCTTGCCGCGCACCAGAATCAGCGCAAAGGCAGGCGCGCCAATCAGTGAAGTAATCACTCCGATCGGGAGTACCTGACCGGGCACCAGCACCCGGGAAAGAATATCCGAGCCGATTAAAAACACCGCACCCGCCAAGGCGGTGGCCGGTACCAGTCGGGTATGACGGCTACCGACGATAAAGCGCATGGCATGGGGAATCACCAAGCCTACAAAGCCAATCGCCCCCACAATAGACACCATCACCGCCGTTACCAGCGCCATGGCGATAATCAGCATGCCACGCACTGGGCGCACCGCAATCCCCATGGAGGCGGCGCTGTCGGCACCGAAGGTAAACGCATCCAGGGAGCGCCGGTGCCATAGGCAAACCAGCAGCCCGAAGAGAGCGGCAGGCACCGCCAAGGTCACATCGGCCCAGCGCACCCCGGAGAGGTTGCCCATCAGCCAAAACATAATGCTCCGCGCCTGCTCGGCACTCGCCGACTTGGTGATGATAAAAGCGGTGAGCGCATTGAACAGCTGTGAGCCTGCAATGCCTGCCAGAATAATCGCCCCCGCTGCCTGAACGCCGCGCCCACCACCCACGCCGCTATTGGCCGCATGGGCGAGCATGACCACCATTCCAAAGGCGAGGAGGGCGCCCACAAAGGCACCTAGAGAGAGCGATAACGCCCCCGCACCGATACCGGCGACCGCCACTGCCACAGCACCTGTTGAGGCCCCAGCGGAAATGCCCATTAAATAGGGGTCGGCCAAAGGATTACGCAGCAGCGCCTGAAGCACTACCCCCGCCAGCGCCAGGCTGGTGCCGCAACAGGCGGCCACGACGGCACGACTGAGGCGGTAGTTCCAGATAATACCCGCATCGATCCGGTCAACTGCGTAATCCGCGCCCAGTAGCTGATTGGCGAGTACTTTGAAAATCGTCTCCACGGGGATCGGCGTTTCGCCGATGGCGGTACCCGCGATCAGTGCCACCACTAGCACGAGCGGCGTTATCCAGAGCCAGCGTAATTCAAAGCCCGCTGTTGATAGCCGTGTTAACGCTATCCTCATTCGTCAAATGCCATCGTCGATAGCGCCTCGGCCAGTGTTTCAAGGCCATAAATAGTGCGCATAGTCGCGCTCATGGCATGGGCATCCATCTCCACGATGCGGTTGTTTTTAACCGCGCTCATTTCGCTAGTGACCGGGTCACTGCGCAGGAACTCACGCTTGGCTTCAATATCGTCGGCAGGAAAACGGCGGCGGTCCATGCTGGCGATAACAAGTACATCGGGGTCAGCTCTTGCGATGCTCTCCCAGCCCACCGTGGGCCACTCCTCATCGGACTCAATCACATTGCGAATGCCGAGTTTATCCATCATATAGCCCGGCGCGCCCAACTGGCCCGCAACAAAGGGGCTGACCCCCAGGTCTGTCGATGAAAACCAAAATGCCGCTGATAAATCGTCCGGTAAATCAAGGCTGTTCGCCTGTGCGATTGCCCGCTCTTCGCGGTCGATAAGGTCGGCTACAAGGGCCTCGCCAGCGTCTTGAACAGCGTAAATGTCGGCGAGTTCGGTGATCCCTTTGTAGATTGAATCCGTTGAGAAAGCGGCCGTGCGGGTACCATCGCCACCGGTAGAGTTATCCTTGGTGTCGCAGTCGGCGGGCATAATATAGGTGTTAATACCCAGCTCATGGAGCTGTTCGCGGGTGGCGACGCTGCCGGTCGGGCCAACGTGCCACTCATACTGAACCGCTACCAGATCTGGCCGCTTATTGACCACGGCCTCAAAGCTTGGGTCGTCGTTGGCGATCCGCTCGATCGCTTCATTGGCTTCTGCAAACTGGGGTAGAACCGGATTGAACCACACCGAGGTGCCATTCACGCGGTCAGCGAGCCCCAGCGAATAGAGGATCTCTGTGGCTGATTGGCCTACCGTCACCGTTCGCTCCGGGGGCGACGCCACGCTGATCTCTACGCCGCAGTTGGTGAGCGTAAGCGGGTAGTCGGTGGAGGCGTAAGCCGCCTGTGCAAGGCCAACAGCGCTCGCGGCGATGGCCGTGTTCAATCTCAACATCATGTACACTCCCGTGCATGATGAGCTTGGGATTCGGCCAGAAAATACTGACCGAGCCACTTCGCTCAATGTTAGTCATTTGTCGGCAGTTCTCCTGACTGACGGGTCATGGCTAGCTCGCCTTCCCAGACAATGTGTCCAGTGGCATTAAAGAGCATCGCTCACCGCCTACAGTTGCGGGGGCAGTTCCGTTTCGCGGCCAGCCGCGGCGGATTCTCTATTAAGTTCCGGGGGGAACACCGACGTTAGCCATTCTAGGTCGCAGGGGGATAGCGAACAACAGAAAGGCTAAGGATCTTATGAGACCCCATAGTATATGCAATGTTATAACATTGTATTTTGAGTGCGTGTAAAAATCCAGCAGCATCCTTAGCGTGAACTGATATAAGTGCTTGCAAGGTTAATAGCACGTAACAGATTGGCCTCGCCGCCATGCCTTCCTCTATACTGAATGCCTTTTATATTCCCACTTCTTTATGAATGGTTTATTATCACTTGGCTAGTTACCATGAATCATATTCAAGTCCCTTGCTCCCCAGATCAGTTGGCCAATATTGATCGGTTAGTGGGCATGACCAGCACGGGAGGTGCCGGTGAGTGAGTTTCCCTTTGCGGCGGTGGTTGGCCAGAAGGCGCTAAAAACAGCGCTGCTGCTCAACGTGATTAACCCCCAGATTGGCGGCGTGCTGATCAGCGGCCCCCGGGGGAGCGCCAAATCGACCCTGGCACGGGCATTGGCGGCTATTCTGCCGCCGGACAGCCAGGGGCACAAACCGCCGTTTGTCACCTTGCCGCTAGGCGCTAGCGAGGACCGCCTGACGGGAAGCCTGGATTTGCAGCGGGTGCTTGCCGAGCGTGAAACCACCTTCCACCCCGGCTTGTTGGCCAAGGCCCACGGCGGCGTGCTGTATGTGGATGAAGTCAATCTGCTACCCGACACGCTGGTCGATTTGCTGCTGGATGTGGCCGCCAGCGGGACCAATATCGTCGAGCGCGACGGTATCAGCCATTCCCATCCGGCACGCTTTAGCCTGATTGGCACCATGAACCCGGATGAAGGCGAGCTACGCCCGCAGTTGCTGGACCGTTTTGGGCTGTGTATCGATCAGCCCGCGAGCATCAGCGTGGAAGAGCGAATCGCCATCGTCCAACAGCGCGAAGCCTTTGACCGTGACCCCGCGCACGCCATGGGGGATTTCGAGGATGCCCAGGCCGCGCTGACCGAGCGGATTCAACAAGCCCAGCGCCAGTTGGATGATGTCATTACCCCGTCCTGGGTGTATCACGCCATCGCCTCGCGCTGTGAAGCCGCCGGTGTGGAAGGTCTGCGAGCTGACGTAACCTGGCACCGTGCCGCGCGCGCTCATGCCGCCTGGCGTGGTGCAAGCGAGGTAGCGCAGCAGGATATCGAGATCGTCGAGCCCTGGGTGCTGGACCATCGGCGTACCCAGCCTCCCGAGCAGAATCCGCCGGCATCGCCGCCGCCGCAGGGTGAAACACCGTCCGGTGGCGAAGGCGGTTCGTCGTCGGCGTCTAACGAGTCGGCGGGAACATCCGACCAGCGCGGCGAGCAGGGCCAGTGGGGCGCCATGCCGCCCCAGGCGCAGCAGACGATTTCACAGCCAGCGCCCAATCTGGCGAAAACCCCAGACGCTGATGCTCAGAGCAAGACAGCGGCAACCCCGGCCTCGGCGGGCAAAGGGCGTACGGCAGGCAAGGGGCGCTCCCAGGCGGAGACCTCTCGCCTGGATAGCTTTGGCACCCTGATCGCCAATCGCGGCCAGTGGCCCTGGCGAGAGATAAAAATGCGCAAATCCCGCGCTGGCCAGGCGACGGCGCACCTGGTGCTGCTGGACACCTCCGGCTCTACCCTGGGGCAGCGCTTGCTGGGCCAGGCGAAAGGGCTTGTGGAAGCGCTGGTGAACAAGGCCTACGCGGCACGCGAGCAGGTAGCCGTGGTGGGGTTTGGCAACGGCGGTGTGGTGCCGCTTCTGTCCCGGCGCCGTGCGCCCAAGCGTGTACAAGATGCGCTGGAGGCGGCGACGGGTGGCGGCGGTACGCCGCTGCGCGAGGCGGTTATCGAAGCCAGGCGCCTGATTCACCAGTGGCAACGCCGCGAGCCCGGGCTGCATATTCGTACCTATCTGATTACCGACGGGCGTACCCGTGAATCGGTCGCCGACCTTGGCCCGCTGGGCGACTGCATCTTGATGGATACCGAGTCGTCCAGAATCAAACGCGGCCAGGGAGCGCGCATCGCCCAGCAGTTGGGGGCAAGATACTGGACACCTTTTTCTGGACGGGAAACTCCATGAGTGACGATCGCCATACCAACCGCATGCAGCGCAAAAAGGACGTGGTCGACGAGCGCATCAGCCGTGCCACGGAAGAGCGCGGGGTGTTGATCCTGCTGAAAGGCAACGGCAAAGGTAAAAGCAGCTCCGCGTTGGGCACCATGGCGCGTTCGCTGGGCCACGGGCAGCGCTGCGCGGTCATCCAGTTCATCAAGGGTCGGCGCGAGACCGGCGAATACCTGTTTTTCCGCGATCAGCCCAACCTTGACTGGCACATCATGGGCCAGGGGTTTACCTGGGAAACCCAGGATCGCGAGCGTGATATTGAAGCCGCCCAGTCGGCGTGGGCAGTGGCCAAGGGATTGCTCGAAAACCCGGATTACCACCTCATCGTCCTCGATGAAATGAGCTACATGTTCAAGTATGGCTACCTCGACCCGCTGCCGGTGGTCGAAGCGCTCAACCAACGCCCGGCGCATCAAAACGTGATCATCACCGGGCGCACCATGGCGACGCCGCTTCAGAAAATCGCCGATACCATCAGCACGGTGCAAGACGAGCGTCACGCCTTTCGTGGCGGTGTTAAAGCCCAGGCGGGGATCGAATACTGATGAGCACATCCCTGATGAGCACACCCCATGCAAGCTGCCCGGCGCTGTTTATTGCCGCGCCTTCCTCGGGGCAGGGCAAAACCACCTTTACCGCCGCGCTGGCTAGGGCGCTGCGCAACCAGGGCAAGGTGGTGCGCGTGTTTAAAACCGGCCCCGACTACCTGGACCCCCAAGTGCTGGCCCAGGCCTCTGGCCAGCCGGTCGACCAGCTTGACCTGTGGATGGCGGGCGACGCCTACTGCCGGCAGCGCTTTTATGAAGCCGCCCAAACGGCGGACATGATATTAGTCGAAGGCGCCATGGGCCTGTTTGACGGTGAGCCTTCCAGTGCCGACCTGGCCGCACGGTTCGGCTTGCCCATGGTGGTGGTGATGGACGTCAAAGGTATGGCGCAGACCGCGGGCGCACTCCTGGCGGGGCTGGCGGGCTTTCGTGACGATATTCGCATTGTCGGGCTTATCGCCAACAGCTGCGGCTCCGAGCGCCACCGCGAGCTGATCGAGACAACCCTGCCGACAGACATCCCGTTGCTCGCTGCCATCGCGCGCAACCCAGCGCTTTCACTCCCCGAGCGTCATTTAGGCCTGGTGCAGGCCGACGAAATTCGTGACGACCTGGAAGCGCGCTTTGAAAAGGGCGCAAGCGTTATCGAGGCGGAAAACCTGCCGCAAACGCTGCTCGCCCTGCCGCCGGTGACGTTTTACGCCGCACCAGAGATCGCCAAAGCGGCGTTGCCGTCACTTGCCGGGATTACCATCGGCGTGGCCAAAGACGCCGCGTTCAGCTTTATTTACCAGGCCAACCTGGACCTGCTCGAGCAGATGGGTGCTGCGCTGCGCTTTTTCTCGCCGCTAGACGATAGCGCGCTGCCAAGCTGCGATGCACTGTGGCTGCCCGGTGGCTACCCGGAAATTCACGCTGACAAGCTGGCGGCCAACACGGCCATGCACGCGGCGATCAGGCAGTTGTTTGCCGAGGACAAGCCGATTCTTGCCGAGTGCGGCGGGCTGCTTTACTGCCTGGAAACCCTGACCGACTACGACGAAACCACCCACACCATGCTGGGCCTGCTGCCAGGGCAGGGGGCGATGCGCGGGCGGCGGGGCTGCCAGGGAATGCAAACCGCCGAGCTGCTCGAAGGCCCGGTACGCGGCCATGCCCACCATCGCTCGATGGCCGAGGGAACGCCGGAACCCATTGCCCACGGCCGGCGCCAGCGCCACCCCGCGCCGGGAGAAGCCATCTTTCGTGAGCGTGGGTTGACCGCCACCTACTTGCACCTGTTTTTTGCCAACAACCCTGCCGCGATCGCGCTGCTGTTTAGCGGCAAAGCGTCGCCAGCGCGTCAGCCTATCGATTCTGAGGACCAGACCCATGCAGTTAAATAAGATACCCGCCACCGTGGTCACCGGCTTTTTGGGTAGCGGTAAAACCACCCTGCTGGCGAGCATTTTGCGTCAGGTGACCGGCAAGCGAATTGCCGTGATCGTCAATGAATTCGGCGAGCAGGACATCGACTCAAGCCTGCTGCGTGGCTGTGCCCTCGACTGCGAAGACGGTCAGGCGGTGGAAGGCGACGACAGCGGTATTTTCGAACTGGCCAACGGCTGTATCTGCTGCACGGTAGAGGAAGAGTTTCTACCGGTGATGAAAAAGCTGGTCGCCCGCCGCGACGATATCGACCATATTCTGATCGAAACCAGCGGCTTGGCACTGCCCAAGCCGCTGGTGCAGGCCTTCAACTGGCCGGAAGTGCGCCAGCACTGCACCGTCGATGCGATCATTACCGTGATCGATGGCCCCGCCGTGGCCGCCGGCCGTTACGCCAGTGATGTGGCCAAGGTAGAAGCCCAGCGCCAGGCCGATGAAAGCCTGGATCACGACCCCAGCCTGCAAGAGCTGCTCGATGACCAGCTAAGCGCGGCCGACCTGGTACTGGTCAGCAAGACGGACCTGCTCAGCCCGGACGACAAGGCGCGGGTCGAGGCGTTGATTCAGGCGCGGGTGCCTGACTCCGTGAAGTACCTGTTTGTCGATCAAACCCTGGCCACCAATACCGTGCAACTGGAAGCCCTGATGGGTATCGGGGCGGCCAGCGAAGCCAGTATTGATCTGATCGCCAATCACCACGATAAGCACCACGCCGAGGGCGCTCATCACGACCACGCCCACGACAACTTTGACTCCTGCGTGATCAGCCTGGGCGAAGTCGACGGCGACCTGCTGGCGGCCAAGCTGCAACACATCGTCAAAACCCAGGAAATCTACCGCGCCAAAGGCTTTGCGGCGATTCCCGGCAAGCCGATGCGCCGTGTTATCCAGGCCGTGGGCGAACGGCTGGATGGCTACTTCGACCGCCTCTGGGCGGAAGGCGAGACGCGTCAAACCCAACTGGTCATCATTGGCAAAGCGCTGGACAGCGACGCGCTGCGTGAAGCGCTTGCCGAAGCAGAGGTAACAACAGCCGCCTAATGCACCTTTTTGCTGCCAAACCCGGCGGCTTTGTTGATGACGAAGGCATTGTCGATCTTCAACAGAGCCCTGCGGATGTCGTGATCCTATCGGCTGCCGATAGCAACCTGTCGGCTCTGGCCCAGGCGATCGATCGCCTGGGCGAGCGCTATCCGTCGGTACGTCTCGCCAACTGGATGAACCTGGTCAAGCCCGCCGCCTACGACCTCTACGAGGATCGGGTGCTGGAAAAGGCGCAGCTCGTGGTCGTGTCGATGCTCGGCGGTCAGGCCTACTGGCAGTACGGCTACGAACGCCTGTTGGCCTGGTTGAACGCCAAGCCGGGCCGCCAGTTGATTCTGGTGCCGGGTTGCGACGCGCCGGACGATGCGCTGCTGGAAGCCTCGAGCGTCGACTATGAAAGCGCCCACCGGGTGTGGCGCTACCTGCGCGAAGGCGGCGTGGATAACGCCGAGCAGCTGCTGCGCTTTGTGGGCAGCGAATGCCTTGATATGCCCACCGCCTGGAAGGAACCCAAGGTGGTGCCTTCGGCGGTGATCTACGCGCCCAGCGACGCCTCGAGCCCATCCGGGCGCCAGGTGATGAGCCTGAGCGAATGGCGGGCCAATCAGCAGCCGGAAAGGCCGGTATGCCTGCTGCTGTTCTACCGCAGCCACTTGCAGGGCGCCAATACCCTGGTTGTCGACGGCATGATCGAGGCGCTTAAAGCGCAGGGGCTTGAGCCACTCGCCATCGCCGTTGCCTCCCTGAAAGAGGCCGACTGCATTGCGTTTGTCAATCACCTGATCGAGCAGACCGGCGCCATGCTGGTGGTCAACACCACCAGCTTCTCGATTAACCGCAATTCCGACGACACCTACCCGCTGGGCGGCGCGATTCCCGAGAGCGTTTTCGACGGCCAGCCGGTCATTCTCCAGGCGATTCTATCCAGCAGCACCGTCGAGGACTGGCAGGCCTCCGCCGCCGGGCTGAGAAGCCGGGATGTGGCGATGCAGGTCGTGCTCCCGGAGATGGATGGCCGGGTGATTACCCGGGCGGTGGGCTTCAAGGCGGAAGCGCTTTACAACGCCCGTAGCCAGCTGTCGGTGACCCATCACGCCCTGCATCCCGAGCGCGCTGAGTTTGTCGCCAAGCTGGCGCGCCGGTTCTGCCACCTGCGCACCACCCCCAACCACGCCAAACGGCTGGCGCTGGTGCTGGCGAATTACCCCAACCGCGATGGCCGGATTGGCAACGGCGTGGGGCTGGACACGCCTGCTTCGACGCTGCAGATATTAACCGCGCTGCAAACAGCAGGTTACCCTGTGAGCGACCTGCCAGCGCATGGCGATGACCTGATCCGCCTGCTGCAAGGGGCGGTGACCAACGACCGCGACGTCATCGACCAGCGCATGTGCTGGCAAAGCATCGGCGTTGACGAGTATCTGGCATGGTTTTACACGCTGCCCGCCGAGCTCCAGGAAACGGTATGGACGCGTTGGGGCGCGCCCTCTGATGACCCCAAATGCCGCCAGGGGCGGCTGATGATCTCGGGGATCCGGCTGGGCGAAACCTTCGTGGGCATCCAGCCCGAGCGCGACTTTATCGACGACCTGACCCAGTCTTACCACGATATGCAGCTGGCGCCGCCGCACAGCTACCTGGCGTTCTACTTCTGGCTGCGCGAGCACTACCAGGTGGAAGCAGTGATTCACGTCGGCAAACACGGCAACCTTGAATGGCTGCCGGGCAAAAGCAGCGCCCTGAGCGCCGATTGCTGGCCGGATGTTGCGCTGGGGCCGGTGCCGCACTTCTACCCGTTTATCGTCAACGACCCGGGCGAGGGCGCCCAGGCCAAGCGGCGCAGCCAGGCGGTGATTATCGACCACCTGATGCCGCCGCTGGCCCGCGCCGAGCTGTATGGTGATATGGCCAAACTGGAAGCGCTCACCGACGAGTACTACCAGGCGCTGGATATGGACCCCCGGCGCGAAGCGTTAATCCGCGAGCAGATTCTTGAGCACCTGCGCGAGACCGGCATCGACCAGGAGCTTACCAAGGCCATCGACAGCCAGGACGAAGCGCTGATCCTGAACGAGCTGGATACCTTCTTATGCGACATCAAGGAATCGCAGATTCGCCACGGCTTGCACGTGCTCGGCACGCTGCCGCCCCAGGATAAAGTGGTCGGCACCCTGGTGGCGCTGCTGCGCTTGCCGAGGGGAGAGAGCATTGCCCAGCGCGGCCTGCTGCATAACCTGGCCGATGATTTGGCCCTGCACGATGAAAGGTACGCGCCCTTTGACCCGCTGATGGCCGACGCCGAGCCCTGGACGGGGCCGCGGCCAGATGTGCTGCGCGAGCTGGATAGCGCCGCCTGGCGCAGCGGCAACGACACCCGTGAGCGCCTGGAAGCGCTGGCCCACCAGCTGGTCGAAGAATACGTGGTCGCGCCCGGTAGCCTGGAGGTGTTGGCTGCCCGCTATCCCGCGACCGCCGAGCAGCTGCGCTACGCAAGGGATCAGCTGTGGGTGGCGCTCCAGCAGAGCGCCCAATTGGAAATTAGCTCGCTGCTGGAAGGCCTTGATGGCCTGTTTGTGCCGCCGGGGCCGAGTGGCGCCCCCAGCCGCGGGCGGCTGGATACGCTGCCCACCGGGCGCAACTTCTTCAGCGTGGACAACCGCTCGATCCCATCGCCGGCCGCCTGGACGCTGGGCGAAAAATCCGCCCAGGCGTTTGTCGAGCGCTACCTGCAGGATAACGGTGACTACCCCCGTCGCTTGGGCTTATCCATCTGGGGCACCGCCACCATGCGCACCGGCGGCGATGACATTGCCCAGGCCTTTGCACTCATGGGCGTGCGCCCCATCTGGTCGCTGGGCTCGCAGCGGGTGATCGACATCGAAGTGATCCCCTCCATGCTGCTCAACCGCCCGCGGGTGGACGTCACGCTGCGGGTCTCCGGCTTCTTCCGTGATGCGTTTCCCAACGTGATCCGGCTGTTCGACGCCGCCGTGCAGGCGGTTGCCAGCTACGCCGAACCGGGCAACAGCAATACCATCCGCGATGCGGTGATGGCCCGCCAGCAAGTGTTGGAAAAGCAGGGGCTGAGCCCCGAGATGGCCGCCCAGCAGGCAGGCTATCGGATCTTCGGCAGCAAGCCGGGCGAATACGGCACCGGCCTGAACCGGCTGATCGACAACGGCGCCTGGGAAAATGCCGATGACCTGGCGCAGGCGTACCTGGACAACGGCGCCTACGCCTACGGGCAGTTTGCCGAGTCGGGCACAGCCGCCCCGGATGCCTTCGAGCAGCAGCTTAAAGGCCTGGAAGCGGTGATGCAGAACCAGGATAACCGCGAGCACGATATCCTCGATTCCAACAGCTACTACGCCTTCCAGGGCGGCATGGCCAACGCCAGCCGCTCGCTGAGCGGGCAAACGCCGACCATCTATCACGCCGACCACGCCAACCCGGCAGCGCCCAAGATACGCACGCTGAAAGAAGAGCTTGCCAAGGTGATTCGCTCGCGGGTACTCAATCCCAAGTGGATCAACGCCATGCGTGAGCACGGTTATAAAGGCGGCTTCGAGATGGCAGCCACCATCGACTATTTATTCGCCTACGACGCCACGACCGACCTGGTCGCCGACTACCAGTACGCCCAGGTGACCGAGGCGTTGGTACTGGATGACGCCAATCAGCAATTCCTGCGCGAGCATAACCCGTCGGCGCTGGAAGAAATGGCCGAACGCCTGCTCGAAGCCGCCCAGCGCGGCATGTGGCAGGCGCCCGGCGAGCAGGGCGACGCGCTGAAAGACCTGCTGCTGGAAATGGACGAGGCGAAAGAGGTCGCGGCGGATGTCGGCTGAACCTCGCATCAAGGGCTGGTGCCCCGGTGCCTGGCAGCCGATGGCAACTGGCGATGGCTGGCTGGTGCGCGTGCGCCCAAGACTGGGCCAGCTAACGCGCAGCCAGGTGCTGGCGCTGTGTGATGCGGCGGAAGCCTTTGGGAGCGGCTTGGTCGAACTGACCAGCCGCGCCAATCTGCAGTTGCGCGGCGTCACCGAGGCGAGCTGGCCGGCCCTGATGGACGCGCTGATCGCCCACGAATTGATTGACCCCGACCCAGAGGCAGAACGTCGCCCGCAAATTCTATTGGCCCCCGGCTGGCAAGCGGAGGACGATACCCATAAAATCGCCAGCGCGCTTAATGACCGCTGGCAACAACTGCCGGTGGTGCCCGCCAAGGTCGGGATCGCCATTGATGCAGGCGAGTTGCCGGTACTCGGCGATGCCTCGGCGGATTTTCGTATCGAGCGCGCCGATTCGGGCGGCCTGCTGGTGCGCGCCGATGGCCATGCATCCGGCACCGCGGTGCCCTCAATTGACGCGGCCGTGGCGCAGCTAATCCGCCTAACGCATTGGTTTGTTGAAAGCGGCGGTTGGGACAGCAAACGCATGCGGCGCCATAACGTGCCGCTGCCTGACTGGGCCCCGACCAACGCACGGCCCGCCGCAGCGGGCAGCCCACTGCCCCTGGGCAAGCACGCCCACGGCGCGGTGTATGGCCTGCCGTTTGGGCGGGTGCCCGCCAAGGTACTGCGCGCTGCGGTGACGCCTGCCGAGGTCACCGCCCTGCAGGTGACGCCCTGGCGGCGTATCTGGGTTGCGGGAGCCAGCGCCGCGGCCATCGACGGGTTGATCAGCGATGAGCAGGACGCCCGCCTGCGTATCGATGCCTGCCCCGGCGCGCCCTATTGCGAGCAGGCCAGCGTGGCTACCCAGCCGCTTGCCGAGCGTTTGCGTGGCGTTACCCAAGGTGCCGTGCATGTATCCGGCTGCGCCAAGGGCTGCGCCCGCCGCGCATCGGCTGACGTTTGCCTGGTTGGCGAGGCTGGCCGGTTTGATCTTATCGTTAACGGCCGTGCCGATAGCACGCCGGTTAAAACAGGCCTCACGGAGACTGAGGTTGTTGCATATTTGGAGAGTTTAGGTGCCCCACATTTATGAAACAGACGGCCCGGCGATTTACCGGGAGTCCTTTGCCACCATTCGCCGTGAAGCAGACCTGGGGCGGTTTTCTCGCGATGAAGAGCCGATTGCCGTGCGCATGATTCATGCCGCCGGGCTGGTGGAACTCGCCGCGTCGATACAGTTTTCAGGCGATGTGGTCAGCCACGCCCGCAAAGCGCTCGAAGCCGGCGCGCCGATTTTATGCGACGCCCGCATGGTGTCTGAAGGCATCACGCGTAAACGCCTGCCCGCCGATAACGCGATTATCTGCACGCTGAATGACGAGCGCACCCCGGTACTGGCCAAAGAGATGGCCAACACCCGCTCGGCGGCGGCGCTGGAGCTATGGCGGCCGCACCTGGAAGGCGCGGTAGTGGCGATTGGCAACGCGCCCACGGCGCTGTTTCATCTGCTCAATATGCTCGAAGACCCCGACTGCCCCCGGCCCGCTGCGATTATCGGCTGCCCGGTGGGTTTTGTCGGCGCGGCCGAGTCCAAGCAGGCGCTTTGGGAGAGCCAGGTCAGCCCCTGCTGCACGGTGCAGGGACGTCTGGGCGGCAGCGCCGTGACCGTCGCCGCCCTCAATGCCATCGCGGACCGAACAGAATGACCCAGGGAATCATCTACGGAGTCGGCCTTGGCCCGGGAAGCCAGGACTTGATGAGCGTGCGCGCCGATCGGCTGATCCGCGGCGCCTCTCACGTTGCCTATTTCCGCAAGAAGGGGCGTACCGGCCATGCGCGCAGCATCGTCGAAGGTATGTTGGCGCCTGAAGTCACCGAGCTTGCCATGGAATACCCGGTGACCACGGAGATCCCCTTCGACGACCCGCGTTACAACGAGTTGCTGGCCAACTTTTACCAACGCAGCGTGGCGCTACTGATCGAACTGGCCGAGGCAGGGCGCGATGTGGTGGTGCTCTGCGAAGGCGACCCGTTCTTCTACGGCTCCTTTATGCATCTTTATACCCGGTTGCTAGACCGCGTGCCGGTCTCCGTGGTGCCGGGGATTACCGGGATGTCGGCGGCCTGGACCGCCACCGGCCAGCCGATCACCTGGGGCGACGATATCCTCACGGTGGTCATGGCCACGCTGCCGGAAGCCTCCCTGGCCGCGCGCATCGCCGAGACCGATGCTCTGGTGGTGATGAAAATCGGCCGCAACCTGGACAAACTGCGCCGGGCGCTTGCCCAAGCAGGGCGCGAGGATGAAGCCTGGCTGATCGAGTATGCCGCCATGAGCCAGGAGAGGGTCCGGCCCTTCAAGGACGCAGGCGAGAGCGTGCCGTACTTCTCGATTGTGCTGATTCACGGCCATGGGAGACGCCCATGAGCGGCTGGCTGAAAATCGTCGGTTTGGGGCCGGGCAGTGACCAGCTGGTGACTCCTGAGGTGTCGGTGGTGCTCGCCGAGGCCACGGATGTGGTGGGCTACGTGCCCTACGTTGAACGGGTCGCGCCGAGAGCCGGGCTTGTTCGCCACGGCTCGGACAACCGGGAAGAAATCCAGCGGGCCGAGCAGGCGCTGGCAATGGCTGCTGAAGGCCGCCGCGTGGCGGTGGTGTCCTCCGGCGACCCGGGGGTGTTTGCCATGGCCTCGGCGGTGTTTGAAGCCTTGGAAGCGGGCGATGCCCAGTGGCGCTCGCTGGACGTTCAGGTGCTGCCGGGGATTTCCGCCATGCTGGCCGCCAGTGCCAGTGTCGGCGCGCCGTTGGGGCACGACTTCTGCTGCATTAATCTATCCGACAACCTCAAGCCCTGGGCGCTGATTGAAAAGCGTCTGCGCCTGGCCGCCGAGGCCGACTTTGCCATGGCGTTCTACAACCCGCGCTCCAGGGCGCGGCCGGAAGGCTTTGCGCGTACGCTGGAGATACTGCTTGAAGCCTGCGGGGACCGGTTGATTGTTTTTGCCCGCGCTGTCTCGACCCCTGACGAAGCGATTCGCGTCACCACCCTGGGCGAGGCAACGCCGGACATGGCGGATATGCGCACCCTGGTCATCGTGGGCTCCAGCCAGACGCGGCGCATTGCAAGACAAGGCACAAAAGAGCGCGAACCGTGGGTTTATACCCCTCGCTCGGTGGGCTTAAAAAGCCAGGCCAGCACGTCATCCAGGGCGTGACATTCCCGGCGAGAGGGCAGCGTTGGCCGCTCGATCATCACCACCGGCAGGCCGAGCGTGCGGGCGGCGGTGAGTTTGGACACCGCGCCGTTGCCGCCGGCGTTTTTGCATACCAGGCGCTCAACGGCGTGGTCTTTTAGCAAGGCCAGATCGCCCTTTGTGGTAAACGGGCCGCGCTCGACGGTGATAGTCTGGTGGGGCAGCGGTATCGGCTGCTCGGGGTAATCGACCAGCCGCAGCAAATAGTGATGCTGCGGCTTCGCGGCAAAGGCCTCCAGGTGCTGACGCCCGATGGCCAGCATGACGCGCTCGGGCGGGCCATCGAGCTGGTTCACTGCCTCGTCGATGCTGGCAACGTGCGTCCAGCGATCGCCGGGCTGGGGTTGCCAGGCCGGGCGGGTGAACGCCATAAGGGGAATGCCACACTGCGCGGCAGCGGCGAGCGCGTGGCGGCTCATCTGCTCGGCGAAAGGGTGGGTCGCGTCAATCAGGTGGGTAATGCCCGCTTGCTCAAGATACGCGATGAGGCCATCAACGCCGCCAAAACCGCCAATGCGCGTCGGCAAGGGTTGCGGCTTGGGGGTGCTGACACGCCCCGCATAACTATAGATGGCCGGGATCGAACGCTCAGCCAGCAGGCTGGCCAGGGCGCTGGCCTCTGAGGTTCCGCCAAGAATCAGGATATTCATAGTGGTTAACGGTAACGAGGTTCCCTGGCTGACGATAATAGGCTGGGGGGAGAGTGGCACACAGGGTCTCACGGCGGCAAGCCGCGAGGCGCTTGCGCGTGCCGAGGTGGTGTTTGGCGCGCGCCGACACCTGCGCCTGCTCGAACCCCTGAGCACTGACTTGAACGCCGACCTGAAAACCGACCTGAAAGATAAGTTGCGTGAATGGCCGGTGCCGTTTGCCGACGGCATCCCTCAACTGCTCGCCGAGTGCGGTCGCCGCGTGGTGATGCTGGCCTCCGGCGACCCGTTTTGGTTTGGCGCGGGCACCTCTATTGTCGGCCACCTTGAGCCCCAGGAATGGCAGGCGCTGCCTTCGCCCTCCACGTTCAGCCTGGCGGCTTCCCGCCTGGGCTGGCCGATTCAGGACTGCACCTGCCTGGGCCTGCACGCCAAACCGTTAACCCGCGTTCGGCCCTACCTGCAGCCTGGCAGGCGCTTGCTGGTGCTGGTGCGAGACGGCGACGCGGTAGCGGAGCTTGCCCGCTGGGTCTGCCAGTTTGGCTTCGCGGATTCAACGCTAACGGTGCTGGAAGCCCTGGGTGGCGAGCACGAGCGGGTGCGAAGCTTTACGGCAGCGGCCAACTTGCCCGATGACATCGCGCATCCTGTAGCAGTAGCGCTTGAGGTCGCAGGCGAAGGGCCCGCATTGCCGCTGACGCCTGGGCTGCCCGATGACTTTTTTGAGCACGATGGCCAGATCACCAAACAAGCCATTCGCGCCATGACCCTGGCCGCGCTGGCGCCCAAGCCCGGCGAACGGTTATGGGATATCGGCACCGGCTCGGGCTCGATTGCCATCGAGTGGCTGCTGGCGCACCCCGACAATCAAGCGGTAGGCGTTGAGCAAAACCCCAGCCGCGCTGCCCGTGCCGCTCACAACGCCAGCCAGTTGGGCGTTGACTGGCTCACGATCATCGAAGGCAGCGCGCTGGACGCGCTTGCCCAGGCACCGCCGCCGGACGCGGTGTTTATCGGCGGCGGGCTTTCTCAAGCGTTGTTAGAAGCGCTATGGCAGCAGCTCCCCGCGGGCACACGGCTGGTAGCCAACGCGGTCACCCTGGAATCCGAAGCGCTGCTGGCCCACTGGCACCATCAGGCAGGCGGCGAGCTGCTGCGCCTGGAGCTTGCAAGCGCCGCGCCGCTGGGTACTCGCCGGGGCTGGAAAGCCAGCTACCCGATTGTGCAGTGGCGCTGCTCACGATGAAGCATGAGACAAGTCGATGAAGAGCCAGTTGATGGAGAGCAAGTCGGAGAAGAGAATTCCGATGAGGGTGGTCGGGTTTGGCTTTCGCCACGGTGCGTCGCTTGCCTCGCTGGCAGCGTTACTCGATACGCTGACCCAGCGCTTTGGGGCGATTGACGCCCTGGCAGCCACGCAATCCATGCGCCCGCTGGTGCAAAGCCTGGGCCAGGCGCGCTGCCTCAATGTCATTCTGGTCGCCGATGCGGACCTGCCAAGCGTCACTACCGTCACCCACTCCGCGCAAAGCCTGCAGGCGCGGGGGACGGGCAGCGTGTCCGAAGCGGTGGCGTTATTGGCCGCCGGGCCTGGGGCGCAGCTGCTCGGCCCACGGCACATTTCCACTGACCGGCAGGCAACGGCGGCCATCGCCATAGGAACATCATTATGACCGTTCATTTCATCGGCGCCGGGCCAGGCGCCCCGGACCTGATCACGCTGCGCGGCCGCGACCTGATTGCCGCGAGCCCGGTGTGCCTCTACGCCGGCTCGCTGGTGCCGCAAGAACTGCTTGAGCACTGCCCGCCAGGGGCGCGCATCGTCAACACCGCGCCGCTGTCGCTGGACGAGATCATCGAGGAAATCCAGGCCGCCCACGCGGCTGAGCAGGATGTCGTGCGGCTGCATTCGGGGGATCTATCGGTATGGTCGGCGGTGGGGGAGCAGACCCGCCGCCTGCGCGCGCTGGAGATTCCCTACACCATCACCCCGGGCGTGCCCGCCTTTGCCGCCGCTGCGGCCAGTTTGGGCCAGGAGCTGACCCTGCCAGGCGTGTCGCAATCGGTCGTGCTGACGCGTACCTCCGGGCGCGCCAGCGCCATGCCGGACAACGAAACCCTGGCCAACTTTGCCCAGACCGGCGCGACGCTGGCGATTCACCTGTCGATCCATAACCTCGAACGCGTGGTGGCGTCACTTACGCCGTACTACGGCGGTGACTGCCCCGTGGCCATTGTGTGGCGAGCCAGCTGGCCCGATGAAAAAATCATCAGAGGGCGGCTATCCACCATTGAAGCGTTAGCCGCCAATACGCTGCAGCGCACGGCGTTGATTCTGGTGGGGCCGGTGCTTGAGAGCCAGGACTTCCAGGAAAGCGCGCTGTACGCCGTCGGCTACGACCGCCGCTTTCGCCCACAGTCGGCGGATTCGCCGTTCGCCAATACTCCAGACGATGAGGGCCGCGACCTATGACGACGCTTTCGCTGATCGGCATTGGCACGGGCAACCCTGACCACGTTACGCTCGCTGCCGTGCGGGCCCTCAATGATGCCGACCTGATCCTGCTGCCGCGCAAAGGCGAGGCCAAGAGCGACCTGGTCGACCTGCGCCGCCTGCTGTGCCAAACCCTGCTGCGCGAGCCCGAGCAGGCCCAAATCGTCGAATTCGACCTGCCCCAGCGCGGCGAGCGCGGTGATTATCTGGGCGCCGTGGATGAATGGCATCGCGCCATCGCCGAGGTATGGGCATCGCTGATGGCGCGCCACCTTCCCGAAGGCGGGCGGGTCGGCATGCTGATCTGGGGCGACCCCTCGCTTTTTGATAGCAGCCTGCGCATCGCCGAACGCCTGGGCACCACCGGGGGACAAGTAAACGTCGAGGTGGTGCCGGGCATCACCAGCCTGCAGGTACTCACCGCCGAACACCGCATACCGCTGAACGCCCTGGCCGAGCCCATCCAGATCACCACCGGCCGACGCCTGCGCGAACGCGGCTGGCCAAGCGACGCCGCCACCGTCGCCGTCATGCTCGACAGCGGCGGGGCGTTTACCACGCTGCCCGCCGACGAGACGTACATCTGGTGGGGCGCCTACCTGGGCATGGAGAAACAGTGCCTGATCAAAGGCTGGCTTAGCGAAGTCAGCGACGAAATCATCCAACGCCGCGCCAGCCTGCGCGAACAGCACGGCTGGATAATGGATATCTACCTGCTGGCTAAACAGCCGCTGATATGACGCCGGTATCAATATGGAATGTTTTTCCATAAAATTACCGTACGAAATACCACTATTTTAAAAGTCAGCGAGCGAAGGCCAGGCTAGGCAAAACTCGGCGAAAAGACGGAGTTTACGAGATGTAAATGAGTACTTTGATCGGACTCGCGCACGAGTCGAGTTTTAACAACGCATGGCCGAGCGCAGCGAGCTTTTAACAGGAGCGACAATGACCTTTTACGTTTATCTATCCGGCGAGATCCACACCGACTGGCGCGATGAGATCCAGCGCGGCGCTGACGCGGCAGGCCTGGATATCGTCTTCACCGCCCCGGTGACCGACCACGACGCCTCGGACGCTGCCGGTGACCACCTCGGCAAACCCGAAAATAGCTTCTGGCGCGACCACCAGTCCTCCAAGGTCAATGCCATCCGCACCCGCACCATGATCGAACAGCCCGACCTGGTCGTCGTTCGCTTTGGCGACAAGTACAAGCAATGGAACGCCGCCTTCGATGCAGGCTACTGCGCCGCCCTCGCCAAGCCCTATATCACCCTGCAAAGCGAAGACATCGTCCACCCACTAAAAGAAGTCGACGCAGGCGCCCAAGCCTGGTGCACCACCACCGACCAAGTCGTCGAAACCCTCCGCTACGTCCTAAAAGCCTAATACGCCCATCCAGCGAAGTGCACGGTGGCCTGCAGGAGCGCAATCCATTGCGCAATCATCAACCACCGTGCCAGCCAGCCCGCGGTGAGGGGGGCGTAGGAGCCAAATTCATTGGGCGATCAGCGCTTAGTCAGCCACCAAAAACGATCGCCCGACGAAGTCGGGCTCTTACATAAGCCCGTTGCAATGGGGTTGCAACGGGCCTTCCATTGCCATTTTAGAAATCATCGCGTTATCAATGCCTGCGTCGAGGGGGTGTGGGAGCCCAATTCATTGGACGATCAGCATTAAATCAGCCAACGAAAACAATCACTTATACATGGCTTCCTTCCTCCCCTTTGCACACCCTCAACACCACACCGCCAAAATTTACCTGCCCACCACGTGACCTAAGCCAATTTTATGAATAGAGTATGATTGAACAGAGCAAAACAAGCGCGCACGCGAATTTTGTATATGCTGCTAA
This sequence comes from Halomonas sp. SH5A2, assembly GCF_014263395.1. Lineage (GTDB taxonomy): Bacteria > Pseudomonadota > Gammaproteobacteria > Pseudomonadales > Halomonadaceae > Vreelandella. The sequence continues at coordinate 2,223,446 of NZ_CP058321.1, read as the reverse complement.
GTGATTAGTTGATGCATTTTAAACAATGAGTTACAGGAATTCTGCTGGCTAGGTAATCACTGTTATGCTCCGAGGAGTCCATGCAATGTATGTGTTTGAGATCATAACTCCTGGAACATGGCTCAAAAGTGAGGACCGGGATTGGTCGTGGAAAATCGGAAATCTGCTGCAATCACTTAAATCACAGTACTTTGAGGCAAATCTTGCACTGAACTTATTTACGGAAGCCAGATCTGCCCGCCCCTCATTTGCTGACCGCGGAAACTGGGAACGAGACGCCCAACGACGGAATGAGATTAGGCAGGAGGTAGAGCAACAGTATGGTGGGTTTCCTGGACACGAGCAGTTGGATGAGATCCACTTTGAATCAGAAGTCCGGTTCAAAAGAGAGAAATGGTCAAACGGATTTCAACCACGGGAGTTCGAGCACAATTTACCTTTCATATACGCTCGAGCCTTTCTCTACGCGATTGATTCGTTCGATAAGTTCCTTGGGGTGCTATCAAGAGAAGAGGGTGCACCTCAAATCGTTGCAGAGTTGCACGCTCAGGCAGGCGAAGCATTTCCCGATCTTCGAGGAGTGAGGAACACCGCTCAGCACTTGGAGGATAGGTCTCGTGGTCTCGGTGCTGGCAGGAACCCGAAGCCACTGGACCTGAAACCAGTCGAAAACAATATGGTAAGTGCCCCCAACGGAGGTGTGCTCATTCTTAACTCCCTTAATGGATCGAAATATGGCTCAACGATGGCTGATGGCCATTATGGGGAGGTTGATGTGTCACCGGAATCAATGGAGAGGCTTCAAAAAATCCTGCAACAGGCATTGGAAGCATTCGAGTGGCATGGTCCAAAACAGCACGGTCCAAGTGTCTGAGTATAACCAGTGCGTCAACGGGACCGCTTTGTTCCGCTGCCGCTCCACAAATCGACCCGTTTCGCCAGCGTTAAAGGTTAACTATGCCTTCCAGCTCTCTACAACAATTTATATGGAACCTTGAGGATGTCGAGCGTCTGTAGCAGGCCCATGATGATCTCAATCCAGATGGGCGAGGTCGACGTGCCTTGGGGCATATAACCAGAAGTGGCCTGGTGATGCTTTGTGCAGCATGGGAGCTATATTTCGAAGATCTGATTAAAGAGTCCGCTGATCTGATCGTGGCTGAGTGTCAGGATCCAAATAGTCTTCCTGTGAGCATAAAGAAGAAACTCGTGAAGGAGGCTAATGCTGGAAAGGATGAACTGTCAGCATTAGCTTTATGCAACGATGGATGGGGTGATGTGCTTAAATCGGCCGCAGAGCGAGAGGTGGCGCGGCTGAATACTCCGAAAAGTGAACAAGTCGGTGTACTTTCCCAGCATTATCTGGGCGTTGAAAACATTTCAGCAGCATGGTCTATAGGGCCAGATGGTATCAATCAAATCGTATCGGCGAGAGGTGATGTGGCTCACCGAGGAAGGAATGCTGAGTACATCCCTATAGGTGATTTGGATTGGTATAAAAATCGAATCCATTACACAGTGGTTGAGACAGATGACTTTGTCTCTTGTCACCTGAAGGATATGCTTGACCTTCGACGCAAGCCGTGGAGAGCTAGGCGGTTGCCAGATGTTGACCTTTAACCAGAGCGTCAACGCGGACCGGCTTTTCCGCTGACGCTCCAAAGCCGTCCGGTTACGCTGGGCGTTAGAGCACAAAATGAGGAAGTAGAGAGTAATGGGAATAGCCACTATAGTATTGGGGTACCTTGAGGTACTGATATGGCCCCTACTGATTTTATTCGCCTTGGTATACTTCAAAAGTACCATTGTATCTTTGCTCGAAAAGCTAGCTGAGATAAATATTGGCGGAGAAAAGGGATTTGCTCTTAAGCTTAAGGCGGCCCGGAAAATTGCTGATGAACAGAATGCTACCGAAGTCGAAGATCCTGTTGTGCCAGATGAATCGAATATTATTCTTTCTTTGCCGGATGAAGCGTTCCTTTATCTAAGTTCACTGGCTAAGAAACCTGTAAAGTCAACATATTTTCCTGCCTCAGGCGAAGAGTTACGAAGCTTGCATGCATTATCTGACTATGGGGTCATGAAACAACGGAGTATGTCCGAATTTCAGCTAACCGAAATAGGTAAAACATTGGTGTCTAGCCTTGAAAAGCTCTAACAAAAGCATCAACTACGCGCCTTCGGCGCCGGACGTTCGTACCTCACGCCGATTATGTTGGCGTTGAGACTGTAGAAAAAACTCTGTAGACGGCTAAGTTTTGGTGGTGATCACATATTAAGATAGCTCATCACGGTACCGTTGAACACGCTGTTTATTATCTGATTGAGTAAAAGTTAGACTTATCCGTTTTCCATGCCAATCACCGCAACGCTGCGACCGGCCGGTTGGCCTATGATGCAGCTATCCTATAAATCCAGGTTATTCAAAGCGATCCATCGATATTATGACCAGAAAAACACTAGGTTTGAAGGCGAAAAGGCAGGTAGATGCCAAGCCCGCTGACGAAGTGGAAGATCAATTCCCTGATGATCCCGAAAAGCGTTTTTTAAATGGCGTCGCTATTCATCCTTCACCACGCATTGTTTTAGAGCCTGGCTCTCAGCAGCGCACTGTGCGGGCGATGGATTTGATTACGCCCATTGGGATGGGGCAGCGTGGGTTGATTGTGGCGCCGCCGGGCTCTGGCAAAACGACGATGTTAAAACATATCTGTCAGGCTGTGGCCGAGGCTCATCCTGACATAAAGCTGTATGCCTTGCTGATTGATGAGCGCCCTGAAGAAGTGACCGATTTTAAGCGCAGTGTGACGGCAGAGGTACATGCATCGTCTTCAGACGAAACTTACACACACCATGTGCGTATGGCAGATAAGCTTCTTGAGTCGGCGCGTAAGCAAGCAGGCGACGGGCATGATGTGATGATCGTAATCGATTCGCTTACCAGACTCTCGCGCGTTCATAACTCCGAGCAGCGGGGCAATGGTCGTACCATGTCGGGTGGGCTGGATTCGCGAGCGATGGAAATACCACGGAAACTGTTTGGCGCCGCGAGAAAGATCGAAAACGGTGGATCGCTCACCATTCTGGCCACCGTGCTGGTGGATACGGGAAGCCGTATGGATCAGGTGATTTTCGAGGAGTTCAAGGGCACGGGCAATATGGAACTCGTGTTATCTCGCGAAGTTGCGAATCAACGGATCTTCCCTGCAATAGATATTGCCAAAAGCAGCACCCGGCGAGAAGAGCTTTTGATTGATGAAGGAAATATTGAAAAAGTAAGGGCACTGCGTAGAGCGTTGACAACGCTTAAGCCAGTAGAAGGTGCGCAGAAGTTGCATGCGTTATTGGAGAAGTATCCCACTAATGCCGAGCTGTTAGATGCGTTTTTACCCGCCTCTTGAAATGGCTATAATAAACAAGCCCACCTTTTTTTAAGAGGTGGGCTTGTTTGGTAAGTATTAACGATTACGTTGTTTACTGTAGTTCAAGTTTGACTCGGGTACTGCTTTTTGAACCGGAAAGCCTGCAATTTCTTTGCGCTCAATAACTTTTTTCAATCGCCTTTCAATCGCACAAAGGTTTTTAAAGTCACTGATGTCTACAAGCGAGATGGCTTCACCTGAGGCACCCGCACGGCCGGTTCGGCCAATACGGTGGATGTACTCTTCTGGCTGAAAAGGTAAATCGTAATTCACCACACGGCTCAATTCACCAATATCCAAACCCCGAGCGGCCACCCCCGTGGCGACGAGATACTTGAGTTCGCCCGCTTTGAACTGAGCCAAGATCTTTTCGCGCATGGCCTGGCTTCTACCGCCATGAATGGAATCCGCTTTGATGCCGCGTTTTTCCAGTTGAGCGACAAGCTTGGCCGCACTGTGTTTTTTCTCGGTAAAAATAAGCGCCTGATCCCACTCTTGCTCGTTGATCAAGTGACTCAACAAGGCAGACTTGGTGTCCTTGTCGACGGTGATTAGCCATTGTTTGATATTGGCGGCGGCACGGATGTTGGGGGAAATGGAGATTTCAGCCGCTAGATCGGTCATCTTGCTATCTGAAAAATCGTGGGCGAGGGCGCGAACGTCGTCTGTCATGGTGGCCGTAAACAACAGGTTCTGACGGTTTTCAGGCAGGCGTACGATGATTTTGTGAATATCATCGACAAAGCCCATGTCGACCATTCTGTCCGCTTCGTCCAATACCATGACTTCAAGTTCATCAAAATGCAGCGCACGCTGATGTGCCAAATCAAGCAACCTGCCCGGCGTGGCGACCAGAATATCCACCCCTTCGATTAGGCGCTCTTTTTGAGCTTCGGTATCCACACCGCCGTACACCGCCATAGAGGTTAAGGGCATGTGTTTAGCGTATTGCGCCACACTGGCTTCGACCTGGACCGCTAACTCACGGGTCGGCACGAGAATCAGCGCACGTATGCGTTTGCCGCGTAACGTTTCCGCTTTACTGAACCGTTCCAGGAGAGGCAGCACAAAGGCAGCGGTTTTGCCTGTGCCTGTTTGTGCGGTGGCGATTAAGTCGTTACCCGATAGAATGGCAGGAATGGCTTGTTCCTGGATGGGCGTTGGCGTTTTGTAACCGAGTTCGGAAATCGCTTGAACAAGAGGACTGGATAATCCGAGTTTTGTAAATGGCATAAGGCGCTCTGACAGATGGTCGTAAGGTGTGTCGGAAATAAAAAGTGGTGCAGTATAGCGCGAGAGCCGCCGCTCGTTTCTCGAATATTCCAATCAGCTTCATATTGCTGCGACGTCATACCCTGATTGAGGTGTTAGAAGCACATCCTTGGCTTCACCATTCTGACAGCCAATAAGGCTGGTCTATGCAAGTTAACCTGTCTATCGATCCACCCTAGCTCGCTGCTCAGCCTGATCCAGAAGCACCGGTCCGCATTGGCCTAATCTCGCTCGCATCTTGGATCGAAATTCTTCGCGGCTGAGCAGCGTTGCCTTTCCATTTTTGACGTTGGACACACGGCGCACAATTTCATCGTTCCAGGCTTGCTCGACAGAATCGTCTCGGGGGCCGTCGAGGCTCATTATGAGCTCGCGAGCCAGCGCTGCACGTTCCGACTCGGAGAGAGTCGAAATCTGGGAGCGTAGGTGGTCTAATGTTTCCGCCGTCATGGTGCCTCCGCGAGTGCTTATCCACCTACGCTATCCCGATTCAGTGGCCCTAACAAGCCGGTCAACAGGACGCCAGCGACAGCTCAAAGGGAACATGCAATGCTCAAACAAGTCGGCGGTGTAGAAATCCAGCCCATACATAGGGCGACGTGCCACTGCGGCATGGTGGTACTTGAGCTTGAACTGCCTGACGGCCTTGTCGACCCAAAAAGGTGTAATTGCTCCATATGCAGGCGCAAAGGCGCGGTTATGGCCTATGTGACATTGAGTGGTCTTCGTGTTATCAGCGGCGCTGAGCAGCTAACGCTTTATCAGTTCAATTCCGGGGTCGCAAAACACTACTTCTGTTCCAACTGTGGCATCTACACCCACCACCAAACACGCTCGAATCCCAATATATATGGGTTCAATGTCGGGTGTTTGGAAGGTGTCAACCCGCATGACTTACCTGATCTTCCTGTTAGTGATGGTATCAACCATGAAGCTGACCAGTAGCCTCGGCCAGTCGGCCGCTTGGAATGTGCGCGGAGAACTGCTTGCGCAGATGGATGCTGAGTCAGAAGGGCTGGTAGTGCTAGACACCGCTGGCGGGCGTGCTAGTGTGGAGTTGCTTCTAATATAGGCTGTCGGCGTCATGCAAAACACTACCAGTGCGGAGTATCACGACCATGTTTGACGATTTTGAGAAGCGCCGTATCCACACCGGAGATGCCGAGATATTCGTATGCTGCGGCGGGTCTGGTCCGCCGCTTTTGCTCTTGCACGGCTATCCTCAAAATCACGTGATGTGGCATGCGGTGGCAGCGCAGCTAAGCAACCATTTTACCCTCGTGATACCCGACCTGCGGGGCTACGGCGAGAGCAAGGGGCCGGAACCCGATCCAGAGCACCTGGGGTATTCCAAGCGCGCCATGGCTCAGGATATGGTGGAGGTCATGTCGGCGCTTGGGTATGAGCAATTTCTGCTCGCGGGCCACGATCGCGGCGCACGCGTGGGCTACCGGCTCGCGCTTGATCATCCCGAGCGGGTCTTGCGGTTTGCCGCACTGGATATCGTCCCGACCCTTGAGGTGTGGGAACGGATGAACAAAGATGTCGTCATGCGCACCTATCACTGGGCATTTCTGGCCCAACCGGCTCCCTTGCCCGAGCGATTGATCGGCCACGATCCAGAATTTTATTTGCGCCACCTACTGGCGCAGTGGGCAGGTCGACTGGAGGCTATCACTGCTCCCGCGTTGACCGAGTATATCCACCACTTCAATAAGCCATCCGTCATTGAGGCAACGTGCGAAGACTACCGCGCGGGGGCCACGGTTGACCTGGCGCATGACCGTGAAGATCGCAGCGCCGGTCGCCGGATTCAATGCCCGATGCTGGTCGTCTGGGGCAGGGGCTTCCTCGCCGGGCAAGCCGAATCGCCGCTTAGCGTCTGGCGTGATTGGGCTGATGATGTGCGTGAGGTGCCTCTAGACTGCGGGCATTTCGTGGCCGAGGAAGAACCGGACGCATGCGCCGCTGCCCTTCACGATTTTTTCGGTGAATAGGTGAGTCTCTATCCTGAATTCAACTCTCTAAGTGTAGCGCCACTGACGCAGGCTTACGTTGCCCAAGAGGGCAGGGCGGACATTCATTCCCGCCGCATCAATACTTGATCCACATAGCTTCCATCCCGGAGGCTTTCGATTGTCGTTTCTGCCATTTCAGCTTCTATATCGCCCTCACTCCTTGCCTGCTCAAGGTATGCCTCGACCAGCCCTGGAGCGTCTTTGGTATCAGCCAGTATGGCCGCGCCTACCCAGTTGGCGGGAATTTTATCATCAGTACTATGTTGCTCGGCGTAACGTTCCTCGACAGATGAGTAGCACGCCTTCCCGCTGTCATTACCCTCGACTTCTTCTATCAGAATGCAGCGAAAAAGGGGGAGTGAATCATTACTCGGCGCAATGTCGTAAGCGCTTTCCACATCGCTTAGGGCGAGCTCGTAGTTCTGTTGGTAGACGGCAATCTGAGCTCTATTGATCAACGCTGTATGGTTGCTGGGGTCTGCTTGCAGTGACTGCTCGATCAGTTCTTCCGCTATGCCGAAGGTAACTTCTTCGTTGGCTTGCCTTTGGAGGTCGATAGACTCGTCATCAATGTTATCGCCCGAGCTTTCCTGGCAAGCCGACATTAAAAGGGAAATTGGCAGAATAAGAAGTAATTTTTTAATCATGTCATTTTGCCACTGCTTGGAGTCCAGGGTTAGAGAAAAAATCGCTCAGGGTTAATCGTAGGCGGACATGGCCCATTAACCAGGAGGTAGAATGAAAACAATATGTAACTAGCTTTGTAGAGGAAGCCAGAGGAAGGTTTAATCTGAAATATGGTTATAAACGTCTGACAATATCTCGTGATTATCTGAAGTTATAGTAATGTCATTAGCAGGCAGAGGCCCTAGCACAGGGCTAGGCCCGGAAACAGTTTCCCCACTAAAAATAAGTTCTACTTCCTCACCAATATGGTTTTGAATCCAAGTATCAATCTCGCCGTAACACGACTCCGTTTCGGCAATCCCAACGCTAATAAACTCCCTTCCCTCTAGATCCTGTTCCATTGAAACGTTCTGCAAACAGCTCGGTTCAAGAGCCACTTCACCGCTATCAGAAGCGAAATACAAGTTGCCCTGTTCTGTATTGCTACAAGCGCTTATCAAGAGGGCGGCGGTGCCAATAAATAGGCTTTTCAATGTTCGTATCATGCTGAAGCCTCTATCGCTTCCTGCGATGTTTCTTCCAGTATCCGTACTGTTTGCAACCTTCTTGGCTAACAACGCTCTCATCTTCGATCGGAACTCTTCGTGGCTTAGGAGGGCGGTCTTTCCGAACAACTTCATCGTACCAGGTTTGCTCGACAGAGTCCTCATGGGTAGTGTCCAGGCGAAACATGAGCTCGCGCACTACCGGGTAATTTTGACGCTTTGACGTTGTGACGTCATAATAACAAAACGCTACCCTATTCGGAGAGTGCCATGAGCGAAACATCAAAGCGGTCGACGGTTTATTTTGACCCGCAGCTACATGCCGCGCTGAGGCTTAAGGCCGCGCATACGCATCGTTCAGTGTCAGATATCGTAAACGATGCTGTTCGTGCGGCATTGGCTGAGGATCAGGAAGATTTGGCGGCATTTGAGGAACGCGTTTCCGAGCCCACCATGAGCTATGAGGCCTTGCTGGACGATTTGAAGGCTCATGGCAAATTATAAGCTTGTATTCAAAAAATCTGTCTCGAAGGATTTTCGGTCAATCCCAAATAAGGATGTTGCCCGTATTCTACATCGTATAGAGGAACTGCAATATAATCCTCGCCCAGTTGGCAGTGAAAAGCTTTCAGGGAAAGAACGTTACCGTATTAGACAGGGAGCGTACCGAGTCGTATATGAAGTGGCAGATGACATTCTTATCATCACGGTTGTGAAGGTGGGGCATCGAAAAAATGTCTATCAGAACAGCTAACTACGTCATGCAAACAACCTAGTGTTGGAGAAGTTAAAAGTATTTTCAATACTTAATGTTCAGTTCATTTGGTATTTTTTCTATTAAAATTAAACTGAATATTTATAGCTATTGCTGTTAAGTGGTGAATTTTTTGATTTTATAAAAAAGGTAAAGCGCAGTGATTAACACCAAGATCTACAAGGCGGTCTACGAATTAGCGGAAAAGCTGATGAAGGCCGCCGCTAAAGAAGACAGAGAAACATTCGATGCGCGGTATGCCGAGTTGCGGGCAATCTGCATCGATAACGAGAACACCGATAAAGACCACCCGGAGCAATGGGAAACCCTGGCGGACTTTACCGAAGAGCTGGAAGACGCGCTGGCGGGCTATGAAAAGGCCCTGGAAAAAGCCGTCGCCATTGATTCCAACGACCATATAGCCTCCATTGGTTTTTCCATGGCGATGTTGCAAGCTGAGGCAGGACAGACCGACGCGGCTATTGCCAGTTTGAGACAGGCAAAAACCAGCGCGCAGGGCACAGAAGATGACGAGCTGAAAGCAGACATCGATGATCTGCTTGAAAAACTAACCACCGGCCAGGAACCCGATTTTGACCAATAACGATATTTTTCGCCGTATCCGTTACACCTTCGATTTAAAAGACAGCACCATCGTGGATATCTTCGCCCTGGCAGAGGTCAGCGTGACCCGGGAGCAGGTCACGGCTTGGTTGAAGAAGGATGAGGACGATGCGTTTGTCACGATGAGGAACAAAGAGCTGGCGGCGTTTTTGAATGGGTTTATCAGCTTCAAGCGTGGCAAGCGCGAAGGCCCGCAACCCGAGCCGGAAGCGCAACTGAACAATAATATGGTGTTTCAGAAGCTGCGCATTGCGCTGAACATGAAAGCGGATGATGTGTTGGAAGTTTTTGAGTTGGTCGGGCTGCCGTTGAGCCACCATGAGCTCAGTGCCTTTTTCCGTAAGCCGAGCCACAAGAATTACCGTGAGTGCAAAGACCAGATGCTGCGCAATTTCTTGCTCGGCATTCAGCGCCAGTTACGGCCAGCCGCAGAAGACTCAGGTTCAAACTCCTGAAGGGTAGGCGGCATGGAGAGTCAGCCCAAGCACCGGGCTTTGTGCCGCTGCGAAAAGGTAGTCGGTGCGTTCAGGTGCTTGGGAGGAATATTGAGACAACGCATGATGATTGCCGTTATGGGCATGTTGGTGGCGATGTCGACAAGCGCAAACGCAAGCGGGCTGGATGTTGAAGCACTGGCCTCTGCGCAAGAATCACGCCCGCTTCCCGCGCTGCAAACGTTTGAAGCGCGGGACGAAACAGCGCTTGCGTACCGCCATTATCCAAGTGACTCACTTACTGTGCTTATCCTCGTGCATGGTTCTGGAACCGACAGCAGGTACCTGGCAACGCTCGCCCATGAGTTAGCCGAGGCAGGCGCTGCCAGTGTGTATACGCCGGATGTCCGCGGACATGGTCCGTCGCCGGTGCGCCGTGGCGATATCGACTACATTGAGCAGCTTGAAGATGACCTGGTGGACCTCATCACCCATATCAAAGACACCAACGCCGATGTCACCAAGGTGGTCGTGGGCGGTCATTCTTCCGGTGGCGGGCTCGCGGTGCGCTTTGCCGGTGGGCAGCATGGGCACCTCGCTTCGGCGTATCTGCTACTGGCGCCATACCTTGGGCACGATGCGCCCACTGTGCGGGACAACTCCGGCGGTTGGGCAAAGCCAAGCGTCGCCAAGATTTTGTCGATCTCCATGCTCAACGCGATTGGCATCACGCATTTCAACGGGGCCGATGTGCTGCATTTCAACTTGCCGCCTGAGTACCGCGATGGCTTAGAGACACTCGCCTATTCATATCGGCTGATGACCGGGTTTAGTCCGGCTGATTTTCGTCAGGCGCTAGGCTCAGTGCAGGCGCCCGTTCTGGTGGCTACCGGTGCTGAGGATGAGGCGTTTTATGCGGATCAATTCGAACCGGTGCTGCGGCCGCTCGTGCCGCATGCAGACATCACCACGGTGGAAGGCGCATCGCACTTGGGGCTTGTAGTCAGTGAGGAGGGCATAGCGACCGTTCGCCGGTGGCTTCAGGGGTTGTAGTGGGCAACCACAAGCGCGGGCGTTGCAAATCGATATTGGCTTGATCTTTCAAATTCCCTAAAGAAACCTCGTCAGTTTCCGATATCTCTTTATATCGGACGAACGATACCGAACAACATTGTTCGGGCGTCCCCAATGTATCGAGAGTCAGCCATGCCCAAAAAACTCAGTTTCATCATTACGGCAATACTGCTGTCTTTCAGCCCGCATGCAATGGCCCATACTACCAGTGAGGCGGAGGCCGCTGCGCTTGCCTGGTTGAAAGCGATCGATAACGGTAATTATGAACAAGCCTGGGAGACCTCGTCGCCGATACTGAAAGCGCCGCTTTCACAGGGCATGTTGGCGCGCACCATTGAACTTGTGCGCCGGGGTTTTGGCGAGGTGGCCTCGCGAAAGCGCGTGCGTACCAGCCGCGAAACGTCCATGCCGGGAGCGCCGAGCGGCGACTATATCGTCTTTACCTTCCAAACCGGCTTCGAGAACAGCGGGCGCCGGTTCGAGACCGTTACTCCTCACCTTGAAAATGGCACCTGGCGGGTGAGCAGCTATTACGTGGAAACACCCTGATTTGCCAGCTACCAGCGCTGCGTGCCTGACGAATCAGCGTGCCAAGGTTTATTTCCCGATAGGGATAAATGCCCAAGGTTGTCGCCAAATCGCGTAAATTTTTCCCGCTAAGGAAGTTTACGCCCCGCATCATTACCAAACCCACCACAACTGCTATGTTGAAAGTATATCGACATGGCGATATTACTTGTTCAGTAACTATACAGGGTGTAGGTTTTGTATATATAGTCTTTGTAGATGTAGCTTCTGTCTATGTAGTTTCTGTTTATGGACGTGATGGCCCAATGGCTGCTTACCCAGGCAGCCAGGTAATGGTTGCAGGACGCGAGGCGCGGGGAGTGCTGATATGCGAAGCCTTTCTTACAAATCCCCTTGGCTGTGGTTATCACTGGCAGGCTTTTTGATCCTGGCACTATCGCTTACCTGGCAGGCCACGGCACAAACGCCGTCGCGCAACGCCTTGGTGATGAATATTGAAGGGGCCATTGGCCCAGCCACCAAAGATTATCTTGAGCGCGGGGTGCGCAAGGCCCGCGAGCAGGACAGCGAGGTGATTGTCGTTGAGCTGGATACGCCGGGAGGCCTGGTCGACACCACCCGCGATATGATCCGCGAGATGCTGAATGCCGATATCCCCTTGGCGATGTATGTCTCCCCCAGCGGCGCGCGGGCGGCCAGCGCAGGCACCTACCTGCTTTATGGCAGCCACGTCGCCGCCATGGCGCCTGCGACCCATTTGGGCTCTGCTACGCCGGTACAGATGGGCGGCTCTGGCTTTCCCGGCAGCGCTGATGATGAAGCGGATGACAACGCTGAAGGCCAATCGGAAGGCGAGAGTGAAAGAGAAAGTGAAGGCGAATCTAGAAGCGAGAGCAGCGCCATGGAACGCAAGGTCATGGAAGATGCGGTGAGCTTCATCCGCAGCCTGGCCGAGCGTCACGACCGGAACGCCGATTGGGCCGAAGCGGCGGTGCGCGAAGCGGTCAACCTCACCGCCAGTGAGGCATTGGAGCAGGATGTCATCGACGTGATTGCGCGGGACGTGAGTGACCTGCTGGCGCAAATAGACGGCACGACGGTGGTCATGGAGGGTGGTGACCTGACGCTGGAGACAGCCGATCTTGCCATCGAACGCTTTGACCCAGATTGGCGCACAGAGCTGCTTTCGCTGATTACCAACCCCAATATTGCTTACTTTCTGCTGATCATCGGCTTTTACGGGTTGATCTTCGAACTATCGAGCCCTGGCAGCCTTTTCCCTGGCACCATTGGGGTTATTTCGCTGCTGTTGGCGCTCTTTGCCTTCCAGATGTTGCCGATTAATTACGCGGGGCTGGCGCTTATCATCGTCGGGCTGGCGCTGATGGTGGGCGAGGCGTTAATGCCCAGTTTTGGCGTGCTGGGGGCCGGCGGTATTGTCGCCTTTGTGCTGGGGTCGATCATGCTGATGGATGCCGAGTACCTCGCCATTTCGCTGCCGCTGATTGGCGGCGTGGCGTTGGTATCCGGCGGACTGATGCTCTGGACGCTGACGCGTTTTGCAACGCTGCGTCGGCATCCAGCCCACACAGGCGTGGATCAGTTGATTGGCGCAAGCGCCGTTGCCCTGGAAGATTTTGAGACTTACGGCCACGTGCGGCTGCATGGCGAGCGCTGGAACGCGGTGAGCAATGTGCCGATCAAGCAAGGCGATGAAGTGAAAGTGGAGCGCCTTGACGGTTTGACGGTTTACGTATCACCCCCGTAACCGCCTAGCTGCCGCGTGTTGTTTATTACTGATCAATCGCTAGACGAGGTGTCCTATGTTGCTATCGTATTTAGTGCCCGTTGCGCTGGTGGTGTTGCTGATTGCCGCCTCCATCCGCATTTTGCCGGAATACAAACGTGGCGTGGTGTTCTTTCTGGGTCGATACCAGACAGTTAAGGGGCCGGGGCTGGTGATCGTGATCCCCGCCATTCAAAAGATGCAGGTAGTCGATCTGCGCGTTATCACTATGGACGTGCCCGAGCAGGATGTGATCTCTCAGGACAACGTGACGGTGAAGGTGAACGCCGTGCTTTACTTCCGCGTTATCGACCCGGAAAAGGCAATTATCCAGGTAGAGAACTTCACCCAGGCGACCAGCCAACTGGCGCAGACCACGCTGCGTTCGGTGCTGGGTAAGCATGACCTGGATGAGATGCTCTCCGAGCGCGACAAGCTTAACGACGATATCCAGGAAATCCTCGACGCTCAAACCGATGCCTGGGGCATCAAGGTGGCGAATGTCGAGATCAAACATGTGGACCTAGACGAGAGCATGATTCGCGCCATTGCCCGTCAGGCCGAGGCAGAGCGCGAGCGGCGCGCCAAGGTGATTCACGCCGAGGGCGAGCTGCAAGCCTCGAGGAAGCTGGTCGAGGCGGCCAACGTGATGCAGGAAAACTCCGCCGCACTGCAACTGCGCTATCTGCAAACCATGAGTGATATGAGCAACAAGAACGCATCGACGATCTTCTTCCCGTTGCCCATGGACATCATGGAAGCCTTCAAGGATATGAAAGCCAAGCATATACCTACATCGGACACGCCAAAAGACGACGCTTAAACGTTCCTGCTGGCGCTATGAAGGGTCGACGCGGCGGTAAATGGCGGCCAATACGCTATAGCAACCAAACGCCAGCAGGCCAATCGCGACAAATCCAAACAGCCATTGCCCGTAGGCCTGGCTGCGCAAGGTGTTAAACGCCTCCGCCGTGCCGCCTGCTTCGTTGGGGTCGAATTGATAAGCGGCGATGATAAACAAGCTGCCCACGATCACAAAGACGAGCCCACGGACGACTAGGCCGAAACGGCATATCGGATAGGCCCATGCTTGGGTACGTGAGGGCATGACGAAGTGCTTATCAAACTTGGCTTTGTAGCCTTTGACGGCATGGGCGATACCCGCGCCGATAATGGCAATGCCGACGGCAGCCACCAGCCAGCGGCCAAAGGGTTGCTGCATCAGCCAACTGACCATGCCTTCCGAACCGCCGCTTGAGCCACCTGAAGAGCTAGACGAGAGAAAGCGGAAGACAAGGCTGGCGGCAAAAAATGCCAGTAATGTGTGGGTAACGGCACTCACGAACAAGCCCGCACGAATCACCAGCCCTTTGGCACTGGTACCGTGATGATCGGGATCCTTGAAGGCTTGGATGCAGCGCCACATGGCGTACCCAATCAGCCCCACGGCGATAATGCCCAGCATCACCTTGCCGAACGGCGCACCCAGCACCGCTTCCAGCGCGCCGCGGCTGCCTTCCGCCTGGCCACCCTGGCCAAAGGCGGTAAGCGCCGCTAACCCCCCCACCAAAACGTAAACTAAACCGCGAGAGGCGTAGCCCATGCGAGCATATGCGCTGATGGCATCGTGGTGGTCGGGCGTAGAGCTTGCCATGGTGTCCTCCTGACTGTTGATGGCGGGAAACGTCCTTATAGTTCCAAGCACTCCCTATCGGTTCAGGGCTCATGCTACTGTTACTTTAGCACGCTGATGCGTTAACGGCGGTGGGCTTGACGATCAAGTGCCGGCGGCACGCGTGCATTCAAGTATATAAACAGGAAGTATTTAAACAGGATAAGAGCCAAGAGGTCGCAATGAAAACCATCGGCTTGCTGGGAGGCATGAGTTGGGAGTCCACACAGACCTATTACCGTATGCTCAATCAAGGCGTTGCGGAGAAGCTGGGGGGCTTTCACTCGGCGAAAATAGTGCTTTATAGCGTGGACTTTGCGGAGATCGAAGAGCTTCAGCGCGAGGGTGACTGGGAGGCCATGGCGGGTATATTGGGGAATGCCGCCCTTTCGCTGGCGGCAGCGGGAGCGGATTTTCTGGTGATCGGCACGAACACCATGCATAAGGTGGCCGCCGAGGTGGAGGCCGCATCAGGTTTGCCGCTTTTGCATATTGCCGAGGCAACCGCTGATATTCTGGCCGAGCAGGGGGTAGACCGCGTTGGTCTGCTAGGTACCCAGTTCACCATGGAGCAGCCTTTTTACCGGCAGCGACTGGAGGCGCGGGGGATTGAGGTTGTCGTGCCTGAGCCCGAGCAGCGTGAGGTGATTCATCGCGTGATTTATCAGGAGCTCTGCCGTGGGACGATCAACCCCGCCTCGAAAGACGCTTACCTGGACGTGGTGGCCACGCTTTCAGTGCGGGGCGCGCAAGGCGTGATTCTAGGCTGCACTGAGATTGGTTTGTTGATTAACCAGAGCGATACGTCGGTCGCACTTTTTGATACCACCGAGATCCACGCCCAGCGTGCGCTAGGGTGGGCGCTGGACGATGGGGTGGCCTCCTGAAACCTTGCCGTTAGTGGCCGAATACCGACCAGCCGGTTTTCTGGACAAACATTTCGAGTGCCTGGGTGCCTAGCAGGCTATTGCCGTAGGCATCGAGCCCTGGTGACCAGACGGCAATCGCCCCATGGCCCGGCGCAATCGCCAGGATACCACCACCGACGCCGCTTTTGCCGGGTAGGCCGACGCGGAAGGCGAATTCTCCCGAGGCGTCGTAGTGCCCGCACATCATCATCAACGAGTTGATCCGCCGGGCTCGCTGGGGTGCCAGCACACGAATACCGCTGGGCTTGTTGATGCCGTCCGAGGCCAGAAAAAGCCCTGCATGAGCGAGCTGCTCGCAGCTCATGGCAATGGCGCACTGGTGGAAATAGGTGCCCAGTACTTTATCGACATCATGGCGTAGATGCCCGAAGGCTTTCATGAAATGCGCCAGTGAGGCGTTGCGGTCACGGTGGGCCATCTCCGATGCGGCCACTTTATGGTCGAAGTAGATGCTGTCGTCATCGGCGATATAGCGCACAAAGCTGAGAATTTCGCCCAGGGTCTCTTTGGGTTCGTGACCCATCATGATCGCATCGACCACCGCAATAGCCCCGGCATTGATAAACGGATTACGCGGCTTGCCGCTTTCATGTTCCAACTGAACGATGGAGTTGAAAGGGTCGCCCGAAGGCTCGCGGCCGACTTTCGACCACAGCGAATCACCCACTTGCCCCAGCGCAATGGTCAGCGTAAATACCTTGGAGATACTCTGAATGGAGAAGGGGGTGGTCGCACAGCCTGCCGAATACACCTTGCCGTCCACGGTGGCCAGCGAAATGGCAAACTGTTGTGGGTCAACGTGGCCGAGCTCAGGGATATAATCCGCTACTTTGCCACGCTCTTCTGCTTTCGCCATGGTGGCAGCAATGTCGTCGATCAAGGCTTGCATGGGCGTATCGTGACCGTCAGTTGAGGCGGGTCATTACCCTAGCGAAAAATGATGGCGCTGTCTGCTATAGCAGTCAGCAAGATTCGGGTCGGCAACTCGCTCGTGAGCGCTTAGTCTGTGAAGGTGACGTTTGAAGGTCAATCAAAGTGACGATGTGAGAGACAACAATGAACGACTATGAGCGTATCGAGAAAGCCATGGATTACATGGTGGCCCATGCGGCCGCGCAGCCCAAGCTGGAAGCGGTGGCCGCTCACGTTCATTTGAGCGCCTTTCACTTTCAGCGCTTGTTCTGCCGTTATGTGGGGATCAGCCCCAAGCGCTTTTTGCAGGCACTGACGCTGGAGCGCGGCAAGCAACTGATGCAGTCCTCAACCTCGCTGCTGGAGATCGCCCATACGCTCGGGCTTAGCGGTGGCTCGCGGCTTTATGATCACTTTGTGCAGCTGGACGCGGTCACACCGGGAGAGCACAAGCGCCAGGGGCAGGGCGTCGAGATTGCTTATGGCGTTCATGCCACGCCTCTGGGTAGCCTGTTCGTGGCGGTCACGCCTCGGGGCATCTGCCGCATGGGGTTTGTGGATGCCACCAGTGCTGACGAGTTATTGGCTCGGCTTGCCAAAGAGTGGCCGCTTTCCACGCTTCATCACAACCCTGACGCCACGCGCTTTGCGGTGGAGGCGCTGTTCAACAGGACAGGCGATGCCGCTGCCACTTTGTCCCTGCACGTGACTGGCACCAACTTCCAAATCGCCGTATGGCGGGCGCTTTTGACCATTCCCGAAGGCCAACTGGCCAGCTATTCGCACATTGCCCAGGCGCTAGGCACCCCCAAGTCCTCAAGGGCGGTGGGCAATGCCGTGGGCGCCAACCCCATCGCGCTATGGATTCCCTGCCACCGGGTGATTCAACAAAGCGGCGCGCTAGGCGGCTACCGTTGGGGCGTGGCGAAGAAGCAGATGGTACAAGCCTGGGAGTTGGCGCAGTTGAATACGACGACGCCTGAGTTTGAAAATTGTCTATAGCTTGCAAAGCATTACAACAATGCTGTTGCGTTTATGAATCTAACCGTCGCTCAAGCGGATACCGCAAGCCTACACGTTGAAGTGATTGTAAACGCTGCAATACCGCTTTACTCAGAAGCGGCGGTGTACCAAGCATATCTCAATCAGTTTAAGCGAGAGTAAGCCAACATAATTGGTGGCTGGGTAGTTAGGGGATTAAAAGTTGAGGGGGGTTAAAAAATGCTTGAATAGAGTTAAATTGCTTATTTATCAGCTATTAGGCGTAATTTTTATTATTCTGTTTGGCGATATGCAATCTATTTTTTTATATTTTTTGTTTATTAATATACCTTATCTACATGAATAAACACTACTTTATATTATTGGTAAGTATTAATTCGTATGCTAAAAAAATAATGAGTAAAGTAGTGGTTTATAGATTGATTTTTTGGTGTCAACTAGTATTGAATGCGTATGAATTTCCCTTCAGCCGCTTTCCTATCGAGCGCTATTGCCTAATGATAATTTACTTTCCGCGACTTGCCACCATATTTGACAGACACTCGCTTTTTTTGGCGGCTATGCTGAGCGGTATAGGATTAACCGGCTGCGGATCTAGTGGGGGAGGTGTCAGTAGTGGTCCAGCACCTTCAGACAGCGGTTCAACAACTAATGTTGTGCCAGCCGAGCCCGCCACCGTACGTGTGGCTGTCGCTGACAGTGGTTTTGATGTAAAAAACATCGTCAACAATGATTTAGTCATTGACAGTCTGAATATCTATACCGGTGGTACAGATGTCAGTGGAGGCGATGAATGGCACGGAAACGTGGTGACATCGACCATCACGGGTGGTTCATTGGGTAATGCGCGTCTTGATCTCTTGAAAACGGCGAATAGTGACGGCGTCACATTTAATAATGCGTTGGATTACGCCATTGGTGAAGCTGCTCATCGGGGCGCGCGAGTCATCAATGCCAGTTTTTCAAGACGCCTGGAGGCGAGCGATCCGCGTCTTGCGTTTAATGGTGTCACCTCGTCTGAATCCTATCAGCGCGTGGTGAGTGCTAACCAAGGGAAAGGCTCGGTCTATGTGGTAAGCGCGGGTAATGAAGGCGAGGCGATTGATACCCGAGGCCGCCCCATTTATGAGAGCCAACCAGAACTCTTCAACATGATGCTGATTGCAGTGGGAACGTCGGAGGATGGCCAGATTCACCCTGCCAGTAGCTACCCAGGGGAAGATACTGAGCTTCAGCGGCGAAGTGTTGCGACCGACTTCGCTAATCCGGCGGTAGGTGCTCAAGGAACGTCTATATCGGCAGCCATAATTTCAGAGTATGCCGCCGGTATTGTGGGGCAATGGCCGCATTTGACGGCAAAGCAGGCAAGCCAACGTTTATTGGATACGGCCAGCCAAACGAGCAAGCTTTATGAAGAAGATACCTGCGGTGATGCTGCGAATTTAAATTGTGGCATCTTTTATCTTGGACAGGGTGAAGCTGACATAGAAGCTGCTTTAGCGCCAGAGGGGGACTTGATTGTGCCTCAGAGCGAACGTGTCATGGCCGGTGGCGATTTGGCAGAAGCCTCTTACATGCAACTTTCGGATGCCTACGGTAACTCGCTAGCAGAGGCGGGGGCACTAAATGACGTTGCCGTATTCGACGCGCTGGGGCGTGACTATCAGATAGACTTGAGTTACCAGACACAACCGCGTACGACCCGTACTCGCCAGTTACGGGATCAAATGGAGCGGATGTCGATCACGTCGGGGCAGGCCACGCACACAGAGTCGATTCAGGCGGATAATTATCACTTTATTTCCAACGTCAATGCCGCAGGCGAGGTGCTAAGCAGCCGCTTTGATGGCACCTTGGGGCAAACCACGCTGAGTGCTTTCAATTACGCAGGTAGTCAGGTTGATCCAACAAGTAGTTACGCGACGTCCGGCATGATGCCGATGATCTCATTCCAGTCTGGTGCGGTTATTACCAAGGCATTTGAAAGCGTTAACGGGGTTAAAGCGCAGTATTCTTTAACTGATAAGTTAAGTATGTCCACATCCTATTGGGCGGGAATGAATGAAGGTGATGTAAGCATTGGCAGTGATTATCATGCCAGCCGTACTGACGTTGAGTTAGCCTATCAGCTAACACCTATCTTCACTTTGACTTCGCATGTGGGCCGCTTGGATGAAGAAAATGGCTTGCTAGGAAGTCATGGATCAGGGGCGCTTGATTTTGATGAGCGTAACCACATGACGTTCATCGGCGCTGGTCTAAAAGCAGACATTACCGATGGAGTTGCCGCTTTCGCCGAGTTTGAACAAGGTCGAGGTAATGCAAAGGGCGATGGATTAGTCGCGCATATTGACGACATCAGCGCACAGGAAATGGCCCTGGGTTTCCATTGGCAAAAAGACGATAGGCAAGTGGCGCTGACATTGCGCCAACCATTGCGTATCGATAGCGCGACGGCAACTTTTGACGTGCCTGTTGGCCGCACTTTAGGTGGTGAGGTGTTGCGAGAAACACGTAAGGCTTCTTTGTCTCCTTCAGGGCGCCAAATGGACATTGAACTTGGTTATGCGTTTATGCCAAGTGAACGTAGTCAGTGGCAGTTTAACTTGCTGCATACCTTGGAGCCGGGTCATGACGCTGATGCCAGTAGTGATAGTGCTGCTATGGTGAACTATCGTATCGATTGGTAGTTGCAGGGTAGTCAATGGCTTGAGGTAGAAAGTTCTACGTGTGATCGCATTGGCTTTATTGCGCCGTTAATTTTCTCCCGCTACAGTTTCGCTCTTATTAACCTGGGCGAGGCGCCACTATGGCCACATTGATGATTCAGGGCACCACCTCGGATGCAGGAAAAAGCACCGTGGTGGCCGGGCTTTGCCGTGCACTGAAGCGGCGTGGCGTCTCGGTGGCGCCGTTCAAGCCGCAGAACATGGCCCTGAATAGCGCCGTCACCGAAGATGGCGGCGAAATTGGCCGTTCCACCGCGTTGCAGGCCCAGGCCGCTGGCGTTAAGCCGCATAGCGATATGAACCCGGTGCTGCTAAAGCCGGAAACCGACCGCGGCGCGCAGGTGATCTTGCGTGGCAAGGTGCATGGGCATATGGACGCCATGGATTACCACGCCTTCAAGCGCACCGCTAAAGAGAGCGTAATGGCCGCCTGGCAGGCGTTGGAAAACCGCTTTGACGTCATTATTGCCGAAGGTGCGGGCAGCCCCGCTGAAATCAATCTGCGCAAAGGCGATATCGCCAATATGGGCTTTGCCGAAGCGGCTGACTGCCCGGTGATCTTGGTGGGCGATATTGACCGAGGCGGGGTGTTTGCCCAGTTGGTGGGCACGCTTGCGTTGCTAAGTGAAAGCGAACAGGCGCGTATGAAAGGGTTCGTGATCAACCGCTTTCGTGGCGATATGAGCTTGCTAACCCCAGGCATCGACTGGCTGACGGCATACACCGGCAAGCCCGTATTTGGCACCTTGCCGTACCTTCAAGGGCTGCTGCTGGATGCTGAAGACAGCATCGGCCTGACTCACGCGTCAACCCAGGGGGAATCGCTTACCGTCGTGGTACCCGCGTTGCCCCGCATCAGCAATCACACCGATTTTGATCCATTGCGCCTGCATCCTCAGGTAAAACTCACGTTTGTCGGCGCAGATCAGCCAATTCCTGCGGCTGATGTGATCATTCTGCCCGGTAGTAAGAGTACCGCTAGCGACTTGACGTGGTTAAAGCGCCAGGGCTGGGACAAGGCAATTCAGCGTCACCTGCGCTACGGTGGCAGGGTGCTGGGTATTTGCGGTGGTTTTCAAATGCTCGGCGAGTGGGTTGAGGACCCTGACGGCCTGGAGGGCAAGGCCGAGCGTGTCATGGGGTTAGGGCTTCTATCGCTCACCACGCGCATGGTGGCGGGCAAGCAGTTGCGCAATGTGAATGGCGTGACAGTGGCCGACGGGGCGAGCGTCACGGGCTATGAGATCCACAACGGAGTGAGCGAGGGGGCTGCGCTGGCGCAGCCGCTGTTTGATTTAGGCACCCATCTTGATGGCGCCGTCAGCGACGATGGGCAGGTGATGGGCACCTACCTGCACGGCCTGTTTGATCATTCTGAGGCTTGCCAGGCGCTGTTAGCGCGTCTGGGGCTGGCGGGACCACAACCCGTGGACTACCGTGCCCATCGCGAGCGTGAATTGGATCGCCTGGCCGATACGTTAGAAGCCCATCTGGATATCGAGACAGTGATCAATCTTCTGGGAGTTGGCGCGTCGCCATCACGGTAATCTCGACGTGGCAGCCACCACAGATATTGGGCGATTCGGTACAGGTTCTGGCTGGGTAGCGCCCCGGTTCGAAGAACTCGGCATAGACGCTGTCCATATCGTTGATGGTATTCAGGTCAGACAAGTGAACATCCACGCGTAGCGCGTCTGCCAGGCTGCCGCCTTCCATTTCCAGCATGCGTGATATGGCGCGCATCACCAGGTGCGTTTCTTCCTTGACGTCACCCTTAGCCGAATGGCCGTTCGATAGATCAGAAACCGTCATCCCGGAAATAAACACATAGCGATCATCCATCACCATATGGCTACCTGGGAAGCTCGGCGTGGGCATAGTGGGGTCGTTCATAAATGTGGTCATAATCATCCTTTTATGGTTCCTACACAATGTTCTGACAGGCAGACACGCGCTAGGTTCATGTTGCGCGGCGCTGTTAAAATAGCTGTGTTTACACTAGGCTTGCCGCTTTTGGCGAGCGGGGGACCTCATGAAAGTAATCCAAATAAACCAGACAGCACAGCAAGATGCTTGCCTGGCACGGCTGTGCGCAGAGGTTTATGGCCAATCCGCCGGGCTGACGCCGCTCGTGGTATTTACCGGTACACGCAATGTGCTCCTGGCCGAAGAGGCAGCGCGCTTGGTGGCGGCGGTTGACGGCGAAGGCAAGCCCCAGGCACTCGCGCTGCTGGTATTGGACGAAGAGGGCGAAGGGGTGACGCTGACCCACGCTTGCGATCTGGAGGCGCCCCAGGCCAAGACGTGGCTGATAAGCGAGCTGGCGCTCAAAGCGCCGCTGCGCGTTGACGCTAGCGACGCTGAACAGGAAGCAGTTTACCAGCAGTGCGGTGTCAAGCGCTGGCTGGACGGCGCCGAGGGTCAGCGGATCGGGTTAAGCGCCCGTCACCCGGCGAATACCATCGAGGAGCTCACCGCGACGGTGACCCTTGATGAGGCACTGATTTTACGCCGTTTCAAGCACGACCCCGCAGCGTTTGAACAAGCTAAACAGTTATTTGTCGATGGCCTGGCACATTTCCCTGAAGCCTTTTAAAGGCCAATCATGCCGTGATCAGGCGGCTATTTTTTTGCCAGTTCACGCATGGCGGTTTCCAGCCCTTCCATGGTCATGGGGTACATGCGGTCGTCGATAATCTCGCGGATAAGCTGCGTGGAGTAGGTATACTCCCAGGCCCGTGGCGGCATGGGGTTTAGCCATGCCAACCGCGGGAAGGTTTCGCACAGGCGCTTGAGCCAAAGGCCGCCGGGTTCGTCGTTGAAGTGCTCCACGCTTCCCCCTGGATGGGTCACTTCATAGGGCGACATGGCGGCGTCGCCAACAATCACGACCTGGTAATCCGCGCCGTAGGTATGCAGCACATCCATGGTCGGGATGCGCTCGCTGCCGCGACGCCTATTGTTACGCCAAACGCCTTCGTAAAGGCAGTTATGGAAGTAGTAGTGTTCGAGGTGCTTGAATTCAGAGCGGGCCGCCGAGAACAGCTCCTCGCAGACGCGAATATGATCGTCCATCGAGCCACCTACATCCAAAAACAGCAGCACCTTCACCGCGTTGTGGCGTTCAGGACGCATCTGGACGTTGAGTAGCCCGGCGTCCTTGGCGGTCTCGCGGATGGTGCTATCCACGTCGAATTCTTCAAGCGCCCCCTGGCGGGCAAACTTGCGCAGGCGGCGCAGCGCCATTTTGATGTTACGCGTGCCCAGCTCCAGCGAGTCGTCGTAGTCGCGAAAGCGGCGCTCGTCCCACACCTTGGTGGCGCGACGATGGCGCGAGCCATCCTGGCCGATACGAATGCCTTCCGGATTATAGCCATAGGCACCAAAGGGGCTGGTGCCGCCGGTACCAATCCATTTATTGCCGCCCGCGTGGCGCTCTTTCTGCTCTTCCAGACGCTTTTTAAACGTCTCGATCAGTTCTTCGAGGCCGCCCAAGGATTCGATTTTGGCTTTCTCTTCGTCCGTCAGTTGCTTCTCGAACTCACGGCGCAGCCACTCGTCAGGGATCAGCGCCTCAATGGCGGCGTCCATGTCCTCGAGGCCTTTAAACCAGGCGGCAAAGGCACGGTCAAAGCGGTCGAAGTGGCGCTCGTCCTTGACCATGACCGTACGTGCCACCTGATAGAAGGCTTCCATATCGGCGAATACCACGCCGCGCTCTACCACTGCGTGAAGGTCAAGCAGCTCGCGCAGCGAGACAGGCACGCCCGCGCGCTTTAATGTTTCAAATAAGCCGATAAACATGGCTTAGCGGCCTCTGCCTTTCTGGCGACGGATCATAAACGCCAGGCGCTCGAGCAGTTGGGTATCCTGCTCGTTTTTGACCAGGGCACCGGCCATCGGCGGCAGTGCTTTTGACGGGTCGCGGTTATACAGTGCTTCCTGGGCAATATCGTCGGCCATCAGCAATTTAAGCCAATCGACCAGTTCCGAGGTTGAGGGCTTTTTCTTGAGTCCCGGGGCGTCACGCAGGTCGAAGAAGACTTCCAGGGCTTCGCTGACAAGCCTAGGGGCGATATCCGGGAAGTGCACATCCACAATCGCCTGCATGGTTTCCCGGTCGGGGAATTCGATGTAGTGGAAAAAGCAGCGGCGCAAAAAGGCGTCGGGCAGCTCTTTTTCGTTATTGGAGGTGATGACGATGATCGGGCGGTACTCGGCGCGAATGGTTTCGCCGGTCTCGTAAACGTGAAACTCCATCCGATCCAGCTCCTGGAGCAGATCGTTGGGGAACTCGATATCGGCCTTGTCGATCTCGTCGATCAGCAACACCACCCGCTCGCCGGAGCTAAAGGCTTCCCATAGCTTGCCGGGCTTGATGTAGTTGGCAACATTCTCCACGCCTTCAACGCCCAGCTGCGAATCACGCAGACGGCTTACCGCATCGTACTCATAAAGCCCCTGGGCCGCTTTGGTGCTGGACTTGATGTGCCAGGTGATCAACTGGGTACCGAGCGACTCGGCCAGTTCTTCGGCCAGCAGGGTCTTGCCGGTGCCCGGCTCGCCCTTGATCAACAGCGGGCGCTCAAGCACCACGGCAGCATTGACCGCCTGCTTGAGCGCATCAGTGGCAATATAGGAAGAGGTGGAGTCAAACGCCATGGAAGGGCCCTCGGCTTGTCGAATACGTGTTAAAAGATTCAAACAAGTGTACGTGAGGGCAAGGCTTCGCGCCAAGCGAACCCAGTAGGTCACGGCTGAGGGAATACGCCATGCTGCATCATCCTGACTCGCTTAGTAGTAAAATTGATCATTCTTGGTGCGTATGCGCTTTGGAAGAAAAGCATTAATGCTGGATTGGCAAAGCGTTTTTTTTATAAGTAATTGTTTTTTAATGTTTTATAAAATAGTGGCACGCAGATCGCAAAGTATATGGCAAAGGGTGAGTGAATAGAGAAACAACGGCTTAGATAGCTTGCTTCTCTCACTTCTTCACCTACATCGCTACCGCCTGGTAGCGATACACTGAGTGAGCTGGCGTGCTCCACCTGGTCCCCTTCGGGGGACTTTTTTTTGCGTGTAATTTGGCCTTTCTCTGCATATTTTGTGCTTAATATTATAACAAAATTTTACGTGACGTTTGGAAACGGTGTTCGTATACTCATTGCTGTACAAGTTATCGAAGCGTCGCCGACGGTATGAACGTAGACGTTGTAGACGTGAATGATACGTGACGCTTGATAACGGACTCCAAGCGAAAGTTGAGAGGATGACCCTGATGAACCAATTTAAAATTGTATCTGCCGCTGTGATTACCGCTGGCTTTGCCATGGCAAGCCAAGCCGCGCTTGCATACACCGCGGGTGATGTTTTTGTTCGCGGTGGGGTCGCTAAAACGGACATCGCTTCCGACGACAGCAATGTAGGGGGAGCAGACTTCGACGTTGAAAGTGAAAACGGCTATAGCTACGGCGTTGGCTATCTGTTCCATGACAAATTCGGCGTCGAGCTAAATAGCGGTGAAGGCTATGAGCATGACTTGACGACGGCCGCCGGTGATGCCGGTAGCGTTGAGCGCCTGCCGGTTAATGCGCTGTTCAACTACTACCCGATGGGCGGTGTCGATTCGCGTATTCAGCCCTACGTAGGCGTAGGTCTTAACTACACCAACTTCTATAGCGAAGACATTGCTGCCGGTGTCAAAGTTGACGACAGCTATGGTGCGATCGGCCAGGCGGGCCTTGATCTGGCCGTGACAGACAACATCTTGCTTAACGGCTATGTCAGCTATGCCGACGTGGACGCCGACATTACAGATGGCAGTGGTAACAACATTGGTGCCGTGGATATCGATCCGGTGACCGTTGGTGGTGGTGTTACATACCGCTTCTAACCGGACATATTGAACGCACATCGTTGCGTTAGCCAAGCTAGAACAAACGCCCAGCTAAGCTGGGCGTTTTTGTATCAGGTGTGTGCGACTTTAGCTTAAGGAGTCAAGTTATCCGGCCCCTGGTCGGTCACGACAATATTGTCTTCAATGCGAATGCCACCGCAGGGCATGCAGTGATCCACCAGTGTCCAGTTGATGGGCAGCGATGTCTCACGCAGGGGCGCCAGCAGCATGGGAATAAAATATAGCCCGGGCTCGATGGTCACGACCATGCCGCTGGAAAGCGTACGCGTGAGACGAAGCGCCGGATGCTCGTTGGGCGCTGGCGCAGCAGTGCCGTCTGGGTGGCGTAAACCGGCCACGTCATGCACCTGTAATCCCAGTGAATGCCCCAGCCCATGCGGGCAGAAAGCGCGCGTGACACCTTCGGCAACGGCCTGTTCACGGCTGCCACGGAAAAGGTCATGGTCGATCAAAATATCGCCCAGCCGCTGATGCATTTGCTCGTGCAGCGCGATGAAATCCGAACCCGCTGTGACGCCTTGAACCAGTTTATCTTTCAGCCCGTGCACGGCGCTTACCAGTTCGCCGAACAGCGCCGGGGCGTCTGGCCCGGCGTGGGTGCGGGTAATATCCGCGCAGTAACCACGAAAGCGTCTTCCTGCATCGACAAGCAGACTATGGCGTCGCCTGGGCGGGGTCGTGTCATAATGCTGGTAGTGGAGGACGCCCGCATGATCGTTCAGGCCGATAATATTCTGATAAGGAACCGCCGACTCGCGCTGGCGGCTAGCGGCCAGGTAGGCAAGTTGGATATCCAGTTCGCCTGACGCGCCCAGGAAGGCTGCCTGGGCGGCCTCATGCCCGGCGATTGCGAGCCGGTTGGCTTCACGTAGGCAGGCGATTTCATAGCCGGATTTGACGATGCGAAGCTCGTCCAGCCGATTCAACAGTGTGGCAGGGTTCAACTGCGCCTTCAGGCTGGCGCTGGGTAGCTGCGCCACGTCGCCGATAATCGCGGCGTGGCCATCCAGCGTGGGGCTAACGTGGTCGCTGCAGAGGTGGATATCAAATTCGTCGACCCAGGGTTCTTCGGGAAGCCGAGTCGGCAGGTGCCAAAAGTCCGCCGGGGCATAGAGGTAAAGTTGTGGCCGCTGGTGTGGGCGTATTACCAGCCAGCTGTGCTGCACGTCGGCCAGTGGCACCCAGTGCATGAAATGGCCGTAGGTCTGGAAGGCGGGTGCCTGATCGTCGGCAAAGTAGGCGTTGGCGTGCCCGCTGTAGATCGCCAGGCTGTCGAGCTGGTGCTCGTCAAGCAGGACGGTATAGTCGCGCTGCAGGCGTGTCAGATGCTCTTGCTGTAACCGATATAGTTGCGATGACATGCAGGGTCTCTAGTAAGTGCGAAAGTGTGGGAGTTCACTCCAGAAGGCGTCCAGCTCTCCATGGTGCTGGCCTTGGTGGCGGTACAGGCGAAGCTCCATGGGGACGTCCCAGCGGCTGTCGCCCGCGCGGACCAGACTACCCTGGCGCAGCTCAGCCTCGACGTTGCGTTCGGGCAGCCAGCTCATCCCGTAGCCGAGCAGCACGAGCTCCTTGATGCCCGCCGCATACAGGTTTTCGCTTTGCGCATTGAGATAGCTGCTCTGGGGTAATCGCGCCAGGTGCGCAGTCACTGCCGAGCCCAGCAGGCCCCGTTGAGGGTAGGCGAGCCAGGGGAGTGGCTGCTGGCGAGTCCCGGGCAATAACGCTCTCGGCGCCGAGTGTTCGTCGACACCGGTCACCGGAATCAGCCGTTCATGGCCGATGACGCGGTAGGTACAGGCGCTGGTGTCGATGTCCAGATCACAGCGACCAATCGGCCAGTAGCAGATCGCCAAGTCACATTCGCCGTGCTGGAGGGCTTGAAAGTAATCGCTGGCCACCCACCCCGTGGCGCGCAGGTAGGGTTGAACACGCTCCTGCCAGCCGGTCGTAGCTAGCCACTCGGGCAAAAACTGCCCCAGCAGGCTTTGTGGGGCAGCCACCATGATGCGTCGCTTCTGCCCTGCGCTGATTTCCCGAACGCGGTCTCGCGTCAGGCGTACGCGGTCAGTCACCTGTTCGCATAGCAGCAAGAACTCGTCTCCCGCCGGGGTCAATGAAAGCGGCAGTGTTTGCCGGTTTATCAGTGTCACGCCCATTTCCTCTTCCAGCAGCTTGATACGCCGGGAAAAAGTGGGTTGTGTGACGTTCTGTTCATCGGCAGCGCGGGAGAAGTGTCGCGTTCTGGCCAGGGCGATAAAGTCTTCTAGCCAGCGAATTTCCATGCCTTACCTCTCCGTACAGAGCGCCATGTAAGGTCCAGCGACCGCCTCATAGGCGGCCTTCTTCAACAGCGTGGCATGCAACGCGCGTGCCGTCATCCTGTGTCTGCAGGACAGGGATTTCCTGTTTACAGCGCGCATTGGCATGAGGGCAGCGGCCATGAAATACGCAGCCGCTGGGCAGATCAACCGGTGTGGGCACTTCGCCTGAAAGGCGGATGTGCTGGGGACGGTCATCTTCAAGCCGTGGAATCGCCGACAGCAACGCCTGTGTATAAGGGTGGCGCGGCTTTTCAAACAGTGTCGCCGTGGTGGCAATCTCACACACCGTGCCCAGGTACATGACGGCGACGCGGGTGCCGAAATGTTCGACGACTGCCAGGTCGTGGGTGATAAACAGGTAGGTCAGGTTGCGCTCTTGCTGAGCTTCCATGAGCAGGTTGAGCACCTGCGCCTGAATGGAGACGTCCAGCGCGGAAATGGGCTCATCGGCAACGATAAACTCAGGGTCGACGGCCAATGCGCGGGCAATGGCAATACGCTGGCGTTGGCCGCCAGAAAATTCGTGGCCGAAGCGCTTGCCCCAGTCCGGGTCAATGCCTACCGATTGCATGACATCGTCGACTTTGGCTTCGATTTTCTCGCGATTCCAATCCGGATGATGAAGCCGAAGCGGTTCTTCCAGCGTCTGCTGGATGGTCATGCGCGGGTTGAGCGACGCATAGGGGTTCTGGAAGATCATCTGCATGCGCTTGCGGTAGGGCAGTAGCTGCCGCGAGCTCAGGTTGTCAATACGCTCGCCGCCGTAGCGAATCTCGCCTTCTGAGGGGGTAATCAACCCCATGACCATGCGCGCGACGGTGGACTTGCCGCAGCCGGACTCACCTACCACGCAAAGTGCTTCGCCGCGTTTGATATCGAGATCGACGCCGTTGATGGCGTGCACGTATTCCTGGTGGCGAACCAGCTTGCCACCCTTGAAGCGTAGCTGTTCAAGAAAATCGCCCGACAATGAAAAGCGCTTTTTCAAGCCGCGAATCTGCAGCAGCGAGTCGTCACTTTTCTCGTTTTGGGTCGGCGTCGGGTTGGCCGCTATGGCCTCAGAGGGGGCATTCATGAGGATTCCTCCTTCAAGCGGCGGTCTTCAAGCATTTCAGCGACCATGTGGCATGCCACGCGGCAGTTGCCGGACTCGACAAAGCCCGGAACCTGCTCGGTGCAGGCAGGGCGCGGCTTTCCATCGGCGCGGTTGATAAAGTTACAGCGCGGATGAAACGCGCAGCCGCTGGGCAGATTGGAAAGCGATGGCATGGTGCCGCGGATCTGATTGAGCTTTTCGCCAGGCGTCGCCATTTGCGGTAGCGCGTTGATCAAGCCCTGGGTGTAAGGGTGCTGTGGGTCGTTGATGATTTCGCGGGTGGGGCCTTGTTCAATCACACGCCCAGCGTACATCACCAGCATGCGCTGGGTGACCTGGCTGACTACACCCAGGTCGTGGGTGATCAGAATCAAGCCGACGTTGTGCTGCTCGCAGAGCTCCAGCAGCAACGCCATGATTTCGGCCTGAATGGTCACGTCCAGCGCGGTGGTCGGCTCATCGGCAATGATGATATCCGGGTCCAGCAGCAGCGCGATGGCGATGATCACCCGCTGTCGCATGCCCCCGGAAAGCTCGTGGGGGTACTGATCCAGACGGGTTTCCGGCGAAGGGATCTGTACCTGACGCAGTTTGTCCAGGCAAATGGCGCGTGCTTCCTTGCCGGAAATACGCCGGTGGGCCTTGAGGCATTCAACCATCTGTTCGCCGATGGACAGGACCGGGTTCAGCGTCATCATCGGGTCCTGGAAAATCATCGAGATGCGGTTGCCGCGCACTTTGCGCAGGCCGCGTTCGGACATGGTGTTGAGGGTTTTGCCTTCAAAGCTGATGCTGCCCCCGGCGATATAGCCCGGTTTGGCAATCAGGTTGAGCAGCGAAAAGGCAGCTACGGATTTACCCGCGCCGGACTCACCGACAATACCTAACCGCTCCCCGCGTTCGAGGGTAAAATTGACGTCGCGCAATGCGCGCACTTCGCCCTGGCGCAGGCCGAAGCGCACGTCTAAATTTGTCACTTCCAGTAGTGCCATGGTGTCTTCAGCCTTTGTAGAGTCGCGGGTTCATAACGTCACGCAGCCAGTCGCCGAGCAGGTTGATGGACAGCACCAGCACCACCAGCACGCCGCCGGGGATCATGGTGATCCACCAGGAGCCCGACTGGATGTAGTCAAACCCGGACTTGATCAGCGAGCCCAGCGAAGGGTGCGTTTCGGGCATGCCAAGGCCCAGAAACGAAAGTGCGGCCTCGGAGATGATCGCGTTGGCGATTTGCACCGTCGAAATCACGAAGATCGGTGACAGCGTGTTGGGCAGTACGTGGCGGAACATGATGCGTTTGCTGCGTAACCCCATCACACGGGCGGCATCGACATACTCTTTGTTCTTCTCGGCGAGCACCGATGCCCTCACAGTACGCGCGTACTGCGGCCATTCCGCGAGGCCGATAATCAAGACCAGCATCAAGACGGCGTAGCTGCTGTAAAAAGAACTGCCAAACGACGCCTTGACCACGGCGCCGACCACGATGGCGACCATCAGCGTCGAAAACGACAGCTGGATGTCGGCCAAGCGCATCAGGAAGGCATCCACACGGCCCCCCAGATAACCGGCCATGAGGCCAAAGGTGACGCCCAGGAGCGCTTGCAGGGCAACTGCGCCAAAGCCGATCAGCAGGGATACCCGCGTGCCGTAAAGAATCACCGATAACAGGTCGCGTCCCTGGGCATCGGTGCCCAAGGTGTAGTTCTCGTCGGCGCCGTCAATCCAGAAGGGCGGCAACTCGGAGGCCAGAATGTCAATCTGGGCCAGATCGTAGGGGTTTGTGGGCGCCAGTAGCGGTGCCGAAAAGGCGGCAAAGACCAGGCAGACAAATACCGCAAAACACAGCTGCGCAGTGTAATCGCGCTTGAAGCTGTACCACAGATAAGAGTCACGGAAGCGCTGCCAGCGGCCAGGAACGGGGTGCGTTGTCGTTGTCATGCGGGCTTCCCGGTTAGTTTAACAGTGGGGTTGACCAAGCCGTAGATCAAATCGACGAGGGTGTTGGTGATCACGAAAATGACCCCGACAATCATCAAGTAGGTGATGATCAACGGTATGTCGGCGCGGTTGATCGCATCCAGGAACATCAGCCCCATGCCTGGCCATTGGAAGACCGTCTCGGTCAGGATGGTGTAAGCCACCATGGTGCCGATTTGCACACCACCGACGGTGATGACCGGCAGCATGGTGTTCTTGAGCGCGTGGACAAAATACACCCGGCGCATGGAAATGCCTTTCGCTCGTGCGTATTTAACGTAGTCTGACTGCAGGACTTCCATCATTTCTGCGCGGATCAAGCGGATAAACAGCGGCAGCATGATGGAGGCCAATGAAATAGCCGGTAACACCAGATGCTGGACGCCGCCCCAACTCGCCAGGTTGGTGTCCCAATCGCCGAATACGTTGACGAGGTCATTGCCTCGGCCGAAGGACGGCATTCCACCATGGGTGGAAAGAGTGGCGTTAAGCCAGGCTCCCCAACCGGTCGATTCCGGGAAGATTGTTACGGATATCCCAATGGCAAAGATTTGAATCAGAACAATGGCGGTCAAAAATACCGGAATGGAAATGCCGATAATTGAAATGCCCATGAAAAACCGTGAAATGGGCGATCGGGGCTTGATGGCGCTATAGACCCCAATGGGGACGGAAAACAGGACGATGATTAACGTAGACGCGAAAACCAGCTCCAGGGTGGCGGGTAAGTGGCGCGCAATGACGTCCAGCGCCGGTTCGCGATAGAAGTAGGAGTAGCCAAAGTCACCTTGCAGGGCATTTTTTGCAAAGCGCGTGTACTGAACCAGGAAGGGGTCGTTCAACCCTAAACGCTCGCGTATTTCTTCGCGTTCGCTTTCCGCAACGGATTGGCCAACCATCTGCTGGACAGGGTCACCTAAATTGTCCTGTATGGCGAAAGCCAACAAGCTGATGACGAACATCACCAGTACGGCGTGCATTAGCCGCTTAACTAAAAAAGCAATCATGGCGTGCGCCACCTATGTGTCACTCAGGTTCAACAACACCACCGAAGGGCAAATGGCAACAAAATAGCTTCGCCCTCCAAATCACTTGGAGAGCGAAGCGTCCTTGCGTCTTTGCCTAGCGGGTGATGGGGGAATTAACGATCAATGACGAGATCGCCAAGGTAAGGGAAGTCAAGGGCGTTGACTACTGGCTCGATCTCGACCCCTTCAGCGGCAGCGTAGGCAAGGTTCTGCCAGTGCAACGTGATGTAGCCGACATCTTCGTAGAGCATGGCTTCGGCTTCACGCAGCATTTCGTTACGTTTTTCAACGTCGGTTTCGCTGTCAGCGTCGGTGACTAGCTGGTCGATTTCTTCGTTGCAGTAGCTGCCGTAGTTGTACTGACCGGCACCGGTTTCTTCATCAATACAGAAGGAGAGGTATTGGAAGAAGTTTGCGGTGTCTTCGGTATCCGCGTGCCAGCCGATCATCGCCATATCGGACTCGCGCGTGTCGTACTCCGGCCAGTACTGGGCCAGCGGCATGGTGCGCAGGTCAACGTCGATGTTGATACGCGCCAGCATGTTGGCAACCGCCTGAGCGATTTGGGCGTCGTTAACGTAGCGGTTGTTTGGCGCGATCATGTCGATCTCGAAGCCTTCCTCGTAACCGGCTTCGGCCATCAGCTCCTTAGCACGCTCGACATCATAGCGCGGTGTCAGGTCAGGATTGTGGCCTGAGTAGCCCTCGGGAGAGAACTGACCCGCCGGGTTAGCGAAGCCGCGCATCAAGCGGTCGGCAATGCCTTCCTGATTAATGGCCAAATCGACCGCCTGGCGAACGCGGGCATCCTGGAAGGCTTCAACGCGTTCTTCATTCATCTGGAAGCCAATAATACGCGTACCGTCAACCTCAACCAGATTGACATCTTCAGCCTCGCGTACGCGCTCAAGATCATTGGGCGGCACGGCATCAATAAAGTCGACACCGCCGGATAGCAGGGCAGCGACCCTCGAGGCGTTTTCGGAAATCGGCGTCAGCTCGATGCGCGATACGTTACCTTCGCTTTCGGTGTCCCAGTAGTCTTCGAAGCGCTCGAATTCAACGCGCACCCCTTGGCGGCGGTCGGTAACAATGAAGGGCCCAGTACCTGACACATTGCGCGAGGCGTAAGAGTCACCAGCTTTGACGATTTCGCTTTTTGGATCGCCATCTTCGGTTTCACCGGTATAGAACTGGCTATCCATCGGGAAGATATAGGTGGCGATGTTCAGCATCAGCGGGTAAGGCTCGCTGGTCTTGATCTCGACGGTCGTGTCGTCAATGGCCTCGGCGCTTTCTACCGGTTCAAAAATGCCGCGGTAGTCGGGGCTTTCTTTGAGACGTTCGATGGTCCAGACCACATCGTCGGCGGTGAATTCGTTGCCGGAGTGGAAGGTGACACCCTCACGCAGCGTCATACGCATGGTGGTTTCATCCACCTGCTCCCATTCGGTTGCCAAGCGCGGCTCGAACTCGAAGTTCTTGGTCCAACGGACCAGCGGATCAAACGCGAGGTGCGAAAAGCGCAGCATGCCACCTGAAAGCTGTTCGTGTATGTCCAGCGTTTCGGGGTCGGCCGTATAGCCAATGCGCAGGGTTTCAGCGCTTGCAATCGAGGGTAGGAGAGCGGTGCCCGTTAATGTGGCACCAATCACAGAAGCCAGTAGCGTTTTTTTAAACGTCATTATCGTTCCCTGTAAAGGATATTGTTTATTTGCTTTGCTGCTTTTTCTCTGGGTTTGAAGACGTTACGGAGACGTGTTCAAAGCAGCAAAACAGACACGGTCAGCTCGAAAGCTATGCATCTAACATAGTGAGAGGCAATGGCTCTCTACAATCGAAATAATGACTGACCTCATTCAGCATATGAATGAGGCAGGCTGTGGCGAGCGTTACGGAGGGGAGATGCGACGAAAGGAGTAGTTAAGCAAACCGCTGATGTAGCCAGCGATTGATCTCATCAGATTCATACAGCCATTCTTCGCGTCCATCATCGTGGGCAATTTTCAAGCACGGCACTTTGACGCGGCCGCCGCCTTCCTGCAGTGCTTTTTTGTGGTCAGGATCCAACTGGGCATCACGTTTTTCAATCGTCAGCCCCAAACGAGCCATTTCCTTACGCACCTTGATACAAAACGGGCAGGTGCGGAACTGATACAGCGCCAGGCTGTTGCATGCTTCATCTACTTTAGCCTGTTCTTCAGGCGACCGTTTTACCGCCTGGGGCGTCGAGAGTTTCTCGGAAATCAGCATGATGGGGGCGAGCACCACGCGGAGGCCGCGAAAAAAGTAGCGTATCAGTATGCGCATAAAGTAACCCTCGTCGTATTCGTACTTGCCGTCTCGGTTGAGTAGCGGGAAGCGTAAGCGTTTTGATTGATCGGGCATCGTGCAACATCTAAACGACGTTGTCACTGGAGGATGGTTACCTTGCGCTATGGTCGCTGTTTAAGACAGGTGAGCCAAATGGCTGGGCGTGCTAGGCTTGCGAGCTGTTTTGGGGTTGTTTAGAGGCGTAGCGATGCATCTGCACATTATTGGAATTTGCGGTACTTTCATGGGCAGTTTGGCGCTGCTCGCCCGGGAGTTGGGCCACCAGGTGAGCGGCTCTGACGCCAATGTCTATCCGCCGATGAGCACCCAACTGGAAGAAGCGGGGATCAGCCTGATGGAAGGCTACCGGGCTGAGCACCTGCAGCCAGCCCCCGACATGGTGGTGGTAGGCAATGCGCTTTCCCGTGGCAATGAGGAAGTCGAAGTCTTGCTGAATAGCGGTCTCCCCTACACGTCTGGCGCCCAGTGGCTGGCAGAGCACGTCTTGCCGGGGCGGCGGGTGATCGCTGTGGCGGGCACGCATGGTAAAACCACCACCGCGAGCCTGTTAGCCTGGCTGCTGGAAAGCGCGGGGCTATCGCCGGGATTTCTGATTGGCGGCGTGCCGCGTAATTTCAACGTCTCGGCCCGGCTGGGCGCTCCCGATGCGCCGTTTGTGGTGGAGGCGGACGAGTACGACACGGCGTTTTTCGATAAGCGGTCCAAGTTTGTTCACTATCGCCCGGACATCGCCATACTGCATAACCTGGAATACGACCACGCGGATATCTTTCCCGACCTTGCCGCCATCGAGCGCCAATTTCATCATCTGGTGCGCACCGTGCCCGGCAAGGGGCGCCTGTTGGTGGCTGATCGACAGCCCGCGCTTGAGCGCGTGCTGGAGCAGGGCGTGTGGACGCCGGTGGATTATGTAGGCGACCACCCGGATAGCGCCTGGCAGTTGCGCAGCGAGCGCGCCGATGCAAGCCGCTTCCAGGTCATCTATCGAGATCCTGAAAGCAAGGTGGAAGAAGATGGTGTGGTGGAGTGGGCCCTAACCGGCGAGCACAATGCGCGCAATGCGTTGGCCGCATTGGCCGCGGCCTGGCAGTGCGGGGTCGACCTGGCGCGCGGCTGTGCCGCGCTTGCGCGCTTTGAAACGCCACGCCGTCGTCAGGAGGTGCGGGGTGAGGTCAACGGCATTCAGGTCATCGATGATTTTGCCCATCATCCCACCGCCATTGCGGCGACCCTTCAGGGCCTCAGGGCGGCAACGACAAAAGGGCGCCTGCTGGCGGTCATAGAGCCGCGCTCCAATACCATGCGGTTGGGGGCAATGCGTGAACGTCTGACGGAAAGCGTGGCGCAAGCTGATGCAGTATTCTGGTTTCAGCCGCCAAGCGTGGCCTGGTCGATGGAGACGCTGGTGGACGCCCAGGCGCACTCGACGCTTTACGATGATATTGACGCGCTGGTGAACGCCGTCGTCATGCAAGCGTTACCTCAGGACCGTATTGTGGTGATGTCGAACGGCAGCTTCGAGGGTGTTCATGAGCGCTTGATAAGCGCATTAGCCGCCAGGGAGGAGGCGTAATGGCCAGCGCGACAACAGCGGTTTTAAAGCCACCAGTCACCGTCGCGCTGACCGGTGCCTCGGGGGCACAGTACGGGCTTCGGCTGATTGATGTGCTGGTCGCCGCCAATCATGAAGTCTGGGTGATGATCTCCAAGGCTGCCCATATGGTGATCGCCACCGAAACCGAGATTACCCTGCCCGCACAGCCAGAGCGGCTCGCCGAGGCGCTGAGCGAGCGCAGCGGTGCGGCGGCGGGGCAAATTCGCTGTTTTGGTCGTGAAGACTGGATGGCGCCTGTGGCGTCAGGGTCAGGCGCGCCTTCTGCCATGGTGATCTGCCCGTGTTCGACGGGCACGCTGTCGGCCGTGGCCACCGGTGCCAGTAACAATTTGATCGAGCGCGCGGCTGACGTGGCCGTGAAGGAGCGGCGTACGCTGGTGATGGTGCCGCGGGAAAGCCCGTTTTCTCCCATTCATCTTGAACACATGCTGGCCCTGAGTCGGCTTGGCGTCGTCATCTTGCCAGCAGCGCCCGGTTTCTACCATCGTCCTCAATCGATTGATGATTTAATCGATTTTATTGTGGCCCGCATTCTCAATCAGTTGGGCATTGACCACCAACTGATGCCCCGCTGGGGAGAAGATCAATCGTCTGCTTCAACCACCAAGGATGGATAGTCAATGATGTCTTGGGCCATGCTCTCGGTATTTGTGCCGACGTTTTTGCTGGTGTCGTTAACGCCGGGTATGTGCATGACGCTGGCGATGGTCCTGGGGATGACCCAGGGTGTGAAGCGCGCGCTCTGGATGATGATCGGCGAATTGATCGGGGTCGGGCTGGTAGCCGCGGCGGCAGGCGCAGGCGTGGCGGCACTGATGCTACGCCAGCCAGCGTTGTTTATGGCGTTTAAATGGGTGGGCGGTGCATACCTGGCCTACATCGGCATCATGATGTGGCGTTCCAGGGGACGTATGGCGATACCCAATGAGCTTGAAGCTGGCCCACCGGCAGGGCGGTGGCAATTGGCGCTCCAGGGGTTTTTAACGGCCGTCGCCAACCCCAAAGGCTGGGCGTTTTTCATGGTGCTGTTGCCGCCTTTCCTGGATAGCAGCCGGCCTCTCGGTCAGCAACTGATTCTGTTGATTGCGGTGATATTGACCATCGAATTTGCCAGTATGCTGGTCTATGCCACCGGCGGGAAAACATTGCGTCGTGTGCTGGGTAAAAGCGGCAATGTCCGCCTGTTGAACCGCATCGCCGGCACCTTGATGATCGGCGTGGGTATATGGCTGGCGCTGGGATAAGGGCTGAGCGAACAATAAGTCAATCAGGGCTATTCGTCTGTTAGGGCGTCGCCAGTGCGTTGCCCCGGTTTTCCAGGCGCTGCAGGTAGTGTTCAAAATTTTCTTTGGGGCAGGGCAGGCACGCAGCAATGCGCGCCTCGCACTGTCCGGTTTCGACCAGCACACGCCGGGACAGCGCGCGCTGAAGTCGGTCCCGAACCAGTAGCGCACCGCTTTCGCTGGTATCGGGTAACACTAGCCAAAAGGTGGCGTTGTCGGCACGTCCCAGCAGGTCGTGGTCACGGCAGCAGCTATACACCTCGGTACACAAGGTGCTTAGCAATGCCTGGGCGGCGCGGGCGCCGAACTGCTCCTCCGCCATGTCGCGTTGGGGTAAGTGGATAACCAATACCGCCAAGCGCTGGTTGAGCATATCGGCGCGCTGGTATTCACTGTGCAAACGCTCTTTTAGCGTATCGATGTGGTAGGCGTCGCACTCGCTGTCATTGGGGTCGGTAGCGCGCAGCAGGGCGCGACGTCGGGCATGCTCCCAGCGCGGCAGTGCAAGCAAAAGCCCCAGCGCCACGTAACCCATCACCAGGGTGGGCGATGCTTGGGCTAGCGCAGGCATCAGCCACCACAGCGGGATCAATACAAGGTGCAACACGACCGCTCCCATCAGCGGAAGCAGCAGGAAAGCGGCGGTCATCGGCAAGCCGATCCAGATCAGCGAGGTGTCGGGTTGATAATAGAGCGCGGCGATGACGCTCGCGTAGGTGCAAAAAAGCAGCACCAGCCTCGGCAGGTGAGCGCGCATGTCCTGGCCCAGATGGAGCAGAAAGGCGGCCAACAGCAGCAGAACCATAAAGCTGGGGACCACTAGGTCGCGATACTCGCCCATGGCATACAGCCAAACAGCATAGCTGCCCATCAAGACGATGCTGGCTATATACGCCAGCGTCACCAACTGTCGTGGGAAATGATGCTGGGTCATGGCTGGCCTCGCAATTCACCTGCCTGTCGTTGGGTCAGCGTTACCAGTGTTGAGGGATTGGGGGGCACATCCATTAATTCGATCGGGTTGGCGATAGTGTTGTCGGGTAACGCATTGATTAACGACTGGTAACGCTCATGCGCTTCGAGTGCCGAGCGTGACAGCATTAACGTTGCCAAGGTCGTGCCATCGAGACGGTACACATTCTCGAAGTCGTGGGTAAGTTCGCAGAGCTTTTTGGCTGTCGGCCAAAGCTGGTGGCGTTTTACATGCAGGACGATGAGTTCGCCATAAATGCCTTCCCGCGCGCAACGCGTCTGTTCCCGCTGGATGTCCCTCACTAGCTGCTCGCCAGCCCACAGGTTCAGGCCTGGAACGAGTCGCAACCGTTGGCGAATCGCCCCGTTCATATCGATCAGCTGTTGCGCCCGTGCCAGGGCCAGAACGCACAGGATCGCCAGTGCAATAACCATCAATAGCCAGGCGGGTGTCGATGACTGTGGTGCAATTAGTACACTGCTCAGTAGGGCAGCGCTTATGTTGAATGCGGCTACCCAGCTCATTTGCGGTAACATGAACAGGGCCGCCCATGCCCAGATCAGCAGGCCGTGGCGCTCCGGTGCGGCGGCAATCAGCCCGAGTAAAAGCGCGCCCGGCAACAGCTGCCAAGGGCGACCCCGCGAATAGCGGTGGCTGAAGTCCAGCAGCAGGGCGGTGATAAACAACCAGCCGACTGAAAGCCACAACACCAGCGCCGCAGACGGCGGTGCAGAGGGTGTCCATAGGGCCAGCGCCACGGCCGCTGCCAACAAATTGGCTCTTAATAGACGGATTTTGTATTTATTCTGCATGGTGGCTTACTATCAACCCTTAATAGAGATACGTGATGGTGAGCGTGATATGCGTAAAATCGTCATCATAAACGTGGCGAAAAGTGTTAAATAAGCCCTTAGTATAGCGTTAAAGTAGCTTAGCACGCCGCTTAACCTAGAGGCTAAATATGACCGAGTGGCTTATGCCCACCGAGGAATTTATGGAGATCGCATGAGCGTTTCAACATCGTTCGACGCCGATGCAAAGCTATCCCTTGAGGCTGGCGATGTCGCGGCCTACATGCAATCGCTTGGCAAAGCCGCTCGCCAGGCGGCGAGTGAACTGCGCCGCGCTGATTCAGGCCAGAAAAACCGTGCGCTGTATGCCATGGCCGCGCGCCTGGATGCGGCCCGTGCGGATGTGCTGGCGGCCAACAGTGAAGACCTGGCAAGAGGGCAGGAAAACGGTCTGGACGCGGCGTTACTGGATCGTCTGGCCCTCAGTGATGCGCGTATCGACGCCATGATCGAGGGGCTGAACCAGGTGGCCGCGCTGCCTGACCCGGTGGGTGAAATCAGTGACATGCGCTATCGCCCGAGCGGTATTCAGGTGGGAAAAATGCGCGTTCCCCTGGGCGTGATCGGCATCATCTACGAGTCGCGCCCTAACGTGACCCTCGAAGCCGCGAGCTTATGTCTTAAAGCCGGCAATGCCTGTGTGCTGCGGGGTGGCTCCGAGGCGCGTGCGTCCAATGCGGCCATTAGCCGCTGTATCCAGGAAGGGCTGGGTGATGCAGGACTGCCAGCCGGTAGCGTTCAGGTGGTGGCTACGAGTGACCGCGCAGCGGTCGGGGCCATGATCACTATGCCCGATTATATCGACGTGATTATTCCGCGCGGCGGCAAGTCGCTTATTGAGCGTATTTCCCGTGAGGCGAAAGTGCCGGTCATCAAGCATCTCGACGGTGTCTGTCATGTCTATATTCACAGTCTAGCAGACCCGGCCAAGGCGCTGGCGATTGCGGTCAATGCCAAAACCCACCGCTATGGCACCTGCAATACCATGGAAACGTTGCTGGTGGATGCGGCGATTGCCGATCGCTTGCTGCCCGAGTTGGCCCGTCAATATGCCGAGCACGAGGTCGAGTTGCGCGGCTGCGAGCAAACCCGGGCGCTGCATCCCCAGGCGCTTCCGGCAAGCGACGATGACTGGTATGCCGAATACCTCGCACCGATACTTGCGATCAAGGTTGTCAACGACATCGACGAGGCGATTGCCCATATTGAACGTTATGGTTCGCATCACACCGATGCCATCGTGACCGAAGACTATTCGCTGGCCCGCCGTTTTATGGCCGAAGTCGACTCAAGCTCGGTGGTGGTTAATGCCTCGACACGCTTCGCCGATGGGTTCGAGTATGGCCTGGGGGCTGAAATCGGTATCTCCACGGATAAGCTACATGCCCGTGGGCCGGTAGGGCTTGAAGGTTTGACCACCCAGAAATACGTGGTCATGGGTAGCGGCCAGGTGCGTGAATGACCCGGCCGGTACGTATTGCCATGCTCGGCGGCACCTTTGATCCGGTGCATAACGGCCATTTGCGTAGCGCGGTAGAGCTGCGTGATGCCTTGGGGCTGGATACGGTCCACATGATACCCGCACCGCAGCCACCCTTGCGCGATACGCCTCAGGTATCGCCGCAACAGCGTCTCGCCCTGTTACAAACGGCCATTGGTGATACATCGGGTCTCAAGGCCGATGCGCGAGAGCTTGAGCGCGATGGTCCTTCCTACAGCGTGGATACGCTGCGTTCGTTGCGAGATGAGTACGGCGAACAGGCGCGGCTGGTCATGGCCATTGGCTGGGACGCATTTTTGCGACTTGATCAATGGCACAAGCCTGAACAGCTGTTTGCGTTTGCCCACCTGGTGGTGATCGCCCGACCAGGCCATGCCGATGCACCGTCGACGCCCCTCATGGAACTGCTGGGCGAGCGTGAAGTCGATAGCGTGTCCCGCTTAATGGCCTCACCTCACGGGAAGGTATTACGCGTCACGTTGCCGTCTGCGATGGCCATTTCGGCGACCCAGATTCGCCAATGGCTGGGTCAGGATAAAAGTGTACGCTTTCTGGTACCCGAGGCGGTGGAAAACACCATTTTACGCGAAGGGCTGTATCAGCGCTGGTAGTCAGCTTATTAGTCGTTACAATGGCCCGCTTCAAAAAGCGCATTACACGGGGTTATCGTTAGGAGATATGCACATCGATACATTAAAAAGCGTAGCGCTTGATGCGCTGGAAGAACTTAAGGCTCGCGACATCGCACAGTTGGATGTCGCTGGGCTGACCGACGTTGCCGATATCATGTTGATTGCCAGCGGTACGTCAACCCGCCATGTGGCTGCCTTGGCCCAGAATGTGGTGGAAAAAGCCAAAGCCGCCGGGCTTTCTCCGCGGGGCGTTGAGGGGGGAGATAACGCCGACTGGGTGCTTGTCGACCTGAGCGACGTGATTGTTCACGTCATGCTGCCTGAAGCACGTGCCCTGTATGACCTGGAGCGTTTGTGGGCTGACTTGCCAAGCGACACGGGGCTG
Source organism: Halomonas sp. SH5A2 (assembly GCF_014263395.1). Lineage (GTDB taxonomy): Bacteria > Pseudomonadota > Gammaproteobacteria > Pseudomonadales > Halomonadaceae > Vreelandella. The sequence continues at coordinate 2,181,199 of NZ_CP058321.1, read as the reverse complement.
CGTGAGCTTTCGCTAAGTGACGAGCCGGCCAGCATGTCATGAAAATCCGCCTGTTGGCGGTGGGCAGTAAAATGCCAGCCTGGGTGGAAGAGGGCGTAGAAACGTACCGCAAGCGCCTGCCGAAAGACTTCAGCCTGGAGATCGAAGAGGTGGCGCTTGGGCAGCGTGGTAAAAATGCCGACATTGCCCGGGCTCGGGAACAAGAGGCGGAACGCATTCGCAGCAAGCTGCGGGGCAACGAGCATGTGGTGGCGCTGGAGGTCAATGGCAATGCCTGGACCACCGAGCAGCTCGCCCGGCAAGCCGACGGCTGGCGGCTGCAAGGCCAGGATGTGGTGCTGCTGGTTGGCGGTCCCGATGGTCTTGACCCTGCTGTGTCGGCGATCGCCGCGCAGCGCTGGTCGTTATCGCCGCTCACCTTACCTCATCCGTTGGTGCGCATTATGCTCGCCGAGCAGCTCTATCGCGCCTGGACGCTGCTGGTCGGGCATCCCTACCATCGTTGAGTTATTCAGACAGCTGGATGCCCGTCATCGATTGAATGAGAGTTAGTCATCGCTATGCCACCGCGCTCCGACAAGCTTAAGAACACCGAGCAAGAACTGCGGATTTTTCGTGCCAGAGCGCTATTGGCCTTTGTGGTTGTGGTGGCCTTGACGAGCCTGTTGGTCGGACGCCTGGCCTATCTGCAGGTCGTTCAGCACGATGTTTACAGCACGCGCTCTGAAAAAAACCGTGTGCGCGTTGAGCCCCTTCCGCCGAACCGTGGGTTGATATACGACCGCAACGGTGTGTTGCTGGCGGAAAACCGGCCCACCTACAACCTGACGTTGGTACGCGAGCGCTCGGAAAACGTCGACGAAACCCTGAAACTCCTGGTCGAACTCCTTGAACTCAACGGCGAAGAAACCAGCACTTTCTATGAGCGCTCTCAGCAATGGCAGCGCCCCTTTCAACCTGTCCTGCTGGCCAGCGACCTCAGTGAGGAGCAGATTGCCCGGTTAGCCGTTAACCGCCATCAGCTACCAGGGGTGGAAGTCGAAGCGCAGTTATTGCGTTATTACCCCGATGCTGAAGTGATGGCGCATGCGCTGGGTTACGTCGGGCGAATCAACGCTGAAGAGTTAGCCAACCTGGATGCCACCCGCTATGCCGGCACACACTTTATCGGTAAAACCGGCATCGAGCGGTTTTACGAGGATGAACTGCACGGCCAGGCAGGCTTGCGCAGGGTTGAAACCAACGCCCGTGGGCGTGTGCTGCGTGAGCTTGGGCGCACCGACCCCGTGCCCGGCAAGGATTTGACGCTGACGCTTGATTCGTCGCTGCAGATGCTGGCTTACGAATTGATGGATGGTCGCCGTGGTTCAATCGTCGCCATCGAGCCAGGCAGTGGCGAGATACTGGCCATGGTGTCAACGCCCGGCTTTGACAGTAATCAGTTTGTCACCGGTATCGACAGGGCCTCGTATCAAGCGCTACAGGAAAACCTGAATCTGCCGCTGTTCAACCGGGCGACGCGCGGCCACTACCCGCCCGGTTCGACAATCAAGCCTTTCCTCGCGCTTGGCGGGCTTGTCGATGGGGCGATCACCCCCGATACCACCATCAACGACCCTGGTTATTATCAATTGCCCAATGATTCACGGCGCTATCGCAATTGGCTGCGCTGGGGGCATGGCCGTGTGGATCTGGAGCGCTCGATAGCGGTTTCCAACAATACCTTTTATTACTCGCTAGCCCACGAAATGGGCATTGATAGCCTCCACGAGCAAATGACCAACTTCGGGTTTGGTCAGCGCGTTGCGCATGACGTTCAGAGTCAAAGCTCAGGCTTGATGCCGTCGCGTGAGTGGAAGCGCGAGCGCTTTAACCAGTCCTGGTATCCAGGTGAGACGCTCTCCGTGGGCATCGGCCAGGGTTACTGGCAGGTTACGCCGCTGCAGTTGGCCACCGCAACGGCCACGTTGGCCAACCGTGGGCAGTGGGTGAAGCCTCGTATGGCGCGACAAATTGGCGATACGCCGCTGGAGCTCGATCTGCCCGACACCCCGGACGATATCAACCTGGCACAAGACAGCTGGTGGGACAGCGTGTTCAGCGGTATGGAAAAGGTGGTCAGCGGCAGTGAAGGAACCGCGCGTCGTACCGGCGAGGGCCTTGAATACCGCATGGGAGGTAAGTCAGGGACAGCGCAGGTGTTTTCGCTGGGCCAGGATCAGCGCTACGACGCTGACGAGCTCGAAGAACGCCTGCGTGACCATGCGCTTTTCATCGCCTTCGCGCCTATTGAAGACCCGCAAATTGCCGTTTCGGTGATCGTTGAAAATGCCGGTGGCGGGAGTACCCACGCAGCTCACCTAGCAAGGGCGATGACCGATGAATGGCTGCTGGACGACGACGCCCCCGAAGTCGATGAAGTGCGCGAAACACTGGAAACCGATAACAGCAACGTGGAGGGTAACTGACCATGCCATGGCAGGCCTTAATCCGGTCAATGCGCGGTCGTCCGGTGCGACCCAGCGGCGGTATCCCCAAGCGCCGCAGTATCTGGGAGCGCATTCATATTGACCCCTGGCTACTGGGCCTCCTTCTGATCCTGATGGGCAGTGGCCTGTTGGTGATCTATAGCGCCTCTGGCCAGAGCATGAATGTGGTCATTGCCCAAGCTATTCGCTTTGGTGTTGCGCTGGTGGCGATGGTGGTGGTGGCCCAGTTTTCGCCGATTTTTTTCCTACGCTGGGCACCCGTGGCTTACGGGATTGGCGTTCTGATGCTGGTAGCCGTAGAGCTGGTCGGTGACATTGGCATGGGCGCCCAGCGCTGGCTAGAAATCCCAGGTGTCATACGCTTTCAACCCTCGGAGATGATGAAGCTGGCTGTCCCCATGATGGTGGCGGCGTATCTCTATCGGTGCGAACTTCCTCCCAGGTTGAGAGATATCGCTGTCTGCGGGTTGATTATTGGTTTGCCCGTGGCACTAATTGCGGCCCAGCCTGATTTGGGGACATCCCTGTTGGTTGCCAGCGCGGCGATCATTGTTGTGCTGCTGGCCGGTTTGTCGTGGCGGTTGATCGGGCTGGTGTGTGTGCTATTAGCTTCAGGCTTTCCCTTGCTATGGATGAACCTGCATAACTATCAGCGGCAGCGCATACTGACGTTCCTGAACCCGGAGACGGATCCGCTGGGTTCGGGCTGGAATATCATCCAGTCAACGACTGCCATTGGTAGCGGTGGTGTTTTTGGAAAAGGATGGCTTGAAGGAACGCAATCTCAATTGGAGTTTCTGCCCGAGCGTCATACCGACTTTATTGTCGCTGTGCTGGGCGAAGAAGTTGGCCTTATCGGCATGGTGGTATTGATCTTCTTGTACCTGCTCATTGTGAGTCGCGGGCTGTGGTTGGCAAGCGAGTCGCAAAATACGTTTGGCCGTCTGGTCGCGGGCAGCATTATTCTGACGTTTTTTATCTATGTATTTGTCAATGTCGGTATGGTGAGTGGAATATTGCCGGTCGTTGGGGTGCCTTTGCCGTTGGTCAGCTATGGCGGCACCTCAAGCGTGACCTTGCTGGTGGGTTTCGGTATTCTCATGTCGATTCACGCGCATCGTCGGCTTCTTCCACGCTAGCGGTAGCGATAGAAAATCACAGCGCAGCCCACAGGAGCAGTGAGTGAATGAGTAGAGCCAAACGGATGGCAGGTGTCGGCATGTTGGGCGTTATGGCCGGCGGCTTAGCGTTTCCTCTAATGGCAGAGGACACCCAGAATTTCGACCCTGAGCATCACTCAGGCGCGCGCGCACTGGTGAAAAGTCTCGAGGGCGAAGGGTTGCCGAGCGACTGGTTAAACCGACAGTTGCGTCAGGCCAAACTGCGTCAATCGGTGCTGGACGCCATGGCGGGGGCCGCCGAGCGTCACCTTGAGTGGCACGAGTACCGTGATATTTTTATGACTCAGCAGCGTATTGAAGAAGGCGTCGAGTTCCAGCAGGCCCATCAGGATGCGTTTGCCAAGGCGGAAGACGTTTATGGTGTTCCCCGCGACATCATTACCGCGATTATCGGCGTCGAGACCTATTATGGTCGCTATCGTGGAGACCATCCGGTACTTGACTCCTTGGCGACATTGGCCTTTGAGCACCCCACGCGAGGGGATTTTTTTACCCGTGAACTAGGGGCCTTTCTGCAGATTGCGCACGAGCAGCAGGTTGACCCTATGGCCCTCAAGGGCTCCTACGCCGGGGCAATGGGCTACCCACAGTTTATTCCGACCAGCTATCAAGCCTATGCTGTTGACTTCGACGGCGACGGGCAGCGCGATCTTTGGAACAACCCGGTTGACGCGATTGGCAGCGTTGCCAATTATTTTGCCGAGCACGGCTGGCAAGAAGGGCGTGCTGTCTATTACCCAGCCGAGGGGCCTGAAACTGCGCCATCTGGCCTATCCGCAAACCAGATAACACCCCCCGATACGTCGTTGGAGGCGTTGGAAAACGCAGGTATCACACCCGATGTGGCGCTGGATGAAAGTGCCTCAGTCACGCCGCTGGTGCTTACCCTGAGCGATGGTCAACTGACATATCGACTCGGCGATCACAATTTTTACGTAATTACCCGCTACAATCATAGCCATCTTTATGCCATGGCCGTCGCCGAGTTGGCGGAAGCCATCGCCGCTGAGGTGCAAGAGGTGGGCGTTCAAAGGCCCCAGGGTGAGGATGACGCATGAAGTATTACGCTAAAGTCGGGCAGCAATTAGGTTGGGCGGCCTTGATTCTGGTGGCCGTCAGCGGCTGTGCAAGTCACGAACCGACGAGTGGCTCAAGCCAACCAGCGCAAAATCGCACTGAAGCGAGTGCCGAGTCGAGCAATGACCGTGATACTGCCGGTGGGCGTTATGCCATGAGCGGAGATGCCTATCCGCTCGAGCCGCCGGATGTCTCTAACGTTCCGGATGCGGTTCCCCGCGATGAACCGCTTTCCCGGGCGGGCAATCGGTCAACCTACGAGGTGTGGGGCAAAACCTATCATGTCTTGCCCAATGCCGACGGGTACAGCAAGCAAGGACTGGCCTCCTGGTACGGTGAAAAGTTTCATGGCTACGCAACGTCGAACGGTGAAATCTATGATATGTACAAAATGTCGGCGGCGCACCGTTCGCTACCGCTGCCTACCTATGCGCGCGTGACCAACCAGCGTAACGGACAGTCGGTGATTGTCAGGGTTAATGACCGCGGCCCTTTCCACAGTGATCGCGAAATTGACCTTTCCTACGCGGCAGCCGCCAGGCTGGATATTCTGGATGAAGGCACCGGCGCGGTGAGGGTCGAGGCGATAAACCCCGAGCAGTGGCAGGCGCAGCGTTCGCCTAACACGTCTCGGTCAGCGCCCGCGCCCGACACAGCGACTGCAAGTTCATCTGAAACGCCAGAGCGCAGCAGAGATAATCCGCCAGGCGAGCCAAGTGGCGAGGTCGTCTACTTACAAATAGCTGCACTAGGTGATCCCCAAAACGCTCAAAAAATGCGTTCGCAACTGAGCAACGCCGTACCCCACGATGTGCGTGTGAATCAAGACGACGATATTTATCGGGTACAGGTGGGGCCGGTCGCTGCTGATCAAGAGAGTGACGCTCGCAAAGCGTTACACGATGCGGGCTTTACCGATGTGTTTATCGTGCGATAATTACGCATCGTTATTTTAGACGCGCACTACCGGGCGCGTTTTTTTTCAAGTTAATGAGAATGTCATCATGAATGTGTTTAGTGCTTTGTTTTCTTCTGCGCGGCTGTGTGTATTTGCGGCAGCAATTGTTGTTGCCCCGGCGGTAAGTGCCCAAGAGGCACCCCAGCCGCAAACCCTTATTCCTGCACCGCCGCAGTTGGCCGCCAGCTCGTGGATATTGATGGATGCCGATAGCGGCAAGGTATTGGCGGAGCATAATGCAGATGAGCGCTTACCCCCCGCCAGTTTGACCAAGCTAATGACCGCCTATCTGGTAGAGCGTGAACTGGATCGGGGTAGCATTGCCCTTGATGATCAGGTAAGCATCAGTGAAAAAGCATGGCGCACGGGCGGTTCTAAAATGTTCGTCGAAGTCGGCGACCAGGTCGCGGTTGAAGACTTGCTGCATGGCATCATTATTGTGTCTGGCAACGACGCCAGTGTGGCGATGGCCGAGCACCTGGCGGGCGGTGAAGCCCCGTTTGCCGACTTGATGAACCAGCATGCTGCGCGACTGGGCATGGAAAACTCCAATTTTGAAAACCCGACGGGGCTGCCGGGAGAAAACCACTATTCGTCTGCCCGCGATATGGCACTGTTGACTCAACATATCGTCAATGACTATCCAGAGCATTACGCCATCTACTCTGAACGCAACTTTACCTTTGGCGGTATTGAGCAACCGAACCGTAACCGCCTGCTGTGGCGTGACCCAACGGTCGATGGCTTGAAAACCGGTTGGACCTCGGAGGCGGGCTACTGCCTGGTTTCCTCGGCTAAACGAGACGACATGCGGTTGATTTCCGTGGTCATGGGAACTGATTCTGAAGAGGCCCGTGCCCAGGAAACTCAAAAACTGCTCAGCTACGGCTTCCGTTTTTTTGAAACCATGAGCCTTTACGAACGTGGTGCTGTGCTGGCCACGCCGCGTATATGGGGTGGCGACATCAACGAGGTTCGCGTTGGGGTAGATGAAGCTGTCACCATGACATTGCCGCGTAACCGCAATGACGAGCTGCGCGCGCGCCTGAACCTCAATGCTGAGCTCCAGGCGCCGCTGAGCGTCGGCGACGAGGTGGGTACGCTTGAAATTCACATGGGTGACGATGTCGTCGGTGAACGGCAGCTAGTGGCACTGGAAGACGTTGAGGAGGGTGGCTTTTTCAAGCAGTTGCTCGATCAGGTGCGCCGCTTTTTCTCTAATCTAATCAGTAATTTTACTGATTGATTGTCGGCTGTCTTGCCGTCGAAGCAGGAATACCATTCGCAAAACCAGTGAGCTTGTCATGTCAAAAGGTGGACAAAACAACTTTCGCGATCTGCGTCAGCCGGCGGCACAAGAAGCGCCCAAGATCAGCTTTCCGTGCCCCTATCCGTTAAAAGTGGTGGGCGACGCTACTGAAGATTTCCCGGCACGGGTTTGCCAGGTCATTGTTCGGCATGCTCCCGACTTTGATGAAACAACGATGCAGGTCATTGATAGCCGCAACGGACGCTTTCAATCCGTGAGGGTGACTATCACGGCAACCGGTGAACAACAGCTGAAGCAATTGTTTGACGAGCTGAAGGCCACCGGCCTTGTGCATATGGTGGTGTGATGACATCCCCGCCCATCGAGCTGCATGTATTGGGCCGTAGGCCCTATCTGCCGGTCTGGCAGGCCATGCGTTCGTTGACCGACAACCGTGACTCACAGACGCCCGATCAGTTTTGGCTGGTAGAGCACGACCCGGTGTTTACCCAGGGCCAGGCCGGTAAGCCCGAGCATGTGCTAATGCCGGGCGATATCCCGGTCGTGCAGACTGATCGAGGTGGGCAGGTGACCTACCATGGCCCTGGTCAGGTGGTGTTGTATCCGTTGCTTGATGTGCGGCGAGGTAAGCTGGGCGTGCGCACGCTGGTGACCGCGCTGGAAAACGCGGTGATTAGCGTACTGGCAGATTACGGTGTGTCGGCAAGGGCGCGTCCCGATGCGCCGGGCGTCTATGTGATGGGCGACTCAGGGGAAGCCAAGATCGCGTCGCTAGGTCTACGCATTCGCCGCGGCGCGAGTTTTCACGGTGTGGCGCTCAATGTCGACGGAGATCTGACGCCTTTCTCGTACATTAACCCCTGTGGCTATGCGGGCATGCCGATGACGCGCCTTGCTGATTGGGTCACATTGCCAAGCGACCATCGGGTAGGCGAACAGTTGGCTGAGGCGCTGGCCGTCCAGTTAAATCGTTCGCTGGTAGCGGCCGTGCAACCGCCACCGCTAATGGCATAGCGGTGGGCGAATGGGATTGATTAGCCGACATTGAGTGCCGGTATGATATTGGGATCCGGCTCTTCCTGCCCAGGCACCGCTGCTGGCGATGCCAGCCCAAGGTTGTTCTTCTCAAACACGCGGTCAGCGCGGTAGCTTGAGCGAACAAGCGGGCCTGACGGCACTTCCATAAAGCCTTTCTCGAGCCCGATTTCGCGATAGCGATCGAATTCTTCAGGCGTTACCCAGCGTTCAACCGGCAGGTGATTCTTGGTCGGACGCAGATATTGTCCCAGGGTCACGATATCGACGCCGATTTCGCGCAGATCGTCGAATGTCTGAAGAATTTCTTCGTCGGTTTCACCCAGGCCGAGCATCAAACTGGTTTTGGTGATTACGTCAGGGCGATAACGTTTTGCGTGGGCAAGGACGTCCAGGGTTTTGCGGTAGCCCGCACGCGGGTCACGCACACGGCTGGTCAAGCGTTCAACCGTTTCGACGTTTTGGGCAAAGACTTCCAGGCCTGAATCGGCGACTTGCTCGATAGCCGCTGGCGCACCGTCAAAATCCGGTGTCAGTGCTTCAACCACGACGTGAGGGGTGCGTGCTTTAATGGCGCGAATACAGTTGGCGTAGTGGCTGGCGCCGCCGTCGTCCAGGTCATCGCGGTCCACCGAGGTAAGCACGATATAACGCAGGCCCATCAGCTCGACTGATTTTGCCGTATTGTCGGGCTCTTCCTGGTCGAGCCAGCCTTTCGGATTGCCTGTATCGACCGCGCAGAAACGGCAGGCGCGGGTGCATACCGACCCCATCAGCATGATTGTCGCCGTGCCGTTGCTCCAGCACTCGCCCATGTTAGGGCAATGGGATTCAGCGCAGACGGTGCTGAGCCGGTGGGTGGCAACATTCTTTTTGACCGCCTCAAAGCGCTCGCCACCAGGGATTTGAGCGCGCAGCCATTTGGGCTTGCGATCCAAAGAAGGGGCATCGGCGTCTGCTTTGCGCTGCTTCATGCCATCTTTAATCACCGTCATGCCGTGTTCATTGCGGAATTTTTCACCGCTGGGGACACGTGGCGAGGTGTTATTGCTCATAGCGAGAGAGCCTCTCTACTGGGCGGCAGGCAATGTCATGCGGCGATGTAAGCCATGCCCGACTGCATGCCGATTGATACGTAGGTAGTAGGACATAATGTAACATAGGTTGGCTTTTGCATGACACCGCAAGCTGGATAGCAACTGTCAGTCGTTTGTAAACCGGTAATAGATTATACCAATGGGTCTGCGTTAGGCATCGACGTGATGCGGGGAAAGGCCTAAACTATATTGCGTTGCAGCATCATTGCTTTCGGGTTCGATGCTACCGCATCAATCCAATGGGAGACCCTATGAATTTCTTCGCTAACCCTCTGTTGCCGACTCATACAAACCAAGATAAAGCGACGGCATCTGTCAGTGATGCCATGGTCACGCTGTTCGATCCTTTCGGGTTTGGCCGCGCCGCCTTTGATTACTGGCGAGATAGCGTTGAGCGTAGCGTGCTTTACCTGGACGTGATGCGCGAGCGCGGTAATCAATACCTGGCACATATGGAGCAGACCAAGCCCAGCGTTCTGGGGTTTGACACCGAAGTACTGGTGGATGGGCGTACCTTACCGCAGCCCACCAACTATGAGTTGCTGCGCGTGATACCGCCGGAAGGCATTGAAACAGACCCGGAAAGTCGTCCTTTTGTGGTCGTCGACCCGCGCGCCGGTCACGGTCCCGGTATTGGTGGTTTCAAGCCTGACAGCGAGCTTGGCGTCGCGTTAAGAGCGGGCCATCCCTGTTACTTTATCGGCTTCTTGCCGTTTCCAGAGCCCGGACAAACGGTTGAAGATGTGGTCGAGTCCGAGGTGGCGTTTCTGCGTCATGTGATCGAGCGTCATCCTGAAACCAGCGAAAAGCCCATGGTGGTCGGCAATTGCCAGGCGGGCTGGCAGATCATGATGGCGGCGGCTCTGGAGCCTGAAGTTTTCGGCCCGATTCTGATCGCCGGTGCGCCGCTTTCGTATTGGGCCGGCGAGCATGGCAAAGCACCCATGCGCTATTCCGGTGGCATGACCGGTGGTAGCTGGATAACCGCGATGACCAGCGATCTGGGTAACGGCCTGTTCGACGGTGCCTGGCTGGTGCAGAATTTCGAGCGACTCAACCCGGCCAACACCTATTGGAAAAAGCAGTATCACCTGTTTGACAATATTGATACTGAGGCAAACCGCTACCTTGAGTTTGAGCGCTGGTGGGGCGGTCACGTCGTCCTTGGTGGCGAAGAGATTCAATATATCGTCGACAACCTGTTTGTCGGCAATCGTCTGTCCACCGCCCAGTTGGTCACCCGTGATGGCCGTCGCATTGATTTGCGTAATGTGCGCTCCCCCGTGGTGGTCTTCTGCTCGCGGGGCGACGATATTACGCCGCCGCCTCAGGCGCTGGGCTGGATACGTGATTTATACGAAGATGAAAAAGATATCATTGCCAATGAACAAACCATCGTTTATTGCCAGCATGATACGACCGGTCACCTGGGTATCTTCGTGTCGAGCAGCGTGTCACGCAAGGAACATACCGAGTTCACGGCCAACATGGATTATATCGATGTGATGCCGCCGGGGCTTTACGAAACCACGATTACGCACGCCGATGATCGCCACGACGGCGAGAGCCTCGAGCGGGACTATCTGCTCGAATTCTCGCCACGGGATTTTGAAGAATTAGACCGTGAAGTCATGCACAAGCCCGAAGATGACCGGCGTTTTGCGACCGTGGCGCGTATCTCCGAAATCAATCTGGGCCTTTACAGGCTTTATATGCAGCCCTGGCTGCAAGCGGTGATGACCCCTGAAGCCGCCCGCTGGATACGTCGTATGCACCCCATTCGGTTGGGCTACAAGCTGCTTTCTGACCGTAATCCGATGAGTGTGCCGCTACCTGTGATGGCTGAGCAGGTTCGTCAGTCGCGTCACCCGGTGGGCAAGGATAACCTTTTCAAAGCGTTCGAAACCATGGCCTCCGATCAGATCGTGACAGGGCTCAATGCCTGGCGCGATGCCCGTGACGGTGCCACCGAGCGGCTGTTCATGGATATCTACGGCCAACCGCTGTTACAGGCCGCTGTTGGGCTTCATGGTGACGCCCACGTACATCGCCGTCGCCCCGGCGACGAGCCGGAACACCGCCGCTTCCTGGAGCAGCGCGAGAACGAGCTGCTCGCCAAGATTGCCCAGGGCGGGGCTCACGAAGCGGTCATGCGTGCCGTGATTTACGTACTGGGTGGCGCGCCCGCGACGGATGAGCGCAACTTCAAGCGGTTACGCGCTTCTCGGGCGGCGCTTGAGCCCAGCGCCAATTTAAGCGACTTCAAGAGCCTGGTGCGTGAACAGTTCTTTATCCTGAAACTGGATCGGGAACAGGCGCTTAGCACCTTGCCTACACTGCTCGAGGGCCAGACCAACGACGAGATTGATGCCCATCTTTCGCATCTGGAGGATGTGCTGTCGGCCAGTGGCGAGCTCTCTGAACATGCCGCATCGCGCTTCGCACAGGTCAGTGAGTTGTTTAATCAGGCGCGGCCTGCTGAAAAAGCCGTTGCGTCAAGTCCACAGACGCCTCAGCAGGCTCCCCAGGCAGCGCCAGCCAAGGCACCTACGGCGAATGCCAAGAAGTCCACGACGTCTCGGCGCAAATCGCCGCCTAATCAATAGCGGTTCAATCGAGTGCTACACGCCCCTGCCCTATGGCAGGGGCGTTTGCGTTGGGAGCTGCATTGCGCGACGTCGATTTTTGGGTTGCCGTTGCGCAATCGGCAGTCTAGTGTCTAGCTACAATTTAGTTGAAAAGTGTGATTTTCATCATCATCAAGTCGATTGCATCCTCGTGCTCACCACTGGCGCTTCGTTATGGGCTGGGGTAGGGTAGGCGCATTTTTTCGCCCGCACGGTTTTGATGGCTGTTGCGGCAACGTATTCATCGCACCTCAGCGTGTGCACTAAGAAAGTGGAGCACTATGGGTAAGTCACTGGTCATCGTCGAGTCGCCCGCCAAAGCGAAGACGATCAATAAATATCTCGGCAACGATTTCATCGTAAAGTCGAGCGTGGGTCACATCCGTGACCTGCCGACCAGCGGCTCAGGTAAGGCAGCCTCTGATCCCAAGGAGCGCGCTCGCCAGGCCGCGACTACACGCAAAATGTCGGCGGACGAGAAAGCCGAATATAAAAAGGTCAAGGCGCAGGACCAACTGATACGGCGGATGGGCATTGACCCCAATAACGGCTGGAAAGCCCATTACGAAGTACTTCCCGGCAAGGAAAAAGTCGTTGCCGAACTCAAAAAATTGGCCGAAAAGGCCGATGCCGTTTATCTGGCAACGGATTTGGACCGCGAGGGGGAAGCCATTGCCTGGCACCTGCGCGAAACCATCGGCGGGGACGACAGCCGCTACAAGCGCGTGGTGTTCAACGAGATCACCAAAAACGCCATTCAGGACGCTTTTAAAGCCCCTGGGGCGCTGAATATTCCGCGTGTTGAAGCCCAGCAGGCCAGGCGTTTTCTCGATCGTGTGGTGGGTTTCATGCTGTCGCCGTTGCTTTGGGCCAAGATTGCCCGGGGCCTATCGGCTGGGCGCGTGCAGTCCGTTGCCGTGCGCTTGATTGTCGAGCGTGAGCGGGAAATACGCGCCTTTATTCCCGAAGAGTTCTGGGATGTGCACGCTGACTTTGCCTCACCGGATGGTGAGCAAGTGCGCTTCGCGCTGGCCCGTCAAGATGGCAAGGCCTTCCGCCCAACGTCTGAAAAGGACACCCTGGCGCGTATCGAGCGGCTCAGGAATGCATCGCTTTCGATCACCTCGCGGGAAGATAAGCCCACTAGCTCCAAGCCGACAGCGCCTTTTATCACCTCGACACTGCAACAGGCGGCTAGCGGGCGGTTAGGGTTTTCGGTCAAAAAGACCATGACCATGGCTCAGCGCCTCTACGAGGCGGGCTATATCACCTACATGCGTACTGATTCGACCAATCTTTCGAAAGATGCGGTGGACAACGTGCGCACCTTTATCGGTGAAGAGTACGGGCCGCGTTATTTACCCGAGGCAGCCAACCGATATACCAGTAAGGAAAGCGCCCAAGAGGCTCACGAAGCCATTCGTCCGTCGAGCGTTGACCGTCAGGCGACCGACCTGGTGGGCATGGAGCGTGATGCCGAGCGCCTTTACGAGCTTATCTGGCGTCAGTTTGTGGCCTGTCAGATGACGCCCGCCGAGTATCTTTCCAGCACGCTGAGTATCGACGTTGACGGCTATGAGCTGCGTGCCAAAGGTCGTGTGCTCAAGTTCGACGGTTATACTCGCGTAATGAAACCCAGCGGTAAGAATGAAGACCAGCGCTTGCCGGACCTGCCTGTCGGCACGCCCATGTCGCTTGAAGCCCTTGACCCGCAGCAGCATTTTACCAAGCCGCCTGCGCGTTACACCGAGGCGAGCCTGGTCAAGGAGCTTGAAAAGCAGGGTATCGGGCGTCCATCGACCTACGCCTCGATTATCTCGACGATCCAGGATCGTGGCTACGTAAAGCTCGAGAGCCGCCGGTTCTATGCCGAAAAACTCGGCGATATCGTGACGGAACGTCTAAAGGAGTCCTTCCCTGATTTGATGGACTTTTCGTTTACCGCCCGTATGGAAGACAGCCTGGACGAAGTGGCCGAAGGTGAGCGTAACTGGCAGGCGCTGCTGGATGCCTTCTACGAAGAATTCCGCGAGGAACTGGTCCAGGCTGAAAGCGAAGAAGGTATGCGGCCCAACCAACCGGTGCCCACCGATATCGACTGCCCCGCCTGCGGTCGCCAAATGCAGATTCGTACAGCCTCGACGGGGGTTTTTCTCGGCTGCAGCGGCTATAACCTGCCGCCCAAGGAACGCTGCAAAACCACGATCGACCTGATACCCGGCGAAGAGGCAGTGGCCGCCGACGCGGGTGAAGAAGCTGAAACCGACGCGCTGCGCGCCAAGCGTCGCTGTCCAATCTGCAGCACGGCGATGGATAACTATCTGATCGATGAGACCCGTAAGCTGCATATCTGTGGCAACAGCCCGGATTGCGAAGGGTATGAGGTTGAAACCGGCAAGTTCAAAATTAAAGGCTATGACGGGCCGCTTATCGAATGCGATAAGTGCGGTGCGGACATGCAGCTGAAGTCAGGGCGCTTTGGCAAGTACTTTGGTTGTACCAACAGCGAATGTAAAAATACCCGCAAGCTGTTGAAGAGCGGCGAAGTGGCACCGCCGAAGATGGACCCCATCGATATGCCGGAACTGGCCTGCCAGAAAGTCGATGATCACTACGTACTGCGCGACGGTGCCAGCGGGCTGTTTCTGGCAGCGAGCAAGTTTCCCAAAAACCGTGAAACGCGCCCGCCACTCGTCAAAGAGCTCAAGGCCCATGCCGATGAGTTGCCTGAGAAGTACCATTTTATCCTCAAGGCGCCCAGCGAAGACCCGGACGGACGTCCCGCGCAGATTCGTTACTCGCGCAAGTTCAAAGAGCAGTACGTGATGACCGACGAGGATGGCAAGGCCACAGGCTGGAAAGCAACCTTTGAAGGCGGCAAATGGCACGTGGAGGATAAGCGCAAAAAATGAGCGATCAATCGCGCACCAATCAGTTGCTCTATCAGGCTGAGCTACTGGCGACCTCAACGACTGACGATGACGAGCATGCCGTTGCGCGGGGTATGGCGCAGGAAGAGGGAGCGCTTGCCCTGTTCGAGATGGCGCTCACGTCGTTGCTGCGTGAAGTGACCGAGCACGCCCGTTTGGCGCAGCACGATTGGCGCTATCTGTTGTCTGACGAAGGTCCAGCAATGGCGGAGCTTCAGCGCCTTCGTGACCTGGCTCGCCAGCCGGATAGCTGGCTTAATTGGCTGGTGGCGCAGTTGGATAAACTGCACAGTAGTGAAGGCGTGGCCAAGCGTCGTGCGTCCCAACAGGGTATAATTGCAGTCGGTGAACAAGCCAGTTTGCGCGAGCAGCTTCAGACCCATCTCGAGGCGGCCAAGCGAGAAGTCGCTGCGCTGCGTGAAACCAGTCAAGAGTGGTAATGGGAAGTTAACTAGACCGCGTGGCTCAATGAAGACGCGATGTAGGAAGGGAGAAACAATGCGCTATAACCAAGTAAAAGATTTAATTGTCTGGGTAGAGGCTTATCATGGGCGTTTAGCCGAGCAATATAGCGCCAAAGCCGATGCGGCCGAAAGCGAAAGACTGCAGATGGTGCTCAGTTATCTGGCGAAACATGAAACGCGCATGCAAGCAGGCTTGCGCGCTATTTTCGATGAATCGCATGAAAAGCGCGACGTGTTGGATACATGGTTCGATGATCCCAATGACTTTCCCCAGCCGCCGCAACTGGAGCAACTGGCGGATAAGCCCGTTGGCAACTCCATCGACGCGGTAATGGAATCGGCCGTCGAAGCGCATCGCACCCTTGAAGCGCTCTACCGGCATCGGGTTGATCGGGCAGTGATTGAACCGGAAGCTGAGTTTTTTAATGCCCTGGCGGAAGGTCACAATGCCGAACTTCGCCGTATCGTCGCCAGCATTGAAGAGCTGCAGGGCGTTTAGCGCTATATGAGCTATTGGTGGCGACCTCGATGTAAGGTATAAAGCTGCTTAAGTGGTATTTCGCCGTTACCCACATCTTGATGAGAGTATTGAATGAAGCCGGTAACCCGCCGCCGTTTCCTAGCCTTGGCTCTTGGTTGGCCTGTTGCTGCCAGTGCAGCGGCAAATGTTACATTGTCGTCCGAAGCCTATCCCGACCTGGTTGCCAACCAGCTTGAGCGTGCCGCCTCGCCCCGTGAGCCGGCCGAGCAATGGGTGCTGATCGATGATAAAGCATCAACCCTGACCGTGTTTCGCGGGTATTCGGTAGTAGAGGAATTTAAACCTGTCTCGCTTGGCCGTGGTGGTGCCAGAACGCAACGGCTTCGCGGTGATAACACGACCCCTCTGGGCGAGTTCCGGGTTAACCGCTTCAATCACGATAGCAAATGGCATATTTTCATGGGAGTCAATTACCCGACCCCCACTCACGCTCGGATGGCGCTACAGCACGGTATTTATTCCCAAGCGGATTATGATGCCTATTTTGATTATTATCGCCGCCACCGGCAGCCGCCCCAGAATACCGTGCTCGGTGGGGCCATTGGCATTCACGGGTTAGGTGAGGCGGATCCCGATGTTCATGACCGTTATAACTGGACCCAAGGCTGTGTGGCAGTGACCAATTCGCAAATTGAACGCCTGACTGAGCTTGTCAAGGTTGGCACTCGCGTAGTGATCCGCTAAGCTGGTGTTGTAGAAGGAAGTTCGAGGTTTTAAACACGTGGCTATAGACAACTGCTGTGGATTGTAATAAAACAGCGTTTGACTTACGTGCTTCGCGGCACAAGTCACGGTCAAGAACCTGCACCGCAGGTAGACAAATTTAGGCTCATCTCGTAAGCTTATGTTTGTCATACCCTTAACGTTGTACCCAAGGAAGATTCAAGGAGAACACTATGACTTTCAAGACGACTCTGAAGATGTCTGCTGCTGCTGCTTCACTGGCCATTCTGGCTGGTTGTGCCTCTACCGGCGCGCTCGAAGAAGTACGCATGACAGCTGAATCAGCACAAGCTGACGCCGCTGAAGCACGTAGCACGGCTTCTCAAGCTCTGAACACTGCAAACCAAGCTCAGCGCGACGCGCAAGCTGCTCTGCAGATGTCTGAGCAGAACCGTGCAGAAATGGAGCGCATGTTCGAGCGCTCTATGCAGAAGTAATATGACTAGCGGTTGCGAGGGCTAAGTTCTTCGCAACCATTAGGCATAAAAAAAACCCCGCCTCGGCGGGGTTTTTTTGTGGCCAGTCGTTGGGCCTGGGCCGTTTATGCCTCGTCATCCGCCCGGCGGCTGTCGGTTAGCTCAATCTGCTCAAAAATGCCTTGTTCCAGAGGGTCGGGCTTATCTTCTTCAGCAGGCTCCTCAGGCTCTGAGGCAGGCGCTTGCGGGCCATATAGGGCGACGAAGCGACCGTCGGGCGATTCAACCGCGCTTCGAACCTGGGCATAGTCGACCTGGATGTTGTCTTCGGTTAGCTCTGAGATGCGCTTGAGAGCTTCAAGCAGCGGTTCAAAGTCATCCATGTTTTCTTCAAGCTGCGGGTAAGACTGCACAAACAGGGTGCCGTCAGACGCCCAGCCGGCCTTGAAAGGGGCATCAATCAAGTTAACCGGGGTGCCGCTGGGTACACGCTCGTATAGAGACTCGATGTCCTCTGGGTACATGCGAATACAGCCGCGACTAACGCGCATGCCGACACCGTCCGGACGGTTGGTGCCGTGGATAAGGTAGCTGGGAAGCCCCAGTAGAATTGCATGTCGGCCTAGCGGGTTGTCGGGGCCGGGGGGCACGATTGAAGGAGCTGGTTCGCCACGTTCGGCGGCTTCGCGGCGCATGGAGGCGGGGGGAGACCAGGCCGGGTCTTTAACCTTGACGGTGGTCTTGGTCTTGCCCACTGGCGTAGCAAATTCTTCGCGGCCTACGCTCACCGGATAGGTCTCGACGATGCCCGGCTTGTCAGCGGGGTAGTAGTAAAGCCGCAATTCGGACAGGTTGATCACAATGCCTTCACGCTCTACCGGCGGCAGTATGTAGCGGGATGGAATGACGACCTCGGTGCCTTCGCCAGGCACCCATATGCTTACATCGGGATTGGCCATGCGAATTTCTTCATAGCCAATGTTGTGTCGCCGTGCGACATCGATAAGCGTGTCTTCCTGGCTATCGACGGTGACGGCATAGGTCTCGCCAATCACGTCGCCTTCATCGGGAATGTAGAATTCACCACGGGGTAGATTGTTGGGAGACCCCAGTGCGACGAGCTCAGCGCTTTCAATGGCGGTGTCGCTCAGTTCCGGCGTGTTCTGTGCCTGCTCGTCGTCAGCAGACTGAGCTATCACCGGCGCTGATAGGCTTGCTGTCAGCAGAACCGCAAGGCTGGTAGGGCCCCAGCGAAAAAAAGTATGACGAATGTTCATGAGTGTTCCTAATCAGTGAATACATCGCTAACGCAGGCGATGACAACAGGTTCAGTTTGCCGCAACCGTCAGGCCGCCGCCACTTTTTGATTGAGTGTGGCTAACAGTGACTCGATATGTTCAAACCGCTGGTCGATTTTTTCCATATCAAGTTCAAAACGTAACGTATCCGAACCGTCCAGGCGGTAGTGTTGCGGTGAGCTTTGAATAAGCGTGACCAGGGTATAGGGGTCCACCTGGGTGTGGGCGTCGAAGATGATCCGGCCGCGCTTCTCACCGGCCTCCAACCGCTTGATGCCAAGCTGCTCGGCTCGCTGGCGGAGTCGCGTTTGGCGTATCAAATGCTTTACCGGTGCCGGTAATAAGCCAAATCGGTCAATCAACTCCACCTGCAATTCTTTAAGCTCGGCGTCACTTTGAGTGTTGGCAATGCGTTTGTACATCACCAGCCGCTGCTGGACATCGTGAATGTAGTCGTCGGGAATCAGTGCTGGCAGATTAAGGCTGATTTCAACGCCGCTATCAAAGGGGGCATCGATATTCGGCGTTTTTCCGGCACGAATGGCTTTCACGGCGCGATCGAGCATTTCCATATAAAGGGTATAGCCGATGGTTTCCATTTGGCCACTCTGCTCGTCTCCCAGCAGCTCACCTGCGCCGCGAATTTCCATATCGTGACTCGCGAGGGTGAAGCCTGCGCCCAGGTCATCCGAGGCACTGATCGCCTCCAGGCGCTTGACGGCGTCCCGGGTCATGGCCTTGGGCGTCGGGGTGAGCAGGTAGGCATAAGCCTGGTGGTGACTGCGGCCCACACGCCCGCGCAGCTGGTGCAGCTGCGCCAGGCCAAACTTGTCGGCCCGTTCAATGATGATGGTATTGGCACTGGGTACGTCGATGCCGGTTTCAATGATGGTCGAGCAGACAAGCACGTTGAAGCGGCGGTGGTAGAAGTCGGACATTACCCGTTCGAGGTTGCGCTCGGGGAGCTGGCCGTGGGCGACGGCGACGCGGGCCTCAGGAATCAACGAGCGAATACGCTCGGCCGTATTCTCGATGGTCTTGACTTCGTTATGCAGAAAGTAGACCTGGCCGCCGCGCAGAATCTCGCGCAACAACGCCTCTTTTATAACGCCGTCCTGGTGCTGCTGAACAAAGGTTTTGACCGACAGGCGACGGGGCGGCGGCGTCGCGATGATCGATAGGTCACGAATGCCGCTCATCGCCATGTTAAGCGTCCGGGGGATGGGCGTGGCTGTCAATGTCAGGATATCGATCTGGGCGCGCAGGGTTTTGAGCTTTTCTTTCTGGGCGACGCCAAAGCGGTGTTCTTCATCAATGATCAACAGGCCCATCTTGGGCAGTTCAACGTTATTGCCAAGTAGCTTGTGGGTGCCAATCACGATATCGGTCTGACCGTTCTTGATATCGTCCAGCGTCTTTTTCATCTCCTTGCCATGGGTAAAGCGCGAGATGAGGCCGATATTGACCGCGGTGTCGGCAAACCGGTCACGGAAGTTCTCAAAATGCTGACGGGCCAGCAGGGTGGTGGGCACCAGCACCACGACCTGACGGCCCGACTGAACGGCCAGAAAGGCGGCGCGCATGGCCACTTCGGTCTTGCCAAAACCCACGTCGCCGCAGACGACCCGGTCCATGGGTTGCGGCGATGTCATGTCGTCAATGACTGCTTCAATGGCGGCTTGCTGATCGGCGGTTTCTTCAAACGGGAAGCTGCCCGCAAAACGGGCGTATTCATCACTGGGTGCTTCATACACCACGCCCTGCTGGGCTTCGCGACGAGCATAGACATCCAGCAGTTCAGCGGCGGTGTCGCGAATTTTCTCGGCGGCTTTCTTGCGAGCTTTTTCCCACTGGTCCGAACCGAGCTTGTGCAGCGGGGCCAGCTCATCGTCGGCGCCGCTGTAGCGCGAGATCAGATGGAGGCTATCGACCGGTACATACAGTTTGGCACCGTCGGCATACTCCAGCGCTAAAAATTCATTGGCCTGACCGCCTGCCTCAAGTGCTTCCAGGCCGATGTAACGGCCTACGCCGTGGGCCTGGTGGACTACCGGCGCGCCTTTGCGCAGTTCCGAGAGATGGCGAACGGCAAACTCATTATCGTCGGTAGCTTTTTCACGGCGCCGGCTCTGGCGGACCACATCGCCAAACAGCTCTGTCTCGCTGATGACCGCAAGCGGCGGGTCGGTCAGCCACAGCCCGCTGTCAATCAGGCCCTCCGTAATGGCGATGCGCTGGTCACTGGCAAGGAAGTCCTGAAACCCGTCAACGTGAGGCAGCTTCAACGACAATGGCGCCAGTACGTCTTCGAGGGCTTCACGTCGCCCGCGTGACTCGGCAACCAGCAGTACGCGTGAATCGTTCTCGCGCTCGAGGAAATCGGCAAAGTCTTTCAGCGGCCGTTTGGCCCGGGAGTCGATCGCCACCGTTGGCAGTGGCTTGGCTTCGGGCGCAAGGGCGTGGCGCTGTTCTGGGTCGTCACTCAGCTCAACCCGCGGCCTCTGCTTGATGGCCGCAAACACATCGCTGACCGGAAAGAACGCGCGGTGTGGCGGTAAAAGCGGTCGTGTGGGGTCGACTCCCAGGTTGGCGTAGCGGCTTTCGATCGACTGCCAATGCTGCTCGGCTGCGGCGTAGACGCCCGGCAGTAGGGCGACCCGGGTATCCTGGGTCAAGTGGTCAAATAGCGACGCCGTTTGCTCAAAAAACAGCGGCAGATAGTGTTCCAGCCCCGGCGAGGGGATGCCCTTGAGCGCATCGTTATATAGCGGGCATTGGCGCGGGTCGACATCAAACAGGGTTTCAAAAAGCTCGCGGAAACAGGCGATCGACGAGCGGCTCAGCGAGTATTCGTGGGCCGGCAGCAGTTCGATCCTGTCGAGCTTGTCGGTTGAGCGCTGGCTGCCCGGGTCAAAATGACGCAGGGTGTCGATCTCGTCGTCGAACAGGTCAATCCGGATGGGCGCGTCCATGCCCATGGCGAACAGGTCGATCAAGGCCCCGCGCATGGCGTATTCGCCGGGCTCATAAACGGTTTCCACGGCCCGGTAGCCTGCTCGCGAGAGCGCCTCGCGAAACGGCTCGCGGTCGAGTTTGTCGCCGACATTCAGCGTCAGGACGCGCCCGGCGATGTAATCAACGGGCGGTAAGCGCTGCATCAGCGTATTGATAGGTACCAGAACGAGCCCGCGTACCCCGTCCTGAAGCTGACGCAGCGTGCGCAGCCGCGCGGAGACGATATCCTGGTGCGGTGAAAAACTGTCATAGGGCAGTGTTTCCCAGTCAGGGAAGGGCAATACCGGTACATCGCTATAAAACGACAGGTCCTGCTCGAGGCGTTGGGCGCTGGCGGTACTTGGCGTGATCACCACTAATGGTGCGTTGGCGGCCAGACGCGCCAGAGCAAGCGCCGACGCGCTACCGGGGGGCGATGTCCAATAAAGTGTATCGCGCGCGCCCTCGGGCTGGGGCGGAGCAAGTAGAGAAAACGTGGGCATAATAAAGATGTCGTTCTGCGCTGAAACGGAACCTAGATCATACACGATCAACGCTTTCGGGCAGAAGCAGCCCGCTTGTAGTCAAACCGCTGTTTATGTAATCCCCCTACATCGTCTGCGACTATCCAGGCATTGCGGCCCATTCAGCGGCTACGGATAATAGCGTTGAAAATTATTCATTACTTAATGAGGCCGCACGTGAGTCAGCAAACGCTCGATAACGTTTTTCAGGAATGGCAAAGCAACGAAGCTCTGGCGGAGCAGATGATCCCTTTGGTTGGCCGTCTGTACCGTCAGCACAATGTTGTGGCGACCATGTATGGGCGTTCGTTGATCAATCAGTCGGTCATTCGCATCCTCAAAGATCATCGTTTTGTACGCAAAATCGAAGGTACTGAGCTTTCGGTTGAAGATACCTATCCGATTGTCAAAACGCTGTGCGAGCTGAACCTCGGGCCTGCCCACGTAGATGTCGGCAAGCTGGCCGTGATGCTGAAGCGCCAGGGCGGTGGCGATGTCGAGACCTTCCTGCGCAAGGAACTGCACCAGATTGTCGACGGCTACCAGCCGGGTGCCAGCAAGGGCGAACCCAAGGACGTGGTGCTTTACGGGTTTGGTCGCATTGGCCGTTTGCTGGCGCGGGTGCTGATCGAAAAAGCCGGTGGCGGCAACCTGCTGCAACTGAGGGCGATTGTTGTGCGCGGGCGTGGCGATGTGGCGAAAGACCTTGAGAAGCGTGCCAGTCTTTTACGCCGTGATTCAGTACACGGGCCGTTTGAAGGCACTATTGCCGTTGACGCTGAGATGCGCACCTTGACGGTCAACGGTAACGTGGTACAGGTGATTTATGCCGATAACCCCAGCGATATTGACTATACGGATTACGGCATCAATAACGCGGTGGTCGTCGACAACACAGGGATCTGGCGTGACGAAGCAGGCCTGGGTCAACATGTCGCATGCCAAGGTGCTTCTAAGGCACTGCTGACCGCGCCGGGCAAAGGCGATATCAAGAATATTGTCTATGGCATCAACCATGAGTCGATTAGCGAGCAGGACCGGATCGTGTCGGCGGCTTCGTGTACCACCAATGCCATCGTGCCGGTGCTCAAGGCGCTCAACGACGAGTATGGCGTCGTTAACGGCCATGTGGAGACCGTTCACGCCTATACCAACGACCAGAACCTGATCGATAACTATCACAAGGGTGATCGCCGCGGGCGCAGTGCCGCCCTGAACATGGTGTTGACCGAAACCGGGGCTGCCAAGGCGGTAGCAAAAGCGTTGCCGGAGCTTGAAGGTAAGCTGACGGGTAATGCGATCCGCGTGCCGATTCCCAATGTGTCCATGGCGATCTTGAACTTGACGCTCGACAAGACGACCGACGTCGACGCCCTGAACGACTACCTACGGCGTATGTCGATTGACTCGGCCTACCAGAAGCAAATCGACTTCGTGGATTCTCCGGAGGTGGTATCGTCCGATTTTGTGGGCAACCGGCACGCCGGCATTGTGGATGCCAAAGCTACCATCGCCAACGGTCATCATGCTGTTGTCTACGTGTGGTATGACAACGAATTTGGCTATAGCTGCCAGGTAATTCGTATTCTCCAGCAGATGTCGAACGTCAGCTTTCTCAAGCTACCCCATCAAGCAAGTTAGTACGCTTGATTTTGATTGATAATCATTAACTGAAAAACGCCACCATTAGGTGGCGTTTTTGTCGGTGGATTAAATAAAAATATTGAAATGAGGGCGTCTATAGCACTTTAGGCGACCCCAGTTGATGTGGTCATTAGGCCCGGTTGTCTTTATAATACGATGGATTTTTCGGGGTGGTTCAAGTGCTACTTGAGCCTGACTGGTAACAATCTGAACAGATAACAAATATTCACTGAGCAGAAAATAAGCATTCGAACCCCTTACCTTCGTATATCCGATCCATCAACTGGGCGAGACTATGATCGAAGTCAAAAAAGGCCTGGATCTCCCCATCACGGGAGCGCCCGAGCAGCGTATTGAAGATGCGCGTCCTGTGCGCCACGTGGCAATCCTGGGTACTGACTACGTTGGCATGAAGCCGACAATGGAAGTTCAGGAAGGGGATAAGGTCAAACTGGGCCAACTGCTCTTCACCGACAAGAAAATTGATGGCGTGCGCTTCACCGCACCCGCCTCCGGTGAAGTGATCGCAATAAACCGTGGCGAAAAGCGTCGTCTATTATCTGTCGTTATCAAAGTTGACGAGCAGGAAGAGGCTGTGAGCTTTGCTTCTCATGAGCGTGCTTCTTTAGGTCAACTTGATCGCCAGGTCGTGGTTGACCAACTGGTAGAATCCGGACTCTGGACCGCGTTACGTACGCGTCCTTTCTCGCGGACGCCGGCGATCGACAGCACGCCTGCCGATATTTTTGTTACTGCTGTGGATACCCATCCACTCAGCGCTGATCCAGCGTTGATCATCAACGAGAACACGCAAGCATTTGAAGACGGCCTCAAGGTGCTAACCCGCCTGACCGAGGGCAACGTTTTTCTGTGCACGGGCGCTAACGCCTCTGTTCCCGGCGGTGATGTCGAGGGTGTTACCACCGAAAGCTTTGCTGGGCCGCATCCCGCAGGCCTGGTAGGGACGCATATTCATTACCTGTCGCCAGTCGCCTTGCATAAAAAGGTATGGCACATTGGTTATCAGGACGTCATTGCCTTTGGTAAATTGTTTGCTGAAGGTAAACTGGATGTAAGCCGTGTGGTCGCGATTGGTGGTCCGCGTGCCGAGAATCCGCGTTTGGTGCGTACCCGCGTGGGAGCCAGCACCGATGAACTTCTGGCTGGAGATGTCGTCGAACCGGGAGACACCCGTATTATTTCAGGATCAGTATTCTCGGGCTTTGCCGCTGAAGGAAAGCTGACCTATCTGGGACGTTTTGACAATCAAATCAGTTTGCTAGAAGAGGGCAACAAGCGCTCTTTCATGGGTTGGTTGTCGCCAGGCGCTAACCGCCATTCCGTACTGGGTATTTATCTTTCCAAGATTAAAGGCCTGAGTAACTACGCCCCCACCACGTCGACTAATGGATCCGAGCGTGCCATGGTGCCAATTGGTGTCTACGAAACCGTGATGCCGCTGGATATCATGCCAACGCAACTGTTGCGTTCGCTGATCGTGGGCGACATTGAGGTTGCCATGCAATTGGGGTGTCTGGAGCTGGACGAAGAGGACCTTGCCCTGTGTACCTATGTTTGCCCCGGCAAATACGAGTACGGTCCCATTCTGCGTGACAATCTCACCATGATCGAGAAAGAGGCCTGATGATGGGTATTCGACAAACACTCGATAACATCGAGCCGCACTTCCATAAAGGTGGTAAGTACGAGAAGTTTTACCCGCTTTATGAAGCCGTAGATACGATTTTCTACTCACCCCCCAATGTGGCCAAAACCACCGCCCATGTGCGCGACGGCATCGACCTGAAGCGCATCATGATCACCGTCTGGATGTGCACCTTCCCGGCGATGTTCTTTGGTATGTGGAACGCGGGCTGGCAGGCCAATACGGCTATCGATGCAGGCTATGCATCGATGGGCGGCTGGCGCGAAGCCATCATGATGACCCTGGCAGGAGGGCACGACCCGAGCAGCCTGTGGGCCAACTTCGTATTAGGGGCAACCTACTTCCTGCCGATCTACCTGGTGACATTCGTCGTCGGTGGTTTCTGGGAAGTGCTCTTTGCCATCAAGCGCGGCCACGAGGTTAACGAAGGCTTCTTCGTAACATCCGTGCTGTTCGCACTGATCTTGCCGGCGACGATTCCGCTTTGGCAGGTGGCGTTGGGTATCACCTTCGGGGTGGTCATTGGTAAAGAGATTTTCGGGGGTACCGGGAAAAACTTCCTGAACCCCGCGCTGACCGGCCGGGCATTTCTGTACTTTGCTTACCCGGCGCAAATCTCCGGCGATGCTGTCTGGGTGGCGGCCGACGGCTACACAGGTGCCACGGCGCTGTCGCTGGCCTTCCAGGAAGGCATGGGCTCGCTGGCTGACACCTTCAGCTGGTGGGACGCTTTCCTCGGTTTTGTACCTGGCTCGGTAGGCGAGGTGTCCACGCTGGCGATCTTTATTGGCGCTGCCGTTCTGCTGTGGACCCGGATAGCCAGTTGGCGAATCATGCTGGGCGTTTTCCTGGGTATGGTCATCACCAGTACGTTGTTCAATCTAATGGGGTCTGATACCAATCCGATGTTCGCGATGCCGTGGTACTGGCATCTGGTGATTGGCGGTTTTGCCTTTGGCATGGTGTTCATGGCGACGGACCCGGTATCTGCCTCCATGACGAACCAGGGCCGCCTGCTGTTTGGCGCCTTGATCGGTGTGATGACCGTGCTGATCCGCGTGGTAAACCCGGCTTTCCCGGAAGGCATCATGCTGGCGATACTCTTCGCCAACCTGTTTGCCCCGCTGATTGACCACTACTTCGTGCAGGCCAATATCAAACGTCGCGTCAAGCGTACGGGCGTACCGGCCGAGGAGACTGCCTAATGGCACAAGGTAATAACTCAATCAAAAAGATCCTGATAGTGGCGTTTGCACTATGTATCGTGTGCTCCGTCATTGTCTCGACTGCGGCGGTGGCGTTACGCCCCGCGCAGCAGTTGAACCAGGAACTGGACCGTAAGACCAACATTCTTAATGTGGCTAAACTCTACGAGCCGGGTATGGATGTTGAAGAAACATTCAATCAGCAGATTACGGCCCGTGTTGTTGATATGGAAAGCGGTGAGTACACCGACGAGTTCGACCCTGATACCTTCAATCACTTTGAAGCCGCAAGGGATCCGGCCACTGGCCGTACGCTGTCAGGTGAAAAGGACATTGCGGGTCTAAATCGGGTAGAAAACTACTCCACTGTGTACCTGATTGGCGATGAAAACGATCCGGAACAGATCGTGCTGCCGATTCGTGGCCAAGGCCTTTGGGGGCTGATGCGTGGCTTCATTGCAGTAGAAGGTGATGGCAATACCATTGTCAGTATCACCTACTACGAGCACAGTGAAACGCCAGGCCTGGGTGCTGAAGTTAACAACCCGCGCTGGCAGTCCCAGTGGGAAGGTAAAGAGGTTTACGACGAAGAGGGTGACCTCTCGCCGGAAATCCACCTGACCAAAGGCGGCGCGAGTAACGAACACGAAGTGGATGCGCTATCCGGCGCGACGCTGACCAGTAACGGCGTGACCAATATGCTGCAATTCTGGTTAAGCGAAGAAGGCTTCGGTCCGTATTTGGCAAAATTCCGTAGCGGCACTGACCCGGAAGACGCCGAAGACACCGATACCAACTTCGAAGACGTTGAGGGGGCCTAATCATGGCGGACGCAAATGCAAAAGGCGTTTTAACGGCGCCGATTTTCAAGAACAACCCCATTGCGCTACAGATATTGGGGATCTGTTCGGCACTCGCGGTAACGACCAGCATGAGCGTTTCATTGGTAATGGCACTCGCCGTTATCTTTGTAAGCGCATTTGCTAACCTGTTCGTTTCGCTAATTCGGAATCATATTCCGTCTTCAATACGGATAATCGTTCAGATGACCATTATTGCCTCGCTGGTAATCGTGGTGGATCAGATTCTGAAAGCCTATGCGTATGAAATGTCCAAGCAGCTATCGGTCTTCGTGGGCCTGATCATTACCAACTGTATCGTCATGGGACGTGCGGAAGGCTTTGCGATGTCCAACACGCCCGGCATGTCCTTCCTGGACGGTATCGGTAACGGTCTGGGCTACGGCTTTGTATTGATGGTTGTTGGTTTCTTCCGCGAACTGCTGGGGTCTGGCAGCGTGTTTGGCTTCACGGTACTGCAGACCGTTCAGGACGGTGGCTGGTACGTGGGCAACGGCTTGCTGCTACTTCCGCCTTCCGCGTTCTTCATCATTGGCCTGCTGATTTGGGTGATGCGTTCACTCAACCCGGAGCAGGTTGAAGAGAACGAGTTCAAGATGAAGGAAAATACTCAACCGAAGGAGGCCGTGTAACATGGAACACTATTTAAGCCTTTTTGTTGCTTCGGTCTTCGTTGAAAACATGGCGTTGGCCTTCTTCCTCGGCATGTGTACCTTTTTGGCTGTATCCAAAAAGGTATCCTCCGCGATTGGTCTGGGTATTGCAGTTATCGTTGTTCTGACCGTCACCGTGCCGGTCAACAACCTGGTATTCACCTTCTTGCTTCAAGAAGGGGCACTGACCTGGACCGGCATCAATGGTGCTGAAAACATCGACCTGTCGTTCCTCGGGTTGCTCAGCTATATCGGCGTTATTGCGGCGCTTGTTCAGATCATGGAAATGTTCCTGGATAAGTACGTGCCTACGCTCTATAACGCGCTGGGGGTTTTCCTGCCGCTGATTACGGTGAACTGCGCCATCCTCGGTGGCGTGCTGTTCATGGTTGAGCGTAGTTACAACTTTGGTGAGTCGGTTGTATACGGGTTTGGTGCAGGCACCGGCTGGGCGCTGGCGATCGCTGCCTTGGCAGGTATCCGCGAAAAACTCAAGTACAGCGATGTACCGGCTGGTTTGCAGGGCCTGGGTATCACCTTTATCACCGTAGGGCTGATGTCGTTGGGCTTTATGTCCTTCTCAGGCATTCAGCTTTAATCGGAGCCGGTTTTCCCGACGATGCGTGAGTTTCGTCGGGGCAAAGAAAACCCTTCAGCAATAGGAAACCGACATGGTTGATACAACTGTCATCTTGCTCGGTGTTGTCATGTTTACGGTCATCGTTCTCAGTTTAACGGCGATCATCCTGGCAGCGCGCAGCAAGCTTGTGAGTAGTGGGGACGTGACCATTGAGGTCAATGAAGACCCTGAACATACCTTGACGACCCAGGCCGGTGGCAAACTACTGAACACCCTGGCTGCCAATGGTATTTTCCTTTCCTCGGCATGTGGCGGTGGTGGTTCCTGCGCCCAGTGCAAGTGTCGTGTAGAGACAGGCGGTGGTTCTATCCTGCCGACCGAAGAGTCGCACTTCACCATGCGCGAGAAGAAAGAAGGCTGGCGCCTTTCTTGTCAGGTGCCGGTCAAGCAGGACATGAAGATTGAAGTGCCAGAGGAAGTATTTGGCGTCAAGAAGTGGGAATGCGAGGTTATCGATAACCCCAACGTTGCCACCTTTATCAAAGAGCTGAACCTGAAGCTGCCGGAAGGCGAAGAAGTTGCCTTCCGCGCCGGTGGCTATGTGCAGTTGGTGGCACCGCCGTACGATATCAAGTTCTCTGATTTTGATATCGAAGAGGAATACCGCGGCGACTGGGAAAAATTCGGCTTGTTCGATGTTTCCCACAAGAACAACGAGGAAGTCATTCGCGCTTACTCAATGGCGAACTACCCGGATGAAAAGGGTATCCTTAAGTTCAACATCCGTATCGCGACGCCGCCTCCCGGCACCAGCCATCCGCCAGGGCTCATGTCGACCTATGTCTTTAGCCTGAAGCCGGGCGACAAAGTGACCGTGATGGGACCGTTCGGTGAATTCTTTGCCAAGGATACCAACGCCGAAATGATCTTTATCGGCGGCGGGGCTGGCATGGCACCAATGCGTAGCCATATCTTCGACCAGCTCAAGCGATTGAAAACTGATCGTAAAATTTCATTCTGGTACGGTGCTCGCTCATGGCGTGAAACCTTCTATAATGAAGAATACGACAAACTAGCCGAAGAATTCCCGAACTTCGAATGGCACCTGGCGTTGTCCGACGCACTGCCTGAAGATAACTGGGACGGGCCAACGGGCTTCATTCACAACGTGTTGTATGAAAACTATCTGAAGGACCACCCCGCGCCTGAAGATTGCGAGTACTACATGTGTGGGCCGCCCATGATGAACGCCTCTTGCATCAAGCTGCTGCTTGATCTGGGTGTTGAGCCGGAAAACATCATGCTGGATGACTTCGGCGGTTAATAGCATGCCTAAGGGCGACTGCGGGGCTGGCCATTGGCTGGCCCCCTTTATTTTCGCGTTGAGGAATATCAGGCACTAATTGAACTTGTTATTGTCTACTGATAAGCCCCATCGTGAGAGGAGGTAATTATGGCCATCTGGCTACTGGTTTTCGGATTCATGGCCTTGGTGATGACGGTCATGGCCGTGGGGGTCATCATGGGACGCAAACCTATTGCGGGTTCCTGTGGTGGCTTGAATCAAATCGGCATGAAAGACGGCTGCGATATCTGCGGCGGTAAAGACAAGGTGTGCGAAGAAGAGAATCGTAAACGCGGTAGCGCACGTCGCCGTAGCGATGAAAGCCGTGGTGCCGATCTAGGTTACAACGCTTCGCGTCGTTAATCCCCGACTAACAGACTGATTATTTCTCCAAAAACGCCATGGCTTTGGCCACGGCGTTTTCAGTTAATTGCCCAGTTGATTTTCCAACGTCTCCTGAGCGCGTGCCTGCCAGCTGCCTTCAATGGACGCCGCTTTGCTAAGTGCCTCCCTAGCCGCCTCCGGCTTGTCCCTCTGCAGCTGCAATAGCCCGATATTCAGCCACGCCGCGCCCATTTGTGGATCATGCTGAGTGGCTGCCTGGAAGGCGCTGAGTGCTTTGTCTGATTGCTGGTTGGCGTAGTAGGCGTTCCCCAGGCCAAACTGACCAACCGCATTGCCAGGGTAACGCTCGACCATTGCATGCCAGCTGCTTAGCGTGGCTTGGGGGCCATGCGCTTCCTCATAGGCGCTGATCGCATTGATGGCGTTGCGTGCGGTAATGCCCTCGGGCAGGGTACCCGGCTTGGCCACCACAAATCCCCAACGATCGGTCCGTCCCCAGGTGGCATCAAAACGGCTGAACGACATTGTGTGCCGCTCGATCTCACCGCTGCGCAGCGTCAGGGTATCGCTATCCAGGTCGTAGCCGATCGCCACCGCGTAATGCCACATGGGGAACGCCGCAAGCGAGAGGTTCTGAATGACCACAACCGGGTCTCCGGCGGCCAGATGCCCCAACAGGTCGTCGAAGCTGCCGCGAATGGGAAAAGCGAGACGTTCATGACGACGTACGGTGGCCAGCATTTCCGGTTGAACGCTACCCTCGCGGTCGGGAATAAATACCTGGGGGATAAGCGTCTCGACGTCCGTATCGACGCCCTGGTGATTCAGTACCATGGCCAGGGCCGCCGGGCCGCACTGGTACTCGGTTTGAGCGTAAAAGGGAACGTCGCTGAGCTCGCTTTGGCGGGGCAGGCGCTGCTCAGTGCCATCGCGCAGCTGCGGGGCACTGGCGCAAGCCGTGAGTAACAGCATCAAGACGAAAACGCCCGCGAGGCGGGCGTTTTGAAAGCAATAGATAGCGTTCATGAGGATAGGCTTCATGAATTAGCGCGTAAACGGATAAACGTCGGTCAGGCCGAGAATATCGGTCACCAGTAGAATTACGAATACGGCAAACAGGGCGCCGACGACCCCCGCACCCGCTGGCAATTCTTCCAGTTGGTTGGCCATTTGCTGGGCTTCAGCATCGCTCAAAGCAGCAACACGCGCTTCCACCTCATCCAGGTCAACGCCTTGTTTAACCAGTGCGTCCTGAATATCGGCGCGGTTAAGCAGCTGATGGATCCGCTCGCGGTCTGCCTGGGCGCTATCGTTGGCTAAAACTGACTGCGTGCTGACCAGGTCTGTAGAGGGTGATGCAGCCGGTGCTGCCGCAACGGGCAGGCTGGTAATGACCAGGGCGGCGATAAGCAGCGTCGAGAGATAGGCACGTATTTTTTTCATCGTCTTGATCCTTAGACATATTTATAGGGATGGGCCAAGCGCATATGGCTTGAAAAAAGAGTATAGGAATAATTCAGCTTTTTTTTAAGCCGGGCATACCGTTTGGTACTGAGAATTCACGGTTGTTGCTTATTCTGTCAGCAGCGCGCGGATGTACGTGGCGGGGAGGTCTTAAAAGCTGGGAGCAACGCGGTACGTCCAGGCGGATTCAGCCAGTAAGCCGCGTCCACCGGCCATGGTCATCGCCAGATCATGCAACCCGGGCCATAACGGCACCGGTGACGCTCCCTTAACGGCGAGATCCAGCCGCTGAGCCATCAACAGCAGCTTATGCAAACGCTTCATGGGCAGTCGCTGAGTGGCTTTTTGATAGCCCGGACGGCGTTTGTCAAAAATCATCGGCTTTTGTGCCTTGCAGGCATGCTCAAAGCTTTGGCCCTGGTCCATGTGTTGATGCAGCGACAGCAGGGTACGCAGCTCGCGGGTTAGTGCCCAGAGAACGATAGGCGCTTCCACGCCTTCACTACGCAACCCGGTGACAATCCGCGAGACACGGCTGGGTTCGCCTTTCAAACAGGCGTCGGCTAGGGTGAAAACATCAAAGCGGGTGCTGTCTTCCACGCCCTGAGCGATGCTTTCCGCATTAAGCCGTGTGCCCTGGGGGTGGATGAGGGCCAGTTTCTGCATCGCCTGATCAGCGGCCAGCAGATTGCCTTCGGTTCGCTCACCCAGCAGGCGAGCAGCGTCGAGGTCAATCTGTAAGCCGTGAAGCGAGGCTCGGTCGCGCAGAAAATAGCCCAGCCGCGAGACATCAACCGGCCATACCGGGACGAACAAGCCATGCTTGTCGAGCGCCTTGAACCAGGCACTTTTTTGCTGCTTGGCATCCAGCTTGCCCATGCTGATCAATAGCAGGTCATCGTTATTGTCCAGGTGCTGGGCGTACTCAGCCAGCGCCTTACTGCCTTCCTGACCCAGCTTGTGCTGGCCCAAACGCAGTTCAAGCAGCTTGTTGGTGGCGAACAGCGACAGGTTGCTCGCCACTTCAAGCAGCCGCCCCCAGGCAAAGTTGGGCTCAACATCGAGTACTTCGCGCTCCTCGATACCCCCCTGGCGGGCAGCGGCTCTCACCGCATCGCAGGCATCGCGGTGTTGCAGCGGCTCATCGCCTGCCACGATCACGACCTTAGGCAGCGACTTGGCCAGTGCGGCGGGCAGTTGATCGGCAAAGACTTTCACGAGGCGTTATCAAGGGCGCTGAGACGTTCGATAATGCGCTCCGCCAATTCACGATTGAGGGTCTGCTCGGCTTCTCTGAACAGATCGTCACGGTTGAGCAGGTCATCGTCGTTGACGCGTATGCGGGTGCTGGTCGATAGCGTCTCGCCATTGAGCAGGTAGGCGTTGTCCTCACGGCGTTGAACGGACACTGTCGTGCTAAGGGTCAGCTCGTGGTCTCGGCTGCCGCGGCCTTCACCACCCAGGCGCCGTTCGTCGAGCCTCGGCGATCCCAGGGTTACGCGCCACTCGCCGCTATCACTGAGCTGAGTGCCTTGCTGCTCCAAACGGTCGCTGAGCTGGCGGGCCAGGTCGCTATTGGTGTCGCCTTCAAGGGCCAGCGGCGGCAGGCTGGGCATTGAACCAGCGCCGCGCAGTCGAAAACCGCAGGCGCTGAGGAGCACGGCCGCTGAAGCGGCCATGCTGGTGGCTAAAAAGGTCCGTCGATTCATCCGCTCACCACTATGTTAACCAGCTTGCCCGGCACCACGATGACTTTACGCACCGTCTTGTCTTCCAGGTGACGCTGGACGTTTTCGTTTTCCATTGCCAACTGCTCAATGGCGGCTTTATCGGCACTGGCCGGGGCTTCCAGGCGGGCCCGCAACTTGCCGTTGACCTGGACAACCAGCTCAATAGTATCGCGGGTGAGTGCCGCTTCGTCGACGGCCGGCCAGGGTGTTTCAATCGCCGGGGTTGTATGACCCAACTGCTGCCAAAGACGATGGCAAAGGTGCGGCGTAATCGGTGCCAGCAGCAATACACAGGCTTCCAATGCCTCACGGCTCACTGCAAGCCCCTGGGCTGAGTCGTCATCAAAGCGGGCCAGGGCGTTGGACAGCTCCATCACCGCGGCAATCGCTGTGTTGAAGGTCGTCCGACGGCCGATATCGTCGCTGGCTTTCTTGATGGTTTCGTGGGTTTTGCGGCGCAGTGTTTTCTGGTCGTCATCGAGCGCGGCCACATCCAGCTTGCCTGGCGAACCGGCTTCAAGATGTTCGTGCACCTGACGCCACATGCGCTTCAGGAAGCGGTGGGCGCCTTCCACGCCGGAATCCGACCACTCCAGTGATTGCTCGGGGGGAGCGGCGAACATCATGAACAGGCGAACGGTGTCGGCGCCGAACTTGTCGATCATCGACTGCGGGTCAACGCCGTTGTTTTTCGACTTGGACATCTTCTCGATGCCGCCCATTTCCACCGGCTGGCCGTCGCTCATCAATACCGCGCTGAGCGGGCGGCCTTTCTCGTCGCGCTTGACCTCGACATCGGCGGGGTTGAACCACTCCTTGCCGCCGTTTTCGGTGGTGCGGTAGTAGGTTTCCGCAATCACCATGCCCTGGGTCAGCAGCTGCTGGAAGGGCTCGTCGGAATCCACCAGACCAAAGTCACGCATCAGCTTGTGGAAGAAGCGGGCATAGAGCAGGTGGAGAATGGCGTGCTCGATCCCGCCGATGTAAAGGTCGACCGGCAGCCAGTAGTTGGCACGCTCATCGAGCATGGCCTCGTGGTTATCGGCGCAGCAGAAGCGCGCGAAGTACCACGAAGACTCCATGAAGGTGTCGAAGGTGTCGGTTTCCCGGGTCCAGCCGTCGCCCAGGTCAGAAAACTCGGGCATCTTCTTGAGCGGTGAGCCCGAAGCGTCGACGGTGACTTCCATCGGCAGCTCGACCGGCAACTGGTCATCGGTGAGTGGCACAGTCTGGCCTTCCGGGCCGTATTTGACCGGAATCGGCGCGCCCCAGTAGCGCTGGCGGGCCACGCCCCAATCGCGCAGGCGGAAGTTGGTCTTGACCTCGCCGCAGCCCAGTTCGGCAAGCCTTGCGGCGATTGCATCAAACCCGGCTTCAAAGTCGAGCCCGTCGAACTCACCAGAATTGATCAGCGTGCCGTGTTCGGCATACGCGCCCTGCGACAGGTCGGGGGTGTTGCCGTTTTCATCGGCAATGACCGGCTTGATCTCAATGCCGTACTTGGTGGCGAACTCCCAGTCGCGCTGGTCGTGGGCGGGCACGGCCATGACCGCCCCGGTGCCGAACTCCATCAGTACGAAGTTGGCCACAAAGATGGGCACTTCGTTACCGGTGAGCGGGTGAATGGCCTTAAAACTTGTGGGCAGGCCTTTTTTCTCCTTCGTCGCCATCTCGGCTTCCGAGGTGCCGCCGCGAGCGCACTCCTCGCGAAAGGCCTGTAGCTCGGCGTTGCCTTCAGCGGCCTGTTTGGCGAGCGGATGGTCGGCGGCGACGGCCATGTAGGTGACGCCAAGCAGCGTGTCCGGGCGCGTGGTGTAGACCGAAAGCGGCTCACCGCTTGAACCGTCGGCGGCCTTGACGTCGAAAGACATCTCGACGCCCTGGGACTTGCCGATCCAGTTGCGCTGCATGGTCTTGACCTGCTCGGGCCACTCGACGTTGTCGAGATCCGCCAGCAGCTCATCGGCGTAGTCGGTGATCTTCAAAAACCACAGCGGGATTTCCTTACGCTCGACCAAGGCCCCGGAACGCCAGCCGCGACCTTCAATGACCTGCTCATTGGCCAATACGGTCTGGTCGACCGGGTCCCAGTTGACCGTTGACATCTTCTTGTACACCAGGCCCTTGTCCACCAGCTTGGTGAAGAACCACTGTTCCCAGCGGTAATAACTGGTATCGCAGGTGGCGAATTCGCGGCTCCAGTCGTAGGCAAAGCCAAGGGCTTTCAACTGGTTGCGCATGTAATCGATGTTCTGGTACGTCCACTTGGCGGGTGGCACCTGGTTTTGAATCGCGGCGTTTTCCGCCGGCATGCCGAACGCATCCCAGCCCATGGGCTGCATGACATTCTTGCCTTGCATGCGCTGGAAGCGGGACACCACGTCGCCGATAGTGTAGTTACGCACGTGGCCCATGTGCAGCTTGCCGCTGGGGTAGGGGAACATCGAAAGGCAGTAAAACTTTTCGCGGTTCGCGTCCTCTACTGCTTTAAAGCATTGATGTTGATCCCAATATTGTTGGGCGTCGCGTTCAATTTCACGAGGGCTGTAGTGTGCGTCCATCGGTTTATTTAATGCCTTGGCGTATCGCCCAACTTGGGCGCAAAGTGAATGTTAGATGACGACTGTCAGATTAGTGGCGTCGATTGTATCCTATGCAGGTGTATCCTTGAACGGCTAGGCCATGATAGGTCACACCGCGCGTCGACAAAAGGAGAGGGACCATGAGTAAGCAACACAACGATCATCGCCTACGCGAAGGCTACGAACGTTTGCTGGAGCGGATGCAGGACGGCGCTGACGAGCTGACCTGGGACAATCTGCAAAAAGACCTGGACGACGCCGTTGAATTTGAAGCGGAGCTGGAAGAGTACACCAAGGATGAACTGGCCCTGCTGCGGGCCTGGGTGGAGCGTGACCTGAAAGACATGCGCCACTACATGTCGGATACCGGCAAACAGGTGGCCAGTTGGTTAGGCATCGATCTTGACCACCTTTCCCGTCGCGTGGCGGAATCGCTGCTTTCGATTGCCGACCGCAGCATCGTCGAGCGTGAGCGCTTTGACGATGACCTGGAAGCCGCCCGTGCCGATTACTGCGAGGGCGAGATGGCCGCTCCCGGCCTGATGGCCTGTGTGCACTGCGATGCCCAGGTGATGCTTCACAGCGTCTCGCGGCTGGAGCCTTGCCACCAGTGCGGCCATCGCTACTTCTACCGCTTCCCCGGCAAAATCGTCGAGACCTGAGACGCCGCTAGCCGACAATCAAACTGACGCCTGTGATTGCGCCTAGCGAGAGCAGGCTCAGGACAGCCGCGTACAGCAGGTTATGGGTCATCATCCGGTAGCCGCTCACCCCGTAGCGGCCCTGAAGGGATAGGTTGATGCCCGAAAGCGGCCCTACGCTTGTGCCCACCGCCCACGAGCTCAATGCCACAAAGGCAAACAGCGTTTGCTCGCCGCCTTCCAAGTTGAGTATGGATGCCAATACCGACACGCCGATAATCGGGTGCAGCCCGGCCAGTGCACTCAGCGAAATGGCGGCGAAGCTGACCATTGCCTGGGGTGTGCCAAAGTCCGTAAATAGGGTCCAGTCGCTACCCGCCGCGGCCGACACCAGAGTGGAAAGCCCCAGCGTCAATAACCCTGCCGCCAGGAACAGCGACACCTCGCCGCGCATGGCAGGCAAGCGGTTGAGGGTGTGCTGGCGGACTCGCCGCAGGGTAAAGCGCGGCCCATCGCGCAGGTTGCTCAGTACGGCAACCGCCGGCAGCAGGAAGGTAATAATGCTGACAATGGTCAGCGACGGCGTCAGCCAGAAGTGAAACAGCATCACCAGCGCCGCCATGCCCACGGGCATCAGCAGGCTGCGCGGTGCCAGTGAATAACCATCCACTTCGCGTAAATCAAACCGCCGCCGCAACTCCAGCGTGGTGAAGAGCCCCGACAACATCGCCAGGGGAAAGCCCGCCAGGGCAATGTGCGCGTACTGGACATCGGGCACCAGCGAGATTACCAGGCCCATCGAGGCAAAAAACGGCGACCACAGCGCGGCGCTGGAAAGCCCACGGTTAAGCGCCAACAGCTGCGGCATCTTAAGCGGCCCGCGCCTCGCCAGCTTGTCGCCAACCATCAGCACGGTGGAAAGGTTCAAGATCGTGCCCAGAAAATGCACGCCCAACCAGGTGCGCAGCACGCCACCCGCGCCGGTCACGCGGCTGCCCGAAGCACCTTTGCTACCTTGCTTGCCAATCAGCGTGATAAAACTGACGCCCACCAGCATGGCCACCACAAACACGTTGCCCTGCAACATGGCAGGCCAATCGACCTCAGCGCCGTAAACAAACCGCGCCACCAACAGCATGCCCGCGCCCAGGACAATCAACACCCCCGCCTGGATCCGCGAACGCCTGGGAATATCACGCCACAGCAGCACTACCGCCGCCCACAGGACATAGCTCACCGCCTGCGTGGTCGCCACCCAGCCGCCAAACCCCACTATTTGCGCCACTAACCCAAGCAAAATCAACACGCCCGCCAAGCGCTGCCGAGAAGTCGTCTCTTGCATCTCAATCCCTTACTGGTTGAGTTAGCAGGCTAATCGGGTTTGCAACGGAAGGCCAGCCCTGAACCGACCTGCAAGGGCCGCAACATTCCTGGGTTCGGTAAAGGCACCCATAAAAATGCACAGAACCCCACCGCGCCACGGAACCCCCTACAGCCACCACACCATTGTAGGAGCTCGACTTGTCGGGCGATGATTAAGCCACAACTCTTAACGCATGCATGGATTCGAGAAAGGCACTCAACGAAACGCTCAGAAATTCAATGTATTACGAAACTCCCTACAAGCACCACGCCAATGTAGGAGCCAGACTTTGTCGGGCGATTGATAAGGCCACAACACCTAACGCATGCATGGATTCAAGAAAGGCACCCACCAAACATGCCCAGAAACCCACCGCTCCACGCAACCCCCTAAAAG
This sequence comes from Halomonas sp. SH5A2, assembly GCF_014263395.1. Taxonomy (GTDB): domain Bacteria; phylum Pseudomonadota; class Gammaproteobacteria; order Pseudomonadales; family Halomonadaceae; genus Vreelandella. The sequence goes on along the minus strand of NZ_CP058321.1, from coordinate 2,143,101 downwards.
CACCACACCAATGCAGGAGCCAGACTAGCCGAGCGATGATAAGGCCAAAACCCCGCCATGAACTTGGGGTGAGGAATGCCATAACAAAAAATAGTGTCTGCTTTGCAATCCCGAAGAAAGCTGAGTAACGTCAAGGATATAACGTCTGTGTAATCCAAAATAGGCGACAAAATTGGTGAGACGGTCGCAAGCGGAGCTTTTTAACGCATCCCAGACGCACCGGGGCGGTAGCGTGCCCTCGTTTAGCTCATTCGCCTAAAGGGCTGCGCACACCGGCAAACTCCTTACCTATCACATGCGTATAAATTTGCGTTGTCTCAATGCTCTTGTGGCCTAGCAATTCTTGTACTGTGCGAATGTCCGTGCCTTGGCTCAGCAATTGGGTGGCGAAACTGTGCCGTAAGGTATGACAAGAGCCTGGACGTGGTAATGATGCAGACTTCATTGCCTGCTTCACGGCCTTCTGCACAGCCGATGAATGAATATGCTGAAGAACGACGTTCCCGGCATCATCACAGCATGGGCGGCTGGCAGGAAACAGCCATTGCCAACCTAGGGAAGTGCCCGCGTTTGGGTACTTACGATCCAGAGCATGAGGTAAAGTGACTGGTACGCGACCACGTGCTAGCCGATAGGCAAGTTGCCGTTCAGCCGACTCAATTTGCGCCTCTAACGCGGGAAGACAGACATTGGGTAGTAAAGTGGTTCGGTCTTTATCACCTTTCCCTGCCCTGACGGTGATGATATGGCGTTCGGTATCAATATCTCTTACGCGCAAACGGCATGTTTCGATGAGTCTCAGTCCCGAGCCATACATCAGGGTGGCCATCAAATTCATAGGCCCAGACAATTGATCTAATACACGCATGACCTCTTCGTGAGAAAGCACGACAGGTAATCGACGCGGGCGTTTAGCTCGTGAAAAGGAGCCAATATCACCCAATGCCATATCAAGGACATGGCGATACAGAAATACCAATACATTAAGCGCTTGGTTTTGTGTAGCTGCAGCCACATATCGCTCTACGGCAAGATGCTCCAGAAAAGCCTGCACTTCAGAAGAGCCCATGCTGGCAGGGTGACGCACCCCATGATAACGAATGAAGTAACGTATCCAGTAACAATATGTTTTTTCAGTACGTGGGCTATAGCGCTTTACCCGCATAACGGCTTTCACACGATCCATTAGTTTCGGAGGCCTGCTGTGCATATCCATTTTGTGTCTATCTCCTGATGATGGATATACATACAGTATTATTGAGCTTGGCAAAACGCGCAAGCGCGCGAATTTTGCGAATGTAGCCTAATTAATATTAATTTAATTTAAAATCATGTGGTTACACGCGAAAAGGTAGGCTACATTTGCTAAGTAAACATGAAAGCGCGTTTATGCAATCATAGGACGCGCCGTCTAATACCTGTTAAGCAAAATTAAGGATAGGTACTTTGGTAGAATTTAAAGAGATTTTTAATGAATGGTGGAAACCAGTATTTCAAAGCGTCGTTGGGGCTTTCTTGTTTTGGCTTATTTTGAAATATGCGCCACTTGCCTACGGTAAGCTGAATGCCAAGTATGCTAAGCGATCGCTCGTGTCTAAGGAGAAACTCCTTACATATCAGATCACTAAGTATAAGGCGTTAACTTCTGAAGGCGCAGACCGTTCTACATATTTCTCGGCTCTTATATATGCTGCAAATCGTGAACTCATCAAAGGATTGATCTGGCTTACACTAGGTCTGGTGACCATGTCCGTCATCCCAATTTTTGGAGTTGTTGGCTTCATTGGCGCATTTTATTTTTTCATTAAAGCGGCAAGCGTAACAGCACCAATTGATACAGCTATCGACAAAGAAGAGAAGCTGGAAGAGCTGAAGATAGAGTTGAAAGAGATAAAAAACTCGCTTAACAAAGGCAGTCAGTAGGATGCTCGCAAGCTCTCACCTCTGCTGCCGACGTTAAACGGATGAGACTCGTGTCGAAGAAACTGCCAAGTTATAAAGGAAATTTAAGTTTCTCGCAGATAGCCGAAGGCATGACTGCTGCTTCGGAAAATGCGGCGCGCTTGGCGCAGGATGCCAAGCTCCTTCTTGACGCTGGGCGGCATCCGACTGATCCGCCCCACTGATTCTGGACACCGCGTTAAGCGAGTACAATCCGCTTATGAGGTGATCCACGATGAGCAAACAAAAGCGCACCCGTTATTCCGATGAGTTCAAGGCCGAAGCGCTGAAACTCGCAGAAAGAACCAGCGTTGCCAGCGCCGCCCGAGAACTAGGTATCCATGAATCGCAAATCTATGGTTGGCGCTCGACAGCGAAAAAGAAGGCCAATGTCTCCGAGCGCGAGTCTGAACTGGCTGCCGAGAACGCCCGGCTGAAGCGCCAAATAGCCGAGCGTGAAGAGGAGCTGGCCATATTAAAAAAGGCGGCGACCTACTTCGCCAAGAACCAAAAGTGAAGCGTTACAGCTTCATGCTTGAGAACAGTCACAGGTTTTCCGTGATCCGGATGGCGTCTGTGCTCGGGGTCTCGCGAAGTGGGTATTACACATGGCAGAAAACTCGGTTTCAGCCCAGTCAACTGGAACAAGCCAGGGAAAGGCTTGATCGCCGCGTGAAAGAGGCGTTCGGCCAGAGCAAGCGGCGCGATGGAGCCCGACGCATCCAGGCCACGCTGGCGGACGATGGCCACTCTTATGATGTCAAAACGATTGGCGCCAGTATGCGGCGCCAATCGTTGGTGCCGAAGGCCGCCCGCAAATTCGTCGTCACCACAGACAGCGACCACAGCTTGCCCGTGGCGCCCAACTTACTAGAGCAGGACTTTGAGACGACCGCACCGAACCAGAAGTGGGCCGGTGACATCACGTACCTGATGAGCTCTGAAGGCTGGCTGTATCTGGCCGTCATCATTGACCTCTATTCGCGCTCTGTCATCGGCTGGTCCATGAATACCAGGATGACCGCAGACCTGGTCTGCGATGCGTTGGAAATGGCGCTGTGGCGACGTAATTTCCCCACAGGGGTGATTTGCCACAGTGATCAGGGAAGCCAGTACTGTTCCCGCGCCTACCGAGACCGGCTGCGAACGCATCAGTTGCGTCAAAGTATGAGCCGTAAAGGGAACTGCTGGGACAACGCCTGCGTGGAAAGCTTCTTCCATTCAATGAAAGTGGAAGCAATCCACTGGGAACCGATAATGAACCAGGAGCTGCTTCGCCAGCATGTGTTCGAATACATTGAAGTTGATTACAACCGCCGACGACGTCACAGTGCTTTGGGTTACGTAAGTCCCATGGACTACGAGCTCAAAAACAGTGCTTAACCAAGTGTCCGTTTTTAGCGGGGCAGATCAGACAGCATGTTCTCTAGCAGCGCTTTCTATCGAAGAGTCAGGAAAGGTCTCAATACTTCGTGCTATGTCTCTTGCACGTGACGACAATGAGTTGAAGGAAGAATGGAAGTGGTACCGCTCCCACACGAACAAGAATGTGCAGTGGATTTTTCCTCAGCTCGTGGCTGAGGGAGCGAGAAGACTCGACGACCTTCGTCCCCTATTCGATAAAGATGCGGAGCATCCATACATTTTGGACCAGATTAAGCAGCTCGGGTTTTATACGGACTGTCTTAGCAATAAGGGACACTGGTCAATTCCCGACGAAGTAATTGATGGCGAGTTGGCAGACCAGCTGGTTTCCACGGCCGAGCTGCTGTCTTCCGCCTCTCCTACTTCAGAACGTGAGATTGAATTGTGGGTCGAGCATGTCGGCCCTGTCTGGAAAAAGGATATGAACTGGATGAAGCGTGCGGTGGCAAGTTGGTACGAGGCCATGCAGCAGGAAGGCTTAAAGCCGGATGGTGAAAATGGCATGGAGAATTTTCTACATGACGGGATTGATCCAGATGACGTTTAACCAGGCGGTCAACCGGACCGCTTTTTCGCTGGCGCTACAAAGCGTCCGGTTACCTTGTCGGCATCGGAGCTATAAGTCCGTAGATCATCAAAATAGATTGTCCCCCCGACCCGCATGACCTTTCCTTGTTGGTGACCAAACCACAAGAGATCGCGCCATGCTAAGCCGAGAGGACTTTCTCATGATAAAGCAACTTCACCAACGAGGCGCCCATTTCGTGGACATTGCGCACCAGATCGGCTGTTGTGAACGTACCGTGCGGCGACACTTGGCCCGTGAGGCGGCACCCACCGGGCGACCGGCCAAGCCACGAGCGAGCAAGCTGGATCCCTTCAAACCCATCATTGATCAGCTGCTGGCCGACAATGTCTGGAATGCCGAGGTGATCTTCCAGTTGATTCGCGAGCAGGGCTACACCGGCGGCAGCACCATGGTGCGGATGTACATCCAGCCCAAGCGAGCCCTACGGCCCAGCAAGCAGACCGTGCGCTTCGAGACCCAGCCCGGCTTTCAGTTGCAGCATGACTGGGGCGAGGTCGAAACGCTCGTCGCTGGCCAGTGCTGCAAGGTCAATGTCGCGGTTAACACGCTGGGCTACTCACGGCGGTTCCATGCCTGGGCGGCCCCTAGCCAAGATGCCGAGCATACCTACGAGGCGCTGGTACAGGCCTTCCGTTATCTTGGCGGCGTACCGCGCACGGTATTGGTCGATAATCAGAAGGCCGCCGTGCTCAAGCATGACCGGGACCATCGAGTGATTTTCAACGCCGGCTTCCTGCAACTGACCAACCATTACAGCTTCGCGCCCAAGGCGTGCCGCCCGCAACGCCCGCGCACCAAGGGCAAGACCGAGCGCATGGTGGGCTACGTGAAGCAGCACTTCTTCCAGCGCTACCGGGCGTTCGAGAGCGTTGCCCATCTCAACCAACGGCTCCTGCAATGGTTGGAACGGGTAGCCGACCAGCGGCCACTGCGGCAGTTCCGGCAAACCCCGATGGAGCGCTTTATGGCTGAAGCAGCGGCCCTCCAGGGGCTACCGGCCACCGACTTCGATACCCGCTACCATGACCTCCGCCAGGTCGGCTGGGACGGCTACATCGAAGTCCGTGGCAACCGCTATAGCGTGCCCGACGGCTATTGCGGCCAGGCGGTGGTGATCCGGCTCAGCCTGGATGATGAACTGACGGTGTATACCGCGGCCGGAGACCTTATTGCCACACATCGCCTCCAGTCGCCTCAAGCCGGATGGCGCACCGTGCCAGAGCACCATGCGGCTTTATGGCAGCAGACGCTCTCCGTTCAGCAGCGTGACCTGAGCGTCTACGAGGAGGTGCTGTGATGGCCCTGGAACAGCTACTTGATCGCCTGAAGATGGAGCATCTTCAGGCGTCGCTCGACAGCCTCTGCGAGCACGCCAGCAAGCAAGACCTGAACTACCGCGAGTTCCTGGAACAGGCCCTGTTGCAGGAATGGGGCGGGCGTCATCAGAAGGGCCTGGAGTCCCGTCTGAAACAGGCCCGACTGCCGTGGATCAAGACCCTGGAGCAGTTCGACTTCAGCTTCCAACCCAGCATCGACCACAAGATCGTGCGCGAGCTGGCTGGCCTGGGCTTTGTAGAGCGTAGTGAAAACGTCGTGCTGCTCGGGCCGCCTGGCGTCGGGAAGACGCACCTTGCCGTGGCGTTGGCGGTGAAGGCGGCCGAAGCCGGCCATCGGGTGCTGTTCATGACGTTAGACCGGCTGGTCAGCACCCTGATGCGTGCCCGACAGGAAAACCGCCTGGATCGACAACTCCAGCAACTGACGTACTCGAAGGTTCTGGTACTGGACGAGATGGGTTACCTGCCGATGACGCGCGAAGAAGCCAGTCTGTTCTTCCGCTTGATCAACCGGCGCTATGAACGGGCCAGTACGATCCTCACCTCGAACAAGTCGTTCATGGACTGGGGCGAGATCTTTGGCGACCAGGTCATCGCTACGGCTATCTTGGACCGGCTGCTGCATCACTCGACCACCCTGAACATCAAAGGCGAGAGTTATCGACTGAAGGACAAACGACGTGCTGGCTTAGTGACGACACCGACGACGAAAGAGGACAACACCTCAAACGAACCTGACGCTGTTCCGATAAAAGAGCACTGATAAAAACGGGACAATCTAGAGTGATGAAATGCGGACAACCTTCATTGGCGTTGACAACCTCTGCGTTAAGCTTGGTTGTTGCGTGATGCGCAACGTGCTAGCATTGCTTCATGATTAAATCATTCCGTCACAAAGGACTGAAACGGTTCTACTCGACCGGCAACACGTCTGGCATCCAGCCGGATCACGCCAAGAAACTGCGTATGCAGTTGGCCGCTCTGGATACCGCCACTGCGGTGGAGGACATGGAGATCCCTGGTTTTCGGCTTCATCCATTGAAGGGTAAAGACAAAGGGCGGTGGTCGATTCGGGTCAACGGAAACTGGCGCATAACGTTCGAATTTCAGGACGGCAACGCCTACATTCTTGATTATGAGGATTATCACTAATGACTATGCATAATCCGCCGCATCCCGGTGAGTTCATTCGGGAGGTTTACCTTGAGCCTTTCGGTGTCAGTTCTCGTCAGCTCGCGTCCAGTCTGGGGGTCTCGCCTTCCACGTTGTCTCGGTTGCTCAAAGGGGATAGTGGTATTAGCCCGGAAATGTCGCTTCGGCTATCCAAGGTTCTCGGGCGTACTCCTGAGAGCTGGTTGGCGATGCAGGACATGTACGATCTTTGGGTGGCCCGCAACACGGTCAACCTGGATGGAATCCATCCCCTGGACTTCGAGGCAGCTTAACCAATGGCTGTTGTCGGACGCGCCTGCGCTGGCGCACCGGAACGCCGCAAAGCCAGGGCGTTAAGTGTTCTAAGGATTCTAGATGATTGGAAAATGTCTTTGTGGCAAGGTTCAATTCGAAATAAAAGGTAAGGTACCACATTTATATCAGTGTCATTGCTCACTGTGTCGTAAGCAAAGTGGTTCATCTGCTAATGCCGCGACTTTCATCTTTGAGAGTGACTTTGCCTGGAGCACCGGAGAAGATTTCATTACTTCATTCGTAAAAGACACAGGTTTTAGAACTGATTTTTGTTCAAATTGTGGAAGCCCGGTTCCTAACAGGTTGAGGACTACTGACAAATATTGGGTCCCCGCAGGATTGCTCGAAGGCGAAGATGACCAAGAAGTAGTTGCGCATTTATATACACAGTCGAAAGCATGTTGGGATCAACTGCCTTCTGCTGGAAAACAGTATAAAGATATGCCTGACATCGAAACACTTAACAAAGCATTGCAGCGGACAAGCCGCTGAATGCGGCGTTAGGCACACACAGGCTTGGAGGTAAAGGTAGGTATTGAATTTAATGTGAGTATCTTGTTTGGGTTGGAAGTGAGCATTAAGACAACGATTAATACTCTTGTGGAGGTGTTTATGAAAAACTCATTCGTTCTGTTTACATGCGTTTGGTGCGGGGTGGCGTTTCTGCGGGCCTGGCTTGGGACACTTCCAACCCAAATGAGAGATTAACATTATTGGATTATCTGCTTGATCCAGGAGAAACGAGAGAAGGTTCGAATCCTTCTCCCCGCACCAATTACAGGAGTTCGCAAATGACAATGCGTACCAAGTACCCTATGACCTGTAGCTGCGGGCATAAAGGTGCTATAAAAATGAGTGAAAATGATCAACCTTTTTCAAAAATGTACGAAAGTTACTCTCTTGAAAACCTAAATGGTGGTAGCTATAGAGTAGATGACTTTGCCAAGTGGCCGGGTGTATTTGAAGCCCTAAAACCGACTTGCCCAAAGTGTGGTACTAGACTGACACCACAAAACTTTGATCAAAAAAATGCCTAACAAAGTGCTGCTAGGGACAAACCTACGCTGCGCTTCGGTTTGCCCCAGAGCAAGGCGTTATGTGTGGTCACGCTGAAGGAGAGAAAGGATAACCTTTGTGGATAGACGCTGGGGAGTATCGATTGATATTGAAGGGTTCTCTGCTCTTTACGAGAGTGGTGAAACCGGGAAAAGCAGGGCGATATGTGCGTTACATGAGCTGATGGACGCAATAATTAAAATCGGTCAGCGCGCATACCCAGGTGATGTTGCTTTGAATGAAGCTGATCGGATTTTTGCCCACCAGTTTGGTGATGGATTTGTTATTGTTTCAAACTTTGAAGAAACTGACTCTAGCAGGTGTATCGCAATCGCAACTGCGATAATGCGCCATATGGCGATAAGAGGATTTTGCACAAAAGCCGCTATCTCCGTTGGTGACATGGCTGACATTAATGGCTGCTACCCGGACTCGGTCAGATTCTCTGACAATGGAACTCTGCGGCTTGGTGCTGGCTTAATGACTACAATACCCGTGATGGGAACGGCTTTGACAAAGGCATACAAATTGTCGTCTCGTGTTTCTGGCAACTTACTTGTAGTAGATAAGCTGGCATTTGAGCATATCCCTGACTTTTTGGTTGCTTCATGTAGCGATGAATGCTGCTTTATCGATTGGCGCAGTAACAAACACGATCTTGCTCGGACAGTTTCGGAGAAGAGTGGCCTAGAATTTGGCGATAGAGACCAGATGTTAGATTTGTTTGAGCAATACATTGAAAGAGATCCCAAGCCGCCAGAAAAATGGATTAAGGGTAGCTGGGCATCAATTGGGGAAAACACATAACCAAGCGCAGCACTACGCAGCCTTCGGCTGCCAGATGCTCGCAAGCTCGCGCTGTTGTGCGCGGCGTTACACATGCTAGGAGATCTTGAGATTGCTTTATAAGTACCGAGGAATAAGAGATTTTCGGTTCTTTACGGACATTATCTTAAAGAGCCGGCTATACGCTGCCCCGTACTTCGATTTGAACGACCCAATGGAAGGGAAGTACCTCTATAGCCAGGGTGGAGGCTCGCTTGATGAGGACATGCGCAGGTTGCTAAAAGGTGAAAAGGAGAAGTTGCGTATCTGTGCCCTATCGCGAGACCCAAACAATGAATTGATGTGGTCCCACTATTCAGAGGGGCATCGAGGTGTCGTTGTTGGTGTAGAGATTGACCACAGAGAATATGAGGTGCGACCGATCGAATATGATGGGCTCCATAGGGTTGGACTCAATAACTTCCACAACGGCGCTGCAATTGACGTTCTGAGTCATAAGCTTGATGTTTGGAAGTACGAGGCGGAGGAGCGAGTATTTACTCGCGGAAAGCAGTTCGTCGATGTAAAGGTATGTAGCATCATTTGCGGCAGCCGCATGAGTACCCAGGATAAAGGTTTTATCACTGAACTTGTGGGAAAGATCAATCCAGATATTGAGGTTATTAATGCGCGTACCGATTCGGCATATGTGTAACAAGTTTCTGTATACGGATAAATTACTCGCTACGCTCGCAATTTACCGGTGAGCAAAGCGTTATGCACACCACCAAGCTGTGAGATTTATAAATGGAAAATATGGATAGATTGAACGCTGAGTGGGTTTCGTTAAACGCATTTCGCGGACTTTCAAAAATCGCCTCTCAAGGTGACATGGTCAAATCTAATTATGATAATGCTTTGCAGTTAGGTGGAGCGGTATACCCAGAGCTTCTAGGCGATGATGTAAGCATATTAAAGCGGGAGCGAGAGAGTGATACTGCAAAAGAATATAAACAAAAAGCAAGGTTGTCTTCAATTCGTGACAGTAAAGTCGTAGAAGCGATAGAATTGCTAAAGAAGGATATTTCCGAATATGAAGGACTTCTATCAATAGCCGAAGCTGAGCGAGATAGCAAGCAAAGAGTTGACCAGCTTAAAAAGAAGCTTGGTCAACTGTATAAAGCAAAGGAAGAAATTGAGCCTGAAGGGCATAGCGAGAATCAGCTTATATTTCGCGATGCCTATAATGTCGAAAGAGTTATTCCTACGTTAGCAGAAGGGAAAGGTTATCGAGATTTTGAGCTTCCAAATGACAAGGTGATGAGGTTGAGGGTTTTACACCCGGATAGAATTGAACATATTACCGGAGCTGACTTAATTTACGAAAGGCATTCACCAGCGGATGAAAAAGTCTCCATTGTGGCAGTTCAATACAAAATATGGGAAAAGAGACTTATGTATCTATCCGACGAGCGTATGCTCGGTCAAATAGAAAAGATGGAAAAATTCTTATGTAGCGAGGGAAAGTGTGATTCCGACGCTGAAGATCATGGATATAGATTTCCTTGTTGTGCTGCCTTCTTAAGGCCTACGGATAAGTTGCAAAAACCTGATCAAGCATTTATGTCTACCGGCGAACATCTACCTATCTGTAAAATTGACGGTTGTAAGAGTCGCGGGCAAAGAGGTGCAGATGTTCTTGAATATAAAAACATGAAAAATATTTCACTTTCTAGCGAGATGTTTGAGTACCTATTTAATAAAGGAAAGATCGGATCTAAGGAAATGTCATACAGTGAGCTTTCAGAGCTTTATCGAGATTTTTTGGTTGAAACATCAAGTGAGCGAGTAGTTATTTACGCGCAAGAATTTTAAATGCATAACAAAAAGCTGCAAGCGGACACATATTGCTACGTTCGTTTTTGTGTATGTCGCGCTGCTCCATTTTACACAAAAACGCTCTCCGCAATATTTGCCAGTGAGCTTGGCGTTATGCAGTCGCTCTCCTCCTTTTTGACAAGCGGCACGTGACGCAATGCACTTAGCTTCATGATCAAATCCTTCGCTGATAAACGAACTCAAGAGTTGTACTCCAAATGTAAGTCAAAGAAGTTTCCTGCGGATGTCGCATCGAGAGTTGCCAGAAAATTTGAATACGTGAACCTGGCCGAACAGTTGGAGGACTTGAAAGTGCCGCGCGGCAACCGCCTTCATCCACTTTCTGGAGACAGGCGGGCCAGCACGAGATATCAGTAATGATCAGTGGCGTATCTACTTTCGTTTTGAAGATGGAGATGCATACGAAGTCGAGGTGTGTGACTACCACTGAGGGAGGTAATGACTATGACTTTTCCTAACACTACCGGCATGCAGCGCAAGCCCACCCATCCTGGTGAAATGCTGAGAGAGGATTTCTTGCCGGACTATGACCTGACAGTTGCAGGACTGGCTGAGTCTTTAGGCGTCTCTCGCCAGTCAGTCAATGAACTGTTGCGTGAACGCCGCGCTGTCAGCCCTGAAATGGCACTTCGGCTGGCTCGTTTGTTTGGCTCCTCTCCAGAGTTTTGGCTGAATGCACAATGCGCTATTGATTTGTGGACTGCGGCTCAATCGGTCAGGGAGGAAGTTGATCGGATTAAGCCATTAAGCGCTGCATAACCATGCCATGCCCCGGATGCCAAACCCTCCGCTCCGCTGCGGTTTTGTCACCGGTGATGGCCGATGTTAACTGCGAAGGAGCCCATGAATCAGAATCTTGCGGATGAGCTGGTCACGATGATCACAGAAGACCAACGGTTGTTGCAGCAGCTCTTCGATTCCGGTGAGCTGCCATCTGAGTCTTATCATCCCCAGGTGAAAGCTATGCACGAGCATAATGCTTCCCGACTGAAAGAGATTATTGGTGCTCACGGATGGCCCGGCGTTTCGTTAGTTGGGGAAGAGGCTGCTAAAGCTGCATGGCTGATCGTTCAGCACTCTGTTTCAGATCCCGAGTTCATGGGTGAGTGTGTCTACTTATTAGAGGATGCCGTTGCGAGACAGGATATAGAGGGCTGGCAGTTGGCATTCCTCCATGATCGGGTGCGTACGCTATCTGGCAGGCCTCAATACTACGGCACCCAGTTTGATGTTGATGAAAGCGGGTGGCCAACACCGTTTCCTATTGAGGATTCTGCTACGGTTAATGAACGCCGTGCGTGTCTTGGGCTGAACTCCATTGAGGAGCGCCAAGAACAAATGGCTGAGCAGGAGCGGAAGCGCCGTGCCAATATCCAGCAAACCAGTTAACCAAACGCGGCACTCGGACGCTCTTGTCTCCGCTTCGCTGTGTCAAGTTCGCCGGTGCGCTCTGCGCTAGTCCTATGAAAAGTATCGACCCGCAACCCCCAGTCAAAGTATTTTCAACCGGATGCGCTTTGTTGCTTGTACTGTCCGCATTCTTTTTTTGGGTTTGGTACGAGCGTTACTTGAGCATCGATTTCAATGAGCTTGGACGGTACTACGATCCAGAAGCACAACTCGTGTACACAGACGCCGGGTTCGTTTGGTGCTTGCCGGCCTTCGGCTTTTTACTGTGGGCTACAGTTTTGGTTTTACTTCGCTTATGGCGGCGCAGAGCTAACCAGTGCAGGTAAGGTCTTCTTCAGACAGGAAGGTGAAACCATCCCGGATCATGCCCAGATTCGCTACTATATCAGCTCAGAGGTTTTGACTGCGGAGCGTTTTGCTCAAGCCGTCCGTCAGTATTTGCACGTTGAGAATAAATTGCACTGGTCTTTGGATGTTGCGTTTAAAGATGCGTGAAGCCGGTGAAGGCAATGCATGAACCAAAGCGCTTTTTCAGTCTACACTTCCAGTATTTGCCGCAGTCACTAAGGCGCTGCATCAGTAGGGGCTGCGTGATACGTGGCAACAGACGGAGGAGCCTATGAGCGACAACCGCATCAGCGTGCAGTGCGTGGTGGGCGATATTGCCCAACAGCCCGATGTAGATGCCGTGGTCAATGCTGCCAATGCGCAACTGAGAACCGGCGGTGGTGTTGCCGGGGCGCTTCATCGCGCTGCCGGGCCAGGGTTGGCGGAAGAGGGGCGGCCTATGGCGCCTATCGTCCCGGGCCAGGCGGTACTTACTGGCGGCCATGATCTGCCTAACCCTTGGGTGATTCATTGTCTTGGCCCGGTGTATGGCGTGGACAAGCCCGAGGATCAATTGTTGGCAGACTGCTACCGTAATGCGCTGACACTGGCGGACGAGCATAGCATTGAGCGGCTGGCTTTTCCGGCGCTCTCCACTGGCGCCTTTGGCTACCCGGCGGAGCAAGCCGCAGAAGTGTGCGCGACTACCCTTGAAGCCACACTGCCCGCCTTGCACAAAGTGCGCCTGATCCGCTTTGTATTATTCGATGAAGCGGCCCGGCAAACACTCCACGACGCATTGGCTCAACGCTTGACCATCGACCCAGCGGGCTAGCAGTGGGGAAATCAGAGTTGATGGAAGCACAACTGAAGGAGACCAAGATGGCATCTACTACACAGCTTCAGGGGGCCTGCCTGTGCGGTATGGTCAGCGTCACTGTTACCACCAACAGCAACCATGTCGGTGTTTGTCACTGCTCAATGTGTAGAAAGTGGGGTGGTGGCCCGATGTTTGCGGTTGAGTTTGCCGGTGATGTGGACTTCAAAGGCGCAGAGCATATCTCCACCTTTAGTTCCTCAGAATGGGCCGAGCGAGGTTTCTGCCAGCAGTGTGGCACGCATCTCTTCTATCGCCTAAAGCAGGATGGTCATTACGCGCTTCCCGTTGGTCTTCTTGATGGCTCGGATGATTGGCAAATAACCGAGCAAATATTCATCGACCAAAAGCCGCGCTACTATTCGTTAGCAGAAAAAACCAAGCAGCTGACCGGCGAAGAAGTGTTTGCCCAGTATGGTGAATAAAGGCCAATCGACTGGTGCGTCTCCGTTTAAGCGATGAGGCGGGGCATTTCTTAAGAGGGAAGCGTCAATGTCAGAAAAAGGTCGGCACGATTATTCCGCTACCGTTGTCTGGACGGGTAATTCAGGCGAGGGCACCAAACATTATCGTGCCTTCTCGCGTGACCACGAGATAACGTGCGGCAGTAAACCGACAATATTCGGGTCGGCAGATCCCGCATTCCTGGGCGACTTGTCCCGTTATAACCCGGAAGAGCTATTGCTAAGCTCGCTCTCGGCATGCCATATGCTTTGGTATCTGCATCTGTGCGCCAACGCTGGCATTACGGTAACGGAGTATATAGACAACGCCAGGGGTCGAATGATCGAGACGACCAATGGCAGTGGCTATTTCGAGAGCGTAACGCTGAAGCCCATCATCCGAATAGGGGCGGCTGACGACAGCGAGCTTGCGAAATCCCTGCACGATAAAGCGCATTCGTTCTGCTTTATTGCAAATTCCGTCAATTTCGAAGTCGGATGCGAGCCTGAGATTCTCACCGGGTAATAGACTTGCCTAACAAGTGCAGGCCTTAGCGGTACATGACGAATAAGGATGTGGAGTGGTTGAGAATTATGAACATCAGTTTATAAGCTTCATTAAGGATGAAATGGAGCAAGACCTGGCGCATGATTTGAATCATGTGTTTAGAGTCGTTAAAACCGCTAAATCGTTATGTGAAATAGAAGGGGCGAGACTTGAAGTGGTTTTGCCCGCAGCGTATTTACATGATTGCTTTTCATTCCCCAAGAATCACCCGGACAGGGCTCGGAGTTCTTTTATCGCATCCGAGAAGGCGCTGGATTTCCTGATGGCCATCGATTATCCGTCTGAATATCACAGCGACATAGGGCATGCGATCGTCGCGCACAGTTACAGTGCGAATGTATATCCTCAAACGATAGAAGCACAGATTGTGCAAGACGCCGATAGGCTGGATGCGCTTGGGGCTATCGGGATTGCAAGGTGCCTTCAGGTGAGCACACGTTTAGGGGTGGGGCTGTATGACGCAGAGGACCCGTTCTGTGATGTTCGTGCGCCAAATGACCGTGTTAATACGGTTGATCACTTCTATACAAAGCTACTTAAAATTGCTGAAACCATTAACACGAAATCAGCCAAGCAAGAGGCGGCAAAGAGAACCGCCTTTATGAAGCAGTATTTGGTTCAGTTAGGGGCTGAAATATAACGGTAACTCTCTGGTACCTAGTAAATCCTGGATTCATAGAATAACCGCAGCACTTTGGATCACACAGTAGAGGAAGGAGGGCCAGCGCCGGTACCCTCTCGACTTTACCGACCAAAGTGAAGCAGAGCATGGGATACCGACAACTGACCCAGGCCCAACGATACCAAATTTTTGCTTATCTTGAGACCGGCATCAGCCAGCGACAAATAGCCAAGGCTATTGGGGTCCACAGCAGCACCATCAGCCGCGAGATAAAGCGCAATGGGCTTACGGCTGGCTATGCGCCTGAGCAGGCGCAATCGAGAAGTGATCAGCGCCGACGCAGCGCTTGGAAAGTAACGAAGCGACTGCCAAGCCTGATTCGCTGGGTGACTGATCAACTGATGGATGAATGGAGCCCTCAGCAAATAAGTGGCTTCATGGCGAATGCCAACGGGGTTTGCGTAAGCCACCAGTGGATCTATGCATTAATCTGGGACGACAAGAAACACGGCGGCGAATTATGGAAGCGACTCCGTCTACCACGACAGCGGCGCTATCAGCGACAGTTAGCCAAGCATGCTGGATTAGGCAAGATCCCACACCGGGTAGGTATTGAGCAGCGCCCCGCTGAAGTGGAAGAAAGACGCCATATCGGTCACTGGGAAGGCGATACGGTACTCAAGGGCCACAAAGAATCCGGCTTGGTGACACTGGTCGAGAGACGCAGCGGTTACCTCTTGGCAGCGCGCCTGCCGAAGATCACGGCCACTGGAACGGCCAAGGCGATGACCCGGTTATTAGAACCACGCCGAGGAGCAGTGCAGAGCATCACCCTAGATAACGGTTCGGAATTTGCCGAGCATCGACAGGTTGCCAAGGCCGTCTCGGCCAAGACCTATTTTTGTGACCCGTACCGCTCAAGCCAGCGTGGTACCAATGAAAATACCAACGGCCTGATTCGCCAGTATTTCCCGAAAGGAACGGACTTCCGAAAGGTGAGCGACTCAGCACTGAGGCGAGTCGTTTCCAAGCTGAACAATCGTCCCAGAAAACGTCTGGGGTATCGGACGCCGGCACAAGTGTTCCTCGGAGAGTATTCAGGGGCGCTGAAAACCGCAGGTGCTGCGCTTAATGTTTGAATTCAGGATTTGCGGGGGCCTGCAGGCGCGTTTTCAGAATACAAACAACAATACTCAAGGAGGATCACTAATGCGTACGTTACTCACGGGCATCATGCTGTTGCTGCTGCTACCCAATCTTGCCTTTGCAGGGCAACTTTGGGGGCCAACCAATCCGGGGATGACGGTGAAAGAGGTGTTGCACGCGGTGGATGGGGCTTACCGCGTAGAGGGTGGTGGTCGCCTGGCCACCACGGCGGTAGAAGAAGTGCGTAAGGATGACGTTGAACTCGAGGGCGAAACGTTTACTCAGCAGTTTTACTTCATGAACGGCCAACTTACCCAGGTCACCTTCAAGCTGGACGACGCGCGAGATTTCGAGACCAACCTGGGGCTGGTGGAGGCGCTGACGGAAGCCATGCGTGAGCAGTTCGGTGAAGAAGCCGATTCGGAAACCACCAAGGCAGGTATCATGCGAAAAGCCAGCGTGACCTGGATCGAGGGTACCCGCAAGATAAGAGTTTTTTTGATGTCGATGGGGCATAACGATTCGTTGCTGAAGGTGAACTACCAGGCCTATTTTGGCGATTAGGCGTGAGCTGAGGGATTACGCGCCAACACCTTCCCCTGGAACCCAAGTTTGGCATTGCCTCTTGGATTGGTATTGACGTCAATTATTCGCTTCTGCTCCCTTCCAGTGCCTCGATCATCATGCTCGCGGCGTTGGAAAGCGTACGGTTGTTGTGAACCAGATAACCCAGCGGGCGGTGGAGCGGGGCGGTGGCAACGTTGAGCTCCACCAGGTCGTGGTCGATCATTTTCTCGGGCAGCAGACTCCAGCCTAACCCCACGCTGCACATCATCTTGAGCGTTTCCAGATAGTTGGTCGCCATGCTTACCGGCAGCTCAAGCCCCGCTTGTTCAAACCGTTGGGCGATCAGCGAGCCGGTAAAGGTTTTGGCACCTGGCATCACGCAGTTGTGTTCGCACAGGTCGGCGAGTGACAGCGCGCTTTGCTGGGCCTGGGTGGCGAGCGGGTGATCAGTCGCGCAGACAAAGCACAGCCGGTCGCGCCAGAGCTCCACGACATGCAGTTGCTCGACGGGGTGGGGCGCCAGGGTGACCACGGCCATTTCCAGCGAGCCATCGCGCACGCCCTGGTAGGCGAATTCCGAATCAAGAAAGTGCAGATCCAGCGCTACCTCCGGGTGGCGCTGGGTGTATTGCTTTAACACCGGCGGCAAACGATGCAAGCCAATATGGTGGCTGGTGGCGAGCGTCAGTGGCCCGCCCACTTGGCCGGATAAATTGGCAAGCGCCCGGCGGCTGTCCTCCACGGTGAATAGAATTTGCCTGGCCTGGGGGAGCAGCACGCTACCCGCCTCGGTTAACGCGATGCGCCGGCCAATGCGGTCAAACAACCGCGCGTCTACCTGAGATTCCAGGGTGGCGATGCGCTTGCTCACCGCCGGTTGGGTCAGGTGAAGCTGTTCAGCCGCGCGGGAGAAACTTTGTGTGTCGGCTACGGCCAAAAAGGCTTGAAGGCTTTGGGTGTCCATCGCGTCGTGTATCCACTCGCAAATTGTCTTGTATTCCAGTATGGAATCTAAACTATGAATAACATGAATTGCTTTTATCTACGAGCCGCGTGACACTCCTGCAACACGCTATAAAAGCAGCGCCAAAAAAGCTGCCGCTACGAACTAGCAGGGCCTAGCCCGGGAGAAGCACATGTCAGGTCAAACGCTTTACGATAAATTGTGGGATCAGCACCTGGTCAAACAGCGCGATGACGGCACCGCGTTGATCTATATCGACCGCCATATGCTCCACGAAGTGACCTCGCCCCAGGCCTTTGAAGGGCTGCGTTTGGCGAACCGCAAGCCGTGGCGCCTGGATACCAACCTGGCGACCACTGACCATAACGTGCCGACCACGTTGATAGAACGTGCTCAGGGCAACAGCGGTATCAAAGACCCGGTGTCGTTGATCCAGGTGCAAACCCTCGACGACAACTGCCTTGAATACGGTATTGAAGAGTTCAAGATTAACGATCCGCGTCAGGGTATCGTCCATGTGGTGGGGCCGGAGCAGGGCGCAACCCTGCCGGGCATGACCGTGGTCTGCGGCGATTCCCACACCGCCACCCACGGCGCTTTTGGTGCGCTGGCCCACGGCATCGGCACCTCGGAAGTCGAGCACGTACTGGCGACTCAGTGCCTGCTGACCCAGAAGATGAAGAACATGCAGGTGCGCGTTGAAGGCGAGTTGGGCCTTGGCGTGACCGCCAAAGACGTGGTGCTGGCGATTATCGGCAAGATTGGCACGGCAGGCGGTACCGGCTGTGCCATCGAGTTTGCCGGTAGCGCCATCGAATCGCTGTCCATGGAAGGCCGCATGACCGTGTGCAACATGGCTATTGAAGCGGGCGCGCGGGTCGGCATGATTGCCGTGGACGACACCACGATTGACTACATCGGCAACCGCCCCTATTCGCCGACCGGCGAGCAGTGGGAAGCCGCCGTGGCAGACTGGCGAAACCTGGTTTCCGACCCGGATGCCGTCTTCGATAAGGTGGTCACCTTGAAAGCCGAAGACATCGAGCCGCAGGTGAGCTGGGGCACCAGCCCTGAAATGGTCACCGGCATTTCCGGCCAGGTGCCCGACCCCAACGCCGCACCGGATGAAACCGTGCAGCGCAGCCACACCCGTGCGCTTGAGTACATGGGCCTGCAGGCCAACCAGAAAATTACCGATATCAAGCTGGACAAGATTTTCATCGGCTCCTGTACCAATGCGCGCATTGAAGACCTGCGTGAAGCCGCCAAGGTGGCGAAGGGCAATAAAATCGCCGATTCCATCAAGCTTGCCATGGTCGTGCCCGGCTCTGGCTTGGTGAAGCGCCAGGCGGAAGAAGAAGGTCTGGACAAAATCTTCATCGAAGCGGGCTTTGAATGGCGCGAGCCGGGCTGCTCGATGTGCCTGGCGATGAACGCCGACAAACTGGGCGCGGGCGAGCACTGTGCCTCGACCTCCAACCGCAACTTCGAAGGGCGCCAGGGCTACGGTGGCCGCACTCACCTGGTGAGCCCGGCCATGGCGGCAGCGGCGGCGATTGCTGGCCACTTTGTTGATGTACGCAGCTTGCCCGCTAATGATGCAACCCACGCTCAGGAGGCCTAAGCCATGAAAAAGTTTGAACGTTTTGAAGGCATCGTTGCGCCTCTTGATCGCGCCAACGTGGATACCGACCTGATCATCCCGAAGCAGTTTTTGAAGTCGATCAAGCGGACCGGTTTCGGGGTCAACTTGTTTGATGAGCTCCGCTATCTGGATGAAGGAGAGCCGGGGCAAGATTGCTCGCAGCGACCGCTGAATCCGGATTTCGTGTTGAACAAGCCGCGTTACCAAGGGGCCGAAGTACTGCTGACGCGGCGTAATTTCGGTTGCGGCAGCTCCCGCGAGCACGCCCCCTGGGCGCTGGAAGATTTTGGCTTCAAGGTGGTGGTGGCGCCCAGCTTCGCCGATATTTTCTATAACAACGCCTTCAAAAACGGCATCCTGCTTATCACCCTCGACGAAGACACGATCGATCGTCTGTTCGAGGAAGTGGAAGCGAAAGAAGGCTACCGCATGGACGTGGACCTGGAGAATCAGCGCGTGATTACCCATCGCGGCGAAATTCTTGAGTTCGAAGTCGATGAGTTCCGCAAGCACTGCCTGCTGGAAGGCCTGGACGATATCGGCTTGACGCTGAAAGACGAAGACGCCATTCGTGATTTTGAAAAATCCCATCGCCAGGAACGTCCGTGGCTGTTTCGCCAGCCTGCGTGAGTTTTGTTACCCCTGTTTTGCTAAGGAAGCTGCATGACACATAAGGTTTTATTGCTGCCCGGTGACGGTATCGGCCCCGAAATTGCTGCCCAGGCAGCGCGCCTGCTGAAAGCCTGCCAAGACGCCGGGCTGGATATCGAGGTAGACGAAGCGCTGGTTGGCGGCGCCGCCTACGATGCCCACGGCGATCCATTGCCTGAGCAGACGCTGGATAAAGCCAAGGCCGCAAGCGCCATTCTGCTTGGGGCAGTGGGTGGCCCCAAGTGGGACAAGATTGAAGACCTATCCAAGCGGCCCGAAAAAGGCCTGCTGGGCCTGCGTAAAAATCTGGGGCTGTTCGGCAATCTGCGCCCGGCCATGCTGTACCCGCAGCTCGCCAGTGCCTCGAGCCTGAAACCTGAACTGGTTGCCGGGCTGGATATCATGATCGTCCGCGAACTGACCGGCGGCATCTACTTTGGCCAGCCGCGCGGCATCGAAGAGCGCAACGGCGAGCGGGTGGGCTTCAATACCTACGTGTATTCTGAAAGCGAGATCGAGCGTATCGGTCGTGTGGCCTTTGAAATGGCCCAGAAGCGTGGCAAGAAGCTTTGCTCGGTGGATAAAGCCAACGTGCTGGAAGTGACGATCCTGTGGCGTGAAGTGATGGAGCGGCTGGCGCCGGAATACCCGGACGTCGAGCTGTCGCACATGTACGTGGATAACGCCGCCATGCAGCTGGTGCGTGCGCCGAAGCAGTTTGACGTGATGGTGACCGGCAACATGTTCGGCGATATTCTCTCCGACGCCGCCGCCATGCTCACCGGGTCCATCGGTATGTTGCCCTCTGCTTCGCTCAATGAAAGTGGGCAGGGCATGTACGAGCCATGCCACGGCAGCGCGCCGGATATCGCTGGTAAAAACATTGCCAACCCGTTGGCCATGATGCTCTCCGTGGCCATGATGCTGCGCTATTCGCTGGGCGAAAACGCCATGGCGGAGCGTATCGAAGCGGCGGTCGGCAGCGTGCTGGACGATGGCCTGCGCACGGCAGATATTGCCTCCGAGGGCATGCAGACTATCGGCACAGACGCCATGGGCGATGCGGTATTGGCGGCGTTTGCCAAACAGTAAATGAAGTCGGTGGGCTAACCCGGCGATAGGCCTACGAGGGGGCGCTGTAAACCCTTCCCTGGGCGCTACATTTGCCATCCCTGGCAAATAACCCCCTCTACGCCCTATCCCCGGCGCCCTTGTTTATTCATTTGTTATCATGGAGCCGCCCGGAGCGGTTTTAAAATCACCATCAAGAATCGTGTATAATGTGTGCACTCATTAATTTCAGGAGGACTTCATAATGTTGAAAGTCGGTTTCGTGGGATGGCGCGGCATGGTCGGCTCAGTGCTGATGCAGCGCATGCAGGAAGATGGTGATTTCAACGGCATTGAGCCGGTGTTCTTCACCACCTCCCAGGTCGGCCAGCCCGGCCCCGACATCGGTGTGGACGTCCCTCCGCTGAAAGACGCTTTTGATATCGAGGCGCTCAAAGCGCTGGACGTAGTGGTCACCTGTCAAGGCGGCGACTACACCAAACCGGTCTACAAGGACCTGCGCAGCGCAGGTTGGCAGGGCTACTGGATTGATGCCGCCAGCACGCTGCGCATGGAAGATGAAGCGACCATCGTGCTGGATCCGGTCAACCGCGGCGTGATCGACGCACAGCTGGCCAAGGGCGCCAAGACCTTCGTCGGCGGCAACTGCACCGTGAGCCTGATGTTGATGGGGCTGGGCGGTCTGTTTGAAGCCGACATGATCGAGTGGATGACGTCCATGACCTATCAGGCGGCGTCCGGCTCGGGTGCCAAGCACATGCGCGAGCTGCTCAACCAGATGGGCACGCTGCACGATAGCGTTGGCGAAGAACTGAAAGATACCTCCAGCGCGATTCTGGATATCGACCGCAAGGTGACGGCGGCCATGCGCAGCGGCAACTTCCCCACCGAGAACTTCGGTGCGCCGTTGGCCGGTAGTCTGCTGCCGTGGATCGACACCAAGCTGGATAACGGCCAAAGCCGCGAAGAGTGGAAGGGCAGCGTTGAGACCAATAAGATTCTGGGTCTCGATAACAACCCGATCCCCATCGACGGCCTTTGCGTCCGCATCGGTGCCATGCGGTCTCACAGCCAGGCGTTCACCATCAAGCTGAAGCAGGATGTGCCGCTGGACGAGATCGAAGATCGCATTGCCAAGCACAATGAGTGGGTCAAGCTGATTCCCAATGAGAAAGACGCCACCAACGAAGGCCTAACGCCTGCTGCGGCGACAGGCACGCTGCAAGTGCCGGTTGGCCGCCTGCGCAAGCTGGCCATGGGCGGTGAATACCTCTCGGCATTCAGCGTTGGTGACCAGCTTCTGTGGGGCGCGGCTGAACCGCTCAAGCGTATGCTGAAGATCCTGCGCGAGCAGTAAGTTTCCGCCGAGGCTAATGCCGCATCCTAAGCGGACTAAAACGGGGAGCGAATCAAACGCTTCCCGTTTTTTATGCGCGCGGATTTTGAGCCAGAAAGACGGTACTATGGTAAGGACGCTATTGTGGTAAAAAAGTATGAGACCGCCGCACAATGAAGCGGCGGGTTATATAAAAAAGTTAAATTGGCAACAGGGGCATCCATGAAACAGCTAGGCGCGTTGGCCGTAGGGCTTTGGCTAAGCATGGTGGGGTCAATTGGCTGGGCGCTAGATTTGGGGCCTGCACAAGTGCAGTCCCGTTTAGAGGCTCCATTACAGGCCATACTCCCGCTTGTGGATAGCGAAGCCTATTCGCCGTCATCGGTTGAGGTCAGCGTGTCCGGTCAGGATGCCTTCGCCGACGCGGGGGTTGAATGGACACCGCTGGCGGGGCGCGTCCAGGCCAGCATTCAAGAGCGTCAGGGGCGGCCCGTGGTGGTGTTGAGCAGTGACCAGCCCATTACGTCGCCCTGGTTGGACTTGCTGCTGACCGTGGAATCCCCCGATGGTCGGCAATCCCGGGCCATCACGCTGCTGTTTGATCCTCCTGACTACGCCGCTGCCGATCAACCGGCGGCGCCAGTAGCGCCTCAAGCTACCGCCGAGAACAATGCCCCTGCCGTGCCACAAAACCGTGAGGCCGCTCAGGGCGATGCGTACGTACGCAGCGGCGATACGCTATGGAGCGTTGCTGCGCGTACCAAGCCCGCACAGGCAAGCGTCCAGCAGATGATGCTGGCACTGCTTGAAGCCAACCCCAGCAGCTTTCCCTCGGGTAATATTCACGAAATGCGCGCCGCCCAGCGGCTGACGTTGCCGGATGATTCGCGAGTCATGGCACGTTCGGCGGATCAAGCCGCCGAGACCATCCGTGCGATGAACGCGGCCTGGCAGCGCCGCGATGAAAACGGTCCTGAGCCAGTGGCAATACCCGAGGTCGATGACTCGGAAGATAACACCACGGCCACTGATGCAGGCCCAGCCGAGAGCGAGCCTGCAGAAGAAACTCAGGCAGCCTCGCAGCAGGCGGGCGTTAACAACCGCGCGGTACAAGCGCCGTCAGTGGAGGCGACCGCGCTAAGCGCGGCGCGAGTACTTGCCAATGCGGCGACGAATGCGGCATTGCCGTCTGCCTCGTCATCACCGGCGCCTTCCGATGATGCCGCGCTCAGTCCGCGGGTCCAACAGGCGCTTGATGACATGCGCCAGGAAATCTCCGCACTCCGCGAAGAGATGGACCGGCTGAATCAAACCGTGGCAGCGCAGCAGGCGGTACCCACGTCGTCGGCTCCGGCGACTGAGCGGCCG
This sequence comes from Halomonas sp. SH5A2, assembly GCF_014263395.1. Taxonomy (GTDB): domain Bacteria; phylum Pseudomonadota; class Gammaproteobacteria; order Pseudomonadales; family Halomonadaceae; genus Vreelandella. Next base: position 2,119,627 of record NZ_CP058321.1, on the reverse strand, counting down.
TCTTTCATGGAACGAATCAGCGACTATCAGTGGTGGCTGATGTTGGTCGCGCTGGTTCTGCTGGTTGTATTGTTGGTGGTGATGCGTCGCCGTCGCCAGCAGTGGGAAGTGCCGCCGGCCACGGCGGCGCCGGGTGCAAAAGCCCCTGATCAACCTGCGTCATCGACCGCTGGCGAGCGTCGCGTGCCGCCATCGGTATCGCCAGCGGCTTCGTATCGTGATGCACCCACGATGACACCGGAAACGGTCGATCGACCAGCGCCAAGTGAGGCGGTTGACCCGCCGCCACCGAGCCAGGCGAGCGAGGATAATGCGACTTACCAGGCGCCCATGAACCGGGCGGCCATGGCCCATACTCAGGCAGCAGGGCTGATCGAGATGGGGGACGAGCGGCGTTTGGCGTTAAAGGCAACCTCTGAAGGGCATAAACCATCGTTATGGCTGGCGCCTCCCGCCGACCCTGAGGCCGTGTCGGCCATGCTTTCGTCAATGGGCGCCAGTAAGGTGGATAAAGCGCCGGCGTCTGAACCCCGCCAGTCGACAACGGCCCCGAACGATGAAGGGGCGTGGATTATCGATTATGAGCCGCCGACGCTGGCCTCGGAAAGCGCGGCCCGGGAAGAAACGCTCATGCAGCCCACCGTTGATTTTGAAGGCAAGTCAGCGGCGCCATCGGCGACTTCTGCGTCTCCCGCTGCTCGCGAGCAAGCGCAAGAGCCAGAGTGGGAGATTGAAGAGGTGGCATTTGCGCCCACTCCTCGCGATAATAGCGCGCCTTCCTCCCTCGGCAATGTTGATAAGAGGCGATGACGCTGTTTTACCATTTTGATGAGACACAACCGCTAACCGGCCGCTTGGCGATGGGCATCGAATACGATGGCACGCGCTTTTGTGGTTTTCAGCGACTCAAGCACGCCGCCTCGGTGCAGGCATCGGTGGAAGACGCGCTGAGCAAAGTGGCCGGTGCGCCGGTGCAGATCCACGCCAGCGGGCGAACGGACTCCGGCGTGCATGCCACCCGTCAGATCGTCCACCTGGACCCGCCTGCGCAGCGCTCGGAAAAAGCCTGGGTGTTTGGCGCCAATACCAACCTGCCGCGGGATGTGTCGATACGCTGGGTCAAGCCGGTATCCGACGATTTCCACTCGCGGCTGGGCGCACTGGGGCGCCGTTACCGTTACCTGCTGTTGAACCAGATAAGCCGCCCGGTATTGGAAAGACACAACGTCACCTGGTGCCGCGACCCGCTGGATGCCGATGCCATGCATAGAGCAGCTCAGGCGCTGGTGGGGGAGCATGATTTCTCGACTTTCCGCGCAGCGGGCTGCCAGTCGAAAACGCCGTGGCGACAAATGCACTTTGTCGATGTCAAACGCTTCGGCCCGCTGGTCATGATCGATATCCAGGGTAATGCGTTCCTGCACCACATGATTCGCAATATTGCCGGTGCCCTGGTAAGCGTGGGCCGCGGTGCCCAGGACGAAGATTATATCGAGCGGCTGCTGGCGCTCAAGAATCGCAAGCTGGGCGATGTCACCGCGCCGGCCTGTGGGCTGCACTTTGTCGACTCGATCTACGACGAGCGGTTTGCGTTGCCCAAAGAGCCCCTTGGGCCAAACCTGCTGGCCTTTTCCGGCGAATGGACCGGCGAGCGCGAGCTCCCCGAAACCCCGCGCGTGGCGGCGCGGCGAAAGCTGACCTTTGCCAAAAAGCCCCAGGAGACACCGTGATGAGTACTGCGCACATGCAACGCACACGTATCAAATTCTGCGGTTTTACCCGCCAGGACGACATCGATACGGCGGTGGCGTTAGGCGTGGATGCCCTGGGCTTTGTGATGTGGGCCAAAAGTTCGCGCGGTATCAACGTTGAGCAGTTGGCGGTACTTGCGGCGAAGGTCCCGGCGTTTGTCAGCCGCGTGGGGCTATTTGTCGACCCGTCTGCCAAGTGGGTCGAGGCATGTCTGCCGCACCTGGACGTGCTGCAATTTCATGGCGATGAAACGCCCGACTTCTGTGCCAGCTTTGACCGCCCCTGGATCAAGGCGCTGCGCATGCGCGACAGCATCGATTTAGCCTCTGAAGCCGAGCGTTATGCCCAGTCGCAAGCCTTGTTGCTGGACGCTTACCGACCCGGCACACCCGGCGGTACCGGCGAGTCATTTGATTGGTCGAGAATCCCCGCAACGCTGGCAAAACCTGTTATTCTCGCAGGGGGGTTGACGCCGGAAAATGTCTCGCAGGCGGTCCACCAAGTGACGCCTTATGCGGTGGATGTTTCCGGTGGGATTGAAGCCTCGCGCGGCTGTAAAGATGCGCCCAAGATGGCGTCGTTTGTTCGTCAAGTGGCGTTGGCCGACGCCCGCTAGGTCCTTAAGTCCGCTCGGCTTGTCGCGGGCTGCGTTTTAAAGTGAATTCATTTATTGTTTGCCTGTTCTGGCGATCTTGTGAGGTATCCCTGTGACAGTCTCAGCAACTGGTGCTTCTGAAACCGTTTCCAAAACACGTTTCAGTGAACTGACTAAAATGCCGGATGCCCGTGGTCATTTTGGCCCCTACGGCGGTCGGTTCGTGTCGGAAACCCTGAGCTTTGCCCTTGAAGAGTTGGAGCAGACCTACATGAGTCTGCGCGACGACCCTGACTTTCAGGCCGAGTTTGACCGTGACCTTGCCCACTTTGTGGGGCGGCCATCGCCGCTGTATCACGCTGAGCGATGGTCGCAGGCCCTCGGTGGAGCGCAAATCTGGCTCAAGCGCGAAGACCTGAACCACACCGGCGCTCACAAGGTGAACAACACCATTGGTCAGGCGTTGCTGGCGAAAAAGACCGGCAAGCCGCGTGTCATTGCGGAAACCGGCGCGGGGCAGCATGGTGTGGCAACTGCCACGGTGGCGGCGCGTCTGGGGCTTGAGTGCGATGTGTACATGGGCGCGGCAGACGTCGAGCGCCAAAAGCTGAACGTGTATCGCATGCGCTTGCTGGGCGCGCGGGTGATTCCGGTTGAGTCGGGTACCCGTACCCTGAAAGACGCCATGAACGAGGCGCTGCGTGATTGGGTCACCAACGTCGATAACACCTTCTACATCATCGGCACCGTGGCAGGGCCGCATCCTTATCCGCTGCTGGTGCGCGATTTCAACGCAGTGGCGGGGCGCGAGGCACGCCGTCAGTCGCTCGAGCAGATCGGTCGATTGCCGGATGCCCTGGTTGCCTGCGTGGGCGGTGGCTCCAACGCCATCGGCTTGTTCTATCCGTTTGTGGAAGACGACGACGTCGCCATGTACGGCGTTGAAGCCGGTGGTGACGGGGTGGAAACGGGTCGCCACGCGGCGCCGCTGTCGTCCAACGCACCGCGCGGTGTGCTGCACGGTAACCGTACCTACCTGATGTCGGATGAAGCAGGGCAGGTGTCGGATACACACTCGATTTCCGCCGGGTTGGATTATCCGGGCGTCGGCCCCGAGCACGCCCTATGGAAGGACGTCGGTCGTGTAAATTACGTGGCTGCCAACGACCATGACGTGCTTGAGGCGTTTCGCGAACTAACGCACATGGAAGGCATCATGCCTGCCCTCGAAACGGCCCACGCGCTGGCCTACGCCAAGGTGCTGGCGCCCACCATGCGCTCTGATCAGCATATCGTGATTAACCTGTCAGGCCGTGGTGATAAAGACATTATGACGGTGGCCAAGATTGACGGCATCGACATTTAAGTGCCGACAAGTTTGCAAGGTCACAAGTTTTCTAAGGTCAGACGTTTTTAAGGTCATCAGTTTCTAAGGGCAAGCATGAACCGTATTGATCAGCGTTTCAGTGAACTAAAACAGCAGGGCCGCAAGGCCCTGATCCCCTTTATTACCGCCGGGGACCCTGCCCCCCAGTACACCGTTGGCTTTATGCATGCCCTGGTGGAAGCCGGTGCGGATATCATTGAACTGGGTGTACCGTTCTCAGACCCCATGGCAGACGGCCCGGTCATTCAGAAAGCTTGCGAGCGCGCGCTCAAGCAGGGCACCCGGCTGGTCGACCTGCTCGACATGGTAGCCGAATTCCGCCAGACCGATACCACCACACCCGTGGTGCTGATGGGGTATCTCAACCCCATCGAGCGTATCGGCTACGATACCTTTGCCAATAAAGCGGCCGAGGTGGGTGTCGACGGGGTATTGACCGTGGATATGCCGCCGGAAGAAGCGGATGTATTTGGCCCGCTTTTAAAAGCGCGCGACCTGGCGGCTATTTTTCTCGTTGCACCTACCACTTCCCACGCCCGGGCCGCTACAATATGCGCCCACGGCGAGGGGTACCTGTACTATGTGTCACTCAAGGGGGTGACCGGTGCCGCAACGCTCAACGCCGACGACGTGGCAGAGCACCTGGCGCCATTACGCGGCATGACCGACCTGCCGCTGTGTGTGGGTTTCGGTATTCGTGACGGCGCGACCGCCGCGGAAGTCGCCAAGGTGGCTGACGGCGTGATCGTGGGTAGTGCGCTGGTCAACCGCATCGCCGAGAGTGTCGATGCACCGGATACCATTGCCGCCCAGTTAAAGCAGGTGCTTGGCGAGATGCGTTCGGCCATGGATGCCTGATAAGTTATTTCATCGTCTACACTAACTGACATTAGTTTGACCCCATTCATCAAGCTTGGTCCCGCCAAGCGTTGACGTACAACGGAAGTCTTTTTGATATGAGCTGGTTAGATAAGATTGTGCCCTCCATGGGGCGTATCCAGCGTAAGGACCGTCGCGCTAGCGTTCCCGACGGTCTTTGGCGTAAATGCCCTAAGTGCGAAGCCGTTCTCTATCTTCCCGAGTTAGAGAAGCATCAAAGTGTTTGCCCCAAGTGCGGTCATCACCTGCGCTTGACGGCTCGCAAACGCCTGGACTGGTTCCTGGATAAATCCGGCCGCGAAGAGATCGCCGCTGAGATTGAGCCGTTCGATCGGCTGAAATTCCGTGATTCCAAGAAGTACAAGGACCGCTTGGCCGCAGCGCAAAAAGAAACCTCCGAAAAAGACGCGCTGGTTGCCATGCGCGGTGAGTTGAATGGCTTGCCCGTGGTGGCCGTGGCGTTCGAGTTCACCTTTATGGGCGGCTCCATGGGGGCGGTGGTTGGCGAGAAGTTCGTACGCGCAGCGACTCTGGCGCTTGAATCTCGCGTACCGTTGATTTGCTTTGCCGCTTCTGGCGGGGCGCGCATGCAGGAAGCGCTATTCTCGCTGATGCAGATGGCGAAAACCTCGGCCGCGCTTGAAAAGCTCAAGCAAGAAGGCATTCCATATATCTCGGTGCTGACCGACCCTGTATTCGGTGGCGTCTCTGCATCGCTTGCGATGCTTGGCGACCTGAATATTGCTGAACCTAATGCATTGATCGGTTTTGCCGGCCCACGGGTCATTGAGCAAACCGTGCGCGAAACTCTCCCGGAAGGCTTCCAGCGCAGCGAGTTCCTGCTTGAGCACGGTACCGTGGACATGATTGTGCATCGTCACGATATGCGCGAGCGCGTTGGCGGCATTCTCCGCAAGCTGACCCACCAGCCACTGGCTGGTAGTGAGCCTGAGCCTGAAGAAGAGCCCCTGGTGTTCGAGCCAGTGGTCGACGAACCCCAGGTGGCCGAGCAGGCGGAAGACCCAGAGTGGATCGAGGCGATTAACGGTAGCAGCCAATCGAAGGCTGGCAAGCGCGACGATTCCTCTCGCAATGCCTAAAACGCTGGCACAGTGGCTTGACCATCTGGAAACCCTCCACCCGGTGGGTATTGAACTGGGGCTGGACCGGGTCAGTCAGGTGGCTGAGCGAATGGGCCTATTGCAACGCCCCATTGCCAAGCGGGTCATCAGCGTTGCGGGTACCAACGGCAAGGGCTCGACCCTGGCGATTATCGATAGCGTGGCGCGCGCTCACGGTCAGCGGGTTGGGACCTATACGTCCCCCCATCTGCTGCGCTACAACGAGCGCGTTCAGATTGACGGCTGCATGGCGAGTGATGAGCAACTGGTCGCAGGCTTTGAAGTCGTCGAGCAGGCAAGGCTAGCCGCACCAGCGGTTAGCCTGACTTACTTCGAAGCCGGGACGCTATGTGCCCTCTGGTGCCTGTGCCAGCAGCCGCTTGACCTGGCCGTGCTTGAAGTGGGGCTTGGCGGGCGTCTTGATGCCGTCAATATCGTCGATGCCGATGTGGCGATCGTCACGACCATTGCCCAGGACCACGCCAATTTTTTAGGTACCGATATTGCCCAGATAGGGCGAGAGAAAGCCGGTATCTTTCGCTCGCAACGGCCTGCCGTATTGGGCAGCCGCGATCTGCCAGAGAGTGTGGCGGATATCGCCGACACCTTGTCAGCCCCCGTTTATCAACTCGGACGTCACTTCGAGCATACAACCGACCCAGCGTCGGCCTGCTGGCGCTGGCAGGGCCACACCGCCGCAGGCGATGCGCTGACCCTTGATGCCTTACCTGACCCAGGTCTGCCCATGGACAACGCCGCGACGGCGCTGCAATCCTTGGTGCTGTCTGGCACTGTGCTTGCGGCATACCCTACCCAGACGGCCCTGACCCATCTGGTGGTGCCCGGGCGCATGCAATGGCGCGGTCAGTGGTGTCTTGACGTGGGTCATAACCCCCACGCGGCGGATTATCTGGCGCACCACCTGCCCCCTGTTGCCGCAGGCGCGACCCAGTGGGGCCTCATCGGCATGTTAAGCGATAAAGATGCCGATGGCGTGATCGCCGCGCTATCATCACGTATTAATGACTGGGTGTGCGTGAGCCTTGACGGTGAGCGCGGCCGTCAGGCCATTGAACTCGCCGAGCGGATTGCAGCCCAAGGCGGACGCGTGCATCATTGCGCGGCATCCCCGATGGCGGGAGCGGAATGGCTGGCGACGCGGCTGGGCCCGGATGATCGTGTGCTGGCGACAGGCTCTTTTTTTACGGTGGCGGCGCTATCGGCGCAGCCATTGCCACAGGCGTAGCATCGCTTGATGGAGAGGGATATGAAATACGGTAAAACGGAACGGATCAGCGGTATCGTCATCCTGCTCGCGCTGTTGGCCATCATCGTGCCGTGGCTGATGAGTGACCCAGCGCCTCGAGAAGAGCGTCCCCAACCGAATTTTGTCATTGAGCAACCGGTGGAAGTCGAGCGCCGTGAGGTTGACGCCCCACAGCGCCCTGACTCGATTGGCGACCCCGCCGAGCAGGTAGACCCGGGTGCGGCCGTCCAGGCAACTGACGAGCCGCTTGAAGTGGACCCCGCCAGCCCAGACACTGATCAACTGACAAGCAATGATGATAGCGCCTCAGATGAAGCGCAGGCTGACGAATCGCCAACGACTGGGCAGAGCGATCCAATAGCCGACCTGATTGCTTCAAATAGTCAGTCAGTGAGTGATACGTCTGAAGAGCAACCCGCTGACGACCAGACTGAGTCGACTTCGCAGGCTGACCCAGCCGGCGAATGGGCGGTTCAGGTGGGCAGCTTCGGCAACCCTGATAACGCTCGACGCTTGAGTGAACAGTTAAGCGGCGAGGGTTTTGCTGTCTACCAACGCGACCGCGACAATGATATGACAACCGTCTATGTCGGGCCCTTCGCTACCTCGGAAGAGGGTGAGGCGGCAATGAGCGATGTTAAACAGCGTGCCAATGTACAAGGCCTGCTGGTTCGAGTTCGGGAATAATCATGGCGCTCACCTGGATAGACGCCGCCTTTTTAGCTGTATTGGCCCTGTCGATGCTGGCAGGGTTCGTGCGCGGTTTTGTCCGTGAAGCGCTGGGGTTGGCGGCCTGGGTGATTGCCCTGATGGTGGCTCGGATACTGGCCGAGCCCGTCGCCGAGCTGATGAGCGGTTTCATTGACAGTTTTGACGCGCGGTTGGTGCTGGCCTTTGCGTTAGTGATTTTTGCGGTCATCCTACTGTGCGGCATTGTTATTAGATTGGTGCATGCGGCGGTCGAATGGGTCGGCATGGGGTTGCTCAACCGCTTTGCTGGGGCGGCGTTTGGTGTCGCGCGTGGGGCGGTCATTCTGTTGGTGGTGACCGTGCTGATTATGCTGACGCCACTTTCAGAGCTTCAGGCTTGGCAGCAGGCAACGCTACGCCCCACCTTTATCGAATTGCGCAATTACGCGATCAACCAACTGGATCAATGGGGCGGCGAACTTCCCGAAGCGCCGTCCACACTCAACGACATCACGCTGCCGGATTTACGCCAGGGGCGTGAACTTTGATAGCTTTATCTGACATGTACCGGCTTACGTAGGTTAAGCCAGCATCAAGCGAGGTAACGGGAATGTGCGGTATCGTCGGCCTTCTGGCCAAGCAAGCGGTAAATCAGGGTATTTACGATGCCCTGACCGTTCTTCAGCATCGCGGCCAGGACGCTGCCGGGATGATGACTTGGAGCGAGGGACGCTTTTTACTGCGCAAAAGTAACGGCCTGGTGCGCGATGTGTTTCATACGCGGCACATGGCGCGTTTGAAAGGCAACCTGGGTATCGGGCACGTCCGTTATCCTACTGCCGGTTCCTCCAGCGAGGCCGAATCGCAGCCTTTTTATGTCAATTCCCCCTATGGCATCGCGCTTGCCCACAACGGCAATCTGACGAATTCCGAACAGCTCAAGCAGGAGCTGTTTTCGACGGATCTTCGCCATATCAATACCAGTTCGGATTCCGAGGTGCTGCTCAACGTGTTTGCCCACGAGCTGGGCAAGCAGGGCCTGCATCTGGAAGCCGAGGATATCTTTGATGCCGTACGTCGGGTGCATCGTCGTTGCCAGGGTGGCTATGCAGCCGTTGCGATTATCAATGGCTTTGGCATGGTGGCGTTTCGTGATCCCCACGGCATTCGGCCGGTGGTGTTTGGTACGCGCCAGGAAGAAAACGGCCAGGATGTCATGATCGCCTCCGAGTCAGTGGCTCTGGATGTGGGTGGCTTTGAGCTTGAACGGGATTTGTCGCCGGGTGAAGCGATCTTCGTCGATATGCAGGGCAATGTGCATACCCAGGTGTGTGCTGACCGTCCTCAGCTGCGCTCGTGTATTTTCGAACACGTGTATCTGGCGCGGCCCGATTCGATTCTCGACGGCGCCTATGTCTATGGCACCCGCATGCAGATGGGGCGTAAGCTCGGCGATCGGGTGCTGAATGAATGGCCCGATCACGATATCGACGTGGTGATTCCGATTCCTGATACGTCACGTACCTCGGCGCTGGAAATGGCGCAGCATTTGGGCGTTACCTACCGCGAAGGGTTCATGAAGAACCGCTATATCGGCCGAACCTTCATCATGCCGGGGCAGACCCAGCGCAAGAAATCGGTGCGCCAGAAGCTGAATGCCATCGACATCGAGTTTAAAGATAAAAATGTGCTGTTGGTGGATGACTCGATTGTGCGTGGCACCACCTGTAAGCAGATTATCCAGATGGCCCGCGATGCTGGGGCGCGAAAAGTCTACTTTGCCTCTGCGGCCCCGCCGGTGCGTTATCCCAACGTTTACGGCATCGATATGCCTGCGGCCTCTGAGTTGATTGCCCATGGGCGTACGGAAGAAGAAGTCGGCGAGTTGATAGGTGCCGACCGGATCTTCTACCAGGATATCGAAGATTTGAAAGATGCCTGCCGTGAAGTGAATCCCGAATTGGAAGCCTTTGACTGTTCGGTGTTCGACGGCAACTACGTCACGGGTGATATTGACGATGCCTACCTGGCGGTGCTGGAAGCCAGCCGTAACGACCTGGCCAAGGATCAGAGCGCCGGTGACCATGCCCTGGTCGATATGCATAATCAGGATGACGACGACCTGGACGATTAAATGGTGTGTTTGAATAAGAGACTAGCCCATGCATGATGATAGCCAGCAAGACGCGTGGTCGCTAGAAACGCTAGCGATTCGAGCGGGACACGAGCGTACCTTTGAGCAGGAACACGCGGAGCCGATTTTTCCCACGTCCAGCTTCGTGTATGACAGCGCCGCTGAAGCAGCGCGCAAGTTTGGTGGTCACGAGGCTGGCAACGTTTATTCCCGCTTCACCAACCCGACCGTGCATACCTTTGAGCGCCGGTTAGCGGCGTTGGAAGGCGGCGAACGCTGCGTAGCCACCAGTTCGGGGATGTCTGCCATCCTGTCAACGGTGCTGGCGTTGCTATCGGCAGGCGACGAAATCGTCGCTTCGCGTTCATTGTTTGGCTCAACGGTGAGCCTGTTCGATAAATATTTCGGCAAGTTTGGCATTACCACGCGCTATGTGGAGCTTTCTGATTTGGCGGCCTGGGAAGCGGCGATTACTCCCAACACACGCTTGCTGTTTGCTGAAACGCCGTCGAACCCGCTGTCTGAAGTGGCCGATATTGCCGCGTTGTCAGCGTTGGCTAAACGCCATGATGTTTGGCTTGCGATTGATAACTGCTTTTTAACGCCGGCGCTTCAGCAGCCCATCGCCTTGGGTGCCGATCTGGTGATTCACTCCGCGACCAAGTACCTCGATGGGCAGGGGCGTGCGGTGGGGGGTGCCGTGGTCGGCCAACACGACGTGCTGGAAGAGGTGTTTGGCGTCGTGCGTACCTGTGGACCATGCATGAGCCCGTTCAACGCCTGGATATTTACCAAAGGGTTGGAAACGCTCTCGCTACGTATGAAAGCTCACTGCGAACAAGCGCAGGCCCTTGCCCTGTGGCTTGATGCCCACCCAGCCGTCAACAAGGTATTCTATAGCGGTTTGGTTGATCACCCGCAGCATGAGCTCGCCAAACAGCAGCAAGATGGCTTTGGCGCGGTCCTTGGGTTCGAGGTGCTCTACGGCCAGGAGGGCGCATGGGAAGTGATCGACGCGACCCGCATGCTGTCGATTACCGGTAACCTGGGTGATGTTAAAACCACCATTACGCATCCCGCTACCACGACGCATGGTCGCTTGAGCGATGAGCAAAGAGCGGCGGCAGGCATTACGCCGGGGCTGGTGCGAGTCGCGGTAGGGCTGGAGAGCCAGCAGGATATTCAAAATGATCTCGCCAGAGGGTTAGACGCCCTGCTGGCGGGTTAGTCGCCTGCTAAAAGCGATCTGAAACCGGCCATTGGCCGGTTTTTTTAGCTCGTCTTGAATGTGTAAAGGCGTTGTCCAACGTTTTTTACGAATGGTGTGTTCTGCTTTTTTCAGCGGTTTACAATCCATTTTGCCGCTATCATCACTTTCATGTCACGCCTAAAGAGGGCGTCCAAGAAAGGAATATCCGATGTGGGGAAACACGCAGGCTGGCTGGGGCGTTATCAGTATTACGCTGCACTGGCTAAGCGCCATTACGATTGTCGGGCTCTTTGCCCTGGGCTGGTGGATGACCGGGTTGGGGTATTACGATCCTTGGTACAACCTAGGCCCCTGGGTACATCGCTCGATTGGCATTTTGCTTTTCGCCGCGACCCTGGCGCGAATCATCTGGCGTTGGTCGCAGCCGACGCCCCATGGACATGGAAGCCGACTTGCCATTCTGCTGGCGCACCTGGGCCACGTCATGCTGTATGTAACGCTGCTTGTGGTCATGACCACGGGGTATTTGATCTCCACCGCCGACGGAAGTGGTGTCAGTGTGTTTGGCTGGTTTGTGGTGCCTGCGTTGGTGCATGGTCTTCCGCAGCAATCGGTGATTGCCGGTGACCTGCATTGGTACAGTGCCTGGGGGTTGATGTTGCTGGCCGTGGGTCATTCGCTGGCGGCCTTCAAGCACCATTTTCATGATCGTTACGACACCTTACGGCGTATGTTAAAACCCACATCGCGCTAACGTATCAGGCTTTCCCTAGCGGGATGGCTTCAAGGAGCACCCTTCAAGACGGTGCTTTTAATCGAGAAAGGAGTGACAGCATGTTGAAGAAAACCGTACTGACCACGGCAATCGCCGCTGCAGGCCTCGTCACGCTGGGCCAGGCTCAGGCAGCTGACTACACCATCGACACTGAAGGCCAGCATGCCTTTGTACAGTTCAAGATCAGCCATCTGGGCTATTCCTACATTCTGGGTAGCTTTGAAGACTTCTCTGGTGAGTTCAGTTACGACGCCGATGATCTGGATGCATCGTCTGTCGATATAGAAGTCGATGTAAATAGCTTGAACACCAACCATGGCGAGCGCGACCGTCACATTTTAAGCAGTGATTTCCTGAACGCTGACGAGTATCCTACTGCCACCTTTACCTCGACAGGGTTCGAGTCGACCGGTGACAACGAGGGCGTGGTAACTGGCGATCTGACTCTTCACGGCCAAACCCAAGAAGTTGAAATGCCCGTTACGCTGATGGGCGAAGGAGAGGACCCCTGGGGTGGCTACCGTGCTGGCTTTGAAGGCAGCACCATGATCACGCTGGAAGATTATGGCATTGATATGAGCGAGTTCCCCGAAGCGATGCATGAGCTAGAGCTTTATGTGACCTTCGAAGGTATTCGCCAGTAATACGGCGCGGTTAAAAACGCCACCACGCCTTCGGGGGTGGTGGCGTTTTTTGCGTTTATTCAACAGGAGTATAGGTGTTGGCGGTTAGCACTCAGCAAACGACTGGATTGGGCAAAACCCTGTGGCAGCAAACCTGGCCGATGGCGATTGGGGTGTTGTCGCTACTTGGGTTTCAACTGGTTGATAGCGCCTTTATTGCCCGCTTGGGCACGGTACCACTGGCGGCCCAGTCGTTCACCTTTCCACTTTCGTTTCTGATCATCGGGATTCAGGTGGGGATGGGAATCGCCATCGCAGCGTTGATTTCCCGGGCGCTGGGGGCTGGCGAGAAGGCACGTGCCAAGCGGTTGAGCAGCCTGGTGTTGATGGCCGGTGGTGCCGTGATTGCTGTTCTGGGCATACTATTGTGGGTTTTTCAGATGCCTATATTCAGTTTGTTAGGTGCCGAAAGTAACACCTTCGGGTACTTGCGCAGCTATTGGCCACCGCAGCTTTTAGCCGCCTGGCTGGGGGCGCTGCTTTATTTTGTTTACAGCGTTTTTCGTGCCCATGGTGATACCCGGCTGCCGGGGAAAATGATGGTGATCACCAGTTTGATCAACCTGGCGCTGGACCCTGTGCTGATCTTTGGCGTGGGGTCGTGGCCCGGCTGGGGGCTGCCGGGTGCCGCCTGGGCGACGGCGATTGCCTTTGGCATTGGCTTGCTGGTCACTGGGGGCCGTTTGTGGAAACGTGGCTGGGCTGCGCGAGAAGGGCTATGGCAAGAAGGTCGCCAGTCTTGGCGGCCTTTCATGGGCATTGCCGCGCCTGCCATGGTGAGTCAGCTCATGCCGCCGCTGGCGGCCATGTTGGCCATTTCGGTGGTGGCGGGCCTGGGCGAGAGTCAAGTTGCCGCCTGGGGGTTGGCAAGCCGACTGGAAACACTGTCGTTAATGGTGATTTTAGCCATGACGATGTCGTTGCCGCCCTGGCTGGGGCGTTGCTATGGGGCCGGTGATTGGGACCAGATCCATCGTCTCCTGCGCCTGGCACTGGGGGTGGCGGTGGTCTGGCAGTTAACCCTGGGTATCTTGCTGGCGCTGGGTGCGCCCTGGCTTGGCATGGCGCTGGCAGGCAACCCGGATGTGCAGGATGAGCTGGTGCTGCTGATTCGCTTTATGCTGCCAAGCTATGCGGCACTTGGGGTCTGCATGTTGGTGGTTTCGGCGGGCAATGCGCTGGGGTGGCCATTACGCGCGATGCTGCTGTCTGCTGCGCGCTTGTTTGTGTGCTATTTACCCTGCCTGTGGTTGGGAGAGCAACTGGCTGGATGGTTGGGATTGGCCGCCGGAGCGGCCGTAGGTAATGTGCTCGCCGGGTTAGTTGCCTGGCTACTGCTGAGACGCATTCTGTCTCGTCCGCATCGACAGCCGGCGGTTAACGCGCATTAGATGTCGGCGTTTCTTGAAACGCAAAGTAGCCGAACAATAGTGCCATCGCCAGATAGCCCATGCTGAAATTGGGCGCTGCGTTGATGCCCAGTTCCGCGGCATGCATCAAGCCGACAAACGAGAACGCCGCCGCGATCAGGGCGAAGATAGCCGCCCGCCGAAACTGATGATCAATCACGGAAACCGTCATGGCCCCCAGGAAAATGGCCATGAACATGGCGCCCTGACCGGCGGCCACAATGGCCGTGGAAATATCGCTGACGATGTCTTCTGCGCCGCGGTTAAAGCGTGTCATCACATAGTTGGCAAAGTAGGGCAGCATGGCCAGCGCGACAGCGGGATAGTAACGGCTGTCGTTGGCCTGAAACGCCGTGGCGATCATGGAAATGCCCACAAATACCAGGATAGGGGCGACCACCGAGACAGGGATAATCGCCGAGATCATGGCGATTAACCCGAACATGGTGGCGATGGCGTAGACAGCGCCATTCAACAGGCTATAGCCACGCCCGGCTCCCATCCACTTCGCCCCAACGGTGGCAATATACACCGTGGTGGGGAAGACGCCGCCAAACAGGGCGCCCAGCATGGTGCCCACACCATCGACCGCCTGGCATTCTCGTACGTCGTACTTGTCACCGGCGGCTTCCATGGCCTCGACGTTGTTCATGGTTTCAATGGCGTTATACAGCGTAATGGGTAGCACCACGGTCAGAATGGCGAGCATTCCGGTGGCCAGTAGTCCCAAACCTTCCCACCAGGCCAGGTTGGGCAGCAGCGGGTAGAAGCCAAGGTGGGTGAAGGCGTCGCTGAAGCGATCACCACCCGCATCGCCAATCAGATAAGCCATCGCTGTGCCCAGAATGATCGCGAATAGGGAGGTGGGGATTTTCAGTGGCATGCTGACCCGGGCAAGTAAGCCGACAATAATGATGGCCAGTACCAGCAAGCCAATCACCGGCATTTCCAGCGTTTTGAATAGCATTTCACCGGCAATAAAGGTCAGCGCCACGCCGGCAACGGCGCCCAGCATGGCGGCGCGCGGAAGATGATATTGCACCCAGCGGCCGATTAGGCTGATGGCGGCTTCAATCGCCCCGCTGATAAAACAGGCGGCCACAGCCACTTGCCAGGCGAGGGTGACATCCCCCGTCAGTTCCTTGGCGGGCAGTAAAACGCCGAATAGAAAGACAAACATGACCGGCGTGGAAATGCCGTAGGACAAGGCGGTGACATCCGAGCGCTGCTCTTTGCGGGCTAATCGTGAGGCGCTCCAGGCGTAATAAAAGTTGCCGACCATCACGGCAACCGCCGCGCCGGGCAGCACTTGTCCATAGACAATGGAAGCAGGAAAACCCATGCCCAGCATGGTGATGGCAATGATGACGAAATTCGCAATGTTGTTCTGAAACAGAGCGAAGAAGGCGTCGGTGTCTTCTTTCTTGTACCAGGGGTAATAGTGTGGCGTCGCCATGGAGGCCTCTGGGTTAGGGGTTTTTGTCGTAAGGCTAAGCAGAGTGTGCCGCTGCTTTGACTGATCGGTCAATGCCTGCCTTGCGGGGGTACACCACGATAAGTTCCGTGCGCTGGCGACGAAGCGCGATTTTACACAGGCCTAAATACGTACCCAAGAAACAAAAATGCCCAGGCAAGCCTGGGCATTGGAGAGCATTTTGCCAGCGGGGGTTAATCGTTAACCGCGGCAATTGCCTTCGCCAGGTAGGGCAGGTTTTCCTGGGAGAAACCGGCCACGTTGGCGCGACCCGAGCGCACCATATAGATACCAAACTCGTCGCGCAGTCGGTCGACCTGTTCCGGCGTGAGGCCGGTGTAGGAGAACATGCCACGCTGCTCGGCAACACAGGCATACTTCTCATCCAGCCCGTAGGGCTTCAGGGCTTCGACGAAATCGCGACGCAGGGTGTTGATGCGGTCGCGCATTTCGGTCAGCTCCTCGCGCCACATGGCGGAAAGTTCAGCGTCATGAAGAATCTCGCTGACAATGGCGCCGCCGTGTGCGGGCGGGTTCGAGTAGTTTTCCCGCGCGACAATAGCGACCTGCGAGCGGATGTTTTCCATCTGCTCGGCGTCTTTCGCCACCATGATCAAGCAGCCGGTCCGCTCGCAGTAAATGCCGAAGTTTTTCGAGCACGAGCTGGTGATGATCACTTCATCCAGCTGCTCGGCAAACAGCCGAACACCGTAGGCATCTTCGTCCAGGCCTTCCCCGAATCCTTGATAGGCAAAGTCGATGAGCGGCAGTAGCTGGCGCTCTTTAACGACCTCGAGCACTTGCTGCCACTGGGACTGGGAAAGGTCGAACCCGGTAGGGTTATGGCAGCAGGCGTGAAGTACGACCACATCGCCTTCAGGGATCTTCTTCAACGCCCCCAGCATGCCGTCAAAGTCGAGACGGTTGTCTGGATCGACATAGGGGTACTTGTGCAACTCAATGCCTGCGGCGGTAAAGATGCCATGGTGGTTGGGCCAGGTGGGGTCGCTGACCCAAATGCCCCTGTCGGGTAGTTGAGCGGCAATAAAATCAGCCGCTAAACGCAGTGCCCCAGTGCCCCCGGGTGATTGGGTGGCACTGGCACGATTGGCTTCGAGCACTGGCGAGCTGGCACCCAGTACCATTGGCAGCACGACGCCTCCGTAGGCGGGCGCGCCGTGGGAACCAATATAGGTTTTGGTGGTTTCATTTTTGAGCAGGCGAGTTTCGGCTTCTTTGACCGCACGCATTACCGGCGTATTGCCGTGCGCATCGCGGTAAACGCCAACGCCTAAGTCGACTTTCTGAGGATTGGTGTCTTTTTTGAAAGCTTCGATTAGCCCAAGAATGGCGTCTCCGGGGACTCGCTCAATATGCTCAAACATTTATTCGGCTACCTCGTCGGTTCTAGCGGCAAGAATGAAATCATTTTGGTGCAGGCCGTCAATCGCATGGCTCCACCAGGTGACCGTGGTTTTCCCATACTCGGTGGTGATCACAGGGTGGTGGCCTGCCTGTTCGGCCAGTTCGCCCACGCGCTGTGTGAACGCCAGCGCGTTGGCGAAATCACCAAACGTAAAGCTACGTGACAGCTTCATAATGCCATCGTGATCGACAATTCGCCACTCGGGGAGGGTCTTTAGCTGGCTTTCGCATTCGCTGCGAGTCATGGGCAGTGCATCGCCGCTGCAGGGTTCACACTGTTGTTGGGCCAGTGACGTCATTTGGCTACCTCCTTGATAAGGATGTTGAATGCTTGCCCTATCAGGATAGAAGGCAGACGCAGTCACGACCAACATCTTTGGCACTATAAAGCGCCTGATCCGCCCGCTCAATTAGGCTCGCTATGGGTTCGCCACAGCGATACTCGGCGACGCCGATACTGAGAGTAACCTTGCCGACGCCCATGCCGAAATCATGTTCCGCAATTTGATGGCGTAACCGGTCTGCCAACTGATGGCACTGTTTGACCGGGGTAAGCGGCAAGAGGGCCATGAACTCTTCACCTCCCAGGCGGGCAATCATGTCCTCGCTGCGCAGCAGCGATTGGGCCAGGGTTGCCAGTCGTTTCAGGACTTCATCACCGTGGAGATGCCCCCAACGGTCGTTGATATGTTTAAAGTGGTCGATGTCGAGCATCATGATGGATAGCGGGGTGCCGTGCCGGGAGCTTAGCGATGCCAGGTTGGTCAAGTGAACCATTAGCTTGCGCCGATTAGGCAGGCCGGTAAGTGGGTCGGTGTCGCACAGCTTGCGTAGCCGCTGTTCTTCGCTGACCTGGTCGCTGATATCCATCATGATGCCATGCCAGCGAACGCCATTTGGCATGGGTTCGGGGGTGGCGCTGACGCCTATCCACTTTGCTTTATGTCCGGGTGGCGCAAGGCGGAACCGAGTGGCTAGCGGCAGCATCCGTTGGGCAGAGCGTTCAATGGCTGACATCAGTTTCGGATAATCTGCGCTGGTTAACTGCTCGAGCGCCGTGTTGGCATCCTGTGCCAGCTGGTCGCGATCAATCGGCACTGACGTCACCCCCGCGCCTTCCATGAACGGAATGGAGATATGGCCGTCTTGGTGCCGGAAGAGCTGAAAGACGACGCCAGGAATCTGCCTGATAAGTTGCTCGGCGCTGAGCGATAAGGGGATATCATTCACGGACATGCGTGAATCTCCGAAGCTGTATCATTGGAAAGCGGTGCCATCAAAAACAATCAGCTAGGATAGCCTTAAAAACGTAATTAGAATGTAAGCAATTTCCTACAATTTGATACATTTACATATTTTTTTGCTATATCTAAAAAATCATTAAGACTAAAAAGGTATATAATACGTTGGTTTAACGTTGCCGATGGCATATGTGATCAAAAAGCATTACGTTTGTGCATATAAAATATTCTTTTTATTCCGATGAGGTGTGTTTTGTCGCACAGCACGTCTATACAAGATGACGCTTGCATGCAGGGACGCGTCAGCCTGGTGGGGGCTGGGCCAGGGGATCCTGAGTTACTGACGCTCAAGGCGTTTAAGCGCTTACAGCATGCCGATGTGGTGCTGCACGACCGCCTGGTAAGCGATGAAATCCTGGCGCTACTGCCGTCAACGGTTCAGCAGTTTTATGTTGGCAAGGCACGCTCGTCGCACAGCGTTCCGCAAGAGGGTATCAATCAGGCCCTGGTGGACTGGGCCCGGGCAGGAAATCGCGTGGTTCGACTCAAGGGGGGCGACCCGTTTATTTTTGGCCGTGGAGGGGAAGAGCTTGAAACCTTGATAGCCGCTGGCGTCCCTGTGGAGGTGATCCCCGGTATTACGGCGGCTTCGGGCTGTGCGGCCTATGCAGGTATTCCGCTGACCCACCGCGACCATGCGCAATCGGTGCGCTTTGTCACCGGCCATCTCAAGAACGGTGAATGTGACCTCGACTGGCAGACATTGGCGCGCCCGGGACAGACACTGGTGTTTTATATGGGCCTGGGCAGTGTGGATGTGATCTGCCAGGCACTGATCGCCCACGGCATGGCCGGAGATACGCCGCTGGCGCTGATTGAGCAGGGCACGACACAGCAGCAACAAACCCATATTGGCAGCTTGCACGCCTTGCCTGATGCTTTCTATACCGGCCAGATAAAGCCTCCGACCCTGTTGATCGTCGGTCATGTGGTGTCATTGAACGCACAGCTGGCATGGTTCGACGTGGATCAGACCGATGCCAAGGGATTTCGCCAAGGTAAGCATCCAACGCCGCCTGCTGATTCTGGCGGCTAGCGTTAAACTATCAACGCTAGTGTCTTATCGACAGAGTGGCTAGATACTCTAAGCTGTGTATGCTGGTAGCTAGCAGGCTGATAGTTATCACTGTCTGCTGCCCAATGCGCAGCCAACACCGGTACGCGTAACGCGCAGCGAATACCAAAGGGAGAGGCGACATGTCAGACGAGCAGCAAACCGATCAAAAGCCAACCAATAGCAAGCCGGATATGAAGACACTGTTCCGCGATAATCGCGTGAAGGCGATTGCGGGTATCGCCGCCATCGCGGTGATCTGGGCGATCATGGCGCAGTCAAACGTCGGCACCAGCCGGGACCGTGTCGCGGCGCTGGAAGAGCAGGTGTCAAACGTTGAGGAAGAAAACACATCGCTAACCCAGCAGCTCAACGAAGTTGACGATGCCGAAGCCGATCTATCGGCGTTGCAGGAGGAAATGAGCGCCCTTGAAGCCCAGCAGTCTGAGGAACAGCAGGCGCTGGAAGACCTCCAGCAGCAAGTGAGTGATACGCGTTCTGAGCTTGAGTCACTGCAAGAAGAGCGCGACTCGCTGCAAAGCAATGTTGACGAGATGAACCAGCAGGTAAGCGACGCGGAGAGCGAGCTGGCAACACTGCGCGAAGAGCGTGATCAGGTTCAGCAGGCCAGCGAAGAAGCTGATCAGGCGCGTCAAGAAGCTGAAGAAGCCCGTCAGAGTGCTGAAGATGCGCGCCAAGAGGCAGAAAATGCCCGTCAGGAAGCGGCCAACGAACGTCAGCAGGCGGTTGCAGAGCGTGACGCCGCAAGAGAAACGCTGGATGAAGTCAATACGCAAATCGAACAGGCCAATGAGCGTCTGACCGGTCTCGAGGAAGAAATCGCCAATGCTGAGTCTGAGCGCGATGAGGTTCAAGAGGCGCGTGACAGCGCGGCCAGCGAGCGCGATGCGCTGCAAGAAGAGGTCGATTCACTGAAAGCGCTGCGTGAAGAAGAGGAAAGCAGCCTGAGCGATGTGCGTACCGAAATGGAAGATGTCATGGTCGCCATCGAAATGGGCCGCGAGGAGCTGGCCAAGATTGAAGATCAGGTGTCTACCCGTGAGGAGCAACTGGAGCGCTTGGAAACACAGCTGAATGATTGGCGTGATGAGCTCTCCACGCTGGATTCACGTACCGATGATGCTGCCAACGATGCCGGTCAAAGCTCTGATCAAGGCGGTAGTGAAGAAGGTGCTAGCCAGAGCGGTGACGACAGCAGTGAAGAGTCATCGTCTGACAGCGAAAGCGGCAATCAGGAAGAGGAAGCCAGCTAGGCACTTTTTAGAAGCGTCGTAGCTTGGATGAGCGGGTGCTGATACGTCAGCACCCGCTTTTTTTGGTGCTGGTTTATGATTTGGCTCGCGAGGAGTATGATTCCCGCACTTATTGATTCAACGCCAGACGAGGAGTCTGTCTAAATGGAAGGCGTAAAACATATCATCGCTGTGGCCTCGGGTAAGGGAGGCGTAGGCAAGTCTACGGTTACCGTTAACCTGGCGCTGGCGTTATCCGCCCAAGGCTACCGCGTGGGCGTCCTGGATGCTGATATCTATGGCCCCAGCCAGGCGCAAATGCTGGGGGTCGCCGAGGGTGTGCGGCCGCAGGCAGCGGGTGAGGATAAATTCCTGCCGCTTGAGGCCCATGGGCTGCAAGCCATGTCGATGGCGTTCATGGTCAATACCCGTGAAGCCATGGTCTGGCGTGGGCCGATGGTGGTGGGCGCCTTCCAGCAGATGCTCAATCAAACCCAGTGGGATAACCTGGATTTTCTGCTTATCGACATGCCGCCAGGCACTGGCGATATTCAGTTGACGCTGGCCCAGAAGGTCGCCGTTTCCGGGGCTGTGATTGTGACCACACCGCAAGACATCGCCCTGCTGGATGCGCGCAAAGGCATCGAGATGTTCCGTAAGGTGAATGTGCCCGTACTGGGTGTGGTTGAAAACATGAGCCTTTACCACTGCGAAAAGTGCGGCCATGAAGCCCCGATATTCGGTGCTGGCGGTGGCGACCGTATTGCCGAGGAATATGACACCGAGGTGTTGGGTCGTTTGCCATTAACCTTGTCGATCCGTGAGCTTACCGATTCAGGGCGGCCAAGCGTTGTATCAGAGCCGGAGGGGTCGGTCAGCCAGACGTTTGCCGCGATTGCCACGCGGGTGGCGCAAAGTGTTGATGGACAGAATAAAGAAAGTCCCACTATTTCCTTTAGCGAGTGAATACGTAACTAATGAGCATCAAGTCCGATAAATGGATCCGGCGCATGGCTGAAAGCGATGCCATGATTGAGCCCTTTGAAGCGGGCCAGGTCCGTTATATTAACGAGAAGCGGGTGATTTCCTACGGTACATCCAGTTATGGCTACGATGTCCGTTGCTCCGATGAATTCAAGGTCTTCACCAATATTCATTCGGCGATCGTGGATCCCAAAGCGTTCGATGCTAATAGCTTTGTCGACATAAAAGGCGACGTCTGCATCATTCCTCCCAATTCGTTTGCCCTGGCCCGGACGGTGGAGTATTTCCGTATTCCGCGCAATGTGTTGACGATATGCCTGGGCAAATCGACCTATGCCCGCTGCGGGATCATCGTTAACGTCACTCCCCTGGAGCCGGAATGGGAAGGCCACGTCACTCTGGAGTTCTCGAACACGACCAATCTGCCGGCCAAAATCTATGCGCACGAGGGCGTCGCACAGATGCTGTTTCTGGAATCTGACGAAGTGTGCGAAACCTCTTACAAGGATCGTGGTGGTAAGTACATGGGCCAGCGCGGCGTGACGTTACCGCGTACTTGAATGATGCCTGTCTGTTACGTAAAAAAACCGAGCGGTGTTGGCCGCTCGGTTTTTTGTGCGTAGGGCTTGCCTAGACGGACGCGTCGAGCTCTTCGGCGGCGTCGGCGTGGGACAGTCGCATACCATGGAGGGGCAAGAGGTGGCCGTCCATCGTGGCGCCGTCACCGCTGTATTGAAGGCGCCCCTGTAAAAACCACTGCACGGCGATGGGCAGAATCAGATGCTCACGGGCCTGGACTTTCTGCTTTAGCGATTCAACGTCATCGTCGTTAGCGACATTGAGTTCGGCCTGTAATACCACCGGCCCGCCATCCAGTTCCTCGGTAACGAAATGAACGCTGCAACCGTGCTGTTTGACCTCGTCCGCCAGCGCGCGAGCGTGGGTGTTGAGACCCTGATAAGCCGGTAACAGCGAGGGATGGATGTTCAGCATCCGGCCCAGAAAACGCTGCACAAAGCGCGGTGTCAGAATGCGCATGAAACCGGCCAGCACGATGACATCGGGCTCATGGCGCTCAATAACCTTGATGAGTGCCCCGTCGTAAGCGTCACGACTATCGTATTCCCGGTGCGGCAGCGCAACGGCATCGATACCCGCGTCACGGGCGCGCTTAAGGCCATAGGCATCGGCCTCGTTGGATATAACGGCCACAATCTCGCCACCCAAACGGTCGTGTGACTGCGCCTCGATAAGCGCTTGCAGGTTGCTGCCACTGCCGGAAATCAACACGACAACGCGGGGTGGCATGGTGGGATCGGGGGTTATGTCTTTCAGGGTGTCGCTGTTGTAGTCGGTGCTGCTCATGCCGGTAAATTCTCCAACACCACGGCATCCTGCTGGCGTGGTTCAATCTGTCCCAGGCGATACACGGTTTCGCCTTGGCCTTCGAGGTGGCGCATTGTCTGGCTGGCCTCAGCCTGAGGGACGACGACGACCATACCGATACCGCAGTTCAGCACGCGGTACATTTCGCTGTCGGTGACATTTCCCTGGGTTTGAAGCCAGTCAAATACCGCTGGTCGTGTCCACGCCTGGGTATCGATGCGTGCTGCGAGGGAGTCGGGGAGTACGCGGGGAATATTCTCAAGCAGCCCGCCACCGGTGATGTGCGAAAGCGCATGAACCGATAGGTCGGTATCGCGTAGCAGGGAAAGCAGGGCCTTGACATAAATGCGCGTCGGCGCCATCAGGGCATCGCCCAGAGCAACACCGTCGATCTGGGTATCCAGCGGTGCGCTGCTGTGCTCGATAATTTTGCGAATCAGCGAGTAGCCGTTTGAGTGCGGCCCGGATGAGGCCAGACCGAGCAAAACGTCGCCTTCCGACACACGGCTGCCATCGAGAATCTCGCTTTTCTCGACGACACCAACACAGAAACCGGCCAGATCGTAGTCGTCACCTTCGTACATGCCGGGCATTTCGGCGGTTTCGCCACCGACAAGGGCACAGCCTGCCTGTTCGCAGCCGGCGCCGATGCCGGTGACCACGTCCGCCGCGATATCGACATTTAATTTACCCGTGGCATAGTAGTCGAGGAACAACAAGGGCTCAGCACCGGCAACGATAAGATCGTTGACGCACATGGCCACCAGATCAATGCCGATGGTGTCGTGTTTGCCGAGTGTCATGGCGAGACGCAGCTTGGTACCCACGCCGTCGGTGCCTGAGACCAGTACCGGCTGTTGGTACCCTTGAGGTAACTCGCAAAGCGCGCCAAATCCGCCAAGCCCGCCCATGACTTCCGGGCGCGTCGTGCGCTTGGCAACGTGCTTGATGCGATCGACCAGCGCATTGCCAGCATCGATGTCAACGCCGGCGTCTTTATAACTGAGTGACGGTCCCGATGAGGCGTGCGAAGAAGAGGTGTCGGTCATGACAGGTCCTATGGAGCAAAGTACGGTGCGATAGTGGCTGGCGTACGCCGCCAGAGCCGGGCAATCATTGAACGGGATTGTAACACCCGGTGGCAAGGCTCGCATCGGCTCGCGTATGACGTTAACAAAAGCAGGCGGTTTTTCTTTATATCCGGCATAGTAGGCTATCGTAACAGTGGCCATTAAAGGAGTTATATGCGCAATTCATGGTGGGGGATCCTGCTATTAATTTTGGTGTTCGGGCTGTTGTATTTACTGGATGCCGTATTAATGCCGTTTATTGCCGGTATTATTCTGGCGTATCTGGCGGACCCGCTGACCAACCACTTCCAGCGCTGGGGAATGAACCGTGCGGTAGCGGTCAGCAGTGTTTTTTGTGTGCTGCTGGTGGTGCTGGTTGTTAGCCTGCTGATTGTCATTCCGCTCGTGATTCAGCAGTTGAAGCAGTTAAGTGACGCCGTGCCGGGGATCTTTGCCTGGGGGGAAAATACCCTGGCGCCGCAGGTGTTCGAATGGACCGGTTACGATCTACGTTCTGAACTGGTCAATGTTCGCGAGACGCTGGTCGAGAATTGGCGCGATGCCGGTGGCTATCTGGCCCAGGCACTCGGTCAGATAGGCCGCTCAGGGATGGCCTTTGTATCGTGGGTCACTTACGTAGCACTCATTCCTGTGGTGACGTTTTATCTGCTGCTGGACTGGGATCGCCTGATTACCAATATTGCCAACCTGATCCCGCGCCAGTGGGCGGATGATGTTGGCCGATTGGTGAGGCGCTGTGATGAAGTGCTGGCGTCGTTCTTGCGTGGACAGCTGCTAGTCATGCTCTGCCTGGGCATTATCTATGCGAGCGGGTTAACCCTGATGGGGTTGGATTTTGGCTTGTTGATCGGGGTGGTTTCCGGCCTGGTGAGTATTGTGCCGTTTCTTGGCTTTATTTTGGGTCTGTGCATTGCGCTGATTGTCGCGCTTTTTCAGTTTGGCACCTGGTGGGGGCTTCTGGGTGTCGTGGCCGTGTTTGCGATTGGTCAGGTGGCGGAGAGCGTTGTCCTACAGCCTAAGCTGTTAGGCGACAAAATAGGCCTGCACCCGGTCGCGGTTATTTTTGCGGTGCTCGCGGGGGGCAATTTATTCGGCCTGACGGGGGTGTTGCTTGCCTTACCCGCAGCGGCCGTCATTATGGTGTTGTTACGTGAGGCCAAGGATCGTTATATGAGCAGTGAGCTGTATAACGCCGATGACAATGATGATAGTCAAGAGGTGCCCGCAATCGGCGATGAGAGGGAGTCTTCATGAGCCAGGTGCCGGCGCAGCTTCCCCTTGGGGTGGGCTTGCGCGATGACGCTACATTTCATAACTATTACGCTGGTGAGGCTAACGCGGCATTGCTTGACCGCCTTCAGCAACAGTGGACGCAGACCGGCGAGGACTTCATTTATCTGTGGGGCCCGCCGGGCTCAGGGCGTAGCCATTTACTGCAGGCTGCCTGTCATGCCGCTTCCGATCGAGATAAGCGGGCCCTTTATCTGCCGCTGGCCGAGTTAGGTCACTTTCCACCATTAATGCTGGAAGATATCGAGCGGCTCGACCTGGTTTGTATAGATGATCTGGAGCAGGTGATAGGTCGGAAGCGCTGGGAAGAGGCGCTTTTTCATGCCTTCAATCGCCTGCGCGATGCTGGCAAGCACCTCGTGATTGCCGCTAATGCGCCGCCTCGCCAATTGAAGGTGGTATTACCTGATCTGGCTTCCCGGCTGACCTGGGGTACGGTGTTCCATCTGCATCCGCTGAATGACGATGATCGTCTGGCGGCGCTAAAGCTACGGGCCCACGCCCGCGGGATGCAATTGCCCGACGATGTTGGCCGCTATATTCTACATCGCGGGCCACGCGAACTTGGCGCGCTTTGCCGAGCGCTTGAAACGCTGGATCAAGCCTCGCTTTCCGCTCAACGTAAATTAACCATCCCGTTTGTGAAATCCGCACTCGGCTGGTAGTACGGGTCTGGTAATAAACTCGGGCAAAAAAAAGCCACCAGCGGTGGGCTGGCGGCTCATCAGTCATTGTCGACTGTCCTGCGCATGACACTCAGTCATGCAAGCGATCAGTCATTCCAATCAGGCAGTTTTACCCATCTTGCTGGCTGCTGTCTGCGCCTGCTTGATGTTGTCTTCGGTAATCTTTTGGCTTTTCTGTACAAAGTCCTGCTGTAGAGAAACGACATTATCCGCATCGCTCTTGAGGCGTTCTGCCACTTCTTTGGCGACTTTTTGCTGATTTTCCATATAGCTGCGTAGTTCTTCAGCGTCTTTGATGCTCATCAGCTTGCGTGCCTGGGCAAGGCTGGTATCGACGTAGGCTTTCTGAGCATCAAGCTGCGCATTGAAAAGCTTTTCTGTCATGTCGACGCTCAGCGCGGCATAAGCGCGTGCTGGGGCCATGAAGAAATTATCGAATTGCTGTGTCCACTCGTTGGTATTGAAAGTACTCATGGTCAAATCTCCTGATTAGCGGTGCTAACGCGTCTAGATAAAGTGGGTAGCAGCGCCAGACGAAGTGTCGTCCTGTGGTGCTTTCCCTTGTGTTATGCGTTGCAGCATAGCAGGCCTTTTTGTGCAGTGCAACATGATTCAGCAACAAGGCTGAAGCCAGACCGCTTGAGTTCTATACTGCGGGCACTAGTCTAGAGTTAAACCCGTTCCACGATTGAACGCTGGTTAACTATCATGCTGGCGTTTACCTGCCGATCTCGACAAGGAGGATTACCATGAAAACGCGCATTGAACGCGACAGTATGGGGGAATTGGACGTTCCTGCTGAGGCGCTGTATGGCGCCCAGACGCAACGCGCGGTGAATAATTTTCCGGTCTCGCACACCCCGATGCCGGTTGCGTTTATCCACGCGATTGCACGCATCAAGCTTGCCGCTGCTCAGACAAACCAAGCGCTGGGTGAGCTCGATTCGGATCGCGCCGACGCGATTAAGCAGGCCGCCCAGGAAGTGATCAATGGCGACCACGACGAGCACTTTCCGGTGGATGTGTTTCAGACCGGCTCGGGCACTTCCAGCAACATGAACGTCAATGAAGTCATCGCCACCTTGGCCAGCCGTCGTGGGGTTGAGGTCCTGCCCAATGATCACGTCAATATGGGGCAGTCGAGTAACGATGTGATTCCGACAGCGATACATGTATCGGCTGCATTGGCGGTCCATGAGTCGCTGCGCCCGGCGCTGGTGCATCTTCGCGATACCGTCGATGCTCGGGCTGACGAGCTTTCGGATGTGGTCAAGACCGGCCGTACGCACCTGATGGATGCCATGCCGCTGCGTATGGATCAGGAACTGGGCGCGTGGTCGAGCCAACTGGGGCAGGCCATTGAGCGGCTGGATAGCTGCCTGACGCGGCTATGTCGGCTGGCACAGGGCGGTACAGCCGTTGGGACAGGGATTAACGCACCGGTCGGGTTTGCCGATCAGGTGGCTACTCAGCTAAGTGAGCAAACAGGGCTGTCTTTTAAGCCCAACGATAGCTTTTTTGCCAGCATCGCCTCCCAAGATGCGGCCGTGGAGCTTTCCGGGCATCTCAAGGGCTTGGCTTGCATTGTCATGAAAATCGCCAATGACCTGCGCTGGATGAATTCCGGGCCGCTTGCCGGGCTGGGCGAAATCGAGCTTCAGGCGCTTCAACCGGGCAGCTCGATCATGCCCGGTAAAGTGAACCCGGTCATTCCGGAATCGGCTGCACAGGCGGCCGCGCAGGTCATTGGTCTGGATACAGCGATAACAGTGGCCGGGCAGAGCGGGAATTTTCAGTTGAACGTCATGCTGCCCCTGGTCGCGTATAACCTGCTGACGGGCATCACGCTGATGACCAATACCACGCGGCTGTTAGCCGACCTTGCCATTGCGACGTTCAAGGTGCGTAAAGACAACATTGAAGCACCGCTCGCTCGCAATCCCATTCTGGTCACGGCACTTAACAGCGCGATTGGCTACAATGCGGCGGCGGCTATTGCCAAAGAAGCTTATCAAACCGGACGGCCGATCATTGATGTCGCCGAAGAGCACACCGACCTTGGGCGTGACCGCCTTGAGCGGTTGCTTGACCCAGAGGCGCTCACCCGAGGCGGCGTGCCCGATAACGACAACGGTTAAGTCTGCTGCTCTTCGCGCTGACCCTGGCGAATGGTCTGGCTCGCTTCGCTTTCTTCCTCCGCGCTTGCCTCGGGTGTTTCATGCTCATCCTTGCGGTTGGGCCGGTAGCACAGCGTGGCAAGCATGGGGAAATGATCAGAGCCAAAGCCTTTCAAGCGATGCATGCTACCAAGGGTGAAGTGCTCACTGACAAAAATATGGTCGAGGGGCCAGCGCAAAATCGGGTAGTGAGCGTGAAATGTGCTGTACATCCCCCGCCCGCGGCGAGGGTCCAGCATGCCGGCAACGCGGCAGAAGCGCCGAGTAGTGCGCGACCAGGCGACGTCGTTAAGGTCGCCGGCGACCAGCGTTGGCTCAGGTGTCTGCTGGATCTTCTTACCCACCCATAGAAGCTCGGCATCACGCCAGAGCGACTTATCGCTTTCACCCGGGGCGGGAGGTCGTGGATGCACGGCAAACAGTCGTATCGCCTCGCCACCCGGCAACCTGACGTGGGTATGGATGGAGGGGATGTCGTCCTGGATAAGCCACTCGACAGAGGTGTTCTCAAGCGGTAGGCGCGAGTAAAGATGCATGCCGTAGAGGTTGTCGAGGGGGATCTTAACGCTATATGGCCACTGTGTGTCTAGCGCCGGGTCCAGTTGGTCCTGCCACCACTGATCAGATTCCAGCGTGAGAATGATGTCGGGCTGGTGTGCGTGGATCTGATCGATGAGGTCAGAAGACTGGCGGTTAGGGGTTAGGACATTGGCGACGAGCAGCGTGATGTCGCGGGCTTCATTGCAAGCGTTGACTGAGCGGACCTGTTTTGGCCAGAGGCGCGTCCAGGGCAGGATATAGCACGCCTGGATGATAATGACGGCTAGGCAAATGACGATCGTGATCATTTGCCATCTGGGCGAGACTGGCATGAAAAGCGCCGCTATAAAGCAGGCAGTGGCAAGGCTGGCAATCTGCAAGCGTGGAAATTCACAGCTACGAATCCACCACCAGCGCAGCCTTATGCGGGCAATCAGTGTTGCCAGTAATAAGACGATCGCGATGCTTCCCAGCAATAGGCCTAGCATGGCCGGTCTCCCGTGTTGTCGTGCGTTCGTCGATGGGTACTGTTCCAGTGTAGCACCCGGTTTGTTTGGGCGGCCCGATAAACGCCTCGTGATGAAGTTACTGCCAGTGCCTGACGATGCTCGGTAAAGCCGATAAATCGCTTGCAATTCAGTACGGGAAACGTAAAATACTCATCCGTTGCTCGGCAGGACCATAGCTCAGTTGGTTAGAGCGCCACGTTGACATCGTGGAGGTCGGCGGTTCAAATCCGCCTGGTCCTACCATTCCGATTGCCGTTAAACGGCTGGCTAGCAACTGTATTTTTCAGGACCATAGCTCAGTTGGTTAGAGCGCCACGTTGACATCGTGGAGGTCGGCGGTTCAAATCCGCCTGGTCCTACCAGATTTTCGATTACGCCCCGTTATCTTCACCATGACGGGGCGTTTTTGTTTTTGCGTGATTTGCGTGAGAAATGCCACGTTTGTCTGTCAGAGACCCCAGTCCGTCAGTGATTCCAGACAGGCAGGTCGGTTTGGCGTTTAAAGGTATTCAGTAATGCTTCAATACCGGCTTGGTCTTCTTGGCTAAAGCGTGCTTCCAGGGGACTGTCGATATCCAGCACACCCCATAGCTGTTCATTGCTGACAATCGGCACGACCAGTTCTGCCCGGGACTCTATGTCGCAGGCAATATGGTCGGCAATGCTGTGAACGTCGTCAACGCGCTGGGTAGCAAGCGTTCGCGCTGCTGCACCGCAAACACCCTTGCTGAACGGAATCGGGTGGCAGGCGGGCTTACCCTGAAAAGGCCCAAGCGCAAGTATCTGCTCAGAACGTTGCAAGTAGAAACCCACCCAGTTCAAGTGGGGTAGCGACTGCATGATGAAGGCGCAGGTCTGTGCGCTATTGGTTAGCCAGTCGCGGGTATCCAGTAGTGAGGCGAGCTGTCTATCGAGAAGATCATAGTTGACGGTATCAAGTGACATGGTGGCTCCTGGTTATGCATGTCCATAACGACGTCGGGCCGACAGTTGTCGGCCCGGCATCGTTGGTCTCTTGTCTGATTGAGGCGAGGTTTATTCCCAGCCCGGCACGGCGCCACCATCAAAGAGTTCTTCGGCTTTCTCGATCACTTCTTCGCTCTGGTAGGCGCTGACCAGCTGCTGAATCTCTTCGCGGTCTTCATCGCCGCCGCGAACGGCAATCAGGTTGACGTAGGGCGATTCCGGACCTTCTTTGATCAGCGCGTCGTCAAGGCTCAGGCCAGCAGGCTGGGCGAAGGTGTTGTTGATGAAAGCCATGTCAACATCCGGCAAAACGCGCGGTAGCTGGGCGGCTTCGATTTCGCGGAAACGGTAGTCGTTCGGGTTCTCGGCGATATCGATAGGTGTCGCTTCCAGGTTCTCGGGATCATTCAACGTGATGAGGCCTTCATTATGCATCAGGATCAGCGCGCGACCTTCGTTGGAAGGGTCATTGGGTAGCGCGATCTGGGCACCTTCGGGCAGTTCATCGATACTATCGTACTTCTCTGAGTAAGCACCGATGGGGTAAACAAAGGTGTAGCCTGCGATGGCGAAATCGTAACCACGATCGTTCACCATCGACATCATGTAGGGCTCATGCTGGTAGGCGTTGGCGTCGAGGCTGCCATCGGCCAATGCCGCATTAGGCGTTACGTAGTCAGTGAATTCGATAATTTCGACGTCAAGGTTGTATTCTTCCTTGGCGATGCGGGCAGCGACTTGCATGACTTCGGTTTCAGGGCCGGCAACGGTGCCCATCTTGATGCTGGCGGCTTGGGCGCTGGCGCTAACGGCCAGTGCGAGTGCGGTAATGGTGCCAAGGGCTAATGTCTTCATAGCAACTCCTGTCGAATGTCGGTTTTGATTAATGGTGATAATAGAAGTAATTTTAATGCTTTTTCGTTATATGTCCACTGAAAAGCAATGCGGTTACTTACGGTCGGTTTTGCGTACCAAGTAATCCCCTAGGCTCTGGAAGCCCTGCACCATGACAACGAGCACCACCACGGTGATGAGCATGATGGTCGGGTTGAATCGGCTGTAGCCGTAGCGGATGCCCAGATCACCCAGACCGCCGCCGCCGACAGCGCCTGCCATGGCGGAGTAGCTGACCAGCGTAACCAGCGTGATGGTCAAACCGGTAATAATGCCGCCGCGCGCTTCGGGGATAAGCACCTTGGTGATGATTTGCCACGGTGTTGCGCCCATGGCCTGGGCAGCCTCGATTAAACCCGGTGAGATTTCATTGAGGGCGCCTTCGATCAGCCGGGCAACGAACGGAATTGCGGCAATGGTCAGTGGTACCGAAGCGGCATTGATGCCGATAGAGGTACCCACCAGCATTCGCGTGAAGGGAATAATCGCCACCATCAAGATAATAAACGGAATGGAGCGGCCCACGTTGGTCACAATGCCCAGGGTGTGGTTCAGTAAAGGCTTTGCCAGAATCTGCCTGGGTCGCGTCACATAGAGCATCACGCCCAGCGGCAGTCCGAGTAACGTAGAAATCACCCCTGATACGCCGACCATGTAGAGGGTGTCGAGCGTAGCCTGAAGAATAAGCTCAATCATTGCGCTGGACATAGCCTAATACCTCTACCTGTAATTGATGGTCTGCCAAGTAGTCCATAGCGGCTTGCGTCTGCTCTGATGTGCCCAGCAGTTCAGCAATCATCAAGCCAAGCGTTCTTTCCTGAATCGATTCCACCTTGGCCTGCAGGATGCTCACGTCGACACCGCAATCCCGCGCCAGGCGTGAAATCAGCGGCGTGGATACCGCATCCCCTGAAAATGTAAGCCGCACGACCGGGTGTGCGTTGGCATCGGGGTTGTCACTGAGGCGTTCAAGCAGCTCCTTGGGCGGAGACAGCTGCAGAAAATCGTTGAGAAACTCGCGCCCCAATTGGGTGCGAGGTGCGGTAAAGAAATCGCCTACTTCGGCGTCCTCGACCAATTCGCCATCAGATATCAGGCCGACACGGTGGCAGATCGATTTCACCACTTCCATTTCATGGGTAATCAGCAAAATGGTGATGCCGAGCTGTTGGTTGATATCGCGAAGCAACTCGAGGATTGAGCTGGTCGTCTGCGGGTCCAGTGCCGAGGTGGCCTCATCGCACAGCAGGACGCGAGGATTGCTGGCCAGCGCCCGGGCAATCGCAACGCGCTGTTTCTGCCCGCCGGATAGCTGCGCTGGAAATTGATCCGCTTTGTCCGAAAGGCCGACCATTTCAAGCAGTGGGCTCACGCGATCACGGATATCGCGCCTGGGTTGGCCCATCAGTTCCAGTGGCAGCGCTACGTTGTCGAACACGTTGCGGGTGGTGAGCAGGTTAAAGTGCTGGAAGATCATGCCGATGC
This sequence comes from Halomonas sp. SH5A2, assembly GCF_014263395.1. GTDB lineage: Bacteria > Pseudomonadota > Gammaproteobacteria > Pseudomonadales > Halomonadaceae > Vreelandella. The sequence goes on along the minus strand of NZ_CP058321.1, from coordinate 2,087,210 downwards.
GGTGGCGAGCCTGGTTCAGCGCCGTGTTACTCAATCGTGTGATCTCTTGCCCATCGACGGTCACCGTGCCCTGGGTGGGGCGCTCCAGCAGGTTGACGCAGCGAATCAGCGTCGACTTGCCCGCACCGGACAGCCCGATAACACCGTGAATGGCCCCTTTGGGGATCGCCAAGTTAACGCCCTTGAGGGCGTGAACGGCGTCGCGGCCGGAACCGTAGGTTTTGCTGACATTATTTAGTTCGATCATGGCGTCTGCCTTTTCTATAGGCCGAAGACGAAGGTGAGCGCGCAAGCGTAGGAGAGGGAATAAAAAAGGCCACCCTTTCGGGTGGCCATCAACGCTGGACACACCCTTTTAGCTGCACTTCACCAAGCATTCACTCGGCGGACGCCCGCAATCTGGGTACAAATCGGCGTCTTTACATTTGCGGCGAAAGTCTAAATAGCTTGCAATGGGATGTCAAATCAAAAGCACAATATCTTATGTGGCTGTTAAATTTAATAATTTTTTTAACTGATTTTTGCTTATTTAAAAGTGTTAATTTCTCTTCTTAGGAGGCCTGAGTTTTCGGCAGGCGTGAATACTGACTTACGTTGATTGGCCGCGCATACCTTTGGGGTGCACAAACAGGTTTGTGCAGTAGTAAGCTTGCGCACGGATCAATTAAAGCGAGGGCGCTATGTTTACTGGCATCGTGCAAGGCAAGGTAGAAGTCGTGGAAGTGCATGAGCTTGATAAGTTTCGTACGCACGTGGTGAAAATGCCTGATACATTGCGCGAGGGATTGGCAACTGGCGCTTCGGTGTCGCACAACGGTGTGTGTTTGACGGTCACGGACATTTCAGGTGACCGGGTGAGCTTCGATTTGATGCGCGAAACGCTTCGGCTGACCAATCTTGGTGCAGTCGAGGTCGGGCAGTGCGTCAATATTGAGCGAGCGGCACGCTTTGGCGATGAGATTGGCGGGCATTCGATGTCGGGCCATGTGATTTGTATGGCGGAAGTGATCGCCATTGATGAAGCGCCCAACAACCGTCGGCTGTGGTTTGCGTTACCGGCTTCAGTGGGGCGGTTTGTATTTGAGAAAGGCTATATCGGCGTCGATGGGATCAGTCTGACGATTGGCGATGTGCGACCTTCGGTCGAGGGCGAAGGCGTTGAGTTCAGCGTGAATCTGATCCCCGAGACGCTGAACCGGACGGTCCTTAGTGAGCGGTTGCCAGGCGACCAGGTCAATATTGAAATTGATCCCCAGACCCAGGTGATTGTTGAAACCGTTGAGCGTGTTCTGGCTAGCCAAATGCGCTGATTGTCAGTATTAGCAAGGGTGGCTTTGTGTTTCTGACCGATTGGTTAGAAGGTGGCCTGAAGTTTGCTTATGCTAAGCGATGGAAAGTAATAGACGGGCATCAGCCCACGTTCGACAGCTGCACAAGGTATTCGCATCAGGCGTTACCTTTCGGTAATATGTGCGGCTTTTCGCGCTGCCAGGGCGCATTCAGCGTTTACGCGAAGGATAAAAATACCTATGAATTTTCTGGATAAGCAGTTCGGGCTCACTGAACACAAAACCAGCGTCAAGACAGAGGTGATCGCCGGGATAACCACCTTCCTGACGATGGCTTATATCATCTTCGTCAATCCCAGTATCCTCTCGGAAGCCGGGATGGACTACGGAGCCGTATTTGTTGCCACCTGCGTTGCTGCCGCTATCGGCTGTCTTATCATGGGACTTTGGGCGAACTATCCGATTGCCCAGGCGCCCGGTATGGGGCTCAACGCGTTTTTTACCTACGGCGTCGTGCTGGGGATGGGGTATAGCTGGGAGGCGGCGCTAGGGGCCGTCTTCTTCTCAGGGTTGTGTTTCTTCCTGCTGAGTATTTTTAAGATCCGTGAGTGGATTATCAACTCTATTCCGCTTTCACTGCGCCTGGGCATTGCCGCGGGTATTGGCCTGTTCCTGGCCATGATCGCATTGAAAAATGCCGGTATCGTGGTGGCTGATGACGCCACCTATGTTGCGCTAGGGGATCTCTCCGAGCCTGCGGCACTTTATGCGCTCTTGGGCTTTTTCGTGATTACGGCGCTGTCGTATCTGAAAGTTACCGGTGCGGTCATGATCGGTATCCTGGGGATTACCATTGCGTCGATGGTACTTGGGCATAACGAGTACGGTGGTCTCATGTCCATGCCGCCTTCGATTGCGCCAACCTTCATGGCAATGGACCTGATGGGGGCACTGGATGTCGCCATGCTCAGCGTTATTTTTGCTTTCCTGTTTGTCGACCTGTTCGATACGTCCGGCACGCTGGTAGGTGTTGCGCAGCGTGGCAAGCTGTTGGATGAAAACGGCAAGCTGCCGCGCCTGGGTCGCGCCATGATGGCCGACAGCACGGCATCAATGGCGGGTGCTGCCCTGGGGACCTCGACCACGACCAGCTATATTGAGTCGACGGCAGGTATTGCATCGGGTGGGCGGACTGGTTTGACGGCGGTCGTGGTGGCCGTGCTCTTCCTGATCAGCTTGTTCTTTGCTCCGCTGGCAGGCTCAATTCCCGCTTTTGCCACCGCCGGAGCGCTGCTCTATGTGGCCGTGCTGATGGCAGGTAGCCTGGCGCATGCCAACTGGGAAGACCCCACTGACGCCGCGCCTGTTTTGATTGCCGCGCTGGCAATGCCGCTGACCTTTTCGATTGCTGAGGGCATTGCCCTTGGGTTTATCAGCTATGCGGCGATCAAGACTCTGTCGGGTCGCTTCAAAGACCTCAACCCAGCGGTGATTATTCTGGCACTGCTGTTTGCGGTGAAATTTCTGTTTCTAGACTAACGTGGTTTTATTAATCCAATGAGAGACGCGATGAGCATCTACGGCGATTACATCAAGTCCGTAATACGCACAGTACCTGACTGGCCTGAGCAGGGGGTCAATTTTCGTGACATTACCCCGCTGCTACAAAACAGCGCGGCATTTCGCAAGCTGATCGACAGCTTTGTACACCGCTACCAGGAAATGAACCTGGATGCCATCGCGTCGATTGATGCGCGTGGGTTTATTATCGGGGCGCCCCTGGCCTATGAGTTGGGCTGCAGCTTTGTCCCGGTTCGCAAGAAAGGCAAGCTGCCGTTCAAGACCATCAGCGAAACCTATACGCTCGAATACGGTCATTCAGAGGTCGAGCTTCACTCGGATGCGTTCCAGAAAGACGACCGCATTTTGCTGATGGATGACCTGATTGCCACTGGCGGCACCATGCTGGCGGCGGCCAATCTTATCCAGCGCAGCGGCGGGCATGTGGTCGAAACAGCGACCATTATTGACCTGCCTGAACTGGGTGGTTCGCAAAAAATTCGCGATGCGGGCTACAGCGTCTTCGCGGTTTGTTCTTTCACAGAAGACGAGTAACGAACTTATGAGCAGTGAACGCTACCATCAGCACTTTACCGTCTCCTGGGATCAGCTTCACCGCGATGTCCGCCAGCTTTGCCATCAGTTGGTCGAGCGTGACTTCAAAGGGATCGTGGCGATTACCCGTGGTGGTCTCATTCCCGCTGCCTTGATTGCACGCGAGCTGAACGTTCGGCTGATTGATACCGTGTGCATTAAAAGCTATGACCATATGGATCAGGGGGGGCTGGATGTCCTGAAAGGGGTTGATCACGACGGTGAGGGCTGGCTGCTGGTCGATGACCTGGTGGACACCGGCAAGACCGCGCGGGCAGTCAGCGAGATGTTGCCCAAGGCGCATTTTGTCACCATCTACGCCAAGCCCGAAGGGCGCCCCTTGGTTGACCAGTATCTAACCGAAGTGGCCCAGCACTGCTGGATCCAGTTCCCCTGGGATATGGGCGTTGCCTACGTTGAACCTCTGGTGGACCAAGTGAAGAAATAATCATGTCGACCCCGCTTCCCGAAGACTGGAATCAGTGGCTTGGCAATGAGTTTCAGACCGACTACATGCAGTCACTGAAACGTTTCCTGGCCGAGGAAAAGGCGGCCAAGAAAGTCATTTATCCGCATTCATCGCAGTGGTTTCGCGCGTTCGAGTTGACGCCTCTCAATGACGTCAAGGTGGTGATCCTAGGGCAGGACCCTTATCACGGCCCCAATCAGGCGCACGGGCTATGCTTTTCCGTTCAGGCGGGGGTGCCGGTTCCGCCGTCGCTGGTCAATATCTACAAGGAGTTGGCTAGCGATGTAGGCACCGAGCCCGTCAAGCACGGGCATCTGGAAGCCTGGGCGAAGCAAGGGGTGTTGCTGCTCAATACGTCGTTGACGGTCGAGAAGGGCAACGCTGCCTCACACCGGGGTAAAGGTTGGGAGTCTTTCACGGACAGCGCGATCAAGACGGTAAGTGCGCATGCGTTGCCTAGCGTCTTTCTGCTCTGGGGTAGCCACGCCCGGCAGAAGAAGGCGTTGATAGACACCCAGCGCCACCTGGTGCTGGAAGCGCCGCACCCGTCGCCGCTATCCGCCCACCGCGGCTTTTTTGGCACCCGCCATTTTTCCCGGGCGAATCATTTCCTTGAAGAGCACGGGCGCGCGCCTGTTGATTGGCAATTACCCGCCACCCCTTAACCTGGTGACGGCTTACGGGTAGAATACTGCCCGATTTTGCACGTTTGTGATCACCCGCGTTGCCCATAACCACTTGCTGTGAGGAAGTCCCATGAGTGTCCATGCCATTAACCATCCGCTTGTTCAGCATAAACTGGGACTGATGCGCGAAATGGATTTAAGTACCAAAAGCTTTCGTGAGTTGGCGGGGGAAGTGGCCAAGCTGTTGACTTATGAAGCAACGAAGGGACTTGAGCTCGAAGATCATACGATTGAAGGGTGGAATGGGGAGCCGATTGAGACGCGTCGCCTGAAAGGCAAGAAGGTCACGGTGGTGCCGATTCTGCGTGCCGGGCTTGGCATGCTCGAGGGTGTCACTGACCTGATTCCCAGCGCCCGCGTCAGCGTTGTCGGATTATACCGCGATGAGGAGACGCTGCAACCGGTACCCTATTTTGCCAAGTTCGCCAATGACATCCAAGAGCGCATGGCCATCGTCATTGACCCAATGTTGGCCACCGGGGGCTCAATGGTTGCGACATTGGACATGCTGCGTGAGCGTGGCTGCGAGAATATGAAGGTGATCGTGTTGGTGGCGGCTCCCGAAGGGATCAAGCGAGTCCAGGAAGCCTATCCGGATATCGAGATTTATACGGCGTCGGTGGATGAGCGGTTGGACGATAACGGCTATATCGTCCCTGGTCTGGGCGATGCGGGCGATAAAATTTTCGGCACCCGATAAGGTTTGATGATTCAGCGGCCCCTGGCGTTTTACGTTAGGGGCATTTTTTTGCCCAGCATTACCCCAACGACCTGTGAGGAGTTTGCATAATGAATGATACGCCTAGCCAGTCTGAATCCTGGCCTCGCGTGTTGCTAACCGGTGCGCAAATGCTATTTGTGGCGTTTGGTGCCTTGGTCCTGGTGCCGCTGTTGACTGGGCTTGATCCAAGCGTTGCGTTGTTTACCGCCGGGATAGGCACGCTGCTGTTTCATACCGTGACCCGCTTGACGGTGCCGGTCTTCCTGGCCTCTTCGTTTGCCTTCATTGCGCCGATTCAGGGGTCGATTGCCAGCTTCGGTGTATCAGCAACGCTTGGGGGCTTGATGGCGGCTGGCCTGGTCTACGTGGCTATCTCGGCGGCGGTGCGCGTCAAGGGTACCGGTTGGCTTCATCGGCTGTTGCCACCTGTCGTGGTCGGCCCGGTGATTATGGTTATTGGCCTTGCCCTGGCGCCGGTAGCGGTGGATATGGCCACCGGTGAAACCAGCGACCACATCGGGTATGGCGCGGCGCTTTTCCTTTCAATGGCAAGCCTGCTGGTAACCCTGGTATTGGCCGTGTTCGGCCGCGGTTTGCTGCGCTTGATTCCCATTATGGGCGGTATTGTCGTGGGTTATTGCCTGGCATTGCTGATGGGCCTTGTCGACTTCACGCCGGTGCATGACGCTGGCTGGTTGGCCATCCCTGCGTTTACCGCACCGAGTTTTCACTGGGCGGCGATTCTGTTTATGATTCCTGTCGCCATTGCGCCAGCGGTGGAGCATATTGGTGATATGGTGGCCATCGGATCGGTGACCCGGCGTAACTACCTGGAAAAACCGGGGCTGCACAGAACCTTGCTGGGCGATGGTCTGGCGACGATAGCGGCCGCGTTATTCGGTGGCCCGCCCAATACCACGTATTCTGAAGTAACCGGGGCCGTCACGCTGACCCGGGCGTTCAACCCGCGCTATATGGTGGTGGCCGCGATACTGGCCATATCGTTGGCGTTTATCGCCAAGCTGGGAGCGCTGCTGCAAACTATCCCAGGCCCTGTCATGGGAGGAATCATGACCCTACTGTTTGGCTCTATTGCGGTAGTGGGCATGAATACACTGGTCAGGGCAGGGCACTCGTTGACCGCGCCACGCAACCTGGTTGTCGTGTCGTTAATCCTCGTCTTCGGTATCGGCGGCATGCAGGTTGGCGGTGGTCAGTTTACGCTGCAAGGCGTTAGCCTGGCGGCGCTTGTGGGTATCGTGCTGAACTGGCTGTTGCCTGAGGAGTCAGCGGATGAAACTGATCACGCCCATTAACCCTACTTCATTGGGAGCCGAGTACTTATGCCGTTAGATCCATCGCTACCCTTTCCCGTGCTGGGAATTACTGCCTGGAGTGGGACGGGGAAGACAACGCTGCTGGAGCAGTTGTTACCTCGGCTGCGGGCAGAGGGTGTCCAGGTGGCGGTGATCAAGCACGCCCATCATCGGTTTGATGTCGACCAGCCGGGAAAAGATAGCTATAAGCTACGCAGTGCAGGTGCTACGCCCATGCTGATCGCATCGAGCCAACGCCTGGCACTGATGCAGGAAACGCCAGACGGTGAAGAGCCGGATTTAAACCAGCTGTTGGCAATGGTGGCCGTGCATGAACCTGACCTGGTGCTGGTGGAAGGCTTTAAGGCATGGCCCCTGGCCAAGCTGGTGCTTTATCGTGAGGGGATAGGCGATGCGGAAATCCTGCATAGTCAGGGCGTCGAAGCCGTTGCGCTGCAAGGGGCTTCTCCCGTCGCTCTGTCGGCCGCAACGACGCAACTAGCGCTTGATGATATCGATGCGATTACACGCTGGATAATCGATTGGATGGCGGGCCAACGGCTCAATGATGTTTCACGCACTGATAGGTGACCCCATGCAGTTAACGCACCTCAATAGCCGCGGCGAAGCCCGCATGGTGGATGTTGCAGACAAACAGGAAACGCGCCGGGAAGCGGTGGCTTCCGGGCGTATTGTGATGCAACCCGCTACCTTGAAGCAGCTGAGCGAGGGGGCTTTACCCAAGGGTGATGTGCTGGCTACCGCACGTGTTGCGGGAATCCAGGCGGCAAAACGCACCCATGAGTTGATCCCGCTTTGTCACTCGCTGGCACTTTCCAAAGTGGCCATAGAGTTTGATGTTGACCCCGATGAAAGCTGTGTTCATGTGACCGTGACCTGCCGGTTGAATGGCCGCACGGGTGTCGAGATGGAAGCGTTGACGGCCGTCTCCGTGGCCTGTTTAACGCTTTACGATATGTGCAAGGCGGTCGATAAAACGATGCGCATCGACGCGGTTCAGTTGGATAGCAAACGCGGCGGTCAGCGGGGGGAGTATCATCGCGAAGAAGTGCCTGAACCGACGACGCCGATTGTAACGGGCCAGGGGGCAGCGGGCGAAGTGAGCCTGGGAGGCCGCTGTCATTCGCCCTGTGTGCTGGTCAAGTTTCTTGCCGAGCTGCGCGAGCAGTTGGGTGAAAACGAACGGGTAGTGACCTTTGATCAACTCGAAAGTCGCGATATCGCGGGACTCAAAGTAGCGCTGGCGGCTCAGGACGAACGTTTTCAGCTATTGCAGGATCAGCGCACGCTATGCGCCGTCAATCAGGTCATGGTCAATGATGACGCGCGAATTACCGACGATGACGAGGTTGCTTTCTTTCCGCCGGTCACCGGGGGCTAAAAAATGGACATTACCATCCGCATTCAAGAGGCGCCTTTTGACATGGCCTATGGCTATGAAGCCAGCCTTGCAGGCCGCACGGATATCGGCGGGGTCGTTAGCTTTACCGGCTTGGTGCGTGATTTTAACGAAACACCCGATGTTACAGGGTTAACCCTGGAGCATTATCCAGGCATGACTGAATCCACCCTGCAGCGCATCGCGGAAGAGGCGGGAGAGCGCTGGTCGCTAAGCGCCGTCACGATTATTCATCGCGTCGGCCATATGCGCCCCGGTGATGCTATCGTCAGAGTACTGGTGGCGAGCGCCCATCGTCGCGAAGCCTTCGAGGCCTGCGACTTCATCATGGACTGGCTAAAGACCCAGGCACCGTTCTGGAAGAAAGAGCATGGTCGCCACGGCGATTACTGGGTCAAGGAGCGCCATTCGGATATCGAGGATGCCGGCCGCTGGTAACCCTCTGGGATAGCGGGCGTGGCAAGGCTATTCGTCAACCACTGTCGCTGGCAGCTCGCTGGCCATAATCTGCAGATGCACCTCAGGTAAATGCTGCAGCCGTTCTGCGAGCCAGGCAATCAAACGCGGCTGGAGGCCCAGTCGCAGGTCCGCCAGCGTATCCGCGTGGAGTTCGGCAAGCTGATCATCCAGCCATTCACTGAAGCTGTCTTCGTCTAGTGAGTTGGCACTTGTATTATCCAGCATCAGGCGCCCAACGCGTGCCCATCCGGTTTGGGTGGCAGTCACCGGTAACGCCAGATAGAGACTACCCCGTCGTGGATGGGTGCTGTTGTCGCTCTCCAGTCCAGGGTGGGGCACCACACTGTTCTGGCTGACGATGCACGGTGGCTGCGGGTAGTGCTGCTCGAGATGGAGCCCCTGCTGATCGAAGCGGATCAAGTCGCCATTGACCGGCGCCAAGGGCGCTTGAATCCCCAGCGATGCTGCCAGCTGCTGGTGGGCCTGTTGATGAAGGCTTTCGCCATGGACCGGCAACAGGTGGCTTGGCGTCAGCCATTGATAAAAGCGGGTGATTTCGTCCTGTGCCGGGTGCCCGGTCGCGTGAAGCTGCGGATGGCTGAATTCATCGAATAGCTTAACGCCCAGTTGCTGGAGGCGTTTTTTCAACTGCTCGATGGGACGCTCGTTACCCGGAATGGCCTTGGCGGAAAAAATTACGTTGTCGCCAGGCTGTAAGTCCACGTGCGGATGACGTCCCTGGGCAAGTCGCTGGAGGGCGGCGCGCGGCTCGCCTTGGCTGCCGGTGGCAATGACCACGACTTCATCGGGGGGCAAATACCCCAGGTCATGGGCGGGCACGACGGCAGGAAAATCATCCAGATAGCCGAGGCCCCGGGCGACACCCACCATGCGTTCCATCGAGCGACCCATCAAGCTGACGCGCCGTCCGCACTGGTAGGCGGCACGGCCGATTGCTAACACCCGCGCGATATTGCTGGCAAAGCAGGAGACAATGACGCGGCCTTCGCAGTTGGCGAGTGTCTTGGCCAGCGCTCTTGCGACATCGCCTTCGCTGCCTGAGTGGCCGGGTATGGGGGCGTTGGTGGAATCACCCACTACCAGATCAACCGGTGCCAACGCCTTGAATTGCGCCTGGTCGATCGGCGCACCGATAATCGGCTCAGGGTCAAGCTTCCAGTCCCCGCTGTGCAATACCCGATAGCGACCTGCCATGACCATCAGCGAACAGCTCTCGGGTATCGAGTGGGGTACCGCCAGATAACGCAGGGTGAAGGGCCCGCTTTCTAATGCTTCACCGGGCTCGACGACGCGTATGGCGGCGCTACTGAGTTGGTGCTCGGCAAACTTCAGGCGCAGCAAGCCCGCCGCCAGTGGCGTCGCATAAATGGGGCATTGCCAGTGGGGCCAGAGCCATGCGACCGCACCAATGTGGTCTTCATGGCCGTGGGTGATGTAGAGCGCTTGGGGTGCGATTCCCAGGGCTTTGGGTGTTTCCAGGTTGGGCACCTGCAGTGGCGCATTGGGTAAATCCTGGCGGATCATCATGCCGCAATCTACGGCGACCCAGTGGTCTTCGTACCCATACAGCGTCAGGTTCATGCCAATTTCCCCGCAGCCGCCTAACGGCAAGAGGCGTAAGGAAGGGCGGCGACGGGGACGAATATGAACGCGCGGTGGATGCATCAGAGTAATAAAGCCTAGAAAGTAATTGGTTAACTATACGGGATGGGGCGGGCGGCTAACAATCACTGCTGTTTCGGGCGGTGATTGCAGCCGCCGCATTCGGTACACTAGACGTTTGTTTAATACCAGTGGATGGCCTGATCATCGCCGCCTGGCAAACCGTGAAGAGTAATGACTATGTCGCATTTTTATCGTTTGGTGGTGTCCTGCCCGGACCAAGTGGGAATTGTCGCGAAGGTATCAAGTTTTATCGCAGATCAGGGCGGGTCGATTACCGAAGCCAGCCAGCATTCTGACCTGGAAACCGGTCGCTTCTTTATGCGCTATGAAATTCTGGCGGATTCGCTGGGTATGTCAGCAGAGGCATTACGCACTGCCTTCGAGCCTGTGGCAGAGCTGTTCGATATGCAGTGGTCGCTGGTCGACACTCGAGAAAGGCGTCGAGTTGTCCTGATGGTCTCGCGGGAATCCCATTGCCTGGTCGATTTGCTTTATCGCTGGCAGGTGGGGGAACTGGACTGCGATATCGTGGGCGTTATTTCCAACCATGACGATATGCGTTCGTTAACCGAATGGTACGGAATTCCGTATCACCATGTGCCGGTGGATCCTGCAGACAAGTCAGCGGCCTTTAAGCAGGTGCAGGCGCATATTGATGATGCCCGGGCCGACAGCATCGTGTTGGCTCGCTACATGCAGATTCTACCCCCGGCGTTGTGTGAACGGTACGCAGGGCAAGTCATTAATATCCATCACAGCTTTCTGCCGTCTTTTGCCGGCGCCAGGCCGTATCACCAAGCCTATCAACGTGGCGTCAAGCTGATAGGCGCCACCTGCCATTACGTGACTCAGGAGCTAGATGCAGGACCCATCATCGAGCAGGACATTCATCGGGTCAGCCACTGCCATACGCCTACCGATCTGGTGCGTTTTGGCCGTGATGTTGAAAAAGCCGTACTGGCTCGCGGTCTTCGCTGGCATTTGGAAGACCGCGTGCTGGTGCACGGCAATAAAACGATCGTGTTCAGCTAGCCAAGCGCCTGGCCGTTGCCGCCGCGGATAACGCCGACGCCAACCCCTTCGATATCGAGCGGCTGAGTGCGTAAATCGATATTGATGGGGTCAAAGTCCGGGTTTTCCGCAATGAGCGTGACCTGATGGCCTTCGCGTTTGAAACGCTTTACGGTTACCTCGTCTTCCAGGCGAGCGACGACAATCTGGCCGTCCCGAACGCGCTGGGTGCGATGCACGGCAAGAAGGTCGCCTTCGAGGATGCCGACGTTTTGCATTGATAGCCCGCGTACGCGCAACAGGTAATCTGCTCTGGGCGAGAAGTAGTCAGCGGGCAGGGGGCAGTAGCGGTCAATATGCTCAGCGGCCAGAATAGGGCTGCCCGCCGCAACTTCGCCAATAATTGGCAGGCCGTTGGCAGGGTCTAAGCCTGAGGTTGTCAGTACGTCTGGCGTTTCCTGGGGCTCCTGGTTGGGCAGGCGTATGCCGCGAGACGTATTGCGAATGATGCGAATGACGCCTTTACGCTCGAGTGCGCGCAGATGCTCTTCTGCCGCATTGGGTGAGCGGAACCCCAGCGCCTTGGCTATTTCAGCCCGGGTGGGCGGATAGCCGAGCTCAGCCATGGTTTTGACAATAAAGTCGAACACATTTTGTTGACGAGCAGTTAATGGCCGCGACATACCAGCCTCCAGGTTGAATAAGTGAGCAAGACTGCGTTTCTGTTTACCTATCGGTATGTAGTTCACAGTATGTAGTCAACAGCATGTGGTTAAGTATACAGCATGTTCTCCTGTCCAGTATATATTTGGGATAAGTCAGCTAACAAATTGATGTATATAAAGATGCAAAGCCACGCTGGGTACGGACTGAGTGTTCAGGTAAACGTTGAGAGGTAACAAACGATAACGTAGCATCCTAGTTTGTTTAAAACATCCGTTTTTTATGGCCCGCTTTTTTTGGCCCGTTTTATGGAGAGCAGCATGGCTCAATCGGATACGGTGACGCGCATTCTGGATACTGCTGAAGTGCTTTTTGCAGAGCGCGGCTTTGCCGAAACCTCTTTACGCAACATTACCAGCAAGGCACGGGTCAATCTTGCCGCGGTGAACTATCACTTCGGGTCCAAGAAAGCGCTCATTCAGGCGGTGTTTGCTCGCTACCTGGATCCGTTTTCCCAGCGTTTCCATGGTGCCCTGGACGAACTCGAAGCCCGCTACGAGGGGCGTGATATCCCTCTTGAGGTGCTGCTCGAAACCATGGCGACAACGGTGCTGACGGTGCCAGCCGAGCGCAATAGCCTCAAAGTCTTCATGCGTTTGCTGGGGCTTGCCTACAGTCAGGCCCAAGGGCATTTGCGGCGTTACATCCAGCAGCAATATGGCGATGTATTCAGCCGTTTCACCGAACTGGTACGCCGTGCGACACCGGATCTGCCGGACGCCGAGCGCTTCTGGCGGCTACACTTTATGCTCGGTACCGTCATCTTTACGCTTTCAGGGCTGGATGCGCTGCGCGATATTGCCGAAAAAGATTACCACCAGCATGTCTCGGTCCGCGACTTGGTTCGCCGACTGCGGCCGGTGGTGGTGGCGGCGATGAACGCGCCATTACCTGATGAGAAGGACATTGAGCACCATGCAGACACCGTCGCTCATTGAAATGCCGCCCCAGGAGGGGCTATGGCTGGAAATCGCCGCCCAGACGCAGCGGTTGCGCGCCTGGCAAGGCGATACGTGTCGCTATGAGTGTGATATTTCCACCGGGCGTCAGGGTCTGGGTAATCAGCAAGGCAGTGGGCAAACGCCGCTGGGCTGGCACTATATTCGCGCCGCCATTGGCGCTGATGCCCCGGAAAACGCGGTCTTCAAAGGCCGCCGCTGGACGGGAGAAGTGTTCAATGCCGAGCTGGCTGCGGCGTTTCCCGAGCGAGACTGGATTCTGACGCGCATTCTATGGCTGTGTGGCCTGGAGCCGGGAGTAAACCGCGGCGGTCAGTTGGATTCCCAGCGACGCTATATTTATCTGCACGGTACGCCGCCGGACCAGCCCATGGGTCAACCAGCCTCCCATGGCTGCGTGCGGCTGCGTAATGCGGATCTCCTTTGGCTGTTTGAACATGCGTCACCGGGAACGCCTGTCTGGTTACACGACAGCCGTTGATCGTTGGACTCCTCGCTAATCATCGTCTAGAGTTAGCGCCTTTTTTGGACAACCCGCTATGACACATCCTTTGGGCTCGGTCATGTTGGACCTTGAAGGGACAACGCTGACCGCCGCAGAAAAGCAGTTGCTGAAAAAGCCCGCAGTGGGTGGCGTTATCCTGTTTTCACGCAATGTTGAAGATGCCCACCAGGTCCGGGAACTGTGTAGCAAGGTGCGTAAGCTACGTCCGGACGTGTTACTGGCAGTGGATCAGGAAGGTGGCCGCGTCCAGCGTATCAAACAAGGGTTGACGCGCCTGCCGCCGATGGCTCGCCTTGGCGACTATTACCAGAAGGATCGTGCGGCGGCCCTGAGGCTCACCCAGGACACCGGCTGGCTTCTGGGTATGGAAATGGCCGCCTGCGGGTTGGATATCAGTTTTGCGCCGGTGCTGGATGTTGATAGCGGCTTAAACAGCATGATTGGCGACCGCAGCTTTGGCCCGGAGGCCGCGCAAGTCAGCGAACTGGGTGGCGCGCTGGTGGCCGGACTGCATGAGGCCGGTATGGCAGCGATCGGCAAGCATTTTCCCGGTCATGGCGGCGTTGAGGCAGATTCGCATCTCGCCTTGCCCGTTGATGACAGGCCTTTTGATACCCTCAAACAACTCGATCTGGTGCCTTTTAGCGATCTGGCTAAAAAGCTTGATGGCGTCATGCCTGCGCATATTGTGTATTCGGCATTCGACAAGCGACCCGCCGGTTTTTCGCCTAGTTGGCTGGGTATGCTGCGTCAGTCGCTGGGGTTTAAAGGCTGTATCTTTTCCGACGATTTGAGCATGGCTGGCGCTCATGAGGCGGGTGGACCGCGCGAACGCGCAGCGGCTGCTCTTGCCGCGGGCTGCGACATGTTGCTGGTGTGCAACGATCGCGAGGCAGCGCTTGAGGTCGTTGCCGCCGTTCCAACTCCAGAGTCTGTCAGGCCCGGCAAGCTGCGCTACAAACGCGCACGCCCCGATTTGGACGCCCTGCCGGCACTTAGCCGGTGGCGGCGCACGCATGCCCAGCTAGAGGCCATGGCCGCTCATTCACGCAGCAGTTAACGATCGTTTTTACCAAGCAGGCTGGAACTTCAATGGCAAAGCTAGACAAAGAAGCACTCGCATCGCTCGACACCATGCGCGAGCTCATGGACAACGCGGACTGCTTGATTTCCCAACAGCAGGTGGAGCAGGCGCTTGACCGAATGGCCGAGCAGATCAGCGAGGATCTGGGCGATAAACTGCCGGTCTTTTATTGCGTTATGAATGGCGGCTTGATCACCACGGGGCATCTGCTGACCCGGTTGGGCTTTCCTCTTGAGGTCGACTACCTGCATGCTACTCGCTACCGCAACGAAACCCGCGGCGGAGAGCTTTTCTGGCGGGTATCGCCGGAGATTCCCATGGCCGGTCGACACGTTGTTATCGTCGACGACATTCTTGATGAAGGTACGACGCTGTCAGCGATTCTCAACTATTGCCAGGAAGCACAAGCTGCCAGCATTACTACGGCGGTACTTGTCGACAAACGCCACGATCGCAAGGCAGTGCCCGGCCTGAAAGCCGACTACTGCAGCCTGGAAGTCGCCGATCGTTATGTGTTTGGCTTTGGTATGGATTACAAGGGCTACTGGCGCAATGCCCCGGGGATCTTCGCGCCCAAGGGCATGTGATCACTGGCTGCCTTAACGGGGTGAAAAGCGCCGCGCCAAGCCTGTTTCAGCGATCATGCGAGTGGATATTTCTTCTACGGAAAAGCGCGTCGTGTCGATGAAGGGCACGTGCAGGCGACGATACAGCGCTTCCGCCTGCTGGATTTCTTGCATGCATTGATCCATCGAGCTGTAGCGACTATTAGGCCTTCGTTCATTGCGGATGGCGGCGAGACGCCTGGCGTCGATTGTCAGGCCAAATAGCTTGTGTCGATGGGGTGCAAGCGCCTGGGGCAGTTTCAGCATGCCGTCTTCGTCCAGGTCGTCTTCCGTGAGCGGATAGTTGGCGGCGCGAATGCCAAATTGTAACGCCAGGTAGAGCGACGTAGGTGTTTTGCCGCAGCGTGATACCCCGACCAGAATAATATCGGCTTTATCGTACTGATGCGTGCGCGCGCCATCGTCATTGTCCAGCGCAAAGTGCACCGAGTGAATGCGGTCCATGTAAACATCGTCGCTGCCAATCGAGTGCGTTCGCCCCACGCTGTAGGACGAGTGCGTGGCGAGCTCCTGTTCGAGCGGCTCCAGAAAGGTGGAGAAGATGTCCACCTTGAAGCCGGAGGCCTTGCGAATCACGTCGCGAATTTTCTGATCGACAATGGTGTCGATGATGATCGGCCGTTGCCCGTCGCGGACCGCCGTTGCGTCGATAATCTCGGCCAAGGCCTGGGCTTTTTCCAGGGTGTCGATATAAGGCTTGGTTTGCATGTTGATCTCGACATCGCTGAACTGGGCCAGCAGGCTTCTCCCCAGGCTCTCTGCGGTAATGCCTGTCCCATCTGAAATAAAAAAAGCCGTGCGCTGCATGGTGTTTGCTCTCCTGAACGTTGCGCATATTGTGTGCCGGGATGGCGTCTGGCACAACGGCGCTGAGTCGCGACTACAACAAATGTTCAAAAATGCCGCCTGTTGTAAAAATCCTCCATCGCCTTCGCTATTAGACCAATGGCGAATACGCCGGGGCGGTGCTAGGGTGACCGCATTCATCTCTAGCGGTTGTCATGATCGCTGGCCTATTGAGCGAGGGGGTTGCGTGAACAATTACATTCTATGGTTCGATCAATTGGGTATGGCTGACGTCGAACGCGTGGGTGGCAAAAACGCCTCGCTTGGCGAAATGATCTCCAATTTATCGGGAGCGGGGGTCACGGTTCCCGGTGGCTTCGCCACTACGGCCCATGCCTACCGAGAATTTCTTGCCCATGAAGGCCTCAACGAGCGTATTAACGATATGCTGGCGCGGCTCGACGTGGACGATGTGAAAGCATTGGCCGAGGCCGGGAAAACAATCCGCCAGTGGGTGATTGATACGCCGCTGCCCCCGACGTTCGAAAAAGAACTGCGTAGCGCCTACCAAACGCTTCAAGAGCGTCATCCTGCGTTGAAGGTCGCCGTGCGCAGCTCGGCTACCGCGGAAGACTTGCCGGATGCCTCCTTCGCCGGCCAACAAGAAACCTTCCTCAATATCGAAGGGTTCGACAATATCAAGCGCGCCGTCCACGAAGTGTTCGCGTCACTGTTTAATGACCGGGCTATCTCTTACCGGGTTCATCGCGGCTATGCACATGAAAATGTCGCGCTATCAGCGGGTGTGCAGAAAATGGTGCGCTCGGAAACGGGCGCGTCGGGTGTCATGTTCACGCTGGATACCGAGTCGGGTTTCCGCGATGCGGTCTTTGTGACCGCTTCCTGGGGGCTGGGTGAAACCGTTGTCCAGGGGGCGGTGAATCCTGACGAGTTTTATGTTCATAAGCCGACCCTGGCGGCGGGGCGGCCCGCGGTGCTGCGCCGCAATCTGGGTTCCAAGCTGATCAAGATGGTCTATACCCAAGATGCCAGCGCAGGCAAGTCGGTCGAGACCATTGACGTGCCCCTGCAGGACCGTGGTCGTTTCTGTCTCAACGATCAGCAGGTCATGGCGCTGGCGAGTCAAGCAGTGACCATCGAGCAACATTACCAGCGGCCCATGGATATCGAGTGGGCACTGGATGGTGATGATGGTGAGCTCTACATCGTGCAGGCGCGGCCGGAAACCGTCGTATCGCAGCAGGAAGGCGGCAAGCTGGAGCGTTTCCAGCTACGCGAAAAAGGCCGCACCCTGGTCACGGGTCGCGCTATCGGTCAACGCATCGGCCGCGGTACCGCCAAGGTGGTCATGACGCCGGACGACATGGACAAGATCCATGACGGTGATGTGCTGGTAACCGACATGACCGATCCTGACTGGGAGCCGATCATGAAACGCGCTTCCGCCATCGTGACCAATCGCGGCGGGAGAACCTGCCACGCGGCGATCATTGCCCGTGAACTGGGCATCCCTGCGGTCGTCGGCTGTGGCGATGCCACCACACGATTGAATGAAGGCAGTGACGTGACCGTTTCCTGCGCTGAAGGCGATACCGGCCATGTGTATGAAGGCCTGCTGGATTTTGACTGCAAGGTGACCAATGTTGACACCATGCCCGAGATTCCCTTCAAGATCATGATGAACGTGGGTAACCCCGATCGCGCCTTTGGGTTTGCCAGCCTTCCCCATGCCGGGGTTGGACTCGCGCGGCTTGAGTTCATCATCAACCGCATGATCGGGGTTCATCCCAAGGCCTTGCTGGAGTACGACACCCTGCCGTCTGACCTTCAGCAGGTAATCGATATGCGCACGGCTGGCTACACCGACCCGGTCAGCTTCTACGTCGATAAACTCGTTGAGGGCATTTCGACGCTGGCCGCTGCCTATTATCCTCAGCGCGTTATCGTGCGGCTTTCGGATTTCAAATCAAACGAGTACGAAAACCTGATTGGCGGCAAGCTCTATGAGCCCGGCGAAGAGAACCCCATGCTGGGCTTCCGGGGGGCCTCGCGTTATGTCTCGGAGGCGTTCCGTCCGTGTTTTGAACTTGAGTGCCGGGCGCTCAAGCGTGTCCGCGACGACATGGGGCTCGACAATGTCGAGATCATGGTGCCTTTCGTGCGCACCACGGAAGAAGCCCGCGAAGTGGTCGAGCTGCTGGCGACCAATGGGCTCAAGCGTGGCGATAATGGCCTCAAAGTCATCATGATGTGCGAGCTGCCTGCCAATGCGCTGCTGGCCGACGAGTTTCTCGAGCATTTCGATGGTTTCTCGATCGGCTCCAACGACCTGACGCAGCTCACCCTGGGGCTTGATCGCGACTCGGGTATCGTGGCGCACCTGTTTGACGAGCGTAACGAAGCCGTCAAAAAACTTCTTTCCATGGCGATTCAGGCCTGTAAAGCCAGGGGCAAGTATGTCGGCATCTGCGGTCAGGGGCCGTCCGACCACCCTGACTTTGCCAAGTGGTTGATGGAGCAGGGGATTGATTCGATATCCCTCAACCCGGATGCGGTGATCGAAACCTGGTTCATGTTGGCCGGTGAAACCATCGCTGACTGATAGCTAGCAAGATAGTTAGCAGGCTATGTTAAACACGCCCAGCCATTGTGCTGGGCGCTTGGGTTTAATAGGCTACGCTTTATTTTTGGTCTGTGTACATTGGCGGAGTCGGTCGTGATGCCTTCTAAAAAAATGCGCTGGTTACTACCCAGTCTCTTGGTAGTGCCTTTACATAGTTGGGGCTTCGACTATGAAACGCCCGCCATCTCACCGGAAAGCGAGTCTGGCTACGAAGAAAAGCCTGGCTGGTCTGCCGATTCCTTCGCGGTGGCGGCTGCCAATCCGCTGGCCACCGATGCGGGCTATCAGATATTGAAGGCCGGCGGCAACGCGATTGATGCGGTTATTGCCGTCCAGATGGTGCTCGGACTTGTGGAGCCGCAATCAAGTGGCCTTGGCGGCGGGGCGTTCTTGCTTTATTACGATGGTGATGACGTGCGCGCCTATGATGGGCGTGAGACCGCACCCGCCGCTGTGGATGGCGAACTCTTCATGCAGAATGGCGAGCCGCTGGCATTTATGGATGCTGTCGCGAGTGGCCGGTCGGTGGGTGTGCCGGGAACGCTGCGACTAATGGAAAAAGCCCACGCGGCTCACGGCAGTCTGCCTTGGGAAGACCTTTTTGTGCCGGCGATGACGCTGGCAGAAGAAGGCTTTGCTGTCAGTGAGCGGCTTCACACTAGTCTTGCCAATGATGATGCCTTGCGCGACAACGAACGGGCACGGGACTTCTATTACGACTCGCAAGGCGAGCCCATTGCGGTGGGTGACACCCTCAAGAACCCGGCCCTCGCGGCGATATTAAAGCGTATTGCCGAGCAAGGCAGCGCGGCGTTTTATCAAGGGGAAGTTGCCGAGGATATTGTCGATCAGGTGACCCAGCACCCAGCTCGGCCCGGCGCGATGACGCTGGATGACCTTGAAGGCTATGACGCCGTTATTCGCGATCCTATCTGTACGCCCTGGCAGCAATGGGAGGTATGTGGTTTCCCGCCGCCCTCATCCGGCCACCTCACTATCATGCAGATTCTTGGCATGCTCGATCAGCAGCCCCTACTTGAAGCCCCCTTGGACGACGGTGTCACCAGCAGCGGCTGGTTGCACCAGTTTCTGGAAGCTTCCCGGTTAGCCTTCGCCGACCGTAATTACTACATAGCCGACCCGGATTTCGTCGAGGCCCCCGGCGGTGATTGGTCGACAATGCTGGCGCCAGACTATCTTGCCAAGCGCGGCGCGCTGATTGGCCAAGAGAGTATGGGGGAAGACGCCGAACACGGTCGGCCCGGCGATATTGAAACCAGTTGGGCGGCACAGCCGACCCAGCCTGAATATGGCACCAGCCATATCAGTATCGTGGATGCTGAAGGCCGATCGGTGGCCATAACCACGACCATCGAGCAGGCATTTGGCTCGCGTATCATGAGTGATGGCGGGACCGACTTGCCGGGCGGCTTTCTGCTCAACAATGAGCTGACCGATTTTGCCTTCGAGCCCGAGCAGAACGGTGAACCCGTGGCCAATCGGGTGGAACCTGGCAAGCGCCCGCGTTCCAGTATGAGTCCCACACTTATTTTCGAGCATGACAGCGGTGAACTGGTCGGCAGCCTTGGATCTCCCGGTGGCGCGGCGATTATTCATTACACCGCACGGACGCTGATGGCGCTGCGTGATTGGGGAATGAATGCGCAAACGGCGTTGAACCTGCCCCACGCGGTTACCCTGGGCGGCGATGTGTGGGTTGAGGAAGGACGTTTTCCTGACGCCACTCTCGATGCCCTGAGAGACCGGGGTCATGACATCAGCGAGCGCGAGCTAACCAGCGGGCTGCAGGCCATCATGCGCCTGGAAGATGGCACGCTGTTTGGCGGCGCTGATCCCCGCCGAGAAGGCGTGGTGATGGGCGATTAAGTTTAGCGTCGCAGCCAATTGCGCAGTTTCACCAACATCAATGCGCCGTCGCTCAGCGCGCGGCGGTCGTTGCGCAGCGCGACCAGCCGTTTAGGATAATCGGTAATGATCGCGTCCACACCCAAGTCGATAAGTGTGGACATTCGATCCCGGCTATTGACCGTCCAGGCATGAACTTCATAGCCATAGAGCCTCGCCAGCCTTATTTCCTGCGTGGTGATGCGGTTATGGCGAAGGCCCAGGGCGTCAAAGGCTCCGCGATCCAGAGTGCCCGGTAAAATCAGTTGGGCGATCAGTGTGACCTTGAGCTCTGGTGCTTGCTCTTTGATGAACGGTAGCAAGCCTGGCGACATGGTGGCAATGCGCATGCTGTGCATGGCATTTGGGTAGCCACACTGGGTGTAGGCCGCTATCGGACTATCGGCGGCTGCCCAACATTGGTACCGGGCATCAGTTTCTTGCTGAAGCTCTTTAATCACAGCATCACTGAGCGCCTGACCCTGGCCGGGCAAGGGCTTTATTTCGATCATCAGGTCGGCGCGCCCACGCACCAGTGCCAGTGCATCGTCGAGTCCTGGAATGGGTTCCCCTTCATACACATCGCCAAACCAGCTGCCAACGTCGTAGCGCTCGAGTTCATCACGCGTCAAGTCCCCGAATTCCTGCTGGTCGCCTGTCAGGCGTGCCATGTTGCGATCATGATAGAGCATGACCTCCTGGTCGGCTGTTAGGCGTACGTCGATTTCAATGGCGTCGGCGCCGTCCACGACTGCCTGGTCCACTGCCGCCAGGGTATTTTCCGGCGCTGCCATTGAGCTGCCGCGATGGGCAATGATCGCTACGTCGTCGCGAATTTCGAAGCTTGTCAGTATCCACCAGGCCTGAAGCCCTGCAAAAGCAAGTACGCTGAGTTCCACGGCCCAGGCAAAGCGACCCGGGCGGGCATCGGTAGGCGGCGCTGGGCGCGCTTCTCGATGAGCCAACTGAAGGTACAGGCAGGCCGACAAAAGGGCATTCACCGCAATGCCCAGAAAGGTAATCGCCAGCGTGATCAGCACATAACCGGTCAAATAGCCCAGCATGGCCGGTACCAGGACAGCTGTATGCTCGGGTAACCACCACAGCAGCGGCGTAAATAAATGGTCAAATAAAAGGGTGGTCGCAATCGGCAGCGCAATAATCAGTACCAGGACCAATATGACGGCAATGCCAATCGAGCGATGCCAGCCTCGTGTGAGAACGACGCTGCGGCGCAGTGCCTGCCACGGCGAGTATTCATCCAGAGCCACCAGAGGGAGCGCCAGTAACCAGCGTAAATAGAGTCTGGCAGCTAGGCCCATCCATAAAAGTAACAATGGGGTCGCGCAGGCGAGGAAATACCACAATGCGGGTGGCTTGATGCGTTGAAGGTAGTAGGGGTCGATACCAGCCAGCCATATGTCATACAGCCAGGTCAGGGCGAGCATGAAGGGGGCGAGAAGTATCAAGTGGCTACCCACCTGTAAGACGACCAAGCCCGTCAGTGCTGGTAACCGCCGACTGCTTAGCCAGAGCGCTTCAAACGCAAGGCGGTAGTGATTGTCACGCGGCCTTGTCGCTACCTGGAGCATGCCGGCCTGCTGCCAATAAATCACCACAAAGAAAAGCCCAATACCGACCAACATGCCTAATAGCCCCAGAGGGCTGAATACGAGCGAGACCAGATCATTGTTGGTCACTACGCTACGCCGTAACTGGGCGAGCAGGGCACGCATGACCCAGGCGATGGCGGGTAATAAAAGGGCTGATGCTAGCAGAGTGAAAAATAAATGAAACGCAATCAGCGGACGTAGATGATCGCGTAACGTGCGGGCAAGGGCATAGCCAAGCTGATTCAAAGGCTGCATGGTCACAAAAGGGTAATGAAAAAGGGTTTCAGGGTGGCAGCAAGCGCCACCCCTGGCAAGTCAGGCAAGTTACGCTTGGTCAAGCGGAAGCTCGCGATCGGCGATCAGGATGCCGTTATTGTCAGCGTACAGCCAACTGCCTGACGTGATGGTGACGCTTGCGAAGCTTACGGCCACATCACGCTGTCCTTCTCCGTGTTTTTCACTTTTACGCGGATGACTCCCCAGCGCCTGAACGCCGAGAGGCAGGGTGGCGAGGATGTCCACGTCGCGAACGCAACCGTACATCACAACGCCCGCCCAGCCATTCTCGACCGCTTGTTCGGCCAGCATATCGCCGAGCATGGCACAGCGAGGGGAACCGCCCGCATCGACGACAAGGACAGCACCGTCGCCAGGTTCAGCGACAGCTTGCTTGACGAGAGAGTTATCTTCAAAGCATTTGATAGTTCGAACAGGACCGTGAAAGGCATCAACGCCGCCAAAGCTGGCAAAGATGGGTTCCAATACCTGGACGTCTGGATAGGCATCGCATATATCGGGGGTAATGATCGTCGCCATGGTGAATTCCTGTCAGTGTGATCCGAAGTCTCTGGTAAACGTAAGAAAAAACGCCCCGCCCTGTAGAACAGTGGCGGGGCGTTCGTTCATCGGCTCAAAAGAACCCAGGGCTCTTTTGCGATGTTGCGAGCATCGGCGATGGAGCGGTGGTGTTGAAGCTTACGCTTCTTGAGCCACCGGAATCACGTTTGAGGCGATCTTCTGATACTCCTCAATTTCGTGAAAGTTCATGTAACGATAGATCTCGCTTGCCATGGCGTCAAACTCTCCCATATAACGGCGATACTCGTCGACCGTGGGCAGGCGCCCCTCAACGGCGGCCACTGCCGCCAGCTCTGCTGATGCAAGGTAGACATTCGCGCCGTCGCCAAGACGGTTGGGGAAGTTCCGCGTTGAGGTTGATACGACAGTGCTCTTGGCGGCGACACGCGCCTGGTTACCCATGCACAGCGAGCAGCCTGGCATTTCCATGCGGGCACCGGCACGGCCGTAGATGCCGTAGTAGCCTTCTTCGGTGAGCTGGTGCTGATCCATCTTGGTCGGAGGCGCTAACCATAGGCGGGTTTTGAGGCTGCCTGCGGGCTGTTTCTCAAGCAGTTTGCCGGCGGCGCGGAAATGACCGATGTTGGTCATGCATGAGCCGATAAACACTTCGTCGATTTTCGTGCCGGCAACGTCTGAAAGTAGACGGGCATCGTCGGGGTCATTCGGCGCACAAAGTACTGGCTCTTTAATATCGTCGAGGTCGATTTCGATAACTTCGGCGTATTCGGCATCCTTGTCGGCACGCATCAATTTAGGATCGGCAAGCCAGGCTTCCATTCCTTCGATACGGCGGCTGATAGTGCGCTCATCGCCGTAGCCATTGGCCATCATCCACTTGAGCAAGGTGATGTTGGACTTGAGATACTCGGCCACGCTCTCATCGGAGAGTGTAATGGTACAGCCGGCTGCTGAACGCTCGGCAGAGGCGTCGGAAAGCTCAAAGGCTTGCTCGACAGTCAGATCCTCAAGGCCTTCGATTTCCAGAACGCGGCCTGAGAAGGCATTTTTCTTGCCGGACTTCTCGACCGTCAGTAGACCTTGCTTGATAGCATAGAGCGGAATGGCGTGAACCAGGTCGCGCAAGGTGACGCCAGGCTGGCGCTTGCCTTTAAAGCGAACCAGTACCGATTCCGGCATGTCCAGCGGCATGACCCCCGTGGCGGCGGCAAAGGCGACCAGGCCCGAACCGGCCGGGAAGGAAATACCCAGCGGGAAACGGGTATGAGAGTCGCCCCCAGTGCCTACTGTGTCGGGCAGCAGCATGCGGTTGAGCCAGCTGTGAATAATGCCGTCGCCGGGGCGCAGCGAAACACCGCCACGGTTCATGATGAAGTCAGGCAGGGTGTGGTGAGTGTCCACATCGACTGGTTTCGGGTAAGCGGCGGTATGGCAGAACGACTGCATGACCAGGTCGGCTTGGAAGCCCAGGCATGCCAGGTCTTTCAGTTCGTCGCGGGTCATGGGACCGGTCGTGTCCTGGGAACCCACCGTGGTCATCTTGGGTTCGCAGTACATGCCAGGCCGTACGCCGTCCATGCCGCAAGCCTTGCCGACCATTTTCTGGGCCAGGGTAAAGCCTTTTCCTGTGTCGTTGGGTTGCTCGGGCAGACGGAACACGTCTGACGGAGCAAGCCCCAGGGACTCGCGGGCCTTGCCGGTCAAACCACGACCGATGATCAGCGGGATACGCCCGCCAGCACGGACTTCGTCAAGAATCAGCTGAGTTTTAAGCTCGAAGGTTGTCAGTACTTCGTCAGTCCCGTGCTTGCAGACCTTACCCTCATAGGGATAAACGTCGATGACGTCGCCCATGGATAGCTTTTCAACATCCATTTCTACCGGCAGGGCGCCAGAATCTTCCATGGTGTTAAAGAAGATCGGGGCAATTTTGCTGCCAAAACAGAACCCACCTGCGCGCTTGCTAGGCACATGAGGAATGTCATCGCCAAAGAACCACAGCACTGAGTTGGTGGCTGATTTGCGCGAGGACCCGGTGCCGACGACGTCACCCACGTAAGCGACGGGGAAGCCTTTGGCTTTTACGTCTTCGATCTGCTTTAGCGGGCCGGTCGTGCCAGGCGTTACTGGGTCGATACCTTCGCGTTCGTTCTTGAGCATGGCATTGGCATGCAAAGGAATATCGGGACGCGACCAGGCATCCGGCGCCGGTGACAGGTCGTCGGTGTTGGTTTCTCCAGGTACTTTAAAGACGGTGAGGGTGATTTTTTCTTCCAGGGCTGGCTTGGACAGGAACCACTCGGCGTCAGCCCAGGACTGGATGACATCCTTGGCGACGCTGTTACCTGCCTTGGCACGCTGCTCAACGTCATGGAAGGCATCGAACATCAGCAAGGTATGCTTGAGCTGTTCGCCGACTTCACGGGCGAGCTCTTCGTTGTCGAGTAGCTCGACCAGCGACACAATGTTGTAACCGCCCTGCATAGTGCCAAGCAGTTTGACGGCATGCACTTTATCGATGAGGGGCGATGTTGCTTCGCCTTTGGCGATGGCCGTTAAAAAACCGGCTTTTACGTAAGCCGCTTCGTCAACACCGGGGGGAACGCGGTTGGTAATGAGGTCGAGAATAAATTCTTCTTCGCCAGCCGGGGGCGTTTTCAGCAGCTCGATCAGAGCGGCGGTTTGCTCGGCATTCAGGGGCTTGGCGGGGATGCCCTCTGCAGCGCGTTCCTCGACATGTTGGCGGTAAGCTTCAAGCACGTTTGGGGCCCTCTCATCTGCTTTTATGGTGGCGACGGCACGTGGGCTATGCGCTTCACAATGCCACCGGACACTGACATACGCTTGACAAACAGCGTTGGTTGGATGGCAGCAATTCTACGTGAAACTGTCGACAATGTTAAGGTGAGTCCGCTGCCATGGCGTTGTACTTTGTGATGATGCGCATGGTCAAAGGTGTGAAACACGCTAGGACCAAACGTTCTGGCATGCTTTACTAGCAAAAAAGCACTCGCTATCGACAGAGGTTGCATAAAGTGTGATTCTCGTAACGCCGCGTTACCATCTGGCGGGCTGATAGCCTGCGCCAGGCTGATCAGGTGGCCGCACTGGCATATTCGAATTACCCAAGGCGTTATGATTGTTGTACAATTGTGTGATAACTATTTAGTGACGGTGTTATGTCGATACAAGTAATTCCTGACAAAGCGGGTCATTCGCTCGATGCGAACGACCTATTGCCTGACAGCTTGAATGACTTTCTGGGATGTGCAACGCCAGATGCCTGGCTGGCTTGGGCCTTGGAAAATCCCGAAATTTTGCTGATTGACCACGCTCAATGTGAAAAAAAGGCCGCCTCAACGGCGATGAGCCTGCTGTATCGCTATGTGGATCAACCGCTGCTACTGAGCAAGATGTCGCAACTTGCCCGGGAAGAACTGCTGCATTTCGAGCAGGTAGTGACTCTTATGGAGAATCGGGGCGTAACGTATCGTCACTTGACGGCTTCACGCTATGCGGAAGGGTTACGACGCCATGTTCGCCCCCAGGACCCTGAGCGATTGATTGATGTGTTGATTATTGGCGCGCTCATCGAGGCGCGAAGCTGCGAACGCTTTGCTTGCTTGATTCCCTATCTTGATGAGGAACTAGCGAAGTTCTACCGCACCCTCGTCAAGTCTGAAGGCCGACATTTCGAAGATTACCTATTGCTTGCCCGGCAGCAGACCGACCACTCGATCGACGAGCGGATCGCGTTCTTTGTTGCATGTGAAGCAGAGCTAATAAGTTCGCCGGATACAGCTTTCCGTTTTCATAGCGGCGTGCCAGCGTAAGTTGCCGTTCGTCCAGACAGGATGTTTACCATGCGCGATGCTCAAAAGTATGACCAACTGACCCTGTTCGGTCATTTTGCCCTGTCCCAGGGTGATGATGTGCTGACGCACTTTAGCTACGATAAAGTGAAAGCGTTGCTTGTCTACTTGCTGCTGCATCGACAACCTGTCAATCGTGCTGCGCTGGCTGAACTGCTGTGGCCAGATCAGGGCCTTTCATCAGGTCGCACCAACCTGCGACACGCGCTGCATTGCCTGCGTCAATCGTTGGGTGAAGATGCAGAACAGGTGCTCAACGTATCGCGCCAGACTATTGCCTTTCAGCTCCCAGCCAATTGGCAGGTTGATCTGCATGAGCTGCAAACGCTGCTTGAAGGGCCGCGGGATCTGGCCACCCTGGATGACGTGCTCGCTTGCTACCAAGGCGATTTGATCGAGGAATTGCAGCTTGCCAACTGTAGTGAGTTCCAACGCTGGCTGGTGCAAGCGCGCAATGAGTGGCGCCAGCGGGTTATCCGCTTTGCGGAGCAGGTGCTGGATAATCATCAGGAAGTCCCTGACGGCCTTCTGGAAACGCTGGTCAGTCGGTTTTCCGGCTATGGTCCTTTCCATGAACGGCTGGTTAAACAGCTCGCCGAACAAAAGCAGATGGCGGCAGCCCACGAGCAATACAACAGTTACTTGCAGTTGCTGGCCCTGTCAGGCCAACAGCCGGAGCCCAGCTTTTTACAGTTAGCAAGCTACTGGTCCGATGGTCACCACGACGCCCGCGTCATGTCTCCTCAAGGCGCCTTTTCGCGAGCCCTAGCCACCGACAGCCAGCCCTTGCGCGAAGATGAAATTGAGCTTCGTCAGTTATCGGTGATGGCGATTCGATTGCGACTCCAGGGGGACTGGCAGGATCGCGCCGCGACGCGTAACTGCCTTGCGCTTCAACTGGAACTGCTGCGGTGGCTTGAGCAGCAATGCCATCATCTGGGAGGTTTCTGGTTGCCTGGCGCTACAGGCGGCCTGGGGCTTGCGTGTTTTGGCACCCATGGTCCTGCCCATCAGTTAGCTGAACTGGTCGCGCTTTATGAGCATTGTCGTCAGACGCTCCCTCAAGAGTCTGCCAGGCACTGGACAGGTGACGGTGAACCGCCACAGTTTGAATTGGCAGCAGGGCTGCACAGCGGCCGTGTGGTTTATTTGCCCGAGCGTCAACTGGCGGATCCGTTGGGCCAGGTAACGCAAATATCCCTTGAGCTGATGAGTGCGGCTGAAGGCAGCGAACTGGTCATCTCTCAGGAGTCGAGCCAGCACATGCCACCAGCGCTCGACCTTCAGCCTCGGCTGGTCTCGCGGGTAATGTCGAGCGATGGTCGGGTACGCCAACGAGCGTTGGTGCTGGGCCAGAATGAAGGTGGCCGTGATGCATTGCCGCCGAGCCTGGTGGGGCGCGAAACCTCGTTAAGAACCCTGAGAGATGCACTGGCCCGCGCCGGTATTGGGCTTCGCCAAAGCGTGCTGGTACGCGGTGCGTCAGGCATGGGCAAATCGGCCTTGATGGTTGGCTTTCGTCAGCTTGAGATAAGTCGCGATGCCGCTATTTGTTGGCAGCCCACCACCCGCCTTTCAGTGCTGGAGCCCTATGGCGTCGCGCGCACTCTTCTAGCCTGGTATCTGGAAGGGGCGCCTGACCAGGATGCGCTGCACGCCCTGCAAACCGATCTTGCTTTCAATACGCTGAGCGATGAGCAGCAATGCTTGCTCGAAGAAGCTCTCGGCGTGCGTAGCGTGCAGGAAGTGTCACAACTGACGCAGAACGGTGAAGCGGTTGAGCTGGTAGTGATGTTGTTACATCGCTTGATCGAACGTCAGGCGGCTACTCATACACTCGTACTGATGGTGGATGACCTTCAGTGGCTCGATGAACCGTCGTTCAAGGTGCTGTCAGGCCTTCAGGCGCGGCTGCCTATCAACACGGCCTTTATGCTGGTGGCCAGTCATCATGGCCGTGAACCCCTGCCGGTCAAGCTGCACTGGGATCAGCAAATCACGCTGGGCAGGCTAGATGGTCTGGAGTCCTCACGGCTGTTATCGCAACTCTCGCGTCGTTACCGTATTCACCTAAGCCCGCGGTTGCGTAATCAGATTATCGAGCGCTGCGATGGTGTTCCGCTGTATTTGCAGGAAATTTGCCGACGTCTGGATATGGACCGCCGAGAAGGGCGTAGCGTCCAGTTTGACGAGTTGCCCAAGGGATTGCTGGGGCTATTGGCCAGCCGCATCGACCAGTTGGAAGCGGACCGTGAAATTGCCCATATTGCCGCGGTGCTTGGCAAACGATTTCGGCTTGATTTCCTTAGCGAGTGCAGTGGCTATGACACAGCACGTTTGCAGCAGGCGCTGGATCACATGCGCCAGCTCGAAATCATCGAGCCGGTGGATAACGGCTCGAGCGAGCACGAATTCCAGTTCAGTCACCAGCTACTTCAGGAGGCGGCCTACCTTTCCTGCCCCCGAGATGTGCGCGTCAAGCTTCACCAGCAAGTGGTGAGCCTGATAGAAGAACGCTTCCCGATGTGGATCAGTCGCCACCCCGGCGATTTTGCCACGCACCTTCGGCGAAGCGGCCACTACGCACGCGGCGCGCGTTATTTCGAGCTTGCCGCCCGGGAAGCGCTAAAAGTAAGCGCCAATCGTACCGCGTTACGCATGGCGGATTTTGGACTGGCGAGCCTGCGCCATGTGGAGCATGAGGTCGAGCGCGAGGTGAGTCTGTTAACGGTGCGCGGGCAGGCTGCTTTTGCGCTTGAAGGTCATGGCTCTCCCACCGCCCACGAAAGCTTCGTGCGTGCCCGAGAATTGTTGCGTCACTCGGGCGCGGATGCGCTGGAAGACCCCGAAGACCTGGAACAAATCTTTCTGGTCAAATGGGGGTTGTGGGTAGGGCGCAGTCAGCGCTACGCCCACGCTGATGCCTTCGCGTTGGCGTCCACCCTGGCTGACATAGCTGCCCGGCTTGATGACCCCCGTTACCAGCGACTGGCTGATTACGCGCGTGCGCACTGTGAATACTGGGCGGGTCGTGTTCAGCAGGCCCACGACCATTTGAATGAAATCGATCCGCTCAACTCGCCGATGATGATCGAGTGGCTGCCGTTCTCTGATCATCCGCAGGTGACAGCGGCGTGCTTCCAGGGCTGGGCGCTATGCTTATGTGGCGATTACCAACGTGCTGAACGACAGGTCTCCGCGGCCATACGGCTGGCGGAGAAGTTGGGTCACCCCGGTACGCTTGCCATGGCGCTATTGTTTGCCGCCTCACTCTATCGTCAGCTTGGCCATGTGCATTTAGCAGCGCGTCATGCTGAAAAGGCAGCGGCCATGACCGCAACGCCGGATTTACAGCTATGGCAAATTACCGCCCAGGGGATTCTCGGCTGGCAGCGCGCGCTGGCGGGCGATCACGGTGGGCTGACCCAACTGCGCGATAGCCTTGACCAAATGGCGGAGCTTAACGGGCGTGATCGCTTCAAGCGCCCTGTGCTTTGGTATTCGGATGCCTGTATTGCCTTGGGAGAACTGAGTGCCGCAGAAGATTACCTTGACCAGTGTCTGGTGATTGCCAAGGAAAGATCCACGCTGTTTCTACCTGAGCTTGCCACCCAACTTGCCCGGGTACGTATCATGCTTGATCACCCTGCCAATGAAGTGCGCGCATTGGCCGAGATGGCGATTTCCCAAGCGCGCGAGCACGGTAATCGCCATCAGGAATTGGCAGCACTGGAGTTATGGTTGACGCGAATCGCACCCGACGACGAATCGGCGCGTGATGCCTTCCGCCGGCTGTTAAGCGACGTTAACCATAGTGACGCGCCGGTCCTGGTCCGTTGGGTCAGTCTGGTGGATCATCGCCTGGCATATCCCGAGCGCCTGGAGAGCTAGGTGTTATCTTCCAGCCATGTCAGGGTGATCATCGCTTCCTCGCGCTGCCGTCCGCAGACGGCAGCGTCAAATTGAAACTGTTCGCACACGGCAGGGCGGCGGGGGTCCCCGAACAGGCGGCATAAATTATGCTCGTCTAGTTGCGCGCAACGCACGCCTGCCGGTTTGCCTTCGGGCATGCCTGGAATGGCAGAGCTGATCGACGGCGCAATACAGCATGCCCCACAGCCAGCCCGGCACTCATCACTCATGGGCTTGCCTTCGCTATCGCGCCTTTATTAAATCCCTCAAACGCGTGCACTGTTGCCGTTTCAAGGCTTTGGGCAGCGAGCTGTTCGGCTAACCAACGGGCAATATTTTCCACCGTTGTGGGAGTTGTCAGGATGGCACAGCGCTCATCAGGTAGCGTGAGGGTAAAGGTTCCCTGATCCGCTTTATAGCGGCACGTCAGTGTTTGCTCATCGCGCTCGATAATGTCATTTGCCTCTACCAGGTAGCGGTTATCGAGCCAGGCTGCCCACTGCTGTTCAAGCGCATGCTGGCGCGTTCCTCGTTGCCAGATATGCAGGCGTGAGCGATGCCCATGGGCAATTCGTTGGCAGTTGCCCTTATGCAGCTTCAGGCCGTGACTGTAGCCGTAGGCCGCGGCTTCAATGGCTTCATCACTGAGAGTTAAGTGAACCCGTGTGACGTTTTCCGGCCGTTGTTCTGTGAGCATCTGACTCAAGTGTTCGGCCACGGTGTCGCGCTCAATGGTGGCAACGGGCAGCAAGGTGAAAGCCTGTTCCGGCCCTTTTACTTCCATGGCGTAAGGCGTTGTGGTGCGTACGCACAGACCTTCCTCGCAGGCGCTGACCGTGATGCCGGAGGCCTCGATAGGAACCAGGAGCGTGTGGTCCAGGCCGCTATCGAGGTGATGCTTGATCCACGGTTTGACCTCGCCAAAATCAAGCAGCATGCCGTCTTTTCCAAGCTCGCCTTCAAGCACGGCGTCCACTTGCCAGCTGATGCCCTTGAGGCCTTCATTGGGGCACCATACGGATGCGTCGATATGGGTCAGTTGGTTTACAAATAAAGACATCAGTCAAAGCCTGCGATTTTGTGCGTCTGCAGAGATAGTCGCCACTGCGGGTGGGCTAAACAATAGGCAGTGGTGTGGGCGACAGTATCGTCTTTACCGTCAAAAGGGGAGAGGTCCATCGGCTGAAGGAAAAAGTGGCGAAAGTTGAGCTGCGCAAATGCTTCGGGGGGTGCCTCGGCCTGGGGGTAGACCAACTTGAGTTCGTCGCCCTGATCAATCACTAGCGGGTTCTTGCCTTTGGGACTCACGCACAACCAATCAATGCCTGGGGGTGGCGTGAGCGTGCCATTGGTTTCGACCGCTACTTCAAAACCCACGCTGTGTAGCGTGGCGATCAGTGCCGGGTCGAGCTGCAGCAGCGGCTCACCACCGGTAAATACGACGTAAGGAATGGCACTGCCTGCGTCGCTTGGCCACAGCGCAACAATATGCTCGGCCAGGGCCTCGGGCGATGTAAAGCGGCCGCCGCCCTGACCATTGGTGCCGACAAAATCGGTATCACAGAAGGTGCATCGGGCCGTGGCCCGGTCCTGCTCTCGGCCACTCCATAGATTGCAGCCGCTGAAACGACAGAAGACACTGGCCCGCCCAGCTTGGGCGCCTTCACCCTGGAGTGTGTAGAAGGCTTCTTTGACCTGATACATCAGAGTGCCTCCGGGTGTGGGGCATAGGGGATTGGGTCGGTCACGCCATTTGCCGCAAACGCGGCTAACCGTTCACGGCAGCTTCCGCACCGCCCACAGGCCAGTTCGCCGCCTTCGTAGCAGGTCCAGGTATGGCGATAATCAAGCCCCATTGCCAGGCCTTGCTTAAGAATGTCGGCTTTGCTGGCATGCAGGTAGGGAGCATGTACCTTTACGGGGGAGAAGTTGGCAATCCGCGCGACCTGATCCATGGCTTCCACAAACGCCGGACGACAGTCGGGGTAAAGGACGTGATCACCCCCATGGGCACCGTAATCAACTCGCTCTGCACCGATATTGACGGCGTTCGCAATGGCCAGGGACAGTAATATCATATTGCGGTTAGGAACGACGGTTGCCGCCATGTTATCGCCGTCGTAGTCACCCTGCGGCATTGCATGGTCGGTGTTGGTCAATGCCGAGTTATCGATCAGCGAATGAATCGCCCGGATATCCACGACCTGATGGGGAACACTCAAGTGTTGGCATACCTGGCGGGCAGCATCGAGTTCACGGGCGTGGCGCTGGCCGTAATGAAATGACAGCGCATGAACGTGATAACCTTCGTTTAGCGCCCGGTGGAGCAGGGTGAACGAATCCATACCGCCGGAATATATCACCACGGCGGTGGCCCCATGCGGGGTTGGGGAAGTTGACATGATAAGCACTCTTATGCCGGAGAATTTATTGATCGTAGCGCGAAAAAAGCTGCTACTGCGTTCCGGGGTCCGGTCCGGAAGGTCGCAAGTGTACGCAATTGAGGTGTTTCTGGCTAGCGTAAGCATGCTCACAACATAAGCTGAAAGTGCTACGCTGGGGGCTCCATTCAAGAGGTTTATTATGGTCACTATTGAACATAGCGCCATCGTCAAGGCAACGCCGGAACGGGTGTTCGAGCTGTTAAGACGCGTCGAAGACTTTGCCGATTATTCGGACCTGATCAGCGATATCGAACCGCTAGGCGGCGAACGTTATCGGTGGCATGTCCGCGCACTCAGAATGGACTGGACATTCGATGTCGTGATTACCGAGGTTAAATCGCCGGATGTGCTCGCTTGGGAATCGATCAACGGGGTGAAAAACCAGGGACGCTATCATTTGCGTGAAGTGCCGGAAGGCACAGAGGTGGCGCTAACGCTGAACTATGAAATAGGTAACCGTTTCATAGCCAAAGCCGTAAACAAGGCCGCAACGCCGCTGGTGGGCAAGGTGAGCCGGCAAATTCTCGAACGAGTGGAAGCGCGGTTACAGGCATGAATGGCGCAGGGATTAAGCAGAGCCAATGCGCGGATGCCATGCCGGGCGCCTAGAGACGCCCGGCATTGACGCGGCTGCGTTACGCTGGCTTGTGCATAGATGCATCAAGATGGTCGACGACCTCCGCCCAATCGGCATCTTCCTCGACGGCTTCCTTGAGAAACTCTGCCTGCCCTTCATTCCAACACGGCGCATCGGCCAGCGGCATTGCCTCGGGAAGGGGTGCATGGCGTTGGATAAAACGCTCAATCGAGGCCGCGTCAGACGCAAGACCCAACTGCTCGAACAGCTCGCTAAAATAATGAACCGGCTTTTCCATAAACGTTATTCCTGTTTATCCGCTGAGTGTGCTTTCACTCCCTCTCACTCTAGCGTTAAACGCCTTGATTGCCAGGCGCATATTTAACGCATAGCGGTTAACGTTCGCCAACCAGAGAGCTCAGGAAACGATGGCGCCGATCCTCTTCCGGGATCGGCTGGGCTAGCAAATGCACAAGCTTGCCAAAGACAGCTTCAGGGGTCATGTCGTCGCCAGATAACACGCCTGCGTCGAGAAGCCCTTTGCCGGCGGCGTACGCTCCCAGATGAACACTGCCTTGAGGGCACTGGCTGATGGCGACCAGCATTTTGCCCTCGCCGCTGGCCTTGGCCAGAACGGCTAAAAGCGACGGGTCATCGGGTAGATTGCCCGCGCCCCAGAGCTGAAGGATGCCACCTTTAACCCGCGGGTCGTCCAACCAGGCTGCTAGCTGCCAGGCGCTGATACCCGGCCAGAGCACTAATCGCACAATGGCGCCATCGCTCACCGAAGTGTAATCGGGTAGCTCGAACCGCGGGGCGCCACGTTGCTGATCAGCCAAACCACGACCGGGGTAATGGACAACATGGTCTCCCATACGCTCGCCGAGGAGCGGATAGTTGGGGCTGGTAAACGCATCCATGGCCTCGCTGTGCTGCTTGGTTGCGCGAACACCGCGAAGTAACTTGCCGTGAAAGTAAATCGCCACTTCTTTCACGTGAGGTTGTTCAGCACAGCGTAGCGCCCAATATAAATTGTCGAGGGCATCGCTGCCGGGCGCTTCGAGCGGTTGCATGGCGCCGGTGAGAATGACCGGTCGGTCAATCCCTTGCAATTGATAGGCGAGGCTGGCCGCTGTCCAACTAAGTGTATCGGTGCCGTGAATGACCACGAATCCCTGATACTCCCTCAGGCGCTCGGCGATATCATGGGCAAGCTTTGCCCAGTTGTCAGGTGTGGCAGAACTTGAGTCGATTAACTGCGGGTAACTTAACACCTCAAAACTCGGCAAGGCTTGCTGCTGAAGAGGGGGTAATTGTCGAAACGCTTTGGCTAGCCGTGCTTCAATATTGCCCGACGGGGTCAACCCTTGGTCGCCTGGGCGCATGCCGAGGGTGCCGCCAGTATAGATAATCAGCAGGCGAGGGTGGGCCATCACGGTGTCTCCTTATTTAAGCGATCGTCATGTCCGCTATTGTGCACGACAAGCTGCCCCGAGCTGTCGTCGAGGCAGCGTTGGCGCCCGGCAAGCAGCGCAAAGCCACTGCACACTATCAGCAGGGCAATCAGCAACCAGGCAATTTGGGCGCCGCTGACACCGTGTTGCAGCAATAGACCCACCCCGAATGGGCCAAGTGCGGCGATGGTATAGCCGCCGCCTTGCACCAGCCCGGACAGCTGGCCTGACAACCGGGCATTCGCCGTGCGCAATACCAACAGGCTGAGTGCCAGGCTGAAGCTTCCCCCCTGGCCTAAACCGAGGAGTACGGCGCCGGGCCATTGCCACGACAATGGTGCAATCAGCAACATCGATAGCCCGCAGGCTGTGCACAGCAATACGCAGAGCAATGCCGGGCGCTGATCACGCCCCAGGCGTGCAAGCCACGGGGCGCTGAGCGCTGAGGCAAGCTGGCAAAGAATGGAAATGGCCATGGTCCACCCAGCCGAGGCTTCATCATACCCGCGATATACCAACAGTGTAGGCAGCCAGCCAAAGACGATGTAGGCCATCGATGACTGAATGCCCATGAAGAGCATGACGTACCAGGTAAGCGGTTGACCGAGAAGCTTGAGTGCACCGGCTTGCGGAAGTGATGCCAGTGAGGCGGTTGTAGGCGTCCTGGGCATATAAATGACCCATAAAACCAGCGCTGCCAGGGCGAGTAGCGCCCAGCTCATCAAGCTGGCTTGCCAACTGCCAAGATAGTGGGTTAGTGGCACACTTAACCCTGCGCCGAGTGCACCGCCCAGGCAAAGGGCCATGGTATAGAGGCCGGTGAGGAGGTCAGCGCTTTGGGGCAACTGGCGTTTGACCAGCGCGGGAAGCAGAGTGCCCGCGAGCCCAATGGCCGCGCCGGAAAGCGCTGACCCCAGGAAAAGAACGCCGGGAAAGGGCAAACCACGGATTATCAGGCCAGTCATGAGCAGGCCCAGGGCAGCACTCAAGGCTCGCTCGCTCCCGATACGCTGGGCAAGGATAGGGGCGAGCGGGGCGGCGAGCCCTAAAAAAAGCACAGGTAGCGTGGTCAGTACACCCGCCGAGGCCGCCGATAGCCCTGCGACTTCCTGCAACCGGTTGAGTAATGGCGCGACCGAAGACATCGCAGGGCGAAGGTTAAGCCCTACGATGACCATGAGTGCAATAAATACGGAGTGGCGGGCCCTCATAAATACGTCTTATTTTAGGAATGCGTCTTATTTTAGATAGGGGCGTAAGTCTCCGCGCACGGCATCCAGCAGCGTGATGAAGTGATAATCGTCGGGCGCGTCCAGGCAATCAACTCTTACGCTGGTACGCATCCCTTTATCCACCTTAACCTGTTCAAAAATTTCCAGGGTCAACTTGCGGGCCGGTTTATCGCCGGGGGCCAGGGTGCCATCTTCAAGCGTAAAGGTTTCGACAAGCGTAACTCTTACCCGAGTGCTGTTGCCTTCGCTGAGTACCCGGCGAACGAACAGCCAGCCTTCGCAGGGGAGTGCATGCTGGTCATTCCGCTTGCGTAAAAACAGGGTGCGGTAGCAGGCACCTTCCTTTGAGGCTTTTTCCGCCATGCTGCGATATGCTTCGACGACTTGTGTCGACGAGGCCCGGGCATCCTCCAGGCGTTGCACAACGCCAAAATGCTCTCTGCTTAATTGGTCTTGCCGCTGGAACGTTTGCCACTGACGGTATTGCTCAATGAGTTGGGAAGACGCCATGATCACTCCATGAAAACAGGTACTTGATTAATAGCCTAGTAGTAGCGCTAGCATCGCATAGTCAGATAAGCCGAGCTAGCGGCGAGCACGACGCTTGGGCGCTGCATCGCGGTCACTATGCTGGCTGGGTTTGCGTTGACTGCGCGCATTGCGCGGTTGCCGACGACCATTCTCGATAGGCTGTGGGGTGGCATTCGGGTCGGGTTCAAAACCGGGCTCGATGTGTTTAGTCAGGGTCTGTTTTATCAGCCGTTCAATGCCGCGTAACAGGGCATGTTCATCGACACAGACCAGTGAAATCGCCTCGCCCTCACTGCCAGCCCGGCCAGTGCGCCCGATACGGTGGACATAATCTTCCGCAACGTTGGGCAGCTCAAAGTTGACTACATGGGGCAGCTCGTTGATATCCAGCCCGCGTGCGGCAATATCGGTGGCAACCAATACCTGCAATTCGCCGCTTTTAAACGCTCCAAGCGCACGTGTTCGAGCGCCCTGACTCTTGTTGCCATGAATGGCCATGGCAGGGATATCCTGCTTGGATAACTGTTCTGCCAGGCGGTTGGCGCCGTGCTTGGTGCGGGTGAAAACCAGCACTTGATACCATTGGTGTTGCTTGATGAGGTGTGCCAGCAGCTCGCGTTTTTTCTCCCGATCTACTTGGTAAACTGACTGGGCGATTTTGTCTGCCGTGGTATTACGCGGAGCGACGTCGATAAACGCAGGGTCGTTCAAAAACTGTTGCGCCAGGGTTTGAATCTCGTTGGAGAAGGTGGCGGAAAACAGCAGGTTCTGGCGCTTGCTAGGGACCAGTTTCAAAAGGCGTTTAATGTCGTGGATAAAGCCCATGTCGAGCATGCGGTCGGCTTCATCCAGAACGACAATCTCGACGCTTGACAGGTCAACGTGCCCCTGTTGTTGCAGGTCGAGCAAACGCCCCGGCGTCGCCACCAGGATATCCAGGCCGCGTTTCAATGCGTCGACCTGGGGCTGCTGGCCCACGCCACCAAAAATAATATGCGAACGCAGGGAGAGATGTTGTCCGTAAGTGGTAACGCTTTCGCCTACCTGGGCGGCCAGTTCCCGGGTCGGAGTTAATACCAGCGCGCGCACCTGGCGTTTGGTGGCGGGTTTGCCTGCCGATAGACGCTGCAGCATGGGGAGCGTAAAACCGGCGGTTTTGCCCGTTCCCGTTTGAGCACTGGCAAGCAAATCGCGGCCTTGCAACACGACGGGAATTGCTTGACGTTGAATGGGGGTCGGCTCGCGATACCCTTGGTCGGTGACGGCGCGCAGTAGGTCGGCGTCGAGGCCGAGGTCAGAAAAGTTCATGCGTTCTCCCAGCGGCTATTCACGCATGCGCATGGCATCGTTTAACAGCGCACTGTTGAATGATTGGAAATGAATAACCGTAATGAATTGAAGATAACAAGGGCCGGTCACGTATGAATTGACGATTGGCGTCTTCTAGCGACATACCAGAAAGCGCATCCATGGCCGGTGACAAGATTCACTCATAACGAACGATCAATTAAGTGATGATTATATCATGCCATAGACCTTCAGTCTGGTGTCTTGGCTTGATGCGCATTGTACAGCGATTTGATACGAGCAAGTGAGGCGGGTGGCAGGTCAAGCGTTTCGAGCGTGTGAACAGGGATGGCGAATAGCTGTTCGGGAGTGAAGATGCCACGCTCAAACAGCTGATTGGCCGTCGCAGGGCCAATGCCGTCCAGGGCCATCAAGCGGTTACCAAACAACGCAGTTCGTTCGGCGTGTTTGAGTGACGATTCGGCGTCGTTGGATAGCTGGCGGTAATACGCATCGGCTGAGGCAACAATAAATTGTTCTGTGCGAGCCAGCGCGGCTAGAGTTGCACTAGAAGGGGCGTCAGCGGTCAGCGTTTGGCGTACGCTTGTATAATGTGTCATGGCGCTAATCAGCAACGCCTCACTGGCAGGCTCGTGGATGAGCTTTTCCGCTGTTTGATTGAGCCTATGAACGGCCTCAAGGGCACTTTCTGCGTACTGGGCTGTGTCCGTCATTGCCGTGCAACTCCGTTTGTTGGTGGCTTAATCATTGGATCCAACATCCTGTACGGCCTGGGCAATCTGCTTGCTGACTTTATCCCAGCTTTTACCCAAGGCGCGCACAAGAGCAGGGTAGCCGTCTTCTTCGAGCGGGGTATCGGCATCGAAGGTTTCCATTGCCAACACATTTCCCTGTTGATTGAGCAGTTGCCACTGACCACTGGCAATGGCGCGACCATCCTGACGCCCCTGAAACTGGTCTACTTCCAAGCGTAGCGTGATTGACTGGTCGTCGCTAGCGGCGTCGCGCACCACCCGCCATGTGGGCAGCGCCTTTGAAAGACGGGCCCGCATTCCGCGTTCCAGTTGACGGCCAATGGCTTCTGCCCACTGATGGGTGTTTGCTTCCCGCAAGGTAATATCATCGGTTTGCATGACAATACCCTCGACATCCAGATAGTGCGGGAGGCGAGGCGATGTCACCTGAAGAGTGCCTTCGGGGGAAGTTGGCGGGCTTGCTAATTGCCCGCCCGGCAATACGTAGCGGGTGGACGGCGTTGATTGGCTGGCGCAAGCACTCAGCAACAACGGTATCAATAACATCACACCCAGTTTTCCGAATAAATGTCGCATTGTTTATCCTTACTCGCGTGGTGCGCGAGGTATCGGGTCTTCGGTTTCGACACTCTCGAACAGCAGTGCGCGTGGGTTCTCGCTTAGTGTGCGAGTCAGCGGCTGGACATCGCGAATGACGCGGTCGAGCCGTTCAACCGTTGACGTCAATTCCTGGTAGGCGGCCGATTCGGGAGAGAGGCCTTCCAGCGTGTTCTGCAGTTCTTCAAGCGTACGGTTCACGTTGCCGCCAAGAGATTGGGTTTCAGGATCGTTAAGTAGCTGATTCAAGGATTCGCTAACCCCGCGAACTTCCTCAAGTACAGATTCAGACGCTTGTAAATTTTGGTCGAGCCCTGTTAATAACGGCTCGATTTCCAGACCATTCAGTTTTTCCAACAAATCTGTCACCTGCGCCTGAATTTGCGCAAAACCGCCTGACGTCGTGGGGAATACCGTGTGCCCTGAGAAAGTCTCCGGGACGTATTGGGCGGCCAGTTCCTCGCGGAAGTTCAAGTCTACAAACATTGCGCCTGTCAGCAGGTTGCCGCTTTTGAGAGACGCGCGTAAACCCAGTGTAAACATTCGCTTGAAGCGCGCATCCCACTCGTCAAGATCAACGTCGGAATTCTCGATGCCTAGCCGCTGGGGTTCGATACGGATCAGCAACGGGATGGCAAACTGTTCCCTTGAATCCGGCTGAGGAGCCGTGAAATTCCAGGGGACGGCGGCAACGGTACCCAGCCGAACGCCACGAAACTCCACAGGTGCCCCCTTGGAGAGCCCGCGAACAGTATCGTCGACAAGTAGTACGTACTCCAGATAACGATTAAAGGTACCCTGGCGAGCACTATCCTCATCAGTGTAAAGCTCGAAACGGGCATTGTTTTCAACGGGCTGTCCCATGGGTAGGTCTTCAGGAACCCCAAAGGTGACGCCCCCGCCCAATAGTGTCTCGATTGAGTCAACGTTGACACGAACGCCATCGGCATCCAGACGAAAATCAATACCGCTGGCGCTCCAGAAGCGTGTGCTTTCTGTGACGAGC
Source organism: Halomonas sp. SH5A2 (assembly GCF_014263395.1). Lineage (GTDB taxonomy): Bacteria > Pseudomonadota > Gammaproteobacteria > Pseudomonadales > Halomonadaceae > Vreelandella. The sequence continues at coordinate 2,046,647 of NZ_CP058321.1, read as the reverse complement.
TGATCGTACGGCTCTTCAATGAACACCTGATGGTGCATGGTGCGTGACTCAGCATCAAAGCGGGTTTCCTCAATACGGCCGACAGTGAAGCCTTGATAGGAAACCGGGTCGCCTACGCGTAATGAATTACCCAACTGGCTGATGAGGCTGACTTGCAAGCCAGCGACGCCGGCGGGAGCGACAGGCGGTGTGTCCCTGACTTCAAATTCACGTTGAGGTTCGGATGAAGAGCCTGGCTGGAGTTGAATGTAGGCACCCGACAGGACAGTACCCAATCCACTGATTCCTTCGCGGCCGATACGCGGTTTGACGACCCAAAAACGGCTATCTTCGCGCAGCATGGCTTCCGCTTCAGGCTGAATGCGAGCGCGTAAAACCGCTTGGGAAAGATCGTCGGATAGCCGCACACTCTGTACGCGGCCGATTTCAACGTTGCGACTGCGTATTAGCGTATTGCCGGCTTCAATCCCCTCAGCGTTTTGCATCGTCAAGGTTATCATGGTGCCGCGGGTGGAATAGTTGTCGTATACCAGCCATAAGCCAATGACCAGCGCGACAATCGGAACAATCCAGATGGGCGAAAGTCGTGTCTGGGGGCTGGGTTTGGCACGATGCATTGCCGCTTCGCCCTGTGGTTCGTTGGAGGGTATATCGTTTTCGTTAGCCATTAATTACTTCCTTACGGGCGTCGCTTTGTCCTGGAGATTTCGTTACGGGGGTATCCCAAAGCAAACGTGGGTCAAAGGTCATAGCGGCCAGCATGGTCAGCACGACCACCGCTCCAAAGGCGAGTGCTGCTGGCCCTGGGTTGATCGTCATTAACGAATCGGCGCGGATAAGCGCGACAAGGATGGCGACGACAAACACATCGACCATCGACCATCGACCGATAAACTCGGTGACCCGGTAAAGCGTTGTGCGCGTTTGCGCATTGAGAGCGTCGCTTCGGTTAGCCACGCTGCATAGCCAGGCTAGCGCGAACAGTTTACCGACGGGAACAATGATGCTGGCGACAAAAATGACGCCCGCTATTGGCCAGGAGCCGCCCTGCGCCAGCTCGACAATGCCGCCCACGATCGTCGAAGGCGAGCTACTGCCCAAACTGGTCGTGGTCATGATGGGAAATAGATTGGCTGGAATGTACATGATCGCAGCAGCAGCGAGTAATGCCCAGGTGCGTTGGACGCTATGCGGAAAGCGAGGATGCAGACGCTCATGACAGCGCACGCAATGATGTTTGCCGTGTGGTGCCAACCGATTGATCAGCCCGCAGGTAGGGCAACTGGTAAGCTGCTGGGATGCGGCAGACACCCCTGTTTGCGTGCCCTCCGGGGCCAGTGGCTCGCCTTCCAGCGCAAACCACATCCAGTCGGCATCAATCGATTGCACCGTCATCAGCAGTAGAAACGCAAAGACGCAAAACGCCCAAAACGACAGACCAAGTTCAATATCAGCGAGCCCCGCGACCTTGATCAAGCTAACCAGGGCACCCACGATAAATACATCGGCCATCATCCAGGGCGTTAAATGGCTCAATGAACGAGCCGTCGAACGACTAAAGGGCAGTGGGTCGTTGCGTAACAAACCGTATTGCAGCCACAGGGTGCCTATCAAATACACGGCAGGTAATACCACGATGGTCATGATAACGCCGATAGCCACCACGGGTTGATGAAAGGCAATCAGCGTTGTTGCCGTTTCGGAAAGCTCGATACGGTTGCTCACCCCGCTGTAGCTGAAACTGACAAAGGGGTAGGAGACGGCCAGTAAAAGTGCAATAAGCGACGCCATCGCGAGTGCCATGCTGCGCTGGGCGGGGTAGCGATTGCGCTTGACCAGGACATGCGAGCAGCGTGGGCAGCAGGCTTTTTCACCGGACTTGAGGGGCGGTAGCGCCGATACCCAGTCACATTCATGACAGGCGCGCAGGCGTCGCCTCTGAGTGCGGGTCTCAGGCGGTTGTTGGTCAACAAGCGGTGCATTGACCTTCAAGTTGGGGTGTCTAGGTAACCAGTTCTGTGACAAATGGTGATCTCGCTAGCGTGAGTAGGCAAAGCAATACGCTCTCGGTTATAAGTCTGTCAAATATTGGGTAAAATTCACCGGATCGTGAACAGGTTGTCGTTGACCTAGAGCGATGGATGAATAATGATCGCCACGTTTATCTGCTGATTAACCGGTCATGGCTGGTCATTCAATACCCGCTGGTCATCACCACCTTATGAAAACGCCATCCAAAGGAACCTTATGTTACTTGCTCTTATCGCCGTTGTCGTTGGCTTGATACTGCTTATCTGGAGCGCTGAGAAATTTATTGATGGCGCCGCGGCAACGTCGCGATGGCTGGGACTGTCACCCCTCTTGATCGGTATGTTGGTGATCGGTTTTGGTACCTCGGCGCCCGAGATGATGGTGTCGGTGCTGGCGTCAATGCAAGGTAATCCAGGTTTGGCAGTGGGTAATGCCTATGGTTCCAACATCGCTAATATTGGTTTGGTGCTAGGGTTTGTTGCTTTATTGGCCCCATTGGCCGTGCATTCGAGTGTTATTCGTAAAGAGATACCACTGTTGCTGGTGGTGATGCTAGTTACCGGGCTGATGCTGTTGGATGGCTGGGTCGCCCGTTGGGAGGCAGTCTGCTTATTGTTGGCGCTGGTAATATTTATCGTTGTCAGCATTGTGCGTTCTAAAGGTCAGCAGGACGATGCACTTATCCCGGAAGTGGCAGAAGCTCTGGACAGCAAACCCATGTCGCGCGGTAAAGCTATCATGTGGACCCTGGTGGGTCTGGTCCTGTTGATTGCCAGTTCACGCCTTCTGGTATGGGGGGCTGTCGAGATCGCCGTCGCGTTTGGTGTCAGTGATCTGATTATTGGGTTGACCGTTGTGGCGATTGGTACCTCCTTGCCCGAGTTGGCATCGTCGATTTCCGCGCTGCGGCGTAATGAGCACGATATGGTGCTTGGCAATGTCGTGGGCTCGAACTTATTCAACAGCCTTGCCGTGGTTGGGCTGGCTGGCGTCATTACACCGATTGAAACCGGTCAGGAGGTGCTTCAACGTGACTGGATTGTCATGTTGGTGATGACCGTGCTGATGATGCTGTTCGCGTTTTCCTGGAAAGGGCGTCCGCGGCGAATCAACCGCTTTGAGGGCGGTGGTTTGTTAGCGCTTTTTATTGCCTATACAGGCTATCTGGTGAGCGTGGTCGTGTTGGCCTGAGTCGCTTGTTATAACAGTCGTTAGCGGCTGGGACTTAAAAATTGACCTGCGTCAACGCGACACGGTGAAAACCCAAAACGCATGCCGCATCCATACCTTCTAAGCTGTAAACTCAAGGGGTTGTTGATCAAATAAGCTTAGTGACTACAAAAAGAAGAGCGTGATCCATAGGGACTCACCTAAGCTTGTTTTAAGCCTTTGAGAAAAGGGCTCTATGGGGCCTTAGGAGGGAGTTATGGAACTTGATCCGCTATTGCTATCGAGACTCCAGTTCGCATTTGTTGTGTGTTTTCACGCCATCTTTCCTGTCTTCACGATTGGGCTGGCGTCCTATATTGCGGTTCTGCACGGGATATTCTACAAAACAGAAAACGACGCCTGGGATCGCCTGGCACAATTCTGGACCAAGATGTTTGCCGTTGTGTTTGGCATGGGGGTCGTGACCGGCATCGTGATGTCGTTTCAGTTCGGTACGAACTGGAGTAACTTCTCTTTTGCTACGTCAAATTTCCTTGGACCTGTCCTCAGTTACGAAGTGGTCACCGCTTTCTTCCTTGAGGCGGCATTTCTGGGTGTGTTGCTCTTTGGGCGTGGAAAAGTGCCAGAAGGGGTGCACCTTTTTGCCGCGATCATGGTGGCGGTGGGCACCTTTATTTCCTCATTCTGGATCCTTTCCGCCAATAGCTGGATGCAAACGCCTGCGGGTTATGAAATGGTGGATGGACGCTTCCATATCACCTCCTGGATGGCGGCAATCTTCAATCCCTCCTTCTGGTATCGCTTTGTGCATATGGGCATGGCGTCCTTCCTGACCGGTGGTTTTGTGGTGGCCGGTGTCAGCGCCTGGTTCCTCCTGCGTAAACGTGATGTCGAAGCGAATAAAAAAGCCCTTTCAATGTGCCTGTGGCTGTTGCTTTTCCTGGCGCCGGCGCAGGCTGTTGTCGGTGATTTTCACGGCCTGAATACGTTAGAGCATCAGCCCACCAAAGTGGCGGCAATGGAAGGTAACTGGGAAACCCAGTCCAACGTGCCACTTTTGCTGTTCGCATTGCCCGATCAGGAGGCTCAGGAAAACCGCTTTGAAATCGGTATTCCCAGCCTGGCGAGTCTCATTCTGACCCATAGCGCGGACGGCGTAGTCCCGGGCATCAACGAAATGGCTCCCGATGAACAGCCCCCTGTGGCGCTTGTTTTCTGGTCGTTTCGTGTGATGGTGGGGATTGGACTTTTGATGATAGCCGTCGCGACGGTTGGCTTGTTTCTCCGCCGTAGAGGACGTTTCTTTCAGTCGCCTCTCTATCTTAAAACATTGGTAGGTATGATTATTTCCCCTTTCCTGGCAGTGCTGGCCGGCTGGGTGGTCACCGAGTCGGGACGCGCGCCATGGCTGGTCTACGGTGTCATGACCCATGCTGAAGGGTTAACCCCTTCGCTGACAGGCGGTATGGCGCTGTTTACGCTGCTGGGCTACGTTGCCGTTTATGCCGTCGTGTTCTGGGTGGGTATTTACTACCTTACTCGTGTCGTGCGTAACGGCATGCTGGCGGATTCCATGGAAGTAACCGGCGAAGTCGAGCGAGCCAAACGTCCTTTCTCTGCGGCTCACACGCCTTTCGATAGTGATTATGAGGGAGCAACCAAATGATCAGCCTTGACCTTGCAATAATCTGGGCCGGCATTATTGGCTTCGGCGTTATCATGTACGTAATTATGGACGGCTTCGATCTGGGACTGGGGATACTCTATCCCTTTGCCCCGGATGAGGAGTCGCGTGATGTGATGATGAACTCAGTCGCGCCGGTGTGGGACGGCAACGAAACCTGGTTGGTATTGGGGGGAGCGGGGCTTCTAGGGGCCTTCCCGCTGGTTTACTCGGTGTTCCTGCCGGCACTTTATATCGGCGTGTTTTTGATGCTGGCGGGATTGATTTTCCGCGGCATCTCATTTGAGTTTCGCTTCAAGGCGAAGAAAAATCGCCATTGGTGGAACCGCGCATTTTGTGGGGGGTCTGCAGTGGCAGCCTTTGCCCAGGGCGCTGTCGTAGGTGCTTACATCCAGGGCTTTGCGGTAGAGGATTTTGTCTATGTGGGCGGTGCGCTCGATTGGCTGACACCGTTTAGCGTACTGACCGGCCTGGGCTTGATGGCGGGCTATGCCTTACTGGGCTCGACCTGGCTGATCCTGAAGTCGGAGGGTTATGTGCAGCAGTGGGCCTACCGGATAACCCCGAAACTACTGCTGGCCGTGCTGGTGGTGTTTGGCATCGTCAGCCTATGGACGCCGTTGGTGAGCCCTGAGGTGCGCGACCGCTGGCTCAGCCAGATTCATTTGATCTGGGTGTTCCCGATTCTCGCGATGGTCTGTGCTTACGTGCTTTATCGCGCTGTTAAGCGTCAGGAAGAAGGCCTGCCTTTTGTGGCCTCGCTAGGTCTATTTATCTTCACCTACCTGGGCTTGATTGCCAGTAAGTGGCCGGTAATCGTGCCGCCCAACTACACCATCTGGGATGCTTCTTCGGCCCCGGAATCCCAGCTCTTCCTGCTGATCGGTGTGCTGTTTGTCATCCCCATCGTGCTGGCCTACACCGCGTGGACCTACTGGGTCTTCCGTGGCAAGGTGCGCGTCGGAGAGGGCTACCACTAATCTATGGCATCCGTTTCCAGCCATAATGAGCTTACGCCGCGCCACTGGTTAACATCGCTTGCTGTATCGGAGCGCAAACGATTAACGGGGGCGGCGTTTTTTGGTGCCCTGGCAGGCTGCCACACTGTATTGATCGTGACGGGCCTTGCCTGGTTGATCGATCAACTGGTGGTTCACAACCGTTCGCCAAGTGACTTGACGCCTGTTTTCGCGTTCCTGGCCGTTGCCGTATTGTTACGCGCGCTGTGCCAGTGGACATCAGAGAAACTGAGTCTGGATGCCAGCCTTCGCATCAGACGCAAGGCCCGTGCTCAGTTGCTTGATAAAATCACTGCCCTGGGCCCTGCATGGCTGACATCACAGCAAAGCGGGGCCATTGCCGCTCAGGCCGTCGAGCATATTGACGCTTTGGACGGGTATTTTGCGCGCTATCATCCACAACTGCGGATCACCGTATGGGTGCCGCTCGTTATCCTTGCCGTGGTGGTGTGGCTGGATTACCTCGCGGCTGTTTTCTTGCTGCTGGCGGCACCGCTGATTCCGCTGTTTATGGCCCTGGTGGGGATGGGGGCAGAGCGCATGAACCGTGATCAGTTCGCCGCCGTCGCCCGACTGTCAGCGCATTTCATCGATCGTGTGCGCGGTATTACAACGCTCCAGCTGTTTGGCCACACAGCGGCGGCACAGCAATCGGTCTGGGTGGCCTCAGACCAGTATCGACGCCTGAGCATGCGAACGCTGAAACTGGCATTTTTATCGTCGGCGGTGCTTGAGTTCTTTTCGTCGGTGGCCATTGCGGTTGTCGCCATGTATGTCGGCTTTGGCTTGCTGGGTTATATCGAGTATGGCCCCGCCCCCTCATTGACGCTGTTCTCCGGCTTGGCAGTGTTGCTACTGGCGCCGGAATTCTTCCAGCCTTTGCGCACGTTATCCATGCATTATCATGATCGAGCGGCGGCATTGGGCGCAGCAGAGAGCATCGTTAATACGCTCAACGAGCCGCCCGTGATGCGCGACGCCTCTCCATCAACGACCAGAACCGACAATGCGCTGGTGGAGCTTGAGGAGGTTCAGGTCAGCTATCCGGGTCGTGGTGTGGTAATGGGCCCCTTGGATATCACCCTAAAGCAGGGTGATGTGGTGGCGGTCAGCGGTGAGTCAGGCAGTGGTAAGTCGACATTGCTTGCGCTATTGGCAGGGTTCATTGGGCCTAGCCATGGTGAGTGCCGCCATGCAGCGACGAACCAGGTTGCTTGGCTGGATCAGCAGCCCTGTCTGTTGCAGGGGAGTCTGGTCGATAATTTGCGCCTGGCGGACCCCTTGGCGTCAGAAGATGCGATGCAAATAGCGTTAAAGCGTGCCGGTTTGACTGATGCGGTAAACGGCCTTCCGCACGGATTGGATACCTTGCTTGGCGAGCGTGGTGTCGGTTTGTCGGGTGGTCAGGCTCAGCGTTTGGCACTGGCACGCGTTTACCTGAGTGGCGCACCATTAATCCTGCTTGATGAACCAACGGCCAAGCTCGACGAGGCAACGGAGCAAGCCGTGGTGGCGGCGTTGATCGACTGGATAAAAGAGGGGCGCACGCTTGTCGTTGCCACCCATCATCCTGCCGTCATCAAAGCAGCGAATCGCCACTTCAAAATGACCCATGGACAGATCGAGGAGATGCCCGCTTGAGGGATATCTATCGCCAATTCTTACCGTGGTTAAGGTTGCTTACCCGCCGTCGGCGCGCTTTCATGTTGGGTGCCTTGCTGGCAGGGCTAACGCTTTTAGCTGGCGTTGCACTGCTGGGTTTGTCGGGTTGGTTTATCACCGCCAGTGCGCTAACGGGCATTGCGTTGGCGTTGGGGGTGCCAGCCGTCCTGGATGTCTACGTGCCGGGTGGAGGTATTCGCTTCTTTGCGCTACTGCGGACTGTCTCGCGGTATGCCGAGCGCGTTTATAACCACAATAGCGTACTGGCATTGCTGGCTGACTTGCGCTTCCGTGTGTTTGGGCAATTAACCCGCCTTGATGATTTGACGCTCGGCCGGCAGCGGGCAAGTGACTGGCTGACGCGCCTTACGTCCGATATAGACACCTTGGATAATTTTTACCTCCGAGCCTTGATGCCGCCTCTGGTTGCGCTGCTGGGTAGTGCCATCATGGTGCTGTTTGTCGCACTATGGTTGCCTTATGCGGCCTTGCTGATGGCATGCGTTCTTGGGGTTCTCTGGCTGGTCACGACAGTGGGCTTTGCCGTCTGGGGGTGGCGGCAAAGCCACTACCATGTGGGGGATCAGGAAGTCTTGCGCCATTTGGTGATTGATCAGGTTCAGGCCAGTGCGGAATTGACCAGCTATCGCAGCGATCATTGGCACCGTGGCTTTGTAGATACTCATGAACAGCAGGTTCTGCACCATCAGCGCCAGGTAGGTAACAAGCAGGCGCTGGGTAACGCGGTTGTCGCCGCGGTGACGAGTTTGCTGGCGCTAGGGGTGCTTTGGCTGGCGGGGGAGGTGCTGGTCCAAGGCCAGGTTGACGGTCCCATTGTTGTCATGGCCGTGCTGATGGCGCTCGGCATCAACGAGGCGTTCAGCGTTCTGCCCAATGCGTTTGTCCGGTTGGGGGCAAGCTATGCCGCTGTTGAGCGATTGAACAAGCTTGAACCGGGAGCATCGGCTCGCAGTGTTGCATCTTCAACCAATATGTCGTTAGAAGATGGTGTGATCTTTGAAGGCGTATCGTTGCGTTACCCCAATGCGCTTTCCCAGGCGTTGAGCGACGTTAACTTTCACCTTCCTGCAGGCAAACGCGCTGTGGTGACAGGCATGTCAGGGGCGGGGAAATCGACATTGGCGGCACTCATCATGGGCCGGTTGGCGCCCACATGCGGGGTCGTTAACGTATTGGGTGCGGCGCCCACAGCGTTGGCCGATACACAACGTGCGGAGCATTTGGCAATGCTTACCCAGCACGTGGATCTATTTGATGCTTCTCTGGCTGAGAATTTGCTTATTGCGGATCCATCTGCAAGCGACGAGCGGCTCTGGCAAGTACTCTCTGACGTGGCGTTGGCCGATTGGGTTGAACGTTTACCCAAAGCGCTCGACACAGCAGTGGGCGAAAAAGGCCAGCAACTTTCTGGTGGACAGGCCAGGCGCGTTGCCTTGGCACGGCTGATGTTGCGCGATCCGCAGGTAGTGATCCTGGACGAGCCTTTTGCAAGCGTCGATGCAGTGACCGCGCAATACCTGGCGGCTTCACTTGATCGTTGGCTTGGCAACAGAACGGTCATCTATTTTATCCATCAAGTCGACCAGCCCGACTTGTTGCCGCAAATCGATTACCACTGGCACCTGGATGCAGGTAAGCTTGGTTTTGAAGCTAATTAGACAGGAGCCCTGTATGCACGATTTTTTGCGCCAGCTTCCCAAGGTAGAGCTGCATCTTCATATCGAAGGGTCGCTTGAGCCCGAGTTGATGTTCGCGCTGGCCCAGCGTAATGGCATTGACTTGCCGTATGCTTCCGCCCAGGAGGCAAAAGATGCGTACGAATTTAATGATTTGCAGGCGTTTTTGAACCTGTATTTTCAGGGCATGAGTGTGCTCCGTCACGAGGAAGACTTTTATGACCTGGCGATGGACTACTTTCATCGCGCTCGCCGGGAGGGGGTCGTGCATGTCGACATGCATTTCGACCCTCAGGCGCACCTTCAAAGAGGTGTTCCGCTGGAAGTGGTCATGGGTGGTCTCCTCAAAGCCAAGCAGGACGCCGAGGAATCCATGGATTTTTCGGTCGGCATGATCATGGCATTTTTACGCGACCGGCCGGCAGAAGAAGCCTTGCACGTCCTCGAGCAAGCCGCGCCCTACTGGAAGTTTATCGATGCAATCGGCTTGGACAGTGCAGAACGCGACCATCCGCCATCTGAATTCAAAACACTGTTTGCGCGGGCTAAAGAGATTGGTTTGGCTCGCGTAGCGCACGCAGGCGAAGAAGGGCCGGCGGACTATATCGTCCAAGCTCTCGATCTTCTTGAGGTGGAGCGCATCGACCATGGCGTGCGCTGCCTGGAAAATCCAGACTTGGTGGAGCGTCTGTGTCGTGAGCAGGTTGTCCTGACGGTTTGCCCGCTATCCAATGTCTGCCTAAAAGTCGTCGATGACTTGCGTGAGCACCCTTTGCCCACTCTGCTTCAGAAGGGGCTGAACGTGACCATCAGTTCTGATGATCCTGCTTACTTTGGCGGTGGAATGCTCGCTAATCACATGGCTTGTGCTGACGCTTTCGGATGGTCTGAAAACGTGTTTGCTCAATTAACCCGAAACGCAATCGACGCAGCGTTTGTATCCGCCGATCGACGTGCCGACTTATTGGCTCGCTTGGCTGCCTGAACGACCATTGGCAATAAATGTGTCGCAGCTGGTTGACCTCGCGTGAAAAAAACGTATCATACGCACCACATCGAACGGCGACGCCTTTCGATAGCTCTTTAATAATGTGATCAGGTAATTCATGTGGGCGCTTGCCGATGAGGGTGATAAATCACCAAATATCAAGGCAAGCGACTCAAGCACTATGGTTTTTCGAAACCGATATTGAATGAATTCGTTTGAACCTTGAGCCAAGTTTGGTTCGCTTTTGTTGCTTTCGGGCGACAAGTAAGAACCACAATGATTGTAAACTGAAGAGTTTGATCATGGCTCAGATTGAACGCTGGCGGCAGGCCTAACACATGCAAGTCGAGCGGAAACGATCCTAGCTTGCTAGGAGGCGTCGAGCGGCGGACGGGTGAGTAACGCATAGGAATCTACCCGGTAGTGGGGGATAACCTGGGGAAACCCAGGCTAATACCGCATACGTCCTACGGGAGAAAGGGGGCTTCGGCTCCCGCTATTGGATGAGCCTATGTCGGATTAGCTGGTTGGTGAGGTAATGGCTCACCAAGGCGACGATCCGTAGCTGGTCTGAGAGGATGATCAGCCACATCGGGACTGAGACACGGCCCGAACTCCTACGGGAGGCAGCAGTGGGGAATATTGGACAATGGGGGCAACCCTGATCCAGCCATGCCGCGTGTGTGAAGAAGGCCCTCGGGTTGTAAAGCACTTTCAGCGAGGAAGAACGCCTGTCGGTTAATACCCGGCAGGAAAGACATCACTCGCAGAAGAAGCACCGGCTAACTCCGTGCCAGCAGCCGCGGTAATACGGAGGGTGCAAGCGTTAATCGGAATTACTGGGCGTAAAGCGCGCGTAGGTGGCTTGATAAGCCGGTTGTGAAAGCCCCGGGCTCAACCTGGGAACGGCATCCGGAACTATGAGGCTAGAGTGCAGGAGAGGAAGGTAGAATTCCCGGTGTAGCGGTGAAATGCGTAGAGATCGGGAGGAATACCAGTGGCGAAGGCGGCCTTCTGGACTGACACTGACACTGAGGTGCGAAAGCGTGGGTAGCAAACAGGATTAGATACCCTGGTAGTCCACGCCGTAAACGATGTCGACCAGCCGTTGGGTGCCTAGCGCACTTTGTGGCGAAGTTAACGCGATAAGTCGACCGCCTGGGGAGTACGGCCGCAAGGTTAAAACTCAAATGAATTGACGGGGGCCCGCACAAGCGGTGGAGCATGTGGTTTAATTCGATGCAACGCGAAGAACCTTACCTACCCTTGACATCCTGCGAACTTGTGAGAGATCACTTGGTGCCTTCGGGAGCGCAGAGACAGGTGCTGCATGGCTGTCGTCAGCTCGTGTTGTGAAATGTTGGGTTAAGTCCCGTAACGAGCGCAACCCTTGTCCTTATTTGCCAGCGCGTAATGGCGGGAACTCTAAGGAGACTGCCGGTGACAAACCGGAGGAAGGTGGGGACGACGTCAAGTCATCATGGCCCTTACGGGTAGGGCTACACACGTGCTACAATGGCCGGTACAAAGGGCAGCGAGCTCGCGAGAGTCAGCGAATCCCTTAAAGCCGGTCTCAGTCCGGATCGGAGTCTGCAACTCGACTCCGTGAAGTCGGAATCGCTAGTAATCGTGAATCAGAATGTCACGGTGAATACGTTCCCGGGCCTTGTACACACCGCCCGTCACACCATGGGAGTGGACTGCACCAGAAGTGGTTAGCCTAACTTTGGAGGGCGATCACCACGGTGTGGTTCATGACTGGGGTGAAGTCGTAACAAGGTAGCCGTAGGGGAACCTGCGGCTGGATCACCTCCTTAAACGATGCATCATCCTCGCGGTAAGCGCTCACAATGAATTACCTGATCACGTGATAGAGCAAACGGTTTAAGCATTAGCCCTCTTGGGTCTGTAGCTCAGTTGGTTAGAGCGCACCCCTGATAAGGGTGAGGTCGGCAGTTCAAGTCTGCCCAGACCCACCAAATTTGCGTGATACGTCGTTGCTTCACTACTCGCATAGCAGGCTATGCGTCGCACTGAAGCGCCTAGTCTCACACAAATTACCCAGAGGCAAGTGTTGATAGATGGGGCCATAGCTCAGCTGGGAGAGCGCCTGCCTTGCACGCAGGAGGTCAGCGGTTCGATCCCGCTTGGCTCCACCACTCAAGCTTGAAGTTGAAAGCTTGAAGAAAAAGCCCGACTTGAACGACATCAAAACCGTCTTGACGAAGTTTTAAGCTAGGTGTTTGGGAGAAGGTTTTCTCTTTAAGCTTCCAGCTTAGGGCTTCCAGCTCTAAACGCTCTTTAACAATGTATATCATGCTGACATGAACGTTTTTTGAAACGTTCATACGTAATTGTTTTGTGATACGTCTCAAGCGTATCCGGCAATCGTTATCATTGCGAGACACCAGACCCCTTCGGGTTATAGGGTCAAGCAATGAAGCGCACACGGTGGATGCCTAGGCAGCCAGAGGCGATGAAAGACGTGGAAGCCTGCGATAAGGCTCGGCGAGGTGGCAAACAACCTGTGACCCGGGCATTTCTGAATGGGGAAACCCACTCATCATCAGATGAGTATCCCCCACTGAATCTATAGGTGGGGGAGGCGAACCAGGGGAACTGAAACATCTAAGTACCCTGAGGAAAAGAAATCAACCGAGATTCCCCCAGTAGCGGCGAGCGAACGGGGATCAGCCCTTAAGCATGTGACTGATTAGACGAACAAGGTGGGAACCTTGGCCGTAGCGGGTGATAGCCCCGTAGTCGAAAATCTGATCATGTGAAATCGAGTAGGTCGGGGCACGAGAAACCTTGACTGAAGACGGGGGGACCATCCTCCAAGGCTAAATACTCCTGGCTGACCGATAGTGAACCAGTACCGTGAGGGAAAGGCGAAAAGAACCCCGGAGAGGGGAGTGAAATAGATCCTGAAACCGTGTGCGTACAAGCAGTAGGAGCAGACTTGTTCTGTGACTGCGTACCTTTTGTATAATGGGTCAGCGACTTATATTCAGTGGCGAGGTTAACCGTATAGGGGAGCCGTAGGGAAACCGAGTCTTAACTGGGCGACACAGTCGCTGGATATAGACCCGAAACCGAGCGATCTATCCATGAGCAGGGTGAAGATTGAGTAACATCAATTGGAGGCCCGAACCAGGATCTGTTGAAAAAGATTTGGATGACTTGTGGATCGGAGTGAAAGGCTAATCAAGCTCGGAGATAGCTGGTTCTCCTCGAAAGCTATTTAGGTAGCGCCTCACGTATCACCGCCGGGGGTAGAGCACTGTTTCGGCTAGGGGGTCATCCCGACTTACCAACCCGAGGCAAACTCCGAATACCGGTGAGTGCGAGCGTGGGAGACACACAGCGGGTGCTAACGTCCGTTGTGAAAAGGGAAACAACCCAGACCGTCAGCTAAGGTCCCGAAATCCTGGTTAAGTGGGAAACGATGTGGGAAGGCTCAGACAGCTAGGAGGTTGGCTTAGAAGCAGCCATCCTTTAAAGAAAGCGTAATAGCTCACTAGTCGAGTCGGCCTGCGCGGAAGATGTAACGGGGCTAAACCAGGTACCGAAGCTACGGGTTCATTCTTCGGAATGAGCGGTAGAGGAGCGTCGTGTACGCCGATGAAGGTGAATTGAGAAGTTCGCTGGAGGTATCACGAGTGCGAATGCTGACATGAGTAACGATAAAGGGAGTGAAAAACTCCCTCGCCGGAAGACCAAGGGTTTCTGTTCGACGCTAATCGGAGCAGAGTGAGTCGGCCCCTAAGGCGAGGCCGAAAGGCGTAGTCGATGGGAAACGGGTCAATATTCCCGTACCGGACATGATTGCGATGGGGGGACGAAGAAGGCTAGGTGAGCCAGGCGTTGGTAGCCCTGGTGAAAGTCGGTAGGCTGAGGGCTCAGGTAAATCCGGGCGCTCAAGGCCGAGAGACGAGACGAAGACACCACGGTGTTGAAGTCATCGATGCCACGCTTCCAGGAAAAGCCTCTAAGCTTCAGATCATGTGCGACCGTACCCCAAACCGACACAGGTGGTCAGGGTGAGAATCCCAAGGCGCTTGAGAGAACTCGGGTGAAGGAACTAGGCAAAATGGTGCCGTAACTTCGGGAGAAGGCACGCCGGCATATTGTGAGAGCCCTCGCGGCTTAAGCGAGAACCGGTCGAAGATACCAGGTGGCTGCAACTGTTTAGTAAAAACACAGCACTCTGCTAACGCGTAAGCGGACGTATAGGGTGTGACGCCTGCCCGGTGCCGGAAGGTTAAATGATGGTGTTAGCCGCAAGGCGAAGCTCTTGATTGAAGCCCCGGTAAACGGCGGCCGTAACTATAACGGTCCTAAGGTAGCGAAATTCCTTGTCGGGTAAGTTCCGACCTGCACGAATGGCGTAATGATGGCCACGCTGTCTCCACCCGAGACTCAGTGAAATTGAAATCGCCGTGAAGATGCGGTGTACCCGCGGCTAGACGGAAAGACCCCGTGAACCTTTACTATAGCTTCACACTGGACGCTGATGTTGCCTGTGTAGGATAGCTGGGAGGCTTAGAAACCCGGACGCCAGTTCGAGTGGAGCCAACCTTGAAATACCAGCCTGGCATCATTGGCGTTCTCACTCAGGTCCGTTATCCGGATCGAGGACAGTGTGTGGTGGGTAGTTTGACTGGGGCGGTCTCCTCCCAAAGCGTAACGGAGGAGCACGAAGGTACCCTCAGCACGGTCGGACATCGTGCAATGAGTGCAAGAGCATAAGGGTGCTTGACTGCGAGACAGACACGTCGAGCAGGTGCGAAAGCAGGTTCTAGTGATCCGGTGGTTCTGTATGGAAGGGCCATCGCTCAACGGATAAAAGGTACTCCGGGGATAACAGGCTGATACCGCCCAAGAGTTCACATCGACGGCGGTGTTTGGCACCTCGATGTCGGCTCATCACATCCTGGGGCTGAAGTCGGTCCCAAGGGTATGGCTGTTCGCCATTTAAAGTGGTACGCGAGCTGGGTTTAGAACGTCGTGAGACAGTTCGGTCCCTATCTGCCGTGGGCGTTGGATGTTTGAGAAGGGCTGCTCCTAGTACGAGAGGACCGGAGTGGACGCACCTCTGGTGTTCCGGTTGTCACGCCAGTGGCATTGCCGGGTAGCTATGTGCGGACGGGATAACCGCTGAAAGCATCTAAGCGGGAAGCCCCCTTCAAGATGAGACATCCCTGAGGCCTAGAGCCTCCTGAAGGGCCCAGCGAGACCAGCTGGTTGATAGGCACGGTGTGGACGCGCTGCAAGGCGTTGAGCTAACGTGTACTAATGGCCCGTGAGGCTTGACCCTATAACACCCAAGGGGTCTGGTCGTGATGATAACGAGAACCGGATACGCGCGCTGAGCCGACTGTTTAAGACACAGGGCTTGGTAAGAGACGCACACAAAACACAGCATGATATCCATTTAAAGTTACGCCTGACGACCATAGCAAGCGTGAACCACCTGATCCCTTGCCGAACTCAGCAGTGAAACCGCTTCGCGCCGATGGTAGTGTGGGGTCTCCCCATGCGAGAGTAGGTCATCGTCAGGCACCTATACCAAAAATCCCCCAGGGCTTATGCTCTGGGGGATTTTTTTGTTTGTAAGGCGTAAAGGGTGAAGAGTCAGTGGTGAAGCGTGAATAGAAACCTCACACTGACCAACCATTCACCATTCACCATTCACCATTCACCATTCACCTACAGCTTTTATGCATCCCTGTGATGCTGGCAGATACCACCTGACCAGGTTTCATAAATGGCTCGGTCGTCGGCCAGCATCATCAACGCGAACAGCCGTTCACCGAGCGTTGTACTGTGATTGATGCGGCGTGATAGCAGCGATGTTGCGTGAGGGTCAATCACTACAAAATCCGCCTCATAAGAAGTCGCAAGCTGGCCAATATGATTGTCGAGAGACAGTGCCTTGGCATTGCCGTGTGTCAGCCCATAAAAGCCCTGCCACGCGGTAAGCGGCTGTCTGCTTAGTTGGCCCACTTGGTAAGCTGCTTTAAGCGTGCCAAACCCCGATAAATCAGTGCCTGCGCCGATATCGCTGGCAAAGGTATAGGCCATACCTGTCTGATTGGCGGCTTCCCGGTCGAATAATCCGCTACCCAGGAAAAGATTGGAGCTGGGGCAAAAAGCAATATTGGCGCCGCGATTCGCCAAGCGCTTACGCATACCATTATCAAGATGAATGCCGTGAGCAAAGGTGCTGCGAGGGCCAACAAGGCCAGCTTCTTCGTATACGGCTAAATAGTCGCGGCTGCCGGGAAACAGCTCTGCTACCCAGTCCAGCTCCCCGCTGTTTTCCGCCAAATGCGTCTGTAACCAGAGGGTCGGGTCATTACGTAAAAGAGCGCCTGCCGCATCCATTTGCGTTTTGGTCGACGTAGGCGCAAAGCGTGGGGTAACGCTATATCCCAGCCGCTGCTTGCCGTGCCAGTCTTCGATCAGTCGCTCGCTATCGGTAATGCCAGTCGTGCCGTCCATAAGCGCCTCTGGCGCGTTACGATCCATCAATACCTTGCCGACCAGCATGCGTAACTGACGTTTTTGGCAGGCGGTGAAGAAAGCATCCACGGAGCCAGGGTGGCTAGAGCCGAACACTTGAGCAGTGGTCGTACCCGCGCGGAGCATTTCATCCAGAAAGGCATCCGCCAATGCTTCTGCGTGCGCATGATTGGCGAAGCGGCATTCCTCAGGGAAGGTGTAGTCGTTTAACCAATCGAGCAGTTGCCGCCCATAGGAGGCCATGATGTCCAACTGCACATAGTGAACGTGGGTGTCGATAAAACCTGGCATGATGAGTTTGCCGCGGTAGTCGAGAACGTCACAGTCTTTAGGGAGTGACGACGTTAGTTCCGCAAAATGGCCGATGGCATGAATATGCTGCCCTTTCAACCAGAGCAGGCCGTCGCTGTAATGCTCTAGACTGCCCGGCTCGGGCGAATCGCCATCGCCAGGGTCGCGGGCAAAACTAATCAATTCGGCACGAATAAACGTATCGGTAGTAGAATTCATATTAACTCTGGGAGGTTTTTGACTCGTCAACTAAGGCACGTACAGTGTTAGGCTCAAGGCCGCGTGTTTTTGGTGAGGTGGGTTTGTCGGTTAGCCACAGCAGCTCGGTGACCACCGTCAAGGCAATGGCATAAGGGGTCTTATTCTTGAGCTTGGTAGCGTGGATGCGTCCAATGGGACTTCGCACACGCTCAATTTTCTCAGCGTCATGGCCTTCTCGCTGCAGGCGTCCCTGGAAGCTTGACCATTTACTGTCGCTGCCAATTAGCCCGATGGATGACACATCATCGCGCTCAATGAGGGCTGCAATCAGGGCGTAATCCTGATCGTGGCTATGGGTTAGTACTAGCGCATGCGTTTGCGGAGGTAATTCTGCGACCGTCCGATGGACATCGCCAAGCGTATGACAGCTAAGACGTGATTGCTGTTGCGTCTGCTCACTGAATATGTCGCTTCGGCTATCGTACCAGTGCAGTTGCCAAGGCAGCGGTGCGCTTAAGTTGACGATTTCGCGACCTACATGGCCCGCACCAAATAGTGCGACATGGGCTTCTGCACCTGGAAAGACTTCCAGCAGGATATTGACGAAGCCGCCGCAGCACTGGCCACTGCGACCACCCAGGGAAAAGGCTTCGAGATGAAAGCCGTAGCGCTGCTGCTGTAATAAGTCGCGCGCAGCGCTGATCGTCTGCCACTCGAAAGTACCGCCACCAAGGGTGTCAAAGATAGCCTCGTCAGTAATCACCATACGCGCACCGGGCTCGCGGGGTGTCGAGCCTGCGCTGGTTACTTGAGTCGCTAATACGTGGGGGACGCCGTCACGCTGTAAGCGATGTAGCGACGCATGCCAGCTTTCAGGGTCGGGTAAAGTCATAGTGCCTTCTGCCTGATGGCGTTTGCCGCCAACATGACCCGTTCAGGCGTCGCCGGGGTATCGAGATGGGGCGATACCTGGTAGCCCGTTAGGCTTGAGAGGGCATCCCGCAGCGCTGACCATACACAAATCCCCAGCATGAAAGGCGGCTCGCCGACGGCTTTGGAGCGATAGAGACTTGCCATGGAGTTAGGGTGGCCTTCCAGCAGTTCAACATTGAAAATCGGTGGCAGGTCGCCGAAAGTGGGGATTTTATAGGTCGCAGGCCCATCGCTGATCAGCATGCCGTTATCATTCCATTTGAGCTCTTCGCTTGTGAGCCACCCCATGCCCTGTATAAAGCCACCTTCCACCTGGCCCATATCGATGGCAGGGTTAATGGAATCACCCACATCGTGGAGTATATCGACGCGCTCCACCTGGTATTCCCCCGTCAGTGTATCCACGCTGACTTCGCCCACGGCTGCGCCAAAGGCATAGTAATAAAAAGGGCGTCCCTGACCGGTGGCGCGGTTGTAATAAATAAGCGGCGTGGCATAAAAGCCTTTTTCCGACAGCGAAATACGGTTGAGGTAAGCGGTCTGGACGAGTTCGCCCCAGGCGATGCGGCGCTCACTCTCGCCGATACCGGCAATCAGCATACCGTCTTCCAGGCGCATGCCTTCACGGTCGAGGCCCTCTGAGTAGTGCTCGGCGGCAAAATCAAACAGTCGCTCGCGGAGCTTGCTGGCGGCATCGCGCGCCGCCATGCCGTTCAGGTCGGCGCCACTGGAGGCGGCGGTGGGCGATGTATTGGGCACCTTGTCTGTGCGTGTTGCACTGATGCGGACGCTGTCCAGATTGAGCCCCAGTTCTCGAGCCACCACTTGGCAGATCTTGGTGTGCAGACCCTGGCCCATTTCCGTGCCGCCGTGGTTGATCATGATACTGCCGTCGGTATACACGTGGAGCAGCGCGCCGGCCTGATTCAGATGCTGAGCCGTAAACGAAATGCCAAATTTGACAGGGGTGAGGGCAAGGCCCTTTTTGATGATCGGGCTTGCCGCATTGAACGCAGTGATGGCTTTGCGACGCGACCAGTAGTCGCTGTTTTGTTCCAGTGTGTCCACCAGGGTATGAAGCAATTGTGTCTGATCGACCTGCTGGCCATAGTGCGTAATGTTACGTCCTTGGCGATAGAAGTTGCGCTTCCGGATGGTCAGTGGGTCCTCGCCAATCTGGCGGGCGATGTCATCCATGGCGGCCTCAATGATCATCATCCCCTGCGGCCCACCAAAGCCTCGAAAGGCGGTGTTAGAGGCAGTATGGGTCTTGGCACGATGCCCTGTTACACGCGCATTGCCTAGCGAGTAGGCGTTATCGGCATGAAACATGGCACGATCGACAATGGCGTCGGAGAGGTCAGGCGAGTAGCCGCAGTCGCCAATCAAGGTAATCTCGCCACCTTCGATGACGCCCTGATGATCGATCGCCAACTGATAGCGGTTGTGAAAGGGATGGCGTTTACCCGTGGCGCGCGTATCCTCGCTGCGTGGCAACCGTAGGCGGCTGGCTTTGCCCGTTCGGCGTGCAAAAAGCGCCGCCATACAGGCCCAGGGAGAGGCCTGGGTTTCCTTGCCGCCAAAGCCACCGCCCATGCGGCGAACTTCAACGGTTACCGCGTGAAAAGGGATGCCGAGCACTTCGGCAACGAGCTTTTGGGTTTCACTTGGGTGCTGGTTGGAAGTATGGACGATGACGCCTTCATCTTCGCTGGGCAAGACGATGCATGCCTGTCCTTCCAGGTAGAAATGCTCCTGTCCGCCAACAAAAAGCTCGCCTTCAATGACGTGTGATGCTTGGCTGAGAGCTGTTTGCCAGTCACCGCGCTCTTGAACGTGACTGGGACGGACAAAATCCTCACGCTCGGTGGCCGCGACAGGATCAAGGCTGGCGGGTTGTTCATCGATTTCCAGCTTGGCAAGTTTCACGGACCGACGCGCGGCCTGCAAGGTTGTCGCGGCCACTGCAAAGAGGCACTGGCCTGCATAGCTGATTTCCCGGTCCACAAAGATAGGATCACCCGGAAACACGGGCCCAATATCGGTGTGGCCCGGCACGTCATTAAACGTTATAACATCGATGACCCCTGGTGCCTGCCTGACCGCTTCAAGGCCGAGCTTGGTTAAGGTGCCATGGGCGACTGGCGATAAGCCAAGCGCAACGTGCAGGGCATCTGCCGGTGTTTTTATATCGTCAATATAGGCCGCTTTACCCGTGACGTGTTTTTGAGCACTTTCGTGAAAGCTCGCACTGCCTGCCTGGCGTTGACTCTGGCTATCCACTGTATGGCGGGCCAGGGGACCTGAGCCTTGAAGTTGGTCATGCAATTCACGGCGGGCACGGCGACTGTCAGTGTCGAGTTTAGTGAGCGTACGCATGGAGCATCACCTCCTGGTTGGGCGCACAAAGCGTCAGGTACAGGCGCTCTAGCAGATTGCGAGCAGCTTGCTGGCGATAAAGCTGACTACCCCGCACATCGCTCATGGGGGTGAATTCGCCGTCAAGCGCCTGCTGTGCGGCTTGAAAGCTGGTTTTCGACAGTGGCTGGCCTTCCAGTGCGGCTTCGGCAGCAAGTGCTCGTTTAGGGGTCGCGGCCATGCCGCCGAACGCGATGCGCGCGTCGCGCATGACACCTGCTTCCAGGCGGTAGCAGAAAGCGCCCAGCACTGCTGATATGTCATCTTCTCGCCGCTTGGAGAGTTTCCAGACCCGTAGCGTGGTGGTATCAGCCAGTTTGGGAATAAACACCCGGCTGATAACTTCATCTGCTGTCAGCGCGGTTTTTTTATAATCGATAAAAAAAGCACTCAAAGGAATTTGCCGCGAGCTGTCAGCGTTTGTCAGTTCGACCCAGGCATCAAGTGCCAGCAAAACGGGCGGCGTATCACCAATGGGAGACGCGTTGGCAATATTACCGCCGATGGTGCCTGTATTGCGTATTTGTTGCGAGCCGAGACGGTGTAGCAAATGGGCAAAGGCTGGGAAGTGGGTGTCCAACAGCGGCTCAAGCTGGGTGTAGGTGACGCCTGCGCCGACCCACCAGCCTGATTGTTCCTTAAAAGTGGCTTCTTCAATCAAGCGGAGCTCGTGAACTCGGGAAACATCGATCAGTTGATCCAGTTCGACCAGGCGTTGAGTGTTTTCTAGCCATAAATCCGTTGCACCGGCGACGAGGCGCGCATTGGGGTGACGGCGGCGCACTCTGGTCAGTTCACCCAGCGTGGTTGGCTGGGCAAACAGCGATGCGTTTTCTTCTACCAGTTCAGGGTCGGGCGCTGATACAGCTGGCGGTGAGGCGTCAAACCATTGGGGAGCCTGCCAGGGTAATGATTGCATGCTCAAGGCCGCATCGCGAATAGGGCGATAGCCGGTACAGCGGCATAAATTGCCACCTAGCACGGCTTCAAGGCGTTCCGGGGTCAAGGGAGTAGGGCGGTGTTGCTGGGTGGTATGCAGCGTAAACAGCGACATGACGATACCCGGCGTACAAAAGCCGCACTGACTGCCGTGACATTCAACCATGGCCTGTTGCGCAGGGTGCAGCTGATTGCCTTGGGCCAAGCCTTCAATAGTGACCAGGTGGCGGCTGTTAAGCTGGTGTGCTGGCGTGATACAAGCATTGACGCTTTGAAAGCACGCGTCAACATCACTCGGGTTGCGAATGGCGACTGTACAGGCGCCACAATCGCCGGAGGCGCACCCTTCTTTAGTACCTGTCATCCCCAAATGGTCGCGTAATAGCGTTAAAATGCTCGTGTCCGGTGGCACGTCGCATTGCTTGGGGGTGCCATTGAGCAAAAACTCAATCGTCGCCATACCAAACTCCATTTTCATTGTTTTGACCGATCGGTCAATATTGTTTGAGCTTGAGACAAAATAGACGGTTATGCAAGGCTTCGATCGCTGCACTGATAAGGTGCGAGGAACCGTATTACGCGGGGTTTTGGAGCATGTAATGTGAAGCGCCGTTATCTTGCATACTCATCTGCCAGCACCTGATAAAGGAACTCAGTGAATGACGGCTGAAACAGCAGACCAGGATAACGTCGGTCGAGACCACATCGAACGCGGCATTTTACGCGCAGCCGAACAGGTGTTTTCGCAATATGGTTACCGGGGCGCGAGCCTCCAGGCGATTGCCGATCAAGCTGGGCTGCCCAAAGCGAATATTCTGTATTACATGGGCAGCAAGCAGGCGCTCTATGTCCGGTTACTCAATCGCATGATGAGCCGATGGAATGCGGTGCTTGAAGAGATCACACCAGAAAGCGACCCGGGACGTGTGCTTAGCGAATTTATCCGCACCAAGATAGTGCTTGGCCAGCGTTATCCCGAAGGCTCAAAACTGTTTGCCGCTGAAATTTTAGCGGGTGCCCCTTTCCTCAATAAATACTTGTCTGGTGAACTACGGGATTGGGTCGCTTCTCGGGCGACCATCATTCGTCAGTGGTCGCATCAGGGTAAGATGGACGACCTGGACCCGCACTTGCTGATTTTTCTCATTTGGTCCGCGACTCAGCACTACTCTGAATATAGTGCCCAGGTCACCGGGATTCTAGGTAAAGAGGCGCTCGATGAAGAAGATCTGGAGTCGATTTGCCAATTTCTCGAGCAAGTGATCCTGAAGGGCTGTGGTGTTCAGCGCCAGGATATATCTCCCGCAACGCCGCGGTGACTGGTTATGCCCACGCTACCCATTGAGCCGCATTTAGCCTCCCTGCAAGAAGCCCTGGACAGCCATAATCGACTTATTCTGGTGGCCCAGCCTGGGGCGGGGAAGACCACGCGGGTGCCCCTGACGCTTTTGAATAGCCATTGGGCGCAAGGCAAAACGCTATTGCTTCTTGAGCCACGCCGAGTCGCTGCTCGGCTAGCAGCAAGTTTCATGGCCCAGCAGCTTGATGAGTCTGTAGGCCATACTGTGGGCTACCGAATGCGGGGCGACAGTCAGGTAAGCCGGTATACCCGCCTGGAGGTCGTCACCCAGGGGGTGCTGACCCGTATGCTGCAGGATGATCCGTTGCTTGAGGGAATTGGCGGCATCATCTTCGATGAGTTTCATGAACGCAGCATCGAGGCTGACCTGGGGTTGGCGCTGGCATTGGATGTACAGCAAAGCATTCGCGACGATTTACGCCTCATTGTGATGTCCGCCACTATCGATGTGGCGGCTTTACAAAAAGTGCTTGGGCAACAGACTCCGGTGATTGAAAGCACGGGGCGCCAGTACCCGGTTGAAACAATTTATCGGCCGGTAGCGCGTGAAACCGCTCTGGAGACACGCGTCTGTGAGGCTGTCAGCGACGCCCTCAATCGATCGGGCACGCGCGATATTCTGGTCATTCTGCCGGGCGCGGCTGAGATAAACCGGCTGGTGAAGAAGCTGGAAGATAGTTCGCTTAATGTCGAAGTACGCGCGTTGCATGGTCGCATGTCAGTAGAAGCGCAGCAGGCGGCTCTCCAGCAAAATGCTTCGCGTCCACGGGTCATCGTATCGACGGCTATCGCGGAATCCAGCGTGACGTTGGATGGCGTGAATGTGGTGATCGACGCTGGTTTAGAGCGGGTCCCGCTGTTCCAGCCCCGTTTGGGGCTCACCCAACTGACCACCCGGTGGGTGAATAGAGCCAGCGCCGATCAACGGCGCGGTCGCGCGGGTCGGCAATGCCCAGGGCTATGTTTCCGATTATGGTCTCAAGAGCAGCCGCTCGTCCCCTTCGGTGAGCCTGAAATACAGCAGGCTGATCTCTCGAAGCTGGTACTTGAGCTGGCTTCCTGGGGCGTGCAATCCCCTGACGATCTGACGTGGATGACTTCACCGCCCAGCGGCGCCTGGCAGAGTGGTAAAGCGCTTCTGAACAAGCTTGGCATCATTGATCGAACCGGCATGTTGACCCCGTTAGGGGAACAATGTGCGCGTTGGCCGGTAGCCCCAAGGCTTGCCGCGATGCTGGTGAAATCAGCCGACATCAACGCGGCGGGGTTGGCCTGTGGGCTCGCCGCGCTCCTTGAAAGCAGGGATCGTATCAACGGCTCGCTTCGCGATGCGCTGAATCAGCGTTTTTCTCAACCTGCGCGGTTTCCCCAGTGGCAGCATGAGGCCAAGCGTTTGGCAGGGAGTGCCCAAGCCAATTTCCCAGGTAGGGTTGACGACGCATCGTTAAGTGCGTTGGTGGCACTGGCGTACCCAGAGCGTATTGGTCAGTGCATCAGCCCAGGTCGGTTCAAGCTCGCCAATGGTAAAACGGCCACCTTGCCGATCAGCCATCCGCTTGCCAGTGAACCTTATCTGGTTGCCGTCAACGTGGAGGGTGCGACCAGCGAGGCGACGATATACGTGGCAGAGCCACTTTCGCTAGACACCCTTATCCGTCTTTATCCGGCCACCCAGCAGTGGGTCAATCGCATCAGTTGGTCAGACGCCCAGGGTAGACTGATTGGAGAAAGGGTTCAGTGTCACGGTGAGCTGGTGTTAGCCACTTCCGCGCTTGGCAAGCTGCCCGAGGAAGACGTCATGGCGGCCCTGTTGAACGCCTTGGAGCAGCGCCCTGAAGTGATCTTTAATGCACGCGTTCAGCAGCTCCAGGGGCGTATGGCGATGCTGTATGAGTCCTTTGAGAGCCGATGGCCAGATTGGTCGGATAAAGCGTTGATAACAACACTTGAAACCTGGCTTGCCCCTTACATGATCGGGGTGACACGCATGAGCCAGTTGGAAAAAATGCCTTTCGAGACGTACTTGCTGTCGTCCCTGACTTGGGATCAGCAGGTTCAGTTCGAGCGCTTGGCGCCCACTGTGTTGAGCGTACCAAGCGGCCGACAAATCGCGCTGGACTATGCACCCTGTCTACAAGGTAGGCCACCAGTTCTGGCGCTTAAGCTTCAAGAGGCGTTTGGCTGGCAGGAGACGCCAAGAATTGCCGATGGTCGCGTCGACGTGATGATTCATCTGTTGTCACCGGCGAGGCGCCCCCTCCAGATTACCCAGGATCTGCGCAGCTTCTGGGCGAATGTCTATCCTGATGTGCGTAAAGAAATGCGTGGGCGCTATCCAAAGCACCCTTGGCCGGAAAACCCACTCTCTGCACCTGCCACCGGCCAAACGAACAGTCGTAGGTAGGCGAAATGTTCTTATTCGGCCTAACAAACCCTAAGGTTCCGTCGATCTATTACTCGGGTATTTCTCCAGGCTTGCGGTAGCGCACGCCTTGGGCGCGGCGTTCCTCTTCCGTCAGCCTTTCATCTTCTGCCGGTACACCCAATACGGTCTCTTTTGATCCGTCTTCCCAGGTGTAAGTGGTACAGCCGGACAGCAACGTGATCAGCAGGTACGATGCCATGGCCTGGGTGGTTATTTTCAACAGTTGCATGCTCATCAGTTATCTCCGCAGGGCACGTTAAAATCAATATTATCAATTAACTATAGAAGTCGGTAGCGGAATAGTAAATTAGCAAGTGAATAATGTGCCAAGAGCGTTGAATGACCTGCAAGGTAACATGGCGAGCGTGAGCTATCGTTTAAAAAACGTATTACAACAGAACAGAAAGCCGTCGATAGCAACATCGCGGCAAGCGGCAACGAGGTGAGTATGTGGTCGGTGATCAAATCGGTGCTCGCAGCACTCATCGGCGTTCAAAGTGACCGTCAACGACGCGAAGACTTCAGTTCTAAACATCCAACTGCATTTATTATTACATTTATTATCATTACCTTAGCGTTTGTCGTGGCGCTCTGGGGGCTTGCTACGCTCGTTGCGGGATAAGCAAGCCAGCTTTATTTTTTACAAATCACGTGAACATTGGCGGGTGTTTTCTATACTGCAGTTAATAACGTTATATCGGCACTCGTCTGTTGCCTACATCCATTCAGGTTGCTGGTTTCAGCCACAACAAAAAAAAAGGGGGCTTCAATGCGCTTATGGTGGCGACCATCAGTGTTCAGTGCAGGCGTGATGAGTAGCAGTGTCTGCTTTGCTCAATCGTGGAACATGCCGCTTGGGGTGACCAATGTCAGCCGTGATATCTACGGTCTGCACATGACCATTTTCTGGATATGTGTCGTTATTGGTGTGGTGGTTTTTGGCGCTATGTTTTACTCGCTGTTTCGCTATCGTCATTCACGAGGCGCAAAAGCCGCTCACTTTCATGAGAACACCAAGGTAGAGATTCTCTGGACGGTCATTCCCGTGCTAATTCTTGTCGGCATGGCTGTGCCGGCGACGGCTACGTTAAAGAATATGTACGATGCTTCAGATGCCGAACTGGACGTTATGGTAACGGGGCAGCAATGGCGTTGGCGGTATGAATATCTGGGCGAGGATGTTGCTTTCAATTCCAACCTCAGTACGCCGCGCAGTCAAGTAGGCGGCGAGGAGGAGCGAGGAGAGAATTATCTCCTGGAAGTTGATGAGCCACTAGTGCTACCTATTAATCGTAAAATCCGTTTTTTAATGACGTCAGATGACGTCATACATTCCTGGTGGGTGCCCGATCTCGCCGTCAAGCAAGATACGATTCCTGGGTTTATTAATGAAAACTGGGTCAGGATTAATGAGCCAGGAATTTATCGCGGGCAGTGTGCGGAGCTTTGCGGCATTGACCATGGCTTCATGCCGGTAGTGGTTCAGGCCATGGAAGAAGAAGCCTTTGATGACTGGTTGGCAGAACGTAAACAAGCGGCGGAGCAAGAAGCGCAGGGGGTTGGGCGCGAATGGGCAATGAACGAATTAATGGACAGAGGAGAGTCTGTCTATGAATCCATTTGTGCATCATGTCACCAATCAGATGGACAGGGTTCTCCCCCCGCATTTCCTGCGCTCGCGGGTAATCAGCAACTGATTGATGATCTCGACTGGCACTTGGATAAAGTCATTAATGGCGTTTCGGGTGCTGCAATGCCTGCGTTCCGAAATACGCTTAATCCGGTTGAAATTGCTGCAGTCGTTACCTATACGCAAAACGCCTGGGGGAATGATACCCAAGAGCAGGTACAGCCCGCGCGCGTTGCAGAACAAACAGAATGATCGATAGGTACTGCAGGTTACAGCGAAAAGAATAAATTTGGAGAGAAATATGGCACCCAGGATACCTTTGCAGTCTACGCTGCAGCACAGCGATACGGTTGCGACAGCAGGTGGTGTTGCCGATCACCCGGCGCAACCGACTGGATGGCGTCGTTGGGTCTTGACGACCAACCATAAAGAGATCGGCACGCTTTATTTGATTTTTTCCTTATCCATGTTTTTTGTTGGAGGCATCTTTGCGCTTGTTGTTCGTGCAGAGTTATTTCAACCTGGATTACAGTTGGTCGAACCAGAGTTTTTTAACCAGATGACCACCATGCACGGCCTGATCATGGTGTTTGCAGCCGTCATGCCTGCTTTTACAGGGCTTGCCAACTGGATGATACCGTTACAGATTGGCGCGCCCGATATGGCGCTGCCGCGCTTGAACAACTTTAGCTTCTGGCTGCTTCCTGTCGCTTTCGCGCTGTTGCTTTCTACGTTGCTGATGCCAGGTGGCGGGCCTAATTTTGGTTGGACGTTCTATGCGCCACTATCGACTACCTATGCGCCAGCATCAACGACCTTCTTTATTCTTGCACTGCATATTGCGGGTATTAGTTCCATTTTGGGGGCGATTAATATTATCGCGACTATTTTAAACATGCGGGCACCGGGCATGCGGTTGATGGATATGCCTCTATTTGTATGGACTTGGTTAATAACCGCTTTTTTGTTAATTGCCGTCATGCCGGTTTTGGCTGGCGTCATTACCATGATGCTGATGGATATTAACTTCGGTACCAGCTTTTTTGATGCAGGAGGCGGCGGCGACCCGGTACTTTTTCAGCACCTCTTCTGGTTTTTTGGTCACCCTGAAGTTTACATCATGATCTTGCCAGCCTTCGGCATCGTGTCGGCCATTATCCCGACTTTTGCTCGAAAACCTCTTTTTGGCTACGCCTCGATGGTTTATGCCACGGCTGCTATTGCGCTGTTGTCTTTCTTGGTATGGGCGCACCATATGTTTGTGGTGGGCCTGCCATTGGTGGCTGAATTATTTTTCATGTATTCGACGATGCTGATTGCTGTACCTACGGGCGTTAAAGTCTTCAATTGGGTGACGACGCTTTTTCGTGGCTCGATAAGCTTTGAGTCTCCAATGCTGTTTGCGCTTGCGTTTGTAGTGCTGTTTACCATCGGTGGCTTTTCAGGCCTGATGCTCGCTATTGCGCCAGCGGATTTTCAATATCATGACACTTACTTTGTCGTCGCCCACTTTCATTATGTGCTGGTTCCTGGCGCCATTTTTGCCATTATGGCGGGTGTATATTACTGGTTGCCCAAGTGGACAGGACATTATCCAAACGAGACGCTAGCAAAGTGGCATTTTTGGTTCTCTGTAATTGGCGTCAATTTAACTTTTTTCCCGATGCATTTTGCTGGTTTAGCCGGTATGCCAAGACGAATACCTGATTATGCACTTCAATTTGCCGACTTTAATCTCGTATCCAGCATAGGTGCCTTCTTTTTCGGTGCGTCGCAATTACTTTTCGTTCTCGTGATTATTTTATGCGTAAGAGGCGGTAAGCCAGCACCCGCTAAAGCGTGGGAAGGTGCTGTAGATTTAGAGTGGACGGTGCCCAGTCCAGCTCCTCTACATACGTTTGAGACACCTCCTGTATTTCGACAAATTGAAAAATAGGCAATCCATACTAAATCATCTGGAGTGAAATATGCGTTCACACCAAGCGGAAGGTGTCAAGAAAACGGTCACCAAGACGATTTTCGCCTTGATTGGTATGTTTGCATTTGCATTTGCATTAGTGCCTCTTTACGACGTTTTTTGTGAAGTAACAGGTATTAATGGAAAGGTCAGTACCTCTGCGCAACAAGTTTTAGGTGATGACGTTAATAGCGACCGCTATGTGACAGTCCAGTTTATTACCCGGACAAGTGCCGGGCTTCCCTGGCAACTTGGTGTGGAAACCCACCAAGTCCAGGTACATCCCGGTCAAACGACGGAGATTGACTTTACGTTCTCTAATCGTAGCCAGTCGACCAGTTGGGGTCGGGCAGTACCCAGCGTTAGTCCATCTACTGCCTCCGCTCATGTGCGGAAGGTAAGTTGCTTTTGTTTTCAGGAACAGCGTCTTGATGCCAACGAGAATTTGACCATTCCGCTTGTTTTTCAACTGGATAACACCTTGCCAGAGGATATAGCGACCGTTACATTGGTATATACGCTATACCCTCTTAATGAAAGTGATGACCGCCCGGCAGTGGCGCAATATATGAATAACAAAAACGGGGAGATTTAAAATGAGTGGCGGAAGTTATTATGTCCCTGCAAAAAGCTATTGGCCGATTCTGGGCTCTCTGGCAACCGGTTTTATGATGGTGGGGTTAGGCGCCCAGCTTGTCTATGGCAGTACAAGCTTACTTATCGCGATAGGTGTTATCTCCGTTATAGCGGTCATGGCATTCTGGTTTCGTGATGTGATTAATGAATCGCATTTAGGGCTCTACGATAGTCAGATGGATCGCTCATTTCGCTGGGGGATGGGGTGGTTCATCTTTTCCGAAGTGATGTTTTTTGCCGCGTTTTTCGGTGCGCTTTTTTACGTTCGTATGTTTGCTATACCCTGGTTGGGCGGTGAAGGTGCAAAAGGTGTTTCGGCACTTTTATGGCCGAACTTTATTGCCGAATGGCCTTTGTTAAATCCCCCGGATGCTTCAGTTTCAGGCCCCGATAATGTCTTCAGCCCTTGGCAACTGCCATTGGTGAATACATTGCTGTTGGTTACTTCCAGTATCACATTGACGATTTCTCATGAAGCACTCAAGGCCGAAAAACGTCGCGTATGCAGGAACTGGCTGGCAGGGACGGTAATACTTGGCTGCTGTTTTATTTTTATTCAAGGCGTCGAGTACTATGAAGCTTACCAGCATTATGGTATTACGCTGGAAGCCGGTATTTTTGGGTCTACGTTCTTTATCTTAACGGGTTTTCATGGCGTTCATGTCATCATTGGCACTTTGATTCTTATGGTAATGCTGGCGCGTATTATACGCGGGCATTTTTCGGATACCGAGCACTTTGGTTTTGAGGCATCCTGCTGGTATTGGCACTTTGTTGATGTTGTATGGTTAGGATTGTTTATCTTCGTTTATGTCGTGTGAGCACTCAGGTGAGTTGGCCGCTCCCGAATCCATAGACAATGAGCAATAAGAGCAGAGCAGCAAAGCCTATCCGCCATTTTAGAGATGTAAGAAGTCGCTTAGACGAAGAGCCATCGCGTAGCAGGTAACCAGCGCCTACTGCCAAGCTAATCAACATAGCGAAAAAAACAATGATAATGAGTGATTTAAGTAGCATGAAAAAGTACTCCTCATGTCGCTGGCGTCTATATGGCTGGTATACGTTCTGGTTGTCGTTGGTGCTGCTGGGCGGCTTTCTTGGCGCATGGCAGTGGGACAGGGCCAATAATAAACAAGCGGCGGCTTCAGCTCGAGACAATGCGCCTGCACTGGTTGACCCGCAAACGCTACCTACCGAAGGGGCTGAGCTTACGCTCAATGGTGAGTATATATCTGAGCATAGCTTTTTTTTAGATAACCGAATTGTCGATGGACGTTTGGGGGTTGCCGTTTTAACCCCGTTTAAAGATAGATTTGGTCAGTACTGGTTGATTCAGCGTGGCTTTGTTGAAACCGGGACCAGTCGTGACTCACCAAGTATATCGACCCCCCAAGAGCAAGTTTCTCTAACTGGTAAATGGCAGCAAGCAAAGGATGACGGTCTATTGTTCGGCCCTAACCTAGAAGAAGAGCGCCTTCAACAAATCAGCCTTACGCCTTGGCAGGGGGTGATACCCGACTTTCGCTACCAGGGGTGGGTGCATGCGCAAACCGGCGACGGCGTTTTCTTAGAATGGTGGCAAGCCAATGTGATGCCTGCGAGTCGGCATATTGCCTATGCATTTCAGTGGTGGGGGCTTGCGCTGGTAGCGCTGATCACGATGTGGGTTGGCAGGCGTTACCTTTATTCGAGCCTAGAACATCATGAGGGGGGATATGATGATAGCCATTAACTCAGTTAATCGTCAGCGGATTAAGTTGCTATTGATATTCATCATTTTTTCCGCGCCTATTATCACCGCCTGGGGGATGGTTGAGTGGCGTATCGGCGTCCCTGAGCAGATCACGGCTAGCGGTTCACCTGCTGAGCAACTTCCATGGCTTGAGCATTGGCCAGTTGAAACGGTTTCCAAGGCTGACGTTGGTGAAGATCATTGGACATTAGCGTTTGATTGTTCGGTTCAGTGTGCTGAGCGCCGTGACATCCTGTGGCGAATGCATCGCGCGCTGGGGCGTGACGCCCATCGATTGGCACGACTGAATATCGGTGGAGGAGGCCAGGCATTGCCTGGTGAGCAATTGGCGCGTTGGGAGGAGACTCCTCCCTGGCGAAAAGTGAATAGCGTGTGGTTGATTGATCCCCAGGGGCGCCCTGCGTTGTCATTTTCTGCGTCTGTACCGGTGGCCGATATTCTTGATGACACGCAACACCTATTCAAGGTCAACGCCAGGTAGCGTAGATCGATCGCTTTGCCGTGGAGGGACTCAATGGTTGATCAACAGCGTATTGTCGTCGTCAAGGGGCTTTCATTTATCGGTATTTTTTTTACCGCCCTGGTGATGTTGGTAGGTGCCTGGACGCGCTTATCTGACGCAGGCTTAGGCTGTCCCGATTGGCCAGGGTGTTACGGCCAATGGGTAGTGCCTACAGCAAATGACGTTGCGGTGAGTTATCCAGCCTTCCCATTGGAAACATCGAAAGCTTGGCTTGAAATGTTCCATCGTTATGTTGCAACCATGCTCGGTGCGACTGTCATTCTGCTGCTGTGGCTAGGCTGGCCACTAAGACATGTAAAGCAGTATCCATGGAATATTAGTATTATCTTATTGCTTGCTATTGCTGCCCAAGGGGCGTTTGGCGCGTTAACCGTGACCCTTAAATTATGGCCCCAGGTGGTTACGCTGCATTTGCTGGGTGGTATGGGGATTCTGTTACTGTTTGTTTTGCTGTATTGCCGTCTAAAAGCATTACAGCAAAATTCTGATCGGCCGCCACGTCGTGCATCTGCAAATTGGTGGCTGGTGGGCGTATTATTATTTTGCCAGATAGCCTTGGGGGGTTGGGTTTCGAGCAACTACGCTGGTATCTCATGCCAGGGCTTTCCGTCGTGCAATGCACAATGGTGGCCTGAAATGGATATTAGTGAAGGCTTCCACCTGACCCAAACCGTTG
Organism: Halomonas sp. SH5A2; assembly: GCF_014263395.1. Taxonomy (GTDB): domain Bacteria; phylum Pseudomonadota; class Gammaproteobacteria; order Pseudomonadales; family Halomonadaceae; genus Vreelandella. Next base: position 2,014,126 of record NZ_CP058321.1, on the reverse strand, counting down.
GACCCAATTATTTGCATGGCCAGTTGCACGCTGATGCGCGAACCGCGATTCATATGATGCATCGGCTGGGAGGTGGCTTGCTGGGAGTGGCCCTAATGGTCTTGTGGTGGCGATATCGGCATGACAGAGCGGCGCGTGGCTTACTTACGGTATTAAGAATCTACTGCCTTCAGGTGGCCCTCGGCATTGCCAGTGTTGTTCTGTGGCTACCGCTTTGGTTGGCATTACTGCATACCGCCGGAGCGATGGCGCTTACCGTTAGCTATTTAATTGCCTGGCGGCAGTGGCGATACAACATGGTGGATCACAATGCTCACAGGCTTAATTCTTCTGCGGCAGCAAACTATTTATCACCTGATGAGGCAAACTCGCACGTCGAAGTAATACCGCTCGCCGCCAATCGGCAAGCTCGATATGATTAGCGTGATCGATATAGATGCTGTAAGGTTATCGTGATTGATATGTATAATTCTGGTAAAGCAATTGATAGGTTTGGGTAAGGAGCATCATGAGTCTGACGTACGCATTGCTACTCTTATTGGTTGCAGTCGTAGCGATTGCCGGACTGGCTGGCTATGCCTACCGTCTGCGCAAGGAAGTTAAGCGGCGTGATGCGTTTCGCGTTGCTGAAGACCAGCAGGCACAGCTGAAAAGCCTGGAAAATCTCGACTGGGTAACCGCTGCTTTGGTTCAGGAGCAGGTGGAAATTACTGAAGGTGCCTGGCGTTGCAAAGTGTTGTTGGAGATTATTGACCCGAGCCTGACCGAAAAGCCTGAGTTTCAAGCTTTTGCTGAGCATTATGAGCGTACAAAGCATCTTAAAACCCATTCGGCCAGGCAACAGTTGACGCCGCGTGAGCGCATGGAAGAAGACCGTGAGCGTCTCGCAGCGGAAAAGCAAATGCGAGGTGCCGTGTTAGCCGCTGCGCAGGCTGTAATGACGTGGCGTAAAAAGGGTGGGCAAGGGCTTCATTGAGCTGTCAATAGATCGATTGCCCATATTTTTTAAGTGTAACGGCTGGTTTATAGTGCTCTATGCGCTTAATTTGCTATGCTGAAGAACATCGGTGTCAGCAACAAGTTGATATATAGCATGTTGCCCGCAAGCACTGATTCGGTACCATGAGCAACAGTCTAGCATCGAGGAAGCTAACGAGTGCGGTGTTAGGCAAGCGAAAAATGGATGCTCTCGCTTAAAAAAAGAAGCATTAGATGATCTGGTTACTAATGACCATGTCAGCATTGGATCAAGAAGGAGTTCTGCATGAAAAAATCAACGACTGGCTTGCTAATCGGTTCTGCTCTGGTAGTAGGCCTATCTGGCTGTGCCAGCTCTGCCTCTCAGTCTTCCGGCCAAATGAGTGCTAGCAGCGATCGTAGCTGGTATCAGCATCCTTTTGTTTGTGGCTTGGCCGGTAGCGTAATTGGTGGTGGTATCGGCTACGCGGGCAGCAGTAGCTCTGACGAAGACACAGGCGCGGCTGTCGGTGCGACAGCAGGTGCCACTATCGGTGCTATGCTGTGTGCCGATAACACCCCTGAGCCTGAACCTCAGTGCCCGAGCTACGGCGGTGACATTCCTGCTGGCGCAGCTGTCGATGCTGAAGGTTGTCCGTTAGATTCTGATAACGACGGCGTGCCGGACTACCGCGATCAGTGCCCGGGTACGCCCGCAGGCGTTGAGGTAGATGCCAACGGTTGCCCGCTGGACTCTGATAACGATGGCGTGCCGGACTATCGTGACCAGTGCCCCAACACGCCGGCAGGTGTTGAAGTCAATTCACTAGGTTGCCCTGACAGTGTCGTGCTACAGGATGTCAACTTTGAGTTTGACTCCGCTCAACTGACCGCTGAAGCACGTAACGTGCTGAACGGTGTTGCCGAGCGCTTGGTCAACAACCCCGATGTTCGCGTTCGTATTGAAGGCCATACCGATTCTGTAGGTTCTGCGCAGTACAACATGGACCTTTCCCAGGCCCGTGCTGAGTCAGTTACTGCCTACCTCGCGACTCGCGGCGTTGAGTCTAACCGCATGATGGCTGAAGGCTTTGGTGAAGAGCAGCCAATTGCAACCAACGATACAGATGCAGGCCGTGCTGAAAACCGTCGTGTAGAGCTGGATGAGTGGAACTAAGTTTCACACTTAGCTCGAAGACTTTAAGTTTTTTAAAACGCGGTAGTTGAATGAAGCGGGGGGCTTAAGCCCTCCGCTTTTTTATTTATACAGAGGCTGGCATCTGTTAGCCTTGCTCGCTGTTATCGTTAACCTATTTTTTTACATCATTGATAGCGAAATGTGATCCTTGGTATGGATCACCACTGCGCTCAAGGAAAATTCGCATGCCCATTGTGACACTGCCAGACGGCAGTCAGAGAACGTTTGATGAACCACTTTCCATTATGCAACTGGCAGAGTCCATTGGCCCTGGTTTGGCTAAGGCCTGCGTTGCCGGAAAAATCGACGGCACCCTGGTTGATGCTGCTGATCTGATTGAGCAAGACGCCCAAGTGGCCATTCTCACCGCCCGTGACCCTGAGGGGCTAGATATTATCCGGCATACCTGCGCGCATTTGATTGGCCATGCCGTCAAGCAGCTATATCCCAATGCGAAGATGGCGATTGGCCCGGTCATTGAAGACGGCTTCTATTACGATATTGAATTTGGTGGCTCGGTATCGTCTGATGATCTGGAGGCTATAGAGGCCCGCATGAAAGCGCTCATTGATCACGAATATGACGTCGTGCGGGAGTACGTCGATCGCGATCAAGCCATGCTGACCTTCCTGCACCGTGATGAGCCCTATAAGCAGGAAATAGTTCGGGATATTCCCGAAGGCGCCACCATCCGGCTCTATCACCATGAAGAATATACCGATATGTGTCGGGGGCCTCATGTCCCCAATACGCGCCATCTCAAAGCCTTCAAGCTGACCAAGCTGGCGGGGGCTTATTGGCGCGGTGATGCCTCGAATCCCATGTTGACGCGGATTTACGGAACGGCATGGGGCGACAAAAAACAGCTCAAGGCATATCTAAAGCGCCTGGAAGAGGCTGAAAAGCGGGATCATCGCAAGCTGGCGCGCAAGATGGACCTCTTTCACCTTCAGGAAGAAGCCCCTGGCATGGTGTTCTGGCACCCCAACGGCTGGACGATGTACCAGGCGTTGGAAGATTACATGCGCCAGATCCAGCGTGAACACGGTTACCAGGAGATCAAGACGCCCCAGGTCGTGGATCTTTCCCTGTGGAAGAAGTCGGGTCACTGGGGGCACTATAATGAACTGATGTTCACCACGGAATCGGAAAAGCGTGAGTATGCGGTCAAGCCCATGAACTGCCCGTGTCATGTGCAGGTCTTTAATCAGGGGCTCAAGAGTTACCGTGACTTGCCATTACGCTTGGCAGAGTTTGGTATCTGTCACCGCAACGAGCCGTCTGGGTCCTTGCATGGCCTGATGCGTGTACGCGGCTTTACACAGGATGACGCACACATCTTTTGTACTGAAAGCCAGATTCAGGCGGAAGCGGAAGCCTTCATTGCACTTACGCTGCAGGTATATAAAACGCTGGGCTTTGAAGATGTGGAGCTTAAGCTGTCAACCCGGCCTGAAGACTTTCTGGGCGAGGCCGATATGTGGGATCAGGCCGAGCAAGGATTGGAGGCTGCGCTCAATGCCACCGGGCTTGATTGGGATTTGCAGCCGGGTGAAGGGGCATTTTACGGTCCGAAGATTGAGTTTGCACTGCGCGATTGCCTGAATCGCGTGTGGCAATGTGGTACGCTACAACTCGACTTTAATTTGCCAGGTCGGCTCGGGGCGCAATACGTTGCCGAAGACGGGGCTCGCAAAACGCCAGTAATGCTGCACCGTGCGATATTAGGTTCCTTCGAGCGCTTTTTGGGAATTTTGATTGAGCACTACGCAGGCGCAATGCCATTATGGCTAGCGCCGCAGCAGGTCAGCGTGATGACGATAACCGATTCACAGCGTGATTATGCCCTTGCTTTAGAGCAACGTTTGCAAAAAAATGCAATGCGAGCAAAAGCGGACTTGAGGAACGAGAAGATCGGCTTTAAAATCCGCGAGCATACGTTACAGAAAGTTCCCTATCTCCTGGTGGTAGGAGATAAGGAAGTCGACGCTGACTCAGTGGCCGTGCGAACTCGCAGCGGCGAAGATCTCGGCACCATGACGGTCGATGAATTTATCGAGCGTTTCAGTGCTGAACGAGCAGCCCTGGCGACATCGTCAATTGCCTAAGGAGACGGAACGATCAAGAGAAGCAACCAGCGCGGGCGTCCAGCAGACAAGCGCCCACCAATGAACGAGCGAATTACCGAGCAAGAAGTACGTCTTATCGATAGCGACGGTGAGCAGTTAGGTGTAGTGCCTACCACCGAAGCGTTGGAACGTGCGGAATCTGCCGGTTTGGACCTTGTGCAAATTTCGAATGCCGATCCCATCGTCTGCAAGATTATGGATTACGGCAAATTCGTTTTTGAGCAGAAGAAGCAAAAAGCGGCTCAAAAGAAAAAGCAGAAGCAAATCCAGGTCAAGGAAGTTAAATTCCGGCCTGGCACCGACGAAGGCGACTATCAGGTCAAGCTTAAAAACCTGACGCGCTTTTTAGAAGGTGGTGATAAGGGTAAGGTCACATTGCGCTTCCGTGGTCGTGAAATGGCGCACCAGGATATCGGCAGAAAGCTGATGGAAAGGATTGCCGCCGACCTGGAAGATATCGGAGCGGTGGAGTCATTTCCGAAAATGGAAGGCCGCCAGATGATTATGATCCTTGCCCCGAAAAAGAAGTGATCCAACGGCGAAGTTAACGGGCTGTCATTACTGGCAGTTGGCCCTGGGTTTTCTAAAAAACATCGAGCGGAGTTTTCCTCATGCCGAAAATCAAAAGCAACAGTGGTGCTGCAAAGCGCTTCAAGAAGACAGCCAATGGCTTCAAGCACAAGCAGTCTTTCCGTAGCCACATTCTGACCAAGAAGTCGACCAAGCGTAAGCGTCAACTGCGCGGTATGAAACAGATTCATGCGTCTGATAAAGCGCTTATCCAGCGCATGCTGCCGAATCTGTAACGTCGAATTTTCTATACTGAGTGCATTTGCCTCAGTCATAAAGTCAGGAGTGTGTTATGACTCGTGTTAAGCGTGGCGTAGTTGCCCGTCGTCGCCATAAAAAAGTATTGAAGCAGGCCAAAGGTTATTATGGTGCACGTTCGCGTGTGTTCCGTGTAGCCAAGCAGGCGGTTATCAAAGCCGGTCAGTATGCCTACCGTGACCGCCGCAATCGTAAGCGTCAGTTCCGTGCGTTGTGGATTCAGCGCATCAATGCGGGCGCTCGCATGAACGGTATGTCTTACAGCCGTTTCGTTGGCGGCCTTAAGAAAGCTGGTATCGAAATTGACCGCAAAGTGCTGGCGGATCTGGCCGTTCATGAAAAAGCGGCATTTGCTGCCATCGTGGAAAAAGCCAAGGCTGCCCAATAAGCTTCAATTGGCGCCAGCGGTGCCAGTGAATGCCACGGTCATTTTAGCGTGACCCATACAGGGGAAGAGCAGCCGCTCTTCCCCTGTTTTTATGTCACGCTCTTCAATCATAATGTGACACGCCATCCTCAGGATGGAAATCGCTTAATTCGGAGATAAACAGGATGGACCACCTTCCAGCGCTGGTATCTGAAGCACGCGACGCCATTCAGGCGGCACAGAGCGTCGCTGCATTGGATGAAGTGCGCGTACGTTATTTAGGCAAAAAAGGCGAAATGACGGCGTTGCTTAAAGGGCTTGGCAAACTGTCCGCCGAAGAGCGTCCAGCTGCAGGTGAGCGTATCAATCAAGCCAAGCAGACATTGGCGGGAGAGATCGATGCCAAGCGCCAGCAGCTTGAAAGCGAGGCCCTTGAAGCGCGTCTGGCGGCGGAGCGTATCGATGTTACCTTGCCCGGTCGCACCCAATCAGCGGGCGGTCTGCACCCGGTGACCCTCACACTGGAGCGGATCGAGGGACTGTTTACCCGCATCGGCTATGACGTTGCCGTAGGGCCTGAAATTGAAGACGATTATCACAATTTCGAGGCGCTCAACATCCCCTCGCACCACCCGGCTCGCGGCATGGCCGACACTTTTTACTTTGATGCAACGCGTTTGTTGAGGACCCATACCTCGCCAGTGCAAGTGCGGACCATGAAAAGCACCGAGCCACCCATTCGGATTGTCTGTCCGGGGCGTGTCTACCGCAGTGATTCGGACTTGACTCATACGCCGATGTTTCATCAGGTCGAAGGCTTGTTGGTGGATGAAGATGTCAGCTTTGCGGATTTGAAAGGTACGATCGAAGATTTCCTGCAGGCATTCTTCGAGCGAGATGATCTCTCGGTACGCTTTCGTCCTTCCTACTTTCCGTTCACGGAACCGTCGGCGGAAGTTGATATTCAATGCGTCATGTGTGGTGGTGAGGGATGCCGTGTTTGTTCGCACAGTGGCTGGCTGGAAGTGATGGGCTGCGGCATGGTCCATCCGGAAGTCTTTCGTCATTCCGGTATCGATGCAGAGCGTTTTACGGGCTTTGCTTTCGGTATGGGCGCTGAGCGCCTGGCAATGCTCCGTTATGGCGTCAATGACTTGCGTCTTTTCTTTGAAAACGACCTGCGCTTCTTACGTCAATTCGCTTAAGACCACCGCCAACCACAGGAACGATCATGAAATTTTCAGAACAGTGGCTGCGTGAGTGGGTTTCTCCGCAGCTGGATACGCAAGCAGTCGCCGACCAGATCACCATGGCAGGCCTGGAAGTCGATGCTGTTGAGCCGGTGGCAGCGCCATTCAGCGACGTGGTAGTAGCGGAAGTGCTGACCAGGGAAAGTCACCCCAATGCTGACAAGCTCAACGTGTGCACGGTAGATGACGGCAGTGGTTCGTCGGTTCAGGTGGTCTGCGGGGCGCCCAATGTCGACGTAGGCCAAAAGGTGCCATTTGCCCGGGTCGGTGGTGTATTGCCTGGTGATTTCAAGATTGAAAAAGCCAAGCTGCGTGGCGTCGAGTCGCAAGGCATGATTTGCTCAGCCTCCGAGCTTGGCCTTGAGGAAGATACCTCGGCCGGTATTCTCGAACTGCCCAGCGAAGCGCCCACTGGCATGGATTTTCGTGAGTATATGCACCTCAATGACATGACCATTGAGGTCGATCTCACGCCTAACCGAGGCGACTGTCTGAGTATTAAAGGCTTGGCCCGTGAGGTGGGGGTGCTTAACCGCCTGATGGTATCGGAACCGGAAGTAGTGACGGTGCCTGCCACGATCGACGATACCTTCGCGGTCGACCTGGAAGCGCCGGAGCAGTGTCCGCGTTATCTAGGTCGTGTCATTACCAATGTCAACACAAGCGCTGAAACACCCCTCTGGATGGTTGAGCGCTTGCGGCGCAGCGGTATCCGCTCGATTGACCCGGTCGTTGATATTACCAACTACGTGATGTTGGAGCTTGGCCAGCCAATGCACGCTTTTGACCGGGAAAACCTCAGTGGTGGTATCGTTGTCCGGATGGCTCGCCCCGGGGAGACTTTGACGCTGCTGGATGGGCAGGAGATGGCTCTGCGGCCTGAAACCCTGGTGATTGCCGATCAAACAGGCCCGCTGGCGATGGCCGGCATCATGGGGGGCGAGTTGTCTGGTGTCAGTGAAACAACACGGACGATCTTTCTGGAAGCCGCCTTTTTTAGCCCAGTGGCCATTGCCGGCGAAGCCCGCTCCTATGGCTTGCACACCGATGCCTCACATCGCTTTGAGCGCGGTGTCGACCCGGAAGTGACGCCGCTCGCTATCGAACGTGCGACACGCCTGCTTCTGGAGATATGTGGTGGCCAGGCAGGGCCCATTGTCGAGGCGAAGAGTGAGGCCGCAATGCCGGCCACGAAGAGCATTACGCTTCGCGGTGAGCGGCTTGAAAAAGCCCTTTCGAAGCGTTTGGCCAACGATGATGTCAGCGATATTCTCAAGCGTCTGGGTTTCGGCGTCAGAGAAAGCGAAGGCAACTGGCTGGTGAATGTGCCCAGTTGGCGGTTTGATGTTTCCATTGAAGAAGACCTGATTGAAGAAGTGGCGCGGATCCACGGCTACAATAATTTGCCGGTTCGTCGCCCGGCTGCACGTCTGTCGCTGCGTCCCGCGGACGAAGCTACGCTTTCCCTGGGGCGGCTGCGCCGGCAAATGGTGGCGCGAGGGTTTCAGGAAGCCATTACCTATAGTTTCGTTGCCCCGGAGCTGCAGTCGGCCATGCTGCCAGACGCCGTATCGCCGGTTCTTGCCAATCCCATTTCCGCCGATATGTCGGTGATGCGTGCCAGCCTGATGCCGGGACTGGTGCGAGCGATGGAGCACAACCTTAACCGTCAACAAAGCCGGGTGCGTCTGTTTGAGACGGGGTTGGTGTTTAACGGGGAGTTGGATGCTTTATCGCAAGTACCGATGATGGGAGCGCTGGTGTGCGGCAGCCGCGACCCAGAAGGTTGGAGCGGCGAGAAGGTCAGCGTGGATTTTTACGACCTTAAAGGCGACCTGGAAAGCTTGCTGACATTGGGGGGCAATCGCGATGCGTGGCGGTTCGAGCCTGCCGAGCATCCTGCCTTGCACCCAGGCCAGAGCGCTCAAGTACTGTTTGACGGCAAGCCGGCGGGCTGGATTGGTACCCTGCATCCTCAAGTGAGGGCAACGCTTGGGCTTAAGGTCGACGCGGTCGTATTTGAAGTGCGCCTAGATCACTTGAGTCAGGGGTGTGTACCTGCTTTCGAACCGCTGTCACGCTTTCCGGAAGTGCGCCGTGATTTAGCCTTTACGCTTCCCGGTGATCGCCCCGTGCAGACGTTGCTGGATAGTGCGCAGGTAAAAGCAGGCCAATACCTGAAAGACATAACGCTATTTGATGTCTATGCTGGTAAGGGCGTCGCTGAAGGATACAAAAGTATCGCGCTAGGCTTGACCTGGCAGCACCCATCGCGCACGCTTAATGATGAAGAAATCAATCAGTTGGTAGAGTCGATAGTGGCGCAGGTGCAGGCTGAGTTGGGCGCTGAGCTACGCGGCTAAAAATGCCAAGGTGCGGTCTGTTTCGTATGCTTGGCGGCTTTGTGCTACACGGAGGATTCCCATGGGTGCGTTAACCAAAGCAGAGCTGGCGGAGCATTTACATACTGAGCTGTCGTTTTCCAAGCGGGAAGCGAAAGCCATGGTTGAGGCTTTCTTTGAGGAGATCCGAGCCTGCTTAAGAGAAAACGAGCAGGTGAAGCTGTCAGGTTTTGGTAATTTTGATCTTCGCGATAAGCGTGAGCGGCCTGGGCGCAACCCCAAGACCGGTGAAGAAATACCCATTTCAGCTCGCCGGGTTGTCACTTTCCGACCTGGGCAAAAGCTCAAGCAGCAAGTCGAGCAATATCGGGGTTCGGCATCATAAACTAGCGTAAATGCTTTGTTTTGCCTGTAAGCCACTAATAGCCCCCGTCGACGCAGCCCGTGTCGACGGGGGCTTTATATTATTCACTATGGTAGAGGTCCTCTAGAGGGTGCGCCACATCGCTATGGCGTGTTAATATTTGAGTATATTCATCAGGTATTAGCTGGCTCTTGGTCGGCGGTACACCACCTTGTTTGAGGAGTCGTAATGCCTCGGCTAAGTATAGCAGTAGGCACCATGTACGGCGGTGCATTGGACGTGGCTGAGCAGGTCAAGCCGCTCTTTGAGGAAGCGGGTTACGTAGTTGATATTCTAGAACAGCCAGTACTGGGGGACATTACCGATTCAACGCCGGATCTCGTACTGTTTTGCGTATCGACCACTGGTAGCGGTGATTTTCCAGGCAACTTTGTTCCTTTTGTTCGCGACCTTCAGACTCAGAGCCCATCGCTTTCCGCGTTGTCTTACGGCCTGATCGCGCTTGGCGATAGCTCCTACGGCGACACCTTTTGTGGTGCGGGACGTCGTCTGGATGAGTTGCTGGCCGACCTTGGCGCAACACGTCTGGGTGAGCGACTGGAAGTTGATGCCATGGAAACCTTTATGGCCGATGACGCGGCATTGCCCTGGGTAGAAGCATGGCTGGCATCTGAGCAACTGCCGGTGAATAGCTGATGCAGACGGGGGTGCCAGCGTCAGCCAATAAAGTGAGCAGCGCTTTGGGCCTGTGTGTCGTGATGCTCGCCGCCTTGCCTCGTTACATGGCGGGTGGTCACGAAACCCGCTTGACGTTGATACTGCTGGCCCTGGTGGTTGTGTTGGTGGCGACCGTCTTGCAATGGCGCCTCCTGCCCCATGATGGTCGGCAGCAGCTCCCTGGGATGCTCAAACGTCTTGCCATTATGATGATGCTCGGGGTGTTGGTGATGGGGGCCTGGCATGCGCTATTCACTGACTGGATGAGCTGGCAGGTGTTTATTTCCCATGCAAGCACCTTTGGCCTTGTCGCCCATGTTATCAGTCTGTGGTGGGCGGCCGAACATCAAGGCGGTAGATCATGAAAATCGCCCGTCTTGGCACTAAATTGATGTCAAAGGGGCTCTGAAAGCAACACCATCCCCTTGTATTTCACGTGGCTGCCCCCATCTTGCGAGCATGGCGCTTGCCACGATGCGCCAGGGTTCTTAAAATTGCCCCTTGGACTTATTTACAGCAATCAACACAACGCCCAGCCGTTAGAGGACAATTCATGCAAGTTTCCGTCGAGACGACCTCCCAGATTGAGCGCCGCATCACGATTCAAGTGCCTGCTGGCGAAATCGATGAGGCTGTCAATACTCGCTTAAAAGAAACGGCGAAGAACGTTCGCTTGAATGGTTTTCGCCAAGGGCGAGTGCCGATGGCCGTGGTTCGTCAGCGTTACGGCGAGAGCGTGCGTAACGAAGTTGTTGGCGAAGTAATGCGTGAGCGCTACGTGCGTGCGATTACCGATGAAGGCTTTAATCCGGCGGGCTACCCGCAAATTGAGCCAGTCGTGAACGAAGCGGGTAAGGACTTTGAGTTCGTCGCTACCATGGAAGTCTATCCCGAAGTCGAGCTTGCTTCGATTGAAGGCACTGAAGTGGAGCGTCCGGTGGTAGACATCACCGAAGCTGATGTTGACGAAATGATCGATACATTACGCAAGCAAAATGCGACCTTTGAAGAAGTCGATTCTGCTGCGGAAGACGGCGATCAAGTGACCATTGACTTCCAGGGCTACCTCGGCGATGAGCCGTTCGAAGGCGGTAGTGCGGAAGGCCATGAGCTGGTGATTGGTTCCAATAGCTTCATTCCTGGTTTTGAAGAACAGCTCATCGGTGCCAAAGCCGGCGATGACAAGACCGTTCAGGTCACTTTCCCGGACGACTATCAGGCTGAACACCTGGCCGGTAAAGAAGCTACCTTCAAGGTCAAGGTACACAAGGTAAGCCGTCAGGCACTGCCTGAGGTTGATGCTGAATTTATTGAACGTTTTGGCGTTGAAGGTGGTGACGAAACCAAATTCCGCGCTGAAATCAAAAAGAACATGGCGCGTGAAGCTGACCAGGCGATCGACAACCGCGTTAAGCAACAGGTTCTTGATGCGCTGAAGAAAGCCAATGAAATTCCTGTTCCGAGTGCGCTGGTTCAGCAAGAGACCGACGGCATGAAGCGTCAGGCTGCACAGCAGTTTGGCCTCGGTGAAGATTTCGATGTTAGCCAATTGCCTAATGAGCTTTTCGAAGAACAGGCAAAAGGCCGTGTTCAGGTAGGCTTGTTACTCGCTGAGGTTATCAAGGCGAACGAGCTTGACGCGTCAGACGATGAGATTAAAGCGAAGGTTGAAGAACTGGCAGAGCAGTATCAGGATCCTTCTGAGGTCGTTGACTACTACATGGGCAACGAACAGATGAAAACCCAGGTCAAATCTGCCGTTCTCGAAGAAAAAGCGGTTGATAAGCTGCTTGAGCAAGCAACCGTCGCTGATGTTGAAATGTCCTACCAGCAAGTGCTGGCAGCGGCTCAGCAACAGGCTGAGGCAGGTGAGGGCGCTGAGGAAGACGAAACCACCAGCGCGTAAGCTCCCTGACACTGGCGCACTGTCCGAGTGCGCCATTCCCTTATCGGACGCAAGGAATCACCTAAATGAGTGAATTTGATATTCAAAACGCCGGCGGTTTAGTGCCCATGGTGGTGGAGCAAAGCGCCAAAGGGGAAAGATCCTACGATATTTATTCGCGTCTGCTTAAAGAGCGCGTTATCTTTTTGGTAGGGCCTGTCGAAGACTATTCCGCTAATCTGATTGTGGCTCAGCTGCTGTTTCTTGAATCTGAAAACCCCGACAAGGACATCCACCTTTACATTAACTCTCCTGGTGGGTCAGTGACGGCAGGTATGTCGATTTACGATACAATGCAGTTCGTTAAACCCGATGTGTCGACAGTGTGTATTGGTCAGGCGGCCAGCATGGGTGCGTTGTTGTTGACCGCTGGTGCCGCAGGCAAGCGTTATTGCTTGCCAAATTCACGCGTGATGATTCATCAACCGCTGGGTGGCTATCAGGGTCAAGCGTCGGATATCGAAATCCATACCCGTGAGATTTTGGGTATTCGTGAGAAGCTGAATCAGATTCTAGCGCATCACACTGGCCAGGATATTGAAACTGTTGGGCGCGATACTGATCGCGACAACTTTATGAGTTCCAGCCAGGCTCAAGAGTATGGCTTGATTGATGCAGTGCTGGATAAGCGGCCTACATCCTGATAGCGTGATGGGATACTGCATTTCCAACGAGCTTACAAGGCGGTTTTTACCGCCGCAGTGAAAGAGGTACGCGAATGGCCGACGGCAAAGGCAAAGACGAAGGTGGCAAGCTGCTTTACTGCTCGTTTTGTGGCAAGAACCAAAACGAAGTAAGAAAGCTGATAGCCGGTCCATCCGTCTATATCTGCGATGAGTGTGTCGACTTGTGTAACGACATCATTCGCGAAGAAGTTCTCGAAGCCGATGCCGAGAGCGATGAGGAGCGTTTACCTACGCCTCGCGAAATACGTTACACGCTTGACGACTACGTTATCGGGCAGGATCGAGCCAAAATGGTCCTGTCGGTCGCTGTGTATAACCATTACAAGCGACTGAAATCTGAAGTTCGTGAAAGCGACGTCGAACTCGGAAAATCCAACATCCTGCTGATTGGGCCGACGGGTAGCGGTAAGACACTGCTGGCCGAGACCATGGCGCGATTGTTGAATGTACCGTTTACGATTGCCGATGCCACTACGCTGACAGAAGCGGGCTATGTGGGTGAAGATGTTGAAAACATCATCCAGAAGCTGTTGCAGAAGTGCGACTATGACGTCGAGAAGGCGGAGCGGGGCATCGTCTACATTGACGAAATCGACAAGATTTCGCGCAAGTCCGACAATCCGTCAATCACGCGTGACGTATCTGGTGAAGGCGTACAGCAAGCGCTGCTCAAGCTGATTGAAGGCACGACAGCGTCTGTCCCGCCGCAGGGTGGGCGTAAGCATCCCCAGCAGGAGTTTGTGCAGGTCAATACCGCCAACATGCTGTTTATTGTCGGTGGGGCATTTGCTGGGCTGGACAAAGTTATCCGTGACCGTGTTGAAAAGGGTGGTATCGGTTTCAATGCGACGGTGAAGAGCAAGGAATCTTCTCGCGGCGTCGGTGAAATGCTTGCTGATGTCGAACCGGATGACCTGGTCAAGTTTGGTCTTATTCCCGAGTTCGTCGGTCGTTTGCCGGTGATCGCCACGCTCACCGAACTCACGGAAGAGGCGCTGATTGAAATACTCACTGAGCCCAAGAACTCGTTGATCAAGCAGTATGCCAAGCTGTTTGAAATGGAGAACGTGACGCTTGAGTTTCGTGATGATGCGCTTCGTGCCGTTGCTGAAAAAGCGATGGAGCGTAAAACCGGTGCGCGTGGCTTGAGGTCGATTCTGGAATCCGTATTGCTTGATACCATGTACGAAATCCCTTCTTTGGAAGGTGTCAGCAAAGTGGTGATCGAAGCTTCGGTCATTGCCGGTGAAAGTGAACCGCTGTTGATTTACTCCCAGCAAGAAGAGGCCCGAGTCGACGGTACCGATGGTTAAGCCTATTACCGAAGATCCATAGCTTTCTATCGCTTTCGCGGTTAGCGCCAGTCAAGGGGTCGCCTAGGCGGCCCCTTGTCATTAGTAGCGCAGTGCTACATGGTGCTTAGGCCGTGCTTTAAACGTAGTCAGTTCTCTTCCCAGAACTCATCTGATTTATCGAGGAACGTCTGCGATGCAGCAGAGCGCCGAACAGACACAATGTCTACCCCTGTTACCATTGCGCGATGTGGTGGTTTATCCGCAAATGGTGATTCCCCTTTTTGTGGGACGTGAAAAGTCGATCCAAGCCCTCGAGGCGGCAATGGAGGCCGACAAACGCGTCCTGCTAGTGGCTCAACGCGAGGCATCTCAAGATGAGCCTGACAACGCCGACCTTTATGCCATGGGGACGGTGGCCGACATCATGCAGCTTCTGAAGCTGCCTGATGGAACGGTAAAGGTGCTGATCGAAGGCAACTACCGGGCGGATGTGAGTCGCATCGAAGAGCATGCTGATGGTTACACTCAGGCCTACCTGATGGCCCGTGAAAGCCAGCCGCTGACGACCCGCGAGCAAGAGGCATTGGTTCGCGTATTGCTCAATCAGTTCGAACAGTACGTCAAGCTATCCAAAAAAGTGCCCAATGAAGTGCTTAACTCGTTGTCCGGCATTGAGGACCCGAGTCGTCTTGTGGATACCATCTGTGCGCATTTGTCGCTGAAAATCGGCGATAAACAAGAGCTCCTTGAAATGGATCGCGTGCGCGATCGCATTGAGCATTTGATGGCGCTCATCGAATCTGAAATTGACCTGCTGCAGGTGGAAAAGCGGATTCGCACGCGCGTCAAAGAACAGATGGAAAAGACACAGCGTGAGTACTATCTAAACGAGCAGATGAAAGCCATCCAGAAAGAGATGGGCGAGCTCGATGATGTACCCAACGAAGTGGAAAAATATGAGCAGGCGATTGCCTCGTCTGGCATGCCTAAAGAGGCGGCAGATAAAGCCACCCAAGAGCTGAATAAGCTCAAGATGATGGCAGCCAACTCGGCTGAGGCCAGCGTCGTTCGGTCTTATCTGGACTGGCTGGTTGCAGTGCCGTGGAAAAAGCGCACCCGCGTAAAGCATGACTTGCAGAAAGCCCAGCAGGTGCTCGATGAAGATCACTATGGGCTGGAAGAGGTCAAGTCACGCATTCTGGAATATCTTGCGGTACAAAAGCGTGTACGCAAGATGAAAGGACCCGTGTTGTGCCTGGTTGGTCCCCCAGGGGTGGGTAAAACGTCGCTAGGCCAATCGATTGCGCGGGCGACGAATCGTAAATACGTACGCCTTGCCCTGGGCGGTGTGCGCGATGAGTCAGAAATTCGGGGTCACCGCCGCACCTATATTGGTTCGTTGCCAGGTAAGTTGATGCAACGTATGAGTCGGGCAGG
Source organism: Halomonas sp. SH5A2 (assembly GCF_014263395.1). GTDB lineage: Bacteria > Pseudomonadota > Gammaproteobacteria > Pseudomonadales > Halomonadaceae > Vreelandella. Next base: position 1,998,611 of record NZ_CP058321.1, on the reverse strand, counting down.
TGTGAAAAACCCGCTGTTTCTGTTCGACGAAGTCGACAAGTTAGGCATGGATCACCGCGGTGACCCAGCGTCTGCGCTATTGGAAGTCTTGGATCCTGAGCAGAACAACAGCTTCAGCGACCATTACCTTGAGCTTGATTACGATCTGTCCGAGACGCTGTTCATCTGCACGGCAAATTCGATGAATATTCCGGGTCCTTTGCTGGACCGTATGGAAATTATTCGTCTGCCTGGCTATACCGAAGATGAAAAGCTGGCGATCGCCAAGCGTTACCTGTTACCCAAGCAGTTAAAAGCCAACGGTTTGAAAAAAGACGAGTTGGCGGTAGAGGATGATGCGTTGCTGGAGCTGATTCGCTACTACACCCGTGAGGCGGGCGTGCGTGAATTAGAGCGCCAGATCGCCAAGGTCTGTCGGAAAGTGTTACGCGAGCGTATAGAGCCTTCTGCCGTCGAAGATGGCGAACTACCACCGGATTTACTCGCAGCCAAGCATATCGAGCACTATGCTGGCGTTCGTCGTTACAGCTATGGTCTTGCCGAAGAAGATGATCAGGTGGGCCGCGTGACAGGGCTTGCGTGGACATCCGTAGGCGGTGAATTGCTTAATATTGAATCGGTCGTGACGCCAGGCAAAGGGCGAATCAACAAAACCGGTTCGTTGGGCGATGTCATGAAAGAGTCCGTCAGTGCTGCGCAAACCGTCGTGCGTGCCAGAGCCCAGGCATACGGTATCGACGCCGAGCGATTCGAGAAAGAAGATCTACATATTCACGTCCCAGAAGGCGCCACACCCAAGGATGGGCCGAGTGCCGGGGTGGCCATGGTAACGGCGATTGTCTCCGCCTATACCCAGCGTCCGGTGAAGTGTCAGGTTGCGATGACAGGCGAAGTTAACCTGCGTGGCGAAGTATTGCCCATTGGTGGGCTAAAGGAGAAATTGCTGGCAGCCCGTCGTGGTGGTATAAAGATAGTCCTGATTCCGGAAGAAAATCGTCGTGATCTCAAAGAGGTACCGGACAATATCAAGGATGCACTAGATATCCGTCCGGTACGCTGGATTGACGATGTACTTGCCGTGGCGTTGGCGGACGAACCTTTGGAAGGTGCGCCGCTACCTAAAGCGGATAAAGCGTTGGGTAATACTGCCGTCGCCAATACACATTAGCAACGTCGGCCAACCGCTAGTATTTTGTTTGTATCATTGCCCAAAGCCTTTATGGCGGGCACATCCAGGCAAGGTTGCTTGACAGGCGTTTCAGGGCATTGCTATAAAACGCTGCTATGCCTTGATCGTCGATACCGTCGGTGACCATGTCTTTAGAACCATTTTTTGAAACAGTCAAGGGGTGAAGTGTGAATAAGTCTGAGCTGATTGAAGCCATTGCCGCGTCTGCTGATATTCCAAAAGCAGCGGCAACCCGCGCATTGGATGCCATGGTGGAGTCTGTCACCGATAGCCTAAAAAATGGCGACAGTGTCTCGCTGGTGGGCTTTGGTACCTTCGCGATTAAAGAACGTGCTGCGCGAACAGGCCGTAACCCACAAACAGGTCAGCCGATCCAGATCAGTGCGGCAAAAGTGCCTAGCTTTAAAGCTGGTAAAGCATTGAAAGACGCCGTTAACTAAGTTGCACGTGTTTGTCGTCATCTATGGGCGCATCGCAACCGCGATGCGCCCATGTTATTTTCTAGCTCACTTTTTAGGGGCGACCCGTTTAGCTGTGACTACCTGAGGGCAACATGCTGCAAAGTATTCGAAATGGATCCAGAAGCTGGGGAGCCAAGATTATTATCGGGGTCATGGTGGCCGCCATGGCGCTTTTCGGTGTGGAATCTCTGTTTGGTCTGTTTGGTGACGATCCGAATCAAGAAATCAGCGTGAATGGTGAGCCCATCATGCGCCAACAGATTGAATTGGAAGTTCAGCGTGCTATGCGTTCAGGCCAGGTCCCTCCTGAGCAAGAACGTCAGCTGCGTAATGACATAAGGGATGAGCTGGTCACGCAAACACTGCTTACCCAATATGCTGAAGAAGGTGGCTTGTACGTATCCGAAGACCAAGTCGACCAGCTCATTGTAGGTATCCCTGAATTTCAGGATGACGACGGACGATTCTCGCCCGACATATTTCGTAACCGTTTGTCCGGTGCTGGCTATACCCCTCTTTCATTTCGTGAGGAGCTGGAAGTGGACGTTAAACGTCAACAGCTTCAGCAGGGCCTTGCGTTTAGTGACTTCACGCTGGATAACGAGCGTCAGCGCTTGGCAGAGCTCCAGCGTCAACAGCGCAGCTTTCGTTATGTGCTGTTGGATGAAGATGATCTCGAAGGGGACATTGAGATCAGCGAAGACGAGTTGCAAACCTACTACGATGCCAATGCCGCCCGCTTTGAACGCCCTGAGCAGGTACGCCTTGAGTATGTCTTGATCGACCGTCGAGAAATGGCAAGCAATCTTGATGTAGATGAAGAGGCGCTAAGCGAAGCCTGGCTTAGCCAAACTGAAGATGCCGACCGTCGTGTTTCGCACATCATGATCACATTTGGTGATGAGCGTGATCGTGAGGAAGCCCAGCAACGAGCCAATGAGGCGCTAGAAGCCCTTGAAGACGGTGAGTCCTTCGCCGATACGGCGCTTCGCTATTCTGATGATACGGCCAGTGCGGAAGAAGGTGGCGACCTCGGCACGATCAGCCGTGGCTTCTTTGGTGATGCCTTTGATGAAGCGGCGTTTTCTCTTGACGAAGGGGAAACCTCATCGATTGTCGAGATGGACAATGCCTTGCATATCATTCAAGTCACCGACATTGATCGCCCGGCGTTTGAGGACCAGCGGGATTCATTGCGTGAAGACGTCGCAATGAACGAAGTGAATGATGCGTTTAACGATAAGGTCCAGCAGCTTATCGACGAGAGCTTTGCGGCCGATGATCTGCAAAGCGTCGCAGAAGATCTGTCGCTTACCCTTGAAGAAAGCGACTGGCTGGCCCGGAATGATGAAGGCAGTAGCGTCTTGTTTGAGCCGGGAGTCATGGAGCAGGCGTTCAGTAACGACGTTCTGGAGGAAGGCTATAACAGCGAAGTGATCGAGCTCGACGAAGACCGCCGGTTGGTCGTTCGTGTTGCTGAACACCGTGAGCAGACCCAGCTACCGCTAGACGACGTGCGCGATGAGGTCGAGACAGCGGTACACGCTCAGCGGCAACAAGAGCGGCTTCAGGCGCAAGCCGAAGACATGGTGGAACGCCTGCAAGAGGGTGAGTCGATTGATAGGCAATGGTTGGAAGCCAACAACGTTCGCCGTCAGGATGAAGTGACGGCTTCTCAACTGATCGTGCAAGCCGCTTTCCGGATGCCGCATCCTGACGACGGAGAAAGCACCTACCAAACGGCGGTACTGCCCACTGGTGTGGCGCTCCTTGCGCTTGACGAAGTAACGGCGGGTGATGTGGATGAAGAGCGTGAGCGGTTTGTCGCTCAAATGGCGCAGCAGCTGCGCGCTCAGGCCATTATTCAGGGGCTTGTTGAAGACCTGCGCAGTGATGCCGAGATTGAGCGATAACCCTTAGACGTTACGCCTGTCCTGTCAAAAAAGCCGATCCTTTGGATCGGCTTTTTTTATAGTGCCTTTTATAGTGCTCGCTAGGGAGACGGTGGATTGTTAAGAGGGAACTGGCGCAGCCGTGGGGCAGTATGGTCGTTTTTCTCGACCACAATATCCCAGCCGTGCCTGGCATCCCAATCGCCAAGCACGAAGCGCTTGGCAGGGACATCTTCCACGGTTAAATCGTGCACTTTAGGGCGATGGGTGTGACCATGAATCATGGTTGTGACGCCATGCTTTTCCATCATCGCCACCACCTCATCATGGGTAACATCCATGATGGCATCTGCCTTCTTGGCATTGGCATCTCCCGACTGCATGCGTAAGCTGCTGGCCAATTCCAACCGTTGATCCAGCGGCATGGCAAGTATCTGAGCTTGCCATTCAGGATCCCGGGATTGTTGGCGAAATGCCATATACGCCTCATCTTGGGTGCATAGGCTATCGCCGTGCAAAATGACGGCAGGCATGCCCTGGAGCTCGATTTGTTCTACCTCGGACAGCAGTGTCGCCTGGCAGGCGTCGATAAAGCGTTGGCCCAGCAAGAAATCACGGTTGCCGTGAATAAAATATATCGCTGTGCCATCGCTGCTAAGCCGGTGTAATTGCTGAATGACCTCGCGAGCGACATTCCCCAGCGGGTGGGGCGTATCGAGGAGGTCATCGCCGATCCAGGCGTCAAACAAATCACCCAGAATGTACAGGGCATCCGCTCCTTGGGCAGTATGTGCTAAATAATCATAGAACCCCTGATTGATCTCCGGGGTGTCATGACTCAAGTGCATATCAGCGACTAGCAGGGTACGCATACAGCTCCCGGGGATTATTCCGCTTCCTTGATGTAGGCGCGCTCGATGATAACGTCCTCGGCGGGAACATCAGCGTGCATACCGCGGCGTGTGGTGCTGACGTTTTTAATCGCGTTGACCACGTCCATGCCGTCGACGACTTCACCAAAAACGGCGTAACCCCAGCCCTGTAAATTTTTGCCGCTATGATTCAAGAAGCTGTTATCGCCGACATTAATAAAAAATTGCGCGGTGGCGGAATGGGGGTCCTGGGTGCGAGCCATCGCCAGGGTGCCCTGGGTGTTCTTCAGGCCGTTATCCGCTTCGTTTTCGATCGGGTCACGGGTGGGTTTTTGATTGAAATCCTGATCAAAGCCACCTCCCTGGACCATAAAACCATCAATGACACGGTGAAAAAGGGTGCCGTCGTAAAAACCATCGCGAACGTATTGCTCGAAGTTGGCGGAGGTAACGGGTGCTTTTTCGTGATTAAGCGCAATCGTGATGTCACCGTGGTTCGTCTGTAATACGATCATAGATAAATTCCTGTTCAATAAAGACGTTCGCCTTGGCGCTGTGCATCGGCGTCACGTTATAATAACGGTTTTGCTTGGCACCGCGAAGCGCTATACCGTTAGAGTAGGCAGACGCAGCCAAGCACGCCATCCACCACGAGGTTATCAACACCACCATGACCAACGAGACCACCCCAGCGCCGAACTTCATTCGCAACCAAGTACGCGACGAAATCGAGGGCGGCAAGGTCACTAAGATTGTGACGCGCTTTCCCCCGGAGCCCAATGGCTTCCTGCACATCGGCCATGCAAAGTCGATCTGCCTGAACTTTGGGTTGGCGGAACAGATGGGTGGTGAGTGTCATTTACGCTTTGACGACACCAACCCTGCCAAAGAAGAGCAGGCCTATATTGACGCGATTAAAGAGGATGTCAGCTGGCTGGGCTTCGAGTGGGCAGGGCCGGTGCGTTTCGCTTCTGACTACTTCGATCAGTTGTACACCTGGGCGCAACACCTGATTCGCGAAGATAAAGCGTATGTTGATGATCTGACGCCTGACCAGATTCGCGAATACCGCGGCACGCTAACTGAAGCGGGTCAGCCAAGTCCATACCGTGAGCGTAGCGTAGAGGAGAATCTTGACCTTCTCGAACGTATGCGCACGGGAGAGTTTGCTGAGGGCGAAAAGGTGCTGCGTGCCAAAATAGACATGGCATCGCCTAATATTAATTTGCGCGACCCGATTCTGTATCGAATCCGTCATGCCAGCCACCATCAAACCGGCGATAAGTGGAAAATCTATCCGTCTTACGATTTTACCCATGGCCAATCTGACGCCATCGAAGGCGTTACCCACTCTATTTGCACGTTAGAGTTCGAAGACCATCGGCCGCTTTACGAGTGGTTCCTGAATCATTTGCCGGTGCCAGCCAAACCCCGTCAGATCGAGTTTGCCCGGTTAAACCTGAACTACACGCTGACGTCGAAGCGTAAGCTTAAAATGCTGGTAGACGAGCAGATCGTCGATGGCTGGGATGACCCGCGTATGCCGACCATCTCGGGCATGCGTCGCCGCGGCTACACACCGGCCGCCATTCGCAAGTTCTGCGAGATGATTGGCGTCACCCGTGCTGATGGCGGCCTGGTGGATATCGCCATGCTGACCCACGCGATTCGTTCGGACCTTGAAGATAATGCGCCGCGCGCGATGTGCGTGTTGAAGCCGCTGAAAGTGGTGCTGACCAACGTGCCTGACGACCATGAGGAAGTATATGAAGTGGCCGGACACCCGGCGCGCGACGACATGCCGACGCGGAAAGTGCCGCTAACCCGTGAGATCTACATCGACCAGAATGATTTCATGGAAGATGCGCCGAAAAAATTCTTCCGCCTGTCGCCGGGCAAGGAAGTCCGCCTGCGCAATAGCTATGTTATCTGCTGCGATGAGGTCATCAAAGATGACGCAGGGGAAGTGACCGAACTGCGCTGCTCGGTGGATTTTGACACCCTAGGCAAAAACCCTGAGGGTCGAAAAGTGAAAGGGGTCATTCACTGGGTCAGCGTCGACCATGGTATCCCATTGGAAGTGCGTCTCTATGATAATTTGTTCATGGTAGAACAGCCTGATCGGGATAAAGATGTCGACTTTTTGGATCATTTGAACCCTGAGTCACTGACGGTTTGCCAAGCCATTGGCGAGCCCAGCCTGGCAGATGCAGGGCCTGAAGCACGCTTTCAGTTCGAGCGAGTAGGGTATTTCTGTGCTGATCGGCATGTGTCGACGCCAAACCACCTGGTGTTCAATCGTACCGTGGGGCTCAAGGACAGCTGGGCGAAAATCAAACAGAAAGGTTAAGGAATCGGCACATGCATATTTATAATACGCTGACACGTCGCAAAGAGCCTTTTACCCCGCTGGTGGCGGGCAAGGTGAGTATGTATGTCTGCGGCATGACGGTGTATGACTATTGCCACCTTGGCCATGCCCGCGTCATGGTGGCGTTCGATGTCATTACGCGCTACTTGCGGGAGCGTGGCTATGAGGTCAAATATGTGCGCAATATCACCGATATTGACGACAAGATCCTCAAGCGCGCCGATGAAAACGACGAGAGTATCACGGCGCTGACCGAGCGCATGATTGTGGCGATGCACGAAGACGAGGCGCGCCTCAACGTATTGCCGCCCAGCCATGAACCCAAGGCGACCGGGCATGTCGGCGATATTATCGCCATGATCGAGACGCTGATTGAAAAAGGCTTTGCTTATGCGGCCGACAACGGCGATGTGTATTACCGTGTTCGCCGATTTGCGGATTACGGAAAGCTGAATAATCGCCAACTGGATGACATGCGTGCAGGCAGCCGCGTTGACGTAGACGTTCATAAAGAGGACCCGCTGGATTTTGTTCTGTGGAAGGCGGCCAAACCCGGCGAGGCCAGTTGGTCATCTCCCTGGGGAGACGGACGCCCAGGCTGGCATATTGAATGTTCGGCAATGTCGACGTGCTGCCTGGGTGATACCTTCGATATTCATGGTGGTGGCCCCGACCTGACCTTCCCTCACCACGAAAATGAAATCGCGCAGTCTGAAGCGGCCACCGGCAAAACCTATGTGAATACCTGGATGCACGCGGGTGCCGTCCGTGTTGACCAGGAAAAGATGTCAAAGTCGCTGGGTAACTTCTTCACGATTCGTGAAGTGCTGGCAGAGCACGACCCGGAAGTGGTCCGCTATCTGCTGGTCGCCAGCCACTATCGCAGTGCGATTAACTACTCACTGGATTCGCTTTCAGAAGCCAGAAAGTCATTGACGCGGTTTTACACGGCGCTGGAAGGCGTGGATGTCGAATTCCCAGCGCCGAGCGATCATCCGGCGGACACGATCTATCGCGAGCGCTTTACCGCAGCGATGGACGATGACTTCAATACCCCCGAAGCCTTGGCTGTTTTGTTTGACCTTGCACGTGATGTCAATCGCACTAAATCCGATGCGCCTGAAAAAGCTCAGGGCCTGGCTGTTGAATTGAAACAGATGGGCGGTGTGCTGGGGCTTCTCCAGCAATCGCCAGAGGCGTTTCTAAAAGGCTCGCAGCAACAAAACCTCGCGCTGAGCGAGTCGGCCATCAACGAAAAGATCGCCCAGCGTCAGGCCGCCAAAGCCAACAAGGATTTTGCTCAAGCTGATGCCATCCGCGACGAACTGGCGGCTCTGGGGATTATTCTTAAAGATTCCCGTGAAGGCACCACCTGGGTCGTTGAGTCTGCTTCGTGAGCAGGGCCAGGCGATGGCTAGCATGCGTTAGATAGCGCTGTGGGTTTGAAGGGCGTCTGACTTCAACGCACGACGGGCATATACTCCTACAAAACTCTGCCAAAAGGATGATGATAATGCGTTTTGCGACTAAATCGGCCATCGCCATCGGGTGTTTCACCCTGTTACCGCTATCATCGGTCAATGCCAACGATCCGGTGGTGGTCTCGTCAAAAATCGACACGGAAGGGTCGGTGCTGGGTGAGCTGATTATTCAGACGCTGGAGCGCCATGATATCCCGACGGAAAATCGCCTGCAGTTGGGCGGCACCAGTGTTGTACGCAGCGCTTTGCAAGCGGGAGAAATTGACCTTTACCCCGAATATACCGGTAACGGCGCCTTTTTCTTCGATATGGGCGACAGCGATGTATGGAACGACGCGGAACAGGCCTATGAAACTGTCCGTGAGCGCGATGCCGAGCAGGGGCTGGTGTGGCTAAGCCCGGCGAGTGCTAATAATACCTGGGCCATGAGCGTACGAAAGGAAATCGCACAGGCGAATGGTCTGGAGACGCTCGATGATCTGGCGGCTTATCTGGAAGAGGGGGGCGAGTTCAAGTTTGCGGCAAGCGCCGAATTTGTCGAATCCGAGCAGGCACTTCCCGCTTTTCAGCAAGCCTATGGGTTTGAACTCAGCGAAGACCAGCTGCTGGTGCTTTCTGGCGGTAACACCGCGGCCACCATGCGGGCAGCCGCCGAACAGACCAGTGGCGTCAATGCGGCGATGACGTACGGTACCGACGGTGGTTTAAATGCGCTGGGGCTCGTGGTGCTTGAAGATTCAAGGGGCGTTCAGCCTGTTTATCAACCGGCGCCTGTGGTGCGTGAGAGCGTGTTGGAAACGTATCCTGATATTGCGCCGTTGCTTGAAGACGTATTTAGCACGCTGGATATTGAAACGCTGCAAAAACTCAATGCTGACGTGGCGGTGAACGGCATGTCACCCGGTAATGTCGCCGGCGATTACCTCGACAGCCTGGATAATGACTGATAATGGCATTGTTGGATGCTTTACCAAGTCCACAAATGGCTTGGCGACAGTGGCGGCCCAATAGTGTTCTTGTCGTTCTCCTAAGCGTCTTGCTGGTGGCCGTTTGGCTGTTCGATGTCGTCAGCGTTTCTCCCAACCGGATCGTCAGCGGTCAGGGGGCTGGTCTGGTTGAAGCCTTCGGCTGGCTGGGGGCATTGCTGGTCAGCGGCGTCATTCTCACCCTCTTGCTGCTGTCCCTCCAGCCTAGCCGACAGAACTACCAGGTTGCTCTGGTAGGTGTCTGCCTATTACTTCTTCTGATGCCGTTTGGCTTGATGGTGGCCAGCGACCGGCTGGTCAGTAGTGATATGCTTCAGGCTCGCCTGAATATGGGGATGGCCTATTGGTTGATGCTGTCTCTATTACTCTTGTGCTGGATCGAGCTGCGCTTGCGTTTAACGCTGCCGCGGCGTTGGACCGTCCTGATGCTTCTGGGCGTCGCGATCGTCTGGGGGCTGTGCGCCATTTGGGCGCTTGAGGCGTTGGCCTTGGGGCAGGAGTTTCGCGCTCGGAGCGACGAATTCTGGCGTGCTTTGCGACAACATATAACGCTTGTGACTGTCTCGGTCGCTATCAGTATTGGACTGGGCCTATCGCTTGCCATGCTGATGCGCCGCTATGCAAACTTCCAGAAAGTCGCCTTCGGAGTACTCAATTTCCTGCAGACCATCCCCAGTATCGCTCTGTTCGGCTTAATGCTGGGCCCCTTGGCGTGGCTGGCGGCTCAGTGGCCGCTGTTGTCTCAACTGGGAGTCAGTGGCATTGGCTGGACACCCGCTTTGTTGGCGCTGGTCGCATACAGCCTGCTACCGATGGTGCGAAACACTTACATTGCCCTTGAGCAAGTCAGTCCTGAGACCTTGGAAGCGGCACGCGGAATGGGCATGCGCAATAGCCAGCGCTTCTGGCAGGTCCGTTTGCCACTTGCCTTGCCAGTGTTGCTTGAAGGGATAAGAATTACGGCGGTCCAAGCGATTGGCCTGACGGCGGTTGCCGCCTTGATTGGCGCGGGCGGTTTGGGGGCTTTTATTTTTCAGGGGCTGGGGCAGGCTGCGATGGATATGGTGTTACTGGGCGCGCTGCCCATTCTGATACTGGCGCTTATAGTAGACGCCGGACTGGGGGCCTTGTCTGATATCCTCCGGCCGAAAAATACCGTGCGGCCTGGAGAAGCCCAATGATAGAACTCGCCCACGTTTCGAAACGTTTTGACGGCGCTGTCGCAGTGGACGATATTTCGCTGCACATCGCAAAAGGCAAGTTTTGTGCGCTGGTGGGTACCTCGGGCTGCGGTAAGTCAACCACCTTACGTATGATTAATCGTCTGATTGAGCACAGCGAGGGCGACATCATACTGGATGGTCAGCCGATTGCCGCCTATGACCCGGTCAAGTTGCGGCGTCGTATCGGCTATGTGATTCAACACACGGGGCTATTTCCGCATTGGACGGTGGCTCGCAATATCGGCCTCGTTCCACGCCTGCTGAAATGGTCTGCCGCAGAGGTTCAGGCAAAAGTTGACGAACTGATGAACCTGCTGGGTTTGCCGAAAGATGAATTCGCCCATAAGTATCCCCACCAGCTGTCGGGCGGGCAGGCGCAGCGCGTGGGAGTGGCGCGAGCGTTGGCCGCCGATCCTGATATTTTACTAATGGATGAACCCTTTGGCGCGCTGGACCCGATTACCCGGGAAAAGCTTCAGGATGAACTTGCCAGGCTACAGGCAAAGATGCATAAGACGGTGGTGTTCGTCACCCACGATATGGATGAAGCGCTAAAGCTGGCGGATCATCTGGTAGTGATGCGCGAAGGCTATATTGTTCAGCAAGGCACGCCGCTGGCACTGCTTCATCATCCGCAGGACCCGTTTGTGGAATCGTTGCTCGGTGGGCTCGAGCGCGGACTAAAACAAGCGGCGTTAACCAGGATCAAGGACCACATGGCCCCAATGGGGCCAACGTTACCCGCGCAATCGCGGATTCCTGCCTCGTATTCCTTGCGCCAGGGGCTTTCCATGATGTTGCGTGACCACACGGATCGTCTCACCGTCGTTGACCAACACGACGTACCGGTGGGCGAACTCACGCTGCGCAAAATCGTCAAGGAAGCCCAGCCGGAACAAGGAAAAGTGCGTGAGTCATGATGCCTTGAGCCGTTCGCTGACGGCGCGCGGCGCTCACCAGGCGATGTGGCCGGCTATCTGGCTGGTGCTTTTAATGGTGTGTGTTTGGGGATTTCCTTACGCTGACGGTGTGCTGCGCGTAATAGAGCCGGATGCCAATCAGGTTGTCTATCAACGCGCGAGCCTTGCCTCACTGTTGGTGCAACACCTCCTTGTGGTCAGCGCGGCCGCCGTGATTACCGTAGCGGGTGGCGTGTTGGCGGCGATTGTCGTGACAAGGGAATGGGGGCGTAATTTTTTACCCCTGGTCGCGCAGGTCGCCTCACTGGGGCAGACCTTTCCCCCGGTGGCCGTGCTGGCGCTGGCGGTACCGGCATTAGGCTTTGGCACGCTGCCGATTATTGTGGCGCTGGTGCTGTACGGCACGCTACCCATCGTGCGAAATACGCTAGGCGGCTTACAGGACGTTGATAAAGAAGTTAAAAGCGCCTCCATTGCGATGGGCATGACGGGCTGGCAAACCCTTTGCCAGGTGGAGTTGCCGCTAGCAGCGCCGGTGATACTGGCCGGAATCCGGACCTCCATCACCATCAATATTTCGACAGCGGCGATCGGTGCCACCGTCGGCGCGAGCAATCTGGGTGACCCCATCATTGCCGGTATTGTGAATGGAAATATGGCTTATATCGTTCAGGGAGCGCTGACCATTGCGTTGCTGGCATTGACCGTCGATAGCCTGTTCGAGCGCCTTCAGGAAAGGCTGCGTTCACGCCTCTATACCGCTTAAGTCGAATCCCTAAAGTGTCTCAGCTGCGTTACTGTCGCAGGTGTTGCGTTGACCAATGCCAGATAAATCCACTGGCATAAAAGGTCATCACCGACAACACTGCCCTCAAAAGGGGTACGACAAGGACAATAATGATGACACAGTATGCACACCAGCCTGTCTTTCTGACGGGCGATGAATTCTCGATACCTACCTTCAGTTTGCTGAGCCCCGAGGGCGAACCCTACAGCGAAGGTGATGCCCCCACGCTTGAAAAAGATCATGCACGGCGTATTTACCATGCGATGCTGGCAACGCGTATCCTCGACGAGCGTATGTTGGCGGCTCAGCGTCAGGGGCGGCTGTCTTTCTACATGCAATGCACGGGCGAAGAAGCCGCCGTGGTAGGCGCTACGGCCGCTCTCGACGATGCCGATATGGTCATGGCGCAGTACCGCGAGCAGGGTGCCTTGATGTACCGCGGTTTTTCCATTGATGAATTCATGAACCAGCTGTTCGGCAATGAGCTAGATTACGGCAAAGGCCGTCAGATGCCGATTCACTATGGGTCGCGAAAGCTCCACTACATGACCATTTCATCGCCGCTTGCCACCCAGATTCCCCAGGCGACAGGCTATGCGTATGGCCAGAAAATGGCGGGCGATGGGCACTGTACCCTGACGTTCTTTGGGGAAGGGGCGGCCTCTGAAGGCGACTTCCATGCGGCGCTGAATATGGCTTCGGTCCATCAGGTTCCGGTGATATTTTTCTGCCGCAACAATGGCTACGCGATTTCGACACCGGCGGTAGAGCAGTTTGCCGCCGACGGTATCGCCCCTCGGGCTTTTGGTTATCACATGCATGTGATCCGTGTGGATGGCAACGACATATTGGCGGTTTATGAAGCCACGCGCCAAGCGCGCGAGATTGCCGTTGAACGCAACCAACCGGTGTTGATCGAGGCGATGACCTATCGGCTGGCCGCGCATTCCTCCTCCGATGACCCGTCGGGTTATCGCTCCAAAAACGAGGAAGAAGCCTGGCGCGTCAAAGACCCATTGCTGCGCATGCAAAAGTGGCTATTGGCCAAAGGCTGGTGGAGCGAAGACGAAGAGGCCAACGAGCAGGAAAGCCTGCGCCGTGAAGTGCTGGACACCATGAAGCGCGCCGAAAAGCGCTCGCCGCCCCCCCTGGAGTCCCTGATCAGCGATGTCTACGCCGATGTCACTCCGGCGTTGCAGCAACAGTTCGACCACCTCAAGCAGCATATCCGCCGTTACCCCGAGGCTTACCCGCGTGGAGCCAAGTCGTTAGACCTGAGTGTGAGTACGGATGCCGACTCCCAGGGGGGCGAATAAAATGCCGACAATGAATATGCTTCAGGCGATCAATAACGCCCTCGACATTGCCATGGCGGAAGACGAAAAAGTCATCTGTTTTGGCGAAGATGTAGGGATTTTTGGCGGTGTTTTTCGCGCCACCAGCCACCTGCAGGAAAAGTACGGCAAGGCCCGGTGTTTTAATACCCCCTTGGTTGAGCAGGGTATCATTGGTTTTGCCAACGGCTTGGCCGCTCAGGGATCGGTGCCGGTCGCTGAAATTCAGTTTGCCGATTATATTTTCCCCGCCTTCGATCAAATCGTTAACGAAACCGCTAAATTTCGCTATCGCTCGGGGGATCTGTTTAACGTCGGCGGCCTGACCATTCGGACACCCTACGGCGGTGGTATTGCCGGGGGGCTTTATCACTCGCAGTCGCCCGAGGCCTATTTTACCCATACCCCTGGGTTAAAGGTCGTGGTGCCCCGCAATCCTTATCAGGCCAAAGGACTATTACTGGCCTCCATCCGTGACCCGGACCCGGTGTTGTTTTTAGAGCCCAAGCGGCTTTATCGCGCGGCGGTCGGTGAGGTGCCGGAAGACGATTACCAGCTTCCTATTGGCGAGGCTGAGATCATCAAGGAAGGTAGCGACATTACCCTGGTCGGTTGGGGGGCGCAGATGGAAGTGATTGGTAAAGCGGTGGAGTTGGCCGAGGAGCAGGGCATTAACTGCGAGGTCATCGACCTGCGCTCGCTATTGCCCTGGGATGCAGATACGGTCGCCGAATCCGTTCTCAAGACCGGTCGTTTGGTGGTCAGCCATGAAGCGCCGTTGACCGGTGGCTTCGCCGGTGAAATTGCCGCGACGATTCAGTCGCGTTGTTTTCTCTACCTGGAATCGCCCATTGCACGGGTGACCGGGCTGGATACGCCTTTCCCGCTGGTGCTGGAAAAAGAGTATCTACCCGACCATCTGAAAATCTTTGAAGCGATTCGTGAAAGCGTTAATTTTTGACGCCTGAGGAGAACAACAATGAGCGATTTTATGTTGCCGGATATCGGCGAAGGTATCGTCGAGTGTGAAGTGGTTGAATGGCGCGTCGCTGAAGGCGATCGGATTGAAGAAGACCAGCCTATTGTCGAGGTCATGACCGACAAGGCGCTGGTGGAAATTACCGCCCATGAAGCAGGCGTGGTTACCAAACTGTATGTCGACCAGGGACAAATCGCCAAGGTTCATGCGCCTCTTTATGCCTACCAGGCTGACGGTGAAGACGCAGGTGAGGCAAAGGCATTGAGCGATAGCTCAGAAGAGTCGTCGTCCAGTCAGCCCCCTGCCGCTGAAAAACAGGCGGAGACTCAGCCGTCGCCCTCAACGCCAGCGGTTGTTACCCACGGAAAAGTGCCTGCCAGCCCCGCCGTCAGGCGGCTGGTCAGAGAGCATCAGTTGCAGCTCACGGATATTGCGGGAAGCGGCAAAGACGGCCGAGTCCTCAAAGAGGACGTCCTGGCGCATCTTGATCAACCTGCAGAGACCGCCTCGATGCCTTCCCGGGAGACTCGAGGGAGTGGCGAAGTGAGCCGAGTCGAGCCACTGCGGGGCATGCGGGCGATGATGGCCAAGCGCATGGCGGAATCGGCCAGCACGATCCCGCATTTTCATTACGGTGAGGAGATAGACGTGACGCAGCTTCTCGCCATGCGGGAACGCTTGAAGCCGTTGGCAGAGGCCCAGGGCGAGCGCTTGACGATGATGCCGTTCTTCATGAAAGCGATGGCACTGGCGATCGCCGACACACCGATTATCAATGCTCAGCTCAATCAAGCCGGCAACGAGCTGCACTACTATTCCCAGTGTAATATCGGCATGGCCGTGGACAGCAAGGCCGGGTTGCTGGTGCCGAATATCAAAGGTGTCGAGCGATTAACGCTGCTGGAGATTGCCAGGGAAGTCGGGCGTTTAACCCATGCGGCCAGAGAAGGGCGGGTTGATCAGGCGGATCTCAAGGGCGGCACCATCAGCATTTCCAATATAGGCGCGCTGGGCGGCACCTACGCGGCACCGATCATTAACGCGCCGGAAGCGGCGATTGTCGCGATAGGTAAAACCCAGTGGCTGCCGCGTTTTGATGATCAGGGCGCAGTTCAGCGGCGTGCGATCATGACGATTACCTGGGCGGGGGATCACCGCTTTATCGACGGGGGGACGATCGCGCGCTTCTGTAATACCTGGAAGGGCTTTCTGGAAGCCCCGGATACCATGCTGCTCCATCTGGGATAACGCAGGCAACCCATGGCTCAGGCACCGCTTCAGCAGTTTTATATACCCGAGGAGCAGTCGGTATACCTGCTGAGCCACCACGATGCCCGCAAGCTCAAGGACTGGGTGGCGCTGTGCCAGGCACAGCTCTCTCAGTTGGGCTACCAGGACATCGAACTGATCGGTAAAGGGGCCTATGGTTTCGTATTTGCCGGTAGTGCGCCGACTCAGGGGGCGACGACGCATTACGTTTTCAAGTTCTCGCGCATTACCCTGCCCATTCACCTCCAGGAGCGCCTCGAAGAAGAGGCGTTTATGCTGGAGCAGGTATCGCACCCGCTCATTCCCAGATTGATTACCTACCAGCGCTCGCGAGGGCAGTCGATACTGGTCATGGAGCGCGCGCCCGGCTTGAATCTTGAACAGGTATCGCTCAAGGAAGGTCGCCTGTCGCCCCGTCTTATCATGCGCATCGCCGCGCAGCTGGCCGATATCCTTATGGCGTTGCGCAGAGAGTCGGGTCCCAAGGCGCGGCCTGTGGTCCACGGTGATATCAAACCCTCCAACCTGGTCTTTGACCCTGCTGACGAGTCCATCGCGCTGATCGATTGGGGCTCATCCGTCTTTGCCCAGCTCGATGCCCAGCTGCAGTTCGTCGGTGCCAATGTGATGGAGTTGATGTCGGATAACCTGCAACAGACCAATGCACGACTGGGCGACGTCTACTTTATCAGCGAGGAACAGTTAAACGGGGCGCTTTCGTCGCCACGCTTTGACGAGCAGGGCGTGGCGGGCACCTTGTATGCCCTGGCATCTGCGCAGTCGTGCCGCTTTGGTCATCGCGCGATTCCTGCCAGTTCGCTGGGGCTTCCCATGGAGTTTGCCCGAACGCTGGACGCCATGCTCGACCCCGATCCTCACACGCGGCGTAAAGCCGGCGACTATTTCTTGCGCGCCATGCCACGGATGGCTCGCGTCGTGATGCTCGACCTGCCGGGTAGCGTTCAATCACCGCTGGTGCCGGTATGGGGGCGTCCGGCTGAGCAGGAAATTGACACCGTGGTGTACAGTTCACGTAAGGCGTTTCTACGTGAAGTCAATGCCCCTGAAACGCTCAACGACGTTAACGATGTTCAACTGGACCGCTATTACAAACAGTTCATGCAGGGCATGGGGGAAACCGAAAAAGCCTTTCTGGCCTCGGTGAGTCGCCTGGGCAAGTACCCGGTTGTGGGAGGTCTGGCGGTGCGCTGGGAGCGCGACGGCGTGTATATCGATTCGTCGTTGAACCTGCACGACCCGGCATTAAAGCCTGCGTTTATCGAAGCGGTCAATAACATGGTGCACCTGGCGCGGGCGATCCATCGCCAAGGGGTGTTCAAGAGCTGTCTGTTTAACGCCCGCCAAACGTTGCACCTGGAGCGTGGTTCAGCATCGGAGCCTTTTGATTGTGAACCCGGCATGGAGATCAGCTATGAAATGAGTGCCGTTCCGGAGCTTGAGGATCGTACCCGTCAGCATAGCTATTTCGAAGATGGCCCAGACCCGGAGGAGCTATTAGCATTGCCAGCGTCGATCATGCAGGTGCTCAAACAGCTTAACGAGATTCATCACACCGGCATGATCATTTTTGAAGCGTTGCCCAAGCATCTCAAGATTCATAGCTACTATCGCCTTCTCGATCCTTCCAGGGAGGAGGAATTTCGTGCGTTGTTGGAGAAAATGCTCGCATCTGTCAGCGAGATCGAAGGTCTGGGGGTCTCCGGGTTCATGAAAATGCCTTACAAAGATACCCGCTACTTTACGCACCTTGAAAGCCAGCCCGAACGATATTATCCGCGTGATCCCAGACAGTTTGTGCGAAATGCGCGATTCCAGTAGTCTTATCCCCGCTATGATCTCCTATTACTTGAAAACCCTCTCATTATTGTCGATCAACGTTTACATGAATGATTTGTGAACGGCACGGTCACAAGACGGTAAATCAACAGTGGGTAGAATGCTCAAACGCGTCAGGAGTTAGTTCTATGTCACCAAGTTGGTTGTTTTTACGACATTTCATGCGCTCACCTGTATCGATTGGCAGCATCATGCCTAGCTCCCGCTATCTGGTTGCCGCCATGGTTCATCGCGTGGATTGGCAGCAGGCTAATGTGGTCATGGAACTGGGGGCCGGTACAGGCGTGATTACTCAAGAAATCAACGACCTGCGACGTCGTGACTCCATTTTTTTGTCTTTTGAGTATGAGGATTCGATGCGCGGCGATCTGACACATCGTTTCCCTGATGTTGGTTTCTATAAAGACGCCTTCCTGCTCAAGGAGAAAATAGCGGATTTGCCGAGTGGCGAGGGGGCAGACTGCATCATTTCGGGGTTGCCATTCGCTAATTTCTCCCCTCAGCAGCGCGATCAGCTGCTTGCCGATATTCACCAGGTGCTGAACCCTGGTGGGCTATTTGTGGCGTTCCAGTATACACGTCAGCTTCAGCCGTTCCTGGTATCGTCTTTTGATGAATTCAATAGCCAGAAAGTGTGGGCTAATATTCCTCCTGCGTTTGTTTATTTGTGCCGTAAGGCGCCTTTGAAAGCCAACGATTCAGGAGCGCCACATGCTTGACCGGTTAAGGCGCCTAGCAAAATCAAAGATGCGGCGCTGGTTGAGAGAGAATCCGAGATCGCTGAGGAGGTTGAGGCAGTTTCGTTGTTTCAGTATGGACCCTGAAGCGGTGAGCCGTGGTTTTGCGATTGGGCTGTTTTTTGGGCTGACGCCAACAGTCGGTTTCCAGACCTTAATGTTGTTGCCCAGTTGCCTTATTCTGCGCGGCAACTTTGCATTGGCCTTTATGGCCACCTGGGTGAGCAATCCATTGACCATGGTTCCGCTATATTGGGCATTTGGTAAGCTCGGGGGGGTGTTTATCTCAGGATCGATATTGTCACCCGCCACCGCCGCGGCATGGCCAGCGCTTCAGTTCGTGACCGCAGGTACACTGAAAATGCTGGTGGGTAGTTTATTGATCGCAGGCCCTTTAGCGATCCTGGCCTATTTTATTGTTTACCGGCTAGTCACGCTGGATATTGATTATCGCGGCGGTGCTCATTGACGCTGTTTTCAATAGGCGTTGTTCCAATGACAGGTCAGAGCTAGCTGGAAAACTCCCGCCATGCGGCGTAAGTGCTGAGGAATACGCGGCCGGTGAGAGCATCAAGAAAGTCACTCTTCTTGAGCTGATCCATCACAGGGCCTTTTACCTCCGAAAGGTGCAGCTTGACGTTTGAATCTTTGAGGCGAGCATTGATGGCGTCTAGGCTTTCCAGTGCCGATGCATCAATCAGGTTAACGGCTGAGCAAATCAATACCACGTGCTCCAGTTCGGGGCGGCTGGCCACCAAGTTATATAGCGTATCTTCCAGATAGCGCGCATTGGCGAAGTAAAGGCTTTCATCAATACGCAGTAGTGCGACACGGCTGACGGTTTCGACATCGTGACGGGTAATGTTGCGAAAGTGTTCGGTGCCGGGAACGCGCCCGACAAGCGCGCTGTGCGGGCGACTGGTGCGATAGAGATAAAGCGCAATAGATAGGGTGACACCCCCCAGAATACCCGCCTCGATTCCCTCGACAAGCGTCAGGATAATGGTTAGCGCCATGGCCGAAAAATCGCTGCGCGAATAGCGCCATGTCTGGCGCAGCATGGGGATATCCACCAGGGTCAGGATAGACACGGTAATCGTCGCTGCCAGAGTGGCGATCGGCAGATAGTACAGCCAGCCAGTAAACGCCATCGTCACCAGGGCAATACCCAACGCGGCAAAGGCGCCAGCAGCTGGCGTCTGAGCGCCCGCGTCGAAGTTAATCACCGTACGCGACAGGCCGCCGGTCACTGGCATGCCATGAGTGACGGCTGCGGCCAGGTTGGTTGCGCCCAGGCCGATCAACTCCTGATTGGGGGAAATGCGCTGGCGCCGTTTGGCCGCCAGCATCTGCCCCATCGAGACGGATTCAACAAATCCCACCAGGCTAATCAGCAGCGCGGGAATAAACAGCGCCTGCCATAAGGATGTGCTGGCCCAGGGCAAGCTGAAAGCCGGGAGCCCCGCCGGCACGTCGCCGACAACAATCACGCCCTGATCAGTGAGCCCCCAGTGCCAGGTTGCAAGCGTCGTGGCAGCTACGGCCATAACCGGTCCTGCCTTGGCGACCAGGTCGGCGACGCTATTGGGCAGCCCCAGGCGCTTGAGTGTCGATTTTCCATGTCGACGGAGCCAGACTAGAAACACCAGCGTGCCAATACCCAAAAGGCAGGTGGGCAGGTTGAGGGCATCAAGGTTGGGGATGAGCGTCATCAAGCGCTCAACCAGGGTAAACCCGCTGCTCTCGATGCCCAGTAGGCTGCCGAGCTGGCTAACGGCAATCAGAATCCCCGAAGCCGTTAAAAATCCAGAAATGACCGGGTGGCTCAAGAAATTGCTGAAAAAGCCCATTTTCAGCAGCCCCATGGCGACCAGCATGACCCCTGACAGCATCGACAGCACCAACGCGGCTTCCAGGTAGGCATCAGTACCGGGGGTGGCAACCGATGAAAGGGCGGCCCCGGTCATCAGTGCAATAATTGCCACAGGGCCCACGGCCAGGGTGCGGCTGGTACCAAACAGGGTATATACCAGCTGTGGTAAAATGCTGGCGTACAGGCCCACCACGGCCGGCAGGCCGGCGAGCAGTGCATAAGCAAGCGACTGCGGGATGACCATGACGGTTACAATCAAACCGGCAAGTAAATCCGCTCCCAGTAACCGTTTATGGTAGTAAGGCAGCCAGGACAGAATGGGCAAGTAGCGCTTTAGCATGGGCTCCCGGGGCGATCCGCCTCAAATCATCTGATTGATAAGCTACGTCACAGCTTAACGCGAATGTAGTTCAATATATTAACAAGTTATAAGACAAATTACGGCACCCAGCGGTAATTTCAGCCACCGACCAAGTTCTTCCCCCAAAGTGTTACTTATTTAGTTCGTATTAATGGGTAAGCTTGATGATAAGCCTAATTAAGGGCTTGGGGCCTCATTACCACGTTAATAACAAGAGTACTGACTATGCGTGTCATTCGGTGGGCGGTTCCCATAGTGCTATTGGCACTGGCGGGGTGGCTGGTGTCTTACAGCACCCTGGGGGGATATGTAGCGGTGGGGTTGGCGGCGCTTGCGGGTGCGCTGAGTGTCTTGATGGCTTGGGGGACAATCTATCAGGCCGATCAGCAGGCGTTGGAGGGTAAGCGCCCTGCCAACCGGCTAATGGCAGATTATGCGTCGCTACGTGCCATGGCGTTTCGGTTGATGAAACGCGCCAGCAGCACGGCCATCGCTTCAGCAGAGGTTTCGCACTACGCAGACTTGATGGATCAGCGTCTCAGTAAACAGGAAAGAATGGCACGCGAATCGTCAGCGAGCATGGGCGCAATCAACACGGCTATCATGCAGGTCAGCGCCAGTGCCTCCCAGGTGGCTTCGCTTGCCGAGAGTGCCCGCGAAGCCAGCCATCACAATCAGGAAGCGCTGACCGATATCATTCAGGAGATGAGCGAAGTGTCTGAACAGTCCCAGCAGGCGCTGGAGATGCTGACTTCGCTTAACGACAAGATCGAGCGTGTGCGCAACGTCACATCAATGATTGAAGACATTGCTGAACAAACGCATCTGTTATCGCTCAATGCCTCCATTGAGGCCGCACGGGCAGGCGAGCATGGCCGCGGATTTGCTGTCGTGGCCGGCGAGGTTCGCAACCTGGCACACAAGACCTCGACGGCCACCCAAAGCGTGGATGAGCTCGTCAAGGATATGCATCAAAGCGGGCAAAACGTGGTGTCATCGATGGGTAGCCTGATGAGCCGAATCAGCCACCGGTCGGCTGACATGCAGCATGTGGGTACCAGTCTGGGCACCATTACCCAGGAGTTTGACCAGGTTCAAAGTGAAATCAGCAGCGTCGCGCAAGCCATTGATAATACACGTCAGCATAGCCAAACCGTGGCCGATACATTGCATGAGCTGGAAGCAGACGTTGATGAAGGCAACCGCGATATGCACGACCTGGCGAATCAGGCTCGCGCCCTGATGGAAGCGGCTGAAGGTGTCGATGGCGAGCTGGCGCAACAGCGTCTCAACGGCCGTCATCAGCAGGTTTTTCATGCAGCTCGGCAAGCCGCCGACCGGCTGGGTAAACTCTTTGAGAATGCCCTTAAGCGCGGTGAATTAAGCGAAGCTGCATTGTTTCAGCCAAGTTATCAGCAGATCCCCGATACCCGGCCACCGCTATACCGTACGTCCTTTGACGATTTTACCGATAAACACCTGCCCGATATTCAGGAACCGCTTCTGACCCAGTTTGAATTGAGCTACGCGATTACCTGCGATAAGAAAGGCTACGTACCCACCCACAATCAGGCTGTGAGCCGTGCGCCTACTGGCGACTACGATCACGACTTAAAATTCTGCCGCAGCAAGCGGATATTCGACGACCCGACTGGGCGTCGGTGCGGTGCTCATGAAAAGCCCTTGCTGCTGCAAACCTACAAACGAGATACGGGCGAGATCATGCATGATCTTTCAGTGCCTATCTATATTAATGGACGACACTGGGGCGGCTTCCGTATCGGCTATCAGCCTGAGCGTGAATCTGCCTCTCAGGCGCTGCCCCATCAAGACAATGTGCCCGCGACGCTACCTGGCCGACAGCTGGCCGGGACGTGATTGCCAGGCAGACCATGAGTACAGCGCCAGCCCTGTCCAAATCATGATAAACGTCACCAGCTGGATCGGGCTGAGGGGCTCTCCAAAAACAGCCAAGGCGATTAAAAACTGGATACTGGGGTTGATGTACATCAGAAACCCCAGCGTCGCGAGGCGCAAACGCCTGGCAGCGCCCGCAAACGCCATGAGCGGGAGGGCAGTAATGACACCACTGGCGATCAACAGGGCCGTTGTCTGGTTGTCGCTTAAAAAGTGTGATGTCCCTTGCCAACTGAGGCTGGCCAATGCGATCAGCGCAATGGGGAATAACAACAGTGTTTCAACAAAAAGCCCAGAAAGACCATCAAGCGGTACCTGTTTGCGAAACAGGCCATAACTCCCAAAGCTCAGTGCCAGCAGTAGGCTGATCCATGGCAACTCCCCCAGCATGAAAAATTGAATAGCAATTGCCAGGCTGGCCAGCCCCAGCGCCACCAGCTGCAGCCGTGCCATCACTTCACGAAGAACCAGCATACCCAGCGCCACATTGACGAGCGGCGTTAAAAAATAACCTAAACTGGCCTGTAACACCTGGTGGGTTTCCACCGCGTAAATGTACATCCCCCAATTGAACGCAATCAGCAGAGCGCAGGCGAGAACGCGGCCGAGACGCCTGGGCTCCACCAGGGCGGCGACGACGGGCGGCCAGCGACGCAGTAGGGTAATGAGACCCACCAAGAACAGGCACGACCACAGAATGCGATGAATCAATATTTCGAGGGCCGGAACGCCATCAAACAGCGCAAAAAAAAGTGGGAAGCATCCCCACATGGTATAGGCCGTCAAACCAAAGGTGACCCCTTTGACGGCTTCAGGATCGCGTGGTGGAGTGGGAAGCATAGCAGCCTCATAATTTAAAAATGTTAATCTAACACAAACGCGACAACGTGAGCGGCGTAAAGGAGTGATTCGATGAGCCAACTCAGAACCAGCCTGGTGCAGTGCGATCTGCGCTGGGAAAACCCTGAAGCCAACCACGCCCACCTCGAGCAACTGCTGGGTGATCTTGATAACCGGGAAACTGATCTGATTGTACTGCCCGAAATGTTTGCCACCGGGTTTACGATGAACTCCCGTGAGATGGCCCAGCCCATGGATGAAAGCCAAAGTGTTGCCTGGATGAGGGATCAGGCACGGTCACGCCAGTGCGTCATGACCGGCAGTGTGGCTATTCAGCAAGAGGGAGAGTTCTACAACCGGTTAATCTGGGCCATGCCGGATGGGCAACTGACCTACTACGACAAGCGACATCTGTTCCGCATGGCCGGTGAACATGAGCGTTACGACATGGGCGAGCGTCGTGAAATTGTCGAATTGAACGGTTTCAAGATACTGCTTACGGTCTGCTACGACTTGAGATTTCCGGTTTGGCTTCGCCAGCAACCGACACAAGGCGAGCATTTCGAGTATGATGCGCTGCTGTGCGTGGCCAACTGGCCCGCACCTCGCCGTCAACCTTGGCGTACCTTGCTGCAGGCCCGGGCGATTGAAAACCTGACCTACGTGATTGGTGTTAATCGCGTGGGCGAAGATGCCAAAGGCCTGGCGTACAGTGGCGACTCCATGCTGGTTGATTTCAAAGGCGAGCCACTTATCGACCATTCAGCGCATACGCCGTTTGTAGAAACGGGATGCCTCAATAAAACGGATCTAGATGCTTTTCGTGACAAATTTCCTGCCTGGCAAGATGCCGATCGCTTTTCATTACTGCCAGGAGTCGGCCAATAATGCGTCTTGACCGCTTTTTAAGTGAAACGACGCCGTTAACGCGCAGCCTGGCAAAGCGCGCGCTAAAAAACGGTGAGGTTACCTTGAACGGCGAGCCGATCAAGCAGGCAGCAACGCACATCGACACGCAAGAGGACGTGGTGGTGCTTAACGGCGCGCGTCTGGCGCTGGTGGGGCTACGTTATATCATGCTGCACAAGCCTGCCGACGTGGAGTGTACCGCCAAACGAGGGCTTTACCCGAGGGTTATCGACCTGATTGACCTCCCCAAAGTGGAACGTTTACAACCAGTCGGACGTCTTGATGTTGATACCACTGGCCTGTTGCTACTGACCGACGATGGACAATGGTCGCACCGTGTGACGTCACCGCGCCACCGCTGCGCCAAGGTGTATGTCGCCGAGCTTGCCGAACCCATGGAAGGTGACGTGGCCGAGTGGGCCATCAAGCAGGTGGCAGAAGGCATCATGCTTGATGGTGAAGAAACCCCGACCCAGCCAGCCACGCTGCGGTTTGTATCACCGCGCCAAGCCGAATTGACCATCACGGAAGGCCGTTATCACCAGGTCAAGCGCATGTTTGTGGCCCTGGGCAACCACGTTGAGGCACTACATCGACGTTCCATCGGCGATGTTGTATTGACCGATGACTTGGCCCCGGGTGAATGGCGCGAGCTGACAGCCGCGGAAATCGCCAGTTTTTAATCTATCCATGACGTAACCCCCTGAGCTTGCTGACAGCCAGTTTAGCTCAGGGCCTTTCAATAGTTACTTCCATTTTATACCGTTATCTTCCGTCTTCGGACAGCATAATCTAACCTCTGAGCGACCGGAAAATCGCAAAAGGTTAGCCCGAAAAATCCTTAAGATAGGCTGCTGCAATAAGCGCTTGGGTATAAGGATGCTGAGGGGAGGCCAGTATATCCAGGCAGGGGCCTTGCTCAACGACGTCGCCGTTCTTGAGAACCATAATGCGGTGGGCCATGGCGCGTACCACGGCTAGATCATGGCTGATAAACAGATAGCTTAGCTGGCGCCGCGCCTGCAGATCCCGAAGCAATGTTACCAGCTGTTTTTGAACGGTGCGATCAAGGGCTGATGTCGGCTCGTCCAGCACCAGCAGCTCAGGCTCCAGAATGATGGCCCGCGCGACGGCGATCCGCTGGCGCTGACCGCCGGAAAATTCGTGCGGGTACCGCGCCGCACAGCTTTCCGGCAAGCCGACTTCTCTAAGCGTTTGATGGACGCGTTCAGTGACTTCCGTAGCGGACAGGTGAGGGTGGTGAAAGCGCAACCCTTCACTGACGATATCGAATACCGGCATACGTGGTGACAATGCCCCATAAGGGTCCTGGAACACCATCTGTAGGCGGTGTCGCTGGCGGCGCAAGTCGTTACCCGTCAGCTTGCTCAAGGGGGCATCACCCAGGGTGATATCGCCTTGGCTGGTCACCATTCGCATGATGGCCGAGGCGAGGGTGGTTTTACCCGAGCCTGATTCACCGACAATACCCAGGGTTTCGCCCGGCGCGATAGTCAGGTCGGTGGCCTTGACCGCTTCAAAGGCAGGCGGCTGACGCTTGAATAATCCGGGTTTGGGGCGTTTAAAGCTTACGCTCAACTGTCTAACAGTCAGTAACGGTGGACGCTCGGAAGCAGGCGATGGTCTGCCTTCCGGCTCGGCGGCGAGCAGGCGCTGGGTATAATCACTTTGTGGCCGCTCAAAAACCTGCTCGACGGGGCCAGACTCCTGGATTTTACCCTGATACATGACGCATACACGGTCTGCATGACGGCGGACCAGATTAAGGTCGTGGCTAATCAGCAGCAGCCCCATGCCGTGCTGGTCGCGCAGCTCTTTCAGCAGCGCCAGGATTTCCTGCTGAACGGTGACATCCAGCGCTGTGGTGGGCTCGTCGGCGATCAACAGCGAGGGGTTATTGGCAATGGCCATTGCGATCATTACCCGTTGACGCTGCCCACCGGATAGCTGGTGGGGCCAGGCGTCGAGCAACTCCTCGGCGCGGGGCAATTTGACTTGTTCCAGCAGGGTTTTGGCCCTTGCTCGGGCAGCTTTTCCACGCAGCCCCTGATGCAGGCGAAGGGATTCGCCAATCTGTTTGCCGACCCGGTGCAGTGGGTTGAGCGATGTCATGGGTTCCTGGAAGACAACGCCCACCGTATTGCCGCGCAGCCCGTTCCACTCTGCCTTGCCAAGCGAGTTAAGCCGCGTACCGTTCAGGCGACGTTCACCGCTTACCTTGGCGTTGGCTGGCAGCAGGTTCATCAACCCCAAGGCAGATACTGATTTACCCGAGCCGGATTCGCCCACAATGGCCAGCGTCTCGCCTGCGTGTAGCTCCAAACTCAGTGACTCGACAACGGTACTGCCATCAAAGGCGATGGTCAGGTTGTCGACGCAAAGTAGCGGCTCAGGCATGGGGCGTTTCCTTAGCGGGCGTTGGTTGCTGCTGAACGTGGCGAGGGTCAAAGGCGTCACGTAGACCTTCGCCGATAAACACCAGCAGCGAAAGCATAATGGCAAGGGTCATAAAGGCGGTGATGCCCAGCCAGGGCGCGTGCAGGTTGTTTTTTCCCTGGGCGGCAAGCTCGCCTAGCGAAGGCGCCCCAGGGGGGAGCCCAAAACCCAGAAAGTCCAGCGCGGTCAAGGTGCCAATCGCCCCGGTAAACAGGAAAGGGATGAATGTCAAGGTGGCGACCATGGCATTGGGTAGCACATGGCGCCACATGATCAGCCGCGATGGCAGCCCCATGGCCTTGGCCGCGCGCACGTACTCCAGGTTACGTGCGCGCAGGAATTCGGCGCGCACGATGTCCACCAGTCCAAGCCATGAAAACAGCAGCATGATGCCCAGCAACCACCAGAAGCCGGGCTGCACGAAGCTGGCCAGAATGATCAGCAGGAATAGCACAGGGAGCCCTGACCATATTTCGGTAATGCGCTGGCCGACCAGGTCCGTCTTGCCGCCAAAATAGCCCTGCACACCCCCCGCGAGAACGCCTAACACTAATGATCCTGCCGTTAATACCAGGGCAAACGCGACCGACAGACGAAAACCGTAAATCACGCGTGCAAGCACATCCCGCCCCTGGTCATCAGTGCCCAGCCAGTGGCGCCCATCGGGCGGGGCAGGGGACGGACGCGTCATTTGCATATCCAGGGTTTGGTAAGAGAACGGAATCAGCGGCCATAACGCCCAGCCGTTGTCCTCGATTTGCTGCTGGACAAAGGGGTCCAGGTAATCGGTTCGTGTAGGCAAGAAGCCGTCAAATTCCGTTTCGGGGTAGTCCACCAGTAGCGGAACATACCACTGACCGTCGTATTGCATGATGATCGGTTTATCGTTGGCGATCAGTTCGGCAAACAGACTCAGCACAAACACGACACCAAACACCCATAGGGATACCCAGGCGCGTCGGTTCGACCTGAAAGCAGCAAAACGGCGCCGGGTAATGGGTGAAAATCGAGACGTAGAAGCAGTCATGATCACGACTCCCGGGTGGCAAAGTCGATGCGCGGGTCAACCCACACATAGGTTAAATCCGACACCAGTTTCAGCAGTAACCCGATGACCGTGTAGAGGAATAGCGTACCGAAAATGACCGGATAGTCGCGCTGCATGACCGCTTCAAATCCCAACAGGCCCAGCCCATCCAGAGAGAAAATCACCTCAATCAGTAACGAGCCGGTAAAGAAGATACCAATCAGGGCTGAGGGCAGGCCGGCAATAATGATCAGCATGGCATTCCGAAACACGTGCCCATAGAGAATGCGCTGCTCATCGGCGCCCTTGGCGCGGGCTGTCAGTACATATTGCTTGTGAATTTCATCCAGAAAGCTGTTCTTGGTCAGCATGGTGAGGGTGGCAAAACTGCCAATCGCCGCGGCCAATACGGGCAGCGTGATATGCCAGAAATAATCCTTGACCTTACCCCAGGTGGAAAGCTGATCGAAATAAGGGGAAGTGAGCCCCCTGAGTGGAAACCAGTCCAGGTAGGTGCCGCCGGCAAACAGCACGATCAGCAAGATGGCGAATAAAAAACCTGGGATGGCGTAACCGACGATGACCAGCCCGGATGTCCAGACGTCAAACCGTGAGCCATGGCGCAGGGCCTTGCGTATCCCTAGCGGAATGGAGATGAGGTAGACCAGCAAGGTCGTCCAAAGCCCCAGTGAGATAGACACCGGTAAGCGCTCTATCATCAAATCAATTACCGGCCGGTCGCGAAAAAAGCTAGTGCCGAAATCGAAGGTGAGATAATCCGCCATCATGCCGATGAAACGCTCATGGGCAGGTTTATCAAAGCCAAACTGCTGTTCCAGTTGCTCAATAAAACGAGGGTCGATGCCTCTGGCACCGCGGGACTCGTTGTTGACCTGTACATCGGCACCCCCCATATCCAGGCGAGTGCTGGCCATTGCATCGGCGCCTTCAAAGCGCGCCAGCATTTGATCGATGGGGCCGCCAGGCGCGGCCTGCACGATAATGAAATTGAGCAGCATGATCCCGACAAGGGTCGGGATCATCAACAACAGTCGGCGTAGGGTGTAACGTGCCACAGAACTCTCCATGGTTCATCAAGAATAAGCCAGGGTCAGCGTCGTGACCGGCGCTGTAAAGCGGCTTCACGTTCCGGGACCACCCACCAGGCGTCTAAATCCATGGCGTATTCAGGGAAGGGGTCGGGATAACCGAATTTATCCCATATGGCGATCCGCGTCTCACCTGAATGATAGTGGGGAATGACATAAAACCCCCAACGCAGGACCCGATCCAGCGTTTGGACTATCGTATTGAGTTCTTCGCGGTCTTCTGCTCGAATCAGCTTTTCCACCAGATCGTCTATAGCCGGATGCGCAAGCCCCATGCGGTTGCGGCTTTGTGGAGAGTCGGCTGACTGGCTGGTCCAGAAGTCACGCTGTTCATTGCCCGGGTTGTTCGACTGGGGGAAGTGGCTGATCACCATATCAAAATCAAAGTTGCGCTGGCGATTGAGGTACTGATTGATATCGACGATCCGCATCGAAGTTTGTACACCCAAGCGGGCCATGTTGCGCAACATCGGCTGCACCACGCGCTCAAGCCCTGAATCGTATAGCAACACTTCAAGGCTCAGCGGCTGTTGGGTGTCCTGATGGACCAGGACGC
Organism: Halomonas sp. SH5A2; assembly: GCF_014263395.1. Lineage (GTDB taxonomy): Bacteria > Pseudomonadota > Gammaproteobacteria > Pseudomonadales > Halomonadaceae > Vreelandella. Next base: position 1,969,204 of record NZ_CP058321.1, on the reverse strand, counting down.
CGTCTTCCACGCTATAACCTGCCTCGCGAAGCAGGCCCAGGGCCAAACGTAGCCGTTCGCGGAGGTCGCGAGGATGGTCGATGGGTAGGGGTTCCGTGAACAACCGCTCTGACTGGTGGGATTCCATCAGCGCCTCGCGATGCGGTTCGAGTAATGCAAGCGCTTCATCGCTCGGGCGGCCTTTGGCTTCCATTTCAGAATTTTGAAAGAAACTTTCCGTGCGTCGGTAAGTATCGTAAAAAATATTGGTATTCAACCATGGAAAATCAAAGGTCAGGCTCAGCGCTTCACGCACGCGCGGATCCTGGAATTTTTCCTTGCGCAGATTGAACACAAACGCCTGCATCATGGAGGGGTTAACATCGGGCACCGTGATGCGCTTGACCAGCCCTTCTTCGTAAGCGGGAAAGTCGTAGCCAATCGCCCAGGTTGCAGCGCGCGCGTCAGTGCGAAAGTCCGTTAATCCGGCCTTGAAGGCTTCCCAGGCAATATCCCGATCCCGGTAATAATCGTAGATTACCTGGTCAATGTTGTAACGGCCCACGTTGACCGGCAGGTCTTTTGCCCAATACTGGTCGTCGCGTTGATAGACAATCCGTCGACCGGGGTCCACTTCGCCAATTTTATACGGGCCAGATCCGGGGTGCGCTGCCAGTGTCGGGGCGGTGAAGTCATGCTGTTCCCAGTAATGCTTTGGCAAAACGGGGAACTGGGCGACGATGAGCGGCAACTCTCGTGACTCGCTGTCGCTTAGAGTGAAGCGGACCAGGTGGTCATTCAGGGCAACGGCTTGCTCAACCCCCGCGTAGTAGCTGCTATAGAAAGGGTTGCCTTCATCACGCAACAGGTTCAGCGAAAAGACGACGTCTTCAGCGGTGACCGGTTCGCCGTCCTGGAAGCGAGCTTCGGGGCGAAGGTCGAATTCGATCCATTCGCGATCGGGGTCGAGACGCACACCCTCCGCAAGCAAGCCATAAAGACTGAAAGGCTCGTTAGGGTTGCTTGCCATTAAGGTATCGTAGATCTGCAGTATTCCCGCAGCTGGCGTGCCTCGAATAATGAAGGGGTTGGTCGAGTCGAAGCTGCTTCCCACGGCCGTATGCTTGATAGTCCCACCTTTGGGGGCGTCGGGGTTCACGTGGGAGAAATGCGGAAAATCCTCAGCAAGGGCGGGGGTGTCATAAAGCGACATCGCATGCTGGGTTTCGATAGGGGCCGAGCCATCCGTGGCGGGCGACTGTGTCATGGGGGAATCGCTACTGGCATGAGTGCTTGTGGCCAGTAGCAATGACATAAGCAGCGCGTTACGGGTAAGAGACAAAACAGGACGCACAATAACGCCACAGCGCATGGGGCAATTTCCCTATCAACAAGGCAATGAGTCTCAACGTTCTGAAAGTGTCAGGAGTTGACCTGCTTGTAAAGCTTCTGGACGTTCAATCTCATTTAAACGCATCAACTCTTGAGCGCTCAGATTATAGCGATTCGCGATCGCTGAGAGGCTATCGCCACTTTCAACGCGGTAAGTATCGGGCGTATCGGCGTTGGCAATGGTCTGACGCTGATTGGCACCGTTTGATAGCTCTGCGAGAACGTCATGATTCACGTCTTCAGGTACTAGCAGCGTTTGAGCACTTGACGGGTTGAGCGCACCATTGAGGAGACCGGGATTGAGTTCAGCCAATGCCGATTTATCTACCCGAAGCAACTTTGACGCTTCAGACAGGGTGACCGAATGCTCAAGCTTTACCTTGGCGAAGGCCGGCTCTGTATGGATGTCCGGCAAACTGATGTTGTAGCGTTCCGGGTCATCGATAATCGTGGCAATAGCAAGTAACTTGGGCAGGTACTGCATGGTTTCCTGGGGCAGGCTCAGGTCCCAATATTTGCCTCGCAAGCCTTGGCTTTCGGCGCGTTGTTTGGCTTTATTGACTGTCCCGGCGCCCGCATTGTAGGCGGCAAGAGAAAGCTGCAGATCACCCTCGTACCACTGGTCGGCCTGCATTTCGAGGTAGTCCAGCGCGGCGTTAGTCGAGGTGACAACATCGAGCCTGCCGTCGTAATTACCGTTGCGTACAAGCCCTAAAGCGTCACCGGTGCCAGGCATGAATTGCCACAGCCCCGCAGCGCCTCGATGACTTCGCGCGCTGGGATCAAAAGAGCTTTCAACGAAAGGAATAAGCGCTAATTCTCCCGGCAGGTTGCGATCACTTATTTGCTGAGTGATCCAGGCAAGCCATGGACTTGCACGTCCGGTGATTTCAACAATATTTTCAGGGCTCGAACGGTAGTGATCTATCCATTCATCGACACGTGCCTGTGCGTCGGCAGACAGCGACTGCTCACGCCAGTGGAAGCTTTCGCGCAGTTTGCTCCAGGCGTCCTGCGGTTCCAGCATCAGTTCTTCCCAGAAATGTACATGGGTAACTGTGGAGTGAGAGGACGCCGAGGCGTCAGATGTGTTGAAGGCTGATCGCGGAGAAGGATCGTATTGGTTGGCTGACGCCTGAGAGTTAGCGGCAGCCGCCAGTAACAGGCTCATGATCACGGTGCTGCCGGCGCCCAATAAAAGGCGTTGGCGAATCGTGCGATAAGTCATAATGGTTTACGTCGTTGCGATAGCGTTTAGAAACGATTCTTCCACTCACGAAGAGTGGCGAACGTTGCGAGATCGTCATCAATAGCGCCCTGCTTGCTTGCGGCGTTGCGGACACTTTCAGTATCGACACGCAAGTAGGGATTGATTTTCAGCTCGCGTCCTATCGTGCTGGGTAAGGTGGGGCGGTCTAATGCCCGCGCCTTCTCACACTCTGTCAAGGCGTGTTTAACGTCTTCGTTTTCCGGGTCTGCTTCGCTGGCAAAGCGAAGGTTGGCCAGCGTATATTCGTGCGCAGCGAACACGAAGGTTTCTTCCGGCAGGGCGGCAAAGCGTGTTAATGCCTTGTGCATCTGCTCAGGGGTCCCTTCGAAAAGACGACCGCAACCGGCGCAAAACAGGGTGTCGCCACAAAACAGTAGGGGGGGAATCCCTGGTGTAAAATAGCTGATATGGTCTAACGTATGCCCAGGCGTCTCTATGACCTCGAACAAGCGACCCATGACGCGAACTTCATCGCCATTACTGACGCGCTCTTCGATCCCTTCGAGTGAGGGATTAGCCGGGCCTATTACCCGCGGGGCATAGCGCCTGATCAATTCCCCCAGCCCATCGGTATGGTCAGGATGATGATGAGTGATCAGGATAGTGCTGAGTGACAACGACTCGCGTTCAAGAAACTCGATCACTGGCAACGCTTCACCAGGGTCCACCACGCACACCTCTTGACTGGTGTCCTGTCGGAGCAGCCAAATATAGTTGTCGCTTAAGGCGGGAATCGGTGTCACGCTCAGCATAGGCGAGATCCTTTAACGAACGATGGGTTAGCGCTTACGATTAATTAATAGCGCTCTCATGATTCATGCAAGACGTCAAAAAGCAGATACTGTGGAGGGTTGAGCGGTACATGTCAAATTCAACGGCGGCAGAGACACTCGCCCACACGCTATCTAGCAGCCGCGCCTACTGGGCGTCAGAGGCAGGCAAATCATTGTGGGATTCCCAACGCGCCTGCCTTGGGCCTGTCGTTGATTCCCGTTGCGGTGGTCACAGCCTTGAAATGGGAATGGGGCCAGCACTGATGTCGATGTCCGGCATTGCCCATCGCCTGCAGTGGGCCCCCACCCGTGCGAGTGCCCCCAGCGACCAGACGTTAATTTGTCCACCCGACAGGCTGGCATTACCGGACAGCTGTTTGGATGTCGTCGTGCTCCACCATTGGCTTGAGCATTTGCCGGATGCCCATCATGCGCTGCAAGAAGCCGCACGCGTCACCTCAGATAGTGGCCTGCTGGTACTGTTCGGATTTAATCCTGTGGGGGTCAGCGGTGTGGTCAAACAGTGGCGCAAGCGCCAGGGGCAATACCCTTGGAACGGGCAATGGCGAACGGCTAGCCGGATGGGGGACTGGCTGGCATTTGTCGACTTTGAGGTGGAGCGAGTAGACTACTGCTGCTTTAGAAGCTGGCCGGGAGGGCGCTGCGTCGAGCACTGGGAGTCACTGGGCCGGCGCTATAACTGCCCCCTGGGGGAAAGCTACATGGTGCTGGCCAAACGCCGCCAACGCCATGCACCCAAGCAACGCATTAAATTTGGTCTGAAAGCGCCGGTGGCCGCGAACTCCCTGGGGGCGACGCGTACCAACAGCCATTAACCGCCGTCATCCAGTCAGTAGACCAGCTGAGACATCATTGATTTAAGGACGCACACAACGTGACTGACACTGACCGGTTACCCCAGGTAACCGTGTATACCGATGGAGCCTGCCGTGGGAATCCCGGCCCAGGCGGATGGGGCGTTGTGCTAGCAAGCGGCCAGCATGAGAAAACCCTGTATGGGTATGAAGCACAAACGACCAATAACCGAATGGAATTAATGGCGGCCATCATGGCGCTGCGTACATTGAACATCCCTTGTCAGGTGGCGATCTGGACGGATTCCCAATACGTTCGTCAGGGCATCACGCAGTGGATTCATAACTGGCGTAAACGCCAATGGAAAACCGCTGCCAAACAGCCTGTCAAAAATGCCGAGCTGTGGAAGCAGCTTGATGCCGAGGCCCAGCGCCATCAGGTCGAGTGGCACTGGGTAAAAGGCCATAGCGGCCATCCCGGCAATGAACGAGCCGATGCTCTTGCCAACCAGGCAATTGATGAAGCAGTACAAAACGCATAGGAGGCCATGATGCGCCAAGTCATATTGGATACGGAAACCACAGGTATTGATCCCAGAGAAGGTCACCGGCTGGTAGAAATCGGCGCTGTCGAAATGGTCAATCGGCGTTTTACCGGGCGTACCTACCATCAATATATTAATCCAGAGCGTCACATCGATGCTGAGGTCGTCGCGGTTCACGGGATTGATGATGCCAAAGTCGCCAACGAACCGGTGTTTGCCCAGGTTGCCGATGATTTCTGGGCCTTTATCGAAGGGGCTGAGCTGGTCATTCATAACGCGCCCTTCGATGTGGGGTTTATTGATCACGAATTGAAAATGCTGAAGGGCCGCGGGCAACCGCTGGGCCCCGTGGGCGATTATTGCCGCATTCTCGACACCCTGGTGATGGCCCGAAAGATGCACCCCGGCCAGCGCAACAGCCTTGATGCGCTTTGTAAGCGGTACGATATCGACAACGGTCATCGCGTACTGCACGGCGCCTTGCTGGACGCCGAGATCCTGGCTGATGTCTATCTGGCCATGACTGGCGGGCAGACGGCACTCACGCTGGATGCCGAGGTCAACCAAGAGCAGCGTAGCGATATGCCGTCCGAGTCAGGGCTGTCGGTTCAGCGCATGTCATTAACGCCTGGGCAGCTTCGGGTCATTGAGCCCACTCAGGGCGAGCGGCAAGCGCACCTAGCGAAATGTGAAACGCATCAGCTACGCTGGTTCGAGGATATGCCGGGCAATGCTTAGACGAGAAATTCCCCATGAAGCACGGGCAGGGCGTGTTCTCTACCTTTCACGCAGTCGTCTTGCGCCTGCTGAGACGAGGTCAGATGGCGAGGCGTTGACCCCGCTCCATCCCTGGCAGCAGTGGACTCCAGAGATGCAGCCGCTTTGCTACTGGGAGGAGGAACCTGTTGCGCTACAGTTAGCCTCATCGCCGGGCGAGGGATGGATAGACGGGCGGCAATGGATGGGTGAGTTGCCGGCACACTGGTACTCGCTGCTATCTACCGCCCTGCAAGTGGGCGCCTGGTTGGAAAATCATCGCTTTTGTGGTCGCTGTGGTGCGGAAGCCACGAAGCTCACAACTGAATTTGCGATGCATTGCCACGCCTGCGGTCACCGTAACTACCCGCGCATCTCGCCCTGCATTATCACCTTGGTGACCAGTGGCGAAGCGATGCTACTGGCCCGTAGCCCGCGCTTCCCGCCTGGCCGCTACTCAACCCTGGCGGGTTTTATTGAGCCGGGTGAATCCGCTGAAGAGGCCGTGCATCGAGAAATTTTTGAAGAGGTGGGTGTCCACGTTAGCCAGTTACGCTATTACCAGAGCCAGGCATGGCCGTTCCCACATTCACTAATGCTGGGCTTCTTTGCCGAGGCGACCACGCGGCGGATTCGCATTGACGGGGTGGAAATCAGTGATGCGGCGTGGTTTTCACCCCGCCAACTGCCTACGCTACCGCCGACCTATTCGATCTCCCGCGAGCTGATTGAAACCCATTTAAAACACTGGCGGTGATAGGGGCGGGAAGCTGTCGACTTACTCGCCGGGGAAAAGGCTTGTCAGCTTGGTGGCCAGCATCACGTTGCCCGTTGCCTTGAGCTTGCCAGTCATGAACGCCGTCATGCCGTTGATGTCGCCATTCATGATGCCTTTCAACGTGTCAGTACTCATGCTCAGGCTCACCGACGGGTCGTCGTGCTCACCCTCTTGAATATCGAGGTTGCCATCCTGAATATCCAGGTAATGACTGCCCGCATCAGAAAAATGAAACTGGAAAATTTCATGCATCCCCTGAGCGGCCTGCGGGTCAAAGCGGGCTTGCAACTTTTCGAGGGTATTGGTTGACATAGTAGCGTTCCGTTAAAAACGAGATGGAATGAAGTGGCGTTCAATCTGTAGCGACATCGTACAATTGGCCGCCTTGGGACGAGAGAATATTTCAAACATATGTTTCATATCAAGCGCCGTTTTCATGCAGCGGTCAACGGTGGCAGCTTGATGGTAATCGATCAAGGAGACGCACGTGAACGAATGGGTCGTAGAGATAGGTACGTTTATCGTACAAGTCTGCATTGTCGGCGCTGTTATCGGCATCGGTGTATTGCTTATTGCGCGTGCCAAGGCAGAGGGAGAGCGCGACTTAACGTTGCACGTAGAACCCCTGCACGAGCGGCGCCGTAGCCGCGCTCGTCGCCTACGGCTCGCCGCGACGCCCGCCGGCATTCGCAAAAAGCTACTCAAGACTTTCCGTCGTGAGGACAAGCATCGCCGCAAAGAAAAGGGCGAAACTGGGACGCCCGATGTATGGGTACTTACATTCAAGGGCGATATGAAAGCCTCAGCCACCGAGCATTTTGCCCAGGAAATCTCAGCGCTTATCGAGGTCGCCAAACCTGATGATGAAGTGGTGATCTGTCTTGAGTCGCCCGGTGGCCTGGTTCACGCCTATGGCCTGGCCGCTGCCCAACTTGATCGCCTGAGAGAGGCAGGGCTTACGACTACTGTTTGTGTGGACAAGGTGGCGGCGAGTGGCGGCTACCTGATGGCATGCACCGCGCATCACATTAAAGCGGCACCTTTTGCCGTGGTGGGGTCCATTGGCGTGGTCGCCCAGATTCCTAATATTCACCGCTTGCTCAAGCGCCACGATGTTGACGTTGAAATGCTGACGGCGGGTAAATATAAACGCACGCTGACCATGCTTGGAGAGAACACTGATGAGGGGCGTGAAAAATTCCTCGAAGACCTCGAGAACACGCATCAATTATTCAAGCGTTATGTTGGCGAGCGTCGCCCCGATATGGACATTGATGCCTTGGCGACGGGCGAGATCTGGTACGGCAGTGAAGCGCTGGAGCGTAAACTGGTCGATAGTGTCGGCACCAGCGAGGCGTATTTGATGGAGCGTATCGCACAAGCCCATGTCTATCGGGTGAAGCTGGAGCCCCCCCAAGACAGTTGGCCGCAAGTTTGGGCTGGCGATTGCCAGCGGCGTGGAAAACGCCGTGCTCAAGGGGCTAAGCATGCTGGAAGCCACTGGCTGGCATCGTCGCTAACCCCCCTCTAGTTGCTGCAAATCAAGCAGCAAAATGATCCGCCAAGGTCGTGATGATGGCCTTGGCGCTATCACTACTGAGCGAATAATAAATCGTTTGTGATTCCCGCCGAGTATTTACCAACTGGTCGCGACGCAAAATTGCCAGATGCTGTGAAAGAGCCGATTGGCTAAGTGCCAGCTGTTGGTTGATCTGCGTTACCGAAAGTTCCTTGCCTGCGAGCAAACATAAAATCTGCAGCCGTTTTTCATTGGCCAATGCTTTCAACAGGTTGGTTCCCGCCTCAATGGCGTGTCCGTTATGATTAAGCAGGCGCGCAGCACTCTTGGAAGCCGACATGGGAATCTCCTGGCCTACCTCTGGAAGGTAGCGTTGTTATAGGTTGTTGAAGGCATCGCCGCGTTGTAGGTACTGATTATTTAATGATCAGTAATTTAGTGAGGTTTGTCCAAGTGGCTGTTTAACGGTTTATCAATGGTAATTAACGCACACTGTCGACAATGAAGCCCATTCCGTGAACGACCTATCGGCTGGTAGCCCATGGTCTTACAGAAAAGCATTGGTTTAGTGCATACAGTGTCAACAATCCTCAAAACATTTTTCCAATCACAATAACGATAGGTGTCCCCATGCGCCGCTACCCGCAGATTTACCAGCAATCCATCGAGCAGCCAGAGCAGTTCTGGGCCGAACAGGCCAGGCGGATTCCCTGGATGACGCCGCCCACGACGATACTGTCTTACGATGAACAGCAGCACGCGCGGTGGTTTGCCGACGGCGAGATGAACCTTTGCCACGCGGCGCTGGATTATCATGTCGAACAGGGGCGAGGTGAGCAGGCCGCCATTTTCTGGGACTCGCCGGTGACGCAAACCCAGCAAACCATTACCTATCGCGAGTTACTGGACCGGGTGGCAGCGTTTGCCGGTGGTCTCCAACAGCTAGGCGTTGAAAAAGGCGACCGAGTGGTCATCTATATGCCGATGATTCCGGAGGCGGTGGTTGCCATGTACGCCTGCGCCCGGCTGGGGGCGATTCATTCCGTCGTATTCGGCGGCTTCGCTCCCCATGAACTGGCCGCACGGATCGAAGACGCCGCGCCGAAAGTCGTCGTCGCTGCCTCCTGCGGTATCGAGGGAGGCAAGGTGTTGGCCTACAAGCCGATCATCGATCAAGCCTTGGCGTTAAGTCCGCACCAGCCCGATGCCTGCGTTATCAAAGTCCGCGCGGAATGTGACGTCGAGTTCAAGGAACGGGAATACGACTGGGAGGCCCTTGTCAGCCAGGCGACTCCGGCCGACTGCGTGCCGGTAAAAGGCACCGACCCGCTCTATGTGCTGTATACCTCAGGCACCACGGGGAAGCCCAAGGGTATTGTGCGCGACACCGCTGGCTATGCCGTGGCGCTGGCTTACTCGATGGAGGCGATTTATGCCCTGGCGCCGGGCGATGTGTTCTTTACCGCTTCAGACGTTGGGTGGGTCGTCGGCCATTCCTATATCGTCTACGGCCCGCTGTTACACGGCTGCAGCACGGTCCTTTACGAGGGCAAGCCGGTCAAGACGCCCGATGCGGGGAGTTTTTGGCGTCTCATCGAAAAATATAACGTCACCAGTTTCTTTAGTGCGCCCACGGCCTTTCGCGCGATTAAAAAAGAAGACCCGGATGCACAATGGCTTGCAAAGTACGACATCAGTTGTCTCAAGCATCTTTACGTTGCCGGTGAGCGGCTTGATCCGCCGACCTATCATTGGCTTGACGACCTGCTCGACGTGCCGGTCATCGACCACTGGTGGCAAACCGAAACCGGCTGGCCCATCGCCGCAAACCTGCCGGGTATCGAGCCCATGCCCACCAAGGCCGGGTCGGCGACCGTACCGGTGCCTGGCTTTAACGTGCAGGTGCTGAACCGTGATGGCGAGCAAGCCGCCCCCCTGGAGCAGGGCAGTGTGGTCATCAAACAGCCGATGCCCCCGGGTTGTTTAACCGGTGTTTGGGGAGATCCCAAGCGCTTTCACTCAGCCTATATGGCAGCTTTTCCAGGCTATTACCTGACCGGAGACGGCGGCTTTTTTGATGAGCAGGGCTACCTGTTCATCATGGGGCGCACCGACGATGTGATTAACGTGGCAGGCCACCGGCTTTCTACCGGCGAGATGGAAGAAGTGGTGGGCGGCCATCCGTCGGTCGCCGAATGCGCGGTCATTGGTGTCCATGATGATCTTAAAGGACAGCTACCCGTTGGCCTGGTGATTCCCAAAGATGGTTACACAGAAGGTGAAGAAGCCCTCGAGGCGGCCTTGATCGCTCGTGTCCGGGAGCAAATTGGTCCCGTGGCCTGTTTCAAGCAAGTCATCGTTGTCGACCGACTACCGAAAACACGCTCGGGTAAAATCTTGCGGAAGCTGCTGCGCAATCTGGCCGACGGCCAGGAGGTGGGCATCCCCTCAACGATTGATGACCCCACCAGCGTGGAGGATGTGCATCGCGCCATGTGTGACCATGAGGTTGGCCGCGCCAACAAGGCGCCTCCGCTCGTCTAGCGCGCTTTTGGCTGGCCACTTTTATTGCGGTCGAGAAGGCGTATAATGCGCCTCTCACCGCACTGGGTGCGCAATGCATTGAGGGTTCCCTAACCCCTCGTTATCACAAAAAGGCCAGCCACATGTTTGTTTTAAACGACGCTCAGCACCGCCGTTGCCTCGCTGTCATGGTGGCGTTTCACATTGGTATCATCGCCGCCAGTAACTACCTTGTTCAGCTTCCGTTCACGCTGTTTGGCTTCCATACGACCTGGGGTGCCTTCAGTTTTCCGTTTATATTCTTGGCCACTGACTTGACCGTCAGACTGTTTGGCAAGGGGCCTGCTCGTACGATTGTGCTCCGTGTCATGCTGCCTGCGTTGGTCGTCTCGTATGTGGTCTCGGTGGTTTTTCCGCAGGGCAATTTCGCAGGCCTGGGCGCGTTGAGTGAAGGCAATCTGTTTGTCGCGCGTATCGCGCTGGCAAGCTTTTTGGCTTACGTTATTGGTCAGCTATTGGACGTGCAGGTGTTTGACCGTTTGCGGCAATGGGTATGGTGGGTCGCGCCGGTATTTTCTACCGTGCTGGGCAACCTGGCCGATACCTTTGCGTTCTTCTCGGTCGCCTTTTACCAGAGCCCGGACCCCTTCATGGCCACCCATTGGGTGGAAATTGCCGCCGTCGATTACGCCATCAAGCTCGCCATCAGTCTGCTGTTTTTCCTGCCCCTGTATGGCCTGTTGCTATCCTGGTTGACGCGCCGGCTGGTGGTCTGGACAGATCAGTCTGACATGGCGCCGCGCACCGCCTAATACCCCAAGAGACGAGGAGCTCCGATGAGTGACGCCCTGCCCATAGATTTACACTACCTGGACCAGCCCTCGGAAGCGCACGCCGATGCGACCCCGATGGTGGTTATCCATGGACTTCTTGGTAGCGCCGACAACTGGCGCTCGCATCTCAAGGTATGGCAAACCTCACGGCGGGTGATTGCGGTTGATTTACGCAACCACGGCCGTTCCCCCCATGTCGAGGGAATGAGCTACGCCCAAATGAGCGCCGATGTCGTCGCCTTGCTCGACAAGCTCGGATTATCACAGGTGCACCTGGTGGGTCATTCCATGGGCGGCAAAGTGGCGATCAGCCTGGCCCGTCAACACCCCGATCGTGTTGCCTCGATGGTGGTGGCGGACATTGCGCCAGTGGCTTATCAGCACGGCCATGATGATGTCTTTGCCGCGCTGGAGCGGGTGAGGGAAGGGCAGCCCGCCAATCGCCGCGAAGCGGATGCGCTACTGGCAGAGTACGTCGATTCCCGGCCGACCCGGCTGTTCCTTGCCACCAATCTGGTGCGGGGTGAGCAGGGCGGGCTCAAGCTCCGCGTTGGGCTGGATTACATCCGCCAGGATTACGAGGCTATTATCGGCGTGCCATCGGGGGAGGCTGCCTACAGTGGGCCAACGCTGGTACTGCGTGGCGATGAATCGCCCTACGTGAGCGACGCCATGCTGCCAGCGTTGCGTGAGATACTCCCCACTGCGCGGGTCGTGACGCTAAAACAAGCCGGACACTGGTTGCATGCCGATCAGCCCGTGGCCTTTCAGCAATCGGTCGACGCGTTTTTGGCGGCGCAAACTTCCTGAACCGAGCTATAGAGGCTTGATGGATAAGCCGTACTCATCAGGTTGGCGTAAAAAGCGCTGCAGGATGCGATAGCTGTCGATATCGAAGCTGGCTGACGCGGTATCCAGCTTTTTGGCGGCGGCTAAGGTCTTGGCACTTCCCAGGTAGCACCACTGATTTACCACGTGCCAGGCCACTGCCTTGTGTTCCGGAGGAGATTCCTTGATGACAATTCGCCCCGGCCACGGCCAAGTGTTGACCTGTAGTGGCTGCAGCGCCGTTTGGGCGCGCTGCGTGTGATCGCTGATTGTTTCGTTACCGCAACAGGCGCCGCGGCACTTACCTATCTGGCTGCCAAAACAGCGGCCTTTACCCGCCTCCAGGCCCAGCACCCGTGGGCAAAGCTGGTGCGTTTCGGCAAGCGTACGCAACGCCTCCTTGGCACTGGGAGCATTACGGTAAAGGCCGAAGAAAGCCCCCGTTGCTGGTTGATTAAGCGCCGAGCCGCTGAGCAGTTGTGGCTGTGTCGCCCCCTCGGGCCAATGCCAGGTGGTGAGGTTACGCTGCTTGCGTAATTGACGATTCATGATCGGTAGCAGTGACTTGACCAACTGGGCTTCACGTAGCTGGGCGCCCAGATCCCCGGCTGTTTCTTCCCACTCTATATGCTGTATCTGCTCGACCATTCGCATCGCTTTATAGTCGTGGCGGGCTCGCTGAAAATGGTCGCGCACACGGTCGCGCAGCCGGATACTTTTGCCGACGTAAAGCGGTAGCCGGTTATGGCCATAGAAAAGATACACCCCGGGCCCAGGCGGTAGCTGGTCGAGCATTTCCTTGTCAATCCGGGGCGGTCGTTGAAGACGCTGGGTGTCATCCAATTGCTTTGCCGTTTTCGGTGATTACAGGCCCTGACTAGAGGGCATGAGGGTCGATGGCCAGGCGTGATACTGGCAGGGGTTTCACGCTGAGGCCTTGCTGTAAAAGGAATTGCTCAAAGGCCTGATAGCGGCGGTTATCCACCGCGCCAGGTGACAACGCGATACGCCTGAGCAGGTCTTGCCAGTTTGCTGCATTAATGGGGTTATCAAGCACCGGTTCGGCACTGATCAGTAATTCCCAGGCGGCATCGGGGTTTTCTAATATCCAGTAATGCGCGTCTTCTATGGCCCTCACAATGTGCGACCAGGTCTTGGCACGACGGGCGGCACTGTCTCGGTTAGCCAACAGCACCAAGCCGTCGTAGCGGGGAATATCCAGTGCACTGTGGCGGATGACCTGCGTGCTGATACCTTCATTCGCCAGTTGTTCAGGCAATGAATGAAAGGGCGCATCGACGACCGCATCGACCTGTTCCTCGACGAAAGCACGCCGAACGTCAAAATGCAGATTAACCGGGGGCGCAAGATTGCCCGACTGGGTGAGTGCCTTGGGAATCAAATAAGGTATGAACAGATCAAGGCCTTCGCGGCTGGTGTAGCCATAGCGCATCCTCGCAAGCTTATCCTTGACGGGATCCTCAAGCTCACCTGTTACGACCACCGCCGTTAGCGGTGTTTCGATCAGCGTGGCGATACGCACGATGGGGGCGCCATCATGCACATAGAGGTGCAGCGAAGGCTGGCGACTCAGGGCAAAGTCGATCTCATCGGCCGCTAGTAGTTTCAGCCCGACGCTTGGGTCTGCCGGTGTTTGAAGCTCAACCTCCATTCCCTGCGCGGAAAACAAGCCACGTTGCTGAGCCACAATGAGCCCTGCGTGCTTCGGGCTCAAAAACCAGTCCAGCATGATGCTGACCTTTTCAATGGGCGGTGGCTCAAGTGGAGGAGCTGGGGTGACGGCGTTAGTGGGCGCCTCCTGTTGGGGCTCCTCTGACTTGGCATTGGGCGCCCACCAGGCGGGCGGCACCTCGACGCTACTGTTGAGTTCGAGCTGGTTGTCACTAGTTTGGTTCTGAGTATCCGACTCATTTGCGTATGTCATTGAACTTACGAATAATAAAACGACCTTTATAGACAGCAAAACATACCAAGTGCGACACAAACGGGTCAGCATCATCAATCACTCCCAGTAACAGAAAGCAAAGTGTATCTGGCACGCTAAGCATCTGACCAGCCTTCAATTACGCCTTGTCAGTCCATGAGGCGCAGTAAATTCAACGCTGGCATGCGATAATCATCGTGCTTTGAGAAGAGACGGAGAGTCATGGACGCAATCTACACGTTTTTCTTGGTCGGCGGTTCCTTGATGGCGCTCAGCATTCTGGCGAGCCGCCTTTCCTCGATGATGGGGGTTCCGCTGCTCCTGATTTTCCTTGCACTGGGCATGGTGGCCGGTGAGGAAGGACTGTTAGGGCTTCAGTTCGATGACTATTACATGGCTTTCACCATCGGGCATTTAGCCCTGGCGATGATTCTGCTGGATGGTGGCCTGCGAACACGCCTTAAAACCTTCCGCGTCGGCTTCAAGCCGGCGCTTTCGCTTGCCACCTTCGGGGTCTTTATCACCAGCGCCATTGTCGGTGGCATCGCCATGCTGGTGTTTGATCTATCCCTCGCCGAGGGGTTGCTAGTGGGTGCCATTGTGGGTTCCACCGATGCCGCCGCGGTGTTTTCAATGCTAAGCGGACGAGGCGTTAACCTTAATGAGCGGGTAGGGGCCACGCTTGAAATCGAATCCGGCACCAACGACCCGATGGCAATTTTCCTGACCCTGATGCTGGTCGAGCTGTTGGTTGGCGACATTGGCGGCCCCGCTGAGACCCTGCTGTTTTTTATTACCCAATTCGGCATAGGCCTGGTGGTGGGGCTTGGCGGCGGCTGGGTGAGCGCTAAGCTGTTACGCTGGCTGGACCTGGCGCCAGGCCTCTACGCCATGCTAGCGCTTGCCTTGGGCTTCAGCGTATTCGGCCTTACCAGCGTACTGGGCGGCAGTGGCTTTTTGGCGATCTATCTGGCGGGCCTGATGATTGGCAACCAGCCTGGACGTCACCTCAATTTTATCTTGCCCGTTCACGATGGCCTGGCGTGGCTGAGCCAAATCGGTCTGTTCCTGGTACTGGGGCTTCTGGTAACGCCCAGCGAGCTCTGGGACGTCGCGCTTCCCGCCGCCTTGGTGGCGTTGGCCCTGATTTTCATTGCCCGCCCGCTGGCAGTGTTGATTACCATCAAGCCGTTTTTCAAGTTTCGCTGGCGGGAAACGTGGTTTATCGCCTGGGTGGGGCTGCGCGGCGCGGTGCCGATCGTGCTGGCAATTTTCCCCTTGATCGACGGCGTGGAAAACGCCTCGCTCTATTTCAACGTGGCCTTTGCGGTGGTGCTTATGTCGCTTCTGATCCAGGGCGGCTCGCTGACCGTCATGGCGCGCTGGTTAAAGGTGGAGGTGCCAACGGGTACCACGCCTGATCGACGCGGTCCGCTGGGTATATTGCCGGAAAACGACTACGAGATGTTCGTCTACTCGGTTGAAAACAAGGACCTCGAAGACGTTCCCATCCGGCTTCTACGCTTTCCCTCTGGCGCACTTATCTCAGCGCTATTCCGCGACCACGCCATGCTGCACCCGAAAGGCAGCACCCGACTTAAGCTTGGCGATGTGATTTGTGTGATAGGCCGCACAGAAGATCTGAACGCACTCAACCGCCTGTTCAATGGCGACTCAAAGCTCAAGCGAGAGCGGGCGTTCTTCGGCACCTTTACGCTTGATGGAAGCGCACAAATGCAGGATATTGCCCAGGCTTACGGCCTGACCCTAAGTCCAGGTGAGAAAGACATGACGCTGGCCGAGTTTGTATCGCTACGTGTAGGTGGTCACCCCGTGGTTGGTGACGATGTGGACTGGCATGGCATTCATTGGGTGGTCAGTGATATGCAAGGCGGAAAAATCACCCGCGTCGGGCTTAGGTTGTACTAAAGACGTTGACTTCCAAGGAAAAGCTGGTAGTATATGCGCCGTAAGCCGGAGGGATGGCAGAGCGGTTGAATGCACCGGTCTTGAAAACCGGCAAAGGTTAATAGCCTTTCCAGGGTTCGAATCCCTGTCCCTCCGCCATACAGACATGAAGCCCTGAGGAATCAGTAACATACTGACCTCGGGGCTTTTTTGTTTCTGGCTGCCCCAGTGAGGTGTTACATTGGGAGGCCATGAGTACAGTGAAAGTTACCGGACATCCCCGCCTATATCGTCGTGGCGCTCGTTACTATCATCGGGCAGCAATTCCCCAGGATATTCAGGACAGTTACCCCAAAGCGGAAGAGACCTTCTCGCTCAACACTGCCAACTATCACGAAGCGTTGCGGCTTGTCCGTAAGGCTGCCGTTGAGGTTGATAGGAAGTTTGATAAACACCGCCGTTGGGTATCAGCCCAAGCCAAGCCCCTAGATAAGCTCACAGAGGAGCAGATAGACCACCTCGCAAGTCTCTACCATGCTTCACTTCTGGATGAAGACGAAGACATTAGAACGGAAGGCATCTTTGAGGAAGAACCAGGGGAGCCAGGTACAGATTGGGAACGGTGGGACTTCGATGAGTATGCCGAGGACATTGAAGATAGTCTGACACATACTCGCCATCTCTATGCGCGTGGCAAAGCGGATGCTTTCTTCAAGGATGAAGCAGAAGACTTACTGTCATGGGATGGTGTAGAGCTTGCGCTGTCTCCGGACTCTCCAAGCTGGCGTCCACTCGTCCGAGCTATCCAGGCAGCCTATATACGGGCGGGAAAAGACCAGCAAGCACGGAACGAAGGGGAGGTGGTGCCCACACCGACCGTCGCCAAAGAAACCTTACAGAGACCTCAAAGCAGCCCTAGCGATGGACAAGGACCGTTGCTGTCTGTTTTGGCTGAGGACTGGATAGCAGAGAAGTTCGCTTCGTGGGCAACCAAGACTACCAACGATCACCGAACCACCATCCATAACTTCATCAATGTTGCTGGTGATAAACCGCTGGCTGCATATTCGAAGGCTGATGGGCGTGCTTTTAAATCAACCTTGCTCAAACTACCCAGCAATTGGACCAAGCAGGTAGAACTCAAGGGGCTGAGTGTCGATAGGGCAGCCGAGCGAGCCAACGAATTGGGTATGGCCCCTATGTCAGCCAAGAACGTGAACAAGCTGATAGGCTATGCCGCTGCCTTCTGGAATTGGGCAGCAAAGCAATACGATGAATGTCCACCTAACCCACTGAATGGCCTGAAAGTTACCCTCAAGAAACGCGCTCGGGAAGAACGCGATCCTTTCACGTTGAGCGAGCTACAAGCCATTTTCCAAGCTCCGGTATTCACGGGCTGTAAATCGCTGCACTTTTGGAAACAGCCTGGATCATTGGTCCCCAAAAACTCCGGTATGTATTGGGCACCGCTGGTTGCGCTGTTTACTGGTGCGCGGATGGGGGAAGTCCTACAACTGTATGTTTCTGATGTTAAGCAGACGGATGGTATCGACATCATAGACATCAACGGCGATGGTGATGATAAAAAGCTAAAAAACTCTGGCAGTCGCCGACAGACGCCCGTCCATCCCGAGTTGAAGCGGTTAGGCTTCCTTGAGCATGTCCAGAAGATGCGCCAGCAGGGGAGCAAGCGAGTGTTTCCAGATATGCCGATGGGCAGTGATGGTTACTATTCGTCCGTTTACTCTAAGCGTTTCATATCGCTACTTGTTAATCTCAAGATCAAACGTAAGGAAAACGCTTTTCACTCGCTACGCCACAACTTCGAGGACGCCTGTAGAAACTCGGGCATTTCCAAAGATGTGATGAACGCCCTACAGGGCCACAGTGAGGTGGGTATGTCTGGCAGGTACGGGGCAGGGTACTCGCTAGACGTGCTGTATGAGGCTATGTGTCAGCTTGAGTATAAGGGGTTAGACCTGAGCCACCTGTATTCCCACCAACATTAGCTAAGCATATTGAACGTCAAGCTAGGTGTCGGCTAGGGTGTAAGTATACTTTGAATATTGAGGGGTCATATCAAGATGGGAATGATTGCTGAATTAAAGCTCGGAAGAACCCTCACTAAGCTCACTGGCTTGTTTGTCGAAGCTAATCGCGATCCGCATTTTTCTCACGAAGACGTCAGATCAACAGAAAAATATCAGCAACTTACAGAAAAGCTGAAAGCCTATAACCCAACAAAAGTCACTATAGAACTACTCAACAATATGATGGTTACCTTGAAAATGGGGAACGATGAGCGCCATACAGCACAATCCCATTTACTGGATGCTTTGGACAAAGATGGTTTTGCTATAAAAGAAACGTAAACCGAGCAACCAACTGATCACCAAGCAGTGGAACGATAAGACACTCACATTCCGCGAAGACGGTTACTTCAACATGACGAAGGCCGCTAAGGAGTTTGGGAAGCGTCACGCTAACTTCCTCGCTAATACTGAGACGCAGAACTACGTGAATGAGCTAGAGGCAGTCACTGGGATTCCAGATACTGACCTTGTTCAAGCTATCAAAGGCGGACGTGCTCCTGGCACCTGGGCGCATCCCAAGTTGGCCGTATTCTTCGCCCGCTGGTTGGACGTTCGGTTTGCAGTGGCTTGAAGACGATAGGTAACAAAGCATACGATTCCTGTAGCCCCTAAAGAGGAACCGCATAATGGACAGCCAGCCACAGCCCCTACCCCTGAGCGAAAGAATCTACTTGCGGCGCATCCTGAGCGTTATCCAAGAATTTCGCCAGCTTCAATCTGACATGCCAATTAAAACGGCCTCTCTCTTTACCCACGTCGCCGCGAATCCAGGCATTTCAATGAGCGAACTGCGAAAGCAGACCGATATCACACAGGCCACATTCTCAAGGACGATTGCTGTGCTGTCAGAGTGGCAAGAACACGACAAGCCTGGGTTCGGTCTGATCTGGACAGAGGAAGACCCCAAAGAGCGCCGCAAGAAACTCATCCACCTTACCGAGAAAGGTAAGGAGCTAGCCGCGACGATTGAGGACATCTTGCGCTGAGCCAGTGCCAAGGGAGCGACCAACTCGTTGCTGCCTTGCCTCTATTGAACGCGGCTGTGTTTCCACACAAAGGCCTCTATAGATCAGTGGGCCATCACTACTGATTTTTCCCTTAAAGCCGACAGAGAAGTTCACAAAGCCAAATTAATTACCCGACACCTCAGGAAGAGCAGAGGCTGTGATTCCACTCAAAGGCTTTTATCGCTCAGTCGAACTTCACTACTAACTCTCGCCTTAAAGCCGACAGAGAAGCGCAAAAAGCCAAATTAATTACCCTGCACCTCAGGAAGAACAGAGGCTGTGATGCTGCTGGCTAATCGACCCGCTTCAAGCCGTAATCTTGCTCTTCCTATCACACCACACCACCATCTGACCTCTCATCAGTAGAGCCACCAACTAGCCAAGCGCAGGACTGGGCCTTTCGTACGCCCGGTCAGATAGTCCTGTGCCTATGGGTTTGTGGTGGACTCGCTGGTGGGTGGTTCTACTTATGAGGAGAGTACGACATGACTACGAGTGCCGCAACTGCTAGGGATGCTGTCAGTCCTATTCGGTCAAATGTTAAGGCACACAATAGAAGCGGGACATCGGGATATGAAGAAATGGTGTCCCGAGGGTTGGCGCTCAAGGAACGATACGAGAGAAGCCTTCAAAAGATCGACAAACTGCCCTGTGATACTTGGCCTTTCGGTCTAGGCAATCAATCAGCCCACCCAATAGAGCAGATGCCGAACCTAAAGAAGCGGTTAGGGAGAGGACGAACGGCCAAGCTACGCGCCCAATTTAATGGTAAAACTGAGACGCTCGAAATGACTTCTACCACACCCCGCAAGGGCAGCAATCGCGAGAAGCGCATTGATAATACTGTGCGGTCAGCCATGCTTGGACGGGCGGTCGGTGATTCATCAGGCTGTCCTGCCTCAGATATTCTGTCTGGAATAGCGAACCTTGATAACCAGAGACGCAACGGTAGAAGCTTACCGCTCAACAAGATCAGCTCGTACGTTATTCTTCAGGAGCTTGACGCAATCTCCACGAGGAAAGTTAAGGAGCTTCTCGATGTGAATGACCGTCAGGCACAGAAGTACGTCAAGGCTTGTGAGATTGCACTACCATTCTTGGCACGATCATTGTTGACCGAGGATGCACAAGCAAACGAAGAGAGCCAAGGCGATTTGGCAGAAGCCCCGAAGGAAACGATAGAGCCCCTGGAAGACCAACTGGATGACTGGATTCAAACAGGGGGCTGAATATAAAAAATTATAAATCAATAATTTATAAAAACTTTCTAACCGTCGCAGTATTATAAACATCCTAAAGATGACCTTGAAGATAAACCGACCGACAGACCTGGAAGAATATAGAACCGCATAACCCATGGAGCACGTTTCAACCGTGGTGAATACCATGACCTATGATCGTCAGTAGGTTTCACCTTCAGGGTAACTGTCAGACAACCCATGTGATTACGAACGATGGACTGACACATGATCCTGAAGATGGGTCCAATAACTCGCTTCGCTCGGTGCTGACATCAATACTTCATTGGCTCCGCCGTAGACGCTACCGAAAACTTCCGGTCACTTCTCCATCGATGGACCTCTCGTTCATCTATCTGCACACCCAACGAAAACGATAAGCCATCCCCAGGCTATCCAAACGCTCATCCCTTGAGCAATTCCATTTAATCACTACCAGCACATTCTCGAAGGCAGTCGGTCAGACTGGCGGTTTCGTCCGTCTGTTGGGCCGTCCGTCTGAAGGGAACCGTCTGTCTCCGACAATGAGGACGAATAAACATGGTTGCACCAAACGCACTTACTGACGCTAAGACCTCACAAAACACTGTCCGCATCTTCACGGATGGGGCCTGTACCAATAACGGTCAGCAAAACCCCAAAGCAGGTTGGGGAGCCGTTCTCCTGAGCGCCTCAGGGCATCGCCTGAAGCTGGCCGATAAACTCCAAGGCGAGCCAGTGACGAACAATCGAGCGGAACTGACCGCTGTCATTGAAGCGTTGTCAGCATTGAAAAATCCAACGCCCGTGGAGCTTACCACCGACAGTGAATATGTCATGAAGGGCGCTACTCAGTGGATACACGGCTGGAAACGTAAAGGCTGGAAGACTGCGAGTAAGCAACCCGTTAAGAACGTCGACCTGTGGCAACAACTCGATAGGCTCTTGGAGGTTCACTCTGTCCAGTTCCATTGGGTACGTGGTCATTGTGGGCATCCCGAGAATGAACTTGCCGACCAACTAGCGGTGGCAGGGGCTGAAGGTCAGTCGCTAAAGGAATACGAGACGCTAGCGGTTAACACTTCAACCAATCATTCATCAGCAACACAAGGGGGCGCTCATGTGTAGCCCAATGGCGATAGCAACCACAGCTATGACCGTTGTGAGTACCGGCGCTCAAATGTATGGACAGCAACAGCAGTATGAAGCCGCCGCTGAACGTGCAGAAGCCCAACGAAACATGTTCAAGCAGAACCGTCAGAACACCTATAAGGCGCTCGGTCGGGAATATGGCGACATCAATACGCGCCAGTCTCAGGAGCAACAGAAAGCCACTGAGGATAAAGAGGAACGGACCAGGGAAGCACGTTCCAGTATGGCCCGAGCGCGTGTCGCCGCTGGTGAAGCTGGGATTACAGGTAACTCAGTCAGTATGGGCTTACGGGATATTTCTGGTGCCGCTGCCCGAGATCGTTCAACCATCGACCGGAACCTAAACTGGACGCTTGGACAACTCCAACGTCAGAAGCAGTCTCGCCAGACCCAAGCGGTCAACCGGATCAACTCTGTACCGCCTGGACAGGCACCTTCACGCGGGGCGGCAATGGCAGGTATGGCGTCAACCGCTGCACAGGGAGCGTCTTCGTTAGCGTCGATGCAGCCCCAGAACAATTCTTACGGGACCAGCAAGGCGCGTCCCTACGGTGGTTCTGGTTGGGCCAATAAAACGGACATCCGCCGATAGGATAAAGCCCGAGCGATTCAGCCAAAGGACTGGCTGGGTGTCCGCTACCAGACGCAACGCCTCGGCAAACGATTGGGGAACTTGTGGTTGTGCTGCTTGCTTCTCCAACTCTTGCCAGCGGTCCACCAAACAGGCTGTGAACTCAGGGGATAGCTGAGCGACGATCACATAGCTGTCCCGTTGGTTTACGTGGTAGACAGTGACAGGCTTGCCGCCTCCTGGCGTCGGTTCCTCAGTTTGAGTAACCGTCACAGTCCCATGAACTAGAAGCATGTCGATGGTGCGCCTTACGTTGTCATGGCGCTTCAGGACCACTTCAGCGATCTCACGGCTGGACATGGTGAGTTCAAGCCAGGGAAGAGATTAAGGAGGTGGCTGGTCAGACTGGTCTTCTTCTCAACCGCCTGATCCCGCTCGGCCTTATACTGCTTTGCTTGGCCCAACAGTTTTTCCATATAGGGAAGCGGGTTTTCGAGCAAGTCTTCAGCAGCGTTCTCGGCCACTGCTACACCGTCTGTCTGAAGCTGGTCGTATGCGCGGATTACCTTTAAATTGAACTTGGGGCTGATCCACATGGCATAGGCATAGACCAACTCTTTGACGACGAAGGTACCCTGGCTGGGACCACCACGGATTGAATTAGCTGGGGAGATATGCAGATTTGCACAACGGTTTTGATGGATAACTTCAGCTTTGAGTTGATCGAACTCCTTGTTTCGCATCCACTGTGAAGGAGCGTTATTAGGATCACCACCGGCAGCCTTGTGAAGATCGTTAAGGTTGTAACGGCCAGCGTCGTCCTGGCGGATGGTTGTGTCTGCGACGTTTCCACAAATTGAGGAGACGTGACTGAGATGGACTGTGACAAAATCTGAGTAATTCTAAGGGGATAGCCCTGCCAGATTTCACGGAGAGAAGCCTTGCGCTGCCCATGTGGCGTCGTGTCATGTCTTGAAGACACAGCAGACTATTATCTTCTGGTGTTTTCTGGCGGCTGACGCACAGGGCTTTGACACGGCATGTCTGTAACTTCGCAGGTGATTAACTGACGGAGAGGAACGGGACTCCAAAGGGGGGTGCCTTGCGGTTATTTTACGGCGAATATCTGAGCGGGTATTGATGTATATATAGTGTGCAGAGCTTCCCCGTAACCCCGCAGAGCTAGCGTTTATGAGCTATCGGTAAGTCGCTTTTTTAATACCCATGAGGGATGGATGACACGGATGTCACCCACCCCCAAGTTCAGGGCAAACGGTTACGGCAAAGGCTCATGTTTGACTTCTTCCCACCGATCAAAGCACAAGGCGTGGGGATTCCATGCCAGAACACCAACCTTGGGTACACGAATAAAGACATCGTTAACAACTAGCCTGATGATGATGCCGCAGATACGGAGGTCGATTCCTCTTTCTTCTGGCCTTAGGGACATTGTTGTAGCTCCTTATAGCTGTCTAATCGTGTTGCTTTCGCGCCTCAGTGAGCGCTAACAATGGACACGCTACAAGGCATGAATATGTGTGTAAACCCTTTATAATCAATAAGATATATCCTTTATTCGGTAGGTTTGACTATCGGATATATGTATCAACGTAGTCCGTGACTACTTAGCTCTGATGGCATGTGTTGGCTTGGTTCATAAGGTACACCTTGTGACCCATACTCAGGGTGAGCCATAAGATTGGATCATAGGTGTTGATATTCATTGATCCATGCTCTACATTATGAGCCATACTTAATGAGCCACATCGGGAGCGTTCGATATGTCAGCCACTATTGCTTACATCAGGGTCAGCACAGAGGACCAGTCTACCGACACACAGCGGGCCACCATTGAGGAACGCCACAAGGTTGACCAGTGGTTTGTCGATGAGGCCACTTCAGGAACCATCAAAGCCAAGGACAGACAGGGGCTAGGCGGGCTACTCAACTATGCCCGCGAGGGTGACACCGTCATCGTCTATGCTATCGACCGCCTGGGGCGTAACACCGTTGATGTATTGGAAACGGTGGACTTGCTCAAGGAGAAAGGTGTAGCGGTGTTGTCGCTGCGGGAAGGCTTCGACATGAGTATGCCAATGGGTAAGGCAATGCTGACTATGCTGACCGCTATGGCTGAGCTTGAGCGTTCCAACATCAAGGAGCGCCAACTGGCTGGCATCAAGCGGGCTAAGGCTGAAGGTAAGGCTTTAGGTAGGGAAAAGACCATCAACGATGAGATCGTGGCTCAATGGCGTCAGGAGAATAGCGCCAGCATCAAGGCCACTGCGGAACGTTTCGATATTTCTACAGCGTCCGTGAAACGAGCCTGTCGGACAGCAAAGGAAGTTGCAACGTGAAATAATTGGAAGCTATTAATCTTCAAAAAACTGATAAACTTTAATTATTAGCCTCATCTTTGTGGTGGGGTAATTTTTTTGTTGGATCATTAGGAAAGTGGGGCGGTAAACTCTTATTTTTCTTTTTATGGATAGACATAAATATGTGGGATGAATCAAAAGACAAGGTACACGACACTGCATCAAGCCTTCTGCAACATTTCGTAGCTGTAAAGCACCCAGGTCTTGTTTACAGAGGGCTCGGCTACCACCGTCACACACTTAGTCCGTCTATTGTTAGAGCCAAAACCTCCAGAAAACTGGAAGCTAACTATGGCGCAGACGCAAGAACATTTAAGGAAATTGCATATCTGTCCTGGTTTGTAAATGCCTGTGACGATGCGGGACTCCAAGTCGCTGGTGACAGTAGCGAACTTAGACGCTTTCTGGTGGAGCCAACTGGCCAGAATAGCCAAGGCCGAAATGTTGATATATTTAAATTTCCAAGCTTGTGGCCCACAGACGAAGATTCCGTTTTCAGGTTCCTGGCACAAGCCCAACCCCCTCTGTCAGCCTAGTTGTCCGGTTGGCGATATCGCCTAAATCAAATCCAGAGGGAGCGGCATGGAGCGCGTGTGCCACGTTATTCTAAAGAGCGTAAAGCTGTTGTACTGAAAAAGTTGTTGCCACCCCATAATCGCAGTGTGGTATCTGTCGCCACTGAAGAAGGCATCTCTGACGCGACGCTGTATAGTTGGTTAAAACAGTGTCGAGAAAAAGGAGTGCCTGTGCCGGGTTACACCCAAAGCGACAACGAGTGGTCGCCTGACGCCAAGCTTGCCGTGGTCATCGAAACCGCCACCCTGTCAGAAACAGAGCTTGGTGCTTACTGCCGCGAAAAAGGCCTGTTTCCCGAGCAGATCCAACAGTGGAAAGCCGCTTGTCTCCAGGGCGCTGGCCAACAAGAAGACCAGCAAAAAACGGCACAAAAGCAGCGTAAACAAGACCGTAAGACGATCAAACAGCTCAAAGCGGAAGTGCGTCGCAAAGACAGAGCCCTAGCGGAAACGACATCGTTACTGGTGCTCTCAAAAAAGCTCGACGCCTTGTACGGCGAAGACCCGAACAGCGGCGAGGACGACTGACGCCTCTTGAGGAACGTGCAAGGCTCATTACGTTGTTTGATGAAGCGGTCACCGGGGGCGCTTCCCGTTATCAAGCAGCGGCGATGATAGACGTGAGCGAGCGCACGCTGAAACGCTGGCGTTCTGGGTGTGGCGCGGTGGCTGAGGATCAGCGCCCACACGCGGTACAAGGCAGTCAGCCGCATCAACTGACTCACGAGGAGGAACAGGCTATTTTGAGTGCCTGCAATCGCTCCGAGTATCAGAGCCTGCCACCGTCTCAGATCGTGCCGTTACTGGCAGATCAAGGGGTCTACTTGGCTTCCGAGTCGTCGTTTTACCGGGTACTGAAAAAGCACCAACAGCAGCACCATCGAGGGCGAATGAAGCCACGCCGCCCAGTGCCTGAGCCGACGAGCTTCACAGCAACCGGACCCAACCAAGTCTGGTGCTGGGACATCAGCTATTGCTCTTCCGTTGTGCGTGGCCAGCACTGGTATCTCTATCTGATCATGGATATCTACAGTCGCAAAATCATCGCCTGGGAAGTCCACGAGGCGGAATCAGGCGAGTTAGCGAAACACCTGCTGGAACGCGCTTTATTGCGCGAAGGCTGCTGGCACCAGCCTCCAGTGCTGCACTCGGATAACGGCGCACCGATGACGTCTTATACGCTTAAAGCGAGGTTAACAGAGCTGGGGATGTTGATGTCTTACAGTCGACCGAGAGTGAGCAATGACAACCCTTACTCGGAAGCGTTGTTCCGCACCGTCAAGTATTGTCCAGCGTGGCCCACAAAGGGCTTTGCATCGCTGAACGCGGTACGTGACTGGATGCTGACGTTCGAACGCGCTTACAACGAACAGCACCTGCACAGTGGCATTCGGTACGTGACGCCCGCTGATCGGCATCAAGGTGCCGACCGAGAACGTCTTGAGCATCGCAAAGCGGTTTATGAAAGAGCTAAGCGCCGACATCCACAGCGCTGGTCAGGCAACACACGAAACTGGGAAGTACCCGGTTCGGTAGCGCTCAACCCTGGCAAGCTGCAGGAAGTCGAGCGTAATAAACAGGCTGCTTAGAGGCAGCTATTTGGACAACTGGGTTGAAAATCACCGCCAACATCATGGTGTACCTACGCGGCTATTGGATTGGACCAGCTCTCCTTTAGTTGCTTGCTACTTCGCTGTCTCTCAGGCTTTGAACGAACGAGTCAGACAAGGCAACGAAGCAGACTTATCAACCTGGATGGTAAGTATTGTTGAGCTTGATAGAATTGCAGCAGGTTCTTTTAAGGATACATTCAGAATAAGAAAAGCTCCTGGCTCAACCAGTAAGAACCTAGCAGCCCAAAAGGGCATGTTCACGTTCATTAAAGGTTTTGAATTAGATGACCTCGACATAAATAACCACAGATTATCCAACACTTATCTTAAACGACATCTTCTCCCTCTTTCAGAAGCAAAGGAATTAATGCAACACCTTGAAAGACTTGGAGTAACAATTGCGACCCTTTTCCCTGGCTATGATGGTGCGGCGAAACATGCGACTGAAACCATGTTGCTTGAAGACTTAGATCAAGAAATCGGAGAGATTGAAATAAAATAGCAATGTAGTATTACATACAATCAATACTTGATGTGTTTTATGTGCTATGTATATGGCCTTGATCAATTTGGAATTCAACCCATTTTCTTAATTCTGTTGCTAAAGCAGAAAGTTCATGGCTTTTTGCCCCTGAGTATCCGTGAGTAATGCTTAGTAGTCCAGTCCTCTCTAATCTTGTTAAAAGGGCCGAGCTAAGTTCTGCATCACAGTTCATTTTTTCAGCTATATAGCTTGTCATATTTTTTGGTTCAGTTTCTATGCAGTAACTTGTATCATTATTTCTATAGTCGTAAAGATGATAGAGAATAATAATTTCTCGATCAGAAAGATCATCAATTATGGATAATATTTCATGATAAGAGCTGGGGTTCTCAAAGAGTTTTCCCGACCCAACGCCGTACACTAACATATTGGAAAGTGTCATGATTTTGTTTTTTGATGAACTCCTTTTTAAAGCATCTTCAGTTGCTATAAAAGCCGCAATAAATTCATCTTTTTTAATCTCGGGGCTTTCTTTCGTAAAACCAGCTTTTGATAGCTCCTCTAACAAAAATATACGCCTCTTTTCTTTATACTTATTAAATAAATATTTGAAGCTGTGATTAATCATCATTGAGTATGGATCAGGCTCAATTTCCATTTTTTCCTCATTCGATACGAATATTAATAAAAATAATTGCTTTCAAATTAATAATAGAACATTTTTGCTTTCTTCTCATCACCTGCCGTTGATCCTGTTACAGAAAACCGCTACATTGGGATGCAGATTTAATAAATAAATTTCTGATTTTAAAGGGTTTTATTCTGAGAGAGGGCGATCCCTGTCCCTCCGCCAAACATTAAGGGAATCAGCTACTTAGCTGGTTCCTTTTTTCGTTCGGGGCATCGAAAAAGGGCAGAAATATAACGAGGGGAGCACCTACCGTTATACTCCTGTGACCAGACCAGTGCACAATAGACGAATGTCTAATCGGAAATGAACGCATCAGCACCTAGCTTGCTTACGAGCAGCACCTTCTTGTCGCGCAAATAGACCTGGGTCGTGCTACGGTCACTGTGTTGCGAATTAGTAGTGGTCGCATCAAAACCTTGCTCATCCGTCGGTCGCATGCTTGGCGGGAACGTCGTGCTCGGTAAAGTGCTTGACGCAGCCTTTGGTCAGTATCCGGCCGGTGAACACATCTTCCGCTGAGCTCCGACTTCGATGACGGTGGTGTCCACCTATTCCTTAGTGGACACCTATCATGAGTGAGTTAAGCGTATTGGAAGCACCTCGAAAGCGTCGCCGATTTACAGCCGAGTTCAAGGCCAGCGTCGTCGAAGCGTGCCAACAACCCGGTGCCTCAGTGGCCGGCATCGCTTTGGAGCATGCCTTGAACGCCAATCTGGTGCACAAGTGGATTCGTGAGGCTCGTCGCATGGTGACGGTAAGTGCCCCCCCGGCATTTGTCCCGGTGCCGATGACAAGCACCACAACACTGACGTCGACCCCGCATCAGGAAGCCGAGCCTATTCGCCTTTCACTGCCTAGCCCCAAAGGCACCGTGACCATCGAATGGCCGCTGTCCGATGCGCAGGGGTGTCGGGCGCTACTTCGGGATCTGCTGTCATGATTCGTATCGACGAGATCTGGCTGGCCACCGAGCCACTGGACATGCGCGCCGGTCCCGACACGGCCCTGGCCAGGGTAGTGAAGGTGTTCGGCACCGCGCGGCCGAACTGCGCCTACCTGTTCGCCAATCGCCGTGGTAACCGCATGAAAGTGTTGATCCACGATGGCCTCGGCATCTGGCTGTGCGCCCGGCGTCTAAACCAAGGCAAGTTTCATTGGGCCGGTAACTGGCACGGCAATAGCGTCAAGCTCTCTCCCGAACAGCTGACCGTGCTGGTACAAGGTCTGCCCTGGCAACGCATTGGGGCCGACGGCGTAATCTCGGTGGTCTAAGGCGCACTTGCCACGAACGGCACAAAACACCGTGGTGGGGTATTCGATGATATGCCAATCCCCCTTTCCTCCGGCCGCTGGCATACTTACCCGATGAACGCGCCATCCGACCTCTCTCAGCTCTCCCCCGATCAGCTTCGCCACCTGGCGGCATCGCTGATGTCGCAGGTCGAGCAGCAGGGACAGGCTTTGGCGCAGAGCCAGAAAACGCTGCACCACACCGAGCAGGTCAACCAGAAGCTGGCCTATGAACTGGCACTGCTCAAGCGTCATGCCTTCGGCAAACGCAGCGAACAGCTCAACGTCCTTCAAATCAGTCTTCTGGACGAGGTGGTGGATGCCGACATCGCGGCCATCGAGACCGAGTTGGAAGACCTGGCCACCCCCGACACGCCGCCAGCGACCAAGAAGACGCCTAAGCGCGCCCCTTTGCCCCCTGAGTTGCCGCGCACCGAGATCCATCATGATCCGGAGAGCGAGCTCTGTAACTGTGGCTGTCAACGGCGGCGGATTGGCGAGGAGGTCAGCGAGAAACTCGATTACACCCCGGGCGTGTTCCACGTCGAACGCCATATCCGCAGCAAATGGGTCTGTGACCAGTGCGAAACACTGGTCCAGGCGCCGATGCCAGCACAGATCATCGACAAGGGCATCCCCACCGCCGGCCTGCTGGCTCAGGTGCTGATCGCCAAATATGCCGATCATCTGCCGCTCTATCGCCAGGAGCAGATCTTTGGCCGCGCCGGCGTACCGATTCCGCGCTCCACTCTGGCGGAGTGGGTCGGCATCTGCGGCGTACGGCTTCAGCCTCTGATCGATGCTTTACGCGACCTGCTGCTCAATGAGCCGGTACTGCATGCCGACGAGACCCCGGTGCCGATGTTGGCTCCGGGGAAGAAGAAAACCCACCGAGCCTACCTCTGGGCCTATGCCACCACGCCCTATGCGGAGTTGAAGGCGGTCGTCTACGACTTCAGCGAGGGGCGCGGCGGTCAGCATGCTCGCGACTTCCTTGGCGACTGGCGAGGCAAGCTGATCTGCGACGACTATAGCGGCTACAAGCAGAGCTTTGCCAAGGGCGTGACCGAGATCGGCTGCATGGCTCACGCACGACGCAAGTTCGTCGACTTGCACGTGGCCGACAAGAGCCAAATCGCCGGGCAGGCCATCGCGCTAATCGGCCAGCTCTACCAGGTGGAGCGCGAGGCACAATCACTCACCGTGGAAGAGCGTCAACGACTGCGGGAGACGCGAGCCAGGCCCATTACTGACGCGCTGTACCGCTGGATGTTGGCTCATCGCGAGAAGGTCCCGAACGGCTCGGCGACGGCCAAGGCATTAGATTACAGCTTGAGGCGTTGGGGGGCGCTAACGCGCTACCTCGACGACGGTGGGCTACCCATTGACAATAATCGGGTGGAAAACCTGATCCGCCCTTGGGCGCTCGGCCGTTCCAACTGGCTATTCGCCGGGTCACTGCGCAGCGGCCAGCGCGCGGCTAATATCATGAGCCTGATCCAGAGCGCCAAGCTCAATGGCCATGATCCTTACGCCTACCTCCGAGACGTTCTGGAGCGGCTGCCGACCCACAAGGCCAGCCAACTCCACGAACTCCTACCGCAAAACTGGCAAAAACCCGCCTGATCACACGCCAGCGGTGATTGGCGGACGCTTACTTTGGTCATGGCTTTGCGCATACCGTACTGTCAGCGGCTTTGAAACTTGTTCTTGCGGGTATGGAAGTGCGAGGGCCTAAAAAGCTATTGAGGCTGCTCTATACCAAGATTTTCCCACATTTCTGCTTCAGTCTCTGGCCCTGAATTCAAACATTAAGCGCAGCACCTGCGGTTTTCAGCGCCCCTGAATACTCTCCGAGGAACACTTGTGCCGGCGTCCGATACCCCAGACGTTTTCTGGGACGATTGTTCAGCTTGGAAACGACTCGCCTCAGTGCTGAGTCGCTCACCTTTCGGAAGTCCGTTCCTTTCGGGAAATACTGGCGAATCAGGCCGTTGGTATTTTCATTGGTACCACGCTGGCTTGAGCGGTACGGGTCACAAAAATAGGTCTTGGCCGAGACGGCCTTGGCAACCTGTCGATGCTCGGCAAATTCCGAACCGTTATCTAGGGTGATGCTCTGCACTGCTCCTCGGCGTGGTTCTAATAACCGGGTCATCGCCTTGGCCGTTCCAGTGGCCGTGATCTTCGGCAGGCGCGCTGCCAAGAGGTAACCGCTGCGTCTCTCGACCAGTGTCACCAAGCCGGATTCTTTGTGGCCCTTGAGTACCGTATCGCCTTCCCAGTGACCGATATGGCGTCTTTCTTCCACTTCAGCGGGGCGCTGCTCAATACCTACCCGGTGTGGGATCTTGCCTAATCCAGCATGCTTGGCTAACTGTCGCTGATAGCGCCGCTGTCGTGGTAGACGGAGTCGCTTCCATAATTCGCCGCCGTGTTTCTTGTCGTCCCAGATTAATGCATAGATCCACTGGTGGCTTACGCAAACCCCGTTGGCATTCGCCATGAAGCCACTTATTTGCTGAGGGCTCCATTCATCCATCAGTTGATCAGTCACCCAGCGAATCAGGCTTGGCAGTCGCTTCGTTACTTTCCAAGCGCTGCGTCGGCGCTGATCACTTCTCGATTGCGCCTGCTCAGGCGCATAGCCAGCCGTAAGCCCATTGCGCTTTATCTCGCGGCTGATGGTGCTGCTGTGGACCCCAATAGCCTTGGCTATTTGTCGCTGGCTGATGCCGGTCTCAAGATAAGCAAAAATTTGGTATCGTTGGGCCTGGGTCAGTTGTCGGTATCCCATGCTCTGCTTCACTTTGGTCGGTAAAGTCGAGAGGGTACCGGCGCTGGCCCTCCTTCCTCTACTGTGTGATCCAAAGTGCTGCGGTTATTCTATGAATCCAGGGCTTTCCTTTAAGTGTGTCGCCATATTCATCAATTAGCGCCTCTACAGTTTCATTTCTTCTTCCGCTTAGAATGTCTGCTGCCAGTTCATTAACGCTACTTTCAGCCGCCTCTAAAAATTGGTTGTTTAAGCTGGGTCCAATCGCGATATAGCCGCTTTCAAAATAATGCACATCACCGACTAGAGCTATATCACCAAGAAATCGTGATGCAGTGTCAGCGACTTTAACTTCAATTGTTCCGAAACATGTAGATGACGATGATCGTTTCCCGTGAGCTGTAATGAGAACGTTTGCAGATATTGGGAATCTTGTTGCCAAAGGCTCATCATAAACGCTTATTCCACTTTGCTCTAACGTAAGTCTTGCCTTTTGCTTAATAGAATTAGAATTAGTCCAGCAGCCGCCGGTAACGTCATCTATCACTTCAATATAAGCGTTATGAACCAAGCCTAGAGCGTCATCCGGGAAAAGATACTTTGGTGACGTTTGCGCAAAAGCAAATGATGGCAAGACTAATGCCGCTATCGTGTTGCGTATCGACCTGATCATCCCTTCATCTCATTGTTGAGCTTGTTTTTGAATTTATAAGCACACTGGCTACTAAAATTGATCTTAGCATTGACCTTCTCGTTGGAGTGTTGGCGAGGGCTATTGCTTATCTTCCGGCTCGGTCGATGATTTTGGAGATGACTCTGACTGTGCTTCACCTTCGTCTTTCTTAGGCTCATTCTGTGTAGAGCCATCTCTTTCTTTGGCCTTCAGTCGCAGGTGGGGAAGCAGCTGATTGAGAATCAGATGTATCTCCTCTACACCCATGCGCCTAGCAATAATGAGCAAGGCAAAAAGCTGCATAATTCCGAGAACAATAGGCAGCGCCCAAGTGCCAGAGTCCTTTAGCGTCCATATGTCGAACAGAACGAATAAAGCAACAATAAAAAGGAAGCGATCTTCGTTACGACCATCCTTTTCGTCGCTTAGCTCTTTTTCAAGATGTGCCTGAGCTTTGGAGTTGCTGGTGACACCGGGGTCCGCTTTCAATCTCCCCGACATAGCGTGCAGATTTTTGATCAGCTCCTGCCGGGGGTCGGTCTTATCTGAGCCGGTTTCAGATGATCCGTTAGGCCTCTGAGAATCGTCGTTGGTACTCACTTACTATCTCCGCTTGATTAATGGGCACATGTCTTACGCCTGGAATGTAAGTATTCGCCCAGGCAGAATCAGGCTCATGAGTAAGCTCTACCAACTGATAAGGATCGGCGTCGCCGAATTCGGATAGAACATTTCGGATATAGCTCACCTCGTCGCCAGACTCGCGGGGTGGCTGCACGTGATGGAACACGTTCTGAATTCTTGAGCTGCCAAAAGCAGAGCAGTGCCTATACACCGATGGCAGCACAGGACCGTAATCCCAAGCCTGAAAGTCCTCATCGTATATAAGAGGCTCGCCGTTATGCGAACCCGAATAAAGCATATGTGCAATGTATAGTAGCTTGTGCAGCTGCAAGTTACTGAGGTTCCAGCCTGATAGCTGGCAAGCCGCTTTGGCTGCTTGCATAGCGGAGATAGCCATTGATACCTCCTCCTAATGAATATCGGTGCCATTATGTAACTACAACATAGCGCATTTTGCTACCTATTAGATAGCGGACAGCGGCAAAGGTTTAGGCCTGATTGCCCTTTTCCCTGTCTTGCTGCCGCTGCAACAGCCTCTCTACTACCATCTCGGCGATCATTGAGGCAACAAGCAGCTCCTGTTTCGTTCCTTCGTCTAGCTCTGCCTTGCGGAGTGTTTGCGGTTCAAGGCTTTCATGCAGGCGCGCAACTACCTCCGCATTCATAGATCGACGGTTTGATGTGCTGACTCCTGCAGCTTTTCTCGCATATCGTCAGGCATCCTCAGTGGGCATGGGGACTTCTGCTTATCATCGCTCATAAACGTAACTCTGTTGCTGTACTGCATTATGTAGTACATATCAAAAAGAATCTGAAAATTATTTTGACTCTGATTCTATATGTAGTTCCCACAACCAACAGGAAGTGCGCATGCCAACGCAAAG
This sequence comes from Halomonas sp. SH5A2, assembly GCF_014263395.1. Classification (GTDB taxonomy): domain Bacteria; phylum Pseudomonadota; class Gammaproteobacteria; order Pseudomonadales; family Halomonadaceae; genus Vreelandella. Next base: position 1,935,312 of record NZ_CP058321.1, on the reverse strand, counting down.
AACGTCATACCTTTTCGTTTTTCTGCAAATGGGCTTCGCGAGAAAGCTGAAAACGAATCCAGGAAAAACCATAGAAGCCTCAATTCTGAGCTATGCATTTTGATTCAAGAAGCCTTCCGCTTCCTGTTCAATACCCTTCTACTAAATGCACCGATCATTCACTGTGTCCAGATTGTGTCTGAAATTGTTTAGCAACCTCCGTCGGCGCTTGGCGCTCTTGTTGTCTTCATCTTTTAGGTGAGGTAAGGCATTATCAACATCGATGCGTGACCAGGTCATCTTGAGCAATTCATTCATACGGGCACCCTAGGCCCAACAGAATGAAGTGGCTCACTGCTGGACTGTGTTTTGTCTGCCGCTACTAACCTGTTAGCTTCCGAGTGGGTGATCCACCTTACGCGTCCCTCTGGCTCCCCGAGCATTCTGCCGCAACCAGGAGCTTTCGCAATGAGCTTGATTCAAAAGCACGACCAGAATATGTCGGGAAGAGACTTCATTGTCAGCGACATTCATGGGCAGTACGACTTGCTGATGGAAGCCATGGCTCGCGTGGATTTCGATAAGACAAAGGACCGCCTGTTTTGCGTGGGTGACTTGATCGACCGGGGCGCTGATTCCTTGAAGTGTTTGTCGTTGCCCTTCGAGCCTTGGTTTTATGGCGTGCGCGGCAACCACGAAATGCTGGCAAAAGACGCGCTTGAAAGCGGGGGAAACGCCGAAAGTCTTTGGATGATCAACGGCGGTACTTGGGCGAACAAAGAGAACCGGACCGAAGTGCGCCAAATATTACTCAAGGCGTTGAAGTATCTGCCCTACGCACGTCAGGTTGAGGTAATGGGGCAGCAGGTAGGTATTGTTCATGCTGAGCCGCCCACTGACTGGTCAATGATTGAAGATGCAGGCCCTGCCGAAAAAGAACAAATTGTGTGGGGGCGTTCCCGGATCAAGCGTATGGACAAAAAGCCGGTGACTGGCATCGATGCGGTGGTGGTCGGGCATACGATCATTGAGCAACCGACGTGGCTGAGTAATGTTTTCTATATCGATACCGGCGCTTTCCAAACCGGGCGACTGACGTTGATCAATGCCCGGGAGGTGTTGGCATGAACTGGTGCGAATGTCGGTCATCCAGAAGGGCTTATGCGTTCTAGACGGTACTTTTTCGCGGGGATGATCTCTTTCGCACCGCTAGTTGAATAGTATGATTATTCCCGCCAAATAAAGGCCGATTATTACCATGCTTTCAAATCCAATACGGCCCGGCCCTTGCTCTTGTCGATGCAGAAGGCCCAACATTAGTACTCCCGTCATCAATACAGTAAGGGCGACCCATAACATCACATGATTGGGAATGACGTGATAAATGGAGCCGCCTCGATAAGCCACATCTGATGCGGCGGCAAACAATGTATCAAAAGCATTACCACCGATAATCCCAGCCACTGCGAGCGTTAGCGCCCTCCTTCGTACCGCTGCAATCGTCGTTACCAGCTCGGGTAACGACGTTACGACTGATGTGAGCAGGACGCCGACGGCTGCTTGGCTAAGCCCTGTGTCTGCAGCAATAATCGTAGCGCTACGTTCTAGCAGCCATCCGGTGAAGCCTATTGAAAGCGCCAGGCCCAAAAAAATGAGCCATAGCCGCTTCAGCGTCAGTTCTCCAGACGGCTCATCGGGCTGATCCTCACGCGTCTCGCGGGTCCTAGTCGGCGACCACATCGGTCGTGTGTGAGCATTTTTAATCAGTCTTAGACCAAATAGATAAGCAATAAATAATAACGGTGTGATCGGATGTATCTGCCAGAAAGTCCACTCAGGCGCGAAACGCCCCACCAGCAACAGGCTGAGAAGGCACAGAAGTAATGCCCCCTGAATCAGGTTACCAAGAGAGGCTGCTGCGTGTTCTAGATTGGCGCGCCGATATACCATGTCGGCGATAGTTAAAAATAGCGTCTGGACTGCAATACCGCCTAGTGCATTACTCATTGCCAGTTCGGGTTTATCAGTCCAGGCAGAAGAGACCGATACTACAATGCCTGATAGCGAGGTAGCCATTCCAAGCAAAACAGCTCCCGCAATAGCCTCGCCCAAGCCAGTGCGATCAGCTAGGTTATCAACCACTTGAGTGAGTCGGGTACCCACGATACCAATGACAACTGCGCAAAAACTGAAGAGGGCAAAAGCGACCGGAAGCGAAATATCATTGAGCAATGTGAACATTCAGTTCCCCTCGTTAGGGCATATCGCTGTGTCATGCCGAGAATGTTTAACACTGGCTCATTAGAAAGCTTGAGTTCAAGCAATAAGTGAACACCTGCGGTATACAGGATTGATGGGAAAAACATTATGCTGTGTGGCATGAGATATTTCCTCAGCCAAAGGTCGGTGAAGCCAGCTTCGCTGAACGAAATCTAGAGAAATCGCCGTTTTACTCGGGGAGTATGGGCTCTTGTCGTCACTAAAAACGCACCATCAGGTGCATTGGTTGACTGGTCAGTTCTGTAAAGGTGGCAGTGAGTCGATGTATCGCAGGTCCATTGAGTCGAGGGTGCGGTTTGAATCCTGCCTTTACTTGACTGTGGCCGCGTTGATCTTTGGCATGTTTGCTATTTCGGATTACTACCTTCTCGGCATAACCAGAGAGTTTTATTTACTGCTCGCTATGCGTATTGGTGTGGTGAGCCTTTGCCTTCTTTTGGCCTTCGTTATCGGGCGTTGGGGCGGCTATTCGAGCAAAGTCTGGTTGCACGCTTTGCCGCTATGGCTACTGGCAACGGGTATCATTTTAATTGTGCCATTACGCCCTGAAAGCCTTCCCACCCAGGTAACAGCGGTGGTGGTAGCCACCATGGCTTTTTATCTTTTGATTCCCAATCTGCTGACAGTGGCGGCGCTTGCCAGCTTCTATTTGAATATCGGGTTTCTGGCCTTTGCAGTGTTGTTTGCGGAGATTGGCCCGATGGCAATGCTTCGCATAGCGTTGCTGCTGATTATGGCCAATGTGGTGGGGTTCTTTGCCTTGCTGCGCCTGGAGAGCCTACAGCGCAAGCAATTTGCGTTGCTTCACGAAGAACGCGATCAAAATCAGCAGTTGCATGAGGAAATCGCTCATAGAAAATCTCTGGAAACACAGTTGCGTGTAGTCGCCGAGCGAGATGCTCTGACGGGGCTGAATAATCGCGGTCATTTTATGAATCTGGCCGAAGAGGTATTGCGGCGCTCGCAACTGGAGAGGGTGCCATTCGGATTTTTCATGATCGATGTGGACCACTTTAAAACCATCAACGATACCTGGGGCCACCGTTATGGGGATTGGGTTTTGACCAAGATTGCCGAGGTCTGTGTGCAATCTCTTCGCCCCACGGATGTGATAGGGCGTTTCGGAGGAGAAGAGTTTGTGGTGGCCCTTCCAAATACCGGCCCTGATGATGCGCACATTGTGGCGGAACGACTGAAAAAACAGGTCGCAGATTTGCCGTTACATGAAGAAATGGAAAAATTATGCCCAAGCGTTACGATCGGCATCGCTATAGCGCAAACCGAGGACGTCGACCTTGAGACCCTGATCACGCGAGCGGATCAGATGCTTTATAGTGGCAAGCGTAATGGTAGGAACCGGGTGGTAATGTACGACAATGAAGTGGAAGAGTGATGAAAGATAGAACATGGTGTGATCCTGCCTTCTCGAGCAAGCTTGAAGGCAGGTTTTGTGTGGCAATTCGGGGTTAATTGTTCCAAACGGGCAGTTGCTCAACTTCTTCGCGAGTCATTGAGATTGTCAGCTTCTGGCGGTCAGCCTGAACGCCGACTTGATCTAGCTTCAACACTACTTCGCGCTCGAAGATGCCAAGAAAACCGCCAACTTCAACGCTGATCGCTACAATTTGGCCATCGCTGTCGACAAGGACTTCTTCGACCGCGCCAACTTCTTCTGCGTTCGGCCCGATGACAGGCATGCCTTCAGTGCGTTCGACGCTAAGCCCAAGGGCCTGGATCACAAAGTTATCGTATTCCTGAAGCTCTGAAACATCGACCTGCTGGCCAGTATTGGTCTGTTCTTCTGCGTGAACGGTGGTGAATAACAAAAAAGTGGCAGCTGAAATAAGTATTGCAATGAAGGGTTTAAGCATAAGGCGTAATCTCTATATTGGTTTAAGTTTTTAAAGTATAAGCGTCTGATCAGGCCGTTTCTATCGGTATATTAAGTTTTTACGAGTAGTCGCCTTGTCAGTCACTTGGCGTAATCACTGAATAACTCCTATGTTGTCGGAAAGGCGATAGGAGTAACCATAATGGATGCACTTGCGCGGAAGCTCGGCCTCAAGACGGATCCCACCATATTTTTCACGTCCGCAGGCATCATGATCCTTTTCCTGGTGGTGATTTTGATTGCGCCGGGCCCCATTGGAGCCGCTTTTGGCGCAGGGCGGGAATGGATCGTCACCAACCTTGGCTGGTTCTTCATTTTCGGGGTGACGAGTTGGGTCGGTTTCCTGCTCTGGGTGGCGATCAGCCGCTACGGTTCAATACGCTTGGGTGGCAATGATGCGAAGCCGGCCTATAGCAATGTCTCCTGGTTCGCCATGCTGTTTGCGGGGGGGGATCGGCACGGTACTGATGTTCTGGGGCGTAGCGGAGCCCATTTCCCATTTTACGACGCCACCAAGGCCGGATGTTGAGCCTTTCTCTGTGGAAGCCGCCGACGATGCCATGAGCTTTTCGATCTATCATTTGGGGCTGCACACCTGGTCAATCTTCGCCATGCCGGGCCTTGCGTTTGCGTATTTTATCTATCGTTACAATCTGCCGATGCGTTTCAGTTCAGTCTTCTACCCGCTGATAGGCGAGCGCATTTATGGTCCCGTCGGCAAAGGCCTCGATATCTTTGCCATTCTCGGCACGCTTTTTGGCGTAGCGGTTTCCATTGGCCTGGGCACCCAGCAGATCAATGCGGGACTTACCGAGTTGTTTGGTATTCCTGATGCAGTGATGCCCAAAGTGCTGATCATCGCCATTCTGACGGCCGTTGCCGTAGGGTCGATCATGGCGGGGCTGGATTCTGGCGTTAAGCGGCTTTCCAATATTAATATTAGTATGGCCGTTGGCCTGATGGTGTTTGTGCTCTTTACCGGCTCGACCGTTTTCCTTTTACGTGCCGTTGTCGAGACCTTTGGTCTGTATATATCGAATCTGCTGCCCATGGCGTTCTGGAATGACACGCTGGCGACCTATACCAACGATGATGGCAGTGGCTGGGGATGGCAGGGCAGTTGGACCGTCTTCTATTGGGCCTGGACTGTCACCTGGTCACCGTTCATCGGGATCTTCGTGGCGCGGATTTCTCGTGGGCGGACCATCCGCGAATTCGTCCTTGGGGTGTTGTTCGCGCCCTCGATCTTCACACTGGTGTGGTTTGCGATCTTCGGCTGGTCGGCGATGGAGATTGACGGTATCGGACCCGAGGCTCGGGAAGCCATGGGAGAGCAGGCCGGTGTCTTGTCCGCTGCCGTTGGTGAAAGCATTCCGCTTGCCATGTTTGCTTTTTTCGAGAACTTCCCGGCCGCGACATTGATTCAGGGCCTGGCGGTCGTCATCGTGGCCATCTTCTTTGCCACGTCTTCGGACTCCGCATCTCTGGTGGTCGATATGCTATGCACCGGCAGCCCGGATCCTGGCCCTTGGCATCAACGCGTATTCTGGGGCGTCTCTGAAGGCATGCTGGCGGCAATGCTCATCGTGCTTGCCGGCGACGCCGGGCTGACGGCACTGCAGGAGGTGATTACCGTTGTCGGCCTGCCGATGTTCATTCTTGTGTTTGCCATGATGATCGCTTTGTTCCGCGGTTTGTCCCATGAAGACCTCGGCGAAGTGAAGGTTGGTAATCCACCCAAGCCGGAGGAACTGTAAGCGAGCGAAAGGGGCCGAACCTCGGCCCCTTTCTGAAGGTCAGAAGGGTAAAGAAAACCTAAAATAGCAACTGTCGGATTCGTTATCGTAAGGGGAGGAATGCCATGAGCCAACGCGATGAATTTATCGAGGAAATGAAAGCCAGGCTCGACGAGTGGAATGCTGAAATCGACAAGCTAACCGCTCAGGCCCGCCAGGCGAGTGACGAGGCCAGAGTTAAATATCACGAGGACATCGAGCGACTCAAGCAGCGCCAGGCGGAGACTCAACAAAGGCTCGATGAACTGCGGCATGCCAGCGAAGAGGCCTGGGATACCGTTCGCCAGGGTATGGACGATTCCTGGGAGCTGATGCGCAAAGCCTTCCGGGACGCTTCCTCTCGTTTCAAGTAAGCGTTCCAAGGCGCTTTATCTAAAGACCAACCCCATCAGGAGGTGGGACCGTCCTTCGGTTGCGCCTCATTACCTTCTCGTAGACGTTCGATGGATGCGCTCCCCTGCTCTGACAAGGCTGCGAGACGGTCGATCTGCTCATCTAGGCGAGGCAGTGCTTCCTGACGATAGGTTGAAAGGTCGTCGATTGCACCCATCACCTCGCCAAACGCTTCCTCGAGCACCTGCATGTCGAGCATCGCCGAGGAGGCCCGCTTTTGGATATCCACGCCTTGCTGGCGGAGTGCCTTGGCGGTACCGCCGATCATCTGCGATGTGGTGGAATTGAGAGATTCGATGCGGTCCAGTACCAGACGCTGATTGGCCATGGCCATGGCGACCGTCACTGCCACCGTGAGGGCCGAGACTGTCACGTTGATGGCTCTGTCCACGCCGCGCATCAATTCCCGGTTGTTGCGGATGATGACTTCCAGTGCCAGCACACCTTGCTGGCTCACCGCCAGCTGTTGCTGTAGATCGACAATGCGTTGCCTAAGCGGAAAGAGCAGCTCTTCCTCGATAAATTGACGCCGTGGATCATCTTTATCGCGGTCAGCGATATCATCCTGAAGGCGTTGATCGATCAAGCGGCCCAGCGCGATCTGGCGGTTCAGCTCGCTCAGGATGTCATTGAGCGCCTTCTGGTCATCGCTCAGCGTGAGGTTGTCACGATGCAGCATGTCGCGACCGCCTTCCAATTCCTCGATGATCGCGTCCAGGGCCTGCTGTGCATTCTCGAACTTGCGGAAGTAGCGCTGCAGGCGGCTGTCGACGCCGGGAATGATTGCCATCACACGATCCAGCGCACTGGGCGCCAGGCGATGGCGGGCAGGGTCTAGGCCTTCCATGCGGCCCCGTAGATCACTCAGTGCCTTGGCAACCGGCCCGCCTTCGTCCCCCTGGTGGGCTAGCTTGCGGAGCGGTGTTTGCAGCATGGCACTGCGATGGGCAGCCTGTTGCTGAAGCTCCAGGCCCATTTCGTCCACGGCGCGGCGCTGTCGAACCGCCGACGCCTCGTCGCCCTCGGCCAGAATTTCCTTGATAAAGCGGTCGGCCATGGACGCAAGCTCGGGGTCAATGTCCTGCTTGTCAGGCTCAACCGACTCGTCCTGGCGCGTCCCCAATTGGCTGGCAATCTCGTCTACGGGAGGCAGGGAGAGGCGAGGTTGGTCATCCGGTGGCTGATTCATGGGCGTCTCCAGAGGATAAAAAAACGAGCGATTAAAGACCGTCGTGAAAACTTTACTGTATCAATAGCGGCCGGATCACTCCTTGCGGGCATAACGATCGGCGCCTTCAACGAAGCGGCGCAGATCTTCCAGCGCCTTATCGGTGGTAACGGACGCCTGAGGTCGCGTCGTCTCGATGCGCGCCATGGAAACGGCGGTATCGTCGAGCACGGTAAGCGCCGATTCAATGCGGGCGGAAAGTTCAGTGAGCCGGTGTTCGGTCTCCACCAGTAGGTCGAGGCGTCGCACCAGGGCGGCACGTTCCTCATCGCTTAACCGCTTGCCATCCCGCTCCAGCCGACCGCGCACGTATTGGCCATCCACACTGACCACACCGCGCGCCTGGGAGGCCATGGTCGTCAGTGTATCTACCGCGCCGAGACATACCTGGGTGACCAGCCCCCTCGAGCGCTCAAAGGCCAGCTCGCCCGTGTGGAAGCGACCGCTCAGGACGTCCATGACATGACGATAGCGGCTGTAAAGACGGTCCGCCAGAATCGCCAGGTCAGGGCGCTTGACATCCAGCAGGCTCTGTTTGGCTCGACACATGGCTAATACAAGGTCATCAGCGCCCTCGGGAGGCCTTGCCGGATCAAGCACCGATACGCCAGCCTCATAGGCTTTGCGCTCCTCTTGAGCCCGGCGCTGTTGCGCCTCGGCGATGCTTTGAGCTTCCCTTCGACGTTCACGGCGGCGGGCGAACCAACCGCGCAGCGTTCGTTCGATAGGCAGCGCTACGGGAATGGCAACAATGCCCGCCAACCAGCCAAACAGGCTAGGGCTGAAACCACCCCAAAGAGAGGTCAGCCATAGCAACATGCTGATGAAAGGGATTACCACACAATAGCGGAAGACGACCTGCAGCCGCCCTTGGGCCGCCAGCGGAAGCGCTATGCCAGGCTTGTAGAGGCCAACCAGTAACCAGGGCAGACAGGTCATGAAGAGGCCATAGGAGAGCCCTTGCAGGAATCCCAACATTGATAGGCTATCCTTCATTGATTGAATGGGGAGAGTAACCGAGCTGAGACGTTAAGCGCCAGCCTGGGCACACGACGAGCTCACGTTACACCACCCACCGATCATCATGCACCAAATACCCGACGGCAAAGCTGTTGTTGTCGTTATGACAGAATCACCAAATGATTGGGCAGTTCGTTGCGCTCGTGGGTAGCTGGCACATGCTCTTTCAGGAGCTTGCCACAGGCCGCAATGCAGTCAAGAAACCCTTGCCGGGTCTGGCCCTGATGCACCTTGGAGGTAAAGTCTGACACGATGTCTTCCCACACTTTGTCATCCAGAACATCGGCAATGCCTTGATCCACCAGGATCTCCACATAGCGCTCGGCTTCGGAGACAAAGATCAACATGCCGGTGCCACCGTCGGTATGATGTAGACGCTGCTCCAGGAACTGCCGCCGTGCCAAATTAGAGGCACGCCAGTAACGCACCTGCCGAGGAATCAGGCGAGTGTTGATGCGGGGCATCCTGAATACCAGGCTGAAAAGAATAAACGTTCCCCATTGCACCAACAGCAGCATGTCGGCGCCGAGCCAACTGCCAACGTAATTGACGATCCCCGGCAACAATAAAGCCAGTATGCCGGCCCAGAGCAGAGGAATGTAGCTGTAATTATCGGACTGGGCGGTCAGCACGGTGACCAGTTCAGCGTCGGTTTCCCGTTCCACCTCGTTAATGGCAGCGGTAACGGCTTCCTGATCGCTTTTATTTAGTAATGTCATGATGTTGTGATTCTCATATGTAGTTGAGAGGTTTCAGCGCGCGGATTCACAGGTAACGTTACCAGCCACCGGAGGCACCACCTCCGCCAAAGCCACCACCGCCGCCGCCGAAACCGCCGCCGCTACCTCCGCCACCGCCACGGCCGCCCATGGCCGCGCCGAGCAGAGCTGCGCCGACAAGTGCAGCCCCCCCACGTGCTCCACGCCCTCCACGACTACCGATAAAGAACACGACGCCCATCATGATAAAGAAGAACAGCCCCACAAGACCTGCATGGGGTTTTTCCTGGGCGGGGCGGGTCTGCTGACCCTCGGGAACGGCTAAGGGCTCGCCGCCAAGTACTTGGATGATAGCTGCGGCACCGTTGACGATGCCCGCTTGAAAATCGCCTTGGCGGAAGGCCGGGGTAATAGCCTGATTGATGATCACCGAAGATTGGGCGTCGGTAAGCCGGCCTTCAAGGCCATAGCCCACTTCGATTCGAATGGCACGCTCTTCTTCAGCCACGATCAGAAGGGCGCCGTTATCCTTGCCTTCCTGACCAATTCCCCAGTGCCGGCCCAATTGATAGCCGAAATCTTCAATCGGGTAGCCCTGCAGGTCCGCCAAGGTGACTACTACCACCTGTTCGGTGCTGGCCTGTTCGTGGGATTGCAGCATCTGGGTCAGGCGTGTTTCTACGTCGGGTGAGAGCATGTCTGCCCGGTCTACTACCCGGCCCGTCAGTTCCGGAAATTCCGGCGTTGACTGCGCCCAGAGGGTGACCGGAAGCCATAGCAAAAACGTAAGCAACAAACTTTTGCGGATCAGGATAGCCATCAGAAGTCCACCGCGGGTGCATCATCGGCATTTTCCGTAGTGGCTTCAAAGTTGGCACGGGGCTCTAGATCGCTATACAACATGCTGTGCCAAATTTTACCTGGAAAAGTGCGCAGCTCGGTGTTGTAACGCTCCACCGCCTGAATGAAGTCACGCCGCGCGACGGCAATTCGGTTTTCTGTGCCTTCCAACTGTGACTGTAAGGCCAGGAAGTTTTGGTTTGACTTCAAGTCTGGGTAACGTTCGGACACCGCCATTAGACGGCTCAGGGCACTGCTCAACTCCCCTTGGGCTTGCTGGAACTGCTGGAGCTTTTCGGGATTTTCCAGGATGCTTTCGTCCACCTGAATCGATGTGGCCTTGGAGCGCGCTTCAACCACAGCGGTCAGGGTTTCCTGCTCCTGGGCCGCGAACCCCTTGACGGTTTCCACCAAGTTGGGGATCAGGTCGGCGCGGCGCTGATATTGGTTTTCTACCTGTGACCAGGCGGAAGTGACTTTTTCATCGTAAGTGGGAATATTATTGACCCCACAGCCACTGAGTAAAAAAAACAGCGCCAACAGGGACGCCCACTGCCAAAGAGTCCGCTGTTGAAACGACTTATAATAAATTCCCATAGTGCTCTGCCCCAGAGATGGTTGCATGAAAAGGGGAGATGCCTAGCTCGCGAGCGCAGACATTAAACCTCAACTTAGTGTGGGGGCAGAGCGACTGTTTTCAAGGCAGCCGGTTTTGTGTGCAGCTCATGTCATGAATACATTTGCATTGTGCGACGCCACTAATCATTTTTATCTCGGCACGGGTATGCTCCCAGTGCCATGGTCTTTTATTACCCATGAGTTACTTGTCTTATGTCGATTTTTCGTGCTTCCCGCTGGCTGCCCGGCGGTCATTCGCAAACGCTGTATAGCCCATTGTTTCGTTCAGAGCTGTCTTTAGCACGGGAGCGTGAGCGGATGACGCTGCGGGATGGGGACTTCCTTGATCTCGACTGGTATGGCCGCCGTGACGACGATACGCCGTGTGTCGTACTGCTACATGGGCTGACCGGCAGTTCTTCGTCACGCTATATCCTGGGCCAGCAGCAGGCATTAGCCTTGAAAGGCTGGCAGAGCGTGGCGGTGAATTGGCGGGGCTGCTCTGGAGAACCTAATCGACTCGCTCGCGGTTATCATTCAGGGGTGAGTGAAGACCTCGCCGAGGTTGTCGAGATGCTATCCATGCGCCGACCGGCCCAGCCTCTGGCAGCCGTGGGTTATTCGCTGGGCGGCAACGTACTGTTGAAATACCTGGGCGAGCAGGGCAGTGCCACCCCTTTACAGGCGGCAGCCGCCGTTTCAGTACCATTTCGTTTGGATCATAGTGCCGAGCGAATTCGCCATGGCATGTCGAAAATTTATCAGTCACGCTTTTTACGCGACCTGCGTCACTACATGGCTGATAAGCGTCAGCGGTTCGCGATACATGGCGTCCCTGATGAGTACGCCAGGCTTTTAGCCTTGGGGTCACTGAAGCGTATTACCACGCTTTGGGAATTTGATGAGCGGGTAACGGCACCGCTGCACGGTTTTTCAAGCGCTGCCGATTACTATCAGCGCTGCAGCAGCCTTTACTTCCTTTCGTCAATCAGCGTGCCGACCCTGATCATCCAGGCCCAGGACGACCCATTTCTTTATCTGGAGAGTGCGCCACATCCACAGTCATTACCTCCGCAGGTGGCGTTTGAATTTCATCGCCAAGGGGGGCATGTAGGCTTTATTGAAGGCACACCCTGGTCGCCGGGTTATTACCTGGAGCGACGTTTGCCAGCATGGTTGGCGTCTACCCTTGCAATCACCGAACAGCGGGCAAGCTGTGCGTAAAATATCGATTGTATTGGTAGGGCGTTGCACTACTATGCAGCTATAAGGCTCATTGGGAGCCCTTATGGAAAGCCGCCATGCTAAAAGGTCTGATTATTTGTTTTGCTGTGCTGTTTGCGCAGTTGGCGATACTGCATGTGATTGATATACGTCTCTACAACGCTCCTCAGGACGCACGTCAAACCGCGGTGACCAAGATCACACCGCTGAAAGACGACGAGGAAGACGTACAAAGCTGAAATGAGGGCAGAAACGTACCCAGCGGCGCCAAACCGCTGGGTACGTTGATTTAAAGAATGTCCTCCAGCCAACCAGTAAAGGCTTGCCAGGAGCGCTGATCGGCACGTTCATGGTAGGCGTCACTTCCGAAGACGCTAAAGGCGTGTGGTGCGCCCGAATAAATACCGACTTCGTAGGTAACATCTGCGCTTTCCAGTTCATCTGCCAACGTGGCTACATCGTCCAGGCTTACTGATGCGTCGGCACCGCCATGGGCAATAAAGATCGGGGCCGTATCACTTGAATAGGCCTGTCCCTGCGGCGTGGTCAGGCCACCGTGAAAACTGGCATACGCAGCAATGTCATCGGCCTCGCCGGAACGGGCGATTTCCAACGCCACCGCACCGCCAAAGCAGTAACCGATGATAACCGTATTGTCGGCGGCGCCTTGTTGACGTGCCTGCGAGAGACCGCCGAGTGTCAGCGCTCTCATCCGCTCTCTGTCTTCGTAAAGCCGGTTGGTAGCTGCCCGTTTATCGTCGACTGCCTGAGGCCTGTTATCTTTACCGAACAGATCCAACGCAAACACGTCAAAGCCTTGCTCTGCGAGCATGTCGGCACGTTCTCGCTCGTAATCATCCAGCCCGTCCCAGTCGTGGACGATCAGCGCGCTGGCCTGAGCATCGTCGCCACCAGAAACAAAATAACCTTCGAACTTTTCATCGTTGACGGCGTAAGGCACATCCTGACCGGCGGGGGAGAAAGCCAGCGTCGCCTGGGCCATCGACATCATCACGATCGCACTGGTAGGAAGTAGAATTTTTTTCATCGTTTTGGTGTCCTAGAAAAGATTGTGTATAAAGGGCGGTGTTCAGCAAGCATAGCCAACGCTTGCTAAACTGACACAGTGTTGAAAGACTCAACGTAGAAAGACGAATAGCGTGGAAGACAAAGACTTGCGTCTGGAACTCGGTAACGGCATGCTGGTCCACTGTTTGATAGATCATTACGGAGCATGAACACATGAGTTACAACGACTCACATATTGCGCAATCAGCCTCTGGCGGTGTAGCCAATTCGGTTAGCACCAACAAAGTGCTGCGTAACACCTACGCGTTGTTGGCGATGACGCTGCTTTTCTCTGCGGTCACCGCAGGCGCCTCCGTCGCGATGGGCGTTCAGCAACTGAACATCTTCGTGTTCTTCATCGGTGCCTACGGGCTGATGTTCCTGGTCCATAAAACGGCTAACTCAGCCTTGGGACTGCTGTCTACGTTTGCCTTCACGGGCTTCATGGGCTTCACGTTAGGGCCGATTCTTTCTGCCTACTTGGCACTGCCCAATGGCGGCGCGCTGATCATGAACGCCCTGGCAATGACGGGTATCACGTTCATTGGCCTTTCAGCCGTTGCCCTGATAACCAAGAAAGATTTTGGCTTCCTGGCCAATTTCATGGTGGCTGGTGCGATCGTGCTGGTGCTTGCCATGGTAGCGGCGTTGATTTTCAACATCCCCGCGCTTTCGCTGATGGTATCGGCTGGTTTTGTGCTGTTTTCTTCAGCCGCCATTCTTTACCAGACCAGTGAAATCATCCATCGCCAGGGTGAGACCAACTATATTCTGGCGACGATTACGCTCTTCGTCTCTATCTACAACCTGTTTATCAGCCTGCTGTCGCTGCTAGGTTTCATGAGCAGCGACTAACCAATCCAGAGTTTGATAGAGCAGCATGTCTCAACAGACCCTATTATTAGGGTCTGTTTTTTTATTGCATTCTGCATTCGCGAGATCACTCGCCACCCCAAGATAGGTAAGGGCAATGGATTACGGACTGTTAGTCATGGGTGCCCCCTACAGCCACCCAGCGCCTCATTCGGCGCTCAGGTTCGCCCATGCGTTGCTGGCAAGGGGGCATCAGCTCGTTGGCGTTTTCTTTTATCATGACGGTGTTCATAATGCGTCAACGTTAATGACGCCACCGCAGGATGAGCTGAACCTGCGCGAAGCCTGGAAGGCACTTCATGAACAGAACGGTGTGGCGCTGGATGTATGTATTGCCGCTGCATTGAGACGCGGGGTCATCAGTCAATCTGAGGCATCCCGTCATGGCCATGATGCCTGTAATCTGGAAGCGCCTTTTGAGTTGACCGGGCTTGGCCAGTTGCTGACGCTGCAACAACGCTGCGATCGTTTGATTACCTTTGCCAGTTGAGGCCGTCCATGCGTGAATCAGAAGACCTGTTGGTGATCATTCGTCATGCACCCCATAATTCGAACTGGCTGCGTGAGGGGCTCGACGCCGCTCTGGTTGGCGCCGCCTTTGGACAATCCGTCAGGTTGCTGTTCTTGGGGCAGGGGGCACTTGCTCTGTGTAAGGAGCAGCAGGCCGGCGCCCCGGGGCAAAAGGCCAGTCTGCCGACCATCGACATGCTTGAGATGTACGATATCGACCAATTGAATGTCCCCAAGCGAACGCTCGACGACCTCAACCTCCCTTTGGAAGCGCTGGTGGATGGGGTAACACCGCTCAGTGAGCAAGAAGTCAAAGCGTTGTTTAGCCAAAACCGCCCGATTCTCAACTTTTAGGGTGTTTCATGATCCTGCATATTTTGACAACCCCGCCCACCAGTGAGGTCGCCCAGCAGGTTGATCAGGCCATTCAGGCGGGGGATACGCTGTTGCTCACCGAAGCAGGCGTGACGGCAGCGCTTAAGCCAGATTTGCACTACTGGACACAGGCTGATTACACGGTATTTTTGCTGGAAGAAGACCTCGTCGCCAGAGGGCTCGCCAGCATTGCCGCAACCCATGGGTTGGCGACCGTGGATATGGACGGGTTTGTAGGGCTGACTGAGCAACATGCACAGTCGGTTACCTGGTATTGAACAGCTGGTATGCAACAGTGAGTATACTGATGGAGAACACTGACGCTAATGTGACGCTTGACCCGGAAGGTTATCTTGTCGACATGAGTGACTGGTCAGAAGCAGTTGCTGATCAGTTGGCCGACGATGAAGGCATCGAATTGACGTCTGAGCACTGGGAAATCATCCACTTGGCGCGCGGTTTCTATAGCCGTTATGAAATGGCACCGGCAATGCGGCCGCTCGTCAAAGCCACCCAGCAGGCGTTGGGTAGCGACAAAGGCCGCTCTATTTACCTGATGCGGCTCTTTCCTGGCAGCACCGCCAAGGTTGTGGCACGTATTGCAGGGCTCCCCAAACCGACCAATTGCCTTTGAAAATAGCCAGCCAGCGTAACCGCTGGCTGGCCGTTAGCTCGACGCCGTGAAAGGCAGGCCCAGCAATGCTTTCAGATGCGCTTCCACACCGCTTGCCAGCGATGTTGGGTTATACCCCCCCTCTAACGAGGAGACAAGACGGTTATCAGCGTACAGCGTGGCAATTTCCATCGCCATGTGCGTGACCCAGTAGAAGTCCTCATCCGCCAGACACACATCGCCCATGGGGTCATCGCGGTGGGCATCGAACCCGGCGGAAATCATTACCAGGTCGGGCTTGAAGCGGTGCAGCGCCGGTAGCCATTGGCTTTCAATAAGGCGCCGGAACTCGGGGCCTTGCGTCCCGACTTCCAGGGGCGTATTGACAACATTTTGCCATTCGCTGCGCAAATACCGCCACGGATAGAAGGGATATTGAAAGCTGGTGCAAATCAGCACATCAGGGTCATTTTTGAAAATGTCGATCGTGCCGTTGCACTGGTGGACGTCAAAATCCAGGATAGCAATGCGCTGGGCACCATAGCGTTCCCTGGCATAGGCCGCGCCGACGGCGATGTTGTTATAAAAGCAAAACCCCATTGCCTCGGCGGCTTCGGCATGATGCCCAGGCGGGCGAATCGCGCAAAATACGTTATCGGCTTGGCGCTTGAAGACCTGATCAACCCCTTTGACCACTGCACCGGCAGCAAAGCGAGCCGCTTTCAGGCTATTCGGGTTCATCAAGGTGTCGTTATCAAGCGATACGATGCCTTGCTCGGGCAGGCATTTGGTAAGGGCGTTAAGATGACGCGTGGCGTGCACCCGATTGAGTGCCGCGTCATCCGCTTCCTTGGCATCGGCCTGCATGGTTTGCTGTAATAAACCTGATAGTGCCAGACGCGCTCGGATCGCCTCCAGTCGCTGAGGGTTTTCAGGATGTTCCGGCCCCATATGGTGCAATGAGCAGTCCGGGTGGGTAAGGTAGGCAGTGATCATTCAAGCGCTCCATGGTAGCTAGCATCACCTTAATCGCGACACGCTGATACGCGACAGTGTCCATAAGTCTTACATCGCGCCGCACCGTTCCAGGAGAGGCAAACGTGAGCACACGTTTCTTGCACCATTTTTTTGAACCCCGCACGCTTGCCGTCATCGGCGCGTCCGAGAAGCCGGCTTCACTTGGGGGCTTGGTCCTTCGCAATCTACAGGAAGGCGGGTTCAGAGGGCAGCGTTGGGCGGTTAATCTGAAAGGCTATGATCAGGTCTTCGGTGACCCCTGTGTCAAGCGCGTTGACGACTTACCTGAGGTGCCGGACCTCGCCATCATCTGCTCGCCCATTGACGGGGTGCCCAAATTGATCCGCCAACTAGGCAAGTTTGGGGTAAAAGCCGCCTTGGTGCTATCAGGTGGCGCTTACCTGGATCGCGACACGGACAATAAAGGATCGATTCGTGAGCGCATGCTCAGGGCTGCCCGTGAATCCGGTATCCGCGTGCTGGGTCCTGAGTGCATGGGCCTTATCGTGCCGGCTAAAAAACTCAACGCCTCGTATGCCAGTCAGCCGGTCAAGGCTGGGCGAGTGGCGTACCTAGGCCAGTCGGGCATGCTGGCCAACGCCATGATCGATTGGGCCGCGGGCCGCGACGTGGGGTTTTCACACCTGATTACCGTAGGTGACAGCGTGGATGTGCTGTTGCCGGATCTGATCGATTACGTGAATCAGTTTTCGCCGGCGCAGGCGATTCTGCTCCATCTTGAGCGGATTTCCGATGCGCAGCATTTCATGACGGCGGTGCGTGATGCCTCGAGAAATCGGCTCGTGCTGGCCATCAAGAGCGGGCGAACCTTTGCCTCGGATATTTCCGGCATGGCTCCGACGCCGGGCATTGCCAATCGCGATGTCGTATTTGACGCGGCTTTTTCCCGCGCCGGGGTAGTGCGCGTCGACGACTCCGACGAGTTGCTGGATGCCCTGGAAACGCTTTCGCGCATGAAACCCTTGCGTGGCGACCGATTGGCAGTGGTGTCTAACGGCTTAGGGCCTGCCATGCTGGCCATTGATAAACTGGTCAGCGCCGGGGGCAAGCTGGCCGAGTTCAGCGATGAAACACAGCAGGCACTCCATCGAAGCCAGGTCGATTTCAGCAAACCCGGTGAAAACCCCGTTGACCTGGGCGGCAACGCCACGCCCGAGCGGTTTGTCGAAGCGCTGAAGATTGTCGCCGCCGATGCCAACGTGGACGCGGTGCTTGTCGTGCATGCGCCCACGCGGCTAGCGCCCTCGCTGGTCACCGCACAGGCGTTGATTGCCAACCGCAAGGCCTTTCGTCGCAACCTGTTGACCAGTTGGATGGGGCTCAAAGAGGCGTTGAATGCACGCCATGAATGCAATCTGGCCGGTATTCCCACCTATATTTCGCCAGAAAAGGCGGTGAAAGCCTTCATGCACATGGTGGACTACCAGCGCGTACAGCAGTTGCTTCAGGAAACGCCTCCCAGCCTGCCGTTTTCCACCAGTGCTGAGATTCGCGCAGAGTGCCGGACATTAATCAGCGAGGCCAAGGCGGAAGGCCGCCAGACGTTAAGCCACTCGGAAACGGCACAAGTGCTCGAGGCTTACGGCATTCCCGCAGCCACCAGTTATTACCTCACCAGTGCAGAACAGGCGTTGGACATTGCCGGACAGATTGAAGGCCCCAAGGCGCTGAAGGTGGTTCACGAGGGCAACTGTCGGCCTTATCGCTATCGCAAGCACCCGCATAAGATATCGGCAGGGTTGCTTCAGGATCTTGAAACGCCCGAGCAGGTGGCGAATGGCGTTCGCCAGCTGGGCGAAAAGGTGAATGAAAAGTACCCCGAGTACGCGATTCATGAATACTGTCTGCAGCCCATGCAGCGCGGCAAGCATTCCATGCAGGTGTGCGCAGGCATTACCCGGGACCCAGTATTCGGCCCGCTGATCGTGTTTGGCATTGGCGGCTATAAAGTCAATGTGCTCGCTGACCGCCAAGTCGCTTTACCGCCGCTCAACATGAGCCTGGCGGCGGATGTGGTCAATCGTACCCACGCGGCCTCGTTAATCCGCGAACACTCGTCAGATCCCGATCGAGATACCCAGCACTTATGCCAGCTGCTGGTAAAGCTTTCGCAAATGGCCTCGGACCTGGGCGAGTTGCGCGGGCTTGAACTGAACCCATTGCTGCTCAACCGGGACGGCATGCTGGCCGTCGATTTTGCCATGGATCTCGGGCCGCCGGCCCGCTTCGCCATCATGCCGTACCCGGAAGAGCTGCGCGAATGGCTGACGTTGAAAAACGGCTGGCATGTCGAAGTACGGCCGATTCGTGCCGAAGATGCGCCGTTGATCACCAACTTTCACCGCCAACTTTCTGAAGAGAGTATTCGTTTCCGCTACTTTCATAACAAGTCGGATTTAACCCAGCGTGATCTGTCGGTGCTGTCGCACATCAATTACGATCGCCAGATGGCGTTCATCGCCGAACATCAGCGTGATGATGGCAGTAAGGAAATGCTTGGAGTGGTGCGTGTCTGGAATGACCCGGACAATATTCGTACGGAATTTTCGGTGATTATTCGCGACGACATGCAGGGGGTAGGGATCGGCAGCCTGTTAATGAAGAAAATGATCGCCTACTGCACCCACATTGGCACTCTGGAAATGGTGGGTAAAATCATGCCGGATAATCACCCTATGCGGGCATTGATGAAGCATCTGGGCTTCACTTGTCGTTACAACATGGAAGAACAGGTGATCGACGCCATCATGCGGCTCAACGAGCCCGAAAGCGAATGGCAGCGCCACCGGCTGGAAAGCCTGCCGGACTAGACGCGTTTAAACCATGGCCAGCCTGCTGCCTTTCTGCCTTGGCCAGCCATAGGGCAGGGAGTGCTCAGGGAGCCATACGGAAAGAGTGCCACTCGCCGCCTTCGCGACGCTCAAAGCGGATGCGGTCGTGCAAGCGACTGGGTTGGCCTTGCCAGAATTCGATCATATCGGGATTCACGCGGTAGCCGCCCCAATGGATGGGGCGCGGAATCTCTTGCCCTTCATAGGCTTGCTCAAAACGCTTCTGCCGCTCTTCGATCCAGTTACGGTCAGGTATTACCACACTCTGTGTGGCAATCCAGGCGCCTAGCTGGCTGCCACGCGGGCGGCTGGCGAAATACTCGTCGGACTCTTCAGCAGCAACCTGCTCTACGGCGCCTTCAATGCGCACCTGGCGGGAAATCGAAGGCCACCAGAAGGTAAGCGCCGCGTAGGGAACATTGTTGAGTTCGCTGCCTTTATGGCTATGGTAATTGGTGTAAAACACCATGCCGCGCTCGTCGAACCCTTTCAGCAGTACCACGCGCGCGTGAGGGCGCCCCTGGCTGTCTACGCTCGCCAGCGTCATGGCATTGCTGTCTTTTCCTTCGTGCTCGATCGCCAGACTGAACCATTCATCAAACAACACGAGGGGATCATCAGGGGCCTGGGATTCATCGAGTTGGCCACCTTCATAATCACGCCTAATATCCGCTATGTCGCGTGCCATTGTTAGGCTCTCCATCAAGAATTTTTCACATGGTGTCGGGTGTTGTGAGAAAGCTCAAGCCTTGATTAGCCTTGAGCACGTAATTGGCGGCTGCGAAACCGCGCGTAGGCCATGCAGCCGGTAAATAAAGCAAGCGACAGGACGGCCTCGGCGACGCCACGCAGGGCTTGTGTGGGGAGGGTGGCCACCATCACGCCCTGGCTGAAATACAGTAGGCTGACAAACGCTAACCAGGCATGCCCCCGCGGTCGCTTTCCGATAATAGAGGGGAGAAACAGGATCAGAGGCAGCACAAAGGCTGCCATGGGTCGCCAACTGAACGCCGCGTCCTGCACCATGAAGCCACGCAACAGCATCATTATCAGCAAAAGGCCAAAACTTGCCAATACCCATTGCCGCGCTCGAAAGGTGAGAAGATCAACGCCGTACTGTTGCTCAACGCTCTCCAGCCACTGCTTCATGATGTCTCCTCGCGCATTGTCCGCATCGCTAGCGCCAATTTGGCGAGGCGCTTGCCCTGAGCGACACACAAGGCGCGCTCGTGTTCGTCGACGGAACGGTCACTCCGTGGCCCTGCCAGGTGGCTTGACCCATAGGGCGTTCCACCGGTTTGTGTGGCCAGCAATTCAGTGGCGCTGTAGGGGACGCCAGCGTAGACCATGCCGTGGTGGAGCAACGGGACCAGCATGGTCAACAGCGTGGCTTCCTGCCCACCGTGCAGGCTTGAGCTCGAGGTAAAGGCCGTGGCGGGTTTATCGATCAGTGCACCATTGATCCAAAGGCTGCTGGTGGTATCCAGAAAATATTTAAGCGGTGACGCCATGTTGCCAAACCGGGTCGGGCTGCCCAGTGCCAGGCCGCTACAGTGACGCAGATCGTCGAGCTCGGCATAAATCGCGCCTTCCTCGGGAATCTCGGGCGATGTCGCTTCGCAGGTGGGAGAAACCGGCGGCACGGTTCGCAGGCGCGCTTCGATACCTGCCACTTGTTCAACGCCAGCGGCCATCTGCTGGGCCATGGTGGCGGTCGCACCCGAACGCGAGTAATAAAGTATCAATACATAGGGCAATGAACCGGACATAGTAACTCCAAGCAGGGTATCCCCTTAGGGTACCAGAGCAATGTGGTCAGCGGGTAATGGTGCGCACATACCTTGCGCATTGGGCAGACGTTGATAGACCCAGGCGCGGGTGCCGTCGACAAGCTTCTTTTCCACCCGCTCGTAGCGAATCCCCAAACGCTCGTAGCGGTCAAGGCGGGCTAGCTGATCCGCCGTCACGTGCAACCGCAAGCCATCAACCTGGCTGTCTGGCAATGGCGATAGATCAAGGCCATTACGTTGATAACCTTCAAGGGTTGCCGCTTGAGGGTTGCCCGAGCCCCCGATGACGATCCACCGCACGGGCGCATAGCGTAAAGTGCCGTACACAAACACGTGGTGGGAGCGCTGTTCAATATCCGCAAGATCGTCGGGCCGATCATAGAACCAGGGGCTGAGCATGGTCAGCCAAAGCCACCCGGCAAGGCCCAGCAGCAGTATTGCACATAGCGCCAACAGGCGTTTGACCCAGGCCATGGTATTCCCTTATGTAGCAGGCAAAGAGCGTAGCGTGGCGTGCGTCGGCGTGGAACACAAGCGTAACAAGACGCTTAAGCAATCGATGCGGGTTTGGTAGGATGGAAAGCCTATCCTGTCGGAGAGCCTGCCATGAACCAGCCACTTCGTGATGAGATGGACTTCCGAGCGCTTGTGGGCGACGTGAAGCCGCTAGCGCAGAATAATCGTGCGGATACCGGTGATGCGCGCAAGCGTCCTTCCGAGGCACAGTTGGCAAGGCGCGAGCGCGCTGAAGCAGAGATGGATGAGCGTAACTTTCTATCCGATGACTTTGTCGATCTGATACCACCCTTTGATCCCATCGAGTACCGCCGCGAGGGGATCCAGCAGGGGGTGGTCGATAAACTCAAACACGGCGGCTACCCCGTTCAGGCACAGCTTCATCTGCTCAGGCGGCCTCTGGCCGAATGCCGGCGGCTGGTGTTTCCCTTTATTCAGGATGCTTACGCGCACGACCTGCGATCGGTGTTGATCGTCCACGGCCGCGGGCGGGAGATCGACAGCCCGGCCAATGTATTGCGTTCCTATATTGGCAAATGGCTGCTTCAGTTTGACGAGGTACAGGCGTATATCTCCGCCCAGCCCTCCGAAGGCGGGCTGGGCGCTACCTGGGTCATGCTACGCAAGAGTGATCGCGCCAAAGCAAATAACCGTGAACGGCAGCAAAAACGTCGCGGCTAGCTAGCGACAAATTAGCCGTCAACGCACAGTCGTCAATACAAATACAAAAGGGGCAGCCGTATGGCTGCCCCTTTTACTGGATCGGTGATGCACTTAGTGGCCAGCGTTAAGTCGCTTTTCAAACAGTGCCTGGCGTTCTTCGACATCCGGCTGGTAGCGCACGCTGAAAAAACTCAGCGCCCGCAGGGCATCCTCGGGATGCTGGTCATCACGAAGCGCCATGGCGGTAAAGCCACAGCGGCGCATGTACTCCAACTGGTCGACCAGCACATCGCCAACCGCGCGCACTTCGCCATTGTAGCCAAAGCGCTCGCGCAACAGCCGAGCAAGGCTGTAGCCACGGCCGTCGGTAAACGCCGGAAAATCAATGGCGACTGCCGGGGCCGAACGAATCTCATCGGCCAGGGTCGCCGTCAGTTCACAGTCGCTTGCCAGCAGCGGTGCCAGTTCGGTGTCTTCCTGATGAGCTTTCCAGAGCGCCAGCGGTACAAATGCCGGGCGCTGCTCGGGAAGTGCCTCAGCGTCGTAAGACACACACCAAGCGTTTTCCGCCGCCAGTTCGCCATTGGCGATCAGGTGATCGGCATGAACCGGCGTCAGCTCAACCGCATCGGCCTGTTTGTCATTAGGCGGCATAAACACGCTCCTTGAAGGGTTTCAGTCCAATACGGCGATAGGTGTCGAGAAAGCGTTCATCTTCATGGCGCTGGGCCACGTAGACTTCCAGCACTTTTTCGACAACACCGGGGACATCTTCACGGAAGAAGGAAGGGCCAAGAATCTTGCCCAATGAAGCATCATCGGTCGAGTTGCCGCCAATCGATACCTGGTAGTACTCCTCGCCCTTTTTATCGACGCCCAAAATGCCGATATGGCCCACGTGGTGGTGACCACAGGCGTTCATGCAGCCGGAAATGTTCAGATCCAGCGGCCCCAGGTCGTAAAGGAAATCGAGGTCTTCAAAGCGCTCCTGCAATGCCTGGGCGATCGGAATCGACACCGCATTGGCCAGGCTGCAGTAATCGCCGCCCGGGCAGCAGATGATGTCGTTGAGCGTGCCCACTGTCGGGTTGGCCATGCCCAGCACTTCAAGCTCTTGCCAAAGGGCTTCCAGCTCGTCTACCGGTACGTCGGAAAGTACCAGGTTCTGCTCATGGGTAACGCGGACTTCACCGAAACTGTAACGGTCAGCGAGGTCGGCGATGGCGTCCATTTGATCAGCCGTCACGTCGCCAGGGGCGTGTTCGCGGCGCTTGAGCGATAGCGTCACGGCTTTATAACCGTAGACCTTGTGGTCGGTCACGTTATTGGTCACGAAGCGAGCAAAGCCTCGGTTTTCCTGCCGAAGGCGTTCGTAATATTCCACAGCGCTTTCAGCCACACGGCGACGTTCAGGCTCAGGAAAGTGGCTTTTCGCTGCCTCGACCGCGGCAGCGTTGAGCGTCTGTGGGCCATCTTTCAAATGCGCCCACTCTTCCTCGACGCGACGACGGTACTCTTCGATCCCCAGCGCCTTGACCAGGATCTTGATCCGCGCCTTGAACTTGTTGTCGCGACGCCCGAACTGGTTGTACACCCGTACACACGCTTCCAGATAGGTCAGCAGGTGCTGCCAGGGCAGGTCGTCACGTACCACGTCGCCGATCATCGGCGTGCGGCCCAGGCCACCGCCGGCGAGGACTCTGACGCGCAGTTCGCCAGCTTCGTTGTACCATAGCCTTAGGCCGATATCGTGAACCTGGATGGCTGCGCGGTCCTGGGAAGCACCACTGACGGCGATCTTGAACTTGCGCGGCAGATAGGCAAATTCAGGGTGTAGCGTCGACCATTGACGGATCAGTTCGCACCAGGGACGCGGGTCTTCCACTTCATCGTTGGCAATACCGGCAAACTGGTCGCTGGTAGTATTGCGAATGCAGTTGCCGCTGGTCTGGATCGCGTGCATCTGGACTTTAGCCAGATCCCCTAGGATTTCCGGCACATCTTCCAGGGCAGGCCAGTTAAGCTGCAGGTTTTGGCGCGTGGTGAAGTGGCCGTAACCACGGTCGTAGCGACGGGTAATATCCCCCAGCGCACGCAACTGATGGCCAGCCAACATGCCGTACGGGATCGCAATGCGCAGCATGGGCGCATGACGCTGGATGTAGAGACCATTCTGCAAACGCAGTGGACGAAACTCTTCTTCTCCCAAACGCCCGTCGCGGTAGCGATCCATTTGATCGCGAAATTGAGCGACGCGCTCATCTACCAGCGTTTGGTCATGAATATCATAACGATACATGGGGCACGGTCCTGCTAAAGCGAAGTTGTCACGTTGAAACGGGACGAATCAGTGTCGCCACCATAACGCGGGCATCATATTCTACAAAAGAATATATAATTATCTTTTTATCTCAAAATAGCATTTAGAGCCGTATTTGAGACAGTATTTACGTTAGCGACGTCGCCCACCGACGGCGTTGCCATATCCAGAAAAAAGCGGCTGAGTTAATGATGCGATACATCAGCTGCATCAGCCAAATGCCGAGCAGCCCATAGCCGAGACTGACGCCGACCCACCAGGCTAGCGGTAAAAAAAGCAGCCACTGCAGGCTCAGCGTCAACAGCATAACGGTTCGCTGAGCGCCCGCGCCCATCAGGGCTTGAGCGAGTACCAGCGCGGCGACGTCAATGACCATCATCAGGCCCGTTAACTGAAGGGGCAGCGTACCAAGCGCAATCAATTCCGGCGCTCTGAAAAACAGGCCCAGCAGTTTGTCCGGTATCCACAGCATGGGCAGTGCCAGTACCACCAGCAACAGCGCAGCAACCCAGAGCGCATCCAGCCCCCAGCGGTGGGCTTCTTGCTCGGCGTCCCGACCCAGGGCTTCACCCACCAGGCTCATCGCGGCAACCCCGACACCGACACCCGGCAGTATCAGCAACAGCGAAAGATTGATCAGCACATGCCCCACGGCAACACTCGCTGTGCCGAGCTGGCTCAAAAGCCAGAAAAGCACGGCATACCCGGCGGCAAACCAAAGCTGCTGAGCCGAGTGGGGCAACGCCAGCCGGGCAGTCGTTCGCAGCACCAGAATGTCAGGTCGTAACCGGGCCCATGTCAGGGCACTGCTGTGGCGTGCGGTGACGATTATCCAGAGCAATAGCCCCACGCCTATCGACAGCGTGGTGGCAACGCCTGCTCCACTCGCACCCAGTTCGGGAAGACCGCCAAGGCCAAAAATCAATCCCGCGCTGAGCACTACGTTAAGCAGGTGGACAGCGACAATAATACGCAAATACAGGCGTGTGTACTGACGGCCATTCCAGTAACCACGAAAGCACAGGGTGAGCGCAATCGCCGCCAGCGACAGCACGCGCCAGCGAAAGTAGTCAACCGCCACGCCATGAAAGTCCGGCGCTGGCGACATCCACTGCATAATCGCAGGCGCCTGCCACCATGCCAACACCGCCAGCAATGTACCACTGACCAGACCGAGCAGCAGACCCGCCTGCAGTGGTCGGGACAGCCCTGAATGACCCGCGCCCAGGCGCTGGGCAGTTTGTGATTGAACGCTGGAGGACAGGCCGAACACCAGTGCTGTCATCATGAACATGGCGTAACCGCCAAGCCCAACACCCGCCAGTGCTGTTTCGCCTAAACGACCCACCAGGGCGGCATCGACCAAATTGAGCATGCTCTGCGAGAGCATGCCCAGCATGACAGGCCAGGCCAGGCGAACCACTTTGCCGTGGCGGCGGGCGACATACGGCATGACACCGGGCACTGTTAGCTCGGGTCGTACGACAGCACCGGTGACAGCCAGCGCTCCATTTCCTCAAGCGGCATCTGTTTACGCTCAGCCAATACCTTGACTTGGTCCTGGGTAATCTTGCCGGTTGAAAAATACTTGGATTGCGGATGCGAGAAATACCACCCTGATACCGCCGCGGCAGGCCACATGGCAAAGTTTTCGGTCAGCGCCAGTCCGGTATTTGCGGTGGCGTCGAGCATTCTGAACAGCGTTGCCTTCTCGGTGTGGTCAGGGCAGGCCGGATAGCCGGGGGCAGGGCGTATGCCCTGGTATTTTTCGGCGATAATGGCGTCATTATCGAGCGACTCCTCGGGCACGTAGCCCCAGAATTCCTTGCGCACGCGCTCATGCATCCGCTCGGCAAAGGCCTCCGCCAACCGGTCTGTCAGAGCCTGAACCATGATGGCGTTGTAGTCGTCGCCCGCCGCTTCATATTCTTTAGCCAGTTCATCGACCCCGTGCCCCGTGGTCACCGCAAAGCCCCCAATCCAGTCGGCTTTGCCACTGTCTTTGGGGGCGATAAAATCCGCCAGGCTGTAACAGATGCCGTCGCGCCCTTTGGTGGTCTGCTGACGGATATGGTGCAGTCGTTCGACGACGTCGGTACGCGATTCATCGGCGTAGACTTCAATGACGTCATCGTCGACGGTATTGGCTGGCCAGAAGCCAATTACGCCCCGTGCCTGGACGCGCTTTTCGTCAAGCAGCTTGCGCAGCATCACCTTGGCATCTTCAAACAGGTTCCGGGCAGCTTCACCGACCACCTTGTCATCAAGAATCTTGGGGTATTTACCCGCCAGCTGCCAGCTCATGAAGAAGGGTGTCCAGTCGATCCGCTCGACGAGCTCATCAAGCGGGTAGTCATCGAAGGTTTGCAGCCCCAGCAGGTGGGGTTTGACCGGTGTATAGTTAGCCCAGTCGGTACGAAAGCGCCGCTTGCGCGCCTGGGTGTAGTCAAGGTCGGCGGCTTTGGGGCGACGCTTGGCATTGCGTTCGCGCACTTTCTCGTATTCTTCGCGTATTTCGGCGACATAGTCCGTCTTTAGGGTCGGAGTAAGCAGTCGGCTAGCCACCCCGACAGCCCGGGAGGCATCGGTAACGTAAATAACCGGATGGTCATACTGGGGCTCGATTTTGACCGCTGTATGCGCTTTGGAGGTCGTTGCACCACCGATGAGCAGCGGCAGGTCCATGCCGCGACGCTTCATTTCCTTGGCGACGTGAACCATTTCATCCAGTGACGGCGTGATCAAACCGGACAGCCCGATGATGTCGGCGTTGTGGTCCTTGGCGGCCTGGAGGATTTTTTCAGTGGGTACCATCACCCCAAGGTCAATAACCTCGTAGTTGTTGCACTGAAGCACCACGCCGACGATATTCTTGCCGATATCGTGGACGTCACCTTTGACCGTCGCCATGACAATCTTGCCCTTGGCCTGGGTGTCTGCGCTTTTTTCGGCCTCGATATAGGGAATCAGATAGGCAACGGCCTGCTTCATGACGCGGGCGGACTTGACCACCTGAGGCAGGAACATCTTGCCCGCACCAAACAGGTCGCCGACCACGTTCATGCCGTCCATCAACGGCCCTTCAATGACTTCGATGGGGCGCTCTGCCTCGGCGCGTGCCAGTTCGGTATCGTCTTCGATATGCGCTGTAATGCCTTTGACAAGGGCATGCTCGATGCGCTTGTTAACCGGCCAACTGCGCCACTCCAGGTCCTCTTTTTTCGCCGCGCCGCTGCCATCGCCTTTATATTTATCGGCGATATCCAGCAGGCGCTCGGTACCGTCGCTGCGCCGGTTGAGCACCACGTCTTCAACTGCTTCGCGCAGCTCAGAAGGCAGGTCGTCGTAAACGGCCAGTTGACCGGCATTGACGATCCCCATGGTGAGGCCCGCGCGAATGGCGTGGTACAGAAAGACCGAGTGGATAGCTTCGCGAACCGGGTTATTACCCCGGAACGAGAACGATACGTTGGATACACCCCCGGAAAGCATGGCGTGGGGGAGGTGTTCGCGAATCCACTGGGAGGCCTCAATGAAGTCAACGGCGTAATTGTTGTGCTCTTCGATCCCCGTGGCAATGGCGAAAATATTGGGATCGAAAATAATATCTTCCGCCGGAAAGCCGATTTCATCGACCAGCAGGCGGTAGGCGCGCTGACAAATCTCGGTTTTGCGGGCGAAGGTATCAGCCTGGCCTTCTTCGTCAAACGCCATCACGACGATGGCGGCCCCGTAGCGACGGCACTTGGTCGCCTGCTCGCGAAAAGCTTCTTCGCCTTCCTTGAGTGAAATGGAGTTGACCACGGCCTTGCCCTGCACGCACTGCAGGCCAGCTTCGATGATTTCCCATTTGGACGAGTCGATCATGATCGGCACGCGGGCGATATCAGGCTCGCCGGCGATCAGGTTCAGAAAGCGCACCATGGCTTCCTGAGACTCGAGCATGCCCTCATCCATATTGATATCGATGACCTGAGCGCCGTTTTCCACCTGCTCCAGTGCGACTTCCAGCGCGGTGGTGAAATCTTCTTCCACGATCAACCGTTTGAAGCGCGCCGAGCCGGTCACATTGGTACGCTCGCCGACGTTCACAAACAGCGAGTCGGCTTCGATGTTGAACGGTTCCAGTCCCGATAAGCGACAGGCGGCCGAGCGCTCAGGCACTTCACGGGGCGCCAAGCCGTGAACGGCTTCGGCAATGGCGCGGATGTGTTCCGGTGTCGACCCGCAACAGCCGCCAATAATGTTGACCAGACCGCTCTGCGCGAACTCGCCGACAATGGCCGCCATTTCTTCAGGCGTTTGGTCGTATTCGCCGAATTCGTTGGGCAGGCCCGCATTGGGGTGGGCCGATACGAAAGTATCGGCCTTGGTGGAAAGCTCTTCGACGTACTGGCGCAGCTCTTCAGCCCCCAACGCACAGTTAAGGCCGACGGAAAACGGCTCCGCATGACGAATGGAGTTCCAGAAAGCTTCTGTGGTTTGCCCCGATAGCGTCCGCCCCGAAGCGTCGGTGATAGTGCCTGAAATCATCACCGGCAGCCGCTTGCCCAGGGACTCGAACAATTCCTCAAGAGCGTAGATGGCGGCCTTGGCATTCAGCGTATCGAAGATGGTCTCGATCATGATCAGATCGGCGCCACCGTCGACGAGCGCCTGAGCCGCTTCGAGGTAATTGTCGCGCAGCTCATTGAACGTCACGTTACGTTTGGCGGGGTCGTTGACATCCGGCGATAGCGACGCGGTTCGCGAAGTAGGACCCAGTACGCCCGCCACATACCGCGGTACGCCGGTCTCTTCGGCAACGGCGTCACACACTTCCCGAGCCAGTCGCGCTGACTCGCGGTTCAGCTCCGGCACAATGTCTTCCATGCCGTAGTCGGCCTGAGAGAGTCGCGTGCTGTTGAAGGTGTTGGTTTCGATAATATCGGCACCGGCCTCCAGATAATCGCGGTGAATGCGGGTCACCACGTCGGGGCAGGTTAGCGCCAGTAAATCATTGTTGCCTTTCAGGTCCGACGGCCAGTCACTGAAACGCTGGCCGCGAAATTCCTCCTCGCTCAGCTCGGCATTCTGCAACATGGTCCCCATGCCGCCATCCAGAATATGGATACGTTGATTCAGGCGTTGGGTTAAGGTGGCAATCAAATCACTAGCAGCCATGGCAGGGGAAAGTCTCCAGCGTCGCAGTCAAAAGAGGGGCTCTTATCGTCGGCCGTCGCCGTTCAAATGAATCAGCGGCGCACTATGATAACAAAGGGTGTCATGCGGGGCAGCAATGTATTGCTAATGAATGCCATAGGCATACACAAAAGGCGCTTTGTTAATGGGTTGGGAAGGCGAGGTTGAGACGTAGAAGCAAACGCAAATAGCCTAGTAAAACAGTCGGGATTGTGTCGGCGCGTTGTTTTGCTTACCATAGACACAAAATGACATGTGAAGTGGCTCCGCCACTGCCACGGGAGGAAAACACCCCTCATGACCACGACAGCAGAAGCCGAAACCAACGTCGATACCCAAGGTATTGATATTACAGACAGTGCGCAGGATTACCTGGCGGAGTTGCTGGACAAGCAAAACGTCGAAGGTATCGCTGTGCGCATTTTCATCACCCAGCCGGGCACCCCTTACGCCGAAACGTGTTTGGCCTATTGCCGCCCGGGCGAAGAAGAGCCGACTGACGAAAAGCTTGAGCTCGAGAAAATCAATGTGTTTCTCGACAAGAACAGCCTGGCATTCCTTGAAGAGGCAGTGGTCGACTTTAACGCCGACCGCATGGGTGGCCAACTGACCATCAAGGCGCCTAACGCCAAAATGCCCAAGGTCAACGCGGACAGTCCGCTGGAAGACCGCGTCAACTATGTTCTGTACAGCGAAATCAACCCTGGCTTGGCCTCTCACGGCGGTGAAGTCAAGCTGGTCGAACTGACCGAGCAAAATATGGCGGTGCTGGCCTTCGGCGGTGGCTGCCAGGGTTGTGCGGCCGTTGACCTGACGCTAAAGGATGGCGTCGAGAAAACGTTGATGGAGCGTATTCCCGAGCTTGGCGGCATTCGTGATGTGACCGACCATTCGGACACCACCAATGCTTACTATCGGTAACCGATAGCACTCCGCCAACTTTATGATGCCCAGCGTTTGCTGGGCTTTTTTGTATTCGGGCTAAGCATGCCCTAGTCACGGCAATCTTCATCTTTTCGCTGACCTTCCTGCCCCTTGGTCATTGACGCTGGCAGATCTGTTAATTGCCGCTGCATGGCGTCCATCCTTGACCAAAGCTGCTCCTGCCAGGCCTTTTCGCGAGCATCATGCTGTCGCGTTTCTTCGGCTAGTGCCGATTCTGCATCCTCGAGTTTCTTGACCGCTTCTTGGTAGCGTTGCTCCAGTGCATCAAACGTTGTTTGAAGCTGCTGATAAGCTTGCTGCTTGGCATGCGCCTCAAGCTGATACTGATGGATTGATTTTTCCAGCGCTTTGACCTCTTCGGCCAGCGTCGCGTTACGTTTATCAGCCTGCTTCAGCCGTTGCTGGTAGGCGCTTTCTTCCTGTGCGCGCTCCTGCCGGGCGCTATCCAGTAGACTCATCAGCCGGTCTTCGGCTGCTTCATGGCGCTGCTCTTCCTGAGTCAGGCGCGCCTGCCATTCGGCCTGCTGTTGGCTGAGTTGATCAGCATGCTGTGCCTGACGCTCAGCCAATTCCTGCTGGGCGTGCTCATGGGTGGACTGCCACTTGGCCACTTCGTCACGCGCTTCACTTGCCTGTGTCCGCCACTGCGCTTCATCGGCTTGGCTGGCCGCCAGGTCTCGGCTAAGCGCCTCGACACGCGTCTCTGTATGACGCAGATGTTCCGCCAGGGCGCTTTCACGCTGCTCCGCATTGGCGGCCCGCTGGTCGGCCTCGCTGGCTTCAAGCTGTGCAGCCTCAACCTGTCGGTCGGCTTCCTCGCGGTAATAGCGTAACGCATCGTGTGCCGCTTCCATGGCGTCCTTCCATAGCTCGCTGGCAGCGCTGACCACTGATTCGGGCACGCCCTTGGGGGGAGGGGCATCGCGGTTGTGTTCGCGATCAAGTCGCCACTGGCGAAAGTGTTCGCTGATGGTGGTGAAGCTACCCGTACCGAGCACTTCGCGAATGCGCTGAACGCTAGGCGTGTCGCCTCGGCCGAGCAGTGTGTCGATGGCCTGTTGTACATCCTGGTATTGAATGCCACTGCGCGCCATGTGCTGGCTCCTCATGGATTTTGATGGTCGTTATTTTCACGTGTCTGATTTGATTAAGCAATATTACGTAATACGTAAAATGTAATTTATTTATCTTAAAATGCATTAATTCAAGATTACCCGTATTATCTTGAATTTATAGAGCATAAAAGCCAGACTTAGCGTATTCGTCAGCAACTGACTCGAGTAAGTAAAAGAAGGAAGAGGGAAGAGGGAAGAAGGAAGATAACAGGGCGAGAGAGGAGAAAAGACGTCAATGGTAACGCGGGACAATATAACGATTGCCTACCCGATATCGCCGCTGGAGAGTCTTAGTGGCTTGCCGGCGTTGCCGCACATTACCGCGAACACGGACGTGGAGGCGGTCGCGGCGTGGCTCGCCGAATACCAGGAAAGCCCGCAAACCTGGAAATGCTATCGCCGGGAAGCCGAGCGCTTGCTGCTGTGGCTGACAACCCAGAAGTTGACGCTTGGCCAGGTAAACCGTGACGTGCTGCGTCACTTCGAGCAGTTCCTTGCCGACCCACAGCCAAGCGCGCAGTGGGTAGGGCCTACCAGGCCGCGCCATCACCCACAATGGCGACCGTTCCGAGGTGGACTTTCACCGGCCAGTCGTCGGCAGAGCCTGATTATTCTGCAGGGGTTATTCAGCTGGCTCGTAGAAGCGGGGTGGGTGCGCCATAACCCGTTTCGCCTGATGCGCGATAAATCACGCCGCTTGAACAACCAGGCACCACGGATTGAGCGCTACCTGGAACGCGAACTATGGGAATGGCTCTGGCAATGGCTTAACCAGCCAGCGGAGAAGGGCGAACGCGACCGTTACGAAATGGCCAGGCGACGGTTTATCTTTGGCTTTGCGTACCTGCTGGCCCCAAGGGTGAGTGAAATGGCCGAGGCCCGCATGGGTGACTTTGAGCGAAGTGAAGGGCGCTGGTGGTGGTCCGTCGTCGGCAAAGGCAATAAAGTTGCCCGGATTCCGCTACCGGCTGACATGCTGGAATGCCTGGCCGAATGGCGGCAAACCCTGGGGCTTACGACCACGCCAGCGCATCACGACGATACGCCGGTGCTTCGCGCCCTGGACAAGAAGCGGGGGATTGGTCATAACCAGCTCTACCGCCTGATACGTGAGACGTTCAACGAAGCGGCCAACGCGCTGGAAGCGGCTAATGGCAACCCTGCTTATATCGCGGCCCTGCGCCGGGCAACGCCTCACTGGTTGCGCCATACGTCCATTACCCATCAGGCCCAGGCAGGCATCAGTCTGCGGCATTTGGCCGATAGCGCACGCCACTCGCGCCTGGATACCACGGCGCGCTATCTGCACAACGAAGCCATCGAGTGGCACCAGGAACAGCAGCGCCACCAGATTGAACCGAGAACCACTCAAAACGATGCTGAGACGTTATAATGGGCGAAATTACGTGACACCAACGCCAAAGGAATCACCATGAGCACGTCCGGTGCCGAGTTAGCCCAGCAGGAACTGATCGAAGAGTTCGACATGTTTGATAACTGGATGGACCGTTATCAATACATCATCGATATGGGCAAACAGCTACCCCCTTTTCCAGACGAGTGGAAAACAGAGGAGTTTAAAATTCAGGGGTGTCAGTCGAACGTGTGGATGCACCATGAAGAGCAGGGCGACAAGCTGATCTTCAAGGCGACCTCTGATGCGGCGATCGTATCGGGATTGATTGCAGTACTGCTGCGTATTTACAGCGAAAGAACCGCTGCCGAGGTGCGCGGTACAGAGCCGCATTTCATGACGGATCTGGGACTGGACAAACACCTGTCGCCAACGCGTAGTAACGGCCTGCATGCCATGCTGGAGCGCATCTACCAGGTCGCCCGGCAGAGCGCTTAATCACGCTGGGAGTGATGGTGACAATCGGTGTGAGGGTTTTCCTCGTCTTCCCGGCACAAGTCTTCGCTGCGCCCGCCGGGTACGGGGTCCATGCCGCCATCGCTGCCTGGGTGGCATTTCATAAGCCGCTTCACGGCCATCCAGCTGCCTTTGAACGGCCCGTGGACCTGGATGGCTTCGATGGCATAGGACGAACAGCTGGGCCAAAAGCGACAGCGCGGGCCGAGTAGCGGGCTTAACGTATATTGGTAGATGCGCACCATGACGACCAGGCATTGACCGACCAGCCAGCGAACGTCATTAAACAGGGTGCGCCAAGGGTTCATGACGATGACTTGGCGTAGAGCTTGGCGGGATCAATAAGTGGCTCGCTGTTAACCGTCACGGCTTCATTTGAAAGTGACAGGTAAAAGCAACTCCGCCGCCCGGTATGGCAGGCAGGTCCCGTTTGTTCCACCTGGAGCAGCAGCGTGTCTCCATCGCAGTCGAGGGCCGCTGATACCAGATGCTGCTGTTGGCCGGAAGACTCACCTTTACGCCACAACTTGCCTCGCGAGCGCGAGTAATAACATACCCGCTGCGTTTGCAGCGTTTCTTCTAACGCTTCGCGATTCATCCACGCCATCATCAATACTTCGCCGGTATCGTGCTGCTGGGCGATGGCAGGCATCAAACCGTCTGTATTAAACGCGGCGGCATCGAGCAACGTCGTGACTGAGGGGAGGGCATCTGCAGGAGATGCCGACTCAAGGTCTTTGAATAGCGGGTTGTCTGAGGACATGTTCACGACTCGTCATG
Source organism: Halomonas sp. SH5A2 (assembly GCF_014263395.1). Classification (GTDB taxonomy): domain Bacteria; phylum Pseudomonadota; class Gammaproteobacteria; order Pseudomonadales; family Halomonadaceae; genus Vreelandella. The sequence goes on along the minus strand of NZ_CP058321.1, from coordinate 1,900,836 downwards.
AGGTTGGCAGCGCTGGCATAACCCCTGTAATTCAATGGTTTGGCGCTCTACATTGAAGCCTTGACGCTGGGCGAGAGCGGCCAGTTGATCGCTGATTTCATCCAGGTGGAGTTCCTCCACATAGCCACACTGCCGACATATAAGCAGTTGAAAGCCATGGGCGTGTTCGGGGCATGCACAGGCCACATAGGCATTTTGCGATTCGATGCGATGAACCAAACCCTGCTCGATAAGAAACTCAAGGGCGCGGTAAACCGTCGGCGGTCGAGCGGCCGCGTGCTCTGTCGAGAGCTTATCAAGCAGGTCGTAGGCCTTTAAGCCACCGCCATGACGCGCAATCAGTTCAAGCACACGGCGCCTAATAGGCGTAAAGCGCACGCCCCGCGTGTGGCATTGGGACTCGGCCTGTTGTAATAGCACATTGGCGTGTGTCATAAACGTCTCGTTGACCATGGTAAGCGCAGTTCACGCTCTAAAGAGTAGTTTACGCGCTTGCAGGAGGCGTGTCAGGTGAGTCAGTCAACTCACTCACTCGGGCAAAATGATGCTGCGCAAACGCCACACGCTTCTGGGCAGGCACGCCATCGGGCTGACGTTCGATAAGGTCGAGGCGGCGGCGTAGTCCTTCACCGTTGGTCATCTGGATGGCAAGCCCGGGGCGGGCATTAAGCTCCAGTAACATCGGACCATGCTCGCGGTCGAGCACCATGTCGGTTCCCAGGTAGCCCAATCCGGTCATCTCAAAACAGCCGGCCGCCAAATTAAGCAGCGTTTCCCATTGGGGGACCACCAGGCTTGCCAGATCGTGCCCGGTATCCGGATGAGCATAGCAGGGACGATCAAACTGCACGCCGCGAAGGGCGCCGCCCGTTGCCATATTAAGACCCACCCCGACAGCCCCCTGGTGCAGGTTCGCCTTGCCATCTGACGCCGCCGTAGAAAGCCGCATCATGGCCATAACGGGATAGCCTTTAAAGACGATGACACGAATATCAGGTACACCTTCGTAGGTGTAGGCCATCAGGCTTTCATCAAAGTTGATCAACGTCTCAACAACAGCGACGTCAGGTGAGCCGCCAAGCGAGTAGAGTCCCGACAGAATATTCGACACATGGCGCTCGACATCGGTGATCGAAAGGCGCGCACCGCTGGGTTTGATGAAATCATCCCCGTCGATTTTTTCAATAACCAGAATCCCTTTGCCGCCGCTGCCTTTGGCCGGCTTGATCACAAAACCATGGTGGCCCGCCAATATTCCGCCGATATGCTTGACCCCAAACTGCGTCGTCACCGTGCCGATTAACGCCGGAGAGGTAATCCCGTATTGCTCCGCCAACAGCTTGGTTTTTAGCTTGTCATCGACCAATGGGTAAAGACGCCGGTTGTTGTAACGACCGATATAACGGATGTTACGCCGGTTCATGCCAATGATGCCTTTGTCACGCAGTCGCGTCGGCCATGTCCAATTGCTCAGCCAGCTCATGAGGGTTTGTCTTCCTCGGTAATGGGCTTGAAGCGCCGTAGTTCCAGCAAGCGGTAACCGGTGTAATTACCCAACAGCAGGATCAGCGCCATCAAAATGAACTGAACCCCCAGGAAATTAAAGGTGATATGGCGTACCCACGGGTTGTTCATGGCCAGGAACGCAATGACGGCCGTCAGCAAGCTGCCCCCGCCCTGTATCAAGACCTGTTTGGGACCTTCCTCTTCCCACAGAATCGACATCCGCTCGATCGTCCAGGCAAGAATGATCATCGGGAAGAAGGTGATGGTTAGCCCGGCGTTCAAGCCCATTCGGTACGCCAGTACCGAGAACACCGAGATGATGGCAATAACGGTAATGATCACCGCCGAGACCCTGGCAACCAATAATAAGTTCAAATAGGACAGATAGTTACGAATAACCAAACCAACTGATACCACCAAAAGAAACCCGATCAGCCCGGTTGCCAGACTGGTCTGGATGAAGGCGAGGGCGATCAACACGGGCATGAAAGTGCCCGAGGTTTTGATGCCTACCAGTACGCGCAGGAAGACGACGACCAGTGCCCCGATCGGGATAAGCAGAATAGTTTGAAAGAGCGCCTGTTCTTCTAACGGGAGGCTGTGAATCGAGAAGTTCAGCAGCGTATCGTTGGAATTGTGGTTACGTACTGCCGCGGATGCGGGCTGATAGTGGGTCATCATCGAGAAACTGACCCGGGAATTCGTTCCGCCTTGTACCTCGAGTACAGCGTCGCCGGTGGTTTCCCATAGCAACAGGTTGTCTGGCTTACCTTGGACACCGGTAATCGGATGGAAAAGCGACCATGTTTCGTCGTTTTCATCGAATACCTGAATCCAGGTGCTCAGCGTTTGTCGCCGACGGCCATCGTCAAGCAACAAGCCGCTGACCCCTCTGGCTTTAACTTCCGCTTGGTTGAGCAGGCGAACAACCAGCGGTGCAGGATCCATCTCGCCAAGCAGCAGGCGGGCGTTTTCATCCTGACGTTCACCGTTTACATCGCGAATTAACTCGCGGGCAAAGGTGGCATTATTGGCGCTTCGCTCCCAGGCTTCATCGATAAGCTGCTCAGCAGCCGAGTCGTAAGGACTTTCCCACTCAACCGCAGGAGGCAGTTCAGGGGCTGCTTGCACCGGCGCTTGCGCCTCGGGCGATACCAGCATTTGCACGGAATAATACAGCTGTTGTTCGCCGTCAGCTTCGCGAATCGTCCACTCCGCACGCCGGCCCGCTTCATCTGCCTGGTAAGCTAGCCCATAGCCGGAAGAGGCCGTGTTTTCGGTGAGGATACGATACTCAGCCTGCTGGGTCGGCAGGGCAAGATCAACCTCCACTGGGCCATCTTGAGCATCAAAGGTAATGACGGCCTCAATTTCCCATACCTGGCGCTGTTCATTGGGCACCCAGGGTATTTCAAACTGCAGGTGGCGATGTACGCTCATCGCGATTCCCGCTACGAGCAATAGGCCGACAATAAAATAAAAGGGTAGCCGTGACATTAAGATTCCTTTCAAAAGTGACAGAGGCGGCTGTCGTTATTCTTCGCTATCGTCTGAATCAGCAGCTTCATCGTCAGCCGCCTGGTCGGCGGGTTCACCACCGGGGAATTCAGGCCGATCAAAGCGATAAGTTTCGGCCACATCGATAATGGAAATATCGAGTAAAAAACGCCGACCGAGCAGAACAGGGTAGTCTAAATGACTGCGGTCACTAAGGGTGAACTCCACGTTTTCGCTTAGCGGCCCCAGGGTTAACAGCAAGGAAATTACCAGGCGCGATTCTTCTCCAGAGGCCTGTACGATACGCACGCGACGCTCAATAGGCGCTTCAATCCACTCATCGCGGACACTTTCGACCACGACATCATCTTCATTAAGCGCCAACTTGAAGCGAACCCAGTCTTCACCATCGCGCTCAAACGGAGTGATTTCACGGGCAGATAGCGATGATGTATTAGCGCCAGAGTCCACTTGCGCCTTGAGATAGGTACCAATACTCGGTAATCCTACCCATTCATTGCGGCCAAGCAGCGTTTTATTCTCCAGAAGGTCGTTTTCAACGTTGCATTCTTCACGAACCACAATAGATTCTTGGTTCTGCGCATCCAACTGCTGCACATCATCACGCAGAAGACGAAGCAGGCTGCCCACTTCACGCACATCGGCAGTAAAGACTTCTTGCTGGTCAAGCTGGCGTTGTTGCAGGGAGGCAGTCTCATTGCACTGCTGGGTCAACTGGTTCTGGAGCCTATCCATGCGCAGGTTGAATGCAGTTTCATCTAGAGGCGGGGGGCCTTCTGGGGCAGGCTTTGGTACCGCACAGCCAGTTGCCAACAAAGCCGAACCTACTATCAGCCAAACAACACCTGTACGCATAACATGGACACCCGTCATCAATAAGAGGATGAATGATAAGGAGTAGTGAGACCGGTTGTCCAACACCCGCATGATGTTTTCACCTGCAACTCACTATATTTAACATAATATATATTATGCGAACCCGAGGAATGAACGAGGAATGAATTGGCTTTATCAATGATTCCTGCGATAGTCTTGACAGCAATTATACATTGTTTTCTATCAATATAGGAAAAGCTCAATGAGAAAGCCTGTGCAAGCTACCGTTATCGCCCTCTTGGTTATTTTCCTCGCAGGCTGCTCGAGCGTCGACGTCGAAGATTACGCCGACACCGAACCGCGCCTGGATATTGCGGATTACTTTACCGGCACAACCCGCGCCTGGGGCATGGTACAGGATTACAGCGGCGAAGTTCAGCGTCGGTTTACCGTGACCATCGACGGTCGTGTTGAAAATGGCACGCTGATCCTGGATGAAGACTTCGAGTTTGCCGATGGCGAGACAGACCGGCGTGTATGGCGCTTCGAGCGTATCGATGAACATCGCTGGGAAGGCACGGCCAATGATGTCGAAGGAACCGTCGATGCCCGCCAATACGGTCATGCGTTCCATATGAATTACCCACTTGATGTGGCGATCGGCGATAGAACGATAAACTTCACCATGGATGACTGGATGTACCTGCAACCTGATGGTCGGTTGATCAACCGGACCGCGATGAAAAAGTTCGGTTTAACCCTGGGTGAAATCACGCTGGTGTTTGAGCAAGCGGCCCCCTGATCAAACGACAGCCTCTCTGACGCATCTATCTCTGCTGCAACAAAAAACAGCCTGCTAATCAGCAGGCTGTTTTAGTTAGTACGATGCTCCAAAAAAGCTAAAGCCTCATACCTCAATCATCGGATGGTGCGTACGAGCCATCTTCACGGTGTACTTCGTTACCAGTGATGGGTGGTGTAAATACGCACGCCAGATGCATGGTTTTATGAGCACGCAGCAAGTGTTCGTCATGCTGGTCAAGAATGTAGATATCGCCGGGCTTGATCGGCCAGATTTTACCATCTGCCAGGGTTTCTACCTCACCCTCGCCTTCGATGCAGTAAACAGACTCATAGTGATGCTTGTAATGAATATGCGTTTCGGTGCCTTCGAAGATACGCGTGATATGGAACGAGAAGTTGCCACCATCACCAGCCAATACCAGGCGCGTGCTGTCCCAGTTGCCGTTCTCGGCTGTCACTAAGCGATCAGTTTGACGTGCTTCTTCAATATTGCGAACAATCATACTTGTGCTCCAATTTAAAGGCGGCCCGGACGGTACCGCATACATTATAGCTTAGCGGAAGATCACTCGAGTTGTTACTTGCCAGCGACCGCTTTGACACATTTTTCCAGAATATCCAGCCCTTCCAGCAGATCTTCATCGCTGATGGTCAGCGGGCACAGGCACTTGACCACTTCGCCGTCTTGACCGCTGGTTTCGATGATCAACCCGTGTTCAAACGCCATGCCAGTGATTTTATCGGCAATATCGCCCGATACAACGTCGATACCACGCATCAGGCCACGGCCACGTTCAGTCGCTGGCATACCGTTTTCGGTGAGTACAGCGGCTAGCGATTTAAAGCGCTCTTCTACAATACGGGCTTTGCGCTGCACGTCACGCTCAAAGGTATCGTTTGACCAGTATTTTTTGAACGCAGCGGTAGCCGTCACCATGGCCAGGTTGAAACCACGGAAAGTACCGTTGTACTGACCCGGCTTCCACTTATCCAATTCAGGCTTCATTAGTACATGAGCGAACGGCATCCCGAAGCCAGACAGCGACTTGGAGTTGGTTACCATGTCAGGGACAATGCCTGCATGCTCGAAGCTGAAGAACTTACCTGTACGGCCACAGCCCGCCTGGATATCATCAATAATCAACAGAATATCGTGGGCTTTACAAATCTCTGCCAGGCGCTTGAGCCACTCGAGACCGGCGACATTGATACCGCCCTCGCCTTGCACCGTTTCGACAATCACGGCGGCTGGCACATCCAGACCGCCCGATTTATCTTTCAACAGCTTCTCAAAATAATCGAGCGTGTCGGCATGTTCGCCCATGTAGCCATCAAAAGGCAGGAAGCTTGCCCCCTGGGTCGGAATACCGCCGGTGGCTTCGCGGAACTTGCGGTTACCGGTGGTTGCCAGGGCCCCCATGGTAACGCCATGGAAACCGTTGGTGAAAGTGACGATGTTGTGACGCCCTTTCGCAACACGCGCCAAGCGGATGGCGGCTTCTACCGCATTGGTGCCGGTGGGACCGGGCAAATGAACTTTATAATCCAGACCACGAGGCTTGAGAATGACATTTTCAAGCGTTTCCAGATAATCGCGCTTTGCATCGGTCCACATATCCAGGCCGTGAACGACACCATCTGTTGCCAGATAGTCGATCATGGCTTGCTTTAAATGCGGATTGTTGTGGCCGTAATTCAATGTGCCCGCGCCGGCGAGAAAATCGATGTATTCACGACCGTTTTCATCGGTCAAACGGGCATTCTGTGCCTTGGTGAACACCACCGGGAAAGAGCGGGAATAGGTACGAACATTGGATTCCATGCGTTCGAGTGTCTGGGTCTGCATTAGCGACCTCCTTTTAATTAATAATCAGTTTGCCAAGCGAAAGGAAACGAAGGTAACGCGAGCGGGAAAACCGGTCAGATGTTGTGGGTATTGAACGGACCAATACGCACCAGGTTTTCCGGGTCGTGCTCGCCTCCGAGTTGTTCGGTTGAAAAATACTCACGGCTGTTCAGTGGTGCCTGCCAGCGACCTGCCAACCGTTTGAACAAGCCCCAAGAGGCTTGGTTATCGGGGGTGATGGTGGTCTCAAGGTGATGCACATCGGCCAATTCCGGGCGCGACATGATGGCTTCGACCAGGCGGCGTGCCAGCCCGGTTCCCCTCGCCTTTTCACCAACGGCCACCTGCCATAAAAAATACGTATCCGGCGCATTGTCCTTTACATAGCCAGACACAAAGCCAACGACTTCACCTTCTTCATTGGTCGCGACGGCACAGGTATCCCGAAATTGGGTGGCTAGCAGGAGATAGGCATAGGCGGAATTTACATCTAGCGGGGGGCAAGCCTTTATCAGTTCATATACCCCCCAGCCGTCTTCGGCATTAGGCTTGCGGATATACAGCGGGGTGTCCGCATGACCGACAACGGCATCGGCGACGGTCGGTCGAGCCAAGTCTGCTGAAGGGGTAAACGGCGGTGTTGGGGTGCTCATGGTTATGCTTCGCTGTTGCGATTTTGGATGTGATTATAACAGCTGCTTATGAGCAGTTCAAAAATCATGTTATTCAACTCCGTATCTTCGATAATTATTTATTATACGAGCAGCATATCCATGGCGAGCTGGGTGCAGCCACCCCTCTGCTGGCTATAATGAGTTTAGCCCGAAAAGGGTGACTGCCCAGGAGACATTAAAACGCCATTATCCCCGAGAAGGCGTACGCATCGTGACAAACTCTTCAGCGCCGGTGGGATGAATCCCGACCGTATTATCAAAGTCTCTTTTGGTTAATCCGGCGCGCACCGCGATGGCAATTCCTTGGATGACTTCCCCCGCGTCGTCACCAACCATGTGGGCGCCGACAACCACATCGGTTGCATCATCCACCACGAGCTTCATCAAGGTACGTTCCTGACTGCCTGACAAGGTGTGCTTCATGGCTCTAAAGTCGGTGCGATAAACGCGAACGGTGCCAAACTTCTCTCGCGCGGCCTCTTCCGACAGCCCCACCGTACCAATATTGGGGTGGCAGAAAACGGCCGTTGGCACACGTGTATAATCCAGCGGGGCGGGCACCAAGTCTCCAAAATGGTGATCGGCTAACTGCATGGCTTCTGCAATAGCCACAGGCGTCAGTTCAGGCGTATCAATCAGGTCACCGAGTGCCAGAATTGACGGGACCTCCGTTTCAAAGCGCTCATTGACCGATAGCTTACCCTGATTATTCAGCGAAAGACCTACCGATGCCATGTCTAAGCCCAATACGTTGGCACGGCGGCCTGTAGCGGCCAGAACGGCATCCACCTCAAGCGTATCGCCATTGGTAAGGGCGACTTTGTAGCCGGTATCGGTTTTCTCGATTGCCTCGATATTGGTATCAAAATGTAGATGAACGCCCTGGCGCTCCATTTCCTGACGGGTGAACTCACGCACCTCGTTATCAAAGCCCTTCAGGAACAGGTCGCCGCGGTAAATAAGATGCGCTTCGCTCCCCAGGCCGTTGAAAATACTGGCAAACTCTACGGCAATATAGCCACCGCCAAGCACCAGGAACCGCTCAGGTAGTTGCTCAAGATCAAAAATCTGATTGGAGGTCAGCGCGTGCTCACTGCCGGGGAACGTCGGCACCCAGGGCCAGCCGCCTGTGGCCAGCAGAATACGCTCAGCTGTGACATGCTGCTCATCGCCCTGCTGATCGGTAATGACCACCGAGTGCTCGCTTTCCAAACGGGCTCGCCCGTTATAGAGGTTGACGCCTGCCGACTCCAGCAAACGCTGATAGATGCCATTGAGTCGTTTGATTTCGCTGGTTTTGTTGTCCCTTAGCGTCGCCCACTCAAAACGCGCTTCGCCGGGCAGTTGCCAGCCGAAGCCACTGGCATCGTCGAACGCGCTATGGAAATGGGATGCATAGGCGTAAAGCTTTTTGGGTACGCAACCCACGTTGACACAGGTGCCGCCTAAATAGCGATCCTCCACAATCGCGACGCTGGCCCCCTTGGCAGCGGACATGCGTGCAGCTCGCACGCCGCCAGATCCAGCACCAATCACCAATAAATCGTAGTCGTAACCTGTAACCTCTGACATTTCAATCTCCTATATCGTCAACACGGTGAATGTTGACCCGCTGTCTTGAGAAGGTTAAAACCTTCCTCTGGTTAGTGTATGTGCTGGCTGTCATGAATAACGATGAGCATGCCGGACGTAATGATGGAAAATTGAGTAATCGGAGACCCAATGTCTGACCCTATAGAGACGTTACTAGAGAACAATCGCGCCTGGGCGAAGCGCATGTGCGACGAAGACCCTGATTACTTTAAACGACTCTCAGAGCAGCAAAATCCTGATTATCTTTGGATTGGCTGTTCCGACAGCCGGGTGCCCGCCAATCAGATCATTGCTCTGCCTCCCGGCGAGGTATTTGTCCATCGCAACGTCGCCAACCTGCTGCATCATACCGATATGAATGCGCTTTCAGTGGTGCAATTTGCTGTGGATGTGCTCAAGGTCAGCCATATCATGGTGGTCGGGCATTACGGCTGCGGGGGTATCAAGGCAGCGGTAATGGGTGGCGAATGCGGCGTCGTCGACTATTGGCTACACTCGGTTCGCGAGCAATACAATCAACATCGTCGTTCGCTTGAACATCTCCCACTTGACGAGCAGATCGATCGCATGTGTGAGCTAAATGTTAAAGCGCAAGTGAATAGCCTGTGCCGTACCAAGATCCTTCAGCGTGCCTGGCAGCGCGGGCAGCAGATTTCGGTTCATGGCTGGGTCTATGGCTTGAGCGATGGGCACGTAAAAGACCTCAATTGCACCATCAACGGCCTTGAACAAGTCGAAACGTTATACCGCATTGACCGTCTGCAGACCGACGACTGAATGTCTATCGCCCGCGGGTGTTGCGCGGGCGATAGTAACATCCGGTAAGTTACCCTATAGGACAACTGACGCCCGTCCCCTTGATGCCGCAATATCCATTGGGGTTTTTGTATAGATATTGCTGATGATACGCCTCAGCATAATAAAAAGCGTCTAACGGCTTGATTTCAGTCGTAATATCGCCTTTTCCGGCGGCGTGAAGCGCATCCTGAAACACCTTGGCACTTTCCTGAGCTGCCTGATGCTGCGCCGCTGTCGTCGTGTAAATCGCCGAGCGATACTGAGAGCCGACATCATTGCCCTGACGGTTTTTCTGGGTGGGGTCGTGCTGCTCCCAGAAGATGTTCAGCAATGTCGCCAGGGATACCTGGCTCGGGTCGTAAATAATTCGTACGGCCTCGGTATGGCCGGTCCGTCCCGTGCAGGTTTCTTCATAAGTCGGGTTGGGCGTTTGACCTCCGGCATACCCCGCCGCTGTTACATAGACGCCCGGTAAGTCCCAGAAAAGACGCTCCACGCCCCAGAAACAGCCCATGCCGACGACAAGTTCCTCAGTCTCTGGAGGAAAAGGCGGATGCAGTGGATGGCCGTTAACGGCATGATGATCACTGGTCGCAATGGGTGCCTCGCGACCCGGCAGAGCGGGCTCCGCCTGGCGAGTGGCATTATGGGTGTCAAATATAGACATGCTGCTTACCTCATTGCTGATCGAAAATGGTTGGGTTACCAGAGCGGCTGAAGGTGTAGATCAGGTCAACTGCCTGACTGGCCCCGGAAACCGCCTGTACATAAAGGTTGCGCCACAAAGTGTAGCGTAACGTTAGTTCTGCAATGGGTGAAAAAATTCCCACCCCGTAGCTGATCCGGATATCGTCAGTCAGTTGCCCACTCAATGCCACCTGGCTATCTTCACCGGAACCTGCCGTATCCAGCGTCAAATCGTCGATGCCAAAGGCCTCGCCGATAGAGCCAACCGCCCCGCCGGTGCGGCCCAACGACATGCCAATCAGCGCGGTGGTTAAAGCGCTATCAACACCGCCGCCTGAATCCTCAGGGGCTCGCCCTCTCAATACATAGGAAAGCGCGCGACTCTCATTCATGGCGGGCTCGGAAAAGATGGCAATATTGGGCTGTTCAGCATTACCCGTCACCCGTAGACCGGCAATGACATCGTCTTCGGTAACATCCGGATTACGTATTGCCTCAAAGTCGAGAACCGGCAGCCCAGGTGGGCCACTGAATAACAACTGCCCCCGGCGAATGAGCAGGTCCTGGCCAAATGCCTGAAAACGCCCATCGACCAGGTTGACCTCGCCAAATAGCTGTAGCGAACCGCTATCCTGGCGAACTTCTAGTGTGCCGCCCAGGCGAGATTCCAGCCCATAGGCTGAAATCATCATGTCGCGACCTAACGTCAGGGTAATTAAAACATCCAGCTCCATGCCATCACTGGCTAGCTCATCGGCCGCGCTAGGGCCGCCTTCGCCACGTTCTGCCTGGCGGCGTGCCTCCTCTGCCGCCTGCTTATCCTCGCGCTCGGTAATGATGATTTCATCGGGGCTGGGTGAAGTGGCGGACGACGGCAGGTCTCCCACTTCTAACCGTGCCCATGGCAAGTCAACATTGCCGCGGACTTGCAACCGCTCGGGCGTGACGCGGACACGAATATCCGGCGCGGCTTCCAAACGCCCAAACTGTGGCAACACTACCAGTATCGGCGATTGGGTTGCGTTGAAGTCTACCCCCAAGCGCCAGTCGTCATCCGCTGGCCAGCTGGCATTTCCATCAATATCAAGCTGGCCTCGCTCGGCCGCCAGGAACCCATTGATCGTCCCTTCTTCGCCGTCGAAGGTTATGTTTACCTCGCCGTCTTGTACATCGACAGGAATATCGGGGCCATTCACCTGGATGCCGAGCAGCGCAAGCTCGCCCTGCAAGTCTGGCTGGGTGGTGGTACCAGCAATATCGACGCGGCCATTCAAATCCCCGGCAAGCTGGTCCAGCGATACGACCATGGGCCGATACGGGGCCAGTGATACGCCATTGGCTTCAAGCGAGCCGGACAGCTCTCCCGCACCGAGTGGGTCCGAGACCGACAGTACAAGTTCGATATCCCCCGCTTCTTCAAGCGATAACAGTACGTTGCCATCCGCCTCGGCCTGAGTAGCGGTTATCTGAGTGTCCAACGAGATGCGCGGCAGTTGGACGGGCTGGCCATAATCATTAATCGCCGTGACAGTCAGTTCGCCAAGCACCTCGGCATCGGTTTGCCAACGCTGGCCACCCTGGCTCCATTGAGCGGCCAGATCCGCGGTGGTATCTCCATCAGCCTGCCATTCTTCGGGTAACCAGGGTTCCAGCGCTTCGATAGGAATATCACGCACGCTAAGCGCCGCTTGCCCCTGGTCTGGTGATGCGACCGTTGGCTGGTCAGCACATACCCGACCGCCCTGCTCGCGAACCAGACAAAACGGCGTCAAACGGGCCTCACTGCTGGCAAGATCGAAAGTGATATCAAGCGGATCTTCCAGCCGGATATCGCCTGCCTCGGCGTCGATCTCGAGCGGTGTGATACGCGCCTGATAGCGCTGAGCCGTCTGATCGAACTGCCCGTTGAGGCTGAGCAAAGCACGTTCCAAGGCGCTGTTCGGCTGACCATCCACATTGATATCCAGTTGATGCGATGACAGCCGACCATCCAGCATCAGATTCACTGCGGCTAGTGACTGACCGCCGGCAACCAGGTTTTCAAGCGCCAACGAAACATCCAGTTGCGGATCCTCCAACCCTTCCACATTAGCGTTCAGGCGTAACTGTTCAATGCGGTTTTGTGCAAAACGCAGCGCGTCGCCGTTGAGCGTCGCTTGAAGCTGGGGTTGCTCCAGGCTACCCCGGGCTTCAATATCGCCGCGGATCGTACCAGCGAGATCAGGGGAAAGCGTTTGTAGCTCGCGCAGATCAATATCGGCGTCCACGGCGAGTTCGTCAGGCTGAACCGAACCGCTTGCCGACAAGCGGTTTTCTCCCTGACGAAAGCGCAAGCGCTCAATGTTGGCCTGCAAGTCACTGTTGGCATCAAAAGCAGCATCAAGCTGCAATGGGTAGTCACGAAGATCACCGCTCAAGGTTAAATTCGGCACATCGACCAACCAAAGCGTGTCCTGTTGGCGAAGGTTGAAAATGAGTTTGCCATCAATATCGCCGTTGAGCTGGTCAACAAACAAAGATGGATCAAATTGCTCGAGCCCTACCTGGGCATCAACGGTCAGTGGCGCTGTCCAGTCGATACGGCCTTCGCTTGTCAGCTGGCTATCGCCTGTAACCAGCGTCAACGGTTCCCAGATGAAATGCTGCGTATCGCCTTGGCCATTCACCGCAATATCGGTTTCAGGTAGCCCCGGGCCTTGAGCCTTCACGCCTAGCTGTAGTTGATAAGCGTCGAGGTTACCCCCGACCTCCAAGTCTAGGTTATTGATGACAAACCCCTCGTTTGACGATACCTCTTGAGAGTCTTCATCAATCGCCGCATTGGTTTCAGGCAATGGCCATGTAAGTTCGTCACTCTGCAAACGCGCCTGGAACGGCAGCGCCGGATCCAAGGCATTCACTTGGCCTTCCAGTGCTGCGGTAATGGCTCCTTCCGCGTCAAGCTGTGCCGTCAACTCGCTCAGGTTTCCCGACAGATCAATTGTGAGTGCCTGACCATTCAGTGCCGGTAACGGGTCCTCCAGGAACAGCGTGGTTTCAGCCCGTAATTCCAGCGGATAGTCGTCACGCAATGCCACATTACCTGCCAAGTTAAAGGTCGCATCGGCAGACGCCACCTCGAAGTGTTCGATCACAACGTCACTAGCCTGGGTTTCAACCCCAAGGCTCAAGCGTTCGACAAGATAGCTAAAGCGACCTGCGACTTCGATATCATTAACCGTCAGCGTGGCGAGCCGGATATCGACAGGCAAACGAACCTCGGGCAGTTCGATGGCAGAGCGTTCTGTGGCTGTGTCATTAGTAGGCGCGTCACCAGACGTTTCCACAGGCGGTTCTTGTAACGCGATCGAGGCATCAATGGCCTCAGCGGTTAACCCTGATTCACCTTCTGCTGGCGCTAGGCGTGCCCCCTCTGACGGCGGCAAATAAAGCCGAGGGTTTTCCCAGTGCGTCGGGGCAATATCGACGCGTCCGGCGCTTGCCTTTACCGAGGTGCGAAAAGAGGTCCAGGCGAACCGGGTACCATCAGGGAGTTGCAGGGCGACATCATCCAGCACCAGCTCCCTGAGTTCGATAGGAAAAGGAAAACTGAAGGTGGGAGTTCCCCCTGAGCTATCCGTCTCTGCGGGGGCTTCTTCTCCACCGCCGCCAGAGAGGCGAATATCGGCGCCTTCCAGGCGTAGCGTATCCAAACACAGCTTGCCGGATAGGACGCAGTCCTCCGCCCATGCAAGCTCAAGCTCGTCAATCCGGACCTCTGCGCCTGCGGCGTCGAGGCGAAAACCGGTTAACTGGAAGTCATCGAGCACGCCACCAGCGTGTTCCTCAACGCTGAACCAGCCGCGATCCTGGCCTTGGGATAGCAATACGCCAGTTCCCCACGGTGAAAGCGCTACCCCCAGAAAAAGCGCCACAGCGCCAATCAGCCAGAGTGGGAGTAGCAACAACAGTCGCAGCACACTAAAGCACAGCAACCACAGGCGGTAGCGACGTGATAATGCTCGGCGACCAGTCGCAGGCGTTTGCGTAGCTTGAGACACATCGCTCTCCTAGAATTCGGGTCCAATCGAAAAGTGCAAGCGCCAGTTATCGTCGGCGTCGTCAAGCGGATGCGCCACATCCAAGCGAATAGGGCCAACCGGTGATATCCATCTCACCCCTAGGCCCACGCTTTTTTTCAGATCAGCGGGGCCCCAGTTGTCAAAGGCATCACCGGCATCGACAAAGGCGGCTCCCCACCATGCACCGGTGACACGGCGCTGGTACTCGAGGCTAGAGGTAAGTTTTTGCTGACCACCCCGCAGCTTACCTTCCTCGTTACGAGGCGAGAGTCCTTCGTAAGAATAACCACGTACGCTGCGATCGCCGCCGACAAAGAACCGTAGTGAAGGGGGAATCTTATCGAAATCTCGGGTTTCGATGGCCCCGAAACTGACGCGTGCCAAAAAGCGGTTATCATCGCCATAGGTGCGAATCCATTCGGTATCACCTGTGAGGCGTAAAAACTGGGCGTCCGACCCCCAGGCCTGGTCGGAGTACTCCACCGAAAACTGCTGGCGATCCCCCCATAAAGGGAAGCGTTGCGGCCTAGTGCGCGTACGTGACCATTGAATGCCGGGGTAGAACAACCACACTTGGTCGGCTTCTCCCCCTTGGGTGAAATCTTCATAGGTGGTGCGAAAATAAAGCGACTGCACCCAGTCATTGTCGAACTCCCAACGCCGGGCGATTTCCACAGTACCCTCCAACGAGTCGGTATCGCTGTCATCGACGTTACGGACACCGTATTGCAGGCGATAGCTATCGCGTAGCGGGTCTTCTAGAGGAATATCGTAGACACCGGTAAAGCGCTGCTCGGGCGCTGACAGATAGAGATCGTGATCCAGGCTGTGACCATAGCGGTTAATCCATGGCTGGTCCCAGCCGAACCGTAACCGTGGCCCTACGTCAGTGGCGAAGCCTATGCCTGTTTCAAACTGGTGCCGATTGGCAGGCTCCACGCTGACATCGATGGGTAAGGATGTGTCGCCGGATTGCTGCGTGCTCAACGCGCTGGCAAGTGCGGAACTGGTAATTCTCGGGCGCGTTGGCTGTGATTCGGTGGCCGATACCCACCAGGGGTCGCCACCGCCAGACGGGGCGAGTGCCAGTTCTTGGGCGGTTTCCAGGCGCGGTCTGACGGATACTGAACTGAACCATCCGGTCTCGGCGAGCCGTTGGTTAAAGCGCGCCAGGGATTCGGCCAGATAGGGTTCATCCACCTCATAAGTGCGCATCTGCTGCAGACGTTCGGGTTGAATGTGGCTGCCGGTGATCAGCGTTTCACCAAACCGATAGCGGGGGCCACTGTCGAAATCCATATACAGCCGGGCGCTTTGCAAATAGGGACGCACCTCCATTCGGCGATCAGTGAACCCCCAGTCAAAGTAGCCTCGTTCAATCGCCAGGCCGGAAAACTCACCCCGCAGTCGATCCCAGGGCGCATGGCGCAGGGTATCGCCCTCTTTCAAGGGAAATCCCTCCAGCGCATCTTCAAATGGCTCATCCTGGGCGGCGTCACCGAGGATGTTGATATCCAGTATTTCGATGGTGACCTGGGGCCCAGGCTCAATGGTCAGGCGGGGTTCACCTTCTTCTGGCAGATCAATGGAAATATCGGGTTCGTAATAGCCGTAAACGCGCATTGCCTGTCGAGTGCGTTGACGGATTTCACCCTCCAGGCGGGTTTCCGTATATTCGTCTTCTTCGATATTCTGCAGGTAGGCGCGAATATTGCCCGCTACCTCGCCTTCCACGCCTTCAAGGGTAGCGCTCAGTGCCCATACGGCTGGTGCAGACATCCCCAGCGGCAACGTTACAAGATGTGCGATGACCGTTGCTGAAAGCCACTGCCGTTGTCTTCCCATACATTTTTCCTAACCTAATCATCGGCATGCTGCCTTTCAGCCAGTCGTGTCAATCAACGCAACATTTCAAGCTGTGCACTGAATGCCAGTTGCGCTTGGCGAACCTGGCGTACATCATTTTCAAGCTCGTCCAGTCGCTGTGACAATTGGCTCTCTAGTGCTTCGTTATCGCCCTCGGCACCCTCAAGCTCATTGAGTGATGCTTCAAAGCGTGACCACTGTTCTTGTTGCTCGGCGTCGCGAGCGTTGAGGCGTTCGTTAATATCGTTCGCCAAGGCGGCAACTGACGTTTCCAATGCTTCCAGTTCTTCGCGGCTTTGGGCCTCTACATGCGAGATTTCTTCTGCTAACGACGTTCGCCCCGATGTTCCGGCTTGTTCCAACGCATCCAGCGAGGTGTGGATGGCAGCAAGCTGGCTATCACGAAGAGCCGCTCGCTCGCGGATGTTTTCTATACGTTCGATTAAAGGATCGACCGTTTCATTTGCCACATTGCTTTCGTTCTCGGTCAATACGTCGTAAAGCTCATTACGTGTATTGGTCAATGCAACCGCTAACTGTTCTTGCTCTTGAAACAGCGTACTCATCTGAGCTTGGACAAAGGTTAACGTATCTTGTACATCGCTGTCACCTGAGTCTAGACGAGCGTGCATGTTCGATACTTCACCACTGACCCGCTGCAACTCCTCCTGAAGCCGCTCGCGCTCCAGGTACAGACCAATCGCGGCTGCCACCAATAGACCAGTTAACACAAACATACACAGCCAGAGCGGCCACAGTGAAGGCCCCTTTCGGTGTTTGACATGCTGCGATGCAATACTTTGATCGGCATCCGGTACTATGCGCGAAGATGGGGCTCTATCGGACATGCAGTTTCCTCACAACGACGTTGGATCGGCGCGCCGACCTATTCCTCGATACTGTAACCCACAGCTGACCACAAATTCAGGATCATAAATATTTCGACCGTCTAATATCAGCTTATCGCCAAGCTGTGAAGCCAAGCGTTGCCAGTCGGGATTCCAGTAGATTTTCCATTCTGTTACCAACATTAACGCATTGGCATCTTCACAGGCATCGTACGGGTTATCGACAAAGGTAACCAAATCATTCCTTGGGCCCACGGCCGCCTTTAACGCAGGCGTGGCCGCTGGGTCGTGAAGCTTGACGTGAACCCCCTGCGCCCAAAGGGCGTTCAACAACGTCAGTACCGGCGCATGATCAATACGTGCGGTGCCTGGTTTAAAGGCGGCGCCCCAAATGGCAATCGTCTTCCCTTCAAGCGCTCCGCTGTAGTAGGACCATAGCTTACGAAATAATGTCTCTTTCTTCTGTTCATTGATATCGAGCACGTGCTCAAGCAAGGCAGATTGTCGCCCGCTGGCGACCTGTACATCGGCAAGCCTCATCAAATCCCGCGAGAAGCTTGGCCCGCCAAACCCACATCCTGGATAAAGATATTCGTACCCAATACGTGAATCGGCCCCCATTCCCTGCCGCACATGCTCGACATCAACGCCCAGGGTATCTGCCAACCCGGCAATTTCATTCATGTAGCTGATACGCGTGGCCAACATGCCGTTAATGGCCAGCTTGGTTAATTCAGCGGCACGCGTTGGCATCACCTGAAAAGCGTCACGCCGTCGGTTGAAGGCTCTGAGTAACTCTCTTAGCTTTTGCTCGGCCAGTTGATCATCACAACCCATCAGCCAACGTCCAGGGCGTGTAAACGACTCCCAGGCTCGCCCTTCTTCCAGCGTATCTGGCAGGGCAACACCCAGAGCGCACTCCCCCGTCAGATCCTGTAAGCGTTCAGTATCACCGACTGGAAAGGTTGAGTTATTGACCAGCACGCTACCTGTTTGCCATTTCAGCGCGGGGTGCTGCAGCAAAGCGGCTGCCGACTCGCGCTGAGACGGTGAAAGCGCTAACCACAACACGTCAACATCCAGATTCGCTTCTGGCTGGGCAATAACCGTTAAAGCGCCAGTCTCCAGCGCCTGCTGTATCTGCTCAACGAGTTGCGGTTCGCGGCGTAGCCAATCCTCATTGAACAGCGTCTCCCACGGTGTATCGCCATGGGGAAGCCATGTCACCACATGGCCCACAGAGGACAGGGCCGCCGCCGCGGTTGCGGTGCTTAGTTCACTGCCGTACAGAAGCACCCGCATCCGTTATGCTCCCTGCTGATAGCGCGCGAGCAACGCCTTAAAATCATCACCCAAGTCAGGGTGCCTGCGTGCATAGGCCAGCGTCGCCTCCAGGTATCCCAGTGGTTGTCCGCAATCGTACGTCGTCCCCCGCATACGGTAGGCCTGTACGCCCTGCTGCTCACGCAGCGTTTCAATGGCATCGGTGAGCTGAATTTCGCCACCCGCACCGGGCGGGGTCTTGGCAAGGATCGGAAAAATCGCGGCGGGCAAAGCATAGCGACCGATGACCGCCAAATTCGAGGGTGCCTTGTCGCGTGCAGGCTTTTCAACCATGCCGACCAGGTCAGCAGAACTGGCGGGCGCTGGCACATCACCTGCGGGGGCGACAATGCCGTATTTTTCGACAAGCTCCCACTTGACTTCCTCGACCATCAGTTGAGCGGTGGCATGCTGCTCGTAAGCCTCGATCATCCCTTGCAGATCGCTGCGCGGGGTGTCGCTGTTGTCCACCAACACATCCGGCAAGAGCACTGCAAAGGGTTCGTCGTCGCCAATAATTGGCTGTGCGCAAAGAATGGCATGCCCCAGCCCCAGGGGCTCGCCCTGGCGTACGCTGATGATATTGACGTCATCAGGCACCATCGCCCTGAGCGAGGCCAAAAGGTCATGCTTCCCCTTTGCTTCCAGGCTCGCCTCTAATTCAGCATGGGTATCGAAATGATTTTCGATGGCGCCCTTATTACTGCTGGTGACAAACACGATATCGCGAATACCCGCGGCAATCGCCTCTTCGACCACGTATTGAATGACTGGCCGATCCACAATGGTGATCATTTCCTTGGGAATGGCTTTGGAAGCGGGCAAGCAGCGGGTACCAAACCCCGCAACAGGCAGTACAGCCTTACGAATCATAAGAGGTCCTTTTCATGCGTTCCGGCTCAGGAGTGGTTAGAATGCCTATCATACTGAACGCGCGGTGGGTTTCCAGTTCGCCGTTACACTGCAAGTATCAGGCCACGGTCTTTCCCATGCTTGCTCACTGTTGATGGAGTCAAAACATGTCAGCGACACCAAAGGATAGCACTGCTCACCAATACCAAGGCAATGTTGATAACGCCGAAGTGGCGAAATTTGAAGCACTTGCCAGTCGCTGGTGGGACCCGGAGAGTGAATTTAAACCCCTCCACGATATAAATCCCTTACGACTCGACTTTATCGATGCCAGGGCAGGATTAGCCGGCAAGAAAGTGCTGGATGTTGGCTGCGGCGGCGGTATTTTAAGCGAAGCCATGGCCCGCCGTGGTGCAAAGGTTACAGGTATTGATCTGGGTGAAGCACCTTTGGGCGTTGCCCGCCTGCATGCTGAAGAGCAAGGCGTGACGATTGACTACCGCAACATCAGCGTTGAAGCACTGGCGGATGAACAGGCAGGTCAGTATGACGTCGTCACCTGCATGGAAATGTTGGAGCACGTCCCCGACCCCGCGTCGGTCGTGCGTGCTTGTGCGGCCTTGGTGAGACAGGGTGGCTATGTGTTTTTCTCTACCCTTAACCGCACGCCGAAGTCGTACGCTTTTGCCATTCTGGGTGCCGAGTATGTGCTGAAGCTATTGCCTCGCGGAACGCACGACTATGCGAAATTCATTCGCCCTTCCGAAATGGCGAGCTGGAATCGAAACAGCGGCCTGGAAGTGCGCGAACAGATCGGCCTGACCTACAATCCCCTGACTCGACGCTACCGGTTGACCGAAAACGATGTTTCGGTCAATTACATGATGTATTGCCGTAAGGTGCAGGCCTAATGCCTGTATGCTCATCGCCCCGCGCCGTGCTGTTTGACCTGGACGGCACCCTGGTGGATACCGCGCCGGACTTAGCCGTCGCTACCAATGCATTGCGTCAACACCACGGCTTGGCACCGCTGCCGTTCGCCACCATACGCACCCAGGTTTCAAATGGCGGTAATGCCTTGTTGAGCCTGGCGCTGGGCGATGATCTTAGTGCTAGCCATCAGGCCGAGGCTCGTCAGTTCCTGCTGGACGCCTATGAAGCCTCGGTTGCGGTTCACAGCCGGGTATTTTCACCCCTAGACCAGTGGTTATATGCCTGGCATCGGCAGGAACGCCCTTGGGGGATTGTCACTAACAAGCCCCGGCGCTATACCACGCCGTTGCTTGAAGCCCTGTCGTTGGCACCCGGCGCCCTGCTTTGTGCGGATGATCTGACCGCCAAGAAGCCCGACCCTTTGCCACTGCTCGAGGCCGCTCGACAATTAGGTATCAACCCACAGCACTGCTGGTACATCGGCGATCATCTCAGGGATATGCAAGCTGCCCGGGCAGCCGGCATGACGGCGGTGGCGGTTGGCTACGGGTATATCGCGGAAGGCGATGATTATCGGCTGTGGCCAGCACACTGCTGGTATCAGCAGTGTGCCGAACTGGTCAACGCGCTTCCTGGTATCGCTTAAGCCACTACTGAACGTCAGGGCTGCCTGGGGGGTTGCGCGTCGATTTTCTGACCATGGGTGCCCGCACTATCGGGCCCCATCAACCAAAGGTACGTGGGCATAATGTCGTCAGGCGTGCGCAAGTTGGCAGGGTCTTCACCGGGGTACGCATTACGCCGCATTTGAGTCCGGGTAGCGCCTGGATTAAGGGTGTTAATGCGCAGGTGGGGCTCACTATCCAGCTCGTCGGCCAATACTTCCACGAAACCTTCCGTAGCAAATTTGGAAACGGCGTAGGCACCCCAATAGGCACGGCCTTTGCGGCCGACACTGGAAGAGGTAAAGATGACCGAGGCATCGTTGGAGCGCTGCAACAACGGCAATAGCGCCTGGGTCATCCAGATGGGACCGTTGATATTGACCTGCATGACCTGCTCCCAAAGCGCGGCATCATACTGCGCAAAAGGGGTAATACGACCCAGTAGACCGGCATTGTGCAGCAGACCGTCCAGACACCCGAATTCTTTTTCGAGGGTGTCAGCCATATCGTGAAAATCCTTGAGCGTGGCACCCTCAAAATTGAGCGGAAAAATGGCCGGTTGAGGGCCACCGTTCGCCTCGATTTCATCGTATACGTGCTCTAGTTTAGCAATGGTACGGCCAAGCAGGATCACCGTCGCACCGTGACGGGCGTAGCTTAGCGCCGCCGCACGGCCTATACCATCACCTGCCCCAGTGACCAACACAACACGGTTACGGAGCAAATCGGGCGCTGGCTGATAATCAATTTTACATGTCATCACAGACCCTCCTGGCGGCTTTTGTCATCAACTGCCCTGGCGAAGAAAGTCATCGGCCAGCCCCGCCGCACTGCTTTGTGGGTAATCATCTTGCACTTTTTCGAGCAGCGCACGACTTTCTTCCGCTTCGCCCTGCCGAGCCTTGACCAAGCCGAGCTTGTACAACGCATCCGGTACCTTGCTACTACCATCATAGTTATCAATCACGCGGGTGAACGATTGTTCAGCAGCGTCCAACTCGCCTTCTGCGGCATACAATTCACCCAGCCAGTAATGACCGTTGGCGGTCAAGCTGGTATCAGGGTGCGCTTCCACAAAAGCCTCAAAGGCAGCGATGGCCTCACCAAAGCGACGCGCCTGAACATGGGCAAATGCATCCTGGTAGGCCTGCTGAGCTTCATCACTAACATCGCGCGAGGAAGGCGCATTGGCCACGTCTTCAGCGGCTTCGGGCTCAACTTCGGGTGTTGATTCCTCGATCTGACTTGGGCCGCTGCTCATCAGGCGGTCTTCAATATCCAGGTATTGCTGCTGGGATTGGCGACGAAGTTGCTCCATTTGATGGCGCAGCTCTTCAATTTCACCCCGCAGACGCTGAATTTGCTGCTGGTGCTCCTGCACCGTGTTGAATAACACAAGGCTTCCATTGGCGCCTCCGCCCTGGGTTTGGGCTTGTTCATAAAACCCGCCGCCTGAACCTGACAGATCTTCGACAACGGGTTGTTGGGCAACACTGACAAGGGGCAATACGGATAACGGGAGCACTAAGGCTCCCGCACCGCACAGCCTCTCAACGTAACGCTTGAGACTGTGATTCATGATGACTCCAAAATGACGGGGTACTAATGCGTGTTAATCGCCACGCGGGTCATCAATAATTGAACACAACGCGACGGTTTTGTGAATACGCAGACTCACTGCTACCACGCTCTGCCGGACGCTCTTCGCCATAGCTCACCACGCTCATTTGCGAAGATGAAACGCCTTGAATGTTCAGAAAGCGCTCAACGGCGTTGGCGCGTCGTTCGCCAAGGGCCATATTGTATTCACGGGTACCGCGTTCATCGGTATGGCCGTGCAACACGACGTTGGCATCTGGATTTGAGCGCAGGTAACGCGCGTGTGCCATCACCACAGATTCGTATTCGTTTTTAATCGTGTCGCGGTCGTAATCGAAATAGATGGTTTTGACATCGGGAATACGCGAGTCGGCCTGTTGACTGCGGTCAGCGCCTGAGGTGCCGCTGCCGTACTGACCACTCGTGCCGGTGCCCGAGGTGCTGCTGCTGGCACTTCCATCGCGGCCATCCTGGCTGCCGTATGAATCACCGTCTTGAGTGCCGCCGGTGCTTGAACAGCCCGCGATAACGGCAATAGAAAGCGCGACTGCCAATGAGCGAGCCAACGGTTTAAGTTGCATAATCAGACTCCTTGCCTGAAAACATGAATGGATTTCATTCGTTTAAAAACGGTGACCATGCGGGGTCACGCACATCACCTTGGGCGGCGGGCAACCTGAATGACGAACGGCCATCGGCAGAAACGGCACTCAGCACCCCGTTGTTACCCTGTTGGGTAGCGAAGATTACCATGGTCCCGTTCGGCGCAACACTAGGCGATTCATCACTCGTAGAATCACTCAACGTGACCAGGCGACCACTGTCGATTTCCTGACGCGCGACTTGAAAACCGCGGTCGGAACGGTGGATCAAAAACAGATTTTCGCCATCCGGCGAGAAACGCGCTCGGGCATTGTAGTTACCAGTGAAGGTCATACGTTCCGTTTCACCGCTGCCGAGCCTGTGCTGGTAAATTTGCGGCCCACCACTGCGGTCAGAGGTAAACACCAGGCGGCGACCATCCGGTGACCACGCGGGTTCGGTATCGATGCTGTTGCTGTTCGTAACACGAGTTAGCGAGCGGTCGGCGATCTCCATGATATAAATATCGGGCTGACCGTCTTTTGACAAGGACATGGCCAACCGGCGGCCGTTTGGCGACCATACGGGTGCCCCGTTAATCCCCTCAAACGACGTAATCCGCGCACGATTACCACTATCCACTTCCTGAATATAGATTTCCGGGCGTCCACTCTCGAAAGATACATAAGCCAGCTTACCACCGTCCGGTGACCAGGCAGGCGACAGTATGGGCTGGTCGGACGTCAAAATCTGCTGGCTATTGCGCCCATCTGCATCGGCCACGTACAGACCGTAGTCGGTGTTATTGCCAACCCCTTGGGCGGTGACATACGCAATTCGCGTCGAGAAAGCCCCGCGAATATCGGTAATCTCCTCAAAAATCTGGTCGCTGATATAATGAGCGGCACCGCGCAGATCATTTTCATTGGCCGTGACGGTTTCGCTCATCATGCGCCGCTGCCCGCTGATGTCCATCAGGTCGTATTGGATTCGATAACCGCTGTTTGTCCGTTCGGCTCTGCCAACGACCAGGTAACGAACATCCAATGAGCGCCAGGTGCTGTATTGAACATCGTCGGCCTCGCTAGGTTGCTCAAACATCGAACCGCGATCCAGGGGGTCAAAAAAACCACTGCGATCGAGATTGTCATGAATGATTTGTGCCACGTCTTCGGGCATACCGTCTGAGCCCTCAAACGGGACCACGCCTATGGGTAGCGCCTGATCACTGCCGCGAGTAATTTCAATGGTCAAATTGGCACTGGCGACCGTACTCATCGCCAGTAACAGACAGAATAGCCATACTTTGCTTATGGTGTGCATCAGCGAACATCCCCCGGGGTAAATCGCAGATTGAATTGACGTAAATTGCGCTGCTGTCCGGTCGGCAGCTCACGCAGTTCAACGAACGGTGCTGCATGTTCGATGGCCTGCATTGCCGATCGATCAAAGTTGCTATCACCGCTTGACGATACTACCGATGTGGTCAGTACTTCGCCTGACGGGCCTAACCTGACTTGAAGCGTAGCACTCATTGAGTCGCTTGCATCTGACGGAATAATCCATGCCTGCTCGACGGCGCGCTTAACAATCGTCAGGAAACTATTGGCGGCTTGCTCGGCTTGTTGTGCCTCTGCGGCAGCCTGGGCTTCACCTTCCAACTGACGCTGCATTGCGGCTTCCGCCTCCTCCTGACGGCGCTGCTCTTCGGCTTCTCGCTGACGCTGGGCCTCGGCTTCGGCCTCTTCCTGGCGACGCTGCTCTTCGGCTTCACGCTCACGTTCGGCCTCAGCTTCGGCCTCTTCCTGGCGGCGCTGCTCTTCGGCTTCTCGCTGACGTTCGGCCTCGGCTTCGGCCTCTTCCTGACGGCGCTGCTCTTCGGCTTCTCGCTCACGTTCAGCCTCGGCTTCGGCCTCTTCCTGGCGGCGCTGTTCTTCGGCTTCTCGCTGACGTTCGGCCTCGGCTTCGGCCTCTTCCTGGCGGCGTTGCTCTTCGGCTTCTCGCTGACGTTCGGCCTCGGCTTCGGCCGCTTCCTGACGGCGCTGGGCCTGCGCTTCAGCCTCTGCCCTGGCAGCTTCCAAGGCTTCCGCTTCGGCCTCAGCAGCTTCGCGCGCAGCCTG
This sequence comes from Halomonas sp. SH5A2, assembly GCF_014263395.1. Classification (GTDB taxonomy): domain Bacteria; phylum Pseudomonadota; class Gammaproteobacteria; order Pseudomonadales; family Halomonadaceae; genus Vreelandella. The sequence goes on along the minus strand of NZ_CP058321.1, from coordinate 1,875,745 downwards.
TTCGGCGGCGGCTTGCTCTTCTGCGGCTTCTTCATCGGCCGCCGATGCATCGGGTTCTTCTACTGTCTCCTCAGACGCCTCCATGGCGGCTGACTCATCATTAGCCTGCTGAGCCTGGTTCGTGAATGCCTCAGTACTGACTAGGGTTGCCTGTACAATCGAAGAAGAATCTGGCTCGGCGTCGCTATCTGGCCATTCAACCAACGAGAACAGCACGATCAACAAGTGCACGGCAATCGCCAAAACCGCCGGCCAAAGATAGCCAATGTCTTGAGGATCACGAGGTTTTTTTACAGCCATGCCCTGTGCGTCCTTACTCATTCTGTGGTGGCTCAGAAATGAGTCCCACATTGGCCACGCCCGAGCGCTGCAGGTTACTCATCAACACGACCACTTCACCATAAGCCACATTCTGGTCGCCACGAACCATCACCGGCGTATCAGGCTGCTGCTCTAGAATAGCGCTAACCCGGCGAGTGATATCATCAGCAGAGACCTGGGTCGAATCTTCTCCGAGGCTAAGGTAGTACTGTCCTTCACGGTCGATGGAAATAATGATCGGATCGTTGTCTTCCTGGCTTTCAATTGGCTCGGAACTGACCTGAGGCAGCTCAACGTCCACTCCCTGATTCAACATAGGGGCGGTAATCATAAAAATGACCAACAATACCAGCATGACATCTATAAAGGGGACAACGTTGATTTCGCCCATGGGCTTACGCTGTCCGCCACGTTTAAACGGTCCTTGCATGGGGTAACTCCCTTAGCTTGACGCGCTATCGCGTCCTTGCAGATTGCGGTGCAAGATAGCGTGGAATTCTTCGGCGAAATCTTCGTACTTGCCCAGCAGACGACCGGCGTTGTTAGAAAGCCGGTTGTAGAAAATCACGGCAGGTATCGCAGCGAAAAGGCCCATCGCCGTGGCGATCAACGCCTCTGCAATCCAGGGAGCAACCGTTGCCAACGTGGCTTGCTGGGTCATGGATAGCGACTGAAAAGACCCCATGATGCCCCATACGGTGCCAAATAGACCTATATAGGGGCTTGCAGAAGCCACCGTCGCGAGAAAAACAAGGTGCTGTGTCAGACGGTCTTCTTCACGTGACCACGCCACTCGCATGCTGCGCTGAACGCCTTCCAGAACCGTTGCCGCATTGCGGGTTTTGGGCATCAGGCGATTGAATTCACGAAACCCTGCCTGAAAAATGTGTTCAGCCCCGTGGCGGGGATCGTCGGCCGGGATGTCACGGTAAAGCTCATTCAAATCAACGCCTGACCAGAATGTTTCTTCAAACTGGTTATATTCTTTTTGCGCACGGCGCAGGGCAATGCCGCGTTGAAAAATCACTATCCAAGAGAGAATGGACCCTACTGTTAATAGCAACATGACCAGCTGAACCACGATGCTGGCATTCATAATCAGGTGCGGAATAGACATGGCATTATCGTTCACAAGTGCCCTCATCAATCATCAGTAAATGTGGTGTTAGGTGCCCGCATCGTAGGTTACATCAGCGATTTGAGCGCAGACGGCCATGCCATTGGGCGAAGATCCTGCGCATTCAAGCACGCTATCTCGACCGTGGCGGCGCAAAGACGTTCAGTTCCCCGCCATACTTGCTGCTCAAATGTCATTCGACAGCGGCCGATGCTCACGACATCGGCACTTACGTCAAGCGCATCGTCTAACCTTGCAGGCTTGGTGTAATGACAGGACAAGCGATATACCACTAGCTGAGTGCCTGCGTCCAGCAACGTTTGCTGGTCGACCCCCAAGGATCTCAGCCATTCACTGCGGGCACGCTCCATAAACTTCAGGTAGTTAACGTAGTAGACAATCCCCCCCGCGTCTGTATCTTCCATGTAAACGCGGACTGGGAAACGCAGCGACTGGCTCATGGGCGCTGCTCCCCCTGGGCTTCAATGGACGCTTCATGGGGAACACGCTCAAAATGCAACCAAGCCTGCCGTGTGACGACGCGACCGCGGGGTGTCCGCATCATCAGCCCCTGCTGGATCAAATACGGCTCGATGACGTCTTCGATAGTATCGCGCTCCTCACCGATTGCCGCTGACAGCGAATCGACACCGACCGGCCCACCGTCGAATTTATCGATCATTGCCAGTAACAACCTGCGATCCATATGATCCAGTCCATGGTGGTCCACATTCAGCATGTTAAGTGCGGCGTCTGCCAGGGTTGCATTGACGGTGCCATCGCCCTTCATTTCGGCATAGTCGCGTACTCGGCGGAGCAACCGGTTGGCAATTCGTGGGGTGCCCCTTGAGCGACGGGCAATTTCAACGGCCCCTTCATGGTGGGTTTCAACGCCAAGCAGCTTGGCTGAACGGGTCACTATCTCGGTCAGCTCGGTGAGGTTATAAAATTCCAGCCGTTGAACGATGCCAAAACGATCGCGCAACGGCGAGGTGAGCAGCCCCGCTCGAGTGGTGGCGCCCACCAACGTAAAGCGCGGTAAATCCAGCTTGATCGAGCGTGCCGCGGGCCCCTCACCAATCATTATATCGAGCTGAAAATCCTCCATCGCTGGATACAGCACCTCTTCGACTACGGGCGATAAACGGTGGATTTCATCGATAAACAGAACGTCCCCAGGCTCCAGATTGGTCAGCATTGCAGCCAGGTCACCGGCACGCTCGAGCACCGGGCCCGACGTCGATTTGAGCCCCACGCCCATTTCAGTGGCAATAATGTTGGCCAGGGTGGTTTTACCCAAGCCTGGCGGGCCAAACACCAGCGTGTGGTCGAGGCTTTCTTCACGCAGTCGGGCGGCGCCAATAAAAATTTCCAACTGCTCGCGAACGCGGGGTTGGCCAATATAGTCCTGGAGCCGTTTAGGGCGAATCGCATGGTCGATACGCACTTCACCTTGCTCTGGCTCAGCGGCAATCAGTCGATCGTGCTCTAGCATAAGCGCTCATTTACGTCCGTGGTTATAGCGATCAGCCTTTCATGCGCTGGGTGAGTGCCGCCTTGATCAGGGCTTCGGTTGACTGAGAGCCATCAAGATCGGCCAGCATTTTCGTGGCTTCGGTTAGTTTGTAGCCAAGACTCACGAGCGCCGCCTCGGCGTCCGCCAAGCTGTTGCGGTGATGAGTAGCCTGTCCATTGGCGGCTTCCAGGGGAAGCGTTGTATCGCGGCCATTTTCCCACTCAGAGAAGCGGTCACGCATTTCGATAATCAATCGCTCAGCGGTTTTTTTACCCACGCCCGGAAGCTTGGTCAGCGCCTTGCTATCATCATCGCGCACGCAACGCATGAAGGCGTCTTCATCCATACCCGATAAAATGGCCAGGGCCAGCTTGGGCCCTACACCGTTAACTTTGATCAGGGCACGAAACAGGGCGCGTTCATGCTCGCGACCAAATCCATACAGCAGATGGGCGTCGTCCCGGATCGTGAGATGGGTATATAAAAAGATGCTTTCACCCACCGGCGGCAGCGCTACCAGCGTTGTCATCGACGTTTCCAGCTCGTAACCCACACCGTGCACATCCACCACTATCCACGGCGGCTGTTTCTCAATCAACTGGCCTTGAAGCCGTCCAATCATATTTACGCTCGCGCTAAGCCAAACCAGTCGCCACTATAAAGCCACTCTGTACAAGTGACCAGTGGTCAGGGCTGATTATCAGAGTCGCCAGCGCCCGGTGGAACGGCGGCGCCCTCCCCCCTGCGTGGTTAGCGCCTTGGGCCCTTGGCTGGCGTAGGCATGGGTCAGTGCGATGGCCAGTGCATCGGCGGCATCCGCCTGTGGTGAAGCGGCCAGATGCAGAATAGCCGTAACCATGTGTTGCACCTGTGCCTTATCGGCGCCGCCCTGACCGGTGACCGCCTGCTTGATCTGCCGCGCGGCATACTCGTCAACCGCCAGACCATGGTTGGCCATACAGACCAGCGCCACCCCTCTTGCCTGACCGAGCTTGAGCGCTGAATCGGGATTTTTGGCCATGAAAACGCGCTCTATGGCCACGGCATCTGGGCGGTGCAAACCGACCACTTCCCCTAGCCCGGCGTAGATTTGAGCCAGACGCTGCTCTAACGAACCTTCAGCGGTACGAATGCAGCCGCTAGCGACATAACGGGGAACAAGCCCAGCAAGCTCGATGACACCATAGCCGGTAATACGCGAACCAGGGTCAATGCCCAGGATACGCAGCGGATTGGATAAGGCAGGTGTCTGCATATAACAGCACTCAGGTCGTCCAAACAAAAACACCGACGCCTGGGCGCCGGTGCAAGGAGGTATATAAAGAGCGCTTATTCGGCCGTGGTGTCCGCTTTAGCTTTCTGACGCAAGCGGATATTAAGGTCTTTTAGCTGCTCTGCGCTGACTTCACCCGGGGCGTCGGTCATCAAACAGGCGGCGCTTTGGGTTTTCGGGAACGCAATCACTTCGCGGATGGTCTTGGCACCGGCCATCAGCATCACCAGGCGGTCCAGACCGAAGGCCAAACCACCGTGGGGCGGCGCACCGTACTGGAGAGCATCAAGTAGGAAGCCAAACTTCTCCTGGGCTTCTTCCTGTCCGATCCCCAGGATATCAAACACCGTATGCTGCATGGTTTGATCGTGAATACGGATTGAGCCGCCGCCAAGCTCGGTGCCATTCAGCACCATGTCGTAAGCGCGCGACAGTGCATTTGCCGGGTCATCCTTGAGTGCTTCAGGTGAGCACGACGGGGCAGTAAAGGGATGATGCAGCGGGCTGAGCCTGCCGTTATCGTCCTCTTCGAACATCGGGAAGTCGACAACCCAGAGCGGTGCCCAGGCCTGGGTGTACAGATCAAGGTCAGCCCCCAGCTTGACGCGCAATGCGCCAATCGCTTCGTTGACGATACGCGTCTTGTCAGCACCAAAGAAAATAATGTCGCCGTCTTTGGCGTCGACGCGGTCGAGCAGTTCCTCAACCACGTTTTCCATGAACTTGACGATCGGCGACTGCAGCCCGTCGAGCCCTTTAGCGCGCTCGTTGACCTTGATCCACGCCAGACCCTTGGCGCCGTAGATACCGACAAATTTGGTATATTCGTCGATTTCCTTGCGCGAAAGCGATGCACCGCCGGGAACTTTCAACGCGGCAACGCGGCCGTCTGCCGCATTTGCTGGTCCAGAGAACACCTTAAAGTCAACCTGTTGCATCAGGTCATCGACATTGGTCAACTCAAGGGGGATGCGCAAGTCGGGCTTGTCTGAACCAAAGCGGTCCATGGCTTCCTGCCAGGTCATGCGCGGAAACGCGGCCAGATTGACATCGAGCACTTCCTGGAAGAGTTGACGAATCATGGACTCGGTAATGTCCATGATGTCGTTTTCTTCAACGAACGAGGCCTCGATGTCGATTTGCGTGAACTCGGGCTGACGGTCGGCACGCAGATCTTCGTCGCGGAAACACTTGGCAATCTGGTAGTAGCGGTCAAACCCCGCCACCATCAACAGCTGCTTGAAGAGCTGGGGCGACTGCGGCAACGCAAAGAAATTACCCGCATGGGTACGGCTCGGCACCAGGTAATCGCGTGCCCCTTCAGGGGTCGCACGGGTCAAAACCGGGGTTTCGATATCCAGAAAACCCTGATTTTCGAGGAACGCGCGGACGGTGTGTGAAATACGCGAACGCAGCCGCAGCTTGTCGATCATATCGGGGCGGCGCAAATCGATATAGCGGTGCTTGAGGCGTACCTCTTCACCGACCTTGCCGTGCTCGTCGAGCTGGAAAGGCGGCGTCACAGCGGTGTTTAGCACTTCGACGTCTTTTGCCAGTACTTCAATCATCCCGGTGGGCATGTTCGGATTTTGCGTGCCTTCCGGGCGCAGGCGAACCCGCCCGGTAATGCGCAGAACGAACTCATTGCGAGCACGGTCGGCATTGGCAAACGCCTCGGCGGTGTCTGGGTCCACGACGAACTGAGCGACGCCATCGCGATCGCGCATATCGAGAAAGATAACCCCACCATGGTCACGGCGGCGATGCACCCAACCGCATACGGTGACCGTCTGGTCTACCAATGTTTCGTTTAGCTGGCCGCAATAATGACTGCGCATGTTTCATCCTGTTGTGTTTCGTGGCAAAAGGTAATTGTGGACCTTGATTCGGCCCGACAACGTCGGCTAGGCCGCCGTGTCTTTTTTCTTGGGCGCAGGACTGGCGCCATTCTGGCTGCCGGTCTCGGGCGTTGCGCTTTTTGCATCAGCAGCTAAATTCTTTTTACTGCCGGTTTTAAAATCAGTTTCATACCAGCCGCCGCCCGCCAGACGGAAACCGGCAGCTGATACCAGCCGCGACAAGCTGGCGCTTTCGCAGACAGGACAATCCGTTAACGGATCGGCGCTGATTTTTTGCAATTTATCCATGCGATGGCCGCAGGCCTTGCACTCATATTCATAGATGGGCATGTTGATGACTCCAGAAAAGCTCAACTCCGACAAAACAGCAACATGAATGCTGCCAAGCTGCAATATGCGGCCCGTCGGGATAAATTCCAAGGCGATGATTATTCACGCCAGCTTATTATACCCTTTTGTGCCCCCTGCCGAGCAAGGCTAGACGCCACCGGCAGACAGTGGAGGTCAGAAAATGCCTAATGCAGTGATACTGGATGCCGAGAGCCTTGGCCCGCAAATTGATCTAACCGCCATCCACCAGGCGGTATCGCGCCTTGAGGTGTTTGGTCAAAGCACGTCTCAACAGGCGCGTGAGCGCCTGGCCAATACCGATATCGCCATTGTCAATAAAGTTGTCTTGGATGCGGAGACCCTCAAGCAACTGCCCTCGCTCAAGTTGATCTGTGTGCTGGCCACCGGGCTCAACAATATCGACCTGGAGACTGCCAGCGCCCAAGGTATAGCGGTTAAAAACGTTGCCGCTTATGGCACCGCCAGTGTGTCACAGCACACCTTGATGCTAATGCTGACATTGGCAAACAGACTGCCGCTTTATCAACGGGATGTCGCCGCGGGCGCCTGGCAAAACAGCGATTTCTTCTGCCTGCAGCATTATCCAACGATGCAGCTGTCGGGCAAGCACCTGGTGATGGTCGGCCAGGGCGAACTTGGCTCGGAAGTGGCGCGCCTGGCTAAAGCACTGGGAATGCGGGTAACCTTTGCCGCCCGCCCGGGTAATGAAGCGAACGACAACCGCCCGTCGCTCGACGACCTGCTGCCAGAAGCCGATGTCATCAGCCTTCACTGTCCGCTGAATGACGCCACACGCCACCTGATCAATGCAGCACGCCTGGCCAAGGTCAAGCCTTCGTTATTGCTGGTTAACTGCGCGCGTGGAGGCATTATCGACGAACATGCTGCCCTATCGGCACTCAGGGATGGGCAAATTGGCGGGCTTGCCGTCGACGTGCTTCCCAATGAGCCGCCACGCGAAGGACATCCCCTGCTAGATGCGCTGGATGAAGCACTCAACCTGGTTGTCACACCCCATAACGCCTGGGTTACGCCAGAAGCCCGGCAAAACATTGTCAGCTTGACCGTTGAAAACATCCGGCAGTGGGAAGCAAGCCGCTAATAAGTCGCAAAATGGTCCGGGGCGTGGCACTGATCCAAGACGTTAAATTCGACGTGGGTCACCTGCGCCCCGTCAGGGCCTTTCCATAACCACTCGCTGACGGTTTTCACGTCCTCAGGACTCCCACAAAGCAACACTTCAACACGGCCGTCAGGCAAGTTTTTCGCATAGCCGGTTAAACGGTGCTGCAGCGCCTGATGTTGGGTAGAGCGCCGAAACAAAACGCCTTGCACTTTTCCCGTCACCCACGCACGTACACAACAATCTGCCATTGTCGCCTCCTGTTCTAGCCGTCGTCATTTTCCTGATATTTGATAACAACAGCGCTATTGCGTGGCACCAACGGCCGACCTCTGCGCAACAGAAGCGAGCGTGTAAAGGCGGCGCCAAACAGCAAAATGAGGGATGAATAATAAACCCACAGCAACACCATCACCACAGAACCCGCCGCACCGTAAGTGGAAGCCGTTGCCGTATAGGCAAGATAGACTGCGATGACACTCCGGCCGATGGTAAATAACACGGCAGTTACCACAGCGCCAATCAGAACATCCTGCCAACTCAACACCACATCGGGCAAGACCTTAAAAATCGTCGCGAAAAGCAGCGCAACGACCAATAGCGAAACCAGTGATTCGGCCACTTGGCTCAGCAGGCCCACGTAAGGCAGCAGTTGATCTGCAGCACCGAGCGCACTACGAATGGCCACACCCAACGCTAACGAGACCAGCAATATAAACCCGATCGACAGCACAACCGTTAATGAGAGTATGCGATTTTTAATAAACACCAGCGCCCCGTTTGCGGTCGGCTTGGCGGTGACGCCCCAGATCGTATTGAGCGAGAACTGCATTTGCGCAAATACCGTCGTGGCACCCACGATAAGCGCGCCTACACCCAGGAGCGTCGGCATGATGCCCGCCTCCTGAATGCGTGATTGAGCGACGGCTTCCTCAACTACCGACGCGGCATCACTGCCGATAGTGCCTTGCAGTTGCGCGACGATCTGTCCTTGAGCCGCTTCCTCACCTAGCACAAGGCCAATGACGGTGACCGCAATAATAATGGTGGGCGCCAGTGAAAAAAGGGTGTAAAACGCCAGGGAGCCTGCATAGCTGAAGGCGTTGCGTTTCAACCATAATGACGCTGAATCCCTGATCACGTTGCCCCAAAAATAAGCGCTGCGTTTGAGCATGAAAACTCCCTTATCAATTGATACAGGGCCAACAATCCATGGCCTAATTTAACTAGCATACCCAATCGCACCGTTGGCTGCAGAGCTAGATTGCGCCGCCTCGCCAAGCCCACCATAATGCTTGACCATGATTTATAGACAAAGGATAGCCTCGCATGCCAACTGATGCCTCACATCCGAGCCAGGCGTATGAGTTTGACTGCCTCGTCTTTATTGGCCGTTTTCAGCCCCCTCATCTGGGCCATTTGGCGGTCATTTGTGAGGCACTGAAACAAGCCCGTCAGGTTATCGTATTGGTCGGCTCATCCTGGCAGGCACGCTCTTTGCGTAACCCATGGCGTTTTGAAGAACGGCAGATGATGTTGCGTTCAGGCTTTGACGAGGAAGATAACCAGCGACTGGAAATCACACCGCTACTGGATGCGCTTTACAACAACGACGTCTGGGTTCGCGATGTTCAGCGTAAAGTACGGGATTTAGCCGCGCCGGCAAATGCCAGGCTGCCACGGATCGGCCTTATTGGGGCTAGCCGGGGGCAATCCAGCTACTACCTATCGCTATTTCCGCAGTGGGAGTCGGTGAGTGTCCCGTTGGTCGAAGGCATTTCGGCAAGCCAGATCCGTGAACGTTTATTCCGATCGCCTGGCTCCACCGACGACTATCTCAGCACAGGGGCCTACCACGACTTACCGCCTGGCGTGGTTGATCGCGTGCAACATTTTTGCCGCGGCAGCGACTACGAACAACTGCTGGAAGAGCAGCAACTACTGGATCAGTACCGACAAGCCTGGCAACAAGCGCCCTACCCACCCATTTTTGTCACGGTCAACGCCGTAGTGGTCCAGTCAGGCCATGTGCTGTTGGTACGCCGTACCGCGGCACCGGGTAAGGGACTGTTCGCGTTGCCGGGTGGTTTTATCAATCCCCACGAACGGCTGCTGGACGCCTGCTTACGGGAATTGCGTGAACGTATTCGCTTGAAGGTACCTGAACCGGTTTTGAAAGGTTCATTAAGGGGTCAGCGCCTGTTTGATGAACCCCACCGCAGTTGGCGTGGCCGAACGCTGGCCGAAGCGTTTTACTTTGCCTTGCGCCCTGACCAGCAGCTACCGCGATTGAAACCTGTCAAGGGCGGTGACCATGCCCGCTGGGTCGCCCTTGCCGACCTCCAGCCCGACAGTCTGTTTGAAGATCATTTTTTTATTATTCAAAATTTTCTGGGCCTGCCTGCCGACTTCAGCAGCGAGCCATCGCACTAATTCAAAAGACTCGACCCTTATCCCTGCAGAAAATCGCGGGGCAGCTTCATCATTTGTCGCCACAAACGCTCGACACCTGGTTTATGCACCAACGAACAGCGGTATAGCCGGATTTCTAGCGGGATATCCCAATTGGCATCGGCGGCACGCACCAAACGACCGCTTTTGAGCTCCTCGCGTATACAGAAGTCCGGTATCCAGGCAACCCCCACACCCTGCAGTACCATACCTTTCAACCCCTCCGCCATGGCGGTTTCATAGACAGTCCGCAGTTTCATGCGTAGCGGGTCGTTTTTCAGCAGCATGCGCACACTGCGGCCTAAAAAGGCCCCCTGCGTATAAGCCAGATAGGGCACTGAGTCGTCTTGCTGAAGTGAAAACAATGGCTTGCCCTGGGCATCGGGTAACGACACGGGGAGCATATTGACGTTGCCGATCGAAAAAGACGGGAACACTTCGGCATCCAGCTGCATGGTGGCAAAAGGGTCATAGTAAGCCAGCATGAGGTCGCAGTTGCCTTCACGCAGCACGTGAATCGCCTCTCCGACGTTCATGGCGACCAATCGGGTAGGCAGCTCACCCAGGCCTTTTTGCAGCCGCGATATCCAGGGAGGATAAAAGCTCAGCGCCAATGAATGCGCGGCGACGATATCCAGCGCCTCATTGGCAATCGAGAGTCCCCGTAAATGGCCTAATGATTCGGTAAGCTGTTCAACAAGGTTGCGCGCGGTGACCAGAAAAAGCTGCCCTTCTGAGGTCAAGCCCACCGGCGTCGTCGAACGGTCAACCAACGTCACCCCCACCGCCTGCTCTAAAGCGCGAATACGCCGACTGAACGCTGGCTGAGTCACGTGTCGTTGCCTGGCCGATGCTGAAAAGCTACGTGTATTGGCCAATGCGACGAAATCTTCCAGCCATTTTGTTTCAAGGTTCACCAACGACTCCTTGTCACCCTAGTTATTTGAATTGATCTAGCGCCAAGCCGTCAGGCTACTGAATGGGCGCCGTTAAATAGGCCGCCCTTGAGACCACTTTTTTCCACCAGGGACGCTGGGCAATTTCATCCAGGCTGATACGACGACATCTTGCGAAATCGTTCTCGAGCATCAAGCTAACCTGATTGGCAACCGACGCGCTGGGCATAAAAGCGGTAATCTCAAAGTTTAACCGGAAAGAACGATTGTCCATATTCACCGTGCCGACGGTTGCAGCTTTGGTGTCAACAAGCATCACTTTTTGGTGAAGAAAACCAGGAAGATAACGGTATATTTTTACGCCAGCGCGAAGCATGTCGGGCAGGAATGAAAAAGCCGACAGGAAAACCAGCAAATGATCGGGGCGTTCAGGCATCATGACTCGCACATCCACTCCCCGCATAGCGGCCAGCCGAAGCGCATCCTGAACGCCTTGGTCCGGCACAAAATAGGGGCTGGTGACCCATAGTCGCTCTTCGGCACTTTGAATCACCTGCTGTATGAGCAGGCTGGCCGTGTCCTGGCGATCAGCAGGGCCCGAGGGAACCACGACTACGTGGTGGTTACTAGCGAAGGTCTTCAGGGGATACCAATCCAGCGTGATGACCTCCCCCGTGGCCCAATGCCAATCTTCCCAGAAGGCTTCCTGAAGTCCCAGCACACTCGGGCCTTCCAGTTTGAGATGCGTATCCCGCCAAGGTCCGCGATTGGGATCTTCACCCAGATACTCCACGCCGACGTTAAACCCGCCAAGCCAACCTTCCTGCCCGTCGACCACCATCACTTTACGGTGATTACGAAAATTCAATTGGAAAGGATGCTTAACGCCCCTAGAGGAGCGAAACGCACTGACTTCAATACCTGACTGCACCAAATCATTTAAATAGCGATCGCTGAGCTTTCGGCTGCCCATCTCGTCGTAGAGGAAATAGATACTGATACCACGTCGAACAGCCTGGTGAAGATGCTCCATCAACCGACGCCCAAGCCGATCATCCCGGACGATAAAAAATTGCAGGAGGATATAACGCTGCGCACTCTTGATGCCCGCAAACAGGCTTTCGAACGTCTCCTCGCCGTCAACCAGCAAGGTTGCCTGATTACCCTGCGTCATCGGCATCATGGCTAACTGCTCAACGGCTCGAATGTCAGCGCTTTTAGCCGAAACACCGTAAGGATCTATGTTGGCGCGATAACGTACCAGCATGCGGCGTAATATATTGTCACGCACCCCGCGAGCCGTGACGTAGCCATAAAACCGCGGCCTTCCAAATAGCCAATACGCCGGTACAGCAACATAAGGAAACGTCAGCAGTGAAATAATCCAGGCGACCGCCCCCTGAGAGGTCCGGCTGGACATCAGCGCCATAACCGCCGAAACAATCCCCAGCACATAGATCAATAAGATGCCGGTCCCTAGCAACCACGAGGTCATAGTGGTGTCCTCATTATGGGTGTCAATTCCATTGTGATGCGCCGGTCGAACATGGATAAAGGCCCCGCCACTGGCAGGGCCTTTATAGCCTAGGACACGCTACTCCTTTACGACATTCAAGCCGTCTGGGCGATAATATCCTTCCACTTGGCGGGCCCGGTCTGGTGAACCGAGGTCCCTGCGCTATCTACGGCAACAGTAACCGGCATATCTTCCACTTCAAACTCATAAATAGCTTCCATACCGAGATCTTCGAAGCCAACCACGCGGGATTTCTTGATCGCCTGGGCAACGAGATAGGCAGAGCCGCCGACCGCCATCAGATAAACCGCCTGATTATCGCGAATGGCGTCAATTGCTTCCTGCCCGCGCTCAGCCTTGCCCACCATGCCCAGCAAGCCCGTTTCTTCGAGCATGGTGCGGGTGAACTTGTCCATGCGGGTGGCGGTGGTAGGGCCTGCAGGGCCTACGACTTCATCACCAATCGGATCTACCGGGCCAACATAGTAGATAAACCGCCCTTTCATATCGACAGGCAACGGCTCGCCCTTTGCAATCATATCCACCATGCGCTTGTGGGCCGCATCGCGCCCGGTCAACAGCTTGCCATTCAACAAGAGCGTATCGCCGGGTTGCCAGGTTTTGACGTCTTCTGGGGTCACTGTATCCAGGTTGACCCGTTTGACGTTGTCGCCTGCCTCACGAGTAATTTCCGGCCAGTCTTCCAACTTGGGTGCAGGCAGCGCCACGGGGCCCGAGCCATCCAGCGTGAAGTGGGCATGGCGAGTAGCCGCGCAGTTGGGAATGATGGCGACCGGCTTATTCGCTGCGTGTGTTGGGTAATCCTTGACCTTGATATCCAGCACGGTCGTCAAACCACCCAGCCCCTGTGCGCCAATGCCACTTTTATTCACCTTGTCGAACAGCTCGAGACGCAGCTCCTCAGCGCGATTACTTGCCCCGCGCGCCTGAAGGTCCTGGATATCAATCGGGTCAAGCAGCGCCTCTTTCGCAATTTCCATGGCTTTTTCAGCCGTGCCGCCAATCCCGATACCCAACATACCGGGCGGACACCAGCCTGCCCCCATTTTAGGCAATTGCTCCATCACCCAATCCACCACGCTGTCAGAGGGGTTGAGCATGGCAAACTTCGATTTTGCTTCGCTACCGCCGCCTTTGGCCGCCACATGAATATCGACTTTATCCCCCGGCACGAGTTTATGGTGGATAATTGCCGGGGTGTTGTCTTTGGTATTCTGACGCTTGCCGTCAGGGTCAGCCAGAACAGACGCTCGGAGAATATTGTCGGGGAGCTGGTAGGCGCGACGCACGCCCTCGTTGACCATGTCGTCCAGGCTCATGTCGGCTTCCCAGGTCACATTCATACCCACATGAACGAACACGGTGACGATACCGGTATCCTGACAAATCGGGCGATGGCCGGTGGCGCACATACGCGAATTAATCAGAATCTGGGCAATGGCATCCTTGGCGGCGGGGTTTTCCTCGCGCTCATAAGCGGCCGCCATGGCATCGATAAAGTCTTTGGGATGGTAGTAAGAGATGTACTGCAGTGCATCGGCAACGCTTTGAATCACGTCGTCCTGGCGAATCACGGTCATGGACAAACTGCTCCTCGGTTATCGTCGTGGCGGCCTGAATGGTTATTGGAATAGCGGCCTATTTGGCATGTCGACATTATACCGTATTGGCATTACCCCGGCAGCAACACCAACGTTCTAGAATCAGGGAATAGAAGGTTTATTTTATCTGCATAAATAAGATAACGGTATAAATTATGGCATATTCATCTGGCAGCCGGTGCACCAGTAGAGTCGGCGGAAGCCGACCATCATTCGTTCGATGACGCTACCGCAACGGTGGCAGGAGAGTCCCGCCCGCTCAAAAACGCTGAAGCGCCATTGGCGGCGCGGCTCACCGGCGGCAATGGCCTGCTCAATCCAGGGCTTTGTATTGGTAACCCCCGCCTGCTGATAGGCCTGACGGGTCGTCTCGACAATATAAATTGCCAACTGTTGACGCTGTCGCTCGGTTAAATCAACCGGACGTTGCTTGGGGTGGCACTGGGCAAAGAAAAGAATTTCCGAGCGCAGATAATTGCCTAACCCCGCGACAAAAACCTGGTCGAGTAGCAATGCACCCAAGCTGCGCCGATGAAACTGCTTAAAATTCAAGCGCTGCTCCACCTGCTGTGGAGTCACCTCTTCGCTCAGCAGGTCAGGCCCTAGCCGGGATAGAAACGGGTGCTCGGACAGATTATCTTCATGCCAAAGTGAAATATCGGACGCGCTATACAGACTGGCACAGCGCCCTTCTGTGCTTAATCGAACGCGCAGCGAACGCCGGGTATTGGGAGGTTTATCTTCTTTATGCAGTTTCCAAACCCCATAAAGCTGATTGTGGGAGTAAAGCACGCGCTGATCGGCAAACCGAATCAGCATTGCCTTGCCCCGGGTATCTACCCGCGAGACCCGCGTCCCAATAAGCGACGCAGCCTGCTCGGCAAGTTCCGGGAAGGCGAACCAAGCATCGTCAACAACCCGGCCACCTATCTGCTGCTCAATACGATCCGCCGCACGACGGATTTCTGGACCTTCAGGCATGCCCTACCCTAGCGCCAGCTGTTTCTCTTTCATCTTGTGCAATTGATCGCGTAGACGAGCCGCTTCCTCAAACTCGAGGTTTTGCGCCGCTTCAAACATGGCATCTTCAATTTTGCTGATCGCCGCGAGGAAATCGTGCTTGTCCATGCTCGCGGTATCGTACTCGGCAACGCTTTCGGCCACTTTGCGATCACTGCCCCGCTTGCGATTGCTTTTCTTGCCCGGCGCCTGCGCGGCTTCCATGATATCGGTGACCGAGCGGGTGATCGTGGTCGGGGTAATCCCATGGGCTTCGTTGTGGGCCTTCTGCTTGTCACGCCGGCGTTCGGTTTCATCCATCGCTCTGCGCATGGAATCGGTAACCCGGTCGCCGTAAAGGATAGCTTTACCCTGGGCGTTACGCGCGGCGCGGCCAATGGTCTGGATCAATGAGCGCTCGTTACGCAGAAAACCTTCTTTATCGGCATCGAGAATGGCAACCAATGAAACTTCAGGGATATCCAGCCCTTCACGCAGCAGGTTAATCCCCACCAGCACGTCGAATTTACCCAGCCGCAGATCACGGATGATTTCCACCCGCTCGACGGTATCGATATCCGAGTGCAGGTAGCGAACGCGAATACCATGCTCGTCCAGGTATTCCGTCAAGTCTTCTGCCATGCGTTTGGTGAGGGTAGTCACCAGCACGCGTTCGCCCACTTCAGTGCGAAGACCAATCTCGGACAGCAAATCGTCAACCTGGGTGCTTGCAGGCCGCACTTCTATTTCGGGGTCCAGCAAGCCCGTCGGCCGCACGACTTGCTCAACAATCTGGCCTGCATGCTCGGCTTCATAGGGGCCCGGTGTTGCCGAGACAAAAATCGTTTGCGGCGAAATGGCTTCCCATTCTTCAAACTTCATCGGCCGGTTATCGAGCGCAGACGGCAAGCGGAAACCGTACTCCACCAGCGTTTCCTTGCGCGACCGGTCACCTTTGTACATGCCGCCTACCTGGGGCACGCTAACGTGGGATTCATCAATAAACAGCAGTGCATCGTCAGGCAGGTAATCGAAAAATGTCGGCGGTGGCTCGCCGGGTTCGCGGCCGGATAAATAGCGCGAATAATTTTCGATGCCGTTGCAGTAACCCAGCTCGAGCATCATCTCGATATCGTAAAGCGTGCGCTGCTCGAGCCGCTGCGCCTCGACCAGACGCTCGTGCTTGCGCAGCCACTCCAGGCGCTCTTTTAGTTCTGCCTTGATATCGTCAATCGCGCCAAGAATCGTCTCCCGGGGCGTCACGTAGTGGGATTTCGGGTAGATGGTCATGCGCGGCACTTGACCGCGCACGTCGCCCGTCAAAGGATCAAAGAGCCGGATCGAGTCGATTTCATCGTCAAACAACTCCACCCGAACGGCTTCTTCTTCGGCATCCGCCGGGAAAATATCGATCACATCGCCCCGCACCCGGTAAGTACCGCGGCGAAAATCCATATCGTTACGCGTGTACTGAAGTTCCGCCAGGCGACGCAGGAAGGCACGCTGGTCGATCAACTCGCCGCGGGTAAAATGCAAGCGCATCTTGAGGTACTGGTCAGGGTCGCCCAGGCCATAGATGGCAGACACGGACACGACAATCAACGCGTCCCGGCGCTCAAGGAGTGCTTTCGTCGCCGACAGGCGCATTTGCTCGATGTGGTCGTTGATGGAGGCATCTTTTTCAATAAACGTGTCCGACGAGGGCACATAGGCTTCCGGCTGGTAGTAATCGTAGTAGGAAACGAAGTACTCAACGGCGTTGTCGGGGAAAAACGCTTTGAATTCGCCATACAACTGCGCCGCCAGCGTCTTGTTGGGCGCCATGACGATCGTCGGCCGCTGCTGTTGCGCAACGATATTGGCCATGGTGAAGGTTTTCCCGGAGCCGGTGACGCCGAGTAGCGTTTGATGGGCAAGCCCCGACTCAAGCCCCCCCACCAGGCCCTTGATGGCGTTGGGCTGGTCGCCAGCAGGCTCAAATTTCGACTGCAACCGGAAATCCTTGCTCATCGTCGCTCCTGATCAGGGTAAGGCGAGCTACGTGGTGCTCGTCGTAATCTCCACGGTCGATGTGGTCATCAACCGCTGGATGGGGCAGCGGTGGCTGATATCTTCCAGCCGGGCACGCTGCTCATGGTCATCAATGCCGTGAAATGTCATCGTCACCGCCAGCTTGTATACGCCTTTCGTTTCCTGGCTGTCATCGCGCTGAACAGTGACGGTAATGCCTTCCAGTGGCCATTGCTTGCGCTTGGCATACATCTGTACGGTAATTGCCTTACAGGTTCCCAAGGCGATATCAAAATAGTCGTGGGGGTCAGGCGCGCTGCCGTCTCCCCCCACAACAGGCGGCACATCAGCGGCCAGGTCTTCAAGGCCGTCAACCTCAACGCGTTGGCGGAAGACGCTGTTGCGTTCACTGATCACCGTAATCGGCTTGTGCATCATGTTACCTTTATACCCAGGTTGAGCTTTTCAACGGCCTTGATGAGCGCCTCACGCTTTACCCGGCCGTCCACTTCAGCGCCATAGCGGCCCACCTCAGCGCTGTCCACGCCGTCGAGCATCATCAGTGCTGTGGTAATCTGATTGACCTGTTCAGCGGATTTAACACCGTGAAAGGTTAATGATTGCTGTGCCATCGGCTAACCTTGTTTCAATACATTGTAGCGTCACGGGTCAATGCCAACGGATATTGGCTCTCCGAGCGGTTTGATATTGTCCTATGCAAAACTGATACAGACAACGAGTCTAGCATGCGGCGGGGACCTTGCAATCGAGGCCCATCGCCCACACATAAGGTAATATTGATTCGCATCACGATTCAGCCACCCCTTCAACAGGAGTTGTCATGGCGACCGTTCCCTCAATCGATGCCCTTAACAGCGGTATTCGCCTTAACCATTTAGCGGCGTTGGATATCCAAGGACCCGATGCCGAGAAATTCTTGCAAGGGCAAACCAGCGCTCAAGTCAGCCTGGCCGATGGGCGCTTTGCGCCGCTCACCTGTTTCTGTACGCCGAAGGGGCGCATGCTGGCAAATGCTCAACTGATGAAGGTCGGTGATGCTCACTATCGTCTACTACTCAGTGCTTCACTGCTGGAAACGCTAACCGGCCACTTAAAAAAGTTTGCCGCTTTTTATAAAGCGGAGCTGACCCCACTTCCCGAGCTCTCGCTGGTCGGCGTGGGTGAAAATGCCCGCTCAATCGCGGAAAAGCTGGAGCTGCCCTTGCCCAACGCACCTGGCACTCAATCCGCAAACCCGCGCGCCAGCGTGCTGTGTTACCCGGGCGATACGCCGCGCTGGCTGTTCTGCCTGGAAGACGACTCCCTGGTTGAGGCGCTTGACGATGAAAGCGGACGTGCCGCCTGGCAATTAGCTGACATTCGCAGCGGCCTGGCGTGGCTGACCGAGGCACAGCAGGACCATTTCCTGCCGCAGATGCTCAACTGGGAAGCCTTGGGAGGCATTAGCTTCAAAAAAGGCTGTTACACCGGCCAGGAAGTCGTTGCCCGAGCCCATTTTCGTGGTCAGGTCAAAAAACGCCTGGTGCGCGCCGAGCTTTCGAATGCCGATGCGCCAACAACCGGAGACACGATCGTCAATGAAGCCAACAAAGCCGTCGGTGAAGTCGTTATCAGCGCCTTGAGCGAAACAGGCAGCATTGAGCTTCTGGCCGTCATGAATACCAAGGTAATGGAAGAGGCCATGCCCGTATATATCGGCGAGGCCCGCTTGACACTGCTCGACCTTCCCTACCCTATCGAACGGCTCGACCCGGAGCAGCTCGCCATGGGTCTGGCGAATTAAACGCTGCTTATTAACCGCTGCTTATTAACCGCAAATAGGTAAGCGAAACAGGCGGGCAGCATTGGCGCTGCTGATGGCGGCAACATGCTCGCGTGTTTGACCGCGTAATGCCGCCACGACATTGCAAACGTCACTCACTCGGCGGGGTTCATTGCGCTGGCCCTGGTAACCACTGAGCGGCATATCCGGGCTGTCCGTTTCCAACACAAAACTGTCATCGGGTAATGCCTTGATGACGCGGTGCAATCGCTTTGCCCGTTGATAAGTCGCCGCGCCACCCAGCCCCAGAATATAACCGAGATCCACAAACTTCCTGGCCTGTTCGTAAGACCCGGCAAAGGCATGGATCAACCCGGCTCTGGCAAGCGTGCGTTGGCGGAGCCGCTTGGCGACGGTGTCATTGGCTTTGACACAGTGCACCACCACCGGCAACCCATGCTGCTTGGCCAAGGTTAATTGGGCATCAAAATACGCCCACTGGGCATCAAGGGTAGTGTCAAAGCGGGCATCGATCCCGCACTCGCCGACGGCCACCAGCTCGGGACGCTCATTCAGCAAGCACTCAAGCTGGGCAAGGTCCTGGTCACGGTGTTCATCCATGAAGTAAGGATGAAGCCCCGCGCAAACGCTGACATCCTGACGTTGCTGCCCCAGCGCCAGCACGGGTTGCCAGCGGGCGTACGTCGTCCCCGGCACGATGAAATGCTTGACCCCCACGCCTCTTGCGGCTGCCATGACCGCATCACGATCAGGGTCGAACACCGCAAAATCAAGATGGCAGTGGGCATCAATCAGCATGGTCGCCTCGTATTGCCAGGCTAGTGCTCGCGCGTCGGTTGGAAGCGGATATCCGGCCAGCGCTCCTGGGTCATTTGCAAGTTGACGCGGGTCGGTGCGATGTAGGTCAGGTAACCGCCGCCATCGATAGCCAGGTTGGTGCTTGCCTTGCGCTTGAATTCTTCCAGCATCTTGGCATCTTCACAATACACCCAGCGCGCCGTCTGAACATTGACGGCTTCATAGAGGCAGTCAACCTTGTATTCTTCCTTCAAGCGGTGCGCCACGACGTCAAACTGCAGCGTCCCCACTGCGCCCAGAATCAGGTCGTTGTTGTCGATCGGCATGAAGACCTGGGTAGCGCCTTCTTCCGAGAGCTGCTGCAGGCCTTTCTGCAAGGCTTTCATTTTAAGCGGGTCTTTCAAACGAACGCGTTTGAACAGCTCCGGCGCAAAGTGCGGTATACCGGTGAAGCGCATATTCTCACCCACGGTAAACGTATCGCCAATCTGGATCGTGCCGTGGTTGTGCAGGCCGATAATATCGCCGGGCCAGGCTTCTTCCACCTGGGAACGGTCCGAGGCCATGAACGTCAGCGCGTCGGCAATTTTGACATCCTTGTTGATACGCACATGGCGCATCTTCATGTTCTTGTCGTACTTGCCCGAGCACACCCGCAGGAAAGCGATACGATCGCGGTGATTAGGATCCATATTGGCCTGGATTTTAAACACGAAGCCAGTAAAGCGAGGATCGTCGGCCGGAACATCTCGCACATCAGTTTCCCGGGCTTGGGGAGCTGGCGCATATTCGACAAAGCCATCCAGCATTTCGCGCACGCCAAAGTTACCCATCGCCGTCCCGAAGTAAACCGGTGTCAGTTCCCCGCGACGATAAGCGTCAAGATCAAACTGATGGGAAGCACCGCGCACCAGTTCGACTTCCATGCGCAGTTCTTCGGCCTGCTCTTCACCCAGCACTTCTTCCACCTCGGGACTATCCAACCCTTCGATACGCTTATCCTCGGGGATACGACTGCCCTGACCCTGGGTATAGAGATGAACCACATCATTGTAAAGGTGATACACCCCGCGGAAATGCCGTCCCATACCGATGGGCCATGTCATGGGCGCACACTGGATATTGAGCACCGTCTCGACCTCGTCCATCACCTCGATAGGATCACGGATATCGCGGTCCATTTTATTGATGAAGGTCAGAATCGGCGTGGTACGTAGACGACAGACATCCATCAGCTTGATGGTCCGATCCTCGACGCCTTTAGCGCCATCAATCACCATCAGGGCAGAGTCCACTGCTGTCAGGGTACGGTAGGTATCTTCAGAGAAATCTTCGTGACCTGGCGTATCGAGCAGGTTAACGATACGCCCCCCGTAGGGAAACTGCATTACGGAGGTTGTCACCGAGATACCCCGCTCCTGCTCCATTTTCATCCAGTCCGACGTGGCATGGCGATCATTGCGCTTGCTTTTCACCGAACCGGCGAGCTGTATGGCATTGCCGAACAGCAGCATTTTCTCAGTGATGGTCGTTTTACCGGCATCGGGGTGCGAAATGATAGCAAAGGTTCTTCTAAGCCCGGCTTCCTGGGCTAATTGAGTATCTTTCATCGGGCCTCATCATTAGCGTTGACTCAACCGAACACATAGATGCCAAGTGTCAGCGGCCGAGCTATATGGCATTGCTGGTAATTGTACCCTCGCAGAGAGTATTGGGCCACAGGCGGGCGGTGATGGCGGCGGGTTTGTTAAAGGTAGCCAACTCGCCTGCAAGAACGCCAGGCATAAAAAAACGCCGGGAGACCGGCGTTTTTTCTCAAAGCTGTCGTAAAGCTATGCAATTTCAGGCAAAGGTGTTGACCTGAGTTCCCACGGTGCCCTCTTTTGCCAGATCAGGCTGCGCACCAGTATCGGCAGACGCCATGATGTCAGTCACTTGCTGCGCCTGAGTATCCAATGCTTCCTTGAATACCTGCATCTGCGCTTGCTCAGCACTTTGAGCCTGGTTCATGTAAAGCGCCGTGCTGACGGCGTTGCTGACTGCTACATCCATATAATCACCTCAATGTAGTACGAATATACTAGAAGACTAGCAAATGGTGTGACAACACGCAAAATCGCGCCATCTAAAAACGCTCGGCCCTGAAGGGAGCCATATCGATGGTGGGCGTTTTACCTTCCATCATATCAGCCAGCAGATAGCCCGTTGCCGGCCCCAAGGTAAACCCTTGATGACCATGCCCGAAGGCCAACCAGAGGCCTTTATGCCGAGGCGCAGGACCAATCACCGGCTTCATATCCGGAAGACACGGGCGCGCGCCCTTCCAGGCAGTGTCGTCTCGACGCTCAGCCAGCGGAAAAATACGTCGTGCAGCGCTTTCCGCCGCGCTTAACTGGCGTTCATCAGCCGGTGACTCAAGGCGGTCCAGCTCGGCACCGGTGGTCAGCCGAATGCCCGCATTCATAGGCGCCAGCAAGTATCCCACTTCGGCATCCATCAACCAGTGCTGCAGGCGTGCCGGCGCTTGAGTGGCATAATGCATGTGATAGCCCCGCTTGACGAAGGTCGGAAAGCGGTAGCCCAGCCCCTTCAGCCACTCACCTGACCAGGGACCCAGCGCCATCACGACATCGTTTGCCACCTCCTCGCCATCGCTGGTCGTTACACACCATTGGGTTTCACGCTGTGTGACCGACTGAACATCATTTTGCACAACCCGACCGCCATTGGCGACAAATGACGCCGCATACGCGGCCACCAATGCGCCCGGGTCGGCCACTGTCCAAGAATTAAGCCAGTGAATGGCCCCAATAATGTCATCGCCAAGGTCGGGCTGCTTGTCCAGCAATGCTTGTCGATCCAACACTTGAAACTGCACATCGTAGAGGTCCCGCATTTCTTCGGCCTCTTTGGCGCGCTCAGCAAGCTTCTCAGGCGTTCGGTATATCTCCAGCCAGCCTTCACGACGCACCAAGTCCTCGGCACCCGCGGCCTCGATCATCGGTCCGTGGGCTTTAAGACACAGCTGAATCAACGAGGCATATTCCGGCACGATTTGCCGATAGCGACGCGGCGAAGAATGACGCCAGTAGCTCAATAACGGCGACGCCGCCTCCAGCATACCGCCAGTGCGATAGCGAATATCCACGCGACGATTGGGCAACACGCTCAGGATGGTTTTCAAATCGCGCGGAAAGGGATACGGCTTTACCGCTTCACGTTGGATAATACCGGCATTGCCAAAGGACGTTTCCTGGCCTGGCTGGCGACGGTCCATCAGAGTGACCTGCATACCCCGCTGCTGGAGATGCCATGCAATGCTTACACCTACCATACCTGCCCCTAACACCACCGCATGACGCGACATTGAAACACCCTCCAATCTGCAAATTTCACGACACGCAGGCCAGACACACCGCACGCCTATCTATCTAAAAAATAGCACTGATAAAGACGCATTAATACAGTCTAAAAAACTGTTTTTAATCGATAAATCAGAAATTAATATCGCCAAAAGCAAAAAAATCGACAGCCTAAAACATTGCGGCACAGCAATTGCTTTGCCTTATTACCGCGTGGTCCATCATTAGCGCAAAAGGCGTTAATTCAGCACTGTCTTAATCACCTATGCAAAGCGCCGCGCATCAAAAGAGTGCTTACGACGCACCAAAAAAGACCAAGGATACCGCCATGCCGTTCACCCCCATCGTCGATACAGAACTGCTCGATACGCTATGGGTATTATGGGCAGCCGCACTGGTATTTGTCATGCAGGCGGGTTTTTTATGCCTGGAAGCGGGCACAACCCGCAGCAAAAACGCCATCAATGTCGCAATGAAGAATATCGCGGATTTTGCCATTGCGTTGAGCGTCTTCTGGCTCGTGGGTTTTGGGTTGATGTTCGGCGTTTCTGAAGGCGGTTGGCTGGGCACAAGCCTGTTCGGGTGGCAGCTCGACTCAGCATCCAGTTGGGTAATCACGCTGTTTATCTTTCAAGCCATGTTCTGCGCTACCGCTGCGACCATTGTGGCGGGCGCCGTCGCCGAGAGAATGCCATTTTTTGCCTATCTCTGGACCGCCCTCTGGATAGCCCTGCTCATCTACCCCGTCTTTGGACACTGGGCATGGGGCGGCCTACTGGGAGGTGAAAGTGGCTGGCTAGCCTCGCTGGGATTTGTCGATTTTGCCGGCTCCACCGTTGTTCACAGCGTGGGGGGCTGGGTCGCGCTCGCAGCCGTTCTCACCATCGGCCCTCGCCAGGGACGTTTTAACCAACACCAACCCCCGACCGCCTTCCCGGCGGGCAACCTCCCCCTCGCCATGCTGGGGGCGCTGTTCATGATATTAGGCTGGTTTGGCTTCAACGGCGGCAGCACGCTGGCCGTCAACAACCAGATACCCGGCATTCTCGCCAATACGGTCCTGGGCGCCGCCGGCGGCATTTTATCCGCCATGCTGATGGGCTGGCGAACCCGCCGCTATGCCGATGTCATGTATGCCATCAATGGCGCCATTGCCGGATTGGTCGCTGTTACCGCGGGGGCCCATGCGGTTTCGATGTCAGCGGCACTCGGCCTCGGTGCCGTCAGCGGCGTCCTGATGGTCATCACCAGCGAATGGCTACTCAGTCACCGCATCGATGACGCCGTCGGCGCTATTCCGGCGCATTTGATCCCCGGCATTTGGGGCACGCTTGCTCTGCCCTGGATAGCCGACTCCGAAGCACTGGGAACGGGGCTGAGCACGGTGGAACAGGCAGGTGTTCAATTGCTGGGCGTCATTATCTGCGGACTCTGGAGCTTTGGTCTTGCGTGGCTGCTGTTTCGTATATCGGGGCGCTATTTTCCGCTTCGGGTTAGCGATGAAGATGAAAAAATGGGCCTTAACCTCGCCGAGCACGGCACCCATAACGAGCTGACCCAACTCCTGGAACACATGCGCCGCCATGAACAACAGGGCGACATGCGCCAGCGTATCGAGGCAGACCCTTTTTCTGAAGTGGGCGAGATTGCCGCAGGCTACAACCGCGTCGCGGCGGCGCTGGAAAGCGCTATCGGGCATACCCGGGTAATGCTTCACAACCTCCGCGACGGCGTGCTTACCTGGCAGGCCAACGGGATGCTCACCAGTCTCAACCCAGGTGCGGAACAGCTGTTTGGCGTCCAAGCCGAGCAAATGATAGGCACCCCCGTCAGCCGCTTACTGGAGAACAACAATCTGGCGCCGGGTGAACGTCACGAAATCAAGCTGCGCTCCGCCAGTCATGAAGTTCGCTACCTGGAAGTTCAGATCAGCGAAGGGGCCAGCGGTTCAGACTCGGAGCGTTCCGGCATGGTTCGCGACATTACCGAGCGCAAGCGTTTACAGGAACAGTTGAACCGCGAGCGGGACCTGGCCAGAACGACCCTTGCCTCAATTGGCGATGGCGTCATCACCTGCGATGCCAGTGGCTTGATCACTTTCATGAATAGCGAAGCCCAGCGGCTGACCGGCTGGCCCCTTCGCGACGCTCGTGAAAAACCGATCCAGTCTATTTATCGGCTCATTGACGACAAAACCGGTAGCCTACTGAGCAACCCGGCGCGTCAGGTACTCACCCAGCATCGCGCCATTCATTCAACGGACGACGGCTGGCTTGAACACTACGACGGACAGCGAACGCCCATTCAACACAGCGCCGCTCCTATTCGCTCGCGCAGCGGCATTACGCTGGGCGCAGTAGCCGTCTTCCAGGATGTCAGCGTCACCCGACAGCTTGCCGACCAGCTTAACTACCAGGCCAGCCACGACAATTTGACAGGGCTCATCAATCGCCGAGCCTTTGAGACAACGCTGAGCCATTTGCTTGATGGCAAGGAAGGAATGCACGTTTTATGCTATCTGGATCTTGACCAGTTCAAGATCGTCAACGATACCTGCGGCCACCTCGCCGGTGATGAGCTCCTCCGACAGGTGGCCACAAAGTTGCAGGCTTATGTGCGCAGCAGCGATACCGTCGCCAGACTGGGTGGCGACGAGTTCGCCCTGCTGCTGCCCAACTGCCCTATTGATCAAGCCAGACAAATTGCCGATGCCATTCGCCGCGATATCGAAAACTATCGATTTGCCTGGCAGGAACACACCTTTGGTATTGGCGTTAGCATCGGGCTGGTCGTTCTAAGCGATCACCATATGCAGTTAACCGATGCGCTGCACGCCGCCGATGCCGCCTGCTATACCGCCAAAGAGGCAGGACGCAACCGCCTTCACTGCTACCAGGCCAATGACCATTCGGTACTCGAACGCGACGGTGAGCTTCGCTGGGTACAACGATTACAGAACGCTCTCGACAATGATCATTTCCGACTCTTTGCCCAACCTATTGAAGCTGTCTGCGCTAAGCGCCCTGCCTACCAGGAAATACTCTTACGCCTGGAAGAAGACGGCAGCGTGGTCACACCGGGCAGTTTTTTACCTGCCGCCGAGCGCTATCACTTTATGCCGCGCATTGACCGCTGGGTGGTCCGCAACACGCTTGCCTGGCTGTCCGATATTACCCGCTCAGCCCCAGATACCGCCTGGGGCTGCTGGGGCATCAATCTCTCGGGCGCCTCACTGTCTGATGGCGAATTCTGCCGCGACCTGATCACCCAGGTACAAAATGCCCGGTTACCCAAGGGAAGCCTGTGCTTTGAAATTACCGAAAGCGCGGCCATTGCGCAGCTTTCAAGCGTGATCGAGCTCATCCACACGCTGAGACAACTGGGCTGTCGATTTGCGCTGGATGATTTTGGCACCGGGCTGTCTTCCTTTAGCTACTTGAAGCAGCTACCCGTTGATTATTTGAAAATCGATGGGCATTTCATTCGCCATGTTCATGAAGACCCGATAGATAGAGCGATGGTGGAAGCCATTCATGCCGTGGGCAAAGCGCTCAATATAGAAACCATTGCTGAATTCGTCGAAACCCAGCAGACCCTGGATACACTGGAGGCGCTTGGCATTGACTATGCGCAGGGCTTTTTACTCGGACACCCCAGCTCACTCACCCAGGTAGGCGGGCAACCCATCAAGGTAATGCCACGTTAATCAGAAAATGGAAATAACCATGACTTGGCAAATCAACTAAACAAGGAGGAAAGGCGGGAGAACTAATTGAGAAGTTACAACAGAGGAATAATTAAAATAGAAAAGAGGTTAATGGGGTGGATGATGGGGATCGAACCCACGACCACCGGAGCCACAATCCGGGGCTCTACCACTGAGCTACATCCACCATAACCTATAGAAGGGAATCGCTACTTGTTGCTGTGCTGTCACTGGGGTGGATGATGGGGATCGAACCCACGACCACCGGAGCCACAATCCGGGGCTCTACCACTGAGCTACATCCACCATTGACAACTGCAACTGACGAGACATTGAGGCTGATCGCTACTGGTACAAATGGCGCGCCCAGCAGGATTCGAACCTGCAACCTACGGCTTAGAAGGCCGTTGCTCTATCCGGTTGAGCTATGAGCGCACATGTAATATCTGTTAGCAAAGACATCGATGAGCACTTGACCACAACCATCGCCAGGAAAAGCAAAACTACCTTTCGCGCTAGACGTGGTCGGGGTGGAGGGATTCGAACCCCCGACATCCTGCTCCCAAAGCAGGCGCGCTACCAGACTGCGCTACACCCCGATTTCATTGCCTAAACGCTGCCGCCTGGCCCGTCTCAAGCGAGGCATATATTACTGTTTTTAATTTTAAAGTCAACCATCAAGCTGACAACTTACCAAGGCACTTTGCCTGACTGCCCCATCATGCGAAAATTAACGACGGCAGACCTTTGATTAACACTCGTGTTTTTGTTCGCCCTTCAACCTCTACGGGGATTTCTTTACATGACCGCCCAACTCATCGATGGCAAAGCTATCGCCGCCAATGTCCGTCAGCATGTTGCTCAACAGGTAACCGCCCGCCTGCAGGCGGGTAAAAGAGCACCCGGACTTGCGGTTGTGGTGGTAGGAGACGATCCCGCTTCACAGGTCTATGTGAACAATAAGCACCGCGCCTGTGAACAGGCAGGCATTCTTTCCTTTCAGCACGCCCTGCCCAGCAATACGTCCCAGCAGACATTGGAAGCGCTGGTTGACCAGTTAAATGACGATCCTGCCATCGACGGCATTCTTGTCCAGCTACCCTTGCCCGACCCGCTTGACGCCGAACCGATACTCGAGCGGATTCGCCCCGACAAGGACGTCGATGGTTTTCACCCCTTCAATATTGGCCGTCTCGCCCAGCGCATGCCTGCCCTGCGCCCCTGCACCCCGAAAGGCATCATGACGCTGCTCGAACAGAGTGACGTCAAGGTCCGCGGCCTCGATGCCACCGTCGTCGGCGCTTCCAACATCGTCGGGCGGCCCATGGCACTGGAACTGATGCTTGCTGGCGCCACCACCACGGTATGCCACCGGTTTACCAAGGATCTGGAAGCGCATATACGGCGTGCCGACCTTGTAGTGGTCGCCGTCGGCAAACCCGGCATCGTTAAAGGCGATTGGATCAAACCCGGCGCCGTGGTGATTGATGTGGGTATCAACCGTCAGGAAGACGGCAAGCTGAAGGGGGACGTTGATTTCAACGCTGCCGCCGAACGCGCCAGCTTAATCACCCCTGTCCCCGGCGGCGTGGGTCCGATGACGGTCGCTACGCTGTTGGAAAACACCCTGGCGGCCGCCGAACAGCACGATCAATCTGACAGCTAACCACGGCTGTTTATCTTCTTCTGATGGATAGGAAATCAACATAGTGAAGCGTATCGGCATCATTGGCGCCATGGCGCAAGAAGTCAGCATCCTGGCGTCACAGCTCGACAACCCGGAGCGTTATGAGCACGCGGGGTTTATCTTTCACCGCGGCACACGCCACGGCCTAGATGTGACCATCCTGCAATCGGGGATTGGCAAAGTGAACGCAGCGGTCGGCACCGCGTTACTTTTAGAACGCCATCAACCTGACGCTGTGATCAACACCGGTTCAGCCGGCGGGTTCGCCAGCGACTTACATATCGGCGATATCATCATTTCCGACGAAGTCCGCCATCATGACGTAGACGCCATGGTATTCGGCTACGAAATGGGCCAGGTCCCGGGCATGCCGGCGGCTTACCAGGCCGATACGGCGCTCCGCAAAGTGGCACAGGGCGCCATCAAGACATTGGGCGAGGTCAACGTGCGCGAAGGCTTGATCGCCACTGGCGATGCTTTCATGGCCGACCCGGCCAGAGTCGATGCCACACGCGCCTTGTTCCCCACCATGTTAGCGGTGGAAATGGAAGCCGCTGCCATTGCCCAGACATGCCATCTGTACCAATGCCCCTTCGTGGTTATTCGAGCACTGTCCGACATCCCCGGCAGTGGCGATAACCACCTATCCTTTGAGCAATTTCTGGATGTGGCTGCCGACCATTCCTCGCGCATGGTCGAGCAGATGCTCCTCACCTTGAGCGCTAGCTGATTGACCAGTCGAGTGCTTCCCCCGCCAGCAGCGGAATAATCGCCTCGCCATCGGCATAGGGGTAGCTGGCGGGGATGGTTTGCGGGTTCCGAGACAAGGTAATCGTATCGCCATTGGGAGGCAGGCCGTAAAAGCGTGGCCCGTTGAGACTGGCAAATCCCTCCAGCGCCGACAGCGCTCCGACTTCGTCAAACGCCGTTGCATAAAGCTCTATAGCCGTGGATGCCGTGTAAGCGCCTGCACAGCCACAGCTGGCCTCTTTGGCAGTTTGCGCATGGGGGGCGCTGTCGGTGCCCAGGAAGAACTTCCCGCTGCCGCTAGTCGCCGCTTTTAGCAGCGCCTGGCGGTGCCTTTCGCGCTTGAGAATGGGCAGGCAGTAATAGTGCGGCCGAATCCCCCCGACCAGCATCTTGTTGCGATTGAATAACAGGTGGTGCGCGGTAATCGTCGCGGCGACCGTATCGGGTGCATTGGCAACAAACTCGGCGGCTTGCTGTGTCGTGATATGTTCGAACACCACTTTCAACGTGGGGTGGCGCACCAAAAGCGGTGTCAGCACGCGCTCGATAAATACCGCCTCGCGATCAAAAATATCAATATCTGCGTCGGTGACCTCACCATGCATCAACAACGGCATGCCTGCTTCGGCAAGCGCGGCAATGGTCGCATCGCAGCGCGTCAGATCCGTCACCCCAGAGGCAGAGTTGGTAGTCGCGCCTGCCGGGTAGAGCTTGACGGCATTGACAATGCCGCTATCTGCCGCCCGTGCGATCTCCTCCGGCGGTGTAGTATCGGTCAAATACAGTGTCATGAGCGGTTCAAAGCGACTACCGGCAGGCAGCGCATCCAGAATACGCTCACGGTAAGCGATAGCTTGCTCGGTCGTGGTGATCGGCGGCGTCAAGTTCGGCATAATAATCGCGCGCCCCATTTGGGCAGCGGTATGGCCCACAACCGCTTTCAGCGCCTCACCATCGCGCAGGTGGAGGTGCCAGTCGTCTGGCCGGGTCAAAGTAATAGCGTCCACGGAAGATCCTGTACGTCGTCAGTTATCGCAGTCAATGAAATGGGCGACCAGCGCCTCAAACAGCAGTATACCGGATACGCCATCAGGTTGAATCGAGTGCAATTCACCCACAGCTAACACGATGTGGCGTATGATAATTATCACTGGTTGGCCAAAGGATACACGTTATGCAGAAGGTCCGGCGAAATGCCGACATTATTGCCAGCCTCGAAGGCTTGCTATGGCTTGCGCTAGGGTGGTCGGTGTCGTTTTCTGCGTATTACGGCAGCACCGAAGCGACCATCACCATGATGCTGATCATCGCCACACTGGCATTCTTCAGTTGGGCGCACCGGCCGCTTCGCTATTTGCTCCGGCGTTATCATGTGCGAAAACGGCGGACCGATATGTGGATTCACCTGCTGGCGCTGCCGGTGCTTATCGCGATGTTTTTCCACATCATGATTGAAGGCCTTCTCGGCAGCGCCTGGTTGCCGCCCAAAATGCTGGTATTCAATATTGTCGCCACGGCGGGATGGTTAACCTACGTCATGACACTGTTTATTAAATTCCTGATCCATCGCTTTAAATCCACCGCCAGGTGAGCCACATGCCAACCGAGCTCCCGCTGCCGTTATCAACTCCCAACCGTAACCTGGTCCGATTGACCATTGTACGAGGCATCACCTGGACGGGTTTTTTAATTGCCATCATCGTGGGCGTCAAGTTCCTCTCGTTTGAGCTACCCGTCCCTGAGGTGGTCAGCGTTGTCCTGGCGATGGGACTGCTCAACATTGCCACCTGGTGGCGGCTGGGTCGGCCGCGTGCCGTCCAGCACCTGGAATATTTACTGCACCTGCTCGCCGATATAGTGGGCTTAACGCTGCTGTTTTATTTCTCTGGGGGATCCACCAACCCCTTCATCACCTATTACCTGGTACCGATTACCATCGCGGCGGCTACCCTGCCCTGGCGCCATGCCTGGATCATTGCCGGCTGTGCCATGGCCGCCTATAGCTTCTTGATGATTGACTACCATCCGATCCCACAACTGGGCCATATCAACAGCGGCAGCCCGCTGAGCCTCCACGTATTGGGCATGTGGGTGAATTTCGGCATGTCAGCAGGGCTAGTCACTTTTTTCATCTATAAAATGGCCCATGCCTTGAGACGCCGCGACCAGGCGCTTTCCCGCACCCGTGAAGCGGCGTTACGCAACGAGCAAGTGTTGGCCGTTGCTACCCAGGCCGCCGGCACCGCGCATGAATTGGGCACACCCCTATCCACCATGGCGGTCCTGCTCAAAGACATGCAGGAAGAGGCCAAGGAACACCCGGAACGCCAGGAAGATATCGAATTGCTGCGTCAGCAGGTGGATATTTGCAAATCGCGCCTGCAGCATCTCGTCAGCCAGGCGGACAGGCGGCGCATGGCAGAACCGGAAGTGCTCGACGCCGAATCCTGGCTAGACGGTGTTGTCCAACGTTGGCTGGTGTTACGACCCGATGTCAGCCACCGATTGGACATCGCCAATCGCCGAGGGCGGCCCTGGCTGGCCGTTGACGCCACCCTCGATCAGGCGCTCACCAACCTGCTCAATAACGCCGCGGACGCCAATCCTGAAGGCGTCGCCATTGGGCTAGATTGGCACTCAGACCGCGTCGTGATCGATATTCGTGATCACGGCCCCGGTGTTGCCATGTCGATTGCCGATCAGTTGGGCGATACGTTCATTTCCACCAAAAGCAAGGGAATGGGCATTGGCTTATTTTTGACCCACGCCACTATCAATCGTTTTGGCGGGGGTGTGAGTCTTTATAACCATCCCGAAGGCGGCACGTTAACCGAAGTCACGCTACCCCGTGCAGGCGCTGACTAGGCTCTGTGACGTCTCTCGTTAGTGATTAATTGAGGTCATCATGCAAACACCCAACCACCGGTTATTGATTGTCGACGACGACGAGATGTTTTGCCATGTACTAAGTCGCTCGCTCACCCGGCGAGGCTTCGAGGTCATCGTGGCCCACGATGCGGACCAGGCCCTGGCGCTTGCGGCCCAACATATACCCACCATGGCCACCCTCGACTTGAAACTGGAAAATTCCTCCGGGCTCAAGTTATTGCCTGAGTTACTGGCGGTCGCGCCGCACTGCCATGTGGTCGTATTGACCGGTTACTCGAGTATTGCGACCGCCGTGGAAGCCATCAAGCTGGGAGCCGTCAACTATCTATGCAAACCGGTGGACGCTGACGATGTACTGGCCGCGTTCGAACGCTCCGAAGGTGACCCCAACATTGAAGTGGCCGATAACCCCCCTTCCATCAATCGCATTACCTGGGAACACATTCAAAAGGTCTTGCAGGAGCACGACGGCAATATCTCGGCCACCGCCAGGGCGCTCGGCATGCACCGCCGTACGCTGCAGCGCAAATTGCAAAAGCGCCCTGTGCGTCGCTAACTGCCCGCCGCCTGTAGGGTAACGGAGACAGTTCAAGACGGATTAGTGGGCGGTCCAGCCCAGGTCGATGTTCCAGCTCGCCCCGGTCACCGCCCCTGCAGCGTCGGAGGCCATATAGGCGACCAGCTGCGCCACTTCACTGGGCTCGATCAGGCGTTTTACAGCGGCATTCTTGAGCATGATATTTTCAATCACTTCCTGCTCGCCCATGCCATGCAGCTTGGCCTGATCCGCAATCTGGTTATCGACCAGCGGGGTTTTCACGTAAGCCGGGCAGATCGCGTTAGCCGTAATCCCCTGTTCACCGCCTTCCAGCGCTGCCGTTTTGGTAAGCCCGATCATGCCATGCTTGGCACTGATATAAGCTGCCTTGCCCGGGGAGGCCACCTGGGCATGAATGGACGCAATATTGACGATCCGGCCCCAGCCCTTTTCACGCATGTGCGGCCAGGCCGCCTGGGTCAGCAGAAAAGGCGCCGTCAGCATCAGGTCGATGATGTGGCGCCACTTCGCTTCGGGAAAGTCTTCAATCGCCGCCACATGCTGTATCCCGGCATTGTTAACCAGGATATCCACGCCGCCAAAGCGTTTTACCGCCTCCGCAACGGCTCCACGACAGGCTTCCGGGTCGGTTAAATCCGCCTGGTAGAACGCAGCCCCTGCCGCCTCGGCGATCGCTTTACCATCGGGATTGAAATCGACCGCCAATACCTGGTGGCCCAATTCGCAAAAGTGTTTGACCACTGCCTCGCCAATACCGCTGCTGGTGCCGGTAACCAGGGCAACACGAGGGGTCACTGCTGTCGTCGTCATGGCAAATCCTGTTGATTAGGTGAATGTACTTGCTGGGTTCAGTCTAGTTGATTTTAGTGCTTCACTGCTCCTCTTAGATAAAAGGTGCAGATGATAACGTGACTCAATAACCTTTTTAGCGTGCCCCTATTGGATAACGCTGGGCGGTTGATTCACAATGCTGTGTCTTTCTTACGCTTGTAAAGGAGCGATGTATGTTTGTGGTCATTTTTGGACGCATGTCCTGCCCGTTTTGTGTACGCGCCAAGCAGCTTGCTGAGCAGTTGGAACAGGCAGGCAGCATCGAAGGCTACCGTTACGTCGACATGCCGTCAGAGGGCGTCAGCAAAGACGATATCGCCAAAACCGCAGGCAAGCCGATTCATACGGTCCCCCAGGTCTTTGTCGATCAACAGCATGTCGGTGGCTTTAGCGAATTTGACCAGTTCGTGCGCGACCGCCAGCTACTGAGCACTTCTTCGACTGCCTGATCCACCGTTAGTCTGCCGTTTAGCTGCGTTGAACCTAGCGTTTGCCACTTGCCTATACTGGGATTGATAGCAACCCATACGTTAGTGGGCCGACACCCTGGCAAGGAAGGCAGCATGCATCGCGAGGAGTTCATCCAGCAGTTATGGCTGGATTATATTCATACCCATCCTGATATTGGGGCACTTCGCCTCTGGCCCCTTTCAACGCCAGCGGATTACCTTACGCTGGTCACGCTCAATTATGGTGGCTTTTCCTCCCAAGCCCTATCACCAGCGCTTGCCCATATGGGGTATCGCCCTATCGGGCATTATGCGATGGCCGATAAAGGGCTGCTCATCCACCTGTTGGCGCCAGCGGACGGCGGAAGTTGGTTGGTGCTTGCCGAATTACAGACGGGCACCCTGTCAAAACCTCTACGCGAAGCGCTGCTCGGCCTCGTCCAGCAAACGCATCCGCAAGACAGCAAGGGCCAAAACCTGCTGTGCAGAGGTCGTCCCTGGCCAATGCCTACCTGGGCACTTTATCAGCAGCTCCACGCTGAACACCCGCTTGCCGCCTGGTTAGCCGTTATGGGACCCAGACTGCACCATGCCGGCTTTGACTGCGAACAGCTTGGCAGCTCAATGGAAGCCATTGACCGGCAACTGCTACAAAGCGGCCTGACCCATATGGAAGGCCAGCAGAATGGCGTATTCAGCGTTTCCAACCTGCTCGTCCATCGCTTTTACCCGGCCACTCCACAAAAAAAGATATTCGACCAGGGTGATGAACACCGCCTCTGCCTGGGTGGCCTGGCGATTGTACAGAAGCATCTGGGCAGCAATCACGAGCGGGTAGCCGAGCTGTTGCTGCCTGTTCATGCACGCTGCGAGATGGCGTAAGCGTCAGACGACGCTTACGCCCTGACTTGCGTCAGGCTCATGGGGGTCGACTAGCCTTCAGCAAATGTCATTTCGGGGACGTGGTCAGGCACCACCAGCTTGCCAGCGGTCTTTTCGACTATCTCTTCAACGCTCACGCCCGGCGCACGCTCTTTCAGGATGAAAGTGCCGTCCTTGATTTCAAGGTAAGCCAGGTCGGTCAATACCCGGTTAATACAGCCTGCGCCGGTCAGTGGCAGATTGCATTTTTCGAGCAATTTGGACTCCCCGTGTTTCGACGCATGGGTCATGGTGCAAATGATATTTTCCGCGCCAGCTACCAGATCCATGGCGCCCCCCATACCTTTGATCAGCTTGCCGGGAATCATCCAGGAGGCAATATTGCCGTTCTGATCGACCTCAAACGCCCCTAGTACCGTCAGGTCTACATGGCCGCCGCGAATCATCGCGAAGGACTCTGCTGATGAAAAAATCGCCGCGCCAGGCCTTGCCGTGACGGTTTGCTTGCCGGCGTTGATCATGTCGGGATCAACTTCTTCTTCTGTGGGGTAACGCCCCATGCCCAGCAAACCATTTTCCGACTGTAGCATCACGTCCATATCCTCTGGGATATAGTTAGCCACCAGGGTCGGAATGCCGATTCCCAAATTAACGTAAAAGCCGTCTTCCAGTTCACGCGCTACACGCTGAGCCATCTGTTCACGTGTCAATGCCATGGTCAGTTCCTCGTAGTGAATCGATTAAAAGCCAAAGTAAGCAGGTTGTTTGATAACGCTGTACGCTTAGCTGTGCACCGTGCGTTTTTCGATGCGCTTCTCAAACGTGCCCTGAATGATTCGGTCTACATAGATGCCCGGGGTATGTATCTGACTGGGCTCCAGTTCGCCGGGCTCGACGATCTCTTCGACTTCGACGACGGTAATCTTACCCGCCGTTGCGACCATGGGATTAAAGTTCTGCGCCGTATGGCGGTACATCACATTACCGTAACGGTCGGCTTTCCAGCCCTTCACAATAGCAAACTCACCGGTAATGGCCTCTTCCAGAATATGCGGACGACCATTGAATTCACGGACTTCTTTGCCTTCGCCAATGGGTGTACCGTAGCCGGTGGCGGTATAAAAAGCCGGGATACCCGCCCCGCCTGCGCGCATTTTTTCCGCTAGCGTCCCCTGGGGGGTCAACACCACCTCGATTTCGTCATTGAGCATTTGCTGCTCAAACAGCGCGTTTTCACCCACATAGGACGCCAGAATCTTGCGTATCTGACGGTCTTCGAGCAACAGGCCCAAGCCAAAACCATCGACACCACAGTTGTTCGATACCACGGTCAGGTCCTTGACCCCACGTCGCTTTATTTCAGCGATCAAATTTTCGGGAATGCCGCATAGGCCAAAGCCACCGGCCAATACGGTCATGCCGCTTTCAATGCCTTCCATCGCTTCTTCGTAAGAAGCAACACGCTTATCGAATCCTGCCATTGTTATACCTCGCCTTGTTGTCGATGAACGGTTATCAGTGATACGCCAATGTCGCTGAGCCAGCGGATACAAGATGTGACGGCTATCGCGACGCAGTCTTCTGGTTGCAGTGTTGTGCCAGATAATATATTTGTTAAGTTTGTTTTTCTTATCAATTTATTTTTATAACTTATAAAGGGTCAGCCATGACCGTCAAACAGTTGCGCGCCTTCCTGGCCGTTGCCCAGACCCTGAGCTTTACCCAGGCCTGTGAACGGCTACATTTGTCTCAACCCGCTCTTAGTCTAGCCATAAAAGGGCTCGAAGACGCCCTGGGCGGCAAATTATTGCTACGCAGCACTCGCAGTGTCCGTTTAACCCCCGAGGGCGAATCGCTGCTGCCGCTGGCCAAACATTTGCTCGCGCAGCGGGACAATACGGAAGAACGCCTGCGTCAACGCTTTACCTTGCAGCTGGGCCGCCTCAGCGTCGCGGCCATGCCTGCCTTTGCCTGCAACCTGCTCCCCGCGGCATTGGTTAGATTCCGTCAACAGTACCCCAAAATCAATGTGACCGTGCACGATGTCATCAACGAAGACGTTAACGACATGGTGCGTTCGCGCCAGGTGGAAATGGGCATCGCGTTTGCACCCGAAGGTCCCGGTAGCCTGTCATTCACGCCATTGTTCGAGGATCATTTTGTCGCGGTCATTTCCAAAGGCTCACGGTTGAATCAGCGAGCCTCGCTGTCATGGGAGGACTTACTTAGCGAGGACTTTATCACCTTGCAGCGACCCTCAATGGTTCGCCGACTGCTGGAACAGGCACTTTCCCGACAGCAAATGGATTTACCGGTCGCCTTTGAGAGCCATCAATTATCGACCGTCGGCCGAATGGTGGCAGAAGGCCTGGGCGTGAGCGCAGTGCCATCCATGTGTATTCCTCAAATGCAGGCGCTGGGCGCGCACTACTTGCCATTGACCTCACCAAGCGTTGCCTGTCGTGTGGGGATCCTGACGCAACAGGAACTATCAGTGGCTGCGCATGCATTACGCACAGTCTTGCTGGAAACCGTTCAAGCGCCCTACTTACCCGAGCATCAGGCTGGGCAGGCTGGGTAATATCCTTTAGCATTCAACATTACGCACCAGTAAGGAAACGCGGTATGCCGATGTTAAAAGGGGTGGTTAGCGTCGCCTTGCTAGCCCTCAACACGCTTTTTTGGGGAATACCCCTGACAGCGCTATCGCTGCTCAAAGTCATAACCCCCAAGGGTCGCGTTAAAAAGACAGTGCAAGCAGGTATTGGTCACGTCACCATGAATTGGATAGGCGTCAACCTATGGTGGATGCGACACTGGATACAGCCTCGGCTAGATGCGTCTGTACCCGATAACCTGCGTCCGGATCAGTGGTGGCTGGTGATTTCCAATCATCGTAGCTGGACCGATATATTTATGCTGCTGATGGTCCTTCACCGACGCATTCCCATGCCGCGTTTCTTCGTGAAACGGCAGTTATTGTGGATACCGATCGTAGGTCTTGCCTTTTGGGCGCTCGATTTCCCTATCATGCGGCGTATTACCCGAAAGCAAATTGCCCAGAATCCAGCCCTGGCAAAGCTGGACCGAGAGGCGACAGAGCGCATGTGCGCTCGTGCCCGCCAGTCGCCCATTGCTATCTACAATTTTGTTGAGGGCACGCGCTTTACGCCGCATAAACATGAATTGCAACAAAGCCCCTACCGCCATCTGCTTCGGCCCAAGGCGGGCGGAGTTGCCCAAGTTCTCAACTTGCTTGGCGACAAACTCGACGGCATCCTTGACGTGACGCTGAGCTACACCAATCCGAATCCCACTTTTTGGGGCTTTCTATGTGGACAGGAAGCACCCATCACCCTGAAGGCACGCATCCTTGAGGTGCCTGGATGGATGTTGACCGCTGACTATCACGCCGAATCGCAGCACAAGGAACATTTCCACACATGGATCAATGCACTCTGGCAGGAAAAAGACTGTCTGCTGGATGGTCAGATCGATCACGCGTGAGCAAGTTGCTCGGGGCTATCATGGTCGCCAGCACACTGGTGGGCTGCGCCGGCACGCCCTCTGACCCTCAGCGAGTCACCGCTCCGGCGGCAACCCAGATCAGCGGTAACTGGGTAGAAATCAAACGTGGTGATACGCTGGGCCAATTAGCCAAACGCGCCAACGTGCCACTTGAAAGACTGCAACGCTTCAACCCAGGCGTCAGAGCGCGCCACCTGGCTGTTGGACAACGCTTGCTGGTCCCTACGCAGCAGGAACGCGCGCCAGCAAGCGGGCCGTATCGCTATCAAATTCGCCCGGGGGATACCTTTTCAAGCCTTGCTCGCCATTTCGGCACCACCTCATCGCGGCTACAAAGTGCCAACGCTGGCAGCTCGGCTAACGAATTACGCGTTGGCCAGATGATCAACATTCCCATCGGTTCGAGCACTAACACCTCGACCGCGAGCTCGACAACGCCAAGCCGTAGCAAACCGGCCACACAAACATCCAGCGAAAGCAGCCCATCGCTCCCGGCATCAGCCAAACGTTGGCCTTGGCCGCTGGAAGATTATCGTGTCGTTCGCCGCTATGGACCCGATAGCCGTGGCACGCTTCAACCCATGCTGCTGGCCACCCAGGCCAATGCAAATGCGAAGGCAGTCGCCAAAGGCGAGGTCCGTTTTGCGGGTAGTATGCGACAGCTTGAGAAGGTAGTGATTGTTCACCATGCGGATAATCTGCAAAGCGTCTATGCCCTGTGTGAGCAGTTAAACGTTGAGGAAGGTCAGCAGGTAGCCGCAGGCGACCCGCTTTGCCAGGTAGGCAAAAGCCGCGCGACAGATCGCCATGATTTGCTGTTTGATTTACGCCAGGGTGGAAAACCGATTGATCCCCGGAAGGTACTGAAATAACTCGGCCCCGGCCCCGCAGCTAGCGCTTAAAGCGGGGCCAGTTAACAACAATGCTTAACCACGATAGTAGTTGGCGGTGACAAACGGCGTTTTGCTCACCGTCATGGCCAACTGTTTACCGCGCACTTCGGCGTAGACGGTACTGCCCGGTGCCTCAAGGTCTCGGGAAACATAGCCCATCGCCACTGGCTTGCCCACACTGGGCCCGAAACCGCCGGACGTCACCTTCCCCACTTCAGTGCCGTTTTCATCGACCAGCGTTGCGCCTTCACGCACCGGCGCGCGCCCTTCAGCAACCAGCCCCACGCGTTTACGGGTATGGTCTTTGGCATCGACCTGGTGAAGGATCAAATCCGCACCGGGGAAACCGCCAGCGCGTTCGCCGCCGTGGCGACGCGGCTTGCTGATCGCCCAGATCAAACCGGCTTCTACCGGCGTGGTCGTGTTATCCATGTCGTGTCCGTAGAGGCACAGCCCTGCCTCCAGACGCAATGAATCCCGTGCCCCGAGGCCGATGGCTTCCACTTCGGGCTCTGATAGTAAACGCTCTGCAAAAGCCTCAGTGGCGTCAGCAGCGACCGATATTTCGAAGCCATCCTCGCCGGTGTAGCCACTGCGGCTGATCCAGACGTCCTGGTCGGCCACCTGAAAGCGTCCGTGCTGCATAAAGACTAGCTCACAGGCTGCCGGACAAACCCGCTGCATGACGTGATGAGCACTGGGCCCCTGTAGGGCGAGCAACCCCCGGTCCAGCGGCTCTATGGTCAGACGGTCACCTAAACGGGCCTGCAGATGCGCGATATCCTGTTCCTTGCAGGCGGCATTGACCACCAGGTAGAAATGATCGCCCACATTGACGGCCATCAGGTCATCCAGAATACCACCGTCGTCATTAGTCAGCAGTCCATAGCGCTGGGCGCCTTCAGCCAGACCAATCAGATCGGCAGGAATCAGCGTTTCCAGCTCCTCGGCGACGTTATCACCGGACACCACCACCTGCCCCATATGCGAGACATCAAACAAGCCGCACTGCTGGCGTGTATGCTCGTGTTCCTTTTTAACACCCAACGGAAATTGAACAGGCATCTCGTAGCCGGCAAAAGGCACCATCTTTGCCCCCAGTCGGCAATGCAGCGCATGCAATGGGGTCTGTTTAAGCTCTGTCATCAATCACTCCTTTACAAACAAGAGCGGGAAGCCACGTAAGTGCCTTCCCGACTCTTTATAAGCATTGCAAATGCGCACGAGCGCTCAGCAACGATTAGTTATCGTGGTCTAACGCTTCCCCTGGCAAGACGTCTTTGCCATCGAAATAGTCTTTAGTCAGTTTAAACACAACGGGGGATAGCAGCGCCAACGCAATCAGGTTGGGAATTGCCATCATGGCGTTGAAGGTATCTGCCATCAACCAGATAAAACCAAGCTGTGCCATGGCGCCGAGCGGAATCGCCAGTACAAAGAGAACCCGATACAGCATGATGGAGCGCGTCCCGAACAGGAACTGGAAGCATTTTTCGCCATAGAACGACCAGCCAAGGATAGTGGTAAAGGCAAACACCGCCAGCGCAATGGCAACAATTTGATTGCCGAAGCCGGGTAGCGCCGCGTCGAAGGAAAGTGCCGTTAACGACGCCCCTTCTTCGCCATCAATCCACACGGTTGAGGTCAAGATGACCAACGCTGTGATGGTGCACACCACGATGGTATCGATGAAGGTCCCGAGCATGGCTATCAGCCCCTGGCGGACGGGGTTCTTAGTTTGTGCCGCCGCGTGGGCAATAGGCGCACTACCCAAGCCAGCCTCGTTGGAGAAAATCCCCCGCGCTACACCAAAG
Organism: Halomonas sp. SH5A2; assembly: GCF_014263395.1. Lineage (GTDB taxonomy): Bacteria > Pseudomonadota > Gammaproteobacteria > Pseudomonadales > Halomonadaceae > Vreelandella. The sequence continues at coordinate 1,834,739 of NZ_CP058321.1, read as the reverse complement.
CGAATCGCTGCCATGACCGCGGCACCTGCAAAACCACCTGCAGCCGCCATGGGGTTAAAGGCATAGTAGAAAATCAAGCTGAAGGCTTCGCCGATCTGGCCGGCATTAATAATCAGCACGACGATACCCGCGATGATGTAGGCAATGCCCATGACCGGCACCAGCTTACCAGCCACCTTGGCAATCCGCTTGATGCCGCCGAGGATGACCGCACCGGCCAGCACCATGATCACCACGCCGGTTAGCCATGTGGGCACGCCAAAGGTGGAGTCCATGGCATCTGCGACCGAATTGGACTGAACCGTGTTACCGATGCCGAAGGCAGCAACCGCCCCGAAGAACGCGAACAGTACGCCAAGCCACATCCATTTCTTGCCGAGACCGTTCTTGATGTAGAACATCGGTCCGCCAATATGGTAGCCGGTGCTGTCGGTTTCACGAAAACGAACCGCCAACAGTGCTTCGGCAAATTTTGTGGCCATCCCTACCAGCGCCGTGATCCACATCCAGAACACCGCGCCCGGTCCACCTAACGCAATCGCGGTCGCCACCCCGGCGATATTACCGGTACCGATAGTCGCCGATAATGACGTCATCAGCGCGTTAAAGGGGGAGATTTCACCATCTTTTTCAGCGCTTTTATCCTTGGCATCTCGCCCCTGCCACATTAGCTTGAAGCCGACACCGAGCTTCCTGATGGGCATCAGTTTCAGGCCAAGCTGGAGGTAGACCCCGACACCTAACAGCAAGATGAGCATCAACGGGCCCCATACCACCCCGTTAATGGCTCCGAAGAGACTGGTTAATGTTTCCACCTGCTACCTCCTTACCCTTTTCATGGTTTGATTTATTCGATGTAGGCCAGATGCAACGCTTTACGAGGCGTCGGTTAATTCTGGCCATCAAACGTGGTGGAGTCACGAACTGATCGCTGCCCCCTCCCAACGTAAGATCGCCATGTTTTACACCATAACTTTGGTCACATGCTATGGCATTGTCGAGTTAACGCAGTAAATTTCGCTAATTTGGCAATTCATGGCCGTGTCGTCGCCATTGCCGGTTTGGATGAAACTTGTTTCCTATTGGAAACGCGTTACCATGCTTCGCCAAACGCTCGCCGTGAACAGTGCCCATCGCCAAGGTGAACAACAAGCGCTAACATGGCGGCTCCACATCCGTTTCGTATAGGGAATCACCATGAGCAACCTTCCTGCCAACCTTCGTTACGCTGAGAGCCACGAGTGGGTGCTTGATCATCAAGACGGTACGGTCACCATCGGCATTACCGACCATGCTCAAGCCGCACTTGGCGATGTCGTGTTTGTCGAGCTGCCTGACGTCGGCACCACGCTGACCAAAGGCGATGAGTTCGGTGTCATTGAATCGGTCAAAGCCGCGTCTGACCTTTATTCGCCCGTCGATGGCGAAGTCATCGACGTCAACGAGGCACTGGAAGACGCGCCTGAAACGGTCAATGATGCTCCTTATGAAGCCGGCTGGATCATGAAGGTACGTTTAAGCGATGAAAACCTTGACGAGCTGATGGATGCAGATGCCTATCAAGCGACGTTAAGCGACGACTAATCAATGACGCCTGCCCATTGGCAGGCGCAGCCCCAACCCTTGCCCGGTTTTCTCATCACGTTCGGAACTCTCTCCATGCCTTTTGAAACTCGCCGATTAGCCGAACTGGCTGACCACGATGCTTTTATCAAACGTCACAATGGCCCTGACGCCGACGATGTCACCACCATGTTAAAAGCGCTCGACATGAAGCGCATGGAAGACCTGATCGAGCAAACTGTCCCCAGCGATATTCGCCTTGGCCGAGAACTGGCGCTCGACGAGCCCAGAAGTGAAGCCGAAGCGCTCGATTACCTGAGCCAGCTGGCGCGTCAAAACCGAGTCGCCAAAAGCTATATTGGCCAGGGTTACTATGGGACGCACATGCCCGCGGTCATTCAGCGCAACGTGCTGGAAAACCCAGGCTGGTATACGGCATATACGCCCTACCAGCCGGAAATTTCCCAAGGGCGCCTGGAGGGCCTGCTGAACTTCCAGCAGGTTGTCATGGATTTAACCGGCATGGAGCTTGCCAACGCCTCCCTGCTGGATGAGGCGACAGCAGCGGCCGAAGCCATGGCGCTGTGCAAGCGAGCCAACAAGAAAAACAAGTCCAATGCGTTTTTTGTCGCCGACGATGTGTTTGCCCAAACCCTGGACGTGGTCAAAACCCGCGCCGATTTTTTTGGGTTTGAACTGATCGTCGGACCGGCGGCTTCTGTTGCCGAGCATGACGTTTTTGGGGCCTTGTTCCAGTACCCCACAGCCAGCGGCGAGATCTGCGATCTGGCACCGTTGATCAACACGGCCGCTGAACGCTCGGTCATGACCTGTGTGGCAACGGATCTACTCAGCCTGGTTCTGCTTAAAGAGCCGGGCGCTCTGGGCGCCGATATTGTGGTGGGCAACTCTCAACGCTTTGGCGTACCCATGGGCTTCGGTGGGCCTCACGCCGCCTTTTTTGCCACATCAGACAAGCTCAAGCGCTCGATTCCCGGGCGGATTATTGGCGTCTCCAAAGACAGCCGCGGCCACACGGCGCTGCGCATGGCGATGCAAACCCGCGAGCAGCATATTCGCCGTGAGAAAGCCACGTCCAACATCTGTACGGCACAGGCGCTATTGGCCAATATCGCTGGTTTTTACGCCACCTACCACGGTGCCGAAGGGCTACGCAAAATTGCCGGGCGCGTGCATCGTTTAACGACGCTGCTCGCCCACGGCCTTCAGCAGGCAGGCATCCGCCTCGCGCATGACAGCTGGTTCGATACGCTGCGCTTGAACCAGGTGGATGCAGGCAAAATCCATGGTCGCGCGATGACCCACGACATCAACCTGCATTATTTTGCCAACGGCGATGTGGGTATCAGCCTGGATGAAACCACCACGGCCCACGATGTGGCCATGCTGTTTGACGTATTGCTCGGCGACGAGCACGGACTCTCTATCGCCGCTCTTGACGAGCGGATCGTTACTGACCGTGTTTCTGGCATTCCCAGCGCTTACCAGCGGGAAAGCGATTTCCTGACGCACCCGACCTTCAAACGCTACCGCAGCGAAACCGAGATGCTGCGCTATCTGAAGCGGCTGGAAAACAAAGATTTATCGCTTGCTCATGCAATGATTCCGCTCGGCTCGTGCACCATGAAACTCAACGCCACTAGCGAGATGGTCCCCGTTTCCTGGCCGGCGTTTGCCCATATCCACCCCTTCGCTCCCCGTGAGCAGGCGGCTGGCTACCACCAGATGATCGACGAATTGGCCGATTTCCTGGTTGAGGTGACTGGTTATGAGCATATTTCGATGCAGCCCAACTCAGGCGCCCAGGGTGAATACGCTGGGCTGGCGGCCATCAGGCGTTACCAGAATGCTCAGGGCGAAGGCCATCGCCATGTCTGCTTGATCCCAAGTTCGGCCCACGGGACGAACCCGGCCTCTGCGGCCATGGTGCAAATGAAAGTGGTGGTGGTCGAGTGCGATGCTAACGGCAATATTGACCTGGACGATCTGCGCACCAAGGCAGAACAGCATCGGGATCAGCTTTCTGCCATCATGCTCACTTATCCGTCGACCCACGGGGTCTTTGAAACCAGCGTGCGTGACGCCTGCCAGATCGTTCACGACAACGGCGGTCAAGTGTATATCGACGGCGCCAACATGAACGCCCAGGTGGGGTTAACCCGCCCTGGGGATTTCGGTGGCGATGTCTCGCACCTTAATCTGCACAAGACGTTCTGCATCCCCCACGGCGGCGGTGGCCCTGGCATGGGACCCATTGGTGTCAAGGCCCACTTGGCCCCTTATGTCTCCAACCACGTGGTCACGCCCATCAACGGTGTCAATCCAGAGTGCGGTGCAGTATCCGCCGCGGCGTTTGGCAGTGCCTCCATCCTACCGATTTCCTGGGCATACATTAAAATGATGGGTGCGCGCGGTCTGCGCGAAGCGACCGAACTCGCCATCCTCAATGCCAACTACATTGCCAAACGACTTGAAGCGGCCTATCCGATTCTCTATCGCGGCCAAAACGGTACGGTGGCTCACGAGTGCATCATCGATATTCGCCCGCTCAAGGCGGCCTCGGGCATCAGCGAAGAGGACATCGCCAAGCGCCTGATGGATTACGGCTTCCACGCGCCCACCATGTCGTTCCCCGTGCCGGGCACGCTGATGATCGAGCCAACCGAGTCAGAATCGCTGTATGAAATCGACCGTTTCTGCGATGCGATGATTGCCATTCGCGAGGAGATCACCCGTGTCGAGCAGGGCGAATGGCCACTGGACAACAACCCGCTGGTCAATGCGCCCCATACCCAGGCAGATATCATCGACGCCGAATGGCAACGTCCCTACGACCGCGAACTGGGGGCCTTCCCTACCGCCGCCGTCAAGGCGTCGAAATATTGGCCAGCAGTGAATCGAGTGGATAACGTCTTTGGCGACCGTCAGCTGATTTGCTCTTGCCCGTCCATCGACGAGTACCGAGACGCGTAACGGCCAGGCCTATCAGCCAAGCGCCTTGAGGTCGACGCCTGTAAAGCGAGCCTCAAGGCGTGATTTCCTGCATCCGTTCCTGATGAAAGCCGTTGAGAAGCTTTTCATAGCGCTTGGGCAGCACGGAATCACGACGACGCAGTAAATACAGCACTTCATTGACCGTATTGGGCAGATTAAGCGCCTTTACCTGGCGCTGCCACGGCGATGTCTCCAGCACCAGTCGGGACACCACCGTGAACCCCAACCCCCGAGCCACGGCATCAAGCACCATGCTGACCTCATTAGTAAAACCTTGGTGGCGAAAATGCGTCATCGAACGGAAGTCATCGGGATAATTGGCACGCAACAGGGCATTGGCGTGATTGATGCCATCGTAGTAATTGAGAAAGCCAATCCCCATCAGGTCCGAAAGCGTCCCTTCGACAAAGTCCGCCGGCACGACCAGACATAGCGGCTCCTGGTGCCATACGTGGCATTCCAGATCGGGATGATTGACCGCTTCGGTGACGATCCCGATGTCGTACCGCCCTTCCAGCACGTCATTGACGATTTCGTGATTGAACGCAAAGCTATAGCTGACCGTCAGGTTGGGATGCATTTGCTGCTGCCCGAGAATGTAGGGGTAAAACATCAGGCCAACGCTACCGGGAGAGGCAATACGGCATTCACCGCTGTCAAGTAAATCGTCGTCCAGCGCATGTCGAAACTGCTCATGCTCAGCAAACAGTTTTAACGCATAGTCGTAAGCGCGACGCCCCGACTCGGTTAACGTAAAACCGCGGCCGCGTCGTTCCAATAAGGTTTTATTTAAGTAACGCTCCAACTTGCGAATATGCTGGCTCACCCCGGGCTGGGTCATATCCAGTCGCTGCGCGGTACGCGTAAAGCTGCCAGTTTCCACCAAGGTGATGTAGGTTCGAAAATATTGCGCATTAAACATGTTGAGCATCATCGGGTTAGCAATAGCGCCTATCATATCACACTGCCTACCGAGCGCTGACGGTGAACCCACTCGGGGAGCGTGATAGTATGCCAGGAGATCTCACACTGTCAGGAACTGCACCACTAATGACCCCAAACGCTCAATCGCGCGACACCATTTCCAGCATTATCTCGCCGGAAGGCAGCCTCGAAGTCCTCTCACAACACGAAGTCAATCGACTGCATCGCACGTCAAAGAGCGGCCTGCATGATTTGCTAAGGCAGTGCGCACTGGCCGTGCTTAACTGCGGCAGCCCGACCGATGATAGTCTGGCGATTCTGGAAGCCTACAAAGACTTTGATATCGAAGTGCTTCAGCAGGATCGCGGCATCCGCTTGAAACTGACCAATGCGCCTGCCGAAGCCTTCGTTGATGGGCGCATGATTCGCGGCATTCGGGAACACCTTTCCTCGGTCATCCGTGACATTGTGTACATTTACAATGAAATCCAGCGTCACGACCGTTTTGACCTGACCTCCGCCGAAGGCACCACCAACGCGGTGTTTCATATTCTGCGCAAGGCAGGCACGCTCAAACCCGGCCGCGACCCCAGCCTGGTGGTGTGCTGGGGTGGTCATTCCATTTCCCGGGAAGAGTACGAGTACACCAAGGACGTTGGCTACCACTTGGGCCTGCGCGATCTGGATATTTGCACAGGCTGCGGTCCCGGTGCCATGAAAGGTCCGATGAAAGGCGCCAACGTCGCCCACGCCAAGCAGCGCCGTCGTGACGGTCGGTATCTGGGCATTTCGGAACCAGGCATCATTGCCGCAGAAGCGCCCAACCCGATCGTCAATGAACTCGTTGTCATGCCCGATATCGAAAAACGCCTTGAAGCGTTCGTTCGCCTGGGGCATGGCATCATCGTCTTTCCTGGCGGCGTGGGCACTGCAGAAGAAATTCTCTACTTACTGGGGATACTGTTACACCCTTCAAACCAGGATATGCCATTTCCGCTCATACTGACCGGCCCGGCCGACTCGGCTGACTACTTTGAGAAGATCGATGAGTTTCTGGTCTATACCTTGGGCGAAGACATTCGGCGTTTTTATACCATCATTACCGGCGACCCCGTCGCAGTTGCTCGGCTGATGCGCCAGAGTATCGATGAGATCACCGAATTCAGGCGTACTCACCAGGATGCGTTCTACTATAACTGGCGACTGACGGTTGCGCGTGATTTCCAGGCGCCCTTTGATCCCACTCACGATGCCATGCGTGCCTTGGCACTTCACCGCCAGCAGCCGACCCATGAACTGGCCGCCAACCTGCGCCGGGCGTTCTCGGGCATAGTCGCGGGCAACGTCAAAGAGCAAGGCATTCGCGCCATTGAGGCCCACGGCCCCTATGTGCTCAATGCCGAGCCTGAGCTAATGCGTCGTCTGGATGAGCTGCTGAGTTCCTTTGTGGCTCAGGGTCGCATGAAACTCGACGGACAATCCTACACCCCATGTTATGTGTTGACGTGATCAGGCGGGCAAAAAAGCACTGAACGACTACACTGAGCTTGTTTAACGCTTTATCAAGGAGAGCTAATCACCATGGACATGATCAATAAGTTAAGTGACGGCAAAACCAAGGCGTTTGCCAAGCATTGTTTTGAAAGACACTCTAAAGATGAACTTGAGGATGCCGCTAAGGGCAGCCCTGACCAGGCAGAAATGGAGCATTGGGGGATTACCCCGGGACAGTGGGAAGAAGCCGTAACCGCTGCCCTCGCTGATCACCAGCCACCCAGCTAACCCTTTTGGAACCTGAGTTCCGATACATACAAAAACGCCGCCATGGAATAACATCCCGCGGCGTTTTTGTAGTCAGGCCCCTGAAAGGAATACTCATTATTGTGCTGGATTAGCGATTTAATCACTTCCGATGAAATGGATCGTCTTGCATTGCTCATGACAGATGTCATTGAGAGAATGATCGTATCTGCATGACATTCAAGCCAAACGCGACAGTGAGGTGGCCATATGAAGACCTTATCCAACATGGGGTTTGCCTTCTTTGGCGCAGCCCTGGTGGCCATCAGTTACGGGCTCGCGCGCTTCGCGTTTGGCTTGTTCGTACCCTCCATCAGCAATGAGCTGGACCTGTCAGCGTATATCGTCGGCATCATCGGCGCATTGCCTTTTGTCAGTTTCGTGCTTGCCACCATGGTGGCACCACTTGCCGCTAATCGCCTCGGGGCTCGCAACCTGGCTGTGCTCTCGGGATGTTTTGGTGTTGGTGGTCTGGCACTGATCAGCCGGTCCTCAGACGCTCTATCGCTGGGAATTGGTGTGTTTACCTGCGGTGTCTGCACGGGGTTGATGATGCCGGCGCTGACCTCCGCCATGCAGGTACTGGTTAGCCGTTCGATGCACGGCCGTGTCAGTTCCATCATGAACGCCGGTACCAGTATCGGTATCATCGTGGCAGTACCTACCGTTGTATTTCTGGCAGATGCCTGGCGTTTTACTTACACATCATTTGCCGTACTGGCAGGTATAGGGGTAGTGGCAGCCTGGTTTTTTATCCCCTCGGTCTCACGGGTTATTCCCGCCAATGCGGCGCCACCTCCCCCGGTGACTCGACAGCAGTGGTCGCGCCTAGTCCGGCTTTCGCTGTTTGCTTTCGCGATGGGGTTTGTATCTGCACCCTACTGGATCTTCGCTCCGGACCTAGTGGTCAGGCTAGGTGAACTCCCCCCCGCTTTCACAGGCTGGCTATGGTTCGCCGCCGGCATAGCTGGCATGGGAGGCGCCGTGGTGAGCGATGTAGCCGATCGCAATAACCCGCCCATTACCCAAGCGTTAATGCTAATGATGCTGGCGGCAAGCCTTGTACTGCTTGCCGCCAGCCCCGACCAGTTAGCCCTGACTGTGTTTTCCGCATTGGTGTTCGGCCTCGCTTACATGAGTTTGACAGGGTTGTACCTGATGACTGGCATCCGCCTCTTGCCGGGACGTCCATCAATGGGCCCGGTATTACCCTTTATGGCCTGCGCGTTGGGCCAAGCGGCGGGCTCCCCGGTGGTCGGTATGCTGGTGGGTGAATTCGGCTATGCGGACGCTTTTTCCATCTTCTGCGTGATCGGTATTATGATCGCAGTGCTCTCGCCTATCTATCCAGGCCATATCGACTACCTGACTGACGATGACGAGCAGCCTCAGGAAGTCGAAGCTGAAAATACAGGCCTTCAGGCGGCATATGATCATCAGTTTCTTGACGAGGATGGCAACCCCCTCGAACCGGTCGGGGATGAAGAAGAGGAAGCAGAAACAGAAGAAACGATTAAGTGACGCTTTCAGTGATCACTCATGCAGAGTGCAATCCCGGGTCCCAAGTTCGCAGGCCATTGACTGTTACGACTTTACGTCGATATAGCATTGTTCAAGCGAACTGATACCACGCGCCACACGATCAATATGACACCAGACGGTAACCGCTGTCGGTCAATCGTCTGGCTAACTCAGCAATATGTGAAGGACCCACTTCACAGCAGCCACCGATCACTCTAGCTCCCAGCTCGACCCATTCCAGCGCATGGTCGGCATAGCCGATAGGATCAAGATCAGTGCGCGATGTTAGCGCGTCGACGGTTCCACCAGGTTGTAGCGGTGCAACAGATGTAAAGCCATTAGCATACCCACCAAAGGGCACGTTAATCTTTGCAAGTTCATTCATGGCGGTTGTAACTGCTTCAGGGACTGAGCAATTGACGACTATCCTCTCCGCGCCGATAGACGCGACCTCATTAGCCGCTTCGGACAGCCGTTCGCCAGAGCGCAAACGGGTACCATCGCTATCATCCACAGTGAACGCCACCCATACCGGGCGCTCGGCTTCCACCGCCGCTATCGTTGCCGCTCGCGCCTCACGTATCAGCGACATGGTTTCACAGAGGAAAAGGTCCACACCTTCTGTTTGCTGCTTCACAAGACGCCGGTAATCACGCTGGCAAACGGTGTCGTCCGGCACGCTATCGGCGTGATAGCTGGCCACCAAGGGCGGCAGACAACCTGCGATGCGCACCTGACTGCCGCTCTCCTCTCGTGCCTGCCAGGCAGCGTTGAGTGCCGCCGTATGCAAGGGTTCGAACATTGCAGCGCTGCCATCGCGCGCCAGGCGAATCGGCGTGGCACTGTAATTGTTAAGTTTAATGACTTGCGCTCCAGCCGCGATGAAATCGCGATGCGCATCCACAACCAACTGGGGCTCGTCGAGCATGACCTGAGCAGACCATAGCGGGGACGCCGGTTGGCTACTGCGCTTCCTGAGCTCCTGCCCCATGCCTCCGTCTAGCAGCACTACGTTTCTGCTTTCAGCATTCATCAGCTTTTTCCATCTTCAGAATCCCAGATATGATTTATCGCTCTCTTCATATTTCGACAGTGAGTGATCACATTCACCCTTAATACGATGCGGATATTGGGCCAGTACTGGCGAATAAACTGTACCAGTAATGCGAGGATGGACCAGCTATGGCAGCTGCCGCTATGGTCACTGATCGCGATAGCTCACCAGCAGGTGGCGGCCACAAAAAACTTACAGCGGGAAGTAACAGTGTTGATCGTTATACCGATTAAAGAACTTGACGTGTTGCTCGCTGTGCAAGGGAATATCGGTGCCAACTAAGTCCAACACGATCTACCATGTTGTTCAATGAAATAGTGCCACAGTAACTCTTAGCCTTCACCATCGCTTGTCGGTCTACATTTTACTCTATACGGCACAGCGTCGACTTGCCCGCCAGCAGATGGGAAAGCTTTTTAGCTTCTTCGCTAATGTTGATAAAAAATGTCGGAAGATAATGAATGAATTGTTAAAAATCGTCTTATTGAAGATATCGGCATTGATCAATGCGGTATCGGAACTGGCTCGGACAGGGTCAGTCTAAGGCGGCATAAGCCACCATTTCTATAAGCATCTCTTCACGCGCGAACCCAGAAACAATGATGGCAGCACGATTCGGGTAAGGCGCAGTTACGTACTCTGAGTATACGCGGTTGACCGTGACCAAGTCGTCACGTTGGGTCACATAGATCAGAACTTGGGTAAGCTGTTGCATACTGGCACCAGCGCTTTCCAGGGTATGCTTCAAATTGTCTAACGTCTGTCGGGACTGAGCTTCAATTCCCCCCTCGACCACAATGCCATCAGCACCGATGGGAATTTGTGCTGTGAACAGAATACCATTGCCAACCACGGCCCACTCCAAGGGCGCTTTTGCTGCATAAAGATCTGTTTTTACCGGTTGAATCATTGCCATGCTCTCTTAAATCAGTCGTTATCATTGTCGCCAGCGCCGGCACCGCTACGAGAAGCGTCGGAGGACTCCACCAACATTCGATACGCCAACGTTTTCAAGCGACTCCATATAGCGTCATCGACTTCAATACCTTCCTGCAGCGACCGCTGACGGCATGCCATGAGATCGGATTCCGAATGGCGAGCCAGCAGATCCAGGTCGTGATCCGCTCCTAGAGACGGAAGTAGCTCTACATGGTTTGCCATTACCAGGGTGATGCCATCATTGGGTTCATTCTCTTCAGGCACGTCTCTTACCGCATAAATGCGCACCTCCGGCGTGGAATGCCCAGCGCGAAAGCCTACTACCTGCTCGGTGAGTGGCTCCTGGGCATTGCGCCAGAACGCCGTGATATTGATACCGCGCCCGGCCAGACGCGAGAGATAGCCCATGATCAGTTGGCGATTGTGGCACCGCCGGATTTTCACTACTGAGAGCCCACGCGCGCGAGCCTTTGCAAAGCCCAACTCAGTGGCCAAGCTGATACTACGAAGAACACTTTGCCCATGGCCATCCAGCACGGCGAGATCACCATCCTGATAAATCACAGCTGGCAATGCGTCAGGGTCTTCTTCCAACAGGAAATCCAATCCACGACTCAACTGATCAATCGCGTTAAAGCCATGGCCCTGCATCCACGCCACCATGTCAGCAGCATCAGCGGCGTCACCTTCTTCAAACCCAATTCCAGTAAACGCTTTTCTGCATAACCCCTGTAGCTCGTTAAAGGAGACTTTCATGACGATCCTTCTCCTTCGACTGATTGTTGTAGTGACTTCTCGTGCAAATGTTGAGGCGATAGACACGCAGGATGCACAGCCCCATTGAAAAGCCGTGGCTCCAACGGAAAGCTCCAATCATCGAAATGAGTCAGGTCTTCCGGCTCGGCGTTAAGCTCTTCCACCAATGGCGCACCCTGAAACAGGGTAATACGCACCCAACGATCCGATTTCGGATCGAACCGGCTGGCCCCAAAAAACGCCAGCTTGGCACGCAGTAAATGCATCGGTTTCATTTCACGGTGCCAAAGATTGGCATGAATATCGCCATAAGTGGCTTTCACCAGCGTCTGTACACGGCGAATGATCTCTTTGTGGCGAGGCTTGGCCAGGAGAAAATCAACCACTTTGGCACGCGGGGCCTCATCCAGAAACGCACACACCGCCGCATGGCTATGCGCCACTCGGGGGCCCATGGCAATCGGCACTTCTTTGTCGACGCCCGATTCTTCATGACGAATACCCAAGCGAGGCTCTTCTTTTTCCGTAGAGCGATACCAGAACCAATAAGCGCCATCGGGGCTGGTATAGTCTTGCTCCAGTGCCCAGCCATAGAAGGTCTCCATTAGCTGGCGTAGGCGTATTAGAGGCATGTCGGGCTCAAGATCGAGGTTTTCATGCACCCCCATCTGCTCTTCCAACGGGTCTACCTGCTCTGGATAAAGCTCGATCAATAGCGTATTGATTAGCTCCTGGGCTTCAAGAGGCAGCGTTCTTTCACTCCAGGCAACCAGTTGGTGCCATAGGTCTTCTTCCAAGGGGGCACTTTCTAGCCAGTTCAGCACATCTGGCAACGCCGCCACCGTGGCCGCATTACGTTCGCTTTGCTCGGCGTCTTCGGTCACCGTTTCCGCCAGATGCTGTATGGCGCGCCGGGTTAGCGTGATCAATCGCTCACGCTCTTCATTGCCAGGCGACTGACGCTGAGCCAGCGCCAACGCTGTTTCACGCTGGGTGACCCATTGAGCAATCAGCTGCGGGTGATTGATCAAAAACGGCGCCATGCCCAAGCCAGTAGAATTACCTATCCCCAAATAGCGACGCATTTCAGTGGCCAGTTCACAGGCTGTTTCGGGTGATTGGCAACGTGCCAGGTGCTCTACCTGCTCGATGGAAAAGTGCCGTAGCAGGTACACACCGGCCATTTGCGCGGAGAAAGGACGGCGAAAATCCGGGTTTTCATGCAACCGAGCAAAGTCGGCGATACCAAACTTGCCGTTGCCGTAAACAGCCGTAGTACGATAAAGATAGCCAACACGCGTCAGCCACGCCGGATCAGGCTGTTTGCCACTCGCGAGTGCTTCTACAAAGTAAGCGAAGTTGCGCAGACTCTTGTTGGCACGAGAAAGTACCAGCACGCGTGGATGCTGACGCCCAGCTTCCTGAAGTGGAATATTGGCTGCCATTTGCGCCAGTAGGCTATCATCCACTTCGCCTTCCACCATGCCAAAAGTGACATCCCAAGCCTCGGCAATCACTCGATCCGAGCGACGCTCATCATCTAGCGCCTGGGCGAACATAACACCATGGTAGCGACCATAAGGCGTTTGCAAGCGATAGACAGCGGTACCATAGCCGTTTTCGTCAAGATCAAAGCGTACCCGGCTCACCTGCCAACGCTGGCGCCCCATCTGTCGAACCAGGGTGCGCACGAAGCTAAGTCGGCAGGCATGCAAGCTGCCCAAGCGCTCCAGTCGCATGACATCATCAGCAGGACGAAGGGACAGAGGCGAGAGCTGTGCCAACATCCACTCGCGGTTACTCATTAACGATCACCTTCTTACTTGTAGTCAAACCCTGGTCACGCGCCATGGCGTATGCCGCTTGCGGTCCTAGCCATAGCGACGGCAGCAGCACCAGCGACACTGGAATGGCGGTAATCACGATAAATTGCTGCAGCACGCCAATCTGGCCTGAGCCCATGTAGAGAAGGATCGCGGCCATCAGCGACATCGTGATGCCCCAGAAAATACGCACGGCCGTATGCGGTTCATCATGCCCGGTGCACACAACGGCAATCGCATAGCTCATGGAGTCACCTGTAGTGGCGACGAAAATGGTGGTCAGTAGCAGGATCGCCAGGGCCATCAACATGCCGCCCGGTAACGCCTGTGCAACGGTCAGAGTGGCAACATCAAACTGGAAGTTATTGAGCGCATCAGCCAGATCAATCGCCCCGGTCAGCTGGTAATGAATACCGGCGCCGCCCAGCAGGGTAAACCAGACAGTCGTGGCAATCGGCGCCATCACTGCTACGGCCAGAATCATCTGCCGGATCGTGCGGCCACGAGAGATACGGGCCACGAAAATCGCCATCAGCGGCCCATAACCGATAAACCAGGCAAAGAAGAACACGGTCCACCACTGCATCCACCACCCAGGCGCGGTTTCTGATGTCATGGTGGCCATGGCAAAGAAGGAGCTGATGTACTTACCAAAGCCCTGCAGGTAAGCATTGGTGAAGAACAGCGTAGGCCCGAAGATGAAAATCACCGCCGCGATCGCCAGGGCCAGAAACACATTGAACCGGCTGAGTAACTGAATCCCGCGATGAATGCCTGTAGCCGCTGAGGTCACATAGAGCGCCCCCAACACCACTAAAATGATGAGCTGAGTCGTGTAGCCTGCACTCAGGCCGAACAACTCATGCAGGCCGAAACTGACCTGGGTGGCTAAAAAGCCAATCGGGCCGACGGTGCCTGCCACGACGGCAATCACACAACAGGCATCGACCACGCCACCGACCCAGCTACGCATCAAGCGCTCACCGAGCACCGGGTAAAGCAAGGTGCGAGGCTGTAACGGCAACCCACGGTCGTAATGCCAGTAAGCCAGCACGATGGCCGTCAGCGAACCCAGCACCGCCCAAGCTAAAAAGCCCCAATGCATGAATGACTGGGCCAACGCACCGGCAACTGCTTCCACCGTTCCAGCTTCGCTATCGAATGCAGGCGGCGTCACCACAAAGTGATAGACCGGCTCCCCTGCAGCGAAGAACACACCGCCACCCGCTAACAACGTGCACATGATGATGGAAAGCCATTTGAAGGTGCTCAACTCTGGCGTATCCAGTCCGCCCACTTTAGCGCTGGCCGCCGGAGAGACCGCCAAGCCCATGGCGATAAAGAAGGTCAGGAGCAATAGCAACTGGAAATAGGATCCCATTACGGCGGCCGTCCAGGCAAAGCCAACGGAAATCGCCCCAGCGACTCCCTCGATATCGATTAAAGAAAGCACTACGAATAGGACAACAAAGCCGCCACTGAGCCCGAGTACCACCGGGTCGCCGAACTTGCCAAGCCCTGCGTCAGGACCTGTCTCTTTAGGTGAGTTCATGGGAACACCTCGTTATTGATTATTGTTGGTCATAGTGAAAGGCGTGATAAACCGGACCCGTCAAGCCATCGGCTTGGTCGTTCGTTCCAGCAGGGCGACCCAGTTAACGCCCATGATGCGGGCAATTTCTTGCTCGTCGAACCCCTTATCGCGCAACCCCTCTATCAAGTTGGGGAAATCGCGACTATCGCGGAGCCACGAAAGCGGGCTTGGCCATCCAGCATTGTTGGCACTGCCTTCGCCGTAATCCATTTCTTTCGACCAGCGGCCGTTGCGCATCCATTCAAGCACCGAGGTGGGCTGGTTCTGACATAGATCCGTGCCCAATCCAACGTGCTCAATGCCCATCAAATCGACCGTGCGAGCGATCATGTCGCAGTAGTCTTGCAAGGTGCAGTCAGGGCCATTCTTGAGATGAAAGGGGTAGGCCGAAAAACCCAGCAAGCCGTCGTTGTCGGCAATCGCTTTAAGCACCTTGTCAGACTTGTTGCGCTTCGCGTCGTGGAAGAAGCTCGGGTTGGCGTGGGAAATGATCACCGGTCGCTCGGAAAGCTCAATCGCGTCCAGGGTTGAGCGCTCACCGCTATGCGACATATCGATCACCATGCCGACCCGGTTCATTTCGCGAATCACCTGGCGGCCAAAGCGCGTAATACCGCTGTCCTCACTTTCGTAACAACCACACGCCAGAAGGCTCTGATTGTTATAAGTGAGCTGCATGATCAAAAGCCCCAACTGGCGCAGCACGGCGACCATGTCGATGTCATCCTCGATCGGCGAACAGTTCTGAGCGCCAAAGAAGATGCCCACCTTGCCGGACTGCTGGGCACGGATAATATCGTCCGGCCCATGGACGGGCATGATTAGATCACCATGAACCTCAAAAAGACGGTTCCACTCACCGATTCGGGTGAGCGTTTCACGCAGCGTTTCGTGATAGACGAGCGTGGCATGCACAGCATCAACGCCGCCCTCGCGCATCTGTTCGAAGATCTCGCGGGACCAGTTGGAGTACTGCAAACCATCAACGGTCAGCATCTGCTTAGACATGCATCACTCCTTACGCTTTCACGTAGCAGGTCTTCACCACGGTATAAAACTCACGGGCATAACGACCTTGCTCGCGAGGGCCGAAGCTGGAGTCTTTTCGACCCCCAAATGGCACGTGATAATCGGTCCCCGCGGTGGGAAGGTTGACCATCACACAGCCGGTTTCAGCTTCCGCCTTGAAGCGGCTGGCAAGCGACAATGAGTTGGTGATAATCCCGGCGGTCAGACCAAAATTGGTGTCATTCAACGTCGCAATCGCTTCGTCTATATCGGCTACCTTGATCACGCAGGCAACCGGGCCAAAGACCTCTTCTCGATTGATGGCCATCTGATTGGTTGTTTCAGTGAAGAGCGCCGGTGTCATAAAATAGCCGTCGCTTAAACAGGTAATTCTTTCTCCACCGAAAGCCAGGTGAGCACCATCGGCTTTGCCGCGTTCAATCCAGTCCAGGTTGGACGCCAACTGGCGAGCATCCGCCACAGGGCCAATCTGAACGCCCTCTTCCAGCGCGGGCCCCACCTTGGCTTGTGCGAGTCGCGCGATTAATTTTTCGATAAACGCATCATGTACGGCCTGATGCACAATCAGCCGTGACGAAGCCGTACACTTCTGACCGGTACCGGAATAGGCACCATTGAAAGCGGCTTCCACGGCCAAATCCAGATCGGCATCCTCAGCGACAATTAGCGCATTCTTGGACCCCATCTCCAGTTGGCACTTAACCAGATTACCGACGGTCGCGGCGGCCACCCGACGCCCTACTTCGAGAGAGCCAGTAAACGTCAACGCATTGATCTCAGGACTTGTGATCAATGCTTCACCTACGCTTCCGCCGCTCCCCATCAGCAAGTTAAACGTGCCCGCCGGCAACGCCTGGCGGCTGATGATCTCGGTCAGCGCCCAGGCGCTGGCAGGGACTAGGTTGGCGGGTTTGAAAATAACCGCGTTACCGAAGGCAAGCGCTGGGGCAATTTTCCAAACGGCTGTCGCCATGGGAAAGTTCCAAGGGCTGATAACGCCGACCACACCAACAGGCTCCCGCCGTGTATCGACCTCGACCCCCGGGCGGACGGAATCAACACGCTCATCCAGTTGGCGCAGCACTTCGGCGGCATAGTAATGGAAGAATTGGGCTGAACGAGCCACTTCGCCCATCCCTTCTGCCAAGGGTTTGCCCTCTTCTCGCGATAGTAAGCGGCCAAGTTCTGCCTTACGCGCCATCAGCTCATCGCCAATCGCCATTAGCACGTTATAGCGCTGCTCTAGCCCACTTTTAGCCCACTCCCGCTGACCGACACGAGCCGCTTTTATGGCAGCTTCAACCTGAGCCGTAGAGGCTTGAGCATAATCGCCGATATCTTCAGCAAGATCCGAGGGGTTTGTGTTTGTAACGTGGCTTTCTTCACCGTCGACCCACTGGCCGTTGATATAGAGCGCGTGAGGGGATGACATAACTACCTCCTTTAAAGTCGTTGACGACATGCTAAAAGAGGTAGCAAGATAAGGATAATCAATAGTTCAGATAGAATGATCAAAAAAGCTTACCATGCGAGCCATCCATGTTACCTGAGCTAAAACTCTCTCCGTTGCGTTACACGCTTGCGATAATTGATCTGGGCGGCTTTCATGCGGCAGCAAAACAGCTGCATCGCAGCCAGCCCGCTATTTCGATGGCTGTGCGTGACCTGGAAGAACGACTAGGCCAGCGGCTATTCGAGAAAGGAAATGGCAAAGCCGCTTTGACGCCATTTGGTCGGTGGTGCGAGCCACGTTTTCGTGAACTGGTTGCCCATCACGACCGGATATGCCGTGATGCACTGGCGATTGCGCGCCAACAACGAGGGCATGTCGATATTGCAGCTGTGCCCTCAGTTGCGAGCCGACTGATGCCCACCTTGTTAGCAGGGTTTTTGGAAGCTTTTCCGGGTATCGATATCAGTTTGCAGGACGGCCACTCAGAACGAGTCAATGAAATGGTACTGAAAGGCGAGGTAGAACTCGGCATCACCAGTCTTTGGCTACCTGATGATGCCCTAACGTTTGAGATTCTGTTGCACGATGACATAGGAGTGGTTTGTCGCGACGACCATCCGCTCGCCCGAAAAGACGCTCTGCACTGGCAAGCGCTCAAGCCTTACACACTCATTCGCAATGGCACCTCGCGCCTGCTACAAGGTTCCTCTGCAGAAGAGCTACTAACAAACAGTACACTCTATATTTCCAATATGATTTCACTGACTGCGATGCTGGAAGCAGGTATCGGTATCACCACCTTGCCCCGCCTAGCGTTTCAGGAGGAGCATGACCAACTGCGCTTCATTCCGCTATCCACTCCGCGATTGGAACGACAAATCGGGCTATTGCAACGCACTGGCCAAAGTCTCTCCCCTGCTGGCCAGGCAATGAACAACTACCTGCTAGACCAGCTCAGAGATAAGCCGAATATGGAAGTATCAATATCTAAGTATGACTAGACCAGGAAACCAATGATCAGTTCTTCACTGAAACGCTTCTTCATGTCCAATCTCCTTACCCATGGATCGGACTCTAAAGTGTAGCGCTACTCAATCAGTGGGTGACGTCGCTAACGGTTTAACCACCCGGCGCATTTAAACAGAACCTTCTCTATTTCAAGCACTACCATCATCAAAATACCTATCCCAATAAGAAGTAGCCCATCCATTAACGCAAGCGGCCGACTTTCAAAGAGATTATTCATAACCGGCAGGTAGTTGAATACAAGCTGGGCCATGATCACTATTGAAACCGCCAACAAAACGGCTCGAGTCCCTAAGACGCCGCGCCAATTGAATGACGTCATATGCAGGTAGCGCACGTTGAAGAGATAAAATATTTCCAGCACGACAATCATATTGACCGCCATGGTGCGTGCCATGACCAATTCATCTCCTCTGTTGAGGGAGTAAAAGAAAATGCCCAGTACCGACACCAGGAACAGGAGCGACACAAATACCACCCGCCAGATCAAAAACGGCGTGAGCAGTCCCTGTTCCGCGGGCCTGGGCTGGCGTCGCATAACATTTGGTTCTGCTGGTTCGAACGCTAAGGCCAGTCCAAGCGTGACTGTCATCACGAGATTGATCCACAGGATCTGAACCGCCGACATCGGCATGGCAAAGTTAAAGAGTATTGCTGCAATGACCGCTAACACCTCACCACCATTGGTGGGTAACGTCCACGCGACCACTTTGCGGATATTGTCGTAAACGACTCGACCTTCATATACAGCAGCCACGATAGAGGCAAAATTGTCATCGAGCAGCACCATCTGCGATGCTTCCTTTGCGGCATCGGTACCCTTATGCCCCATTCCAATACCGACATCTGCCTGCTTCAATGAAGGAGCATCATTGACGCCATCCCCTGTCATCGCCACGATCGAGCCCTTCGATTGCAACGCTCGAACAATGCGCAGCTTATGTTCTGGGTTTGTTCGGGCAAACACGCTCGTATCGGTAACAATGCTGGATAAATCGCTGTCAGGTATGTCGTCAAGTTCATGTCCGGTGAGCACACGCGGGTTCTCACCCAACCCCAACTGACTGGCAATGGCTGCCGCGGTGGCACCGTGGTCACCTGTGATCATTTTGACTGCAATGCCAGCGGAGTGGCACTCACCAATGGCGGCGATTGCTTCCTGGCGAGGCGGATCGATGAATCCCACTAAACCAACGAAGACCAAACCGTCCTCGAGATCAGTAAAAGTTAGCGTTGCTAAGTTGGAAGATACTGATTTGGTAGCAAAGCCAAGTACGCGTTCCCCCTGCGATGCTGCTTGTGCTATTCGTTTTGCCCAGTCCTCCCGCTCAAGCGGCACTTTACCTTGAACCGCAACCTGAGTCGTAGATTGCTGTAAGAGTTCATCAGGGGCGCCTTTAACAAAGACTCGATGTTCTCCCGCCGAATTACGATTCAACGTCGCCATAAAGCGATGTTTGGCATCAAACGGTATTTCGTCAATCCGCGTCCATTCCTGGCGTGTGCGCTCGGGGTCAAGGCCTGCTTTTATCGCTAAAGCCAAGAGAGCTCCTTCCATCGGGTCGCCGATAACATGCCAGTCCGCGTCGATTTTATTTAACTGAGCATCATTGCAAAGTAACCCTGTCAATATCAGCGTTTCGCGGCTCAGCCGTAGCGCTTCCTCTCCCGCGCTTCCTTCTAGCTCGGCTGACAACCTCCCTTCGGGTGCATAGCCAGTTCCTGTCACCTTAACCAGGCCTGAGGCAACCTCTATCCGACACGCAGTCATTTCGTTGCGGGTCAGCGTGCCCGTCTTGTCAGAGCAGATAACGGAAGTAGCACCGAGTGTTTCCACAGCGGGTAACTGCCGGATGACGGCGTTGCGACGTGCCATACGCTGAACACCGATGGCAAGCGTAATGGTAATGACGGCAGGCAAGCCTTCAGGAATAGCCGCCACCGCTAGGGCCACAACGGCAATAAGGGCGTCAGACCAGGCATAGCCACGTGCTAGCACCGCAAAGGTAAAGAGACAGGCTGTCACCGCCAACGTTATCCAGGTGAAGTGCTTGCCGAAACGGTTGATCTGGCGCAGCAAAGGCGTCGTCAACGACTGGACGTCACGTAACAGTGTGCTGATACGTCCAATTTCTGTCGCGCTCCCTGTGGCGACCACCACCCCTTTAGCTTGGCCGGTTGCGACCAGCGTGCCCGAATACGCCATGGAATGGCGATCACCAAGGGCAGCCTCTTGTAAAGCAGGTAACTCCCGCTTCTCGGCAGCAACCGACTCACCAGTTAAAATGGCCTCTTCTACCCTCAATGCACTGGCACGGATGAGCCGCATATCAGCTGGTACTCGATCCCCCGCCTCCAATAACACTATATCGCCAGGGACAATGTCTTTGGCCAACACCTTGATACGCTTTCCCTCCCGCACTAGGTGAGCTTGCGGTGCAATCAAATCACGAATCGCATTCAGCGACTTTTCCGCTTTACCTTCTTGCACAAAGCCAACTACCGCGTTGACCAGCACAACGGCAACAATGACCACCGCATCGACGAAATGCCCCAACAGCAAAGCGGCCAGAGCTGCCACTAGCAGAAAATAGATAAGCGCATTGTGGAACTGCGTAAGAAAGCGAAACAGGGGATGGCGCCCGCTGACAACTGGCAACTGATTGCGCCCATAGATACTCAAGCGTTTGGCCGCTTCCTCTGTCGTTAAACCAGATGGCGATGAGTTCATTGCCAGTAGAACATCATCGCTATGCTGGGCATGGACGTCTGCAGGAGGTGATTTGGCCGGGGCATCAGTGTGATGTGAAGAAGACGCTGTCTTCATGCCGATTCCTTAGTCATCGATTGATATCGCTATGCGATGGGTTCCCTCACAAATCGAGCACAACGGTGATACTGTCAGCCTGATGAGCTGTTGGCTGCACCACGAAGCCCAGCTCTTTCACCATCTTGAGCATTGGCTGGTTCTCTTGCAGCACATCAGCAAACACCTGCTTAATAGCATTATTGCGTGCATAGTCGATAATCTGCTGCATAAGGCTATAACCCAGGCCAGTGCCTTTCAGATCGCTACGCACCATCACAGCGAACTCCGCCTTTTGTTTATCTGGATCGGCAGATAAACGCACCACTCCCACGATCTCTTCGATGCCAGGCGGCATCGCCACAAAAGCCATTTCCCGGTCATAATCTATCTGGGTTAGTCGCGCTGCGAAGGCATGATCGAATTTTTTGATAGCCGCAAAGAAGCGAAGCCGGACATCACTTGGAGAGGATTGGCGTAACATGCTGACCATGGCATCTTCGTCTTCAGGACGGATGGGGCGTAAGAAATAAGCTTGGCCGCTGCGTGCCGTAATTATTTTTTCAAATTGTTTGGGATAAGGGCGAATAGCCAGCGCCGGACGTTGATGCTGATCGGCCCTGATCACGATGCGTGCATCCAGAGCAATGACACCCGAAGCATCAGCCAGAAGCGGATTGATATCAAGCTCAACGACACGTTCCAAGTCGCTGACTAGCTGGGACAACTTAACGAGCGTGAGTGTAATGGCGTCCATATCAGTTGGCGGATGATCACGATAGCCTTGCAACAGACGCGATATGCGTGTCGAACGGATCATGTCCTGTGCCAGCAAAGAGTTGAGCGGTGGTAAACCCACTACGCGATCACCAATGACCTCTACGGCTTTACCCCCCTGCCCAAACAGGATAATGGGCCCGAAAACGTCATCTTCAGAAACGCCTAAAATAAGCTCATGGGCCCATGGGCGGCGAATCATCGGTTGAACATTGAAACCATCGATCCGTGCCAAGGGCGCCGCCTGACGAGCTGCTGTAAGTATATTCTCTGCTGCCTGATACACGGCGTCAGAAGAGGCCAGGTTTAATTGCACACCCCCTACATCAGATTTATGTGAAATATCGCGCGACACTATTTTTAACACAACAGGGAAACCCAACTGCTGGGCGGCCCTACTGGCTTCCTCCGGTGTGCGAGTCACCATGCTGGGTACCGTAGGTATGCCATAGGCTGCCAAGACAGCTGAGGCCTCTGGCTCAGTTAGCACACTGCGGTTGTCCTCAACGACGCGGTCGATAATCGCGTTCGCGCTGGTCATATCAATGCTAATGAGATCGGAAATCGCCTCAGGCGTTTCCATAAGAGCCTGTTGATTGCGCCGGTAGCTGTACAAGTGCAAAAAGGCGCGGACGGCCTGCTCGGGCGTTTCGTATGAGGGGATACGCTTCTCCGCGAACAAACGCCGAGCCTGGGCAGGTGCTCCTTCCCCTAGCCAACAGGTCAATACAGGTAACCGTCGTTTATCGAGCGTCGTAGTTACTGCTTGGGCAGCATCCAGGCTGTCAGCAACCGCCACAGGGCAGTTGATAATTAAGAGTGCATCTGCGTCTCGTTCATCAACTAGTATGTCGAGCGCGTCTGCATAGCGTT
The DNA here is from genome assembly GCF_014263395.1 of Halomonas sp. SH5A2. Taxonomy (GTDB): domain Bacteria; phylum Pseudomonadota; class Gammaproteobacteria; order Pseudomonadales; family Halomonadaceae; genus Vreelandella. The sequence continues at coordinate 1,811,786 of NZ_CP058321.1, read as the reverse complement.
GCCCCGTTGCATCGCCAAGGATATCGACAGGATTAGCGTGAGACCAAGCCAGGGGCAACACGCAATCCAAACGCGATAAAGTTGCTGCGGAAAGCTCGGCTAAATGACCGCCCGCATCGACCAGTTCATCTACTGCCAACACACCGACCCCGCCACCGTTGGTGAGTATAGCCAGACGGTCACCCTGAACATGAATGCCCGTCGCTAGCGTCCCTGCGGCCTGAAACAGTTCGTCCAGGGTTTTGACTCGAAGCATTCCCGCGCGCTTGAAGGCTGCGTCGTAGATAACATCGGACCCAGCCAACGCCCCAGTATGCGAAAGCGCCGCTTTGGCACCTGCATCGCTGCGGCCAGCTTTCACTACGATGACCGGCTTGTTTCGTGATGCCATGCGAGCCGCCGACAGAAATTTACGCGCGTCGGAAATGGCCTCTACATAGAGAAGAATGGAGCGCGTTTTGGGATCGAGCGCCAGAAAGTCGAGTACATCGCCAAAGTCGACATCACTCATTGAACCTAAAGAAATGACATAGGAGAAGCCAATGTCGCGCGCTGACGCCCAGTCAAGAATTGATGTTGCCACGGCGCCGGACTGGGTAACGAAAGCCACGTTTCCTTTCTGCGGTGTAAGATGGGCAAAACTGGCATTGAGGCCATTATGGGGGGCCAAAATGCCTAAACAGTTGGGCCCGACAATACGCATTAGATAGGGACGCGCCGCCTTCAACATTGCTCGCTTAAGCGCCTTCCCATCTGCCTTCTCTCCTTCGCCAAAACCGGCACTGATGACCACTGCCGCACGACAGTCCCGTTCTCCAAGCTCCTTGATCAATCCCGGAACGGTATCCGGCGGGGTCGCTATGATTGCCAGATCAGGAGACAGCGGCAATTCCTTGACAGAGTGGTAGTTTAGGGTTGAGCGAATAGAACGTTCATGAGGATTGACGGTAAGCACCGGACCCGCAAAACCGGCACCGAGAAGATTACGCGCTAGCACCGCTCCTACAGATCCAGGCCGATTACTGGCACCGATCAGAGCAACCGTAGACGGAGAAAAAAGCGCATCGAGATTGCGAATCGACATCAAGTATCTCCGGTAGTTGTTTGATTATGCGGCCCAGTGATCGAATTTTTATAGTAACCCTGCCTGTAGCAGCAAACTCGGCCATGCTATAAGTACTAACTTAAAAATCAGATAGCTATCATCAACCTTAGACAGTTTTATGTTGGCTTACCATGACACCGGTCAAATTCATCAGCGCCTACCTAGCATTGACATTAAATCAAGAAACTATAAAAGCTTATAAAATAGAACTAGCACCATGATTTTTTATCAATCTACCAGGCAAAAAAGACGTAATATAAAAAAATCAATAAATTAAATGTCGCCAGTCAATTCTATAGAAATAAAATACCCAAAAACAAAAAAATCAACTATACTTTTTTTATTTACAGGGTGGGCAAAAAAATGAAAAAATTAGAATTGTCACAAAAAGATATGATCCCAGCTGGTTACGACGAGCTCTTTGGTTACGAAGAGTTCTTTATATGGTGGTATCAGCCCCTAATGGGAACCACCGTCCCAATGATAAAGCTTCAGTATATTTGGCTTAATACACTCAATAATACACTGCGCCACGAACTTGACTTATTTTCAACCATGGTGGATTCATGTAACAAGCTGTCAGGCTGCATGTTAGGGCTTGAGGGGGTTCAAACACCATCGTCAATGGTCTCTTGTTACCAAGATGTGGCGGACGATATGGCTGAAGCCACATTTAAGAGAATGCAGCGGGTATCGGAATTAAGTGAGGAGTTCAAAGAACGCCTTTGGTGCGAAATGTAAAAGTGAAAGAAAAAGGCAGTCTAAGCTATCGCAATTTGGCATTGAGCACGGTCGCTAAAGAGCTACTAAACAGCCTTTTCTTTCACGAACAGCATGAAGTCATATGCATAGCTCAAGACTTTGAATAACTTATATATTTTCACTTCGGATTGACGCTTATTCGAGGTGAGTGAAGTACTCTATAAAGAAGTACTCTATAAACTTCTTATCATACTCCACTGCTCACGACACTCTTGTAGCACGAGATACTCACTGTCCTTTTGCGTTACAAAATCAAATAAAGTTCGGTGAAGTTCAGGCGTAGCATTTGTTTCTAACAACCATCTATAAAACGAACACGACTCTTGGGCAGCTTCTTCAGCTCTCGCAAGAAACTGATAACCCATCGTTTTATCTACTACAAAGAAATGCTGACTATTTGTTTTTACCAAGGGTAGTTTTTCAAAGTTATCTGTATCGATGCAAGCCTCCAGTTCCATTTTTCTTGCTATTTCTTGCAAGCTTAAAAGGCGGCGTACGCACTCCAAGCCGATAGCACTCATCAAGCTACTGATCGATGAATCAAACGGCAAGAAGGTAAGCGCCAGCCATCTGTAGCGTTTTAGCTCGTTTTTTTCGTGTGAATGAGATAGGTTTATTTGGTCTTGAGGGAGAAAATTAAGCGCTATCATGGAGTTCATGGTCATGGGTCTCTTTTAAATGGAACATCGCATTGTATGTATTAATGAAATAATAGAATGCAACAAGCCGAAGCTTCCATGATCTAAATCAAACTTTACAACTTGACCATAAATTTAGTTAAAAATAAATATTTAGTATTAAATTACTTAACCATGGCCGCCTTAAAAACCATCATAGCTATCATTATTTTTTCTTATCCTGGATTCATAGAATAACCGCAGCACTTTGGATCACACAGTAGAGGAAGGAGGGCCAGCGCCGGTACCCTCTCGACTTTACCGACCAAAGTGAAGCAGAGCATGGGATACCGACAACTGACCCAGGCCCAACGATACCAAATTTTTGCTTATCTTGAGACCGGCATCAGCCAGCGACAAATAGCCAAGGCTATTGGGGTCCACAGCAGCACCATCAGCCGCGAGATAAAGCGCAATGGGCTTACGGCTGGCTATGCGCCTGAGCAGGCGCAATCGAGAAGTGATCAGCGCCGACGCAGCGCTTGGAAAGTAACGAAGCGACTGCCAAGCCTGATTCGCTGGGTGACTGATCAACTGATGGATGAATGGAGCCCTCAGCAAATAAGTGGCTTCATGGCGAATGCCAACGGGGTTTGCGTAAGCCACCAGTGGATCTATGCATTAATCTGGGACGACAAGAAACACGGCGGCGAATTATGGAAGCGACTCCGTCTACCACGACAGCGGCGCTATCAGCGACAGTTAGCCAAGCATGCTGGATTAGGCAAGATCCCACACCGGGTAGGTATTGAGCAGCGCCCCGCTGAAGTGGAAGAAAGACGCCATATCGGTCACTGGGAAGGCGATACGGTACTCAAGGGCCACAAAGAATCCGGCTTGGTGACACTGGTCGAGAGACGCAGCGGTTACCTCTTGGCAGCGCGCCTGCCGAAGATCACGGCCACTGGAACGGCCAAGGCGATGACCCGGTTATTAGAACCACGCCGAGGAGCAGTGCAGAGCATCACCCTAGATAACGGTTCGGAATTTGCCGAGCATCGACAGGTTGCCAAGGCCGTCTCGGCCAAGACCTATTTTTGTGACCCGTACCGCTCAAGCCAGCGTGGTACCAATGAAAATACCAACGGCCTGATTCGCCAGTATTTCCCGAAAGGAACGGACTTCCGAAAGGTGAGCGACTCAGCACTGAGGCGAGTCGTTTCCAAGCTGAACAATCGTCCCAGAAAACGTCTGGGGTATCGGACGCCGGCACAAGTGTTCCTCGGAGAGTATTCAGGGGCGCTGAAAACCGCAGGTGCTGCGCTTAATGTTTGAATTCAGGATTAAAATTAAAAAACCTCTACGCTTAAAGCATAAGACACTGATTTAAAAGTATTATTTTTCTTTGCATCAGCAGTGGCCAGAGTTCCGCCTTGGCGCTGAAATAATCGCCAATGCCACCACCTGATCAGTGCAAGGTGTTCTCAAAGCCCCGCAGCGCGCAATCGATCTTTTAGGCGTTGATTTTCCTCGATCAGGTCAGTCGTCAATGCGGCTAGTTCGGGGGCAGCCTCAAAATCGCGTTCCAGCCGAAACATCCGCCGGGCACGGGTCAAATCATGACTTGTGAAGCGCCAGCTCGCCACATAGGGCGAACCATCGGCGAGTAAGCCACTCTCAATGCGTTCGATGACCCAATCGGTTTCCACCGCGCAGGCACGCGCCAACTCGTCGAGGGTGAGTGTCGCCTCATCGACCAGATCACCGCTGGTAACAGCCCTTTTTACCATGGTCTAGCCTCCCTTCCGTTGGCGCGGATCGAAAGCCATATCCTGCGCCATGGTTTCATAGAGTTTCCGTGCCTTATCGCTATCGGCCGGGGGCAGTACGACTTCTAGCTCCACATACAGATCGCCCGGTTCAGGCCCGGGAATACCGCGGCCCTTCAAGCGCAACCGACGCCCTGACTGTGACCCTGCAGGCACCTTCATTTTCACGATCCCAGAAGGGGTGGGGGTTTCAATGCTGGCACCCAAGGCGGCCTCCCAGGGCGTGACCGGCACCGTCTGGTGTACATCCCGTCCTTCAACTCGATAATGCGAGTTGGGGGTAAAGTGGATCTCAAGAAACAGGTCTCCTGCCGGTCCACCGCCAATACCGGGGCTGCCCTGACCTGAAAGCCGAATATGCTGGCCCGCTTTAACGCCCTTGGGAATTCTTACGTTGAGGGTATGTTCTCTGGAACTGACGCGACCCTGGGCATCGGCCTGGGGTACGAGCAGCGTGATCGTACGGGTAGCGCCGAGGTAGGCATCATTTAGATCAATAACAACTTTGGCGTGTCGATCCTCGCCGCGCATCTGATAACCGCGCCCACCCCCTCTTGGTCGGCCGCCATGGCCGAAGAGGTTGGCAAAGAAGTCGCTGAACTCACCGAGGTCGGCCTCCTCGAAGCCACGCCCACTGAACTCAAAACCCGCATCCCAATCCGGAGGTGGTTGGAAATCCTGGCCAGAGTGATACTGCTGTGCGAGTTGGTCATAGGCGAGACGTTTCTCGGGGTCAGACAGTACTGCCTTGGCTTCATTGATTGCCTGCATGCGCTGCTCCGCATCCGGCTCTTTGCTGACATCGGGATGAAACTTGCGTGCCAGCTTGCGGTAGGCCTTCTTGATCTCCTCGGACGTTGCTGCCTTTGTAACGCCGAGCGCCTGGTAGTAATCCTTGAATTCCACGCTGAGAGCCTCCGGTCGTCGGAATGGGCTCCGAGGATTAATCCGCCAGGCCCCTTCATAACAAGCATCTGTAGATTCAAATGTAGTTGAAGACTATTCTCCACGCCTGAAAGCTAGGCGACTATCTATCAACTTTGAACACTCGGCATTTACAGAGTCGATAGGAGCCAAAACTGGTCACGTAGTTAAGCCACGACCCCAAACACCCGCCCTATGGCGGATGTTAAGGCCATCGCAAGAGCTCCCCAGAACATGACTCGCACAGCAGCCTTTATTATTGGTGCGCCACCGACACGCGCTGCAACAGCACCCAAAAAGGCTAGAAAAAAAAGCGAGCACACAGCCACTAACACGATAAGCTGTGATGGTGGCGCCCACCAAGCCACTAACAAAGGCAAAAGTGCGCCGAAGGTGAACGTTGCCGCCGATGACAATGCGGCCTGAAGCGGACGCGCTTGACTGATGTCAGTGATGCCGATTTCATCTCTGGCATGAGCGCCCAAAGCGTCATGTTGCATTAGTTGTTCGGAGACTAGACTTGCCACCTCTGGAGCGACGCCACGCGCTTCGTAAATAGCGGCAAGTTCTTGCTGCTCAAAGTCGTAATGCTCAGCTAATGCTTTTCGTTCGATGTCGAGATCGGCATGCTCGGTATCGGCTTGAGAGCTAACAGATACATACTCTCCAGCCGCCATCGACATTGCGCCTGCCACTAGTCCCGCCACGCCCGCCAACATGATATCGCTTTGAGCCGTATTCGCTGCTGCAACGCCCAGTATTAGGCTGCTGGTGGAAACAATTCCATCGTTCGCGCCCAGCACAGCAGCACGTAGCCAACCGGCCCGATGAGACCGATGGTGCTCTTTATGTATCATGGACTTACCTCCCGGCAAACTTTCTTTCATAGCGCATTACGAAGATATGCATTAACGCTAATACAGATTGGCTGGCAATTCACCCAAAAATAATCGCGGCGATCGGTGAGATTCTGCAACGTCGGGGATGCATAAGCCCATATGTATCACGCTAGGAGATAAATTGATTAACGGGATAGTACGGGTAGGCAGTACCTTCAAGAATATCTGTCTCTGCATGAACCATTAAGTAACCACTTGCTTGACTTGCCCCAGAGAGCATATGAGACCCCTGCCCTCCGGCGAGTTTGGCAATGTGCATCCCGCCTTGCCACTCAAGCACCACTCGCAATAGCTCACAGCGTCCACGTGGACCTCGACGTGTAAATCCTGCCGTTACCGGGTAATGCTCCAGAGCCTCTACTCGCCTGTTCTGCATCGCATGAACGAAAGGCCGCCCCAGAAGTTGCCAGCCAACCAGCGATGCAACAGGATTGCCCGGCAACGCCATTAAGGGTGTGGATGACGATAAATCTGAACTTAAAGAGCCAAATGCAAAGGGCTTGCCAGGTTTTATCGCAACGCCATGGAAATGCAGATCTCCGCGCTGCTCAATAACGGAACGAACGTGATCCTCTTCGCCGACGGATACGCCACCGGTACAAATCACCATGTCTGTATTGGCTTGGGCATGATCAAATGCTTGGTGTAATAAGCGCGGCGAATCAGGAACGACGCCTAAGTCCACCACCTCGCAATTTGCTTGCCTGAGTAGCACATTGAGCATCGCACGGTTACTGTCGTATACCTGCCCCGGGGCGCACGAGGCCCCGGTTTCGATCAGTTCGTCACCCGTTGAGAACAAGGCAACGCGAAGGCGTCGATTGACTACGACGTTATGAATGCCGTGACTTGCCAATAGGGCAATAGCAGGCGCATCAAGATAGTTACCTTTAGGCAGCAAGGTACTACCGACCTTGGTTTCTTCACTTTGCTTGCGAATATTCGCCCCTGGCTCAAGTACACCATCAACGTGGATATGCCCCTGAAGGTCCACTGTCACCCGCTCTTGGGGGACTACTGTATCGGCCCCAAGAGGGACTGGCGCACCGGTGAAGATGCGTGCGCACCCGCCCTCAGGCAACGCTAAAACGCCAGCCCCAGCGGGTACCCGCTGCATGACAGGCAATCCACCCCGCTGATGGGCAGCCTGATAGTCCATCATTCGAAGTGCATAACCATCCATCGCGCTATTATCGACACCCGGCATATCCAGCGGGGCGATGGCAGGCACCGCTAATACTCGTCCAAAGGCATCTGCAAGAGCTATGCACTCAGGGTCTTCAAGTGGGACCGCCGCATCGATGAGCTGCTGCCGAGCGGTAAACACATTGATCAGACGGGTGGCTACCCTATCACTACAGCCACAATTCATAGCCTCTCTCCCACTCAGTGCTCACGCCATTGTTGGTCGCCTACTGCATTAGTGCGTTACCGGTTTCTTCGTCCATGGCAAAGCCGGTCACCCCGATATCGCTTTCAAGCGCCAACAGATAATGACGCAGGCCACGCCGGGTCGCCTGTTCATGCAAACTAAGACGTACTTGATCGGCCACCTCCGCGTAAGGAAGTGGCTGCCCTTCCTTGCGCTTGTCTACCATGATGAGATGCCAGCCATAGCGCGATGCAATGGGTCGTTCATGCAACCCTTCTGGCAAGTGTTTCAGTGCACGATCCAGCTCCGCCACCGTTTGCCCAGGCAGCAACCAGCCCAGCTCACCGCCCTGCTCATTGGAAGGACAAGCGGAATACCGCATAGCGCATTCGGTAAAGCGCTCTGGGTGCTGGGTTAGTGTTTCGAGTAGCGTGACGCCTTGGTGATACTGAGCATCGCGCGCCTCGGCATCGTCGGGTGCGGCAGGGAGGAGAATATGCCGGACGCTGAGTTGTGTGGGTTCGCAGAAGCGCTCTGGGTGGCGGGCATAGAAGCGTTCGCAGTCTTCTTCTTTAGGTTCCGGTACGACCAGTTCTTGTTCGAGCAGCTCCGCAATCACCTGGTCGTCGGCATCGCCGCCCTGAGCGACCAGTCCCAATATCTCGGCGCGCTGACGCAACAGCTCTTTGACGACAAGCGCCCGTGCAGCTTTTAACTGTGCACTGCCTGCAGAATCCGCGGGGTGATACTGCATTTCGCTTGCAATGTCGCTTTCCAGAATAGCCTGGCCACCCACACTGATCGGCGTGGACGTCTCTGCGCCGGGCAGTTGTTCTATATCGATCATTTGCATGATGGTCACTCCTTAACCCCGTTTGCGTACCAGTTGATAGCGGCGGGTGATATAGCCGAACGGCGCACTCCACACATGCACCAACCTTGAAAACGGGAACAGCATGATGATGGTGATGCCTACAAAGATATGCAGCTTGTAGACCCAAGACACCTCGGCCATATAGTCGGCAGCGCCGCCACTAAAGAAGACGATCGACTGCGCCCAACTCGAAAGCGTCAGCATCATTTCGCCATCAAGGTGGCCCAGAGAGAAAATGACGGTGACCAAGCCAAGCGATGCCTGGAAAACCAGCAGCCCCAAAATCAAGGTGTCCATCAGGCTGGATGAGGCGCGCACCCGAGGGTTGAACAACCGGCGATAGAGCAACATGGCACCCCCGACCAAACAGGCAACCCCAGCGGCACCGCCGACAACGATAGCGATCAACTGTTTGGTTCCCGCATGCAAAAAGGTCGCGTACACCCAGTGCGGTGTGAGCATGCCAAACAGGTGGCCGAAAAATATCGTGATGATGCCAATGTGAAACAGGTTGCTCGCCAGGCGCATATTTTTAGACGACAGCATCTGGCTGGAGCCGGTTTTCCAGGTGTACTGCGCGTGGTCAAACCGCACCAAGCTTCCGAACAGAAACACCGTCCCGGCAAGGTAAGGGTAATAACCGTAGATCAAGTGTTGCAGGTATTCGCTAAACATGACGTTTCTCCTTTAGCGATGGTTTGGGCCATGACCACTAGAGCGACTGTTGGGCAGGATGGTAACGGGGTCGCTTGGCACCGAGTTTTTACGCTCAGCCAGCCGACGACCTTCAGCAGACTGCAGCGCGCAGTCCTGGTCGGAGTCTGCCGAAAAGCGCACGGCCTCCTCTTCCCATACGGCATCCAACGCTTCTGGGGTATCGTCAGGCGTTTCCGCTTTTACCTCGTCGCGGTGAACATTGACGCTTTCCTCAGCACCAATCAGCGCTAGCAGTGCACAAGGCACTAGCGCATGATCCGCATCACGTGACTCTATACGCGCAGTCAGTAGCGCCAGGATGTGCTGAATCTCGCCTATCCAACGGGCGATATCACCTTCAGGTCGCGTAGAGAGATATTCCAGAAATAACGGCAAATAGTCGGGCAGTTCCCGGGCATCCAACTCGAATCCGGCGGCCTGGTACTCATTCATCAAATCCACCATGGCCTGCCCTCGATCACGCGATTCACCATGAACATGCTCAAACAGTAAAAGCGAGGTCGCACGGCCTTTATCAAACAGGGCCACATACTCCGCTTGCAGCTCCAGCAGATCGGTCGCTGCGATACGCTGGCACCAGGCCACCAACTGTTGGCGCAAGGCAACAGGCCAACGCTTTTCACCGTCCAGTATGTCGATCAACTCACCGGTCGCCTGCTGCAGCTCGGCAGTGGGATAATCCAGCAGTCGCGCCAATACGCGCAGACTCAACATCTCCTGCTGAACCGGTTGCTGAACCCGAGGCATGATGTTTTCAGCAACGTTATCCATGGCGCGCGTCCTCGTGTTGTGCTTGTGGATCGTAGGTTTCCACCGGCTTTACCAAGGTCGTGGTGGTTGAACGGCCGTTGAACAGACTGGCGGAGCTTTCGCCGTGGCAACCGTCACCAAAGCTGAAACCACAGCCGCCACGCTCGGGAAACGCATCAGTGGCCATCTCGCGGTGGCTGGTGGGAATCACAAAACGATCTTCGTAGTTAGCAATCGCCAGGTAGCGGTACATCTCTTCCACTTGTGCTTCAGTGAGGCCGACCGCGTCCAACACCTCGCTATCGGCACTGCCTTCCACGTGTTTGCCGCGCATGTAGACGCGCATGGCCATTAAACGCTTTAGGGCCAGCACAACGGGCGCTTCTTCACCGGCGGTAAGCAGGTTGGCGAGGTACTGCACGGGAATGCGCAGCGATTCGATCTTGGGTAGTACGCCATCGAACTCGACCTTACCCGCCTCAGCAGCAGACTGAATCGGCGAAAGCGGCGGCACGTACCAGACCATGGGCAAGGTGCGATACTCAGGATGAAGCGGCAGCGCCAGGCCCCAGTCCATCGCCAGCTTGTAGACGGGTGATTCCTGCGCTGCCTTGATGACGTTGTCAGCAATACCGTCTTGCTTCGCCTGAGCAATCACCTCGGGGTCATGCGGGTCCAGGAAGATTTCCCGCTGGCGGTGGTAAAGGTCTTGCTCGCTGGGAGCACTGGCGACTTCTTCAATGCGATCCGCGTCGTAAAGCAATACGCCCAAATAGCGGATACGCCCCACGCAGGTTTCCGAACAGATCGTCGGTTGGCCGGACTCGATACGCGGGTAGCAGAAAATACACTTCTCGGATTTTCCGCTCTTCCAGTTGTAATAAATCTTTTTATACGGGCAGCCGGAGATACACATCCGCCAGCCGCGGCATTTGTCCTGGTCGATCAGTACAATGCCGTCTTCTTCGCGCTTATAGATAGCCCCGCTTGGGCAGCTTGCGACACAGGTCGGGTTCAAGCAGTGCTCGCAAAGGCGCGGCAGATACATCATGAAGGTGTTTTCGAACTGACCATAAATGTCGGCTTGAACCTGCTCGAAGTTAATGTCTTTACGCCGCTTGGCAAACTCGGTGCCAAGAATTTCCTCCCAGTTGGGCCCCCACTCAATTTTGTTCATCCTTTTGCCAGAGATCAGCGAGCGTGGGCGTGCCACCGGCTGGTGATCACTCTGTTTGGCGGTGTGCAGGTGCTGGTAATCAAAGTCGAAAGGTTCGTAATAGTCGTCGACTTCGGGCAGGTCGGGGTTAGCGAAAATATTCGCCAGCACACGCCATTTGCCACCGATGCGCGGCTCTATTTTGCCGTCCTTGCGGCGCATCCAACCGCCTTTCCATTTGGCTTGGTTTTCCCACTCCTTGGGGTAACCGATACCGGGCTTGGTCTCGACGTTGTTAAACCAGGCGTATTCGACGCCCTCGCGACTGGTCCAGACATTTTTGCAGGTGACAGAACAAGTATGGCAGCCGATGCATTTGTCGAGATTCAAGACCATGCCGACTTGTGAGCGAATCTTCATTTTACGGCCTCCTGGACGGTGTCGTTATTTTCGCCATCGAGCCAATCGATATGCTTCATTTTGCGCACCAGCACGAACTCATCGCGGTTGGAACCCACCGTGCCGTAGTAGTTAAAGCTATAGGAAAGCTGGGCATAGCCGCCGATCATATGGGTGGGTTTGGGACACACGCGGGTCACCGAATTGTGGATACCGCCACGGGTACCGGTGATTTCAGAACCCGGCACATTCACTTGGCGCTCCTGAGCGTGGTACATCATCACCGTGCCTGTTTTGACACGCTGGGAGACCACGGCGCGGGCGGCAATCGAACCGTTGGCGTTGTAAACCTCAAGCCAGTCGTTATCTTCAATACCAATCTCGGTGGCATCGGTTTCCGAAAGCCACACCACCGGGCCGCCGCGATTCAGCGTCAGCATTAAAAGATTATCGGAGTAGGTGGAGTGAATGCCCCACTTCTGGTGCGGCGTCAGGAAGTTCAACGCCTTGCTTTTAAAGCCGTTGTCTTCGGGAAGCTGGAAATTTTCCGCCGCCTTGGTGTTGATCGGCGGGCGATAGACCAGCAGGCTTTCGCCAAAGTCACGCATCCAGGGGTGATCCTGATAAAACTGCTGACGACCACTCACCGTTCGCCAGGGGATCAACTCGTGGACGTTGGTGTAACCGGCGTTATAGGAAACGTGCTCGTCTTCCAGGCCAGACCAGGTCGGGCTGGAGATGATCTTGCGTGGCTGGGCGACGATGTCGCGAAAACGAATTTTCTCCTCTGCCTTCGGCCGCGCTAAGTGGGTGTGCTCGAGACCGGTAATCTTGCCGAGCGCTCCCCAGGCCTTGACCGCCACCTGGCCGTTGGTTTCGGGTGCAAGGGTTAGCACGGTTTCAGCGGCATCTATCGCGGACTCGATGCACGGCCGCCCTTTCGAGGAACCTGTCAGCTTGCGTTTATTGAGCTTGCCCAGCAGTTCTACTTCAGAATCGGTGTTCCAACTGATCCCCTTGCCGCCATTACCCAACTGTTCAAGCGCTGGGCCAAGCGAGGTAAAGCGCTCATAGGTCTCGGGATAGTTGCGCTGGACTTCCATCAGCGCAGGCATGGTTTTACCGGGAATCGGCTCGCACTCGCCCTTCTTCCAATCTTTAACGTCAACCTGGGCCAGCTCACCGGGGGAGTCGTGCTGCATGGGCAGCGTGACCAGATCGGTCTCCTCGCCCAAATGCCCCACACAGGCTTTGGAAAACGCTTTGGCGATACCTTTATAGATGTCCCAGTCGCTGCGTGACTCCCAGGCAGGGTCGGTGGCGGCCGTTAACGGGTGGATAAACGGGTGCATATCCGAGGTATTGAGGTCGTTTTTCTCGTACCAGGTCGCCGTGGGCAACACGATGTCTGAATACAGGCAGGTGGTCGACATTCGGAAATCCAGCGTCACCAGCAGATCCAGCTTGCCTTCCGGCGCGCCATCGTGCCACTTGACCTCTTCGGGCTTTTGGCCACCGAAATCGCCCAAGTCCTTGCCCTGGATACCGTGACGAGTCCCAAGCAGGTACTTGAGCATATACTCGTGGCCCTTGCCGGAGCTGCCCAACAGGTTGGAGCGCCAGATAAACATATTGCGCGGGAAGTTCTGCAGGTTATCGGGGTCTTCAGCAGCAAATGCCAACTCGCCTTTCTTTAGCTGATCGACAACGTAATCCTTGGCCGACAAGCCCGCGGCTTTAGCCGCCTCGGCGATGCGCAGCGGGTTGGTCGATAGCTGTGGCGCAGAAGGCAGCCAACCCATACGCTCGGCGCGCACGTTGTAGTCAATCAGGCTGCCGGTGTGCCTGGCAGTATCAGCCAAGGGCGATAAAATCTCCTTGATTTCGAGTTTCTCGTAGCGCCATTGTGAGGAGTGGTTGTAGAAAAACGAGGTCGAGTTCATGTGGCGTGGCGGGCGTGTCCAGTCCAAGCCGAAGGCTAGCGGCAGCCAGCCGGTCTGTGGACGCAGTTTTTCCTGGCCCACGTAATGCGCCCAGCCACCGCCGCTTTGGCCAATGCAACCACACATCACCAGCATGTTGATCAGACCACGGTAGTTCATGTCCATGTGGTACCAATGGTTCATGCCGGCACCCACAATGATCATGCTGCGGCCATTCGTTTTATGGGCGTTGTCGGCAAACTCGCGGGCAATACGCGTGGCCTGCTCGGCGGAAACCCCAGTGATCTTTTCTTGCCACGCAGGCGTATAAGGCTTGATCTGATCATAAGAGGTGGCGCCGTCGTCTTCGCCTTGCTTGCCGAATCCTCGGTCGATGCCGTAATTGGCACACATCAGATCGAAAACGGTCACCGCCAGCACGTCGCTGCCGTCGACTTTGCTCAGTCGCTTGGCAGGCAGGGAGTGGTATAAAAGATCACCATTTTCACCGGTCACGTGGTCAAAATGCTCATGCTCAATGCCGCCAAAATAAGGAAACGCGACACGGGCCACTTCGTCGTGCTGGCGGGCAAGGCTTAGCAAAGGTTTGATCTCTCCCCCTTCCGCATCAAGGGGCTCAAGATTCCACTTGCCCTGGTTGGCTTCGTCTTCGCCCCACCGGAAACCAATCGAACCACGCGGTACGACTAGCTGGTTGCGGGTTTCATCCCACGCGAGTGTTTTCCACTCGGGGTTATTGTCCTGGCCAAGGTTATCGGCGAAGTCGCTGGCGCGTAGCTGGCGACCGGGCACCAGGGTGCCATCGGTGCGTTTCTCTAACTCGACCAGGCAAGGCATATCGGTATAGCGCCGCACGTAATCCGTAAAATAGGCGCTCGGGTTTTCCAGGTGAAACTCCTTGAGAATCACATGCCCCATGGCCATGGCAAGCGCGGCATCGGTGCCCTGCTTGGCCGACAACCACTCGTCGGTAAGCTTGGAGACCTCTGCATAGTCCGGCGTTATGGAGACGGTTTTGGTGCCCTTGTAGCGGACTTCAGTAAAAAAGTGGGCGTCCGGTGTGCGGGTTTGGGGTACGTTGGAGCCCCAGGCAATGATGTAGCCAGAGTTGTACCAGTCGGCAGACTCGGGTACGTCTGTCTGTTCCCCCCAGGTCATCGGCGAAGCCGGCGGTAAATCGCAATACCAGTCATAGAAACTCATGCACACGCCGCCAATCAGCGAGAGATAGCGACTGCCTGCGGCATAGCTAACCATCGACATGGCGGGAATCGGCGAGAAGCCAACGATGCGGTCAGGACCGTACTGCTTGGCGGTGTATACGTTAGACGCCGCAATCAGTTCGTTAAGCTCGTCCCAGTCAGCCCGCACGAAGCCACCCATGCCACGGGCCCGTTTGTACTCTTGGGTCTTGGCGGGGTCTTCGACGATGGACGCCCAGGCCGCTACGGGATCCTTGTTTTCTTCCAGCGCGTCGCGCCATAGTTTGAGCAGGGGTTTTCTGATCAGCGGGTACTTCAAGCGATTGGCACTGTACATGTACCAGGAGTAGCTTGCCCCACGTGGGCAACCGCGGGGCTCATGGTTGGGCAAGTCGGGGCGAGTACGCGGGTAGTCGGTCTGCTGGGTTTCCCAGGTCACCAAGCCATTTTTGACGTAGATTTTCCAGCTGCACGAACCTGTGCAGTTAACCCCGTGCGTAGAGCGCACGACTTTATCGTGCTGCCAACGCCGACGGTAGCTGTCTTCCCACTGGCGGTCCTCCTGGCGGACTTCGCCATGATCATCGGCGAAGGGCTCGCGCGCCTTACGGAAAAAATTCAGCCGGTCAATAAAATGACTCATGGTCGATCTCCAAGCTTTTTCATAAAAGCAATCTGCCCGCTTAAGGCAACTTGAAGACCGATTCTGAGTGATTAAAACGGCAATATCTGCCAGGTTACCTCCATATAACCCACCTCTACCCCTTAGGGGATAGGCAGAACGCATCACTGGGGATAGGCGCTCGAAATGGCTTGCTGATTGCGGCTTTTATCAGCAACCCTGAGGGCCAAGCACGCACCCTTAAACTGCGAGCAAAAATCGTCGTAATCCCATAAAACGTCATGCCTCGATAGGTGCCACCATGGCCTTTCAATCTCTTTACCAACGCCTTCCACTGATGCGTCTGGCGTTTCGCCCTTTCTTTTGGTTTGGTGCTCTTTTCAGCGTATTCGCCATGCTCGTATGGTTTGGCTTCTGGCACGGCAATGTCTGGCTCTCCCCCTATGGCGGCATGCTGTGGTGGCACCAGCATGAGATGCTGTTTGGTTTTGGCAGCGCCATTATCGCGGGCTTTTTACTGACAGCCGTACAAAACTGGACAGGCCAACCTAGTCTTTCTGGCTGGCCACTACTGGCTTTGCTGATCACTTGGCTGGCCGCACGTGTTCTGCTTGCCTTCACCTACTTGCCTGGATGGCTAATCCTGCTGGTGGATGTGTCGTTTTTACCACTGGTGGCACTCTCGATTGCAAAACGCGTCATTGCCGTTCGCATGTGGCGCAATCTGATGTTAGTTCCTGTGCTATTGGCGTTAGCCTTCGCCAATATCGCGATGCACCTGGCTGTTATAAATCCGGTCGTTATCAACAACAGCGCACTTCTCTTACGCGAAGCCGGTCACTTTGCCATGCTGGTAATTACACTGCTCATGGTGTTGTTAGGGGGCCGTGTGATTCCATTTTTCACGTCCCGAAAATTGGGGTTTGACCAGCCGGCACGCTATCGCCTCTTAGAACTAGCCAGCATTGGCACCCTGGCGGCAATTGTCATGTTGCAGGCGCTTATCCTGCTTAGCGACCTACGTGCCAATGCGTTGATGGCAGCGCTGATGTTGATAGCGGCACTGAGCAACGCCTGGCGCTTAAGCCATTGGCAAGGGTGGAAAAGCTTTCGTGAACCACTGCTTTGGGGGCTGCATGCCAGCTACACATTCATCCCTTTAGGGCTAGTCATGTGGGCTTGGCAATTGATATCGGGGCAACGCGTCGAAAGCGCCCTTCATGCGCTGGCCATTGGCAGCATGGGCACCATGATGTTGGCGATGATGGCAAGGGTATCGCTTGGCCACACCGGGCGCGCTATCCGAACGCTACCCGGTATCGGAGTCGCATTAGCCGTACTGCTTTTAGCGGCGCTACTTCGCTCGGTGTGGCTGGTGTTATTTCCTCACTCAAGCCAGTGGGTTTATAGCATCGTGATCATCGCCTGGTGTGTTAGCTATTTGATATTTCTACTGCACTATGCCGTCCCGCTTTTCACCGCGCGGGTTGATGGTACTGACGGTTAAGCTGGCGTTTAAAATACCCTTTGCCATGTATTGGAGAAGGCTGTGGCTGAACATTATTGGATACTTAAACATCTCCATATAACGGCAGCTTATGCAACCCTGGCTTTCTTTATCCTGCGAGCATATTGGTCAGTGCAAGAACGGCCAGTGCTTCAGGCGCCGTGGGTCAAGGTGGTGCCTCACATGATTGATACGGCTCTCCTGGCGTTGGGGGTTACGCTTGCCGTTACGCTCAACTTTTGGCCACTACCGGGTTGGCTGAGCGCTAAAATTGCCGCATTGGTGATTTACATCTTGCTGGGCACGGTCGCGATCAAACGTGGCAAAACGCGAAGAATACGCGCCTGTGCGGCGGTTGCCGCGGTCATCGTGTTTATCTATATCCTGGCCGTCGCGACACACCGTACGCCGTTCTTTTAAGCGGCAGAGACATAAGACCTGAATTAGAAAAGAGACTAGCGCTGAGAGCCAGGCTCAGAATGCGCCCAGCAAGGCGGTGAAGAAGGTTCGCTATCAAGCCTGTCCTCTTCCGCAAGCGCTGCAAGCAGTTGCTCTCTCAGCACCGGCAGGTGTGACGCTTCAATACGACGGCTAGCTGTGAGCAGCGTTAACGTGCCTGCGCGGACATAGCGCATTAGCGGAAGTAGAGCATCTTGCTGCTCTGTCAATTCATTGCGGTAGTGCTTTATAAAATCAGTTTGACTGATGGCCTGCTGGTGATAGCGACGACGAAGCTCCGTGGAGGGTGAAGCATCCCGGTACCATTCTGTCAGTTCAAGCGCGCTACGCGGCTTACCGCGAGGCCAAAGCCGGTCTACTAAAACACGCGCTCCGTCGCTTTCCTCAACAGGCGCATATACGCGCTTCAATTCAATCTGATACATCAGGTCCTCCCATAGGGCGCTACAGTGTCGATGAAAGAAAACGGGAGGCTTGCCGCTACGCCTTGCTGCCCCAGGCAGGAAATACCAGGTCTTTTTGCAGGTGCTGAAGCTCTGGCTGGTGCTCGGCAGCAATCTGGCTTACCAACTCTTCTCCTTTTGCGGTCAGGTGCACTTCTATCTGACGCCGATCTTCATGCCCCTGGCAGCGTTCCACGAGCACAAGCTGCTCACAGCGGTCGATTAACGCGACCGTGCCGTGGTGTTTGGCCTGCAGCCGTTCGGCCAATTCGCCAACGGTTGCCCAATTGCGTCCGCGAAAGCCTTGCAAATGCAGCAGCAGTTGATACTGCAGTGAGGTCAGCCCGTGTCGGCGGCATATATCCTCACTGTGGCGTAAAAAGCAGCGTAGCTGATAACGAAACTGCGACAGACACTCAAAATCCTGTTTATCGAGTGTAGATTCTTGGTGCATAGCGTCTACCCACTCTTTCTTAGCGTGCGTTACCTGCCAGCTTGACAGTCAGCTTGGCAACATCTAAATATAAAATATCACTGTATGATATAAATAACCAAACGTCGTTGGTACCGTAAGAGGGGAGAAAAATGAAACCGTTAACGTGGATGAAAATGCCGTTTAGCCACGAGGTCGGCTGGCAAGACTTGAAAGTACGTGCTCCCTCGATTCCGACACTGGCATGGTGCCTGGTGTTACCAATGTCTTTATTGCCGCCCGTCATGGTCTACTTTGCAGGCACCCATTACGGCGATAATTTCATGATGGGGTTTGCAGACCGGGAGTGGCGGTTTATCACCACGGTGCTTTTTCTCGCCGAACTGCTGACATTTTTTATAATGGGCTGGATTATCCATGCCGTCGTCAATGGAACCGAACAACTATCCATCAGCTATCAGGATGCCTACTTGCTTGCTGCCTTGGCTCCTTTGCCTTTGTGGCTGTCTGCGCTCGCGCTATGGGTACCCAACCTGATATTCAATGCACTTGTGGTGCTTGCTGCGCTAGGTATTTCATGCAGTTTGATTTACCACGGGTTACAAGCGCTTTGCACGCGCCAGAATCTCGATGTAGCCACCATCTCAGCTACTTACACCATCATGTCGGCAGGCATTCTTGGTTGGGGCGTTTTGCTAGCCGTTATTTGGGCCTATTAAGGAAACGGCCTGACTTCTTAGCGTAATACGTTATATTATGCGCAATAAGAAGTAATATATTTACTACATTTGGCTTCGATCGACGATCCACTCGCCAAGACCTTTCCTCGACCCACTGGGAGCGACATGACGCTTTTACGACGCTCGCTTGCTGCCCGCATGGTGACATTTTTACTGGTGATTAGCGCCATGGCGATTGCCAGCATGAGCTTGACGGTGGTCATTGCCAAAAGCAGTCAGGGGGATGCCGCTGCCATTAACATCGCGGGATCGCTGCGACTAAATAGCGCCCAACTGATTGAAGCTCTGCAGCGTGCCCCTCGCAGTGAGCAACGTAACCAAGAGGTTGCTCAGCTGGTGGAACGGCTTTCTTCACGATTGGACAGTTCAGAGCTAATTGCCGGGCCGAATTTCATGCGCGACGAGGAAAGCCGACAAGGTTTGAACGCACTTCGACAACAATGGCATCAAACGCTGGTACCACTCATCGAGCAAATGACAAACAACAACACAGCCGATAGCGGCGAGGCAAAGACAGCGTTAAATTATTTTATCGGCGATATTGACCGCTTTGTCTCTCAACTTGAAGCCAGCGCTGAATCTCGGGTACAACTGTTAAGCGCGATGCAGGCTCTTTTTCTGGTGCTCATCGTTCCCTTGATCGTCATAGCGCTGTATGACATCCGGCAGCATGTGGTGATACCGCTGCGCCAGCTAATGGTATTGAGCCGTGAAGCCGGTCGGCGAAATTTTGACTACCGTTCGAACTTTCAAAGCCTTGACGAGCTCGGCAGGCTCGGACGCACCTTTGACCAGATGTCCGCCGAACTCAATACCAGTTACCGCGAATTAGAAGCCCGAGTATCCCACAAGCAGGCGGAGCTCGAGCGCCATAACCGCGCCTTACAAATTATTCATAACGGCATCCGCATGCTCTACGGTGGGGGTAATGACCTCTGTGCCAGCGCCGCGCCAATGCTACGTGAACTGGAAAAACTCCTTGAGCTTGGCCCCATCGTGCTGTCGCTGCACAGCGAGCATGATGACAGCGACACCGAGATTCTGGCGACCCACTCCGCTGAACGCCCTCTCTTCTGCCGCGATTTGGCGTGCTTTGCCTGTCTGGAAGACTCGCCCCATGGGAGTAACAAGGTCGGCCACGACAACGAAGCGCTGATTCAACCGGTGGCTATTGGCCAACAAACACTGGGGTATCTCACGGTCGGCTATGCTACCCCGCCCAGTGCCTCCACTCGGCAGCTTCTTAATACCCTCACCGATCACCTGGCGACGGCTATTTATCTACAGCAACGCATTGAAGAGCAGCAACAGTTATCGCTGATTAAAGAGCGCACTATCATCGCCCGTGAACTGCATGACTCACTAGCCCAGTCGCTTTCTTACCTCAAAATGCAGGTCACTCGGCTGGAGCGCATGCAGGCCAAGCAGTTCCCTGTTGAGCAACAAAACAGCGTGATGGGCGACCTGCGCGAAGGCCTCAACAGCGCTTACCGCCAGCTTCGGGAGCTTTTAGGCACCTTTCGTCTTAGTCTGGATAAGCCGGGCCTTCATCCAGCGCTGCAACAAACTGTCGATGAGTTTAGTGCAAGGCTGGGCTTTTCTGTCGATTTGATCTATCAGGTACCTCCGCATTTGCTGAGCGCCAATGAAGAGGTGCATCTACTGCAAGTGACTCGTGAAGCGCTCGCCAATACCTTCAAGCACGCCCATGCCCATTGGGCGCAGGTGAGTTTAACCTTTCATCAGGCGGCGCTGACTCTTGCTATCGAAGACGATGGTATCGGTCTAGAAGACGACCGCTCGCCTCCCATGCATTACGGGTTAATTATCATGCGCGACCGAGCCAACAATATTGATGCCGATCTGAGCGTTACAAACCGCCCAGAAGGCGGAACCGGTATCTATCTAACGTTTACTCCACAGACTGAACGACTGATCGAGGAAGGGAGCACCTAAGAATGCCTAGCGAGGTTCATCATCAAACTGCCACCATTATCGTCATTGACGACCACCCCCTGCTGCGCCGAGGGGTACGACAGCTGCTGGACATTGAGGATGATCTGGTATTGGTTTTCGACACTGGCTCCCCCCGTGAAGGCGTTGAACAAGCCATTAAACTTGAGCCGGATATGGTGCTGTTAGACTTGAACATGCCGGATATGAACGGGCTGGAAACGCTTAAACATCTGCGTGATGCAGGCTATGCAGGGCGTGTGATCATGTACACCGTGTCAGATCAGCAAGACGATGTGGTCGATGCGCTACGGGGCGGTGCCGACGGCTATCTACTGAAGGATATGGAACCGGAAGATATGGTGCATCAACTTCGTCAAGCCGCTAAAGGGCGGATGGCGATCAGCGAAGGGTTAACCAGCTTGCTGGCTGAAGCCCTACGCAATCAGCGTTCAGCACCCGCGGGGCCTGGGGTGGAGGCACTCACTCAGCGCGAAAAGGAAATTCTTCGCGAGCTGGCGGCTGGCATGTCCAACAAACTGGTTGCTCGTAAACTCGACATCACCGAGGGCACGGTCAAAGTCCATGTGAAGCATTTATTAAAAAAACTGCACCTGCGCTCTCGAGTCGAAGCTGCCGTGTGGGCTGTTCAGGAAGGGCTCGATAAGTAGATAGCCCACAACTCTGTGTGGATACTCCTAAAAATCTGCCGACGCAGGCTCGCCAGTGCCTTGCTACCCAGTCAAGCATTTAAATATTTAAAAATCATGTAGTTACTTAATCCTCCTTTATACCTAACAAGTGGTAGTGGGGCATATTGGGCCATTTTTCCACCTATTCCGCCCTTCTCAGCCAGCGCGTATCTTTCGCTTAAAGACGCAGTCCTTTTGCCGAAAGAGGTACACGATGGCCAGAAAAAATACCGACATTGAACGCTGGGATGTTGAAGATCCTGACTTTTGGGAAAAAGAAGGCAAGCGGATTGCCAATCGCAATTTATGGATTTCCATTCCCAGTCTGCTAATAGGCTTCGCGGTATGGATGATGTGGGGCATGATCACTACCCAGATGCAGAACCTAGGCTTTCCTTTCTCCACTGACCAGCTGTTTACCCTGACCGCGACCGCAGGCTTAGCAGGCGCCACACTGCGCATTCCCGCTGCCTTCATGCTGCGCCTGGCAGGTGGACGCAATACAATTTTTCTCACCACCGCCTTATTGATGATCCCGGCAGCCGGTACAGGCTTTGCGTTGATGAATCCAGGAACGCCTTTTTGGGTGTTTCAGGCGTTGGCGCTACTTTCTGGCATCGGCGGCGGCAACTTCGCTTGTTCAATGAGTAATATCTCTAGCTTCTATCCGAAGCATCAACAAGGCTACGCCTTAGGCATGAATGCTGGTTTAGGCAACTTTGGCGTTACCACCATGCAGATACTGGTGCCACTGGTGATGACCATCAGCCTATTTGGTGCCATCGCCGGTGGACCAATGGCGCTGGAAAGCGCCAGCGGCACGTTGATCGGACGCATTGAAGCGGGCACTAATACCTGGATACAAAATGCAGGGTTCGTCTGGCTGCTGTTTTTGGTTCCACTCGCTTTCGCTGGCTGGTTTGGCATGAATAACCTGCGCCCTATTAGTCCGAATCCTGGTACACCGCTACAAGCGTTCGGCAAAATTCTGGGGCTTTACGGGGTGGGCATACTCTCCACCCTGGCAGGGTTGATTGCGCTCAATTGGCTGAATATGTGGCTTGCACTGCCGCTGACCATCGTTCTTACCCTTGTGTTGCTACGGCTACTGCCCGGCGAGGAGATTAAACCCAATATCCAAAAGCAATTTGCAATTTTTCGCGATAAGCACACCTGGTCGATGACACTGCTCTACATTCTGACTTTTGGCTCCTTTATTGGCTTTTCTTCAGCACTACCGCTCTCTATTACGATCATTTTCGGCAGCATGGTAGATACCGCGGCGGATGGCAGCGTTTCTCGCATCGCTAACCCTGACGCCCCCAGCGCGCTAACCTGGTCCTGGATTGGTCCTTTCGTCGGGGCATTGGTACGCCCAATCGGCGGCTGGATCGCTGATAAATTCGGCGGCTCCCTGGTTACGCAAATTATTACCGTCGTCATGGTCTTCGCCTCAGTTGGAGCGGGTTACGTGATGATGCTGTCGTACAACGCCACCGATCCGAACCAGTACTTCTGGCTGTTTATGGTGTTGTTTATCGTGCTGTTCACCGCAAGCGGCATCGGCAACGGTTCGACCTTTCGCAGTATCGGTTTTATTTTCGATGCCCAGAAAAAAGGGCCTGTGCTGGGCTGGACAGCCGCTATCGCTGGCTATGGCTCTTTTATCGCACCAGTGGTGCTTGGCAACCAGATCCGCGCGGGCACCCCTGAATTTGCCATGTACGGGTTTGCTGCCTTTTATCTCGTCTGCCTGGCGATTAACTGGTGGTTCTACTTGCGCAAAAGCGCCTACGTTAAAAACCCATAGCGCCCGCTTCGGCACAACCAAAACACCTTCCACTCGCTCAACACTCGTGCTTCTTGCTCGGGCTTTCACATAAGGGGGTAGCATGGCGACCCATCGCTTTAAACAGAATGCGGTGCTAATTGCCAACACCTTTGCGTTCACCATGTGTTTTATGGTCTGGACCATGTTTGGCGAAATCGGCGTCCCGATCGCTGAGGAGTTAGGGTTAAATGGCACCCAATTTGGCATCTTGACGGCCGTGCCCATTCTTACCGGTGCCATTGCTCGCCTACCGTTTGGCTCCATGACCGATCGCTATGGCGGACGCCCCGTCTTCTTTGTCGTTTTGCTGGTGATAATACCCGCCATATGGTTGGTACAGTTCGCGACTGCTTACTGGCAGTTGCTGATGCTGGGAGCCTTTATTGGCCTTTCCGGTGGGGCTTTTTCAGTGGGTATTACTTATACAGCCAAGTGGTTCGAGAAGGACCGTCAAGGGTTGGCGATGGGCATTTTCGGAGCAGGCAACGCTGGTGCGGCGGTTACCAAATATATAGCCCCTACGGTCATCGTCATGCTCGGATGGCAGGCCGTGCCCAATATATACGCGATTATCATGCTCGGTACGGCGGCCTTCTTCTGGTTTTTCACCTTCACTGACCCAAGCCATCGTAATACTAAAAACATCTCCTTCCGCGACCAGTTGAAAGTCATCAACGATCCCAATGTGTGGAAGTACTGTCAGTACTACTCGGTTGTGTTTGGCGGCTATGTAGGGGTGTCTTTATGGCTAACGCGCTATTACATGAACGAATACGGTTTTGGCATCCAGTTAGCCGCCGTGATTGCGACCATTTTTGTGCTGCCTTCCGGTGTCATACGGGCGTTCGGCGGCTGGTTATCCGACCGCTTTGGGGCTCATACTGTAACTTGGACCTGTTTATGGGCAAGCTTGATTGCGCTGTTCATCATGTCCTATCCCGAAACACACTACAGCGTTCAGGGAGCGGGTGGCGCAGGCCGCGTAGAGTTTGGTTTTGGCATCCCCGTATGGCTGTTTACCGCTGCACTGTTTGTGGTGGGTATCGCCTGGGGAATCGGCAAAGCCTCTGTCTTCAAATATCTTTCTAACGACTACCATGAAAACCTTGGGCTGGTATCCGGCATTGTGGGTCTAGCCGGTGGTTTGGGCGGCTTTCTGCTACCGATTATGTTTGGCGCGCTGGTCGACCTGACCGGTGTTGCCACCACTGTCTGGATGCTGTGTTTCAGCGTCACGCTCGTTTCAATCATCTGGATGTGGTGGACGGAGCGACGCGTCAAAGTGCTCACCGAAGATCGCCACAAACAAGCAATGAGTTAAAAAGTCGTTATTCGCTGATATCGGCGTCACGCTTCATAAGAGACAGAGATGCCCCATTGTACCCAGGCCCCTTTAGGGGCATCTTGAACCGCTTGCATCCATACATTACGACTATTCACTTGCATTAATACAGTGCATTTTGTAATCATTCGCGCTCATTTGGTGCATGCGGGCGTAGAATGAAGACCTATTTAAACAAGATGCGCGGTGGGACTATTCAGCGCTCTTTCGTAGGCTGGAAAGACGCTTTCTGGTCGTGGCTCGGTGCCTTCAGCGGTATGGCATTGATTTGCTGGCTAAGCGCAGGCTGGCTCTCAAAAGAATTGCTCATTGTTGGTTCGTTTGGTGCCACCTCAGTACTCATCTATGCGGCGCCTGAAAGCCCTTTTGCACAGCCGAGCCACGTACTCTTTGGCAGTATGCTATCTGCGTTAGTAGGCGTTGTGTGTTACCAATGGCTTGGCACCACCCCTATTGCCATGGCACTCGCCGTATCACTATCGATTTTTGTTATGCAGCTTACCCATACGGTTCACCCACCGGGTGCAGCTGCTGCCTTGACGGCCGTTGCGGGTGGCGAAAACGTCCATCAGTTAGGCTGGCTATACCCGGTTTTCCCCATTGGGGTTGGCTGCATCATTATGCTTTCGGTCGCCATTACCATTAATAATCTTGCGCGCCACCGACGCTATCCCCGCTATTGGTAAAGAGGCTGTTAAGGAGAGAAGATCATAAATCCACCCTTTTCATCTCATTGGATCGCCAAGTCCAGGGCTGGCCGCAAACGTCAATTATGATGCGTCTTTCGATCAGCTCAACTCCCGTACTGACTGAGTCCTCTATCAAGCGAAACCGCGCTGTCGTCGACTGACCTCATGTGTCAGAAACAGGCAATCGTTCCGGCAGTGACATCACGACGTCCCTAGGCATCGGCCTGGCGAAAAGAAAGCCCTGCAACAGATCACATTCGCGACGGATCAAGTCCTGTTGTTGGTCGCGGTCTTCGATACCCTCAGCGACCACGATCAGATTCAGATGATGCGCCATGGTAATAATGCCCTGCACGATAGCGGCATTACGTGTATCCGTAGTAATGTCCTTGATGAAGGCGCGATCCAGTTTGACCTTATGAATCGGCAGGTCACGCAAGTAGCTGAGGCTGGAAAACCCTGTGCCAAAATCATCAAGCGCGACCTTGATACCCATTGCTTTGAGCCGGTTAATCAGCTCAATCGCCTGCTCGGCACCATCAAGCAGCACGCTCTCTGTCACCTCGATTTCCAACTGTTCAGGGGATACGCCTGATACATCCAAGGCCTTTTGCATATCTTCTAAAAATCCTTTTCGACGGAACTGTAACGACGAAATATTGATGGCGACTGGCGCCCCAAGACCTTTCGTGGTTTGCATGAAGGCGACGTCATGACAGACACGATGCAAAATCCAGCGCCCTAGCGGAATGATCTGCCCCGTCTGCTCAGCCAAGGGAATAAACGTACCTGGCGAGATCATCCCCTTCTCAGGATGATGCCAACGAATCAGCGCCTCCAGCCCCCGAATTTGTCCACTCCGCGCCTCGACGATGGGTTGGTAGTAAAGCTCAAACTGGTCGTTTTGAAGCGCCTTATGCAAATCGTGCCGAAGAAGTACCGACGCTTTGGTCATACGTTGCACATCACCCTGATACCACTGCCAAGTATTGCGGCCCTGTTGTTTGGCCTCCCCCATGGCAATATCCGCTTGCTGCATCAGTTCATGGGCGTGCGCTATTGAGTGGCTATTACACGCGATGCCAATGCTTGCGCTGATATGGACCGGTTTGCTTTCTATTTGAAAAGGCGCTAACAGCGAATTCAGCGCCCTTTCGGCGATGACGATGCCTTCGTCACAGTCGTGAAGCCCTGTAAATAGCAACGCAAATTCATCGCCCGTCAGGCGTACCAACGTATCGCATTGACCAGTGACTCGCCGTAGCCGAGCAGCCACTTCTATTAGCAATTGATCACCAATGTGATGACCTAACCCATCATTGATTGTTTTAAACCCATCCAGATCGAGGTGCATGACAACCAGCAATTGACCGTTCTGCTGTGCATCCGCGAACGCTTCATTCAAGCAGTCATCAAAGGCAGTGTGGTTGGGCAGACCGGTCAGAACATCATGTGAGGCCTGATAAGCTAGCTGGGCGGCTTGCTCATGTTGGTGGGTGATGTCTTTTGCAATGCCAAAAACACCCTGCGTTTCGCCACCAACAATGATCGGCATGGTGGTCAATTCCAGAGACTTCAGATCCCCTTCTCGATGCCTTATCTGTAACTCCACACAGTTTGGCTGGCCGTCCAGGGTCGCGTCATAAATAGCCTGCACTCGCTCGATATCCTGGGGCTGCA
The DNA here is from genome assembly GCF_014263395.1 of Halomonas sp. SH5A2. GTDB lineage: Bacteria > Pseudomonadota > Gammaproteobacteria > Pseudomonadales > Halomonadaceae > Vreelandella. The sequence continues at coordinate 1,784,846 of NZ_CP058321.1, read as the reverse complement.
ACAGTGTCGAAAAATGCTTGCCTTGTACTTCATTGCTGTAGCGCCCGGTAATCTTGCCGCAGGCTTCATTAGCGGTAATCACACGCCCTTCACGATCGATCGATAAAACGCCATCGGGATGATAGAGGTAGAGCGAACGGTAGCGTTGTTCGAGATCATATTGCGCCTCAAGCTTCTGTCGAGCCGCTAGTAACTCGCGTGACCGCAGGAGGATCAGCCTGACCAACCCCAGGCTTAGGGCCAACAGATAGCTAAGTGTCAGGCCTGCAATAGCAAACCCTGCGGGCATGATGCCGGCGCGCAACATCCCTGAAACAGAGTCCATGTGAACGTTAAACGTTAAGCGAGCCCCCCCAGGAAGACCGACATGACGCTCTTCCAGGTGCGGCAACGGGCGAATAGGGGTATCGTCGATGGCCCTTCCGGGTTGCCTTAATGCTAGATAGGGCGTGCCTTCACCGACAGTTAGCCGAAACAGGCTTAGGGGCACGCTAAGTTCGCGCCTGAGCAAATCTTTCAAGTCCAGTTCGGCAACCAACTGTCCGTCCGCGTAGTTACCCAATGAGGAAACCAGCAACACCGTACTCGGCTGACGATCCACCTTAAGTGCCCATGTTTCTGAGCGCCCTGAGAATAGCGCATCACGAAGACTCGGATAATTATCCTCGGTCAGAAGGCGGCGCTGGTAGCGCTGAGGAGAGGCCCGCAATTCCTCAAGGTCCCCCTCCGAGCCAATCAGTGCAACGGCCTTTAGGTATGGTGCGTGCTGGAAGTAAGTCTGAACATCATGCTCCCAGCGTATCGACTCGCCCAGGGGGCTGTTCAGTCCTTGCCGCCAGGCGAGACGTTGAATAAATTCGCGTTGTTCCTGCATGGCGTGACGGGCGTTGTGCGCGGCGTTATCCAACAAGGTGGCCGCCTGACGTTGCATATGGCCCTGTGCGCTCCAACTTAGGGTATACCAAGCAAGGCAACTCACCATCACACCACACACAGTGGCGAGATGCGTCAGCCAACCAAGGGGGAGCAATTGACGACTGCCACGCCAGGCAGCGCCAACGAAGGCGGCCCCGCCAAGCAAAGCGTAGAGAGTGGCCAGTATGGGGGCTGATACAAAGCCGTCTGCCCAGCCAAGACGACTGGCGGGAAACAGCAACAGCATCAGAGAAAAGCTACCCGCGCCCAGTGCCAGCAGCCCGCTTCCGCCCCATATGAGTCGGTACCAAGCCAGCTTCATGCCAAGCGTCGTACAAAGAGCAACCAGAAAAAGCAGAAACGCTGCCGCCGATAGAATTCTTGGCCCGCCTGATACCCAGGATGTACCCACCCAGGGACCACCTGACACCCCATTGTGTGTCAGGGTATACAGGGTGATCAGCGCCAATGGCGCAGCCGCCAGGTAAGCTAACCAGCGTCGCTGCAACAGCCAACCTAGCAAGCATAGACCTGCTAAACAGCCGGTCAGCGCCGCATCGGCCACCATCAACCCGCTCAGCGGATATGCAATACCAGCGAGATGCCCGATGAGCCCCGTCCCACCCAGTAGAATGAAAACGGTCGCAACCATCAGCAAACCGACATCCATCGCGACATCGCGTATCCGATACGGTAAGTCACTCGCTTCTCTTGAGCTCAGCTCGCCCATTCTGGCTTGCATGGCAAGCTCCTTTTATTCTTTGGTAACGAGGTCGCACCCCTGGTGCTTGGCGGTATATAGAGCGTTGTCGGCTCGCCCCATGAGTCTCTAGCGAGTATCTTCCGGCTTGTAGCTTCTGAAACTTAGGCTGACAGCAATGGGCACAGGTTGCCAGCGATATATTTCAATAGCTTAGCGCAATCGTTCCAGAGCGCCGCACGCCTCGTCAATGGAGGTATCTGGATCAGCATGGCAGATTCTTCACCACCATTGCGCGCGGCAACATCTTGACCACTAAGCTTCGATAAGAGCAGTTTGGCAAGCTGTTGAAGCACTTAATCCCCCACGTCATGGCCATGCTCGCCATTGACCGGTTTAACATGATCAATATCCAAGATGGCCAAACTAAAGCCCTCACCAGGAAAATTAACGAGAGCGCGGGAGAGTAAATCTTTAATAGCGATATCAAAGTGGCGTCGGTTAGGCGAGCCGCTCAGCGGATCGCTTATGGCCTCACGGCCCAGCCTCAACCCGGGCTGAACTGCACATCATGACCAATCGGCGAAAGGCATTTGGCCGCTCAATGGAAGCAAGCATACCAATCGTGCCGCCGATGGAATGGCCAAGTATCACAGCCCCATGAGCGCCAGTTCATCGCACAAAGCCACAATATCCTCGGCATGTCCGACTGGCGAACCGTGCCGCGCTTCATCGTAGGCTTCCTGCGCGACACAGCCAAAACCTGCTAGGTCAACCAGAATCAGCCGATAGCCTGGAAGCAATCGACACCATACCGTCTGGTCGCAACCAAAACGCCAAACAAAGAGGTTCTGATCTGCAACTGAGATGTGAAAAGGCGACTTGCTGTTGCCAGTTGTTCTTTTCTGCTCCCGCCACCTGCTACCTATTTGCCACCTAGAATCTAAGCAAACAAAAACGGCCACTCGCTACATTAGCTAAGTGGCCGTTTTTCATAAAATTTATGGTCGGAGCGACAGGATTCGAACCTGCGACCTTTGCAACCCCATTGCAACGCGCTACCAAGCTGCGCCACGCTCCGATTTATCAAGGCGTTAATTTCTTGCCTCAAGACGGTGCGTATACTAGCGGTTTAGCGAACAAATGAAAAGCTCTTTTTGCGCTTTCTTTTCAAGTGGTTGTCTACCATACGGATTCATCGTTTCAGCCTATGCGGCGCTATCGGCATCGCGTAGCAACCTGGCCATTGCGGAGTGAATGGCGGGTGTACTCACCAGCAAATGTTGGGAATATAAATCTTCAGGCACGTCAGCCGGCACATCGTAAAGATGCCCCACACAGGCACCCGCTTCACGGGCAATGACCCAGCCGGCGACAAAATCCCAGGGCGATACGCTTTCGTAGTAAGCATCCAGTCGCCCACAGGCGACATCGCAAATATCCAGGGCGGCCGCGCCGTTACGGCGTATATCGCGGCAATTGGTCAATACGGCGGCCAGGCGAGGCAACAGGGCTTCCCGGGCCTCCCGCTGGTAGGGAAACCCCGTTGCCACAAGACTGCGCGACAATTCGTTTGCGGCGCTTGGCTGGATTGGCTGGTCATTGCAAAAGGCCCCAGCGCCCTCGGCGGCGGTGAAGGTTTCTTCCAGAAACGGTGCGTGGACAACACCGACCTTTGCCACACCGTTTTCCATCCAGCCGATCGAGACCGCTACATGGCGAAGCCCCTGGGCAAAGTTGACCGTGCCGTCAATCGGGTCGACAACCCATAGCCGCGGGGCACTTTCGTTGAATGCCTGATCGGGAGAGAGCTCTTCGCTTAAACGGGTCTCGCCAGGAAAATGTGATGCCAGTTGATCACTGATAAAGCGATCAACCGCCACATCGGCATCTGTCACCAGCTCATCGCCGGCCTTGTAATGCCGGCCAAAAGATTGCTCCTGGCGAGCCTGACGAATCATCTGCCCTGCCTGTTCGGCAATCGAGCGGGCGATGTCCAGGCGCTCTTTGAGGGTATAGGCAGGCATAGCAACTCCGTTAATGGGCAAGGCCCTAGCGTAGTGCATCCACCAGGATATCGACAACCACGCGCGTGGCCGCATCGATCAATACCACATCAGCACCTACGCGCTGCCACTCATAGCCGGGATAATGAGGAAGCTCGTGGGTGATAGGCCCGTCAAACCGCTTGGCGATGCCTGGCGGAAGCGGCTTACCTCGTGCCAGGTTGCGCTCGATCCCGGGAGGCAGTGGCTCGGCCCTGGGCGCGCCATATTCGCGCAGCAGACGCTGTAGCAGCCGTTCCTCAATACGCGGCCAGTCATCACGATAATTCCTTGCGGCGCGATCATCATAAGACCGATTATCACGCTTGGGCGCTTGTCCCTGATGATCCGGCTTATCACGAGCGCCGTGCGCCGGGGCATGGTCAGGCTGGGCTATGGCGGCACTGCTTAGCATCAGGGCGGCAATGCCACCGATAGAAACGATTTTGAAAGGTTTCACTGTAAGCTCCACATCTAGGTTTAGAACTTACAGTGTAATAAGCAAATGCGCAGAGATTGAGCAAACAACGAGCATTTTACAGACATTAAAAATGCTAAAAACACCTTTACAGTTGATATCTTTTTGAGGGCTTAAAGCTCTTTTTGATCACGGCAGGAACCCGGCAAATATTTTTCATCGAGGGCATTACCCGCACCGGTAGTAGTTCGGCAAGACCACTGAATAGAACCCTCTGTCGCTTCAGATTCCATCACCACCCATTTACCCGCAATGGCGCTATTGGCATTATTGCTCATTTCCATGACAACACGAGCCGCATAGTTCTCTTCGCCAGGCCAAATGCCGATGTAAGCCACATAGCTGTCGTCACTGCTTTCTCCGCCGTTACCGCTCCTATCCACATCTTCAGGCAAACCAGCTTCATCATTGCTATCAGGGAAGCGGCCTCTCACCGCGTAAAACTCACTCATGGTCGTTTTATAGGCGGACGCCAGATTAAAAGCCTCCGACACCTGGGCGCGGGCAGTGTAGTTCTGATACTGCGGAATGGCGATAGAGGCCAGTACACCGATGATGGCGACCACAATCATCAGCTCGATCAGCGTAAAGCCTTGCTGGGTTCCCTTCATTTTTATCCCTCTGAAAATACGGGGTCGTTACTATCTAAAAGGGGCCAATCAAGGCCCCATACAAAGATACGACTATTCTTTACAACCCGCAGGAAGCCGACTTTCGTCAATACCATCCGTGGTGCCAGCTTTACAAACCCAGCCATCTTGAGGATTGTCAGTTTCTAAGAGCATAGTGCGATTCCCTAACGCACTATCGGTATCAAAAGTTACAGTGATAGTGCCAGTATCCTCTGCAAATGCATATGTAGCATTTTGCACATATCTACCTGCTGGCTCATCGTCGGTTTCGACCAAGTCATCGATATCATCCGTTGATGGCATTCCACCTTGAAGTGAGTATTGCTCAGCAATATCTGCGCGCATGCCTGCTGTCACAGACAGCCCTTCGCTGGCCTGAGCGCGGGCGGTGTAGTTCTGATACTGCGGCACGGCAATTGACGCCAGCACACCGATAATCGCCACCACGATCATCAGCTCGATCAGCGTGAAACCGCCCTGCTTCTTGTTACGAATTGCCGGTTGTGCAGAATGCTGCATGGAGACGTCTCCTTGGGGAATGCTACCCAGCGTGGCTGCTGAGTATCGCGATACGGGAAATATAAAGTGACATTAACTGACAGTCTCTGCTTTATCAATATATCGCACCAACGCTTGAGTATGAGTTATATCGGCTGCAGGATGCTTGGCTTGAGCTTTTCGACTTAAAGAGACGCTACTGTCTTGTCGTGCCAAGTATGGTAAAAGTAATCCGCAGCGCACTTCACCAACGAGTCACGCATGAGCGAACCCAATTTCGAGTCCACTTTAAGTCATGCCGCCGCCCGGGGCGGGCTGCGCGGCATCGCCCAGCGTCTGGTCAAGCACGGGTTACTGACCGAGGCTCAGGCGGCCACCGCTGAGGCGACGGCGTTCGACTTGGATATTTCACTGCTCCAACACGTCGTTGATAGCGGCCTGGTGGACCCTAGGCAATCAGCCATTGCCGCTGGCTGGGAGTACGGGTTGCCGGTGATTGATCTCAATGCCGTGCGGTTATCGTCACTGCCGCCAGCGGCCGAGTACCCCGTTAAAGTCCTTCAGAATTTGACGGTGCTGCCATTGGCGCGTCACGGCCACCGGCTTACCGTCGCCGTCCCCTACCCGGCGACGCTCACCCAGCTGGATGAGCTGCAATTTGCCACCGGGCTGAGCGTTGAAGGGGTGCTAGCGCCTGTCGATCAACTGAGTACGGCGTTAAACCAGTATCTCACCCAGAATGAGCGCAGCATGCTGGAGGAGCTTGATGACATCGACGATGCCGTCAGCTCCTTGAATGTTGTCCAGGGGGCGGCCGGTGAAGACGCTCCCCTTGAGGAAGCACCGCAGAACAGCGACGACGCACCGATCGTCAAATTCGTCAATAAACTGTTACTGGATGCGATTCGCCGGGGCGCCTCGGATATCCATTTTGAGCCCTATGAAACCCAGTACCGGGTTCGCTTTCGGATTGATGGCATGCTGATCGAGGTGGCCAGGCCACCTTTCGCCATGCGTAACCGGATCGCCGCACGTCTGAAGATCATGGCCCGGCTGGATATCTCTGAGCGCCGTCTGCCCCAGGACGGGGCGATCAAACTCAAGCTTTCACGTACTCGCTCCCTCGACTTCAGGGTCAACTCGCTGCCCACCGTGTATGGCGAAAAACTCGTACTGAGGATCCTTGATCCCACCGCCACGCAATTAGGCATCGAGCAGTTAGGCTTCACCGATGACCAACGCGGTTACTACGAACGGGCGCTGGCGCAGCCACAAGGCATGATTCTGGTGACCGGCCCGACAGGCAGCGGTAAAACCGTATCGCTGTATACCGGCATCAATATCCTTAATCAGATAGAGCGCAATATCTGCACCGCCGAAGACCCAGTGGAAATCAAAGTCCCCGGCGTTAACCAGGTCAACGTACTGCCGAAAATCGGCCTGGATTTCGCCAGCGCTTTAAGGGCGTTCCTGCGCCAGGATCCTGACGTGGTCATGGTCGGTGAAATCCGCGACCTGGAAACCGCCGAGATCTCCATCAAAGCGGCCCAGACCGGCCACCTTGTGCTGTCGACGGTACATACCAACTCGGCGGCCGAAACCCTCACTCGTCTATCCAATATGGGGGTGTCTTCCTTCAATATTGCCAGCGCGGTCAGTTTGATCATTGCCCAGCGCCTGGCGCGCAAGCTATGTCCTCACTGCAAGGAACCGGCTGATATTCCCCACGAAGCACTGAGACGCGAAGGGTTCAGCCAACAGGAGATTCAGCAGGCCACCCTATTTCGTCCGGTCGGTTGCAAGCAGTGTACCCATGGCTACAAGGGCCGTGTGGGTGTCTACGAAGTCGTGCCGATTACCGATGCGATGCGCCAGTTGGTCATGCGCGATGCCAACTCTCTGGATATTGACCAACTGGCCCGCCGTGAGGGCTATCCGAGCTTGCATCAAAGTGGTCTTTTAAAGGTGATGCAAGGGATCACGAGCCTTGAGGAAGTTAACCGCATCAGCAAGGAGTAAACCATGGCCAAGTCGCCTCGGGCTCGTCGTCAGCCTAGCATTCAGCTTTACCGCTGGAAGTGGGAAGGCACAGGGCCTCAGAATCGCACGCTTAGCGGTGAAATCATTGGTCGTAGCAAGGCAGATGTCACCAGCGAGCTTGCCAATCAGCAGATCAACGTAAAGCGGTTACGCAAGAAAGGCGGTCTCAGCGGTCGCGGGCGAATCAGCCCACACGACATCATGGTGTTTGCCCGCCAGATGGCGACCATGATTCGGGCAGGCATTCCGCTACTTCAGGCGTTTCAGGTGGTCGCCGAGAGCCTCAAAAAACCGGCGATGGTAGGTCTGGTGCAGCAAATGATGAGCGATGTGTCTGCCGGGGCCAGCTTCTCCGATGCACTGCGCCGTCACCCAAAGCACTTTGACCGCCTGTTTGTGAATCTGGTTGAAGCCGGCGAGCAATCCGGGGCACTTGACGAGATGCTTGATCGCATCGCTACTTACAAGGAAAAAGTCGAGTCACTTAAAAGCCGCGTCAAGAAGGCCATGTGGTACCCCTCTGCGGTGCTACTGATCGGCGTCGGGGTCACCCTTCTGCTGCTGATCAAAGTGGTGCCCGAATTCGAAAGCATGTTCGACAGCTTTGGCGCAGAACTGCCCGCCTTGACGCAGGTGACGGTCAACCTGTCGGCCCTCGCCCAGCGCTATTGGCTGTACGCACTGGGGGGCGTCATCGCGGGGGTATTGCTGCTCAAGCAGGCAATAAACCGTTCTCCCCGTGTTGCTTACCGCGCACACAGCGTCATATTACGCCTGCCCGTCGTAGGTGACATTCTGCATAAATCAGCAGTGGCGAGGTTTTCCCGAACCCTGGCCACCACTTTTGCGTCTGGCGTGCCGCTGGTCGAAGGACTGGATACGGCGTCAGGGGCAACCGGCAATAGGGTTTACGAACGCGCCGTCACCCAGACACGCCATGACGTGGCCACCGGTCAGCAGTTACACTTCGCCATGCGCATGACCAATCAGTTCCCGCCCCTGGCGGTGCAAATGGTCAGCATCGGTGAAGAAGCAGGCTCATTGGATGCCATGCTAAACCGCGTCGCGGACTACTACGAAGAAGAAGTCGACAACAAGGTGGATGCCTTAACCTCGCTGATGGAACCGCTGATTATCGTGGTCTTGGGTCTATTGGTCGGCGGTGTCGTGGTGTCGATGTACTTACCCATCTTTAACTTAGGCTCGGCCCTGTAAGGCGCCGTGCAAAGGCATGTCATGCAGTATTTTTCGATCACTTTCTGGCCACTGGTTTTTTTATTGGGGTTATGCCTGGGCAGTTTTCTCAATGTGGTGATTACCCGTCTCCCCGTCATGCTGATGCGGCAGTGGCGTCAGGAGGCACGTGCCCAGCTCACACTGGACGAAGAGTCATCGCCGCGATTCAATCTTGCCCAGCCGCGCTCCATGTGCCCGCGCTGCGAGGCCTCAATCGCCTGGCACGATAACCTGCCGCTGATTGGCTGGCTCAAACGACGTGGGCGCTGCGCGCACTGCAATGCTCGGATCAGCATGCAATATCCGCTCATCGAGCTTGCGGGTGGCATCCTGGCTATCAGTATCGCCCTGCTTTATGGCGCCAGTTGGCAGGCGCTATGGCTTTATGGCGCCTGCTTGACGCTGCTTGCCCTGGCCGTCATTGATTGGCGTGTACAGCTACTGCCCGATATTTTGACACTGCCGCTGCTGTGGGCCGGTTTGATCTATCAATGGCTTTTCCAGCCTGCTTTCCTGGCCGATGCCGTTATCGGCGCGGTGGTGGGGTATATGAGCCTCTGGAGTTTTTACTGGCTGTTCAAGCTCACTACCGGCAAGGAAGGCATGGGCTTTGGCGACTTCAAGCTGCTCGCTGCATTAGGCGCCTGGCTAGGTTGGCTATCGCTTCCGCTGGTCGTGCTGATTTCAGCCGGTTTGGGCGCCATACTCGGCCTGGCCTATCAGGCGTCATCACCCCAGGCGCGCGGCACCCCCATGCCGTTCGGGCCTTTTTTAGCGCTCGCCGGGTGGATAATGCTGCTCGCTGGCAACGACATATTAGCGATATACCTCAATATCGTCAGTTAAGCCTGACGGTCCAAATGACATACCACAGGTAGACGCACCATGATTATCGGCCTTACTGGAGGCATTGGTTCAGGCAAGTCAACAGTCGCCCGCGCCTTTGGCGAACACGGCATTGGGTGGGTCGACGCCGATGACGTGGCCCGTGAGGTTGTCGCCCCGGGCGAGCCCGCGCTTGACGCTATCCGTCAGCATTTTGGGCCCGAGGTAATTAATCAGGATGGGGCACTCGACCGCGCCGCCCTGCGCGAGATCATTTTTGAAGCCCCCGAACAACGCCACTGGCTTGAGCAACTCACCCACCCGCTCATCCGCGAGCGGTTAATCGCCACGCTTGAGGATATTCAGTCGGGGCCTTCCCCTTATGCCCTGCTGGTATCGCCTTTACTGTTCGAATCAGGCCAAGCGGCGTTAGTGGATCGTACCCTGGTGATCGATATTCCCACCGACATGCAGCTATCCAGAACGCTTGAGCGCGACGCTGTCAGTGAAGCAAATGTGCGTGCTATTCTGGACGCACAGATGTCGCGCGACGAACGCTGCGCCCGTGCCGATAACATCATCGACAACAGTGGCGATATTGCGCACATGCAGCGCCAAGTCGCCCGACTTGACCAATACTATCGCGCGCAACTTTCGTCGTAACCCATTAACGGCCTTTAAGGCTGCTTCTCTCACCAATTACGTTTTACACCTGCGGATATTTTATGCCTCAACCTGCTAACGACAGCCCATTTGAAGTCGCTTGCCCACAATGCGCACGAACCGTTGCATGGAGTAGCGAGAGCCCTTTCCGTCCGTTTTGCAGCAAACGCTGCCAGCAGCTCGACCTGGGTGCCTGGGCGGAAGAATCCCACCGAATAGCCGGTGAAAACGCCATGGACGAAGCCGATATCGACGCCCTGCTGGCAAGGGCTGATCGCGATGCGCCGCTTTCCTAAATGACCGCACCCGACTACCCTGCCTACCATCGTATGCAGCACCTTGAACGGTGCTTTGATGATCTGATGGCAGCGTTGGACATACTCGCAACGCAATACGCAGCGCAGTGTCCGCCTACCTGGATGCTGTCACCCACAGCCGATCCTTCACCAGACGGGTTCAGAGCGGCACTCTTTGATGTCTGGCATCAGACGGGGCAGGACGGTCGGGAAACACGCAACTACCTGGGTATCGTTGTCGCCAACGATGAGCTTGTCGACGCGGCTCGCAATGTAAATATAGCGAAAGACGCATTCCATGCAGGCTTGCAGAAGATTAAGAGCACCACTCCCAAAGCGCTAAGTGGGGCTAAAGCGCAACTAACCACTCGCCACCCGGATGTTCATCGGGTCTTACGTAAAGAGGGTTTGGCGCGGTTACATTTAAAACAATGCTGGCGTCAGTTACCTATCGCTGATGCCGAAGTCGCAAAAGTGCGCTTTGCCTGGTATCAAAGCGGACGCTCGATTAAACGCATCACCGTAAGAGACGCCGAACAAAAGCTACTTCGGCTAGATACCGATGCGTCTCATATAAAAATGCAGCTGCGTCGTCTTGCAGGCTTACCCAGCGAAGAACCGCTTGCTCAGGTTCAAACCCAGGCACCGCTAATGCGAGCCAATCTCTTTTTTAGCCACCCACTGGCGGATGGGCACACGCGACGGGCGTTAAACGTATCCATGCCCCTCTTTGTACCCAACGAGCGCTTGGGAATGCCTGATATCAAGGCACCGCCCACTCAACCCCAGCCGCAACGGACGCGCGCGACTCGGCGCGATGAAAAGCTGGAGTCCGATGTTTTCTTACCCAGCCTGCGCGTGTATCGCTACCGCTAAGCTTATTTAAACAGCAGGTTTACACAAACAGGTTTAAGCAAACGGATTTAAGCAAGCGGCCATCAGGCAGGTACCTGTTCCTCTGTCCAACGTCCCGAAGCCATCAACGCCTCGATCAGCTCGCGCAACTCATGCGAGGCAATGTGGTATTCCGTCAGCAATGCTTCAAATTGCTGCTGAAACGCCTCCTCTCGCAATTGAGCCTGCTTTTCGGCGTCTTCCTCTTCAAGCGCCTCCAAGGAACGCACTGGCGGCCCGGTGGGAATATCCATCGCGCTGCCAGGGTCTTCTAGCTGACGTAGCGCTTGCGCAAACGCATCATCTAATTCACGAAATTTACGAAGCTTGTCGCGCTCGTCCATCGGTTTCTGAACTTTTTGATATTTCATTGATATGTCATTTACACCCTTTCGATTGAGAGATACGCCTGTCTATAAAGGCTATTTTACCCAAAAACTGTGCTCAAACGCGTAAAAAGCCAAAGCCAACTTGCCTTCGAGAGCTGTTACTAGCATAAAGAGAGCATCATTATGCATCGGTGCATATAGTAAAGATTACTTACGTACTACTGCACACTTTACGACTACTGCAATACGACGCTGCAATGTAAGCACTGGGCTGCAATGTAAACATTGAGCTGAAAAACCGCCGCCGCGTTGTACTGACGTGGAGGCACATCCGAGACACCAAGGCACCGGAGGGTGCACATTACCGCCAGATAAACTATCTGGCGGTAAGACTCATGCATGGGAGGCCAGATAATGTTCAATGCTATGACACGAGCTGAGATCTGGCTGCAAGAAACACTTGAAAAGCCATTGAGTATTGACGATCTTGCTCAACATCTAGGGTATTCAGCTTCTCAAGTACGGCGCCAATTCCGTCATTACTTTCACACAACGCCGAGTGCTTATCGAGAAAAACGTCGGTTAGAGCGTGCGGCGGTTTTACTCGCCTTCACTCCCCGTAATATAGCGCAAATCGCGCTGCATTGCGGTTACCAAAACCATTCATCTTTTTCGCGAGCCTTTCTGCGGCACTTTCTACTATCCCCGCGAGATTACCGTCAGGCCATGGGCCATGTGATGCACCAGCAAATACCGTCTTACGGTTACACGACTCGAATCAAGCAGACGCCTGCGCGGCAAGCCGTTCTCATGCGACTGTATAAATCGCCTGAGCACCTTCAAGGGCTTGGGGATAGCACTTACCATAGCCACCAGTTGGAAAGCCTGCAAGCAAGGTTGGCAGACTCAACCCCAGCGGTTTCGCTGCCTGATCTACTCAGCGAAAAAATTGATGCCCTAAGCGATCAAACTGCGCATCCCGTACGTACCGATATCGGGCTTTATCTTGAAACACTTCACAATATGAAGAGCATCCCGCTGCCTGCGCCCTACCGCCGGATTAATATTGCGTCGAGGCACTATGCGAGCACTTGCTTCGAGGAATTTTCACAACTTTCACGCGCACTGACCAGCATGCTGCTGGAACTCTTGCATAAACAAAAAGGTTATTACATCAGCGGGGAGGCGCCCATGGTGCTGTGGAAACCCGATTATTTGGAATTGAGGGTACCGCTGAATCAATGAGAAAATGCATTTTCGGGGCAATCAATAAAGTCGGCATTTCCATTGAAAATGCCGACTTGGCAATACTTAGTCTTCCATCCGGACAAGCCAGGACTCAACGGTCTCATCGCCGTGTTCGTCTTTCCAGCTACGCAGGCCCTTGTGGTTACCTCCACGCGTTTCGATAACCTCACCTGTATGAGGATTTTTATAAATCTTTAAACGACGCTTACGACGACCTGCATTGCTACTGGCAGGCTTCGAACCACGCTGATCAGCGGCAGGATCTAGCAACGCCACTACATCTGCTGGACGCTTCCCAAACTCGTTCATGAGTGCTTCAAGCTTTGATTTAAACTCTAGTTCACTCTTGAGGCGTTGATCACCCTCTAGTCGCTGAAGGTCTTCTTGAAGCTGCTTCAGCTGCTGTTCTTTTTGGATGTATTCGTTAAGTAGTGACATGGGGAATCCTTTAACATCAGGTCAAACCAGATAAGATACCGAACGGACATTGTCAGTATCCATTAGTTCAGAATGCGTATTCATTATTGCTGTAAAAAAGCCAACTGACAACAGTCTAGTTGATTTTTAGTCAATTACGAAAGATATTTTAAAGATTGGCTTAGCAATGAATAACTTTTTAGTGGGTTAATCACCAAGTTATACAGGCAGGAAATCACTGACAAAAAAACGCCGCCCTAAAGGCGGCGCTTTTATGAAGCCATCACTAATTGGATATTAGTCTTGGCCCATTTGCTGCTTAATCAATTCACCGATGGTGGTAGCCCCACCTGCTGCTTCCGGCTCTTGATCACGCAGTTTCTTGAGGTTCTGACGCGTATCATCCTGCTCTTTCGCTTTCACCGACAGGTTAATCTGACGGCTCTTGCGATCAACGCTCACGATACGTGCTTCGACACTATCGCCCTCACTGAGGACGTTACGCGCATCTTCGACGCGATCAGCGGCGATTTCAGACGCCTTGAGCACAGCCACTACATCGGTCGCCAGCTCAACGTGAGCTTCTTTAGCGTCCACTTCAACGACACGACCAGTGACAATGCTACCCTTGTCGTTGACCGACAGGTATTCGGCAACCGGATCGGAATCCATTTGCTTGATACCTAGGGAAATGCGCTCGCGCTCTGGGTCGATAGACAGAATAACCGCTTCGGCTTCATCGCCTTTCTTGAAGTTACGAACCGCTTCTTCGCCAGTATCCGTCCAGGAAATATCGGACAGGTGAACCAACCCGTCGATACCACCTTCCAGGCCGATAAAGATACCGAAGTCTGTGATTGACTTGATGGTACCTGAGACGCGATCGCCTTTGTTGTACTCGGCATTGAAGGTTTCCCAGGGATTAGCAGTGCACTGCTTGATACCCAGAGAAATGCGACGACGCTCTTCGTCGATATCCAATACCATGACATCAACATCATCGCCCACTTGAACCACTTTGGACGGATGGATGTTCTTGTTGGTCCAGTCCATTTCGGAAACGTGAACCAGGCCTTCGACACCTTCTTCCAGTTCAGCAAAGCAGCCGTAGTCAGTCAGGTTGGTGACCACAGCATGAACCTTGGTGCCTTCCGGATAGCGCTCTTTAATACGAACCCACGGATCTTCGCCAAGCTGCTTGAGACCCAGAGAAACGCGATTGCGCTCACGGTCAAACTTCAGCACTTTCACGTTGACTTCGTCGCCGACGGCCACGATTTCAGACGGATGCTTGATACGCTTCCAGGCCATATCAGTGATATGCAGCAGGCCATCAACGCCGCCCAGGTCAACGAAGGCACCGTAATCAGTCAGGTTCTTGACGATACCCTTGATTTGCTGACCTTCCTGAAGTGTCGCCAACAGGGCTTCACGTTCCGCACTGTTTTCTGCTTCCAGAACCGCACGACGTGAAACCACGACGTTGTTGCGTTTCGGGTCGAGCTTGATGACCTTGAAGTCCAGCTCTTTGTGCTCCAGGTGCGCGGTGTCGCGAACCGGGCGAACGTCGACCAGAGAGCCCGGCAAGAAGGCACGGATAGAGTCGACGTCGACGGTGAAGCCACCTTTGACCTTGCCGTTGATCACGCCTTTGACGACTTCATCTTTCTCGAAGGCGGCTTCAAGAATCTTCCAAGCTTCTGCACGCTTGGCTTTTTCACGGGACAGACGCGTTTCACCGAAGCCATCTTCAACGGCTTCCAGTGCAACGTGAACATCGTCACCGATCGCAATGTTCAGTTCGCCGTTCTCGTCGCGGAATTGAGCCGCGGGGATCTGACCTTCGGATTTCAGACCGGCGTTGACGGTAACCCAGTCACCGTCAATATCGACAACCTGGGCCGCGACGATAGCGCCTGGCTCCATGTTAATGTCGTTAAGAGACTGTTCAAACAGTTCAGCAAAGCTTTCGCTCATGGTGTTCCTACGTGATCAACGTTGTTGAGGCATAAATGCCTTCTCCGTACCACCAGCGAGTACGGGCCTAATGTCACTCTGCTTTTGGAGGTGTTAGCGCTGGTTAGACCTGACCGGGCTCCCAATGTGAGTTTTACGCCCTGCCATGTCGTGACACCTATCCAAAAACGCCGCAAGGGAGAGTCAATTTCCGGCGGCTAGACCCTGTTGGGCCAGCAGCTCAGTTAACTGATCAACCACTTCCGGTATGCTCAGGCACGTGGTATCAAGCGTAATGGCATCATCTGCCGGCTTGAGTGGCGCCACGTCGCGATGCATATCGCGTGCATCGCGCGCCTGAATCTCCTTTAGAAGACTCGAAAGACTAGCATCCACGCCCGCTTCCTGCAACTGCTGATGGCGACGGCGCGCCCGCTCGGATGCTGATGCGGTCAGAAATATCTTCAGTGAAGCGTCGGGGAAAACGACCGTTCCCATGTCACGACCATCAGCCACCAAGCCAGGCACCTGACAAAAATCGCGCTGGCGCTGTAGCAGCGCCTGTCGAACAGCCGGAAGCGCCGCCACCTGGGAGGCGCGTTCGCCAGCTTGTTCGGTGCGAATCGCCCGGCTGACATCCTCACCTTCCAACAAGGTACGTGGCTGACCATTTTCGACCGGAAAGGCGACATCCAATGTTTGGGCCAATTGTGCCAACGACGCCTCGTCATCGAGTGCCACCTGATGCTTGACGGCGGCCTGGGCTGTCAAACGATACAAGGCACCACTATCCAATAGGTGCCAATTCAGGCGTTCGGCCATTAGCCCACTGATCGTGCCTTTGCCTGCACCACCGGGGCCATCAATGGTCAATACGGGAGTGTGTTCAATCATGCACCCTCCACCGATAGCGTCATCCCCACACGCGTTACCAGGTCCACGAAATCCGGGAACGAGGTCGCCACATTGGCGCAATCGTCAATGACGATATCGTCGCTTGCCCGCAGTCCAGCAATAGCAAAAGCCATCGCAATTCGGTGGTCGCCCAGGCTGTCAATTCGCCCGCCGCCATAACTTGCCGTTTGGTCGTCGCCATTACCCACGATATCGATACCATCAGCCACCACCTTGTGCTCGACACCCAGAATGGCCAAGCCATCGGCCATCGCCTGAATGCGATCAGACTCCTTGACGCGCAACTCTTCGGCGCCGCGTAATCGCGTGGTGCCCTTGGCGTTGGCAGCGGCAATGAATAGGGCTGGAAATTCGTCTATCGCCAATGGCACTTGGTCGACAGGAACCTCAATACCGCTAAGCGGCGCGTAGCGAATGCGAATATCCGCAACGGGTTCGCCACCCACTTCACGCTGATTTTCTAGGGCCAGATTGGCGCCCATCAGAGTGAGAATATTAATCACGCCGATACGGGTCGGGTTGATGCCCACGTGCTCAAGCGTTATGTCGGAACCTGGGGTAATGGCCGCGGCCACCAGGAAAAACGTCGCCGATGAAATATCCGACGGCACATCGATCGGCCCTGCTGTCAGCGTTCCGCCGCCCTGCAACCAGCATGTATCACCGTCACGAGACACCGGATAGCCAAAGCCGTTGAGCATGCGTTCAGTGTGGTCGCGGGTAGGCGCTGGCTCACGCACGCGGGTTTCACCCTCGGCGTAAAGACCTGCCAGCAACAAGCAGGACTTTACCTGAGCACTGGCCATGGGCATGTCGTAATCAATGCCTTTTAAAGCGGCGCCGCCTTTGATATTCAACGGAGGCCGCCCGCCTTCTGCGGTTTCGATGGTTGCCCCCATCGAGCGCAGCGGGTCGGCAACGCGAGCCATTGGGCGCTTGTTCAGCGACTCGTCGCCGGTCAATTCGCTGTCGAATGCCTGCCCGGCCAGCAAGCCTGAAAATAGACGCATCGCGGTGCCCGAATTGCCCACATAAAGCGGGCCAGAAGGCGCTTTCAGCCCATGCATGCCCACGCCATGGATGGTGACGCGCCCTTGATGCGGCCCCTCAATGGCCACGCCCATTTCGCGAAACGCCTGTAGCGTGGCAAGGCTGTCTTCGCCTTCTAAAAAACCTTTGACCTCGGTAACACCGTCAGCCAGTGCACCCAGCATGATCGAGCGATGCGACATGGATTTGTCACCGGGCACGCGCAGTCGGCCCTGCGCCTGACCGCCTGGCCGCACCCGGTAAGTCACCTTACCTTGTGGTTGCATATGATATTCCGCCTGATAAGTGGTTTTGTTCAATAACGTATCGAAATAGTGGCGTGCATGACTGGCCCGATCAAATGTCGCAATTAGGGCATCGCTATCGCCGCACTCAACGGCCTTGCGCAATCTAGCAAGGCCCGCTTCGAAATCGTCCAGAGACGACAGTACCGCCTGGCGATTGGCGATGAAGATATCGCGCCACATCACCGGGTCACTGCCCGCAATACGGGTAAAGTCACGAAAGCCGCCAGCGGCGTAGCGAAAAATATCCAGGCGATCATCCTGACGCGCCAGCGTATCGACCAATGAAAATGCCAATAGATGCGGCAAGTGGCTGGTACGCGCCAACACATGGTCGTGGTGTTCAACGCTCATTTCCAGCACATTGGCACCGCAAGCTGCCCACAGAGCCGAAATCCGCGCCAAAGCCGCCGGATCAACGTCAGGCTCCGGGGTCAAAATCACCTTGTGATGCCGATAGAGATTGGGGTTGGCTGCCGACACGCCACTTTTTTCTGAACCGGCAATCGGGTGACCCAGCACCATATTGGCAGGCACGCCACCAAAAACACGCTCGGCACAGGCGCGAATCGCCGCCTTTGTGCTGCCCACATCGGTGATCACCACATTAGGGGCGGCCTTGGGCAATGCGCTAGCCAGGGTTTTCATTACCGTTTCCATTGCCAACACCGGAACGGCGAGCACGATAAGCGACGCATCAGCCACCTGGTCGCCAAGCTCGGTGCCGCCGCTGTCAATCAAGCCCATCGCGATGCCCCGGGCAATTTCATCCGGGTTAGGATCGCAGCCGACTATCTGGCCCTCAAACCCGGCAGCACGCAGCGCCGAGGCCAATGATCCGCCGATCAGGCCAAGCCCAACAATCAACAACCGCGACTCATTGATACCGGCCCCACCGGGCATCTTCTCACCCGCTGACGTCACAATACGCCCTGGGGGTAGGAACCCAGTACGCGCAACTCGGCTGCCCGCAGCTGGACTTCTTCCAGTACGGCGGTGACGCGCGGCTCGTCGCGATGACCTTTAAAGTCGATGAAAAAGACATAATTCCACACCCCGGTACGCGAAGGACGCGTCTCCAGGCGGGTCATATCGATTTGATGACGATGAAAAGGCTCAAGCAGATCGTGGAGAGCACCCGGCTGGTTGCGCATTGCCACCACAATCGACGTCTTGTCTTCTCCCGACATGGGAACATCGTGATTGCCGATGATTAAAAACCGGGTAGAGTTATCCGGACGGTCTTCAATCTTTTCTGCCACGTGGTCGAGGCTGTAGAGCTTGGCGGCCATGTCGCCGGCAATCGCCGCGCTGTGCCATTCGGTTTTCACCAATTTGGCGGCCTCGGCATTGGAAGATACCGGGACTCTTTCAGCGTGGGGATAGTGGGCGTCAAGCCACTTACGACACTGGGCAAAAGATTGAGGATGGGAATAGATACGCGAGACTTTATCGCGCCGGGTCGTTTCGCTGACCAGTAAGTGATGATGGATACGCAGGACGACTTCACCGCAAATGCGAATCGAGGAATCCATGAAGGTATCGAGCGTATGGTTGACCACTCCTTCGGTAGAGTTTTCTACCGGCACCACGCCGTAGTTGACGGCACCGGCTTCAACCTCGCGGAACACCTCATCAATGGCGGCCATGGGCAGACTGATCGCGCTTTCGCCGAAGTGCTTCAACGCCGCCTGCTGGGTAAAGGTTCCTTCAGGTCCCAGATAGGACACTTTGATGGGCTTTTCCAGCGCCAGGCAGGCGGACATGATCTCGCGGAACAGGCGCGCCATTTCCTCGGCGTCAAGCGGCCCCTCATTAAGCGCCATGATACGACGTAGCACCTGGGCTTCGCGCTCGGGTCGGTAGAATACCGCGTCTTTATCCTGAGCGAGCTTGAGATGCGCGACCTTCTGTGCGCAGCTAGCCCGCTCACTGATCAAGCGGAGGATATCATCATCCAGTTGGTCAATACGCTGGCGCAATTCGTCCAGATTGTTCGACGTGTCGGCCATGGTAATCAGCCCCTTCGTTGTTCGAAATCTGCCATGAAGGCAATCAAAGCGTCCACCGCTTCCTCTGGCACGGCGTTGTACAAGCTGGCGCGCATGCCACCGACGCTGCGGTGCCCTTTCAGGTTAAGGAGCCCCGTCTCATCGGCCTCTTTCAAGAAGGCGTTATCAAGCCTGGCGTCTGCCAAAACAAAGGGCACGTTCATGCGCGAGCGGTTATGAAGCGAAATCGGATTGCTGTACAAGCTGCTTTCGTCAATCGCGGCATAAAGCTTTTGAGCCTTGCGCTGGTTAATCGCATCCATCGCCTCTAGACCACCGATATCAGCTTTCAACCACTGGAAAACAAGTCCCGCCAGATACCATGCATAGGTTGGCGGCGTGTTGACCATCGAGCCCGCCTCGGCAAGCAACTGATAATCAAACAGGGAGGGAATGGTGGGCTGAGCGTTGCCCAGCAGGTCGTCGCGCACGAGAACCAAGGTCAATCCCGCCGGACCAATGTTTTTCTGCGCGCCCGCATAAATTAACCCGAACTGACTGACGTCCCGCGGCCCCGAGAGAATGTTGGACGACATATCACAGACAAGCGGTACGCTTGTGCCATCGTTACGTTGCACTTGTGGCGTGTAATCAAACTCCAGCCCGCCAATCGTTTCATTGGAGGTATAGTGCAGATAAGCAGCGTCGTCGCTGATCTTCAATGTGTCTCGCGCAGGCACCGCCGTATGGCCATTCGACTCACTGCTCGCCGCCACATGGCAGTCGAAGCCAAGCCGCTTGGCCTCGTTGAGCGCTTTTTTGCCCCAGATACCAGTTTGAATAAAGTTGCCTCGCCCTCCCTGACCCAAGAGGTTCATCGGCAGCATGGCAAACTGCAGGCTGGCGCCCCCTTGCAAAAACAGCACCTTGTAGTTGCTGGGAACGCCCAGCAACTCACGAAAATCGGCTTCTGCCTGCTCGGCGATTGCCACAAACTCATCGCTGCGATGACTCATTTCCATCACCGACAGACCGCGACCCTGGTAATCGAGCAGTTCGTCGCGGGCTCTCGCCAGCACGGCTTCAGGCAGCGCTGCAGGCCCCGCACAAAAATTATAACGACGTGTCATCGGCTCCGGCATCCTGTGCGTCATTATCGTTGGCGTCGTCTACTTCCACCTCTTCCAGCGACTCAAAATCGCTTTCTTCGGGCTCTTCGACGCGTACGGTCTTAACCAGCTTTTCTTCTTTACCGAGGCGAATCAACATGACCCCCTGGGTATTACGCGACGTGGTCGAGACTTCTTCCACACGTGTACGGACCAGCGTGCCGCGGTCGGTGATCAGCATCATTTCGTCACTGTCATAGACCTGCATGGCCGCTACCAGCGAACCGTTACGCTCGCTGGTTTGCATGGCAATCACACCTTGGCCGCCACGACCGCGAAGCGGGAAGGCTTCGAGACGGGTACGTTTTCCATAACCGTTCTCGCTGGCGGTAAGAATATAGATATGGCCCGCGCCGGATTGACCATCGACAACACTATCTGATGCGTCGTCTTCACCGTCATCAATCTGCTGCGTCTTGGGAATGATCAGGCTGATCACTTCCGCCTTGTCTGCCAGGCGCATACCGCGAACACCACGGGCCGTCCGGCCCATCGCCCGCACATTACCTTCCTCGAAGCGGATCGCTTTGCCGTTGGAAGACAGCAACATGGCATGATCGGAACCCGACGTAATCGCCGCGCCCACCAAGCGATCACCTTCTTCCAGATCAATCGCGATCAGGCCCACGCTGCGTGGGCGGGAGAACTGCTCAAGACTGGTGCGCTTGACCGTCCCCTGGGCGGTGGCAAACAGGATGTAGTGCTCAGGGTCATAGTCGCGCACTGGCAGGATGGCGTTGACCGCCTCACCTTCCTCAAGGGGCAACATGTTGACCAGCGGCTTGCCACGGGAGCCACGGCTCGCGTTAGGCATTTCGTAGACTTTAAGCCAGTACACCTTGCCGCGATTGGAGAACAGCAGCACCGTGTCATGGGTCGACGCCACCAGCAGGTGCTCGATCACGTCCTCGTCTTTCATGGCCGTAGCAGACTTGCCGCGACCACCGCGACGCTGAGCCTGGTAATCGGAAAGCGGCTGCGTCTTGGCGTAGCCTGAACGAGAGACCGTCACCACCATATCTTCTTCGGCAATCAGGTCTTCCATCGAAAGATCAAGGTGACTGGCCTGAATTTCGGTGCGACGGTCGTCGCCAAACTGGTCACGCACGGCGTTCAGCTCTTCACGGATCACTTTCATGAGGCGGTCCGGCGAGGCAAGAATCTCGGTCAGCTCAGCAATTTTTTCCAGGATGGAAAGGTATTCATCCAGCAGCTTCTCGGTTTCAAGACCGGTCAGGCGGTGCAGACGCAGTTCCAGGATGGCCTGGGCCTGGGCCGGCGACAACCGGTACTCGGTCGCGCTGGGATTGAGACCAAACCCTTCGTCAAGGTCTTCAGGCTTGCACGAGGTAGCCCCCGCGCGCTCCAGCATGCTGGTCACCTGGCCCGGCTGCCAGACGTTGGCCAGCAGCTTATCTTTCGCCTCGGACGCGTTGGGCGATGCCTTGATGAGTTCAATCACCTCATCAATGTTGGAAATCGCAACCGCCAGGCCTTCCAGAATATGGCCGCGTTCACGGGCTTTTTTGAGCTCAAACAGCGTTCGCCGAGTCACCACTTCACGGCGGTGACGGATAAACGCTTCGAGCATCTGCTTGAGGTTCAACGTGCGTGGCTGGCCGTTTTCAAGCGCCACCATGTTGATACCGAAGACGTTCTGCAGTTGCGTCTGAGCGAAGAGGTTATTCACCACCACATCGCCGGACTCACCGCGCTTGATTTCGATCACCACCCGCAGGCCGTCCTTGTCGGACTCATCGCGCAGCTCGGCGATGCCTTCGATCTTTTTCTCTTTGACCAGCTCGGCGATCTTCTCGATCAAACGCGCCTTGTTCACCTGGTAAGGCAACTCGGTAATGATAATGTGATCACGACCGGTTTTATCATCATGCTCGATGGTGTGACAGGCACGCACGTAAACGCGTCCCCGCCCGGTACGGTAGGCATCCAGGATCCCCGCACGGCCATTGATAATGCCACCCGTGGGGAAGTCCGGCCCGGGAATATACTGCATCAGGTCATCGACGCTGAGCGTATAGTCATCGATTAATGCCAGACAGCCGTCGATCACCTCACGCATATTGTGAGGCGGGATATTAGTCGCCATCCCCACGGCGATCCCTGACGACCCGTTGATCAGCAGGTTGGGAACCTTGGTGGGCAGGACGTCAGGGATGCGCTCGGTACCGTCATAGTTATCGACCCAGTCGACGGTATCCTTCTCGAGGTCGGCGAGTAGCTCATGGGCCAGGCGCGCCATGCGCACTTCGGTGTAACGCATGGCGGCCGCATTGTCGCCATCAATCGAACCGAAGTTGCCTTGACCATCGACCAGCACGTGGCGCATGGAGAAATGCTGCGCCATGCGAACGATGGTGTCGTATACCGCACTATCACCGTGCGGGTGGTATTTACCGATTACATCACCGACGACACGCGCCGACTTCTTGTACGGTTTATTCCAGTCATTGTTCAGTTCATGCATGGCAAACAGCACACGCCGATGAACAGGTTTCAGACCGTCACGCACATCAGGTAGCGCGCGGCCGATAATGACACTCATCGCATAGTCGAGGTACGACTGTTTGAGCTCGTCTTCAATATTGACGGGCAAGATTTCTCTGGCGATGTCACCCATGAAAGTCAGATCCTTTGCACTGCATTGGCACTGCGAGAGTTGAAAGCGCTTAAAAATACGGCCTGAAAAGACACAGCATAGCGGCGCCCAAATAATGCCCCATCATACCACTGCAATCGCATCAAGGGCAGCCAGTCGCAATGCCAAGACGCTTCAATCGGCAAATACCGACTTATCGACGTTTAACGCATCGAGCGTCTCGCGGACATTGCCATCAATTGGGCTGGCCTTGTTGGCCTGCACATCCAGCAACACAAAGGTAAGATCAGCCTGGGCCACCAGGCGGCCATCTTTTTGACGAATCTGATGGTGGCATACCGCACTTCGATCACCCACATCGATAATCCCCGTCATCACCACCAGGTCATCGCCTTGAACGGCGGCGGCACGGTAATCAATATTTAAATTTACCACCACAAATGCCCGCCCGGCGGCATGCAGTTCTTTCATGAGCGCGGGATGTTCATCGAAAAAGGCCCAGCGCCCTTCTTCCATGAATTCCAGGTAGCGGGCATTGTTGACGTGGCCGTAGCCATCCAGATGATACCCCCGCACACGAAGCTGGGTACGCGACACTGATTCGACTGACATAAGGACTCCTGGGTTGTTTGGGTTAATGACGCTAGCCGTTGACCGGCATGATTTGGCCAGCATAGCCATGAATGAAGCGCCGACAAACGTTAATCAAACACAAGTTTGAAACACTCGCAACAATGAACCACTTCGCGACGATACTGGTAGGAAAGCGCCGCTTTCGACATAATGTGCCACCTTTTACACAGGACAGGCGACATGTGGTTCAAACACCTGCACTTATATCGCGTACACAGCGCTCCTGAGCTAAGCCAGGAGGAGCTCAGTGAGGCACTGGATGCTCACGCAGCAGTGCCTTTGGGCAATGCCGACGCCCGCCGCCTAGGCTGGACAGCGCCTGCCGGACGACTGGGCAACGGCCAACGGTTGCATGAAATCCAGGGGCACCGACTACTGTCGGCGTTACGCCAGGAGCGCCTGCTTCCCGCCTCGGTCGTCAAGGAAGATGTTGACGAGCAAGTGGCAAGCATTGAAGCAAGTGAAGGCCGCAAGGTGACCCGCAAGGAAAAAACCGCCCTCAAGGAACAAGTGACCGAGGAACTGTTGCCTCGCGCCTTTGTCCGCAGTCAGAAAATTGATGTGTGGTGGGATACTCGCCGCCAGCTAATCGGCGTTAATGCCAGTTCGCGCACGCGGGCAGAAGATATTCTCGATCTGCTACGTGAATCCCTGGGCACCTTGAGCGTTACCCCGCTCGCCTCCCAGACGTTGCCCATGCGGGCAATGACGACTTGGCTAGGCGACCCCGCCAGTCGACCGGCAGACCTGCAATTGGGCGATCAAGTAGAGCTCAAGGCCAAAGGCGACGATGGCGTATTGCGTGCGCGGCAAGTCGATCTGGATAGCGACGAAATCCAGCAACTCCTTGAGAGTGGTCGCCAAGCCAGTAAACTCGCCATCCACATTGAGGGTCGCTTAAGCTTGGTCTTACACGACGACCTGGCTCTGAAATCGCTACGCTTTGGCGATGCCCTGATAGAAGAAGCCGACCAGGCCGACGATGGTGACGACGCGCTTGCCCGACTTGAGACCGACTTTATCCTCATGGCGAATGCCCTATCTGACGACATCGCCCGCTTGATGGAATGGCTTGGCGGTGAAATACAGCGGGAACCTTCACCGGCTTGATCAAGTGACGACACACGGCCAACGGCTATTGTTCACACATTTGATTTTATTGAAGAAATCTTACGGATCGCATGACACACCACAATAACGCTTCGACAGCCTCAATGCCATCAGACCCCTGGGCGGATGTTCGCCCCTATATGGATCATGAAGTGGCTGACGTACTTGCCAAGCTTTCGCGGGATAACGAGTTGCTGAATGCGCTTACCCGCTTCCGGCTGCCCCGTCTGGCCCGCTGGGCCCCGCCATTGGCGCGCGCCCTCGCCAGTCACGCGGTGCGCCGGGAAATCAAGGACGTCACCAGCGTACGTGAATTCCAGATGCGCATTGCCAGTTATATGGTGCGCATGATTCGCACCACCACCGATGCCTTCGAGGTGGCCGGACTAGACAAGCTCGACCCTGACAGTGCCTATTTATTTATCGGTAATCACCGGGATATTTCACTGGACCCGGCTTTCGTCAATTACGCCCTGTATCAGGCAGATCGAGACACAGTGCGTATTGCGATTGGTGACAATTTATTGAAAAAGCCCTACGTCACCGATCTCATGCGGCTCAACAAAAGCTTTATCGTCCCTCGCAGCGCTCGCGGCAAGCGTGCCATGCTCGCCGCTTACCAGAAGCTATCAGCCTATATCCGCCATTCGATTACCGAAGATCAACACTCGATCTGGATGGCGCAGCGGGAAGGTCGGGCCAAAAACGGTATCGATCGTACCGATCCTGCCATTATCAAAATGCTGACCATTGCGAGTCGTACCAGCAACCGTGACGCTCAGTTTGGCGATGCAATCGCCGAGCTCAAGCTTGTGCCGGTCTCGATCAGCTACGAGTACGACCCCTGCGATCTGCAAAAAGCCCAGGAACTTCACGATATCGACACGAAGGGTCACTACGCGAAAAGCGAATTCGAAGATATTCGCTCCATAGTGGCCGGCATTACCGGAACCAAAGGACGCGTCCAACTGCGCTTCGGCACGCCAATTGGAGCTGACATGGCCACCCCTGACGAAGTTGCCGCTGAAATTGACCGGCAGGTGATTGGTGGCTACCGACTGTTTCCCAGCCATTATCTCGCGCTTGAAGCACTGGGGGATGCGCCTGAATTGGTGGCCCGTCGCACCATTACCCGGGAAGACAGGGATCGCTTCAATGCGCGCCTGGCAAGCGTACCGGAAGCCTTGCGCCCCTACTGGTTGGCACAATACGCCAACCCGGTAAAACACAAGGCAGGACGTTTGACCAACTGAGGGCACCTGTCATGCTCGTTGGCTGAAAAAATGCTATTGTCGGGGTATTTAGTGGTCTCGCTCGACGCCCTGCCCGTCGCGATACAAAGGAGAACCCCATGTCCGCTTCAGAAATTCAGAAAACACGTATCATCAATGAGCTGCGCGGTTTTATTCGCAAGCTGCTGCAAGACCCCAAAATTCTCGAGCAATCGCTGACCATTGCCCGAGAAGAACTGGCCGAAGGCAGCAGTCCCGCCGTTATGGCGCGCATTGCCAACCAAATATCGGATACCACTAGCGTGCATATTCCAGAAGATTCCGCCGAGCATTCCGAAGCGGATAAGTTGTTTTTAGAGCTATTACGCGAAGTGGTTCAGGAGGAACAGGCGCTCTATTAACCCGTCGCCTGAGTCGCCTCAACGTTTTTATCTTTTTGTTAATGCCTGATCGGGATCTTCGTTCATCATGTCAACTACCTCCTCGCGCCGCATTCTGGTTACCAGCGCGCTGCCTTACGCTAACGGCGCCATCCATCTGGGCCACTTGCTTGAATATATCCAAACCGATATTTGGGTGCGTTTTCAGAAAAGCCGTGGCCAGCAGTGCTATTACGTCTGTGCTGACGACGCACACGGCACCGCCATCATGCTGCGTGCCGAGCTGGAAGGCATATCCTCCGAGGAATTAATCGACCGGGTTTCACGCGACCACCAAGCCGACTTTGCCCGATTCGGCGTTGCCTTTGATAACTATCACTCTACCCATTCCGATGAGAACCGCTATTACAGCGAACTGATCTATCAGCGCTTACGCGATAAAGGCCATATCGCCACGCGGGAAATTGAACAAATGTTCGACCCGCAAAAGGGGTTGTTTCTCGCTGATCGGTTCATTAAAGGCACCTGCCCCAAATGCAATGCGGACGATCAGTACGGTGATAACTGCGAAAAATGCGGTGCGACCTATACGCCCGCCGAGTTGATAGATCCGGTCTCGGCGATTTCTGGCGCCACCCCCGAAGTCCGCAGTTCCACGCACTACTTCTTCAAGTTGCCGGACTTTGCCGACTTCCTGCAGCGCTGGATCAATGACGGCCATGTACAGCCGCAGATTCGCAACAAGCTGATGGAGTGGTTTGAGTCGGGCTTTAACGAGTGGGATATCTCCCGCGACGCCCCCTATTTCGGCTTTGAAATCCCCGATGCCCCCGGCAAATACTTTTACGTCTGGCTGGACGCGCCAATCGGTTACCTGGCGAGCTTCAAAAACCTCTGCGATCGAGAGGGCATCGACTTTGATAGCTACTGGGAAAAGGGCTCTGACGCCGAAATCTATCACTTTATCGGCAAGGATATCGTCTATTTCCACGCACTCTTCTGGCCGGCCATGCTCGAAGGAGCGGACCTGCGAACACCCACCGCCGTTAACTGCCACGGTTTTGTCACCGTGGACGGTGCCAAGATGTCGAAGTCACGGGGCACCTTTATCAAGGCAGCCACCTACGCTGACTACCTGAACCCTGAATACCTGCGCTACTACTTTGCCGCCAAGTTGACGTCCAAGGTCGATGACCTTGACCTGAACCTTGACGATTTTGCCGCCCGGGTAAATGCTGACCTAGTCGGCAAGGTGGTCAACATTGCCAGCCGTTGTGCCGGCTTTGTCAAAAAGCTTGGCGGTGGTCGCCTGTCAGCCCATTGTAGCGAGCCGCAAATGGTCGCCCGGTTCATCGCCGCCGGCGACAGTATTGCCCAGGACTTTGAAGCGCGCGAATTCAGCCGCGCGATGCGCCACATCATGGAGCTGGCCGACGAGGCAAATACCTATATTGCCGAAAAAGAGCCCTGGGTACTCGCCAAGCAGGAAGGCCGCGATGCCGAGGTACTCGACATCTGTTCCGTAGGTATCAACCTGTTCCGCCAACTGATGGTTTACCTTGCGCCGGTGGTTCCCGACATGGCTGAGCAGGCAAGAGTGTTCCTGAACGTCGAGTCGCTGGACTGGGAAACTCGACAAAATGTGCTTGTCGACCATGACATCAACAAATTCAAACCCCTCATGCAGCGCATCGAGCGCGACAAGATTGACGCCATGATTGATGCCTCAAAGGAGGATATCGTGGAAGAGCAAAAACTTAAGGAAGCCCCCAAAAGTCCCTTGACAGACGATCCCATCGCGGCAGAAATCAGTTTCGATGAGTTTGCCAAGGTCGACCTGCGCATCGCGCGTATTGCCAAGGCAGAATACGTCGAGGGCGCGGACAAACTACTTCAACTGACCCTCGACCTGGGCGGCGAAACCCGCAATGTATTTTCAGGTATCCGCTCCGCCTATGCCCCGGAAGCGCTGGAAGGCCGTTTAACGGTCATGGTTGCCAACCTCGCGCCACGCAAAATGCGCTTCGGCGTATCCGAAGGCATGGTGCTCGCGTCGGCCGACCAGGAAGGTATCTACCTGCTCTCGCCAGACTCAGGCGCTGAACCGGGCCAGCGGGTCACCTAATCAAACCCAGTGTATAAAGCGTAAAAAGGCAGCGGCTTTACGTCGCTGCTTCCAATCGCGCTGGTCTTGAACTGTCACTAACATCCAGAGCATCATTCAGCCTTTCTCTAGCCAGCACCGAGATTTCTCCGCACAATACGCCGCAATGAATGAACTATTCGTGATCTTGATCAGCACCGCGCTGGTCAACAACTTCGTGCTGGTGCAGTTTCTTGGGTTATGCCCGTTCATGGGCGTATCCAACAAACTGGAATCGGCGATGGGCATGTCGTTGGCCACCACTTTTGTGCTGACCCTGGCATCCGCCGCCAGTTTCGTGGTCTACCACGGACTGCTGGTGCCTCTGGACGTTACCTATTTACGCACCATCAGCTTTATCGTGGTGATTGCCGCCGTGGTCCAATTCACCGATATCATGGTGCGCCAGTTAAGTCCCTTGCTGCACCGTGTACTGGGTATTTTTTTACCTCTGATTACCACCAACTGCGCGGTACTTGGCGTTGCCCTGCTGTCGCTTAATCGCGATCTCAGCTTTTTTGCCACCACCCTTTATGGGCTGGGCGCCGCGGTTGGGTTTTCACTGGTGCTGGTACTGTTTGCCGCCATGCGCGAACGCCTCGCCGCGGCGGATACACCGCGGCCATTCAAAGGTGCCGCCATCGCCATGATCACGGCCAGCTTGATGTCACTTGCCTTTATGGGCTTTTCTGGCCTGGTCCAAGGATAGGTGTATCAATGAGCGAGACATTCTCGATCATCGGCCTGCTAAGCGCCGTCGCAGTACTGACCGCGCTAGGCGTGGGATTTGGTGCCCTGCTGGGCGCCGTTAGCGAGCGTTTCAAGGGCGATGAATCCAGCCTGGTCGAGCAGATCGATACCCTGCTGCCGCAGACGCAGTGCGGGCAATGTGGCTATCCTGGCTGCCGCCCCTACGCCGAAGCCATCAACCAGGGCGATGCCATCAACAAGTGCCCGCCTGGCGGCGAAGCCACCATTACCGCCCTCGCCAATCTGTTGGGTCGCACGCCTGAACCATTGGATGGTGAAGCCCCGAGTGAGGATTTGGTGGCATTCATCCGCGAAGACGAGTGTATTGGCTGCACCAAATGTATCCAGGCGTGCCCGGTGGACGCAATCATTGGCGCCGCCAAACAGATGCACACCGTTATCGAGGATGAGTGCACCGGCTGCGATTTATGTCTGGAACCTTGTCCGGTCGATTGCATTGATATGCTGCCGCGAAGCACACCGCTGGACCAATGGCAGCCCGTCACCTATCCGCCCCAGGTCATTGCCAGTGACCGCCGCGCGTCAGTGGAGTTGCCTCATGGCACGCACGTTTGAGTTTCATGGCGGCGTCTACCCGCCCGAACGCAAACAGCGCTCCCAAGGACCGGTGCGCCATGCCAGGTTGCCCGGTCGCGTCGTGCTGCGCCTGGACCAGCACGCCGGCCGCCCTGCCCTCGCAACTGTCGCCGTGGGTGATAGCGTCAAGGTGGGCACGCCAATCGCCCGGCGCGACGGCATGATTTCAGCGGCCTTGCACGCCAGCATCAGCGGACAGGTCACCCAGGTGGATCGCCATACCATCACCATCGACGGTGACGGCGTTGATACCTGGCAACGATTGACGCCGCTTGAATGGCGTACCGCAAACGCAGAGCAATTGCTGACGCGCCTGGAACAAAGCGGCGTGGTGGGGCTTGGCGGCGCGGGCTTTCCTGCCCATATCAAGGCGCGCGTTGGCGAGCGCCAGCGGATCGATACCCTGGTGGTCAACGCCGCCGAATGCGAACCCTATATCACCGTGGATGACCTGACGCTCCAGCAGTACGCCTTGGATGTGCTGGAAGGCGCCCAGCTCATCGCCTCGCTTTGTGGCGCCAAGCAGATCGTTGTCGGCATTGAAGATAACAAGACCGAGGCGATAAGTGCCCTGCATCAAGCGGTGGCGGGAAGCCAACCGCTCAGTGTGACCGTCAGCGTGATCGCCACCCGTTACCCCAGCGGGGGCGAGCGCCAGTTGATTAAAACGCTGCTCAACCGCGACGTGCCCGACAAGGGGCTGCCCGCTGACGTGGGTGTGCTCTGTCAAAATCCCGGCACGCTACTGGCAGCCCTGCGCTCGGTTCGCGATGGCGAACCGCTGATTGAACGACTGGTAACCCTGACCGGTGAGGCCATCGCCGACCCCGGCAATCGCTGGGTACGGATTGGTACGCCGATGGCTACTCTGCTCGATGAGGCGGGCCTGAATCGCTCAGTACTTCATCAACTAGTCGAGGGCGGCCCCATGATGGGCACGCCACTTGCCGACCTTGAAGGCGTGGTGACTAAAACCACCAACTGTTTGATTGCCGCCACGCGGGATGAGCTACCGCCTGCGCCGCCCGAATCGCCCTGTATACGTTGCGGGGCGTGTGAAGAGGTCTGCCCGGCCAATCTATTACCCCAGCAACTGCATTGGTATGCGCGCGCGCAAGACGACGCCAAGCTGGCACACTACCGCCTGTTCGACTGCATCGAGTGCAATGCCTGTAGCTACGTATGCCCGAGCCATATTCCTCTGGTCGCCGATTATCGCCACGCCAAAACCCGGCTTCGCCACCAGCGACTCGAAACCGCCAAGGCTGAGCATGCCAAGCATCGCTTTGAATGGCGCCAGGCGCGGCTTGCCCGCGAGGAAGCAGAAAAGCAAGCGCGCCGTCAGGCACGTCGTGCCAAGCAGACGACGCAACAGACCGACTCCCAGGCCACCTCTCCTCAGGCCGACCTGAGAAGTTTGCGCATCGCCCAAACCGCGGCTAAAGCCGCCGTAAGAAAAGCCGAGAAAAACCTCGCGCGGGCCGCCCAGCAAGACCCTCAACAGCCCCATGACGACCTCGAAATTCAGTTGGCCACCGCTCAGGAAAACCTGCAGGCGGCCGAGGCACGCCTCGCCGAGGCTCGTGAAGCAGGCGAACCCCAAGAGACTCCATAAGTATGCTGCACGCGTCCCAGGTAGACGACCGAACCCGCTTAACGACAACGCCCAGCACCGGCGACATCATGCGCTGGGTGATTATTGCCACACTGCCCGGCCTTGCCACCATGACGTTTTTTTTCGGCCTGGGCGTAGTCAGCAATGTCGTCCTTGCCACCGCCTTTGGATTAGGGCTGGAAGCGCTTTTCTTGCGGCTGCGCCAGCGCAACTTGCGGTCGCTCAATGATGCCAGCGCGCTGCTCACTGGTGTGTTGCTCGGCGCCTCGTTACCGCCGGCCAGCCCCTGGTGGCTGATCGGCATTGGCATGGTTGCGGCAATTGTGGTCGCCAAGCAGCTTTACGGCGGACTGGGGCAAAACCCCTTCAATCCAGCCATGGTGGGCTATGCGCTGCTACTGGTGTCGTTTCCCACCTATATGACCCTATGGCCTGCCCCCCAGTCGCTGTGGCCAGATACGCTCGGCAGCCAAATCATGGGCAGTATCTCGCTCGAGCAGATCGACGCTTTAAGTGGCGCCACACCACTGGACGCCTTCAAACATAAAGCCGACGGGCTAACCGCCAGCCAGTTTTGGGCTAACCCGCCGCTGCCCCCTGGCACCCTCCGTGCCTGGCAGTGGATAGCGGCGGCCTGGACAGCAGGCGGTGCACTGCTGCTTGCCAAACGCCTGATCAGCTGGCACATCCCCGTGGCCATGCTTGGCAGCATGACGGCCGCCGCCGCATTGATTTACGTGTTTAATCCCGAGAACGCCGCCTCGCCGTGGCTGCACCTGTTCACCGGCGCGACGCTGTTTGGCGCATTTTTCATTGCCACTGACCCGGTGTCCGCCGCCACCAGCCAGCGCGGCAAGCTGATCTACGGTGCGGGAATCGGCCTGCTGGTCATCGTGATTCGCACCTGGGGCGGCTACCCCGATGCGGTCGCCTTTGCCGTGCTACTGATGAACCTGTGTGTACCGCTGCTGGATATTTACACGGTGCCCGCCGCGGCGGAACCGCGATCCGCTGACAGGGCACGACCATGAGCATCCTGAACGCCATGCAGCGCGGTGCGCTGACGTTAGGCCTGTTTGCCTTGATCACGGCGGGCAGCGTCGCCTCACTGCGAGCGTTGACTGCCGAGCGCATCGACGCGCACCAGCAAGCCTATCAGCAACGCCAGCGCCAGGCCGTGCTGCCCGAAGCGCTTACCCAGCAGGCAACGGTATCGCCCATTTCATTACCCAACGCTGAAAAACTCGGCTACCCCGACGGTACGACCGGCTGGCAAGTGGAAAACGACCAGCAACGCGCCGTCGTGATCCCGGTGGTCACCCGGCGCGGCTATAACGGCGATATCCACCTGCTCGTGGGGCTCGATGAGCAACAGCGTATCAGCGGGGTTCGCGTTACCCGGCATCAGGAAACCCCGGGGCTTGGC
This sequence comes from Halomonas sp. SH5A2, assembly GCF_014263395.1. GTDB lineage: Bacteria > Pseudomonadota > Gammaproteobacteria > Pseudomonadales > Halomonadaceae > Vreelandella. The sequence goes on along the minus strand of NZ_CP058321.1, from coordinate 1,751,762 downwards.
GACGACATCGAGCGCCGCCGTAGCGATTGGATCACCCACTTCGATGGCTTACGCTTGGATTCCCTCGCCCCCGAAGACTGGGCAGTGCAGAAAGATGGCGGTCATTTTGATGCCTTTACCGGCGCTACCATTACGCCCCGCGCCGTGGTCGATGCCGTGCACAGTGCCCTACAATATGCGGCCAACCATCCACCACTTGAAAACTCACCCAGGCGGCAAGCAGAGGAGCCAACGCAATGAGCCAACTTGGCCAGCTTTCACGTGAAGGACTATGGTCAAACAACCCGGCGCTGGTTCAACTGCTGGGGCTATGCCCGTTATTGGCCGTCAGCGCGAGTGTGGTCAACGCATTGGGGCTGGCCATCGCCACGCTGGTCGTCATGGTCGGCGCCAGCACCACAGTATCGCTGATTCGTCATCAGGTACCCAGCGCCGTCCGCCTGCCTGCCTTTGTGATGATTATTGCCGCCTTTGTCACCTGCGCTGAGCTGCTAATGGCCGCCTACGCCTACCCGCTTTACCAGGTGCTGGGGATTTTTATTCCGCTGATTGTGACCAACTGCGCCATTCTGGGTCGTGCCGAAGCGTTTGCCTCGCGCCAGCCGGTACTCCCTGCCGCCGTTGATGGTTTGATGATGGGGCTCGGCTTTGGCGCCGTATTGGTGGTGCTGGGGGCATTACGCGAGCTACTGGGCCAGGGGACGCTGTTCCGGGAAATGGCGCTGTTGTTCGGCCCACTGGCCGACGGTTGGCGGTTGACGCTGGTCGACGACTATCAGTTTCTGTTTTTTGTGCTTCCTCCCGGCGCGTTTTTCGTCGCGGGGCTACTGATCGCGCTGAAAAACTGTATTGACCAACGCCGTGAGGCATCTTCACAACCCAAGACCGTCACACCTCGTGAACAGCGCCGCGTCCGCGTCACCGGTACGATCAAATAACCCAGGGACTGACCATGAATGCCCAAAAGCGTCATGAAATTTTCGCCCGACTGCAGGCAGAAAACCCTCACCCAACGACTGAACTCAATTGGCATACGCCTTTCGAGCTGCTCGCCGCGGTGCTGCTCTCCGCCCAGGCCACCGACGTCGGCGTCAACAAGGCAACCGCCCGTCTTTTCCCGGTCGCCAATACCCCGCAGGGCATTATCGACCTGGGTATCGATGACCTGAAAGCCCATATCAAGACCATCGGCCTGTACAACGCCAAGGCCGAAAACCTGATGAAAACCTGCCATCAACTGGTTGAACACCACGATGGTGAAGTGCCTCAGACTCGCGCTGCGCTAGAGGCCTTGCCCGGCGTGGGACGCAAGACGGCTAATGTCATTTTGAATACGGCCTTCGGCCAACCGACCATGGCGGTGGATACGCACATTTTCCGGGTCGCCAACCGAACCGGCATTGCCAAGGGCAAGAATGTCGTCGAGGTCGAACAAAAGCTAATGCGCCACGTCCCCAAAGCTTTTCTGCAGGACGCCCACCACTGGCTGATCCTGCACGGCCGCTATACGTGCATCGCCCGCAAGCCACGATGCGGCAGCTGCATCATTGAAGATTTATGCGACTATAAAGACAAAACCGAGATCGCTTAAACGGGTAATTAATTGCGCCAGGGGAAAACCATTCATGCCAACGCCCGCCTCACTGCTTCACGACCAGCCTATCGAACAACGCATCGACGCCCTGTTTGATTTATCGCGCCAGCACGCGGCGCACTTTTGCAGTCCTGAAGCCTGGCTGGGTAGACAGCGCTATATCGCCAAGCATCCGACCTCGCTGCTGGTGATGAAATGCATGGACGGTCGCATCCATATCCCCCACGCCACGCGCACGCCGCTTGGCATCATTACCCCTTTTCGCAACCTCGGCGGGATTTTCGACCTTGGCTGGCCGTACCTGGGGGAGTTGCTGACCGAGGCCGTCATTGATGCGGCCGAAGAAGGCCGTGGCACCCTAATGCTGATTACCTACCACTTTTCCCAGGGGAATAAAGCGCGAGGTTGTGCAGGATTCGATTGCGATACACAAGCCGCCAGGGATCATGCTGACGCGATCGCTGAGCAGGCCGCGCATTTATTCGGTCACGAGCGTCAGCAGGTTTATCCGCTCGTTTGCGGCTTTGAAACCGACAGCGATGCATTGATAGTGCATGGCCAGCACGGCGCAACATTGGATATTCGTGACTATCTTGGTCACTCACCAGCGCAGCTCAGCGCTGCCCTGCAGGCAACATGCCCCGATATGCCTGCCGAGATGCGTCGCGACCTGCTGCCCTTATTGACCGGCAACCTCGCCCACGTCGACGAGCTACAGGGCGTCAAGCGGGAGCTGGATATCGAGCACCGCGAGTGGGTAATCTGCGTTGGTCGGGGCTTTGATTTTCTGCACCTACCCAATACCGCACTGATCATTGGCCCTTACGGGCCTGATCTCGCAGCGCCCATTGGCACCGCCGCTTCGATCATTGACGCCAATCGCCAGGCAGGACGCATCCCTGATGATGGTTTTCTGCTGCTTGCCTCGACGCCCTATCAGCACAGTGGGGTTGACCGCGCCCGCGCCGAACTCAAATCACGTTTCTTATCCGAGTTTGCGGCACAGGTCATTCGCCGGGAGCATCCTGAGCTGGCCACTACCATGCGGCAACACACGGCCGTTGTTCATTGGCCGACTCGCCGCCTCGATCAACTACGTACGTCTTCCGTCAGCAGTGCTGAATAGGCCGCCTGCCATGCTGGCCACTCCCATTGGGTCGTATTCAGCGGCTCGGGCTGGTCTGTCGGCGTGGTGAGCCAACGGCACAGCTGATCGTAAAGCCCGTCTCGCGTGCCATCGTAACGATAGGCATCGGGATAAAGCGCCGGAAAGCAAAGGCGGTCAGGTACCAGCGGTCGCGCGCCCCGCTGAGCCGCCTCCATGATCGCCAGCCCCTGAAACTCATGCCAGGTGGTCGACACCACGATGCCTGCCATATCCAGTTCAGCCTGATAGCGCCCTTCCGGCAGCGGCCCCCAGGCAGTGATATGCGGCGCAAGACGTTGCTCAGCCTCGGCAAATATCGGCGGGACATCACGAAAGCGCTGCCCCACCACCGCCAACTCGAAGGCCATCCCCTGGTCGCTCAGTGTAAAAAGCACCTCGAAAAAATCCTCGGGGTTCTTGTCGTACTCCCAGCGGTGGTTCCACAGAATTCGCCGGGGATGACGCTGGCCGTGATGCTCGCCCTCAAGGGGCATGATCGGCACAGGCATTACTTTTGCGCGCTTGCGCAGCGCCTCAAGGTGTTTTACCGCTGGCACATTCTCGGGCATTTTTTTCAAAAAGGCGCGCGCACCATCGATGAAGGAGTCCCGGTTAAAGGCGGTATTAAAAATCACCGTGTCGGCCGCCAGCGCGGCATACAGATTGACCATTTTGCCTTCCGCCGGGGATTGCTGAGCCTCCGACACAGGGTAGGCAAACTGATTCTCATGAAAATAGACAACCTTGTGCGCTTGGCCAAGGGTGGGGAACAAGCCGATTAACGTCGCCAAATCCACCATCGAGGTCGCCAGCACCACATCATACGGCTGACTCAGCGTTTCGTGCTCTTTAAGCAGCCAGGTCAATGGGTTACCGCGGACACGCCAGCGGAAATGGCGGGCTGGCAAGCGCAGTTGAGTCCACTCGACAGATTCGACGTGACGTATGACGCTGTCGGCCCAGTAGCGATGGCTCACGGCATCATAGGCGGATAGCAATAAAACCCGCTTCTGGCGGTTAAATGGAGCGTTCATTAGGGTCTCGTTGAGTAGCGGGGAGACAATTGTGTAATAACCGGGCGTTGCTTGTCATCACAGCCGTAGGCTACCTATTGATAATCCACAGCGATCGCTTTGTTACCAAGGTCGTCTTGGCGCGGCAGGCTCGCCTACCTACACTCTGGCTAATAGTGGGCAAATACAGACGGCCCCAACACCTTTAATCCAGGGAGAGCACGATGGCCAGAGTGCTTGTGGTCGATGACGAACCCAATATCCTTATCTCGCTTGAGTTTCTTATGCAGCAAGCGGGCTTCGACGTAATGACGGCAGAAGACGGCGAGCAAGCGCTTGCGCATGTACAACAAACCAAGCCTGACCTTATCTTGCTGGACATTAGCCTGCCCGGTATTAGCGGTTTTGATGTGCTGGAGCGGTTACGCCAAGACAGCAATACGGCGACGCTACCTATCATTATGCTGACCGCTCACGGCCGAGAAGTGGAGCGGGAAAAAGGCATGGCACTGGGGGCTGATGATTACATCACCAAGCCCTTCTCAACCCAGGCGTTGGTCGAAAAAGTCAATGCATTGCTAACGGGAAACACCTCATGACAAAAGGCGGACTGCCCAAACGCCAGCGGTTGATTGGCCTATGGCTTCTGCTTAGCGGTATCAGCCTGCTGGGCGGGGCTGTCTTTGCTGCCTGGCTGGATGCTCAATTGGCCCCGAGCGGGGCGACGCGAGTCGCCTTATGGCTGGGCAGTTTTTCCGGCGGCGTGACGATTTTCCTGGCGGGATTGCTGCTTGAACGCATGCTGTTTACCCCACTGCGCCACCTGCAGGTTCAGTTGGCGCGCCTGGTGGCAAACCCTGATGCACGCGATGAATACCCGCCCGAAGGCTGGCTGAAAGGCTTGGGGCCAGACCTGCACCGGGTTCGCGAGAGCTGGCGAGACGATCGTAGCCGCCTGGCCACGGCGCATACAGAAGGGGCGCGCAGCGCCGCCAAAATTCGCCAGGAACTTGAAACCCTGCTGCAGGTGCTCGAAACCCCTCTCCTGCTGTGTGACCATCACCGCCGTGTGATGCTGTTCAACCAGGCAGCTGAAGACTTCTTCGCCGACAATACCGGCCTTGGCCTGGGCAAACGCCTGGAGGCGCTCCTGCCGGTTGCTAGCTTGCAGCAAGCGATCAGCCAGCTACCCAATGACGGCGCGCCGCGTGAACTCCTTTCTCCCTGTGACGATCGCTGGCTGAAAGTCATTTTGCGCCGCGTTCCGGGCAGCGACGGCGAAACGCTGTTGACGTTCAGTGACGCGACAGCCTCCTGGTCGAGCGAAATGGGGGTACGTGCGGAGCTTGCTGACATGTTGACACCCCTTCGCCAGCATACCGCGAGCCTGACCAGTGCCGCTGACGCGCTGATCCAGTTGCGTCATCAAGGGGATCTGGAAACCTCATCACTGCGCCAGCGGCTTGAACACGTCATCCAGGAGGAAGGCGCTACGCTTGGCGACAATGTCGCTAAAATCGGTCAGTTGCTCGATGATATGCAGCACCAGGGCGAACGCCTGACGCCCATGTGGTCCAACGATTTCTGGCAAGCCCTGGACGAACGCCTCGATCCAGAACACCGCCTGATTACCCCCGTCGGCATGCCAGCCTGGTTCAAGGGCGACGCACCGGCCCTGATTGCCCTGTTCGACTCACTCTGCAAACACCTCAACGCGCACCTGCCCGACAGCGGCTTTGAGGGCGAAATGTGCCTGGGTAATAAGCGTGTCTATCTAGACCTTATCTGGCACGGCAAGGCGTTGCCCGAGCATGCGCTGGCCGAATGGCGGCAGCAACCGTTGCCGTCACTGCCGCTAAGCCCCAACGTTGCCGATGTGCTGCGCCAGCATGCCAGCGATATCTGGAGCCTGGCGGACGACAATGGCATCCACGCCCGCCTACGCCTTCCGCTACCCGCCATGGATCGCGTGGGCGCCCCGCGGGAAACCGCCCCGCCGCGCCCGGAATTCCATGACTTTGGCATTGCCGACCTTCCGCCGCCGGATGAAGCCCTCGCCAGCCGCTCGCTGCGCAGCCTGGATGTGGTGGCGTTTGATACCGAAACCACCGGGCTTGAGCTGCGCCGCGGCGATACCGTGATTAGCCTGGGCGCCTGTCGCGTGGTTAATGCGCGGCTGTTGGCAAGTGACGTCTTCGATCAAAAAGTCGACCCCAAGCGGCCTATCCCGCTGGCCAGTACCGCCATTCATGGGCTTACCGATGCAGATGTGGCGGGCGCGCCGCCATTGGATATCGTGCTTAGCCGTTTTCGTGACTATGTCGGCGAAGCGGTGCTGCTGGCCCATAACGCCGCCTTTGACTTACTTGCCATCAGCCATCACGGCGTCACCTTTGATCTTCCCGTGATCGATACCCTGCTTATCTCACGCGCGCTAGACGAAGCGCTGGATGGGCACGACCTCGATAGCCTTGCCCAGCGATACGACCTGGCCTTCCCGCCCGGCACACGCCACACGGCGCTGGGCGATGCCCGGGTCACCGCCGAACTCTGGCTCGCGCTACTACCGCGCCTGGAAGCCCGCGGCATCAATACCCTGGAGCAGCTGCTCGCTCTTCAGGCCAATGCCTTCGACCGACAGGATGCCAGCGCCTAATGACACCGTCAGACCATCAAACACGCAAAACGGAACGCCTGGTCGCTTTAGTCGCCATTGCCTTGCTGCTATTTTGCCCGCCCCTGATCATTGTGGTTGACCGCCTTCCCTCACCCCACGTGAGCTGGCTGCCGCTGTATCTATTTTGCGCCTGGGCAATCGTCATCGGCCTGGCAGCGTGGCTGATGGAACACCGTGCGGGACGCTGACCATGCGTACTGACCCCATTATCCTGGGTACCGCCTTTGGCTACCTGGCCCTGTTGTTCGTGGTCGCCGCTTGGGGGGATCGTCGCGCTGAACAGGGTCGCTCGCTGATTGGCTCCCCCACGGTCTATGCGCTTTCCATCGCTGTCTACTGCACCGCCTGGACCTTTTACGGCAGTGTGGGGCGAGCCGCCGAGCATGGCCCCAGTTTTCTGCTCATCTACCTGGGCCCCACGCTTGCAATGCTGCTGTCGCCTTTTGTCATTCGCAAAATGGTGCGTATCGCCGCTCGCCAGCGCATCACCTCGATTGCCGACTTCATCAGCGCCCGCTATGGCAAAAGCACTAGCCTCGGCGCACTCGTCGCCTTGATGGCCCTGATCAGCATCACGCCCTATATCGCCTTGCAGTTAAAAGCCATCACCGTCAGCCATGCCGTGCTGATCAACTACCCCGACGCCGCCGACACCACCCTTGTCGATGAACACTTCTGGATGGATAAATCCCTCTGGGTCGCCCTGGTGCTGGCCGTTTTCATCATCCTGTTTGGTACCCGCCATCTGGATGCCAGCGAACGCCACGAGGGCATGGTGGCAGCCATCGCGCTAGAGTCGATCGTCAAGCTGGTAGCGTTTATGGCCGTCGGTGTGTTTGTCGTCTTTGTCATGTTTGAAGGACCTGGGGCGCTGTTTGACCAGGTGGCCGCAACGCCCGAACTGGCTGAAAGCATGCGACTGGATAGTGTGCCTGGCGGCGCCACCGGCTGGGTGGGCATGCTGGTGCTGGCCTTTCTGGCCTTTCTGACCCTGCCACGCCAGTTTCAGGTGCTGGTGGTCGAAAATGTCGATGAGCAGCATCTCACTCGGGCAAGCTGGCTGTTTCCGCTTTATATGCTGCTGATCAACCTGTTCGTGATTCCCATTGCGTTGGCGGGACTGCTACTGGGCGTGAGTGCCGGCGACCCCGACAGCTTTGTGTTGACGCTGCCGCTTTCCGCCGGGCTGGAAGGTTTGCCTCTGCTGGTATTCATAGGCGGTCTCTCGGCAGCCACCGGCATGGTCATCGTCGAGACGATTGCGCTTTCCACCATGGTCAGCAACCAGCTGGTCATGCCGCTGCTGTTGCGCTCTCGGCGGCTGCACCTGAGCACCAAGGGCGAGCTTGCCGGCTGGCTGCTCGGCATCCGCCGCGTGGCCATTGTGCTGATTCTGCTTCTCGGCTATCTCTACCATGCGCTGATTGGCGACTCCTATAGTCTGGTCACCATTGGCCTGGTGTCTTTTGCCGGCGCGGCTCAGTTTGCCCCGGCGCTACTGATCGGTCTTTACTGGCGTGGCGCCACCCGCCAGGGCGCCGCTGCTGGGCTGATAGCGGGTTTCGTGGTCTGGTGTTACACCCTGCTGTTACCCGGCTTTGCCCAGTCCGGCTGGCTGGATGCGGCATTGCTCACCGAGGGCCCCTGGGGCATCGATTTGCTGATCCCCTATGGATTATTCGGCCTCGAAGACTGGGATATTTATACCCATTCGCTGCTCTGGAGCATGCTGGCCAACGTGGGGCTATTGGTGGGTGTTTCGCTATTTACCCGCCCCACACCGCTTGAACAGACCCAGGCGGCGCTGTTCACCGAAGCGATGCATCCCAACCTGCAAACGGCCCCGCTCTGGCGAGGGCAAACGACGCAAGGGGCGCTTAACGAATTGCTCATTCGCTACCTTGGAAATCAGGCCACTCGGCGTGTCTTCCGTCAAAATCGATCTGACAATGTCTTCGTGGCGGATGAGCCCGCCAACGCCGAGCTGATTACCCGCGCCGAACAGGCACTTGCTGGATCGCTGGGCAGTGCCTCGGCCCGGGTGCTGATCAACTCGGTGGTACGCGGCGAAGCACTGGATATCGAGTCAGTTCTGAGCATTCTGGATACCACGTCCCAAACCCTTGAGTACAACCGCCGCCTGGAGCAGAAATCCCAGGAGCTGGCGCAAATCGGCGAGGAGTTACGCGGTGCCAATGAACGGCTGCGCGAGCTGGACCGATTGAAAGATGAGTTTGTCGCCATGGTCAGCCACGAACTGCGTACACCGCTCACCTCAATTCGCGCTTTTGCCGAAATTCTGCGCGATAACAGCCAGCTACCCAATGAAAAACGTGAGCACTTTCTGGGGGTTATCGTTCATGAAAGCCAGCGGCTATCCCGCCTGATAGAAGAGATTCTGGATCTTGCGCGATTGGAAAGCGGCCGGTTGACGCTCAACCCGGTGCCGCTGGACCTGGCCGCGCTGGCGCGGCGCAGTATTGATGCCATTGCACACCTGCACCAAGAACGCGGGATTGAGCTTGAAATGAGTCTTGAGGCTGACCCCGCGATGGTCATCGGCGACCAGGACCGCCTGGAACAGGTGATCATCAATTTACTCGATAACGCGGGCAAATTTGCTGATCGCCATCAGCCCAGGGTCCGTCTGGCGCTTTATCGCCATCGCGACCATTTCCGTTTGAGTGTGGAAGATAACGGCGCGGGGATTAGCGTTGATGAACGCGAACGGGTATTCGAAAAATTTCATCAGATACAGCAGGACGGCGATATCCCCCATGGCCGCCCCAAGGGAAGCGGGCTCGGGCTACCCATCAGTCGGGGCATTATTGCCCACCTGGGTGGACGCCTGTGGGTGGAAGATGCCATATCCCTAGGCGGTGCCTGCCTGACACTGGAGCTGCCACCCGCCCCTGAGCATCCCGCGGCGACAGATTCATCCGCGCCACCGTCAGCATCATAAGCACGACGCTTGGCTAGGTAGTTCTTGCGCGCTGTACAAACGCTTTGATTTGCTGGAGATCGAACTTTAACAGCAGACGCTCATCTTCGCGGAGACGTTGCACATCAACCCAACCGTCAGCAGCGTGACCGCGGACTTTATTGTATCGCTGCTGATCCAGCAAGCGCTGCTGCAGGCGCTCAAAGGCCGCCAGGAGTAGACCTGATTGCACCGGGGTTAGCGCCTGTGATGCATGGCTGAGTGCAATCAGCCGCTCTCGGGTGGCTACTTCATGGCGTTTATGACGAACACACAGCAACCGCGCAGCACTGATCAGCGGCAGTAATCCCTGTTGCTTCAGATTGATGGCTTGATCGTGGGGTGCCGCCAGGCCGGGGCTTGAGGCTATCCGCCCAAAGCGGTCCAGTGCCACCGGAAGCTCTTCAAGCAATGCCGCCATCTCATGCATGAACAACGATGCCTTGGGCAGCGTCGCCGCAATGCTGTCAGCCAGTCGCTCCGCCAGCGCGGGATTGCCCGCAACCGGTGAAAAATCAAGCAATATATTGGTCTGCTGTACCCGCTTTACCTGCCGGTCGGCACTCCAGATTGCCAGCTGCGCACGCCACTCGCTCAATCGTTTACGCCACATCGGCCAGCGCGCCATCACATGGCCTCGGCATAGCGGTATACCCGCCTCATCCAGACGCTTTGTAAACCGCTCGCCTAATGCTTGAAAGTAGCCGTCGATCTCGACGTGCCGGTGGTCGGGGTAGTCGTCAATGATCAGCGCGTTGTCCTGGTCGGGACCCAGTAAACTCTCGTAGCGCGCTGCCGAGCCTAACAGCAGTACGCAGTAGTCAACCGGCGGTTCTCCCCAGCCTTGTGCGCGCATTTCGTCAAGCGATAGCGAAATCGCCTGACGGTAAAGCATGGCGTTGTGGTCACTGATCACCTCACTAATGCGCCAAGCTGGCAGATCGTAGTGGTCCAGTGAATCAACCAGGGACAGCTGCCACGCATGCGCATCGGCTAACGAGGTAAACGGCGAAGAAAGATATGTTGAAAGATGACTCAGCGGCGCGTTGAGCGCCGGTAAATTGAGCGTCCCATCATCATTGAACAGGGAGCGCCAGGGTGAGGCTTGGTGGACAACACGCATACGCCTCTCCTTAACGGTGCAGCGGCCTCTTGGTTACCGGCCACCTTCGTGACGCGGGTCGGGCTTGAACATGTCATCACCCACTTCATCGATGTAGCGCTGGGCTTTAGTGACCATCATGGCGTCGCACGCTTCGCGACTGGGCAGCATGTCCGAGCGCTCAAAGCGGTGCTCAAGCGCATCATCTTCTCCCTGGGGTCGGCTGATCAAGCCGCTGACTCGGTATTGACCGCTCTGGTTATCGGGTTGGGAGGTGATCATGTAGCCTTTATATTCGACGGGATCGGCCGACTGGGCTTTACCCGTAGCGCCTTCCTGGCCGCCACCCAGCAAACCTGAGAGTAGTTTTTTTAACATTGTGACTCCTCGCGTCCGGCAGGCGGCAAGCCACGCTTGCCGCCCAACCAGTCCGTTAGCTCTGTTTACGGCCTTTACCTGCCGCAATCCGCAGGCGCAGCGCGTTCAGCTTGATAAAGCCTTCGGCGTCTTTTTGATCGTAAGCTCCGGCGTCGTCTTCAAAGGTGGCAATCGATTCATCAAACAACGACTGCTCTGACTGACGGCCCACCACGATGGCATTACCCTTGTAGAGCTTCATGCGCACCACACCGGATACGTTGTGCTGGGTTTCATCGATCGCGGCCTGGAGCATGCGACGCTCCGGGCTCCACCAGTAGCCGTTGTAGATGACTTCAGCGTACTTCGGCATCAGTTGGTCTTTGAGATGAGCTTCTTCGCGGTCCAGGGTCAACGACTCGATCGCCCGATGGGCGCGCAGCATGATACTTCCCCCTGGCGTTTCATAGCAGCCACGCGATTTCATGCCCACATAGCGGTTTTCAACGATATCCAGACGGCCGATGCCGTTATCGCCACCCAGCTTGTTAAGCTTTTCAAGCACTTCATGAGGCTTGAGGGTTTCACCGTCAATCGCCACGATATCGCCTTTCTCAAAGGACAGCTCAATATAGGTCGGCTGATCGGGGGCGGCTTCGGGCGAAACACTCCAGCGCCACATATCTTCTTCGGCTTCCGCCCAAGGATCTTCCAGAATGCCGCCTTCGTAAGAAATATGCAGCAGATTGGCATCCATCGAGTAAGGCGATTTTTTCTTTTTACTGGAGAAATCGACGGGGATGTTGTGCTCTTCGCAGTATGCCATCAGCTTTTCACGTGAGGTGAGATCCCACTCACGCCATGGCGCGATCACTTTCACACCTGGCTTCAAGGCGTAGCCGCCCAGCTCAAAGCGAACCTGGTCGTTGCCTTTGCCGGTCGCACCGTGGGAAATGGCATCGGCACCGGTCTCGTTGGCGATATCGATCAGGCGTTTAGCGATCAATGGCCGGGCAATGGAGGTACCCAGCAGGTATTCACCTTCGTAGATGGTGTTGGCACGAAACATCGGGTAGACGAAGTCGCGCACAAACTCTTCGCGCAGGTCTTCGATATAGATTTCTTTGACGCCCAACGCCTCTGCCTTGGCGCGCGCTGGCTCAACCTCTTCGCCCTGACCGATGTCGGCGGTAAACGTCACCACCTCGCAGTTGTAGGTTTCTTGCAACCACTTGACGATAACGGATGTGTCCAGGCCGCCTGAATATGCCAGCACAACCTTTTTGACATCGGACATTCTTGACTCCTTTTCTGAACAAGTGCGCGCCAGACTCGTTAATCGTGGAATGGCTCACGCTGAAAAATACCAGTCTCCAAGTATAGCGTTCTCAGTGCTCAGCGAATACCGCCAACGACGCCTTAACAGGAAACTGCTAGAATCACCCCACGAAAAGCGCTAACCGATTACTCGCAGACTAAGGAGAGCTGCATGAGCGAGGCGATTGCCCGCGAATTAATGGCCCAACGTTTTCGCAGTTACCTGCCCGTTGTCGTTGATTTAGAGACCGGCGGCTTCAATGCACAAGGTGACGCCGTGCTGGAAATTGCTGCCGTTACCCTGACAATGGACCCAGAAGGCAACCTTCTGCCCGATACCACTCACGCCTACCATATTCAGCCGTTTGAGGGAGCCAACGTTGAGCAATCCGCGCTGGATTTCACCGGCATCAACCTGGATGACCCGTTACGTCAGCAGGTCGCGCTGAGTGAAGAAGAGGCCTTGGGCGAAATTTTTCGGCCAATCCGCAAGTCGATTAAAGCCCACGGCTGTTCGCGGGCTATCCTGGTCGGCCATAACGCTGCGTTCGATCATGGTTTTTTAAACGCGGCCGCCAACCGTTGCGGTATCAAGCGCAACCCCTTTCACCCTTTTTCCAGCTTCGACACGGCGACCCTGGCAGGATTGATCTATGGCCAGACCGTTCTGGCGCGCGCCTGCCAGGCAGCGGGTATTGAATTTGATAATAAAGCGGCTCACTCAGCGCGCTACGATACCGAACGCACAGCAGAGCTGTTCTGCGCCATGGTCAACCGCTACAAGGATTTAGGTGGCTGGCAACTGGCCCAGCGCGAACAGGCCCTGGATAACGGCGACTAGCCGTATGCAGGCCTTAACGCTTTACGCTAAACTTTGCCCACTTATTATTAAGCTTTCCGACTTTCAGGAGATGAGACGTTTCCATGGCTCAGTATAATGCCTTTTACGCCCAATCAGGCGGTGTCACCGCAGTGATCAATGCCAGCGCTTGCGGCGTCATCGAAGCTTGCCGCCAAGCCCCCGACCAGATTGGCAAGGTCTATGCCGGTCATAACGGCATTATTGGAGCCCTGACGGAAGATCTCATCGATGTCACCCAGGAAAGCGACGACGCCATCGCAGCCTTGCGCTACACGCCCGGGGGTGCGTTTGGCTCTTGCCGCTACAAGCTTAAAGATATCGACACCCACCGTGCTCAATACGAGCGCCTTATCGAGGTCTTCAAGGCCCACGATATCCGCTACTTCTTTTACAATGGTGGCGGCGACAGCGCGGATACCTGCCTGAAAGTGTCTCAGCTTTCCGAAAAACTGGGCTATCCTCTGACGGCGATTCACGTGCCCAAAACCGTCGATAACGACCTGCCGATTACCGACAACAGCCCAGGTTTTGGCAGCGTGGCGAAGTACATCGCCACCTCTACCCGTGAGGCGTCATTGGACATCGCCTCGATGTGCGCCACATCCACCAAGGTGTTTGTGCTTGAAGTGATGGGCCGCCATGCAGGCTGGATTGCGGCGGCAGGCGGGTTAGCCGGTGAAGGCGCTGGTGAGCCACCCCACCTGATCGTATTCCCCGAAATTCCGTTCAACCGTAAAGCGGTGATGGAAAGGGTCGAGCAAAGCGTAAAGCAGAATGGCTACTGCGTTATCGTGGTATCGGAAGGGGCACGCTACGAAGACGGCACCTTCCTGGCCGATGCGGGCAACACCGACGCTTTTGGCCACCGCCAACTGGGCGGCGTTGCCCCGACGCTGGCCGGCATGATCAAGCAGGACCTGGGCTATAAATACCACTGGGCCGTTGCGGATTACCTGCAGCGCGCTGCCCGTCACCTGGCGTCTAAAACCGATGTGGAACAGGCCTATGCGGTAGGTCGTGAAGCGGTGACGCTGGCGCTGGCGGGCAAGAACGCCATGATGCCGGCCATTCGCCGGATCTCCCAGTCACCCTATCAGTGGGATGTCATCTCCGCCCCGCTCTCCCAGGTGGCAAACCAGGAGAAGTTCATGCCCCGCGATTTCATCAGCGAGGAAGGCTTCGACATTACCGACACCTGCCGTGACTATCTTTCGCCGCTGATTCAGGGCGAAGATTTCCCGCCGTTTGAAAATGGCCTGCCGAAAGTCGCCAAGCTGAAACTGGCCAAGGTAGAACGCAAGCTGCCGGTGTTCACACTTTAAGCGTTGCTTGTTACTCATCCGTTGATACACAAAAAAGCCCGGGAACGTCTCAACGACGCCTGGGCTTTTTTGTCGACTCAAGGCAAAGTGCGCGGGTTAACGCAACAGCCACGACAGCACGAGCAGCAAAAGCAGAATACCGGCCACTCCCTGCCAGAAGTGGCGCGGTTCTTTTCGGTCCTTGTCACCGACTATCCGCTTGCCCAACGGCAGCCGTAAGGCATGCAGAAACTCGGATAACCGCCTGAAACGCAGTGAACGCTGGGGATCCAAGGCGCGCCGCAGGGCCTCGTCAAGCTCTGGCGAGATTTCAGGGTTGGTGGTTCGTGCGTTGCGGTAAGTCAAACCCTCAAGATCGGTATGACTGCGCAGCCGGTTAGGCGTCAGGCTGTAAGGCAGTTCGCCCGTCAATAGCCAATACACGGTCGATGCCAGCGAATATTGGTCGCTGCGACGCCCGACACTGTCCCCCAGGGCATATTCGGGGGCAGTGTGCTCATTGAAGCCCACCTGCCTCAACAGCTCGCCTGAATGGCGATGGCCGTCAACCTCGCGCATGTGGCAGGCGCTGAAGTCGGTCAGAACAACCTTGCCGTGCGGATCGATCAAAATATTATCGGGATTGACTTGCTGATGCAGAATGTCGCGATGGTGCAAGGCCTGAACGGCTTTGCCCAGCTGATTGGCAATATCCAGCCGCTGGGACAGATTTGCCTGGGGATGGCGCTCGGCCCACTGACGCAGCGTCTCGCCTTCAATATGCTGCATCAGATAATAGAGGTAACGCCGCGACCGCGACGGCTCGACAACCTTGACCACGAACGGCGAGTTGACCCGTTCCACCACCCACTGCTGAAGCAGAAAGTGCTCAAGATAGGCATTGCGCAGCGAAAGCTCCGGGCTGGGCGCTTTCATGACCATTTCCCGCTCTGAGTAGACATCGCGTACACGGTAGATACGTGACTGGGCCGTACGCGACAACACCGCCAGCACCTCCAGGCCATCAAGCCTGGTCCCGGGTGCAAGTTCGGGCGGTATCGGCAGTTCGCCGTATAACTGACCGGGGTGGTCGCTACTTTCTTCAGGCAACTCATCGATGCGTACCAGCTGGAAGCAGAACTGGTCACCACCATAGCCGCGTTCCTGAGCGCGTTGCTTCGCTTCATTAGCGAGACGCTCACAGGCCGCATCCAGATCGCTGGCATCCTGGCGGATTAGCCGCACGTAGTCGGAAGGCAGCAAGGTGCCCCCCACGGCCTGGGTCGTAAACAGGAAAAGGTCGCCCTGCTTCATGGGCAGATGGGTGTAGTCAATATCCAGACTGCCGTCCATACCCAGCGCCCGCGATGGATAGCGGTACCCGCCCAGGTCCGTGACGTGATCACGCGTTAGCTGTTCGAACTCGGCGCCTCTCAGACGAAACACCAGGGTGTCACCCATGTGGAACAGGTGGGCATCGCGTTCGCGGAAGATCAAGGCCGACAGCGATGACACGAAGCTACCATTTTGCACATGCTGGCTTTGGCCATAACACCAGCTATTGAGCGCTCTGAGTACGCGCGTCGCCGACGTTTTTACGTCCCAGTGATCAGGCGTGGAAAAATAATCGGCTAAAAACCCCCGTACACTTAAATCACCCGCCTGTTTAGCCAGGGTATTACGCGCTAGCGAATCGCTAATCACCGCGCAGCCCCCTTTTGCCTTGAGCAACGGCGGTTCGGGGAAGCGTACCGACATGGAGCTGCGGTGCAGTCGCCGATCCGGGGCAACAAATGCCTGACCGTAACTGATCAGCAATTGGGCATGGGCCAAGTCATCCTCCTGAGCATACAGCATTGGCAACTGACATCACTGTCTGGGAATTCCTATGATACACGCTGGAGATACTGAACGATGCTCGCCAAACGTCGCGACGTCGTAAAGCAGACCGTGCAGCACGATGGTGAAACGCTTTGTCGGCGCAACACACCTATGTCGCATTGGCAATCTTGCGGCCATGTTCGTATAATCCGGTGCTATTCATACAGCAACTTCGGTTGCCTAGCCATTGTACGACCAAGGAATTAATGATGAACTTCGACAACATCCCCGCTGGTAAGGATCTGCCCAACGACCTATATGTGGCGATTGAAATTCCTGCCAATCATGCGCCGATCAAATACGAGATCGATAAAGACATGGGGGCCCTGCTGGTCGACCGCTTTATGGCCACACCCATGTTCTACCCGGCCAACTACGGTTTTATCCCCCACACCTTGGCCGACGATGGCGATCCGCTGGACGCACTCGTGGTCACACCGCATCCGGTCCAGCCAGGCAGCATCATTCGAGCGCGCCCTGTCGGCATCCTTAACATGACCGATGAAGCCGGTGAAGATGCCAAGCTGGTATGTGTTCCGCACCCCAAGCTCAGCTCGCTCTACGATGACATTCAGGAAGTCACCGACCTACCCGAATTGCTGCGTCAGCAGATTGCCCACTTCTTTGAGAACTACAAAGATCTCGAAAAAGGCAAATGGGTTAAAGTCGAGTCCTGGGAAGGCGTAGACGCAGCACGCAAGGCGATTGAAAAATCAGCGGCGGCTTACCACAAAGCCTAAGCAGTTCCGCGTTCGTGATAAATGGGGCCACCTTCGGGTGGCCCCGTTTCGTTGACGGTCAGCATTTTTCCTGATGCCCGGTGCCAACCGTTACCAGCGCGCCATGTTGCGTTATGCTAGCTGCCTGATATGACGTTATCGACCAAGGATATATTTTGCATACGATTCGACGTTTAGGGCTGTTACTTCTGCTCGGCACGCTACCGCTATTGGCCCAGGCGCAGTGGTTCTCTTCAAGCGATCCGAACGACGACTTTCTACCCGTCCTGGAAGCCTTCCAACCCACCGCCTGGCATGACGGTGACACGCTCTTCGTGGGCGTCGAAGCCGCTGAAGGCTATTACCTCTATCGGCACCAGTTTGCCGTGAAGAGCCTGACGAACAAGGCTCGCCTGGGTGAGCCCGAACTGCCCGAGGGCACCTTCACCAATGATGAATTCATGGGTGACGTATACACTTTCCGCGACAAGGTGGTCATGGAAGTGCCGTTGGAAAGTGACTTTTCGGGTCCGCTGGATATCGACTTTACCTTCCAGGGCTGCGCCGATGCTGGGCTTTGTTACCCGCCGGAAACCGTCGCGCTGCAGGCCACCGAAAGCCAGCCGCCGAGTGCATACGCCGATTGGGAGCCCGGAGCGGACACTGACGAGCCGTCTGCTGACTCGCCCGCCGCATTGGACGACAACACCGCAACCCTTGGCGCGCCGCAAAGCGAGGGCAGTCGCTTCAGCCAACTGATGACCGACGCCAGCCTGCCGCTGGCGCTGGGGCTTTTCTTCCTGGCGGGCATCGGGCTGACATTCACCCCCTGCGTCTTGCCGATGGTGCCCATCCTGTCTTCAATCATCATCGGTCAACAGCCCTCGCGCCCTCGCGCCTTCATGCTGTCGGCCAGCTATGTGCTGGGTATGGCCATTACCTATGCCGGCGCGGGCGTGCTGATGGGGCTATTCGGGGCCGGCCTTAATCTCCAGGCACAGCTGCAGTCTGCTCCGGTACTGATCACCTTTGCCATTCTGTTCAGCGTGTTTGGCCTGGCAATGCTCGGCGCCTTTGATTTACGTCTTTCACCACGCCTTACGCAACGCGTCGATGCCTGGCAAGCGCGAGCACAACGTAGTGGCCCGGCAGGCTTGGCACTGGCAGGTGCACTCTCGGTACTGGTGGTGTCTCCCTGTGTAACGGCGCCCTTGGCCGGGGCACTGGTGATCATTTCAACCACCGGCGACGGCCTGACGGGGGGTGCCATGCTGTTTGCGCTGGGCATGGGGATGGGCGTGCCGCTGTTGCTGGTGGGGACCTTCGGCGCCACTCTGTTGCCACGTTCCGGCGCATGGCTTAACGGCGTCAAAATCGCGTTTGGTCTGTTGCTGTTCGGGGTGGCCATCTGGATGGTGGAACGTCTGGTAGCACCGTCAATTGCCCTGCTGCTCTGGGCGGCGCTTGCCATTGGTACGGCCCTGACATTGGGCGCCTTGCAAACCAATACACCATCAGGATGGGCTAAAGCGCGCCAAACGTTGGGCCTTATCCTTTTGACCTGGGGCATCGCCCTTACCCTCGGCGCGGCCTTAGGCTCGCATAATCCGTTGCGCCCGCTAAACATACAATCGGCCAATAACAGCGACGCTTCAGCACCACTGACGTTTCAGCGTTTGGACAGCTTGCCGGCACTCAACAGCGCCATCAACGCCGCAGAGGCGAGGGGTAAACCCGTCTTCGTTCATTTTACGGCTGACTGGTGCATCTCATGTCGCCAGTTGGAACGCGACGTCTATACTGATCCCGCTGTCATCGAGCAACTTTCAGGCTTTGAGCGCATTGCCGTCGATGTAACCGATACCAATGAGCAAAGTCGTGAACTGCTGAACCGTTACCAGCTATTCGGCCCACCCAGCCTGCTCTTTTTCCAGAACGGTCAGGAGGTCCGTGAAGCGCGCATCCAGGGCGATATCAACGCCGCCGACTTTACCCAACACCTGCGCGAATTGGCGCGCTGGGAAGAAAGTCGCCAGGCTGGCAAAAGTTAGATATTGAGGCGTCCTGTCGCGAATGTCGTCAAACGGTCGTTTAAAAATAGCGCTATGTGTCGAGCAGGTGATAGCTGGACATCGATAACGTTTTTCGGCACACTTCGCCACCATATTGATTGAACTTCTGCTTTTATAAGCAGTAAAAAAGGGTAACGTTCGTTATCATGCGGCGTTCTCTACATTTTATAATTTGGTTTACTGCGCTATTTACCGCGCGATAAACACCACTCTTAACGATAGTGATGGGGCTAGGTAATGGATATCCGTAAAGTCAAAAAACTGATTGAACTGCTTGAAGAATCCAATATTAGCGAAATTGAAATCCAGGAAGGCGAAGAGTCGGTTCGCATCAGTCGACATCCCAATGGCGCGACGTGGCACCCGCAGTCCATGCCCCAGTACGCTCAACATGCCCCTCAACAGGCACCTGCCGCGCCCGCTGCCAACAACGCCCCGACGGCTGAAGAAGACCCCGCGCCCGGCATCAGCTATCGCGGCGAAGCCATCAACTCACCGATGGTCGGCACCTTCTATCGCAGCCCCGCCCCCGGCGCCAAATCCTTTGTGGAAGTTGGCGATACGGTCAAGGAAGGCGATACCGTGTGCATCGTGGAAGCCATGAAGATGATGAACCAAATTGAAGCAGACCGTGACGGCGTGGTGGAAGCCATTCTGGTAGAAGACGGTGAGCCGGTGGAATTCGATCAGCCAATGATCGTCATCGCTTAATCCTTCATTTCAATACGGGTGGACTCTCCCATGCTCGACAAGGTACTTATCGCCAACCGCGGCGAGATTGCCCTACGTATCCTCCGGGCCTGTAAAGAGCTAGGCATTAAAACCGTGGCGGTTCATTCAAAGGCGGACCGCGAGCTCATGCACGTACGCCTAGCCGACGAGGCGGTATGTATCGGTCCGGCCTCCTCTGCTCAGTCCTATCTCAATATTCCGGCATTGATCAGCGCAGCGGAAGTGACCGATTCCAGCGCCATTCATCCCGGCTATGGCTTTTTATCCGAAAACGCCAACTTTGCCGAACAGGTAGAACGCTCAGGCTTTACGTTTATCGGCCCCCGCGCTGAAACCATTCGCCTGATGGGCGATAAAGTCAGCGCTATTGAGTCAATGAAAGCGGCTGGCGTACCCACGGTTCCGGGTTCGGACGGCCCGCTTGGCGACGATGATGAAACTAATCTCGCGACCGCCCGGCGCATCGGCTACCCGGTTATCATCAAGGCAGCCGCCGGTGGTGGTGGGCGCGGCATGCGCGTTGTGCACGCCGAGGGGCACCTGCTTTCCGCGATTACCGTCACCCGCACCGAGGCCCACTCCTCGTTTGGCGATGGCACCGTCTACATGGAGAAGTTTCTCGAAAACCCTCGCCACGTGGAAGTCCAGGTACTCGCCGACGGACAGGGCAATGCCATTCACCTGTTTGACCGGGATTGCTCGCTGCAGCGCCGCCATCAGAAAGTCCTCGAGGAAGCGCCGGCTCCTGGCATCGACCCTGACGCGCGTGCCCAAGTCCTTGAAGCGTGCCGCCAAGCGTGCCTCACGATCAATTACCGTGGCGCGGGTACCTTCGAATTCCTGTACGAGGACGGCAACTATTTCTTCATCGAGATGAATACCCGCGTCCAGGTCGAACACCCGGTTACCGAGATGATAACCGGTGTCGATATCGTCAAGGAACAGCTGCGCATTGCCTCGGGCATGCCAATGTCGATCCGCC
Source organism: Halomonas sp. SH5A2 (assembly GCF_014263395.1). Taxonomy (GTDB): domain Bacteria; phylum Pseudomonadota; class Gammaproteobacteria; order Pseudomonadales; family Halomonadaceae; genus Vreelandella. The sequence goes on along the minus strand of NZ_CP058321.1, from coordinate 1,731,026 downwards.
AGGAAGACGTCGCTATTAACGGCCACGCCTTCGAATGCCGTATCAACGCCGAGGACTCGCGCACCTTCATGCCGTCACCCGGCAAGGTCAGTCTTTACCACGCGCCAGGCGGCCTTGGCGTGCGGATGGACTCCCACCTGTATACCGGCTATACCGTCCCGCCCCATTACGACTCGCTGATCGGCAAGCTGATCACCTGGGGAGAGGACCGGGAAATTGCCCTCACCCGCATGCGCAACGCGCTGGATGAACTATTGGTTGAAGGCATCAAAACCAACATTGATCTGCAAAAAGACTTGGTGCGCGACAGTTACTTCCGCCAGGGTGGTGTCAATATCCACTATCTCGAAAAGAAACTCAGCAGCTAACAAACGCTGCGATCGATCATCACGGGATGACCATCGTCATCCCGCTTTTTTTGCTGCTGCGGAGACCCGGAATGCCCTGGCTTCAACTCAAAGCGCACGTCCCGCCCGAGCAGGCAGAACTGCTGGAAGAATTGCTCCTTGAAGAAGGCGCGACGGCGATTGGGCTTCAAGACGCCCACGATGACCCGGTATTCGAGCCTGAACGCGGCACAACGCCTCTATGGCAGGACACCGTCGTCACCGGGCTATACGATGACCTCGAGGGCATTGACGCCATGCTTGCGCGCATCGAGGCCGCCTGGTCGGAACAGGTACCGGATGAACCCTGCCCGGCCATCGACTACGAACTCCTCGCGGATCGCGATTGGGAACGCGAGTGGATGGAAGACTTTACGCCACTGCGCATGGGTGAAAGGCTCTGGATTGTGCCGAGCTGGCACGAACCGCCCGAAGCCGACGCCGTCAACCTGGTACTCGACCCGGGCCTGGCGTTTGGCACGGGCACCCACCCAACTACTGCACTGTGCCTTGAATGGCTCGATAGCCTGGCAGTCAAAGGCCAGCTCGCCGACCAGTCTGTACTGGACATTGGCTGTGGCTCGGGCATTCTCGCCATTGCCGCCTTAAAGCTTGGCGCGGCTCATGCCGATGGTACCGATATTGACCCTCAGGCATTGCAAGCCAGTCGCGAAAACGCCGAGCGAAACCGTATCGACGAAACGGCCCTGGCACTCTGGTATCCCGAGCAACTGGCTAGTAGCCAATACCCGATTGTCACCGCCAACATTCTGGCGGGGCCACTCATCGAACTGGCATCAACGATTGCAGGCCACGTGGCACCTGGCGGTCGCATTGCTCTGTCGGGTATTTTGGCCAACCAGGCCGATGACGTCACACAGGCCTATCAACAACAAGGGCTTAGCATGGATGCGCCTGTCATTCGGGAAGGCTGGGTACGCCTTACCGGACAACGCATCGCCTAATCCGTCGATTACCACTCAGGCCGCCTTCACCCCGCCGTCGAGTAAGCGTATCATACGCCACCTCGGGCGGTCTGATGGCCGTTAACCGCACCATCGAAGCGCCAATTGCCATGACCCTATCGACATTGCCACCGCTCAAGATCGGCCCATACGCCCTGCCGAACCGGGTCATATTAGCGCCCATGGCGGGCGTGACCGATCGCCCTTTCCGTCAGTTGTGTCGGCGACTGGGAGCAGGCTGGGTAGTGGGTGAAATGGTCACTGCCGACCCGAATCTGTGGCATACACGCAAATCAAAGTTGCGCATGGACCATCGCGGCGAGCCCGACCCAAGGGTTGTGCAAATTGCCGGAGGTGACGCTGAGATGCTCGCCCAGGCAGCCCGACTCAATGCCGATCTTGGCGCACAGGTAATCGATATCAATATGGGCTGTCCGGCCAAAAAAGTCTGCAATAAGGCAGCAGGCTCAGCTTTGCTCCGCGATGAAAAGCTGGTTGGCGAGATTCTTGACGCCGTCGTCAACGCCGTGGATATTCCTGTCACCCTTAAAATTCGTACCGGGTGGTGCGCTGACTCCAATAACGGCGTCCGTATCGCGCGTCTTGCCGAGGAAGCCGGCATTCAATCGCTGGCGGTTCATGGCCGACATCGCGAGCAGCGCTATACTGGATGGGCAGAGTACGACACCATTGCCGATATCAAGTCACGATTGGGCATTCCGGTGATTGCCAATGGGGACATCACCAGCCCGGAAAAAGCGGCCGAGGTACTGCGCTACACACACGCAGACGCCGTTATGGTAGGCCGGGCCGCTCAGGGAAATCCCTGGATTTTTGATCAGATTCAATACTTTCTGGAACATGGTGAGCACCGCGCTCAGCCCAGCCTGAAAGAGCGTCGTGGCGTGCTCATTGACCATTTAAGTGCCCTTCATGGCTTTTATGGCGACACCATGGGAGTGCGCATTGCGCGTAAGCACCTTGGCTGGTACCTGGGAGAAGATGCCCGTTTCACTCCAGCTCAGCGGCGTGATTTAAAGCAACAATTCAACGGATTGACCACTACCGAGACACAAGTCAATTGGATCAATGACGCCATGGCCCCCGATGCCATCAAGCGTCTGCTAGCCAAAGGAAGCTATGCAGCATGACCGAACGCGATCTTGACCTTGTTTCCAGCGACAGCGCGTCAGACAGCCATACACGCCTCAACGGCACGCTGGCAGACTCCGAGGCCAGTATGCCGCCACAGCCTCTTCGTGAAGCTGTGGAAGCCGCGATGCGTCGCTACTTCGAGCATCTCGATGGCAGTCAGGCGAGCGACCTGTACGCCATGGTGATGGCCGAAGTAGAGGCGCCATTGCTCGCCTGCGTGCTTGAGCACACCGAGGGCAACCAGACCCGCGCGGCGGATGTACTGGGCCTCAACCGTGGCACGCTGCGCAAGAAACTCAAGCTTTATGGACTTATTGAAGGTGACGCCCCATAACCCTGAGGGCGTCATTGTTTTTTTCATTCTCTACTCTCACGAGCACCCTCATGGCTGATAGCACTGCGACCCCTGTACGCCGCGCCCTTTTGAGCGTTTCCGATAAAACCGGCATCGTTGAATTTGCCCGCGGCTTGTCCGAGCACGGCGTGGAGCTTCTCTCCACGGGCGGCACATTCCGCCTGCTACAGGAACACCAGATTCCGGTTAAGGAAGTTAGCGAACACACCGGTTTCCCCGAGATCATGGATGGCCGCGTCAAGACACTGCACCCCAAAATCCATGGCGGCATTCTCGCCCGCCGCGGTCAGGATGACGCAGTCATGGCGGAGAACGACATTACCCCGATTGATATGGTCGTGGTGAATCTCTACCCTTTTGCTGCCACCGTCGCCAAGCCCGACTGTACGCGGCAAGAAGCCATCGAAAATATCGACATTGGCGGCCCAACCATGGTCCGCGCCTGCGCTAAGAACCATGCGCACACGACGATTGTCGTCAACGCCGACGACTATGCCCGGGTGCTGGGCGAGCTCACCGCTCAGGATGGTCATGTCAGCGAAGCTACCCGTTTCGACCTCGCGGTTAAAGCCTTTGAACACACGGCGGGCTACGACGCTGCCATCGCCAATTACCTGGGGCGACAGGTCGAGGAAGCCGACGCTGAGTTTCCACGTACGTTCAATCTGCAGCTGCACAAGAAACAGGCCATGCGCTACGGTGAAAACCCGCACCAGCAGGCTGCTTTTTACGTAGAGGAAGAAGCCAACGAACCCGGTGTGGCGACAGCCAAAATGCTGCAAGGCAAGCCGCTTTCGTATAACAACGTCGCCGATACCGATGCCGCTTTTGAGTGCGTCAAAGCCTTTGAAGATACCACCTGCGTGATCGTCAAGCACGCCAACCCATGCGGCGTTGCGATTGGCGCCACCGCCCTTGAAGCCTACGATAAAGCCTTTGCGACCGATCCCACCAGTGCGTTTGGCGGCATTATCGCCTTCAATGTGGCGCTCGATGCGGATACGGCTCGGGCAATCATCGACCGCCAGTTCGTAGAGGTCATCATCGCACCAGGCGTCAGCGCAGACGCCGCATCGATTGTGGCCGCCAAACAGAATGTCCGGCTGCTGGATGTCAGCGCACATTGGCCCAGCGAAACCAAGCCTGCCTTCGACTTCAAGCGTGTTAACGGTGGTCTGCTGGTTCAAGAGCGTGATCAGGGAATGGTACCGCGTGATGCCCTGACGGTGGTCAGCGAGCGCGCTCCGTCCGAACAGGAACTGCGTGACCTTTCGTTTGCCTGGCGGGTCGCCAAGTTCGTCAAATCCAATGCCATCGTCTACGCCAACAATGGACAGACAATAGGCGTTGGCGCGGGACAAATGAGCCGTGTCTATTCCGCCAAGATTGCGGGCATCAAGGCGACCGACGAAGGCCTCTCAGTGCCGGGCTCCGTGATGGCATCGGACGCTTTTTTCCCGTTTCGTGACGGCATTGATGCCGCCGCCGCCGCGGGTATCACCGCCGTCATTCAACCGGGCGGCTCAATGCGCGACCAGGAAGTGATCGATGCAGCCAATGAAGCCGGCATCGCCATGGTGTTTACCGGCATGCGTCATTTCCGCCACTAAACCAGGCTAGCCACCGTCATCAAAAAGCCCTCATTGACGTCTTATCAATGAGGGCTTTTTCAGTGCAGGATAGATTAAAAAGCGGCTTTAGCTGAGGTCAATACACAGGTACTTGGTTTCCAGATACTCTTCCAGGCCCTGGTGCCCACCTTCGCGTCCCAGGCCGGACGCTTTTACGCCACCGAACGGCGCCGCAGCATTGGAAATCAGGCCGGTATTAATGCCTACCATGCCGTATTCGAGTGCTTCAGCTACCCGCCAGACCCGCGACAAATCGCGTGAATAGAAGTACGACGCCAGCCCATACTGGGTGTCGTTAGCCATTTCAATGGCCGTCTCTTCGTCATCAAAGGGAAAGACCGCCGCCAGCGGACCAAAGGTCTCTTCGTGGGCCACTTTCATTTCATGCGTGGCAAAGCTGATCAAAGTAGGGCTGAAGAAGTTACCACCCAAGGGATGGGGGTACCCTCCCAATAACAGTTCGGCCCCGTGGTCGACCGCATCCTGGACGTGCTCACTGACCTTCTTGACGCCATCCTGGTCAATTAACGGCCCAATATTGATATTGTCCTGGGTGCCATCGCCCACATTCAGCTCGCTGTTCATCGCCACAGCGAGTTTTTCGCAAAACGCATTGATGACGCTGGAGTGGACCAAAAAGCGGTTAGTGCAGACACACGTCTGCCCTGCGTTACGAAACTTAGCGGCCATGGCGCCGTCCACCGCCGCATCCAGGTCGGCATCTTCAAAGACGATAAAGGGGGCGTTGCCGCCTAGCTCGAGCGATATTTTCTGCACATGCTCGGCGGCCTGCGCCATCAGCTTGCGGCCAACTTCGGTTGAACCCGTAAAGGTAATCTTGCGAACTTTGGATGACTGGGTAAGCGCTTCGGCGATGTCAGCAGCGCTACCCGGCACCACATTGAAAACGCCTCGGGGGATACCGGCACGCTCCGCCAGCATGGCCAGCGCCGTGGCCGAAAACGGCGTTTGGCTTGCTGGTTTGACAACGATGGTACAGCCAGCCGCCAAGGCAGCCCCCGCCTTACGGGTAATCATCGCCGCCGGGAAATTCCAGGGAGTGATGGCGCCGACAACGCCAACAGGCTGCTTGGTCACCACGATACGCTGATTGGCTTTGGCTGCCGGAATGGTTTCGCCGTAAACGCGGCGAGCCTCTTCAGCGAACCAGCGTAGAAAACTCGCTGCGTAGGCAATTTCGCCCGCCGCCTCTTTAAGTGGCTTGCCCTGCTCGTGGGTCATCAGCATGGCGAGGTCTTGCTGGTGCTCGAGCATCAGGTCATGCCACTTCAATAGCAAATCTGCCCGCTCCTGAGCAGTCAGCGAGCGCCATGCGGGAAGCGCTGCATCGGCCGCTTCAATGGCCCGTTCGGTTTCCGCTTTACCCAGCCTTGGCATATCGCCCACTATCTCGCCAGTGGCCGGGTTAAGGACGTTGATCTGGTCACCGCTGTCGGCCGCTACCCAACTTCCATCGATATAGGCAAACGGACAGTACAGCTGTGTCTCTTTAAGCGCTTCCATGACAGACTCCTGCCCCCAGATAAGGGACTCATCAGCAAAATAACTTCTTCATGCTATGACGAAACAGGGTAACAGACCAACCGTAATACAGTATCGCGTCGCGCTGGGTTAATTGACCAGCGTCAAGAACTCCTGCCGCGTTGCCTGATTGGCGCGGAAATCGCCCAGCATAACGGACGAGGTCATACTCGAATTTTGTTTCTCGACGCCGCGCATCATCATGCAAAGATGTCGCGCCTCAATCACCACGGCCACGCCACGCGCTTGAGTTACTTCCTGCACTGCCTCAGCAATTTCACGGGTCAGGTTTTCCTGAATCTGCATGCGCCGGGCATACATATCGACAATACGAGCAAATTTGGAGAGTCCCAATACTTTACCGTTCGGCAGGTAAGCGATGTGGCACTTTCCAATAAAGGGCAACAAGTGATGCTCGCACATTGAATACAGTTCGATATCCTTGATCAGTACCATTTCGTCGGTCTGCGACTCGAATACCGCACCGTTGACGATTTCCTCCAGCGACTGATGATAACCATGCGTCAGGAACTGCATCGCCTTCGCTGCGCGAAGAGGCGTATCTCTCAGCCCTTCACGCTCAGGGTTTTCCCCGAGTGCACTGATAATCTGTTGGTAATACTGGGCGATATCATCCGTCATGGTAAGCCTCGTCGAAAGTGTCGTGCACGATGGGTAGGCACCATCGCGCTAGAAGGAGTCGGCCGTTGGCCGCCATGGCAATGATTGGACGCAATCCAGACACAACCATGTACAGAAAATATACTCTAAATAAGTTACGTACAATAAAATATTAACATAACGCAATAAAACGATGCATCTTAGCGCACCTCGACCCTGTGTGGCAGCTTGGCTTAATGAGCTATGCGCCTATGTGGATGATAGAAAGACACTATGCCAGCCACTGCGGCTTTTTGAGCACCAGTAACTGTTGCTCAAGTTGCCGGATATGCTGATCCCAATACCCTTTATCAGCGACCCAAGGAAACGCCAACTGGAAGGCTGGGTCTTGCCAGCGAGAGACCAACCATGCGCTGTGCCGTATCAGCCGGTAGGCACGCAGCGGTTCAATCAGCCCTATCTGCTGATGGGGAAAGGGTCGCGTTTCTTCGTACCCTTCGACAATCTCGCTCATCTGGCGGCGCCACTCGACGGGCTCATTGGCCGATAGCAGCATCCAGATATCCTGAATCGCCGGTGCCATCAAGCAATCGTCAAAATCGACCAGTGAAAACTGCTCATCACGCCCCAGAATATTGCCCAAATGGCAATCACCGTGGCAGCGTATCGTTGCGTCCTCGCCCCATTGATGAGGTCGAAGCGCTTCCAGCATGCGGGTAATGACACTTTCGTAACCTCGGCGCTGATGACGATCCAACCGCTGGCTATCGAACACCCGTTGCTGGGCATCTCTCACCCCCTCCAATAACTCAAGGCGTGGACGATGGGTAAACGTGCCCTTGCTGGAGACCTCGTGCAGCCGCCCCATCAGCTCACCCAGCGCAAAAAGATGAGCATCGTTGTCAAGCTCAGGGGCCTGACCAGGGCAGTGGTAGAATAACGCAAAACGATACCCTTCATAGCGATGCAGGCTTTGCCCCTGGCTATCACGCCAAACGGTGGCCACCGGCACCCCGGCCTGGCTAAGCTCGACAAGAAAATCGTGCTCTTCCTGGATAGTGGCGTCTTGCCAGCGTTCTGGACGATAAAACTTGATGATCCACTGAGCACTTTGTTCATCTCGGAACATCATCACGCGGTTCTCATAGCTGTTGAGCGCAAACGGTTCCGACGTTGGCCATATATCCAACGACTCCACCGCTGACATCACAAGGCCAGGAGAAAGCTGGTGAAAAGCATGCGTCATGGTGTCTCCAGGGATCAATCAGTAAAAGCGTATAATCGACGATGGCATAGTGCCGTCAGGCATCATCAACCACCAGTGGTGTGCGCGCTGCCGCCCATACATCAACACGCTGCGCCCCTGCCCGGCGCAAAGCCAGAGCTAGCGCATGGGCCGTAGCCCCCGTGGTGACAACGTCATCGACAATCGCGACATACCTAGGTGGCGGTGTATCAATCACGAAAGCGCCCGCCAGATTGGCAAAACGCGCCTGCCTGTTCAAGCGGCGCTGCGACGGTCCCGGCTTGAGCCGTCGGGCTTCGAGCATGGGCAAGCCATTTCGTTGGGCGAGCTCGAAAGCCAACCAACGCGCCTGATTGAACCCGCGGTCGCGAGCGCGCTCTGGCGTCATCGGCACAGGCAGTATCGCATCAAAGGGTGGCGACGGCAGGCTGTCTTGCATTAACTCACACAGCAACATGCCTGCCCGAGGTCGGGCGTTGAACTTGAAATCGTGCACCAGTGTATTGATGGGCAACGCATAGCGTAACGCCACATGGGCAGCCTCAAAGGCAGGCCGTTTACTAACGCAATGCCCACACAAGGCTTGGTGATCGCTCGTTAGCTGATCACCACAGCACGGACAGGCAGGCCAATTCCAAGGCAACTGTTCGTAACAGGCTGAGCACCAGCTTGCTTCCCCTTCAAGCGTCGCCAGGCAAAATGCGCAATATCCCGGCAACGCCCGTTTTACCAGGCCACTACCGGCGGCTACCCAGCGCTTCAATAGCATTAGCGCTCCTCGGCTGGCGGATTGAACACTTTGTCATTGACTTTATACAAAAGATTGATAGTATACGCCTCGTTCTGCGGATGTGGTGGAATTGGTAGACACGCTAGATTTAGGTTCTAGTGCCGTAAGGCGTGGGAGTTCAAGTCTCCCCATCCGCACCAATTCAGTGTTAAGTGTTACCCCCTCCTGGCACCCTGCTTCCTAGCGTTCTGACTTACTCAAATCTCTGCCTGCCCCCTTTGAAACAAACCATTTTCTTGCATCTATTATATGCATTTTAACTAATTATATATATGTCACTTATTAGCTGACTGGCATCTCCTGCGTATTGAGCTAGCTTTTGTTTTATCTGCCAGACGCTTAATCACAAATCAGGCTAAGGAATGCATCCATGGAATGGCTAAACGATAACGCTCAGGCAATTTCCGCCGTCACGAGCATCTTGACGCTTCTCGTTTGGTTATTTTACGCGCAGCTTTTATATAACGGCTACGTACGCCAGCGTCGTCCTCGTGTGATTATCAACCGAGGCCTCGGCACCGGCCAGCATGCAATGTGTTTGATAAGCAACATGAGTAGTGAATCCATCTATATCCAACATGTCGTGGCAATACTCCATACGCAAGAACAAAGCTATATGGTCGACGTGGCGGAGTATCAGGAAGAAGAGAAAGAAGATAAACAACAAGAGAAATCCATCAGAAGCCACCAGGGCCCGCTAGCCTCTGGCGATTACCTGCACATGCAGCGCTTTACTGACATTGCCGAGCAAATACGCGCCTCATGGCAATTAGATAACGATACTTTTGATCAAACAGGCCTAAAGTTAGAGCTACGTGTGATTGCGATCTATGGCTCGGAAGATCGGCCCATCGGGGCTTCACGCTCATTTTACTTGAACGACCCCAACACCCCATCGTCCTCGCGGCCTGCATTGATACCCGTTAGTGTGGATACCAAACGCCTCAACGGCCGCCTTCAGCGGCTTAAAGTAAAACGCTGGGCAGAGGAGATCGACAACCTGGAAACGAAACGCTAGCCCGGCCGTGGCAATGCGCACGACCCACAGGGCACCCTGAAACATGGCTATAGCCGCAGCCCGCCGTCGCACTCGATGATGCGACCAGAGAAATAATCGTTCTCGAGTATAAAAGCCACGCTTTGCGCAATATTCTCCGGTTCTCCCAGGCGTTTGAGCGGCACCTTCGACGCAATGCGCTCCAACATATCCGGGCGCATTGAGGCCGTCATGTCAGTATTGATAAAACCGGGCGCTACCGTACCCGTGCGAATGCCATACCGCGCAAGCTCGCTTGCCCAGGTGACGGTCAATGCATGAACGCCCGCCTTGGCAGCCGCATAATTGCTCTGCCCGGGATTGCCCGCTTTAGAGATACTGGAAATATTGACGATCACACCTTCTTGCTGGGCCTCGATCATTTGCGTCGCCGCTTCTCGGCCACACAAAAACACGCCCGTCAGGTTGATATCGATAACGCGCTGCCACGCCGCCAGGGACATGCGCGTTTCCACCTGTCCCTCTTTGGCTTTCACCATCAAAGCATCGTCGGTAATACCCGCATTATTGACACACCCGCTGATCGGCCCCTGCTTCTCGGCAATATCAGCAAATGCCTGCACGACCGATGCTTCATCGGCAACGTCAACGACAACTCCCTGGGCCTCGATCCCCTGCCGGGCCAATGTTGAGACAGCGCTATCCAGGGCTTCACCACTAATATCCAGCAACGCTAGTCGCGCTCCTTGCTGACCCAGTTGCTGGGCCACGGCATAGCCCAGACCTTGTGCGCCTCCAGTTATCGCAATTACCCGACCATCCAGCTTCATTTAACGCTCCTTTCCATCCGTTTTAATCACGTTGATACATCTCGTCATTCAAACTGACACGCAAACCATCACCCGGCAATCCCCAAAAAGCGCAATGCGACGTTGCTCCGCTATTTAGTCCAGCTTGTTTTTCAATCAGACTGTCTCCATATCTATCTGGACGTTTATTACGGAGTTGGTTATGCCCATTTTGGTGTTTGTTTCCCTTTTCACACTGCTTGATTTTGTCATCCTGTTCTCGATTGGCAGCCAAATCGGTTTGTTAGTCACCCTACTGCTGGTGATTGGCACCGGGGTCGTAGGGCTTCATCTCATACGCAAGGAAGGCGTGGCAACATTTGCCCGTGCTCGCCAGCGCATGCAGGCAGGCGAAATCCCCTCCAACGAGCTGTTTACCGGTGCCGCCCTGATATTTGGCGGCGCCCTGTTGATGGCACCTGGTTTTCTCTCAGACGCCCTCGGCCTTGCCTGCCTTGTACCGAATGCCCGTCGCCAGCTGCTTAAACTACTTACCGCACTGGGGCTGAAGGCCGCCGCCCAGCGCACAACCGGTCATGACACATCGTGGTCTTATCAGCAGGACGCGCCTCGCTATCGCCAAGGCGAAAGCACTTCGTCAGCCGACCAGCCACAAGGGCCAATCGAAGGTGATTTCATTAGTCGGGACGAGCCGAGACACCGTGGCTAGCCAATAGCCAGCGTTTGAGATTTTTTTATTAGCGCCCCCTTGAAAGGCGACCCGAAGCCCCCACTTTTCAAACAGCGCACAGGTTCGGTAACTGCTTCACTACAAAGTGGTTGCCATCTACAGCGAAGACAGCTTGTCTTCATTTTTTGCGGGCTTTGCCCGCGAAAGTTATCAACATTAACCGCCCCGCTTGGGGCCTAGACGATACTCAGGAGAACGTAAGCATGAATATCCGTCCTTTGCACGATCGCGTCGTCGTTCGTCGCGTTGAAGAAGAGCAGAAAACCGCTGGCGGCATCGTGCTTCCGGGCAATGCGCAAGAAAAGCCTACCCGTGGTGAAGTTATCGCCGTCGGTAACGGCCGCATTCTAGAAAGCGGCGATGTTCGCCCCTTGGACGTGAAAGTTGGCGATAACGTGATATTCAAAGACGGCTTCGGCGTTGAGAAACAGAAAATCGACGGCGAAGAAGTCTTGATCATGAGCGAAGCCGATATTCTGGCAGTAGTCGAAGGCTAATCACCGCCTCGACCCCTTACTTTCCCATTTCTTGAATTTTATTAGGAAGTAACGAACATGGCAGCTAAACAAGTCAAGTTTTCCGATGATGCTCGCAAGCGTATGGCGCGCGGTGTTGACGTTCTCGCCAATGCGGTGAAAGTCACACTGGGTCCGAAAGGGCGCAACGTTGTTATCGAAAAATCCTTTGGCGCACCTACCGTCACTAAAGACGGCGTATCGGTGGCCAAGGAAATCGAGCTGAAAGACAAGTTCGAGAACATGGGCGCTCAGATGGTCAAGGAAGTCGCTTCCCAAACCTCTGACGTCGCGGGCGACGGTACCACGACCGCCACGGTTCTGGCCCAGGCCATCATCGCTGAAGGTCTGAAAGGCGTGACCGCCGGCATGAACCCGATGGACCTCAAGCGCGGCATTGATCAAGCCGTCACGGCAGCGGTCAAAGAAATCCGCGCCATGTCAGTTCCCTGCACCGACACCAAGTCCATTGCTCAAGTCGGCACCATCTCCGCCAACGGCGACAAGCGCATCGGTGAGATCATCGCCGAAGCGATGGAAAAAGTCGGTAAAGAAGGCGTCATCACCGTTGATGAAGGTCGTGGCTTCGAAGACGAGTTGGAAGTCGTCGAAGGCATGCAGTTCGACCGTGGCTACCTGTCGCCCTACTTCGTGACCAACCAAGACACCATGTCCGTTGAGTTGGAAGATCCTTACATCCTGCTAGTGGATAAAAAGATCTCCAACATCCGCGAGCTGCTGCCGGTACTCGAAGCCGTTGCCAAGCAAGGCAAGCCGCTTGCCATCGTTGCTGAAGACATCGAAGGCGAAGCGCTGGCCACACTGGTCGTCAACAACATGCGCGGCATTGTTAAAGTAGCGGCTACCAAGGCACCTGGCTTTGGCGATCGTCGCAAGGCGATGCTTCAGGACATCGCGATTCTGACCAATGGCACCGTGATTTCTGAAGAAGTCGGTCTGACTCTTGAGCAGGCGAACCTGGATCACCTGGGTACCGCCAAGCGCATGACGATGACCAAGGAAAACACCACCATCATCGATGGCGCTGGTGTTGAAGCCGATATCGAAGCTCGCGTTGGCCAGATTCGCACCCAGATCGAAGACACGTCTTCTGACTACGACAAAGAGAAGCTGCAAGAGCGCGTTGCCAAATTGGCAGGCGGCGTTGCCGTTATCCGCGTCGGTGCGGCCACCGAAGTGGAAATGAAAGAGAAGAAAGCACGCGTTGAAGATGCGCTGCATTCAACTCGCGCTGCGGTTGAAGAAGGCGTCGTGCCTGGCGGTGGTACTGCGCTTGTCCGCGTCATGGCCAAGGTACAGGGCCTCACTGGCGAGAACGAAGATCAGAACCACGGCATCAACATGGCACTACGTGCTCTGCAGTCGCCGCTGCGTCAAATCGTCAGCAACGCTGGCGAAGAACCGGCGGTGGTCATCAACCGTGTGAAAGATGCTGAAGGCAACTTCGGCTATAACGCACAAACCGGTGAGTTCGGCGACCTGTTTGAAATGGGCGTCCTCGATCCGGCCAAGGTAACGCGTTCCGCGCTCCAGTCTGCGGGCTCCGTTGCCGGCCTGATGATCACCACCGAGTGCATGATCTCTGACGATCCGGACGAGAAAGAAGCTGCCCCGGACATGGGTGGCATGGGCGGAATGGGTGGTATGGGCGGCATGATGTAATTGCCCCCGAGCCTTTCGCTCTGACGGCCAGCCGTCATCAAGAACCCCGCCTTGTGCGGGGTTCTTGTCGTTAAAGCGTGTTAAAATCGCGCCTTCTTATACTTCTATTCAGGTTGTTTTATCACCGTGCTTTCCAATATCCGCATTGTGCTGGTGCAAACCTTTCATCCAGGCAACATTGGTGCCACCGCACGCGCCATGAAAACCATGGGCTTGACGAACCTGGTTCTGGTCAATCCGCGTCAATTTCCCGACGATGAGGCCACGCGCCTTGCGGCGGGTGCCGCCGATGTGCTCGACAGCGCCCAGGTCGTCAATCAGCTAGACGAGGCAGTGAGCGACTGTGTCCAGGTAATCGGGGCCAGTGCTCGGCTGCGCAGCCTCCCCTTGCCGCATTTTGAAGAACCCGATGACATGGCCCAAGCGGTGATCCAGAACGCGCAGCATGGCCCAGTGGCACTCGTGTTTGGCCGTGAGCGGTCTGGATTGACCAACGACGAGATTCGCTGCTGCACCCATCAGGTCAGCATTCCCGCCAATCCCGACTATGGCATCTTAAACCTCTCCCAAGCCGTGCAGATACTTGCCTACGAGGTGCACCGCGCATGGCGTAGGCGTGACGACAGCCACTATGTTTATCAGCAAGCGACTGAAACCACGCCGCCCAGCCGCGAGCAAGTCATTTACTTTCAGGAACACTTGGGGCGACTGATGCAGCAAAGCGGCTTTATCACCCAGCCCCACGCGCGTACCGAGGAACAGCTGCAGGCACTATTTACGCGTGCCCAGCCGAGTCGCAAAGAGCTTTCGCTGCTGCGTGGCTTGCTCAGCGCCTTCGAATCGCACCTGCCTGATCGATAATTCGAGCCACACAGGCCACCGTGCCAGACACGTTATAGATACCCACAAAAACGGCGAGCTTTTGCTCGCCGTTCGTCTTTGCCGCTAGCTGATAGTGGGCGTAACGCCGATTAACGCGCCAGCCAAGCCATCAGCGCTTCACCGGTCGCCGCTGAAGAAGGCGGATTCTGGCCGGTAATCAGCTGGCCGTCTTCACGCACATAGGAGGCGAAATCGTCCGCCTTGCTGTAAATACCGCCACACTGCTGAAGCGCATCTTCTACCAAGTGCGGCACAATCGCAGTCAGCCCGACGGCGTCTTCTTCTCCGTTGGTAAAGCCTGTCACTTTGCGGCCTTTCACCAGGGGCTCGCCGTTGGTGTCTTTGGCGTTAACCAGTACGATAGGCGCATGGCAAACCGAAGCCACCGGCTTACCCTGAGCAATAAAGGTTTCGATCAGCCTGATAGAGTCTTTATCATCGACCAAATCCCACAGCGGGCCGTGGCCGCCCGGATAAAATACGGCATCAAAGTCATCTGCTTGCATATCGCTCAAGCGATGCGTGGCGGCAAGTGCAGCATTGGCCTTTTCATCCTGCTTGAAACGCCGCGTTTCATCGGTTTGGCCGTCTTCTGTGTCGCTTTTCGGATCCAGCGGTGGCTGCCCGCCTTTAGGCGATGCCAGGGTGACGTCGGCGCCCGCGTCCTTAAACACATAATAAGGCGCGGCGAGTTCTTCCAGCCAGAAACCGGTTTTCTCACCCGTGTCTCCCAACTGATCATGCGACGTCAGTACTACCAAAATTCGCTTGCTCATCTAAATTCTCCTAGCGTGATGCGTTCAAAACTCCGCTTAACACTCTTCTAGGTGGGGGCGTACCCACTGAGTTGCAAGCCGAACCCGGCTGTCCTTGTTAGACGTCGAGCCCCGGTTGGTTAAAGCGTCATCGCCGCCAGCCAGCCAAAACCGATCAGCGGGATGTTATAGTGCAGAAAGGTTGGCACCACGCTGTCCCACATATGGTCGTGCTGGCCGTCCACATTGAGGCCGGCGGTAGGGCCGAGTGTCGAATCGGACGCTGGAGAACCCGCATCCCCCAAGGCAGCGGCGGTACCCACTAGCACCACAGTGGCCATGGGTGAGAAGCCAAACTGAACCGCCAATGGCACAAAAATAGCCGCAATAATGGGAATCGTCGAAAACGACGAGCCGATTCCCAAGGTGATAAATAGACCGACCAACAGCATTACCAACGCCGCGAGCCCGCGATTATCACCAAACAGGTCGACCGCGCCCGCGACAAGTGTGTCGATATCGCCAGTGGTTTTCATGACTTCCGCAAAACCGGCCGCTGAAATCATGATAAAGCCAATCAGCGCCATCATGCGCATGCCGCTGGTAAACAAGTCATCGGCTTCGCGCCATTTAAAGATGCCGCCCAGCGAGAGCAGCCCGATCCCCACCAGACCGCCCAGGATCATCGAGCCACTATAAAGCTGAAGCCCCAGCGCGGCGACAATGGCAACCCCGGACATCACAAGGCCAAGCGTATGTGGCTGGCTAGGCGTGGCCGAATGCCCTGCCGACGTATTCGCTAACGGCTTGGCCGCATAATCACGACGACCGCGATAGCTGAAGGCCAGCGCCACGATCAGGCCAAGCAGCATACCGCCGACCGGTATGGCCATGGCCATGGGAAGCATCTCGCGGGTGATTTCCAGGCCTAGCGGTTCCCCCGCACTCGTCAGGTTGTCCAGTAAAATATCGTTGAGGAAGATAGCGCCAAAACCCACGGGCAGCAGCATATAGGGAGCCGTCAAGCCGAATGTCAGGGCACAAGCCACCGCCCGACGGTCCAACTGCAAGCGGTTCATGACGACCAACAAGGGCGGTATCAACACCGGAATAAACGCGATGTGCACGGGGATCGCATTCTGAGACAAAATCGCGACCAGCACGACCGCCGCTAACAGCACCCACTTCACGCGATTCTGGTTGGCCGCATGGGTTTCTTTACCCAACATCCTGATCAATACATTGGCCAGCATGTCCGGCAACCCCGAGCGTGAAATCGCGACGGCAAACGCACCCAGCGTTGCATATGCCAGCGCCACCTGGGCACCTCCCCCCACGCCATCATTAAAAGCGTCGAGCGTCTGATCCAGCGAGAGCCCGCCCACCAGGCCTCCAATCAATGCGCCCACGATAAGCGCAAACACAACCGACACCCGCGCGAGCGAGAGCGCGACCATCACAAGTACGGCAATAATAACGGCGTTCATCAATCTTCCCAGAGTAAGGCAGTGAAGTGGTATGCGATAAAACGCGGGATTTTATCAGAGAAAACACCTGTTCGCGGTGCCACTTGCCGGATATATTGCCAGATCAGGCGCCTATCACTTCTCTTGGCACATATTGTTGCTTTGCAGCATACTACCTCTTGCGATTTAGCTCTCGCTTACCCCTGTCAGTTTAATTTTACCCAGGAGCCCACATGAGCACTCTCGCTATTGTTGTTTCGTTAATACTGCTCATCTTGCTTGCTTATCGTGGGCTTACTGTCTTACTGCTGGCACCGCTTATGGCGGCACTCGCTGTTATCCTCTCGGGGGACGCTGCATTTCTGCTGCCCATTTACACCGACACTTTCATGGGGGCACTGGGCAACTTCGCCATACAGTTTTTCCCGCTGTTTTTTCTGGGTGCCTTGTTTGGGCAGCTCATGTCGGATTCTGGCGCCGCTCAAACGATTGCCAACGCCATCGTCAATAAGCTGGGCACCCATCACGTGGTATTAACCGTCGTGATGGCTTGCGCCATCCTCACCTACGGCGGGGTATCGCTGTTTGTGGTTGCCTTTGCCATTTACCCCATCAGCCGCGAATTGTTTTACCGCACCGACATCCCTAAACGACTAATACCAGGCACCATTGCTTTAGGCTCATTCACCTTTACGATGACGGCGCTTCCGGGCACACCGGCGATTCAGAACGCAATCCCTATTCCTTATTACGAAACCAACAGCTTTGCCGCCCCCGGCTTGGGGATTATCGCTGGTCTTATCATGCTCGGCTTGGGAATGCTTTACTTGTCACTTCAGGTAAAACGCGCTGCAGCAAACGCCGAAGGTTATGGGCGGCACAAGGAACAAGAGACCGGCAACCTGGATACATCAGGCACCACACCTGACATGCCTCTCGTCTTGGCCATTGCTCCCTTATGCATGGTGATTGGCCTGAATGCGCTACTTACCTACTTCATGTTTCCGTCACTGGACTTAAGCTTCATCAGCGATGAATTTGAAGGGGTAACGCCCAGTCGACAAACGGGGCTATGGGCGATCCTGATTGCCTTGCTAAGCGCTTCAATCTGGCTTGTCGTCAGCCGTTGGAAATATTGGGCTGACTTGAAAGGCACGGTAAATAAAGGCTGCTTCGACTCATTATTACCCATATTCAACACGGCATCTGTCGTTGGCTATGGTGCCGTGATTGCTGGCCTTACCGGTTTTACGGTCATTCGTGATGCGGTACTCAACGCCTTCCCGGGCAATCCTCTGATTTCCGAGGCCATGGCGATGAGCGTGCTTTCAGGCCTTACTGGCTCTTCCTCAGGCGGTTTATCCATCGCACTTGAAACGCTGGGCAGCGAATATCTCGCCATGGCCCTGGAAGCCGGCATCGACCCGGAACTCATGCACCGGGTGGCAACGCTTGCCGCCGGCGGCATGGACACCCTGCCCCACTCTGGCGCCGTCATTACGCTCCTGACCATTTGCGGGCTCACCCACCGCCAGTCCTACGGACACGTCGCCATGGTCACCATCGTGCTGCCGATTGCCGCACTGATCAGCGTGATTACCCTCGGCACTCTATTTGGCAGCTTTTAACAGCGTTAACACGCCATCCTTTGAACGGACGGCGCTTTGAATATCTGCAGACGCGTTAAGCGCCGCCCATGTGTTGGAAATGTCGTGGCAATTGATCAATGCGACTTCCCTTGCGCGGGATCATGTTTTTGTTGGAAGTACTCATCTAAACTGGATCTCTCGTAAGGTTTGCTAGGCCCACCCCTGACCCGCGGAAATGCGCATGTATTTTCTGGTATCGCTTGCCCACCAATTTAAAGACAGCCTGCGCGACTTGGCACCCGTGGTGCTGGTGATTGCGTTTTTTCAGTTAATCGTTATTCGTCAGCCGCTACCCGACACTATGGCGATAGTCGACCTAGCACTGGGGCTGCTGTTTGTCGTGGTAGGGTTGACGCTGTTTATCAAAGGACTGGAGCTTGGGCTTTTTCCGGTTGGCGAGAACCTGGCGCGCGCGTTTGTCAAAAAAGGCTCAGTCGCATGGCTGCTGGCTTTCGCCTTTGCCCTGGGCTTTGGCTCAACCGTGGCGGAACCGGCGTTAATCGCCATTGCCGCGCGCGCCGCAGAGGTCGTCGCCCAGGGCGGCCTGATTATCGATACCCAAAGCGCACAAAACACCTTTGCCTTTGCTCTGCGCATGGTGGTCGCTGCCTCGGTTGGCCTGGCGGTCGTCGTCGGCGTGATTCGGATTTTCAAGGGCTGGCCGCTTCACATCATGATCATTACGGGCTACCTGATTGTCCTGCTGCTGACCCTGATCGCGCCTGGCGAGATGATCGGTATCGCTTACGATTCAGGGGGTGTCACGACATCGACGATTACCGTGCCACTGGTCACCGCCCTGGGCGTTGGGCTCGCCTCCTCCATCAAGGGGCGCAGCCCCATGATGGATGGCTTTGGACTGATCGCGCTGGCCTCGGTAATGCCGATCATCTTTGTGCTGCTCTTCGGCATCGTCGGCCTTCAACTGCTGCCGGGAGTCAGCCCATGACCTTCATGACGACACTTTGGGGAACCTTGCTGGATATACTGCCCATTGCGGCGATTATTTTTGGCTTTCAATACGTCGTCATTCGCAAACCTGTCAAACGCCTGCCGCAGGTACTTACCGGTTTTGCGATGGTATGGGTGGGGCTATCTTTCTTTCTGGTCGGCCTGGAAAAAGCTCTGTTTCCGCTCGGCGAACTGATGGCAACCCAGCTCACCCACCAGAATTTCTTACCTGTATTAGGGCAAGACGAACAGCGTCACTGGAGCGACTATTACTGGGTCTATATCTTCGCCTTTGCCATCGGCGCGAGCACGACCATTGCCGAACCCTCGCTTATCGCGGTATCAATGAAGGCAGGACAGATTTCCGGCGGTACGATTAACCCGCTCATGCTGCGTATCGCCGTTGCGATTGGTATGGCCTTCGGGATTACGCTGGGCGCATGGCGCATCGTCATGGGGTGGCCGCTTCAATGGTTTGTCTGCACGGCGTATCTGCTGGTGATTGCACAAACGCTTCGCTCACCACGTTCGATCATACCGCTCGCCTACGATTCAGGCGGGGTGACGACGTCCACCATTACCGTACCCATTATTGCCGCCTTGGGATTGGGTCTGGCCTCCACCATTCCTGACCGTAGCCCGGTGATGGACGGTTTTGGCATGATTGCGCTTGCTTGCCTGTTCCCCATCATCACCGTGATGGGCTATGCGCAGCTCGCCGAATGGCGAGCCAAGCGTAATAAGCTCAAGACGGCCATATCGGCGTCCCGTAAGGCCCAACTTGCTCAAAAAGGAGATCGTAATGCACTTTAAGCTGATTGTTGCGATGGTCGAGGACGACCTGACGGATGACCTGCTTGATGCCGCCCGAAAGGCGGGGGCGACCGGTTCGACCGTGATCAATAACGCACGCGGCGAAGGGCTGAACAAGGCGCTTGGGATCTTCGGCATGGAGATCACGTCACAGCGGGATATGCTGCTGTTTCTCGCCGAAGCACACCGTAGCCAGCAAATTCTGGAAGCAATTGCCCGGGTTGGCGAATTTGACGAAACGCCGGGCACCGGCATCGCGTTTGTAGTGGATGTGGAAGACGCGGTCGGGGTAAAGCATCAAATAGCAGCGCTCTCCGATACCTCGGATCAAAAAACCTAGCCGACTTAACTCATGCGCCAGCGCCGCCACTGGCGGGCGAGCAAACCATGCTTTGGTGACAGCAATAACGCCATGAAAAACCAGCCGGTGGCCACCAGCACGATCGTACCGCCCGAGGCGACATCGAGCATCGCCGATAACCAGAGCCCGACGACCGCGGAACTGACGCCCACCGATACGGATATCAACATCATGGTGCGAAAACGGTCAGTCAGCAGATGGGCCGTCGCCCCGGGGGTGATCAACATGGCCACCACCAGGATAATGCCCACCGTCTCAAGGCTTGCCACAATGGTCAGCGTCAGCAGCAAAATCAGCCCGTAGTGAATCACGCTGGTATTGAAACCGAGCGCCTGCGCCTGCTGAGGGTCAAAAGCGTAAAGCAACAGCGGTCGAAAGAAGAGCCATACCGCCAGCAGCGCAATGATACTGGCTACAAACGTCAGTAACAGCGCCGACTCCCGC
Organism: Halomonas sp. SH5A2; assembly: GCF_014263395.1. Lineage (GTDB taxonomy): Bacteria > Pseudomonadota > Gammaproteobacteria > Pseudomonadales > Halomonadaceae > Vreelandella. The sequence continues at coordinate 1,710,280 of NZ_CP058321.1, read as the reverse complement.
ACGCCCAGCACATTGCCAAACAGAATGTGCATCAGGTGAGTACTGGAGGCGATCTTGCTGATGATCACAATCCCCAGCGCAAAAGCACCGGTGAACATCAACCCCATGGCAGCATCTGACTTGATTCGGGTATGCCGCTCGATCGCCCCGATGCCTATGGATGTTAGCGCCCCGGTGATGAAAGCCCCGATAAAAAACGGCCAGCCGAGCAGGTAGGCAATCGCGACACCCGGCAGCACCGCATGAGAAATGGCATCGCCCAGCAGTGACCAACGTTTGAGGACCACATAGCAGGAAAGCAGACCGCAAATTGCCCCCACCATCACCGAGGTCAACAGAGCGCGCTTCATAAAGCGGTACTGAAAGGCATCTGACAGCGTAGCCGGCAGCAGGTTGACCATTACCATGAGCGCATTCATCAGGCCATCCACCAGCCCGGTGCCGAAGGTGTCTAACAGCTCAATCATAAGGCGACTCCTTATTGGCCCGAAGCGGTGGATAGGGGGCTTGCAGTTTGCGCCATCTCACGCTCTGTAGATTCAAGCGCGCTAACTGCCAACGCCGCCAGTTTGGCGTCGCTGAGCATGTCATCGGGCCGTCCTACACCACGAATCACGCGATTGATCAGCACGACATGGTCAACATAGCGACGCGCGCTGGGCATATCGTGGGTCACCATGATCACCGTCTTGCCTAGCTCTCTCTCGCGGCGCAATACGTCCAGGATCAGCCGCTCGCTGGGTGGATCAACACCGGCGAGGGGTTCGTCCAGTAGTAGGATACTGGCCTGCTGAGCCAGCGCACGGGCCAGCAATACACGTTTTTTCTGCCCGCCGGAAAGCGCGCCAATCGGCCGGTCCGAAAACGCCAGCATATCGACAGCGGCCAATGCATCATGTACGGCATCGCCGTGGCGCGGGTGATACCAGCGCGCGGGCAGGTAGCGTCGCCACCACGCATCCTCACGCATATGACCAAAGCGCCCGCCCATCACCGTTTCCCAGACAGAGACGGGGAAATCCCATTCGATAGCCTCGCGCTGAGCCATGTAGGCGATATGCCCCGCGCGGCGGTGCTCAGCAATCGGATGACCAAAGGCATGCACGTTCCCGCGCAACGGCTTCATGCTGCCCGTTAGCACATGGAAAAGTGTCGATTTGCCAGCACCATTGGGCCCCACAATGGCGGTCCATTGGCCGGCTGGAAAGGACAGGTTGATGTTTTCCAATACCGGCTGACGTTGGTAGGCCGCATAGAGGCCTTGGATCTCAACAGCGGCGCTCGGCATATCAGGGTTGATGGCCATGGTGATTTACTCGTCTGCCAGATGACGACGCAACAGCTCAGCGTTATGGCGCAGCATGGCAAAATAGTCGGGGGCGTCACCATCGGGTTCACTCAGCGAGTCAACATAAAGCGGTCCGGCAACGGGCGTATTCGTATCGTTTGCCACGCTCGTCACGTGACGGTCGGATATGGTGCTTTCCCAGAAGATCGCAGCAGGCTGGCGCTCGTTAATCATGTCAATGACCCTCATCAACTGGCGCGGTGAGCCTTCCGTTTCCGCATTGGTGCCCCATATGCCGTTGTGTTCAAAATTGTAGGCATCGGCAAAGTAAAGAAACGCCGCCTCGCTGGAAAGCAGGACGCGTCGCTCATCGGGAATCGAAGCAAGGGTTTCCTGTAGCTCTACGTGAAGCTCCTGGAGAGACGCTTCAAGTGCCTCTGCACGGCGCTGAATGTCGTCTGCCTGTTGTGGCAAAGCGTCCTCAAGCTGATTGGCAATCGCCTGCACATAGGCCGCTGCCGCGCGCGGGTCCATCCACAAATGCGGATCGACATCGCCTTCCATTTCACCGGTCACGATGCTTTGAGTGGGATAGCCCGATGCTTCTGCCACCGGCACGACAGGCGTATCGTCATCCACCGTGGCATTGACCTGCGACATCCATTGCTCAAGCTGGTAGCCGTTGTAAAACACCACATCGGCGTCTTCCAGGGCAGCAAAGTTGTCAGGCGTTAATTCCCATTCATGCACCTCGGCATTGACCGGGGTAAGAACGGACACCTTGGCGCTGTCCCCCGCCACTCGTTCAACCAGATCACCCAATACCGAAAATGTCACCGCCACGTTGATGCGCGATGTCGTTTCGTCGGCCTGAACACTGGTCACGGCACCGGTAAATACGAAAGGGATCGCGCACGATAACCATATACTTCGTTGACGCATGGGGACTCTCCACTGTGATAGGATCGTGTTGACGACAACCTTAGCTCAACAAAAAAGCACAATGCAAATAGTTTAGCCTTGGCTAACAATTATTCCAAAAAATACGCTACCATCCCAATCAACGTTTTTACTCACACTGATATAGCCAACCTATATAGCCATTATGAGCGATCACGAACAGCAGCCGTTGCCCCCTACTTCACGCCTGAGTGGCGATGCGCTGCCGCCTGTAGAACAGCATGCGCAACAGTACGAAACCGTGCGCAACGCCCACGAAACCGAACTGATCGAAGATTATGTGGAACTGATCGGGGATCTTTTACGCCATCGAGGCGAAGCACGCGCGGCGGATATCGCCAGTCGCATGGCGGTTAGCCAGGCGACTGTGTCGAAAATGATCCGACGCCTGAATGAGCTGGGACTGGTAACGAGCCGCCCCTACCGATCTCTCTTCTTGACCGAGGAAGGCCATAAAATGGCCGAAACCTCACGCGCCCGTCATGATATTGTGCTGCATTTCCTGCGCGCCCTGGGCGTTCGCGACAATACCGCCCGCATCGATGCAGAGGGCATGGAGCATCACGTCAGCGATGAAACACTGGCGATCATGCAGCGCTTTACTGAAAAGCATCAGACGTAAAATAGCCACTTCATTGTTTTCACGATTGTTTCTGCGATTGTTTTTGCGGTCCTGATACGACTGAAAGCCGATTGACCTGGGCGATGTCACCGTTCCAGATCATTTCCAGGTGAGTGGTCTGAATCACCTGATTGACCCGACGCGGCGACATCAGCGCCCAGCAGACGCCTCCATTGTGTCGCACCGAGTGATAACGTAACCCAGCCTCTCCTGAACGTCGCAAAGCCCCGCCCAAAACCTGCGATGCCCGGTAATCGTCGGGGCTATAAATGGCATGATTCGGCGCTAACACCACCCCATCTCGGCAACCGCCTTCATCGAACACGCATTTCAGACCTCTAAACACGAAACGTTCATAGTGCAGCGACGGCACTTTCTGCCAGTACGCTTGCTGGTGGTATTTAACCTCCGCAATCGCAGCGTTCAGTGAATCCGCGACATAGAGCACGCCAAAGCTGCCATCACTGAAGCGTGAGCCATTAGGGTTGACGTGGGTAAAGGGTGCGGTGGCATAAGAGCAGCCGCGAATGCCGAAGGGAATATCTTCAATGGGCAAAAGCCCCAGATCGCCGACCTCGTTTCGCAAACGTGGATTGGTTAATGCCTGAAGCGCGTAAAGTGCTTCAAACTCATCGGCATTTGCCACGTCGTCAAACAGGTCGATCGGCGGAAACTTGCTGTTGACCAAGCGGTAGCTTTCGACCCGTTTTGCGGCACATATCGGCAGCTCGTCAGGCGCTACCACTGAGCACCCCGCAGGCTATCGATACGCTTGAATGTCTCGTATAGCGCGGCAAAATCACCACTACTGATAACGTCAAGCGGCGCGCGGCCGTTGAAATAGGGGTTGTGGTTAGCCATCGAGACAAACCCATACAGGTTGTCCGGGTTTTCAAACAGCATGCGGAGCGCTGCGTGAATATTGAGCAGATAGCTAATGCGCGTAAGCTGATCGCTGTCCAGCTTGATTTCAGCCACATCACCTCGGCGCGCCCGGGCATAGGTGCTGTGGGAAACGCGCAAAATAGCTTCTCCCTGCTCACCGGTCGCGCGCCACTTATCCAGAATACGCACCGCCGCTTTCAGCCCCACCGCTGCCGCCGCCTTATTGTGAGCCAATTCGTTTGCCGTTTGCATCGTCATCTCATGGCCTGTTCTGCAAATACAATAATTCAATAAATGTTTCTACAGACAAGATACACCATTGTGATCTTTTCTGCCTGTTTGATGGCAAAGAGGCAGCCATCAGGCAGTAAACGCACCGACAATCAATGATTCTCCATAACCTTGGCCGGCATTCCCAGCCGTGCAATACCCGGCAGCTTGATCGCCGGCCGCATGATATCGACCCCCACGCCAAGCCCAAGGATATTCAACTCAATCCCTTCCTCCCGAGCGACAAGCAGCCCCACCACGCCACCTAGAGAAAGCTGGTAACCAGTACCACTTGGCGCAGGGGCAAAGACGCTGTCAAACAGGTAGTCTTTACCAACCGCCGTGATTGGCAAGGACACATTGAATCCCGGCACTTCCCGAGCGACCCAGGCAATAAAGCTATTGCTATTGGGTCCCGGCCAGACGCGATACAGCTCCGCATAGGGAAAGCGTGCTGCCGCATCAGCAATCTGGGGAATCATGGTTTGCGCTTGCTCGCCGCGATAATCCGCCAGCAGCTCGGGGGAATTGCCAAACCAAAAGCGATCAGGCGTATCGATCGACGACACCACCGTAGGTCGGCGCCAACTCAGTACCTGATGCAAGCGATAGTAGTCAGCGTTTTGCGCTTTGGTGGCAATCCAGACATGAACCCCGAAGGCACCCCGCCAGTTATACGCACGGGCGGCGTAAACCTGCACGACCGCTTCCGTAACATCCTCTGGCGACGGGGCAATATCCGCTGACGAGCGATCCAGCGCCGACCAGTGGCCTTCTGTCACGACCTGATCACTGGCCAGCATCCACACCGGCCCGGCCAACAGGGCGCCTAGCAGCAAGATCAGCACCGCTGCCCAACGCCCCAGCAACGCTAGTGTTTTCATGGAAGCCTCTTGTCGCTAACGGCCGTGTTGGCCGGATAGCCAAGGTACCGTGAGGCTAGGCACAAATCGAGCGATGGCTCTAAACGTGGTGCACACGCTAAAGCGTTATTCATCGCCCGCGTTGTGAGACGATCTATCGCACAAAGCTCACTTCGCGAGACTTAAACAACCATCAAAAGAGTGCCGGATGAAGGCAAAAAGGAACAGGCAACTTACCGCGCAGACACAAAGATTTGCTACTTGGCATACAAGCAGGCTGAAAATCAATCAATAGGAGGAGTATTAACAATAAACGGAGGGCTAGAAATGGAGGCGGCCCCAAAAGCCACATCCCGGCACACGCATCCACCACTACCGTTGCTCCCTTCCGGGCCTGGCGGGGTTTGCAGTTTAGCGTTGCGGGAGGACCTAAGGGGCCACCATAACGGCTGATTTGTTTACGAATCTGCCTACGCTGAGTGGTGGCTACGCCCTGATTTGAACAGGGGACCCCATCATTATGAGTGATGTGCTCTAACCAACTGAGCTACGTAGCCTTTCCGACATCAGCGGAGACGCATTGTGCCTACCTTAACGGCAAAAGGCAAGCCGTTATCGACCTGCCTTTTACCTTCAAGCACCGCTTATTGAAGTGCGTTGCGCACAGCTTCTTCAGCAGGCTCGCCGTCGATGGTTTCCACACCGGCCAACCACTCGCCCAGCAGCTCATCATTTTCCTGCAGGTAAGCACGCGCGGCATCACGCGGGTCTTCACCATCATCCATGATTTCAGCCATGAGCTGGTTTTCCATCTCAAGCGTGAACGTCATGTTGTTGAGCAGCTCACCGACGTTGGGGCACTCTTCTACGTAGCCGCCGCGGGTATTGGTATACACCGTTGCACCACCCAGATCAGGACCAAAATAATCACCAGCGCCTTCCAGGTATGCCATGTCGAAGTTGGTGTTCATGGGGTGTGGCTCCCAGCCCAGGAATACCATCCAATCCTCATTGGGCACCCGCGCGCTCAGTTCAGACAACATGCCGGCTTCACTGGAATCGACCAACTGCCAATCACCAAGGCCAAAGGCATCGTCATCGATCATCTGCTGAATCAACTGGTTGCCATCGTTACCAGCTTCAATGCCGTGAAGATCGCTGTTGAACTTGTCTGCATGCTCGGCCAGGTCTTCCACCGACGTGACGCCCGCATCGTAAACATATTGCGGTACTGCCAACGTGTATTTGGCACCTTCGAGGTTAGCCGTCAGCCGGTCAACGCTTCCTTTCTCAACGTAGGGGTCACTGATTGAGGCCATTGATGGCATCCAGTTGCCCAAAAAGACATCGAAGTCGCCGTTTTCCATGCCTGAATAGGCAATAGGTACTGACACGGTATCTACACGTACTTCATAGCCCATGCCTTCCAACACCTCACCGGCAAGCGCTGTGGTCGCGGTAATGTCGGTCCAGCCCACCTCGACAAAGCGAACCGTACTGCATTCGTTGGCCATCGCTAGAGAAGGCAGCCCCGCCGTGACGACCATCGCCCCCATCATGCTTAAACGTGTTTTCTTCATTTAGCGTCCCCTTTTCATCAGATTATCGATCACCCGCCCCGCGTTAATGTCGAAGCGGCAACTAACGTCTTTTTATTGATTGAACGTTCAATAAAAAAATGCCATCATTGTTAGGTAATCATGCCTACAGTCGTTTTTCAAGGTTATGGGTGAATAGGCATTCAACGCGACAGGAGATAGCCATGCCTAAGGTGGGAATGGAACCAATACGCCGCGAGCAGCTAATTAACGCCACTATGGCGGCTATTGACGAAGTTGGGTTGGCGGAAGCCACTGTCATGCGGATTGCCCGCCACGCGGGGGTATCAGCAGGCATTATCAGCCATTACTTTGGCGGCAAGGATGGGCTTCTGGAAGCCACCATGCGGCAAATTCTGACCGACCTTAACCATGCTATTTCGGTGCGTCGCCACGCGTTGGAGGACAATACGCCCCGCGCCCACATTGGCGCCATTATTGAAGGCAACTTTGACCGCACCCAGGTCACCGGCCCAGCCGCCAAGACCTGGCTCGCCTTCTGGGCCAGCAGTATGCACAGACCGACGCTGCAGCGCCTTCAGAATGTCAACGACCGTCGTCTATACACCAATTTATGCCACCAGTTTCGCCAGGTAATGCCGCGGGCGGATGCTCGCAACGCGGCTCGTGGTCTGGCCGCCATGATCGACGGACTGTGGTTGCGTGGCGCTCTGACGCCAGAAGGCCTGGACGCCGACGAAGCCCGTCACCTGGCTCACACCTACCTTGACCAACTACTTGCTCACCATGGATGCCAACAGCATGCATCCATGATCGAAACTTATTAAGGAGACCTCCATGGCTACTCAAGATATACAGCCTCTTTTCATTAACGGTCGCCCGGTCGATGCCACCTCAGGCGATACCTTTACTATCACCAACCCTTTCGATGGCAGCCTGCTGGCAACGGTCGGCCAGGCAAGCCAGGCTGACGTTGACAGTGCGGTTAAAGCGGCCCGAGAAGGCCAGCGCGAATGGGCCGCCATGACCGGCATGGAGCGTGCGCGCATCATGCTGCGTGCAGTGGCGCTGCTAAGAGAGCGTAATGACGAACTGGCTGAACTGGAAACCCGCAATACCGGCAAGCCGATCAGCGAAACCGCCAGTGTCGATATCGTGACCGGGGCGGATGCGCTGGAGTATTACGCAGGCTTGGCGCCCGCGATTGAGGGCAGCCAGATCCCACTTCGCGATAGCTCCTTTATCTACACCCGCCGCGAGCCGCTAGGCGTGATAGGTGCCATCGGCGCCTGGAACTACCCGATTCAAATTGCCTGCTGGAAAGCCGCCCCGGCACTGGCTGCGGGCAACGCGATAGTGTTCAAGCCCAGTGAGGTCACGCCGCTCACCACCATGAAGCTTGCCGAAATCTTCACCGAAGCCGGCCTACCCAACGGCGTGTTCAACGTGGTGCAGGGCGATGGCCTAGTGGGTGCCATGCTCACCGAGCACCCAGATATCGACAAGGTATCGTTTACCGGTGAAGCCGGTACCGGCAAGAAGGTAATGTCGGCGGCAGCCAGCTCGACGTTGAAAGACGTCACCATGGAACTGGGCGGCAAATCACCACTGATCGTGTTTGCTGACGCCGACCTCGACCGTGCCGCCGATGCGGCAATGATGGCCAACTTCTACTCCAGCGGCCAGATTTGCACCAACGGCACGCGAGTGTTTGTCGAGCGCAGCGTTAAAGACGCCTTTGAAGCCAAGCTGGTAGAGCGCGTCAAGCGTATCAAGGCAGGCGACCCGCTGGATCCCAACGTCAACTTTGGCCCGTTGGTCAGCTTTGAGCACCAGAAAAAAGTGCTGTCATACATTGCTCTGGGTAAAGAAGAAGGCGCACGGATTCTGATTGGCGGGGACGACTGGAACACCGGCAGCCTGGCCAATGGCGCCTGGGCAGCACCGACCATCTTCACCGACTGCAACGATGACATGCGCATCGTGCGCGAAGAGATTTTCGGCCCGGTGATGTCCGTACTGGCGTTTGACGATGAAGCCGACGTGGTCCGTCGTGCCAACGACACCCTCTATGGCCTCGCGGCAGGCGTGTTCAGTGAAAGCCTGAACCGTGCCCACCGCGTAATCCACCAGTTGGAAGCCGGTATCTGCTGGGTCAACACCTGGGGCGAGTCACCGTCCGAAATGCCGGTTGGCGGCTATAAAGAGTCGGGCATTGGGCGTGAAAACGGTGTCGAGACCCTCAACCACTATACCCAGACCAAGTCCGTACAGATCGAGATGGGGCCGTTTGAGTCAGTGTTTTAACTGTTGCTAACACGTACTCACTAGCCAAGGGCGCTGGGGGTAGCAAAGCTACCCCCATGATAGCCCCTTCCCCTATAAGTCCCGGTGGATCAGTATGTCTCAATCACGTGAATTTGATTACATCATTATCGGTGCCGGTTCGGCAGGCAATGTGCTTGCGACTCGCCTCACCGAAGACAGCAACGTCAGCGTGCTGCTGCTAGAAGCAGGCGGCCCTGACTATCGCTTTGATTTCCGTACCCAAATGCCCGCTGCCCTGGCTTTCCCGCTACAGGGCAAGCGCTACAACTGGGCGTTTGAAACCGACCCGGAACCGCATATGGACGGCCGCCGCATGGAGTGTGGTCGAGGCAAGGGGCTGGGCGGCTCATCGCTGATTAACGGCATGTGCTATATCCGCGGCAATGCCTTGGATTACGACAACTGGGCCAAACAGCCGGGTCTTGAAGACTGGGACTATTTAAGCTGCCTGCCCTACTTCAAAAAAAGCGAAAGCCGCGATATCGGGCCAAACGACTATCACGGCGGCGATGGCCCGGTCAGCGTGACAACGCCCAAGGCGGGCAATAATCCGCTTTACCATATCTTTATCGAAGCAGGTAAGCAGGCGGGCTACCCGGAGACCGATGACGTCAACGGCTATCAGCAGGAAGGCTTTGGCCCCATGGACCGCTTCGTGACGCCTAACGGCCGCCGCGCATCGACGGCGCGTGGTTACCTGGATATCGCCAAGCAGCGTAGCAACCTGACCATCGAAACCCATGCAGTGACCGATGTAATCGAGTTCGAGGGTAAGCGTGCGGTGGGCGTTCGCTATGAGCAAAAAGGCGAAAAGCAGCAGGCCTACGCTCGCCGTGAAGTGCTGCTCTGCGGTGGTGCCATTGCCTCCCCGCAAATCCTTCAGCGCTCGGGCATTGGCAACCCGGAACTGCTAAAAGAACTCGATATCGAGACGGTTCACGCCCTGCCCGGCGTGGGTGAAAATCTTCAGGATCACCTGGAAATGTACATCCAGTACGAGTGCAAAGAACCCATTTCGCTCTACCCGGCGCTCAAATGGTACAACCAGCCCAAGATTGGTGCCGAGTGGCTGTTCAAGGGCACCGGCGTGGGCGCGAGCAACCAGTTTGAATCCTGCGGTTTTATCCGCAGCCGCGATGAAGAAGAGTGGCCCAATCTGCAGTACCACTTCCTGCCCATCGCGATCAGCTACAACGGCAAAAGCGCCGTGCAGGCCCATGGCTTCCAGGCACACGTGGGCTCCATGCGCTCGGAAAGCCGTGGCCGCATCCGCTTGACGTCAAAGGATCCACACGCGGCGCCCAGCATTCTGTTCAACTACATGGCCAAGGACAAAGACTGGCAAGAGTTCCGCGATGCCATTCGCCTGACGCGCGACATCATCGCCCAGCCAGCCTTTGATCAATACCGCGGCCGCGAAATCGCGCCTGGCCCGGATGTACAGTCGGATGCCGAGCTCGATGCTTTCGTCAAACAGCACGCTGAAACCGCCTACCACCCCTGCGGCAGCTGCCGGATGGGCAACGACGAGATGGCGGTCACGGATGGCCAGGGCCGCGTTCATGGTATTGACGGCTTGCGTGTGGTCGATGCGTCCTTGTTCCCGGTCATCCCCACCGGCAACCTGAACGCCCCCACCATCATGCTGGCGGAAAAGATCGCCGACCGGATTCGTGAGCGTGAGCCACTACCCCGGGCCAACGTCGACTATTACGTGGCCAACGGCGCACCTGCCAAGCGTCACTGAACCAAGCGTCGGTCGCAAAACTCTAAAACGTCGTAGCCCAGCGCTGCGACGTTTTTTTATATCGCTTTAACGCATCGAAGTACTTGCACTGGGTGGCGCGGGTCTGCCAATATTCAAACATCTGTTTAAATCTTTGCATTAACCCTATCGTATCCATCAACACTATCCCTCAACATATGGAGAGGCACTATGCTCACCCTACTACTGATCGTGCTGGCGGCTGTTGGCCTGCTCGCGGTGATGCGCCGCGAAGCCGGCGCAACCGCTGCCCTGGTCGTGCTTGCTGTGCTGGGTCTTGTTGGCCTGCTTTTCGATGCCACCGTTATTGGCGTGCTACTACTGCTGGGCGCCGCCGCGGTGGCTGTCGCCGGGCTTCCTGCGCTACGCCGCCAGTGGCTCACCCCACGGCTATTTGCGATGTTCAAGAAAGTCGCCCCTAAGGTATCCGATACAGAGCGCACCGCGCTGGAAGCGGGTACCGTCTCCTGGGACGGCGAGCTGTTTTCCGGCAAGCCCCAATGGAACAAACTGCTCAACTTTAAAGACGACGGCCTGCGTGAAGACGAGCAAGCCTTCCTCGACAACCAGTGCGCAAAAGCGGCTGGCATGTGTAACGCCTGGGATATCGCCATTGAACGGGCGGACCTGCCCCAGCAGTTGTGGGATTACCTGAAAAAAGAAGGCTTCTTCGGCATGATTATTCCGAAGGAGTATGGCGGCCTGGGCTTCTCGGCCAAAGCGCAGTCCATGGTACTGCAAAAGCTCTCCGCCAATGAGACGCTGATGGTCACCGTCGGTGTGCCCAACTCGCTGGGCCCAGGCGAGCTACTGCTCAAATACGGTACGCAAGAGCAGAAAGATCACTACCTGCCGCGCCTGTCTGATGGCCGTGAAATCCCCTGCTTTGGCCTGACGGGCCCGCGTGCTGGTTCAGACGCCACTTCACTGCCGGACACCGGCGTCGTGTGCAAGCAAATGGTCAACGGCGAAGAAGTCCTCGGCCTGCGGCTCAACTTTGAAAAGCGCTGGATCACCCTGGCACCGATCGCCACCGTTGTTGGCCTTGCCTTCCGGCTGTTTGACCCCGACAACCTGCTCGGCGATGAAGAAGACCGCGGCATTACCCTGGCGTTGATTCCCCGCGATACCGACGGCATGGAAATCGGACGTCGCCATCACCCGATCGGCAGCCCGTTCATGAACGGCCCGATTGTCGGTAAGGACGTCTTTATCCCGCTGGACACCATTATCGGTGGCCCGGACATGATCGGTCAGGGTTGGCGCATGCTGGTCGAGTGCCTCTCCATCGGTCGCTGCGTCACGCTGCCTTCAGGCGCTACCGGCACGGCACGCTATGCTCTCGGTTGGAGCGGCGGTTTCACGCGCGTGCGCCGTCAGTTCAATGTGCCCGTCGCAGAAATGGAAGGCGTGCAGGAACCTCTGGCACGCATGGCAGCCCTTGGCTACATCTCTCAGGCAACGGTCTATCAAACCGCCAACCTGATCGACCACGGCGAGAAGCCTGCGGTCCCCTCGGCGATTCTGAAAAGCCAACTGACCGAATTCCAGCGCGACATCTTGGCCGATGCCATGGACGTACACGGTGGCAAGGCGGTCACCCTGGGCCCACGTAACTACCTGGGTATCGGCTACAGTGCCAACCCGGTGGCGATCACCGTGGAAGGCGCCAACATCATGACCCGCAACCTGATGATCTTCGGTCAGGGCGCTATCCGCTGCCATCCTTATGTTCTGGAAGAGCTGGCAGCCAAAGACGCTAACGACGCCAAAGCCTTTGACAAGGCGTTTTTCAGCCACGCCGGCTTGATATTTGGCAACGCCGCACGCGCGTTCACACTGGGCTTCGGCATCGCTAAACCCAAGGTCCCGTTCGATGGCCCTGCGACAGCCTATGCACAGGACATCGCCCGCCTCTCGGCCGGCTTCGGGCTGTGCGCCGATGCCGCCATGGCGAGTCTCGGCTCGGCCTTGAAAAAACGCGAGATGCTCTCTGCCCGTCTTGGCGATGTGCTTTCCAACCTTTACCTGGCCTCGATGGTACTCAAGCAATGGCAAGCCGGTGATAAGGTGGAAGGCGAAGAAGCCCTGCTGCATTACAGCTGCCGTTTCCTACTACAGCGCGCTGAACAGGCCTTTGTCGAAATTTTCGATAATCTGCCCAACCGGGCGCTGGGTAAAACGCTGAAAGTGATTGTCATGCCGACAGGACGCCGTTGGGACAAGCCCCACGATGACTTTGCCCGGGATATCGCCAAGCGCATTTCCACGCACAGCGCCCTGCGCACCAAGCTATTGCAGAATACCTGGGACAAGGACGACGGCGAACAGCGCAATCCGCTGGCCCGTTACAATGCCCTGCTGGTTGACTACGACCGCGCTGAGGCGATTTACCGCACGGTGAACAAAGCCTATGCCAAGGGTGAACTGCCGCAAACAGCTCTCCACCCTGAAGCGCGGGTAGAGGCAGCATTGGAAAACCGTCTGATCAGCGAAGAAGACGCTCAGTTCATGCGTGAGTTCGAAGCCGAGGTATTGGAAATGCTCACTGTGGATGATTTCCCCTACGAAACCTTCGCTACCGACAAGGCAACGCTGATTGATCACAATGCCAAAACGCCGGTGAAAGAAACACCTGAGAAGGCCGACAGCATTAAATAGCCCTTGAAATAGCCACTTGCTCGCACCAACCTTCAACCGGCCTCATTGAGGCCGGTTTTTTTGGTCCTAGACTTTCGTTTAATTTTCGATTTTTTATCCAAAAACTGAAAACGAAAGCCAATAAAGGCATTGCAGGTTCGGAAACGATCAACTAGGATTTCGTAAACGAAAGCTAGATATTCTCCAATAACAACGACGCTAGCGAGATTCGCATGTCCCTACATTTGCAAAATATCGCCCATACCGTAGGCGGTGTTCCCTATATTAGCGACGTTGATTTAGCACTCGAGCCAGGCTCCTTCAATGTGCTATTGGGCAGAACACTCGCGGGTAAAACCACGCTGATGCGTTTGATGGCGGGCCTAGAACCGCCCACCAAAGGCCGGATTCTGATGGACGGTAAAGACGTCACCGGCGTACCGGTGCGTCACCGCAACGTATCGATGGTCTATCAGCAATTCATCAACTATCCCAGCTTGACGGTCTACGACAATATCGCGTCGCCGCTCAAACTCGCCAAGCAGTCTAAAAGCGAAATTGACAAGCGCGTCGGCGAAATTGCTGAAATGCTGCATATCGAACATCTGCTTGACCGCTATCCTCTGGAGTTGTCCGGCGGCCAGCAGCAGCGCACCGCCATGGGCCGCGCCCTGGTAAAGGACGCCGATGTCATTCTCTTCGACGAGCCGCTGGTCAACCTAGACTACAAACTCCGTGAGGAGCTACGTGACGAACTACGCGATTTGTTCAAAGTGCGTAATTGTATTGCCGTATACGCCACCACCGAGCCTAACGAGGCCCTGGCTCTCGGCGGCAACACGGCCATCCTTCACGAAGGGAAGCTGCTGCAGTATGGCCCCACCGATCAAATCTACCGGCAACCCAACGGCATCCTCAGCGCCGAGATGTTCTCGGAGCCGCCAATCAATATCGTCCCGGGTCGACTCACTGACAAAGACATCACCTTCGATAACGACACTCACTTTGCCTGCGACGATGCCTTGCGTCAGCTACCTCCCGGTGACTACCAGTTCGGGGTTCGCGCCTCGCATTTGAGCCTTACCCCGCAAGCACCGGATGACCTCGAGCTGCCGGTCACCGTGGATGTCGCCGAAATCAGTGGGTCCGAAACCTTCCTTCATGCGCGTCATGTGCACTTCCCGCTGGTATTGCATCTCCTGGGGATACACGAACTGAAGGTCAACCAGGCCATCAAGGTTTATTTCCCCACTCATAAACTGTTTGTTTTCGACCAGCAGGGCCACATTGTGCATACCCCATTGGCTCAGACGGAGGGCGCCGCGCATGGCTGAGATCGTGCTTAAAACACTCGCGCACACTTACAGCGCCAACCCGCAATCGGCAGAGGATTACGCCATTCGCCATATGGAACACGTATGGCATCAAGGCGGCGCTTATGCGTTGCTGGGGCCGTCCGGGTGTGGCAAGTCAACCCTTCTAAACATCATTTCAGGGCTTTTGGCGCCCACCGAAGGCGATGTGCTGTTTGATGGTCAGCGGGTCAACGAACTGCCGCCGGAAGAGCGCAACATCGCTCAGGTTTTCCAGTTCCCGGTGATCTACGACACCATGACGGTGTTCGATAACCTCGCCTTCCCGCTACGCAACATGAACACTCCCGAGTACCGTGTTAAACCCAAGGTGCTGGAAGTCGCCGATATCCTTGAGCTGACACCGCTGTTATCGCGCAAAGCCAAAAACCTGACTGCCGATGAAAAGCAGAAAGTCTCCATGGGGCGCGGCCTGGTCCGCGACGACGTTACCGCGATTCTGTTTGATGAGCCGCTAACCGTCATCGACCCGCAGTTGAAGTGGAAGCTGCGCCGCAAGCTCAAGGAAATCCACGAGCGCTTTAACATCACCATGATCTACGTCACCCACGACCAGCTAGAAGCCTCGACCTTCGCTGACAAGATTGCCGTGATGTATGAAGGTCAGGTGGTTCAGTTCGGTACGCCGCGGGAACTGTTTGAAACGCCCGCGCATACTTTTGTGGGTTATTTCATCGGTAGCCCAGGCATGAATTTTTTCGAGCTTCGCTACGATCAGGCACAAAACACGGCGTATTTCGGCGACCAGCCACTGCCGTTAAGCACTACCTACCTGGCGGCGCTTCGCGATGTTGAGAGTGGCAATCTCAAGCTTGGCATTCGCCCGGAATTCATCGAAGTTCACTCAAGCGCCGAACCCGACACGATTGCTGTGCAAAAAGAGAACCTTCAGGACCTGGGCACCTACGCCATTCTCACCTTCTCGCTCAATCAGCAAACGTTTAAAGCCAGGCTGCCCGAAGACCATCCTGCCTTGGGCGACACCGTCTATATCCGTTTTCCCGACGACAAACTGAGCCTTTACGTCGATGAATACCGAGTCGAGGTAGATCATGAATAAAGTCTATAACAACCGCGCCTGGCTATTGGTATTGCCAATGCTTGTCTTGGTCGCGTTTTCCGCGGTCGTGCCACTGATGACCGTCGTCAACTACTCGGTGCAGGACGTGCTGGGCGCTAACGCCCGCTTTTTTACCGGCACCGAGTGGTTTGAAACCATGCTCAACGACCCGGCGCTGCAAGCTGCGTTTGTGCGTCAGATATCGTTCTCGCTGATCATTCTTGCCATCCAGATCCCCTTAGGGATCGGAATTGCGTTAATCATGCCCAAACAAGGCTGGCAAGCGTCGGCGGTGCTGATTCTGATCACTCTGCCCTTGCTGATTCCCTGGAACGTGGTGGGCAGCATCTGGCAGATCTTCACGCGGGGCGATATCGGTCTGATGGGTTGGGGGCTGCGCCAGCTAGGCATCGAATACAACATTACCCGCAATCCCGGCGACGCCTGGGTGACGATCATCCTGATGGACGTATGGCACTGGACCCCGCTGGTCGCCATGCTTTGCTACAGCGGCCTGCGTTCCATCCCCGAAGCCTACTATCAGGCGGCGCGCATTGACCGTGCCTCAAAATGGGCGGTATTTCGCTACATTCAGTTGCCCAAACTAACCAATGTGCTGGTCATTGCTGTGCTGCTGCGCTTCATGCATTCGTTCATGATTTACGCCGAGCCCTTTGTACTGACCGGTGGCGGGCCTGGCAGCTCAACGACCTTCCTGAGTCAATCATTGACCACCATGGCCGTGGGCCAGCAAGACTTGGGCCCTTCCGCTGCTTTCTCGATTATCTACTTCCTGGTCATCCTGTTGGTGAGCTGGGTGTTCTATACCGCCATCATGAACATGCAGAAAGACAAGCATTCCCAGGGAGGAGCGTGACATGAGCTACCAACTGGAAAACACCCAGCAGGGTGAAAAATACAACACCATTTTCAGCCGTACCACTCCGGCACAACGCCGTAAGCGCAACGCGCGAACCAGGCTCCGCTCGCGCCTGTTGCTGGGCGTCTATCTGCTATTGATGATACTGCCCATCTATTGGCTGCTGAACATGTCGCTGCAAACCAACAGCGAGATATTGGGCTCCATGACCATGTGGCCGGAGAACCTCACCTTTGATAATTATATCGGTATTTTTACCGACTCAAGCTGGTACATGGGCTATGTCAACTCGATTGCCTATGTGCTGATGAACATGCTGATCACCATTTGTGTGGCGCTACCCGCAGCTTATGCCTTCAGTCGCTACAGCTTTATTGGCGATAAGCATCTGTTCTTCTGGCTGCTGACAAACCTCATGGCGCCGCCTGCCGTGTTCTTGCTGCCCTACTTCCAGCTTTATTATTCGGTCGGGCTGTTCGACACGCACATTGCCGTGGCGCTGGCGCACTGCCTCTTCAATATCCCGCTGGCCATCTGGATTCTTGAAGGCTTCATGAGCAGCGTTCCCAAAGAGATCGACGAAACCGCCTATATCGACGGTTACAGCTTTCCACGCTTTTTCGTCAAGATTTTTATCCCGATGATTCGTTCAGGTATCGGCGTCACGCTGTTCTTCCTGTTCATGTTCTCTTGGGTTGAACTGCTCCTGGCCAGAACGCTGACGGCCACTGAGGCTCAGCCCATTGGCATGATCATGACGCGCACGTCCACCGCGTCGGGAATCGACTGGGGCACCTTGGCCGCCGCCGGTGTGCTGACCATTCTGCCGGGCATTCTGGTGGTCTACTTCGTTCGCAACCATATCGCCAAGGGCTTTGCCCTGGGTCGTACCTAAGGAGGTGATGTATGTCTTGGATGGTATGGACAGTGCCCACCGCTATTTTCTTTTCCGCCATTGCGGCCATGCTGGCCGGGATGACGGTTTGGGAAATTGTCTCGCCCACCATAGAACGTAAGGGCTTTCTGCCCATCACGACCACGCGCGGAGACCGGCTGTTTGTTGGCCTTCTGTCCGCCGCGTTTATTCACCTTGGCGTGATTGGCTTCACCTCACTATCGATTTGGTTAGCACTGGCAGCTTCGCTGGTTTGGCTGTTGGTGCTGATGCGCTGGGGGTAACCGGCGTAATAACCAAAAGCGGTCTCAAGGACGGATTCGCCATTAGGGAAAATCACAACACAACGAGGTCTATATGCGACATAACAATTTCAAACTCACCACCCTCGCCGCCAGCCTGCTGCTAGCATCCGGTTCGATAGCCGCAGATGACCACGATGCACGGGCGGTAGCCGAGCGGCTGGTCGACGAGCATTTCCAAAACTCGACCCTGAGCCGCGAGGAACAAATCGAAGAGCTGATGTGGTTTGCCAAAGCGGCCGAGCCATTTCGTGACATGGAGATTCAAACCGTCGCCGAAGGGTTAACCACCCACGTCTATGAAAGCGAAGTGCTTGCCGAAGCGTTCAGCGAGCTAACCGGTATCGACGTGACCCATAACATCATCGGTGAAGGCGATGTTGTCGACACCATGCAAAACCAGATGCAATCTGGTAATAGCATCTACGATGGTTTCGTCAACGATACCGATGCCATCGGTACCCACATCCGCTACGGCACCACCATCAACCTCTCCGAGGCGATGGAAAACGAATGGGCCGACTACACGCTACCCACGCTGGACCTGGACGACTTCATTGGGCTGCAGTATGGCACCGGGCCAGATGGCAGCATCTATCAGTTGCCAACCCAGCAGTTCGCCAACCTTTACTGGTTCCGCTATGACTGGTTCCAACGCGAAGACCTGCAGGAGCAGTTCCGTGATATTTACGGCTACGACCTAGGCGTACCGACCAACTGGACCGCCTACGAGGACATCGCCGAATTCTTCACCGAACATGTCGGCGAGCTCGACGGTACAGAGATCTATGGTCATATGGACTACGGTCGTCGTGACCCATCTCTTGGCTGGCGCTTCCACGACTCCTGGCTCTCCATGGCCGGCATGGGTAGCCCCGGCGTTCCCTCTGGCAACCCGGTAGATGACTGGGGGATTCGCGTCAACGAGGATAGCCAGCCGGTAGGCGCCAGCGTCAGCCGTGGCGGTGCGACCAACTCCCCTGCCTCCGTGTTTGCCATGCAAAAGGCCGTTGACTGGCTCCGCGACTTCGCCCCACCCGAAGCACAAGGCATGACCTTCGGTGAAGCTGGCCCGGTGCCTTCTCAAGGCCATATTGCTCAGCAGATTTTCTGGTACACCGCCTTCACGGCCGACATGACCGACCCCGATGTCGCCGTGACCGATGACGAAGGCAATCCGCTATGGCGCATGGCGCCTTCTCCCACCGGCCCGTATTGGGAAGAAGGCATGAAGGTTGGCTATCAGGACGTAGGCGCCTGGACGTTCTTTGACTCTACCCCCGAAGATCGTCGCACGGCAGCGTGGCTGTTTGGTCAGTTCACCGTGTCCAAGACGGTATCGCTTGAGAAGCTGATGCACGGCCTGACCCCAATCCGCGAGTCGGACATCTTCTCAGACCAGATGACCGAAATGGCGCCCAAGCTGGGCGGGTTGGTCGAATTCTACCGCAGCCCCAACGAGTCTAACTGGACGCCAACGGGCACCAACGTACCCGACTACCCACGCATGGCGCCTCTATGGTGGCAAAACCTTGCACCCGTCATGAGCGGCGAAGTTACGCCACAGGAAGGTCTCGATGCACTGGCGGCGGATATGGATAGCACCATGAACCGTCTTGCCCGTGCCAACGTCTTCGACAGCTACGCACCCGTGCTGAACGAAGAGCGTGACCCGCAATACTGGCTGGACCAGGATGGCGCGCCGAAAGCCAAGCTGGATGACGAAATGCCGCAAGGCACCACCATGCCTTACGACGAAATGATGGAAAAATGGATGTCAGCCGGTTCGCGTTAATACCGGTTGGGCGGGCCTTTGGGCTCGCCCTTTCCGGCTTCATCGGCGGCACCCTCTATCGACACTTACCAACAGCGCGGTCGCCCATATAGCACCGTGAACGGGGCTTTCTTTGTTAATTTGGATCCGCTATGAAACTGCGTAACCGTAATATCGAGAAACTACATTCCGATGAATTCGATGTACTGATTATTGGGGGTGGCATCAACGGTGCCGCCACCGCTGCTGCGCTGTCAGGTAAAGGCGCCAAGGTTGCCCTGATCGATCGTGGCGACTTCGCCGGCAGCACCAGCATGCACTCCTCCAACCTCGTTTGGGGAGGCATCAAATATATGGAAAGCAAAGACTTTGCATTGGTCAGAAAGCTTTGCAAGAGCCGCAATCATTTAATTAAAAGTTACCCATCCACTGTTCAGGAAATTCGTTTTCTGACCAACATTACCCGTGGGTTTCGCCATTCACCGCGCTACTTATGGATTGGCACCTGGCTCTACTGGCTGATGGGCAATGGGTTTACCAAGCGTCCCCGCTTGCTGTCACCCAAGGATATCAAGCAGGAAGAACCGATTATCGATGTCGATGACTCCGTCGGCGGCTTTGAATATTCGGATGCCTACCTGCATGACAACGATGCCCGGTTTGTCTTCAATTTCGTCCGCCACTCGCTTAATCATGGGGCGATTGCCGCCAACTATGTTGAGTCACTGGGCGCAGAGCGTGAAGACAATGTCTGGGTCACCAAGGCGCGCAACGTGATGGATGGCCAAACCTTTGATATCCGTGCCAAGGTACTGATTAATGCAGCAGGCCCCTGGGTGGATCAGCACAATACCTTGACCGGGCAGAAGACCACTCACCAACACCTGTACTCCAAGGGCATTCACCTGATTGTGCCCCAGTTGACGGATTCCCAGCGCGTGTTGGCATTCTTCGCCGACGATGGGCGACTGTTCTTTGTCATTCCCATGGGCAACCGGACCTGCATCGGGACGACCGATACACATATGGAGCACCCCGAGGTGGAGGTTACCGCTGACGATATTAATTTCGTGCTGGAAAACATCAACACACGTCTGACCCTCGACAAACCACTGGGCCAAGCCGATATCATCTCGACGCGCTGTGGCGTGCGCCCGCTGGCCATCAAGTCTGATCAAGGCAACGACCGTGACTTTTTACAGCTATCCCGTAAGCATGTGATCGATACCAATCACGATAGCGCACATATCAGTATCTTTGGCGGCAAGCTGACCGACTGTCTGAACGTGGGCGATGAAATCGCCGAAGCCGTCGCGAAGCTTGGGGTCGAACTACCCGACCAGGGCTTCCGCTGGTATGGCGAGCCACCCAAGGCCGTGAAACAACAGTTCATGGATCACGCCAAGCGAATGAATCTGGACGCCATGACAGCGGCGACATCCTCGGAGCCTCTTTCATCACGCCTTTGGCGGCGTTACGCCGAACAGGCAATGCCCATGCTGGAAAAAATCCGCCAGGACCCGTCGGAAGCCGATATTCTGATTGAGGGAACGGAGTATATTCGCTGCGAGCTTGAACATGCCCGCGATCATGAAATGATCACTCAGCTTGAGGATTTCCTGCGTCGTCGAGCCAAAGTGTCGCTCGTGGTACACCACGAGCAACTGCGTAACTCGAAGGGGTTGAAAGAAGCCTGCCGTGTTCTGTTCGGCGAACAAGCTGAAGAGCGTTTTGAAGCGTACTTTGCTCAGAACCGGGATACCTCTCAACCTTATGCGCCCAAACAGGAAGTTCCCTCGTAGGGAATGGCGGCAACGGCAGCGCAGTGGCAAATAAAATCCCCCTCACGGTGGCCGCCAGGGGGATAGAGGAAAGTAACGAGCGTCAGAACCTACTCTTTATTTACTACTCTTCATCTTCAACCAGCAGTTGGGAATCCCCTGCCAGCACCTCGTCCCACGCCTCTTCAATTGTGTAACCCATACGGTTATCAATGGTGTCGATGACTTCAACCGCGTGCTGAAGCGACTCCCGCTGGCCCTTTAACGCTAATACCAGCTTCGCCAGGTCCTGCTTGCTGAACGTATTCGCGATTCGGTCGGCTTGTTGGCTTAATTCGATGCAGTTCATGGTAAAACCCTCATGGTATGGTCATCCGCTGCTTACTATTGTCGTTAATCGTTAAGCAGCCATCTTGTTAATGACGAATGGTGACGTTGCTACTCATGCTGGACCGGATAAGTGTCCAGTTCGGTGACTGCGATAAGGTCACAAGCGTTACAAGACCTTCGCTTCAAGCGCCCGGATAATTCAAAAGCGCATCAAATGTAGCAGTGGTCAGGAGGGTCAATCGGGATAACGAAACACCGCCCTGATCCATGACTTCACTATGGTGCACTGCCGTAAAGCTCACAATGCATCATTGGCCGCAGGCAGCGTTGTAGCTCGACTACATAAGCGTCGAATAGACCCAAAGGGTGTCGTAGAATTTCACGGAATACAGGCATTACGCGGGGAACGCGTTGATAAGGGTGGGAAACTTGCCTAGATAGCTTGGACAAGCGGAAGCAGTATACGCCATCACTGCGACGGTGCCAGTCGACCAAGGACTAATAAACAAAGGCCACTACCGCAGAATCGCGATAGTGGCTTGTAGCAGGAATGGTTAATTCGTTGAACGCACCCGGGAAACCGCGTCCAACCACCCTTGGTACAGCTGTTCGCGGTTAGCCTCGTCCATACTCGGTATGAAACTTCGCTCGCAGCGCCAAAGCTGCTCAATCTCGTCAAGCGTCTGATACCAGCCTAACCGCAAGCCGGCCAGATAGGCGGCCCCCAGGGCGGTGGTTTCCAGAATCGTGGGGCGATCCACCTGTACGTTCAGCATATCGGCCAGAAACTGCATGACCCAGTTATTCTTGACCATGCCGCCATCGACGCGCAGGTTGCCGGGAGGCGCTTCCATGTCATCGTTCATGCAATGTTGCAGATCGCGGGTCTGATAGCACACGGCCTGTAAGCCTGCCGCAACAATTTCTGAAATCCCGGTATCGCGGGTCAGGCCAAAAATCGCCCCGCGGGCTTTGGGATCCCAGTGCGGCGCCCCCAGGCCGGTAAAGGCAGGGACCAAATAAACGCTGTGCCCACGGCGAGTATTACGCGCAAGGGCTTCGGTTTCGGCCGCATCCGCAAATAAATTCAGCCCATCGCGCAGCCACTGGACCGTCGCACCGGCGACAAAAATGCTGCCTTCCATGGCATAGGTCGGCTTGCCATTCAGGCGATAGCCAATGGTTGTCAGCAGCCGGTTACGCGACAGCGATGGTGTCTCCCCGGTGTTGACGATCATGAAACACCCGGTCCCATAGGTGCTTTTACCCATGCCCGGCTGAAAGCACGCCTGACCGACCAGCGCTGCCTGTTGATCACCCGCCACGCCCGCAATCGGCAGCTCAACACCCAACCAGCGGGCGTCCATGGTGCCAAAGTCATCGCTTGAGTCTTTCACGTCAGGAAGCAACGTCGCCGGGATATCGAACAGGTCAAGCAGCTCGTCGTCCCAGCGTTGCTCGTGGATATTGAACAAGGCCGTGCGCGACGCATTGGTAGCGTCTGTCACATGCTGATGGCCACCGGTCAATCGCCAGATCAAAAAGCTGTCGACGGTCCCGAATAGCAGCTCACCTTTCTCGGCCCGAGCCCGGGTTCCTTCGACGTTGTCCAACACCCATGCAAGCTTGGTGGCGGAAAAATACGGGTCGATCAAAAGGCCGGTCTTGGCCTGCACGCGTTCGGTATGGCCACCTTCGCGTAGCTGTTCGCAGAGCGACGACGTACGTCGGTCCTGCCACACAATGGCGTTATAAACCGGCTTTCCGGTGCGTTTGTCCCACACGATGGTGGTTTCGCGCTGGTTAGTGATCCCCACGCCTGCAATATGCTCTGGTTTGATAGCCGCCTTTTTGACAACTTCCTGGCAGGTGGCAATCACCGTATCCCAAATATCTTCAGGATCGTGCTCGATCCAACCATCGTAGGGATAGTGTTGGGTAAACTCCTGCTGCGCGACGGCGGTCACTTGACCTTCGCGATCAAACAGGATGGCGCGGGAACTGGTTGTACCTTGATCAATGGCAAGTATATAGGAGGACATGGCATGTTCGCTTTGTTGTTGGTTGTTTCGATTTTGTATACTTACTTTCGTTTTCTTATAGTTCCAGGCTACGCCAGCCGTGAGCAATGCTCAAGGATGAAAATATCACCGCTTTTAATGGTTCAGGCCAAGTGCAGAGCAACATCGTGCTGGGTAAGTAGGCGCTGAATGGCCTCCGGCGGTTTGCGGTCGGTAAACAGCGCGTCCAATTGGGCAATATTGCCTTGGCGTACCACCGGGTTACGGTGAAACTTAGAGTAGTCGGCCGCCAGGTAAACGCGCCGTGAATTGGCAATAATGGCCTGAGCAACGCGGACTTCCTGGTAATCGAACTCCAGCAAAGAACCATCTTCGTCGATGCCGCTGATACCGATAATGCCGTAATCGACCTTGAACTGATTGATAAAGTCGATGGTGGCCTCGCCAATAATACCGCCATCCCGAGAGCGCACCTGCCCGCCTGCAATGATCACCGTAAAATCTTCCTTGTGCTGCAGAATCGCGGCGACGTTGAGGTTATTGGTAATAATCTCCAACCCCTGATGATCGAGCAGCGCCTGGGCAATCACCTCGTTGCTGGTACCAATGTTGATGAATAGCGATGCGTCATTGGGAATATGCTCGGCCAGGCACCGCGCGATACGCTCTTTCTCTTCCAGATGCAGGGTTTTACGAGTGCTGTAGGCGGTATTCACTGTACTCGACTCGATCCCCACGCCACCATGAACGCGTCTTACGCGACCGTCGTTAGCCAGCGTATTCAGATCGCGACGGATGGTTTGCGGCGTGACGGCAAAATGATCAGTGAGCTGCTCGATGCTCATGTAGCCTTGCTGGCGGACCAGCTCGATGATCGCGTCTTGACGAAACTGTTGATTCATAAGCTAGCCCGTGACGTTATTTTTTCGTTTTAGAACGTATTTACCTGAAAACATAGTAGCCTAGCAAAATTTTTATCAAATAACGCTTATTGATGCTCGAAGACGAACGTTATCCCGACAGCGGCCATACCCAGAGGATCATCGGTATCGACACCAGCAGCACGACGACCGAAAGCGGCAACCCCAACTTCCAGTAATCGCCAAACCGATAGCCCCCGGGCCCCAGAACAAGGGTATTGGACTGATGGCCTATCGGGGTCAGGAAGGCACAGGAAGCACTGACCGCGACCACCATCAAGAAGGGGTCAAGCGATACCTCGAACCCTCTCGCCAGGCTCACGGCAATGGGCGCCATCAGCAGCGCCGCCGCGGCATTGTTGATGACATTGGAAAGCAGCATGGAAAGGATAAATAGCCCCACCAGGGTGACCACCACCGGCCAGTCGGTCCCCCAGTGCAGCAACGCCTGGGCAATCAGATCCGCTCCGCCGCTGGTCTCCAGCGCCTGACCGACCGGAATCATGGCCCCCAAGAGAACAATCACCGGTCCATCAATCGCCTGATAGCCCTCCCGAAGCGGTAGCACACCGATCAATAACGAGACCACTGCCGCGCTACTCAACGCCACCGCAGCAGGCAATACGTCCAGCAGCATGGCAACAATCGCGGCCGCAAAAATAGCCAATGAGAGTAGCAACTTGCGCGGCTGCCCCAGATTTAAATCGCGGTTAGCCAGCGGTAAACAACCCAACGCGGGCAGGCTTTCGGTGATTTCATTTTCCTCGCCCTGCAACAACAGGACATCGCCGGTCTGAAAGCGAATATCACGCAGGCGTTGCTTTAACCGGGTGCCATCCCGCGCCACCGCGACCAGGTGCAGACCAAACTGATGATTAAGGCGCAACTGACGGACACTACGGTTGATCATCATGGAGTCATTGCGCACCACCACTTCCACCAGCTGTAGCCCTTCGGTATCCACCGGTGGATGCGATTCTTGTTTTTCTTGCTCTTCGTCTTCGGTCAAAGCGCTGGTTTCGTCGTCCTTGTCATCGCGTTCAAGCTCGGCGACGGCGCTCAGACCTGCTTTATCTTCCAGCAGTTTTAGTTCTTCGGGTCCGGCTTCCAAAAGCAGGATGTCGCCTGCCTGTAGCATACCGTGGAACGAATAGCCCGCCTGGCGGTTGTCATCACGCACCACCGCCAGTACCGGAATAGACTCTTCAAGCTCGTCGCGAAGCTGCTGCAACGTCATCCCTTTGGCTTTGGATTCATCGTTGACTTTGAGCTCTACCAAGTAATTGGCCGTATCAAACATATCCGCTGGCGATGCCTGGCCGCTTCGCTGGGGCGTTAGTCGCCAACCGACCAGCACGATAAACGCCAACCCGGCCAATGCCACGACGCCTCCCACAGGGGCAAAGCTGAACATACTGAAGGTATCGTCGGATACGTTCGCCCGATAGCTGGAAATAATGATATTCGGCGGGGTACCGATCAGGGTCGTCAGCCCACCCAGCAGAGAGCCAAATGCCAGCGGCATCAGCAATAGCGATGGAGAGGTGTCATGTTCCCGCGCCATCCGCATGGCGACGGGCAACAGCAGCGCCAGCGCCCCGACATTATTCATGATTCCCGAGAGCACCAAGACAGTTCCCACCAACGCCAGCAACTGGAGTATCAAGCGCTCACCCACCTTGAGTATCTGCTCGGCGATGATATCGACCAGACCCGAGCGCTCAAACCCTTTACTCAGCACCAGCACGGCGGCAACCGTGATCACGGCAGGATGACCAAAACCGAGAAAGGCGTCTTTGGCCGGCACCAATCCAAGCATCACCGAGCCCAATAGTGCCGTCAGGGCGACCAGGTCATAGCGAAACCGCCCCCAGATAAAGGCCGCCAATGTTAACCCCAGCACGACAAACACCAACGTACTCGGCGCAAGCCCCACATCCTCGATTGCCATTGTTGCATCACCTCCCTGTGGATCACCGTCTCTACCGTAGTGAAACGCTTGCTTTACTGTAAATCAGATAGTGACGCGCAGGTAAATAATATTAGACATTGACTATACGCCAATAAAAAGCCCGGCGATGCCAGGCTGAGAAAGGTCACTGATGGAGTCGAAAGGGTTCAGGCGCTATTTTTTCATGCGGTCCAACATTTGTTGAACGGCTTCCAGGTGCTCGGGTTCGTTATGGGACATACCCTGAAAAACAGCGCAGACGTCCAGAAACGCTTTTAGCTCCATGTCGGGTGCCATTTTCATTAACCGTTTGGTCAACCGCGTGGCCCTAGGCGGCTGGGCAGCGATCCGCCCAGCATGCTTCATCGCCGCCTTCATTAGCGCATCGGGCTCGGCAACCTCCAGCACAATGCCGTATTCCAAGGCTTCCTGGGCATCGATAACCCGTCCGGACAAGGTCAGCTCAAAGGCCCGCTGGTAACCGATCTGGCGCTGCAAGAACCATGCGCCGCCGTCACCGGGAATAATGCCCAGGTTGAGAAAGGTTTCGCCAAACTTGGCTTGGCGCGAAGCGATGCGTATATCCGCCATATTGGCCAAGTCAAACCCGGCACCAATTGCTGGTCCGTTGACCGCCGCAATGATGGGTACTTCTACCGCTTCAAGCGCCAGCGGCATACGCTGGATGCCGCGGCGATAACGCTCGGCCACTTCCGCCACGTCCCCGGCGAAGTCGCCGTCGCGGCGGGCCATGTCCTTGACGTTACCCCCGGCAGAAAACGCCGACCCTGCGCCGGTGATTACCAGTACCGACACCTCACTTGCCTGATTCACCCAGTTAGCCGTGGCGACAATGTCATCGACCAGCGCGGTGCCGGTGAGCGCATTACGCACGTCATGGCGATTCAGAGTGAGCGTGGCCACTCGCTCTTCAAGCGTTAGGGTCGCGTCTGTCAGTGTCGGTAACGATAGGCTCATTCTTCGCGCTCCACAATGATTCGGGCATCCACAATGGCATACCCCTGGGGGTGGCTGTCTGGATAGGCCACCACCGGGTTTAAATCCAGCTCACGAATACTCGGGTAGGCATCCACCAGCTTTGAAATCTGCATTAACAACAAGACCAGGGCCTGCTTATTGACCGCCTGAGCACCGCGAACCCCTTCCAGCACTTTTTGCGCCTTGATCTGGTTCACCATGGATTCGGCGTCAGCTTGCGTGATGGGCAGTGAACGAAACGCCACATCCTCCCACACCTCGACGAACACGCCGCCCAGGCCAAACATCAGTACCGGGCCAAAGACCGGGTCGCGCAGCATACCGATAATCACCTCCACCCCTTTCTCCGCCATGGGCGTGACCAGCACCCCCTCGAGTTGGGCGCTAGGGTCGTAACACTGTGCGTTAGCCACGATGGTTTTGTAGGCATCGCGCAACGCGGCTTCGCCTATCAGATCAAGCTTAACCCCACCGGCGTCGGATTTGTGCAGAATATCCCTGGAGACCACTTTCATGGCCAACGGCTGGTCGCCAAAGTGACGGGCCACGTCCGCCAGTTCATCACTGCCTTGCACCCTGCGTTCGTCGGGCACATGGATGCCATGCGCGGCAAGCAGTCCCTTGGCTTCGAACTCGAGCAAGTCCCGCTTTTGTTCTTTTGCGGTCGCTAACATCGCCTGGCCATCAGGGGATGCCTGCATCGGCAGTCGAGCGGGTTGAGCGGCACATTGCGCCAGGTATTCACCGCGCTCACCCAGCGCCGCCAGCACTCTCACGGCGTGTTCGATGGAGGCGTAAACGGGCAGCCCCGCCTCATGCAAACGGCTTAGGGCTGGGGGTTTAATGGGCGCGTAGAGACTGTAGATGACCAGCGGTTTCTCGCTCGAATGGGCCAGTTCCACCATGGATTCGGCTCCGCGCATTTCGTCACCCAACAGCGACTCGGCAAAACGCAGGCTGTAGCCGCCAAACATGCCCACCAGAAACACGCTATCGACATTCGCATCTGCGGCCACCACTGCCATGCATTCTGCCAGCAGTGAAGGATTCGCATCCGAAGAACCCGCCACATCGATCGGGTTCAGCGTGGAGGCCTGTGGTAGCAACAGCGCATCGAGTTTCGCCTGGGTATCGCGGCTTAGGGTCGCCAGCGTCAAGCCCGCCTCCGATAGCCGATCCGCGGCGATAGTCGCCTGGCCGCCACCGTCAGCGATCACCGCCACACGTTTGCCCGCTGCTTTTTGCAAGCGGCCCAGCCCTTCCGCCACCGGGAGTATTTCATCGGAGTACTGCACTACGCTCACCCCGGCCTGGCGCAAAAGGTCCACCGTCATCTGATAGCTGCCCGCCAGCGCGCCGGTGTGTGAGCTGGCGGCCTTTTGCCCTTGCGCGGTGGAACCGGATTTATACACCACCACGGGCTTCATCGCGGTGACCTCACGCGCCACATCGAGAAACTTGCGTCCGTCCCGAAAGCCTTCCACATAAAGGGTGGCCACTCGGGTATGCGCATCCTCGCCAAGATAGCGCAGGTAATCGTTAAAGCCGATGTCGCTCTGGTTGCCGGGTCCGATATAGGTGCTGAACCCCACTTGCCCGTTATACTGGGCCTCCAAGGCCAGGGAAAGCAGCATATTCCCCGATTGCGAGACAATCCCAATGTCGCCAGGCTTGAGATTCTCAAGCGCCAGCAGATTGATATTATGGTGAAGATTGAACAGCCCTGAGGTATTGGGCCCGATGATCCGCACACCATGGGCGCGGGCATTGGCCATCATCCGGGCTTCCAACGCGGCCCCCGCCTCGCCGCTTTCGCTGAAACCACTTGCCAACACCACCGCCCCCTTGATGCCACGGCG
Organism: Halomonas sp. SH5A2; assembly: GCF_014263395.1. Taxonomy (GTDB): domain Bacteria; phylum Pseudomonadota; class Gammaproteobacteria; order Pseudomonadales; family Halomonadaceae; genus Vreelandella. The sequence continues at coordinate 1,680,955 of NZ_CP058321.1, read as the reverse complement.
GCCACATTCAGCAATCAGGTCGGGCACCGTGGCGGCGGGCGTACATAGCACGGCCAGTGCCGGGTTCCCCGGGATCGCACTGATAGACGGCCAGGCCTTGACCCCTAAAATACTGTCGGCTTTCGGGTTGACCGGGTAAATATCTCCGCGGTAACTGCCTTTTACGAGTCCCTCCATGGCTTTATAGCCACGCTTGGTGGCATCGGCCGATGCGCCCACCACCGCAATGCCCTTGGGTGCCAGAACGGCGTGGAGCGGGCTGCTTGAAGGAAGATGGCCTTCGATAGATTGCATGGTATGACCTGTTGAGATAAGTGAAAACGACAGCATCCGCCAGCGGAACGCCACAAAGCGGCTTGAAGGTTAACTGCCTTTAAACTGGGGCGGTCGTTTTTCGGCGAAGGCATTGACGCCTTCCTGCCAGTCTTCGGTGGTCGAACAGGCAAAGACGGCATCCAGCTCCTGCTGCAGCTGACTGGGCATCTCGGTATGCGACCCGCGATTCACCAGCGGCTTCAACATCGCCAATGAGACCGGTGCTTGCCTGGCCAGCTTTGAGGCCAGCGCCCAGGCTTCCGGCATCAGCTGATCGAGTGGGTAATGGGCAAGCGCCAGGCCAAGTCGCGTTGCCTCAGCGCCGTTGATTTTGTCGCCCGTGTACAGCATCCGGCGTGCCTGCGCCAAGCCCACCAACTGGGGAAGCCATTTGGAAACACCGCCCCCCACGCAGGTGCCAATGCTGGTTTCGGGGAAGCCAATCTGAGCTTCGTCGGCCATCAGGATAAAATCGCAGGCGACTGCCATCTCGGCACCGGCGCCCAGGGCATAGCCATTTAGCGCCGCAATCACCGGCTTGTTGAGCTGCGCAATCGCTTCACCGACATCGTTACCCAGCTGTAGGTATTCACGCCGCTGATACAGGGTCCGCGCGGCACCGCCGTGAGCTTTCATGTCGGCGCCTACGCAGAACGCCCGCCCTTCCCCGGTAATGATAACGGCACGCACCGCAGGCGTTTGCCGGGCGAAAGCCAACACGTCGATAAGCTCTTGGTACATCAACTCAACAACGGCATTAAGGCGTTCTGGACGGTTGAGGCATACCGTTAAGACAGTGTCCTGCTGAGTGACTAACAGGGTTTCATACGAAGGCAAGTTCAGTGGTGGGGTTTTCACGGTCGGGCTACCTGGCGGAAAGGTGACAATAAAGATACATATGTTTCTTCATTTTTTATGAATAGAAACGTATGTATCATACTTAACCCTAGGCTGCCCATCCACCTCAGTCAACACGTTTGTTTCACATAAAAAATAAAAAGATACAAATGTATCCATTAAGCAGCATGGTTTACACTGCTCGCCTGAACGCGCTGGAGCCCTATATGACGTCTGTAAATAGTGACACGATCACCTCGTCTGCCTCGCCGCTGGATTCCATCAATCAACGTCTCGCGGCAATCTACCCGACGCTTAGCCCACAGCTGAAACAGGCGGCAGGCTATGTGATGGAACACCCGCTGGACATCGCGTTTCAGTCCATCCGCAAAACCGCGGGAGCGGCGCATGTCACGCCCTCGACCTTGGTGCGCTTGGCCAAGCGACTGGATTTCAAGAGCTATGAAACGTTTCGCGAGGTGTTTCAGTCGGCGGTACAGACACCGCCAGTGGAACTCTCCGGGCGTGCCAACCGGCTTCGTCACCAGGCAAGTCAGCCCGATGACCCCCTCTTTGTCGATGTCGGTGACGCCGCGTTCGACAATATTGGCCGCCTGTTTACCGCAGATAACCAGGCACGGGTCCGCGATGCGGCTCAGCAGCTTTTAGCGGCGCGCAATATCGCCGTGGTGGGTTTTCGGGACACCTTTGCCTGTGCCTACCACTTTGCATATGTGGGTCGCATTGCCATGCCCAATATCAGCCTTATCCGGGGCTTGGAAGGCGGGCTTTTAACCGAGCTTGACGGTTTTGATGAAAACGACATTGTCGTCGCCTTTGGCTTTGAGCCCTATTGCGCTGAAACGGTTAAAGCACTGGAAGTCACCCGAGCTAACGGCGTCAAGGCCATTGTGGTCACGGACACCATGCGTTCACCGCTGGTACCCGGTGCGACGATCACGTTCAACCTTGCCAACGCGACCCCGCACTTTTTTCCTTCAATTCTGTCAGCCATTACGCTCATCGAAGCCATTCTGGCGGAATGCGTCGCCTTCGGCCCTGATGCGCTGGTCCACAACGTGTCCAAATTCGAACAGCGTATGCGCCATATGGGAGCGTATGTGGATATCGATTAACGCGTCATCCATCGACGCCCCCTCGGCGAGTGATTGGAAGTGAGACCTTCGCAGCACTATGGTAAACGTTGAAAATATTAATTGGCGGTTAGCTCAGGACTCGCTAAATTCTGTTTACGTAAAGTGATGCTTTCAACCAAGGCATTACCTTACCTGTGCCACAGGGAACTCAAAGTGGTGCAGTTACAGAATGGGAATACAAAAACAACCAGTGGCAATGACCACTGTTGGAGTTTTCAACATGCCAAACAACAAGCACAACCCAAATTCAGACTCTTTAATTTCCACCTCAACAGAATTGCCTTCCTCCCTCACCAAGGGTTCATCAACACGACGCAATTTCCTTAAAACCGCGGCAGCTGGTTCCGCCGCTGCTGTTGCAGCACCCTGGATCGGCAATGTCCAGGCCCAGGAAGGTATTCGTATCCGCATGCAGTCTTCCTGGCAGCCAGGCACCGTTGGCTACCGGACGTTCGAGGCCTGGGCGGCCGGTGTTGCCGAGGCAACAGGGGGAGAGGTGCGTATCGAGCCCTTCCCGGCTGGCGCCGTGGCGGGCGCCTTTGAGGTTGCCGATGCGGTGCGTAACGGCGTACTCGACGGCCAGAACTGGTTCACTGTTTATTGGCCCGGCAAGATGCCAGCCGGCGTCTTCCTGACGGCCTTCCCGATGGGCCTCTCGTTGCCTCACCAGTGGGACATGATGTTCGGCGCCTACGGTGGTTTTGATATCGCCAAAGATCTCTATCGCAAGCAAGGTCAGGAACTGCTTGGCTATGTCCACCACGACCTCAACCTGATCCACTCCAAGATCCCGCTGCGCAGCTTCGACGACTTCGATGGTGTCAAGATCCGCATGCCCGGTGGCATCGTTGCCGAGACGTTCGCCGCCATGGGGGCACGAACCACGCTACTACCGGGCTCCGAAGTCTATCCAGCGCTGGAGAAAGGCACTATCGACGCGGCCGACTTTACCGGGGCGGCAGTCAACTACGAACTGGGCTTCTGGCAGGTGGCTGACTACATCATCATGGGCCCGCCCTCCACACCTTGCCTGCACCAGTCCGTCGACCTCATGGACATCTCCGTTAACCGTCGCGTGTTCGAGCGCATGTCGCCGCAAACCCAAGACCTGATGCATGATCTGGTGGCGGCCTACTCCCGCGAGCACTATGCAGCGATCCAGAAGGCCAATGCTGAAGCATGGCCCAAGTATCGCGAAAAAGGCGTGGAGATCATCCACCTCAGCGAAGAAGACGCAACCCGCTTCCGCGAGGTGGCCATCCCGCTATGGTTCAAATGGGCCAATAAGGATGCAGACGCTGCGCGCCTGTTCCGTGCTCACCTGGATACCATGATGGACCCGGCGGTGGCGTTGATCACCGAAGAAGACATACAGGGCTACGAACTCAACGCTTGATCTGTCTGTTCGACCATTCCGGGTGTTGTGGAACAAAAACCGCAGCACCCGGCTAGCTTAGTGCGCAGCGTGCCAACCCGCATCCCGTCGGCTCAATAATCCGTCTCCATCGCCGAGTGGTGATGGCTCAGCGGAGGAGTGTCCATGAATTTTGAGATCAATTTCATTTTACCGCACTGGCTTTACTGGTCGGTGCTGTTCTTACTACCGCTACTGGTCATGTGGCTGGTTGACCGCAGTTTTCGTCGCGGTGCCACTGTCAGCGGCGGCGATACCGCCGAGATACCCGCTGGTGAGGCTGTCGAGGTCGCCTATCAGCCACCCGGTAACCTCTTCACTGCAGTTATCGACCGCATTTCCGGTTTTTTTGGTCGCTATGTAGCCTATTGGGCGCTAATTGCCCCCTTCGTTTTCGCCTACGAAGTGTTAATGCGCTATGCCTTCAATTCGCCGACCAACTGGGCGCATGAATCAATGACCTTGATGTTCGGCATGCAGTACCTGATCGCTGGGGCCTTCGCGCTACGTGAAGGTGGCCATGTGCGGGTGGATATCCTTTACTCGCGAGCCAAGCCCATCAACAGGGCAGCGTTGGACCTGCTGACCTCGATCTTCTTTTTCATCTTCACCATCGCGCTACTGGTCACCGGCTGGAAGTTCTTTTCTCAAGCGGTGAGCGACCGTTTTTTCTTCGGTTCAAGCTATGCCAACGAGACTTCCTTTACCGAATGGGCGATCCAGTTTTATCCGGTGAAATTCATGCTGTTCTTTGGGGCACTGCTGTTGTTGCTGCAAGGGATTGCCCAACTAATTCGTGATTTCCAGTCCTACCGGCATCATCGGCAGGAACGTATCGACAGTCGCACGTTTTCCACCGTGCTTGTGGCAATTGGCGTGATTCTGGCGATTTGGACTGGCTTCGAGATGGTCAACATCGCCACAACCGATTACGAAAGCCTGGCGGGCAGCCTTGAAGGGGCGCTGAACAATGTGGGCATCGGCGGCCTGACGCTGGTGATGTTCGGCACCCTGATGGTGGTCTTGGTGGCGGGTCTTCCGCTAGCTTTCGTCACTGGCGGTCTGGGGGTTTGCTTTCTCTACCTAGTCGGCACCCAGGACATGCTCAACCTGATGCCGTCGCGCATTTTCCCCATGATGACCAACTACCAGCTGTCGGCCATTCCGCTGTTCATCTTCATGGCGTCGGTACTGGAGAAAGCCGGGATCATTGAAGAGCTATTCGACGTCGTCTACAAATGGATGGGCGGCCTCAAGGCAGGTTTAGCCATTGCCACGATTATTGCCTCAACGCTTCTCGCGGCGATGGTCGGCGTGATTGGCGCAGCGGTGGTGACCATGGGCCTGATTGCCCTCCCGGCGATGCTCAAGCGCAACTATGATCCGGAAATTGCCATCGGCTCGATCATGGCCGGCGGCACCCTGGGTATCCTTATCCCGCCCTCGATTCTGGCGATCATTTATGGCGTCATTGCCCAGCAGTCGGTAGGTGAACTCTACCTTGGCTCGTTGATTCCTGGCTTGCTACTGGCCTTTATGTACGGCTTCTACTGTTGGCTACGCGGCACCCTTAACATCAAGATGGCCCCGCCGATGCCGGTCGAAGACCGGGTTGACATGAAAGAGAAGCTACGCCTGTTGCGCAACATGCTGGCACCCATCGTTCTGGTGATACTCGTACTGGGCATCATCTTTACCGGTATCGCCACTCCGGTAGAGGCCGCTGGCATCGGTACCTTCGGTGCGCTGGTGGTCGCCGCCATGCACAAGCGCCTGACCTGGCCCAACCTGCACGCCGCTTGCATGACAACGCTGGTGGCCTCGGCCATGGTGATGTGGATTATCTTCGGTGCCAGTATTTTCGTCGGCTTCTATATTCTGCAGGGCGGTCAGACCTTCGTGCAGGAGTTGATCTCCGGTGCGGGCCTTGGCCCCTATGCGGTGCTGATGCTGATGATGGTGCTGTTGGTGGCGCTGGGCATGTTCCTCGACTGGGTCGGCATTCTGCTGCTGGCAGTGCCTATCTTCGTGCCGCTGATCAAGGGAATGACCTTTGATGGCGTATTTGGACTGCCTGGTGTCGACGCGACTGACGTATCGCTGTGGTTTGGGGTGATCTATCTGGTCAACATGCAGATGTCGTTTCTCAGCCCGCCTTTCGGCTATGCGCTGTTCTACATCAAGGGGGTCTGTCCGCCGCATATCACGATGGGTCAGATTTTCCGTTCCTCTTTCCCCTTCCTCGGCATCCAGGCACTGGGGCTACTGCTGGTGATCCTCTTTCCGGCGCTGGTCACCTGGCTACCTAACCTGGCCTACGGCTAGCCACACTTAACCATCCACCCTTATCTACCGCCCTCGCTAACCGAGGGCGGTTTTCGTCTTGGAGCAGGAAAACGTTAGGGCAATAACACCGTAGAGCCAGTGGTCTTGCGGCTTTGCAGCGCGTCCTGCGCTTTACCAACGTCTTTAAGCGGGTAGCGATTAGCCACATCAATTTTAATCTTGCCGCTTTCCAGCATGGTAAAGAAGTCCTCGCACATCATCTCGAGACGCTCGCGCGTGTCGGCATAGCCGTTCAGGCTTGGACGGGTAACAAACAAGGCGCCTTTCTGATTGAGGATACCGATATTAACGCCGTCAACAGGGCCGGAGGCGTTGCCAAAACTGACCATTAACGAGCGTGGTTTGAGGCAGTCCAGCGACATCTCCCAGGTGTCTTTACCCACCGAGTCGTACACCACGTCGCACATCTCGCCATTGGTGAGTTCGCGCACGCGCTCGACCACGTCTTCTTCGGTGTAATTAATGGTGGCCCAGGCACCGTTGGCCATGGCCTGATCCGCCTTCTCTTTTGAACTCACCGTACCGATCAGTTTAACGCCCAGTGCCTTGGCCCACTGGCAGGCAATTGAACCGACGCCACCGGCGGCGGCATGAAACAAAATTGTTTCGCCCCCTTTGAGTTCATAGGTTTGGCGAAACAAATACTGCACGGTCAAGCCTTTCAGCATGCTGGCCGCCGCCGTTTCAAAATCGATAAAGTCAGGCAGCTTGACCACTTTTGATGCGGGCAGAGTATGCAGCTCAGCGTAGGCGCCCAAGGGGCCTTGCGCGTAGGCAACACGGTCACCTTCTTTCAAGTGAGTCACGCCTTCGCCCACCGCATCAACAATACCCGCGCCCTCGGTGCCCAAGCCGGAGGGCATGGAAGGCGCTGGATAAAGCCCGGTCCGAAAATAGATATCGATAAAGTTAAGGCCGATCGCCTTGTTGGCAATACGGACTTCGCCCTTGGCTGGCGCCGCCAGCGTCACTTCAACCAGTTCAAGCACCTCGGAACCACCTGTGTGGGCAAATTGAATCCGTTGAGACGCCTGTTGTTGAGACAAATGTTCTTGAGACACAGAAAGCTCCTTTTTTATAGGATGAAGGTCAGACTCAGCTAGCAAGCTAACGCTAACGGCCCAGTAGCGCAACGCGGTTGTCACAACGCCCATGCTAGACTCACGTTTGTTGATCGCCGACGGCTACCGGAACATTGCTAATGCACCCTGCTATTTCACTGCCCACGTTAATCGCCCACCGCGGCTACTCCGCCGCAGCCCCGGAAAACACCCTTGCGGCGGTGCGCGCCGCCCATCGCGCGGGTATAACCTGGGTCGAACTCGACGTCCAGCTACTCGGCGATGGTACGCCGGTAATTTGGCACGATGCAGATGTCGTACGCTGTTCAGACGGACGCGGTAGACTGCGCCGCATGACCTGGCCGCAATCGCAAACGCTGGATGTGGGCCGCTGGTTTGGCCATGACTTTGCAGGCGAGAAGATGCCGCGCCTGGACGCCATGCTAGCGCTGCTCAACGAGCTGGAAATGGGGGTCAATCTTGAGCTCAAGGTCAATCGCGGCCACGACCCTATCGCACTGGTAGAGCGTGTCTTGCCCGAAGTGCTGGAAGCGCTGGCCCCGGAACGGTTGGTGCTGTCATCGTTTGATAGCCTGGCGCTGCGCCATAGCCGCAAATTTGCCAAGCCGGATAATCTGGCGCTGGGGATGTTGTTCAATCGCCTGCCAAAAGACTGGCAAACCCAATGCCAAGAAGTCGACGCCTTAAGCGTCCATGCTCACTGGTCACGCCTGAAGCGCGCTCAAGCTGATGCGGTTCAGCAGGCAGGCTACGCACTGCTCTGCTATACCCCTAACGATCCCCATGCGTTCCACCCGCTATGGGCTTGGGGGGCTGCCAGCGCGATTACCGACGAACCGGAGCGGTTTCAGCGCTATTTATCGACCAACGCGGCGTTAGGCTTGCCTCAATAAGGCTGGGCCATTAGCCACCCTGGTTGGCAAGCCTGCCTTGCTTGCCTACGCTTATGAGTCAGGGATCGGGCTTATGGCTCAGGAAGTAACCTTGCAAGCCCGTTGAATCGCTTCTGTACACGACCATTAACAGGGAGAGTGAAATGAGTGATACGGACCTCGGTACCTTAGATGCGCAAACGCTCAAGCAGCTCTTCGAGTCGCGAAAGGCATCCCCCCTTGAAGCCACCCGTGCCGCTCTGGATCGCATTGACCGTTTTAACGCGTCTGTTAACGCCTATGTATATGTTGATACCGAAGGCGCTGAAGAGGCTGCTAGAGCCTCGGCTCGTCGCTGGGGACAGGGTAAGCCGCTGAGCCCCATTGATGGTATTCCGGTGTCAATGAAGGACTTGACCGAAGTGGCGGGAATGCCCTGCCGTGCGGGGTCATTGACGACCTCGACGGCGCTCTGCGATACCGATGCGCCGCCTACGCGACTGCTCCGCGAAGCCGGCGCAATTTTCCTCGGCAAGACCAACACCCCTGAATTTGGCTGGAAAGCCGTCACCGATAATCGGGTTTTTGGCGCCACCTGTAACCCCTGGGATACCCGCCTGACGCCTGGCGGGTCATCGGGTGGCGCAGCGGCTGCGGCCGCCCTTAACATGGGTGTGCTTCACCAGGGCGGCGATTCGGGCGGCTCAATTCGCATTCCCGCCGCTTTTACCGGCGTATTTGGCTTCAAGCCTACCTTTGGTTGGACTCCCCAGTGGCCTCCAGCTAAAGAGCCGACGCTTTCACACCTGGGGCCATTAACTCGTTCGGTGCGCGATGCGGTCAGCATGCTGAACGTGATGGGACGCTACGATTACCGCGACCCCTACGCAACCAGAGGTCAGCCCGACTGTTGGGGAAGTGATTTGGGTAAAAGTCTCGAGGGGCTACGCATTGGTTACTCTGCCGATCTGGGTTACGCGAATGTCGATCCGCAGATTGCCAGCCGAGTGAAAGAAGCCGCCCATAAAATGCAGGCATTGGGTGCTGAAATCATCGAAGTGGACCCGGGCTTCTCATCACCGCTGGATACTTTCCGCAAGATCTGGTTCACCGCCTCCCTTGATCAATGGCGGCAAATGGATCAAGCCCAACGTGAGCAACTGGACTCTGGCATGGTAGCCAATGCCCGCAAAGCCGAAGCGTGGAGTGCCCTCGATCTTTTTAGGGCGCTGTCAGACCGGGCAACACTGACTCGGCGGCTCGAGCATTTCAATCAGCAGTATCACCTGATCATGACTCCAGCAGTGGCCGTCATGCCGTTTGAAATCAACCAGGAAGTGCCGCCGGGAAGCGGTATGCGCGATTGGGAAGAGTGGGCACCATTCTCTTACCCCTTCAACCTCAGCCAGCAACCTTCCGCCTCGGTTCCCTGCGGTTTTACTGACAACGGTCTGCCGGTAAGTTTTCAACTGTCCGGCGGCAAGTTTGACGACGTGCGGGTACTTCGCGCCTGCCATGCCTTCATGGAAGCACACCCGCCGCGTTTCCCCACCGTCCCTAACCCCTCTCAATACGCTTGAACCGGGCGTCATTGGTTGCATGTCCATTGCCATTGTGCGCTGTAGCGCTCAATGGCAATCTGCTAATTACGTCATAACGCCCGGATGATGATCAAAAGCGCCCTATCTCGCGAAAGTGTTTAACGCAATGTTGTCGCCAGGAAACGCGGGGAACATGCTTACATTGCCGATAAGCGCTCGCCATCCATAACGCCCGACATGCGCACCATCGCCAGCGCCTCTTCGAGGCTATCCACTTCTTCAACCTTGACCAATTCGTTCTTCAGCGTCACCGGCTGCCCTGTCTGCTCAGACAGCACCTTTTCCAGCGATGCTATATCCATGTCGTCACCCAGCGACTGCATCTCGATATCGCTGTTTGTCCGGCTGGGTAGGTAGATCGTGCCATTAGAGAAATCCACGGCGTAGGCAATCACGCCTGGGACAATAAAGAACAGCAGCCCAACGCCATTAGCCACTGCCACGGCAGGGTCAATATCGCCACCCAACTGACCTTTTCTTTCCGGGTGAAAAAGCGTCCCGCAACCGCTAATGGCGACAACCGCCGCGCCTATGACGGCCCTCTTCAACCACTGTTTAACTGTGCGTTGCATGCAGGGTCTCCCCGTTAATAATCAATTGTATATAGGGTTAAAACCCGCTGAGTTTAGCACACCGAACGGATAAGTCAGCGCGGGTCTTACCAGCGCAATTTTGCCGCCTTAACCGCTTGGCCGTACAATGTCTTAACGAACGATAACGGGTCCACCCCATCAACAAGGAATGCTCTCGCCCATGCGCGCCAGCCAACTACTCATTGCCACCTTGAAAGAAACCCCGGCCGACGCCGAGGTGATCAGCCACCAGCTCATGCTGCGCGCGGGCATGATCCGCCGCCTCACCTCAGGCCTTTATACCTGGCTACCACTGGGCTTACGCACGCTGCGTAAAGTGGAAACCATCGTGCGCGAGGAAATGAACCGCGCCGGCGCCCAGGAGGTATTGATGCCCGCGGTTCAACCCGCCGAGCTCTGGCAGGAATCTGGACGCTGGGAAGAGTACGGTCCTGAGCTTTTACGCTTGAAAGACCGCCACGCCCGCGATTATTGCGTTGGCCCCACCCACGAGGAGGTCATCACAGACTTGGTGCGTAAAGAAATCGCCAGCTACAAACAGCTGCCGATTAACTTCTACCAGATTCAGACCAAGTTCCGCGACGAGATTCGTCCGCGTTTTGGGGTCATGCGCTCGCGGGAATTCATCATGAAAGATGCTTATTCCTTCCATCTGGATGAGGCGTCTCTCAAGGAGTCTTACCAAGGCATGTACGATGCCTATTCGCGCATCTTCACCCGTTTGGGCCTCGACTTCCGCCCGGTGATTGCCGACAACGGTTCAATTGGTGGTACGGGGTCGCATGAGTTTCACGTCCTGGCCGACTCGGGCGAGGACGATATCGTGTTCTCCGATACCTCAGACTATGCCGCCAACATGGAGAAAGCCGAGGCCCTACCAGCACCGCTGGGTAGCGACGCCACCCGCGAAGCCCCCAAGGAAGAAATGCGCCTGGTCGACACACCAGACACCAAAACCATCGCAGCACTGGTCAAGAAGTTTGGCCTGCCTATCGAGAAAACCATCAAAACGCTGATCGTCAAAGGTGCCGATGGCCAACTCATCGCCCTACTGGTGCGAGGTGACCACGAACTGAACGAAGTTAAGGCGGAGAACCACCCCCAGGTGGCGACACCATTGACCATGGCCAGCGAGGAAGAAATTCGCGCAGTGGTTGGCGCAGGCCCTGGGTCGCTTGGTCCGGTAGGCCTTGAGCTGCCCATCATCATCGACCGCAGCGTGGCACTGATGAGCGACTTTGGTGCCGGCGCCAATACTGATGACAAACACTATTTCGGTATCAACTGGGAGCGGGACACCCCCTTGCCCGAGATTGCCGATCTGCGCAATGTGGTTGACGGCGACCCCTCACCAGACGGACAAGGTACGCTGTCGATCAAGCGCGGTATCGAGGTAGGCCACGTCTTTCAGCTAGGCCAAAAATACTCACATGCCATGAACGCCACCGTGCTCGGCGACAATGGTAAAACCAGCCACCCCTGGATGGGTTGCTATGGCATTGGCATTACCCGCGTGGTGGCGGCGGCTATCGAGCAGAATCATGATGATGCTGGCATCATCTGGCCCAATGCCATAGCGCCTTTCCAGGTTGCGCTCGTCCCCATGAATGCTCACAAGTCCCAGCGCGTGCGCGAAGAGTCTGAGCGCCTTTACCAAGCGCTCAGTGCCGCTGGCCTGGATGTGTTGCTGGATGACCGCGACACGCGTCCCGGGGTTAAATTTGCCGACCTGGAACTCATGGGCGTACCCCATCGCCTGGTCATTGGTGACCGCAGCCTGGACAACGGCGAACTCGAATACAAAGGCCGCCGAGATAGCGACGCCACCATGGTGCCTGCCGAGCAGATCATTGATTTCCTTCGGGAAAAGGCCGGCCTTGACCCCACCGCTCAATAGACGCTCAACCTGCCGCGCCCACCCATCAACGGCGCTGACGTGGCTGACACTGGCGGCCTGTATGGCCGCCAGTGTCCTTATCAGCCCGCCAGCCCAGGCCGAGTCATTGCCTGAGTCCCTTCGCCCAACCTTGGCGGATACTCATCAGCGTCAACAGACACCCCAACTGCAATGGTTGATGCGCCAGTGGCGACAGCGTATGGACACCCATCTGGCTGACTTTATCAGCGCACCAACCGAGCGCCGCAAGCTTCTCACCCATGTCTACCAGGAGGCACACCTTGCCGGGCTGCCGCCCGCGCTTGTTCTGGCCTTGATTCATGTGGAAAGCGGCTTCGATGCGCAGGCCGTGTCGTCAGCGGGTGCTGTCGGTCTCATGCAGATCATGCCGTTTTGGATTGAAGAGCTGGGGTTGCCGATGGATGACTTGACGAACCAAACGCGCAACCTGCGCTATGGCTGTACTATCCTGGCCCACTACCTCGCCGTCGAACAGGGCGACTTTACCCATGCACTGGCGCGTTACAACGGCAGTTTAGGCAAAACCTGGTATCCCGAACGGGTACTGCGTACCTGGCGTGATCACTGGCGATAAGTCTGATACCTACCTGAGGCATATCTGTGAGCCAAACGTTAAGACAGTGGCATGACTTTCCTGACATAAACTCGCATGATGGTGTTTCGATATCTGGCCCTGCTGAACAAGGAAACTTATGGTGTATCTCAAACGTGCGTATTGGGCGCTTTTATGCGGCGCCGCCTCACTTGTTCTTCTCAGTGTCAGCCCTGATACGCTTGCCAGTGATACCCGTATCAGCGTATCCGACAGCCATGGCGAACCGCTGCCCAACGCCGTGGTGGAAGTCTATTTTCCACACTCGGCCTCGCGCGATACCAGCGTAAAGAACATTTATCAGCGTGATGCGACTTTTCAGCCCGAGGTACTGGCAATACCTGTCAATAGCCAGGTAGCGTTTCCCAACGAAGACACAACACGTCACCATGTCTTCTCTTTTTCAGACGCCAAAACATTTGATCTGAATCTTTATCTAAACGAAACTCCACCGCCCGTTCATTTCGATAAGCCTGGCGTGGTGGTACTGGGATGTAATATCCATGATCACATGCAAGCATTTATCGTGGTCAGCGATGCGCCTTTTTATGCCATGACCGATAGTTCAGGACAGGTCACCCTGCCATCGTTACCACCCGGCCAGCATCGTGTAAGGGTGTGGCATCAGCAACTCCACGATAGCCAGCAGCGCTGGTGGGAAGGCGAGATTGCTTCAGCCGAGGAGTTGTCGGTCCCTCTGGAACTGCGCGCCACGCCGAAGCCACCCGAGAAACTGTCGCCGTTACAGCAACGTTTTAAAGAGGCCACCTAGTGCTTAGCGACAACTTTAGGGCCCGATAACAACAATATGCGCTTTCGTACCCGTTTGATGCTCGTGCTATTAACCGTGGTGGTGGTCTCGCAACTGGCCACTGGCCTCGCGTTTCTGCGCGCCACCCAGCAAGATGCCCTGACCAAGGGCAACCAGCGCCTGGAAGTGGGCGCCCGCGTTCTTGACCAGTTGCTCGAAAGACGTGGCGATCAGCTACGCGATAACGTGGCGATTCTGGCCGATGATTTTGGCTTTAAGAGCGCGGTCGCGTCACAGGATCGTGAAACGCTACAGTCCGTATTAGTTAATCACGGCACTCGGGCGGATGCAGACATCGTGCTGCTGAGTGACCTGGACGGCCAATTGCTGGCCAGCAGCCACCATCCCTCACAAACACCCATGCCTTTCCCCGAGCTGTTTGAAACGGCTCAGCAGCAGGGCTCTGCATTCAGCGTCGTGATCGCCGACGGTCAACCCTATGAGTTCGTCATGCTGCCGGTATATGCCCCCAACGTGATTGGCTGGGTGGGCATGGGCTTTTTGATTGACGACGCTGTTGTCGAGGAAATCAATGCCCTCACCGGCCTAGAAATCAGCGTGGTCAATTACACCCCTCAACAGACGCCGACGTATCTGGCCAGTTCGCATTCCCGCAAGGAAGCTGAGCCGCTAAGTCAGTTCAATAATGCGGCTGAGGCAGAGGCGTACTCAGAAATCAGCCAGATGACGCCGGACGACGGTTATCTTACCTACGCCAGCGAACTGTATAATGACTCGAAGAACCAAACCTTTGCGCTCATTCAGCTGTCACGTGACGAATTATTAGCCGCTTACGACGACTTACAGTGGCAGCTATTAGTTATCGTGGCGCTGATATTACTATTCACGATCGCTATTGCTGTCTGGAGTGCCCGCAGTATCAGCCGCCCGCTTGTTGCGCTGGCTGACGTTGCCAGACGGATTGGTCAAGGCGAGCGGGTTACTGACGTACCAGCAGAATCGTCCCAAAGCGAAACGGGGCTGCTCGCCGGAACGCTGCGCTCGATGCAAGACGATATTGCCGAACGCGAAGCGATCCTGCGGCATCAGTCACGCCATGACCTACTGACCGATTTGCCCAATCGCATCAGCGCCCTGGAAGACATCAATGCCCGCATTGAGGACGGCCAGCCCTTCACCCTGCTTCGCCTGGCCATTAAAGACTTTCGCAACATCAACGATACGTTCGGCTACGAACTGGGCGATCATGTGCTGGTTACCCTCGCCCACCGTATGAAGGCGCTGAAATCCCCTATTCAATCCGCTTATCGCTTGGCCAGCGATGAATTCTTACTGCTGATCAATCAAGCTTACACCACGCCAAACTGGCGAATCAGTGAACTCGCATCACTGTCAACGCCCATCGATCTGGATAATTCGTCAATCGGTCTTTCACTGGCCGCAGGTGAAGTGAGTTATCCAGCACACGGTGCGAAGGCCCAGCTGCTGCTCCGGCGCGCCGATATTGCTCTCGACATGGCACGTGATCACCCGGATGCCCACCAGCGTTATGCCGAAGGCCAGGACGAACGCCACTTACGCCAGCTGACGCTAATTCATGATCTGCGCGATGCCGTGAGTAACAACCAGCTTTGGATGGCCTATCAACCCAAAGTGGCAACGCGTGATGGAGAGGTATGCCAGTTTGAAGCGCTGATGCGTTGGCGGCATCCTTCGCTTGGTTTTGTGCCCCCGGATGAGTTCATTGGCCTGGCCGAACGCTCGGGAAATATTCGCAAGCTTAGCCAATGGATGCTTGAACACATAACCTCACAGCTCCACCAGTGGCAACAGCAAGGCTCTCGAGTCAGCGTGGCTGTCAATTTATCCGCCAGCGATGTCACCGACCCTCAGCTTCCGGGGCAGTTAGCCGAGTTGCTGGAACGCCATGATTTAGCCGCGGATCAACTGAGCCTGGAGGTCACCGAAAGTGCCGTCATGCAGGACATCAATGCCGCCGCCAGAACACTGGATGAGCTAAGCCGCCTCGGTGTTTCCATCGCGATAGACGACTATGGCACCGGGTATTCGTCCCTGGCACAGATCAAGCGACTACCGGTTAACGAACTCAAGATCGACAAGTCCTTTGTGCTCAAGCTCGACTCCCAGGAAGACGATTTGACGATTGTGCGCTCGACGATCGAGATGGGTCACAGCCTGGGGCTGAGCATCGTGGCCGAAGGGGTTGAAAATGCGGCTAGCGCCGCCCTGCTTAATGACTTGGGCTGCGACTATCTGCAAGGCTACTGGATCGCCAAACCCATGCCGAGTGACGACGTCATCCCCTGGCTGAAAAACACCGAAACCTTCACCTTCACGCATTAACCGCGTGCTTACTGAGAGAGCATGTCCATGTCCATCTTGATCCCTAAGGCAATAGCGAAAGGCATGATACCGCTTATTATTGCCCTCGGGCTTTCTATCAGCAGCTCGTCCCTTGCCGGCAGTCGTCTTATCGGTACCGGTGGTGTTGGCGCCATCGAAGGAGCCGCTGGCGGTGGACTCTCGCCCTGGGCCTTACTTTCGAGCACCGCCAGTGAGCAGGAGTTTGGTGCAACGGCCACCGTCTCGCGAGCCTGGCTGGATGATTATCGCTTAACGGTAAAGGCCGCCAGCGCCAACATCTACGACCGCCTCGAAGTCTCTGTGGCACGCCAAACCCTGGACCTCGAAACATTAGGCGGCGAGCTGGAGCAAACCATTGTCGGTGCCAAGGTACGCTTATTCGGCGATGTGTTGTATCACCCTTGGGGTATCTGGAGCGCGGGCGTTCAACATAAAAACGTGGCCGACGACAGCATCCCCAAAGCGTTGGGGGCTCAGCACGGCCAGGGCAATGATGTTTATCTGAGTGCCAGTAAACTCATATTCAGCGCCGTGGCAGGCCGCAACCTGCTGCTGAATGCCACCCTGCGTAATACCGATGCCAATCAAGGCGGATTGCTGGGGTTTGGCGGCAATAACGGTGGCCGCGAATGGGTTGCCGAAGGCAGCCTGGGCGTCTTCGTGACACCTAAGTGGGTGGTGGGAATGGAATATCGGCAAAAGCCTGATCGGCTTAGCGCTGCCCGGGAAGACGATTGGCAAAGCCTGTATAGCGCTTATTTCTTCAACAAGCACGTATCGCTTACCGCCGCCTGGTTATCGTTGGGCGATATCGCCGGACTACCTTCGCAGAAAGGCGCTTATGCGTCGCTTCAGGCAACTTTTTGACTGGGTTAAGGAATTTCACCATGCGCTTTCACCGCTACGCCACCCCACTGCTGATGGCACTATTGCTAACAGGATGTGCTATCCAGCCTACGGATAAGGCAACGCTGTATACGCGACTTGGCGGCATGCAGACCATCGATAGCGTGGTCGAAAACATGCTGTACCGCGTGGCAGATGACCCCGAGGTCGTGGTCTTTTTCGCCAACACCAACATCGACCATTTTGCGGAAGCCTTCGCCACCCAGCTATGCGATATAAGCGATGGCCCTTGTCAATACGAAGGACCGCCCATGGATCGTGCGCACCAGCACATGGGCATCAACGATGCTCATTTCAATCGTGTGGTTGAATACCTTGCCGACGCAATGGCGGAGGAAGGTGTTCCTCTGGCGGCGCAAAACGAATTATTGGGACGATTAGCGCCGCTATATGACGACGTCATGCGACGGCAATGATTCGCCAGTCATCCCGTCCAGCTGTCTTCACCTGATAAAGGGCTTTATCCGCTGCTTCATAGGCCTGGGGAAAACCCACTCGCGACGGCACAAAGCTGGTCGCCCCGATACTGAGCGTCACCTGTTTTTTATCCGGATGGGCCGCGTGAGAGAACGCTGATTGTTGCACTTGTTGGTGAAGCTGTTGGCAGTAGCGGCCCAGCGCGTCAACATCCTCGCAAGGCAATAACGCCGCGAATTCATCGCCGCCCATGCGATAGAGGGTCGCCTCTTCAGGCAAGGCTTCGGTAATTAACAGTACAAGATGGCGTAACAGGGCATCACCCGCCGGATGCCCCATAGTGTCGTTATACTGTTTGAAAAAATCGATATCCACCAATACCAGGCCAAGCGACTGCTGTTCTTGCTGCATGACGTCCTGGTGGAGTGCGCTGCGGTTGCCAATGCCGGTTAAAGGGTCGCGCATGGCACGTTCCATCCACCGCAGTGTTTCCTGAGTCGCTTTCTCGGTACGCCTTAATTGCCGTTCATGCAGCCACCAAAACAGCAGACCAAATACGAAGATCAGCAGGCTGGTATAGATAAGCACCTGGTTGTGCCAACGGGTCCGCTCCGAAAATGTATTGATGGCTTCCCCGCGGCGATCCAACTGCCCCATTTCGATACGCGTAAGGCAGGCAATCGGGTCGAGCAACTCGCGAGCGAGCACCATGGGTAACACGCTATTGCTTTTAAGCGCTGTCACCGTCTCATCCAGCAAGCGTAAGCTGGCTGACGTACAGTCGTATTGCTGATGGTAAACATCCACGTCGAACAGCCCATAGGCCAACTCGATGTCGGTTATCGCCGCTGCCCGGTCTTCAGGCCCTGGCACGTCCAACAGACGGGCCTGGGCATCCTGTAAATAGTGCCGAGAGCGCGTAGCCAACTGCTGGCCCGTCAGGTTACCCGATTGGCTGAAGTAGGTCTGAATTTCGGGAAACACCCAGCGGGCTTCGTAGATGATCAACACCATCAGCGCCATGAAACTCATCAGGCTGAGTGATAGCCATTTGACGTATCGGACAGGGCGCTTGCGGGTGGCCGAGTCGCCCCTATCAATATCACGGGATGAATCAAGACTTGGCTTCATGGTTTACCCACGCGCTTCGATACTGCGAATCATCCAGATCCAGTCATTGAACTCGCGTAAGCTGTTGACGTCCCGGTCACCGTATTCCCGCTCGACCAGGCGCGGCCCCCTTGAACGCAGGGTCAACGGCTTGCCATTTTCAATCGTCACCAGATACCAATTAGGGTCTTCCCAACCGCCTAGCGTGACCTCGTAACCGTCCCAGGCAGTAAAACGCAACTTGGCTGGCACGCGACCAAAGTGGCGGGCGAGAAAGTCTTTAAATGGCATGCCCTGCATTGCCACATCTTCACCCTGATAAGGATCGAACAGTTGAAAGTGGCTATCTGAAGACTGACGAAGCTGCTCGACATCGACCTCCTTGACTATGTCACCATCGATCAGTCTTAGCGTTTGCGCCATGCTGGTAACAGGCACCAGAAGAGCGGCGATGCCCGCCCCTAGCGCCCAGCGAGCTGCGGGGTAGCGGCGCAAACAACGCTTGAAAACGGCAGCATCCATAGCGTGAACTTCTCAATAGTTGAGGGTGGGACCGACTGTACCACTTCCAAATTTACTTTGCTTTCAACGGTTTTCACTCATATCAAAAACAACTTGCTGAAAGGCAATAATGGGCGGCAAGTCAATCAGGGTCGGTATCCCGGGGATGTCGCTTGGCGTTTTCGTGGGTTTCAAGGCCGCTTTTGAGCTCATGGGTCAAGGGGTCGTAGTTGGGTCTCAGCTCGTCCTTGACCGTGCCGCTCCACAATCTAGCCCCCACAAAGTAACCCGCCCGTCCAATGACATGGGCGGCCACCGGCGCGGTCATCATGATGAAGAGGATCACCCCGAAGGCCCGCGCGACCACCGCCACCTCGGCGAAATGAAGAGCCACCGCGAGCATGATCAGACTAGCGCCCAGTGTCGCCGCCTTGGTGGTGGCGTGCATGCGTGTCAGCAGGTCAGGCATGCGTACCAGGCCCAGAGCAGCCAGGAACATGAAGATGGCGCCGACCAGAATCAGCCCGCCCTTGATCAGTTCAATCATCGCGTGACCCTCCTCGCTCCAGGAAGCGTGCAAAGCCGATGGCCGCCATGAAGGCCATCAGCGCCATGACGATCGCCACGTCCAGCAGGCTCGGCACGTCGGTGGCAATGGCTACCAGGCCGATAGTGCCAACCAGGATCGACGAGAAGAGTTCCAGGGCCACCACCCTGTCGGGCAGGCTGGGGCCCTTGAACAAGCGCACGAAGGCCAGGCACAAGGCCAGGCACATGAGCGCCAGGCTCAGCAGAATGACAGTCGACACGTCTCCCCTCCTTTAAACAGAACTCTCAATGGAGCTCTCAATAAAACGCTCAATGGAACAGCTCCAGGGCGCGGTGCTCGAGTTCGGCCAGGCTCCGGCGCAGTTCGTCCTCGTCGTCAAGAAACATGGCGTGGATGTAGAGCACCCGGCGGTCGTCGGAGACGTCCAGGCTCAAGGTGCCCGGCGTCAACGAGATGAGGTTGGCGACGAAGGCAATCTCGAACTCGCTGGTCGCCTTGAGCGGCATGGCGATCACACCCGGTTTCATGTACCAGGGCGGCGTGATGATATCGAAGGCCACCTTGAAGTTGGCCAGCACCAGCTCCTTGAGGAAGAAGCCGATGAAAAGGATCAGCCGCGGCAGGCGCTGGGCATGGCCGGCCAAAGCCGGCACCTGGGACTGCATCAACGCCAGCACCACGTAACCGAAAAGCAGGCCGGCGAGCAGGTTGCGTCCGCTGAAGTCGCCGGTGAGCACTACCCAGGCGAAAGCTAGCATCAGGTTCCAAGCGGCAGCGATCATGGCATTACCTCCGCGTCTTCACCCAGCACTGCCTCGATATAGCGAGACGGGTCGAGCAGCTCTGTTGCCGAAGCCTCGGCCAGGGAGTAGATGGGCTCGGCATTGATACCGATAAACACGGTGCACAGCGCCAGACCCACTACTGGCGCAGTCATCAGCCACATCTCGCGCTGACCGACCGCCGGGTAGGGATCGACGTCGCCGTCCTCCGGGGGGGCCTTCCAGAACACCTCGGCCCAAATCTTGATCATCGAATAGAGGGTCAGTAAGCCGACCAGCAAGGCAATGAAGGTCACGCCCCAAGCTTCGGCCTCAACGCCTGCACGGATCACGATGAATTTGGCGAAGAAGCCAGACAACGGTGGCACCCCAGCAAGCGACAGAGCCGGGATCAGGAACAGCACGGCCAGCCAGGGGTGGCTGCGATACAGCCCGCCCAACTGCTTGAGCTGGTAGGTACCGCGCAGGCGACGCACGATGCCGCTGACCAGGAAGAGATTCGTCTTCACGATGATGTGGTGCATGATATAGAAGACCCCGCCGATGATCGCCAAGGGCGTGAACAGCGCAAGGCCAAGTATCATGTAGCCGATTTGGCTGACGATGTGGAACGACAGGATGCGCCGGAACTCGTACTGGGCCGCCGCACCCAGCACCCCGGAAAGCATGGTCAGCCCCGCCCCCCACAGCAGGATCTCATGGGTATAGCCGGGACTCTGATTGAAGATCAGCGTGAACACCCGGTACAGCGCATAGACCCCCACCTTGGTGAGCAGCCCGGCGAACAGCGCCGAGACCGCCACCGGCGGCGTATGGTAGGAAGCCGGCAGCCAGAAAAACAGCGGGAAGGCCGCGGCCTTGATGCCAAAGGCAACCATGAACATCATTGCCAGAACATCGATCATGCCGGTGTTTTCCAGGGTGGAAATCCGCCGGGCGATGTCGGCCATATTGAGGGTACCCACCATGCCGTAGAGCAACCCAACGGCCACCAGGAAGATCACCGAAGACACCAGGTTGAGGGTCACGTACTTGATCGCACCCTCCATCTGCGCCTTCTCGCTGCCAAGGATCAACAGCGCAAAGGAAGCCACCAGCATCACCTCGAACCAGACGTAGAGGTTGAAGATGTCGCCGGTGAGGAAGGCCCCGGCCACCCCGGCCAGTAGCAGGTGCATCAGCGGAAAGTAGCCAAACTTTTCGTGGCCTCGACCCGTCGTGGCCAGGGAGTAAAGCGCCACGGCGAAGCCGATGATGCCGGTGAGCACCACCATGATGGCACCCAGCAGATCGGCCACCAGGCTAATGCCGAAGGGTGCCTGCCAGTCACCCATGTGCATCACCATGATGCCGTCGCGATTCACCGTGGCGAGCAGCCAGAAGGCAGTGACCAGCAGGCTTCCGGTGCCCGCCACGGCGACGAAGCGTTGCATGCCCCGGGAACGCCAAAACACTAGCGAAACGGCCCCGGCAAGCAGCGGGATCAGAATGGGCAGCGCAATCTGGGGCATCACGTGTCGGTATCCTTCATCTTGTCGAGGTCATCGGCGCGAACGATTTCCCAGGCACGCCGCACCAGTACTACCGCGAAAGACAGCACGCCAAAGGCGATCACGATAGCGGTGAGCACCAGGGCCTGGGGCAGCGGATCAGCGACCGCTCCAGAGGGGGCGGTCATTCCTTCGGGCACCAGCGGCGGCGCCCCGCGGGTCAGCCCTGCGGTGACGAAGATCAACAGATTAGCAGCGTTGGAGAGCAACATCAGGCCGATCACCAGCTTGACGATAGAGCGGCGCAGCATCATGTAGATAGCGGCAGCAAACAGGATGCCGATGGTCACGGCCATCAAGGGTTCCATGTGGTCTCCTCCGGGTCAGGTTGATCCTCGTGGTCGTTTTCAATCAGGGAAGTGATGGCGGTGAGCACCGAGCCCAGCACCACCAGGTAGACGCCGATATCGAAGATCAGCGGCGTCGAGGCCTTGAAGTCGATGATCGGGATGGTCCACCACTGTGAAGTGAAGAAGGGGTCACCGACCCACCAGGCAGGCAACGTCGAGAGCACCCCCAACAGCAGCCCCATGCCAATCAGGTCGCGCGGCGAGACCTTGAGTATGGCGCTCATGGCCCGACGCCCAAAAGCGAAGAGATAGAGCGCGAAGGCCCCCGCCGCCACCAGGCCGGCAATAAATCCGCCGCCCGGCTCGTCATGGCCGCGCAGCAACAGAAACAGCGAAAACAGCAACTGCAACGGCAGCAGCAACCGCGCAGCGACAGTGAGGATCAGGGTGCCCGGTTTAATCATCGTATCTCTCCAGCGGGGCCACAGACTTGGCGTCGTACTCCTCAGCGTGGAAGTTCATCATGGCGTAGACCCCGATGGCCGCCAGGGCCAACACGAACATCTCCCCCAGCGTGTCCAGCGCCCGGAAGTCCACCAGAATGACGTTGACGATATTGTGGCCATGACCCAGCGGCTGGCTGTTTTCCACCATGTAGTCGGAAATCCTCGGCATGCGCTTGCCACCCAGCACCGAGAGCATCAGCAGGGTGATCATGGTGCCTACCAAACAGGCCACCACCAGGTCACGCAGGCGCTCTACCGTGGTAGAAAGGGTAGCGAAGCGCGGCAAACGAAATAGCACCAGGACCAACAGGATCACCGTCAGCGTCTCCACCAGCAGTTGAGTGATGGCCAGATCCGGCGCGCTGAACAGCACGAAAGTCAGCGCAATGGAAAAGCCCATGATGCCGACTGCGGCCACCGCGGCCAGGCGCGACCGCATCACGCAGGCCGTCACCGCCCCGGCCACCATCAGGCCAGCCGTCACCACCTCGTGGAAGTAGGCGTCCACTGAGAAGGCAAAGCTCGGCGAGTGCCGGAAGAACAGCGCATGGCCTACCAGGCCCAACAGCACCAGCAGGGTCATCACCAGATAGTTGCGGATATAGCCGTTCTGGAGCATCCGCGTCTGCCATTCGGCGACTGTCACAAGGCCACGCATTAGCGCCTCATAGCCGGCCTCCGGGCCCCGAGCCATGAGCGGCTCAAGCCGCGTCAAAGCCGCGCGCACCCGATCCCAGCGGCGGAATACCAACGCGCCCAGGGCGAGACTCACCAACGACAGCAACAACGGAAGATTGAACCCGTGCCACAACGCCAGGTGCGCCGATACCTCATGAGTGCCGAGCCCTGAGGCGGTGGCCGATACCAGCCCATCCAGCAGGCCAGGGAAAAGGCCGAAAAGCAGCGACAAACCGGCCAGCAGCGCCGGCCCGACAAGCATGCCCAGGGGTGGGTCGTGGGGCGACTCAGGCGTGGTTTGACGCTTACCGAAAAAGGGGCGCAGCGCCACGATGGCTGCCACCGCGAGCGTCAGGAAGGCCGCGATGAAAGCCAACAGCAGAATTAACCAAGGCCAGGCCTCAGCCTCAAGCACCGACTCGAACATTAACTCCTTGCCCAGGAAACCCAGCAACGGCGGCAGGCCGGCCAAGGACAACGCAGCCACCGCGGCTACCACGGCGGTGCGCGGCATCAGCGCCCGCAAGCCGCCCATGGCGGTGACGTCCTTGGTGCCGGTCTCGTGGTCAAGAATGCCCGCGACCATGAACAGCGCACCCTTGTAGAGGGAGTGGGCGAGCAGAAAGACCACGAAGGCCGTCAAAGCGTACTCGGTGCCGATTCCCAGCAGCATGGTCAAGGTACCCAGCGCCATCACCGTGGAGTAGGCCAACAGCTTCTTGATGTTGGTGTGCTGAATGGCCAGGAAGGCCCCGGTGGCCATGGTCAGGGCACCCACCAACGACAGGGTAATCACCCAAGGCTCAGTGCCGCCCAGCGCGGGATGCAGGCGCGCTAGAAGATAAACGCCCGCCTTGACCATGGTCGCCGAGTGCAGATACGCGGAGACCGGCGTAGGCGCGGCCATGGCATTGGGCAACCAGAAATGGAAGGGGAACTGGGCCGACTTGGTGAAAGCTCCCAGCAGCACGCAGACCAGCAGCGGCGCATAGAGAGCGTGTTCGCGCAGCGCCTCCCCTTGGGTGTTGAGTTCGACGAGCGACCAGCTATCACCGGCCACCCCCAGCATAGCGAAGCCAGCGAGCAGCGCCAGTCCCCCGCCCGCAGTGACGAAGAGGCCCTGCAGCGCCGACTTTCTAGCCGCCGGGTCGGTGTGGTTGAAACCGATCAGCAGGTAAGACGTAATGCTGGTCAGTTCCCAGAAGACGAACAATGTCACCAGGTTATCTGCCAGCACCAGGCCCAGCATCGACATCATGAAGGCGGTGATAATCACCAGGAAACGCGCAAGATCGCGATGGCCGCGTAGATACTCGCCAGCGTAGACTAGCACCAGGGCGCCAATCACCGTGATAAGCATCGCGAACAGCCAAGACAGGCCGTCGATGAAGAAGGTCAGGCTGATATCGAGCCCCGGCACCCAGGCCCATTCCAGCAGTAGCGACTCGCCGGCCAGGATATCCGGGGCCAGGCCCAGCAACCAGGCGGCCAGCAAAGCGGGATATACCGCCATGACTTTCGCCGTGTGCCCACCGAACCAGCGATGCAGCAGCGGGGCTACCGCCGCCAGCAAAAATCCCATCAATAAGGCAAGTTGCATCTGGCGGTATCTCCTGTTTTCTAGCCCCCACGTTCAAAGGGCAAACTGTAGACTAGTCAGCGCTTGCTTGCCAATCAACGGTTTACCTTTCAAAGTACCTTGCGATCTTCTACCTTGCTGTAATCGGTATCCGGTGGCAATGGATGCCCCTTGGCCAGCTCCGCCCTGGTTGCCTCACGGATGGTGAGCACTTTGACCTGGTACCGCAACGTATGGCCTGCCAGAGGGTGGTTGGTATCGACGCTCACGCTGTCACCGTCTATGCCAAGCACGGTAACGATCTGCGGCCCGGCTTCACCTTCGGTTTGAAAACGGCTACCCACCTCAAGCTGGGTATTGCCAAAGGAAGCACGGCTGACCGTTTGCACCAACGCCTCGTTATAAACCCCGTAGGCGTCTGCAGGGGCCAGCGTTATGCTAAGCTCGGCACCTGCTGACTGACTTTCCAGGGCACGCTCAAGTCCCGGCAGGATATTGTCATGCCCGTGCAAATACTCGAGCGGCTTATCCCGCGCCTGAGAATCATCCAGCAGTTGCTCGCCGCCATCGTTCAGCACGTCATGCAAACGATAGTGCAAGGTAACCACCTGATGCGCTGAAATCGACATACAAAACTCCTCTCCGGTAAGCTGTTGGCCGTGTGTCCAAGCGTGGGCACAGCTTATCATTAGGCCGCTGTCACCGTCTTACTCAGGAGTCGCATTTCATGCCCACCCCTACGCCCCAGCGCAGTTGGCTCGCTGCCCTGGCGATTTACCTGCGCGCCCCGGTCATTACCATGCTGTTTTTGGGGTTTTCCGCGGGACTGCCCTTCTTGTTGGTGTTCTCGACACTTTCCGCCTGGCTACGCAGCGACGGTGTAGAAGTCGCAGCGATTGGCTTTTTCGCTTGGGTAGGCATGCTCTATTCGATCAAGTTCTTCTGGGCACCGGTGGTCGACCGCCTGGCACTGCCGGTCTTGACCCGCCACTTCGGCCAGCGACGTGGCTGGATGCTACTTGCCCAGGCAATGATTGCGACGGGGCTCGTTGGCCTTGCCGGGTTGAACCCGCTAGGGAATCTGGGGTGGGTCGCCGCCTTTGCGCTGCTGGTGGCCTTTGGTTCCGCCACTCAGGATATCGCCATTGATGCTTTCCGCATCGAATCCGCGGACGACGATGTGCAGGCGGCCATGGCGTCAACCTATATCATCGGCTATCGCGGTGGGCTAATTGCCGCCGGGGCATTGGCGCTGTATGTCGCCTCGGCGGTGTCCTGGCAGGTGGCGTACCTGACCATGGCGGCCCTGGTAGGCGTCGGCGTTGTGACGGTGCTGCTGCGCCCGGAACCCAAGCGGGCCTCATTGACGGTGCAGTTGATTCACGAACCCAAGGTGCGGGCCTTTATTCGTGCCAGCCGTGGCCAACCCAAAATGCTGCGCCGAATGGGCGCCTGGGTGATTGGCGCCATCGTCTGCCCGTTCACCGACTTTTTTAGTCGCTATGGGCTCAAAGCGCTGTGGCTTCTGGTCTTCATTGGGGTGTTTCGTATCAGCGATCTGGCCATGGCCTCGATGGCCAATCCGCTCTACATCGATTTAGGGTTTTCGCTGGAGACCATCGCCAACGTGACCAACGTGTTTGGCATCGTGATGAGTATTGCGGGGGGCATTCTCGGCGGCCTGCTGGTGGCGCGCTACGGCATTGGGCCGCTTTTGATATTTGGCGCGGGCATTGTCATGGTCACCAACCTGCTGTTTGCAGCACTGGCGCTGATCGGCAATCAACTGCCTATGCTGGTGCTCACCATCACCGGCGACAACCTGGCCAACGGCCTGGCCAGCGCGGTATTTATCGCCTTTCTTTCCAGCCTGACCTCGCGCGCCTATACCGCCACCCAGTACGCGCTGTTTTCTTCGTTAATGACGCTACCCGGCAAGTTTCTCAGCGGTTTTGGCGGGCTTGTGGTCACTGACCAGGGCTACGCCAGCTTTTTCGTATTGGCCACCCTGCTGGGCCTGCCCGCCATTCTGCTGGCCATCTGGATCAATCGCGACAAGCAGCTTGTTCCCACTCCCGTCGCGGCCACCCGTTAACACTTAGCGACTCGCGGGGCGATGGGCGTCGAGCCAGTCCAACGCCCCCTGGGTCGTCCGCCACTGATCGCGCATCAACGTGCGGTACTGCCAGGCCTCGGCTCGCGAGCCGGGGTCAACCTGGCCGTCGGGGTGGGGCATTACCGGGCGAGGGTTTTCAGCGCAAATCATGTCCAGCGTATGGCGGTTATGGGCGACCACCTCCTTGAGCGAGCGCTCTGCGGCTTCGTGATGGCCAAGGCGATATAGTGCCAGCGTGCGGCCCATCAGCAGCCCCAGCTCCAAAGAGCTATCGCCGCTGGCTTGCTCGGTGAGCGCCAGCGCCTCTTCGTTGCGGTCGTCACGCAGTAGTTGATCCAGCACCAGCTCGCTCAGCCCCAGGCTATCTTCCTGATCGATCGCCAAGAGCTCTTCAGCCAGTTCCCGGGAATGCTGACGCGCGCCACGCTCCATGCCCACTACCAGGGCCAACCCAATGCGCAGCAGGATGGCATTATTGGCATCGTCCCAGCGTAGGCTACCTCCGCCCTCAGCGCGTGCCTGGGTCAGCCAGCGCGAGAGACGTTTGGCCAGCGGTGCGAGTAAACTGGGCGCCATCCACGGCAGGCTACCGAAACGGCTGGTGAGAGCCAGCGTCAAGTCCTGCACCACTTGGGGCGCATCCAGCCATTCGGGGTGGGCGCACAACGCCGACATCCACTCCACCGCATTGCCCCATGGCTCGCCACGGAAACCCAGCGCCACGTCATCGTCAACCATGACCTGAAACTGCTCGTGCCAGGCGGCGAACAGCGTCGCTTCGCGTGCGCTGACGTGGTACTCCAAATGCCCGCTATCGGGATTGGGGGTGATGTCGATCTTCGGCGCAGTGGGTAGCGCGGCGAGCAGCGCCTGCAATGAAATTAACGGTGTTGCCAGGTCTTCTTCAGCGCTGAGCAACTGATCCGCCAAGGTAGCACCGGGGTTATCGGCAAGTGCCGCCAGGAAATCGAGCTGATCTTCGTCAAGGTCGCCCTGCCGGACCAAGCGGCGATACCAGAAATTAGCACGCTCCTTGGCTTCGCGCTCGTGCCCTTCATGCAGCAACAGCATGGCTTCGATATACGCAAGCGTGGGCGAGTCAGGCAATGCCTGCTGGGCTTTGACAAACGCGGCACGGGCGCTGTCCAGGTCATCGTTGTCTAGGTGCGTCAGGCATAGCCGTTCAAGTGCCACCCCGCGCAGGAACAGCGGCCCGCGTTCAAGGACGTCATCAAGCAGGTCGGCGCGTTTGCGGGTAAAACCGCGCTCCTGGTAAATATCCAGCAGAATTTCAAACGCAGGCTCAGCCTGCTCGGGCAGCCGTGACCAGTCGCTGCCATCGAACAGCGATTCGAGAATCTGCATGGCGCGGCCGCTTTGGCCACTTTCTGCGGCAATCAAGCCGGCTTCGAGCAGTGCCTGAGGCAACGCACGCTGACTATCCAGCGCCGCTTTCAGGGTCGCACCCTTCCACTCGCGTAGTGAAAGCATCCACATCATCTGCTCGGGGATTTCAGTGGGGAATTCGACCCGCGCGCAGCACTGCTTGAACTTGTGGCCAGAATCGCACCAACAGGGTTCGTTCTGACCCGGCGTGGCAAGGGGCTCGCAGGCAAAATCCAGCCGTTCCAATGGCGTTTGCGACCATAAAATGGGGGCAAGCGCCTGAGCCGTCGCCAGATCATCATTAAAATATTCCGCCCCCTCGGCACGCACCCAGGTCATAAAATCGGGATAGTGTTCATCCTGCCTGATTGCCGAGAGTGCCCCGGAGGCAAATCCCAGCAGCTGATCGACCCATACCGCCAGCATTGCCGTCTCCACTTATAAAAGACCCTATTGAAAAGCGACATAGTCTAGCATGACCATTGGGGGCACGCAGAGAGGATTGGCGAGATCGCCAAGGCTGCCAGCGGGCAACGCTTTTACCCAGTCAGCCAACGTTTATCAGGAGAGTACCCCAATGGACACATTGACACTAACCACCTGCCAAGGCGCCGAAATAACGCCTCACATCCAGGCACTTGCCCGCCTACGCATTGAGGTATTTCGTGATTTTCCCTACCTCTACGATGGCGATCTAAGCTACGAAGCGGATTACCTGGGACGCTACGCGGATAATCCGGACAGCCTGTTCGTTCTGGTATTCGACGGCGACTCACTGGTTGGCGCAGCCACCGGACAACCCCTGGCCGATGAAGTCGACGAATTCCGCCACCCGTTCGAGGCTAACGGCATCGCCCCCTCCAGCGTGTTTTATTACGGCGAATCGGTGCTACTTCACGAATACCGTGGCCGCGGCATTGGCAAACGCTTCATGGCCGAGCGAGAGGCGCATGCCAATCTCAGGGGATTTGATATCGTGGCGTTCTGCGCTGTCGAGCGCCCCGCCGGCCATCCACTGGCGCCATCGAATTATCGTCCGCTGCATGGCTTCTGGAATGCTCAGGGCTACCAACGCCACCCTGAACTCGCCACTACTTTCGCCTGGAAAGATATCGGCGAGAATGATGAAAGCCACAAGCCGATGGTCTTCTGGATGAAGCGTCTCGATTAAGCCGCTCGGGCCCATTCAAGCAAAGGCGCCGTCCGCGAGTGCATATCAAGGCGTGCCTGCAAGCGCACCAGATTCCAGTAATGGCCGTTAAGGGCACGGGAAAGCAGCAGCGTATCGGCGGGGGGCTGAAGACGGTCCATGGCCCCCCAAACCTTGGGCGTCAGCTCGCGCAGGCGGCGATGGACGCGCACATCGCTGAAGTCCTGCTCACCGGGGCTAAACAGCGGCGCCACACACTCGGCGGACTCGCGGTAAAGCGACAAGGGGGCGCCCTGCCCTTGGCGGCCACCCATTTGCATCAGCGCTTCATCCATCGCCATCGGATCATGGGCAAGGGTCGCATCGAGGAGTTGCATCATCGCTTTCAAGCGGGTCTCGGGCACTGGAATCACCGCGCCAAAGTCGTAAATCACCAGCCGGCCTTGATCATCGGCCGCAAAATTACCCGCGTGCGGGTCGGCGTGCAGCTCGCCGTAGGTGAACAATTCCTCAGTGATCCAGTCAGCCAGGGCCACCGCAACCCCTTGGCGGATGCTATCGTCGGCGCTCTCCAGATCGCGTAGCGGTGTGCCATCGACAAAGCGCATCGCGAGCACGTGCTGCCCCGAGAGATCAAACAACGGCTCAGGAATGACCAGGCGCGCGTCCTGCTGATAACGCTCGCGGTAGCGAGCCATCGCGTCGGCTTCGGCACGATAGTCGAGCTCATCGCGAAGCCCCACCGCCAACTCTTCAAACAGCGCATCCAATCGCGCCTGCGGGACCTTGAACCAGCGACCCAGGCCCATGATGCGTCTTACCTGCTTCAGATCGCTTTCCAGTACATCCGCCAAACCGGGGTATTGCACCTTGAGCACCACCGTCTCGCCTTCGTGGGTCACTGCCTTGTGCACCTGCCCCATGGACGCGCTGGCAAAGGGCCGCTCTTCGATTTCGCGAAAGTGCGTGTCCAAATCACCGTACTGCATCACCAAGGCTTCACGAATACGCGGCCAGGGCATCGGCTCCGCCTGGCGCTGAAGGCGAGATAGCTCCTCCGCCAAATCCGGCGGCAGCAGGTCATCCCACTGGGACATGATTTGCGCCAGCTTCATGGCCGGGCCTTTCAGCTCGGAGAGACCCTCGAATAGCGCCTCGCCCAGGGCCCGCCAGTCTGCCTGGCCACCTAAGCGTGTCTTGAGTAGCGCCCCGCCGGTGCGTGCACCCAACCCCATCAAGCGTCGTGTTCTTCCGCGATCTCGCATTTAAGTCGCCTCGTTGACAATCTGACATGCAGCTTACGCAATCCGGCTAAATTATACAAAAACTATACGCATAATCCACACACATCATTTTCAAGACAATCTTTCACTATGCTCAGCGGCATGCGCGGTCTGTTACCATATTCAAACGTTATCTTGACTCAACGCCACCTATGCAAGGCTAACCCGCATGCGCTTGATTATCGCCGAAAAACCCAGCCTTGCCCGGGCGATTGCCGAGGCGCTCCCCGGCAGCGCCAAGCGCCAGGATGGCGCGATCAGTTGTGGCGATACCACGGTCACCTGGTGCCTGGGCCACCTGCTGGAACAGGCGGCACCGGAAGCCTACGACCCCGCTGATAAACAGTGGCGATTGGACCGACTGCCCATTGTGCCGCAGCAGTGGAAACTGATGCCGCGCTCAAAAGCGCGCGGACAATTGGCGGTGATTCGAAAGCTGATCAAACAGGCCAACGAGGTCGTTCACGCCGGTGACCCGGATCGCGAAGGCCAGTTGCTGGTACAGGAAGTGATCGACTATATGAAGTATCGCGGCCCGGTACAGCGGCTGCTGATCAGCGATCTCAACAAGCCTGCAGTAAGCCGCGCGCTGGCCAAGCTGCGCTCCAACGCTGACTACCAGCCCCTGTTCCAGGCGGCCCAGGCACGCGCCCGTGCCGACTGGCTGTATGGCATCAACCTGACCCGCGCCTGGACGCTCACCGGCCGCCAGGCGGGCCACGACGGCGTGCTTTCCGTAGGTCGCGTACAAACCCCGGTGCTGGGTTTAATCGTGCGTCGCGACAACGCCATTCGAGATTTTGTGCCCCACCCGTTTTACCCCTTGTGGGTGGATCTCAAGGTCGCCCAGGGCCAGCTTCACGCCTGGTGGGCACCCAAGAAACACCAGCCGCTTGATGATCAGGGGCGCTTGATTGACCGCACGCCGGCTGATTCTTTAGCGGCTCAATTACCCGGTGCTTCCGGTCAACTGACCAAACTCGACCAGCAGGAAAAACGCCAGGCACCGCCGCTGCCCTACTCGCTCTCTGCCCTTCAGGTAGACTCCGCCCGCCGTCACGGGCTTTCCGCGCAGGTGGTGCTGGATATTTGCCAGCAGCTATACGAGCAGCACAAGTTGATTACATACCCACGATCGGACTGCCGCTACCTGCCCGAAGAGCACCTTCCGCTGGCCCAGCGCAGCCTGAGCGGCGCCTGCCAGAACGATGAAACCCTTCACCAGTGGCTGAAAGGCGCGGACTTCTCGCTACGTTCCAAGGCCTGGAACGACAAGCAGGTAGGTGCCCACCACGCCATCGCACCCAGCGGCAAACCGGCAGATTTCAGCCAGCTCTCTACGACCGAAGGGCATGTCTTTCGACTGATCGTGCGCAACGTGATGGCCCAGTTTTACCGCCCGCTGCGCACCTTTGAGGTAAAGGCCGAGTTTTCGCTGCTTAATGAAGCCTTCCGCGCTCGCGGCCAAAGCATTCTCGACCCCGGCTGGAAACCGCTATTCACTACCCGCGATGAAAGCCCGCCGCTGCCGCCGCTCACCCAAGGGGAAGCCTGCCAAGCGCTTGGCGCAGGCGTTGAGGAGAAGGAAACCCGCCCGCCGGAACCCTTCACCGATGCCAGCCTGATCAAGGCAATGATGAACATCGGCCGCTACGTGGACGACCCAGCCGTGCGGCGCACCCTGCGCGACACCGACGGCCTGGGCACCGAAGCCACCCGCGCAGGTATTATTGAAACCCTGGTACAGCGCGGCTACCTGGTACGCCAGCAAAAGGCCCTGCGCGCCACCAAGCTCGGCAGCGCCCTGATCGCCGCCCTGCCTGAAGCGGTCAGCACTCCCGAACGCACCGCACTTTGGGAACAGCGCCTACGCGCTATTTCCGAACGGCAGGACGACGCCAACGCCTTTCAGCAGGCGTTACTGGATGACTTGCGCGGCCTGCTCAGCCATAGCGACGCCACCAAGTTACGCAACAGCCTGCAAACGGCACAAGGCGAAGCCGGTGGCCCGGCGAAGCGCACAAGCAAGCCGAGAAAACGTAGAGGGAACGTGAAACGCAAACCTGCCAAGCAAGACTCATAGTCAACAGGCTGATGCTTGAAACCTCCAGATGCATTAGACAGACTGTCACCAGATATCAACAAGTGGTGACGATTTGTCTGACACTGACTCTACCCTATCCCCCAGGGCGCAACTCCAGACCCTTTTCCGCCAGCACGGCGGCCAACTTCGCCTGAGCGAGGCCCTGGCTCGGGGTTTCAGCCGGTACCAGTTCTATCAACTCCGGGATGAAGGGCTGATAGAACCAGTCAGCCGCGGCCTGTACCGGCTGGTGGATCTGCCGCCCACTGAAAACCCGGACCTTGTCGCCGCCGCCACCCGATTTCCCCATGCGGTGCTCTGCCTGATTTCCGCGCTAGACTGGCACAGCATGACCACGCAGATTCCCCATCAAGTACACCTTGCGGTGGAGCGGGATGCCCGCCTGCCGGTTTTGGACTATCCGCCGGTGGCCGGTTACCGGTTCTCTGGGCAGGCCTTCAGTGAAGGTGTTGAGAAGGTAGAGGTGGACGGCGTTACGCTACAGGTTTACAACCCGGAGAAAACCCTGGCGGACTGCTTCAAGTTCCGTAACCGTATCCGCATGGATGTGGTGCTGGAGGCCCTGGAACTTTACCGCACCCGCAAAACCTTCCTGCCTGGGAAGCTGATGAAATACGCCAATATCTGTCGCGTCGCCAAGGTCATGGCGCCTTATGTGGAAGCTAAGCTGTGAAGAAAGCTACCGCAAAGTGATAGGAGATAATCGTGACCCAAAACATCACCGCATCTATTCGCCAGAAATTGCTGAACAAACCCCGGACCATGGCGTCGACAGGTCAAGGGGGCGTGAATCAATTCGCGAATATGATTCAGCCCGCACTAGGGTGAGATCGTTGCCATGGCGTCCTCCAGCGACACGGTATTGCACTCATGAACATCCATAAGCCCCTGAACAACAGCAAGGCGGTGTCATTTAGGACTCAAAGTCAGTGTGAAACAGCAATATCGACCAGGTGAGTCGGCGGCAATAAATCAAGGCTTGCTTTCA
This sequence comes from Halomonas sp. SH5A2, assembly GCF_014263395.1. Taxonomy (GTDB): domain Bacteria; phylum Pseudomonadota; class Gammaproteobacteria; order Pseudomonadales; family Halomonadaceae; genus Vreelandella. Next base: position 1,647,175 of record NZ_CP058321.1, on the reverse strand, counting down.
TAGTGCGCACCTCTTCCGCTGGCGGGCGGCCAAAGAAACGCTTAAATTCGCGGCTAAACTGGGAGGGGCTTTCATAGCCGACCCGGCTAGCGGCGGCGGCTGCCGTCACCCCATCACGTATCATTAACAGCCGCGCATGATGTAAACGGGTCGATTTAATGTACTGGATGGGCGATGTCTGGGTGACCGCCTTAAAGTGAACGTAAAAGGCTGGGGCGCTCATGCCTGCTTCACTGGCCAGACTGGCGACTTCCAGCGGATCGGCATAGTGGGCATGAATACGGTTCAGCGCCTTAGCGATTTTGCCAAATTGGCCATAATGGGAGAGTGCTGATCGAACATTGCCTCCCTGCACTCCCGTCAATACTCGATAGCAGATTTCCCTGACGATAAAAGGAGCGAGTATATGCGCTTCCGTTGGGGAGGAAAGCGCACTAAGCAGCCGCAACGTTGCATCAGCCAGCGGCTCTTCCAGTGGGGTGGAGAGCATCCCACGCGGCACCTCTAATGCCCGCCCCCCTGATGCCTCCAGCATCGTCAACAAATCAGCGATCACCACGGCATCCAGGCGGATCGCAATTCCCAACATTGGCTCTTCAGGGCTGGCTTCTGTTTCCGAGGTAAATGGCAGGGGCACCGATAACACCAAGTAGTGCTGTGCATCGTAGATATACACCTCATCACCCAAATAGCCACGCTTTCGGCCCTGGCAAATGATGACAATACTCGGTTCGTAAAGCACCGAGGTATTTTTCAGTGGGCGGTTAGAGCGCATAAAACGTATGCCATCCAATAGCGACTGGGTATAGCCTTCGTGAGGTGCCAGTTGGTATAGCCACTCGACGATCTTACTGTAAACCACAGCATCGCTCTTCACTGTCATGTTAACCACCTCTGTCATGCGCGCCGCACCGGAATAAACTCGCCGAGCCGGGCACTTAGTAAGAGTAATATACATGCTTGGTGGCTTAATTCGCCGCACGCTGTTAACAATCAAATAGGATTAGGCAGTAATGCAATAGGATCGCTTATACAGGTATCTGCCGCGGCAGCTTAATCTTCTCAAGGTCAACCACAGAGAGGATTACCCAATGACTGCGTTATCAGCCCCATCATCTAAAGTTGTTTTATTAACCGGAGCCAGCAGCGGTATCGGTGAAAGCACTGCCCGCTGGCTTGCTGGTCAAGGGCACCGCTTGATCATTGGTGCACGCCGCACCGACCGGCTCGAAGCATTGACCCACTCCCTGTGCGCAGAAGGTGGCTCAGTGGATTTTCAAGCACTGGATGTCACTAACCTTAATGACGTGCAGGCGTTTGCGGATTTCGCGCTCAATGCCCATGGCCGCATTGATGTAATCATCAACAACGCTGGCGTGATGCCACTCTCCCCTTTAGCAGCGCTCAAGGTTGATGAGTGGAATCGCATGATCGACGTCAATATTCGCGGTGTACTCAATGGCATTGCGGCGGTTCTGCCGACGATGCAGGCCCAGAAAAGCGGTCAGGTGATCAACATTTCTTCCATCGGCGGCCTCACTGTTATGCCCACCGCCGCCGTTTATTGCGCTACCAAGTATGCGGTACGCGCTATTTCCGATGGACTACGTCAGGAAACCGACAATATCCGCGTGACCTGTGTTTACCCAGGTGTGGTGGAATCGGAACTGGCCAACACCATCACCGACGCTGAAACCGCAAAAGCGATCGACCTTTTCCGCCAGACTGCCCTCAAGCCCGAAGCAATCGCCGCTGCCATAGCCCATGCCATCAACCAGCCCGATGACGTCGACACCAGCGACATCGTAGTGCGGCCCACCGCCAGCCAATAACAGCGCATACGTTACGCCCGGGCTGTTGCCGGGTGTGCGCCTTAGCACGAGTGATTTCATATGCCAAAAAACAGACCTCCCATTTATTGGAAACGGGCACTGGTGGTCGCTGGCATTATCACTATTTTTCCAGTGACCACCACTGCTCAAACCAACCCAAACGAAGGAAATTCCCCTATGGCGGACCACCCGTATATTGGAATATGGGTCACTAAAGATGGGCAAATTCGTCATGAACTTTCAGCCGATAATCGTTACGAAGAGGCCCGCGGTAAGCGTGAAAGCGCTTACCAAGGGCACTATCAGGTGACGGGTAACTATATCGAATACTGGGACGACACCGGCTTTACTGCAGATGGCGAGTTTATAGATGGCGTACTGTATCACGCCGGTATGGTGTTATATCGCAAGGAGTAATTTTCAAACCAAGTTGGGCTCTATGAAACCCGGGGCGATTTAGTTCCCCTCAATGACGACAGTGGTCCGAGATCAAGCATCAGAATTATCGTCATCATCCTCAGAGGTTGAAGCTTTTTTCTTGCTGATGGGGCGCGAAAAGAAAGGCACCACGTAAAGCACCATCCAGGCCAGCAGCGTACACAAAACGGCTGTCTGCTCACGCCCAAGACCAACGGCTACCCCGATGGCGGCCGTCAGCCAAATGCCAGCTGCCGTGGTGAGCCCTGACGTCGCCTGCTCATCTTGTCGGGTAATGATAGTGCCGGCACACAGAAAACCGATGCCTGCAATCACACCTTGAATGACACGACTCATCTCTGAATCCGAAATACCCGCTTGCTCAGGGATAAAGATGAATAAAGCAGCGCCCATGCAGACCAGCATATGCGTCCGTATACCGGCCGGCTTGCCTCGCTGCTCTCGCTCGAGCCCCAACAGGCCACCGAGAACAGCCGCCAGTAGTAGCCGTACTACCACAATGACAAGCTCACCCACATCGTTAAATTCCGAAAACTCGGAGATTATGATGTCACTAATAGCCTGCACTTTTTAGCTCCTATACGTCCTGTTTGATAGTCCATGATCTACACGTCAGTGCGATTGCGTATACAACCCACCTGGCACCGACTTCACCCACTCGCGTATAGCCAGAATCGTCGGATCGTGCTGGCGACTTTCCGGGTAGACCAAAAAGAACGGCTTGCCTACCAATTCCGGGCCGAACGGTTGTACTAAGCGCCCTTCCTCTAATTCATCCTTAATCAACTGACGGCTCATCAGCGCTACGCCCTGCTCACCAACGGCGGCAGAAATAGCGTGGGTCTCGTCGGAAAATACCAGCCCGGCACTAACATCCAACCCCGGCACCTTTGCGTGTTTCTGCCAGAGGCTCCAATTCAGTGGCGCAGACACTTCTCCCTGAGGGCGAAAATGAATCAACGGGTGCAGAGGCAGCTTTGCTATATCGTGCAGGCCAAGGCGTGGGCTACAGGTCGGGACAAAGGTGTTATCAAAAAGTTTCTCCGCTACCAACCCCGGCCAACGGCCATCGCCATAGCGAATGGCAATGTCTGCCGTTACCCCACCTAGCGTTACGGGCTCGTGAGACGCATGAATACGCAAATCAATGTCTGGATGCGAGTCGCGCAGCAGGCAAACCCAGGGCAGCAACCAGCGCACCGCGACCGCTGGTGTCGTGGAAAGCGTAATGGTTTGGCGAACGGGCACAGCGCTTAGCCGTTCGACCACCTGACTGATGCTGTCAAACGCGCCTTCCAACACCTGCAGCAGCTCGCGACCCTGGGAAGTCAGCTCCAACTGGCGGGGTTTACGCACAAACAGAGAAACGCCCAGCGACTCTTCTAGCCCTCGAACCTGGTGACTGATGGCAGTGGCGGTAACTGACAGCTCTAGCGCCGCCTGCTTGGCGCTCTCATGGCGGGCAGCCGCCTCAAAAGCTCGAAGTGCCGAAAGTGAGGGTAACCGACGATGACTCATGAGTGAATATTACTCATCTATTGCTGCAAAAAAAGATCGTTTGTTTGGGCTAACAGGCAAGTCCTACGCTAAGCCTGTTGTTAAGCATAGATGAGTTGAACTCAGATTAGGAGACCAATCATGCCACATATTCTGCAAATAGATGCCAGGCCCGCCCCGGTATTGCGGGAACCGATAATCACGGCTCTCACAGCCGCCATTTGACCCACCTATTCGTCAGTCAGTGGCAATCAAAGCGACCGCAAGACCCGATCACCTATCGCGATATTGGCCAAAACCCGCCGTCTTTTATCAGCCACGACTGGATCGCGTCAGCATTTACGCCTGAAGACCAGCGAGAACTCTGGATGAAGGAAGCGTTGGCAGAAAGCGACTTATTGGTAGATGAATTAATTGCTGCTGATATTGTGGTGATTGGCGCGCCGCTCTATAACTTTGGCATGCCAGCCGCCCTCAAGGCGTGGATCGATCAAGTAATAAGGCTTGGCCGCACAATGGATTTCGATGACACCAATCCCATTGATACTCCTATCCCGAAGCTTACTGATCGGCCAAGGCATGCTGTCATTCTTAGCGCTAGAGGCAGTATCGGCTTTGAACCTGGTGGAGAAATGGCGCATATGAACCACCTGGAACCAAACCTCGCCACCGCGCTTGGCTTTATCGGCATTACCCGACTCCACTACATCGCCATAGAGGGGCAGGAAGCTGGCGGTGAGCTACTGGCAAACTCTGTTGCCGAGGCGGCAGGCAAGGTTGAAGCGCTGGTCGATGAACTGCAGATGTCGTTAGAGACCGTTTCGATATCCGAACCGGCCTAGATCCCCAATAAATAGGTGCGGTGATCGCTAACCCAGTTATATCCGCACCTTTTGAATCTATTTAGCACTAGCGGCGAGCCGTGCACCTAAAGCCACAAACAGCGCTCCTAGACTTCTATCCATCCATAAACCAACGCGGGGTTTGCTTTTCAGAAAAGCACCTAGCTTAGCGCCCGCCAGTACCAAAGGAGGTTCTATTACCGCAGCGACCACGATAATCAAGCTGCCATGCAATAAAAGCTGTGCCTCGGCAGGGCCAGCACCCTCGACGATAAATTGCGGCAGAAACGCCAGGAAGAATACGGCCACTTTGGGGTTTAGCGCTGACACCAGCATTCCCTGCCAATAAACCGAAGATAGGCGCTTAGGGCGCTGCTTTTCTGCTGCAATAAATTGATCGCCCCGTGAGAGCAGCATTTTAACGCCCAGCCATATCAGGTAGGCCGCCCCCACCCATTTAACAATCGAAAAAGCTAACGCAGATGTAGCTAGAATGGCCGAAAGGCCAACGGCGGCCATCACTACATGCAGCGCGGCACCCGTCCAAATCCCAAACATGGCGGCAACACCATGACGTCGTCCACTGCGCAATGTTTGCCCCAATATATAAGCAATATCTGGCCCTGGAGAAAGGTTCAGCAGCACCGCCGCGGAAAGAAAAGTCATCCAGTGAAGCACTGTGTACTCAAACACAATTATTCCCCTTATTTTTGCACGAAGCCAATAAATGAAACGGCTCCAAGCCTAGGATAATCACACCAGCTTTTTAATTAGCCGCTCGATTTAAAGATTTCGTTTCATTCATAAAATTAGCAACCTCTCATTTAAAGCTAGCATTATCTTTATTTGGCTTTAAATATGCAGCTTTTTTCTTGCGTATTGAGCCTGAAAAAAAAGGCACTACGTAAAGCACCAGCCAAGCTAAAAGTGTGCACAATACCGCAGTCTGCTCACGCCCCAGGCCAACCGCTATGCCTATGGCCGCCGTGAACCAAATGCCCGCTGCTGTGGTAAGCCCCGTTGCAGCCTGATCATCCTTCCCGGTGATGATACTTCCGGCACACAGAAAGCCGATCCCGGCAATAACACCTTGAATAACTCGACTCATCTCCGAATCAGAAATACCTGCTTGCTGGGGAATTAATATAAATAGCGCAGCACCCATGCAAACAAGCATATGGGTACGTATTCCAGCCGCCTTGCCGCTCTGTTCACGCTCAAGGCCCAATAACCCACCTAGAAGGGCAGCCATCAGCAACCGAACTATTAAAACAATAAGCTCACTTAAATCATTAAAATCCGAAAACTCAGAAATAACGACACTGCGGATCAATTCCATTTTTTCATTCCTGTAAGCTCACTCATAAAAAACCCAACGAAATAGACAACCCAGGTAGCGTGGGTCAACAGTTCTCTTCCAAAGCGGATGCGAGGTAGTGTGACGCATACGCGCTGTCTGGTCACGAATGTGATGTTGACACTCTTCAAACGGGTGGTCATGGTTTTCAGAAAGCAGGCCCTTATGCTTAGTCATAGCCTGACAGCGTTGCCAAAAACTGCCCGTTCCCGACGGGTACTGTGCAGGTAGTGACATCAGAGTTTGCCGCAACCAGCGCCATAAAAGCCGCCATTTCATCTGCATGAGAGGTGGCATTATCGACGACGAGCAGCCCGCCCTTGCGTAATAAACGTTTGATGGTGGGCCACCAGGCCAGATACTCCGAGCGTTTGGAGTCTAGAAAGATAAGATCACAGTTTTCATCATGCATGGTTTCAAGCAGACTGCCCGCCTCCCCGCGGAGCTGAGTGATAACCGCAGAAAGACCAGAGCGCTCAAAGTTATTGGCGGCTAGTTCAAGCTTGAACTCAGATTGCTCAATTGTCGTAACATGCCCGCCAATATTTTGCGCCGCTTGAGCCAGCCACAAGGTGGAGTATCCGTTAGAAGTGCCAATCTCAAGCACACGCTTTGCGCTGGTTGCCTGAACCAGCACTGAAAGAAACTCCCCGGTATCGCGGGTAATATTCAGCATTCGCCGAGGACGGTCAGCGATAGCGGTGTCGTTATCTTGACCAAATTGCTCTAATTCGACTAATAACGCTTGTAATGACTCGTTCACACCCTCTCCCTTCCCCCAATTTTTAGCTAAATCGTCAACCAACTTACCAGGTTTCATCCGCACCCGGCGGCCCCACACCAATCTGCACATCAGGGGCAATATCCAAGACGCCTTCGATATGTTTTAGACGCTCAGCCGTGACATCATCGGCCGACCCGGTAATACAGCCGATCTCCTCGAGTATCTCCTTGATGGTCAACCCCTCCTCACTCAGGCGTGTGGCGATGTCATTGATCGATTGATCGTTGGAAATCGTGATTATCCATAACGCTATCTTTGCCATCGATCATTCCTTTCTAGGGTGCTTGTACCAACCCCGCACCAACGTGGGATTCAGGCGATGGCAGCCCTTTCACCGAAGCCACCAACTGTTGCCACAGCTTCATTCCACGTAGTGAGGCGTCAGACTGCGCCCAGAGGGCCGCACAGCCTGCCACATGTGGCGCTGCCATGCTGGTGCCACTAATCGTTTTATGGCGAGTGGGCCGGGGCCAGGAAGAGAAGATATCGCGTCCTGGAGCGGCAATCTCGATTTTGCCATGATTTGAAAAACGGGAAAGCTTCAGGTTCGGATCGAGAGACGCCACAGACATCACTGTGGGCGAGTTGGCCGGCGCGCCCGTGCTTGCAGAGGAATTGCCTGCGGCAGCGATAATCAGGCACCCATTACGCAGTGCCGCTTCGCCAGCATGGGTATAAGCGGCTTGCACCGGGCTCTGGCTGCCAAGCGACATCGAGATCACTTCGCAGCGATTGGCAATCGCCCAGTTCAAGCCTGCGAGCACGCCCGCCCCGGTGCTGCTGCCTGAGTTAGTTAACACCTTGCCGACCAACACCTGAGAATCGAAAGCGATACCGTAACGTGACGTACTTTCAGAAGGCACTTTTGGGCCACAGGCCGTACCGATACAGTGCGTGCCGTGCCCATTGAGATCCTGAACCGGCTCCCCGACGAAAGATCGGGTAACAAACTCCCTGCCAGCGAAATCCGGGTGACCAAGATCCATGCCGGTATCAAGCACGGCGACTTTAATGCCAGCGCCACTCCAACGGCTTTGCGGCACCTTGCACCGAGCCAGCCCCCAAGTCACCTCAAGTGCGTCTGTCTCACGCGATTCTTCGCGCTCGTCACTATCAAGTTCAACGCCGAGGTCGCGCGCAATGGTACTTGCTGCCCGCAAAAAGCCCCGCAGGTAGTCGGCGTTTCTAGAATCAGAGTTTTTAAAATCAGAGCCTTCAGAAAACGCAAAATATTCGGGCTCAATGATTTCTATCGGGCTTTGCGCTGAAATCTCGTCCAAAACGCTCATCCCGTGCTGTTCTAAGGCGTCACCGCCAACCAGCGCTACACCCAGCTCCGGGAACACCAACGCCTCGGCATCCCCAGTGTCTTCCAGGCTGACCGCCTGATCGGCAAAATCACGGGCATCGGCCACCCGAAAGTTCTGGGCCTTCAGCGCCTTAATGCCTTCTTCTACTCTTCCCTTACGGTAACTGATAAGAAAGCGCCCCGTTTCAAGGCAGCTACCGCCACGCTCCAGCGCGGCCAGCAGGAGTTTCTCGGTGCCGCAGGAAACCGAGTTAAGTGACTCGCTCTGGCCGGAAGCCGAGCTGTCGCTTCCTTGAGGTTTTTTAGCCATCCCAGGCCTCCTTTGCGTTTGGCCGTAAAGCGTTACGTCTCAAGTGCTTGACCATGGAAATCCATGTCTTGTCATGCAAAAACCCACGGTTTCAGCTTAACGCACCTGATGAACTTCGCCAGATTGGTTGGCCTTCGACGTCTGTAGATAAAAAGTAACGTCGGCTATTGGTCTCCAAATACCCGAAAGCAGGCAGAGGAGCTGAAAGCTATTCTTTTAGTTCAGGAAGATAAAGCGTCTCAGCGAGCCCATTTATTCGGCCGCACCACCCACCAGCTCGCCAGCACTAAGCCGCCAAATACGCTGTAAACCACACCAAACACCCAGTCCGGCGCGCTGTAGTAAAGCAGGCTATGCAGCCAATGCTGAATAAAAGATCCAGCATAAGTGGCCGCCCCCGCTTCGGCTCTGAGCGCCATTTCCCAGGTCGTCAGCGGGCAGATCATTCCCAGCCAGGTTTGCCCCACTACGTAGCCGATGGCGCATAAGTGCACGATGCGAAAAACGCGATGACGCACCCACTGCCATTTCAGGAAATACCCTGCGTAAATAGCCAACAGGCCCAATACCACGAAGGCGACAAACAGCACGTGGAGAATCAGGACTGCATCTGCCAGCAACAGCAATAGCCACTGTTTAGATATCACCATTCAATCCATAGACGCTTCAAGCCCGCAACGGCAGCGCTGCGCCAATTGCCATGAACAGACCTCCGCAAACGCGATTAAACCCTCGCCCAGCACGTTCCAACCAGTGCCGAATGCGGCTAGCGGCGCTTGCCAGGATGAACTCTGCCAAAAATTCCGTCATCACGAAGGTCGCAGCCATGATGACAAACTGGTGCACCAGGCTGTTTTGTGGGTCAAGAAATTGCGGCAAGAAGGCGCTAAAGAACAACAGCACCTTCGGGTTTGTTATCGACGCCAACGCTCCCTGGCGGAAAAGCAACCAACCGCTGGACACACTTTCGTCAGCATCAGCCGTTGTGGAAATCGGTGGTGAACGCCATACCTGAATACCCAGCCAGACAAGATAGGCGCCACCTACCCACTTGAGTACGGAAAGCCATATAACGGAGGACTTGATCAGGGCCCCAATGCCAAACATGCAAAGGGCTATAACGATGACAAACCCTATCGCGCCGCCCGAAATAGTGAACAACGTCTTGCGACTTCCGTGAAGCACTCCATGCGTCAGCGCAAGAAGCCCATTGGGGCCGGGCGACAACGACAGGCCCACACAACTAACAAAATAGATTAACCACATATCAAGCTGCATTGATAAACTCCCGAATACCCACCATAACGAGCCTAAGGGATACGAGCGCGAACTGCATGCCATGAAGGATAATCCTTGCATATCTAGCCGGTGGAATGCACTTTTTAAAACGCGGCTGATACTGGCTTACGCGGCGCTCGTTGTATTCCTGCGCATCTCGGGAAAGCGCACACTCTCCAAATGTTGATTCACTTCGGCATTTTTGGGTGGCCGTCCTGGTGGGTGCAGGCGTGGAAGAACGAAGATGAAATACGTCCGGCCGTTAGCTCGGTGGATGCAATAGACCCTAAGATTTTCATAAGCTGGCCTCAGGATTCTGAGCCTAACCACAGAGGATGGATTCATGGCTCAATCAAAGCTATTCACCATGGACAGGCTTCGCTTTGCTTTTAGTCGGATTAACGAGCATCTATGGGTCAAGCCACTGCTGCTTTGCGTGCTTTCTATTGGTGGTACATTCATCGCCATGCTCGCCGACAATATAGGGCTTTCTAGAGTGGTGCCCGACATCACTTTAGATTCTGTTGAATCGCTCCTGACCATCATGGCATCGAGCATGCTGGTTATCGCGACATTTGCCGTCGGTTCCATGGTTGCTGCTTATGCATCTGCCAGCACCGGGGCAACCCCCCGCTCCATACCGCTGGTGATTGCTGACGACGTTACCCAGAACGCGTTGTCCGCGTTTATCGGCGCCTTCATCTTCAGTATTGTTTCGCTGATCACCGTTAAGAATGACATGTTTGATGCTGCAGGCAGGTTTGCGATCTTTGCACTGACCCTTTTGGTGTTTGCCATTGTCATCATCACATTCGTTCGCTGGGTGGACAGAATTGCCCGACTGGGCAGAGTGGTGAATACTATTGAGAAAGCGGAGAAGGCAGCTGGCGACGCACTGGAGCGTCGCCGGCATGCTCCCACGCTGGGGGCTCTGACAGCCTCTCCATATCAGGCCGCTGACAAGGGCGCTCCCATTTGTTCTTCAACGGTTGGCTATGTTCAGCATATCGACCTGGAGACGTTACAATCCTGTGCTGAAGCGCACGATTGCCACGTAACAGTAGCGGCACTGCCAGGTACCTTTGTACATACACGACTTCCGCTGCTACTTGTTGAGGGGGACATTGAAGAAGGTAAAGCATTCGAAACAGAGGCTTTTGCTAGTGCCTTCACGATTAGCTCAAGCCGCACCTTTGAAGATGACCCCCGATTCGGGCTTATTGCATTGTCCGAAATTGCCGACAAGGCACTGTCGCCGGGCATCAATGACCCGGGAACAGCGATCAATGTCATTGGCACGTTCGTGCGGCTTTTTACCCTTTGGCAATCTCCCGTTGAGAAAAATCAATTACAGGCGATTACCTACGACCGTATATCAGTGCCAGAACTGATGATCGACGACCTATTCGACGACGCTTTTACGCCCATAGCCCGTGACGGTGCGGGTATAATCGAGGTTTCGATCAGATTGCAGAAAGCTCTCTTTGTTTTGGCTCAGGGAGATGACCAGACAATGGCTGCAGCCGCCAAAAAGCACTCAAGAATGGCATTGGCCCGCTCAGAAAGCGTTATGTCGCTTCAGGACGATATCGATGCTGTGCGCAGAACTGCTGAGTTTTCGGCATTGCCACCATTAACAGAACCAAGCTCACCATAACGGGTATTCGACTCGATCAGACTGTCAGCACAGTGTTGACCAGCCAGCCGTTGTAGACCACTAACCCCAGCAATAGCAGGCTCGCCTCGATACGATTGATCCGCCCCTTGCCGCGAATGCCGTAGCCCATGATAAACAGGCCTACTACCATGGCCATCATCACCGGCCAGTCTCGGAGCATGACCTCCGCTGAAAGCGCCTCCATTGGTGCGATGACACCGGCGATGCCTACCACCGCCAATAGGTTGAACATGCAGGAGCCAACGACATTGCCAATGGCAATATCGTGCTCCCCCTTGCGAACCGCGGCGATCGACGATGCCAACTCCGGCAGCGAGGTGCCGAGCGCCACGATCGTGAGTCCGATGATGAGATCACTGACACCCAAAGCACTTGCCACGGAGACGGCACCCCAGACCAGCATCCGCGAGCTCACCAGCAGCAGCGCTAGACCGACCAGGAGCCACAGGATGGCTCGGCCAAGCGTCATGGCATGCGACGCGTGCTCCTGTTCCGTCTCTGCGGCTAATGGGTCACCCCTGCCACGCAGTGCTGCCCAGGTCGTCCAGGCCATCAGGCCGAAAAACCCCAGCAGTAACAACAGCGATTCTAATCGGCCAAGTTGGTCGTTCCAGAAAAATGCCCCTGCCACGGCTCCAAACAGCAATAGCAACGGCAACTCACGGCGGATGATCGTCGAATGCACGGCGATCGGCACAATCAATGCCGTCACTCCGATGATGAGGCCAACGTTGTAGATATTGGAACCTAGCGCATTGCCGAGGGCCAGTTCGGGATTTCCATCCAGGGCCGCCATGATGGACACGACGATCTCAGGTGCCGACGTGCCAAACCCGACGATAACCATGCCGATCACCAGCGAGGGTAACCCGATATGCCCGGCCATCGCCGAGGCACCATCGATGAAGCGGTCAGCGCTCCACAGGAGCAGGACAAACCCCAGGACGATGGCCAGAATCGGTAAAATCACGATTTCTCCTCTATGGTTGCTATTGTTGCCAGTGGCAATGTAGATAACTCGGCTTGTTAGGATGTGGAGCAGTCTGCGGGCGAGGCATTCTGGTAAGTTGCCAGCGCTTGCTCCATGGACGTTTGGAGCAAATTGATACGAGATTCATGGGTGGGGTGAGTCGACAGAAACTCGGGAGGCTGACCTCCCCCAGCAGCGGCCATGTTGCGCCACAGCACCACGCTCTGTTGTGGATCGAATCCCGCACGGGCCATGATGGCTAACCCCATTAAGTCGGCCTCTTCCTCATGGGTGCGACTGAACGGCAGACTAATGCCGACTTGGGCGCCGATACCCAAAGCCTGCATCAACTGCTGATGCCCCAGCTCGCCCTCCCCCAATAATCCCACGACCAAAAGCCCGGCCTTGATACCGAGTTGTTGGGTAAGTCGCTCATTACCATGGTCAGCCAGGACATGGCCTACCTCGTGCCCGATAACCGCCGCTAGCTGCGCAGGTGTCTCGGCCACCCGCAATAGACCAGTATGCACACCGATGCGCCCCCCGGGGAGAGCGAAAGCGTTGGGAGAGGAATCCTCAAAGACGACCACTTCCCAGCGTTCAGGGAAAGCAAGCCCTGGGTAGCTTGCCTCAGCGGCGGCCACCACTTTCTCAGCCACACATTGCACCAGTTGATTCGCCTGCGCATCGCGTGACACCGGCTGTCGATTCAGCAACTGGTCGAATGAATCCTCACCCATCTGCGTCATCAGGTTTTCGGGCACTAGTGCCAGCTGGGAACGCCCTGTTGGCGTCTCCTCGCAGCCAGCCAAAAGTGCCAGCTGCAATATGATCAGCAGGTGTAACGGGAATCGCAGACGCATCAACGGCCTCGCCAAGGGTCAGGTAACCTTCAATAGGGTATAGGGCGCCTCACAGGCGTGTCGTTCATCACGCTCATCGACGCTGCCTAACCCGAGATGGCGATCGTTGTCGTAAGCAACAAACAGTCGATCATGATCCAGCACGGCAAGCCCCTCAGCCTTGTGCTCGAACTCTAAGGGTAGTCCTTCAGGCGTGGTCACAAGTGCTGGACTGCTGCCCGCTCGAAAATCGCCAAGGCTGACCTCCCACAGGTAACCACCAATACGTTCTGCCCCGGCTTCCTTAACCTCAAAGCTGTTAAGCAGGTAAAGGCGGGCATGGTAAGGATCATACTCCAAGCTTGATAAACCGCAGTCATAACGAACCGCCGGGTGATTGCCGGGATCAAAGGCATAGTGTTCGCGCATTTTATCGATAAACACCAGGTTGCCACTCTCGCTAATTTGGTAATGAGCGCCCACGATGCGGCTTACATAAGTGAAGTCATCATGCGCCCGCCCCTGTTCGCGGATACCGAACAGCAACAGGCCATCGCCGCGCTCTCCAGGCACCGCGGCGAGCCCCTCCACTTTGTAATAAGGAAAGCCAACCGCTTCGTCGAGCTTGGTGCGAAGCTCCAAGGAACCCTCAACGCCATCCCGCGGATCGGGGTCTACTGCCTGCACTTTTTCAGGTTTGCCCAGCGGCCAAATCAGCAAATGGTTATAGTCGTTAAGGGCATGACTTTCATTGTCGATTCGATCAAAGCCTGTGGTTGCCAGTACGTAACGGCCATCCGCCGTGAGGGATAAATCCTCGTACTTGACAGCCTGTTTGATCAGCGGCGTTGTAAAATATTCCAGTTGGCTGTCATCGGGACCTTGCTCGGTCATCGGCATGCCGAACACCGCCGAGCGTTCCTCGCCGGGGACTGGCTTGTCACTGGCCATAATCAGCCGCTTGCCATCATAGAGCACTGCGGATACCTCGGCATTGACCAGCTTTCCTTGCTCATCGCGCAACCCAGCGGGAAAGCAGTGGATAGTTCCTTGCTGCAGAATTGTCGCGTGCGTCATGGTGGTAGATCCTTACAACTGCCAAAAGTGGAGCGAAGCTTAGACCTTAGCGTCAGGCGTCGAACGTCCCAGAGGCCCTGGAGTCGTTTCAGCGCAGCCGCGTTTGCCGTCGCAGAGTATGGTTTACGTATGGTCTGCTATGCTGGAATTCAAGCCAATTGCCCACAGGTACTGGCATTAACGACTGTCAAGGAGAGTTCAATGAGCGCTAAAGACGAAAGAGATGTAGAAAAGGGCTACTCGAAGGCTGACTTTGTGGCCAAGCTACGGCGGCTGGCAGACTCCATCGAGAACGGGGAACGTTTCGATATTCAGATTGCGGGCGAGCGTATCTACGTCCCCGTCCGAGCAGCGTTCACCATCGAACACGAGCGGTCAGATGATGAAGAAGAAATAGAGTTTCAGATCAAATGGCAACATGAATAACGCTCGGTATTAATCGGAGGTGGCGGCGAGGGTTCGCTTGGATTGAAAAAACAAAAATTCGAATTTTATTTAGCTTTTATTGTGCCGCTCGTTAAGAACGACTATTGCTGGTCATCTATAGGCCAGTCTCTTTTAATCGCTAACATCATGCTCGCTAGCATCTTCAGTACCTTCCTCGACCAGTTCCTGAGCCGTCTGATGTTCCTCCTCAGAAGCCTCAGGGTTCGCTTGATCCTTTCTAGCGGCAGTCAGCGTCGTAGTAATCGCGAAGTGGTCTGAGCCCTTAAGTCTTACTCGGTCCAGATCGATGAGATGAAAACCGTCAGATACAAACAGGTGATCAATCGGATAGCGCCAAAATGGTCGCTCAGCGTGGTAAGTGCTCAGCAATCGCCTTCCGTGCCGTGGATCTTTAAGATCGCTCAGGTCGGCGAACAGCCGGGTAGTATCGGACCACGCGACGTCATTGAAGTCACCAGTAACGATCCAGCGATTGTCTGGGTCTCGTTGGACATGTCGGGCAATGAGCATCAATTCTGCATCGCGAACCCGGCTGTCTCGGCGCTCAGAGGTCTCGTCATTGTGTGTGATACGATCTTCCAACCCCGGTGGGACTGGGTGAGTACCAACGTAGCGTATGGGTCCTATGCCGGGAATATCCAGAGTCGCAAAGATTGATGGCCTGCGTTCGGAAACGAGGTGCTTCACTTCTTGCTCTAGCAATGGGAACCGCGACCAGAGCACGATCCCCAATCCCTCCCCACGAACCTCACCTACTCGATACTCGTAGTGTTCAGTCAACGGCGCCAAGCCCTCATCCCACTCGTTATTAACTTCGATTAACAGCAAGAGGTCAGGATCCTCGCGCTGGACCAACGCCACTACTTCGGAGTAGCTGTCATTTGAATAGGAAACATTAGCGGTCAGAACTTTAAAAGTTGACTGATCCTCGAGTGTTTGAGCGTCGGCAGTTGGCACTTCGTTCGACCAGACCGGCGTAAACGGCAAGATATGTAACAGCTGCCACCCTCCTATCGCGAGGATTAACACTAACAACACGGCATGTTCTTTTCGAGGCCTTTTCAGCCATATATGCAATGCCAGCAGCAGCAGCGGCACAGCCAAAGCCAATGTCAACTGTAGCCGAGGAAACTCCCATAGCCTGACCCACCACTGACCGCTGGGCATCTCAGGGAGTATGCTCACCACAATCAAAAGTAGTGTCAGTAAACGAATAACCCAGAGCAATAATTTTAAGAACATATGCCTCTCAAGCGCCGTCATGACGACAGGAATAATCCCTGTCGGATTTACTGCGAATGCTTATTTGAAGTCTGAAGAAAGGGAGATTCAAGATTACCGTTACTTCAATTTGCAATCGGGTGCTGCCTCCTAGCGACTGCTTCTAAACTTGAACTGGCAGCAGAGCTGGGCTTCCCCTTATACCTGAGTCCTCGCTGACGCCCATTGCTGATGGAGCAAAAGTGGCTTGGGTAGGTTTTCGACCCAGAATGGCTCTCGACCTAGCTCCATAGAAGCATTGTGCAGATCACGAGGACAACCTGGATCTTCATACTAATCTCTGGCGCAGTAAGCTACAGTGGATTGTTATATCCAGAGAATAATCTTGGAGAATAGTATGCCCACATCAAGCGTTGAAGCCACAACCCACGCAAAGCTGCGAGACAAGGCGATAGCGCAGTTGCAGGCGGGCACGACACCGCCTTCGGGCCACTGGTCGTTAGGTGTTGATACCTTGCGTCTGCTACACCAGCTTTCCAGTAATCCCGATAAAGCGAACGATGCCCTCAAACTTCTCCATGAACTTCAGGTGCATCAGGTAGAGCTTGACTTGCAAAACGAAGAGCTTGCCACCAATGAACAGGCACTCGTTGAGGACATCAACCTATACCGGGCACTATACGACGCCGCGCCTCTTGCCTATTTTGTTGTTGATTTTGAAGGCGTTATCATCAAAGCCAACTTTATCGCCTCCGAGCTATTCGGCATAGGCCAGGACCATCTGGTAGGGAAGCGAATCGACACCTTTCTGAAAGCGCAAGACCGACAATCACTGCTTGACCTGCTTCAGCACGTCGCCCAAAGCGGCGCCAAGCACTCCTGCGTAACCGAAAGGGATGGTGCTACACAGGATTCCCGACACCTGACGTTCCAGGCTGACCTTTCACCAAGCAGCCCCGACCAACTTCTGTTGGCCTGCTATGAGTGCGCCTGTGAGGATTAACCCCGTCAACCGATTAAAACCATGACCGACTTGCCCACCGCCAATGTACCGATGCCCCCGCTGGCGTTGCGTATTACAGGTATTGGCGCCTCCGCCGGTGGCTTAGCGCCGCTTGAAGAGTTCCTATCTCGAGTCTCGCCGCACAGCCATATGGCCTATGTGGTCGTGCAGCATCTCGATCCCACTCACAAAGCGCTGCTTCCGGAATTACTCCAGCGGGCTACCCTAATGCCGGTACGGGAAGCCATCCAGGGCATGCCCATCAAAGCTGGCTACGTGTATGTCATTCCGCCGAATACGGAGCTCAGCATTGTCGGCGGCTCACTGAACCTCGCGGAGCCGATGGAACCCAGGGGGTTGCGTCTACCCATCAATGTGCTGTTTTCGTCCCTGGCAAGCGCCCAGGGAGACCAGGCGATCGGCGTGGTGTTGTCCGGCATGGGCTCGGATGGCACTTTGGGCCTGCAAGCAATCAAGGCGGTAGGCGGCTTAACGGCCGTGCAACAGCCAGACACGGCACAATTCGATGCTATGCCCAACAGCGCCATCGCTGCCAACTGTGTCGATATCATCGCCCCACCTAGCGAATTGCCTGCGCGCCTTCTCGCCTGCTTGGACCAGATACCGGAACCAGAGGTGGCTAACGATCCTGTGGTGGAAACCGAGCGGGCATCAACTCCCTTGCAGCGAATTGCGCGTCTCTTAAGGGAACGGACCCGCCACGACTTTTCACACTACAAGACCAGCACTCTGCAGCGTCGTATAGAGCGGCGCATGGCGATACACAACATCACCACCTTGCTGTTATACGTCGAGTATCTCCAACGCAATCCCAATGAAATCGACCTGCTGTTCAAGGAAGTGCTCATTGGGGTAACCAGCTTTTTCCGGGATGCCCAAGTCTGGCAATACCTAGCAGAGTCCACCCTGCCCAAGCTTCTGGCGCGACCAGACAGGGAATCCCATCTACGTGCCTGGGTGATCGGCTGCTCAACCGGCGAAGAAGCCTACTCCCTCGCGATGATTTTCACAGAGGCGATGGACAAACTGCCGCAACCTCATAACGTCACGCTGCAGATCTTCGCCTCCGACCTGAGCCCGGACGCCATTACCACCGCACGCCGCGGCTGCTATCCGGCAGATATCAGCCAAAGTGTCTCGGCAGAGCGTCTAGCTCGCTTTTTCAGCGCCCATGACGACGGCTACCGAATCAACAGCGACATCCGTGACCGAGTGCTTTTTGCCCAGCAGGATGTAGTGCTTGACCCCCCTTTCACCCGACTCGACCTGATTTCGTGCCGCAACCTGTTGATCTACTTCGATCAGAGTTTGCAACGCAAGCTCATCCCCCTGTTTCACTACAGCCTGCGCCCCGGGGGCATACTGGTACTCGGAAGCTCAGAAACAGTAGGCCGATTCACTAAACTGTTTGCTCCCGTTGAATCTAGGCTGCGACTCTACTTGCAGCAGAATAATACCCAGAGCAGCGGCCTCCGATTGCCGGTAAAGTCCTTCCCCCCTCTTTCTTGGATGACCAAGGAGCTTCCTGTGCCCTCCAGCAATGTATCCTCTCCGACACATGACAACCTGCAAGCAGCCGCCGACCAGGTATTGTTACAGGTCTATGCCCCCGCCGCGGTGGTGATCAATGACGAGGGTGATATTGTCTACATCAGTGGGCGAACAGGGAAATACCTGGAGCCTGCCGCTGGCAAAGCCAACTGGAATTTCCACGCCATGGTGCGGGACAGCCTGAGAACCCCCATCGCCAGCGCCTTGCGCCAGGCTGACAACCAGAGTGAACCGTTGCAGTTGCAGGGTCTTGAGGTGCAACCGCCCGGCGGTGGTATTCGGAGCGTCGATATCACCGTACAGGCGCTGCGTGAGCCGACTTCCCTACGCGGGATGAAGATGATCGTGTTTCGTGACATCGCCCCCACGCATGACAGTGCTGCCAACAAGCAAACGTCTAAAACCGCCGCACAGCAGTCCCACGCCGCGGAGCTGCGACAGTACCAGGATGAAATTCAGACGCTGCGCGAGGAGAACCGCGCGTCTCAGGAGGAGTTGCAATCAGCCAACGAGGAGTTGCAATCGACCAATGAGGAGTTGCAATCAACCAACGAAGAGCTGACGACGTCGAAAGAAGAAATGCAGTCCATGAATGAAGAACTACAAACGATCAACGCGGAAATGCAGACCAAGCTCGACGATCTCGCCCTCGCCCAAAGCGACATGAATAATCTGCTTAACAGCATCGACATCGCCATTCTGTTTCTCGATCAGAATTTGAATCTCCGTCGCTTCACTGACCGGGCATCCAAGATCATCAACATTCGCGAAGGCGATGTTGGCCGCCCCCTCAGTGATCTCACTACCAAACTGCAATATCCGGAACTCAACGACGACGCCCTGAACACTCTGGGCACTCTGGCCTTTTCTGAGAAACAGATTCTCGCCACTGACGGTCGCTGGTTCACGGTGCGGATCATGCCCTATCGGCGGCTGGACAATGTGATTGATGGAGTGGTGATTACCCTTCTCGATATCACTGAAACGAAGCAACTGGAACAGGCTCTACGCGAGGACCTGAAAGAGTAAATAAGGGTTTGGGTGGCTTCATGGTCTTTCTTCTCGATTGCTCAGCGTGCGTTGCACGCTCGTCTTGATCTCGCCCGAGATGGCAACGAAGAACGCCGTCAGTGGAACCGCCAGGATCAAACCGGTGATGCCACCCAAGGCTGTGCCCCAGAAAAACAGGGAAATAACCACGAGTGCCGGGTGAAGGCCCGAGCGGTTGGCCATGATTTTCGGTGTCAGCAGCCAGCTTTCAATCAATTGCACCCCCGCAAACACCAGCCCGGCTAGGACCAGTAATTCAACGCCGCCATCCGGCTGCAGATAGGCCATGGGCAAGACCACCAGCAGGCCCACTAGACTTCCAAGGAAAGGGACGATATTCAGCAACCCCAGTACCAGGCCAGCAAGCACTCCGAAATCCAGACCGATCAGCGTGAAGCTCGTGGCATATAAGATACCCATGCAAACGGCGATGAGCAGTTGACCTTGAAAGAAGGCTGTGATGTAACCCACGAAAACATCCATAAAATAGAGTGTTTTTCGCTGGGTAGACTCGTGAAAGACGGATAAAAGTTCCGAGGCCTGCTTGTGCAGCAAGTTTCCAGAGAGCAGCGTAAAGAACAGGAACAGAGGGACAAAGCTTAGAGTCGCCAGCATCCCTAGATAAGACAAAATGGTCTTACTCGAACCTTCCAGGCCTGGCAGCATAGATTGAGATTCGCCCTCACCGTTGTTCTCCATGCTAGTAGAGATCATGGAGCTTATGCCTGGGAAATGAGTTGAGAAATGTGCCTGCCAGCTTGCAAGAATGTCAGGCAAAACGGTCATCAACTGAACAAGCTGTGTGACCAGGATAGGAACCAGCAGGACAATCAGGCCGCCGATCCCCATGAAGAACAACGCAAGTACAGCAATGATGGCCAGTAATCTCGGAAAGCAAAGCCAACGCTCGCTAAGCTTCACCAATGGATGGAGCACTAGAGCGAGAATACCGGCGATGGCTAGCGACATAAGCAGGTTGTAGAACGTGCTCAGTAGCCAGCCAAATGTCCACACAATGGTGCCAATCAACGCAGTCAACACGACCGATGATAAAAGTACCGCCGTGTAACGAAACAACCGAAGCTCAACCGCGTTGAACAAACGCTTATCAGTCGGTTCCACCGGCGGGTACTGGCTGGAAACACTCGCTCGGCCAGTCAGGGGGTCCTGCCTGTTCTCGGGCATGTCAAATTCCTGACTCGGTTGTTCAGTGGATGACCAGAAACTAGCCTTTCATCAGCCGCACCGCATCCACGATTCGAGTGTGTCATGAGTGCTTTCATTTCTTCTTATCATCTGATTTTGAGTCCTTTTCCCCCGGGCTACTGATATCTCCCAGCTTGGCTTCAGACTTGCCGACATGCTTTTCGGCTTTACCCTTGTACTCCGTACCCTTGTCATCGGTCACCTTGCCAGTCATCTCTTTGGCTTTTCCCTTCGCCTCGTTCGCACGACCTTCGACCTGATTCTTGTCCATGAGCTGACCTCCAGATAATGGTTCTATTCGGGTTCTGCTTCTCACCCTCAACTCATGTTGCGTCAGGGTGAGGCTCTGAAGTCTGAAGATAGTTGAAGTTAGTGGTCTTATCGGTGCGGTCTCCAACATAAGCGGCACCATTTATTCCGTATCAACTTCTCCAATACAAAACGACAGTTATGTGTGTGGTAACACACCGACAGATCATTCGTGTTTGCCCAAACTAAAATCGCATTCCCAAGCATCAGGAACTGCACACTAGACCCAGAAGGGTCCGGTTGAAAGTCGTCAAATCAAGGAGAAAAAGTGATGAAGAAGCTAACCAGTTTGATCCTTTCCGCCGCTATTGCGCCAGCATTTGTACTTAGCACAGCTGCAATCGCTGAGAAACACGATGACAAGCAGGAAGATACTAAGCAGCCTTCCGACGTGCTAAAGAATGCCGATAAGGAGCCTAACGGCGGGCAGAATACCGAGATGCAGCGTTCTGGCGAGGCGCAAATGAGCGAAAAACCCGCAGGTGCGTTCTACGCCGACGACGTCATCGGCAGTACCATCAAACACCGCAGTTCCGATGAGGACGTTGGCGAAATCAATGATCTGATCATCGGTGAAGATGGCCAAATCGTGGGTGTCATCATAACAACCAGTGGTTTCCTGGGACTCGGCGGACAGGACGCTGGACTTGGATGGGACCACATCGAGCACAGCATGGAAGATGACGAATCCGTGTTCTACACGGATATAGACGAGGACGCGCTGCGTAACTCACCCAAGTACGAGCGCGATTGATCCCACCTAACCCTGTGGGGGCACATCGTGCCCCCATCTCAGGGCGTGCCAGCTCAAGTCACCTTGCGCCTAATTTGATGATGCCCTGAGGCGAGGTGACGCATCAATTCCTTTGTCTCGTGGAGGGCGACGATAAGTCAGCAGGCGGTCGTATTCATCCTTGACGACCTCGTAACACTCACAAACGCGTTCTTCCAGGCCATGCCTGTCGAGAATAAAGATTCGCCCACGATGATAGGAAATCAAGCCGGCCTTCTGCAGCTTGCTGGCCGCCGCGGTGACGCCTTCTCGTCGCACGCCAAGCATGTTAGCGATCAATTCCTGGGTCATCAGCAGCTCGTTAGTCGGCAAGCGATCCAGGCTCAGTAACAGCCAACGGCAGAGCTGCTGATCCAGGCTGTGATGCCGGTTGCATACTGCCGTCTGTGCCATCTGCGTGATCAGGGCCTGGGTGTAACGCAGCAGCAAGTCTTGCAAGGGACCTGCACGATAGAACTCGGACTTCATCAACGAGCCCTTGAGGCGATAGGCGCTGCCGCCACTCTGCACAATGGCGCGGCTCGGTGTGGTTTCGCCGCCCATAAACAGCGAGACGCCGACGACACCCTCGTCGCCGACGACGGCAATTTCCGTCGAGTCCCCATCGTCCATCACGCACAGCAACGATACGATGGAATCCGTCGGGAAAAAGACATAACGCATCAACTGACCTGACTCGGCAAGCGATTGTCCTAGCGTCAACTCGACAGGTTCGAGTAGGGGCGCCAGGCGCTGGTATTCATCCAATGGCAAGGCTGCCAGCAAGGCATTCTGACGAGGATCGGCTTGTGGGGTCATTTCGACAACACTCCTCTGGTGAGAACACTGGACTGAACGCATGGGACAACCAAAAAGACCAACCGCCCAGACACGCTCAGGGAAATAAAGAAGCAAGTCATTGCATGATAGAGGAAGGTCACACCATTGATATGTACGATAACGCACAGACCGGAAAGCCCACCATGACCTACCCTAGCCACTAGGAACGGCAAGGAAACCGCCTGTACAAGAAGTTGCCCCACGCGTCGCATGGATTGCTACGCCACTACGATACTAACCATAGCGGCGCATCCCAAAATACGAAAACCCACCATAGAGAAAAACGACATGAACAATATTGTGTATATTGTCGGTGCAATCGTCATCGTGCTGGTAGTGCTTTCTTTTCTCGGACTTCGTTGAGACAAGCGAGGCGATAGTTGACAGGCAAGACAGCACGGTGAGGCAATGAGGCGGTAACTAAAATGCCGCCCACCTTCTATTGGAGACGCCCCGTGATGATCATCAAAGGATTCGTGTTCCTCTTGCTACTGTCCGGTCACATCGCGCTAGCCAACGCCGATTATGCCGACGCCATGCGAAACTACGAGCGACAGCAATACCGAGAAGCCATTCAAGAATTCCGCGAGCTCGCCCGCGGTGAAGACGCCGATGCCCAGTATATGCTAGGTCGCATGTACGAAGCCGGCAACGGCACTCCCCAGAATTTCATCGAGGCGCACAAGTGGTACAACTTGGCGGCCTCGCGTGGCCATCGCCATGCTGCTGATGCGCGCAACGCGGTCGCGGAGCGAATGACCACGCAGCAGATCGCCGAGGCGCAGCAGGCGGCGCGGGGCTGGCAGCCCGAGGGACCTCCCGATTCACAGGCTACGCCGGCATCGCGGCCCGACATTGACACCCTCTCCGATCGGGAAGGCTTGGCAGAGATACAGCGTGAGCTCAATCGCCTCGGCTACGATGCAGGCCCCGTGGACGGGCTGATGGGGACACGGACCCGCAATGCGATACTCCAATATCAGACCGACGCGAGCCTTGCCGCCAATGGCCATGCAACATCCGGCCTGCTGAAACGCTTGCGCCAGGCAGATCGACAGGAACAGGAAGTGGCGGCTCCCGACAAGCCACAACCCACAGACTCGCCTCGGCTCGCCTTGCAGGACGACTTCAGCGACGGTGATTTCCGTCGAAACCCTGAATGGACAGTACTCAGCGGGCGTTTCGACATCGACCGGGGTGGGTTGCGGAGCGCGGTCGAGGTTCAAGACGAGAACGCCTCGACAACACGCGGCCTGCGCTCCGAGAGGCCCGAAGAGATCGGCCTGGCCATGCTGCAGCTCGTTCTCGAACAGACGGGTAATATTCAACCTAAGGCAGCACCAACAGCCACACAAACCGCCAGAATCTTCGTCTCGTCACCCATCCGCAACGCCTTTGAGATAGAACTGGAGTTGGCCTCCCGGCAGCAAGAGGGCAGCCTGGAAATGGGTGTCTTCCAAGGCAACCGCCCGGGCGGCGGATACCGTCTGGTCTATCACCCGGATTCAAACCCTGGTTTGAGCCTAATGAGATTGACCAGCAACAGCAGTGAGGTGATCGCCAGCAGCAATGATTCCCTCAACCTGGAGGACGATAGCTTCCACAGCCTGGTCTGGACCCGCAACCAAGACGGCGACATGCGAATCAGCATTGATGGTCGGCCCGTCATCCAGGCACGCGACACGAGCTTTCGTGAGCCCTTCCAGGGCTTCGTCCTCGCCAATCATGGCGGCGACTACAGCCTGGGCCGGATACGGGTCGAGGATTGACGAAGCAACACGATTCCGCTAAAGAAACAATAAAGGGCCCCTCAGGGCCCTTTCTAATGCATGACGTTACGCAATACCTATTGAGATCATCTCTAGACTGTCAGCACTCTTCTCAGCACCGTGCTAAATCTGAGGCGTCCGAGGTCGATGAACGAACATCACCAGGGCCAACAACCCCGGCGAGACTCGAACCGTTCTCCCCCTCCTCCCCCATCTTGACAACGCTAAACGAGCCATCCGTCTCAAGGACAACCGCGTGAACCTTGTCTAACGAGTTGACCCCAACTGATCGGACCGCCGCTCTTATTTCGTCTTCGGTCACCCGTGAACGCACCATGGCAGCCGACAGAAACGCTCCGCAGTAAACCAGCATTTGCGGCTCCCCCGTCGCCAGTTGACGCACCCATAGTGCCCGTACGCTGGACCAGGTAACGGCAAACTGCAGAGCAATAAGCAAAGCGAAAGCCAACAACCCTTCGGCCAGAGCGACATCCTTCGACAGCAGAACGGTTGCCAAGGTTGAGCCAAGAGCAACCGTCACGATCAGGTCGAAAGCGTTCATCTTGGAGAGCGTCCGCTTACCCGAGATACGCAGGAATATAATGAGCGCGACATAGGCCAGCACCCCGACAACCAGGGTTCTGAAAAGGCTATCCCATCCACTAAACAACATGTTCTTACCCCTGTCGGTATTCGTCATGCCTCATCACGCTGGTGGGAGGCGGTTGGCGGTTGAGTGTCGATGCGCCGCGACGGCATCAATAAAGACAGGTGCCATCTCTACCACCTTGGAGCTCTCTGCCAAAAGGATCCCCGGGTCTTCTCCTGCAGCGCATTCGATGCCTGCCTTTTCCATCAGCTTTCGGCCCTCACCCAAAGCAAGAATCGTTTTGCTGTGCCGGAATTGATCTGTCACAAACTCCATCGTTTCTCCATTACCGACGAGCGCCTGAACCGCTTGGCTACCATCGGGCAATACCAACGCATCGAACAGAAATCCCGGGGCGTTTTCCATCGATTTGTCCGCTTCTACCTGTTCGCCGGCATCGCCGGTGAAAATACCTACCCGAGGCCCCACAAAATGAACCACGGCCCCCGCATCGGTCAGCGCATCATAAAGGCTGGCAAGGGACGCATGGTGGACACCATCTTCGACCAACAAAGCAATCTGGCGGGTACGGATACCGCATTCGCCCGGCAGCGCCATCAACGATAGTGCTGGAGAATGAGTCACTTCCGGGGACGGCGGGTTGACCATTGCCCTGGGCATGGCCTCCGGCACTGCCATGCCTAAACCTGCCGCGACCCTCGCGGCCAGGTCCGACGACACATTCACCAGTGAAGACAACATCCGCTCACGTATGGCAGGAACACCGACCTTGCTCAGCTCGAAGCGGAACCCGTCGGCAACATGCGCCTGCTCGACAGCGGTCTGGCTATTGTAGAACAGAGTGGCCTGAGCATAGTGCTCGGCGAATTTCTCCGGTTTGCCACGGACTTTGTCTTCAGCCGTGGCATCGGGGAACGATACAAAGCCTGCCGTGCCGGCCTGGAAGGGACAACCACCGGCCAGTGAATTCGGCTCGTAAGCAACCCGCCCGCGATGAATCGCCTGACGATGTAAACCGTCTCGCTGGTTGTTCTGTACCGGAGCAAGCGATGAATTGATGGGGATCTCGTGGAAATTAGGGCCACCAAGTCGCGTGATCTGTGTGTCCTGGTAAGAATGGATACGACCGGCGAGCAAGGGGTCATTGGAGAAATCGATGCCTGGAACAACGTGCGCTGTACAGAAGGCGACCTGCTCGGTTTCCGCGAAAAAGTTATCAGGGTTGCGGTTGAGTACCATGCGACCAACGGGCGTCAGGGGCACCAGCTCTTCCGGTATAATCTTGGTCGAATCGAGCACATCGAAGCTGAAGCTTTCTGCCTGTTCCTCAGTAAATATCTGCAGCCCCAACTCCCATTCAGGAAATTCGCCGGATTCAATGGCTGTCCACAAATCCCGTCGATGGAAATCAGGGTCCGCGCCGGAAATTTTCACCGCTTCGTCCCAGACGAGAGAATGGGTTCCCTGAAGCGGTTTCCAGTGGAACTTGCAGAAGACCGATTCACCCTGCTCGTTGACCAGGCGAAACGTGTGGACACCAAAGCCCTGCATCATCCGATAGCTTCGCGGTATCCCGCGGTCCGACATCACCCACATCAGCATGTGGGTGGATTCCGGCATCAGTGAGACAAAGTCCCAGAAGGTGTCATGCGCCGACGCCGCCTGCGGCATGCCGTGGTGCGGTTCCGGCTTGACCGCATGGACCAAGTCCGGGAATTTCATCGCATCCTGAATGAAAAATACCGGTATGTTATTGCCGACCAGATCCCAGTTGCCCTGGTCGGTATAGAATTTCACCGCAAAGCCGCGAGCGTCACGGGCGGTATCTTTTGAGCCGCGTTCACCGGCGACGGTAGAAAAACGTGCAAAGACGGGCGTCACCTTGCCTTTCTCGGCGAACGGTGCCGCGCAGGTGTATTGAGCCAGCGCATCATAGGCTTCGAAGTACCCGTGCGCGGCCGAGCCCCGGGCATGAACGACGCGCTCAGGGATGCGCTCATGATCAAAATGCGTGATCTTTTCCCGGAGAATGAAATCTTCAAGTAGCGATGGCCCGCGCAACCCAGCTTTCAGGGTGTTCTGGTTATCGCCAATAGGCACGCCCTGATTGGTGGTCAG
The DNA here is from genome assembly GCF_014263395.1 of Halomonas sp. SH5A2. Classification (GTDB taxonomy): domain Bacteria; phylum Pseudomonadota; class Gammaproteobacteria; order Pseudomonadales; family Halomonadaceae; genus Vreelandella. Next base: position 1,620,044 of record NZ_CP058321.1, on the reverse strand, counting down.
CGGCTGATCACTTGGGTCGACTTTGAAGCCATCGAGCGGCGCAATAGTCGCGTTGGTACCAAGCTTTGCGGGGCCACCGGTTTTTGCCGTTCCGGCTTCTTCAGTGGTTGTGCTTGCGGTCAGCTTGCTGGAGCCCGGTTTTACCGTTTCCCCGGCCGGTGGCGCTATGGCGTAGTCGTGGCCATGTTCGCGTGTCTTGGTGGCGTTATGGGGCATCGCGGCGACGAAATCATCGCTTGCACTGGCTTGCTTCGCAACGATGTCGTTGGTTTTGAGCACGCCAGGCGCTCCCTGAGCAGACTTCTTTTGGGTAACCATAGCTCTTCTCCGTGGCGGATGGAGGCTGAAAAACGCAGCGTCTTAGCTAACGTTGACATTCGACTATGGCGCCGTTGATTGGAGCGCTCTGTGCGCCAACAAACGGAGTGACAAGAAATAAGGCAATCCGACCATGGCTCTCCTCCTCCACTACCACTTCACTGCGTGTGGTAGCGCACCGACTCGACTGTTGCTGGCGGGCGAACCTGACACGAATAACTGAATTGATTCGTCGTTGCGCTGCCAGGAGGTGACAGCATGAAGAAGAACCACAACAGGCAGCGAGCGCCCTTGTCCACGCTTCGCATCGGCAAGATTTCCATGGCAATGGGTATCGCCATGGCCATTGGCCTGTGCGTTGGCCTGGCGGCGCTGACTGTGGATGCCACATTCCTGTCGCCTCCACCGATCGAACTAGGCACCGTTGCTGACGCGAGAGTTCTGCTGGGGGCGGTGATCAGCGGCTTGATCACGGTGGCGGTGTTTGGCCTGTGGATGCGAACGGTTGTGGTGGGCATGATGGCCGCCCATTTTTCGCCCCGGACGCTGCTGATCTTTCTGGACGACAGTTTCCAGCGCAATTTGCTGGCATTTATGTCAGCAGGCATCGTGGCGGTACTGGTCATTCTGTTGCGAATGCCGACCGAAGAACGGGTGGCTGCTCCCCTTTTAAGTACCGTGCTGGTGGTGATGATTGCGCTCGCCGCCATGGCGGGAGTATTGCTGGCCATCCAGCATGCGACGCGGAGTTTATCTCTGCCGGAGCTTGTCAGCCGCCTTGCCGAAAATGCCCTCGAAGTGCTGGATCGCCACCCGAAGGCGCGCCTTGAACTCAGCCAAGTGCCGCCGCCAACGACCCCAACGCAGACCGTTCTATCTCCGGGTACGGGTTGGATTACGGCCATCGACATTGACCAGATGCGTAAGGCGCTTCCGGTCGGCGGGGTTATTCATCTGCGCTGTCGAGTCGGCGTGTTTGTTACTCTCCGGCACCCGATAGCGTTTGTCTCACTCACGGAGGACGGCGGGGAGATCGACCTTGATGCCGTGGCCAAAGCGGTCACCCTTGCCCGTACCCGCAGCACCGAGAAAGACCTCGCGTTTGCTGTGAGCCAACTGGTAGATGTCGGCACCTTTGCCCTTCAGGAGCGTTGGGATACCGCAACGGCTCACGAAGTCATGGTTCATCTTGGTGATGTGCTTGCGGAAATCGTCGACCGCGGACTCCCCCCCCTACACGATAAAGATGCCGACGGCCGTTGCATCTACGACGAAACGTGCTGGGGCGCTGTGGACCTGGTGCGTCAGTGCGTAGAGCGACTGCGAGGCCCGGCGGCCAATGACCCTGAGGTCGCCCAGCATCTGATGCAGATGCTCCATCTGATTCGTCAGGTCGCCAAGGATCGCACGTCAACGGCCGTTATCTCAGAAGTCGATCTGCAGGTGGAACTGATACTGAAGCTTGCAACGACCAACGGGATGCTGGCCCACGACCGCCAGCGGCTTGAGCGTGAGGCCAAGATTGTCGTAAATGATCCATGAGGAGTGATAGATGGACCTGAAAAGCGGATATCCATTCTGGGCGGTTAAGAATGGCCTGATGGTTACCTTCCCGCAGCTGGATGCCGACCTGACGTGCGATGTGGTGGTGATGGGCGCTGGCATTACCGGTGCGCTGATCGCAGATGAACTGGCTCGCCATGGCCACGATGTGGTGGTGATTGATCAGCGCGATGTCTGCTGGGGCAGCACGTCGGCCAGCACTGCGTTGCTGCAGTATGAAATCGATACCCATGCAACAGAGCTTGCCCGCCGCTACGATGACGCCACGGCACTTCTGGCCTATCAATCCAGTTTAAACGCAATCAGTGAGATCGAAGAACTAGCCCGCAAGGTGGGTGATGTGGATTTCGCCACCGGCGAAAGCTTGTACTACGCAAGCAAGCCCGCCGATCATTCAAGCCTTATCGATGAATTTGCTTGGCGAAAACAAAACGGCTTTCCGGTTCGCTGGCTAAGCCGCGCCGCGCTCAAGGACGAATATGGATTGAAAGCGCCCGCGGCCATCCTCAGTACCGTCGCCGCTCGGGTGGACCCCTATCGGCTCGCCTCAAGGCTGCTGGAGCGGATCCAAAAAAAAGGCGCGCGCGTTTTTGATCGCACCGAAGTGACGTCCATGACCGCAACAGCAAATTCGGTTGAACTGATCACTGACAGAGGCATGTCGATAACAGCGAAACACACAGTCGTTGCCAACGGCTATGAATCCCAACATTGGCTGCACGAGACCGTTGCGAAAAATCTCAGCAGCTACGCTTACATCACCGACCCCGTCGATCCGGATGAGCTGCGCTGGCTGGCCGACACAATGGTGTGGGAGTCTTCTCGGCCGTATATCTATTTGCGCTCTACCGGCGATGGGCGGCTGCTGGTGGGTGGCGAAGACGACAATCACGACATACCGGCCCGCCGAGATCGGCGGGTCAACCGCAAGGCGGCAAAGCTGCAACGCAAGGTTGCCCGTTTGTTTCCCAACCTGAATGCGCAACCGGCCTTTGCCTGGGCAGGTACCTTTGCGGAAACCAGCGACGGCCTGCCGCTGTTTGGAAAGCATTCACAGCATGGGCCCCGTGTGCTTTTCGCGCTGGCCTACGGGGGGAACGGTATTACCTACAGCATGCTGGGCGCGGGCTTGCTGCGCGCGCAGATTGAAGAACGCCCACACCCGCTGACCGAGCTGTTTGCGTTTTCGAGACTAGGATAATCCTTTTTCGACAACCTATTGCTCACTCAACAACTTTCTCATCCAACAACTTGCTTACATAACAACTCCGAAGCGGCAGTTGAAAAAGCGACTACTGACAAGCGCAAAGAAAACACAGATAACTCCTCAGGGCGTGCTCACAAGGGCTGGCCTGCTGGGCCTAGCCTTGATGCTGCGCACCGATGCCTTGGAAAATCTGACGAAGATCAACACTCGAATGCTCGCCAATGGCAGCGAAATTTTCATCCAGCCAGTAGGTGACTGTTTCGCGGCCGAGATCGCGCAGTTTGCTCAGAAATTCCCATTCAACGTTCATTTTTGACGATGCCCCCAAGGGGATAAGCTCCGCCTGGTTTTCCACGATGTGCACCCGCACCTGGCGGTATTCATCCGCCGAAAGCTTGCCTTGGCGAATGAGCCGGTCAACGAAGTCAATGCCACGCAGTTCCTTGAGCAGGCTGCTGTTGAAACTAATCTCGTTCATCCGATTCTGTATGTCCTGTGCCTTAATGGGGGCTCCCTTGCGCTCAATAGGATTGATCTGAATGACCAGGATGTCGTTGGTGCCGGTCTCGCCGTGGAAGGGAAACAGCGATGGGTTACCCATGTAGCCGCCGTCCCAGTAGGGCACGCCGTCGATCTCAACGGCCTTGTATAGCTGCGGAAGGCAGGCCGAGGCCATCAACATATCCAATGTGATCTCCTCGCGAGGGAATATCTTGATATTGCCGCTCTCAACGTTGGTCGCGGAAATGTACAGCTTGAAGGCAGTACATTGTCTCACCCTGTCAAAATCGATGCTTTTCTTCACTAAATCGCGCAGCGGATTAATATTCATAGGATTGAGCTGATAGGGCGAAACCACACGAGAAAGCGCATCGATAACATGATAGAGAGGGTTGTTTTCCAGCCCCCAGTTGCCCGTTAGCACATCAAAAGGCGTGCGTTTCATCGGGCTGTTTTTGGCGCCACCGGCCATGCTTCGCCAGAAGCGATCAAGCGCCGCCCGCCCACCTTCCGGGCCATCACGTGTAAAGCCATCGGCCAGCGCTACGGCATTCATTGCCCCTGCTGAGGTGCCCGAGATCCCGGCGATCCGTAATCGTCCATCTTCGAGAATACGGTCAAGAACGCCCCAGGTGAAGGCACCATGCGCACCGCCACCTTGGAGAGCGAGGTTAATAGGCTTGGGCTGCTGTGACATGGTGTCAACCTTCTATGTTAGTGGATGCGGCCTGCCACAAATTCATTGCTTGAATTCAGGACACAGACGCTAACGGCAGCATAAAAGCAGAAGAAGACAGCAATCTGTCTGGCGGCGTACATAACCGTTTTAAGTACATGAATAAAAGGCGGGCAAAGACAAATCTATCAGGGAAGAGAGTTAGCTGAATTGGCTCTTTAGACGACCCCCAATATCCTGTTGTAAAGCGCACAATCTTGTTTATAACACCCACAGGCCGCCTCGATCAGGCCTGGCCGGTCAAGTATGTTGATTTCACCACGCTGATAATGAATGAGCCCGCGATTTTGCAGCGATATCGCTGCTAGCGTTACGCCTGAGCGCCTAACGCCAAGCATCATAGCCAGAAACTCGTGGGTTAGATGTAACTGATCACCACCAGCGCGGTCCTGGGTCATCAATAGCCAACGGGCAAGTCGCTCCTCAATCCGATGAAAGTGATTGCAGGCCGCTGTCTGAGACAGTTGACGCATCACGATGTAGATATAGTGTTTTAGGCGTTGATGTAATACTGGGCATTTCAGTAGTAGCGCTTGAAAATTAATCGCATTGAGGCGAAAAGCTGTGCCTGCTCCTTGAACTAACGCAAGCAGCGGCGACTCATCAACGCCCAGCACCAGGGAGGTGCCGAACATGCCCTCTCGCCCTGCCATCGCGACTTCTAGCTGATCGTTAGAATCGAGGCTGGCGATCAGCGAGATGAAGCTGTCAATAGGAAAATAAACGTGATTAACCGCCTCAGTGGGCTCTAGCAGCACCTCGCCAAACGCCAGCTCAACGGTTTCGCAGGTGACTATAAAAGCGTCTTGCTCGAAAGATGGGAGTCCTGCGAGCAGTTGATTGGCATCGGCAACGTGAAAAATAGACGTCATATGCCTCTCCAGTGAGAAAAATCTGACAAACGGCACAATGACTATAGCTATCATTTTGATGTCGCTGCAGGACTGTCTTTGATAATCATCTAACAGTCACTTCGGATATTAGCATTGGGTTTATCAAGCGTCGGCACGCTAGCGCACATAGCGTGCTAACCCCTTTGTCGGCTGGGCGTGATTTGGTTGTATTTTTATTTTTCGAATACTTAAATAATATCGTTGTGGGTGAGTAGACGGTCGTACTCGCACTTGACCACCGCGTAACACTCGCATACGCGATCTTCCAAGCCCTGCCGGTCTATCACCGTAATATGTCCCCGGTGGTAGGTAATGAGCCCTGCCCTCTGAAGCTTCCCCGCCGATTCTGTTACGCCCTCGCGACGCACACCCAACATATTGGCGATCAATTCCTGGGTCATGAACAGTTCATTACCGGGCAGTCGATCAAGGCTGAGCAATAGCCAGCGACAGAGTTGTTTATCGAGACTGTGGTGTCGATTGCATACCGCCGTTTGCGCCATCTGGGTAAGCAAAGCCTGGGTATAGCGTAACATCAGTCGCTGCATCGACCCGGCTCGGTAAAACTCATATTTGAGTAATCTACCCTTGAGCCGGTAGGCCTCCCCGGCACTCTGGACGATCGCACGGCTGGGCGTGGTCTCACCGCCCATAAACAGTGAAACACCAACAACTCCCTCATGGCCCACCACAGCAATTTCTGTTGAGGCACCATCCTCCATCACGCAGAGGAGTGAAACAATGGAATCAAGCGGAAAGTAAACATGGCTCATGTGCTGACCCGATTCACAGAGCGATTGTCCCAGCGTTAACGTTACTTTTTCCAGATCAGGCAGCAGGCGTGCAAGCTCCTCTTTCTGCAGTAAGCCCAGTAGCCCATTTTTCTGATAATCGTGCGTTTCAAGCATTGAATCTTCCCCTTATTATTCCTGGCTTTCACGCGGTGGATCTAAACATTTACAAATATCAAACGTATATCAGCCACTCTTGGACAAGGTTTTATACGAGATATCATAACAATTAAGCGTACAGCATGAGCCTGGAGCAAAAGACAAACAACCCTGTATGCAATCGCACATAGCAGTACTAAATCAGGCGTTGAATGAGGATGTCATCGTCAAATAAAAGTGCCGTCGTAGTGATTTTTCTAATCATGTTCGCCAGCGCACAGTCAATCGCTAACGTTGGGCTTAGTCTCAATATCAGTGTGGTGATGGAACTACCTAAACAGGACGTTGCACTATACGCCGCACGGATCGTGGCGTCTCTTATACCTGTAGCACGTTTCACGCTGAGTGGCGTGGGACGTCTATGTGCGTTAGCGCACAGAACAGATCTTGTCTTCAAGTTAGGGTTAGTGTCACGACTACCACTTTCCTACTGCCAATCAGCCTCCCCCAAAGAAACGCACCAAGTTTCTAACGCTTAGGGGCGCTGGTGACGGCCTACGAGGAGAGGATTGATGGAATTCGATGACTTGCCGAACGCCGATAGCTCAAATGACGATGCACAGGCACATAACAATTTTTTCTCAAAGAAACTTGAAGATACACGTTTAATTGAGGCGGAGGCTGCCTTGCAAGCCTCTCAAGAATGGGCTCAGGCAACATTGAATTCGATCGGCGATGCCGTAGTGACAACCGACCTGTCGTGTCGGATTACCTACTTGAACTGTGTCGCTGAAAAGCTAACGGGTTGGCCGAGCGCTGATGCAATTGGTAAGCCATTGGCTGAGGTCTTGATACTCGTCAATGGGCAGACACTAGAGACGGCTGCCAACCCTGCACAGCGTGCCATGGAAGAAAACCGCACCGTTGGGCTCGCCATGGATAGCGTGCTGATACGTAAGAATGGGACTCAATTGGAGATAGAGGACTCGGCTGCACCCATCCATGACCGTGAAGGTTTTATCAGGGGCGCGGTGATCGTCTTTCATGATGCTTGCCAGTCACCCATCCAATCTTCAAAACTCGCCTACCAGGCTCAGCATGATGCTCTCACCGGGCTCCCCAACAGGGTCCTGCTTGCAGAGCGACTTTCTCGGGCCATTGGGCTTGCCAAACGGCATCAACATCAGGTGGCTCTGATATATCTAGACCTTGATGCCTTCAAACCCATTAATGATTCATTGGGCCATTCTCTAGGTGACAGCCTATTGCAGGCGGTTGCTGGCCGCCTCAGCGAATGTGTCCGCGATACTGACACGGTATGTCGGCAAGGGGGCGATGAATTTGTGGTGTTGCTAAGTGAAATTGAACAGCCACAGGATGCCGCCACAATTGCGGAGAAAATCCTGACCGCACTCGCCGCACCGTACCGAATTGACAGTCACGAGCTGCGCATCACCACCAGTATCGGCATCAGTATTTATCCCGACCACGGCATCAATGCCCCCACTCTACTTAGTAATGCCGACACGGCCATGTATAACGCGAAGGAAAACGGCTGTAACCACTATCAGCTGTTCAGGTCCGACATGAATACGCTGAAGCAGCAGCATCACCATATCGAGTTTCAACTGCGCCAAGCGCTGAAGGAAGATGCTCTTTTCCTCAATTTTCAACCTCGAATAGATATCGCTACTGGTCTTGTGTGTAGTGCTGAAGCGCTGGTGCGTTGGCGCAATCCCGTTCTAGGCCTTGTGCAGCCTTCGGCGTTTCTACCCGTCGCAGAAGCTCGTGGGCTTATTGGTCCCATGGGACACTGGGTGCTGTTTGAGGTCTGTCGCCAATTACAAACGTGGCAGGAAGAAGGCATAGAGATCGTACCTGTTGCGGTGAACATATCGACCTTGGAACTACAGGATCAGTCATTGCCATCCCGTATTGCCAATATTTTGACAAAGACAGGGCTAGACGCTCATTTCTTAGAATTGGAGGTGGACGAAAGCAGCCTTGTGTATCGTGAAAACGATGTTTCAATAGCGACGCTAGACGCGTTGAGTCATTTAGGGATACGCATTGCCATTGACGACTTCGGCACCGGCACGGCCAGCCTTGAACGCTTGAAGTGCTATCCCCTCGACACGCTTAATATCGCTCCCTGCTTTGTGCATGACATGCTCGATAGCCCAGAAAATTCCAGTTTTATCGAAGCCCTTATCCACTTTGGCCAAATATTGTCCTTACGCGTCATCGCCAAGGGTGTTGAAACACAAACACAGTTGGATCGTCTTAGTTTGCAAGGTTGTGATGGTGCGCAGGGCTTTCTGTTCAGTCAGCCGCTTTCAGCCCTGGACTTTACGAAGTTACTCGGTTCCGGCCAGCCTGTGTATTGGGCTTCACCCATAGACGACAGTTAAACAGGGATTGCTTGCGCGTACCGCTGGAGCAGCTTTATTTTTATTTCTTGGACTCCATTACGACAAGCCATGATATACAAAAAAGAGGCCGTTTCCCTCTAGAAAACAACCTCTATTAATGTAGTTATTGCTAAATTAAATTTTACTTGCTTGTTGCACTGGCTGATTTACTGCTTTTACTTTTATCAGCCTGCTGTTGCCCTTTCTGGTGAGTATCGTCTAAGTCTTCCTTACTCTTCTGCATGCTGTCTTCAATATGACCCTTACCTTTTTGCATGCTTTCCGACGCCAACTGCTGACTTTCTTTAAGGTATTGCTGGCTCAGGGCGTTGATTTTTTGAGTATCCTCTTTCAATCGTTCGCCCATTTCGCGGATAGTTTGCTGCTGCTCTTCGGCCACTTTCTGAAAGCTTTCAGAGTCCTTGACGTCAAGCCAAGAACGAGACTGAGCCAAGCTTTTATCTGCGAATTCGCGAACAGCGTCAAACTGGGTCGAGAACAGTTGTTCATAGTAATCAGTCATCAATGTTCCATAGGCACGTGCTGGCTCGACGACCGAGTTGTTAGCCTGATCTTTGGCGCGACCTGTTGCATTCTCAGCATTTTTATCGCTGTCTTTACTGGTCTTTTCAGTGCTCATATAAGGCCTCAATGATAGTTTAAGAATAAAAAATATGTACTGACGAAAATGCATTGATCAGCAGGATACTCAGCATTGCTTTCATCAGCGTTACTTATAAGTAAGTTATGTTAATAATAAGCACTAGGCACTTAATACTAAGTCAGCCGCCTTCGTAACATAACTTCCAAACAATCGTTGATAGCTTAGTTTTAAACGACCCATTTTTCCGTGCGCTGGCACACCTATATGGGAGAATTGTAGAGGCTCGACGCGCGTCTGGCCCTAAAACGTCAATGATCGAGCTGGACTTATGCCCAGCTCGACCATTGACGTTCAAGAGGTGTAACGAGCCAAATTACCCTGCCATTAATTGCGCCTTGCGCTCTTCCATTTTCTCGCCAAGCTTTTCAAGCTCATTTTCCGAGATCAGCTTACGGGCGTGCTCAAACATTTCGTCTTCTTCTTCGGACGCATGGTGTTCAACCAGTTCCTTCAATACTTTGGCCTGGCCGGAAAACTCGGTGCTACCTGGATCGGCCTTTTTCAGATCAGGCATTACCTGGTCTTCGACGGCACGATGTTCCTCGAGCGCTTCATGATAAAGTCTTTCGTCTTCCTTTTTCTTGGCCGCTTTCAAGAAGGCCGGATAGAATATTTCTTCTTCAATTTGCGTGTGTACATGGAGTTCTTTTTCGATCTTAGCCAGCAACTCCGGACGCTTCTTGGCGGCCTGCTCGGTAGTATTGACAAGTTGAGTCAATAGATCGCGTACCTCGTCATGGTCCTGCTTTAGCAATTCCAGGGCATTCATAATGCACCCTCCTTTCTTTTACCTGATTATTACATTACTCAGCTGCCACAAAAACCAGTGATAGACTGAGAGCTGGGCTAATGACGTACTGTTTAAGTAAGCGTTAATGTTTGGCCCGGGGATTCCCATCATCACATTCTAAAAAGCAAGAGTTGTATCGTACAAATTCTGGCTAATCCATTTGGCCATCGTAATCTTTTCCTGAAGCATCTCATTGCAAATTTTCGTAATTTCAGGTTGCAAAGCTATATGCCGTAGGAAAAACCGGAAAATCAATAAAAAGTGGGCCGCATTCCTTGCGGCACCGACCTTAAGTTTCTTGCGTTAGCGACACTGCTTTCCCTGCAGTAAACTCAGTGCAACTTCCTGTATTGGCGAATCCTTCGCCGCACTGATAATGATATTAGAAGATAAATAATCATCTGACCGTGCGTTAGCGAACATGGGATGAAGAAAAATACACACTGTCAGCGCTTCACTGAAAACCCTACGGCTTCAGAGCATGCACGGATGCCTTTACGAGCAGATTATAGCGAATGCTTTGTGTATTTCATCAAAATAGTCATTGTGGATTTTTAAATATCTGATTTTAGATAATTTTATTAGCGTTTTTAACCAAACATGCTTCCCATGTTCGCTAGAGCACAGAAAGATTTTCACTCACAGACTAGCTTTAGTAAAACGTAGGCAAGGGAAGTGCCTAAAAACATTTTTTTGCGCCGCATAAAGAACATCGCACGATGCTCACGTTTTAGAGACGCATGATCACCAGCCACTAACAGGTAGCTTCCTGAGGCTGCACAACGGCACTCTAACGCTATGTCGGCCACTGCACAGGAGTCCTCTAACATGAAAATTGCAAATCAAAGTAACCGCATTGATAAGGAAAATCGAATGAAAAGGACAGCACTCGCCATTGCAGTTGGCGCCCTAAGCTTCGGCCTTACTCAGAGCCTCCTTGCCCAGGACGAGAAGCCACAGGCAAATGAACAGCAACAGACGAACTCGGAAGGCGTCCAGCAGAACGAACATGATCAGGAAGCTCAAGGAGCAGAGGTTCGCGTGGAGGGAGAGCCCGCTGACGTCGATGTCGAGCAAGAGCCGGCCGAGATCCAAGTTGAGCAACAGTCACCGGATGTGACCGTGGAGCAACAGCCGCCAGAAGTCACCATCGAGCAGCCGGACCCCAACGTTACCGTCGAACAGGCAGAGCCTAACGTAACCGTCGAAGATCAGGGCGAAGCCAATATTGAGGTTGAGAGCGCCGAAAACGTTGATGCTGAAATGCGTGATCCAAATAATCAGGAGCAAGATGCGTCCCAACAGAATAAAGATGAGGCGTCAGAAGATCAGGCGGAAGAGCGCAATGCCTTTATTGACAGGAACGTTAGTGAAATCCAAGGCTACGCGGTTTATCGTCAGGAAGACGGTGAAGAGGTTGGCGACATTGAACGCGTCGTTCGAGACACCCAGAGTGGTGACATCTATGTCGTGATTACTGAAGGTGGCTTCTTAGGATTCGGCGAAGACGAGATGGGCTATAAAGTGGATGATCTAGAGCTTCGTAACGATAATGAGCTTGTGGTCCGTTCAAGCAATAGCGCACAAACCGGCGACTATAGTAGCGATCAATACGAAGATATAGATAGTAACCAGACCCTTCGTGAGGCTATGCAGAGCAATTAAACATTACATTGCCCATATGAGTGTGAGCCATGACACGGATTTTCATGGTATTTGCAGCGCGGCTTAGGCCGCGCTTTTTTTGTCGTGCACCAGATATTGCGCGAAGCGCCTTGACGGGTGCTGCCCCTTGGGGATGCCTCAGGGAGCTTGAGGGTATTAGTCCCCTGCCCCCACGGCAAGGAGAAGTGCTACTAGTTGGGGACAAGGTTAACTCTCGCGCGGGGATCTCGAGGGCTGCCCGCGGCAGTCAGTCCAAAACGTTTCCCTTAGTTAAGTGCGACAACGCACCGAAAGGACTGTTTTCGTCCTCTAGGATTGAATGAACAAATCGCCCCAGTGCATAGGAAAGGTCTTAACTGGTACGTTTCGCTATATATGATTCTTCGAAAACTTCCTGCTCAGGACCTTTCCGAAGGAATCGCCCCTGAACCAAACCTGTGGTTGCCTTTTCATTCCCATGATGATTTGTGATAGCTGGAGCTAATAGATGTTGCCCTTCAACACCTGATGCTTCATTTCAAGAAAAAGGAATTTTGCTATGAGCCTATCCACTGATCCCTACCCTTCACGTCTGAAAGAGTCCGAAGATCGGATCGATCCCTTTATTCGGACCGATCCCGTGGTTCATTCCGGAAATGAAAACCGATGGCGTGGTCCGCTGGATGAGATCACATTATCAAGATATGAGCGGGATGGTTTCCTGTGGATTGAAGGATTCTTTAATCAGGAGCGGATGGAACCGTTTTTTGACGAACTTCGTGAAATGGCCCAGGACAAGGAACTGATGGCATCAGACCAGGTTATCCAAGATCCCAAAACTGGCGAAATTCGTTCAGTGTTTGCTATGCATGAACTTTCCGAACACTTCAACCGCCTTACCCGGGATCCCCGCATCCTGGGCATGGTCAGACAGTTGCTCGGCAGTGATGTCTACATTCATCAATCGCGGATTAACGACAAGGTCGGGTTTGAAGGCAGCGGGTTTAACTGGCACTCGGACTTCGAGACTTGGCATAGTGAGGATGGAATGCCCCACATGCGAGCGGTTAGCGCCTCGCTGATGCTCACGGACAACAACGAGTTCAATGGGCCGTTGATGCTAATACCCGGCTCTCACCACTACTTCATACCGTGCGTGGGTGAAACGCCGGACGCCAACTGGAAAGATTCACTCAAGGCCCAACTGCTAGGGGTTCCGGATCAGAAGGCACTCGCCAGGATGGCTAATCGCGGCGGTATTCAAGCGCCGAAAGGTCCGGCAGGTTCGCTGATGCTATTTGAGTGCAACATTCTGCACGCATCCAACCAAAATATGTCTCCTTGGCCCAGATCCAATCTATTCTTCGTTTACAACAGTGTCGAGAATTTGCCGGTAGAACCCTATGCCGCCAAGTCCGAAAGGCCCGAATTCCTGGGGACCCGGGAAAAAACTTCCTCACTGACCATGCATGACGATTTCCCGAAACTGGCCTGACTGATAATGGTGATGTGGACGCTGGTATATCGAGATGATTTGCCACAAAGCCCTTAGTATGGCGCAGCTCTGGTAAATCAGTAGTCACCAGGCGGATCGAGCTAGTGTTGATTATTAAACTTTATATTAGTCTAATAATTCTCATGTTCACATAATTAATCTGGCTTGTTGGTGCGTCGATCGCGAGCTGAAGTCGGCTTCAATTTGGCGGCGTGAGAGTGGCGAGAAGGCCAGTTTTTCAGGTACCACTTTGGAAGCGGCTGTTGGTGTTAGCTTTTGGTGTAAAGCCCTGAAACCTTAACACTTTCAGCCGCTTTCTTTTATGCCCTGTGAGAAATTCGGGCTAGGGGTAAAAAGCAGAGTTGACGAGGCACATACGGCAAATTTTATTTAATTTCGATTCCTTCGCCCAACTTAGTTTTGCGCGTCTTGCGGTGCCAGAATGCCTTCGGCTCACCTCGAGCAGAGCCTGGAGTCAACGCCACCGTGTATAGTGCCACTCCCACCGAGGCTAGAAAAATTTGCGCGCTGATTGAATCCTTAGCGGTGATAGCCAGGAAAATGGCTATCGTTCCAAGCGCCAGGACAAATAGGGTTTTCATAAATACGTTACTCGCAGGGGAAATATCTGATGTTGGGTCTTCAAGGCTTAGAAAATAAGGGTTGACGAGACCACTCATACCGGATGTTTGGCTCGAGCCGCTACTTGTAAATACCATGCGCCTCACTTCAGGAACGGTTCCATTCGCCGTTCCCGCCGTGAGGCTTGAAAGTTGATGGGCCATAATGTCGACATCTGTCTGTCAGGCCGAGGGCGGAGCTTACTCGGTGCTAAAGTGCCTAGTGAAATCACTGAAGCCAAGCTCGAAGCGCAGGCCGAAGAACGAAGTACTGTCGAACAAGCGGCCCACGAAGAAAGAGCGGCGCTACATTCCTTGCAGCGCACCGCGCAACATCCATGTTTAGGCATTTCCTTTGCCACGCTCACCCTGAGGATGAACCTAACGGCACGCTCTCACTGTGCGCTGGCGAACGCAACGTGGCGAAATCGCAGGCCACGCCTGCCATTGTTGCGATAATTAGCGCTCTTATCCTTCTACGCCAGTCATTTGATTGCCCTTTATCGTGGTGAACCAACCACTATCAGGCGGCTATTGGTTAAGGTGAAGGTGCCTCGTTAATCATCTTTTAGGAAGAAGGCTTGGTAGACGAAAGTATCATGTTCGCATGCGCACAGATTTGCCCCTGTCAGTCGAATAACATGAAGCTCAATGTGTGGTGGAGGAACAGCCTATTAATGGGAGTCGCACCATACCTCAGGAGGGTTAATGTTAAATCTAATGGATCCCAGTACATATATGGGCGGAAGCAACAGCCAGAAAGACCGACTGGCAGACCTGCAGGAGTTTGGTTCAAACCCAGGCGACTTGAATGCCAAGATCTATATACCTGCAGGTTTGCCCGCGGGCGCTCCGCTAGTCGTCGTGCTGCATGGTAGTGATCAGACAGCAGCAGAATATGACGTGGGTGCTGGCTGGTCCGAAATTGCTGACCTATACCGCGTTGCATTACTTTTACCCGAACAGCGGCGCGTGAACAATTTGATGCTCGGTTTTAATTGGTTCGAGCCCGACGACAGCAATCGTGGCGCTGGCGAGCCACTCTCCATTCGGCATATGGTAGAACAAGTGGTCAGCGATCATGGCATCGACCGCCAGCGTATCTTTATCACAGGATTGTCATCTGGCGGAGCCATGACGTCGGTCATGCTTGCGACCTACCCGGAAACCTTTGCTGGCGGCGCCATCATCGCTGGCTTGCCGTACGGCAGTGCCGATACACTCCCGGCGGCCCTACTCCGAATGAAGGGTCACGGATCCCCGACAGAACAACAGCTTGAAACACGGCTGCGGAATGCCACGTCGCATGAAGGCCCTTGGCCAATACTGTCGGTCTGGCACGGAAGCGACGATCAAACGGTTGATGCCTCGAACGCCGCGGCGATTCTTGGGCAGTGGCGAGCGCTTCATGGTCTTGATCAAAAGCCATCAAGCACACACACGGTTAATGGCTATTCTCGGCGCGTCTGGAGTGATGCTGGTGATCGAGAACTCATTGAGGAATTCAGCATTACGGGAATGGATCACGGCACACCGCTGAAGACACAGGGTAAAAACAGTTTCGGTTCGAGCGGCGACTACATGCTTGAGGTGAATATCTCTTCCACGTTCCACATAGCTGACTTCTGGGGGTTGATTGCGACGTGAGGCCCACGTGGCAGCAGGCAAGCGCGGAAGACATTTAATCCTGGACCGGAGGTTTCCGCTTTCATTAATCGGTCGCACAGATCCTGCCCACCGGCCTTTCCCCTTCGTCATCCCATGAGAGCTCCTCCGTTGATCGCTGCGCCGATACTCCTTTTCGGCATCGAGATTCACTGATGTGCTCTTGCTGCACCTAGCATCGGAGGCAGATATTGCCAGATCCTGAATTCAAGAGCTGTGTTGTCATCGGAGCGGGCCCTGCTGGCATGACCGCTGCGCTGTACCTTAATCGGTTTTATCGCGAGGTGACCGTGCTCGATGCCGGAAACAGCCGTGCACGCTGGATTCCGCAAACACACAATTGCCCTGGGTTTCCGGATGGGCTGAGCGGCGATGAATTGCTGAAGCGCCTACGCACCCAGTCAGTGCAATACGGCACTAAGGTGACCCAAGCTACCGCGACGCAGCTGGAAAACGTGGACGGTGGTTTCCGTGTGACCGACACTCGGGGTGATCAATTCTATGGCCGTACGGTGCTGCTGGCGACCGGGATAAATGACGTACTGCCGAAGCAACCCTGGGTAGAAGAAGCGATCAACTGCAGGGCGATGCGCTTGTGCGCCATCTGCGACGGTTTCGAAGCCAGCGATGACGATCTCGCGGTGTTTGGATCGTTGCGTACGGCATTTGAACATGCCAAGTTCATGCGCACCTATTCGGCGACGGTGACTCTGGTACAGAGTGACAATGAACAAGTGGATGCACAGCTGCATCAGAGTGCCAAAGACTGGGGCATTGCATTGATGAAGAAGCCACTTGACTGGCTATTTGATGGGATGCGCTGTGGCTTCATCGATGCGAGCGGTAAGCGTCGCCTCTTTGACACCATTTATCCGGTATTAGGTAGTCGCTCACAGGCCTCGCTGGCCATTGTGTTGGGCGCGAGCGTAGACAAGGAAAACAAGCTGGTGGTGAACGCGGATCAGATGACCTCAATCGATGGCCTATATGCGATCGGCGACGTAGTCAGTGCGCTGAGTCAGATCTCGGTAGCGGTTGGACATGCGGCCGTCGCTGCCACAGCCATCCACAATGTACTACCGCGCAATCTGCGCTAAATCAGTTACCCCAGCTTGGCGGAGCTGTGGGCGAAGTTAAGCAGAGTCCCAAATGGGCGAACTCAAGCTGGCTGTGAATCTCCGTTTATTCTCAACACACCGGGAGCTCTCAACGTAGCAGAACGTCATGGCTTAGAATCAGGTTAACCTCCTGCTAGGCCTCTATGCTTACCCGGTATTGCACAGAGTCCAATATTTGATAGTGAGACGTACAGGACATAACTAGAGCCTAATGAAATTGCGTGAACAGGTGTTAAAAATCACCGTTATAGAGTGATGAAGATAGCGGTGCAAGGCTGATAGGTTTAAGCGCTTTCATCCGGCTCGGCCCACGCCAGCCGCGCGGCATTAAGCGTCACACTCAGCGAACTTGCCGCCATGGCGAGTACCGCCACCAACGGGGGTATGGCCATGATCAACACTAGCCCCAGCGCCAGCGTATTATAGAGCGCTGAAAAGAACAGATTCTGCGCCATGATGCGTCGCGTGCGTTTGGCAATGCTGAGCAGCGTCACTACCCCACCAATACCCGGCGTCATGAGCTGCGCTGAAGCCCCCTCTCGGGCGGCCTCGCTGGCACTGAGGGGTGCAATACCGATATCGGCCGCTGCCAAACTCAAGGTATCGTTTAAGCCATCACCCACATACAGCGTTGGTGATGGCAGCCCCTGTAATAATCGTGCTTTGGCTTCCGGAGAGCATTGCGCGAAACAAGCTTCACGCCCAAGTCCAACACGCTCACCTAACCACCTAACCGCACCTTGCCGATCACCGCTGATCATCGCGACCACATAATTTGAAGCTAGCAGACTTTTCACGCTAGGTTCGGCATCATGCACGGGTTGATCGGTTAAATAGAATGTCGCTAACCAGCATGCCTCATCGGCTAACATCACCTGGGAAGCAAAAGCGAGCGTGGCATCTTCCGCTTCGGAAGGAAGCGCAATATGTTGGCTGGCAAACCATTGAGCACTGCCTACCGTTAACAACTCGCCGCTGCTTAAACGCACATGTCGTCCTTCGCCGGGTGATTCCTTTACTTCAATATTCGGTTGATCGTCCTGTCCACGTTGGCTGTTTGACCAGCAGGCTAACGCTTGTGCCAACGGATGTTCGCTTCCGGCCACGGCGGCACTCAGCTTTTTCTGTAAGGTATGTTCATCAACATCCTCTCGACCTTGCCAGTGCAACACTGCATGGGAGCCAGTAGTTAATGTGCCGGTTTTATCCAATGCTACCGAGCGGATACGCGCCAAGGTTTCGAGCGCGACGGGATCGCGCAGCGCAATCCCTTGCTGCATGGCTTGTCCACTACCGGCAAGGCTTGCCAGCGGCACCGCAAGACCGACGGCACATGGGCAAGCGACAACCAACACCGATAGTGCCCTCACGAACGCGTCTTCCCAGCCGAGACCCAATAAAAGCGCGCCTGGTAGCGTAAGCATTGCAAGCAACAGCGCTAGAGGGCTTAGCCAGGCAGCAAAGCGGTCGGCTAGCTTTTGTAGTTCGCCTTTTCTCGCTTGATAACGCCGCATCTCGTCACATAGCCGATCCAATCGACGCTTACCCACTTCAGCGCTTACCTGCATGACAATAGGAGTGGTCCCCAGGTAGCGGTAGCCAGCGTATACCGTTTGTCCTGCCTGGAAGTGGCGCGGCAAACTTTCACCGGTGAGCGAAGCGGTATCTATCCAACCCGGCGCTTCAAGGATGCCATCGAGTGCTACTTGCTCTCCCGGCGTTAGCTCAACGCGCATTTCCGTGGACACGTCATCGACGGATAGCATTTTCCAGGTTTCATCCTGCCAAACCTTTATGTCCACGTTGGGCAGGGCCAGCGCATCCAACGCTTTGAGCCCACGGTGACGGCACAGGGTTTCTACTAGCCGACCGATCAACAAAAGCACGATCAGCATCACCGCCGTATCGAAATACACCTCGACCGAGCCGCGCCATAAAAGCCATATCGAGACGGTCACGGCGCCCCACACGCCAAGACTGACGAGCACATCCATACCGGGACGTTTGGCGAGCACCGTGCGCCACCCGGCACGATAAAAAGGGACACCTGCAAACAACACAACGGGGAGTGAAAATGCCCCTGAGATCCACGCCACCACCGTTTCTATTTGCTCATCAGGCAATGCGCCTGCATAAATCAGCACTGAGGCGAGCATGGTCCACATGCCAAACAGCGAGCCGACCATGAGCCTAAACGTTAGATAGCGGCTCTCTTCTTCCAGTCGCGCGTGAGCATCTACCACTGGTTCCAGCGACTTTAGTCGGTAGCCTAGGCGTTTTACTTTGGGAGCGAGTACGGAAAGTTGGGTCGCTTGAGGTGTGCCGATAATACAAAGCGTGGCGCTTGGGTAGTGCACGCTAACATCACGTATACCATCAAGCTGCTTGAGAGAACCTTCTACAGCCTGGGCGCAACTGGTGCACCACATGCCTTGAAGGGTGAAGAGCTGTTCATCATCTCGAGCCATACCGCTCACAGGCATGGCGGTAACCCCACTATCGGCATAGCCGTAAAAACAACGCCTAGGGCAGAGAAAAGATACAGCCCCGCCGAAACTACCGCATTAAACAACAAGCGCCCCTGGTGATGTTTGGCTATACGACAGCAGCCCCAGGCAAGCGTCGCCAATAACCCCGCTGCCGCCAAACTAACAACCAGCAACATAGCGTTAACTAGCGTAAAAGCGCCCTGCTCTGGGTCAGGAGGAATGACGGCGCAGGCAACTGCATGCCCACCGTAAACGGTCACAAACCAAACGCTCCATAGCGTTAAACCGACAATGAAATGTAGGGGGTGGGTTAAATGCAGACGCTCCATCGTGGCGATCATCGGGTTTAGCCTCCTATTACACTTGGCAGCACCGCAAGTGCCCCCACAATGACCCAGAACGTGACCACGTTATAACGCCACCACTGCGCAACCACTACGGGTTCAAAAGGGGCGTAGGCGCCGACATAGCCATAGCCAACCCGCAGGCCCTGCAGCAGGGCAAGAATGCTGCCTAAACCACCGTGCAATAGCACATAAACCAACCCCACCATTATCACTGCATCGTGGGTGGTGACTGTGATCGCGAGGTCTGCGCCCAGCAGCACCCATAAAGTGACCGCTACCTGCACAAACCCCAGAGCGCTAATGAAATACATGCCTGCTGCCAGTCCTGCATCTTGCTGCTGGCGCAAACCACGTACCAACTTTTCCAATAACCCTGCACCAGCCGTCAGCGCCAACCCGGCAACGATTAAACCTAGCAACGAGAGCGGCGATGTCTCGGGCATTCGCCACTCAGGCGATACCGTCCACAGGTAAAACCAGCCAAATAGGTAGGAAAGGAAGAACGAGCCATTAGCGAGCAGCGTCACCGACATGGCCCACAGCCCTGGGCCATCCATCGTGCGAGAATGTAGTGGTGGATCGCCAGGATTAACTCTCGCATCCGGAGCCGCTTTGGGGTGTGCTCCGTTTTCCCATGACCAACGCAACAGAAATGCCACGGCCACCACCACCGCGATACCTGCTAATGGATAGAACTTTGTAAGCAAGCTTAAGCACACCACTGACAGCGCCAACGCAGCGAACAAAGGCCACCAGGAATTATCCGGCAAATGAATGATTTCACGCACTTTTCCCGTCAGTGGATCGCTTCCCCACATTTCGCGCCGACCATGGGAAGCCACCGCCAGCCCATGTCTACCTTCTGTAATGGTGTGCGGCAAATCAGGGTTATCCCATAGTGGATGGCGCGTATCGACATTGGGCAGGCTGACAAAATTATAGGCGCTCGGCGGCATGGTATTCGCCCATTCCAAGGTATCGGCATTCCATGGGTTATGTTTCGCAGGTTTGCCAAAACGGAAGTGCAGCGCAATATCCAGCAGCACCATGGCAATACCGACAGACAAAAGGAAGCCACCTAGTGACGATATGAGATTGAACACATCCCAACCCATGCCCGTATCATATGAATAAACCCGGCGCGGCATACCCAGCAGGCCGGTCCAGTGCATAATCAGGAAGGTGGTATTAAAGCCGATAAAAGTGAGCCAAAAGCCCCATTTGCCGAGCGTTTCAGACGGCATACGGCCGGAGAACAGGGGTAACCAATAGTACAGACCGGCGATCAGTGGAAAGAACATCCCCCCCACCAGAACGTAATGCATGTGCGCGACCACAAAGTGGGTGTCATGTACCTGCCAGTTAAACGGTACTAGCGCCAGCATCACCCCGGTTAAGCCACCGCAAACAAAAATCACCAGGAACCCTACAATCCAAAGCATCGGCAGTTTCATTTTGGGCTTACCCAGCCACAGCGTAGCCAACCACACAAACACCTGGATCGCCGTAGGGACTGCGACCAACATACTGGATGCAGAGAAGAACGCTTGGGCCAACTGTGGAATTCCCACGGTAAACATGTGGTGTACCCACAACCCAAAACTGATAAAGCCGGTGACCAGAATGGCAAAGACCACCCATCCATAGCCCACGATAGGGCGACCAGCAAAGACCGGGATCAGCGTGGAGACAATACCCGCCGCCGGGAGGAAAATAATGTAAACCTCAGGGTGGCCAAATAACCAAAAGAGATGCTGCCAAAGAATCGGATCGCCGCCCCCGGCGACTTCGAAAAACGGCATCCCTACCGCTCGTTCAAGCTCCAACAGAATACTGCCAAGGATCAAAGGCGGAAAACCGACGACAATCATTAGCGCCATGGCGAGGATGTACCACGCAAATAGCGGCATTTTGTGCAACGCCATTCCCTGGGTTCGCGTGCGAAGAATTGAAACCACGAGTTCGACACCCGCAGAAAGCGCCGAGATTTCTACAAACGTGATGCCTAACAGCCAGAAGTCTGAACCCAAGCCAGGTGAATACTCGCTACTACTCAGCGGCGTATACATAAACCAGCCGCTCTCAGGTGCCATTTCCAGCACCAAACTAAACGTTATAATGATGCCGCCAAACAAATAGCACCAGTAGCCAAGCGAGGTCAGCCTCGGACAAACCAGGTCACGCGCGCCAATCATCTTAGGGATCATGTAAATCGCTAACCCTTCTAATACCGGGATAGCAAACAGAAACATCATGACCGTGCCATGCATGGTGGTAACTTGATTATAAATATCCGGCGTCATGAACCCCTGACCGGGTAGCGCCAGCTGAGCGCGCACCAGCATGGCCAGCATGCCACCAATCAAGAAGAACACCATCCCGGTCACCATAAAACGTAGACCGAGGGTGGAATGGTTGACGATTGTCAGCGCTTTCAAACCACGCGGATTGCCCCATATCTCATGCAAATCATTGTGCAAGCGCTGCGGGTCTTCAGGTGCATCTCCGTCCTGAGGCACATCTCGGTTGATAGGGGTCATGGGGTTAGTGTCTCCAGCCAAGCACCCAGACTTTCCAAGGTGTCCGTCTCGATATCATCCTGGGTCGGCATTTTGTTGCCCGGTTTTAAGCGTTGATGATGCTGTAACCATTGGGCTACCGCGCCTTCTTCCATCGGCATTACGCCTGCGCCCAGGCTGGTGCGACTGCCTAAGTCAGAAAGATCCGGCCCTTCTTGTGCATTTGAGAGCCCAGCCACTCGGTGGCAGCTTGCACAATGGGCCGTAAATGCTTCTCTGGCAGGTTCATGCTGTTGACCACTAACCGCTAGTGAAGAGAGCTCACTGGTTTGGCGTTCGGCTAACCAAGCCTCGTACTCTTCGCGCTCGACGGCTTCTACATAGAGTTGCATCTGGGCGTGCTGAGTACCGCAAAATTCAGCACACTGAGCACCAAATATCGATGGCTCATCTGCTTCCAGACGGATTTTATTAACTCGCCCGGGAATCATGTCGATTTTGCCACCCAGGCGCGGTACCCAGAAGGCGTGGATGACATCCGCACTGGTGACATGAAAATCTACCGGCTCTCCCGCTGGCATGATCAGCTGGTTAGAGGTAACCACCTCACCGCCTTCCGCCCCTGGGTAGCGCACTTCCCACCACCATTGATGGCCAATCACTTCAATCACTTCCGGTGGGTCGCTGAGCGGCAGCGCTAACATTCGTTGCCCTGTAGGCACCCCAAAGGTTAATAGCACGGCAATACTGGCGACCGGCAGTATAATCCCGCCGCCGATAATCCAGCATCGCGCAATACGGCGCTCCTGGGCAGGTGTACGCCTTTTCTTTTTTTGCTTGAAAGCATAAAGCCAGAAACTGGTGACCGTGATCAACACAGCGGTACCAAAGCCAAGCATCGCCCACCAGACCAGCACCACATCTCGCGCGGCCTGGCCTGCCGGGTCTAGAATGGAGTTATCACCAGCGCAACCGACCAGTAGCCCTCCAACCATCATTGCCAACGAGGCGTTTAGCCGGTTGACCCACTGCGGGGGTAAGCGTTGAATACTTGGCTTTATCCCTTGAATGTCTTTTTGTCTCCAAAGGAAGTGACAATGACAAAAACTCGCCAACGTTCGATTATCAGCCGTGCGTCTATCGCTGGCCACCCGCTGCATCCCGTCATGATTCATTTTCCCGTCGCAGCATTGATTGGGCTGGTAGCCAGCGACATAGGCTTTTTGCTGAGTGACGACCCCTTCTGGTTGCGCGCCAGTTTGTGGCTGGCTGGCGTAGGTGCATTTGGTGGCTGGATAGCCAGTACGGCAGGGATTATCGACCTGGTCACCGTGCCGCGCATTCGCCGCCTGATTACCGGTTGGAGCCATGCCATCGTCGCGGTCGTCATGCTCTCGCTGGCGTCGCTGAACTGGCTGCTTCGCTTTAACGACCCTAGCGCGGTTTTGCCATGGGGCCTCGCCATATCGCTGATCACCGCAGGCTTGATTGCCGTAGCGGGCCTGCTGGGTGGGCAACTGGTATACGAACAAGCGGTGGGTGTCGACGTTGAAGATTAGCGCCACGGTGTTAGCTCCAATCCAGCGGCTTTGCTAACACAAAGGCTAGAACGCTTAGGATACCCGCCACCGCAACGCACAGTGCAAACCAGTTAGCAGGCTTTATCCAGCGATAATGGCCCATCTCAAGGCGCAGTATTAACCAGCCAAAACAGGCGTGCGCCGCCACCATTGCAACAACTGAGCCAAGTTTTAAGATCAGCCATCCTCCCAGAAGACCATTCATAAGAAACAGCAGCGTGCCTGTGGCAATCGCTACCAGGGCAGCTGGGGTAGCGATAGAGTTATAGAAGAAGCGCGGCATGGGCGGCGAGTCCTGGGCAAAGCCCGAGTTCTTACGCAGCACCAGCGCTTGGCTAAGCAAGGCAGGTAGATAAAGCAACGAACCGCACCAAACCACTAGTGCGGCGATGTGGAGCAGTTTAAGCCAAGGCATCGGAGCTTCCTTGCATTGCTTAAAGTGGGATTGACTTATTGTTTAACCTTAGTCAACTCGACGCACTATAGCTAGGCATGATGTCTTGACTTGGCTGTCCTCAACAATCGGGGGAGATTATTGGCGATGGGCGATTACCTCTTAAACATAACAATATCAAGTAGGACGGGTTATGAACGAGTAACTTTATTCTTTCAACAAGAAGGGCCGACGCCATTTTTAAATATCCTTTCCAATATATAGGCAAGGCTGGAGCCAGTTGTAAGTCGTAGCAACCTTCTCGGAAAAGCCACCAGATTAAGAGTTCGTTACCGAACAGACATATCTCTCCACCGGCCTAAGATTAAAAGGAGGTTAGCGCCAACCGCGTTCCCCTATCAGACCTGGAAGGAAGGAACGACTATGTCGACAATTACCACCGTTAATCCCGCGACCGAAAAAGCCATTCAGACCTACGACACCATGACCAAAAAGCAGGCGACGGAGCAGCTTGATGCCTGCCATGCGGCGTTTCTGGAATGGCGCAAACTGAGCCATCAGGAAAGAGCACCCTACCTCAAGAAGATCGGACAGGCATTGCGTGACAATGCCGATGAGTTGGCCACCTTGATGACCAACGAAACTGGCAAGCTTCTGAAAGACGGACATGTTGAGGTTGAACTCTGTGCGGCGATCTTTGATTACACCGCTGAAAACGGCCCCGAGATTCTGGCTGACGAGGAACGTAAGCAGGGTCTTAACGGAAAGCGCGGCGTTGTCAGCTATCAGCCTATTGGCGTCGTCTATTCGATTCAGCCCTGGAACTTCCCGATCTACCAGCCGGTTCGCATGCTGGCGTCAAATCTGATGGCAGGCAACGGCTGTGTCTTGAAACACGCCAGCATCTGCACGGGGTCCGGCCTGCGCCTGCGAGAATTATGCATCGAGGCAGGCCTGCCCGAGAACCTGTTTCAGGTCATCGTGATCGACCACAACACCAGCGATAACCTGATCGCCCATCCCAAGGTTCGTGGAGTCACGCTGACCGGCAGTGACGGAGCCGGGCAACACGTCGGCGCTGTGGCCGCCAAAGCACTGAAAAAAACCGTGCTGGAACTAGGGTCGAACGACGCCTACCTGGTGCTTGAGGATGCCGACATCAAAACGGCGGTGAAGTTTTCGGTCATGGGACGGTTGTACAACAACGGACAGACCTGTGTTTCTGCCAAGCGCTTCATCGTGACCGACAAGGTGTATGACGCTTTCGTTGACGCTTTCGTAGCGCAAATGAACGACATCGTCATGGGCGATCCCACGGATGAGAATAACCAACTTGGCCCGCTTTCAAGCCAGGATCAGTTCGATACGGTCAAAGAGCAGGTGGATACCAGCGTCGCCAAAGGGGCAAAAATCCTCTGCGGAGGAAAACCACCCGAGCGCACCGGTGCCTATTACCCTTCCACCGTGTTGGAAGATGTCACGCCTGGAATGCCCGCCTATGACGATGAAATCTTCGGGCCTGTTGCTGCGATCATCCGTGCCAAAGATGACGTGGACGCCATGCGATTGGCCAATGACAGCCGCTATGGTCTGGGTGGCGGCATTTTTTGCACGGACGAGGACCACGCTCTCAGGCTGGCCCGCGATCACTTCGACACGGGCATGGTCCGCATCAACTCGTTCGGGGCCGCTGATCCGAATATGCCTTTCGGCGGGGTCAAGAATTCTGGTTACGGACGTGAACACGGCGGCTTTGGCATGAAGGAATTCGTCAACATAAAGTCGATTTTTCTGCCTTAACCAAGCTCTGTCTTATCAATACATCTCACGCAATTCAGGAGAAAAAACCATGTCAGAAATCAATGGCAAGGTCGTCATCATTACCGGCGCCAGCAGTGGTCTCGGCAAAGCCACCGCCCACCGCCTGGCCAAGGGCGGAGCCAAGCTAGTGCTTGCAGCTCGACGCGAGGAACGCCTCGTAGAACTGCGAGACGCCATCGAGGAACAGGGTGGTGACGCTATTTACCAGGTAACTGACGTCACCGACCGCGCTCAGCTTGAGTCGCTGGCCAAGGCGGCTAAGGAAGCTTATGGCCGCATCGACGTGCTGGTCAACAACGCCGGTCTGATGCCGCTATCGCCGCTTGATGAACTCAAGGTCGACGAGTGGGACAAGATGATCGACGTCAACATCAGAGGTGTGCTCTACGGCATCGCCGCCGTGCTGCCAACCATGCGCGAACAGCATGTGGGCCACATCATCAATCTCTCGTCGATAGCCGGGCATAAGGTGTTTCCTGCGTCCGCGGTCTACTCGGCGACAAAGTATGCCGTGAAGGCGCTATCAGAAGGCCTGCGTCAGGAAGGTGACGGGGAAATCCGCTCCACCAATATCTCGCCGGGTGCCGTAGCGACCGAGCTAACCAGTAAAATAAGCGATCCCGATACTGCCAAAGGTGTGGATGAGATGTATGAAAATGCCATTGACGCCGATGCGATAGCCCGGGCAATTGCTTACGCCATCGAACAGCCGGCGGATGTTGATGTCAACGAGATTATTATCCGGCCAACCAAACAGCCGCTCTAACCAAGAGCCCTGGCTTTATACAGATACGGAAGAAATCGGCAGAATTAGCGACCTTACAAGCAGCTGGTTCTGCCATCACCACCGCTATCTGTTACTGATTAACGGTTAGTGCTTTTCGCCACTGTGGTGTAGAACCTTGAATTCGATATATCCAAACGCAGGAGAACGCATCACTGACAACAAGTATCCTAAAGATCTAGACATTATCAACATGAGACAATTATGCTCACCGAACTCCCCTTACCACACAATATTTCCGTTATCACCGGCGCGAGCAGCGGTATCGGTTGGGCACTGGCACAACAGTTAGCGCACCGCGGACACACTCTGTATTTGCTGGCACGTCGTGAAGCGCCGCTGCTCGAATGCCTGGAAACGTTGCAACAGCGCTATCCCCAGGGCAATTTTCACGCCTTGGCAGGGAACCTTAGCGACCCGCACCAGCGTCACAGTGTAATGACTCGGCTAAAAGCCGCCATGGGGACGTCATCGGTGGGCGCCATTATTCACTGTGCAGGCACTGGCATGCCCGCCGCAAACCTTGCCGACTGGCACCCCGATGACCTGAGCGACGCTCTTCAGCTCAACACCGTCGCTCCTCTTGCCCTCATTAATACGCTGCTACCTTTTATGACACCGCTGCCCGCGCCCTGTCGGATCGTATTGGTCGGTGCGGGTATTGATAGGCACGTTCAACCCGGCACCGGTAGCTATGGCGTCAGTAAAATGGCTATGCGACGTCTGTTTGAACAGCTTCATGAAGAATTAGCGTCGCAGCCTGCCGAGATCGCGTTAATGCAACCAGGCGTCGTGGATACACCGGGACTTCGCCAGCACATTCGCACCGCTCAGGCGATGAAGTTACCCCATGCCGACTACCTGCAGGCACAGCTAGACACCGGTCAGGCATTTAGCGCCGACACCGTCGGCGCCCGACTTGCCACCCTGCTAGATGCAACCACATCCCACAACTCTTTCAGCGGTCAGGAATGGCGCACGGCTGAGATACACAACAAATAAGATGAGCACGCCCAGGACACGTACCCGAGCTAATTGTAGAATTTCAATCACCGCCCTGAATATCGGCTCTCAAGCCGCCTGTTAAATCGAAGCAGGCACGTTCTCGTGACCCAAAGGGCTCGACCTCAAGCGAACAAGCAGGCATGGTAGGCGTTATCATCCATAATTAGCGAACCAACGGGAGATTAACCAGTGCCGAACTGTCTTACTCAAAACCTATGCAGGATTGGGCTATTATCGCTCTTGGCGTTGTCTCCCAACGCCTTCAGCCAACAACAACCGGGGACGGCTTCCGGTGATAATATCACCACCGAGTCGTTCCAGGACTGGGAGGTTCGTTGCCAGCGTAATGCCGAGGGTCCGACCCCTTGTGCGATGTCCCAATTGATCACTCAACCTGGCAACGACCAGCCCTTGATGCAGGTAATTCTCGACTACCCGCCCCAGGCCGATGACCCGGCGATGAGCTTCTTCGTGCCGCTGGGGGTACGTCTGGCTCCAGGCATGCAATTGAGTGTGGATAACGGTGAGCCAATCCAGTTCCCGTATCAGGTCTGCCAGGAGCAAGGGTGCCGTGCTGTCGCCCCCATTGAGCCGTCGATGTTGCAGCAACTCCGCAGTGGCACTACGGCAACCCTCAGCATGATTGATCCAAGCGGTGAACGCATGGACCTAGATATTTCGCTGATCGGTTTTACCGACGCCAGTAACCGCATCACTCCCTGATCTAACGACAAAGCCGGCCCACAAAGGCCGGCAAGTCTACTCAGCTGTTGCCAGCAATCGCACCAAAGCTTCATTGTAAGCTGTCATTATTCCGACTCACAGACCGTGCAGGCGCGGCCTCGCTCCTTGGCTTGATAGAGTAGCTTGTCGGTGCTGTTTAAACAGTCATCCATGCTGAGGGAGCCAGTTACAGCGCATATCCCAATGCTGGCAGTGCGATAGGCCAAAGGGGAGCGATCCTCCAGTAGCGGGGTCGTCGTCAGAAGCTGTTGGAGCCGTTCGGCGGCATGCCGGGCTTCTGCCACACTGGTTTTCGGCAGCATAACCATAAATTCGTCCCCGCCCCAGCGCCCGATGACATCGGACTGCCGAAATGCTTCATAGCACAACTCGGTGAAACCCTCGATGGCCTGATCGCCAGCCTGGTGTCCCAGCGTATCATTGAGCGTTTTAAAGTCGTCTAAGTCGATCAGCATCAGAGCAGCATTGGTCGCGCCCCGCTGAATCAGCGCTACCTCCTCCTCAAAACGTTGTTCGAAGGCTCGGCGATTGAGTAGCCCGGTAAGTGGATCCTTGGAGGATAACGATGTCAGTTCTTGCCGCGTGACTTTCAGCTCGTGTATCAAATCCGTCTGTTCACGATGGGTGCGTATCAATTCCATGTGTGCCATGACCTGATCCGCGAGGGCTTGAAGCGCGAAACGTTGACGCTCCGTTAAGTCGCGGGGCTGATAGTCGAGAACGCACAAGGTGCCGAGAGGATAACCATCGCTACTTTCCAGGAGCGCACCCGCATAGAAGCGCAAATAGGGCTCACCCGTCACCAATGGGTTATTAGCGAAACGTGAGTCTTGGGTAGTGTCGGGCACAATGAACAGCCCTGGCTGCAAAATGGCGTGCGCGCAAATCGAGATGTCTAACGGGGTCTCGCGCACCCCAAACCCCTTCTCCGACTTGAACCATTGACGATCGCGGTCAACGAAATTGATAACAGCGATAGGCGCGTTACAGATAAGCGAGACTACCTCGGTAATCTTATCGAAGGCAGACTCCTCAGGGGTATCGAGGATGTCGTAGTCGGCCAGCGCCTGCAAACGCCGGGTTTCATACGCATCCAAGTAACTATCTGCGTTATCAGCTGTCTGCGGTAAATGTTCTGGCAAGGCCATCAGGTCATTTAAAGGGACCGGCCGGGAGAACCGAAACCCCTGCAGCAGGTCGCACTCACGGCGAATCAGGTCCTCTTGCTGTTCGAGCTCCTCGATCCCTTCGGCCACCACCAACAGATCCATGTGATGGGCCATCGTAATAATCCCCTGGACAATGGCGGCATTGCGGCGACTGGAGAGAATATCCTTGATAAAGGCGCGATCCAGCTTGACCTTGTGAATGGGCAGATCGCGCAGATAGCTAAGACTTGAGAAGCCAGTGCCAAAGTCATCGATGGTGACCGTGATGCGCATGTCACGCAGTGTTCCGATCATCTTGACGGCCTCTTCGGCGCCGTCCATCAGAATGCTTTCCGTCATCTCCAACTCAAGGAGCTCGGGTGGCAACCCCGTCTCGTCCAGCACTGCCCGCACCTCATCGAGGAAACCGTCGCGCCGGAATTGCAACGACGAGATGTTAACCGCCACCGGAAACACGCGCTCGCCCCTGGCACCCAGGTCGGCAATGCTTTGACAGGCCTCTCGCAACACCCAACGGCCCAACGGGATGATCTGGCCGGTTTTCTCGGCGACGGGAATAAATAGGCCGGGTGAAACCAGACCCTGTGACGGATGGTGCCACCGAACCAACGCCTCGACGCTGCGAATTCGACCACTGACCGCTTCGACCACTGGCTGGTAGTAAAGCTCGAACTGGTTGTCGCGCAGCGCAATCTGGAGATCCTGGCGCATCGACACCTGCTCGCTGGTGACCTCGACTGACGTTTGCTGGTACCACTGCCAGGTATTGCGCCCCTGCAGTTTCGCCATTTCCAGAGCTAAATCGGCATGCTGCAGGAGCTCATAGGCCTGCTGTATCGTTGCATCGTTGCAGGCGACTCCGATGCTGGTACTGATGTGCAAGGCACGACCGTCAATCTCAAAGGGTTGCTCGAAAGTGGCAAGGATGCGCTCAGCGGCATCGGCCACCTCTTCGCGAGTGGTGATATCAGGCATCAAGAACACGAACTCATCACCGGTCAGCCGGGCCAAGGTATCGCGCGGGCCGAGCAGTTGATGAAGACGTTCGGCAATGGCCACCAGCAACCGATTACCGACGCGGTGTCCCAGGCCATCATTGATCGCCTTGAAGCCATCCAGGCCAAGGTACATCACCACCAGCAGACACTGATTTTGCTGGCTCATCTGGAAATCATGCTCGAGACGGTCATCCAGCACCGTTCGATTGGGCAGACCGGTGAGCAGGTCATGGCTGGCCTGATAGGCAATCTGGGCTTCCTGGTCATGCTCCCGAGAGATGTCTTGCTGAATGCCGATAAAGTGGTCGCAATGCCCGGCGTCATCGACAACCGGGTTGATTGACAGACGATTCCAGAAAGGCGTGCCATCTTTACGATAATTGAGCAGCGTGACTTGCACCTCGTTACACGTCGCCAAGGCATGGCGAACAGTCTTGATAGCTTCGGGGTCCGTATCTTCACCTTGCAGGAAACGACAATTCCGTCCGATGACTTCATCCGGGGTATACCCCGTCAGCCGGCAGAAGGCCTCATTGACGTAGACGATCGGCATATCACTTTGGGTGGCATCCGCCATGACGACCCCGTTAGGGCTGGCATTGATGCCGCGATGCAACAGATGTAGCTCGGCCTCTTGTTGTTTGCGATGCGTGATGTCGCGACAGACACCATAGACGCCAACGATCTCGCCTTCGACGGTGACCGGAAAGTTGCAAACCTCCACAGGGTAAGTGTAACCATCCGCATGGATTCCCTGCGTCTCGTATTGGCGTGGCTCCCCCGCTCGGGCGGCATCGAAGGCCGTTTGAGTCAACTCGCGACAATCGGGCGCGACGAATTCATTGAAGTGGCGGCCGACCAAGGCCTGCTCCGAATGACCGGTGATCCGTTCCAGGGACGCATTGCCCCGCTGGAAACGGCCCTCCAAATCAAACTCGAAGACACCATCAGGATGATTCACGAACAATGAACGGTACCACTCGGCGAGCGTGCGGTGGCGACAGTTATCACGGTCCTGAAGGATCGCTAAAGCCATCAGGGAACCAATATAGTGAAGCCGTTGCTTGCTCAACTCGCTTGGGACAGCAGGCTGGCGATAATAAACATCGACGGTTCCCAGCAATTCACCCTCAACACTGACCACCGGGCTTGACCAGCAGGCACGCAGCTCCTCGGCCAGAGCGGCGCTACGCAAGCGTTCCCAGTATGGATCGGTTTGGATATCCTCGGTAATCACCTGACGACGCAGGCAAGCAGCCGAGCCAAAGGAGGCCATTCCCTCACTCGCGGAAACCTCCTGAAGCGGTTCGATGTAATTTCGTGATAATCGTTGACTGGCCAACATGCTTAGCGAGCAGCGTTGTGGCTCGAAGCGCATGCAAGCCACGCCCGCACCTGGGAACTGAAGACTCATCCAGTGGACAATGGCGTCCAGTGTCTTCTCCAGTGGTGCCTGATTAGCGATCAGTTCATGGATATCCTGCTGGGCTTCCAACAGAGCAAGCTCACCGTTGATACACTCCCCTCCTGTGAGGCATCCCGACCTTGTCAGAATAAAAAGCCTATTTATTAGCCCATGCTGAAAAGTGACTTATAACGAATACACATTGACTTACATGGATGATTTGCGTGGATCTCCTACAACAGGCCTTCACGATCGGTACTTTGGCAGGCGTAGCGCCGCATGAAAGTAACACCAGTAGGAAGCCATTGCTTCATGTAATTGTTTTTCATTCTTACGGCCGCACCTACGACTTATTATAGATATCCTACACGCTGACAGAAGAGAGCCACTTAACTTGTGTTAATTCACCGATCTTTTCCCAAAGAAACGTAACGACATTCTGCTCATAAATACCATTCCTTTACACGAAACTGCCCCTCCAGGGCCCTCTGGAGGGGCAGTCAGCATGTGTAAAGAAAACGACCGTATTGGGTACGATCCCTATCGCCCGCTAGCGAAATTTAGGGGGAGACGTCGTATAAATTTGATTTGCTCATAGCTCCATCCTCTTAAGATTTGGAGCCGCCGGAAGGCTCGGAAAGGTTCAGTTTGGTGCTGCCCTCAAACTCCGGAGAAGCATCCTCCAATCGCGCCCGAAGGCGCGGCAGTTGCGAGGGGTAATGCTGCTGTATAAACGTCACCAGCCCCTCACGGATAGCGCATCGCAGATCCCAGTTTTGGTTGGAGTTAGGTGCACTCATAAGGAAACGGACCTGTATCGCCTGTTCATTGGAGTCGGTGACCTGAACAGTTGCCACTTTGCCGTCCCATTGCTTCATCGTTTTAAGCAAGCGCGAGAATTCCTCGCGCAGTGGCTCGATGGGCATGGTGTAATCAACCCAGATAAAGACCGCGCCCTGCAAATCCGCTGTATTCCGCGACCAGTTCTGGAAAGGGTTCTCGATAAACCACTGAAGCGGCACTATAAGCCGACGCTGGTCCCACACCCGCAGGACGACATAGGTTGCGGTCACTTCCTCGACCCAGCACCACTCGCCCTCCACAATCAGCACATCATCAATGCGGAACGGCTGAGTGAGCGCAATCTGAATGCCCGATAACAGGTTACTGAGTACCGGCCGTGCAGCAAAACCCAGGACTATGCCGCCAACACCTGCAGACGCCAGCAGACTGGCGCCCACTTTCTGTACCGGCCCGAAGGTCATCAGCGCGGCACCAATGCCCACGATGACAACGAGGACATTCAGGCAACGAACCAGGAAACGTGTCTGTGTCTCTACTTTGCGGGCCCGTTTCCACTGCCCTTCCAATACCGGATTCAGCAACACGATAACGTCGCCAATGACTGAGGTCAGGCGAACTGCTGCCCATGTCAGTGACAGAATCAATAGCAATGTGACGATCTGTTTCACCGGCTCCAAGAGCAGCAGGTTATCCGGAGCGCCATCGAGCATAGCCCTGAGCACTAGCAAGCTGATGACCAAGCCCAACACTTTGTCAACCGCGTCCAGAAACAGCCGGGGGACGGTTCGCCGTTTCGAAAAGTGCCGAATCACAGCGAGTGTCAACCGGTAGAGGGAGTAACTGGCTATCACGGCAAGCAACGCCAAAACGCCCGGCATCATCCAGGCCTGTAAACCCGCTTCCAACGTTTTCAGCATTGCACTTCCCTTGTCGATGGTGGCTCCACCCCGAATAACCTAAAATATACGGCTCGGAAAGGCCAGAAGTCCGTCGTCATCCAGAGTCTTTGATAAAGCTCTGCAACCGTAAGCACTTATGAAATTAGCGTCTCCCAAAGAGAATCAGCTGATCTTCGAGCACTCGTCGGATTTTTCGCCCTCTGCCACGCTTGAGGATCTCGCGGACACGCTGCATCAGGCGCTGCGCGCCATGCCTGGCGCGCAACCAAGACGCCCCCGGAGTTCCGGGGGCGTTGGTGTTGCTAGGTTCTCAATTTACCGAGAATGTCAGTAGCTCTGATAAAGGACCGCTTCCGGGAAGTGACGACGTAACATCCGGTTCTGGAAGTCGTCCACGAAGCGGCTGTTGATGATGATAATGAACCGCTCGAAGGGTGCCGCGCTGTCGAGCTGTTCGATCCCGTCGACACTGTGGAATAGCCGGTCATCGCGTAGATGAAGGATATCACCCGGATCAAGGGTGATATCGACCAAGGGTTGCGTGCCAGCCTTGTCTGCGTAGAGGTGGTTTTCGGCGCCCGCCACGTTTTCCCGATTGATCACCAGAATGCTTAGTGCGTTGCAGCCATCGGCATGAATTCCCTGTCCCTGAAGGGGGTCGATGTTACCTTCTCCGCGAACCCCGGTGATCTGCATCAGAATGGGCTCGTGCGCACCGATACTCCACAGCCTTGCCCAGGCGCGAACGAAGGCCTTCACATCGGGGCGTAGCATGAATTCCCGAGTCAGTGGATCATAGTACCGCAGGCGATCCGCCATGCTTTCCGCGTCGTTGAAGGCCCCTCCCTGGGCCATGGGACATTGGCCCATATCCTCGACATCTCCCTGATCATTCAGGGCGAGCCATGACATCCGCTTCCATCGCTGGTTCACATAGGGATCGCGCGGCAGGTCATCGGTAAACCCCTGCCAGGCGGTCAGATCGATTCGCTCCCGAATATCGGTTTTCGCCCAATCCTGATGCCTCAGCGCCTCGGCCACTCCCGGATTCCAATAATCGGCGAGTGAATCGGCAGGCATGGAGGTGAGGTCGAAACCGTGCTTTAGAGT
Source organism: Halomonas sp. SH5A2 (assembly GCF_014263395.1). GTDB lineage: Bacteria > Pseudomonadota > Gammaproteobacteria > Pseudomonadales > Halomonadaceae > Vreelandella. The sequence goes on along the minus strand of NZ_CP058321.1, from coordinate 1,585,461 downwards.
ATCGAGTTTCATGTTGGTATTCTCCTGTTAACTGGGCGGAATTGCCCGGTGTTGCCGGTGTAAACACGCCGGTCAACAGGAGGAAAATGAAAAGATTTGCAACCAGATGTCAAAGAAATGTACTAAAAAAGCGTGATTTTTTTGAAAAAAGGATCAGACCGTTGATGACGTATCTGTGTAGGTTATCTCCTACAAATAGGTGTAGGATAATCATAATAAAGTGTCTATTGTTGCCATTATGATGGCCCTTGACAGTGTTTTTTCTTTGAGTGGATCCCATGACTGTCAGCAATTCCCGACATCACAGATATCCGGAACGCATAAAGGAAAACCGCAGGGAGTTTTCCGGTGCGCTCGTGTTGAAGACGTCAAAGACCCCTTCAACGGATAGCATCGGTTCGCATGAGGCCGGCAGGGAAGAAGTCGAATTAGTACGCCGCCAGTATCTGGAGAGTGAGCAGCGATTCCGCGCCCTGCTGGAGAGTCTGCCGAAGGTGGCAGTTCAGGGGTATGATAGCGATCGGCGAGTGATTTACTGGAATGAAGGTAGCACTCGTCTCTATGGCTATACCGCTGAGGAAGCCCAGGGACAGTTACTGGAAGATCTGATCATTCCTGCCTTCATGCGTGACGAGGTGATCCAGGCGCATGATGCCTGGATCAAAGAAGGGATCGAAATACCCGCCGATGAACTCGAGCTCAAGCACAAAACCGGTGAACTTATATCGGTCTTTTCGCAGCATCTGATGCTCAATGAGCATACCGACTCACCCTTGATGTTCTGCGTGGATGTCGATCTTTCCGACCAAAAGCGCGCCCACCGTGACCTGGAATTCGCCACCCATTTCGACAGGCTCACCCATCTCCCTAACCGCCAGACCTTCGAGGTCGACCTGGACAGTCTGTTGGATTCCTGTCGACGCCAGGGCAATGGCCTGGCAACCATCTACCTGGACATCGATCACTTCGTCGAGATCAATGATGCCCTTGGCTATGATCAGGGCGATCGCCTGCTCATTGAGCTGACTCGGCGACTGAAAGAGTGCCAGCGAGTCACTGACCTGGTGTCCCGTGTCTCTAGCGATGAATTCGTGCTGGCCTTTCCCGGCGTCCACTTGGCCCCCGATGTCAGGCGGGTCGTTCGTCATGTCCAGAATGCCTTTCGGGAACCTTTCGTCCTGGATGGCCGGGAGCGTCAGGTCACGGCCTGCCTGGGTGTGGCGCTCTTTCCCGAGAATGGTGAATCGTCACGCGAATTGATCCGTAATGCCGATGTTGCCAAGAATCGTGCCAAACTGGATGGTCGTGGTGCTGTACGTTTCTTCCAACAGAAGCTCCATGATGAGCTGGTTCGCCAGCACTATCTCTCGGCGCGACTCGAGGAAGCCCTGGATAACGATGAATTCTCCCTCCACTACCAGCCCCAAGTCTCGGCGGTCAGTGGGCGAATAGAGAATTTCGAGGCCTTGATACGCTGGGAGCCTGCCGAGGGCCCGCCGATCTCGCCTGCTGAGTTTATCCCGCTGGCCGAGCGTTCCGGTGTGATCCATCGCCTAGGCGACTGGGTCATCGAAGAGGCTTGCCGGCAGCAGGTAGAATGGCGTGCCAAGGGATTTCATGAGCACCGCATCGACATCAATGTCTCGGGTCGTCAACTGGTGCGTCCCGATGCCCTCAAGAGCTTCGAGGACTCGCTGCAGCGTCACGGCTTAGGTCCGCGGGATATCGGCATCGAATTGACCGAGAATGTCCTGATCGAAGCCGACGAAACCGTCCTTGAGGATCTTTGGCGCCTCTATCATCGCGGTATTCGCATTGCTATCGACGACTTCGGGACCGGTTATTCCTCCCTGAGCTATCTCAAGCACTTTCCAGTCACCGCCCTGAAGATCGATCGCTCCTTCGTCCACGACGCTCACACACAGCCGAAGGATAGGGCCATCATGGAGGGTACCATCTTCATCGGTCATCGGTTGGGATTGGAGGTGGTGGCCGAGGGCGTCGAGAACGCCGAACAGTTGTCATTGCTTCGCGAAATGCATTGCGACCTCATCCAGGGGTTCTTCTTCTACCGTCCGATGCCTGCCAAGGAAATCGACCGCCTGCTGGACGGTTTCATGCCTAGTCACGAAGGGCTGTCGCACTGAGCCTCGTCGTGATTTGACGTACAATCCTCGGGTATACCCTGGAGACCTTTTCTCCAGGAGTACGAGCACGAGGTGTTCAGCGTTCTGTTTCTTGACACCCAGCACCGCGTCATACGCTTCGAGGAAATGTTTCGGGATACCATCGACACTGCCAACGTCTACCCGCGTGAAGTGCTGAAGACTGCGCTAGCCCACAACGCCGCTGCCGTTATCCTGGTTCACAATCACCCCTGTGGTGACCCGGAACCCAGTGATGCAGACAGGCGAATCACCGAGCGTCTCAATAAAGACCTGGTGCTGATCGACATTCGGGTGATTGCGGCCTTTTGCCATACGGTCGCTATGGGTCAAGTCCTGACCATGAATTAACCTTAGCACATGACGAGCATGAATTGAGACATCCTTTGACCTCCACCCGATGGGGGATCATGCCATGAACGTTTCGACTGAAATTACCATTACATCTTGGAATAAAAGTAAGTTGGATGGGCAGAAGGCGCCTTTGCGTCTTAGAGATATCTGTGCCATCCATGTTCGGCTACAACTTGCCAAAAAGACGAGAGCTCTCGCCCTCTTCAATTTAGCCATCGATAGCAAATTACGGGGCTGTGACCTAGTTACTTTGCAATTGCGGGACATCGCCACGACGGGTATATATCCCCTAGAGCCATCGTGATACAGCGAAAAACGCATAGGATTGGACTCTAAAGTGTAGCGCTACTCATTTAGGAGATAACGTCGTATACTACAAAGTTACTCCTTCTACACAGGCCCATGTTTAAAACAACAGACTTCAACCCGAACCATTAATAATAAAAATCATGAATTTATAAAAACGTAAATCAAAAAACCTTCCATTCTATATTTTTATTATCAGATAATCTCGGAAAAATTAGTTTTCTTAAAATCCAACCTAAGAGAACTAAAATACCACCAAAAATTGCAACTAACTCCCCCCACCCCATATCAGTTATTTCCCAGCGAGTTGGATTTAGCCTACTCTTTCTGTTCCATAAAAAATCAGCTCTACCTTCGATTGAAACCCAACCTCCGCTGATGTATGTAGCACTAAACTCTCCAATGGCTGTATACCTATCTGATGTAGATAGCTGTTGCTCAACTCCATCTTTCACGAATCGTTTCAAATTACCACTAATAGAAAACAAATTTATATCATCTGACCGACTATAGATCATTTCCTCCAAATCTAAATCCATAATACTTCTATATCCGCTTCCACCTTCAATACTAACTATCGACTTGTCAAAGTAACGAATTACTTTGTCACCGAAATCAGGGACGATTGATACAACCACACCGGCTATAGGAGAATCGACTAAACTAGTATTTTCTAAACCATCTGAATTTATATCATAATCTCTTGGGCTTAAAGATTGACAAATAACTTCACTACTAGATAATACTTCACCGTTAATCTTAAAAGTTTGAGAATATTTATTTTCATCTATTGAGATATTTATATTACGTGCTATGGGTCCGACAGCACTCTCGTTCTTTTCAAGAAGATAGGTAGACAAAAGAAAATATTGAGGTTGCGGATCACTTTCATATTTTAAATTTATTCTTTCAGAAAAAAATTGTGTAACCTCAAAGCCCTCTTCATCTTCACTCAACTCCAACCAAAACAATGTTTGCAGCTCATTTTCTTTATGATCGTTTATAAAATTTCTTTCAGCACTATTGGAAAAAAGATCAGTGGTTCCTGAATCAAGAGATATATTTAAATTTTTAACACTTTCGTACACATTCCAAGAGGAAGGCAGAACCTCTTCTAACGCTTGATCTAATTCACTACAACCTTCGACAAAAGCTAATTTAACTTCATACATTTGATTGTTACTATTTGAATCAAACTGTAATTCAAAATCGCCATCAACACTAATTACTTTAAACTTAGAGGGCATAGAATTTCCAGGCAATAATATATCTTTAGCAGATACATCTTTTATAGCTGAGTCTTCCTTTTTTGTTAAATAACCAGAAGCTGGATAAGCTGAATAAATTTGCAGCTTCACTGGTAAAGGTTTAAATAAAAACACAGAAATGTAGTATATCAAGCAAAGCAGCAAAAAAGCCAATAAAACAAAAATCAACTCACAAGCCATTAAATCAATTTGTCTTATTTTTTTTGAACTATGTATATGCAAATATGCAGCTTCAAAAAAAACAAGCAAAAAGAAAGAGAAAATGACTGCACCTGTTAAATTGGCAATCAAGCATTGTAAATAAAAATTAACATCATAATTATAGTGTGCCAGACCAATATAAATATCTATAACACACCAGCTTAAAAAACATGCCAACCCCGACCTTATTAAAATTTTAATTGGGGAATTTATCTTTACTAAAGATATCGAAACAACCAACGACACAAGAAGCACAGGAATACTAGATATACCAGCTAGCCAATCAAAGAGAGTAGGAAAATGTATAAGCTGTCCACCAAAGGCACTATCGTAAATAGACTGAGAATTAGGATCTATTATAGAAAATAAATAATTTTGTAAATTAGGCCCTGTAGTTACAAGCATAGCAACTGCAACAAGCACCATTAAAAACTGGCGAAACTCGAAAAAATATTTCTTCATTCTAATTCTATCTAACATAATAATTTGCCATAAAATTCATTTAAATTCTTTAGAAAATTAAAACAACTAAAACGCTTAACTCTATAAAAAAGTAAAATCAAAATAACTAGTTGCGTTATTTTATACTTAGCTCTATCGTAATATAATTAATTATAGCATTTCGACTTTCTATTATGCACGATAAGCTTGATAGCGGCACTAATATAAAATTATGTACTCGATGTTAACTACCCACTGGATTCTTGGCCCTGGCGCGATTGGTCGCCTGTTGGCGCACTCGCTAGAACCGTATGCAAAGGTGGCACTGATTGGCCGCCGTGCGTTGCCTGGGCAGCAAATGTTGACTACGCCAGAAGGCGAGCGGCGAGCTCAGCGTTTAAATACACTTACCGTTGATCAATTGGGGGCTGCAGGTTTGCCTGCACCGGGGTTTATCCATATCACCACTAAAGCCATGGCCGCTGAAGCGGCGCTTGAAAGCATCTCGAAGGTCATCCCTTCGACTAGCCCGCTGGTGCTTTGGCAAAACGGTTTTTTAGCCCAGCCGCGTATTACAGAATCTTGGCCAGGCCCTGTGCTCTGCGCGACTACAACACAAGGCGCGTATCTGTCCGGCGATGATGGTGTAGTGCATGCGGGGCGTGGGCAAACCTTTATTGGCGATTTGCGTGATCAGCATCGCTCGGTGAGCGAGGCGCTGGCTGAAACGCTGACAAAAGCAGGCTTCACGGCCACAGCAGTGGACGATATTCGACAGCGGCTTTGGCAGAAGCTGGCGGTCAATGCTGCCATCAACCCTCTGGTGGCGCTACATGGCGTACGCAACGGGGAATTACGCGGCGCCCGGTATTCGGGCCGTGTTGAGTCCGTGATCAACCAAGTGGCGATGATATTGCAGGCTGAGGGCATTCAGCCGCCAAACGCAGGCCAAAGCGAAGACGCGTGGCGGGCGCTGGTCTGGCAGGTGGTGGACAATACCGCCAGCAACAAGGCCTCGATGTTGCAGGATGTGGAGGCCAACCGCCCTACCGAGCGCGAGGCGATTCTGGGGCCGTTGATTGAAAGCGCCCAGCACCATGGGCTGCCATGTGAGGTGCTGCAAGCACTTGATGCAGAGATCGCGGCGCTGGAGGCCAGCTACCTGAGTGCTCGCTAATCTCGGAAGACTAGGCCAGCACCGGGTACAGCGAGCCAACCAGCAACACCGCCATGGTGATATTGAACGCCCGGTTGCGCTTGGGGCTGGTCAGCCACTGGCGCACCACCAGGCCCAGCCAGGCCCAGATCGAAATGGCGGGAAAGCTGACCATGGCAAATACGCAGGCCACCACCACCACAGAAAGCAGGGTTCGGTCTGGCGCGTAGAGCGTTATGGCCGAAAGGCACATTGCCCAGGCTTTAGGGTTCACCCACTGAAAGGCAGCCGCCTGCAGGAACGTCATGGGCGTGCCTTTTTCATCCGACGCCTTGAGCGGCGCGGCGTTGGCGACCTTCCAGGCCAACCAAAGCAGGTAGGCAACCGAGACGACCTGCAGCACCTTGCTCAGCAGCGGATAAGTGTCAAAAAGCGCCATCAGCCCACCGCCGACCACCAGTACCATCACACTGACACCCACCATAATGCCAAGCATATGCGGCAGGGTTTTCCTGAAGCCAAAATTCGCGCCTGACGCCATGAGCATCAAGTTGTTAGGCCCCGGGGTGACGGTAGTTACAAACGCAAAGGCCGTTAAGGCTGCCAATACCGATATGCTCATTCTCGCTGTCTCTTTTGAATGACTATGCGTAGAATTTTACGGGCTAACACACGCAATTTGCTGCCTAATATCTATTTAAATAACCGCCATTCGCAATAAAATATGAAAATAGACGCCGTTGACCGAAGAATATTGTACGAACTCAAGCGCGACGGAAACCTCAGCAATGTTGAGCTTGCCAAGCGCGTTAACCTGTCCGCCTCGGCGTGCCTGCGCCGGGTGCAGGAGCTTGAGAAAAACGAGGTCATCCTCGGGTATCGTGTCGTAACAGCGCCGGAGGCGATGGGGCGGGGCTTTGTGGCGTATGTCACGGTGGGGTTGGCCTTGCATACCAAGGCGGCTCAGGAGGGTTTTGAGCGGGCAATGGCCGTGGCAACGGAGGTGGCGGAGTGTCACAACATTGCCGGGCCGTTTGAATACCTGCTGCGCGTCGAAACCCGAGACCTCGCCAGCTACAAGCGCTTTCATACCGAGGTGCTGGGCACCCAGCCGCATGTCAGCGCCATTTCCACCCTGATAGTGATGGGCTCTCCCAAGGACGAGCGCGGCTAGTCATTGACGAGCCCATCCGCATGGCTTGCGTGTTATGCGTTACCGGCCTTTTCCTGATAAAACCGCATCAGGCTCGAGAAGTCGAGCTTGCCGTTGCCCCCCGCTTTATGAAAGGTAAAAAGCGAGCGAGCGGCGGAGCCCATGGGCACGGGCGAGGCGCTTAGCTGGCTGACGTCCATCGCCAGGCCCAGATCCTTGATCATCAAGTCGACCTGGAAGCCGCCCTGATAGTCCTTCGACGCGGGCGCATTTTCCATCACGCCCGGGTAAGGGTTATAGCCATTGAGCGCCCAGTTGCCGCCGGAGCTTTGCTTCATGATTTCCGACAGCACCGCAGGGTCGAGACCATTCTTGACGCCCATGTTGATGGCTTCACAGGTGCCCGCCATCAGAATCGACAGCAGCATGTTGTTGCACACCTTGGCAATTTGCCCGGCGCCGTGATCCCCGGCGTGGAAGATATTCTTGCCCATGGCGTCCAGCACCGGTTTGGCCTGTGCAAACTGGGCCTCACTGCCGCCAACGATAAACGTCAGCGTACCCGCCTGGGCGCCACCTACGCCGCCGGACACTGGCGCATCGACAAAGCCAATGCCCTTCTCCTCACCCAGCGCCGCTACGTCTCGGGCGGTGTCGGCATCGATCGTGGAGCAGTCAATGACCAGCGCACTTGATTTAATGACGTCGAAGAGTGGTGCGTCCTGCTCCACGTATAGACCCATGACATGCTTGCCAGCAGGCAGCATCGAGATCACGAAATCAGCCTCAGCGACGGCCTCTTGGGCAGAACTTGCCGCTTCGCAGCCTTGAGATTTGGCGGTTTCCAGCGCGCTTTCTGAAAGGTCGAAGGCGCGCACATGAAAGCCTGCCTTGACCAGGTTGGCGGCCATGGGGCCACCCATATTGCCTAAACCGATAAATGCGACAGTGCTCATAAAAATTGTCCTTGTTGTAAGTCGTATGTTGGAAAACGTTAGCGAAGATCGTCGAGGGGATTATTCGCCCACGGCGACGTTAGCAACTCATCGATGAACGACGCCTCAACCGAGGCCACATCCGGGTAGGTCCAGGCAGGCTCACCGTCTTTATCCACCAACAGAGCGCGCACGCCTTCGGGGAACTCGCGGTGCCGACAACACTGGACCGACAGCGCCAGCTCTGACTGGAATACCTCGGCAAGCGACATGTGCTTGGCACGCTTGAGCTGCTCATCGATCAACGTAATGGACACCGGGCTGCCGTGGGCCAGCGTTTTTTGCGCTTTACCAAACCACTTGTCGTCACTTTTAACAGCGGTAATGGCAGCAACTATTTGCTCAACGGTATCGTGATCCATCAATTCGCGGATCAGCGACGAGAATTTATAGACGGGGGCTTCAAGCTCTTCGAACACTGGCTGCGACGCTTGCTCCAGCTCGCGCAGTATACGGTTGACGACACCATGGGTATCGGCATTCTCACCTTCTCCCCATGCCGCTTGGGTCAACTTTTTCGCCAGCGTATCCCGCTCGTGGCTGGCAATGGCTCTGTCGGCCAGGCCGAGGTGGACGGCATCCGGCGCGTTGATCTGGCTGCCCGTCATGGCGAGAAAACGCCCGGTGCCGTTGGGCAGGCGGTTCAGGAACCAGCTTGCGCCCACATCCGGGTAAAGGCCGATGGTGACTTCGGGCATTGCCAGGCGCGAAGTTTCTGTCACTACTCGGTGGCTACTGCCGCTCAGCAGCCCCATACCGCCGCCCATGACAATGCCGTTGCCCCAGCAAATCACCGGCTTTGGGTAGGTATGCAGGGCGTAGTCCAGGCGATACTCCTGATGGAAAAAGCGCTCCGGAAAATCAGGGTCACCCTCGCCTTTGATGGCCTTGTAAAGGCTGACCACATCGCCACCGGCACAAAAGGCTTTTTCTCCGGCGCTGTCCAGCAGCACGGCGACCACTCGCTCGTCGTCCTGCCAGGCAGCCAGACGCGGCAGTATTTCGTCGATCATTTCCAGGGTCAGGGCATTCAGCGAACGCTCGGCATTGAGGGTAATCTCCGCAATGACGTGTCCATCCTGGGTGGGGTGTTCGGTAAACAGTACACTACTCATCTCGCTATCCTTATTCGGGGCAGTCACCACAGCATCCACCAAATTAGTGCTATCAGCGTCTGGGCATTCAATACGGCTAAGCTCGGCACGGCTAAAGCTATGCACAACTATAGCTCGGCGGCACCCTCTGCCAGCACCCGGCGGGAAATGATCAGACGCATGATTTCATTGGTGCCTTCTAGGATACGATGCACACGGGTATCACGCACAAAGCGTTCCATGGGGTACTCCTTGATATAGCCGTTGCCGCCGTATAGCTGAAGCGCTTCGTCGCATACCTTGAAGCCTACATCGGTGGCGAAGCGCTTGGCCATGGCACAGTAGGTAAGCGCATCCGCGTCGCCCGCGTCCAGCTTGGTGGCGGCTAAACGCACCAGTTGCCGCGCGGCGACCAGCTCGGTCACCATATCGGCCAGGCGGAACTGGAGCGCCTGGAAATCCGCTAGGCGCTTACCAAACTGTTTGCGTTCCAGCATATAGGCCCGCGCCTCGTTGATGGCCTGCTGAGCGGTACCGATCGAGCAGGTGGCAATATTGATTCGCCCGCCATCCAGGCCCTTCATGGCGATCTTGAAACCGTCGCCTTCTTTGCCTAAAAGTTGGCTCGCCGGTACACGCACATCTTCGAAGGTAATCATGCGGGTGGGCTGACTGTTCCAGCCCATTTTGGCTTCCTTACGGCCGTAGCTAATGCCTTCTGACTTGGCATCCACCGCGAAAGCGGAAACACCCGCTGCGCCCTCTCCGCCCGTGCGTGCCATCACCACCAGCACGTCGGTACTGCCCGCACCGGAAATGAACATTTTGCTGCCGTTTAACAAGAAGTCGTCGCCGTCGCGCTTGGCAGTGGTTTTGAGTGAGGCGGCGTCGGAGCCCGAATTGGGTTCGGTCAGGCAGTAAGAACCCAACAGCTCGCCGGTAGCCAGCTTTTCGCCCCACTGCTCGATCACCTCAGGCGTGCCAAAATCGGCCAGCATCCAGGTGACCATGTTATGGATAGTGAGATACGCTGTGGTGGACGTACAGCCCATGGAAAGCTGCTCGAAGATGATACTGGCATCGAGCCGTGACAGACCAAGCCCCCCGACGCTTTCCGGCGCATAGAGCGAGCAAAAGCCCAACTCACCCGCTTTACGGATCACGTCCACCGGAAAAATAGCCTCCTGATCCCATTCGGCGGCATGGGGGGCCAGCTCCTTTTGGGCGAAGGCACGCGCCATATCGGCAAACGCAACCTGATCTTCACTCAGCTCGAAATTCATGGCGACTCTCCGCTGAAAGCCGACCCTGACATTAATGCCTCAAGGGGTCGCTTTCGTTGTTGTGATTGTGTGATTTTGGCGTGGCTGACAAAAAAGCCAAACGCGCTAATTGACGTTTACGTTAACTTATATTTTAACCTTGCCATAAGCAACCACCCTCCCCCTCGACCTTTGGCGTAGACGGCTGACTGACCAAAAAAAGGGTGCCGAACGGCACCCAACAACGGACAGACTCGGACCCGCTTTGTCGATAAAAAGCGGCATTTACTTAAAGTTTTTGCGGTACATTTTGCCAAGCTCCCCCACAATGCCGCTGCGAAAACTCAGCACACAGACCACGAAAATCAGCCCCAGAATAACGCTGACCCAGTTACCCAACGGAGATTGAGCAAGAATATGCTGAAGGCTAACCACCAGGCTTGCCCCCATGACCGGGCCAAGCAGTGTGCCAACCCCGCCCAGCAGCGTCATCAAAATCACCTCGCCCGACATATGCCAGTGGGCATCGGTCAGCGATGCGAGCTGAAACACCACGGTTTTGGTAGAGCCCGCCAACCCCGCGATCGCCGCCGACAGCACAAAGGCGAGTAGCTTGTAGGCATCCACGTTATAGCCCAGCGATACCGCCCGGGGTTCGTTTTCGCGAATCGCTTTTAACACCTGCCCGAAGGGTGAGTGCACCGTGCGCTGAATCAACGCAAAGCCAAACAGGAAGATCGCAAACACGAAATAGTACATGGCGACATTATTGCTCAGGTTGATAAAGCCCAGCAGCTCGCCGCGCGGTACGCCGTGAAGACCATCTTCCCCGCCGGTAAAGGGCGCCTGGATATAAACGAAGAACATCAGCTGCGCCAGCGCCAAGGTCACCATGGCAAAGTAGATCCCCTGACGGCGGATCGACAACACGCCAAACAGTATTCCCAGCAGCGTCGCTGAAAGCGTCCCTGCGATAATGCCCAACTCTGTCGAGAGCCCTGGGTAGCTTGCCAACAGATAACCGGTTACGTAACCGCCGCTCGCCAGAAAGGCCGCATGCCCAAACGAGAGCAGCCCCGCATAGCCGAGTAGAAGATTGAACGCGCAGGCAAACAGCGCAAAGCAGAGAATTTTCATTAAAAAGACAGGATAGGCCAGGAACGGCGCGACCAGACCTATCGCAATCAGTGCGATATAGAACAGTGTGCGGCGTTGCTTGGCTCGCCGCTGCCGCTCGACAACAGCTGACGGTGCGGCAATATGTTGAGATTGCGTCATGGTTTACGCCTCCTTACCAAACAGCCCTGAGGGGCGCATCAATAGAACCAGAATCATCACCAGGAAGATCACCGTATTGGCCGCCTCGGGGTAATACACCTTGGTCAGCCCCTCGATGATACCCATCGACAACCCGGTGATAATCGCACCCAGAATCGACCCCATACCGCCGATCACGACGACGGCAAACACCACGATCAGCAGGCTGGAGCCCATGGTCGGCGAGACTGGATACAGCGGCGCCGCCAGCACCCCGGCAAAAGCAGCCAGGCCAACGCCAAAGCCGTAGGTCAGGGTAATCAGCAGGGGCACGTTAACGCCAAAGGCCTGCATTAGCTGTGAATTTTCTGTACCCGCGCGCAGATAGGCCCCCAGCCGGGTACGCTCGATCATGAACCAGGTGAACAGGCACATCGCCAGGGCAGCGACCAGCACCCACCCCCGATACACGGGCAGGAACATGAAACCCAGATTCATGCCACCCTGTAACGCTTCTGGGGCGGTATAGCGCGCCCCAGAAACGCCGAAAATATTGACCAGCGTACCCTCGAATATCAGCGCCAGGCCAAAGGTCAGCAAGAGCCCATATAGATGATCCAAATGAGCGATGCGACGCAGCAAAAACCGCTCCATCAGCATACCGAAGGCGCCTACCACCAGCGGCACAAGAATAAGCGCCAGCCAGTAGTTGATACCCAAATAGCGAAAGCCCAGCAGCGCGGCAAACGCACCCAGCATGTATTGCGCCCCGTGGGCAAAGTTGACGATCTTCAACAGACCGAAGATGACCGCCAGACCCAGGCTGAGCAGCGCGTAAAAAGCACCATTCACAAGGCCCAGCGTCAGTTGCCCCAAGAACACGGCCAATGGCACGCCGAATATCATCGTCATGGTATGACTCTCCCCCGCCAGCGATCGGGTAACTGCTAGCAGCGGTTACCCGAAAGCGGATGCTTGTTTATTTCAACGTCTGGGCTTAGTTCTGCACCAGTTTGCACTGGCTCTCAGACAGTGGACGGTAGGCTTCTTCGGCGGGAATGGTGCTGAGGATTTCGTAAAGATCCCATTCACCGGTGGATTCTTCCGGCGTTTTCACCTGGGCCAGGTACATGTCATGGATCATGCGGCCATCTTCACGAATACTGCCGTTGCGCGCGAAGAAATCGTCGATCGGCATCTCCGCCATTTGCGCGCGAACAGTTTCCGGGTCGTCGGTACCAGCCGCTTCAACGGCTTTCAGGTAATGCGTTGTGCTGGAGTAGATACCTGCCTGCACCATGGTCGGCATGCGCCCTTCTTCCTCATAGTAGCGCTCCGCCCATTCACGTGACTGGTCGTCCATGTCCCAATACCAACCGGTGGTCAGCAGCAGATTCTGGGTGGCTTCCAGGCCAAGCGCGTGAACATCGTTAAGGAAAATCAGCAGGCCTGCTAATTGCTGCCCGGACTGCGTCAGGCCAAACTGGCTCGCCGTGGTAATGGCATTGACCGTATCAGAGCCCGCATTCGCCAAGCCCACAATCTTGGCACCTGACCCCTGGGCCTGAAGAATATAGGAAGAAAAATCATTGGTCGGGAAAGGATGTCGGACGCCGCCTACAATTTCACCGCCGCTGGCTTCCACTACGCTTGTCACATCGGCTTCTAGCGCGTGACCAAAGGCATAATCAGCCGTCAGCAGGAACCAGCTGTCGCCGCCCTGCTCAACCACCGCTTTAGCGGTACCGTTGGCCAGCGGATAGGTATCGTATACCCAGTGAATGTGGTTAGGCGTGCAGTGCTCGTTGGTAATACTCGACGCCGCTGAGCCGGAGACGATGGCTAGGCCATTGTTCTCTTCAATTATATTACTCACCGCAATCGACACTGACGAAGCCACTAACCCGGCGACTAAATCGACGTTATCCTCGTCGATCCATTCGCGTACCGCGTTGGCTCCCACGTCGGCGCTATTGCGGTCGTCGGCACTAAAAACCTCAATGGGCGTACCATTGACGCTGCCACCGAAGTCTTCAACCGCCATTTCCAGCGCGGTTAAACCACCGGGGCCAGCCAGGTCACGGTAAGTACCCGACATATCAGCCAGGTAGCCAATGCGAATTTCGTCGTCGCTCATTTGTGCCTGAGCGGCAGAGGCCATAAGGCTGGAAGCTGCCGCCGCGGTAACGCAAATAGTTAGTGCTTTTTTGTTGAATATCATGCTGTGCTCCTGGCTCTAGAGAGCCTTTGTTGTTGTGATGCAGGCGAAGTATCAAGCGTGTTTGGTCAAGCATGCGGCTTGTGAGCTAACGCTAAAAAGCCGTGTCGAGTTATACCCCCAGCATTGAATTGAGGTGCTCACGGCGGGATGGCAGCTCGGCTGCACTGATTTCCTCGACGATCTGCCCGTGTTCCATCACGAAGTGGCGATCCGCCAGGGGTGCGGCAAAACGAAAGTTTTGCTCCACCAGCACAATGGTCATGCCGCGCGCCTTGAGCTGTTCCAACACCTCACCGAGCTTTTGCACAATCACCGGCGCGAGGCCTTCGGTGATTTCATCCAGCAACAGCATGCGCGCGCCGGTGCGCAAAATACGCGCCATCGCCAGCATCTGCTGTTCACCGCCGGAAAGCCGGGTGCCCGGGCTTCTACGCCGCTCGTAGAGGTTAGGAAACATGGCGTAAATTTCGTCGAGGCTCATGCCGTCAGAACGTACGGTAGGCGGCAATAAAAGGTTTTCATGCACATCCAGGCTGGCAAAAATGCCGCGTTCTTCCGGGCAGTAACCAATCCCTAGGCGCGGGATATGGTGCGGCTTCATGTGCAGCGTTTCATTGCCATTGATGACAATCGAGCCGGAACGCCGCCCCACCATGTTCATGATCGATTTCAGGGTCGTGCTACGCCCGGCGCCATTACGACCCAGCAAGGTCACTAGCTCACCGCGTTTTACGTCGAAATTGATGCCGTGAAGGATATGCGACTCACCATAAAAAGCGTGCAGATCCTGAACACGCAGCATTTCCAGGCCTTGTACATTATCGATAGGTGCCTGCGCTTCAGCGGTATTCATACGGCAGCCCCCTCTTTTTTAGAACCATCCTCTTCGGCGGCGTCGCTGCCCATATAGGCTTCGCGCACTAGCGGATTACGGGAAACGTTGTCGTAGTCGCCCTCGGCCAGCACGGCGCCCCGCGCCAGAACGGTAATACGATCGCACAGGCGGCTTACCACGCTCAGGTTATGCTCCACCATCAAGACCGTGCGGCCTTTCGATACCCGCTTGATCAACGCCACGATACGGTCGACGTCTTCTGCGCCCATGCCTTGAGTCGGCTCGTCCAACAACATCATGGAAGGGTCAAGCGCCAGCGTGGTGGCAACTTCCAATGCCCGCTTACGCCCGTAAGGCATCTCAACGGTTAGCGTATCGGCATACTCGCCAAGCCCCACTTCTTCAAGTAATTCAAGGGCACGCTCGTTGAGGTGATCCAGGGATTTCTCAGACTTCCAGAAATGAAACGAGGTACCCAACTTACGCTGAAGCGCCACCCGCACGTTTTCCAGCGCGGTCATATGGGCAAATACGGCTGAAATCTGGAACGAGCGCACCAAACCCAGTCGAGCGATTTCATTGGATTTCATCGAGGTAATGGCGTCACCCCGATAGAGAATCTCCCCGCGAGTAGGCGGTAGAAATTTGGTCAGCAGGTTGAAGACCGTGGTTTTGCCCGCTCCGTTCGGCCCTATCAAGGCGTGGATATGCCCTTCCTGTACCTGGAGATTGACATCATCCACCGCCGTAAAACCGCGAAACTCTTTAGTCAGCCCGCGCGTTTCGAGAACGGGCACTTTGCGAACATCGTCTGCACACATGAAGTGGTAAGCCTCTTGTTGTTCTTGTGCTGACTTAGAAGCCCCTGACTCACGATGGCGTGCTTCGTGTTTCAGTGACTTCTTTACACCAGCCTCTACTTGCAAGAGCAGAATTCGTTAGCTGGCAACATATTCTTACCTTAACGTAAGGTGTAGGTGCAAACTAGCAACCTCTGTCAGGTAATTACAATTACAACTTTGGTCTACGCAGAGGAATAGCGCCCACCATGTTTTAAAAATATAACTGTCAATTCAGACTATTGGCCACTGTTATCGGCAACTCAAGCAAAACAAGATATGCTTTACGTTAACGTAAACTTGTTTTAGCCTCATGGTCAGTGTTCCATAGGGGCATCCCCTTATTGAAGAGAACGTCACCATGAGCAAAACCTACTCGATCAGTGAATTGGCCAACGAGTTTGACTTGACCACACGCAGTATCCGTTTTTACGAAGACCAGGAGTTGCTTCACCCCACCCGCCGTGGGCAAACCCGCGTCTACAGCAGCAAGGACCGGGTGCGGCTCAAGCTGACCATTCGTGGTAAACGCCTTGGCTTTTCACTGGCCGAAATCCGCGAGCTGTTCGAGCTCTGGGACGAAACCCGCAGCGGCAGTAAAAAGCAGCTGAATTTAATGCTCAGCAAAATAGCCGAGCGCCGCTCTGCGCTCGACCAGCAGATGAAAGACATCACCATGGTCCAGCTTGAGCTCGAAAGCGCCGAAATTCGCTGCCGCCAGGCGCTGGAAGAACTGAATCAAAAACAACGCGAAGAAGAGCAGACGGAAACCGATACATCATCGCCATCTTCATCCGCGACCACGCATTGAACAGATAACGGCACTGCATACCGCCAGCATGCTTACCAACGCAATTATCATCACAATGAACAACAGGTGATTGACCATGTTTTCACACTACTCAGAACTCAATTTTGGCCTAGATGACGAGCTGAATATGCTGCGCGAGCAGGTCAACGCCTTTGCCGCTAGCGAGATTGCCCCCCGCGCAGCCGAGATTGACCAGAGCAATGAGTTTCCCAACGACCTATGGAAGAAGTTCGGCGATATGGGCTTGTTGGGGATTACCGTCTCTGAAGAGGATGGCGGCAGCGGCATGGGTTATCTCGCCCACTGTATCGCCATGGAAGAGATCTCGCGGGCCAGCGCGTCGGTGGCGCTCTCCTACGGCGCCCACTCCAACCTGTGCGTCAACCAGATCAAGATCAACGCCTCTGCCGAGCAGAAAGCCAAGTACCTGCCCAAGCTGATCAGCGGTGACCACGTGGGTGCCCTGGCCATGTCTGAACCCGGTGCGGGCTCCGATGTGGTCTCCATGCAGCTTCGCGCCAAAAAAGACGGCGACCACTACATCCTCAACGGCAACAAGATGTGGATCACCAACGGACCGGATGCGGATGTGCTGGTGGTCTACGCCAAGACCGACCCCGACGCAGGTTCTAAAGGCATCACCGCCTTTATCATCGAAAAAGGCATGCCCGGTTTCTCCACTGCCCAGAAACTCGACAAGCTGGGCATGCGCGGCTCCAACACCTGCGAGCTGGTTTTCCAGGATTGCGCCGTGCCCGCCGAGAATATTCTCGGCGATGAGGGCAAAGGCGTTCGCGTACTGATGAGCGGGCTGGACTACGAGCGTACCGTCCTGGCCGCCGGTCCGATTGGCATCATGCAGGCCGCCATGGACGTGGTGCTGCCGTATATCCACGAGCGCAAACAGTTCAACCAGTCGATTGGTGAGTTCCAACTGGTGCAGGGCAAGGTAGCGGATATGTACACCACCCTGAATGCCTGTCGCGCCTATTTATATGCCGTCGCGGGCGCCTGCGATCGCGGCCAGACTTCACGCAAAGACGCCGCCGGAGTGATTCTCTACTGCGCGGAAAAGGCGACCCAGGTGGCGTTGGATTCGATTCAGCTACTCGGTGGCAACGGCTATATCAACGAATACCCCACCGGGCGCCTGCTGCGTGACGCCAAGCTGTATGAAATTGGCGCAGGGACCAGCGAGATTCGGCGGATGCTGATTGGCCGCGAACTGTTCACTGAAACCCTTTAACGAAAATCAGCAGGGCTGCGCCATGAGCACTATCAATAGCCAAATCAATCCACGCAGCGATGTGTTTCAAGCCAACGAAGCCTCGATGCTTGGTGAAGTGAGCAAACTCCGCGAGCTGACTGCCGCCATTGCCGAGGGCGGCGGTGCCAAAGCTCGCGCGCGTCACCAAAGCCGCGGCAAGCTGTTTGTCCGTGACCGTATCGATCACCTGATCGATGAAGGGTCACCGTTTCTAGAGTTTTCCGCCCTGGCGGCTCACCATATTTACGACAGCGAGATTCCGGCGGCAGGCGTTGTGACGGGCATTGGCCGGGTGTCCGGCGTCGAGTGCGTGATCGTTGCTAACGACGCCACGGTGAAAGGCGGCACCTACTTTCCGCTCACGGTGAAAAAGCATATTCGCGCCCAGGAAATCGCCCGCAAGCATCGCCTGCCGTGCATTTACCTGGTCGATTCCGGCGGCGCCTTCCTCCCCCGTCAGGATGAAGTCTTCCCCGACCGCGACCATTTCGGTCGCATCTTCTACAACCAGGCGACGATGTCCGCCGAGGGCATCCCGCAAATTGCCGTGGTCATGGGTTCCTGCACCGCGGGTGGCGCCTACGTGCCTGCCATGGCGGATGAGTCGATCATCGTTAAGGAACAGGGCACGATTTTCCTCGGCGGCCCACCCCTGGTAAAAGCCGCCACCGGTGAAAGCATCAGCGCTGAAGACCTGGGCGGAGCCGACGTACATGCCAAAGTCAGCGGCGTGGCCGACCACTACGCGGAAAACGACGCCCACGCACTGCAACTGGCCCGCGCCTGTATCTCCCGACTGAACTGGCAAAAGCGCGGCCAGCTCGCCATGCAGGCGCCAAAGCCACCCAAGCTCGACCCTTCCGAGCTATACGGCATTGTCGGCACCGACCTTAAAAAACCTTATGACGTGCGCGAAGTGATTGGCCGCATTGTCGATGACTCCGACTTCGACGAGTTCAAGCGCTACTACGGCGACACCCTGGTCACCGGCTTTGCCCATATCCACGGCTACCCGGTGGGCATTGTGGCCAACAACGGCGTGCTGTTTTCGGAAAGTGCCGTGAAAGGCGCGCACTTTATCGAGCTCTGCGCCCAGCGCAAGATTCCGCTGATCTTCCTGCAGAACATCACCGGCTTTATGGTCGGCTCCAAGTATGAGCACGAGGGCATCGCCAAGCACGGCGCCAAGCTGGTGACTGCCGTGGCCTGCGCCAAAGTGCCCAAGTACACCGTACTGATTGGCGGTAGTTTCGGTGCCGGTAACTACGGCATGTGCGGCCGCGCCTATGACCCCAACCTGCTGTTTATGTGGCCCAACGCGCGCATCTCCGTCATGGGTGGCGAGCAGGCGGCGGGCGTACTGGCTCAGGTCAAGCGCGAACAGCACGAGCGCGACGGCCGCGAGTGGAGCAAAGAAGAGGAAGAAGCCTTTAAACAGCCCACCCGCGAGCAGTACGAGCACCAGGGCCATCCCTACTACGCCAGCGCCCGCTTGTGGGACGACGGCGTAATTGACCCGCTGCAAACCCGTGATGTGCTCGGCTTGTCCTTAGCAGCCGCCATGAACGCAGAAGTCGAAGAGACGCGCTTCGGCGTGTTCCGGATGTAAGGGGCAATCACCATGGCTTATTCAACACTGATGATTGAAAACGGCGTGGCGCGCCTGACCTTAAACCGCCCCGAGGTGCATAACGCCTTTGACGACAGCCTGATTGCCGAGCTTAACGCGCACCTTGGCAAGCTAAAAACGCTCGCTGAAGCGGGTGAGGTGCGCGTGGTGGTGCTGGGCTCCGAAGGCAAAAGCTTCTCGGCGGGCGCGGATTTAAACTGGATGAAGCGCATGGTCGATTACGACCTGGAGGACAACCTCGCGGATTCCCGCAAGCTCGCCGCGTTGATGCACGGACTCGATACCCTGCCCTGCCCCACGCTTTGCCGAGTTCAAGGCGCTGCCTTTGGCGGCGCAGTGGGCCTCGCGGCCTGCTGTGATGTGGTGATTGCATCCGGGAAAGCCAAATTCTGTCTGTCCGAAGTCAAGATTGGCCTTTCGCCGGCTGTCATCAGCCCTTACGTTCAGCGAGCCCTTGGTGAGCGGCAAATGCGCCGCTATGCGCTCACCGCCGAGGTGATGGATGCCGAAACCGCCCTTAAGCTCGGTTTAGCCCATCAGGTGGTGGAGCATGAAGCATTAGACAGCGTCGTCGACGCCATGCTGGCAACGCTGTTAGCGGGTTCGCCCCAGGCCCAGCGTGCCACCAAAGCGCTGATGACCACGGTGGCTCAAGCGCCCGACAGTGATGACACCCGCGAGCATACCTGCCAGGTAATCGCCAATCTGCGCGTCAGCCACGAGGGGCAAGAGGGTTTATCCAGCTTTTTTGAAAAGCGCCGCCCGGATTGGACGTCACCTGAAGAACACAATAACGCTGCGGAGCCACGCTCATGACGTTTACCCCAACCAAATTCGACACCTTATTGGTCGCCAACCGCGGCGAAATCGCCTGCCGGGTGATGCGCACTGCGCGCCGCATGGGTCTGAAAACCGTGGCCGTCTACTCCGACGCCGATGCCAGCGCTCGTCACGTGCGTGAGGCCGACGAGGCCGTGCGCTTGGGTCCAGCCGCTGCGCGGGAAAGCTACCTCAATATTGATGCCGTGATTGACGCCGCCAAACGCACCGGCACCGGCGCGATTCATCCGGGCTACGGTTTTCTTTCCGAAAACGGCACCTTCGTTAAGGCGCTTGAAGAAGCGGGCATTACCTTTGTCGGCCCGCCGGCTTCTGCGATTGCCGCCATGGGCGATAAATCCGCCGCCAAAGCGCGCATGGCCAATGCCGGTGTACCGCTGGTACCGGGCTACCATGGTGACGACCAAAACGACGCCCTGCTTCGCACCGAGGCTGACCGAATCGGCTACCCGGTCATGCTCAAAGCCAGCGCGGGGGGTGGCGGCAAAGGGATGCGCGTTGTCGAATCGGGTGATGGCTTCCAGGCCGCACTGGACGGCTGCCGCCGTGAGTCCAAAGCCGCTTTCGGCGATGACCGCATGCTGATCGAGAAGTACCTGGTTCAACCACGCCATGTGGAAGTCCAGGTATTCTGCGACCGTCATGGCAACGGCGTTTACCTGTTCGAGCGTGACTGCAGCGTTCAGCGTCGCCATCAAAAAGTCATCGAAGAAGCCCCCGCTCCCGGCATGACGGCGGAACTGCGCAGTGCCATGGGCGATGCTGCGGTGCGTGCCGCAAAAGAAATTGGCTACGTGGGCGCGGGCACTGTGGAGTTCCTATTAGATGCGGATGGGTCGTTCTACTTTATGGAAATGAACACCCGCCTGCAGGTCGAGCACCCGGTCACCGAGATGATCACCGGCCAGGACTTGGTCGAATGGCAGCTGCGCGTTGCCATGGGCGAACCGCTCCCTTGCACTCAAGATGCATTGACCATTACCGGGCATAGCTTTGAGGCGCGTATTTACGCCGAAGACCCGGACCAGGATTTCATACCCGCCACCGGCCTACTCACCCGCTTTGCACTGGATTTAGAAGGTGCGGGCTTGAGCGCAGACCAAGTACGCCTGGACAGCGGTGTGGAGAGCGGCGATGCCGTCTCCATGCACTACGACCCCATGCTTGCCAAGTTGATCGTGCACGGCCCCGACCGCGACTCGGCGCTGGCGACACTGAACCGGGCGTTGGCAGCGTTAGATGTTCAAGGGGTTGTGACCAACCGCGCCTTCTTGATGCGCCTGGCGACCCACCCCGGTTTCAAGAACGTGGAGCTGGATACGCGCTTTATCGAGCGCAATGAAGCAACCCTATTTGCACCCCGCCGCCACAGCATGGAGGCCTACGCCAGCGCGGCGCTGATTGGCTTGCATCAACTCGCCCAGGAGTGTGAAAGCGATTCGCCCTGGGATCGCCACGACGGCTTCCGCCTCAACGCGCCCCACACTATTCGCATCGCGCTGTGTGATCCAGCCGATGTCAACGCCGCTGACAGCGACGAGGCAGTGGTGATTGTGGAAGGCAAACGCAGCGCGGGCGAAGCGCTATGGAACCTGACCATTGGCGGTGAAACCCTCACCGCCAGCCTGCAACCGCTAACCGGCGATGCGGTCGCCGTAACCCTGAACGGCCACCGCCGCCGCTTGCAGGCACGTCGCGATGGCCATGTGGTCGTCATGGCTGACCCCAGCGGCGAAACCCGCCTGTTCTGGCGGCGCATCGATGCCATCGACCACGGTCACCACGAAGCGGAGTCTACTCTGACTGCGCCCATGAACGGCACCGTGGTTGCATTACTGGTCGAGCCCGGCGCTGCCGTTGAAAAAGGCATCCCGCTGATGGTCATGGAAGCCATGAAGATGGAGCACACGATGACCGCCCCCGCCGATGGCAGCGTAGACACCTTCCACTTCCAGGCGGGTGACACCGTCAACCAGGGCGATGTGCTTCTCGACTTTGCGGCCAATGAATAAGGAGCCTTTCATGGCATTGCCAACCTCCGTCAAGCTGTTCGAGATGGCCCCCCGGGACGGCCTGCAAAACGAGCCGGGGGGCATCGTGCCGACCGCGACCAAAATCGCCTTGATCGAACGGCTGGCCAAGGCGGGTATGACGCATATTGAAGCCGCCAGCTTTGTGTCGCCCAAGTGGGTGCCGCAAATGGGCGACGCCGTCGAGGTGATGGCGGGCATTGAGCGCCAGCCCAGCGTGGTCTATTCCGCGTTAACGCCCAATCTGAAAGGACTGGAGAACGCTCTCACTGTGGGGGTTGAAGAAGTCGCGGTGTTTGGTGCCGCGTCAGAAGCGTTCTCGCAGAAAAACATCAACTGCTCGATTGCCGAGTCGCTGGCGCGCTTCGAACCTGTTCTAGAGCGCGCCCGAGAGGCCGGCGTGCGCGTTCGCGGTTATGTTTCCTGTGTATTGGGCTGCCCCTACGACGGCGAGATTGACCCCACAAAAGTGGCTGAAGTGGCCAAGGCGCTCTATGCGATGGGCTGCTACGAAATTTCACTGGGCGACACCATTGGCGTAGGTACGCCACTGGCCGCCAAACGCATGATTGAGGCGGCTCGCCAGCAGGTGCCGATTGAGTTCCTGGCGGCTCACTTCCACGACACCTACGGCATGGCGCTGGCCAATTTGTACGCCGTGATGGAAGAAGGCGTCAGCGTGATTGATGCCGCCACGGCAGGCCTGGGCGGCTGCCCGTATGCCAAAGGCGCCTCCGGCAACGTGGCCACCGAAGACGTGCTTTACCTGCTAGAAGGGCTGGGGATCGAAACGGGTATCGACCTACAGGCCGTGATTGATACCGGCTACTGGATTACCGGCGAGTTAGGCCGCAAACCCAGCTCTAAAGTCGCCCTGGCAAAAGGCCGCGCCAGCTCATAACAAACAACAAACCGTCGCGGCCCTCGCTCGGACAAGACAATAATATTTGGAGAGATACCATGGCATCATCTGCACTTACGCTCCCAAGCTACACCAGCAGCACCGCCGACAAGCCACTGCTGGGCATGACTATTGGCGATAAATTCGATCAGATCGCCGCGCAGTACCCGGATAACGACGCCTTGATTGCGTTGCACCAGAATATTCACTGGTGCTACCGCGAGCTTCAGGAAGAAGTCAATCGCTGTGCCCGCGCCCTGCTGTCCATTGGCGTCAAAAAAGGCGACCGCGTGGGTATTTGGGCGCCCAATTGTAGCGAATGGACTGTTACCCAATTCGCCACCGCAAAAATTGGTGCCATCCTGGTCAATATTAATCCTTCCTACCGTACCCACGAGCTGGAGTACGCGCTGAATCAATCCGGCGCACGCTTTTTGGTAACGGCCAACAGTTTCAAAACCTCCGACTACAGCGCCATGCTGTATGAACTGGCGCCAGAGCTTAACACCTGTGCCGAAGGCAAATTGACGTCACAAAAGCTGCCAGAGCTCGAGTGCATAATTAACTTGGGTGCCGATAAACACGCTGGCATGTGGCGTTGGGCCGACATGATGGAAGAGTCTCGCCACGTCAGCCAAACCGACGTTGACGACCTGCAGGCCACACTTCAGTTCGACGACCCGATCAACATTCAGTACACCTCCGGCACCACCGGCTTCCCCAAAGGGGCGACGCTCTCCCACCACAACATTCTCAACAATGGTTTCTTCGTTGCTGAAAGCATGGGCTTTACCAGCGAAGACCGCCTGGTGATCCCGGTGCCGCTTTATCACTGCTTTGGCATGGTAATGGGCAATCTGGGCTGCATGACCCACGGGGCCGCCATGATCTACCCGGATGAAGGCTTTGACCCCGGCAGCGTGCTCAAGGCCGTGCACGAACAGAAAGCCACCGCGCTGTACGGCGTGCCCACCATGTTCATCGCCGAGCTTGACCACCCGGACTTTGCAAGCACCGACCTTTCGTCACTGCGCACCGGCATCATGGCGGGTTCGATCTGCCCCGCCGAGATCATGAAGCAGGTTATCAGCAAGATGAACATGAAGGGCGTACAGATCGCCTACGGCATGACCGAAACCAGCCCGGTATCCACCCAGACCGGCGCCGACGACAGCATTGATAAGCGCGTTTCGACCGTAGGACGTACCCAGCCGCATCTGGAAACCAAAATCGTTGATCCTGGCAACGGCGGTATTCTGCCCCGCAGTGAAATCGGCGAGCTGTGCACCCGTGGCTACAGCATCATGCTCAAGTACTGGAACAACGATAAAGCCACCGCGGAGGCGATTGACGAGGCGGGCTGGATGCACACCGGCGACCTCGCCACCATGGATGAGGAGGGTTACATCCAGATCGTCGGTCGCATCAAAGATATGGTGATTCGCGGGGGCGAGAATGTTTATCCCAAGGAGATCGAGGAATTCCTTTACGCCCACCCGGCCATCTCCGAAGTACAGGTCACCGGCGTGCCAGACAAGAAGTACGGCGAAGAGCTGATTGCCTGGGTGAAGCTCAACAGCACTGCTGATGAGGTCACCGGGGAAGAGCTGCGCGAGTACTGCAAGGGCAAGATTACCCATTTCAAGATTCCGCGCTACTTCAAATTCGTCGATGAATTTCCGATGACTGTCACCGGCAAAATACAGAAATTCAAAATGCGCGAGATTTCCATTCAAGAGCTCGGGTTAGACGACTAGCGGCACGCGCTGGCGACTCGTCTAGCGAAGGAGCATCAACAATGGATTTTCACTCGCCCCTGGTCACGCATTACCAGCAGGCACTGCGTGATCGCGAAGTGCTGGAGCAAATCCGGGCCCATTACCCAGACGGACCAACGCTGCCCCAGCTCGCGCCCCTGGACCAACTGCATATTGGCGGCATGGCGGCGTCCGCCAGGTTGCTGAACCTGATTGGCCCTGTTGACTCCGTGCGCGTGCTGGATATTGGCGCAGGCCTCGGTGGGCTAATGCGCCAGGGAGCGGCGCTGGGTTATCACATGGTCGGCCTTGACCTCACCCATCGGTTTAACGTGCTCAACCAGGCACTTAGCGCGCTAACAGGCAGCCCACCGCTTATCTCGGTCACTGCTGACGCCTGTGCATTGCCGTTTGAATCGGGGTGTTTCGATGCGGTCGTCTTCCAACACAGCCTGCTCAACATGCCGGACGCGGCCAGGGTGATGGACGAGTGTCACCGCGTGCTGAGCGCTAACGGCCAACTGGTGATGCACGAAGTGATCAGTGGCCCTAACGTGGCAGACCTTGTCTATCCCGTACCCTGGGCAGCTTCGCCAGCGCATTCCCACCTACTGACCCAGGATGCATTAGTCTATCTGCTCGAATCGAAGGGCTTTCACATTCAACACCTCGACGACTGGAGCGATACGGCGCTTGAATGGCGCCAACGCCAACGACACAAAGAGCAGACGCCACGGACGGCGGTCCTCTCGCCGGCGTGGGTTTTCGGCGACCGCTTTACCCAAATGGGCAAGAACTTGGTCGAAAACCTGATCAATGGCGCAATTAAATTGGTAGAGATCAAGGCCAGTTGCTACTCTGATTAGATCTGCCTTTTCATTACGCTTCTTAGGTGTAAGAAAAATGCCAATGAAACGCTTGGCAAGCACCCTCCTCTTTTGCGCCGTGCCGTACGCTGGCGCCTATGCTGACGAGCTCGCGCCCGCCACATCGTACGCGTTGCCGCAAAGTGAATTAATGCAGCTGGACAATGGCGTCATCCTCGAAGGCAGCGACCTGAGCAGTATCGACAGTTATACAAGCGGCTTTCGGTTAACCGCTGGCTTCAGCCCATGGCAGTTGCCTCAGCTGGATATCGGCGCTGAACTGGCCTACCGCGAGAGCGAAGAAGTCCCTATCTCATCAAGTATTAAGCCGTTGATCATGGACACACTCAGTCTAGGCGGCGCTGTGGTAGCAGGCATACGCATGGGGGCATTCAGCGTTTACGCCAAATCAGGCCTCACTGAATGGCGCGGTGAAAGCTACCGGCCAATGCAGGACATCGATGAAAGCGGCACCGCCCTACTGCAAGGGTTTGGTGCTACCCTAACCGTCGACCGTCTCGTCAGTCGCCTGGAATACGAGCGAATCGACGACCCCACCCTTGATCATCTCAATATGCTCAGCGCCTCATTGCATCTGCCCTTTTAACGATTTTTCCCATAGCCTACTTCACGTTCTTGTAATGACCCATTTATCTGTAAGCGATCTCTTACACATGTAAGAGATCGCTGTGACGTGCCCTGCACGGGTTGCGCTTCGCTTCTGGCTCGCTATTCTGACCGTTTCTCATTAAGCAGATAACGATCCAGGGAGTGGCATTATGTCTCAACGGATGGAGGCAGATAAGACGGGCCTGCAATTCACCCTAACGCTACCGGGGGTGGATGATGTCGCGGTGATCGACTTCACTCACCGCGAAGCGCTCTCCCAGCCCTTCGAGCTGGCACTCAACCTGGCCAGCCGCGATGGCAGTCTGGATGCTGCCGACCTCCTGGATCGTGAGGCTTCATTGACCATCTGGCAGGACGGCGAGCCGCTGCGCCGGGTGCACGGCATTGTCAGCGAGTTTGGCCAGGGTGACCGCGGTCATCGACGTACCTTCTACTCCCTGGTACTGCGCCCGGCGCTATGGCGGCTTTCGCTGCGCCACAACTCGCGGATTTTTCAGAAGACCGACCCGCTGACCATCATCAATACCCTGTGCGACGAACGCGGTATCCGCGACGTGGCCTTTGCGGTCACCCGCGAGCTTCCCGAGCGCGAATACTGCGTTCAGTACCGCGAGACCGACCTCGCCTTTATCGAGCGCCTGGCCGCCGAAGAGGGGCTTTTTTACTTCCATGAGTTTGAAGACAGTGACGCAGGCGCTCACCGGCTGGTGTTTGCCGACGACTCGCAGGTACTCACGAGCCTGGGTGAACGCACATATCACAGCCGCGCCGGTGGCACCGCGCCCACACGTCATGTGCGTAAGCTCAGCCATACCGCCCGAGTGGCGAGTTCGTCCGCCACGCTCAAAGACTACAGCTTTAAAAATCCCGCCTATGCACAACTGCACGATCACCTGGGCCACGGCGTCGAGCAGAACGGGCAGCAAGTGGATTACGATCATTACGACTACCCCGGTCGCTACAAGCAGGATGCCTCCGGCGAACCCTTTACCCGCATTCGCCTGGAACAGCTGCGCCGGGAAGCCATTACCGCCAGCGCCGAAAGCGACTTGCCCGAAATCGCCCCCGGCTTGCGCTTTAGCCTGACGGATCACGACACCGATAGCCTCAACCGCGACTGGCAGGCCATTGAATTAAGCCACTTTGGTGAACAGCCCCAGGCGCTGGAAGAAGATGGCATCACGCAGGGTGACGCTGCCGGGATGACCCGCTACCACAACCAGGTCACATTGATTCCCAGCGACGCTCCCTGGCGGGCGACCCCTAACCCCAAACCCCGCGTCGATGGCCCCCAGGTGGCCTTTGTGGTCGGCCCGGAAGGAGAAGAGATCCACTGTGACAAGCACGGCCGGGTCAAGGTCCAGTTCCCCTGGGACCGCTACGCCGAACCCAATGAAACGGCGAGCTGCTGGGTGCGGGTTGCCCAGGGCTGGGCAGGCGGCGGCTACGGCAGCATCGCCATCCCCCGTATCGGCCATGAGGTGATCGTTTCTTTTCTGGAAGGCGATCCCGACCAGCCGCTGGTTACCGGGCGAACCTATCACGCCGTAAACACCGCGCCGTACTCGCTGCCGGAACACAAGACACGCACGGTGCTGCGCACCCAAAGCCACAAGGCCGACGGCTTCAACGAACTGCGCTTTGAAGACCAAGCGGGCGAAGAACAGATCTGGCTCCACGCCCAGAAAAACCTGGAGCTACTGACGCTCAATGATCGCACCGAAGAGATCCGCCGCGACAGCCATCTCAAGGTGCACAACGACCGCATCAGCGAGATCGACAACGACGATCACCACACGGTGCATAACAACCGCCACACGAAGGTAGATGGCGACGACCACCTGATGATCGACGGCACCCGCCATGAAAAGGTTGGCCGAGCGCAGCTGCTGGAAGCCGGGCAGGAGGTACACCACAAGGCGGGCATGAAGGTCGTGATCGAAGCAGGCGCCGAAATCACCCTCAAAGCCGGCGGCAGCTTCCTGAAAATTGACCCCAGCGGCGTCACCATTGTAGGCCCGCAGGTCAAGATCAACTCCGGGGGCAGTCCCGGCAGTGGTAGCGGGCAAGCCGCGCAGGGACCGCAGTTGCCTATGGAAGCGGAGACAGAGAGCCACCAGGTCGTTGCACCTATCAAGCATTCCGCCCAGCTTAAAACCCTGCTAAAGGCGCCGCCAAGCTGTGAGATTTGTGAAGATACGAGCCAGGGAAATAGCTAGATGGAACGACCCCAGGCAATAACACATGCATTGGTTGACGGCATTCGTTACCCCAATGCGCTCCAACGCTTGTATAGCCGCAATGACGTTGACGAGATTGAGCCCCTCTACTTGATGACCCGCTGGTCATCGTTGGCTGAGCAGGGGCCAATCCTGGTTCGTCTTAAAAGCAATGGCTTGGCGGAGGAAGCTTACGCTAACGACGCAAGACTATATCGTTCGCTTTCGTTACTGAGCAGCCCCGCAAGCACTGGCGACTTGAGCAGTCACCTGGTTCAGTTTGTGACATTTAAAGGGGAAGAGGGGCAAGAGCAGCTATTGCGCTTCGGTGACCCCCTGGTCACTAGGCACTGGTTGGGCAGCTATGGGAATGCCCTCCCGGCGGCGCTCATGGGGCCCATCGATACATGGTGGGTAGCGGACTGGGCGCCGGACTGGGCCGAGCCGCGTCCCATCATATGGCAGGCATTCCGGTCTCAAGTGAGTTCAGAGACAACGACGACGGTGTCGGCAGATGCTTTTCCACCCATGGGGCGCGACCAGCTAACGGCCCTTGAGGCGGTGATACGCTGGCAGCTCAAGGAGCGCCTGACAGACTACTTCAACGAGCACGCGGCCGAGGCGTGGCAAACCCTCCCTACCGGAGGACACGGCCAATGGCTTGATGACCGTTTAAACGATGCCATTGCCTGGGGGGCTAATACCGAACGTCAAATGGCGATCTGGGTAGCGCTTAGTTTGTTCTGGGGCAACGACTTTATGACGGCAAACGATGGACTATATGCCCGCTGGGCGCGGCACTCGCCCAACAAGACTCGCCTCTCCCGGCAAGATCAGCTGAATGCCCTTGATGCCTGGAGATGCACACCGCCTATTAATGCTTCTCAAGGCATCCATAGTCACGAATCACTTTCCTAAGCCCCCTTTTTGCGACGAGGACACCCATGGCTAACACGGATGCACAGGCCCAAGCCCGCAACGCCCAATTTGATGAAACGCCTTTTGGTGCCGGTGTCTGTCCCCTGCTCACCGAGGTCACGCTTTTCCCAGTCCGCTATGCCATTGATGAATCACCCGCCGAGGCAGAGGCGCCGGCGCCACACCCGATCGATACGCACTGGCAGGGGCCAGGCTATCCCGCTATCGAAACTCGTGGCTACACGCTTCGCCAGCTGCGGGATGGATGGCTCTATGTCTGGGTAGAGGAAGGAGGAGAGCAACGGCTTGACGAATATCGCGTGGAAGGCGCCACGTTCAGCGGAGCCCCTCACCTCACTTACTCGACGCGTGCGTCGCTGGCATTGGCTTACTCACCGGTGCAATGGACCGAGCGCATTCGCAAGTACATGCTGGAAAATACCGACGCGCGCCAGCGCCTGATGCTCCCGGCGAACCTGATGGCGGCGTTGAACGCCACTGCCGACGGGACCTCATTCTCTGCCCACGTAGGGCCTTTAACCCAACTCGCCGACCATGTGGCTGATATCACCCCCAATGGGGCGGCCGATGGTTTTACCACTACCACCGTATCGACCGTTGAGCGTGATAGTGGCGCCGAAAGCAGCCAAGCCGACGACGATAGCGTCTACGAGCTGCTAACGGTCAAGCCTGAAATCACTCAGGACAGCGTACTGGCTAAGGTGGACCGTCACGATGAAGCACTCTTTATCGCGCTTGATGACGATTTAGGGATTGTCAACGACCTGGCCATGGCGCTTGTTGGCCGCGAAATGGAGCTTGAGGCTTTTCTGGATGAACACGGGCATCGATTAGAGATGGCGTCGGTCACGCAGTTGTTATGCGGGCCCGACGATAGCGAACTACCTGAAGACGTACGTGACGATCCAGAGCGACATCGGCAGGCCCAGGATCTGCTTCAGCAGCGGCTGGAAGCCCTCGAGGCCCAGGAACTATCTAACGCCGTTAACCGCGGCTCACCCTTTGGGCAGCAGGGCTCCACCCTACAGCGCCATCATGAAGAACGGCTTGAAACGATCGATTCCAATTTAGCCGCCATGGGGATTGAACCGCCAAACCGAGAGGACCTGGATGCATGGAAAAGCAAGCGTCCATGGCGTGAGGATGTGTATCACGACGAGGCTGTCGAGTTTCTTGCCTCGCACGAACCCAAGCTAGAACGGTTGCGCAACCATGTGCATGCCAGCCTCAGCGATATCATCGTCTGGCTTGAACGGTTACCCGCTCAAGCAGATGAGCTCTTTTATGACAACTGTGATGAGACGCAAAGCCAGTGCCTGATGGAGTTCGTCGCCTTAATCGCGGACGCCGTTGGGGCGAACGAGGCAGGCCGTGAATGGTTAACCCGCACTTTCCGTGAGCGCGATACGTTGGTTGGCACCGGCCCATTCAACTTTTCTCCAGTGTTGGCACAAGCACTGGATCTAGTGTCGGCTCAGTGGCTGGCATCCGGTGACCCAGATGATCAAGCGCTAAGCATCGAACTGGGTGATGCGCTGAACATCGGTAATGTGGCCGTTAACCTTGACACTGTCCTACGTTACCAACACGTGCAGCAATCGGCCGTTTTTAAAGCGTTGGCACCTCCCGTCAAAGACGCCTTCTCCGTACTCAAACAAGTCGCTGCAGACGCGGGCAAGGCGAGTTGGCAATCTATCGCCTACCATGCGCTTCCCGCTGCCGGTGCGGGTGCACAAGTCGCCTCGAAGCAGTTAGCCCGAAACCTCTCGATCACCATGGTGGTGGCCTTCGTCCATCCGGATAATGACGGCCTTTATTTAGAACGAGACGACGCCGCACGCGCACAGCACCGCCGCTGGCGACGTGCTATGCAGCGCTTGTCGCAGTCAAAGGCAAATCTTACGGGCAAGTTAAGCATGCCCATGTCACCTGGTGCGCGCGCCAATACGCATCGTGACATCGCTCGTCTTGAGCAAGAGCACCGTTTGCTAGCGCTAAACGAACCCAAGCGCTTCACTGCAGGGGGCGGCAGCCAAGCGCGCGCAGGCGTGCTGGCTGACCTTGGGTTTGGTGAACTTCGCGAACAGCACCGGCAGCGGCTAGGCCGGGCAGCGGGAAACGCAGCTGCCGTGCGGGAGCGCATGCAGCGCTGGATAAATGCCCGTGGCATCGGTGGGCTACCATTATTGATAGCGGCGATTAACCTCGTCAATGTGACCAATACCCTGCTTGATGCGGAAAAAGACGGCGTTGATCGCGAGGAGATGACCGCCCTTGCCAGTCAGGGAAGTTACGCCACCTCTGCC
Source organism: Halomonas sp. SH5A2 (assembly GCF_014263395.1). GTDB lineage: Bacteria > Pseudomonadota > Gammaproteobacteria > Pseudomonadales > Halomonadaceae > Vreelandella. The sequence goes on along the minus strand of NZ_CP058321.1, from coordinate 1,553,718 downwards.
GTGATGTCGCTTTGGGTCATGCCTTACTGGCAGCGGCATGCTAATCGTAAGGCAGCATTTGGTAAAAGTACTTTAAAAGTTACGCAAGCTGGAAGTCAGCGCTGGCTGAAAGTTGCGGAAAGCAAAGAGTTTTCTCGCCTAGCTGGGCGATTGGCTAGTCGCATTGCCGGTTTAGCCGCCTTTGCGACGATTGGAGCGGGGGTAGAGTCTTGGCAAATATGGCAGCAATTTAATAGCTCAACCGCTGATGATGAGCGACGTGCGTTATTAGCAAAACTTACCATGACTGGAGCTATGACGGGTGTTGGTATTGTCCAGTTGGGTGGCGCGCTTTTAGGGCGCTGGCTTGCGTTTGGCTGGATTATGGCGCCCTGGGCTGGGTGGGCAATGCTCACTCTCAGTGTTGGTTATCTGTTGTTCTCGTTATTGGCAGAAAACTACCGTCGCGAAGGCATACGCTTATGGCTTTATCAAAGTACCTGGGGTAGAGCCAATAAGTGGTCAGGGAGTGATGATGATAATGGTGCAGAACTGCGCGCCTTGAATGAGGCGTTGCTTGAACCTTCACTCAAGCTAACCCCCGTTACCACTCTGGGAGCTGAGTTCGACACCTCCCGCACGATGTCCCCCTACTCCCCGGGTAGACGCGTGCCCATCATACAAGGCTACTGGGTACAGTTGGCCCTCCCCGCCAGTCTGTCGGGAGAAACCATCACTATATCAGAGCGATTGGCGGCCGGGGCTTGGACCCCCTCGGATAGCTTTCAAACCACGCCGCCATCGGAAGTACCTCTGCAGCTACAAGAGTCTGTTTCCTACAACGCAGACGATCCGCTACGAGTATGGCAGGCGTGGTTGTCCGTGGATCAACTTCCCAAAGGCCAGCCATTCCTGATGGAAGTTATCTATGACGAAGCGATCTACAGCGATAGCCAGGGAGCTTTGCGCTTCCCCTTCTATGAAAAAGAGCCCAGCCATAAGAGTGGTGTTGTAGAGATCAATAAGCGTTATCAATACACAGATAGCTCAGCGACCCTATCTCTGACACTACCGACTACCTGATTAATAAAAGAGAGCATTCACCATGTGGTTTATCCAACCCAAGCGAGACTATGTAGCAGAAATGCCCTGGAAGCATGCTGATGAACCAGCGGTCATGACGTGGCAGGTTCGTGCACGTGATTACAATACGTTTATTGCTAATTTATATTTTGTTTTTATTTTCATGGTTTCCTTTGCCGTGGCGGGGGGGCTTTTCTTAGCTATGTTTTCATATAATGAATCTATTTTTTATTCATTTTTTCTAGGTGGAGGAACTGGATTTTTTGTTTTATTAATAGGAATGAGTATAAGTCATCAAACGGCGATCATTGTTTATCGTTTAACCGATAAGCGCATCGAGGTGTTTTCCTGGAAACCACAGATTGACTCGGTCAAGCCGGTGATGAAATGGACGGCCATTATTTCCGGTGTGGGGGTGTTGTGTTTGGTGTTTATTAATCCTGACTTTATTATCGCCGCAATTGGCCCGGTTGGAATTGGCGTGATGGCGGCTTTGATGGGTAATTCTAAAGGCTATCAATCGATGGCCCGTAACCAGATGGAAGATGATGTTGCTTGGCGAGATGCGCAGAATATCTATGCTTATTCAAAGAGAAGCATCATTGGTTTGAACTTATACTGGCAGCATCCCGAAACGGGAAAGGAAATGAAAAACTTTGTAAAAGCCATATTTATCCCTAAAGAAAAATATGACGAAGTTTTGAGCTATCTTCAAAAAGAAATTCCTGATGTCCCTGTTATAGAAGGGAAGTTTGACGTCTATCATGTTTGATTTTGGCGATGTTGCTTCGCCTGACCAAAAGGCGCTAAAGCTATCACCCAGGTGCAGCCGGCTTTGCCCGCCAGTTTGTCGGGGCGGGGGAAACCATCACTATACCCGAGCGATTAGCGGCAGGGTCTTGGGCCCCCTCGGATAGCTTTCAAACCAGACCGCCATCGGAAGTGCCCTTGCAGCTACAAGAGTCTATTTCCTACAACGCAGATGATCCGCTAAGGGTGTGGCAGGCGTGGTTGTCCGTGAATCAACTTCCCAAAGGCCAGCCGCTCCTGATGGAAGTCATCTATGACAAAGCTATCTACAGCGATAGTCAGGGGCAGTTGCGCTTTCCTTTCTATCAAGCAATGCCCAGCCAGGGGAATATCGAAATCGATAAACGCTACCGTTACACAGACAACTCAGCAAACTTACCTCTGACGTTACCGACTGCCTGATTGATAAAAGAGAGTTTTCACCATGTGGTTTATTCAACCCAAGCGGGACTATGTAGCAGAAATGCCCTGGAAGCATGCCGATGAGCCAGCAGTGATGACGTGGCAGATACGCACAAGAGACTACGACATATTTTATGCCAATTTAATGTTTTATATAATATTGGCTATTGCTACTGCAGGCGCAGTAGCTGTTTATTCTTTTAACGAACATTTTTTTCCTCATTATTATTGGGGGGAATTATGTTTGCTTTTCTCTTGCTCGTTGGCATGAGCATGACCCACCAAACGGCGATCATAGTTTACCGATTGACAGATAAACGCATCGAGGTATTTTCCTGGAAACCACAGATTGACTCGGTCAAGCCGGTGATGAAATGGACGGCCATTATTTCCGGTGTAGGGGTGTTGTGTTTGGTGTTGATAAAGCCTGATTTCATTATCGCCGCGATTGGCCCGATTGGAATTGGCGTGATGGCGGCGTTGATGGGGAACTCTAAAGACTATCAATCAATGGTTCGCAATGAAGAATATCATGAGATAGATTGGCCAAATGCAGAAGATATTGCTGTTTGGAGAAAGCGCTATCTGATTGGCCTGCGTTTTACTTGGTATAATGAAGATGGTTCACATTATTCTGTTTATAGCAAAGTTTATTGTCGTAAAAAAGACTTTGAGGAGTGTCTAGATATATTTAAGCAGCGTCTCCCGAATACACCCTATCGTGAAGGAAAGCTTGTTGTGCATTCGCATTTTGCGACACTGCCGGAATAGGCACTGCTGGCGTGGTGAGTTCACCTATGACCGGATGTAAAACTGAGCTTGCTATGTCGCTCATGCTTCCACCTTTCCTTTCTATCAAGCAACACCCAGCCAAGGACATATCGAGATCGATAAACGCTACCGTCATACAGACAACTCAGCAGGCTTACCTCTGATGTTGCCGACTACCTGATTGATAAAAGAGAGTATTCACCATGTGGTTTATTCAACCCAAGCGAGATTATGTAGCAGAAATGCCCTGGAAGCATGCCGATGAACCAGCAGTCATGACGTGGCAGATTCGTGCACGTGATTACAATACGTTTATTGCTAATGTTTTATTTTGTATAAACTTTATTATTTCATTCGCAGTAGGGTTTGCAGTTTTCTCTTTTAATGAGCCTAGTATGTTCTCGTTTATATTGGGAGCAGGTGGGGGGGGATTTGTCTTACTTATTAGCATGAGCATGACTCACCAAACGACGATAATTGTTTATCGTTTAACCAATAAACACATTGAGGTATTTTCCTGGAAGCCACAGATCGACTCGGTCAAACCGGTGATGAAATGGACGGCCATTATTTCCGGTGTGGGGGTGTTGTGTTTGGTGTTGGTAAATCCTGACTTTATTATCGCCGCAATTGGCCCGGTTGGAATTGGCGTGATGGCGGCTTTGATGGGTAATTCTAAAGGCTATCAATCGATGGCCCGCAACCAGATGGAAGATGATGTTACTTGGCGGGATGCGCAAAATATCTATGCTTATTCAAAGAGAAGCATCATTGGTTTGAACTTATACTGGCAGCATCCCGAAACGGGAAAGGAAATGAAAAACTTTGTAAAAGCCATATTTATCCCTAAAGAAAAATATGACGAAGTTTTGAGCTATCTTCAAAAAGAAATTCCTGATGTCCCTGTTATCGAAGGGAAGTTTGACGTCTATCATGTTTGATTTTGGCGATGTTGCTTCGCCTGATAAAAAGGCGCTAAAGCTATCACCCAGGTGCAGCCGGCTTTGCCCGCCAGTTTGTCGGGGCGGGGGAAACCATCACCATATCAGAGCGATTGGCGGCCGGGGCTTGGGGCCCCTCGGATAGCTTTCAATCCGCGCCGCCATCGGAAGTGCCCCTGCAGCTACAAGAGTCTGTTTCCTACAACGCAGATGATCCGCTACGAGTATGGCAGGCTTGGTTATCGGTGGAGCAACTTCCCAAAGGCCAGCCATTCCTGATGGAAGTTATCTATGACAAAGCGATCTACAGCGATAGCCAAGGGGCGTTGCGCTTTCCTTTCTATCAAGCAACGCCCAGCCAAGGACATATCGAGATCGATAAACGCTACCGTCATACAGACAACTCAGCAGGCTTACCTCTGACGTTACCGACTGCTTGATTGATAAAAGAGAGTATTCACCATGTGGTTTATTCAACCCAAGCGAGACTATGTAGCAGAAATGCCCTGGAAGCATACCGATGAACCTGCGGTCATGACGTGGCAGATCCGTACCCGAGATTACTATACATTCCCAGCCAATATCATTCTGCTAATAATGTCCTGCATCTCTATGATGTTGGGGCTTTGGTTTGCATTTGGGTGGGGGATTGAATCCATCGTTAGTAAAACGCTGTTGTGCGGAGGGGTTTTCTCATTTGGTGTACTCATTACCATGAGCATGACCCACCAAACGACGATTATCGTATATCGTTTAACCGATAAACGCATCGAGGTATTTTCCTGGAAACCACAGATCGACTCGGTGAAACCGGTGATGAAATGGACGGCCATTATTTCCGGTGTGGGGGTGTTGTGTTTGGTTTTTATTAATCCTGATTTTATTATCGCCGCGATTGGCCCTGTTGGAATAGGTGGGATGGCAGCGTTGATGGGGAACTCTAAAGGCTATCAATCGCTGGTTCGCAATGAAGAATATCATGAGATAGATTGGCCGAATGCAGAAGATATTGCGATTTGAAGAAAGCGCTGTCTGATTGGCCTGAGTTTTACTTGGCATAATGAAGATGGCTCACATTACTCTGTTTACAGCAAAGTTTATTGCCGCAAAAAAGATTTTGAGAAGTGTCTAGCCATATTTAAACAGCGACTGCCGAATACGCCCTATCGTGAAGGAAAGCTTGTTGTGCATTCACATTTTGCGACGCTGCCAGAATAAGATCTACTGAAGTGTTTAGTCCTAGCTTCATAGAGCAACCGTAGCACTTTGAACCACTCAATAGAAGCAAGAGGGCCATCACCAGCACCCTTCCTGCTTTATCCACTAAAGTGAAGCAGCGCATAGGATACCAACAACTAACCCAGACCCAACGATACCGGGTTCAAGCTTGTATAGGAGCGAATCGACGACCCCACCCTTGATCATCTCAATATGCTCAGCGCCTCATTGCATCTGCCGTTTTAACGACTTTCCGAGCTATCTGGTGGTGTCCAGATCGGCACATCCTCACGCTGAGGCTCGGGCCAATCCTGCTGCATGGCACTATTGAGGGATTCTTCCAGTTTCATAAACAGCTCACCGTAGCGGGGGCTTAAACTAATGCCTCCTTCAATGTCCTTCCAGGCATCAAACAGCTCATCCTCATGGGCCTCTTCGTTCTGTACAAACGCCCAGGCCATTTGCTTGGCACGCATGGGGTGTACGCCCATGGCGGTGAGTGCGTGGCCGCCGAGCTCCAGCGCTGAGTGGTAGGTTTCGCTGACCACATCATCAGCCCCCGCCTCACGCAGCTGGTAGCCGTGGCCGCGGTCAAAGGCGCGGGCAAGCACCCAAACATGGGGGTAGGCCCGCTTTACATACCTGACCATCTGCAGGGCACGGTCACGATCATCCAGCGCAATGACGAGCAACCGAGCGTGCTCAATCCCGGCAGTTTCGAGCAACTCGGAGCGACTGGCATCACCAAAGTAGCTTTTGATGTTAATTTTCCGCAGGTTCTCGATTTGTTCGATCTCGAGATCCATAGCCACCATGGGAATGTTATTGGCACGCAACAAGCGGCAGATAATTTGCCCAAACCGCCCCACCCCCGCGACGATGACCGGCGCCTGCTCTTCAATGGTATCGGCCACGCGGTCATCATTTCGGGCGCTGAGGTAACGTGGCAATACCAGTCTGTCGTAGGCAATAAACAGTAGCGGCGTCAAGAACATAGAAAGCGCCACCACCAGCGAAAGAACCTGGGAAATATCGCTGGGGATGACGTTGTTTTGTACGCTGTAGGTGAGCAGCACAAAACCGAACTCACCGGCTTGGGCAAGGCTTAACGTAAATAGCCAGCCGTTGCTGCCGCGCACCCGAAACAGTAGCGCCAAGCCCAGCAGAATTACACCCTTTACTACAATAACCGCCAACCCTAATGAGAGGACCGTTGCCCACTCCGTCGCCAGCACCGAAAAATTAATGCCCGCACCTACCGTTATAAAGAAGAGTCCCAGTAACAGCCCTTTGAAAGGCTCAATATTGGCTTCCAGTTCGTGCTTGAACTCGCTGTTAGCGAGCACCACACCGGCAAGGAAAGCACCCAGAGCGGGAGACAAATTGACCACACTCATCAGTGCGGCAATGCCAATGACCAGCATCAACGCCGTGGCGGTAAACACCTCGCGCAGACCAGAAGCGATCACGTAGCGAAACAGCAGCGGCACTAAATAGTAGCCCCCGGCAATCACGCTTACGATGGCCGCCACAACCACCAAGGCGTGCGCCCAGCCAGGCAAATGCGCGACCAGACTGAAACTGGCATGGCTATCGCCGCCGCCAGCCCCGATTAATTCCGGCAGCGCCAGCAGCGGAATCAAGGCCAGCATGGGAATCACCGCCATATCCTGGAACAGCAACACCGAGAAAGCACTGCGCCCGCCTTCTGTTTTGGCGAGCCCCTTCTCATTGAGCGTTTGTAGCACAATCGCCGTGGATGAGAGCGCAAAAATCAGCCCTACCGCCAGCGCGGTTTGCCATACGAGCCCCAGCCACCAAGCGATGATTGTGCCAGCCGCCGTCGTTAGCGCTACCTGAAGCCCACCCAGCCCAAATAGACGCACACGCATCGCCCAGAGGCCCTTGGGATCAAGTTCCATGCCCACCAAAAACAGCATCATCACCACACCAAACTCGGCGAAGTGCTGAATGGTGGTGGTCTCTTGCCCCACCAATCCGAGGATCGGGCCTATGACCACCCCGGCCACCAGATAACCCAGCACCGACCCCAGACCAAAGCGTTTGGCAAGCGGTACCGCAATCACCGCGGCAACAAGGTAAATAAAGGCTTGAATAAAGTAGCCGGTCATCGAAGCTCCTCAACGTAAATAAATACTCATTGCTTGACTTTTCTGGCTAATAATATACCGTACTAGTACGCTAGTACATGCTTATTAATCGGCCTTGACCATGCCCTCAAACGAACACTACCAGGCTGAGCTGATTCGTCACCTGCTCGCCATCGACTCGCCGGACGCAATGGATGAGGCGCTGGCCAGCCTGCTGACTCCAGCAGAATATCAAGAAATCAGTAAACGCCTACAGATTTTCAAGCTGCTGCGCGAAGGCGTGCCCCACCGCAAAATTGCCGAAACCCTGGGCGTGGGTATCGCAACGGTTTCACGGGGCTCCCGCGCCTTGGCCACGTTACCCGATTCAACGTCGCAACCTTCTGCACGACCTTCTTCACGGAATGATTGATCATGACCACTGCTGACACGCACGCATCTAAAGGCCCTGAGCCGTTTACGCTGCCGCGCAAGCCGCACTATGTGACGCTGGCGGCCGACTGCGACTTTTTTGCCCTGTTTCAAAAAATCGAGCGGCAGTTTACTAACTGCTACATGCTGGAATCGCTGGGCGAAGATAGCCACATGGCGCGCCACTCGATCATCGGCTTCGACCCCGAGTACACGCTCTATGCCAACGGCAAGACGCTGACCATCGAAGACCGCGATGGCAATGCCAGTCACTATCCAAGCGATAACCCTTACGAGCTGCTGCGCAGCCTGATTCCGCAGAATATCATTTCGCGTAAATACGCTGGCGGGCTAAGCGGCTATCTGGGTTACGACGCCATGCAGTACTTCGAGCCGTCGCTGACGCTCAAGGCCAGCGATGACTTCGATACGTTTCGGTTCGGGCTCTATAAAGATGGGTTGATCCTCGACAAGATGACCGGTGAGGTCATCTATTTTTACTATGACAATAGCCGCTACGAGTTTCTGCAGGCGCTGATCGACGCCGACGACACGCCGCCCGGCCCGCTGCATATCACTGCTCTGGGCGACACCATGAGCCAGGCCGAGCACGCCGAGGCCGTGGCCAAGGTGAAACAGGACATCATCAACGGCAAGGTCTTCCAGTGCGAGGTCGGCTTTAAAAAGCGCTTTCAGATTCAGGGCGACACCCTGGCCCTGTATGACCAGTTGCGTACCATCAACCCTTCGCCGCAGATGTACTATGTCAAGTTCGGCGATCAGAAGCTGATTGGCGCAAGCCCGGAGCTGCTGTTTCGTCTGCGCCAGGGCGAAATGGAAACCTTTCCCCTGGCAGGCACCACGACCCGGGGCCAAACACCCCAGGAAGATACCCAGCTCGCCCGGGCGCTGCTCAATGACCCCAAAGAGATCGCCGAGCACAATATGATCGTCGATCTCCACCGCAACGATATTGGCCGGGTGGCGCAGTTTGGCACAGTAAAAGTCCGCAGCCTGATGGATATCAAGCGTTTCAGCCACGTTCAGCATATCTCCAGCGAAATTGTCGGCATTATCGCCGAGAATGACGACATGTTCAGCGCCCTGGCCAGCAACTTCCCGGCGGGCACCCTCACCGGGGCCCCCAAGATCGAAGCCATGAAAATTATCGACGACCTGGAAACCGATGGGCGCGGCCCCTACGGCGGCGCAGTGGGCCAGTTCTCGTTCAACGGCGACTGCACCTTTGCCATTCCCATCCGCACGGTATTTGTGAACGGCGAAAAAGCCTACGTGCAGACCTGCGGCGGTAACGTCTTTGATAGCAACGCCGACGATGAATACGAAGAGATCCGCCGCAAGTTTGCCGGTACCCGCAAGGCCCTGGCCCCCTTTATGAGCACGGAAACGGAGAGCCCCGCATGAAGGTGCTGATCATCGATAACTACGACTCCTTCACCTATAACCTTTACCAGTTTATCGGTGAGATTCTGACCACGGAAAAAAACCGCGGCAAGGAGCCCCATTTCGAGATACTCGTTAAGCGCAACAATCAAATCGACTTCAAAGCGATTGAAGCCATGGCGCCGGATCGCATTATCATCTCCCCTGGCCCCGGCTCGCCGGATGATCCGCGTTATTTTGGCGTCTGTGCCGAGGTGATCGAGAAGCTTGGTAAAACCACCCCGCTGCTGGGGGTTTGTCTGGGCATGCAGGGCATCGTGCACGTGTTTGGCGGCAAGGTGGTCAAGGCGCCGCTACCCATGCACGGCAAGATCAGCCCGATCAATCACAACAACCGTTCGGTATTTAACGGCGTGCCCGACCAGCTAGAAGTGATGCGCTATCATTCGTTGATTGCCGATGCGACCACCCTGCCTGATTGTCTGGAAGTGACCGCCACGGTAGGCGCCCTGGCAGCTGACAACTTTGAACAGCGTAGCCGCTGGCAGGCGCTCGGCGAGTTTGAGTTGATGGGGGTAAGACACCGTGACTATCCCATCCACGGCATTCAGTTCCACCCGGAATCGTTTGCGACCGAAGGCGGCAAGGAACTGATTAGCAACTTCCTGTTTGCCTACGCAGCCTGACGCCCTAGCCGCTATTTACGGCGTGGAGCCGGCTTCCCTTTAACCGGCTTTTTTTTCATGGGCTTTCCCTGTCCGGCTGCTTTGCGGCCGGAAGGCACGCCGCTCGACTTGCCTTTAAGCGCTGGTTTACCGCCAGCGCTTTTGGCCTTGGGCCGCCCCGACCCGCTGGCAGTGCGTTTTCCTGCTGCTTTACCCGCCCCTTTACTCGGCGTTTTGTCACCGGATTTACCGCCACGCTTGCCCGGCGTGCCAGCGGTATTTTTGCGAGATTTATTCTGGCTGCCCGAGCGCTTTGGAGCAGACGACGTCGCGGGCTTGGCCTCTGAACTGGCTGTTAGCGCTTCAATCGTCGCGATCTCTTTTGGGGTCAAGTCGCGCCAGTCGCCTAGCGCCAGCCCTTTGAGCGATACATTCATGATGCGCGTACGAATGAGCTGGGTAACGTCATAGCCGAAGTAGTCACACATACGGCGAATCTGGCGGTTCAGCCCCTGCACCAGCGTCATCGTGAACTCGAAGGTGGATACCTTTTCCACGTGGCATTTTTTGGTGACCTGGCCGAGGATGGGCACCCCGTTCTGCATTCCTTGAATAAAGTCATCGGTAATCGGTTTGTTAACCGTCACCCGGTATTCTTTTTCATGGTGATTGTTGGCCCGCAAAATCTTATTCACCAGGTCGCCATTATTGGTGAGCAATATCAGCCCCTGGGAGTCTTTATCCAGCCGGCCAATGGGGAAAATGCGCGTGCCGTGTTTTACAAAATCGACGATGTTGTCTTTTTCGCTGGGCTCGGTGGCGCAGACGATGCCCACCGGCTTATTGAGCGCAATGAGGACAAGGTCTTCTTCTTCCTGGGGCTCGATCTCCTGGTCGTTCACCTTGACCCGATCGCCCGCCACCACCTGGTCACCGGTCGTCGCCCGGCGGCCGTTAATCCAGACGTTGCCCTGCTCCACGTAACGGTCGGCTTCCCGCCGTGAGCACAAGCCGCTTTCGCTGATATATTTATTGATACGGGTAGATTTTCGTAACGTCATAGAACGCCATGTGGCTTAAAAGGATAAATAAACGCTTAAAAAGAGGAGCCGGGCTGCTTCAAAAACGCCAGCTCCTCGTCGGTAGAGACCCGCCCCAGCAGGGCATTGCGGTGCGGGTAGCGGCCAAAACGATCAATAATCGCCTTGTGGCGCACTTCAAAGTCGAGGTTTTTCTCCAACCCCGGCTGGTCAAACAGCTCCATCGTCCGCTCGTGAATCGCCGCCGACTCGCTATGCATATAGGGAATATACAGAAACGCCCGCTGCTCGCTGGAAAGCCCAGCGTCGGCGCAAGCGGCCACCGCTTCCTGAGCCAGCACCAGCGCCAAGGCATCGGTGGCAAAGGCACGCGCATCGTCACGGTAGATATTGCGCGAGAACTGATCCAGCACAATGATCTCCGCCAGCCGCCCCTGGGGCGTTTGCCGCCAGGCGTAACACTCGCACTGCGCCGCCTGGGCATGCAGCGTGCCAAACCGTTCCCGGATCGCCTGGTCCATCTTGGGGTCTTTCTTAAACCACTGCGCAGGCGTCAAGGCCTCAAACCAGAAATCGAGTACCGCTTGAGCTTCCGAGGACATTGACGCCTCCTGGTTGTGACAAAAAAGCTGGTGATGACAAAAAACTAGCCAGTCGTGCTTAGCCAGTGTTGCGCAGACCGGCCGCAATCCCCGCCATGGTGACCATCAGTGCTCTTGAAAGGTCGGCGCTAATCGCCCCGTCGGCGTCTCGGTTACGCTGCAAGAGCTCCGCCTGCAAGCCGTGGAGCGGATCGATATAGGGGTTACGCACATCGATCGCCTGACGAATCAGCGGCGTATTTTCCAGCAGTTTGTCCTGCTGCAGAATATCCAGCACGGACTCTTCCAGCCGCGCGAATCGCTCGCGCAACTGTTTACCCAAGGCCTTCAACGAGGGCTCGTCCACCAAGCGGTGCTCGTAATAGGCGGCAATCGCCACGTCTGCTTTGGCCAACAGCATTTCCAGCATATCGAGGTAGGTGCCGAAGAACGGCCACTCGTTACGCATTTCCTGGAGCACCTCGCGCCCGCCCGGCTGTTCAAGTCGACGCGAGAACGCCTCGCCGCTACCCAGCCACGCCGGCAGCATCAGGCGAATTTGCGTCCAGGCGAAAATCCACGGAATCGCGCGCAGGGTCTCTACCCCACCGTCTTGACGGCGTTTGGTTGGCCGAGAGCCCAGCGGCAGCCTACCCAACGCGCCTTCCGGTGTCACCGAACGGAAGTAAGGTACAAAGTCCGGGTCTTCACGCACAACGCCGACATAGGCGGCGTGGGCGACGCTGGAAAGCTGATCCATCTCTTCGCGCCAATGGGGTTCCGGCGCTCTCGGCGGCAGTAGCGTGGCCTCCAGCACTGCACAGGCATAAATTTCCATCGAACGCAGGGCGATATCAGGCTGACCAAACTTGAAGCGAATCATTTCACCCTGCTCGGTCACCCTTAAACTGCCATTCACCGAGCCCGGCGGCTGGGAAAGAATCGCCGCGTGGGCGGGGCCGCCGCCACGGCCAACGGTACCACCACGGCCATGGAACAGGGTGAGGTCGACACCATGGCGCTCGCACACATTGACCAACGACTCCTGGGCGCGGTACTGGGCCCAGGCGGCGGCCAGCTGCCCGGCGTCCTTGGCGGAGTCCGAGTAGCCAATCATCACTTCCTGGCCCTTGCGCATCAGCTTGCGATAGCCCGGCAGCGCGAGCAGTTGGTCGATCACGTCGCCTGCGTGATCCAGGTCGTTAAGGGTTTCGAACAGCGGCGCAATCGGCAAGGTCACGTTGCCGCCGGCCTCTTTCATCAACAACGCTACGGTAAGCACGTCTGACGGTTCAGCCGCCATGGAGATGATGTAGGTACCCAGTGCTTCACTGTGCTCCTGGGCGACCACCTTGAAGGTATCGAGCACCTCGCGGGATTCTGCCGAACACTCCCAGCGGCGCGGGATCAGCGGTCGCCGCGATTCAAGTTCAGCCAGTAAAAACGCCTGACGCTGGGCTTCATCCCACTCGCTGTAGTGACCCAGATTCAGCGCGTCGGTCAGCTCTTCCATCACCTGAGCATGGCGGCTGGCTTCCTGGCGCAGGTCGAGCTTGGTCAGCGTGACGCCAAAGACCGCCACCCGGCGTAAGGTATCCAGCAGCGCGCCGTTGGCGATGGTATCCAGGCCTACATCGCATAGCGAACGGTAGCAGGCCAGTAAGGGCGCATACAGCTGGTCGCGGGTTTCGATAATCGGCCCGCCGTCATAGTTATACCCCTCCAGCTCGGCCTTGGCCCAGTCGCGGGTGGCTTCCATCTTCACCAGCAGGCGTTTCAGCACTTCACGGTAGGGCTCGGCCACATCGCCCGCCTCAGCCTTGAGCGCGCTATTGGCCTTCCACATGGATAGCTCGGTCTTGAGCTGTTCGAGGTCGCGCAGGTAAAGATCAGCGGCCATCCAACGGCCTAACAGAAGCACTTCTTTGGTGACCTTTGCCGTGACGTTCGGATTGCCATCCCGGTCGCCGCCCATCCAGGAGGCATAGCGAATGGGTGCAGCGTCGAGCGGCAAGCGTTCGCCAGCGGTATCCAGCAGCAGGTTGTCCAGATCGCGATGAAAGTCAGGCACCGCCTGCCACAGCGAATTTTCAATCACAGCAAAGCCCCACTTGGCCTCATCGACGGGCGTGGGACGCTCGTGGCGAATTTCGTCGGTATGCCAGGCCTGGCTGATCAACTCCTCCAACCGCCCCTGGGCGCGGGTACCGCGCTCTGGGTAGTCATCAGAGCCTTCAATGGCCGTCAGGCAGTCGTCGATGGCGTCGTACTTTTGAATCAACGTGCGCCGAATGACTTCGGTGGGGTGCGCGGTGAGCACCAGTTCAACCCGCATATTGGCAAGGCTTTCGACCAGCTTGCGCGGCGAGTTGCCGGCCTGCTCGGCGCGTTTGAGCAGCTCGCCAAGCACTGGCTGCGAGCCCGGCTTGTAGTCTTCAACTCGGCGGAAACGCGCGCGGTAGTGCTGCTCGGCGATGTTGGCGAGATTGAGAAACTGGTTGAAGGCGCGGGTGACCGGCAGTAAATCCTGCTCGGGCAGCTGGCGCAGGTATTCGATCAAGTTACGTTGCTGTAGCGAATCCCCCTGCCGCCCCTGTTTGGCGTGGGCACGAATAGTCTCGATTTTATCGACAAATGATTGGCCAAGGTCATCGGCAATGGTTCGCCCCAGGCTGTCGCCCAGAATACGCACGTTATCGCGTAGCGATTCGTGTAGGTCATGGCTCATGGCGTGGCCTCCTTGCAGGGGTCGCGTAAACGGTTAATAACGATTCAATGGGTGTCTTCGGCTTTCGCGGCCTGCCAATGGGCTTCCATTTCGTCCAGAGAGACTTCGGCGAACGGTCGCTTGGCGGCGCTAAGCTCGCCCTCTACATAGCGAAAGCGCCGCTCGAACTTGGCATTGGTCGCGCGCAGGCACTGCTCCGGGTTGGCCCCTAGCGTGCGCGCTAAATTCGTCACGGCAAACAGCAGATCACCGACTTCTTCATGGGCGTGCGGCTGGTCGCCTGCGGCGAGGGCCTCTTCCACTTCATAAAGCTCTTCACGGATCTTGGCCAGAACGCCCTGCGAGTCCGGCCAGTCAAAGCCCACGCGAGCCGCCCGTTTGGAAAGCTTGGCCGCACGGCTGAGAGCAGGCAAGGTGCGCGGCACGTCGTCAAGCACCGAGGCTGGCACGCCATTGCTGTCGTCACATGCCCTTGCGTCACGTTCTGCGGCTTTCAGCGATTCCCAGCGGCTGTTCACCTGCTGGGTCTGCACATCCTCGGCACTTACCCCCGGCGGGCGACGTGAGCTCAAGGTGCCGTCGGGAAAGACATGCGGATGGCGACGTAGCATCTTGGCCGTCAGTGTATCGACAATGTCATGGAAGTCGAAGCGCTGCTCTTCCGCCCCGAACTGGGCGTAGTAAACCACCTGAAACAACAGGTCACCCAGCTCGCCGGGCAACTCATCAAAAGCGCGCCGTTCGATGGCATCAGCCACTTCATAGGCTTCTTCAAGGGTGTGGGGCACAATGCTGTCCCAGTCCTGCTTGATATCCCAGGGGCAGCCCTGCTCGTGGTCTCGAAGCACCTGCATCAGGGTGAGCAAATCATCCAGCGAGTAACGCATCAGGCCCCGCCTCCCCGCGTGGTCTTGTCCGGATCAGTGTCGCGCAGGCGACGCACCTCGGTGACATTGGGCAATTGCTGAATGCGCGAGAAAAGACGCCCCAGCGCTTCCAGGCCATCGACTTCCAGAGTAATGCGCAAGCGGGCAATGCCTTCGTCGGTGTCGGTCAGCGTGTTCACCGCCAGCACGTTGACTTTCTCGTTGCCCAGCAGGCCCGTGACATCGCGCAGCAGGCCGGAACGGTCCCAGGCCTGGATCTCGATGGTCACCGGATAGCGTGTCTCGGCGCGCTCGCCCCACTCCACTTCAATAATGCGCTGGGGTTCATCCAGGCGCAATTGCAGGATGTTGCTGCAGTCCTGGCGATGCACCGTCACGCCACGGCCCTGGGTAATGAAACCGACGATGGGTTCGCCGGGAACCGGTCGACAGCAGTTAGCCATGCTGGTTTTCAGGTTGCCAACCCCCAGCACGGTAATATCACTTTTGGTGGCCTTGCTGGACTGGCGCTTGGGCTTGGCGAGCAGTCGGTCGAGCTGTTCCTGGTCGTCGGTTTCACCAAACAGCTGCTGGGCCTGGTGGAGCACCTGCCCGATGCGCAAGTCGCCCGCCCCCAAGGCGGCGTACATGTCATCCGGCGTCTGGTAATTAACCGCTTTGGCCAGCTTGGGCAGATCGAGCCCATCGATATCCAGGCGGCGCATTTCGCGGTCAAACAGGACGCGCCCTTCCTCCAGGTTTTGATCGCGGGCCTGGTACTTGAACCAGGCCTGGATCTTCGCCCGGGCCCGGGACGTGCGCACATAGCCAAGGCTTGGGTTGAGCCAGTCCCGACTTGGCCCGCCTTTCGTCGCGGTAAGAATCTCGACCTGCTGACCGGATTTCAGCTTGTAGGTCAGCGGCACGATACGGCCGTTGATCTTGGCACCGCGGCATCGGTGGCCGATTTCAGTGTGCACCCGGTAGGCAAAATCGATGGGCGTGGCAATCCGCGGCAAATCGATTACGTGGCCGTCGGGGGTAAACACGTAGATGCGATCCGGGGCGACATCGCTTGAAAGCCCTTCGCGCAGGTCGCCAAACCCGCCAACCTCGTCCTGCCACTCGAGCACCTGGCGTAACCAGGCGATCTTTTCTTCGTAGCTGCGGCTTTTGGCGTTGGTATCGTGGCCTTTGTAGCGCCAATGGGCACAGACGCCAAGTTCGGCTTCGTCGTGCATCGCGAAGGTGCGAATCTGAATTTCCAGCACTTTGTTTTCCGGCCCCATCACGGCCGTGTGCAGCGACTGGTAGCCGTTTTTCTTGGGGTTGGCGATGTAGTCATCGAACTCGTTGGGCACATGATGCCAACGGGAATGAACGATCCCCAATACCGTGTAGCAGTCGGTCACTTCGGGGACCAGAATGCGCACGGCGCGCACGTCGTGAACCTGGGAAAAATCGATGCGTTTACGCTTCATTTTGCGCCAAATCGAATAGATGTGCTTGGCGCGCCCATCGACATCGTAATGATGGATGTTCTGAGCTTCCATCAGGCCTTTCAAGGTTTCTACGACATCATGGATATAGCGGTCGCGGTCAAGCCGCTTTTCTGCCAGCAGCTTGGCAATCGCTTTGTATTCTTCTTCGTGGAGATACCGAAACGACAGGTCTTCCAGCTCCCACTTGAGCTGGCCAATACCCAGGCGGTGCGCCAACGGTGCGTAGATATCGGCCACTTCCCGAGCGACCTGTTGGCACTTTTCCCGGGGCGCATCTTTGACCTGGCGCAGGGCACAGGTACGCTCGGCAATTTTGATCAGCGCCACGCGCACATCGCCGACCATATTGACCAGCATCTTGCGCAGGTTTTCCTGCTGATTGTGCTGACCCATGCCATGGTTGGGGGCCAAGGGGTAGCTGATCGCGGCCATCTGTAAGACACCATCGATCAGGTTAGCCACCTCATTGCCAAAGCGCTTGCCCACCGCCTCCAGGCTCAATAACCCTTCACGCACCGCGCGGTAGAGAACCGCTGCTTCCAATGTTGATTGGTCGAGCTTGAGTTCCCCCAGAATATCGGCCATTTCCAGGCCCATACGGAAGCTGGAACCCGGCGTCAGCCACACACGGTGCGACCTGGGCGCATCGAGTTCCAGGGTTTGAGCAAGCTCACAGGCCTCACGTAAACGCGCTGGTTCCGGAAGACGCACGTCTTCTTGCAGGCGAGATAACCATTTCTGCAAGTCCACCGTTCCGCTGTCAGTTAGCGGCTGGTCTTCACGCACTTTTACCATGACGATTCTCATCCATTCGAGGCAGCCGTTTGCGACACCGCTGCCGAGGCTAACGACGTTCTAGGCACACTTCGTGTGTTCAAACAGCATCAGCGTTTCCATATGTGCAGTGTGCATGAACATGTCGGCCACTGCGACGTGGTTGATGCGGTAACCTGCATGCACAAGGTGTGCCGCATCACGGGCAAGCGTGGCGGGATCACAGGAAATATACATGACCCTGGCAACCGGATTGCGCGCCAGCGCTTGGCAAATGACCTCGGCCCCGCTGCGTGGCGGGTCGAGCACCAGCGCCTCCAGACCATCGGCCTTGAGCAGCGAGGCGACGGTATCCGGGTCGCTTAGATCGGCCTGCTGGCCCGTCACATCGAGTCGATTTCGATGGGCGTTATCGAAAAGCCGCTCGACCATGGCAGGATTGCCTTCCACCGCATGTACGCAGGCCCCGGCCGCTGCCATGGGCAGGCTGAAGTTACCGATACCGGCAAACAGGTCCATCGTCTGTTGGCCTGGCGAAGGCACCAGCCAGCGCATGGCAGTATCGACCATCTGCTGATTCACGGCGGCGTTGACTTGTAAAAAGTCCCCCGGCGCAAAATGCAGCGTCAACGGCGTCGCATCAGGTATATCGAGGGTCTCTTCCAGTACCGGCGGCGCACCATGCCAGTGCAGGGTCGGGCTCTCACGCCCTAACCAGGTGCCCAAAGCGACTTGATGGCGTTCCGCAAACGCCTGCCAGCGCTCGGCGTCCGCTGTATTGGCTTTCAATTGGCGAACCAGAACGACCCGCTGGCTGGCGGTCGCCAGCAATTCAATGTGACCCACCTGACGCGGGGCACCCAGCGTTGCCAGCAGTTCGCGCAAGGGAGCGATAAGCGCTTGCAAGCCATCAACCAGCACCACACAGCGCTCGATGCCGATCAGCCTGTGAGAGTGGGCCGCACGAAAACCCAACCGGGGATGTCCGTCACCATCGACCTTGACGCCCAGGCGCGCACGCCGACGGTAGCCCTGGACATCATCGTGCAGCGATTCGATCTCACCCAGCTCGATTCCCTGGCGAGCCATTAAATCGCGCACCACCTCCCTTTTATGCTCGCGTTGCGACGCCACGGTCATGTGCTGCAAATCGCAGCCGCCACAATGGCTGAAATGCGGGCAAGGCGGCGAAACACGCTGCGCCGAGGGGGTCAGCAAGTTTTTGACGTGCGCTTCGTCGTAGCGCTTGCGGGTCTGGTGAACCGCAACGTCAACGTGCTCGCCGGGTAGCGCCTGGTCGATAAAGACCGTTTTGCCCTTGGCGTTGTGAGCCACTCCGCGGCCATCATGCGCCAGGCGCTCTACCACCAGCGCGGTCGTCTCTTGCGGTGCCTGATTTGACGATTTTGCCGCGGGTTGGCGTGCCAGCCCGGAATGCCCCGATGCGGGGCGCGGCGGCCGCCGTTTTCCCAACATGGCCATCTATACCTCCGGGGCAAACAAGCCCGTAGAAAGATAGCGATCTCCGCGATCGCAGACAATAAACACGATGACGGCATTTTCCACCTGCTCGGCAATACGCAGCGCGCCCGCCAGGCTCCCCCCCGAGGAAACGCCCGCAAAGATGCCCTCTTCACGCGCCAGACGTCGCATGTGCTCTTCGGCTTCGTGCTGGGCGATATCCAAGGTGGCATCCACTCGCGGGGCTTCAAAGATGGCCGGCAGATATTCCTGCGGCCAGCGCCGAATCCCCGGAATGCTCGCCCCATCAGCCGGCTGCAGGCCGACAATCTGAATCGCTGGATTCTGCTCTTTCAGATAGCGCGATACCCCCATGATGGTACCGGTCGTTCCCATGGAGCTGACAAAATGGGTCACTTCGCCGCCCGTTTGTCGCCACACTTCAGGGCCTGTCGTCCGGTAGTGGGCCAGGGGGTTATCCGGATTGGCAAACTGGTTGAGCGGCTTGCCCTCACCCCGGGCGATCATGCCGTCGGCAATATCCCGCGCTTCTTCCATGCCGCCTTCCTTGCTCGCCGACACCAGCTCCGCGCCGAACGCTGCCATGGCCTGCTTACGCTCCTCGGACGCACTCTCGGGCATTATCAGCACCATGCGATAGCCCTTGATGGCAGCGGCCATCGCCAGGGCGATGCCGGTATTGCCCGATGTGGCTTCGATAAGCGTGTCGCCGGGGGTGATATCACCGCGTGCTTCTGCCTCACTGAGCATCGAAAGCGCCGGCCGGTCTTTCACCGACCCCGCCGGGTTGTTACCTTCCAGTTTCGCCAGGAGGGTATTGTTGCGCCCCGCGCTGATACGCTTCAGACGCACCAACGGCGTGTTGCCAACCACCTCTTCTAACGTGGGATAATCCATCGCATCAATTCCTTATCGTGACCGTTACCACCATTATATCGGTGCTAACGTACACTGGACAGGTAACCCTCTTGAATCAGCAGGCTGCTTTCATGTCTTTGAACACGCGACTTCTTTTTGCGCTGCTTGGCCTTCCGCTTGTGGTCTATGCCTGCATGGCGATACTGCTCATCATCCAAAACGACCAAAAAGCCCAGGCGCTATTAGAGGAGCGCATTGTAAGCGCCAGCCACTCCATTGCCCCAAGCATGGCCGAGGCACTGCTGGACACGGATATTGAGCAACTGGACGCCCATGTTGCTACGTTCCTTGAACAGCAAGGCGTCAGCTCAGTCACCGTATTCGATAATCAAAACAACCGCCTTCTGGTACGCGGGCGCACCAACTCAGCATCACCGCTCTCGTCATCTCCCGACACCGCACAAGTTGTCACCACCGATGATGGATGGCGCTTGCAAACGCCCCTGGATGCGTCGACAACAGGCAACGAATCTCCCGCACGAGCGGGCTGGCTCGAGGCCACGATAGACACCCACTCGCTCAACCTGGCTCGCTATCAGATGATTGCCAGCTTAAGCCTGGGGGGGCATGCTTCTCGGGCTTTGCCTGTTCTTGATTGCCTTTGCGATCAGCCGCTATGTCACGCGGCCCATTGAAGAGGCAAGCCATGCACTTTATCGCCTGTCGCGGGGTGATTATGAGCAAACGGCGATGTCACATAACGCCGTCGAACTGAATCGGGTGGCCCAACAGATCAATGCCCTTGCCAATCATCTTCAAAGCGCCAAACATGACATGCAAGTGCAAATCGAACAGGCGACCAGCGAACTCCAAGAATCCATGGAGACCATCGAAGAGCAGAATATCAAGCTGGACTTGGCCCACCGCAGCGCGGTGCGCGCCAATACGGTGAAGTCTGAGTTTCTCGCCAACATGAGCCACGAGATCCGCACGCCGCTGAACGGGATAATCGGGTTTTGTCGGCTGCTGGGCCGTTCGTCCCTGGACGACCGTCAACGCGATTGGCTGCAACACGTGCACAGGGCCTGCGATAACCTGCTCATGCTGGTCAACGATGTCCTCGACTTTTCCAAGCTGGAAGCTAACCGGCTAACCCTGGAAGAAGCCGATATCGACATCGTGACGCTGGTTGATGAGGTGCTCGGCCTGCATGCCCCAGAAGCCCAGCGTAAACACCTCCACCTGGTGGCCATGGTGTACGACGACGTGCCCACTCCGCTCAGCGGTGACCCGCTCAGGCTGCACCAGGTGCTCAATAACCTGCTCAGCAATGCCCTCAAGTTTACCCAACAGGGCGACGTGGTCGTCAGGGTCATGCTGGAGCACTACGCGGGTAAGCATGTCGTGCTGAATATCAGCGTCAGCGATACAGGTATCGGCCTGAGCGAAGAGCACCAGCAACAGTTATTCAGTGCCTTTTCCCAAGCCGAGCCGAGCCATCCCCGACAGTTTGGCGGCAGCGGGCTCGGCTTGACCATCTGTCGTCAGCTCATTCACCGCATGGGGGGAGAGATCAGCGTCGAGAGCGAACTGAACAAAGGCTCGACGTTCTCGTTCACCCTGCCTCTCCAGGCCACCCACGCCGACGAACGCAGCCCAGAGCTACACCTTAACGGTCCGATCGTCCGCCTTCACGAACCCCACACCACCACACGCCATGTGCTGGAACACCTACTTGAACGCTGGGGAGCAATGCCGGTTGCGCTTTCCAGCAACGCCGCCAGCGATTTGCTGCTCATCAGTCTTGACCAAGATGATTTACAACCCAGGGCGCTTAGCCAGTGGCAGGAAATCATCCTTGCCGCCAAGTGTCCCGCGCTGGTGCTGGTAAACGGATCAAGCTTTGAACTGCCAACACTCGATTTTCCGTTCAAAGGCGAGCTGCTTTGCAAGCCATTCACCCGTTCGCAACTGGCTGTCTCACTGACACACCTATTGGTGCCGGTCAGCGAAACCCGCTCCCTCCAAGGCGCCACTCTTCCAGCAATACCTTCCGCGGATGAGGGGTATCGTTTATTGATCGTCGACGACAACACCTCCAACCGGCAGCTGCTCAGTGCGTTATTGGAGGCACCCGACCGGCACATTACCCTGGCGGAAAGTGGTTATGAAGCGATCGAGATTGGTCGGGAGCAGACTTTCGACATGGTGTTCATGGATATCCGCATGCCGGAGATGGATGGCGTGCAAACCACCCAGACACTGCGACGCATCAACAGTGTCTGGAGCCGCTGTCCGATTATTGCGGTGACCGCGCACGCGCTGAATAGCGAGCGTCAGCGCTGGCTGGCCGAAGGACTGGACGACGTGATTATCAAGCCGATAGACGAGCATGACTTGAACCAATTGCTAAACCGGTTCCTGGGCATTGCTGCCCCGGATTCAGCACCCCGGATTCAGTCCCCCCTTGCGACTAAAAAACTGCCCAGTGAAACATCCACATCTGCCACGTTACCGGTGATCGACCTGACGCTGGGGGCGCGCCTGGCTGGCGGCAAAGACGACATTGCACGCACCCAGATCAAGCGCTTGATCGACAGCTTACCCGCCACGCGGCAAGCCATGGACGCCGCGTATCAACAGCGCGACATTGAAGCGCTGCTGGACAGCGTCCATGACCTGAACGGTGCCAGCCGCTACTGCGGAACACCGGAGTTAGCGCTGATTGTCGAGACCCTGGAAACCCGGCTGCGCACCAGTGGGCTGGACCACGTGGACACCCTCATTAACGATCTTTACCGGTCCATGGAAAAACTCATTGCCCAGCGGGGCACGCTTGGCTAGGTCGACTTAGCTTTCCAGAACCACAAAGGCAATGGCGTAGTCATCTTCATCGCTTAACGTGATGTGCAAGGCGGTCACCCCGGCGGCTGACGCTTTCTCGGCGGCAGCCCCGTGGAGATTGAAGTAGGGTTTGCCCAACGCATCGTTGAGCACCTGAATATCGCGCCACTGTAACCCGCGCCGCAAACCCAGGCCCAGCGCTTTGACAAAGGCCTCTTTGGCCGCAAACCGCTTGGCCAGAAAGGCGATCGGCTGCGCCTTTTGCTGCCAAACGGCGAGCTCTTCAGGGCCCAGGATACGCAGCGCGAAGCGCGGTCCATGGCGCTTTAAAGCCCGCTCAAAGCGCTCGATACGTGCGATATCGGAGCCAATGCCGACGATCACGGATCAGTGCCCACAGCAGCCATCATGCACATGACCATGCTGATCTTCATGTTCATGTTCATGGTCATGGTCATGGGCATCCAGCGCCGCCATCAGACCAGCCTCCTGACCCGCGATAATCAACCGTTTCATCTCGGCAACGGCTTCTTTCAAACCCACAAAAAGCGCCCGGGCGATAATCGCGTGGCCGATATTCAGCTCATTAATGCCCGGCAACGCCGCGATGGCTTCCACATTGTGGTAATGCAATCCATGACCGGCATTGACCACCAACCCAAGCGACACTGCCTGCGTCGCGGCCGCCGTCAAACGCTGGTACTCAGCCATTGCCGCTTCGCTACCAGAGCGAGCTTCGGCATAAGCGCCGGTGTGCAGTTCGATGACCGGGGCGCCTGCTCGCTGGGCGGCATCGATCTGATCATCGTCAGGGTCAATAAATAACGACACCTCACAACCGGCTGCCGCAAGTCGTTGACAGGCACTGGCCACGGCGTCGAAGCCCCCTACCACGTCAAGACCGCCTTCAGTGGTCAACTCTTGGCGTTTTTCGGGGACCAGGCACACGTGGGCCGGCCGAATCTCTTCAGCCAGCGCCAGCATCTCTTCGGTTACTGCCATCTCCAGGTTCATGCGCGTGTTGAGCACCTCGGCCAACATTTTCACGTCGCGCAGTTGAATATGGCGCCGGTCTTCGCGCAGGTGCACGGTGATGCCGTCGGCGCCAGCCTCCTCCGCTAACAGCGCTGCCTGAACCGGATCCGGGTAGCGGGTGCCGCGTGCCTGTCGAAGCGTGGCGATATGGTCAATATTGACCCCTAACAGTATCCGCGGGGGATGCATAAATGGCCTCCAGTTTTATAAAGGGTGACTACCTAACGTTGGCGGCGTTGGGCGAGATCGCGCATCAATTCCCGGGAGCGTAATGCAGTGGTCCCCAGATGCGGTGCCAGGGCGGCACGCATAATGCCTTTCAACGCGTTCGCCAATGCCGGTTCCTGCCAGTCATGGTGGTCAATATAGCGCAAGGTGCGACCGTCCAGCCCTTTGGCCGCCGGCACGAAAGCGCAGCTCGAGGCGTCAAAGCGGTATAGTGCCTGGGGGTCGAGTTCGCCGCCATCGGGGGTGCAAAAGCGCGGCGTGGCGTCCAGGACCTCCAGCAGCGACCACTCATAACGGCGCAGCGCCAACGCTCGGTCGGCAGGCATCGGCAGCGCTTCAAGCAAGGCGGTGTAAAAGGCGAAGGCATTGCCTGCGGGCAGTTCCAGCGGCAGCAGGCGGGTCGCAATCTCGTTGGCGTAAAGCCCGCACAGCAGGCCCTCACCCGCCAGCAGCGCTGTCGCTCCCCGTGACTCCATCAGGTGCAGCCGCTTGAGCTCACGTTCGCCTCGCCAAGTCACAAGAAGCGGCGTAAACGGCTGAAGACGCTGACGCGATTTTGACGTGGGTCGCTGACCGCCCTGGGCAACCGCTCGGATGCGGCCATGGTGGAGTGTCAACAGATCCACCAACGCACTGGTTTCGCGGTATGGCCTTCGATGCAACAGAAAGGCCGGCTCCGCCGACATTGCCATGCTCAATCGAGATCGTAACCCAGGCTCTTCAGCGCACGTTCATCGTCTGACCAGCCACGTTTTACCTTGACCCATAGGTTAAGCATGACTTTGGTCCCCAGCGCTCGCTCCATGTCCAGGCGCGCTTCACGACCGATGCTCTTGATGCGCTCGCCGTTTTCACCGATCAAAATGACTTTCTGCCCCTGGCGTTCCACCAGAATCAGTGCACTGATGTGGGTCACGCGTTCGGTTTCGCGAAACTCTTCAATTTCCACGGTCATCTGATAGGGCAGCTCGTCACCCAACTGGCGCATGACTTTTTCCCGCACCAGCTCTGCTGCCATGAACCGCAGGCTGCGATCGGTAATTTGATCTTCCGGGAAATAGTGAATGCTTTCAGGAAGATGCTTGGCCACCTCTTCTTCGAGGGTATCTACCTGGGTCCCGTGCTTAGCGGAAATGGGCACAATGGCGGCAAATTCACGGCGCGCCCCTACCTCGGCAAGCCAAGGGAGCAGGTCGCTTTTGTCATTGAGGCGATCCACCTTGTTGACCGCGAGAATGATGGGCGCGTTGACGTGCTCAAGGCGCTTAAGCACCGCCTGGTCTTCATCGGTCCAGCGGGTGCGGTCAATAATGAACACGACACAGTCAACGTCACGGAGGGCCTGGGTCGCCGCCTGGTTCATAAACCGGTTGATCGCTTTATTACGGTCTTTGGACATGATGTGCATGCCCGGCGTATCGACGTAGATAAACTGGGCGTCGCCTTCCGTCTTGATCCCCATCACCTGGTGGCGCGTGGTCTGTGGCCGCCGGGAGGTAATCGAAATCTTCTGCCCCAGAATACGATTCATCAAAGTGGATTTGCCGACGTTGGGGCGGCCGACAATCGCAACGAATCCACAGGACTGGCTCATGCATTGTCTCCAGGACGTTTTTCAAGGTGGGCGAGCGCTTCTTCAGCGGCTTGCTGTTCTGCGTGGCGACGGCTGGGGCCTTTGCCTGTTGTGTGTTCGCTCAGCAAATCAATGTAACACTCGACGGTGAACATCTGCGCATGAGCTTCCCCCTTGACGCTAACCACTTCGTAGCGGGGTAGCGCCGCCTGACGAGACTGAAGGAATTCCTGCAGCCGGGTTTTAGGGTCTTTCTGGGTATCCTGCAGCGAGATGCTCGCCAGCCGTTCGGCGTACCATGACAGGACACGCTCGCGAACGGCATCCATGCCCGCATCCAGATAGATGGCGCCGATCACCGCTTCTACCGCATCCGCCAGGATCGATTCCCGGCGATGCCCACCGCTTTTCATTTCGCCTGAGCCTAAGCGTAAGCATTCGCCAAACGTCATTTCCCTGGCCAGTTCTGCTAGCGTTTGCCCTTTAACCAGGCGCGCCCTCAGGCGCGACAGCTGACCTTCACGGGCCTGCGGAAAACGCTCATAGAGCGCTTCCGCAATCACGAAATTGACGATGGAATCGCCCAGAAATTCCAGGCGTTCATTATTGCGACCGCCGTAACTGCGGTGGGTCATGGCCAGCTCTATCAGCGTCGTATCGCCGAAGGTATGGCCAATGCGTCGGCAAAAAGCGGTTAACGAAGTACTCACGATGCCCCTACGTCATTGACGTTGACTAAAAATAAATGGTTATACATGACGGCTGGTTTCATTACTCAATGCGGCGCACGTCGGTAAAGCTTGGCAGCCCGCCGTCCCAGTGCATCCAAACGGCAAAGGCGCGCCCGACGATATTGTCCTCAGGCACAAACCCCCAGTAACGGCTGTCGTTGGAGTGGTCGCGGTTATCGCCCATGGTGAAGTAGTGGCCTTCGGGCACTTCCACCTCACGCATCTGCGGCCCGGGATCACGGGGGTTGTTGTAAATAAAGTGCTCAACATCGGCTAACCGCTCTTCGAGTAGCAACTGCGAATCACCTTCCTCCATCAGTTCCTTGGACACCGGTTCGCCATTGATATATAGCTGCTTGTCTTCATAACGAATCTGGTCACCTGGCAGGCCTACCACGCGTTTGATGAAGTTGACCGATGGCTCTTCAGGGAAGCGAAACACCATGACATCGCCACGTTCGGGGTCATCGACTTCAAGGAACCGCGTATTGACGACCGGTAGACGCAAACCGTAGGCAAACTTGTTGACCAGAATAAAGTCACCCACTTCAAGCGTTGGACGCATCGATCCGGAAGGAATTTGAAACGGCTCAACGATGAAGCTGCGCACCACCAGCACCACCAGCAAGACCGGGAAGAATGAACGCGAGTAATCGACCGGCCATGGCTCTTTAAGCAGCTTGTCACGGGTGGCCGGGTCGATCCCTTCCTGGGTATTGGCTTCGGCGTGTTCAACGCGCTCCCGGCGCTTGGGGCGCAGCCAAACCACATCAAGCAGATAGATAACGCCAGAAAGCGCAACGGCAAGTACCAGCAGTAATGCAAAATCCATGGGTGGACGTCTTCCTTAGTCGTTAACCTTGAGTACAGCAAGGAAGGCTTCCTGGGGGATCTCCACCCGACCGACCTGCTTCATGCGTTTCTTACCCGCTTTCTGTTTCTCGAGCAGCTTTTTCTTACGGCTGACATCACCGCCATAACATTTCGCCGTCACGTTCTTGCGCAGCGCTTTGACAGTAGAGCGCGCCACGACCTGCCCCCCGATAGCGGCCTGAATGGCCACGTCATACATTTGCCGGGGGATTAACTCTTTCATTTTTTCCACCAGCAGTCGACCACGCGAGTGAGCGTGATCGCGGTGAATAATCACCGCGAGGGCGTCTACTTTATCACCGTTAATCAGCACGTCCAGGCGGGCCAGTTGGGCCGCTTCAAAACGCTCAAAATTATATTCAAGCGACGCGTAACCGCGTGAAATAGACTTCAACCGATCAAAAAAGTCCATCACGACTTCAGACATCGGTAATTCGTAGGTCAATTGGATCTGGTTGCCGAGAAACTGCATGTCCAACTGGGCGCCGCGGCGTAGTTCACACTCGGAAATCACATTCCCGACAAACTCCTGGGGCACCAGAATGCTTGCCCTCACAACGGGCTCGCGCATCTCCTCGACGTCGGCCATGTCGGGCAGCTTGGAGGGGTTCGATACGTAAATGAGATCGCCATTTTTCATGGCAAGCTCGTAGACCACCGTGGGGGCTGTTGTCAGCAGGTCCAGATCGTATTCACGTTCCAGGCGCTCTTGAATGATCTCCATGTGGAGCGTGCCAAGAAAACCTACCCGGAAACCAAAGCCCAACGCATCCGAATTTTCAGGTTCGTAGTCAAGCGACGCATCGTTAAGTGCCAACTTTTCCAACGCATCGCGAAAATCTTCATAGTCATCGGCACTGACGGTGAAGATACCGGCATACACCTGGGGTTTGACCTTTTTAAAGCCTGGCAGCCTGGGCACATCCGGTGTTTTGGTATGCGTGATGGTATCACCCACCGGCGCCCCGTGAATGTCTTTAATACCCGCCACGATAAAGCCCACTTCCCCGGCACGCAGAATATCGGTCTGCTTACGCAGCGGGGTAAAAATACCCACTTCGGTGGAAGTCCAGTCGCGCCCGGTGGAGTTGATGCGGATCTTGTCGCCTTTGCGCAGCGTGCCATCAAAAAGTCGAACCAACGACACAACCCCAAGGTAGTTATCGAACCACGAATCGATGATCAGCGCTTGCAGCGGTGCGTCCGGGTCACCTTTGGGGGGCGGTATATCCCGCACCAGACGTTCTAGCAACTCATCGATGCCAATCCCGCTTTTAGCTGACACCTGACAGGCATCGGTCGCATCAATGCCGATGATTTCCTCGACTTCCTGAGCCACGCGGTCGGGGTCGGCCTGGGGCAAGTCGATTTTATTCAGTACCGGCAAGACTTCCAGGCCCTGTTCAACGGCGGTGTAGCAGTTGGCAACCGACTGGGCTTCAACGCCCTGAGCGGCATCGACGACCAGCAGCGCGCCCTCGCAGGCGTAAAGAGAGCGTGACACTTCGTAAGAAAAGTCGACATGCCCAGGCGTATCGATAAAGTTGAGCTGGTAGACCTGCCCGTCGGGGGCGGTGTAGTCAAGGGTTACCGACTGAGCCTTGATGGTAATGCCACGCTCGCGTTCGATATCCATCGAGTCAAGCACTTGCTCTTTCAATTCGCGCTCGGTTAAACCACCACAGGTTTGAATCAACCGGTCTGACAGGGTGGATTTACCGTGATCAATGTGCGCGATGATCGAGAAGTTTCTAATGTGCTTGATTTTGCTAACTGTTTCTTGGGTCATTGGCCGTTTTTATCCGGTATATGTACGCAACCATGTACGGTTAACAATCTTGCTGTGGTATACGCAGTAGAAATTTGACGCCATTGTACCGTTACGACGGTCCCGGTGCTATGTGCAAAAAAAAGAGCAAAAAAAACGACAGCCCGCTAAGTGAAACGGACTGCCGTTATAGAGAGATTAATCAGTTATTCAAAGCGCAGCGCCACAAAGAGCGAACGTCCCTCGCGATAGAGGCGTAGCGGAATCGCTCGGTCAGTGGGCAACTCTTCCACGATGCGACGCAGCTCTTCAGGCGACGTCACACTGCGATGGTCCAGGCTCACCAGAACATCACCTGCGCGTAGACCTGCCTGGGCTGCCACACTGTCGGGCTCTACTTCTCGCACCATGACGCCGCCTTGCAGGTTAAGCTGCTCACGGGTTTCCTGGTCAATTTCGGCCACCGAAACCCCCAGGCGTACCTGACTATCGCTGGACGACGACGTAACAGACGCTTGTTCAGCATTCGGCCAGCTACCCAGCTCCACCGACTCGCTGCGTTCTTCACCATCGCGCATCAACAGCAGATCCACCTCATCGCCCGGGGCAACACGGCCAATCAAACGCGGTAGGCTGCTTGAGCGGTCAACGGTTTCGCCGTTGACTTCGAGAATCACATCGCCTGCTTGAAGCCCGCCTTTTGCCGCCGGTCCTTCAGGGTCAAGGTCAGCGATGAGCGCGCCTTCGGCCTCGTCCATGCCAAATGACTCGGCCAGGTCACGCGATACGGGCTGTATCATCACCCCGAGCCAGCCACGGTTCACGTATCCATCTTCACGAAGCTGGTCGGCCACATCCATCGCGACGTTAATCGGGATAGCGAAGGAAACGCCCATGAACCCGCCGCTGCGCGTGAAAATCTGCGAGTTGATACCGATGACTTCGCCATCGAGATTGAACAGCGGACCACCGGAATTACCCGGGTTGATCGCCACATCGGTTTGAATGAACGGCACGTAGGCATCCCGCGGGAGCGTGCGATTGATCGCACTGATAATGCCGGCGGTCACCGAATGATCGAACCCGAATGGAGAACCTATCGCCGCTACCCACTCACCGACGCGAAGCTCGTCGGAATCGCCGAGTTGTAACGTGGGCAGATCGTCCGCTTCTACCTTCAAAAGCGCCACATCGGTTTGCGGATCACTGCCGATAAGCTCGGCGGTCAATTCCCGCCGGTCGTTCAAACGCACCAGAATTTCATCGGCATCCTGCACCACATGGGCATTGGTCATCACGTAGCCGTCTTCACTGATAATGAAGCCAGAGCCCAGTGATTGGCGTTCTTCTGTACGCCCCTGACCGCTACCCGGGGGTGACGGAAAACGGTCACCAAAATTATCGCCAAAGAAGTGGCGAAATATCTCGGGGATTTCCTGCCCGCCAAAATTATCAAAGGAAGGCCCGCCGCGCTGCACCGTGCGGCTAGTGGAAATATTGACCACACCGGGCGCGGCGTCTTCAACGAGATCGGTAAAGTCAGGCAAATCCTGGGCGTGGACGCTTTGCCCTAAAGAGAACAACAAGACAAAGCAGACCCACAACGTGGAGGAAAACATTAAGCGCTTCATGCAAGAACTCCTACTAAAAACACTACCATGCCAAGTTAATACAGCTCACAGCGAGCCATCCATCACGGTGCGTCGATCAATTGCGGGCGAAAGAACTCCGCTCGCTGACCTAACGCATATTTAAGGCCGACCATGCCACACATCAAGACACTAAAAAAAAGCCCTGGGGCAAGCCAGGTCGAATCACTCACCACACTCCCTATGCCGGCGACCACCAACCCCATCAAAAGCGGTAACCCATAGATCAACCACGTCAACTGTGTTACTGAGGCTTTTGGCATCGCCACCGTTACCTCGCTGTTCAGTGGCGGCACGGGACCTCCTTCGGAATATGGCGGCACGTCTATTTCCAGCTGCCACGAGCGAGGACGCGAGAGAAGCCCCGCCCCACAACCCTGGCCTTTCGCGCATTGAGTGCAGCCCGACGATGCCGTCACTTCGACGACAATCCCCTTGTCGTGGTAGCCCACCACGCGTGCCTGGCGCTCAATAAACGTCTTGCTCGCTGATGTCGGCATAACTTCTCTCTCCATACAGTCTTCGCCGAGGAGCGCTCGTTAGGGCCTGTTGACGTTTCATCGCGAACCGCGTTGCACCACAAAGCGCGCCAGACAAGGCGCAAAACGCTGGTAAGGGTGGTTCCCTTTTCAAGTTTTGCAACGCCGTATGGCGCGCTTTGTGGTGCAACCCGAAGGGCTGGGCCCGTTTTTACCCGCGGCGGCGTTAGTCGTCGTTCATTTGGAATAACCAAACCTCTCTCCTCCTGCCTTGCCGCAAATAAAAACGGGCGCCAGCGCGGCCGTGAGTGAAATGTCAACAGGCCCTAAAACCGTATCCACAAAAAATGGACGTTGAAATAGAGAGAAGCTCTTTTCAACGTCCATTTATCACTTTCCATACTTGCCGCTCGGCTTGCTGATCAGCGTTGCCCTAAGGGCTCTGTCACGCCTGTGGTGCGCATTAATGGCGCCCCTTGATCGGCTTGATACCCCGCTGCGCCTTGAGTCTGCTGCTCAAGGTAGGACTGCAACATGCGCAGTTGCTCAATGTCGATATTGGTCCCTTGCTGAGCCGACACACCTTGCTGAGAGCCAGGACCTGCAAAGCCGCCTTCACTGACATTCATCAGGCCGCTGCCCGAGGCTTGCCCGTTCATACGAAAAGGTGTTTGCTCAAACATGGGCATGTCATTTTGCCCAGCGCCCGCTGTTTGGCCACTGGAGACAGCCGGTGTAGCCGCAAGATTGACCGGCTGCACCTGGTTAGAAGCCGGCGCAGTGCTGGATGCTACCCCTTCATTACCACCCTGCTCGACGGCTCCGCCATTGTTGCCGAAGAATTGAACGCCGGTAATCACCATCAGCGAAACCGCCGCCGCCACGCCAGCGCCACGTGCGAAGGACACGCTTCCGGCACTGCGGGTAACCTTGGAGTCGTTTTCCGACACTGGTGCGGGTTCGCTCTGCAAACGAGCCATGACGCCAGCGGAAAGGTCAACGCTCACATCCACGTCCCGTTCGCGCCGCATCATGCTACGTGCCAAATGATAGCGTCGCCACGTATCAGCGGCATCATCATCGTTCGGTAGTGCCTTCAACACTCGGCGCAATTCAAGCTCATCACTTTCGCTATCCATTAATACCGAAAGTGATTCCCGTGTGTTTTGACTCATACTTCACACCCTCACACTGTTGAGAAGAAGCGCTGATGCCATCGTAATAGGTTGCTTTTACGCTGATCCACCGGCTGCTTCACTGTCGCTTCCCATTGGGAATGTAATGGCTTTGACGATGATGGCACCAAACAGTTCACGGTGATCAGTCATTTTTCGCCATTAACGTTTAATCTACCCACATTGACCATTAATCATCGCGACTGTTCCGTGCCGTGGACACCAGCGGGCGAATATGTTCGTCAACGGCTTCGCGAGCACGAAAAATGCGCGAGCGCACCGTCCCAACCGGGCACTGCATCACCTGTGCGATATCTTCATACGCCAGCCCGTCAAGCTCACGCAGCGTAATCGCGGTGCGCAAATCATCCGGCAGCTTTTCAATCGCTTCATAAACGGCGGCCTCGAGCTGGTCACGCGCAATTGACGCTTCGGGAGACTCGGCATCAGCCAGGCGACCGCTTTGGTCGACGATTTCAGCATCGGATATATCCAGATCGCTGCCGGGTGGACGCCGCCCACGGGACACCAGATGATTTTTGGCCGTGTTGATCGCGATGCGATACATCCAGGTGTAAAAAGCACTTTCCGAGCGAAATTTTCCCAGCGCTCGATAGGCCTTGATAAAGGCCTCTTGGGCAACGTCGTGAACTTCGGCGTGGTCATGGACATAGCGCCCAATCAGGCCAATAATTTTATGCTGGTATTTCTTTACCAGCAGATCAAATGCGCGTGTATCGCCTTTTTGGGCACGTTCAACGAGCTGTTGATCTGTTTCATGAGTGCCCATTCACACGCTCCCCCCACCCGGACGGTGATCGCCGAGCGCAACTCTTCCTTTAAACCCGATACATTGGGTGTTAACAGCAAGCAACATAACGTTCCTTGGGCATTGGTTAATCATTCGAATGACATAAATTGGCACTGTAACGTGATCGCCTATTGATAGCTAAGTGTTACGCGTTCTGCACGGCGCATCAAGCGTTTACCCCTTGAACAAAACCCAGCGGCTGACTTCAATTTACCTCGCCAAGTTCCGCAACAATTGATTTTTACTGCGCTGACAAGCGATAGTAGGCGTCATAATCGACCATCACGCACGCACAGGTAGCACAATGTCAGATCAGCAGGTCAACAACCTTAACGTCCTTGCCCAGGACGTACTTACCACCCCCGAAACCCTCAAACAGGATGTGCCGCTTACCGATGCTGCCGAGCGCACCGTGATTGAGGGTCGTCATACCATCCAGCGCATCCTGGACGGCAGCGATCCACGCTTGCTGATGGTAGTGGGCCCTTGCTCTATTCACGACGTCGATGCCGCTCTGGATTATGCCAAGCGCCTTCGCAAACTGGCGGATGAGGTCAGCGATAGCCTGTATATCGTGATGCGGGTGTATTTTGAAAAACCCCGCACGACCGTCGGCTGGAAAGGTCTAATCAACGATCCCCACATCAACGACTCGTTTGAAATCGACGAAGGCCTGCATATCGCCCGCAAGCTGCTGGTCGACATTGCCGAGCTCGGCTTGCCACTGGCCACCGAAGCCCTCGACCCGATCTCCCCCCAGTATCTGCAGGACTGCATCAGTTGGTCAGCCATCGGTGCACGTACCACCGAGTCGCAAACCCACCGCGAAATGGCCTCGGGCTTGTCTTCACCTGTCGGCTTCAAGAACGGCACCGACGGCAGCCTGGATGTGGCGATCAACGCGCTACAATCCGTTGCCAGCCCACACAATTTTTTGGGCATCAACCAGTCGGGACAAGTCGCCATTATCCGCACCCGCGGTAACGGCTATGGCCATGTCGTACTGCGCGGCGGCAACGGCAAGCCCAACTACGATAGCGTGAGCGTTTCCCTGGCTGAGAAGGAACTGAAAAAAGCCAACCTTTCCGCCAATATCATGATCGACTGCTCCCACGCCAACTCGAACAAGGACGCGGCACTTCAGCCTCTGGTCCTCGAAAACGTGACCAACCAGATATTGGATGGCAATACGTCCATCATCGGCCTGATGGTGGAATCCAATATTGGTTGGGGCAATCAAAAAGTCCCTGCCGATCTTAAAGACCTTCAATACGGCGTTTCGATTACCGATGCCTGCATCGATTGGCAAACCACCGTTGACGCCTTTACCAAGATGAACGACAAGCTGGCACCGGTTCTGACCAAACGCCGCCCGTCGTAATCTAGCCTGTCGCCCACCGCGTTGAGCGCGGTGGGCGTCATGTCACGAGGCGATTTCACGCCTGAAGGGTGGCAGCGCATCCAGCAACGCCTGACCGTAGCGTCGCGTGATGACGCGCTTATCCAACAGGGTGATAGTACCTTTGTCGCTTTCCTTGCGGATCAGCCGACCGCAGGCCTGCACCAGCTTGATCGATGCATCAGGCACGCTGATGCGCATGAACGGGTTGCCACCCTGGCTTTCGATCCACTCGGCAAGTGTCGCCCCCACAGGGTCATCCGGCACCGCAAACGGTAACCGTGTGATGACCACATGGGTCAGATAATCACCGGGTAGATCGATACCCTCGGCAAAACTGGCCAGTCCAAAGATAATACTGCCCTTGCCGCTATCCACCGCCGCGCGATGACGCTCTATCAGCTCCCGCTTGGGCAATGCATCCTGAGCCAGCACGCGCTCCCTGACGGGCTCACCCAGCGCTTTTTCGACGCCACGCAGCTGCGCCCGCGATGAAAACAGCACCAGCGCTGCTTCGCGATCCGCCAACTGGGTCACAAAATCGACGATCGCCTTTTCGTGAGCGTCACGGTCACTCGGGTCCGTCGCTTCCTTGGGCACGCTCAGCACGGCGTTGGCGTAATCAAACGGGCTGGGCAGCGCCTGATAGCGATAGCGATTGGCAAGCCCTGCCCGCTCCTGGAGCCGCTCGAAGCGACCCAGCGCCGTTAATGTTGCCGAAGTGACAACGGCGCCATGGCAGCGCCCCCAAAGGTGCTTGGCCAATGTGTGTGCGGCGGATACCGGGCTCGCCGAAAATTCGATTTCCGGCTCCCCGGCCACCCGGCTCAGGGTGATCCAGCGCGCGCTCGGCGGTGCATTGGCAGCGTCACGGTCACTGAAGGCTTGCCAAAGGGAGTGGGCGTCCAGCGCCCGTCCGTGTAGCAGCGCCACCAGCGGCAGCCAGGTTTCCGCCTGCTCGCGGTCCAGGCCGGTCTGTTTGTCTGGATCGAGGCTTTCGCGCAGCACATCGCTGATGCTTTCAAGGTTGCGCGACAGCGTAGCAAACAGGGTTAACAGCTGCTCGGCCTGCTCGCGCAGCGCATCGGGAATCTGGCCATTTTCAAACCGGGACTGATGGGTGGTTTCTTCGTCGGCCAACCCATTGGCTCGACCCGCCAACTGATGCCCCATGCTGAACACATCGCCCAATGCCGGTTCCAGCGTATGAATAAGTTCAGGCAACCCCGCAAGCAACCGGGCAATCGTCGGCTGTACGGCAAGCCCTTGATTCAGGTCGGTCAAGCTGCTCTTGAGGGTTTTCAGCCAACGCAGGCAACCATTGATGGCGAATCGGTGGGCGAAATGCGACAGCGCCTTGTCAGGCAGGTGGTGACCTTCGTCAAACACAAAGATGCAGTCGGCGGGGTCCGGCAGGATGGCCCCGCCGCCCAGGGCCAGATCCGCCAACACCAGGTCGTGGTTGGCCACGATGACATCGGCGTTTTCCAGCTCCCGCCGGGAACGGAAAAACGCACAGGCGCCAAAATGGCCACAGCGGCGCCCGGTGCACTGACGATGATCGACGGTTAATCGACGCCAGTGGGCATCGTCAATCGCATGCGGCCAGTTATCACGGTCGCCTTCCCATTCACCCTGACCGTAGGCCTCGGCCATATCGCTGGCAATCACGCCAAGGTCACTGCTCTGCGGCTGTAGGGACTGCTCAAACATGGAAAGCGTCGGGTTTGGCTCCGCGCCTTCCAGCGCCTGATCGAGTCGCGCGACGCAGACGTAGCGTCCACGCCCTTTGGCCAGCGCATAGCGAAACGCCAAACCGCTGTGGTTCGCCAGGGACGGCAGGTCGTGATTGAGCACCTGCTCCTGAAGCGCCACGGTGGCGGTCGAAATAATCAACCGCTTGCCGCGTGCCTTGGCGATAGGCAGCGCGGCAATCAGGTAGGCGAGGGTTTTACCCGTTCCGGTGCCCGCTTCAAGCACACAAACGTGGCTGTCGCTTGTGCGCTTGCCATCGTCGTCGCTTTCGATGCCCCCCAGCGTGCGAGCTATTTCAGCGATCATCAGGCGCTGCCCGTAGCGCGGGGTCAACTCGAGGTTTTCCACCACGCGACGGTAGGCGTCCTGAATCTCACTTTTAAGGGCAGTATCGAGCATGCGGCTTAGAGCATACCTTCGGGCGGGTGTTCGCAGGGCAGCTTGTCGTTGATATAGCGCTCGATCTCGGGCAACGAGAAAGCATCTTCTTCACCGACAAAGCTGATGGAAACGCCTTTTGCACCTGCGCGTCCGGTCCGCCCGATACGATGGACGTAATCTTCCGGGTCTTCCGGCAGCGTGTAATTGATCACGTGACTAACGTCTTCGATATGAATGCCACGCCCTGCAACATCAGTGGCCACCAGCACCTGGATTTCGCCTTCACGGAAGCTTTCCAGGGTCTGTATACGCTGATTTTGGGGCACATCGCCTGATATCATGGCGACACTCACGCCGGCTTTCTTGAGCAGGCCGTCAAGTTGGCGCACCAGGTCGCGACGATTGCCGAACACCATCACCCGCTCGAAGCTTTCCTGCTCCAACAGCTTGACCAACAGACGCTGCTTGTCATCGTCAGAGACCAGGTACACCCGCTGGTCGATATCGGCTTTGTTCTCGACGGTCACTTCGATCTCAACGTGGGCGGGATCCATCGTCCATTGACTGGCCAGGTTGAGAATATCGTCGGTGAAGGTGGCCGAGAACAGAAAGGTCTGGCGCTCTTCTTTCTTGGGCGTGTAGCGGATGATCCGCTTCACATCGGGAATAAAGCCCATCGACAGCATGCGATCGGCTTCATCCAGCACCAGCACTTCCACCTCGGAAAGGTCGATATCGCGCTTCTCGTGAAAATCGAGCAGGCGGCCAGGTGTGGCGACAAGAAGGTCGATCTTTTTGCCCAGGCTATCGCGTTGCTTCTGATAATCCATCCCGCCCACAACGCTTGCCACATTCAGCTTGGTAAAGCGGGCAAGGGCCTTGGCGTCTTTCTCGATCTGCAGTGCCAGCTCACGAGTGGGGGCGATAATCAGCGCACGCGGCGCGCCGGGCTTCTGCCCATCCGGAGTTGGCTCTTCGAGAAAATAGGCCAGCGCCGAAATCAAAAAGGCAGCGGTTTTTCCGGTACCGGTTTGTGCCTTGCCGACGATATCGCCGCCCAGCAGCGTATGGCGCAGCGCTTCTGCCTGAATAGGCGTGCAGTACTCAAACCCTAGGGCATGAATCGCGCGCATTAACGGCAGCGGCAGATCGAAGTCATGAAAGCGCCACTTGCCGGCCACGGCAGGCACCTGAAATTGACGGAGATCCCAATTCGACTGACGACGACGCGGCTTCCGACGACGACGTTTAGGCTTGCGATTCTGGGCCGATGCTGTGGTCTGTTCCGACTCGCTCATAGGCTATCTATCTGTCCATTGCTGTGGATATTAGGCATCTTGACGCGCGCATTGTAACAGGGCTTGGCGATAAGAGCGCGCCCTGCTGTCGAAGGAGGTTACTAGGCTGTTAGAATAGGCCCATTATCGAACCAAGGAGCGCGATATGACGCGTAAGAAAAAGACCCGTTCGCTGGCGGATAAAGTAACCATCAAAACCGGTCGGCGTAAAGATTATAAAAAGTGGCGTCATGATAACCCTGACCAGGTGACATCATCACGCCGTTTTGTGGCAAAAAAACAGCAGCAGCGCAAACTTCAGGCGGTGCGCAAGCTGGCCCGCCAGCAGAGCGGGCAGGATATCGCCATTCACCCCGACAAAGATACGGATAACCCGCCGGGAGATCGTTCGTAATGCGCCTTGTTTCTTTCAATATCAATGGCATTCGCGCGCGACTTCATCAACTGCAGGCATTGATCGATTCGCAGAAGCCTGACGTGATCGGCCTTCAGGAAACCAAGGTGCAGGATAGCGAGTTCCCTCTCGCCGATGTAGAGGCCATGGGCTATCACGTTTTTTACTACGGCCAAAAAGGTCACTATGGCGTTGCGATGCTGTGCCGTCACAAGCCACAAGCGGTCTTTTACGGCTTCCCTGACGACGACGAAGACGCCCAGCGGCGCATGATCGGCGTCCAACTCCTCACCGACGACGGTCAGCCCGTCACCGTGTGGAACGGCTATTTTCCCCAGGGGGAGAATATCACCCACCCCACCAAGTTCCCGTACAAAACCCGCTTTTACCAACAGTTGGCGCGCCTACTTGACGAGCAGCACCAACCCGACGAGCGCGTTGCGGTAATGGGGGACTTTAACATTTCGCCAGAAGACCAGGATATCGGCATCGGCGAAGCCAATCGCAAACGCTGGCTGCGCGAAGGCAAAACCAGCTTCCAGCCCATCGAGCGTGAATGGCTGGAAGGCATCAAGGCGTGGGGCTTGAGCGACAGCTACCGGCTTTGCCACCCCACCGACGCCGAATGGTTCAGCTGGTTTGATTATCGCTCAAAGGGCTTTGATCGTGAACCCAAGCGCGGGCTGCGCATCGACTATATTCTGGTTACCCAGCCACTGGCCGAGCATATCAGCGATGCAGGAATCGACTATGCGCTTCGCGGCATGCAACGACCCTCTGATCATGCGCCAACCTGGAGCGACTTTTCGCTCTCCCTGGCGTCTGCAGAATAAGCGCCACCGTCTTTTTATAGGGAATGGGGCGGCGACTGCTCAAGTGTTGCCAGCCACTCACCCGCCTGATCATCGCCCAGCGCTTGAGCGTGGGTTAACGCCTTCTCGGCACGCTCATCCTGCCCCCAGGCAAAAGCGAGCTGACCATATTGGCGCCAGTCGCTGCCATCCTTGCTTAACATGGCTAATGCCTGCCAGGCATCAAGCGCCCGGGTCTTGTCGCGGGCCTGATGCCATGCGTTCGCCAAGAGGCGCAGCGTGGCTTCATCCCGAACGACGTCGCCCGCTTCAAGCCACTGCTCAAGATACTCGGCAGCCCTGGCGGGCGTACCCCCCGCCATGTGCAGGCTTATCAGCTGCCAGCGTTCATCGTCTTCATCCAGCCTTCCCAGCCGCCAGGCGGTATCCCATAGCGCCGCGGCGATACCCGACTGACCGGACTGCTGAGCAAGTGCGGCGGCTTGCCGCCAGTGAGCCGCATCGCTGCCTTCATCAAGCCCGCCCAGCAACACATCAAGCGCCTGATCGGTTTGCTGGGTGCGCTGATAGACAACCAGCGCCAACCTGCGCTGGTTAGCATCAGGCTCAGCGGTTTGGCCCAGGCTACGCTCAAGCCAATCAGCCGCTTCTTGCCAACGCTGGTCGTCGGCGAGCCAACGGGTCAGCTTCCAGTAGTCCTCAGCAGAGGTAGCAGCGTCCCGGGACGCGAGCCACTCGGCAAGTAATTCGCTGGCCTGCGTTGTTTGACCCGCCGCACGGCGCAACGATGCCTCTTCGCGCAGCCAGCGAGCCGCCTGAGCTTGCTCACCACCCGACAGATCGCGCGCTTGCGACAGGCGCCCTGCGGCTTCCCCCGGCTGGCCCTGGCGCGCCAGTGCGTTAGCTGCAAGCTGCTGATACAGCGCGCTGGCCCAGCGGTCAGCCGCGTTACCCGCTTGCAGGCGGTTTGCTTGCTGGGTGGCCTGGGTCACCACGCTTGCGTATTGCGCGTCGCGTAGTTGCGTTTGCAAGCGGTTCAGGTCGCCAATGATGTCGCCGGGAAGCGCCGGACTGGCGTTGGCAAACGATGCCCACAGGCCGATTAAACAGATGCACCCCCATACACGCATGGTCATACCTCAATAAAGTCGTTAGCGCAGCTGAAATTCGATCCGCTGGGTCGCGTTGCGCAACCGATCGCTAGGCTCGAACTGCCACTGCCCAATCGCCTCGCGGGCCGCATCGTCAAATACCCGACGCGGCTGGGCATTGGTGATGCGAATTGAAGAGCCATCAACACTGCCGTCACGACGTATGGTAAACGATATCTCAACAAACCCCTCCATGCCACGACGCTGGGCCCGAGCGGGGTACGTCGGATTGACCCGACTGGTCGGCGCGGCTTGGCCGACGTTGACCGGCTCATCCGACGCTGCCTGTTGGGCTTCTGGCGCCGCCTCGCGCTCGGCGTCGGAAGGCTCGGCCTCGCTTGGCTGAGCAGCGGGTTCGGGCTGCGGCGTCGGTTCAGGCGCTGGCTCCGGTTCTGGCTGCGGCTCAGGCTGCGGTTCAGGTTCCGGCTCCGTCGCCTCGGTTAATTCCGGCAACTCACTCTCCATCTCCACCGGCTCTTCCGGCGGCTCGGGCAGATCAATCTCCGGCAAGGCAATGGCGCTGTCGGTCACTGGGGGCGGCTCGGGCGTCGGCATCGGCTGTGGCGGGGGCGTGGCTGCCTGATTGGTTTCCTGGGGCGGCGCCTCTTCTTGCGGGGCTACCTCGGGGGCTTCCACCATGTTCATTGAGACCGTCTGCTCGGGTGGTTCCACCTGGTCGTCCGGCGGCGCGACCAGCAGCGCCAATAGCCAAAACAGCCCAATCGCTAATATCCCACCACTTACCATTGATAGCGCCTGGCGGATCATTGGCCGCTCCGGCTAGCCGCCACCGCCACCTGGTCCACGCCGGCCTGCTCAAGACGGTCCATCACCTCAATCAGCAGCCCAGTCGTCGACTCACGGTCCGCCTGGATGACCACCGAGCCATCCTCGCTGATCATTCCGGCGACTTCTTCGCCCACCCGGTGGGCATCGATCGCACGACCATCCACCCATACCGCCCCTTCAGGCGAGAGCGCGACCAGCACCTGAGCATCGGGCCTGGGGCTTGCGTCACTCGACTCTGGGCGGTTGATTTCAATCCCGCTTTCCTTGATAAAGCTGGTGGTCACGATAAAGAAAATCAGCATGATGAACACCACGTCCAGCATCGGCGTGAGGTTCACCTCGGTGTTTTCGTCAGCGCTTCCCATAGAACGTCGTCTACGCATCGTTTTCCTCCACTGCCCGCGCCATGCGGTCGTGCAACCGCTGATCCTCGCGTCGAATAATGTGTTCCAGACGACTGATGAACAAAAGCCCGACCACGGCGATCGCCATGCCGGTCAACGTCGGCAGCGTTGCCCGTGCCACGCCATCGGCCATTGCCCGCGCCTGGTGTGTATCACTCAGCGAGAGGCTATCGAAGACACCGATCATGCCCGTCACGGTACCCAGCAAGCCAAACAGCGGACATAGCGCCACCAGCAGCTTTAACCAGGGCAGCGGACGGCGCAGACGGACCACAAGGTCCTTCGTCCAGACGTTGCGCAGCGTGCGAGCGCTCCAGCTGTGGTGGTCGTCTCGCCTGGCCCAGCGATTGACAAGCTGGCGGCGTGCTCGCCGCCAGGTCATGCGATAGAACCAGAAGCGTTCAATGGCCATGCCAAATACCAGCAGCGCCACCACGGCCAGTACGACCAGCACCACGCCGCCCGCATTCATCAGCCGCTCGACGGGCTCAAGCCAAAGGGGAACGGTCAACATATCAGCTCACCGAAGCGTCTTGGGAAGGCTGCTGGGCTTCCAGATGGTCTGCCAACGCGGCACTTGCCTGCCCTTCAATGACATGCGTGAGGTGGCGACTGCGGCTTGAAAGCGCCGTCTGCGCGAACAGCAGCGGCACGGCGGTAATCAGGCCAAGGACGGTCGTCACCAGCGCCTGGCTGATACCACCGGCCATTAGCTGTGGGTCGCCGGTGCCATACACCGTGATCGCCTGGAAGGTCACAATCATACCGGTTACCGTGCCCAACAGCCCCAGCAAGGGCGCGATGGCCGCCAGCAGTTTGACAATCGGCTGCCCCCGTTCAAGACGAGGCAGTTCGGCAAGCACTGCCTCATCCAGGCGTGCCTCCAGCGCTTCCGGCGTCTGATGCTTATCCATGCCTTCAAAGCGCAGCAACACGCGACCAAGCGGGTTATGGGCCTTGAGCTGATCAGTGCTTTTCAGCTGACGATTCACCCGCTGACTGGTGACCAGTAGATACAGGTATTGCAGCAATGCGACCAGCAAGCCAATGCCCCCCAAGGCAACGACCACATAGCCGACGTAGCCACCCTGATGGAAACGCTCAATCAGGGTGGGACGCTGCGCCAGCGCATCGATCACGCTACCTCGGGTTGGGTCCATCGCGAACACGCGTGTCTCGCCCTGGTGATAAGCGGCCAGATAATCGGCTATTTCCGCGGGCGTCCGGGGCAGCACCGTCAAATGCCCTTCATCGTCCTGGCGCAATAAATCGGTGTTGGTAAACGCTGCAAAATCCCCCAGCCGCACGACGGTCTGAGGCGAAATTTCGCCATTGGCATCGGCCACGGGGCGCTCAAGTCGCTGCGCATTGCCGGTGTTCCGCGTCAGCGTCGCGAGCCTGTCGACCACGTCTTCCAGCACCTCCTGCTCGAGTACGTTGACGTCACTCAGCCTTGGCGGCAACGCCTCTTCGTTCAAGGTCAGCCAGCTATCCTCGCCCAGTGCGTTACGCACCTCGTTACTATGCTGGTTGAGCGCATCCAGCAGATTGCTTAGCGCTTCGCCCTGCTCTGACTGACGCGCCGCCAGGCGCTCCGCCTCGACCGACTGTGCGGCGTCCTGTGCCTGCAAGGCATCGTGACGCGCCTGGGCGGTTTGCTGGCGATCCCGCGCCTGCTCCAGTGCATCCTCGAGCACCGCCTGGTCGTCCAGCAGCTTGATCAAGCGTTGCTGGTCACGAATTTCAGCGGCCTCGCGGGCCTCACGCAGCGAGGTTGTCTCTTGCGACTGCGCGCTTGCCAACGGACTCATGCTTGTCAGCCCCATCAGCAGCGCCACCATCACGTAACGATGACATTTCTTGAGGTCACGTATCATGGCTGCTCTCCCTGATCGGCCGAGACGGTAATAGAGAGCGGCAGCGTCAAGATATCCGGTGCTCGCTGATCTTCCGCTATCCGGAGTCCATCACGCACCGCCTGAAGGTGTTCAGAGCTCAGTGACTGCCACTCACCGTCCTCGGCATTCCATACGCCACCCTGACGACCATCGGGTGTCAGGTAGTAGAAACCGATACGTCCAATGCGCAAGAAGTCCACTTCCAGTGCCTGGTCATCGTCGCGCTGCAAACGCCCCCGCCAGGTATCCATTTCACGACCGTAATCCAGCTCCGTGCGCCAGATATCGAGCATGCTTTCAATTTGCTCGGCAGGCTCCGCGCCCTCGTCGTTTATCAAGGTTTCGACGCGGGCCAGCCGCTGCTCTTTAAGAAACGGCAGGTCACGCTCGATCCAATGGGTGAGCTGGGTTTGCATGTTCTGCTCAATGTCCGGCAGCGCGGCGCGCGTATCGGCCAGAGTATCCAGCGCAGAAGCCAGGCGGGCCTGCCGCTCGGCTTCTTCGGCCAACCGGCCCGTCAGCGAGGCATTTTGCGACTCAAGCTGGCGCGTATCGCGCTCAAGCTCGCGCAGCTCTTGCAGCGCGGCCCGAGTTTGCTCATCGGCGTTATCCATCTGCTGTTGAAGTTCGGCTTGAAGCTGCTGGGCATCAATACCTTGACTGGCCTGCTCGAGCGTCTCGTCACTTGCCATTAGCGAACCACTGGCCAGCATGCACGCTAACCAGCAGCCCCGCAGGGCAAAGAAAGGCTTGTTCAGCACATCGACTCTCCGTCACTGATCACTGGCAGTCACCCTGCCGCTATAGAGAACACATCAAATATAAGAACGAGTTGCGTTTCATATCGAGTGCCCATAGCCTACCGATTTATAAAATAAATGACAATATTTATCATTAGCGTTCAGTTAATTTTAGCCTGCTACAAAACAAAACGGGAGCCGCTAGGGCTCCCGATCTTGGATTAAGCTTTGGTGCTCAATGATTGTCTAGAAAGCCCAATCATCGTCTTCGGTGGCGACGGCTGTGCCAATCACATAGGACGAGCCTGAGCCGGAGAAGAAGTCGTGGTTCTCGTCGGCGTTGGGTGATAGCGCCGCCATGATCGTGGGGTCGACATCCGTTTCGCTGCTGGGGAAAAGCGGCTCAAAGCCGAGATTCATCAGCGCCTTGTTGGCATTGTAGTGGAGGAACTTTTTGACGTCCTCGGTCAGGCCAACCTCGTCGTAAAGCGACTCGGTATAGCGGACTTCGTTGTCGTAAAGCTCGAGCAGCAGCTCGTAGGCGTAGTCCTTGACTTCCTGCTGGCGTTCCGGCGTTGCCTCGGCCAGGTCCTGCTGGAACTTGTAGCCAATGTAATAGCCGTGCACCGCTTCGTCGCGGATGATCAGGCGGATCAGGTCCGCCGT
This sequence comes from Halomonas sp. SH5A2, assembly GCF_014263395.1. Lineage (GTDB taxonomy): Bacteria > Pseudomonadota > Gammaproteobacteria > Pseudomonadales > Halomonadaceae > Vreelandella. The sequence continues at coordinate 1,509,239 of NZ_CP058321.1, read as the reverse complement.
GTTGGTCAATTTGGCGTGGCTTGACCAGTACATCGGCAGGTAGAAGCCGGAGTAGAACAGGAACGACTCCAGAAAGACGCTGGCTACCTTGCGCATCAGCGGATCGTCTGAACGATAGCGGCCGAGAATCAGCTCCGACTTGGCCTGCAGCGTCGGGTTTTCTTCACTCCAGCGAAAGGCATCGTCGACATCGCGGGTGGTGCACAGCGTCGAGAAAATCGAGCTGTAGGAGCGCGCATGAACAGACTCCATAAAGGCGATATTGGTATAAACCGCCTCTTCGTGGGGCGTTCGCGCGTCTTCCATGAGCACCGGCGCGCCGACGCTACTCTGAATGGTATCCAGCAGCGTGAGGCCAGTGAACACGCGGATGGTCAGCTGCTTCTCTTTATCCGTCAGCGTATTCCACGACTGAATATCGTTCGACAGCGGAACTTTTTCCGGCAGCCAGAAGTTGCTGGTCAATCGGTTCCACACTTCGAGATCTTTATCGTCTTGCAGACGGTTCCAATTGATCGCGTCGACCCGCGATAAACGTTGCATCATGTTCATATCGTCACTCTCTTCAAAGTCGTCGGACGCTTAAAGCGTGCAGGATACGCAGCCTTCAACCTCAGTGCCTTCCAGCGCACTCTGACGCAGGCGGATGTAATAGAGGGTTTTAATCCCTTTCCGCCAGGCGTAAATCTGCGCTTTGTTGATATCGCGCGTAGTGGCGGTATCGGGGAAGAACAGGGTCAGCGACAGGCCCTGATCGACGTGCTTGGACGCCTCGGCGTAGGTGTCGATAATCTTTTCAGGACCGATTTCGTAGGCGTCCTGAAAGTAATCAAAGTTGGCTTCATTGAGGAACGGTGCCGGGTAGTAAACCCGCCCCAGCTTGCCTTCCTTGCGGATCTCGATCTTGGCCGCGACCGGGTGAATGCTTGACGTCGAGTGATTGATGTAGGAAATCGAGCCCGTCGGCGGAACAGCCTGAAGATTGCGGTTATACAGCCCGTGCGCCATGACACTGGCTTTCAGTTCCTGCCAGTCCTGCTGGGTCGGCAAAGCAATACCGCTGCGCTCGAAAAGCCCGCGCACTTTTTCGGTCCGCGGCGCCCAGGCGTGCTCGGTGTATTGATTGAAGAATTCACCCGACGCGTAGGTAGAGTCGGCAAAACCGGCAAAGGTATCACCGTGTTCGATCGCCAGTCGGTTTGACGCCCGCAGTGCGTAAAAGGCGATGCAATAGAAATACAGATTGGTAAAGTCCAGGCCTTCATCAGAGCCGTAATAGATATGCTCGCGGGCTAGGAAACCGTGCAGGTTCATCTGCCCAAGACCGATCGCCCGGGACTTGGCATTACCTTCTGCGATGGAAGGCACGCTGCTCAGGTTGCTCATTTCCGATACCGCGGTCAGCCCGCGAATGGCTACATCTACGCTGGTGCCGATATCACCCGAGTCCATCACCTTGGCAATGTTCATGGATCCCAGGTTGCAGGAAATATCCTGACCGATATGCCGGTAGCCCAGGTCTTCGTCGTAATCTGTCGGCGTATTCACCTGGAGGATTTCCGAGCACAGGTTGCTCATGTTGATCCGGCCCGCGATGGGGTTGGCGCGGTTCACCGTATCTTCAAACATGATGTACGGGTAGCCGGACTCGAACTGCAGCTCGGCCAGGGTCTGGAAAAACGCCCGTGCGTTGATCTTCTGCTTGCGGATACGCGCGTCCGCCACCATCTCGTGGTATTTCTCGGTCACGCTGATATCACCAAACGGTACGCCATAAACCCGCTCTACGTCATAAGGCGAGAACAGGTACATATCTTCGTTGCGCTTGGCGAGCTCAAAGGTGATATCAGGAATCGTCACCCCTAGCGAGAGCGTTTTAATGCGGATTTTTTCATCGGCATTTTCGCGCTTGGTGTCCAGGAAGCGCAGGATATCGGGATGGTGAGCGTTCAGGTACACGGCACCGGCACCCTGGCGCGCCCCAAGCTGGTTAGCGTAGGAAAACGCATCCTCCAGCAGCTTCATGATCGGGATAATGCCCGACGACTGGTTTTCGATGCGCTTGATGGGTGCGCCTGACTCGCGAATATTGCTGAGCAGGAAGGCAACACCGCCGCCCCGCTTGGAAAGCTGCAGCGCCGAGTTAATAGAGCGGCCGATCGACTCCATATTGTCTTCGATACGCAGCAAAAAGCACGACACCAATTCACCACGCTGCTGCTTACCGCAGTTCAGGAAGGTGGGGGTCGCCGGCTGGAATCGGCCGCTGATGATTTCATCGACCAGCGACTTGGCCAGGGTTTCATTGCCACGCGCCAGGGCGAGCGCCACCATGCAAACGCGGTCTTCGTAACGCTCGAGGTAACGCTTGCCATCAAAGGTCTTCAGCGTGTAGCTGGTGTAATACTTGAAGGCGCCAAGGAAGCTCGGAAAACGAAACTTGTAGGCATACGCCTGCTCGAACAGCGCTTTGACGAAAGAAAAGTCATACTGCGCCAGCGTGCCTGCTTCGTAATATTGCTCTTCAACCAGATAATCGAGCTTCTCTTCGAGAGAATGGAAGAACACCGTATTCTGATTGACGTGCTGCAAGAAGTACTGACGCGCGGCTTCGCGGTCTTTATCCAACTGCAGTTCACCGTTGGCACCGTAAAGATTCAGCATGGCGTTCAGCGCATGGTAATCCATGGTGCGACCGTCGCTTGCCGCCGCAGGCCGTTTCGTTTCAGTGACATTTCTCGAGGCTAGGGTTGTCGTTTCCAAAACTCTTCTACTCCTTCACGGACCTTGGCGACGTCTTCGTCAGTGCCAAACAGTTCGAATCGATAAAGCAACGGTACCTGGCATTTTTCCGCAATGATGCGGCCCGCCAAGCCATACGCGTCGCCAAAGTTGGTATTACCCGCGGCAATCACCCCGCGTATCAGGTGGCGATTGTGTTCGTAATTCAGGAACCGGATCACCTGGCCCGGCACCGCGCCCTTGGCCTGGCCGCCACCGTAGGTGGGCGTTACCAGAATGTAAGGCTGATCCACCTGGGGTACCGGCGCTTCCCGACTAAGCGGCAAGCGCTGGGCGGCCAGACCTACTTTTTCAATAAAACGGTGGGTATTGCCTGATTTGGTGGAAAAGTACACCAGGTTGCCGACCATGGAGGGCGTGCGTCCATCTGCCAGCATGAGTAACTTACGCCAGGGCTTGGATGCGGTCTGGACGAAAGCCTGACCAGTGGTCTTCACCGGCAACGACCACGGGCAGTTGACGATAGCCCAGTGCTTCGACTTCTTCACGCGCGCCCGATTCGGCGGTGATATCAATCACAGTGTACGGAAGCCCCTGCTTATCCAGCGCGCGATAGGTGGCGGTGCATTGAACACAGGCAGGCTTGCTATAAATTTGAATTTCCATGCTTGATTCCCTTTTCATAGCGGCATTTTTCGGGTAGAGCACATCTAGTGCGCGCCCCCTCTAGAAGATACAACGCATACTATATATAGACCATCAGAAAATCAATTCAAGCATATGTGGTATTTTTCATCCACAGGATATTGACAGCTATTGCCCAATACTATTCAAGACCGCAAAAAAAACCGCCCCCTGATAAAGGAGGCGGTTTTTGAGCAGACGCCATCAAGTGGCGTCATACGTAGCGCGAATAGGGGTTAAGCGATAGCCGCTTGGTAGCGACGTTCAACGTCTTCCCAGTTCACTACGTTAAAGAAAGCGGCGACGTAGTCGGGGCGCTTGTTCTGGTACTTGAGGTAGTACGCATGCTCCCAGACATCCAGACCCAGCACCGGGGTATTACCGTGCATTAGCGGGCTGTCCTGGTTCAATGTATTCTCAACGACCAGTTTTTTCTCAGGCGTTACGGACAACCAAGCCCAGCCACTACCGAAACGACCAAGCGCTGCTTTTTTGAACGCTTCCTGGAAGGCTTCAAAGCCGCCAAGTTCAGCATCGATAGCCTTGGCAACACCACCTTGTGGCTGACCGCCGCCGTTAGGCGACATCATTTGCCAAAACATGGAGTGGTTGGCATGGCCGCCACCGTTGTTGATAACGGGCTGACGCTTGTCTTCCGGAACACGGTCCAGGTTGGACACGAGCTCTTCCACCGGGACATCTTCAAGCCCGGTGCCTTCCAGCGCGGCATTCAGGTTGGTGACATAGGTGTTGTGGTGACGAGAATGGTGGATCTCCATGGTCATCGCATCAATGTGCGGTTCAAGCGCATCGTACGCGTAGGGTAACTCTGGAAGTGTATGTGCCATATTGATCATCTCCTTCAGTGGCTTTCTTGCGTTCAGCAATCTTCGGTTTCAATAACTAGGTATGGTCACCTCATTGCTTTTTCAACCGCAAGGGGCTGATTTCGCTTTTGCCCCAGTATTTTAGTCAACTAAGGGCAGTTTATCTAACCCAGCCCATATAAAAAAGCCGGCTTCGTGTGAAGCCGGCTTTAAGTTCTATTATTTCAGATGGTTACAGCTTACTTTCCAGCTCCGGGAGGATCTCGAACAGATCGCCCACCAGGCCATAATCGGCGACCTGGAAGATGGGTGCTTCATCATCTTTGTTGATCGCAACGATCACCTTGGAGTCTTTCATGCCCGCCAGGTGCTGAATGGCGCCAGAGATCCCCACGGCGATATACAGATCCGGGGCAACGATCTTGCCGGTCTGGCCGACCTGCATATCGTTGGGGACAAAGCCGGCATCAACTGCGGCGCGGGAGGCACCAATCGCCGCCCCCAGCTTGTCGGCAATGCCGTCGAGCAGCTTGAAGTTCTCGCCATTGCCCATGCCGCGACCGCCAGAGATGACGACCTTGGCACCGCCAAGCTCCGGGCGGTCCGACTCGGCCAGTTCCTGTTTGACGAAACTGGACTGGGCGTTGTCGACCACGGTATCAACGGCTTCGATGGGGGCGCTGCCGCCGTCGCCCACGGCATCGAAGCCGGTGGTACGCACGGTGATGACTTTCAGCGCGTCGTCGCTCTTGACGGTCGCAATGGCGTTACCGGCGTAAATCGGGCGCTTGAAGGTGTCAGCGCTATCCACGGCGAGAACATCAGAAAGCTGGCTGACATCTTTCAAGGCCGCCAGGCGCGGTAGCACGTTTTTGCCGGTGGTGGAGGCGCTGGCCAGCACGTGGGTGTAGCCATCAACCAGTTCGACCAGCAGCGCGCCCATGGGCTCAGCGAGCTGGTGGGCGTAAACGGCGTTATCCGCGACGCGCACTTTACTCACGCCGTCGAGCTTGGCGGCAGCCTCGGCCGCGGCTTTGACGCCTTCACCGGCGACAAGAACGTCGATATCGCCACCAATGGCTTTAGCCGCCGCCACGACGTGGGCCGTGGCCCCGGCCAGTTGGCCTTCGTGCAAGTCGGCAAGTACCAAAATGCTCATAAAATCAGCTCCTTTCAAAGCGCTTGTCTCGAAGAACTTGTCTCAAAGTACGGGGGGTAAAGAACCGACCTTAAAGAACCTTGGCTTCGTTTTTCAGTTTGTCGATCAACTCGTCGACCGAGGCCACTTTGATACCGCCCTTGCGTTCGGCGGGGGATTCGACTTTCACCAGGCTCACCTTGGAGGCCACCTCGACACCGTAATCGGCGGGGGTCTTCACGTCCATGGGCTTTTTCTTGGCTTTCATGATATCCGGCAGCTTGGCATAGCGCGGCTCGTTAAGGCGCAAGTCGGTCGTGACAATCGCTGGCAGCGTCAACGCAATCGTCTGCAGGCCACCATCGATTTCCCGCGTCACGTGAATCTTGTCACCGTCGACGGCTACCTCTGACGCAAAGGTGCCCTGGGGCAGGTTGGTCAACGCGGCGAGCATCTGGCCGGTCTGGTTATTGTCGGTGTCGATGGCCTGCTTGCCGAGGATGACCATGCCCGGCTGCTCTTCATCGACCACCTTGGCCAGCAGCTTGGCCACCGCCAGTGATTCGGCGCGCTCGTCAGTCTCGATATGAATGGCGCGATCTGCCCCCAGCGCAAGCGCAGTGCGCAGCTGTTCCTGGGCCGCTTTGGGGCCGACCGTCACAGCGACCACTTCCGTGGCGACGCCCTTCTCTTTCAGGCGCACGGCCTCTTCCACGGCAATTTCGCAGAAAGGGTTCATGGCCATTTTGACGTTGGTCAGGTCGACGTCCGAGTGATCCGCTTTGACACGAATTTTGACGTTGTAGTCGATGACGCGTTTCACCGCGACAAGTACTTTCATAGGTTCCTCGCTTGGCTTGTGGTGAAGCCGTTAACCCTGGATGGCACCCACCTGGCAGGCACCTTGAGAAGCTCCGGATATCACATTGCGGCCCCTGGAAAGGCTGTCCGCATAAAATTCATTCGAGCGTTTGATAGGCGTGCAAATAAAAAACCTTTTTAATTTGCCATAGCCTACCTGCCTGCAACAATAGGAGTTGCTTACGGCCTTGGTCGAATCCCCATCAATAGATGAGCCGCCGGTCACAATCGCTAAATATGAAATCGCCATTTAGCATCGTAGGCGTGACCTTACACAGGTATTATGCCTATTATGAAGGATAACCAGAAGCAAACGACCGTTTAAAATTAAGGCCATGTTTTTATAAGCTAGTTCCCAATCGCTAGTCATTGTAAACAATGGCCCTTATGAGAGTAAGGAGACACCAGGTGGATAACGTTGAACGCGATGTGATGGACTTTGACGTGGTCATCGTCGGGGCTGGCCCATCAGGACTGGCAGCGGCATGCCGTCTAATGCAGCAGGCCAACGACGCGGAGCAGGAATTGACCGTCTGCGTGGTTGAAAAAGGCTCGGAAGTCGGCGCGCATATTCTGTCCGGCGCGGTGTTTGAACCCCGCGCCCTCAACGAACTGTTTCCTGACTGGCAAGAGCGCGGCGCGCCGCTCAATACGCCCGCCATCCGCGATGATGTTTACCTGCTGAAAGATGCTGACAAGGCGCAGAAACTGCCCAACGCCCTGGTGCCCAAGAGCATGCATAACACCGGCGGCGACCTTACCCGCTACGTGATCAGTGCCGGCAATTTATGCCGCTGGCTGGCAGAGCAGGCAGAAGCCTTGGGCGTGGAGATATTCCCGGGCTTTGCCGCCCAGGAAGCCATCGTTGAAGACGATGCGGTACGCGGCATTCTGATCGGCGACATGGGCGTGGCCGCCGATGGCTCGCCAAAAGATGGTCACATGCCCGGCATGGAACTGCGTGCGAAATACACCCTGTTTGCCGAAGGCGCTCGTGGTCATATCGGTAAACGCTTGATCAAGGATTTTTCCCTCGACGCCGGGCGCGACCCACAGCACTACGGCATCGGCCTGAAGGAGCTTTGGGACGTGCCTGCCGACAAGCATGAACCTGGCGTCGTCCTGCACGGCTCCGGCTGGCCGCTGGACAACAATGCGCATGGTGGCTGGTTCCTCTATCACGCTGAAAACCAGCAGGTGGTGGTCGGGCTGATCATGGACCTGAGTTACCAGAACCCCTGGCTGTCACCGTTCGACGAATTCCAGCGCATGAAGCATCACCCGGTGCTCAGCCAATATCTGGAAGGCGGAAAACGTGTCGCCTACGGTGCCCGGGCGATCACCAAAGGCGGCTTTAACTGCCTGCCTAAAATGACCTTCCCAGGCGGCCTGCTCATCGGCTGCGATGCCGGCACGCTCAACTTTGCCAAGATCAAGGGTCTGCACACCGCCATGAAGTCGGGCATGGTGGCGGCAGAAAGCGTGTTTGAAGCGATCAAAGGCGGCGACGAAGGCGCCCAGGAGCTGACGAGCTTCACCGACAAATGGGAAGCCAGCTGGGCGTATCAAGAGCTGAAAGACAGCGCCAGCTTCGGCCCGGCCATTCATAAATACGGCACTGTTGGCGGCGGCGCGTATAATTTTGCCAATCAGCTATTGGGCAACAAGCTCCCCAACCTTCACGATACGACCACCGATCACGGGGCTCTCAAGCCCGCCGACGAGTGCGAGAAAATCGACTACCCCAAACCCGACGGCAAGCTATCGTTCGACAAACCTTCATCGGTGTTCCTGTCCAACACCAATCACGAAGAAAACCAACCTTGCCACCTTCGCTTGGACGATCCTGACCTACCGATTCGCGACAATCTGCCCAAGTACGCCGAACCCGCGCAGCGCTACTGTCCGGTAGGTGTCTACGAAGTCGTCGAAGATGATCAGGGCGAGCCTCGCTTTCAGATCAACTTCCAGAACTGCATCCACTGCAAGACCTGCGACATCAAGGACCCTGCTCAGAACATTACCTGGGTAGCACCGGAGGGCGGCGGCGGTCCCAATTACCCGAATATGTAGCGGTCGCGGTGACACACCACGCATATCAATAAACCTAAATGCCCCAGTGATGGGGCATTTTGTTTATCAGGCCAGCCGCTCGATGGGTGCACGGCTGGCGATCAGCCGTCGCCGCCCCGCTTGATCAAAGCGCACATCGATCACCGGGTCGCTTGGGTTACCTTCCACGGTGGCTACTTCGCCTTCGCCGAACACCGCATGGTGCAACCGCTGGCCGGGATAGAACGCGCTTGCGGTGTAGGCCGCCTGGGGAGCTTGAACCTCGGGCGCGGCCAACTCAATGTCATCACGCCCAAGCTGGCTCAGGTAACGTCCCACGAGGGATGGCGCCGTGACTGTCAGCGCCGACGATGGCGTGTTGTCGTTTGCCAGGCAGGCGGCGACCTGCATGCTGTCCTGCCAGGCGCTTTCGGTAATAAAGCGACTGGGCCGATGCGCCCCGCCGTCGTGAAGCACAAGCAACTGTTCTTTCGAGCGCGTGATCGCGACATAAAACAGCCGCCGCTCTTCTTCCAGACGGTCGTCGGTGAGCGGGTTATCCCGGCTGTAATAAGGAAAATCTTCCTCATTGACCCCCGCAACAGCAACAAAGGGCCACTCAAGCCCCTTGGCGCCGTGAACGGTGCTGATCAGCACCCCCGCGGCTTGATTCTCTACCGGGCGCTCCAACAACTCGATAAACGCATCCGGGTCTGAAACGCTTTGCGCCTGCTCAATAAGCACGTCCAGCAAGCGCACGTCTTCTTCGCCTTTATCGCGCCGGGCTGCGGCGCGCTTCAGGGTTTTCTCGGCCTCGATGGTATCCACGACGTGCTGCAAGAGCTTGGCTGGCGGCCATGCACTGAGTTGCGGCAGTTCGCACAGCAACGCCCAGCGTTTTTTCAGCGTGCGCCGCTGGATGGGTTTTAAATCACTGAGCACTGGATCGTGATTTTCCGGCCACGCTTGACGGCTGGCGAGCTGCTGGGCCAGCCGCTGCAGGCGCTCGCGGGCCACGAATGGCGTGGGCTGGGCGAGCAGCAAGGTGAGCTGTTCGGGGTCTTGCAGCAATGTCGGGCGACGGGAAAGTTTTAAATACCCGGCCAACGCCTGCACCAGCGGCAGGCGAAACACAAAGCGGTCTTCGCGGGCCAGCCGAAAGGGGATGCCAGCCTGCAAAAGCGCCAGTTGGAACGGCACCGAAAGCGCCCAACTGCGCACCAGGAGACTCACGTCGCTTAACACGCGGCCCTGCGCCTGCCAGTCGATCAACGCATCCAGCAGCTGTCGTCCGCCCTGCCCCACTGACAAGCGGGTATCCGGATTGTGGGCCGCTGCCAAACATAGCTGGTCCGGCCGACGCTGGTTGGCGGCAATCGCATGGTTGGCCGCCAGCGCCAGGGCGTGGCCGTGGCGAAACGTGGTCGAGAGAGGGTAATCGGTCGCTTCACCAAAGGTGGCGGTAAAGTTTTCCAGCATGGTATCAGGCCGCGCGCCGCGCCACTCGTAGATACACTGATTGGCATCACCGACCGCCATGACGGATGCCCGCTTACCCGCCAGAACAGCCAGCAGGCGCTGCTGGGCCGCATTGATATCCTGATACTCATCGATAATGACGTGGTCCAGAAAACCCTCTACCCGGCTACGTAAGGCGCTATCGGCCTCGAGGGCTTGCAGCGGACGGTAAAGCAAATCCGCATAGGTCATCACGCCTTCACTACGCAGCAGGCGCTCGGCCTCGTTGAAGGCGGCGGGAAAATAATCGGTATCGGGGTCGTAATTGAGACGATCAAAAAGCGCTTCTGGCGTCAGCATTTCGGCTTTAACCAGACCACAAAAGTGGGCCAGCGTCTCGAGCCGGTCGCCTTCCAGCGCCGCATCACGGCGCTCAACGGCATCGCTGAGCACATTCAGGCTGGCCTGGCGGAGCAAACGCTCCAGCTGCCATTCCGCCGACAACAGTCGACGCGAATCCAGAACGCCCCAGCGGCACAGGCTTTGCGTCAGCCGATGACCCAGCGAATGGAAGGTACGAACGTCAGGTAGCGCCTGGCCAGGGGGAGCCATACTTGCCAACCGACGCTGAAAATCTTCCCGTGCGGAACGATTAAACATCAGCACCAGAATGCGCTTGGGCGGAACACCGCGGGCGAGCAGGTGGTGAACACGTGCTGCCATGGTGGTGGTTTTACCGGCGCCGGCCACCGCTGCTACGCGGGCATGCCCCTGGGCGTGATGAATGACGGCTTGCTGTTCAGCGGTTAGCTTCACGACCCCTCGCCGGGCGATAACCCATCCAGCTCATGCCCTTCAAGATAGCCGATGGGGTGCCAGTGACCGGCGCTGTAGACACTCAGCGCCTGTCTACCGGCCCCTTCATCGCGTAATTCGGCGACATCGGCGAGCTGGTAGTAAACATGACGATGCAGCCTCGCTGCCAGCCCGAAACGTACGGCAATTTCCGGCACTTGGTCTCCCTGGGGCGTCTCGCTCAACGTCAAGGGGTGCTCGGCATCTAGACGCACAACGTCGTCAAACTGCGTGGTCAACCACCATGCATCGTCACGAAAATCGGCTTCCACGGCGACCAACGGCCGGTCGTCCACCTGAATACGCCAGCGTTCGATAGGCGTGACCAGGCAATAGCCCTCGGCATCATGACGCAGCAAGGTCGACAGCAAACGCGCGACGCTGGCACGGGCAAAAGGCGCTCCTTCGTGCCACCAGCCACCCTGGGCATCGATGCGTATATCCATATCGCCTGACAAGGCGGGCTGCCAGTCATCGAGTGGCGGTATGCTGGAAGCACCCTGACGATAATCGAGCAATCGGTCTATGTTCATCGTATTACCTCGCCCTGGCTCGCCTGCTTAGCTAATAATTCAACCACTCGTCTTAGCCAATAGTCCCGCTTCTGACAACGCTTGCTGAACCTGTTCGGGGGCGTCGGGGACGGCATTACGAAATAGCCGATAGAAATTGGCCGTGGTCTGCATGGCGACTTCATCAACACTGATGCCACGCGCCTCGGCAATGCACTCAGCCACTTCAACCACCCAGGCAGGCTCATTGGGTTTGCCACGATACGGCACCGGTGCCAAATAGGGGCTATCGGTTTCGATCAGCAGCCGGTCAAGCGGCAGTTGGCACGCCAGGGTGCGCAGCGACTCAGCATTGCGGAAGGTGACAATCCCTGATAACGAAATATAAAAGCCTAATCGCACGGCGTCACGCGCCATCTCGATATCTTCGGTAAAGCAGTGGAGCACGCCCCCGACTCGCGGGTCGCTGTGTTCACGCAGCAAGGCCAGGGTATCTTCTTTGGCATCGCGGGTATGCACCACCACGGGCAATTCGAGCTCATGGGCGGCGATCAAGTGGCGCTTGAAGCGTTCGTGCTGAACCGCTACCGGCACGCGGTCAGCATAATGGTAGTCAAGGCCCGTCTCGCCGATGGCCACCGCACCGAACTGCTCGGCAGCCTCCTGGATATCGCTGACACTGGGTTCGACCGGTGCGTCATGGAGAGGATGCTGTCCCGCTGATATCACGACGTCCTCGTGCGCTCTGGCGATGTCGGCAAGCCTGGGCATGTCCTCAAGCGTCACGGAGATGGCAAGAAACTGGTTAACGCCGGCGCTGCGGGCAGCCTCGAGCGTTGCCGCGAGGTTGCCGTTGTGCGTGGCGTCGGATAGGCGGTCCAGATGACAGTGGGAATCAACAAACATGTCGCTCTCGTGGTGGGCGTTAAAGAGTAAATGAGGGCGCAGCTTTGTCCAACTGCCCCGCCAGAAGGGTTTCAATACGGTCACGCACCCGATAATCCTGCGCGTGGAAGTGGATGCCGATCCCCGGCATGCGCCGACCGCTGACACCGTCGGGAGACACCCAGATCACCTCGCCACTCAGCGAAAGGCGCTCACTTTCCCCTGGCAACGTCAGCAGTAAATAGACGGTCTGGCCCAGATCATAGTGGCTTCGTGTGGGGATGAACATGCCGCCACGATCGAGAAAAGGCATATAGGCAGACAGTAACGTGGGCACATCGGGCACCGTGAGGGAAAGCGCTTTTTGCGTTGCCATAACACCTCGTCATTCGGTCTAGGAGCGGAGTAATGCCGACCAGCGCACCAGCCACGCTTCCAGCACAAGCTGCGGATTGGGGTTGGCACCAACGGCGAGCAAGCGGCGCTGCTCGCGGGCATAGTCCAGCAGTTTAAACCAGTCCCGTACCCGGGCATTTTTCACCGCTTGACGGTAAAGCGGAAGTAAATCGGGATTGCGCAGGGAGGAGGTGGAGCCGGACAGCCCCAGCCTGATCAGGTCTTCAAGCCAGGCGATACCGTACCATAAAATCGTATCTATCGCCTGACGGTCTAATCGCGCGGCTTCCGACACCGGCTCCCCGCCCCGCACCAGCTGCTCGAAACAGTCATGCAGCTGCTGACGCAAGGCGCGCGCCTCGGGGGCAGCCAGCTCGACCGCGCTTAACGGCAACCCTCCCGACACCTGCCACCAGAAGCGCGCTTCGTCCTCGCTTGCCAACTGCTCAGTCAGCCAGCCCAGACAATCGGCTAAAGCAACGCTGGGTAGCGGCCACTGCTGACAGCGCGAGCGAATGGTCGGCAGCACTCTCGACGGCACGTCCGCCAACAGGATAAATAATGTTCGATCGCCCGGCTCTTCCAGGCTTTTCAACAGCGCGTTTGAAGCGGCCACGTTCATGGCTTCAGCAGGCGAGATAACGATGACCCTATAGCCCCCCTGCTGCGCGGTTTGCGAGACAAAGCGATTGACGTCACGAATGGTATCAATGCGAATCTGGCGCTTGCCTTCTTCCGGCGAAATGCGCAGCAAATCGGGATGGTAGCCGGAGGCCAGCAGTTGACAACTACGGCATTGGCCACAGGCCTGCTCCCCAGGGGTGGCACACATCGTTCGGGCAATCAGCGCCTCCGCCAGGCGTTGCTTGCCGACGCCATGCTCGCCGCTGAAAAGCAGCGCATGGGGCATCCGCCCGGTGTCCGCCAGTTGGCCTAACTGCTGCCAAGTCGATGCATGCCAGGGCAGCACACCGCTCAGTCCCATAACGCGACTCGCCGGGCCAGGGTGTCACAGATATCTGACTGGACCTCCGTCAGGGATTGGTGGGCGTTAATCAGGGCAAACCGCTCGGGCGCTTGTTCGGCCCTCGCCAGATAGGCATTACGCACGGCCTGAAAGAAGTCTGCCTGCTCCTTTTCAAACCGGTCTCGCTGAGTGTGCTGGTCGCGCAGGCGTGATTCAAGGCGTTGCTTGGCAGCACCGTGGGGCATATCCAGCAATAGCGTCAGATCCGGCGCGACCCCCTTCTGCACAAATGCCTCAAGCGCTTCAATACGCTCGACCGGAATCCCCCGGCCGCCACCCTGATAGGCATATGTCGCGTCGGTGAAGCGATCACACACCACCCAGGCGCCTCGCGCCAGCGCAGGCAGGATCTTTTCGGCCAGGTGCTGGGCGCGGGCGGCAAACATGAGCAGCAGCTCGGCATCGGTGTGCAGCCACTCCTCGGGGGCAGGGTCCAACAACAGTTGGCGAATCGCTTCTGCCCGAGGCGTTCCCCCCGGCTCCCGGGTGGCCACCACTTCGATTCCCTGAGCTTCCAGCCAGGCCACCACGAACTGCATATTGGTGGATTTCCCTACACCTTCACCGCCTTCTAGGGTGATAAAGCGACCGCGCTTCGTCATCATGGCCTCTGGGTTTGGGTAATATTAGTCACGGTTGCGGATATACCGATTCACGGCGTTGTTATGCTCGCGCAGCGTGCTCGAGAACTTATGGGTGCCGTCGCCCCGCGAGACAAAATACAGCGTATCCCCCGGCAAAGGGTTCACGGCCGCTTCCAGCGAGGCCCGCCCCGGCATCGCGATTGGCGTCGGCGGCAGCCCATCGATCACATAGGTGTTGTAGGGCGTGGCCTCGCGTAAATCGGCATGGGTAATCCGACCCTCATAGCGCTCCCCCATTCCATAGATAACCGTCGGGTCGGTTTGCAGTCGCATGCCGCTCTCCATCCGCCGTTTGAAAACGCCCGCGATTTCACGCCGTTCTTCAGGCGCCCCGGTTTCGCGTTCGATCAACGAGGCCATGATCAGCGCCTCATAGGGTGAGTCGATGGTCAGGTCGTCGTCACGTTCGGCCCATACCTCTTCAAGTATGCGCTCCATACGGTCAAGCGACTGACGCAGGATATCAACGTCACTCATCCCCAGGTGATAGCGATAGGTATCGGGGAAGAACCAGCCTTCCGGATAGGTCCCCTCACGATCAAGCAGTGCCATGACGTCCTCATCGCTCATATCCACCGTGCGCTGTTCAAGCTTGGGAGCCGTTGCCAGTTGCTCACGCATCTGGGCGAAGGTCCACCCCTCAGGAAAGGTCAGCGGATACGTCACGACGTCACGACTGTCGAGCAGTGCCAAAAGCTGCATGCCGGTAATGCCAGGCTCGAAAAGGTATTCCCCCGTGCGCAAATCCGGCAAATCCTCCGGCTGCAGTTTCGTCATCAGTTGGAAAGCCCAGGCATCCTCAATAATGCCTTGCGCCTCAAGATCACCGACCACGCGGTTGAGACCGGCGCCAGAAGGCACTTGATACAGCGTGGGTTCATCAATCGCCAGCGGCGCATCAAGCCGCTGCTGCCAATAAACATAACCACCGGCGACACCGGCAACGCCAACCATCACCACCACGGCCAGTGCCACCACCAAGCGTTTCACTATAAGACCTCAATATTCAATACGTTAAGGCGTTGCTGGGTAACCGAGCAACGGGTGGGCCACGGCTTGCAAGGGATCATGCCCGGGCGGCCCCCAGTGACGAAGGGGGGCGCCTTGAGCCGTCCACAACGCATTGACCGGCCATACGCCCTGCACCGAGCTTGCCAGCCACAGCCGATCAACCGCCGCGACCTCATCGATCGCCAGTTCGGCGGTTGATACGAGTTGCGCGTCAATCAGCGCAGCGCGAAGCGTACCTTCAACGCCGCACTGGTCAAGCTCTGGCGTCATGATGCGCCCGCCCTGTTCCCAAAACAGGTTCATGCTGGTGGCTTCCACGGCCAGGCCGTGGTTATCGGCCAACAGGCCTTCACGGTAGTCGGTTGTCTGCCACTCCTGGCGAGCCAGCACGTTTTCAAGACGGTTGAGATGTTTAATACCCGCCAGGCGGGGTTGCCGCGCCAGACGTAGCGAACAGATACGCACGCTGATACCCTGCGCCCAGGCCGACGGATCCGGCTGAAAGGGCACACGACGGCTAATAAGACGAGGCACTTCCACGTCAGGCGTCGCGTAGCCACGACCACCGCTCCCCCGGGTGACGATAATCTTGAGCACTTCCCACTCGGCATCGGGTGTCGCTTGCCAGGTGGCCATCAAAGCGGCTTGCGACGGCGGGTCGATCTTCAAACGCTGACAGCCCGCCTGCAACCGCTCCATATGCTGCTGCCAAAGCACCGGCTGACCGTCGCGCAGCAGGACGGTTTCAAACACGCCGTCGCCGTAGGCCAGCCCGCGGTCGTCAAAAGGTACCCAGGGCTGACTCATACCGGCTTACACCTTTTTGAACAGCAATGAGCCGTTGGTCCCGCCAAAGCCAAAGGAGTTCGACAGCACCACATCGATTCGCATGTCACGAGCCGTGTGCGGTACGTAGTCGAGACGGCAGCCTTCCTGCGGGTTGTCCAGATTAATCGTGGGCGGCGCCACCTGGTCACGAATAGCCAACACGCTAAACACCGCTTCCACCGCGCCAGCAGCGCCCAGCAAGTGACCAATCATCGACTTGGTCGAACTGACGGCCACTTGCTGAGCCGCCTGCCCCATCACCTTTTCGACGGCTCGACTTTCAGCCAGATCGCCCGATGCCGTTGAGGTTCCATGGGCATTGATGTAATCCACCTCGGCAGGATTCATCTGCGCGTCCTTGATGGCATTACTCATCGACAGCGCGGCACCATTGCCGTCTTCAGGTGGCGACGTCATGTGATAAGCGTCATCGCTCATGCCAAAACCCACCAGTTCCGCATAGATGGTTGCGCCGCGGGCCTTGGCATGCTCGAATTCCTCAAGCACCAGCACGCCGGCTCCATCTGACAACACAAAACCGTCACGGTCAGCATCCCAGGGACGGCTGGCAGCCTGCGGGTCATCATTGCGGGTCGACAGCGCACGGGCGGCTGCGAAACCGCCCAGGCCAAGCGGCGTGGTGGCCATTTCCGCACCGCCGCATACCATCACTTCGGCATCGCCATAGGCGATGGTACGCGCGCTGTAGCCAATATTGTGCGTCCCCGTGGTACAGGCCGTGGTGATCGCAATATTGGGCCCTTTGAAGCCGTGCTGAATCGCCATATTGCCCGAGATCATGTTGATGATGGACCCTGGGACAAAAAACGGCGAGATCTTACGCGCACCGCCTTTATTGAGCGCATCGTGGTTGTGCTCAATCATGGGTAACCCGCCAATCCCGGACCCGATCGCCACACCAATACGGTCAGCGTTGGCCTCGGTACACTCAAGGCCTGAGTCCTGAATCGCCTGAGCGCCCGCGGCCATGCCGTACTGGATGAACAGATCCATCTTGCGGGCATCTTTGGGGTTCAGATACGGGCTGATATCAAAATCCTTGATCGACCCGCCAAACCGTGTGTTAAAGCCGCTGGTATCGAAATGCTCAATCGGCGCGATACCGCTCTGCCCGGCCACGATGTTGGCCCACGACTCCTGGACCGTATTTCCAACTGGGGTCACCAGGCCTAACCCGGTTACCACTACCCTTCTTCGCGCCATCAACCTTCCTCCAGGCATCCATGGTGACTCGACCCTTGTGAGTCATTATCAGTCGTCAAAGTTGCCGCCAGTATAACGGAGATTGAACGTTATATTCAGTGCGACCGCAAAGCAAAAAAGCCGTCCCCTGGAAGGACGGCTTTTTAATGCGGGTAGACATCAAGCCACCTACCCGGGTTCGATGCATCAACTAACCCTTACTGATGGGCGTTAACGTAGTCGATGGCTTCTTGAACCGTGGTGATCTTCTCGGCTTCTTCGTCCGGAATCTCCGTATCGAATTCTTCTTCCAACGCCATGACGAGCTCAACTGTGTCAAGCGAGTCAGCACCCAGGTCTTCAGTAAAAGAAGAGCTATTCTGGATATCTTCTTCTTTAACGTTCAGGCGCTCAGCCACTACTTTCTTTACGCGCTCTTCAATAGTACTCATCAACGTACTCCAGTCATTCACATTAGCCGTTTTGGAAAACCAGCTATTTGGGAACCGCAAGCCAAAAGCTGCGGGGTAGTTTATAGACGCCCTTGAGCTGACGCAACCGCCAAACTCAAGGCCATCAACGCATATTCATGCCGCCGTTAACATGCAGCGTCTCGCCGGTGATATATCCTGCCGCATCACTGGCCAGAAATCCCACTGCAGCGGCAATTTCATCCGGCGAACCCAGGCGCGCCAACGGAATCTGCTTAAGCAGCATTTCGTGCTGTGCTTCAGGTAGCGCTTCGGTCATGTCAGTGGCAATAAACCCCGGTGCCACCGAGTTGACCGTAATGGCCCGCGAGGCAACCTCACGGGCCAGCGCCCGGCTAAAGCCTTCCATGCCAGCCTTGGCCGCCGCGTAGTTAGTCTGGCCCAAGTTGCCCATGGTCGCCACCACGGAACTGATCGATACAATACGCCCAAAACGCGCCTTGGTCATCCCTCGCAGACACGCCTTGCTAACCCGGTAGACAGATTTGAGATTGGTGTCCATCACCGAATCCCACTCGTCTTCCTTCATGCGCATCAATAAATTATCGCGGGTGATACCGGCATTGTTGACCAGAATAGTCGGCGCGGCAAACCGCTCAGCAATGGTTTTCAACACATCATCGATGCTCGCCTGATCGGTGACATCAAGGCATAAGCCAGCCCCTTCAATGCCCTGATCCGCGAATTCGGCATCAATTTTGGCCGCACCAGCATCGCTCGTCGCTGTACCAACGACAATACGTCCCTGGCGGCTCAGTTCGTAAGCGACTGCCCGGCCGATGCCACGACTGGCACCAGTCACAAGCGCTACTCTACGTTCTTGGGTCATAAGGTAATGCCTTTCACCATGTAAATAAGCAAGGGTAGCGGAAAATCACCACTTATCATGCATCATCCGCCAACGCGTCGCGGGCCAACTCAAGTGCAGCATCCAAGCTATCGGGATCGTTGACCGCGAGACTTTTACTGCCACGCACAATACGCTTATTCAAGCCGGTCAGCACTTTACCCGGGCCACATTCGATAAACACGTTAGCCCCCTGAGCGGCCATCACCTCAACACAGGAGCTCCAGCGCACGGGTTGATAAAGTTGTTCAATCAGTCGCGTGCGCAGCGTGTCAACGTCAGCATGCGCCTCGGCGTCTACGTTTTGAATGACCGTGTAGCGCGGCGGACGCAGTTCAATTTCCTGCATCGCCGCCGCCAGGCGGTCTGCCGCAGGGCGCATGAGATGGCAGTGCGAAGGCACGGAAACCGGTAGCGGCATCGCCCGCTTGGCGCCCGCTTCCTGACACGCCACAATCGCCCGTTCAACGGCCGTCTTGCCGCCCGCGATCACTACCTGGCCTGGGGCATTGTAGTTAACGGCTGAAACGACTTCCCCTTGCGCCGCACTGGCACATGCGGCCTCCACAGAAGCGTTATCGAGCCCCAGAATGGCGGCCATACCGCCTTCTCCTGCGGGCACTGCGTGCTGCATGGCCTCACCGCGAAGGCGCACCAATTTGACGCCCTCGGCGAACCCGAGCACGCCTGCGCACACCATGGCGCTGTATTCACCCAGGCTGTGCCCTGCCATGACCGTCGGGCGCGGACCCTCCAGCTCTTGCCAGACACGCCATATCGCTATACTAGCGGACAGTAACGCTGGCTGAGTACATTCGGTAGCGTTTAGCGAGGCTTCTGGCCCCTCTTGAACGACTTTCCATAAGTCGTAACGTAACGCATCCGATGCTTCCTCGAAGGTCGTTCCCACCACGCTATAGCGTTCGGCAAGCTCGCGCAGCATTCCAAGCTGCTGAGAGCCCTGCCCGGGGAAAATGAGGGCAAGGGGTTGAGACATGTCGTTCACCTTTGCTCTTGTAGGCATTTGCTCAGTTGAGCGATAGACGCGGTTATGGGCAAATCCTGCTGCTCGACACAACCCGCTAACGTGCGATGCAGTGACATCATCACTGCATCATAAAACAGTCGCTACTCATTAAAGGACCAGCGCTTGGCAAGCCGCTCGGGCAGGTTGTGGTCAACCTCCTGCATCGCGCGGCGAATGGCATAGTAAAAACCATCTGCCCGGGTACCACCGTGGCTTTTCACCACAATACCCTGCAAGCCTAGTAAGCTGGCACCGTTGTAGCGTACCGGATCCAGTTCTTGCTTTAAGTGCTTTAACACAGGCTTGGCAACCCAGCTCGCCAGGCGCCCTCTCAGGCGTGATGCAAACGCCTGCTGCACCCGTTCGACCAGCATACCAGCCAAACCCTCACTGGCTTTGAGCACGGCGTTGCCCGCAAAACCATCACAGACAATCACATCCAGCTCGCCTTGAAAGATATCGCCGCCCTCGGCATAACCAAGATAGGCAAACGGCAAGCTGTCCGCCGATTCTTGAAGCAACCTATCGGCTTCGCGCACGCTGGCACTACCTTTGGTTGACTCGGCACCAACGTTGAGCAACGCCACGCGTGGCCGCGCGATGCCATCCACCTGCTCTGCCATTGCCGCGCCAATCAGGGCAAACTCAACCAGACGGCTCGCAGGCGAGTCAACATTGGCGCCCAGGTCCAATAGATAGCAGCGCCGCCCGCAGCGCGACGGAATGGCCGTACTGATAGCCGGACGCGACATACCCGCCAGCATGCCCAGCTCTCGCCGGGCCAACGCCACCAAGGCGGCTGTATTGCCAACGCTGACACCCGCCTGGGCATCACCCTGGGCAAGGCAACGCAGCATTTGCGCCATACTGGTCGACTGCCCGCGGCGCAATGCCCAGGCAGCCGTCGCCGTCGTGGCAACGCTTTGCGCCACATCATGGACCGCTAAACGTGACGTTGCCGCAGCCAAAGGCCGCGGCAAACGCGAAAGTTCAGCACTGATCTGCTGATGCGGACCAAACAGAATAAGCTCTAGGCCAGGGGTATCGATAACGGCCCTGGCAGCCCCTTCAATCAGCGCGTGAGGACCTTGATCGCCCCCCATCACATCAATTGCTAGGCGCACAAAGCACCCATTCGTTTAGTCGTATCGATCGGTAAAGACGCTTTACGCGTCAACTACCTTGCGACCGCGGTAGAAACCATCCGGCGAAACATGGTGACGCAGGTGGGTGGTGCCGGTTTCTTTGTCTTGAGACAGCGTCGGGGCGCTCAGCGCATCGTGGCTACGACGCATACCGCGCTTGGAACGAGTTTTACGGTTCTTTTGAACTGCCATGGGAGTACTCCAGGGTCTGTCGGATTATGGGTGCTTACTTCTTGCCTTTCAGCGTGCTAAGCACCGCGAAAGGATTGGCGGGGGTTGTTTCCTGCTCCCCACCTTCTGTCTTGCTGACCAGTTGCTCTGCCGAAACATGGCACTCTGCTTCCTCGTGGTAAACCACTTGGGGCAGACTGAGGATCAATTCATCCTCGACGACCGTCAGCAAGTCCAGCTGTTCATGTTCCACCAGCACCGGCTCGTGACTGGCTGGCAGCTCTCCGGCCAAGCTTTCATCGGCGACCATCCCTAACAGGAAGTCGCTGGTGACGTGCTGGCTGAGCGGCTCCAGACAACGGCGGCAAGGCAGCGCCAGTGTCGCTTGCATATGACCACGAATCTCACGTCGCCCCTGAGCATCGACACCAAATTCGAGCACGACGTGACAGTCACCCGATTGGAGTCCGGCTTCTTCGGCGAGGCGTGGCAGCTTATCAAGCGCTACCAGGCCTTCGAGTCGTTCGCGGCGGGCTGCAAGCTTATAAGGCTCAACCCGGCTGGGGAGTTGTGAGGTCAACATAGGCGCGCAATGATAGGCACTCCCCATGCTGGTGTCAAAGCCAAGGACACAATTCTTTGTGGTCGCGCGGTAGGATAAGCCCCAAGTTTGGGTAAACTGGGAACCCATCACGCCCATTGACTGCAAAAGCCACTTACCTTACGAAGGAAAATCGCATGTCTAACGCAACACCGGCGCTGGTGCTGGCTTCAAGTTCGCGTTCGCGCCGCGCACTGCTCGACCGCCTGCAATTGCCTTATCAATGCTGTTCCCCCGACATAGACGAAACACCGCACATGGATGAAACGCCGCATCGGTTAGTCCATCGACTGGCGTTAAGCAAAGCCAACGCCGTGGCTGACCGGTTTAACGACCACTTGATCATCGGCTCTGACCAGGTTGCCGTCTTCGAGGGTGATATACTGGGCAAACCCCACACCAGCGAGCGCGCCGAACACAATCTCAACCGCTTTTCCGGCCAACGGGTGACCTTCCTTACCGGCTTAGCCCTGCTTGACACCCGACACCAGTCCCACAGGGTTCACGTAGAGCCCTTCGAGGTGGTTTTCCGGCAGCTAAGCCGAGAGGAAATAAGCGTCTACGTCACTAAAGAGCAGCCGCTTGATAGCGCGGGTAGCTTTCGCATGGAGGGCCTGGGCATCGCTCTGTTCGAACGCCTCGAGGGGCGCGACCCCAACGCCCTGATGGGCTTACCCTTGATCGCCCTTTGCGACATGCTGCGCCAAGCGGGCCTCGACCCGCTCGACACCAACCTTCTTCAGGGAGACTGAAAGCGCAGCGGTGAAGGGGATGTATCGACCCCGAGTAGTTGAGCGGCCGTCTGAGTGAAGCGCCGGGTCAGCCGATCAAACGGGTCCAGGCTCGGCGTGTAGTTTTGCCACTCAGCCTCATCGCCGTACTCACGGGCAACATCATCGATACTACCCAACTGGTCGACCAGCCCCAGCGCCTGGGCCTGCTCGCCACTCCATACCAGACCGCTAAACACATCGTCGTTATTGCTCAAGCGATCACCGCGCCCCGCTTTCACATCATCAATAAACTGCTGGTGGGTACTGTTCAATACACTCTGCCAAAACGCTTCATCCTCCTCATCGAACGATTGGAAGGGGTCGAGAAACGCCTTGTTATCGCCTGCCGTCAGCACACGTCGCTCGACACCCACTCGTTCAATGGCGTCTTCCAGGCCAAAACCGGCGTATATCACCCCAATCGAACCGACCAGACTCACCGGGGATGCCACGATGTCATCAGCCGCCGCCGCGATGTAATAAGCACCACTGGCACCAATGTCTTCAATGACGGCCACAATGGGTTTATCGCCCGACTCGCGCAGCCGCATGATCTCCGCATAAATGCGCTGTGACTGCACAGGACTGCCGCCTGGGCTGTTGATGTGCAGCACGATGGCCTCGGCGCTGTCGGCGTCCCAAGCGTTGCGCAACCCTTCAATGATACGTTCGGCATTGGCTGGCGCGTCCTCGGCGATCACGCCATTAACATCCACCCTGGCGAGATGTGGTGCAGCGGGCGTCGCTTCCGATGGGGCGTAGAACCGGTATATACCCAGCCCCAGCGCCACCGCGAACAGGCTCAGCATCAATAGACGAAAAAACAGCTTCCAGCGACGCGAGCGCCGCTGCTCTGCCAGCACACCGCCAATCCAGTGATCCATCATCTCGATCTGCGCCAATCGCTGGCGCTCACGCAGCGTATCAGCGTCGTCACCAGGCTGCCCCGCCTCCTCATTCCCCTTTTTCGGGGGCACTTCGGAGCCCTGGGTCCAACGATCTTCTATCTTCTGCTGCTCGGGCGATGGCGATGTCTCGTTTTCCATGTCGCTGCGCGAATCATCATCCTTCATCATTTATCCCTGTAGCCAAGTAAAAAGTTCATCAACGCTATGCACGATCGCATGCGGCTGGCTGGCCGCCAGGCGGTCAGGGGAATGAACGCCATAACTAACGCCGACACGAGGCATGCCGAGTGATCGCGCCATTTCCAGGTCATACTCGGTATCCCCCACCATGACCGCCCGTTCAGCGGGAATCGAGAGTTCGTCGAGCAATTCCTGCAGCATTTGCGGGTGAGGCTTGGAACGTGTTTCATCGGCGGTGCGGCTGGCGTGAAACCAGTCAAGGCTCCCCGTCTCCTGGAAAATCCGGTCCAGCCCGCGGCGACTTTTACCCGTCGCAACCGCCAGCTTCTGCGCCTCATTTGACCGAAGGCGCGCCAAATGATCTTCAACACCGGCGAAAAATCGCATGGGCGTAGTATCCACATGAACAAATTGATGCGCGTAGCCTTGGCGAAGGCGCTCGGCCTGCTCTGGCGATATACCCGGGCAAAGCGTTTCAATGGCTTCAGGCAATCCCAGGCCAATAATATTTTCGACATCCTTCTGGGGAAGCATTCCCAACCCCGCTTCGACACCCGCCGCCTGCATGCACGACACAATCCGCGGCACCGAATCCATCAACGTGCCGTCCCAATCAAAGATAACCAGTTCATAGCGCATGGGAGCTCCTTATCGGCGTACGCTGTTAAGCGCGTCTTCCAGCGCCTCAGGCAGCGGCGCCTTGACCGTTACGGGACGTCCATTGGAAGGCTCGGGGAACGTCAGTGCGCGGGCATGCAAAAACAGCCGGCCTAGCCCGAGCTGCTTGGTAAGCAGGCCGCTCTCCCGATTGGCATACTTGTCATCCCCGAGCAGCGCGTGACCGGCATGCGCGGCATGCACACGGATCTGATGCGTCCGCCCGGTCACCGGCTCGGCTTCGATGAGCGTGGCTTTTTCAAACGTCTCGACAACCGCGAAATGAGTGCGCGACACCTTACCATTGGGATCCACCCTGACGCGCCGCTCGCCGTTGCCCGCATCATAGCGATCCAGACGAGCGCTTTCGTAGGTCTTGCGTACCGGCCAGCGGCCTGCCACCAGCGCCAGATAGCGCTTGTCCATGCCGTGCTTTTTCAGCGACTCGTTCAGAGTGACAAGCGCATCGCGGGATTTGGCCAGCAGCAGGCAGCCCGAGGTATCGCGGTCCAAACGGTGCACCAGCTCTAAAAACGTCAGGTCGTCGCGCACCTGACGAAGCGCCTCGATCAAGCCAATTTTAACGCCGCTACCGCCATGAACCGCGAGCCCCGACGGTTTATTGAGCACCATCCAGTCTGGTCCTTCCATAATGACGCTGCCGACCAGTAGATCACGCAGATTATCGCTGACTTCCTTGACCGCCTCGCGGGGCGCTAGGCGAAGCGGTGGAATGCGCACCAGATCGCCAGATTGAAGTCGATAATCGACCTTGATGCGCTTTTTATTCACTCGCACCTCGCCCTTGCGCACGATCCGGTAAATCAACGCACGCGGCGCTCCTTTAAGACGAGTCATTAAAAAATTATCAATTCGCTGGCCAGATTGCTCTTGGACAATTTCCACCCACTGTACTTCACGCCCTTCGGCCATTGCCGCGCACTCCTGCTGATAGGCTAAAACGGCATTCTACCGTAGACCCAACACCAATGCGTCAATTGCTGGTCGTTTGCTTTACTGTTATATTCCAATGCGCTTCCCGGCTAATACAGATCATTGATAGCATCGCGTCGTCATCAAGTAATTGGTGGTATCAACATGATGATTGGCCAGCGCCTGCCCGACTAACACGCAGGCCGAAGCAAGAGGCGTGGTTCAGTGTACGCATTACCCACCCCTCGCCGTGAAAAATGCAGTAACTCTGCCGCCCGTTTTCAATACGGCAGATAAGATTGTGCCCAACCCTGAACGGTGGGCAATCGCTTAAAACGCCACGTCCTAAGCAGCCAGGCTGAAACGTCACAACGCGCTGCCTGCTTAAGACGACAAAGTTCAACACCGTGCCGATGACGGTGTTGGTGAATCGATGAATGCCAGGTGTTGGCGGTGTCAGCAGGGCCGGATGGACGTGACAGCCACCGAAACATGTCTTGCCTCCGCCACGTACTCAACGCCTAATTAGCCAGGTCGGCGGTCATGCCGTCCTGGTAAAATGCGTCAGCATCGCTATGCGCCGAGCACAAGCACGCAGCACCAAGCGGTTCGCCACATCACCCCCAAGGTGGTTCGTCGGCACGCTACGCTATGCGAGACATTATGAAAAGAATGCTGATCAATGCGACCCAGCCTGAAGAGCTGCGCGTCGCTCTGGTTGATGGACAGCGGTTGTATGACCTGGATATCGAGTCCGGCGCACGAGAACAGAAAAAAGCCAATATTTATCGTGGCAAGATCACCCGCGTTGAACCCTCACTGGAAGCGGCTTTCGTTGATTTCGGCGCCGAGCGCCATGGTTTTCTACCGCTAAAGGAAATCTCGCGGGAATATTTCGTCAAGGATGTTTCCGGCCGTCCGAGTATTAAAGAGGTGCTCAAAGAAGGCCAGGAAGTCATTGTCCAGGTCGATAAGGAAGAGCGCGGCAACAAAGGTGCTGCGTTAACCACCTTTATCAGTCTGGCCGGTCGTTTTCTGGTGCTGATGCCCAACAATCCGCGCGCCGGCGGTATTTCACGCCGCATCGAGGGCGACGAGCGCAGCGAATTGAAAGAGGCCATGAGCCATCTTACCGTGCCCGATAAAATGGGCCTGATCGTGCGCACCGCTGGTATCGGCCGAAGCCCTGAAGAACTGCAATGGGACCTGGACTACCTTGTTCAGGTATGGGAGTCGATCACTACCGAAGCGGGCAAACGCGCCGCGCCTTTCCTTATCTACCGCGAATCCAACGTGATCATTCGCGCGATGCGCGATTACCTGCGCCAGGACATCGGCGAAGTCCTGATCGACAGCCCGGAGATCCACGCGGAAGCGCTCGCCTTCATTCGTCAGGTGATGCCGTCTTACCAGCAGAAGATCAAGCTTTACGCTGATGAAGTGCCGCTATTCTCACGTTTTCAGATCGAATCGCAAATCGAAACGGCCTACCAGCGCGAAGTCAAGCTGCCGTCCGGTGGTTCGATCGTGATCGACCATACCGAAGCTCTGGTATCCATCGATATCAACTCGGCTCGCGCCACCCGCGGCAGCGACATAGAAGAAACCGCGCTGCAAACCAACTCAGAAGCCGCCGATGAAATCGCTCGTCAGCTACGCCTGCGCGACATTGGCGGCCTGGTGGTCATCGACTTCATCGACATGGGGCCCGCCCGCAACCAGCGTGAAGTTGAAAATCGCATGCGCGATGCCCTCAAGCTGGATCGTGCCCGGGTGCAAATCGGCCGCATCTCGCGCTTTGGCCTGATGGAAATGTCACGCCAGCGCCTGCGTCCTTCGCTGGGCGAAACCAGCGGCGTGGTCTGCCCGCGCTGCAACGGCCAAGGCACCATTCGTGATGTCCGCTCGCTCTCGCTCTCCATCATGCGCCTGATCGAAGAAGAGGCCATGAAAGAGCGCAGCGCGCAAATACGGGCCATCTTGCCTGTACCTGTAGCGACGTACCTGCTTAACGAAAAGCGTAGCGTGCTGGCCGATATCGAATCCCGCCAGGGCGTTCGCGTTGTGCTGCTGCCCAACCCGGAAATGGATACCCCCCATTACGATGTGCAGCGTCTGCGCGATGACCACCTCGACGAAGACGACAGCCAAACGCTTTCAAGCTTTGAGCTATCCACGGATAGCGACGTCGGCAAAGAACCGGCACCAAGCTTTGTGCCGCCTGCCCAGCGGGCTGAAGCGGCAGTTAAAAGCGTTGCCCACAACGCCCCCGCACCTGCCTCGTTGCAACATGAGCCAAGCCCGGAAAGCCCAGCACCCGCCGCAAGCAACTCTGAAGACGCTAGCATGCTGGGTCGCTTCATGCGCGGATTTGCCAAATTGCTGGGTAGCGATGAGCAACGCCCCACGCCCACTGACCAGGCCAAGACGCCGTCAGAACCGGCCGCGCCGCGCAAAACCGAGCGGTCATCCTCCGCTCGCCGTGAAGAGACGCAACCCAACCGGCAGCGCAACGACAGCGCGGCCAAGAGCAATACGGGCAATGCCCAGCGCAGCGCCGGCAACGAGACCGACGACAAGCGCAACGGCCCCAGCCGCACCCGCAACCGTCGCCGCCACCCCCAACAGGATGACAGCAACAGCACCCAGGGCAACGGCAACAAGCCAAACCGTCAAAAAGACACTGCTCAGGCAAGTTCCGCCAAGGACAGTGACAGCGATACAGCAGGCAAAAGCGCACCACCCAAAGCACGTCGCGAGTCAAACCGTGACACTTCTCGCAATGCCAGTGACGCTGATGCCAATACCAGTGACACTAAAAGCGCTGCCAAGGCCAACACCGATACACCGGCGGCCAAGCAGGATGACAGCAAGCCCAAGCGCACGCGCAACAACCCGCGCCAGCGTACGCGTCAGCAGGCCATCAACCCGAAGGCCGAAGCCGAGCAGCTAAAGCTTCAGGAAGAGGCTGCTAAAGCGCCAAGCGAGACGGATAATGCGTCAAACGACGCGGCGACAGGTACCGAGCGCCAAGCCGATAACGACTCAGCCGCCGCGGCTGCTTCGCAGGCAACGGCCGCTGCTCCAGCGGACACGGCCAAGCAATCGCCCGCTGAACAGGAAGCAACCGCCCCTTCAGCAGATAGCACCGCTGATGCAGTCGACGAGGCATCCGCCACACCAGCCGAGCGCCCTGCCGACAATGCGGCCAAGGCGCGCAAGTCGACGCATCAACGGCGTCAGCCGAAGCGCGATTCGCGTTCGAAAGGCGGCGATGCGGCATCGAATGAAGACACCGACGCGGTGCAGTCGCAGGACCAAACGACCGCATCAGAGGAGGCTTCTACACCTTCCGAAGCCATTGAAACGCCAGCAGCCCAGGCGCCGGTAACGGAAGAGAAACCCAAGGCTGAACCCGCCGCTGATCAAGCGGACGTTAGCACGTCCTCGACGACAGCAGCGGAGCAGGCTGCCGCCGATACAGGCGCGCCTGAGGCCAACACCTCAGAAGCCGTCTCCAAGCCAGCCACCAGTGACGAAACGGCTGAGGTGAGCAAGCAGAAGGCCGCGCAGACGCCACAGGACAGCGATGGCGAGCAAGCCGCGTCAGCGCCTGAGGCGCCGGAGAAGGAACCTGAGCAAAGCACTTCTGAAGAAAACGCACCTGAAGTGAATGCTGAAGAGACGGCTGAAGAGCCTATTAAAGCGAGTTCTGAGGCGGTAGTCGAAGACAGCACTGCTGAGCAAGGCGTTGCTGAAAAAGGCACTACTGAGAAAGCCTCGCCTGAACAAGCGCCAGCCACTGAACCAGCGGCAGAAACGCCGGCTCAGCCCGAGGCAACACCTGCCCAGCAAGCGACGCCCAACAGCGCAGCAGTGGCTGAAGAAGCCGCCAAGCCACGTCGTCGCCGCAGCCGGGCGCACAATGACCCGCGCGTGAAACGTAAACAACAAGCCAACGATACTAGCGCCGACTAACGACGGATAGCGGTATCAAAACGAACGCCCCGCCGTTAACAACGGCGGGGCGTTTTTTTGTGTGTCCAACCGAAACGGGTCAAGCGGCTATCAGACGCGGCTCGGGGGTTAGCCTGACGGCAAAGCGTTCAGCGACCCGCTCAGCGACCGTATTGGCCAACGCCAGCAGGCCTTGGCGGTTCCCGCCGCCGAAATGGACCAGTACCAGCGCTTGACGCTCGTGAACCGCAAAAGCCCCCTGACGAAACCCTTTTAAGCCACACTGGTCGATTAACCAGCCTGCTGCCAGCTTCGTCTGCCCGTTCCCCTGAGGAAAGCACGGCATGTCAGGATATTGCTGACGCAGCGTGGCGGCTAGCTGATCAGTCACAAACGGATTTTTGAAAAAGCTGCCCGCATTGGCCAGTTCTTGGGGGTCCGGTAGTTTCTCACCTCGGATAGCGCATACTGCGTTGGCCACCGCCAGCGGTGTGGGCGAGGTGGAAACCCTTTTTGCCAAGTCTCCATAGCCAAGCGCTGCCAAGGGCTCACGGGAGAGTCGCAGCACCAGCCGAGTAATAATGACCGTTTCCGCCAGTGCGCCTTTGAAGATGCTGTCTCGATAGCCAAACTGGCAGGCATCGCGACTCAACCAGCGTACCTCACCGGACGCCCGATCAAGCACCTGCACCGCGTCCAGCCGATCCGCCAGCTCCACCCCATACGCACCAATATTTTGCACCGGGGCTGCACCGCAATCGCCGGGAATCAGGGCGAGATTTTCGGTGCCCCATAACCCGGACGCCGCCACCGACATGACCAGTCGGTGCCAATTCACGCCCGCGCCCACGTGAGCAAGCAGTTGATCGCCCCGCGCTTGCAGCCACCACTGTTCAAGCAATGGTCGAATCACGATGCCGCTGAGCCGGGCGGGCAACAGCACATTACTGCCGCCGCCGAGCACGGTTACCGACCAGCCTTCCCGGCTGGCCTGGGCAAGCACCTGCTGCAATTGCGCCAGGGTGCGAGGCGCCGCGTACCGTTCGGCCATACACGGCAGGCGCAGCGTATTGGCGTCACTCAGGTCGACTTCTCGCTGAACTGCCAGTGCGCTCATCTCAATGGCCTCGCTGGATATGCTCAACCAAACCTTCGGCAGCGGCTTCCAGGAGATTGAACACACGCTCGAAGCCTTCATCACCGCCGTAGTAAGGGTCCGGCACCTCGCTTTCCGTCAGGTCGGCAAAGTCCAGAAACAACCCCACATGGGCGTTGGCGTGAGCAGGCTTCATGGCCAGCATCGCGCGAAGGTTGTCGCGATCCATCCCCAGCACATAGTCAAAGTCAGCGAAATCTTGAGCTTGCAATTGGCGAGCCCTCAAACCGCTGATATCGATACCTCGCTGTTCAGCCGCTGCCTGAGCGCGCGGGTCGGGCGCATTGCCTACATGCCATTGTCCCACGCCGCAGGAATCGACAACCACACGATCCTGCCATCCGGCACGCGCCAGCGCGCGGCGAAATACCCCTTCTGCGGTGGGCGAACGGCAGATATTACCTAAGCAAACAAACAGCACTTTCACGGTTCACTCCTTCTGCTGTGTTGGCGCCAATAGCGCGCGCACGCGAGCTAAATCCTCAGCGGTATCGACCCCGGCCGGGTTTACGTCACAGGCCAGTGCGACCTGAATCGCATGGCCATACTGCAATGCACGCAACTGTTCGAGCTGTTCAAGCTGCTCAAGGCTTGATGCAGGCCAGTCACAGTAGGCATGCAGAAAGCTGACCCGATAGGCATAGAGGCCGATATGGCGCAGCCACGCATCGGTGCTGAGCACCTCAGGTGGCTCAGAAAAATGTTCACGGTCCCAGGGAATCGGCGCCCGCGAAAAATACAGCGCCCGCCCCTGGAACGAACGCACCACCTTGACGACATTGGGGTTAAACAGCGAATCGACATCCGCAATCGGTTCCGCCAGCGTCGCAATGGAGGCCTGGTCATCGTCCGCCAAGCGCTCGGCCACCTGATTGATCAGCGCCGGGGGAATCAAGGGTTCGTCGCCCTGGACATTGACCACCAGCGCCGACTCATCCAGCGCCAACTGGTCGGCAACCTCGGCCAGCCGGTCGGTTCCGGAGGCATGGTCCTCACGCGTCATGACGACCTCGGCGCCGTAAGGCGCCATGGCCGCCTGAATACGTGCATCGTCGGTGGCCACCACCACACGACTGGCGCGGCTCTGGCAGGCGCGTCGCCAGACATGGGCAATCATCGGCTCTCCCGCAATATCCAGCAGCGGCTTGCCCGGTAAACGGCTTGATCCATAGCGGGCGGGAATCACCACGGTAAACGACAACGCCATTTACCCCTCTCCTGTGCGGCCTGGTGACGGCGGCAGTTTTTCATCGACATCCAGCGCACGGGCCGCTTCTGGCAACATCACCGGAATGCCATCTTCAATCGAATAGGCCAGGCCATCGTAAACACAATGCAGCTCCTGGGCCTCGCGGTCGAATTTCAACTTGCCTTGACACAGCGGGCAGACCAACATTGCCAGCAATTCCTTATCCATGAGCGTTTCTCCTATCTCAGGTAAGCGCTGACAGCTTGTCTGTCAGCCAATGCTCAAAATCAGGTGGAAGCACGGCTTCCACATCGAGGACCCAACTATCCGGCGGGGCGAACGCCTGACATTTCACAGCATCCTTGGCGGTCATCACCAGCGGACGCCCTCTCCACTGGTTTAGCAACGCCTCGGTCAGCGGCTGGTGATCCGCTAGCGGATGCCATTCACCGGTCACCCCCAGCGATGTCAATGTCGCAAAAAATCGCTGGGGATTACCGATGGCAGCCAGGCTATTAACCGGGACCGTAAACGGCAGTGGCGCCAGCGGAAACCGCCGACCATCGTCAAGCCGGCGCCAGGCGCATGGCCCAAGGCGCATGGCGACGGCCTCTACCGGTAGCTCAGCGGCGCTTACGCCATTCACAATCACGGCATCGACGCTCTTCAACCGGCCTGTCGATTCGCGTAGCGGGCCCGCCGGCAGGCAATAACCATTACCCAGTCCACGCGCGCCATCGATGACCACCAATTCAATATCGCGCGCCAGGGCGAGATGCTGCAAGCCATCATCGCTGATAATTACGTCGCAGCCGGCCTGGACGAGGGCCTCCGCCGCTCGTGCGCGCTGCGGGTCGACCATGACCGGAAGCTCCGTCTGCTGGGCCAGCATCAGCGGCTCATCGCCGCTTTCGCTTACCGGCGTAGTCGGCGTCACCTGTAGCGGGTAGCGTTCGGCACTGCCGCCGTAGCCGCGTGACACGATACCCGGCGACCAACCTTGTGCTGCCAGCCGGTTTCCAAGCCATGCTACCAGCGGCGATTTGCCCGTACCGCCCAGGGTAATATTACCCACAATGATGACCGGCACCGGCGCCCGCCATGCCCGTCGCCTGCCGGTCTGAAACTGGCGCGCGCGGCGCTGCATCAGCCATTGGTATAGCTTGCCCAAGGGCCGCAAAGGCCATAACCAGCGGCTACCCTGGTAGGCACCCGCAAGCCATCGGTCGGCAAGCTTCACTGGGGCTCCTGAAACTGCAACTGATGCAGCGCCGCGTAAGCACCGCCTGCCTCCAGCAGAGTTTGATGACTGCCCTGTTCAATTATGCGCCCCTGATCCATGACGATAATCCGATCAGCACGCTCGATAGTGGACAACCGGTGAGCAATCACCAGGGTCGTGCGGCCCTGGCAGACATCTTCAAGCGCTTTTTGGATGTAGCGCTCTGATTCGGTATCCAGAGCAGAGGTGGCCTCATCCAGAATCAATAACGGGGCATCCTTAAAAATTGCCCGCGCAATGGCCAACCGCTGGCGTTGACCGCCTGACAGCATCACGCCGTTTTCGCCCACCACCGTGTTGTAGCCCTGGGGAAGCTGGTCGATAAATTCATCGGCATAGGCGGCTTCAGCGGCCGCCTTGACCGCCGCAGGGTCCGGATTAACCACGCCGTAAGCGATGTTATCGGCAATCGAGGCATTGAACAGCGTGACCTGCTGGGAGACCAGCGCCATTTGCTGACGCAGGGGACGCAGCGCGTAGTCGTCGAGCGGCACATCATCGATGGTGATACGCCCTTCGTTGACACGATAAAAGCGGGGCAGCAAGCTCACCAGAGTCGACTTGCCGCTACCGGACCGCCCCACGATCGCCACCATCTCGCCGGGTGCCACTTCCAGATTGATATCTTGAAGGACATAGGGCTGATCATCGGCATAGCGGAAACTGACGTTTTCAAGCTTGACGCGACCTGTTAACCGTTCGACCCGATACGTACCGTTATCGCTTTCGGGGGCCCTATCCAGCAAGCCGAACAGTTCGGTCGCGGCCGCAATGCCTTTCTGGATTTCACTGTTGATTTCCGTCAGCTGACGAACCGGCTTGATCATCAGAGCGGCGGCAGTAATGAAGGCGACAAACTCACCCGGCGTCATACTGGCCATCAATGCTGGTGCCATGGCCAACCAGACGAGAATGGCCATCGAGATAGCCACCAGAATCAAAATGACCGGTGAGCTGATGGCACGCGTCATCGCTTCCTTCATACTTTGTTGGCGGTTCTCTTCACTGACGCGCTCAAAACGTTGTTTTTCATATATCTCCGCGCCATGGGTACGGACTACCCGATGACCCGAAAGCGCTTCAGAGGCCACATGGGTCACGTCGCCCATGGAGTGCTGAATACGCTTGGAAAGCCTGCGAAAGCGTTTGCTGGTGTAGCTCACCACCCCTGCGATAACTGGCGTGACGGCTAAAAACAACAACGTCAGCATCCAGTTGGTCCACAGCAAATAGCCCAGCAGACCAATCACGAACAACCCTTCACGCAGCAGGATGGTAAGCGCCTTGGTCGCCGCCCCCGCGACTTGCTCAACATGATAGGTCACACGGGACACCAGATGACCGCTGGAATGGTGATCAAAAAACATGCCCGGCAGATGAAGCATGTGGGCAAAGACATCGCAGCGCAGTGTGTGGACCACATAGCGCCCGACATAAGCCATGAAGTAGGTACTCAGAAAGGTCCCGATGCCACGCGCGGTAAACATGATAATGACGAACAATGGAAGAAAGAGCCGAAATGAGGCGTCGGGGTTTTGGATGCCGTCAATCAGGCGTTTCATCATTTCCGCCAGCGCCGTGCTTGACGCGGCGTAAATCACAAAGCCCAACAGCGCCAGGCTAAAGGCACGCCAATGCGGCTTTACATAGGTTAATAGACGTTTATAGAGGACCCAGCCTGATTCAGTCACACGAGCTCCTAAGCAATAGCGTGCAGTGGTGGAAATTCTACCTGATGGCGCTGCGCATCAACACCGCTGTCGCGGCTCGACCGCTCTGCGCAGGGTATTTATTTCAAGCGAAGCATCGGGGAAGAGGCGCAACTGGACAGCGCCGTCTTGCGCGGTATTCCATAAACAACTCCCCTGCTCGCGAAAACGCCGCACGACGTCATCATTGGGGTGACCAAAGGGATTATCGCGACCGGCACTAAAGATAACATGCCGGGCATCGGCTGCCCGCACGAACTGGAGCCCCGAACTCGAGGCACTGCCGTGGTGCCCAGCGACCAATACCGTGACCGGCGAACTGAGATCTCCGATCAGTCGCCGCTCGACCTGACGGCCGACATCGCCGGTGATTAGCACGTGCTGCTGGCCCACCTGAACCGACAGCACGCACGAACGGTCATTGGACGAGGATTCGCTATGGTCCGCGTTGGGCCACAGCACGCGATAATGAACGCCATCACGTTGCCACTCATCGCCCCGTTGGCAGTCAAGACTTTTCACCGCCAGAGGCTCTTGGGCAGGCGCACGCCATTCACCCACCTGGTGCTGGTCGCGGAGCGCCTGCACGCCCCCCGCGTGGTCACTATCGCTATGGCTGACAAGCACCTGGTCAAAATGCTGCCCCGGCGGCCATAGGGTCTCAAGCGGCATAAATCCCGAGCGATAGCGTGGCCCGGTGTCCACCAACATCCGCTGATGGGCGCTACGCAGCTCTATCAGTTGGCCCTGCCCCACATCATAAACGGTGATAAGCAAGCCATCACCTGAGAGGCGCGGCGATGCTGGCCAAAAAGGCACCAACATGACAACGATAAGGACCCCTCGCTTCAGCCACCTTGCCGTGCCGGGCAGTCCCCAGCATAACGCCAACACAAAAAGCCCCAATGCCCATGGCAGGTGCAAATAGCGTGGTGGCTCCCATAACGGCCAGTGAATCACCGCCACCTCCAGGGCGCTGTAAAAGCCCCCTAATCCCTGCTCGAACAACCACCAGGCCGCCGTCGACGCGTAAGGCACTGGCGTCAGCAACCAACCCAGTAGCGCCAGTGGCACCATGAAAAGGCTCATAAAGGGGACGGCGACAAGGTTAATCAGGGGGGCCGCCGGCGCCACCCGGCCAAACGCGATGAGCACCGCCGCCGCCATTAACGGCGCCAGCAGACACTGGGATCGCAGCACTGCCCAACACCATCCGCGCAGGCCTTGCGGGCGTGGCCTGCCTTGCCAAATGATGATCAGCCAGGCAACAGCCAAAAACGACAGCCATAACCCGGGTCGCCAAAGGGCAACGGGATCGATTACCAATACAGCGGCTAATGCCAGCCACCAGCCTTGCCAGGGTCCCGGTGCGTGGCGACCGCTCAACACCCAGAGACCCACAACGCTCATGATCATGGCGCGCATAGCTGGCGGCTCCATACCCGCCAGCACCGCATAACCGACGGTCGCCGCTCCGGACAGCCACCAGGGCCACGCCCGCAGGCGCCAGTTCCCTGGCGTTAGCCAGTGTGCTGCTCCGCGCGCCAGCAGCAGGACAAAAGACGCGACCAGCCCCACGTGCAGACCGGAGATCACGACCAGGTGAGTCGTCCCACTGGCGTTGAGTAGCTTCCAGTCATCCTGGGTGAGCTGGTCTCCCAGCCCAAGCGTGAGCGCCGCCAGCCACCGCCGGGTGCGCGGTGAAAGCGGCTGTTCTTCCAGCATGGCATGCGCGTGGTGACGCAGTGAGAAAGGAGCTGAGGTCAACCGCTGAGAAGGAGGTTCCTGCCGCACATAGCCGGTCGCATCGATACCTTCGCGCCATAGCCAGTGGGCATAGTCGAAAGCACCGGGATTCATAAAGCCGCTGGGCGGGCGCAAACGCAGGGGCATCATCCAGCGCTCACCTGGCTGAGGCAATGGCGATTCCGGCGCGTACGCGCTGACTCGAACCTTTTTCAGGTGCTCGCAGCTTGGCCGCCGGTCCGGTGCCTCACAGCGGTCCACCGCCAATAACAGGCGCAGGCCACCACTTATCTGCTGAGTCTGTGTGATACGCCCTTCAACCCGGAGATCTTCCCCCGAGAGGCCTGGCGGCAATTGCCTTACCCATTGGGACTGAATGGCCACCAGCCCCCAACAGGCAATCGCCAGCCAAAGGCAGTGACGTAAACGAGCCGTCGCCAGGACAAGCAGCAAAATGCCCAGCACAGAGGTCACCCGCATCGTATTGCCGGATGGCCCTAGCCAACTGCCAAGCACAGCTCCCGCCATGACTGCCACTGCCACCGGCATCGCAAGTCCAATGCGCATACTGCCCTCCCTGGCACCGCCTTATCACCGCCTTGGCGTAGCCGAAACCCTGTCCCTTATGGATAATGGGCGGCATTCATAGGCAAGAGTGTCCAACATGCCTCGCCGTTTTTTCCAACGCTATATGCCCAAGCCCGATACGCTAAAGCGTCAGCGGTCGCTGCGTTTTATAGCGCC
Source organism: Halomonas sp. SH5A2 (assembly GCF_014263395.1). Lineage (GTDB taxonomy): Bacteria > Pseudomonadota > Gammaproteobacteria > Pseudomonadales > Halomonadaceae > Vreelandella. The sequence goes on along the minus strand of NZ_CP058321.1, from coordinate 1,472,600 downwards.
GCTGATTGCCGACCCCCGCTTGTGGCAACTGACGCGGCGCAGCGTCGCCAATGCGTTCAGCGTGGGGCTTTTCTGCGCTATGCTGCCGATCCCTTGCCAAATGGTGGTAGCGGCCATAGGTGCTCGCTTCAGCCGCTGCAACCTTGCCCTGGCGGTCGGCCTGGTGTGGATTACCAACCCACTGACCATGCCGCTATTTTTTTACGGTAATTATTGGATTGGTACTTTTTTTCTGGATACACCGGTGCGCGAAGCGCCCTCCCGCCTTTCGACGCAATGGCTGACTGAGCAAATGCACAATATTATGCCCGCTTTGCTGCTTGGCTCTCTGGTGTCAGCCCTGGTCCTGGCGGTAATCGCCAATATTGCTGTGCGACTGATATGGCGCTGGCACGTTTCCCATCACTGGAAGCGCCGCCGCCAAAAAAGACGGCAGCGGCGTGCCCGTATCGAAGCCGAATTCGACGACTAAGGCTGCTGTACGAGTTTACCTCCATCCAGCTTCATCATCCGATCCTGATGCCCCGCCAGACCAATGTCGTGGGTCACAATCACGAAGGCGCAGGCGCTTTCCTGAGCAAGCTCATCCATTAGCGCCAGAATTGTGGCGGCCGTGGTTTGGTCCAGATTGCCCGTAGGCTCATCCATTAGTACCAAGCTGGGATCCGTGACCAGCGCACGGGCAATGGCCACCCGCTGACGCTCCCCACCGGATAATTCACCTGGCTTATGATCGGCCCTGTCTTGCATACCCACCCGCGACAAAATCTGCATGGCGCGCTGCTCGGCGGTTTTTTTCGCTTGCCCGCGAATGATCAACGGCAGCGCTGCGTTTTCTACCGCCGTGAATTCTGCTAGCAGGTGGTGGAACTGATAGACAAAGCCAATATAACGGTTGCGGAAACGCCCCAGCGCCGTCTCATTCAGCCCTGCCAGAGGTTGATCCGCGATCACTACACCGCCTTCAGTGGGCCGGTCCAAGCCGCCTAACAAATTAAGCAGTGTTGTCTTGCCCGACCCTGAGCTACCCACAATGGCAACGCGCTCACCCGCGTGCACCTGAAGATCAAGCGTATCGAGGACGGTTAAATCCTGCGGCCCTTCATTGTAGGTGCGCGTTAACCCTTCGCATTTAAGCATCACAGGGGCTGGATTCGATGTCGTCTCAGACATGTAGGCTTCCTTATTCATAGCGCAGCACATCCGCAGGTTGGACACGTGCAGCTCGCCAAGCCGGATAAAGCGTGGACAGGAACGTCAAGCCAAAGGCGGCCAGTACAATATTTCGGACATCTTCAAAGTGTAAACGCGACGGCAAATCACTGATGAAGTAGACCCCTGCATCGAGGAACTTAATATTCATAAAGCCCTCGACCCAGCCGATCAGATCGGCAATCGTCAAGGCCAACAACACACCAATAGCCACGCCAAAGGCAATCCCGATCAAGCCGATAGCCAGTCCTTGCACGATAAAAATACCCATAATCGAACGCGGTGTGGCACCAATGGTTCGCAGTATGGCGATATCAGCCCGTTTATCGGTCACCACCATCACCAGGGTGGAAACAATATTGAACGCCGCGACAGCGATAATGACCGTCAGCAAGAGTGCAATCATGCGTTTTTCCATCTGGATTGCCTGGAAAAGATTGCCCTGTGAATAGGTCCAGTCGCTGCCCCGATAGCCGGGCCCCAGTTCATTGAGGATATCCTGTGTTTCGCTACCGGCGACAAACAGATCGTCCAGTTCAAGACGCAGCCCCCCGATCGCATCACCAAGACGACCAAGCGTCTGCATATCCTCAATATTAGCGTAGGCTAAGTTAGCATCTAGCTCGGCGCCAACGCTAAAGATACCGCTGACGGTGAAGCGTTTGAGGCGGGGAAATACGCCCGCAGGGGTAATCGAGGCCTCGGGGACCAGCAAGGTCACGCGATCACCCACATCAACGCCCAAGCGCCTGGCCAACATGGATCCCAGCACCACATTCCATTCGCCTGGCACCAGGTCGCTTAACTCACCTCGCTGCATGTGCTCGCCAATAATCGATACATTATCTTCCCAGTCGGGGTGGATGCCGTTGACCATGGCGCCTTCATTGTTGCCGCCAACCGAGAACATACCCTGCTGTTCGACATAGGGGGCCACCCCTTCAACTCGGTCACGCTGCATAATCTCTTCGGCCAGCGACTGCCACTCCACCATGCCCTCACGGGCTTCAATTTTGGCGTGCGGCACCATGCCCAGAATTCGCGTACGCAATTCGTGGTCAAACCCGTTCATTACCGACAGAACGAGAATCAGCACCGCCACGCCCAGCATCAGTCCCAGCATGGAGGTCAGCGATATAAACGAAATAAAATGGTTTCGGCGTTTAGCGCGCACGTAGCGCAGCCCCACCAAAAAAGGCAAACGATCAAGCATGGCGTCATTCCTTATAAGTCAGCGCTCATGGTACGGTTTTTTTAGCATCGCTGCATATGTATAAGCGGGCTTTAGAGGCACATCAGCCACCAGCGTTCCCCCATGATTCTCTACACTTGCAACTTTTCGCGCGAGCCCCTACATTGCGCCGATTCGACAGGCGCCCGGCGCGCCCTCTTTTATCTTCGCTGCGAGCGGCTTTACGTTGACCACTTCGACCTATCGTTTACTACCTGAGTGGCATCCTCAGGATGGCATTCAACTCACCTGGCCACGCCCGGATGGCGACTGGCAGGCGCTCTTAGGTGGCATTGAGGGCACACTTGAACGCATTGTCGTCGCCGTGACCCGCTATCAACGAGTGCTCATCAGCGTGCCTGACGACGCCACACGCACACGTCTGGCAGCGACATTCGACGCCTATGGGGTACCCAAAGGTCAGTTACTGTTGTGCGTCGTGCCCAGTGACGACACCTGGGCACGCGATCACGGGCCGATTACCGTCGCCGATGAAGCGGGTTCCTTGCAACTGTTGGATTACACTTTTACCGGCTGGGGTGGTAAGTTTCCTGCCGACCACGATAACCAGCTAACCCAGCGGCTTGCCGAGGCAGGCCTGTGGAACTGCCCCGTTAGCCCCCGCGAGCTAGTGCTGGAAGGGGGCGCGATTGAGACGGACGGCAACGGCACCCTGCTCACCACCGAGGCCTGCCTGCTGAACCCTAACCGCAATCCGCGGATGACACGGGCCACCCTGGAACAAAAGCTTGAGAAAGACCTGGGGGTTGATCGCGTGCTGTGGTTGGCCCACGGCCATCTGGAAGGCGACGACACTGATAGCCACATTGATACCCTGGCGCGCTTTTGCAACCCGACGACAATCGCCTATGTGCGCTGTGACGACCCGACGGATCCCCACTACGCAGCCCTGCAAGCGATGGAGCAGGAGCTACAGGCGTTTCGCCAGCGTAATGGCGAGCCCTATCGGCTAATTCCGCTGCCCTGGCCTCAAGCCTGCTATGCACCCGACGATGGTCGCCGCTTGCCTGCCACTTACGCCAATTTTCTAATCATTAACGGCGCTGTTCTGGTACCCACTTACGGGGATCCCGCCGACGTTATCGCGCTAAACGCGCTGGCAGTCGCTTTTCCAGAACATACGCTTATTCCCATCGAGTGCAGTCACGTCATTCGCCAACACGGCAGCCTGCATTGCTTAACCATGCAGCTCCCCCAAGGCACGCTTGCCACTGCTCATCAGACCGCAGAGAAATCATCATGAAAAGCCCCGTCACCGTTGGCATTGTGCAACAGCAAGCCTGGCCCGATAAAACCCAAAGCCTGGCCGCCAGTGAAGCGGGCATTCGCGACGCCGTGCGGCAAGGTGCTCAGTTGGTATTGCTCCAGGAACTACATGCCACGCACTATTTTTGCCAGTACGAAGATCCCGCCCTGTTTGATTTGGCCGAGCCGCTAGATGGGCCGACGGGCCAGCGCCTTGCCGAGTTGGCCCGTGAACTGGATATCGTTCTGGTCGGGTCACTGTTTGAGCGCCGTGCGCCAGGGCTTTATCACAATACCGCGGTGGTATACGACCGAGCGCAAGGCCGGGTGGGCCACTACCGCAAAATGCACATTCCCGACGACCCTGGGTTTTACGAAAAATTCTACTTCACGCCAGGCGATCACGACGCTGCGCGAGACGAGGGGTTTACGCCGATAGACACCTCTCTGGGCCGCCTGGGCGTGTTAGTTTGCTGGGACCAGTGGTACCCCGAAGCCGCCCGGTTGATGGCGCTTGCCGGGGCCGACTTACTGCTCTACCCCACCGCTATCGGCTGGGATCCAGGCGATGACAATGCCGAGCAGACACGCCAGCAGGAGGCATGGACCCTGATTCAGCGCGCCCACGGCGTGGCCAATGGATTACCCGTGGTCGTCGCCAACCGTGTAGGGTTTGAGGCCGACCCGTCCAGCGTGAGTGCGGGCATCCAGTTCTGGGGAGGCAGTTTTGTCTGCGGGCCGCAGGGGGAACTACTGGCAAAAGCGGGTGAGACGGCAGAGCAGCTGGTCGTGGAGGTCGATATGGCCCGAAGCGAGAACACGCGGCGTATCTGGCCTTACCTGCGCGACCGGCGCATCGATGCGTATGGCGAACTGACCCGCCGCTTCAGGGACTAGGCGACTGACAGTCTTCTTTTATTAAGCAAAACGCCTACCTGAGGTTAACCAGACAGGCGTTTTTTTCTTGCCCTGCTTATTTCCAGAAATCGCGGATGGAGGCAATCCCCTGGGCGCCAACGGCGCGGGCGTGATTGGCATCAAAACGCGTCATGCCGCCCAACGCGAAGACCGGCATGCCCGCACGCTCCACCCACTGCTGAAAATCGTGCCAGCCGATGGGGGCTACGTCGGGGTGTGACGGTGTGGTGCGCAATGGCGACAGCGAGACAAAATCACAGCCTAGCGAAGCCGCCTGCTCCAACTGCCTGGGGTCATGGGTCGACGCCGATAGCCATTTGTTTTCCGCAATCGGCCGACGCTCAAGCTGCATCAGGCGCTCGCTGGTCAGATGAATGCCGTCGGCATCCACCTGATCAAGCAGCGACGGATCGCCATTGAGCAGCAGGCGAGCACCGACCTCATGGCAAAGGGCGAGTGCACGTTCAGCCCTTGCCACATAGGCCTCAGGCGTTAACTGCTTGGCACGTAGCTGAACCAGGCGAATACCATCTTCGCTAAGTGCCCGGGATAAAGATGCCTCGAAGCGGGCTTCATCGGACTCTTCGCCGGTGATCAGGTATTCAGTCGGCAACATGACGGCCCGAAGAATAGGCAAATTTGCCGCCGGGAACGGGTAGTTCACCAATTCTTCCATGGGCACCCAGCGAACGGCCTGGCCTTCGCGACCAAAGGGCTCACCCGCAAACGCATGCACCTGCCAGACATCCAGCAGTATATGTTTGTCCGAATACTCGTGATGCACCCGGATCAAGGGTTGTGCATTGATAATTTCGACGCCCAGCTCTTCGTGTAGCTCGCGTTTCAAACCTTCCAAGCCGGTTTCATAGGGAGCCAGCTTGCCGCCAGGAAACTCCCATAGCCCACCGTGATCCACGTTTGAAGGCCGCCTAGCAATTAACACTTGCCGCTTGTCAGCGCTGATGATGGCAGCGGCTGCCACATGAACCCGTCGTTTAACCATGATATTCATTACGTTTCTATCCACTGTGTGCACACCCGCTGAGCAATAGCGGTGTTGGCTCGCTACGTTTAAACCTGCTGGCGGCGAAGAGCGGCGATCGCTCGTCGCCGCTAGCTACGGTAATCGGCGTTGATCGATACATAGTCGTGAGAGAGATCCGAGGTCCATACCGTGGCACTCTCGTCTCCCCGCCCGAGGCAGATGCGGATGGTAATCTCATCGTTAGCCATCACTTGGCTACCGGCTTCTTCCGTGTACCCCGCCGCTCGACCGCCGTTCTCGACCAGGCGCACATCGCCAAGCTCAATGGTCACCTTATCGACATCAAACGCGTCGACTGGCGCACGCCCAACCGCCGCCAGAATACGCCCCCAGTTGGCATCTGACGCATAGAGTGCCGTCTTGACCAACGGCGAGTGGGCAACGGTAAAGGCCACATCAAGCGCTTCCTGGCGGCTACCCGCCTGCTCGACCTGCAAGGTGACAAACTTGGTCGCACCTTCGCCATCGCGAATAATTGCCTGTGCCAATTCAGTCATTACCCGCTGCAAACCGTTGCGGAATATCTCGATATGCGCATCGCTTTCAATACGCGCCCCCGTGCCGGTTGCCGCCAGCATGCAGGCGTCATTGGTAGAGGTATCGCTATCCACGGTAATGCAGTTGAACGAGCGATCGACCGTTTCGCGCAACAGGCGATCCAACAAGGCCTGATCGATTCCCGCATCCGTCACGACAAAGCCCAACATGGTGGCCATATTCGGCTTGATCATACCCGAGCCTTTGGCGATCCCATTGATGACAACCTGCCTGTCACCGACCGCCAAGGTCACACTTGCCCCCTTGGGACGTGTATCGGTGGTCAGAATACCCTCAGCCGCGTGCTGCCAGGCCTGCCCATCGCTTGCCAAATCGCCAAACGCCACAGGGATGCCGTCCAGAAAACGCGCCATGGGCATTGGCTCGCCGATCACACCCGTGGAAAACGGCAGCACGGCGGACGGATTGACACCGGCCTGCTCGGCAACCGACGCGCAGCTGTCCTGGGCGTCCTTAAGGCCTGTGTCGCCAGTGCCTGCATTGGCATTGCCGGTGTTGATCAACCAGTAGCGAGGGGATTGACCGTGTTCAGCGCTACGCTGAAGGTGCTCCTTTGCCACTATCACTGGAGCGGCGCAAAAGGCATTCCGGGTAAACACCCCGGCCACCGTCGTCGTATCGGGTAGCTCTATCACCACGACATCACGACGGCCTGGCTTTTTCATCCCGGCCATGGCCGTGCCCAAACGCACTCCCTCAAGGGCCGGCATAGAGGGGAAAGGCATTGATCCTACCGCCATGTAGATCTCCTTAAGCGTGGCTTTTGCACTAGTCGAGTTTACCGCAACACTGCTTGTACTTTTTGCCTGATCCGCACGGACAGGGATCATTGCGGCCTACCTTGGGCCCTTCGCGACGCACGGGACGGCCGTCGGCGCCAGGGGCTTCTTTAGGCGCATCGGTTTCCTCAGCCGCGGCAGAGTCCGGGTCATCATGGCGGCTGTCAGCAGTGGCTTTTTCGCGCTCTAGCGCTTCACGACGCTTCTGCTCAAGGGCTTCCACTTCTTCCGGCTGACGTACCTGTACATGGCTGAGAATCCGCGTCACGTCTGCCTTGATGTTAGTCAGCAACTGCTGAAAAAGCTCAAACGCTTCACGCTTGTATTCCTGCTTAGGATTTTTCTGCGCATAGCCGCGCAGGTGAATACCGCGACGCAGGTGGTCCATGGATTGCAGGTGTTCTTTCCAGCGGGTATCGAGAACCTGCAGCATCACCTGCTTTTCAAACCGGCGAATAAGCGCTTCACCGGCGGCGTCGATTTTCGCAGTGTAGGCTTCGCGGTGCATGGTGTGCAGGCGTTCGCGCAGCTTCTCTTCGTTGAAGCGCTGATCCGCTTCTGCCCATTCAACCACCGGCGCATCCAGGTTGAACTCGGTTTTCAGGTGCGCTTCAAGGCCCGGCAGGTCCCATTGCTCCGCAAGGCTTTGCGGCGGAACAAAGTCGCTGATAGCGTCTTCCATGACTTCTTCATGGATACCCGCAACAGCGTCTGCCACGTTATCGGCTGCCAGTATGTCGTTACGCTGCTGATAAATGACCCGGCGCTGATCGTTGGCCACATCATCGTATTCAAGGAGCTGTTTACGAATGTCGAAGTTGCGTCCCTCGACCTTCTTCTGCGCTCGCTCAACGGCATTGGATACCATCTTGTGCTCGATGGCTTCGCCACGCTCAAGTCCCATCGCCTGCATCAGACGCTTGACGCGGTCAGACCCGAACAGTCGCATCAAACTGTCCTCGAGGGACAGGAAGAAGCGGGTGGACCCTGGGTCGCCCTGGCGACCGGCACGACCACGCAGCTGATTATCTATCCGCCGCGACTCGTGGCGCTCAGAGCCGATCACGTGCAAGCCACCAGCTTCCAGAACGGCGTCGTGACGTTTCTGCCATTCCTCCTTCAGGGCATCAATTTGCGCCTGGCTGGGCTGCTGCAGTTTGGCCACTTCAGCTTCCCAGTTACCCCCTAGTACGATATCGGTACCCCGACCCGCCATGTTGGTCGCGATCGTCACCGCTCCGGGGCGCCCCGCCTGGGCAATGATCTCGGCTTCGCTTTGGTGCTGCTTGGCGTTAAGGACGTTAAACGCGAGACTGGCTTCACGCATCAAGTGCGCGATGTACTCGGAAGTTTCGATGGAGGCCGTACCCACCAACACAGGGCGGCCCGCCTCTGTCTGCACTTTGACATCTTCAATGATGGCTTCGTACTTCTCTTCCGCGCTCAGGTAAACCAAGTCATTAAGGTCTTTACGCGTCAACGGCCGATTGGTGGGAATTACCACCACATCAAGCCCATAAATCTGGCGGAATTCAAAGGCCTCGGTATCGGCCGTCCCGGTCATACCGGCAAGTTTGTCATAGAGGCGGAAGTAGTTCTGGAAGGTTGTCGAGGCCAGGGTCTGGCTCTCGCGCTGAACCGTAACGCCTTCTTTGGCTTCGACAGCCTGGTGCAGCCCCTCGGACCAACGCCGACCCGGCATGGAACGCCCGGTGTGTTCGTCAACGATCACCACCTGATCGTCTGAGACCATATAGTCCACGTCGAGGTGGTAAAGATAGCGAGCCCGCAACGCCGAGTGCATGTGCTGGAGCAGGTTGAGGTTTTGAGCCGCGTAGAGGGAGTCATCTTCCCCTAGCAGCCCCTCCTCACGCATGAGTGCTTCGACCTTGTTGTGGCCCTGCTCGGTCAGTTCAACCTGTTTTTGCTTTTCCTCAAGTACGAAATCACCCGTGACCGGCGTCTCGTCATCCTCGGATTTTTCACCTTCTTCCAACTGCTGCGACAGGCGGTCAACCACTTTGTACAGGTCGGTATTCTCGTCGACAGCACCTGAAATAATCAGCGGCGTACGGGCTTCATCGATCAGAATCGAATCCACCTCATCGACAATCGCGTAGTGCAGCTCACGCTGGACTTTATCTTCAAGCGAAAAGGCCATGTTATCGCGCAGATAATCGAAGCCAAATTCGTTGTTAGTGCCGTAGGTAATATCACAGTGATACGCATGACGTTTTTCAGCGCTGGTCTGACCGCTAAAAATAACCCCGACGGTGAGCCCTAAAAACTCATAGAGCGGGCGCATCCATTCAGCGTCACGGCGGGCCAGGTAGTCGTTTACCGTCACCACGTGAACGCCTTTCGCCGGTAGCGCATTCAAGTAAACGGCAAGCGTTGCCACCAGGGTCTTACCCTCGCCGGTTTTCATTTCAGCGATGCGGCCGCGATGCAGGGTGATCCCGCCGACCATCTGCACATCAAAGTGGCGCATGCCCATGACACGTTTGCTCGCTTCACGGACCATCGCGAAGGCTTGCGGCATTAAGCTGTCCAGCGACTCACCGTCTTCCAATCGCTGACGCAATGTTGCCGTAGTGGCCTGAAGATCGGCATCACTTAACGCTTCGAATTCACTTTCCAACGCATTAACGTTCTGCACACTTTTGTGCATGCGCTTAACATCACGGTCATTTTTTGAACCGACGACCTTACGTAATAAATTATTAATCATGTAGTTTCCAACTAGCCACGAGCTCCCTTGACAGGGTCACCCCGTTCCATAAATGAAGAAGGTTTACTGACTTATCAGCGGTAAAACGGGGAAATCTGAGGGGGGCCACGGCGACTGAATACATCATGTGCGGCCACTAGCACACTAACAAAACGCTTGAATACGAAAGGTTTAGGCGACGTTAAGGGCTTCACCACGACCCAGAAACGCCGCAGAGCGCGACGCCGGGTTGCCATCAAGCGCGTCCGCGCGCGCAATACGGCGGGCACCCAAATACACGCCACCACGCTGCGCTCACCACCCCGTAGTGCTTCCGCATAGGTCAGGTTAGTCGGCAATAAGCAGCCGACCAACAGGCCTGCCAGCCACCAACGCGCCAGGCTATGGCGACGCTGACGCCGAGGCAATACCGAGGCAATGTTTAACGCTTGCGACATGCTGTGGACAAACTCCTGAGCGTGTTAGGCTTTAAGTGCCGGGTGACCTATGTGTGCCCGAAAGCAACTTTGCCAGAAAGCATCTAAATAAAGCACCTATGTACAGGTAAAGTACCTATGCATAGGGCAATAAGCGATACCTTAGGAATCAGGCGTATGAGTATAAAGGTTAAGCGATCTCAGGCACAGCCCATCAGCCGTCTGATGGGCAAGTCGGGCGATATCGGCAAACTTATGCGCCTCTCCACGCTTATCGATCAGGCGCAACGGCATTTGCGGGCCCACCTGCCCGAGGCAATGCGTGAGCATATTTATGTTGGCGGGTTTCGCGACGGGCGTTTGACATTGATCAGCGGCCAAGCGCAATGGCTAACCTGGCTGCGCTACGAACAGGATCGCCTGCTAGGCCTTATCCATCAGTTGCCGGGATTCGAGGGCGTCACCGGGTTTACCTTCAAGGTGCGTCCTGTAAGGACCGTCCAGCCACCTTTACGCAACACCCGTTCTCTGTCGAGCTCAGCGGGCAAAACACTCAGCCAATGTGCCGAAGATACCGACCACCCCGCCCTCAAACGAGCTTTGGAACGACTGGCCTCCCACGCCCCGGACGAGCCCAGCAACGAAGAACCCAACAAAAAACCTAAAGGTTGACCCACAAAACAAAACGCACCGCCTGGGCGGTGCATTTTTCGAGCGGTCAATCGAGTAACGCTGACTACGCCATGGCAGGCGCCGAGTAGGAAATCGGCGCCACGGCTTGCTCTTCTTCAAAGGTGACAATTTCATATGCATCGGGCTGAGCAAGTAACTCGCGACACAATTGATTGTTCAATGCGTGACCCGACTTAACGCCACGGAACTCGCCAATCAGGCTATGACCCAGCTGGTACATGTCACCAATGGCATCCAGCACCTTGTGCTTGACGAACTCGTCTTCGTAGCGCAACCCGCCTTCATTGACTATCCGGTAGTCATCAACAACGATGGCATTATCCAGGCTTCCGCCTAATGCCAGATTATTGGAGCGCAGAAACTCCAGGTCGCGCATAAAGCCGAAGGTACGGGCACGGGAGACTTCTTTAACGAACGATGTCGTCGAGAAGTCGATCATTGCGGTTTGCTTCTGCTGGTCGAACACCGGGTGATCAAAGTCGATGGCAAATGAAACCTTAAAGCCCTGATGGGGCAGGAAAGTCGCCTCTTTATCGTCTTCTGTAACGCTGATCGGCCGCTTGATGCGAATAAATTTCTTGGCCGCTTCCTGCTCCAGAATGCCTGCAGACTGAATCAGGAAGACAAAGGGACTGGCACTGCCGTCCATGATAGGCACTTCAGGCGCGCTGACATCGACGTAAGCATTGTCGACCCCGAGCCCGGCAAACGCCGACATCAAGTGTTCAACGGTCGCTACCTTGACACCCTGGTAGCTGAGTGCGGTACACAGTTTGGTATCTTCAACCAACTCTGCGCGGGCAGGCACGTGGACCATTGGCTCCAGATCCGTTCTAACAAACACAATCCCCGTATTAGCGGGCGCCGGACGCAAAGCCAAATGAACTTTTTTACCCGAGTGTAAACCCACTCCGGTGGCACGAATGATATTTTGTAAGGTGCGTTGTCTGATCATGGGCAGTGGTCGAACTCTAATAACGGGGATAACCGCAAGGGATGAAAGTTATCAAACAGTGTTCACTTTAACAGCAAACGAGAGTTTTGACCAATAAAACTCTCGTTTGCCGGAAGCATGAACCTGATAGCTTGTATCAATCCGCTTGGCGGCGAAGAAACGCGGGGATGTCCAGATAATCGTCAGCATCCGCTGCGCGACGTTTTTCAGGGCGTGCAGGCGTGCTTTCGGCAGCTTCGGCACGGCTGCTTGCCTGCTGGCGCATTACCGTCGGTTGTTGCAGCTTGCGATAATCTGCAGAGGTTTCCGCCGCACGGCGAGCCGGCTCACGGGCTGCCGCTTTCGGCTGACCACCATCCAGGCCTGCCGCCACTACCGTAACGCGCAGTTCGTCGGACATTTCCATATCAATGGAAGTTCCCACGACGATCGTCGCTTCCTGGGAGGCAAATTCCTGAACTGTGGCACCCACGTCGTTGAATTCGCCAATCGAAAGATCCGGACCTGCGGTGATGTTGACCAGGATGCCGCGCGCACCATGCAGATCGATATCTTCCAGCAATGGACTGCGAATGGCTTTTTCAGCGGCTTCGCGAGCACGGTTCTCACCCGTCGCACCGCCAGTGCCCATCATCGCCATGCCCATCTCGGACATCACTGTGCGCACATCGGCAAAGTCGACGTTGATAATGCCCGGGCTGGTAATCAGCTCGGCAATGCCCTGGACAGCTCCCAGCAGCACATCGTTGGCAGCGCTGAAGGCGGTCAACAAGGTGGCGTTTTTGCCTAGAACAGAGAGCAGTTTTTCGTTGGGAATGGTGATCAACGAATCCACATGCTCCGAGAGCTCTTTCATGCCCTCTTCTGCCGCGCGCATCCGCTTAGGCCCTTCAAACGGGAAGGGACGCGTCACTACCGCCACCGTCAGGATACCCAATTCCTTGGCTACCTGCGCGACGACAGGCGCGCCACCGGTACCTGTACCACCGCCCATGCCAGCGGTGATAAACACCATGTCAGCGCCGTTGAGAAGCTCAGCGATACGCTCACGATCTTCCATCGCCGCCTGGCGGCCGACATCCGGGTTAGCTCCCGCCCCCAGGCCTTTGGTGATTTCACCCCCAAGCTGCAGAACCGTCTTCGCGGATACCCGCTTTAACGCCTGGGCGTCGGTGTTGGCGCAGATGAACTCAACGCCTTCGATATTGCTTTCGACCATGTGGTTTACTGCGTTGCCACCACCGCCGCCAACGCCAACCACTTTGATGACCGCACTGCTCGAGGGTGCGCTATCTACCAATTCGAACATAAGCCCCGTCTCCTGAACCGCGCTTGCGGCCCTGTCAGAAATTTCCTTTGAACCAGCCTTTGATTCTTGCCAGCGCTGCACTGCCATCCTTGACGTCACGCCGGGAGACGTCAGTACGCCCCTTGTGCGCAGGGATGACTCCCCGTTGACTTTCTCGACCATGCCCATGGCGGGATTCCTGCAATGCATAATGCAGTAAACCCACACCCGTTGCATAGATAGGATTGCGTACTACGTCTGACAACCCTTTAACATTTTGCGGACACGCAATACGAACCGGCATATGAAAGATTTCTTCTGCCAGCTCGCCCACGCCTTCCATACGTGACGTACCGCCCGTCAGCACAATACCGGCAGCGACCATGTCCTCATAGCCGCTGCGACGCAGCTCGTCTCTGACCAGCGTAAAAAGTTCCTCATAGCGAGGCTCAACCACTTCGGCCAAGGCTTGCCGGGAAAGATCCCGAGCCGGCCTGTCGCCTACGCTAGGCACTTTGATCATTTCGTCGCTCGCCGCCAACTGAGTCAGCGCGCAAGCGTACTTAACCTTAATCTCTTCGGCGTGCTGTGTAGGCGTCCGCAACGCCATGGCAATGTCGTTGGTGACCTGATCGCCAGCAATCGGAATCACCGCCGTATGGCGAATGGCCCCTTCGGTGAAGATCGCCATATCGGTCGTTCCTCCGCCGATATCGACCATGCAAACACCCAGCTCACGCTCGTCTTCCGTCAACACTGCCATGCTGGACGCCAACTGTTCGAGGATAATGGCATCCACATCCAGGCCACAGCGACGCACACACTTTTCAATGTTCTGGACCGCATTGAGCGCTGCGGTTACCAAATGAACCTGCGCCTCAAGGCGAACCCCCGACATACCCAAAGGTTCGCGAATACCGCCCTGAGCGTCGATTGAAAACTCCTGGGGCAATACATGCAGAACTCGCTGTCCTTCTGAAACAGCACGCGCGCGGGCCGAATCAATCACTCGCTCGATATCCGAGGGCGTCACTTCGCGTTCTTTGATTGCCACTACACCATCAGAGTTCATCGATTTGATATGGCTGCCAGCGACGCCGACATAGACAGAATGAATGTCGCAGCCTGCCATCAATTCGGCTTCTTCAACGGCGCGCTGGATTGACTGCACGGTCGATTCAATATTAATGACCACACCGCGCTTCATGCCCCGCGATGGATGCGAGCCAATGCCTGCAATTTCAATTCCACCGTCGTCGGTCGGCTGACCGACGATCGCGACGACCTTGGACGTTCCAATGTCCAGCCCGACCACCATGTTGGATGCGTTGGGTGAGCCTGCCATGAGTCGGGAAATCTCCTTGTCGCCTTAAATAAAAAAACAATTAACGTTCAATCCTACTTGGGCACTAGTTAATAAGAGTGCCAACTTATGTCTTTGCGACGCTGAGCAGTGAGCTAACTTAATCAGCGAAATTAACATTAATAATTCACGATTGGCTCATAGTATAGAAACAATCAGCGCATTACGACTAGTCAATTATCACAATAGTCGCCATAAAAGCGAAATAAAACCCCATTTGCGCGGTTTTCATCGACAGCGACTGCTTACTTTACACCGTTAAACGCCCTTTCATCGACGTGTTACTCTTCTTGCACATCAAATTCACTTTCTCCGTGCCAGGCCACCGCGACCCCATTGGGGTAACGCAAATCGATATAACGGATGCGTTCGCTTAAACGACTCAATTCCCGTTGCCAGGAAGCACTTAAACGCGCCAACCGCACTTGGTGTTGACGACGCCCTAACATAACCCAGGTGCTATCATTTAACTGTAACCGCCAAGCGCCACGCGGCTCTAAACGTAACTGCGTTAAACGTAAATCCAGCCCTGCGAAATGAGGGGTTAATTGATGGTAATAATCCAGCACTTCTTTACTGCTACCGGCGGGACCTGCCATATCGGGTAGGCCCTTGGGCGCTCCCATCGGGGCAAATGCAAAGGCTTCGCCCTCTGCGTTAAGCAAAAAGTCGTCATTCCAGCGGGCCACCGGGGTTTGCTCAACCAACTCAAATACCAGCGCATTGGGCCATTCACGCGTTATGCGTACTTCATTTAACCAACCAATACGCAACGCCTGTTGCCTTAACGCCCCCAGATCGGCAGATAACCACTGACTGTCTTCAACGACAGGGGCCAACTGGGTCCGTAGATAATCAGCATCGACGTAGTCCCAGTCGCCCCGGATGGAGACACGTTCAATGGGACGATCAAGCCACAGCCAAAGCGCCTGCCCACCTGCCACCAACAGCAGGCCCAACATCAAACTACCCAACCAGGCCTGGCGTTTTTTCATGGGGCGCTCTTTTGACCGGCCGTTTGCAGAATACGCATCACTAACTGATCAAAATCCATACCGGCATGGGCGGCCGATTGGGGCACAAGGCTGTGGTCAGTCATGCCCGGCACGGTGTTGACTTCGAGTAACCAAAAGCGCCCCTCACCGTCACGCATCACGTCAACGCGCCCCCAGCCCTGACCACCCACGGCGGCAAACGCCTGCTGGCAAAGCGTTGCCAGCACAGACTCATCCTCTTGCGACAGACCGCACGGCAGGTGATATTGCGTCGTATCGGTTAAATATTTGGCTTCATAGTCGTAAAAGCCACCCGGCACTTCAACGCGAATGGCGGGGAGGACCTGATCGTCTAACAGACTCACCGTGTACTCATCGCCTTGGATGAACCGCTCCGCCATGACCCGCGCGTCGAAACGGGCTGCATCATGATAGGCTGCTTCCAGAGAAGCCTGATCATCGACAATGCTGATACCCAGCGTCGAGCCCTCATGGACGGGTTTGACAATCAGCGGCAGGCCAAGCTGCGCGACCACCCCGGCCCAGTCAGAATCCGCATGCAGCATGATGCTTTCCGGCGTTGGCAACGCCAGGGCATGCCATACCTGCTTGGTGCGTTGCTTATCCATACCCAGTGCCGACGCCAAGACACCACTGCCCGTATAGGGAATGCCCAGTAGCTCAAGCGCCCCTTGCAGCGTACCGTCCTCGCCGCCACGGCCGTGCAACGCGACAAAAACAGCGGTTGGAGCCAAATTTTCCAGGCCGACCAAGCCGCCCTCGCGCGGGTCGTAGCCCTGGACATTCACGCCCTGACGCTCCAGCGCCGCGATAATCGCAGTACCGCTCTTTAATGACACTTCACGCTCGGCAGACTCACCGCCGTAGATGACGACAACGCGCTCAAGCGATAGGGGTTCTGAGTTGAGTCCGCTCACAGGTCTACCTCATTTAACGCCAACTGGGCTTGCGCCAGGCGCAGCGAGATACCACCAACATCACCGGCGCCCTGGGTAATCAAAATGTCGCCGGGCCGCAGCACGTGGCTTAGCAGGTTAGGCAATTCGTGTTTATGCTCGACAAATAGCGGATCGACCTCGCCACGTTGACGAATCGACCCCGCCAGCGTGCGGCCTTCAGCCCCGGGAATCAGCGCTTCACCGGCGCTGTAAACGTCCAAAAGCACTAGCGTGTCCACCTGGGAGAGCACCCGGACAAAATCCTCGTATAAATCACGCGTTCGGCTGTAACGATGCGGCTGATAAAGCATCACCAGACGCCGCTCAGGCCAACCTGCCCGAACCGCCTGAATGACCATATCCACTTCCCGTGGGTGATGACCATAATCATCCACCAGCATGACATCGCCGCCCGTCGGGCTGGGGAAATGGCCATGCACCTGGAAGCGACGCCCCACGCCTGCAAAGCTCGCCAAGGCGCGGGTAATCGCCGCATCACTGACACCGGCATCGGTGGCCACCACTATCGCCGCCATCGCATTCAACGCGTTGTGACGTCCGGGCATGGCCAGTCGAATGGGTAGCGGGTCGGCATCACCGGGGCGCAACGCGGTAAACGACACCTCGCCACCCTGCTGCTCAAAATCGATGATTCGATAGTCGGCATCCGCGTCGAACCCGTAGGTGACGAACTGGCGTTTCACCTGGTCACAGAGCTCGCGCACATTGGCGTCATCAGTGCAAAGCACCGCCAGCCCGTAGAAAGGCAGATTATGAAGAAATTCGACAAACGTGCTTTTAAGGCGCGAGAAATCACCACCATAAGTTGCCATGTGGTCGGCATCGATATTGGTGACGATGGAGACCATTGGCTGCAGGTGCAGAAATGAAGCATCGGACTCATCGGCTTCGGCCACCAGATAATCACCCTCACCCAGCCTTGCGTTGGCACCCGCGCTGGTCAGCTTGCCACCGATCACAAACGTTGGGTCAAGGCCGCCCTCGGCCAGTATCGTCGCCGTCAAGCTGGTGGTTGTGGTCTTGCCGTGGGTGCCAGCCACTGCGATGCCGTGGCGAAAGCGCATCAGCTCGGCGAGCATTTCAGCGCGGCGCACTACCGGCACGCGGTGATCATGGGCCCATCGAATTTCCGGATTCGTTGGATCGATGGCGCTCGATACGACCACCACATCCGCCCCCGTCACGTGTTCCTCGGCGTGACCAATCGATATACTCACACCGCACTGGCTCAAACGCTCGGTAACGGGCGAAGGTTTTAAATCGCTGCCGCTGACAGCGTACCCCTGGTTGGCTAGCACCTCCGCGATGCCGCACATACCTGCACCGCCGATGCCGACAAAATGAATGCGCCGAATACGGCGCATGCCGCGACCGTTGGGGGCGGTCGTTGCCGATGCCGCCTTGGTTACAGAGTGGGTCACACAGTCTCTCCTTGCGGTATGACAGCCAGACACCCGTCGGCCAGGCGTTGGGTTGCCTCCAAGTAGGCGGCCTGGCGTGCATTAGCAGCCATCGCCGCCAGGGTGTCAGGCGTTAATAAATTTGCCAATTCATGGTTAAGGCGCTCGGCGGTCAACTCGGACTGAACGATGCACAGCGCCGCCTTTGCCTCGACAAGCACCTGGGCATTGATGCGTTGATGATCATCCACCGCGAAAGGAAAAGGTACCAGCAAGGCGGGCTTGGCCGCTGCCGCCAACTCCGCAACGGTCAATGCCCCGGCACGGCAAACCACTAAATCGGCCCAGTCATAAGCCGCCGCCATATCATCAATAAAAGGCTCAACCCGAGCCTCGACGTCCTGCTCGGCATACAGCGCCGCGGTATCAGCATCCCGCGCCTTGCCGGCCTGATGCCATATATCCGGCCGCTGCGAAGTCGCCAGACTGGCGATCGCTCGGGGCAGACGCTCATTAAGGGCAACAGCACCCAGTGAACCACCGACGACCAGCAAGCGCAGAGGCCGAGCTGCCATGGTCGCCGAATCGCGCGGATGATCGCCCAAGCTGGCAATATCGTCGCGGACCGGATTACCAATCACTTCCGCCCGTTGACCAAAGGCCTGCGGAAAAGCCGCATAGGTGCGGGTGGCAAGGCGCGACAGCACCCTGTTCGTCAATCCAGCCACGGCGTTCTGCTCATGAATCACCAGTGGAATGCCCAATGTTCTGGCGGCCAGGCCGCCAGGGCCACTGGCAAAGCCACCCAACCCAACCACAACCTGAGGTTTGAATTCTGCCATGACACGGCGGGAGTGATGCACCGCGCGACTCAGGTTCAACGGGGCCTGCAGCCACCCTGCCAAGCCGTTGCCGCGCAGCCCTGAAATGGCAATGGTATGCAGGGTGATCCCCGCGTCGGGCACCAGCCGGTTTTCAATACCTTTCGGACTACCCAGCCACTCAACCTCGACACCTTGAGCCATCAGGGCCCGCGCCAACGATAAAGCAGGCATCACGTGGCCCCCGGTTCCTCCTGCCATGATGAGCACTCGGCGCGCTGGCTGTGTCACAGGCAACTCCTTAAGCTTGATTATGAGAAGCGTGGTTCACGACGCGGGCGATAAGGCGTCGAGGCACGTTTGGGCTGTTGACGGGTTTCCACGTCGGTGCGTAACAACAAACCTATCATGACGCCGGTGACCAGCAAGCTGGAACCACCATAGCTCATCAGTGGCAGCGTCAACCCTTTGGTTGGCAGCAGCCCAGAGCTTACCGCCATGTTGATAAATGCCTGAGCCGCAATAATGAAGCCAATACCATAGCTGACATAAGCGCCGAACAGATGCCCTGAAAGCTCAGCTCGACGCCCCACCAACATGGCCCGGGCAATCAACAGCGTAAATAACACCACCACCGTGATGGCACCCAACATCCCCAACTCTTCGGCAACCACTGCAAAAATAAAATCGGTATGCGCCTCGGGGAGGTAATGCAACTTCTGCACGCTGTTGCCAAGCCCGGTACCGGTGACATGACCGCGACCAAAGGCAATCAGCGCCTGGGTCAACTGATACCCTGTCGCAAACTGATCGGCCCAAGGGTCCAAAAAACTGGTCCAGCGAGCCAGCCGGTAGGGTTCAAGCGCCACCATCATCACGGCACCCGTTGCCAACAGGCTGCCACTACCGATCAATAAGGTTAGCGACGCCCCCGCCATCATCAGCATGCCAATCACGCACGCCGTGAACACCACCATGCCGCCAAAATCGGGCGCCAGAAATAATAGCCCGGCCGGCACGGCCAATACCGCTAGAGGCCGCCACATGCTGAAGGGCTTGCGCCTGAGGTCGTAAGTGAAACGCGACATAAAAGCCGCCATATAGAGAATCAGGCCAATCTTGGCGAGCTCGGACACTTGCAGGCTCGGCAATGGACCGGGCAGCGCAATCCAGCGTTTGCTGCCATTGATCTCCTGTCCGATGAACAGCACCAGCAACAGCAGAAAGATATTGGCAAGCAGAATCAAGCTGGCGTTTTGACGCCAGACCTCTAGCGGAAGACACAACATCACCAGGCATGCTGCTATGCCGAGCAGCAAGAACACACCATGCTGTTGTACATAATGATAACTGTTATCGACCAACCCGATAGAGGCAGAACTTACCATCACCCAGCCGAAACCCGCCAGAGCCACCGCCACCACGATCAACCAGACATCACAGGGCGCCCCTTGGGTCGACATTTTCTGGCGTAGATCCTGTAGTCGCTTCATGACGTTGCCTCGCTGGCGAATCGTGCTTTTTGCTCTACCCAGTGACGAAAGGCATCGCCTCTTGCCTGGTAATTAACGAATTGGTCCAGACTCGCACAGGCCGGCGACAACAGCACGCAGTCCCCGGGTTTTGCAAGCGCATATGCTTCTTGCATAGCATGCTCCAGGTCCGCCACCAGGCGCGTCTCGACGTGATCAGTCAACGCATCTTCCAGACGCAATGCATCCTGGCCGAACAAGATAACGCAACGTGCGTTGGCGCTTAACGGCGCCGCCAGGGGAGAAAAATCGGCCCCTTTGCCTACCCCGCCTGCCAGCAATATCAACCGACCTTTCAAGTTGGCGCCAATGCCTTCAATGGCCGCAAGGGTCGCTCCCACATTGGTACCCTTGCTGTCGTTCACCCATTTTACGCCGTCGAGTTCGGCGATGAGCTCGCTGCGATGGGGCAACCCTTTAAATACCTTTAATGCCTCGCACATGGCCGCTTGGTCTAAACCCAATGCGTCCCCCATGGCCAGAGCGGCCAACCCGTTAACATAGTGATGCTGACCTACCATTGCCAACTGATCGGCGGCAAGCCAAGGCGTTTTACCCTTCATCAGGGTTAACCGCCCCTGCTCCATCGACAACCCGAAATCACGACCGCTTGGCGGCTGATTGCCAAAGCGAGTCAGCTCGGCAACCGGGTCGTTGGGAAACGTCAACGGGTCGTCGGCATTGACGACAGCGTGCTGTGCACCCCGAAAAATAGCTTGCTTGGCACGACAATAGCCTTGCATGTCGCCGTGTCGATCCAGGTGATCTGCAGATAAGTTTAAAAACGCGGCTACCGCTGCCCCAAGGCGGGGGGTGGTTTCGAGCTGAAAACTGGAAAGTTCGAGGATAAACAGCTCAGCGTCAGGCTGTTGAGCCAATAGATCCAGTGCCGGAGTGCCGAGATTACCGCCAACAGCGGCGTTGACACCCGACGCCAGGGCCATCTGACCGAGCAGGGTTGTCACACTTGATTTGGCATTCGAGCCGGTAATCGCGGCAATGGGCGCCGACGTGGCACGCACAAAAAGGGCCATTTCGCCTACCAGGCGGGGGTCGCCAGTGCGTGGATTAACCTGCGCCGCCAGCGGCGCTAACGTCGGATGATGGGGATCGACACCCGGGCTCACCACGACTTCCTCCGCCGCTTCAATATCCAGGGCCTCGAGGGGGCCACAATGGACGCTAACGTCAGGATGGGCGCTGTAGAACGCTGCCATTTCGGGTGGTTCCTCGCGGGTATCCGCCACCATAAACGGCACGCCCTGTCGCGCCAAGTGGCGGCATATCGCCCGCCCCGAGATACCCAGCCCCACGACGAGCGTTATTCCTGGTGGAACGTGAACCATCCCGGCTCCCTCACACCGACCCATGTCTGGCCCGGCCGCGTTGAAAATGAAAGAAACTTAACGAACTTTTAGCGTTGCGAGCCCCAGCAGCACCAGCACCACGGTAATGATCCAAAAGCGCACGATCACCCGCGGCTCTGGCCAGCCTTTCAGCTCATAGTGGTGATGCAAAGGCGCCATTCGGAAGATCCGACGCCCAGTGAGCTTATAAGAGCCGACCTGCAAAATGACCGATACGGTCTCCAGAACGAAAATGCCGCCCATGATGAACAACACAATTTCCTGACGGACAATAACGGCCACCACGCCAAGCGCTGCGCCGAGTGCAAGCGCTCCCACGTCGCCCATAAAGACTTGCGCAGGATAGGTATTGAACCAAAGAAAACCCAGCCCAGCGCCCGCTATCGTTGCGCAAAAAACGGCCAGTTCGCCGGTACCCAGGATAAACGGGATATGCAGATAGTCAGCGAAAAGCGCGTTGCCGCTCGCATAAGCAAAAATCGCCAGCCCCATCGCCACCAGCACCGTCGGCATGATGGCCAAGCCATCAAGGCCATCGGTCAGGTTGACGGCATTGGAGCTACCGACAATCACCAAGTAGGTTAACAGGATATAAAAAATGCCCAGCGGAATCGCGACGTCTTTCAGCGTCGGTATCAACAGGCTGGTTTCCACTGCCGAGGCCGCGGTGAAGTAAAGAATCAGTGCCGCGCTTAAGCCCACCACCGATTGCCAGAAATACTTCCAGCGTGCCGGCAACCCTCGAGGATTTTTCTCGACCACTTTGCGGTAATCATCTATCCAACCAATCGCGCCAAAACCTAGTGTCACACCTAGCACGACCCATACGTAGTGATTGGTCAGATCCCCCCACATCAGAGTACTGACCGCCATGGCCATCAGAATCATCGCCCCACCCATAGTCGGCGTGCCGGCTTTTGAGAGGTGCGATTGCGGACCGTCATCACGCACGGCCTGGCCAATTTGCCCTTCGACCAGCCGCTTTATCACCCAGGGCCCTAGCCATAAGCACAAAAACAGCGCTGTCAAGGCGGCTAAAATCACCCGTAGGGTTAAATAGTTGAAAACCTGAAAGGCAGATTGATACTGCGACAGAAAATTCGCCAAATGAAGTAACATGAACGGCGTTTACCTTATCTCATCCGTGCGCAGGGCGGTGACAATTTGTTCCATGCCTGCGCTGCGCGACCCTTTTACCAACAAGCTGGCATTGGGCGGCAACGTATTGTGAAGATGACGCACAAGCGTCGCGTGATCATTAAAATGCAACCCACCATCAAAGGCATCGCTGGCCGGCTTGGCGGCTTCCCCCAGCGTTAACAGCAGATCGACACCCAACTGCGCTGCATATCGGCCGATATCAGCATGCAAAGCGCTGGATTCGCTACCCAGCTCCCCCATTGCCCCCAATGCACACCAGTGCGGCCCCGGTAGGCTGACCAACGTATCTAACGCGGCTTTCACCGCGCCAGGGTTGGCGTTATAGCTATCATCAAGCAAATTGACACCGCGTAGCCCGGGTAGCACACCAAGCCGGTTGGGCAATGCGGACAAGCACGCCAGGCGCTCGATCACCTGCGCTGACGATACGCCCAGGGAGAGCGCCGCCGCGGCAGCAGCAAGCGCATTGCTCACATTATGCTTGCCCAGCAGCGGCAAATGCACCCGCCCAAGCGATCGCCCTTGATAGTTAAGCGTGAAAGCATAACGCCCTTGAGAGTCACAGGAAAGCGCTTCGGCCCAGATATCCGCCGGTGTATTGATGCTGAAGCTGATGACACGACGCGGTGCAGCACAGGCTGCCCAATAGGCAAAATAATGATCATCGCGATTTAAAACCGCCACGCCATCGTCCGCCAAGCCGCTCAACACTTCGCCCTTGGCCTGGGCAATTTGCCCCATCCCGCCGAACTCGCCGACATGAGCACCGGTGACATTGGTAATAACGGCGACCTGGGGCCGGGCCAGACGCGTCGTCCAGGCAATTTCCCCCAGATGATTGGCACCCAACTCAACCACCGCTGCCTGATGGCCTGGCGTCAACGCCAGCAAGGTTAACGGCGCCCCAATGTCATTATTGAGATTGCCCTGAGTGGAATGAACCGCGCCCAGCGGCGCCAGCAAGGCGGCCGTCATGTCTTTCACCGTGGTTTTGCCGCTGTTGCCGGTCACCGCCACCAGAGGGCCCTGCCAGTCCTCGCGCGCGGCGGCAGACAGCAGCCCCAACCCCAGGCGGGTATCGGAGCACACCAGTTGAGGCAGCGGACCATTCACTGGTGTTTCCACCAGAGCCGCAACAGCGCCCGCCTGCTGTGCCTCGGCCAACAGATCATGACCGTCAAACCGCGGCCCCTTGAGGGCGACAAACAGTCCTCCCGCCACCATCTTGCGTGTGTCGGTAACGACAGTGCTGATGGGCATGTCCGCCAAGGATGGCGGCGCTTCAATGGCGAGCGCCGCCGCCACTCGACCTAGCGTCCAGTCCATCTAGAGACCCTCCCGAGCAGCCAGTGCGGACTGCACGGCCTCGCCATCATGGTAGGGATAGCGCACCCCTTTGATCTCCTGATAGGGCTCGTGACCTTTACCCGCTACCAGGATGACATCATCAGGGTTGGCGTGACGGACCGCATAAGCAATCGCCTCGCGTCGCTCAGCTATTTCCAATGGTTGAGCCTTCTCGCTGAAGCCTGCCAGAATGTCGGCGCGTATGCTTTCGGCAGACTCGCCCCGGGGATTATCGTCGGTCACGATCACACCCTGCGCACGAGCCTCTGCGATGCGCGCCATCTCGGCGCGCTTGCCGGTATCACGTTCACCGCCACAGCCGAACACGCACCATAATTTGCCCGCATGCCCCTCAAGGGCTCGCAAGGCGTTATCGAGCGCATCCGGCGTATGGGCATAATCGATCACCACACTGGGGGCACCGGCCTGGCGGTAGCACTCCATGCGCCCCGGCACCGGGTTAAGCGATTCTGCCGCTTCGAACAGCGACTCCAGTGGTTCACCCAAGCCGTATAGCGTTGCCATGGCCAGCAGCACGTTATCCAGATTAAAGCGCCCCATCAGTGACAGCGACAGCGTTTTTTCACCATCCGGCGTAGCGATCAGTGCCTGCTGGCCTTCACTATGGGGGTTCCAGCCCACCACGCGTAGCGTGACGGCCTCTTCTGTACCTGTTGCCAGGACACGCACATGGCTATCGCAGCCTGCCAACATTAGACGAACGAGCGGGTCATCCCCGTTCATCACAGCAAGGGCAAGCTCAGTACGCCGGAACAACTTGGCTTTGGCAGCCGCATAGGCGGCCATGCTGCCATGATAATCCAGATGATCACGGCTCAAATTAGTGAACACACCGGTCGTGATGTCAACGCCATCCAGCCGGGATTGATCAAGGGCATGGGAGGACACTTCTAGCGCCACACGCTTGACGCCTTGACGAGCCAATCCGCCCAGCGCCGCATGCATGGCAAGTGCGCCCGGCGTCGTCAGCCCAGTATCGCTCAGTGCCCCCAAACGACCTACGCCCAAGGTGCCGATGACGCCAGCCGGTGTCCCGAGCGCATCGCTTAACGCGGCGATGTAGTGCGTCACCGAGCTTTTCCCATTAGTTCCCGTGACACCGATAACGTCGGGGCCTTCAGGCAGTTGAAAAAGCGCGCGGCCAAGCTCCCCCAGCCGTCGTGTCAGATACGGCAACTGCAGAATACGGCCATCGAGCGTGATATCGCCATGGCTGGCATGCGCAAGAACCAATCCTGCGCCTGCTTCAAGGGCGCTATCAATAAAGTCACGGCCATCCAACTGGCCGCCTGGAACGGCCACAAAAATATCGCCAGGGCCGATCTGGCGAGAATCGCTAGTGATATTGATACTATCGGACAACGATGGCAGTTCCGTGGGCAGCCCACCGGCCGGCCACACCTTAGCCAACGCTTGAATTACCTCATTCGGGCTGAGCGTCATGCAATCTCCTTCCCACTAGTCCACCTCATGATCAGGGGGCACATCCAATAACCTTAGCGCATTACCTGTCACACTAGAGAATACCGGCGCCGCCACGGCTCCCCCGTAAAACTCGCCTGCCTTGGGATGGTCGATCATGACCACCGTCACGATGCGGGGATCCGAAATCGGGGCAATGCCAGCAAAGACGCTACGATAAGCATCTTTGGCGTAGCCTCCCTGCCCTGATTTACGCACCGTCCCGGTCTTGCCGCCCACGCGATAACCCTCAACACGCGCTCTCCGCCCCCCGGTATAAGCTGCCACCGAGTCTTCTAGAATCTGCAGTAGGTCATTGGCGACGCTTGGCTGAATCGCTGGTGTTCCCTCGGGCTGAGAGGATAAGCGTAACAGTGATGGCGATATACGGACGCCATCGTTGGCAATCGCCGTGTACGCACTGGCCAGTTGCACCGCGGATACCGACAGGCCATAGCCGTACGAAAGCGCTGCCCGTTCGCTGCGCGATCGGCGTATCGGTGCGGGCAAGTGCCCCGTGGTTTCGCCTGGAAACCCTGTTTCAGTACTTTGCCCAAAGCCAAGCTGATGATACTTTTCCCAGATCGCCGTGTCGTCCAGCTCTAAAGCAAGACGCGACATGCCAATGTTGGACGACTTTTCCAAAATACCCGCCAGGTCCAACTCACCATAATTACGAAAATCACGGATCGTGTATTCATCAATCCGCATCCAGCCCGGCGAGGTATCAACGACGGTATCGCTATCAAAGCCTTCACTTTCCAGCACCGCCGACATCGCCAGCGGCTTCATCACCGAACCTGGCTCGAAAACATCGACCAGCGCCTGGTTGCGCAGCCCGCGGGGGTCGAGCCCGGCCCGATTATTGGGGTTATAAGAGGGTAAATTGGCCATTGCCAGCACTTCACCGCTGCGGGCGTCCATCATGACCAGGACACCACCATCCGCTTCGTTTTCAGCAACCGCTGATCTGAGCTCCCGGTAGGCCATGTACTGCAAACGCTGATCAATTGATAGAGTCAAGTCGCCACCCGGCTGAGCTTCACGGATAACATCTAACTCTCTGACCAGCCGACCACGACGATCCTTGATAATGCGTCGCTGCCCCGGACGACCGGCCAGGTGTGGCTGGTAGGCAAGCTCGAGCCCTTCTTGTCCGACATCATCAACGTTGGTCACACCAAGCAGCTGTGCCGCGACTTCACCCGCGGGGTAGTAACGCTTGTATTCCCGCTGGGGGTAGACCCCAGGCGTGCGCAAATCGAGGATACGTTGGGCGGCTTCGGGCGTCATTTGGCGACGCAGGTACATGAACTCGTGTTCGCTATAGCGCGCTACTCGGGCTTCAAACGACTCCAGCGACATGCCCAGTGCCTGAGCCAGGACAATACGCTGAATCGCATCGTCAGGAAGTTCTTGGGGGTTCGCCCAAAGGGTTACCACAGGTGTCGAGATCGCCAGCGGCTCGCCATTGCGGTCTGTAATCATCCCCCGGTGGGCGGGGATGACCTCATTACGCAACGTTCGCGCATCCCCCTGGCTTTGCAGAAAAGGACGGTCGATCACCTGCAGTAAGGTAATCCGCCCTATCAGGACCGCGGACGCCAGCACAATAAGCAGCATGACAAAGAAAAACCGCCCCCCCGGCAGTGGGGGGGCGACAGGCGCTTGACGTGAACTGACGCCCCGGCGCTGAGAGCTCATGGCCGAATTACCTCAACGTCGTTGACGTCGGGAATACGCATCCCCAAACGCTGTGTGGCAATTTGCTCAATCCGCGCAGGCGTTGACCACGCGCCTTCCTCCAACAGTAGTTGACCCCATTCTGTATTTAACTGGCTCTGCTCTTGCTCTAGCTGCTGTAACTGAGCGTACTGCCCTCGCGTCGCATGGGTCGTCGCGACGACGCACAAGGCCGTTGCCAGGCAGGCTAAAAAAAGCAGGCTCAGTGCCACCGGCCAGGGCCGCAGACGAAAAGAAAACGGCCATCCAGCCTGTAAAGAAGACCACCACCGATCAAGTTGCTCCAAGCTCATGCTGACATCCGTGATCACTCTCGTTTACGTGCTGCTCGCATGACCGCGCTACGGGCACGTGGATTCTCAGCCACTTCGTCATCGCTTGGCCGTTTTCCTTTACCCAGCGCCTCGAGACGACGATTCAACTGGTCATCACGAATCGGCACACCCTTGGGTAGATGAGTATCGCCCCGCACATGATGACGAATAAACCGTTTTACCCGGCGGTCCTCGAGCGAATGGAAGCTAATGACCACCAAATGACCACCCGGCGCCAAGGCCTCGAGGGCTGCCTCCAGCGCCGCATCCAGCTGTTCCAACTCGCCGTTTAAATAAATTCGCAGGCCCTGAAATGCCTTAGTAGCCGGATGCCGGCCTTTTTCCCAGGCAGGATGGGCGGCTTTCAGCACGTCGGCCAAGTCCACCGTATGTGTAAAGGGAGTATCGCCCCGTCTATTGACGACCGCTCGCGCGAGTCGTTTTCCAAAGCGCTCTTCGCCATAGGCTTTGAATACGTGCGCGATGGTTGCTTCACTCGCGTGAGCAAGAAATTCCGCGGCGCTTTCCCCCTGGCTGGGATCCATACGCATGTCCAGCGGACCATTGCGCATAAAGCTGAAACCCCGCTCAGGGTCATCAAGCTGTGGCGATGACACGCCAACATCAAGCAGGATTCCGGCAAGTTTGCCATGCACGCCCTGCTCGCGGGCAACATCGGCCAGCCGGGCAAAGTCGCGCTGCACCATGGTAAATCGTGAATCGGCAATATCTGCTGCTGCCGCCACGGCTTGAGGATCCCGGTCGAGGGCAATCAAGCGCCCTGCCTCGTTCAAGCGCGACAAAATGACCCGGGAATGGCCGCCGCGGCCAAAGGTGCCGTCAAGGTATACGCCATCGGGTTGATGCACGAGGACATCGACGGCGCCGTCCAGTAGCACACTGGTATGCTCGAATTGAGCGCTGGCCTGGTCAGGTGACGGCATGGTAAAGCTCACAGACAGTACACTCACAAGATAGTGTGGGGTATGCCTGGGCACACCCCGATGGATGGGGAGTCGGCCGATAAGCCGGGTTCTGTCGTGGACAGTCATTCCTCTAGGCGCTGCGTTACCACAGCGCTCAAGCAACCTACCCGGACCCAGCGCGGGCCACGCCATTGGGTCCCTATTTGGTCTTGCTCCGAGTGGGGTTTACCTTGCCACGCACTGTTGCCAGGCGCGCGGTGCGCTCTTACCGCACCCTTTCACCCTTACCGGCCCCCAGCTTTGAAACTCAGGGGCTTAGGCGGTCTACTCTCTGCTGCACTTTCCGTCGGCTCGCGCCGCCCAGGCGTTACCTGGCACTCTGCCCTATGGAGCCCGGACTTTCCTCCCCCAATACCTTTTGAGGTGCATTAGCGGCGACTGTCTGGCCAACTCCGGCGGCAAGCATACCAGCGCCCAACGTTCGCCTCAATGCTCGCCTTTCATGGCTTGCAAGCGGGCATACCAGGTTTGCTTACGACCGCCGAACAGGCGGGCGGCAACACTCGCCGCCTGCTTGACACCAACTCCTTCTCCAAGCAACGTCTCAAGCAAGGTATCGGCGTCAATCGCCTGTTGCTCACTTTGCGCTACCGGCGGCGCGCCGGCGATGATCACCACAAACTCGCCACGCGCCTGATTCGGGTCGCTTGATAACTGATCCAGTAGCGACGCCGGCGTACCGTGAAGAAATGTCTCGAAGGTTTTGGTCAACTCGCGAGCCAGGACGACCTCGCGGCCTTCCAGCTGCTCATGCAAGGCTTCCAGCGTATGCACAATGCGATGCGGGGATTCGTAAAATACCAGCGTCTCCTCGCGCACCTTCCAAGCCTCCAGCGCTTGTCGTCTCGCTCCAGGCTTGGCAGGTAGAAACCCACCAAATACAAATCGATCGGTAGGCAAGCCGGCCGCGGACAACGCGGTAATCAGCGCACAGGGGCCAGGTATCGGCACGACATGACGGTTGCGCGCGCGAAGCTCGCGCACCAATACGAACCCCGGGTCGCTGATCAGCGGCGTACCGGCATCGCTGATCAAGGCAATATCCTCCCCCGCTTCAAGATAGCGATCCAGGCTATCGACCCGTCGCGCTTCGTTGTGTTCGTGCAACGATACCATCGGCTTATTCAAGCCCAGGTGCGACAGCAGGCGGGCGCTGTGGCGGGTATCCTCAGCGGCAACGCGTGTCACCTCGCCTAGCAATCGCACAGCGCGGGCGGAAAGATCATCCAAATTCCCAATCGGCGTGGCGACCACGTACAATGTACCCGGTGGTGTGTGTGTCATCGTGACTCCCAATTCGTCAATGGCTTGCCCCTCGGTACGCTATGCTTGTCCAATAGCCGCCAAATCGTTGACAAGCAGCGACGGCGCAAACGGAAACTAAGGAAGGATACATGAAACAGTCATTACGTGGCTTTCTTGCCGCTACGCTCATGGCACTTCTCGTTGCGGGTTGTGCGACACAGCCTCCCGGTGTCGTTGATCGAGAACCCGCCGAGGACCCTGGCCGTCTGCTTAGCCAGGCGGAAGAACAGGCCCCCGGAGAAGCCGCCAGAACGCGCCTCGAGGCGGCCAATATTTTTGCCCGCCAGGGCCAGCGCGAAGATGCCTTTGAGGCGGCTGACGCCATTGACGAGCAAGCGCTATCCGAAGCAAACCGGGTTCGCTGGGCACTCCTTTTTTCCGAGTTAGCCCGCGCACTCAATGAACCTGACAGCGTTTTGCGCGCCGTCCAGGTGCTTGATGACGAGTTGCCAATGCAGGCCGACCAGCAGCGCACGCTCGAAGACCGCCAGCGCTGGGCACGCGAAGCGCTCGACAAGCCCGACCCGGAACGCTTTGCACTGCCTGAACTGGAAGGCGAAACGATCAACCGTATCGTCGTGGCACTGCCCGAATCCGGCGCACTCAGCAGCGTCGCCGAGACCATTGCTTCTGCCATGCGCCGCCATCACGACATCAAGGGCGACAACGTACAACTAAGCTTCCTGGATGCTTCGCAGTACTCGCTCAACGAGCTTTATGATCGCACCCAGCAGATGAACGCTCAGGTGATGATTGGTCCGCTGGACAAGGAACAGGTCACTCAGCTTGAACAGCGCGAAAGCGTTCCCGTGCCGACATTGGCGCTCAACTACGGTAGTGGCGATAGCAATCAAGCCAAGCGGCTTTTCCAATACGGCCTCTCGGCTGAAGACGAAGCACGTCAGGCCGCACGCCGTGCATGGCAGGATGGCCACCGCCAAATGTCTCTGATGGTACCCGATAACGACTGGGGACAGCGCGTCGGCGAAGCCTTCTGGAACGAGTGGCATCGTCAGGGTGGTGACATCAGCAACGCCGTGCGCTATAACCCTGACAACCCGGTGTCTGATGCGGTAAAGACGGCTTTGAACGTTCGCGGAGAACGCGCGCAGCTTAACGATATTGATGCCCTCTTCCTACTCGCGCTACCGGACTATGCTCGCCAGGTGCCGCCCACCATGGATTACTATTACGCGCCTGACCTCCCCATCTATGCCACGTCCCACCTTCACGAAGGACGGCGTCAGACACGCCTTGATCAGGATCTCAACGACGTCATGTTCATGGATATCCCCTGGCAAATTCCCGATGCCGCCGTGGGAGGTGAAGAAGTGCTGCCCTTCTACGACAGCTACCAGCGTCTACGAGAAGAGCCCGATGCTTCTATGTTCCGATTAATGGCCATGGGGGTCGATGCCTATGAGATCGCCACACACCTTTCTGATTTTTCTGCACTGGAAGGCTTTGATGGCAGCACTGGCAAGCTGTTTCTCACCGGCGACGGCAGAATTTATCGCGAGCTGCCTTGGGCCAAGTTCCAGAACGGAACACCTGCGCCGATTTTAATTCCCGGCTTGATGGGTAATGAAGAAGGCAACGACGAAGGCGATGACAACTAATCCCCAGACAGCTCGATCGCGCGGTCAGGCCATTGAGCAGTTTGCAGCTCAATGGCTGCAGCAGCAGGGACTGCGGTTAATCGCTAGTAATCATCATGTTAAAGGCGGCGAGCTTGACCTGATCATGCAGGATGCGGATATTCTGGTCTTCGTAGAGGTCAAACATCGCAAATCGAGCCGCTACGGGCATCCTCTTGAGTCCGTAACGGCCCAGAAACAGCAACGGCTTATCCGGGCCGCACGTCTTTATTTAGCCTCAAGGCGACACCCGTCAGCGTGTCGTTTTGACGTTATCGCCATGACCGGCACACCCCCTCAGATGGAAGTCGAGTGGGTAAAAGCCGCTTTTGACGCCTTTTGAACTGACAACCAGGAAGCCCTAATGGACTTTCAACCACGCATACTGGACCACTTCAACGCCAGCATTGATACCAAAACCTACGCCAGCGAGGTGCTGCCGCCTTTTATTGAGGTCGCCAGTCAGATGATGGTGCAATGTTTGGTAAGCGAAGGCAAAATTCTCGCCTGCGGAAACGGCGGCAGCGCGGGTGATAGCCAGCATTTCTCGTCGGAGTTGCTCAACCGCTTTGAGCGCGAGCGGCCGAGCTTACCGGCACTGGCGTTAACCACGGATACCTCCACACTAACCTCGATCGCCAATGATTATACGTATAACGAAGTATTCTCTAAGCAAATCAGAGCGCTAGGTCAGCCAGGCGACATACTTCTGGCCATTTCAACAAGTGGCAACTCGGCTAATATCGTGCAGGCTATACAAGCCGCTCACGACCGTGACATGACGGTCGTGGCGTTAACCGGACGGGATGGCGGTGATATGGCATCGCTACTGGGTCAGGATGACTGCGAAATTCGTGTGCCCGCCACCTCCACGGCACGCATCCAGGAAGTGCACTTGTTGGTCATCCACTGCCTTTGCGACTTGATCGATGAGCAACTATTCGGCGGCTAAACCAGCCCTGTCGATAATGAAAAGGAACCTATCAATGACTCCAAAACTCTCAGCTTCACATTTTTCTCGCCTGTTAATGGCGGCCACTCTGGGAGCCAGTATTCTGCTCGCAGGTTGCGCGACCAACACCGCTGTCGATGCTTCAAATTACGGTCAACGCGGCGAAGACGTCGTTGCCGTTGACGAAACGATTGAACGAGAAGTCGGGCGTGCGCTAGACCGAGCTGACGGACGGCTAGGTGACGCCCGCATTCGCCCCCATAGCTTTAATGGCGTCGTGCTACTGGTTGGCCAAGTGCCCAGCGAGGAACTGCGCGAGATGGCCGAAAACGTCACTGCTGACTTACGTGGCGTTAATGACGTACACAACGAGTTGACGGTTTCAGCCCGCCTACCCAGCACCCAGCGCTTGACCGACACTTGGTTAACCAGCAACGTTATGGCTCAGCTGGCAACCAATGACCGCATTGACTCGTCAAAACTCAAGGTCACGACAGAAAACGCCAGCGTTTACATCATGGGCATGGTGTCGCGTGGAGAAGCGGATCGCATCGTCAATACAGCTTCCAACGTGGCAGGTGTCCAGCGGATTGTAAAAGTCTTCGAGTATATCGACTGAACCGACACTCAAAGCAAATAAAAAAGCCTCGCTGTTTTTGAACAGCGAGGCTTTTTTGTATAGAAATGCGTTCGAAGGGAACTGTCGCGTTACTTCACCACCCGCAGCGATGGCTTTTTCTTGCTGGGCTTATCCTTTGATTCACTGTCTGAATCCGACGTTTCCTTTGACGTTTCTTCAGATGCTGAATCTCCTTCGCCGGTTGATTCCGTTACGGCCAGCGTTGGCTTGCTTGGCGAAAAGGTTTCGTCTGCCGCTTCTTCTTCACCCTCAACCGGGGTTAATTCCGGCTCGTGACCAAACACCATGCCAGCGCCATTTTCACGGGCATAAATCGCGATGAGTGCCGGCGTAGGAATCATCACCTGCATGGGCTGACCACCGAAACGCGCATTAAAACCAATGGCCTGGTTTTCCATAAACAGGTCGCGAACCGCTGTAGGCGCAACATTGAGTACGATTTGGCCGTTTTGCACAAATTGACGAGGCACTTCAACACCAGGCTGCGTGGCATCCACGACCAAGTGCGGTGTGAGTTCGTTGTCCAGCAACCACTCGTAGAGCGCTCGGGCAATATAAGGACGGCTCGATTTCATCTCGTCTCGCTCCTCCCAGAGAAAAGGCCCCGCCAGGCGAGGCCTGAGTGGGTTCAGGCGCGCATCTCTTTTTCGCGCTCGTTCAAAGCGGCTTTAAATGCGTCTCGCTCGAACACCCGCGACATATAGTTTAATAGCGGCTTTACCTGTTTTTCCGGCAGTTCAATATTCAGTGCCGGTAAACGCCATAGGATCGGCGCCAGACAGCAGTCAACCAGAGTGAATTCGTCACTCATGAAATACGGCATGTCTTCAAAAATAGGCGAAATACCGATCAGACTTTCACGTAGCTCTTTACGTGCTTTCTCAGCTTCTTTTTTCCCACCGCTGGTGATTTGCTCGACCATCGGGCACCACTCGCGTTCGATGCGATGCATCCAAAGACGGCTCTGCGCACGTGCCACAGGATAAACAGGCAACAGTGGCGGATGCGGAAAACGCTCATCCAGGTATTCCATCATGACCTTCGACTCGTAGAGCACCAAGTCACGGTCAAGCAACGTCGGAACGCTGTTGTACGGGTTCAAGTCGGCGAGCTCGTCAGGGACATTCTCGTCGGAGACATCGACGACGTCGACAGCCACCCCCTTCTCAGCCAGCACAATGCGGACACGATGACTGAAATGATCATCATTACCTGAATAAAAAATCATCGACGACCGTTTGGCCACAACTCCCATGAAACCATCCTCGCAACGAATCAATCTTGAATAATAACACGTCCACCCCACCCTTGGGGAAGGCAACGCCATGCATTACGTTAAAGGCTAACATACAAAGGGCGCACGACTTGGCCGCACGCCCTAGATTGCCCTGTATCAGCGTCTTCAATGAATATCGCGCCAATACTCACGCTTGAGAAGATAGGCAATAACAGCAAAGATAAACAAAAAGATGAGCACCTTAGGCGCTAACGCCTGAGCCTGAAGCTTCGAGGGCTCTCCCACATAGGCAAGAAAGTTTGTGAGGTCATAAACCGCCTCTTCAAACTCCTCTGGCGAGAGTTCGCCCTGGTGGGTAATTTCCAACGTATCACAGTCAGCTTCACTGCCGGAGGCACCTTCTGATGCATCTGCCTCAGGACATACCTTTTCTTGTACGCCCTGGAGCGGCTCCAGCACATTGGGCATGGCTACCAGCTCGAATACCGCATTGTTAACCCCGGTGGGTTGGCTCGGGTCTTGATAAAAACTGAGCAGATAGGAATACAGCCAGTCAGTGCCGTGCAGCCTAGCTGACAGTGTCAGGTCTGGGGGTGGTGCACCAAACCATGTTTCACCGTTTTCCTCGCTCATTGACGTTTGCATTTGATCGTTGAACGCCAGTTCGGAGGAAAAGATGACATTGTCCTCAATAATGTCCCGTGGAATATCCAGATCCTCAGCGGCGCGCGAAAATCGCTGATACTCAAGCGAGTGGCAGCCCATACAATAATTAACGTAGAGCTTCATGCCATTTTGCAACGACGCCTGATCCTGCAGATCCGGCTCCATGGAATGCGGAACACCTGCGCCACCGGCAGCCATTGCGGTCATTGGCACCAGAACGGCAATGAGCGCGATCAGTTGTTTTTTCATTAGCCAGTCACCCTTTCCGGAACGGGTTTTGTTTTTTCCAACCGCGTATAGATCGGCATCAACAGGAAATAAGCGAAATAGATCGCCGTGCAGACTTGGGCCAATAGCGTTCGCCCCCCTGTTGAAGGCATTACCCCTAGAACGCCAAGCGTCACAAAGCTTGCCGCAAACAACGCTAACATCAGCTTGGATATCCAGCCTTTATAGCGGATTGAGCGCACAGGGCTACGATCCAGCCATGGCAGTACAAACATCACGGCAATGGCCCCGCCCATGCACATCACCCCTAAAAACTTAGCCTCCAAACCGAAAATCGAGAAGGTGATGGCACGCAAAATCGCGTAAAAGGGCGTGAAATACCACACGGGCGCGATATGGTCGGGGGTTTGTAACGGATTAGCCGGTTCAAAGTTGGGCGTTTCAATGAAATACCCGCCCCCTTCCGGGAAATAGAACACCACAATGCAGAACACAAACAGGAAAACGGCAACGCCCGCCAGATCTTTAACCGTGTAATAAGGATGAAAAGGAATACCATCCCGCGGCTTACCGGCTTCATCTTTTTTCTGCTTGATATCGATGCCGTCTGGATTGTTGGAGCCCACCTCGTGGAGCGCCACAATATGCAGCACCACCAACGCGAGAATCACAATCGGCAACGCCACCACATGCAAGGCAAAAAAGCGATTCAGCGTTATGCCTGAAATCAGATAGTCGCCACGTACCCACTGCGCCAGGTCGGGACCAATGAAGGGAATGGCAGAGAACAGTGAAATAATCACTTGCGCGCCCCAGTACGACATCTGTCCCCAAGGTAGCAGATACCCCATGAACGCCTCGGCCATCAGGGTTAAATAAATGGCCATACCGAAGATCCACACCAGTTCTCGAGGCGCTTTGTAGGAGCCATATAGCAATCCCCGGAACATATGCAGATATATCACCACAAAGAACGCTGAGGCCCCCGTGGTGTGCATATAGCGGATCAGCCAGCCCCACTCCACATCGCGCATGATGTATTCAATGGAGTCAAAGGCGCCTTCAGCACTGGGATTGAAGCTCATGGTGAGCCAGATGCCCGTCAGAATCTGGTTGACGAGAACCAATAGCGCCAGAGAACCGAAAAAATACCAAAAATTAAAATTTTTCGGCGCGTAATAGTGCGACAGATGGTCCTGAAAGAGTTGCGTTGCCGGAAAGCGGGCGTCAATCCAACGCATCAGGCCACGGGGAGCTTTGGTTTTATTCGAATTACCCATCAAGCCGTCTCCTCATCTTCGCCGACAACAATGATGTTATCGCCCTCGAAACGATAGGGGGGAACTTCCAGGTTGGTAGGCGCCGGTACATTGCTGAACACACGCCCTGCCAAGTCAAACCGCGAGCCATGACAGGGACAGAAGAAGCCGCCGGGCCAGTCGTCGACACCAACTCCCGTTGCATCAGGCTCCGGACGGTAGACTGGCGAACACCCTAGATGCGTACAGATACCGATCAGGACACCAATTTCCGGGCGTATGGAGCGCATTTGACCGGCGCTATAGGCAGGTTGCAGAGACGCTTGAGAATCCGGGTCGGCGAGACGGTCAGCGGCAAAGGATTCCGTGCGCTCGATCATCTCGGGCGTTCGGTTGATAATCCAGACGGGACGCCCTCTCCATTCGACCGTCATACGCTGCCCCGGAGCCAGCTTCGAAACGTCGGCTTGAACAGGCGCCCCCGCCGCCCGGGCTCTTGCACTTGGCTGCCAAGCCGACACAAACGGGATTGCGACCCCAACCGCTCCTACTGCGCCGACAACGGTCGTCGCCCCTACAAGGAAACGCCGCCGCCCCTTGTTAACGCCGTTATTTGCCATATCCGGCCCCCACTTTTTTTCTTCACGCAGCGCTTAATGCTCCGCAAAGATGACTGTTGTTATTTAATGTCTATGTATAAAGTAGTTTAACCAGCGTGCAGTTCGCCAGGCACGCTTCATCAACGTACACCTTGACGGATGATTGTTATAGCAAAAAAAAAGCCCAGGCCAATGGCCTGGGCTTTTTCCACAGTACTTGAGCGTCGATTAACGCTTGGAGAACTGCGGACGACGGCGTGCTTTACGCAGGCCGACTTTCTTACGCTCTACCTGACGTGCATCGCGCGTCACATAACCCGCGGCGCGCAGTGCAGGGCGCAGATCTTCATTATAATTCATCAGCGCACGGGTAATACCGTGGCGAATCGCACCGGCTTGCGCTGAACCACCGCCGCCTTCAACCGTGACGTAAACGTCGAACTGGTTGAGGGTTTCGGTCAGCTCTAGCGGCTGGCGCACAACCATACGACCGGTTACACGACCAAAGTAGTTGTCGAGTTCACGGTTGTTGACGGTAATTTTGCCGGAACCCGGCTTCATAAAGACGCGGGCGGTGGAAGTCTTGCGGCGCCCGGTACCGTAATACTGCTGTGTCATGGCGGAGATTTCCTCAGATGTTCAGTTCAAGCGGCTGTTGGGCAGCATGCGGATGCTCGGCACCAGCGTACACTTTCAGCTTGGTGTACATGGCACGGCCAAGCGGACCTTTGGGCAGCATGCCTTTCACGGCAGACTCAATAATACGCTCGGGCGCATGGTCGATCATTTTATCGAACGTCATGGAGCGTAGACCGCCCGGGTAACCAGTATGGCGGTAATAGGTCTTGGCCTTCGCCTTGTTGCCGGTCACTTGGACTTTTTCCGCGTTGATCACCACGATGTAATCGCCGGTATCAACGTGAGGGGTAAATTCGGGCTTATGCTTACCGCGCAAGCGGCGAGCAATTTCGGTAGCCAGACGGCCGAGCGTCTTGTCCGTTGCGTCGACAACGTACCAATCGCGCTGGACGGACTGCGGCTTAGCACTGAACGTCTTCATGGATGAAATCACCAGTTAAAATGTGTTGGGTACGACACACCGCTATGCGGCGTTGCACCATCCCTATTTTTTTTGGTTGCGGGTTCTTGACCCACAACATGTAGCGAGGCGGCATTCTACAGCAAGCCATCCGCCAAGTTAAGCCTTTCCAGGCATCCACGGATACTTTTCTGGATTTCTTTTTTTGATGTGGTCAAGGTTCATACAAATGAGTTTCTAAGACCAAGCTTTATACGATCAGATTTTATGCGACAAGGTGTTATGAGACTAGGGTTTATGCGGCAGCGCCAAATAATCATGGGACTGCATCTCCTGTAACCGAGAGAGCGTTCGCTGGTATTCAAACGTCAGCTTTCCGCCATGGTAGAGTGACTCCACCGGCGCTTCTGCCGACATCAACACCTTGACGCCCCGGTCGTAGAACTCATCTACCATGTTGATAAAGCGCCTGGCCTGATCGTCGTCGGCGCCGCGCATGGCAGGGACATTAGAAACGATAATCGTGTGGAATTCTCGCGCCAGCTCGATATAGTCATTTTGGCTACGCGGGCCATCGCAAAGCTCCGCAAACTCAAACCAGGCGATGTCGTCGTGCAGTCGACGAGTCGTCAGCACACGCTGATTGATCTCAAGCGGAGCGTCCTCCTCTCCAGCGTGCCCGGCAATTTCACGGAAACTTCGCGCCAACTCTTTTTCGGCGGCGTCGTCCAGCGGCGAATGAAAGATTTCCGCACGCTCCAGCGCGCGCAGGCGGTAATCAACACCCGAGTCAACATTCACCACCTGACAATGGCGATTGAGCAAATCGATAGCGGGCAGAAACCGCGCGCGTTGAAGACCGTCTTTATACAGATCGTCAGGCACGATATTCGACGTTGCCACGAGAACGACCCCCCGCTCAAAGAGGGCTTCAAGAAGATTCGCCAGTATCATGGCGTCGGTAATATCCTTGACGAAGAATTCGTCAAAGCAAATCACCCGTGCTTCACTGGCAAACTTGCTCGCCACCAATGTCAACGGGTTCTTTTCCCCTTTGTAATGGGTGAGCTCGTTGTGCACACGCTGCATGAAGCGATGGAAATGGGTGCGCATTTTATCGGCAAACGGCAGCGATTCGTAGAAAGTATCCACCAGATACGTTTTGCCGCGACCCACACCTCCCCAGAAATAAAGCCCCTGGACACTCGGCGTCAACGGCTCTTGCGGGGACGATTTTTTGCCTATCAACCCCGCCATCCTGGCCTTCAGCCCTTTATTGGCAAGCACTGTTTTCGGCACCGTCGTCGGGGTTGACAGCAATGCATCGTACAAACGCTGCAAATGCGCCACTGCCGCTTCCTGGGCCGGGTCGTACTCAAATCCCTCTCGCTTAAGATCTGCACGATAACGCCCCATCGGCGTCGCCGCGTTCGGCGTTGGGCCACCACCGTCCGACGTTGCCCTCATCGTTTAATTCTCCCGTTATTTCCGCCAAGCGTTACTGAAAGCAATCACGCGACATGAATAAAGGCAATAAGTATACGTGGTTAGGCTCACCAACGCATGAGCATTGACCCAACCATCATCAAGGCGCCTATAATAGCCATCGACTGTTTCATGCGCTGTACAATCGGCAGCGACAGGCATCAAGGGAGATAAATGTGGAAAGCGAGCCATTAACCTATGCAGCAATAGGCCTTGTGATCGGCTTGATAATCGGCGCAGGATGCTACCGGTTACTGAGTAAAAGCCAGCGTCAACTTGCTTCACTTCGCCAAACATTATTGGAGCGTGAACATCAGGTTGCGTCGCTCAAGAATGGCGTCAGTCATCAACTGTCCAGTGTGCATGAGTCGCTAGCAACGATCCGCCAGGAAACCGACGAGCTCGAAAAAAAGCTGCAAGATGACGCAGGCCAGTGGCAACTAGATCAGCTAACACATCGCCCAGCCGAGTTGACTGACCTTCGCCCTGTGACCGAGCCAACTGACACATTGAACGCGCCCGCAACGCCTCGCGACTACGCCGATGGCCAGAACGGCACGCTATCCGAACATTTCGGCCTCAAAGATAAAGACGCTCGCGACGACACGGCAACACCGCCACGTTACTGAGCACTCCCAGAGTGAATTGACCCTCGGCAGCATTGCCGAGGGTGAAAGGGATCAAGCAGGATTATCAATATCGACAAACCGGTGCTCCACACCGTATTCATCAGCCAACCACTCCCCCAATGCCTGAACACCGTAACGTTCAGTGGCATGGTGACCTGCCGCCAAATAATGAATACCCATTTCTCTGGCAAGATGCGTCGTTCGCTCTGAAATTTCTCCGGAAACAAACGCCTGCGCCCCGCCTTCACAAGCGGCACTAATCATGTCCTGCGCCCCACCCGTGCACCAGGCGATACGCTCTATGTCGCCCACACCCGGCGCTTCGATCAGCAGCGGCTCTCGCTGCAAGGTCTGGCTTATTTGCTCGGCAAGCGCGGTCGCGCTCAGCGGCTTGGCAACGCGCCCAGACCAAAGCAGACCTTCACCCAGCTCTCCATCCAGACAACCCTCGACTTTCCAACCAAGCTGCTTGGCCAGTTCAGCGTTGTTGCCCATCTCGCTGTGGGCATCAAGGGGTAAATGATAGGCCAGAAGATTTATCTCGTGATCGAGCAAGGTTTTGATTCGTCTTTGTTTCATGCCCGTAATAGCGACCGGCTCGTTCTTCCAAAAATAGCCATGGTGAACAATCAGCATATCGGCCTGCCAGCGCACTGCTTCGTCAAGCAAGGACTGGCAGGCCGTCACGCCGGTCATGACGCGCGCCACTCGATCACGGCCTGCCACCTGAAGGCCGTTAATCGTAAAGTCTTTAAACTGTGAGGCGCGAAGCTGATGGTCGCAGGCTGCTACTAATATATCGCGTTGAATCACCGTTGCTCCTAAGTATCTGCTGGTATCCATGAGATACAAGCCAATAAAATGTTACCATTTACATAATATTGTCTAGTGTAAGACTGACGACTCGTCAGCGCTAATCTCTACTCCTCGACGATCGCCAAAGGAACCCTCAATGAAACGCTTTGTGCTGCCTTACATATGGCCCATCATCACAGGCTTTTTGCTGGCAGCTGTTATCATGTTTGCGTTTCCTGAGCGCTTCCCGCTGCCTTTTCAGGCTTCGCCACCCCAAACCGAAGATACCCCCTCGCTCGTCACCACGGCAGATCAAGAGACCGACCCAGACCGACCGGCACCTGAAATCCGGCAAGCGGCGCCCCTGAACCGCAACCAGGGCCCTGCCAGCTACGCCGATGCAGTCAATCAAGCAGCGCCTGCTGTGGTCAACATCTACTCGTCACGCATCGTCGAACGCGACGAACACCCGCTGATGTCAGACCCCTTCTTTCAGCAATTCTTTAACGGCGATGACGCCACCACCCACCAACGCATGCTGTCAAGCCTGGGCTCGGGCGTCATCGTCAGCGACGAGGGCTATGTGCTCACCAATCATCATGTCATCAACGGTGCCGACGAAATTCAGGTGGCGCTGCGTGATGGCCGCGAAGTGATCGCCGAGGTGATTGGCACTGACCCGGAAAGCGACCTCGCTGTGCTTAAGATTGACCTAGAAAACTTGCCCGTTATTGAGCTGAGTAATTCAACGGATGTTGCCGTTGGCGATGTCGCCCTGGCCATCGGCAACCCCTTTGGCGTTGGCCAGACAGTGACGATGGGGATTATCAGCGCCACCGGGCGAAGCCATCTGGGCCTGAACGCCTACGAGGATTTCATTCAGACCGATGCGGCCATTAACCCAGGGAACTCGGGTGGAGCGCTGGTCAACCCGGAAGGCGCACTAGTGGGCATTAATACGGCCATCTTTTCGCGCTCGGGGGGCTCTCAGGGTATCGGGTTTGCCATTCCTGCCAACCTTGCCCATAGCATCCTGGACGAGCTGGTTACCCAGGGCCGCGTCATCCGTGGCTGGCTGGGGATTGAGGCGCAGGCACTATCCAGAGAGCTTGCCGCGTCTTTCGGCCTACGCACGCCTCAAGGGGTTATCGTCGCAGGCGTCGTGGATGGGGGGCCGGCAGAGAAAGCCGGACTGAAGCCTGGCGACGTCCTGCTATCCGTCGATGGTCAACCCATTCTCGATGCGCGCGCCACCATGAGCGATATTGCCTCGATCAAGCCGGGCACAGCACTACCGCTGACCATTGTCCGTGACGGCGAACGCATGGAAATGACGCTGGATGTAGGTGAGCGACCCATTCCGTCGACACTTCCACAACCCGATGGAACGCGCCGAAGTGGCAATAATGAAGGCGACCCAAACCAGCCTTGAAGGACTGAGCAGCCGCCTTCGTCAATGCATCAAGACGGTTTAATACGATATTCAGCGGAGCGCGCGTGGGCGGTCAACGATTCGCCCCGCGCCAACACAGAAGCAACTTCACCCAGCGCTGAGGCTCCCTCGGCGGAACAGTGAATCAGTGACGATCGTTTTTGGAAATCGTATACACCCAATGGCGATGAGAAGCGTGCAGTACCCGAGGTGGGAAGCACATGGTTCGGCCCTGCACAATAATCG
Source organism: Halomonas sp. SH5A2 (assembly GCF_014263395.1). Classification (GTDB taxonomy): domain Bacteria; phylum Pseudomonadota; class Gammaproteobacteria; order Pseudomonadales; family Halomonadaceae; genus Vreelandella. Next base: position 1,429,868 of record NZ_CP058321.1, on the reverse strand, counting down.
CCCAACGCCTCTGCCGTGTAACGCCCCATGAAGATCGCTCCCGCATGGCGAATACCGGCAAGCCAGGCGTCAGGCGTTTCCACTGAAAGTTCAAGGTGCTCGGGGGCAACCCGATTGATCAGCGTGACCGCTTCCTCGGCATCGCGGCAGTGAACCAGCGCGCCGCGTCGACGCAGCGACTCACGGACGATATCGGCCCGCTCCAGGGTCGGAAGCAGACGCTCTATCGCGGCTTCTATATCCGCCAGATGCTGAGCATCCCAACTCACCAGGATGGCTTGAGCATCTTCATCGTGCTCCGCCTGGGAAAACAGGTCCATCGCCAGCCAATCAGGGTCGGTCAATCCATCCGACACCACCATGATTTCAGAGGGGCCGGCAATCATGTCGATCCCCACCTGGCCAAACACGGCCCGCTTGGCCGTCGCCACATAGATGTTGCCTGGCCCAACGATCTTATCCACCCTGGGTACGCTTTCAGTTCCATAGGCAAGGGCGCCAATGGCCTGGGCACCGCCGATAGTGAACACCTGGTCCACACCGGCCACATGTGCTGCCGCCAGTACCAGATCGTTGAGTACGCCATCGGGTGTGGGAACCGTCATGATGATCTCTTGCACGCCCGCCACATGCGCGGGAATCGCATTCATCAAGACCGATGAAGGGTAGGCGGCTTTGCCACCCGGCACGTAGATACCCGCGCGGTCGATCGCCGTCACCTGCTGACCAAGCACCGTGCCATCGGGTTCTTCGTATTGCCAGGAGGTCGGTTTCTGACGTTCGTGGTAACGCCGGATACGCTCGGCGGCACTCGCCAGGGCATCGCGCTGCTCAGTGGGCAGCGACTCAAAGGCTTGGCGCAATTGCTCAGCCGTCAGGCGAAGCTCATCCATATGGGTAACCGAGACACGATCAAAGCGATTGGTGGCTTCGATGACCGCCGCATCACCATGACGCTTGACGTTGGTGAGGATGTCATTGACACGCGCCTGAACGGCACTGTCTGACACACCTTCCCAGTCCAGCAACGCATCCAGTTGTCCGGCAAACGCCTCATCGGCAGTGTTGAGTCGTGCTATCGTCGCGGTAGCGTTCTCGTTCATAGCAACCTCACTTAGTCGGCGGGCGATATCGTCTTGCGTTCGGCAACGGCGCGTTCCAGGCGAGCCAGCAGTGGCTTGATACGCGCGTGCTTCATCGTCATGGCGGCTTTATTGGCCACCAGGCGGGTGCTGATCGGCGCAATCAGCTCACGCGGTTCCATGCCATTGGCGCGCAGCGTATTACCGGTGTCGACAATATCGACAATTTCATCGGCCAGGTTCATCAGCGGCGCCAGCTCCATGGCACCATAAAGCTTGATCACCTCGGCCTGGATACCTTGCTCGGCGTAGTACCGCCGGGCGATATTGACGAACTTCGTTGCCACCCGACGACGCGCCAACTTCGGCAACTCACCAGTAACGCCAGCGGTCATCAGCTTGCAACGTGCAATGTCGAGATCAAGTGGCTCATAAAGCCCTTCGGCGCCGTGCTCTAAAAGAACATCCTTGCCGGCTACCCCCAGATCGGCTGCCCCAAGCTGAACGTAAGTCGGTACGTCCGTCGCTCTGATCACGACGAATTTGACGTCGGGCAGATTGGTATCGAACAAAAGCTTACGGCTTTTGCTTAAATCCTCTGTAGGCGTGATGCCCGCATCGGCCAGCAGCGGCAGCGTCTCTTCGAGAATACGGCCCTTTGAGAGGGCTAAAATCAGTTGCTTACTCATTTTGGTTGCCAATGGTTGGGGGCCAGGCTCAGCCCGGGATACGGCGGATACGCGCACCCAGCAGCTGCAGTTTTTCCTCGATGCATTCGTAGCCACGGTCGATATGATAAATGCGATCGACCAGGGTTTCGCCCTCCGCCATCATGGCGGCAATCACCAACGAGGCAGATGCGCGCAGATCCGTCGCCATCACCGGCGCACCCGAGAGCTTGTCAACACCGTTAATCAAGGCGGCATTGCCCTCCAGAACGATATCCGCGCCCATGCGGTTCAGCTCCTGAACGTGCATGAAGCGATTTTCAAAAATCGTTTCAACCACTCTCGACGCACCTTCTGCCACTGCGTTCATGGCTACGAACTGGGCCTGCATGTCGGTGGGAAAGGCCGGGTAAGGTGCCGTGCGGATATTCACGGCACGAGGGCGCTTGCCGTGCATGTCCAGAGCAATCCAGTCATCGCCGGTGGTAATCTCAGCACCCGCCTCTTCCAGCTTGGCGAGCACGGCCTCGAGGATATCGGCGCGGGTGCGTTTTACCTTCACGCGCCCGCCGGTCATGGCTGCCGCGACTAGAAAGGTACCGGTTTCGATACGGTCAGGCATGACATCGTGAACGCAGCCACCAAGCGACGAGACACCTTCGATAGTGATGGTATCGCTGCCGTGCCCACTGATCCGTGCACCCATCTTGATCAGGCACTCGGCCAGGTCGACCACTTCAGGCTCACGGGCGGCGTTTTCAAGCACGGTGACGCCATCCGCCAGCGTGGCGGCCATCAACAGGTTCTCGGTGCCAGTCACCGTCACGGTATCAAAATAGATCGTCGCCCCTTTCAGGCGGCCATCTACCCGCGCACGGATATAACCGGCTTCGACGCGAATCTCAGCACCCATGGCTTCGAGCCCACGAATGTGCAAGTCCACCGGGCGCGAACCGATCGCGCAGCCGCCGGGCAAGGACACATCGGCCTGGCCGAAATGGGCCAGCAGAGGGCCCAGCACCAGAATGGAGGCGCGCATTTTCTTTACCAGCTCGTAAGGCGCATGGCAGTGAGTAACCTGAGAGCCGTCTAGCTGGATGGTGAGGTTATCCCCCATCACCGGCTCGACGCCCATACGGCCAAGCAGCTCCAACGTGGTGGTAATGTCCTGCAGGTGTGGCAAATTACCGATTACCACAGGGCCTTTGGATAACAGGCTAGCGCAGAGGATGGGCAATGCCGCGTTCTTGGCACCGCTGACCCAAACTTCGCCGTCGACCGACCCGTTGCCGGTAATAATGAGTTTATCCATGAAATAACCGTTACTGCACGTTTTCAGCGGCGGTTTGCCACTGTGCCGGGGTGTAGGTTTTGATGCTGATGGCATGCAAGGCACCCGAGGCAATTTCATCACTCAAGGCTGAATACACAAGCTGCTGGCGCTTCACGGGCGACAATCCTTCAAAGGCATCACCCACTGCAATCACCTGAAAATTACAGCCTTCGCCCTGAATATGGAACTGACATCCGTCGACACGCGATTCGAGCAGGGCTTTCACCTCTTGGGGTTGCATAGGTCAGAGACTCCTTAAAGGACGTTTGTAAGAGGGTAGATGGATATCAAGAGGGTGACATCATAAAGAAAAGCCGGCGCTTTGGCGACGCCCAAGAATTAGCCGACAGGCTGCTCGTCCGGCGCCTGGATTAATGCGTCCAACTCGGCAAGTTCGGCAAGCCGCTGGAGCGGCGCTGAAAGGACGATAGACGTCACCCTGATACGATGCTGATGGCAGGTGCGCATCCACTGTAGCAATACGCTCAAGGCAACGTTGCGCGGCGTTGCCACCTTACTGAAATCGAACGCGACCGTTTCAGGCCGTTGATCGGCTAGCCAGCGCGAGCCCTCTGCAGCAAGCGCTGCCGCAGAGGCAATATCCACGTCACCCTGCACGCTCAAGCCATCGGCCTGCTGGTGCAGCGATACACCGCGATCGCTAAAAATCGCCGTCACTCATCGCCCCCTTTTTCGAGCTCGTCGACACCCACGTCCGGTGCCCAACCACCGATCACCGCATCGTAGTCCCGGTTATTGTCACGCATTGCCTGGTCAAACTGGTTACGGAAGGTCAACCCCAGGTTGATGCCGTTCACGATGACGTTGACAACGCGCCACTCGCCGTCGGATAGCCGCAGACTATAGTTGACGGGATATACATCACCATTGGTAGCAATGACTTCCATGGCCACACTCGCCCGGTCTTCTTCACGCTGGGGACGCTGGTCATCCAGAACGCGAATGTCATCGTAGTCAAAGGTCACCAGGCCGCGTGTATACGTATCGATAAGCGTTTGACGGAACACGTCAACAAAACGGCTGCGCTGCTCCGGCGAGGCATTACGGAAATAACTTCCCATCACGCTGGCCCCGATATAGCGAAAATCGGCCACTTTTTCCAGGCTGTCATCGACTTCCTGTTTCAGCTCATCGATATTTTCTTCGTAGTACGCTTCTCGGCCTTCAAGCTGGGCCATGAATTCGTTGATGTTGTTGCGAATCATCTCTTCGGGCGGCTCAGGCTGCGCACTCGCCGATAGCGGCACCAACGCGACGAGAAGCGCGACAACGAAACTGAATACCGACATTAACGACCGTTTCTTTACAAACATCCTTTTATCCTCCTGTTGACGGTGAACACGTCTCCGTCACCTGTTTCAACGCACGCGCTCGGCGCGAGCGATTCAAATAAACACGGCAAGGCGTACCTCACACTATGATCAGTTCGTTGCCATATTGGATATAAATTGCTGAATTAGTTCTTCGAGTACCAGAGCCGATTGGGTATCGCGTATCGTATCGCCTTCCTCGAGCATCTCAGGATCTCCCCCCAGGCTCAGGCCTACGTACTGTTCACCGAGCAGGCCCGAGGTCAGAATCGCGGCCGTGGCATCACGCGATATCTGACCTTCCAGCTCACTGCTCAGGCTTAGTGTCACCCGGGCGTCATACCATTCGGTATCCAGCTCGATCGACTCGACATGCCCGACTGTGACACCCGCCATGGAAACGCGTGCACGAGGCTTCAATCCGCCAATATTGGAAAAGTGAGCATCCAGTTGATACGTGTTCGTCGCCCCGGAAAAGGTCAAGCCACTCACCCTAAGCCCCAGGAACACCAACCCCAGGATTCCCACCAGAATAAACAGGCCGACGCCAAACTCCATGGTCCTACTTCGCTTCATGAAACTGCTCCAGCTAATCAGAGGCCGCCAAACATAACGGCGGTTAATATGAAATCAAGCCCCAGTACCGCAAGCGACGAATAGACAACGGTACGCGTTGTCGCACGGGAAATACCTTCGGAGGTTGGCAATAGATCATAGCCCTGGAAAACCGCAATCCAGGTAACCACCACAGCGAACACAACGCTTTTGATCATGCCGTTACCAATGTCGTTGATAAACGCCACACTGGCCTGCATGTTGCTCCAGTAGGAACCTTCGAAAACGCCCAGCCATTCGACGCCCACCAGGTAGCCGCCCCAAATTCCGACAACGCTGAACCCCACAGTGAGAATTGGCAACGCCACGACACCTGCCCAGAAACGCGGCGCAACCACCCTTCTCAGCGGATCCACGCCAATCATTTCCATGCTGGTTAGCTGCTCGGTGGCTTTCATCAAACCGATCTCGGCAGTCAGTGCCGAACCAGCCCGGCCGGCAAATAACAAAGCGGCGACCACCGGGGCCAATTCGCGCAGCAGCGAAAGCGCCACCATCTGACCAAGCGCGTCCTCGGCACCGAAATCAATCAGGATAGTGTAGCCCTGAAGCGCCAGCACCATACCGATGAACAGGCCGGATACCAGCACAATGGCTAGCGACAAGACACCAACAAAGTGCAATTGCCGAACCCACAGGCGAAAACCTTCGGCTGATGGGACCCCCACCGCAGACTGGGCAAGAAACACTCCGGCACGGCCAAGCGATTCAACCACATCACAGCTGCGACGCCCTAACCGGGTGATACGCGTGGCGACCTGCCCCTCCTTCATCGACATCAGGCTCCTCCTCGGGTCGCCGTGTCGCCCAGCATATCCTGGTAAAACTGAGCGGCTGGATAATGAAAAGGAACGGGGCCATCGGGTTCACCATGGATAAATTGCTTCACCCGCGCGTCCTGGTTGACGTCGAGATCTGCTGGCGTTCCATGCGCCACCACATGGCCCTCGGAAATAAAATAAAGATAATCGGCAATCGTCAGGGTCTCCTTGATATCGTGGGAAACCACCACTGACGTCAGGTTTAGCGCCTGATTAAGCCGTTTGATCAGTTGCACGAGCACGCCCATGGAAATAGGGTCCTGCCCCACAAACGGCTCGTCGTAGAGAATCAGCTCTGGATCCAGCGCCATGGCCCGCGCCAGCGCAACGCGTCTGGCCATCCCCCCGGACAGCTCGGCTGGTGTGAGGTGTCTCGCACCGCGCAGACCTACTGCCTGAAGCTTGAGCAACACCAGATCGCGAATCATGGCATCAGGCAGGTCCGTATGAACCCGTAGCGGAAATGCCACGTTTTCGTACACATCCAGATCGGAAAACAGCGCCCCGCTTTGAAACAGCATGCCCATACGCTTGCGTAGCGTGAATAGTGCCTTGCGCGATAGCCGATGCACGTCGTCCCCGTCGATCAGCACGCGGCCCTTATCGGGGGTCAGTTGCCCACCGATGAGTTTTAACAGGGTCGTTTTGCCGGTCCCGCTGGGCCCCATGATCGCCGTTACTTTTCCGCGCTGGATGGTCATGTTCACACCGCGGAAAATCTCGGTATCCCCCCGCGAAAAATACAGGTTCTCGACTTCAATAAAAGGCACATCGCTCATGGAACCATCAACTCTCGCGTTTACTTGCCCATTCGCTCGCTTCGCGCAACAACGAGGAAACAGTGATTAAAGATCCGTGTTTTAAAAACCGTGTTTAAAACCGTTTTTAAAACCATGTCTTAAGAACCATGTCTTAAGAACTAAGTTAAAAAACTATTATCGAACAACGTATTCTAACCCTACCAGACGACGACAAGCGAGCATCGCTTATCCTCACGACAAAACGATGCGGCAAAGTCCACTCGGTCAATGTTACTCTTACACCCTGATTGTCATTTTTAACGAGCCACGCGATTACCCATGCCAGCGACAACTGCGACCACCCCCTTTCGCCAAAGCGCATTGCGCACGCTAGACATTGAGCAAGCTGCCATCGCAGGCTTGGCCAGCAAACTGGATGCGCATTTCGACCATGCCTGCGAGCTGATTCTGGCCTGCCAGGGACGCGTGGTGGTTACTGGCATGGGCAAGTCAGGCCATATTGCCGGCAAGATCGCGGCGACGCTTGCCAGCACCGGCTCGCCTGCTTTTTTTGTTCATCCTGGCGAAGCCAGTCATGGCGATCTGGGCATGATTACCCGTAATGATGTCGTCATCGCGCTCTCGAATTCCGGTGAAACCGCCGAGGTGACCGCCCTGCTGCCGCTGCTAAAACGCCTTGGCACACCGCTGATCAGCATGACGGGGCGTCCTTCCTCCACACTTGCCCAGCATGCGGATGCTCACTTGAATAGCAGTGTCGATCGGGAAGCCTGCCCGCTGGATCTTGCGCCGACAAGCTCCACGACAGCGGCATTAGCGCTCGGCGACGCTCTCGCCGTCGCGCTCCTCGAAGCACGCGGTTTTACCGCAGAAGATTTTGCCCTGTCGCATCCCGGCGGCAGTCTGGGCCGACGCCTGCTGCTACGCGTTCGAGATCTTATGCACCAGGGCGAACGCTTACCCCAGGTTGCCCTGGGCAGCCCCCTGCGCGATGCGTTACTGGAGATCACCCGGCAAGGCCTAGGCTTCACCTGCGTGGTGGACCCTGACGGCCTGTTAGCTGGCGTATACACGGATGGCGACCTGCGCCGCACCCTGGATAACTTTCATGACCTTCGTGACGTCCGAGTAGATGACGTCATGACTCGACCTGGCAAGCGTGTATCCCCCGACCTGCTCGCGGCGGAAGCCGTTCGCATCATGGAAGACAATCGCATTACCGCACTGGCAGTGGTGGACGAACACCAGCGCCCAATAGGCGCGCTGCATATGCATGACCTGCTTGCCAGCGGTGTTATTTAACTTGAATCGACCGGAGTCCCAATGACCCTTTCTGCTGACCTACTCGACCGACTGCGTCGCATTCGCTTATTTGCCCTTGATGTCGATGGTGTTCTCACCGATGGTCGGCTTTACTTTCAAGCCGACGGCGTCGAAATCAAAGCGTTTCACACCCAGGACGGCCATGGGCTCAAGCTGTTGAAACGTGCGGGCATCTCGGTCGCCTTGATCACCGGCCGCGACTCCCCCATGGTCAGCCAACGTGCCGCCGCACTGGGCATTCCCCACGTCTATCAAGGCTGCGAAGATAAACTGGCCGCCCTTCGCGGCCTTTGCCAACGCCTGGAGCTTGATTTGTCTCAGGTTGCCTATTGCGGTGACGACCTGCCTGACCTTGCCAGCATCAAGCGTTCAGGCGTTGGTATCACGGTACCCAATGCACCTGACTACATGCACACCCACGCTGACTGGGTCACCGAACGCCTGGGCGGACACGGCGCTGTCCGCGAAGTATGTGATACGTTACTCGAGGCTCAGGGCCACTGGGGCGCGGTCGTCGATACCTATCTACACGGCTGAGGCACTATGCTGAAGACATTGCGCACGCGTCTGGGACTGGCATTGATAGTGCTGGCGCTGGGTGGTTTTCTAGTATGGCTGGACCCAGGCGGCCCACAAAGCGTCCCGACAGACGCGGACGCCCGTGCCGAGGAGCCAGGTCATGTCCTTCACAATGCCGAGCTTACGCTGTTTGATGAACAGGGTAATATTCAGCAGGGGTTAACCACGCCTCGTCTGGTGCATACCCCTCAATCCGCCTCAACACTCGCCGAAACGCCGCATGCCACGCTTTATGACAGCGAGCGACGCGTCTGGAACGCCACGTCAGAGGTAGGTACGCTTAATACCCGTTCTCAAGAACTGACGCTTTCGGGCAATGCAAGATTGATCGCCCCTGAAGAAGGCTGGCAGCTTGACACGGACGTTCTGCACTATGAGGGGAAAACTGCCCATGCATGGAGTAATACTCATGTGCTGCTCCAGCAACCGCCCCAGCGCATGACAGCACGGCGGATGGATGCATGGCTCAACGAGGAGGAGGTGCGACTTGAAGATGACGTTCAGGGCTACCACCCTCCGGAGACGCAACCCGGACAGGAATAAAACATGAAAGCGTTTATCTACACAGCGATGGCGGCTGCCTGCTTAGTGCCTTTTTACGCGACGGCAGACAATCACCAGCAGCCGGTTGAAGTCGTCGCCGACCAGCTCGACCTTGATCAGCGCGCCGGTACAGCGGTCTACACCGGCGACGTAGAAGTTCGCCAAGGCAATATGTTGATAAAAGGCGACGAAGTGGAAATCCAGCGTAACGAGGAAGGCGAGCTCTCGCGGGCCACGGCTCTGGGCGAACGCGCCTATTTGCGTCGCCAACCCGAAGACCAGGAAGGCCCGATGGAAGGCTGGGGCCGGCGGGTGATCTACCACGTCGCCGAGCGCCGGGTCGAGTTGATTGATCAGGCGGAAATCATCCAGCAAGGCGACCGCTTCACCGGGGGACGCCTGGAATATTTTATCGACCGCGAGGTCGTCAAGGCGCGCTCCGATGTCGACAATCAAGAGTCGCAGCGCATCCGCATGACGCTGCAACCCGAGGGTTAAGGAGAGCCTGATGGCAGTTGCTGACAACAGCGCGACACGAACGCTATACGCCCGCCATTTGGCAAAAAGCTACAAGCGCCGGCGCGTGGTAAAAGACATCAACCTGGATATCTCACAAGGCAGCATCGTCGGCCTGCTCGGCCCCAATGGCGCCGGTAAAACTACGTCGTTCTACATGATTGTCGGCCTGGTCAAGGCAGATGCGGGCAATGTCGGGATTGATAGCCTCGACCTTTCCCGAGCGCCCATGCACGAGCGGGCAAAGGCAGGCATTGGCTATTTGCCCCAGGAGGCGTCGATCTTCCGCAAGCTCTCCGTCGCCGATAACATCATGGCCATTTTGCAAACCCGCAACGATCTGGACCGAGCCGGACGTGAAGCACGCCTGGAAACACTGCTGGAAGAGTTTCATATCACCCATATCCGCGACAATATGGGCATGAGTCTTTCCGGAGGCGAACGACGGCGCGTCGAGATCGCCCGGTCGCTTGCCACCGAGCCTGCTTTCATCCTGCTGGATGAACCTTTCGCAGGTGTAGACCCCATCTCCGTGGGCGATATCAAGTCGATCATCCGCGCCTTGAAGGACCGCGGTATTGGCGTATTGATTACCGACCACAACGTGCGCGAAACACTGGATATTTGCGATGTGGCGTATATCGTCGGCGACGGGCATATCATCGCCAACGGCTCGCCGGACGCTATTCTTGACAATCAGGAGGTACGTGACGTTTACCTAGGTGCTGATTTTCGTCTCTAAAGCGCTCAATGGCATATTTATTGCCGATGGCATACTTATTGCACTTGCACCCAAACACAACACGCACTAGGGTGGATGCTTTCCGATAAACGAGTGGTTCTCAGATGGTCATGAAAGCTTCTCTTCAACTGCGGATTGGCACCCAGCTCACCATGACACCCCAGCTGCAGCAGGCGATTGCCCTGCTACAGCTATCCACGCTCGATTTACGCCAGGAAATTCAGCAAGCGCTCGATGCCAACCCCATGCTCGAGCAGGAAGATGAGTTCAGCGAAAGCGAACAACCCGCCAGCGAGCCGGAAGAAAGCGAGTGGGCAGATAGCATTCCCAAGGAGCTATCCGTCGACAGCGACTGGTCGGATACCTATCAGGATACGGTGGGCAGCGGCAGCGCAAGCAGTGAGGGGCCTGACTTTGAGCGCCAGGCCGCCGGGCAAACCCTTCATGGCCATCTCCTCTGGCAACTCGCCATGACCGATTTGAGCCACCGCGAACAGTTGGTGGCCGAGAGCCTGATTGACGCACTGGATGCTAACGGCTATCTCACCCAGCCCCTTGCCGATATCCGAGAAGGACTGCGCGACCAGGGCGTGGAAGGCCTCAGCCAGCGCGAGGTCGAAACCATTCTGCTGCGAGTGCAACAGTTCGAGCCCACCGGTATCTTCGCCCGCGACCTGCGCGAATGCCTAATGCTTCAGCTCGCCGCGCTACCCAGTGACACACCGCTGCTGATTCCTGCGCGGCGTCTGGTCCGCCAGTTCCTTGAAGCGCTGGGTAAAAATGATCAGCGCCTCCTAAAGCGGCGACTCGGCCTGGACGATGCGCAACTTGATGACGTCATCCAACTGATCAGAAGCCTGGACCCCCGTCCCGGCAGCGTTTACAGCGCCACTGACGATAGCTATGTGATTCCTGACCTGGTGGTTCACCACGATAACGAAGGCTGGCATCTCGAGCTCAATCCAGAGGCCTTGCCCAAGCTCAGAATTCAACCCGACTACGCCAGTCTGATCAAGCGCGCCGACAAAAGTCATGATAACCAATTTCTCAAAGATCACTTACAGGAAGCCCGCTGGCTGATCAAAAGCCTCTCCAGCCGCAACGACACCCTGCTACGTGTCGGCCGGGAAATCATCACTCGCCAGATCGGCTTTCTCGAACACGGCGAAGAAGCCATGAAGCCGCTTATCCTGGCCGATATTGCCGATGCAGTAGAGATGCACGAATCGACCATCTCTCGCGTCACCACCCAGAAGTTCATCCATACACCGCGGGGCATTTTCGAGCTTAAATACTTCTTCTCCAGCCAGATCAGTGGCCAGGACGGCGACAGCCATTCCAGTACGGCAATTCGCGCTCGCCTCAAAAAACTGATTCAGGAAGAACCCCCCGGCAAACCTTTGTCAGATAGCCGTCTGGTCACCCTGCTTGAAGAAGCCGGTATCCACGTGGCACGGCGCACGGTCGCCAAATACCGCGAAGGCATGGGCATCCCTTCGTCCAGCGAACGGCGCCGCTTACGTTAGGCAAACGGAAACTCAACACAAGGGCTTTGCTTAACGCCAAAAAGGGTTACAATCGAAGGACAGTCCGACGGATAAGGAGTACGTCAATGCAAGTCAATATCACCGGTCATCATGTAGAACTGACTGACGCCTTGCGTGACTATGTCAACGAAAAACTGGAACGCGTTGAGCGCCATTACGACAACATCACTACCGTACAGGTCACGCTCTCGGTCGAAAAAGAGCGTCAGCAGGCCGCCTGTACACTGCACGCTGCAGGCGCTGACTTGCATGCCGAAGCCCTCGATAATGACATGTACGCCGCCATCGACGCCCTAGCGGACAAGATCGATCGACAACTCGTTAAGCACAAGGAAAAAGCACAAGCCCGCGCCCAAGGCGCAGGTGTGCGTTAATTCAATGACGTTGGCCACAATCCTCCCCCCGGAACGCGTTCTATACGATGTGCCCGGGGGCAGCAAAAAACGGGTGCTGGAGTTTTTCAGCACCTTTATCGCACAAAACATTCCCAGCCTCGACAGCCAGGAAGTGTTCAGCCGTTTGATTGGCCGTGAACGCCTCGGCAGTACGGGGATTGGCAACGGCGTGGCAATTCCCCATGCGCGAAGTCCGCATTGTGATTCGCCTATCGCCGGCTTTCTCAAGCTCAATGAAGCGGTCGACTTTGACGCCATTGACGGCGACCCGGTTGACCTGGTGTTTGTTCTGCTCGTGCCTGAAGAAGCCGACGATACACACCTGGCACTGCTGGGCCAAGTTGCCTCAATCATGAACGACGCCGACACGCGCCAGCAGCTACGTAAGTCGGGTAGTCAACGTGAACTGCTGGACCTCATCTCCGCCAAGATACGCGACCAGGCCGCCAGCCTTTAATAGGCCGGTGCGCTTAAAACCGTCCTATCACGGGTCGTTTATCCAAGTCGCTTGACCGCAAGCAAGAGAGCCTTCATGCAACTCGTCATTATTAGTGGCCGATCAGGGTCAGGCAAATCGATAGCCTTACAGGCGCTGGAGGATCTGGGCTATTACGCCATTGATAACCTTCCCGCCATGCTGCTGGGCTCGCTGGTGGATGAGTTACGCGACCAGGGCGACCGCACCCACTTGGCGGTCAGCATTGACGCACGCAACCTCCCCGGCGCACTTGCCAAACTTCCAGAGCTCCTCGAAGAGCTTCGCCAGCGGACCATCAAGTGCCAGATTGTGTACCTAACCACCGATGCACGCATTTTGCTGGAGCGCTATTCGGAAACCCGCAGGCGGCACCCACTAACACGCAACAGTAGTCTCACGCTAGAAGAAGCCATCGACAAAGAAGAGCAAACGCTGCACGAAATACGCGACTTGGCCGATTTGACCATCGACACTACGCGGCTTTCAGTGCATGACCTTCGTCGGCGCATCACCGACCAGGTAGCTCATCAGCGGCGCGACCAGCTAACGCTGACCTTTGAGTCCTTCGGCTATAAGCGCGGCGTTCCGCTGGATGCCGATATTGTCTTCGATGTCCGTTGCCTGCCCAACCCCTACTGGGATCCTGCGTTACGCGGCTCCACTGGCCGCGACGCCGACATCATTGCGTTTTTGTCCAGCTACCCACTGGTCGATGACATGACTAGCGATATTCAGGGGTGGCTTGAACGCTGGCTACCCGCGTATCAGCAAAGCCAGCGCAGCTACATGACGGTTGCAATTGGCTGTACCGGCGGTCAGCATCGCTCGGTTTATATGGCTGAACAACTGGCGCAACACATCGCCAGCCTACTGGGCGAAGTACAGTTACGCCACCGCGAGCTGGGCTTGCAATATACGGTCAACGCGCCGCTTTAGTTCGATTCACGTTGACCAGTCCATCATCTATCGCGAAGACCCTAACAGCCAAAAGGAACCAGGGTGCCAGAACGTAGACTTACCCTCACTAACCAACGCGGTCTTCACGCGCGGGCCGCCACGAAGCTTGTGCAGTGCAGTCAGCAATTTGACGCCAACGTCCGTGTTTGCAAACAACAACAGGAAGCCGATGCCGCCAATATCATGGCGCTTCTGATGCTTGCGGCTCCCTGTGGCACGGAGCTATGCATCAAAGCAGAAGGCGATGACGCCGAACAGGCGCTGGATGCCATTCAATCGCTGTTCGACGCCCGCTTTGACGAAGACAAGTAAGACCCTGTCTTCAACGATCGATTAGTTACCGGCGATGGTCATGCCATCAATCAGCCAGCTACCTGAATGGATGCTGCCGCGACGATCGATATCATTACCCACGCCCACCAGGCTCCCGAACATACGCTCCAAATTACCGGCGATAGTAAATTCCTCGATCGGGTATTGAACCACCCCTTTTTCGACCCAAAAACCCGCCGCACCACGGGAATAATCACCGGTCACACCGTTAATTCCCTGGCCCATCAGCTCAGTCACCCAAACACCTGTACCCATTTGCTCGAACAGAGCTGACTGGCTGGTTAAAGGCGCAGTAATGCGCATATTGCGTGCGCCGCCAGCGTTACCGGTAGTGCTCATGCCCAACCGCCGTGCGCTGTAGGAAGACAGCATATAGCTCGCTATCTGGCCGTTTTCGATAAAGCGGTTGTTGCGCGTTTGAACGCCTTCCCCGTCAAAGGGAGAGCTCGCCGTCGCGCCAATTTCCATCGGTCGTTCTTCAAGACTGAACCAATCGGGAAACAGCGGTGTATCGAGTCGGTCACACAGAAATGAGGCCTGACGGTATAGCGCACCGCCTGCCAGCGCGCCCATCAGATGGCCCACCAGGCCACTTGCCAAGCTTGGGTCGAACAACACAGGATAGGTGCCCGTTGGCGGACGCTTGGCCCCCAAGCGGCGCAGGGTACGCTTGGCCGCCTCGCGACCTACGGCGACCGGGTCGGATAAATCGTCAGGGTTACGCGCCGAGGTGTAGTCCATGTCGCGCTGCATGCCTTGTTCGTCTTCGGCAATCAGCATGCAGGAAAGCGAATGTCGGCTGCCTTTTTGGGTGCCGATGAAGCCATGGCTGTTAGCGTAAACGCGCACACCTTCACCGCTCGACAGCGAAGCACCATCCGACTGGGTGATGCCTGCCACTTCCCGGCCGGCTTGTTCACAGCTTAGCGCCAGCTCGATGGCTTGGTCGGTGGTTAACGCCCAAGGGTGGTGGACTTTCAAATCAGGGATATCGGTCGCCATAAGCGCCGCATCGGCGAGGCCTGCCGACGGATCCTCACCCGTGTAGCGGGCAATCGCCAGGGCTTTTTCGACGGTTGCCTGCAGCGAAGCCTCGCTGGCATCCGTGGACGACGCACTGCCCTTGCGCTGACCTACATACACGGTGATGGCAATGCCCTGATCACGAGAAAGCTCAACGGTTTCCACTTCACCCTGGCGGACACTAACGCCAATTCCCTGATCAACACTTGCGCCCACCTCAGCGGCATCTGCCCCCATCCGTTTGGCCATTGCCAGCGCGCTTTCAGCGCGAAGGGTGAGCAGTGCCTGCTGGGCAGATGCGTCAAACGCTTGTGCCATACAATCTCCTTAACCACCGACATGGTCGGTAGATCAATATTGAGCATCGCAGCCTGATATAATGAAGCTACGAATTCTGTTGATGAGAACCCATGATGCCGAAACAACGCCCCGAACCCCTAGACGACGACATGGCAGAACGCCCCAGCAAGTCCCAGCTGAAGCGCGAAATGCATGCGCTTCAGGCATTAGGGGAAACACTGATTGCCATGCAACCCGCCGAGCGGGCGCGCTTCCCGCTATCCGATGACATGCTGCGTGCCATCGACGAAACCGCGCGCATTCGTTCCCATGAAGGGCGCCGGCGGCATATGCAGTACGTCGGCAAATTAATTCGCAAGGAAGACCTTGCCGCCATTCAGGCCGTGTTCGACAGCATCGAACAAGAAAAGCAGCAGCGCGACCATGCGTTTCATCGACTTGAAAAATGGCGTGACCGACTAATAGATGAAGGCGACCCGGCCGCTGAACAATGGCTCAACGAGCACCCGAATACCGATCTTCAGACCCTTCGCCAGTTGATTCGCAACGCCAAGCGCGAGCGTGATCAAGACAAGCCACCTACCAGTGCTAGAAAACTTTTCAAGTTTTTACGCAATACCGCTGAGCTTTAATTTTTTTAAGACTGCGTGCCGCCGACCGTCAGTTCGTCAACCTTCAACGTCGGCTGACCAACACCCACCGGCACGCCCTGGCCTTCTTTACCGCAAACGCCAATGCCGGTATCCAGCGCCATGTCATGGCCAATCATCGAGACACGACTCATGGCGTCAGGGCCATTACCGATCAGCGTTGCGCCTTTGACCGGCGCCGTCACACGGCCGTCTTCGATCAAATAGGCTTCACTGGCGGAAAACACGAATTTGCCGGAGGTGATGTCGACCTGGCCGCCGCCAAAGCTCACTGCGTAAATGCCTCGCTTGACGCTCTTGATAATGTCCTCAGGCTCGTCCTGCCCCGCGAGCATGACGGTGTTGGTCATGCGCGGCATCGGCAAATGGGCAAACGACTCGCGGCGCGCGTTACCAGTGGGCGCCATACCCATCAGGCGAGCATTGAGCTTGTCCTGCATATAGCCAGTCAGCACGCCGTCTTCAATCAACGAAGTGTACTGCCCTGGCGTGCCCTCATCATCGACGCTGAGCGATCCACGCCCATCGCTTAACGTGGCATCATCTACCACGGTGACGCCTTTTGAGGCCACACGCTGGCCCATCCGCCCGGCAAAGGCCGAGCTGCCCTTGCGGTTAAAGTCGCCTTCCAGACCATGCCCTACGGCTTCATGGAGCAGAATGCCCGGCCAGCCGGCCCCCAGCACCACCGGCATTTGCCCGGCGGGGGCATCGACCGCCTCAAGGTTGACCAGGGCTTGACGCACCGCTTCTTTGGCGTAGCGCTCCGAGACCTGCTCATCGCGCAGCCGCGACATTGAATAACGCCCGCCACCACCGGCGCTGCCGCGTTCGCGACGGCCGTTCTTAACAGCAATCACGCTGACATTGAAACGCACCAGGGGGCGAATATCCGTCGCCAACGTACCGTCACTGGCCCGCACCAGTACCACTTCGTAGGTACCGGAGAGCGACGCGCTCACCTGGGTGACGCTGGGATCAGCCGCGCGGGCGACACGGTCGGCGTCTTTCAGCATGGCGACTTTTTCGTCGGCGCTGAGCCCGGCGAGCGGGTCGATGCCTGCATAGTAGGACGCTGCCGTCACCGGGTTAACCGCCTGTCCGGTCAGTTGCTTGCCACTGCGCACGATACCGGCTGCCGTTCGTCCGGTATCCATCAGCGCATCGGCGGTGATCTGGTTGGAGTAGGCAAAGCCGGTTTTCTCGCCTGCCAGCGCGCGTACGCCGACGCCGCCATCAATGTTGTAGCTTGCTTCTTTAACCTCACCATCTTCCAAAACCCAGCCTTCTTCCCAGGAGCGCTGAAAGTAAAGGTCCGCGTAGTCGACACCGGCACCCATGGCATAACCCAGGCCGCTGTCCAAGGCGTCAAGATCCAGCCCGCCCGGGGTGAGCAAAATCGAAACGGCGGTTTGTAAATCGTTAGTGTTTGCGGTCATCGAGAACCTTCTAAAGTCACTTGCGGCGAGGCCCAGGGCCCCTCCACACGGTAATAAATCGTGGTCGCCTGATCCAAGGCGTCGCCGAATAGCTGATCGGCTAAAAACAATGCGCCGCCTACCACGGGCGCTCCGATGGCGATCGCCGCCATTGGCAAGCTTTGGCTTACGGGTAATGCGACGCCAAGGCGTTGATCAAGTTCACGGTTCACCAAATCAACGTCTCCCCTAAGAGATAACGTGGCGGCGGGCGCCTCTATTTGCAATGGGCCTCGCAGCATGAGCTGGCCATTGGCGATATCGGCAGCCCCGTGGACACGGTCGAACGCCGTGCCTTGACCGGTTACGTCGGAAAAATCCAGCCGCAAGCGGCGCAAGATATTGTCAAAGTTTAGCAGCCCCACCAAGCGTGCCGGTGCCGATTCCAGGGTAAGAAAACGACCATCGCGGATGTCAGTGGTCATCTCCCCCCCGGCCTTGGCGAGATCCAACTGCCATGGGGCGCCAGGCCAGGCAAGGGTCGCATCCACCTGGGCACTTCGGCTACGCATGGCCACCGGCTGGTCAAGACGTTCAAGCGCGGTGGCAATATTGCCGCCCTTTATCGCCACTTCCGCACGCGTTCGACTGGTAGCGACACCTCCTTCCCAATGCAGCGCACCGGCGGCAGTGAGCTGCCCCAGCGTCAAGCCGACGGGTTCCAGCGAAAGGCCGTCACCATCGGCATGCCAATACGCCGTTAAAGGGCCCATTCGCTTACCGTCGAGCAACATCTCGGACAACCGCAAACGGCCATCGGGAACATCCGCCAGCCATTCGGGCAATGCCATTGGGGGTGAGGTTTCAGGCGTCGTGGTTTCAACCGACTCTGTCCAGGAAGACGGCATAGACACCGTCTGCTGCTCGCGACCACCTCCAGATACCGCATCCACAATGGGGTCCAAGGAGAGCTGAGTGAGGGCAATATCCAATGGCGTCGGCCCGGTGGGACGGTACTCCACCCGCCCTCTCACCACATCGCTATCCAGCATCAGCGACACGTTGCTGTCGCGCAGGCTGCCCTCTGCGGTACCACCCCCCAGGCAAGCCTGCTTGTAAACCACGCAGGACGTGGCGATATTCAGCGAAAGTGGCGGGAACGTTGAAATTGACGTATCGCCAGCGCCTGCCGCATCGCTGCCCTGAATGAGGGGCGATAACGCCGTCTGCCAAGCAGCGATATCCAGCCGTTCAAGCTCAGCAGCCAGTTGCCAGCCAGGGATCTGCCGCCAGTTCGACGTACGGCGGGAGGCGTCGCCCAGGCGGGCGCTGCCCGCAAGCTCACCGCCGGCGGTAGACTGAATATGCAAATCGGCAATATCGGCTAA
The DNA here is from genome assembly GCF_014263395.1 of Halomonas sp. SH5A2. Lineage (GTDB taxonomy): Bacteria > Pseudomonadota > Gammaproteobacteria > Pseudomonadales > Halomonadaceae > Vreelandella. Next base: position 1,411,065 of record NZ_CP058321.1, on the reverse strand, counting down.
ACGGCTCTGAATACGTAATGGCTCAAGGTCCGCTGTCAGTGTCCAGGGCCATGCCTGTTGGGCACTCTTGGCAAAGGGAGCAGGCAGCTTGACGGCCATGCCTTGCCAATTACTCTCCAGCGCCAACTTGGGCGTGGGCGATAGGGTTAGCTGCCCCTGCCAGGATGAGCGACCCTCGGCAAGCGACCTCGCCGCTTCAGGGCTCAGCCCTGCCAGCCCCAGCAACCCGCGGGCTGACGCCTCGCCCTGAAGCGCGACGCCATCTTCCCGGGTATCAATCGCCGCTTGAATCACGCCATCCAATAACTGCCCATTCAATTGTCCAACCAGGGCGCTTTGCTCGCCCTGTTGCTGCCAGGTAATCTGGCCCTGTAGCGACTCGATGCGCTCAGCAAGCTCACCATAGCCTATCTGCATGCCTCTGGGTTCAGCGTTGACTTCCAGAGTGAGGTCGGCTTCATCGTCCAGCGACATGGCAAGCGCCACATCACCGTCAATATCGCCCTCGAGGTTTAGATCGCTAATGTCAGGCATATTGATATCGGGCATAGCCGACAGGAACGCCAGCGCGTTTTGCCCGCTTGCCTGCCACCGGCCAGACAAGTTCAGCACATCATCCTGTAACCGAACCGCGCCATCGCTAAGCACTACGCCTTGCGTTTGCCCACGCTCAACCTCAGCCAAAAGACGACCGTTTTGCCACCTCAAGCGACCGGCCAAATCCTCAATCTGTGGCCAGTCAGGGGCTATGGGCAGGTATCCATCGCGCAGGGTCAGTTCAAGGGTGGACGTTAACGCGTCGTCGTCAACGTCATCACCTAAAGGCTGGCTGAGCTTTAACGCGCCCTGGGTGACATAACCTCCCACTTCGTTACCCAGCCACTCGCGCAATTGCGGCGTTAGTGCCTTCATTGGCACCCACTGCGCGAGCGGGTTCTCCAGAGCATCGACATCCTGAAAATCAATATCCAGACCGAAATGCCCCTGCTCAGCTTCGGTGACTAACCCAAACCCACCGGTGACGCTTGCACCCTCCCAATCAAGCACGATGTCGCGCCCGCTGACCAATGCCCGAGGGCCATCGTAAACCCACTCCACCTGCCCTGTGGCATGTTGCAACTGCATGGGGGCATCAAATAACTTTGGAAAATAAAGCGTACTTTCACGATGGTTGGCAAACTGAACGCGCCCCCTGAAATCTCGCGCCTGTACCCAGGCATCCAAGGGGCCTCCCCCGGGTGCCTGCTCCCAGGGCAACACTTCGAGGTTGCTGATGGCAGCATCAACGCCCCACTCACCTTCCTTCTGACCGATCCGAAACCCGTCTACCTGCCCACGCGGAGCGAGCGTCTGCAACACGCGCGTAACCGACTCCGGCATCAGCACATAGTCTCGCCATGCGGCGAGCGACGCCAGTTCAAAAGCGCTGGTGCGCAGCTCCCAATCACCAGGCTGGTGGGTCAAGTACCAATGCCTTGGCAGCGCGGGGCCTTCGCTGACGCCTGAGGGCTCTGCCCACTCGACATTTTCCGCATCGCCACTCACCCAGGCTTCACCACCATTGCCGTCGCGCCGCCACTGCCCCAAGGCTTCTACATTTCTCAATATGGCCCGCTGTACTTCGTGGCGCAGCGTCAACTGCGGTATATCCACCCCCACACGCGCCCGATCCAGCTGGCCCTTGTACCACTGCCCCCAGAGGCGCGCATCACCTCCGGCCTGGCTAATCTGGGGGACATACTCGGGGCGTATGACGTCCCCTAGCAGAGCCAAATGGTCAAGTTGAACCTCTACGTTCAACGCCGCCGAAAAGTCTCGATAACCGTCTTTGCCCGGCGACACCTCTGCCTGCAGGAATGCCATCGGCAACGGCCTTGAAGGCTCACTTTCCGTCTGATCGATAATATTGATACTGCCTTCAAGCTGGGTGTGCTGTTCGTCGCCCCCCAGCAACAGTGTCGGCGCATGTAAATCGACCGTATTATCCTCACCGTGCAGCACCAGGCGGGTATCTTCCACGCTTAACCGTTGGCGGAGCAGAATCCCCATCCAACGATCCAGCGCAGTTAGATTGATAGCAGGCTGTTCTTCCACCACTGGCAGTTTGGCGGGCGCTGGCCACTCCCACCTATCGCTGAAGAGTCGATAAAGATGGAATTCGGTGCCGCGAATATCGGCATCGTTGAAAATAGGCGCGCGCGCTTTGAGCGACGCCCACACGTCCAGCCGCAGGGTGGCGTGGGTCAGCTTGAACAGAGGGTAGCCATTCGGCGTTTGTGCGCTGACATCGCCCACCATGAGTTCGATATCGTTGCGCTGAAGGGCAAGCGTTAGCCGCTCAATATGAACCGGCACACCGACTTGAGATTCCAGGAATGCTTCAACGCGGGGCGTCAGGGCATCCGCCTGGCTCATCGCCAAGCGCACCAATAGCAAAATAATCGCCAGCGCACCAAGCCACCACGCGGCGATTCTCAACGCAATACGCACCACAGGGCGAATCGTCATGGATCACATCAACACAATATCGTACTGCTCTTGAGAATAGTGCTGTTCTACCTGAAAGCGAATGGTCTTATTGATGAAGGCTTCCAGATCAGCAACCGCAGCGGACTCTTCGTCCAATAATCGATCAACGACCGGCTGGGAAGCCAACACCATATACGTCTCGGCACTGTAGGCCCGCTCTTCACGAAGAATCTCGCGGAAAATCTCGTAGCACACCGTTTCGGGCGTTTTGAGAGTGCCTCTGCCACTGCAGGTTGGACAGGCTTCGCACAAGGTTTGCTCGAGACTTTCCCGGGTCCGCTTGCGGGTCAACTGCACCAGGCCAAGTTCAGTGACACCGGTGCATTTTGTCTTGGCATGGTCACGTTCCAAGGCCTTTTCCAGCACGCGCAGTACCTGGCGCTGGTGTTCGATATCTTCCATATCGATAAAGTCGATAATGATAATGCCACCCAGGTTACGCAGGCGCAGTTGCCGGGCGATCGACGTTGCCGCCTCCAGGTTAGTCTTGAAGATGGTTTCTTCAAGATTGCGATGCCCTACATAGCCACCGGTGTTGACATCAATGGTGGTCATTGCCTCGGTGGGGTCAATCACCAGATAGCCACCCGACTTCAACTGTACTTTGCGGCCCAGCGCTTTCTGGATCTCGTCTTCAACACTGTACAGGTCAAAAATGGGTCGCTCGCCGGGATAATACTCGATACGGTCCACGGCATCGGGCATGAACTCCTCGGCAAATTCCACCAGCCTGAGAAAGTTTTCCCGGGAGTCGATGCGGATCTTTTCGATATCGTCACGCATGACATCGCGTAAGGTACGCATGAACAGAGGCAGGTCATCGTATATGACCGTTGCGGGCGCCGCCGAAATTTTCCGCTCGCTGACCTTGCGCCATAACCGCAGCAAAAAATGCATATCGCCGATGAGCTCTTCATCGCCTACCCCTTCAGCCGCGGTACGCACGATAAAGCCGCCGTTTACGTCCAGGGTCTGCTCGCCGATGCTGCTATCCAGCAACGTCTTCAGCCGCTCACGTTCACGCTCGTCTTCAATGCGCTGGGAAACGCCGTGGTGTGGCGAATCGGGCATATAGACCAGATAGCGGGAGGGAACTGAAAGATGCGTCGTCAACCGCGCACCTTTGCTACCGATGGGATCTTTGGTGACCTGCACGACCAACGCCTGGCCTTCATGAAGCAGCTGGCCAATGGTCTGCTGCTCGTCAACAGCGGTACCAGGGGGCATCACTTCCTGGGCATGGATAAAGGCGGCACGTTCGAGGCCAATATCAACAAAGGCAGCCTGCATTCCAGGCAGCACACGTACGATCTTGCCTTTGTAGATATTGCCGACGATACCGCGCCGACGAGAACGCTCGATTAACGCCTCTTGCAGCACACCGTTTTCGACCAGCGCTACGCGGGTCTCCATCGGCGTCAGATTAATCAGAACCTCACCGCTCATGCAAAAATCCTTGTGGGTTTACGCGGGTAAATGTCCATTCCATAACGGTACCCCCTGACGACGCAGCAAGCACGCTGTTTCAAAAAGTGGCAGCCCCACCACTGCCGAGTGACTGCCCTCAATGCCTGCCACAAATACCGACGCCATGCCTTGGATAGCATAACCGCCCGCCTTGTCACCTGGCTCGGCGGTTTTCCAGTAGGCGGCTATCTCTGCGTCGTTGATATCTCGCAGCGTCACGCGGGTTGTCACACAGCACGTCAAGACGCCCTTTGGCCCCGTCACCGCGACACCGGTCAATACGTCGTGCTGTCGCCCCGAGAGACGCCGCAGCATGCTCGCGGCGTGGGATTCATCGTCGGGTTTGCCTAAAATCTGTCCATCCACCACGACCGCCGTATCCGAGCCCAGTGTCGACAGCGAGGTCATGGGCACCGCCGCTTGCGCCTTGGCCTGGGCCAAACGAACGACATAACGCTCGGCGGACTCGCCAGGCAATGGTGTCTCGTCAATGTCGCAGGGCTCAAGCTGAACCGAAACGCCAATTGATGCGAGCAACTCCCGGCGGCGTGGTGAGGCAGACGCCAGACACAAGACCGGCTCTGGTTCCAACATATCGGCTCCATGTCGATGACTCCGGACGGCGCACTACGCTCAGTTCCCGGCCAAACGACGCTGTAATGCGGCAAACATCGTCGCAAGCCAAGGCCATAAAACCGCGCTGACCAACGACGAGATCAAGAACGCCAGATGAATGGAAAAATCACCCACCAGGCTGCGCAACCATTGGTCGACCAGTTGTACAATCCCCAGTAGCACTAGCACCAGCAACGCTTGCTGGAGTAGTGAATAGGCACGAAAGCGGGCGTAGACAAGTGCGCACAAAAACGCCAGCAAGGAGAACATGATGGCGTGATGACCCAGAGGTGTTCCCTCGATCAAATCCAGTAGAATACCCAGCACAAAGCCGTGGAAAACACCCACTTGATCGGGCTCACGCATGCACCAATAAATCAGCATCAACCCCAACCACTCGGGCCGGAATACCTGCCACTCATCCCCCAGAGGCATCACCTGCAGACAAAGCGCCATCAGCAAGGTCAACCACACCACCACCAAAGGCGTTTCCGTAACGCGGGGCATCAGGGCTCCTCCTGGGAAGATGGTTCATCGTCAGGGTTTACCACCTGATGAGCACTGCGTAACGCGTCGACCGAGACCTGCAGAGTGTCGTCCCAATGTTGCTCATCAGACTGGCGCTTAGGCGGCGGGGAAAGCAGCAGAAAATGGCGTGAGCGTTTTAGCTGAGCCATAGGCTCCGCGGTGACCTGGGCAAACGGCTGTCCAGGGTCATGCTCGACCTTGGTGACACGGGCAACGGGGTAGCCAGGCGGAAATCGCCCTGCCAAGCCAGACGTTGTCAACAAATCACCTTCGCGAATATCTGCCGTGTTCGGCACATGCAACACATTCACGCGGCCATAGCGCCCCGCCCCCTGGACAATAAAGCGCAAACCATTGCGATTGACTTGCACCGGCAAAGCATGGCTGGCATCGGCCACCAGCAGCACACGACTGGAGTAGGTCGAAACGGCCGTCACCTGACCGACTAGCCCCGTGGCATCAATCACCGGCTGGCCCACATAGGCACCATGGCGATGCCCACGATCCACCACCATCTGATGGCTGAAGGGGTCATTGTCGAGGGACAGCAATTCCGCGGTCATAAAGGGAATGTCGCGCTGTTCGGCAGCACCAAGCAAACGCCGTAATTCGGCGTTTTCCTTGGTGAGATTCGCCATTTGCTGCCCGCGGTGGGATAGCGTCAAAATTTGCTCACGCAGGCGCTGATTTTCATCAACCAGCGCTTGCTGATCTGAAAAAGCTAGCGACCCCCAATCCAGTAACCGGCTGGGAACGCCCACTACCCACTGGATCGGGGCCACCACCACTGACATCTGGGCGCGCACGTTTTCCATACGCGTAAAACGCTGGTCGACGAACATCAGCGCACTGGCAATCAGTACACAGAAAAACAGCCGATATCCCGGTAAAGGACCGTGCGAAAACAGCGGTTTAATAGGCAAATCCCCCGCGATTAACCGCTGCGATTAGTCGCTCGACAGCAACTCAAAGGTGTGCTGATCAATCATTTCGAGAGCCTTGCCGCCACCTCTAGCCACGCAAGTCAGCGGATCTTCTGCCACGATCACGGGCAGCCCGGTTTCCTCGGCGATCAGCTTATCGATATCACGCAGCAGCGCACCACCACCGGTCAGTACCAGCCCCCGCTCGGCGATATCAGACGCCAGTTCGGGAGGTGATTGCTCAAGCGCATTTTTGACCGCTGCGACAATTGAGCCCAATGTCTCTTGCAGTGCTTCGAGAATTTCGTGGGAATTGAGCGTAAAGCTGCGCGGAATCCCTTCAGCCAGGTTTCGCCCGCGCACATCGATCTCGCGAAGCTCACCGCCAGGATAGGCGCAACCAATTTCTTCCTTGATGCGCTCAGCGGTCGCTTCGCCAATCAAGCTGCCGTAATGACGACGCACGTAGGCAATGATGGCTTCGTCGAAGCGGTCACCACCCACGCGGATAGATTCAGAATAGACAATACCGTTGAGCGAAATAATCGCAATTTCAGTGGTACCGCCGCCGATATCCACCACCATCGAGCCTTGCGCTTCTTCCACGGGCAGCCCGGCACCAATCGCCGCCGCCATGGGCTCCTCGATCAGGTCCACCCGGCGTGCGCCAGCACCCTCGGCTGACTCGCGAATCGCGCGGCGCTCTACCTGCGTCGCCATATAGGGGATGCAGACCAGCACGCGCGGGCTGGGCGTGATGAAGGTGCTTTGATGCACTTTGCGGATAAAGTGCTGAAGCATTTGCTCGGTGACGGTAAAATCAGCGATAACGCCGTCTTTCATCGGGCGGATAGCCGTAATGTTACCCGGCGTACGCCCCAGCATGCGTTTAGCATCAGCGCCTACCGCTGCGACGGTGCGCATATTACCGGATTGACGGATAGCAACGACGGATGGCTCGTCAAGGACGATGCCACGGCCGCGTACGTAAATCAGTGTGTTGGCCGTACCCAGGTCGATCGATAGATCGCTGGAAAACAGCCCCCTCAGACGTTTGAACATGGATGTTGATACCTAGTGCAGACTGGGAACCCTGTGCGGATGCAAACGGTATCACCGCAACCCCCTGGCAGCAAGCACGAGTCGCGGCAAACACTGCCCGTTTGCGCCAAGATGTGGTACATTTTGCGGCTATTTTACACATCTGCGATACAAGACGTTATTACGATGACTGACTGTATACCGCGTAATGCGGGATATGTTCCATCACCTTCGCGAGGAATTTCCGATCATGGCGCTTGAAGACTCTCATGTGCGCCGGGCCGCCCATCTAGCCCGGATCGCCGTCAGCGATGACCAAGCCAGCGGTTTCGTAGAGGACCTGAGCCGAATTCTGGACATGGTCGACCAGCTGCAAGGCGTCAATACCGACGGCGTCGCGCCCCTGGCCCATCCGCTCGATGCCACCCAACGCCTGCGCGCCGACGAAGTCACCGAAACCAACCAGCGCGACACTTTCCAGCGCTGCGCCCCAGCGGTTGAAAACGGTCTGTACCTGGTGCCCCGCGTGGTCGAATAGCGCATCACCCAGGCATTAACCGCCTTTTCATCCTTATCTTTTGCTTCGAACGGAGCTCTCAGGTCATGCACGACAAGACACTGACGCAACTTGCCAACGCGCTGGGCAGCGGTGAACTATCCAGCCGTGAGCTAACTGAGCACTATCTGCAACGCATTCAGCACAGCGGTGCCATACTGAACAGTTTTATTACCGTCACCGCTGACCAAGCCCTGGAACAGGCCGACGCCGCCGACCAGGCGCGCGCCAAGGGAACGGCGAACCTGTTGACGGGCGTGCCACTGGCACTGAAGGATATTTTTTGCACCCAGGGCATTAAAACCAGCTGCGGCTCCAGGATGCTGGATAATTTCAACGCGCCTTACGATGCGGCCGTGGTGGAAAAACTCAAGGCGGCGGGCACGGTGACCCTTGGCAAAACCAACATGGACGAGTTTGCCATGGGCTCATCCAACGAAAGCAGTTACTACGGGCCGGTTAAAAACCCCTGGGACCTCACTGCTGTGCCGGGTGGCAGCTCCGGCGGAAGTGCCGCGGCCGTCGCCGCAGGACTGACACCGGCAGCTCTGGGCACCGATACCGGCGGATCGATCCGTCAGCCAGCAGCGTTCTGCGGAATTACCGGCCTCAAGCCGACCTACGGGCGTGTTTCGCGTTACGGGATCATCGCCTACGCCTCGAGCCTTGACCAGGCGGGCCCCATGGCACGCAGCGCCGAAGATTGCGCGCACCTGTTAAACGCCATGGCGGGCCACGACGGCCGCGACTCCACCAGCGTCGCCCGTGGCGTACCCGACTATACGGAAACGCTCAATGCGCCACTCTCGGGGCTGAAAATCGGTCTTCCCAAAGAGTATTTCGGCGAAGGCCTCGACCCTGAAGTCGAGAAAGCCGTGCGTGAAGCAGTCAATGTCTTTGAGTCATTGGGCGCCACGGTGCGGGATGTCAGCTTGCCCCACACGCATTACGCCATTCCCGCTTATTACGTCATTGCCCCTGCCGAAGCCTCATCCAACCTGTCGCGCTTCGACGGCGTGCGTTTCGGTCACCGCTGCGATAACCCAAGCGACCTGATCGACCTCTACAAGCGCTCGCGTGCCGAGGGCTTTGGCGACGAAGTACAGCGCCGTATCCTGATCGGCACCCATACGTTGTCCGAGGGCTTTTTTGACGCCTATTACACCAAAGCGCAGAAAGTTCGCCGCTTGATTCGCCAGGACTTCCTGGATGCCTTTGAAGATGTGGACGTCCTGATGGGGCCTGCCTCGCCGACGCCGGCGTTTGATCTAGGCGCCAAGAAGGATCCGGTATCGATGTACCTGCAGGATATCTATACGATTGCCGTCAATCTGGCGGGTATCCCGGGCATCAGCGTTCCCGCCGGATTCGTTGGCAGCCGCCCGACGGAGCGCCGCCCGATCGGCTTGCAGATACTGGGCACCCACTTTGCCGAAGCCCAGCTTTTGAATGTCGCCCACCAGTTCCAGCAAACGACCGATTGGCACTTGCAACGCCCTGATTTTGCCGAGGAGAGCGCCTAATGCAATGGGAAACCGTGATTGGGCTTGAAGTCCACGTTCAACTTGCCACCCACTCGAAGATTTTCTCCGGCGCGTCAACCGCTTTCGGCGCTGAACCGAACAGTCAGGCCTGCGCGGTCGACCTGGGCATGCCTGGCGTGCTGCCGGTACTCAACGAACAGGCCGTGGCCATGGCGGTGAAGTTCGGCCTGGCCGTGCATGCCGATATCGCCGAAGTATCGGTGTTTGACCGTAAAAATTACTTCTACCCTGATTTGCCGAAGGGTTATCAGACCAGCCAGATGTACCACCCCATCGTGGGGCCTGGCGAGGTCGAAATCGCCCTGGATGATGACACCACCAAACGCATTCGTATCCACCATGCCCACCTGGAAGAAGACGCAGGGAAATCCCTGCACGAAGACTTCCACGGCATGACGGGCATTGACTTGAATCGCGCCGGCACGCCGCTGCTGGAGATCGTCTCTGAACCGGATATGCGCAATGCCAAAGAGGCGGCCGCCTACCTCAAGGCGATTCACTCGATTGTCACCTACCTGGGCATTTCCGACGGCAATATGGCGGAAGGCTCGATGCGCTGCGACGTCAACGTCTCGGTGCGCCCCAAAGGCCAGGAAGCCTTTGGCACCCGGGCCGAGATCAAGAACGTCAACTCCTTCCGCTTTGTGGAACGCGCCATTGCCTTTGAAGTCGAGCGGCAGATCGAACTGATCGAGGACGGTGGCAAGGTCGTCCAAGAGACCCGCCTGTTCGACCCTGAGCGCGATGAGACACGCAGCATGCGCACCAAGGAAGAAGCCAACGACTACCGCTACTTCCCCTGCCCCGACCTGCTGCCAGTGGTACTCGACCAGGCCTACCTGGACCATCTGCGCAGCCAGCTACCGGAGCTGCCTGCTGAAAAACGCGAGCGTTTTCAGCAAGCGCTAGGCCTATCGGCCTACGATGCATCCGTGCTTTCCGCCAGCCGCGACATGGCGGAATATTTCGAGGAAGTCCATCGCGTTTGCGGCGATGCCAAGCAGGCCGCCAACTGGGTGCAGGGTGAGCTGTCCGGTGCGCTCAACCGCGAAAACCTCAGCATCGCCAACAGCCCGGTCACCGCCGCCCAACTGGGTGAGCTGGTCCAACGCGTGCTCGACGACACCATTAACGGCAAAGCCGCCAAAGAGGTGTTTCAGGGACTGTGGCACGGGGAAGGCGCAAGCGCCGATGCCATCATCGAGGAAAAAGGGTTAAAGCAGGTCACCGACACCGGCGCCATCGAAGCGATGATTGATCAGGTGATTGCCGACAGTCCCGCTCAGGTGGCGCAATATTGCGACGCCGAACCCGAAAAACGCGGCAAGATGATTGGCTATTTCGTCGGCCAGGTCATGAAGGCCTCCCGCGGCACTGCCAACCCCCAGCAGGTAAATGGCCTGCTAAAAGAGAAGCTTGACGCACTGCTGTAAATATCGCTGTTCGTTGGACAACGGCCGCTTATGCGGCCGTTTTTGTTAGTCCAACTGGCCTGGATGCAGAAAACGCGTCAGCTGCGCGCAGCCTTTTGCCCATACCGGTGCAGTGAATTCGGCAAGCCCGGCGGTGGGAAATCCGACACCTCGGGCTGAGCGACCGTCGACCAGCGTCTCGGCAAGCTCCCCTACCAACGGCATATGGCTGACCAGAATCAGCCGTTCATCGGTTTGCTCGACCAACCAGTCGATGACCGCTTCGGGGGCATCGTCTGGGGTGATCAGCGGCAGGGTTTCCACCGGCACCGACAGCGCCTTACTCAACTGGGCAGCTGTCTGCTGAGCGCGACGAAAGGGACTTGCCAGCAGCCTCGGCGGCGCTCCTGCCTGGGCCGCTATATGCGCGGCCAGCCACGCCCCGACCTTGGCAACTTCCTGCTCGCCCTGCGGCGTCAGCGTTCGCTGTTCATCGGGTCGGCCGGGGCCCGCTTCGCCGTGGCGCATTAGCCAGAGCTGTTGGGTTGATGAATCATTCATGCCAATGTCCTGTTTCGCGGTGGGCTTGCTGGACGTCTTCGCGCGGCAAAATGAACTCAACGTCGCTGCTTTGCTCGCCCATCATTAACGTACGCGCCATCTCCTGGGCCGGCACACCGTCAAACAGCACGTGGTAGAGCCCTTCCGCCAGCGGCATGTAGACACCCATGTCGGCCGCTTGGGTGCACACAAGCTTTACGGTATTGACGCCTTCCGCCACCTGGCCAAGCGCATCGACGGCTTCATCCAGGGAGCGCCCCTCGCCGATGGCGTGCCCCACCCGATAGTTACGCGACAAGTCTGACGAGCAGGTAACGATTAAATCCCCCACCCCGGCAAGGCCCAAGAACGTCATGGGATTAGCCCCCTGAGCAACCGCAAAGCGGCTCATTTCCGCCAGTGCCCGGGTCATCAGCATACTGCGGGTATTCTCGCCCATGCCGAGTGCCGCGGCCATGCCCGCGGCAATGGCGTAGATATTTTTCAGCGCCCCGCCCAGTTCGGCACCGTGGCGGTCATTGCTGGCATAGACACGGAAGTAACGGCAACCAAGCGCCTGCTGAACCCGGGTACGGGTCAGGGAATCGGCGCTGGCGATCACCGTGGCGGTGAGCTGTTTATCAGCAATTTCCGAGGCGAGGTTGGGACCCGAAATCACCCCGATATGGGTAAAGCCGGTTTCCTGCTCAAGCACCTGGCTCATCAATAAAAAGCCGGATTGCTCAATCCCCTTGGTGGTACTGACCAGGATTTGCTCGGGCCTTAGCCACGGTTTGGCCGCCTGAACAACGCTGCGAAAAGCCTGGGACGGAATCGCAATCAGCACCAGTTCAGCGTCGTGCAATACCGTTTCAAGATCGGTGGACGCCTGCACAGCCGGGTTGATGGCATAATTCGGCAAATAGCGGCCGTTGCGCCGCTCCCGATTGATCTGTTCCACCAGCGCTTCATCGCGCATCCATTGACGCACCTGCGCGCCGTTGTCAGCGGCGATGCTTGCCAAGGCGGTGCCAAAACTACCGCCGCCCAGAACGGCGACCTGAATCTGCTGCTCAGCCATGGGAATCCCGGATAGTTGGTAAGCGAAAGACTAGAAGCCTCTAATTAACGTCATGAGCGAAGGCCAGACAAGGCGAAATTAGCCGAAAAAACGGAGTTTACGCGTAGTAAATGAGTATTTTGATCGGACTCGCGCACGAGGCTAATTTCAACGCAGTATGGGCAAGCGCAATAGTTAATAAGGGTACGACAAAAACAAACGGCCCGCTTGGGGTCATCACTCCCAAGGGGCCGTTATACGCCGTTAAGTGAGCGTTATGCCGCCAGCACTCCATTGAGGCGCTTCACGTAAGCGGCCGGGTCATCCAGGTGGCCGCCTTCCGCGATAATCGCCTGATCCAGCAGAATGTGTGCCAGGTCGGCAAACAGGCCTTCGTCGGCACTTTCCAACCGCGCGACCAGCGAATGGCTGGGATTCAATTCCAGAATCGGCCTGACCTTGGGCAATGGCTGCCCGGCAGCTTCCATGATGCGGCGCATCTGATAGCCCATTTCGTGCTCAGGAAGCACCACACAGGCTGGCGAGTCCGTCAGGCGGTGGGTGACTTTGACATCCTGTACGCCTTCGCCCAGGGCTTCCTTGACGCGCTTAACCAGTGATTCCTTGGCTTTGGCGGTTTCTTCCTGCTCTTTTTTCTCGGCTTCGTCTTCTACATCGCCAAGATCGAGCTCGCCTTTACCCACGTCAGCAAATGATTTGCCATCAAACTCAGTGAGATGGCTCATCAGCCACTCATCAATACGGTCGGAGAGCAGCAGCACCTCGATGCCCTTTTTACGGAAGATTTCCAGGTGCGGGCTGTGCTTGGCGGCATTAAAGCTGTCGGCCACCACGTAGTAGATTTTCTGCTGCCCTTCTTTCATCCGCGCGACGTAGTCGGCCAGCGAGTGTTCCTGAGCGACGGTGTCGGTGTGGGTCGAGGCAAAGCGCAGTAAGCCGGCGATTTTTTCGCGGTTGGCCGCGTCTTCACCCGGCCCTTCTTTCAGCACGCTTCCGAAGGTGTTCCAGAAGGTTTGGTACTGCTCGCTATCCTTGGCGAGCTTCTTGAGCATATCCAATGCCCGCTTGGTCAACGCTCCCTTGATCTTGTCGACCTTGGGGTCCTGCTGCAGAAGCTCGCGGGATACGTTCAGCGACAGGTCACGAGTATCCAGCACGCCTTTGATAAAGCGCAGGTAAAGCGGCAGGAACTGCTCGGCATCGTCCATGATGAAGACACGCTGGACGTAGAGCTTCACACCGCGGGCACCGTCGCGGTCGAACATATCAAACGGCGCACGACCGGGTACAAACAGCAGGCTGGTATATTCCAGCTTGCCTTCCACCTTGTTGTGGCTCCAGGTAAGCGGGTCGCTAAAGTCGTGGGCCACGTGCTTGTAGAACGCCTTGTACTCGTCATCCGAAATATCGCTCTTCGGGCGTACCCACAGCGCTGTTGCTTCGTTGACGATTTCCCAGGTAGTCACTTCGCTGCCTTCGACCGGATTGCCCTCGTCGTCCTTGGCTGTTTCAGTCTTGGGCATGCGTACCGGCACTTCGATATGGTCCGAGTACTTGCGCACCAGGTTTTGCAGACGGAAGTCGTCAGCAAATTCTTTGGCGTCGTCTTTCAGATGCAGGGTAATTTCGGTGCCGTGTTGCTCGAGATCGATGTCGGCGACGGTGAACTCACCTTCGCCTTTCGAGCGCCATTCCACGCCAGCACTTGCATCTTCACCGGCCTTTCGTGTGCGGACCGTTACATCGTCGGCGACAATAAAGCTGGAATAGAAACCCACGCCGAACTGACCAATCAGCTTGGCGTCTTTCTGCTGTTCACCTGACAGCTGCTTGAGGAACTCGGACGTACCGCTGCGCGCGATGGTGCCCAGGTTGGCAATCACGTCATCGCGCGTCATGCCGATACCGTTGTCGCGCAGCGTTACCGTTCCGGCCTCGGCATCGTGTTCGATCTCAACACGTAGCTCGCTGTCGCCTTCGTAGAGCCCATCGTTGTCCAAGGCCGCATAGCGCAGCTTGTCGCAGGCATCAGCAGCGTTGGATATCAGCTCGCGAAGGAAAATTTCTCGGTTGGAGTACAGCGAGTGAATCATCAGATTCAACAGCTGCTTAACTTCCGTTTGAAAGCCAAGTGTTTCTTCGTGGGTCGTATTGGACATTCGCTCAGCCCTCATTGATCTCGGTACGTAAAGCGCCTTGCCAAGGTGGCGAAGGCATAAAAGTTGATGTGAACGAGATATGGGGCTGAGGGAAAATTTTTCAAGCGGCCGTGTGCGGGGAGTTAGCGGATTCACTCTCGGGGTATTTCCAGGCGCGATAGCCAGCCAACTGTTGGTCCATGCGATTGAGCAACCAACCGATAATGACGACATCGTCAACCACGCCGATCAACATAAGAAAATCGGGGATCAAATCAAACGGTAACACCAGATAAATCAGCGCCACCGCCATCAAGCCGAAGGCTGACCAGGGCACAGGCCGAAAGCGCCCCTTGACGACGTCTCGTGTCATGGGGAAAAACAATGTCAGCGCACGCCACATACGCTTGAATACCCAGGCACGGGATTTAAGTCGACGCAGCCACCACCATTTAGATACTAGGGCCATCAGTATTGAATCCTCTAAGGCGTTCGGTTGTCAGAGTCTTTTACGTTAGGATAGTTCAGTACCCCAAGGCCACCCCATGCCGTATTGAGGAAGCACCATGCCCTGCACTGCCCGCCTATTATCCATTGCTTTCATTGCCTGTTTACCAAGCATGTCGTGGGCCTCAAGCGACAGTGCAATGCGCGACGCACTCGATGCCGCACGCAACCAGCAGTGGGGCCGTATTGACATGGCGGCCATTGAAGATCATCCGCTAAACGGCTATGTCACTTACCACCGGTTGCGCAACCAGCTACCTGGCCTGCCGCCGGAAACGGTCAACCGCTATATCGATACCCACAGCGACTCGCCGCTAAGTGACTGGATGCGCGGTCAGGCCATCGACCAATACGGTGAGGCAGGCCAGTACGACCGTGTACGAGCGGTCAGTAATGGTGAGCCCAACGGCGCCGCTCGGCAATGTCACTACCACACGGCCCATTTTGACATTGACCCTCAACAAGCGTCGGAGGCAGGCCAACGCCTCTGGCTTGTGGGTCAATCCCAACCAAACGCCTGCGACCCGTTGTTTGACCGTTTGAGAGCTAACGGCACGATCGATGGCGAGTTGATTTGGGAACGCCTGATGCTGGCCTGGCAGGCAGATAATCGTGGGCTAGCCGACTACCTGAGCAATCAATTAAGCGGACGCTGGCAAACTGCCATTGATACCTACGAAGCGGTGGATAGTGACCCTCAGCGCTTACTTAGCGCACCTACCTGTCTGGGACCGGAATGCGCGGCTACGGCCGCTTTTTACCGGGCTGCCATGCAGCGCCTTACGCTTGATGACACCCCGCAAGCTCTCTTTGTGTGGCGTTCCCTGTCCGAGCGGTTGAGCCTGTTGCCCAGCGATCAGCGTCTTATCGAAGAAGAGCTCGCGTATTACGTGCTGGTACGTGAAGTGCCCAACTCGATGGCCTGGGTCGATAGCGTTTTGCCACGCCTGGACAGCGAGCGTGTCTTTGAATTACGAGTTCGCCGCGCCCTTCAGGCACAGCAATGGGACACGGTGCGCCACTGGATTAACCAAATGCCCGCCGAGCAGCAAACAGATGCACGGTGGCAATACTGGCTTGCCCGGGCCAGCGAACAGCTAGGCGATCAAACGGCGGCAACAACGCATTTCCAGCAAGCCGCTTCACAGCGTAGTTTTTACGGTTTTGCCGCTGCTGAGCGCTTGGGGCAGCCGTTGGCGTTAAACAACGAGCGGTTCTATTTTGACGACGCTTCACGCGAGCGTATCGCGCAACTGCCCATGGTGCAGCGTACCCAGGCATTGATGCGTATCGGCGAAGACGGCTTAGCCAACAGCGAATGGCTGCATGCCGTTCAGCAGGCATCCACGGAAGAGGCCCGGGCGCTGGCCGATTTCGCCGACGAACAAGGCTGGCATGCGCGGCTGGTACAGACCACTATCGCGGCTGGCATGTGGGATGCTCTCGAGTGGCGCTTCCCGCAGGCCTACCACGACGATTTCATCCACTGGGGGCGCATTAGCGGCGTGGACCCTTACCTGCTAATGGCGATTACCCGGCGTGAAAGCGCCTACAACCCCAACGCGCTGTCACCTGCCGGCGCCCGCGGGCTGATGCAGCTGATGCCCGGTACCGCTACTCAGGTAAGTCGCCAACTGGGCCTCGATGACCCTGGCCCCTACGGCGTACTCGACCCAGAGCTGAACATTCGCCTGGGCAGCACTTATTTACGTGACAAGTTACAACGCTACCAGGGCAATCGTTTAGCCGCAGCGGCTGCGTACAACGCTGGCCCTGGGCGGGTGGATCGCTGGCTGGGGGAGTACAGCATCGAGGCCTTTGACCTCTTTGTGGAACGCATTCCCTATCGTGAAACACGCAACTACGTGCAGGCCGTGCTGAGTTATCGCGCCATTTTTGAAAGCCTCGCCAACGGCTCGAGCGACGGCGTATCGCTGCTGAGCGACGGCGAAAAGCAGGTGCGTTACAACCGAGCGCTGGTGACTCGCGATTAATACGCGCCCAGGGACGGACCGCGGCCGTGTTACACCGGCCGCTGCGAGAACGCCAGCCGAATCCCCAGCATCACCAGTACAGCACCGGTCATGGCGTTGAGCGTTTGCGCAAAGCGTGCGCTGGCCAGCCATTTTCCGGCACTGCCAACCATCAGCACCACGCTGATTTGCCAGACGTTGGCGATCACGAAATGCACGCCTGCCAACCAGAGCGATTTGACCAGTGCCGGATCGCTCGGGGCAATGAACTGCGGCAAAAATGCCATGTAAAACACCACCGTCTTGGGGTTGAGCACATTGGATAAAAACCCTTCTTTCAGCGGTTGCCAGAGCGGTACGGCCGTACCAGGGGTCATCACCCCTGTTACTGGCAATGGCTGACCACGCCTTGCGGCCATCAGGCTGCTAACGCCCAGCCAGATCAAATAACCAGCCCCCACCAACTTCAAGGCATGAAACGCCCAGGCCGACTGCAGCAAGATCAGCGAAATCCCCATGGCCGAGATGGTAGCGTGCACAAACAAGCCGCTACAGATCGCCATACTGGTGACAACACCATCGCGGAATCCACCCCTGGCCGTATTACGGATTACCAGCAACGTATCGACCCCTGGGGTGATCGACAGCAATGTAATGGCAATGACAAATGGCACAAACTGCGCATCGATCAGGCTAAATGGCGTCATAGAAAGGCACTCGCAAAGTGGAAAAGATTCATCACATTGTGACTGGACGACAGGTTTTTTTGCATCTAGAGTAATTCAGGCGGGTTCGCAATAGCGGCTCGCTTGAACATCAAGCTCGTTAAGGATATGCATAATGGCAACTGGCACTGTCAAGTGGTTCAACGATACCAAAGGTTACGGCTTCATCTCTCCGGATGATGGTGGTGACGATCTTTTTGCCCACTTCTCCGAAATTCAAGCTGAAGGTTTTAAAAGCCTGCAAGATGGTCAGAAAGTCAGCTTTGAAGTGACCCAAGGTAAAAAAGGCCTTCAGGCTTCCAATATACGCGTTGCGTAATACGCTATCGCGCACAAGGCCCGCATATTGATGCGGGCCTTTATTTGCCTAGCGCGAAAACCTCACCAGGGAAGTTACTCTTCCTGCTCTAAACTCTCGGGGCGTTCTTCCTCGATTGATTCAAACTGTTCATTCAATCGCTGCTCAGCCTCTTCAAAACGCCGCTCGGTATCTTCGATCAGCTCATCGATATCACTCCCGCGCGTGCGCTCTTCGTCCCGCGCCGACTCAGGCAGGCTGCTTTCAAACTCCCAGCGCTCATCCATCTCTTCATCGCTGATAGGCTCAACTACAGGGGACTGCCCCTCGACTTCCTGAAACTGCTCTTCAAGACGCTGCTGTGCCTCTTCAAAGCGGCGTTCGGTCTCGGCAATCATGTCGTCCACATCCGACCGTGTTGCTTCACCGGGCATTGCGCCCCCTTCCTCAAGCACGTCTTCAGGATCAGCGGCTAAGGTATCCTCGTCGGCCTCGACGTCTTCGGTCTGCGTGGCAGCGTCATCCTCTGCCTCCTCACTTTCAAGGGCCTCGGCCCTATCTAATTCTTCTTCGGCTTGACGCGATTCAATGGCATCGCTATCTTCCTCGCTGCCGTTGGTGTCTGGCCCGGCGACGGCGGCCTCCTCTGACTCTTCAGTACTACCTGCTTCAGTATCAGCAGCCCCTGCGTCTACCTCATTTGATGATGAAGCGGACTCTTCCTGCTGATTGGCGTTCGACGTTTCGTCGTTATCGCCACAGCCACTGACCACCAACATGACAGCAGCTAGCACAGGTAGCCAAACGCGGTTAGTCATTTATGTTGTCTCCTCAATGTGTACGCCTCATCGCCTCTGTAAAAATGGGTCAATGATAGGTTATCAGTTTCAGGTCTCTACGACCGATGACAGTAGTGGGCAATTATCGGGCAGCACCACATGGATGGCCAACGGCACAACGTCAGCACGAAAACGTCGATAGTAGCGCGCCTCGCCATCTAACGTGAGTGGCCAGGGGTCGTCGTCCAACGTCGTCACGCTGAGCGCATCCGCCGTTACATAGCGCACGAAACGTCCCTGGCTGGGAAAATCCTGTAATTCGCTAACCAAATCCGGCAGCGCTTTCGCGGTAAGAAAATCCTTGACCACGAGAATATCAAGATGGCCGTCATCCAATTTCGCCTTTGGGGCCAACACCTGGCCACCTCCTGACTGGCGACCGTTGCCAATTGCCAGCAGTAAAAGCGACGTCGACTCCTGCTGATCATCCCAACATAGCGTGCCACGGTAGCTGCGGTGTCGCCATGCCTTGACGGCGCCCATCAGTGAATACGCCCCACCACCCAACATGCGCTTGAGCATTTTTGGGGTCGACGAGGTAATTTCGGCACCAAAGCCTCCCGTCAACATATTAACGTAATAGCTGGTGACCGACTCAATGTCGCTCTCGGCACATAGTTTAACGACGTCAATCGGGTGATCAGACAGCGTCCACGCCGCCGAGAGCGCCTCGGAAGGCTCCAACGGCAAGCCTACCGAGGTAGCAAAGTCATTAGCGCTACCCAGCGGTACAATCCCCATGATCGGGCGCCGCTCTTTATCCAGACGCATCAGACCGTTCATCACCTCGTTGACGGTACCATCCCCGCCACAGGCAATCACGTGAGTCATTCCCATGTCGACGGCGACTTCGGCAAAATGCTCGGCATCACCTGCTTCCCAGGTGGCCCGAACACTAATCGGCATCCCTGCCTTTCTTTGCTCAGCTACCGCTTCACGTAACGCCGCATTACCGGCTGATTTACCATTAACAATGAGTAAAAAACGTTTTTTTGGTGTTGTCACTGAGATTTCCTTTCTTATCACTCCATTGATTTGTTACGCCAGCGCCTTTTCCACCACCTCATATACATTGCTCGATAGCGGTTCGCGTTGAATGCGTTCAAGCTCTGACCGCATCAAGTCCTGCCGCGTTTCATCGAACCGTTGCCAGCGGGTTAGCGGGGTAATCAGGCGCGCCGCTATTTCAGGATTTAGGCGGTTCAATTCGATCACGACATCGGCCAGCAGGGCGTAGCCCTGTCCATCCAGGCGATGGAAATTGACGCGGTTTTGGGCAAAAGCACCAATCAGCGCCCGCACACGATTGGGGTTCTTCAGCGAGAAGGCGGGATGGGCCATCAGGTACTTCACCCGGTCGAGCACGTCCGGCTGGGGACGCGAGACCTGAATCGTAAACCACTGATCCATGACCAGCGGGTCATGGGCCCACTTTTCACCGAAGGTCTTGAGCGCCGGAGAGGCCAGGTCGTCACGGTCACTATGAACCAGTAGCGTCAAGGCATGACGAACATCGGTCATGTTATGGTTCGCCGCAAACTGGCCTTCGCAAAGCGCTACGCCCTGCTCGTCTTCAATCGACATCAGGTAGCTGAGCGCTACATTCTTCAAGCTGCGCTGGGCAATCTGCTCAGGCGTCGGCGCATAGGGCTCACTAGAACGATTGGCCTCAAAGGTCGCCATGAATTCATCACGAAGCGCCATCGCCAGTGACTGCCGGACAAACTCTCGGGCCGCATGAATAGCATCGACATCGACAATCGGCTGCTGCTCGGCGATGTAGGCTTCCGAAGGTAGCGTGAGCATTTCGGCAAGTACCGCTTTATCCGCCGGCGCATTGGCCAATAACGCGCGGAATGCCTCAATCACGCGACTGTCCATCACCTTTTCCACCCCATTACGGTGAGCGGCAATCAAGTCATCCAGCGCTAGCATTGCCAGCCGCTGCCCGGCATCCCAGCGGTTAAATCCGTCGCTGTCCTGGGTTAGCAGGAAGGCAAGGTCTTCACGCGAATACGGGAAATGCAGCTTCACTGGCGCAGAGAAGTTACGTAGCAGCGAAGGCACCGGCGCCTCGGCCACGTCGGTAAACACGAAGGTCTGCTCGTCTTCGCGCAGGTGAATCACCGTCTCCTTGCCGAGCTTGTCGCCTTCCAGGGTAAGCGCCAGGTCCTGGCCCGACTTGGTACCCACAAGGCCCATGGCGATAGGGATATGCAGCGGCTCTTTATCCACTTGGCCCGGCGTGGCGGGGGTCCGCTGGCGCAGCGTCAAATGGTATTCGCCGTGGGCGTAGTCAAATTCACCGTGGGCATCGATTTCGGGCGTTCCCGCCTGGGAGTACCAGCGCATGAACTGACTGAGGTCAAGTCCCGAGGCCTCTGCCATGCAATCCACAAAGTGTTCGATGGTTACCGCCTGACCGTCGAAGCGCTCGAAGTAACGATCAGCGCCATGCCGGAAGGCATCCCAGCCAACCAGGTTGCACAACATGCGGACGATTTCAGCGCCCTTTTCATAAATGGTCAGCGTGTAGAAATTGGTGATCTCAATATAGTGATCAGGGCGCACCGGGTGGGCTGTTGGTCCAGCGTCTTCGGCAAACTGCGCCGTGCGGAAAAACGACACGTCCTGAATCCGCTTCACAGGGGCAGAATTGGTCTCGGCGGAAAAGCATTGATCGCGGAAGACGGTAAACCCTTCCTTCAAAGAGAGCTGGAACCAGTCGCGGC
This sequence comes from Halomonas sp. SH5A2, assembly GCF_014263395.1. Classification (GTDB taxonomy): domain Bacteria; phylum Pseudomonadota; class Gammaproteobacteria; order Pseudomonadales; family Halomonadaceae; genus Vreelandella. Next base: position 1,389,617 of record NZ_CP058321.1, on the reverse strand, counting down.
AGGTGACTCGATTACCCGACCAATTGTGGAAGTATTCGTGGGCGACAATACCCTCAACCGTCTGGAAAGCCGCATCGGTAGCCGTATCCGGATGGGCTAGTACCGCCGCCGAATTAAAGATATTGAGGCCTTTATTTTCCATCGCCCCCATATTGAAGTCATTCACCGCCACGATCATGAATAGGTCCAGGTCGTATTCGCGACCGTAGGCTTGCTCATCCCAGGCCATGGCCCGTTTCAGCGACCCCATGGCATGCTCGGTTTTGGGCAGGTTTTCCTCCTCGACCCAAAGCTGCAGGGTCACCTCACGCCCGGACTGGGTGGTAAAGCGGTCTTCGACGCGATGCAAATCGCCGGCGACCAGGGCAAACAGATAACAGGGCTTGGGGTGCGGATCTTCCCAGATAGCAAAGTGACGACCGTTTTCAAGATCGCCTTTCTCAATCGGATTGCCGTTGGCGAGCAGAACAGGTTCACGCTCGCGATCGCCGATGACGGTCACTTTAAAGGTCGACATCACATCCGGGCGATCGGGATAAAAGGTAATACGGCGAAATCCTTCCGCCTCACATTGGGTACAAAACATACCGTTTGACTGGTAAAGGCCTTCCAGCGCCGTGTTGTCCTTAGGTGAAAGTTGCACCTCACTTTCCAGGGTAAAGCGCTCAGGTACCCGCTCAATACGCAGCCCCTCTTCGCTTACCTGATACTCGTTTTCCACCAGTGGATTGCCATCAATCAACAAGGCATGAAGGGTTAGTTGCTCACCGTCAAGTTGCAGCGGTGCATCAGCATTGGCCGTTGCCTGCCGCTCGATGTGCAGGCGCGCTTTGACTCGGGTCGCGGCGGGGTCAAGATCAAACGTCAGCTCGGTATGGGTCACCCGATAGGCGGGAGGCTGGTAATCGCTTAAATAAACCGGCTGCGGATCAGACATGATGAGAAACTCCTTATGGTCAGTGCTGTTGTTAGCGGCGTGAAGAGGTTGTCAGGGCGTCGGGTCATTCCCGGAAGTTATCGAACTGAAGCGGCAGCTCCGGTCCTTCTTCACCGCGCAATAGCGACATAACGCTTTGCAAGTCGTCACGTTTTTTCCCCGTGACGCGCACCTTTTCACCTTGAATTTGTGCTTGGACTTTAAGCTTACTGGCCTTGATACGCTTGACGACGTCTTTCGCCTCGCTTTGATCCAGCCCCTGCTTGAGCGCCACTTCCTGACGGGCTTTGACGCCCGATAGCACAGGGTCTTTAATATCCATGCAGCGTGCGTCGATACCCCGTGCAATCAAGCGGGTACGCAAGACATCCAGCATCTGCTTGAGCTGAAAATCGACCTCGGCTTCAAGCTGCACCGTGTCTTTTTCAAGTGTGAACGATGCATCTACGCCCTTGAAATCAAAACGGGACTGGACTTCGCGGTTGGCTTGGTCGACGGCATTGGCCGCTTCGTGCTGGTCAAACTCAGAGACAATATCAAATGAGGGCATAGACGGATTCCTGACAAGACATGACCCACTATTCTAGAGCAGCCAGCCCCCTACCGGCCAATTCTGAGCGTAGAAATCGCCAAAATACTGAATCCAGCCAACTTATCGTGGAATAAAAGAGGATTCTCCTTGATGTTCAAGGCCCGGTGAATCACTTAGGCTATGGCATCGAAATGCCCTATTCGAACCTGAGGAAAATCCATGACCGACCGAAATACACGCCATAAAACATCGATGGAAAAACTCAAGGCACGCGTCGATGAGAAGGTCGCGGATGCCACCGAGCAGCGTGGTTTAGTGCTCATCAACACTGGCAACGGCAAGGGCAAGACAACAGCGGCTTGGGGCACGGTGACCCGCGCCCTCGGCTACGGCTATAAAGTGGGCGTTGTTCAATTTATCAAGGGGCTGTGGGAATGCGGCGAGCGCAATCGACTGGAAGAAGACCCCAACCTGAGCGTTGCCATCATGGACACTGGTTTTACCTGGGAAACGCAAAACCGGGAAGCAGATACCCAGGCATGCCAAGCCGTATGGCAAGACGCAGAGAAAATGCTGGCCGACCCGGACACCTATCTGGTGGTGCTGGACGAGATCACCTATATGCTCAAATTTGGCTATCTGGATATTGCCACGGTCAAAGCCGCCATAGAAAACCGCCCACGCGAACAGACCGTGATTATTACCGGCCGCAACGCTCACCGCGAACTCGTCGCCATGGCGGATACGGTGACCGAGATGCAGGAAGTCCGCCATGCCTTCAACAACGGCATCCAGGCGCGCCGCGGTATCGATTTTTAAGCACTTATCTAGCAAATCAAACTAGCAAATAAAAAAAGGGGCGAACACGTCGCCCCTTTTTACACGCCTAGTCCTACAGAATATGTCAGCTATTCAGGCGGTTATCCATCGAATGGATTGCGCAGCACAATCGTTTCGACACGGTCCGGGCCGGTGGAAATAATGTCGATACTGGTACCTACTTTTTCTTCCAGGAAACTGATGTAGGCCCGCGCATTGGCCGGCAGTTCTTCGACCTTTTTCACGCCCAGGGTCGACTCTTTCCAGCCTGGCAGGTCCTGATAGACCGGCTCGAGAGCTTCATAACCTTCCGAATCGACCGGCGTGTCGAGCACTTCACCGTCCTTGCTGCGGTAACCAACGCAGACGCGGATATTTTCCAGCCCGTCGAGCACATCCAGCTTGGTCAGGCAGATGCCGGACACCGAGTTGATCTGCACGGCATGGCGAAGCGCGACGGCATCAAACCAACCGCAGCGCCGCGGGCGGCCAGTGGTGGCGCCAAACTCATGGCCTTTTTCTGCCAAGTGGCGGCCGTGGGCGTCAAACAACTCAGTGGGAAAAGGCCCCGAGCCAACGCGGGTGGTATAGGCCTTGGTAATCCCCAGTACGTAATCCAGGTATAGCGGCCCAACACCGGAGCCCGTTGCCGTTCCGCCAGCGGTGGTATTAGAGCTGGTGACATACGGGTAGGTCCCGTGGTCGATATCCAACAAGGAGCCTTGGGCACCTTCAAAAAGGATGTTCTCACCGGCTTTCCGTAGGTCGTGCACCATGCTCACTGTGTCAGAAACCATCGGGCGTAGCTCATCGGCCATCTGCATGGCGCTGTCGAGAACTTTCTGGAAGTCAACGGCTGGCTCGCCGTGGTAATTCACCAGCACAAAGTTGTGATAGTCGAGCACTTCACCCAGCTTGGAAGCAAAGCGTTCGCGGTGAAGCATGTCGCCTAGGCGCAAACCCCGGCGAGCGACTTTATCTTCATAGGCGGGGCCAATACCCCGGCCCGTCGTGCCAATCTTGGCGACACCGCGGGCTTTTTCCCGGGCCTGGTCCAGGGATACGTGGTAGGGCAGAATCAGCGGGCAGGCAGGCGATAAGCGCAAGCGTTCACGTACCGGAACGCCCTTGGCTTCAAGCTCACGAATTTCTTTGATAAGCGCTTCGGGCGAGAGCACGACGCCATTACCGATGATGCAGGTCTTGCCAGGCCGCAGCACGCCGGAAGGAATCAGGTGAAGCACGGTTTTTTCACCGTCAATCACCAGCGTATGACCGGCGTTATGACCACCCTGAAAACGCACCACCGCCGACGCTGACTCGGTCAGCAAATCAACGATTTTGCCCTTACCTTCATCGCCCCACTGGGTCCCCAGGACTACGACATTCTTACCCATTATGCACTCGTCTCTTGTGTCAGGGCCGTTGGCTGCCAACGACCATCAATAAACTCAAGACGGCGGTCACAACCGTGTTCCGCCGGTCCCGTACGCTGCCCTGGCAGCGCCTGAATTACCCGCTCGCCCTGCTCACGCAGCGCTATAATGGCAGCATCAAGCGATGCGGCCTGATCGGCTGGCGCCCAAATGGCGCCTTGCTCCGACGAGGCCACGTCCAGCGAGGCCAGTTGCTTCAAGTCCATCGAAAAGCCGGTCGCCGGGCGCGCACGTCCGAAGGCACGTCCCGTGTCATCATAACGCCCGCCTTTAACAAGTGCATGGCCGTAGCCTGGCACGTACGCCGCAAACATCACGCCGGTATGGTATTGATAGCCACGCAACTCAGCCAGATCAAAATACAGCGAGACGTCAAACTGGGCCAGCACGCCTCGGTAGAGAGCATCAAGTTGGTCCAATGCTGCCATCACCGACGCAGGCGCACCGGCCAGACGTTCACGCGCTTGAAGCAAAATATCGGCATCGCCATGCAGTTCGCCCAGCGCCAATAGCATCTCTGCAAGCGCGGGATCTTTCACGCTGGCACTGACGTTTTCTGCCAACAGCCCCGGAGACTTGAGCGCCAGGGCGTCAAACAGCTGCGCTTCCTGCTCGGCGTTCAAGTCCGCCGCCTCAACCAGGCTCCGATAAATGCCGATATGCCCCAGCGCCAGGTGAATCTCCTGGGCACCTGCCGCCTTCAGGCTCGACAAAGCCAAGTGAATAATTTCCTTGTCAGCGTCAAGCCCGGCGTGGCCAAACAGTTCGACCCCCACCTGGACGGGGCTACGCCCCCCCTGGTGCTGATCTGCCTTGGCACGCAATACGTTGGTGCAATAGCACAGCCGTACCGGCCCTTGGCGTTTGAGCGAATGGGCGTCCATCCGCGCCACCTGCGGCGTAACATCCGCCGACGCGCCCATCATCCGCCCCGTCAACTGGTCGGTCAACTTGAAGGTTTGGAGGTCCAGGTCGGTTCCCGTGCCGGTAAGCAGAGAGTCCAGAAACTCCACCGGCGGTGGCATGACTTGGTCATAGCCCCAGCCATGGTATAGATCCAGCAACGTCCGGCGTAGCTCTTCCATACGGCTTGCCTGAGGCGGCAGCACTTCGTCCATGCCGTCGGGCAATAGCCAGCGGTCAGCAATGGTCATGTGAACAATCCTGCGAGACGACAATAATGAAGGCCCAATGACATAGGGCCACAAAAAAACCGGGCGACGCCCGGTTGATAAAGTCTATCACGTTTTATGACGCGTTGAACCCCGCCGATGTCCGACGGGGCCTACGTCAATGGCTTAACTGTCTTCTTCGGGCATGGCGCTGCGCAGGTAGCGGAAGAAGTCACTATCCGGTTCTAGCACCAACAGGTTGTCATCACCCGAGAAGCTCTCACGATAGGCATTCAGACTGCGCCAAAAGGTAAAGAACTCCTGATCCTGACTATAGGCTTCAGAGAAGATGGCAGCCGCCTGGGCATCACCCTCACCGCGCAATGTTTCAGAGCGTTCATTGGCTTGAGCAAGAAGAACCTGACGACGGCGATCCGCGTTCGCACGGATGCGCTCGGCCTCTTCTTGACCCTGGGCACGCCATTCGCGGGCTTCACGCTCGCGCTCTGAGCGCATCCGCTCAAATACAGCGGCCGATACATCTTCGGGCAAGTCGATGCGCTTGATACGAATATCGCGAATCGCTACACCGAGCTCCTCGCGCATCAGAGAGTCGAGTTCTTCGGTCGGGCCATCCATCAGGTCATCGCGTTGCTCGGCGATGATTTGCTGAAGGTTCAGTCGACCGAATTCGTTACGCAGACTCTCGTCAACCCGGGGCTGAATCAGGCGAGTCGCCATCATTTCATCACCGGCCGTCGCCTCGTAATAGCGCGTGGGATTGACCACCTGCCATTTAACATAGGAATCGACGATAACTGCTTTCTGCTCGAGGGTCAGATAGCGGCTGGTGTCGGTATCCAGCGTCAACAGGCGCGTATCGAAGGTACGTACCGTCTGCGCAATCGGCATCTTGGCGTGCAGGCCGGGCTGAATATTTTCTTCAACGACCTCACCAAAGCGCAGCTTGACCGCACGCTCGGTTTCGTCGACGACATAAAGCGTGTTACTGGCAAGCCATGCGACAGCGGCGATACCGCCGACGATTAGCAGGGATCGATTATTAATCATTTACCGGCCCTCCCTGCGGATAGAGCTGCTACTGGATGAAGTGTTACTGCTTTGATTGCTGCTGTTACCACTGCGCAGGCTTTCCAACACTTGCGGATCGACACCGTCGTTATTGCCCTGCTGTGATGCGCCGCTGGCGCGCTGACCACGATTTAGCTGCTCAAGAGGCAGATACATCATCGGCGCGTTATCACTTACGTCCAGCAGCACCTTGGGCGTTTCACCAAAGACTTCTTCAATGGCATCAAGGTACATGCGTTCACGCATGATATCCGGCGAGTTCTGGTATTCAGCCAGCAAGGAGTTAAAGCGGTTGGCCTGACCCTGAGCTTCGGCAACCACAGACTCACGATAACCTTGCCCCTGTTCAACCACGCGTTGTGCCTGGCCCTGGGCTTCAGGAATAATCGCATTGGCGTATGCCATGCCCTGGTTGATCAGGCGCTGGCGATCCTCACGGGCGCGGATAACATCATCGAACGCATCAATGACGGGCTGCGGTGCAGAGGTAGATTCGATGTTGATGGTTTGCAGTTGAATCCCCACGCCGTAATTGTCCAGATAAGACTGCAGACGACTTGTGACCGAGCTGCCCAGAATCTCACGACCTGAGGTCAGGATGTCGATCATGTCAGTGCCACCGACAACGTGACGCAAGGCTGAGTCGAGAGCATTATCAATCGACATTTCCGGGTTGCGAACGTTGAGCACGAAGTCGCGTGGGTCAGCCACTCGGTACTGGGCGGAAATTTCCACCTCAACGATGTTTTCATCGCGGGTCAGCATCGACTGGGTCTGGGTCAGCGAGCGCACACGCGTCACATTGACCATCCGCACTTCATCAATCAACGGCGGATTCCATTGCAGGCCCGGCGTCACGATATCCTGATATTCGCCAAAGCGAAGCACGACGCCGCGCTCAGACTGGTCAACCAGATAAAAGCCCATTGCGCCCCAGATCGCCAGTGCGACAATGATCAACAAGCCTGGTAGCGCAAAGACATTACGAGGCTTACCGCCACCGCTACCTTTGTTACCGCCACCGCCAGATTTCTTGCCACCACCGAGCATACTACTGAGCTTATCCTGAAACTTTTTCAGTGCTTCATCGAGATCGGGAGGGCCTTGGTTGTTGCCTCCTTTATTGCCATTGTTGCCATCGTTATTGCCACCACGGTTTCCACCGCCGTCGCTACCGCCTCGTCGGCCACCACCACTCCAAGGGTCATGCTGGTTGCCACCACCGGGCTCATTCCAGGCCATACTTCGTCTCCACTGAGGTATTCACTCACGCTCAAACCCCGACGTTAACACGGGGCTACAGCGCAATTTAGTATTATGCAATCTGGAGCTTGTTCGGTCACTGACCGGGCGCTCGTGCCCGCCCGCTGTCACGAGAGCTCACCATTCGCTCGTTTCGCGCAGCTCGGCTGGCAAATAGGTATTGGCGCGTTCGCCAAGTTGCGCCATCAACTGGTTAAAGTCGCGTCGCGGCAAACGCACGTTCAACACCGAACGTCCCTGTTCATCAAATGCTTCCTCCCGCACGGCATTCAATTCGTGAAGACCGGCACGCAGTTTGCCCTGCTCGGGGGATAGCGTTAGCGAAAAGCCAATGACATCGCTCGCCAAGCGCTCAGTGAGCGCTTCGTGGAGTAACGCAAGTCCCTTGCCTTCCTGAGCTGAAAGCCAAACGACGTCGGGCCGCCCCTGTCCGCCACGCTCAATGCGGGGCGCGCTGTCCAGCTTGTCAATTTTGTTCATGACTTTCAGTACCGGAACATCATCGGCACCAATTTCTTCCAGTACACGCTCAACCTGCTCAACGTTAAGATCACGGTCAGGGTCGGCGGCATCGATGACATGCACCAGCAGCGTTGCTTCAGCCGCTTCCTGGAGCGTGGCCTGAAACGCTTCCACGAGCTTGTGGGGCAGGTGACGGATAAAACCGACGGTATCGGCCATCACGACGGGCCCTACATCTTCAATTTCCAGGCGTCTCAATGTCGGGTCAAGCGTTGCGAACAACTGATCGGCAGCATACACGTGTGACTGCGTTAACGCATTGAAGAGGGTTGATTTTCCCGCGTTGGTATAACCAACCAGTGAGACGCTGTGAATCTCTGCCCGAGCACGAGCTCGGCGATTCTGCTCACGCTGGCTGCGCACTTTATCGAGTCGCTTATTGATCGACTTGATACGGCCACGGAGCAGGCGCCGGTCGGTTTCCAACTGCGTTTCACCCGGGCCGCGCAGACCAATACCGCCCTTCTGACGCTCCAAGTGGGTCCACCCGCGAATCAAGCGCGTGGATACGTATTCAAGCTGAGCAAGCTCAACCTGGAGCTTACCTTCATGGGTGCGTGCACGCTGTGCAAAAATATCCAGAATCAAGCCCGTCCGATCTAACACGCGGCACTTGAGTTCACGCTCAAGGTTACGCTGCTGCGATGGGCCTAAACCATGGTTAAAGATGACCAACTCGGCCTGGTGAGCTGCGAGCATTGCTCGCAGCTCTTCCAACTTTCCTGACCCAATAAAAGTGCGCGAATCAGGGCGATGGCGGCTGGCCGTGAGCAATGTCGCAGGTTCTGCACCGGCAGAACGTACGAGCTCTAAAAACTCACCCGGGTCTTCGCGCGCTTGTTCATCCTGAAAATCAACGTGAACAAGCACTGCCGTTTCGCCGGCTTCAGGGCGTTCAAAAAACAATCAATACCTCATGGACTGTTTTGCTGATCCCACCGTGTTACTCATCTTCGTCCGGAGCGGCCGGATCTTGTGCAGGCAACCGCACATTTCGCGATGGTACGACGGTAGAGATCGCATGTTTATAAACCATCTGGCTGACGGTATTGCGCAACAAGATGACAAACTGGTCAAACGATTCAATCTGGCCCTGCAACTTAATGCCGTTGACCAGGAAAATAGAGACCGGAATACGCTCCTTGCGCAAAATATTCAGGTACGGGTCTTGAAGGGACTGCCCTTTGGACATGTTGCTCTCCCTAAAACTGTCGTTGGGGGTTAATTATGGATGGCGTGCCCAACTGGTGCTACGCCGACATCTTGTTGGCCAAAGGCCTGCTCGCTCGGCCACTCGAAATCATGACTTACGAACCTTCTATCTTACGCTAAGCACCGCTTCCGCGCACGATTTTCAGTACCTTGTCCAAGGCGTTGGGCTGCAGCGTATCGATCCAATGCAGTGACGGCCAACGCCTCAGCCAAGTAATTTGCCGCTTGGCGAGCTGTCGAGTGGCGATGATGCCGCGCTCGTGTAGCATTGCGTCATCATAACGACCTTCCAGGTATTCCCAAACCTGTCGGTAACCAACGCTTTTAATGGCGGGCAAATTACCATGCAAGTCATTACGTTGTTTGAGGGCGGCGACCTCATCTATCAAGCCCTCTGCCAACATCATTTCAAACCGCTTGGCGATACGCTGGTGCAATATCGCGCGATCTGCGGGCAATAGTCCTATCGACAATACCCGCCATGGAAAGGTTTCAGGTTGTTGTTCAGCCCACAATGCACTCATCGGACGACCGCTTGCGTAGTAAACTTCCAGGGCTCGCATAAGACGCTGTGGATCGTTGGGATGGATACGCTGCGCGGAGGACGGATCAACCTCCGCCAATGTTCGATGCAGGGCCGAAAGCCCTTCTGCCTGCCACCTTGCCTCTAACCCTTTGCGGATGGAGGCGTCGGCCGGCGGCAGATTGGCGACTCCTTCGATCAAGTGCTTGTAATAAAGCATGGTACCGCCTACCAACAAAGGCACCTGGCCAGCCGCGCTGATTTGTCGCATCTCATCAAGCGCATCGCAGCGAAAATCAGCCGCTGAATACGGTTCCGCCGGGTCGCGAATATCGATTAATCGGTGAGGCGCGCGGGTAAGTTCATCGGCACTGGGCTTAGCACTGCCGATATCCATGCCACGATACACCATTGCCGAATCGACACTGATCAACGGGTAACCAAACCGCTCATGCAGCGCTATTGCTGTGTCGGTTTTCCCTGCGGCGGTCGGCCCCATTAAGAAAATTGCCCAAGGGCGTGTATCAGCCATTCGCTGGTAAAACTCCGCTCACCATACCTAATCCCAAAATAACCGTTACTGACCGCGCATGAATAGCCTATCCAGGGCTTTCATGTCCATTTGCGTCCAGGTCGGGCGACCATGATTGCACTGGTCGCTACGCTCGGTGCGCTCCATATCGCGCAGCAGCGCATTCATTTCATCCAGCGTCAGCCGCCGATTGGCGCGTACGCTCCCATGGCATGCCATGGTCGACAATAGCTCGTGGATTCGCGCCTCGACCTGGTGCGTGCGCCCGAAGCGGGCCAGTTCTTCAAGCATTTCACGCACCAGCGCTTCGGGGTCAGCCTGGGCCAGCAAGGCCGGGAGTTGGCGCACCAACAGGGTTTCGGGACCTGCCACATCCAACTCCACTCCTAGTTTGGCAATGGCCTCACGCTCACTTTCCACCGTGGCTACTTCGCTGCGGCTGGCGGCCAACGACACGGGCACCAGTAGCGGTTGCGTGTCGACCCGGGACGCCGCCAACTGATTTTTCATCCGCTCGTAGACGATTCGCTCGTGAGCAGCGTGCATATCCACCAACACCAGGCCTTGGACGTTCTGGGCCAGGATATAAACCCCGTGAAGCTGACCCAGGGCAAACCCCAGCGGCGGCGCGCTCGTCGGGTCACTGTGCGGCATTGCCAGCGGCGCTTCGCGCACGTCACCCGGCGCCTCGCTGGATGCGCCCTCATGGGCAGGCGGCTGGGGCGTCAGTAATGTCTCTTCATGGTCGGGGTGTAACGCCTGATAACCCTGCATGAAACGGCGCACCCGTTCGCCACCCGGGTGCCGGTCGGCTGATGGAGAAGCTGAGGGCGAAAGCGCCATGCCCTGCTGTTGCCAGCGTGCAGACTCGCCCGGCGTCTCTTCGGGTGTCGCTGCCTGCGATGACGAAGCAGCGCTTACGTCTTCGGCGTTGGGCCGGGCGTCTGCCAGGCTGTGATGCAGGCTTGAATAAAGAAAGTCGTGCACCATACGGCCATCCCGGAAACGCACCTCGTGCTTGGTAGGGTGAACATTCACATCCACCACATCGGGATCAAGCGTCAGGTAAAGGACGAAGACCGGATGGCGCCCGTTGTAGAGAACATCGCGGTACGCCTGGCGAACGGCATGGGCGACCAGCCGATCGCGCACCACACGACCGTTAACAAAAAAGTATTGTTGATCTGCCTGGGCGCGGGAGTGAGTGGGCAAACCCACCCAACCGCTCAGGCGAAGCGCACCGGCTTCGCGTTCGATGTAACGTGCGTGCTCGATAAAGTTATTGCCGAGTAGCGAAGCAATACGCCGCTCACGGGCCGTTTCCGAATCTCCTGGTGGCAGTTGGTGGACCACCTTCTGGTTATGCCGCAGGGTCCAGGCGATGTCGAAGCGCGATAACGCCTGGCGGCGGAAGGCTTCCTCGACGTGAGCAAATTCGGTTTTTTCGGTGCGCAGAAACTTGCGCCGCGCAGGGGTATTAAAAAACAGGTCGCGAACCGAGACGCTAGTGCCACGGGGATGAGGCGCCGGCGTTACGCGTGTCTCCATGCCACGGCCCTCAGCCACTACACGCCACCCTTGGCGCGGGTCGTCCAGTGCATTAGACACCAGTTCCAGGCGCGATACCGAGCTGATCGACGCCAGTGCTTCACCGCGAAACCCCAGTGAGCTAACGCCTTCCAGATCTTCCAGGCTGTCGATTTTGCTGGTGGCATGGCGGGCGAGCGCCAGCGGCAGATCCTGCTCGCCAATGCCAATACCATCATCGCGAATCTTGATGAGCCGCGCACCGCCCGCTTCAATATCAACTTCGATACGCTGACTACCTGCGTCAATGGCGTTTTCGACCAATTCCTTGGTTACCGAAGCCGGGCGTTCGACCACCTCTCCGGCAGCAATCTGGTTCGCCAACCGCGGGTCCAGTACGTGTATACGTGGCCTAGCGGACGTCGTTTCAGTCAATACAGCACCTCATGAACTGGGAATACGCAATACTTGACCCACCCGGATGACATCGCCGTTGAGGTCGTTGGCCTGCTTTAACTGGTTCACCGGTACACCGTGGCGCACCGCAATCGCCGAGAGCGTATCACCGGACTGAATGCGGTACTCATCGCCACTTGGGCGGCGTTGATTATCCCGCTGCCAAGCCAACAGGCTCGCCGGCGGTGGATAGCGCTCAAAATGGCTTTGCAACCCGCCAAAAATAGCTTCGGCAATCCCCTGCTGGTGCACAGGATCGCGTAAACGTCGCTCTTCTTCCGGGTTGGATATAAAGCCCGTCTCAATCAGCAGAGACGGGATATCGGGCGACTTGAGCACCATAAAGCCCGCCTGTTCAACCCGGGACTTATGCAACCGATTCACCCGCCCCAGTTGATCTAGTACCTGACCACCGATCGACAGCGAGTCGTTGAGCGTCGCCGTCATGGTTAAATCCAGCAGTACACCCCGCAACACCTGGTCTTTATCGCGCAGAGACAGGTTACCATCCACTCCCCCAATCAGATCAGAGCGGTTTTCGCTGTCGGCCAGCCACTGTGCTGTTTCTGATGTCGCCCCTCGTTGAGAGAGCGCGTACACCGAGCTGCCCTGTGGGCGCGGGCTGTTAAACGCATCGGCGTGAATCGAGACAAAAAAGTCGGCTTTCTGTTCACGGGCAAGCTGGGTTCGTTGACGTAACCCAAGGTAATAGTCGCCATCACGAATCAACACCGCTTTGAAACCTTCGGCCGCATTGATGGTATTAGCCAAGCGTTGGCTTATATCGAGCACCACGTCTTTTTCACGGGTGCCTGCCGGGCCGATCGCTCCAGGGTCTTCACCGCCATGACCTGCATCCACGGCAATAATGATATCGCGCCTGGGATGCGGCTTGGCTTCTTCGGATGTCGACGGCTCGTTCGATGCCTCTACCGATGAAGCCGCTTGCTCACTATCGCCAACTTCCGCCCGGGCGCTGGCCCGTTGCGCCTGAATTTCCTGCTCGCGAATCATCGCCTCGATAGGGTCGATGGGGTTTTCCACCGCACTTTCGCCAGGATATTCCAGATCGACCACAAGCCGATGTCCGTACTGGTCGTTGGGGGCCAACGTAAAATGGCGCGGCTCTACTTCACGATTGAGTTCAAGGACTACGCGTAACCCGTTACCCTCACGGGTACCGGTACGCAGTGCGCTGATGGCGCTGTCTTCAAGCGACAGGCTATCAGGGTCGGCTTCAAGCTGGCTGTCGTCCAGATCGATGACCAGACGGGCAGGGTCATCCAGAGAAAATACATTAGCCGATGCCGCGCCCGACAGGTCAAAAACCAGGCGTGCATGGTCTGGCGCCGCCCAGAGCCGCATGCCCTCGACGGTGGCTGCCTGAAGCGATGTCCACAGACCCGCCGATATGATCGCCACAATACTCAGCGCCACCTGGCGCAATGACAACGCTTTCATCACCTTTGCACTGATACCCATCGCGCTTATGACCATTGAAATACACCGTCCTGCTGGGGGCAGCCAGACAAGCGGTCACCTAACATGGCCAACACCCTTTCGCCGAAGTCGCTACCAGCACTTAGCCGGGCTCTACGCCCGGGCTCAATCACCGCCAACTGAAGGCGAATATCCGCCTCTGGTAGCCAGCCTTCGCCACGACTTGGCCATTCGACCAGGCACAGCGCATCATCTGCCAATATGTCACGTCCGCCGATAAATTCGAGCTCCTCAGGGTCAGACAAGCGGTATAGATCCAGATGGTAAAGCCGCTGTTCTGTCAGTTCATAAGGCTCCACTAACGTGTAGGTAGGGCTTTTCACCGCCCCATGATAGCCATAGGCCCGCAATACGCCGCGGGTCAGCGTTGTTTTCCCCGCCCCCAAGTCGCCTTCCAGATAAATACGCCCGCGTCCCTGCAATACGTTACCCAGGGCTTCACCAAAGGCTACCTGAGCTTGTTCATTATCCAGTTGCACCTGCATGTAGGCTGCCTTCACGGGTTAATTAATTCTCGCGCATAGGATGCCAGATCGCTCGCCAGCAAGCCACGCTCACCGAACGCTGCCGCCGCTCGATCTGCCGCCAACGCATGCACCAGGGTGCCTAGCCAGGCACTGGTTTCGACATCGCCGCGCTGGGCAATCAGTGCGCCGAGCATCCCACTGAGCGCATCGCCCATACCGCCACTGGCCATGCCAGGGTTGCCGTAGGGGCATACCATCAAGCCGCCAGGGCCTGCCACCAGACTGCCCGCGCCTTTGAGTATCACCACGCCACCCCGCGCGCGCTGAAGTGCCTGGGCCGCTGCAGGTCGGTCAGTCTGAACATCCTCCACCGAACAGCCCAGTAAACGGGCTGCCTCACCTGGATGCGGCGTGAGCACCCAATCATCACGGCGTAAATCTGGCCAGTGGCGAGCCAGCAAAGTTAACCCATCGGCATCTACGACCAGCGGCACGGTTGCCTGCAAGGCACTTTGCAGGATGGCCTGCCCCCAAGCGGCCTGACCAAGCCCTGGTCCAACCACCACGGCATCCGCCTGCTGAGGCAGTTCAATGGCCTCGGCGCCACCCCGTACCGCATGGGCCATGACTTCCGGGCAGCGCACCAAACTGGCAGTAATATGCTCGGCAGCGGTTGCCAGACTGACTTTGCCCGCGCCCAAACGCGCCGCGGCCTGGGACGCCAGCAACGCCGCGCCGCCAAAGCCCGGCGCACCGCCCATCACCAATACGTGCCCCATACGGCCTTTATGACTGGTCCGCGAGCGCGGTGTGAACGCCTCGCTGAGCATGGCATCATCAAGGCGCCAGGCAGTGGGTGGAATATCAAAAAACGCCTGGGCCTTGACGCTCAGCGGACGGAAGTCGATTTCGCCCGTATACGCCGGGGCTTCACCGGTGTGCAGGCCAATCTTGTCGCCAATAAACGTTACGGTGCAGGCGGCTTCCACCGCCAAACCGAGCACTGCACCGGTATCTGCTGCCAGCCCCGACGGAATATCAATCGACAAGACCGGCTGAGGCGCTGCGTTGATGAGCTCGATAGCTCGTTGATAGCGCCCCGACACCTCGCCGTTCAAGCCGGTTCCAAGCAGCGCATCGACAATCACTTCGCCAGACAACACCGTCGCGGGGTGCCACTCTTCGCAGCTCACTCCGGCTTGGCTGGCCAGTTGCGCGGCACGAAAGGCATCGTCCTTCAGCTCATCCAACGGCTTTAGCGAAATACGCTGGACTTTAAGCCCTGACTGCATCGCCAGAGCTGCCAGCACATGGCCATCGCCACCGTTGTTGCCGCTCCCGCACAGCACCGTGACGCTGCGCGCCTGGGGCCAACGGGAGCGAAAACTGTGCCACGCGCTCGATGCCGCACGCTGCATCAAGGCAAAACCATCAATTCCCCCGGCAATCGTGCGCCGATCCAGCTCGCGTACTTGAGCCGCTTTATAAAGAGGGCGTAACGTAGACGTTGTTAAGCGAGACACGATCTCTCCTTTCGCATGTTGTGATGCCCGGCAATGCGTTAGCATAGCTCGGCTAATGCCTAACCGTTGAGTATCAACACCCAATTCCTCTGGCTTTTCTTTTTTGCGACGAAGCGGCGCACTCCATGCTTTCAGACGACACCCTTGCAGGCCTTGCCGATCTCATTAAAACCTGGGGGCGTGAGCTTGGCTTTCAGCAGGTGGGCATTACCGACACCCAGCTGGACAGCCACGAAACGCACCTCAACGCCTGGCTGGACAAAGGGTACCACGGTGAAATGGGCTTTATGGCCAAACACGGTACCAAGCGTACCCGCCCGGCCGAACTGGAACCCGGCACACGGCGGGTGATCAGCGTGCGCATGGATTACCTGCCTGCCGAGGTAGAAAGCACCAAGGTCCTCGGCCAACCCCGTCGCGCCTATGTGTCGCGCTATGCACTTGGGCGGGACTATCACAAACTGATGCGCAAGCGCCTGGCACAGTTGGCGAAACAGATCGAGCACGAGGTCGGTGCGTTTGGCTACCGCGCCTTTGTCGATTCGGCACCGGTCATGGAACGCGCACTCGCTCAGAAAGCCGGCCTCGGCTGGTTCGGCAAAAACGCCATGCTGCTCAACCCCAAAGCTGGCTCACTGTTTTTCCTGGGTGAGCTGTACACCGACTTGCCGCTTCCCGTCGATGCCCCCTTTGAAGAAGAGCACTGCGGCAGTTGCAGCGCCTGTCGAACCGCCTGCCCTACCGGGGCCATCGTCGACGATAAGGTCATTGATTCACGCAAGTGCATTTCGTACCTGACCATTGAGCTGCACGGCGCCATTCCAGTGGAATATCGCCGCGCCATGGGCAACCGCATTTATGGCTGCGACGACTGCCAACTGGTATGCCCCTTCACTCGCTTTACCCGCGCCACCCAGGAGGAAGACTTTGCGCCGCGCCATGACCTTGACCGTGCGTCGCTTGTTCGCCTGTTCACCTGGGGAGAAGAGGAATTTCTCGCCAAGACGGCTGGCAGCCCCATTCGCCGCATTGGCTACGAGCGCTGGCTGCGCAATATCGCCGTGGGCCTGGGCAACGCGCCCTGGAGCGAAGCCGTTGAGGCCGCACTCTGGGCGCGCAGAGCCTTTCCAAGCGAACTGGTACGCGAACATGTTGCCTGGGCACTTGAAGAGCAGCGCCTCAAGCGCGAAACTCGCATTGCCACCGCCGCGTCTTAGTCTTTAGTGGGGAATTATTCCTCTTCATCGCTCTGCGTCTCGAGGCGCAAAAACGTGTTGCGATAATGAGAAAGCTCGGCAATCGACTCTTTAATATCGTCCATTGCCAAGTGGACGTTTTGCTTCTTGAACCCGGCCAGTGCGCCTGGGTTCCAGCGTTTGGCCAGCTCTTTAACGGTGGATACATCCAGGTTGCGGTAGTGGAAAAACGCCCACAGCGCGGGCATTTCACGCTCCAGAAAACGCCGGTCCTGATGGATACTGTTGCCGCACATGGGCGAGGAGCCCGGTGTCACGTACTGGCGTAGAAAGTCGAGGGTTTGCTGCTCGGCCTCAGCCGTTTCCACCCTGCTAGCTTTCACCCTAGCAACTAACCCCGACTCACCGTGGGTCTTTTGATTCCAGTCATCCATCTGCGCCAGCAGGCTATCGGGTTGCTTCACGGCGATCACTGGCCCTTCCGCCACAAGGTTCAAGTGGGCGTCGGTGACCAGGGTAGCGACTTCAATTATGCGCTCCTTATCAGGGTCCAACCCGGTCATCTCCAGGTCAATCCAGACCAGCCGGTCATCACGCGGTGCATTCTGTTCGCTCATCGTGCTCTCCATAATGTTGGGTCATTCGTTACCCTGCGTCAGTTAACAGGTACAATGATGCCATTGTACCGAGCATCGGGTGGTCATGAGCAAACGTAAATTAAGCCGTCAACAGCGTTGGCGGGTCGAGAAGGTTCAGTCAGAACGTGCCCAGCGCGCTGAAAAGCGCGATACACAGGATGCCGAGAAACTTGCCGCCGGCGAATACGGGGCCGAACAGCCGGGGCGCGTGATGGCGCATTTTGGGCGCACGCTGGAGGTGCGCAATGCCGATGGTGTGCCGGTGCGCTGCCACTTGCGTGCCAATCTGGACGGATTGGTAACCGGTGACCGCGTCATCTGGCGGGCAGGTCAGGAAGGCTCCGGAGTCGTGGTGGCTCGCGACGAACGCGCAAGCGTGCTCAAGCGTCCTGATGCGCGCGGCTTGCTCAAACCGGTGGCGGCCAATATCGACCAGATACTCATCGTTTTCGCCGTCGAACCCGCGCCTCATCCCAATTTGATCGACCGTTATTTAGTCGCTGCCGAAGCCACCGGTATTGCACCGGTGCTGGTGCTCAATAAAACCGACTTACTACCGGACGATGGTGGCGAGTTAGGGCAGTTATTGGAGCGCTACCGCCATTTGGGCTACACCGTAGTGCGCACGACGACCGCGACAGATTCAGGACTGGATGCGCTGCGCCGCCAGCTTGAAGGACGCACGTCGGTATTTGTCGGCCAAAGCGGCGTAGGCAAGTCATCGCTGATCGACCTGCTGCTACCCGATGAAACCCTGCGCATCGGGGCCCTGTCTGAAGATTCACGCAAAGGCACCCATACAACGACAACGGCACGGCTTTATACCATGCGCACGGATGAAGTCATCGACGGTGAATTGATCGACTCGCCAGGTATTCGTGAATTTGGCCTGATCCATCTTGATGAACAGGCGGTCACCGACGGTTTCATTGAGTTCCGGCCGTTTATCGGCCACTGCCGTTTTCGCGACTGCCGCCACCGTGCTGAGCCGGGTTGTGCTTTACTTGAAGCAGTAGAGGCAGGCAAGATCCATCCCGAACGATTTGCCAGCTACAGGCGTATTGTTGATAGCCTGAATGCTGAACCCATAAGGAGTCGCCCATGAGCACCGAGAGCCACTCGTCTGAAACCAACGTGCTACCTTTGATTGTTGAGCCCGAGCAACTTCAGGAACGCCTGGACGACCCTCAGCTACTTATCATCGATGTGCCGGTAAACCCCGACAGCTACCGCCAGGGCCATGTGCCTGGCGCCATTTTCCTCGACTTCCGCTATTTGATGCGTGGTGAAGGGCCTGTTCCCAACGATGTGCCCAGCGTTGAGGCGCTTTCGCGGCTGTTCAGCGCGCTCGGCCTTACCCGCGATACCCATGTCGTCGCCTACGATGACGAAGGCGGCGGCTGGGCGGCGCGGCTACTGTGGACGCTGGAGCTTATCGGCCATACCCGCTATTCCTATCTGAACGGCGGCATACACGCTTGGCGCGATGAAGGACTTGAAGAAAGCACCGAGCCCTCAGCGCCTACACCCAGCGATTATCAGGCCGAAATACTCAATCCCCAGGCGCTGATTACCGCCGACGAGATCAAACAGAAGCTCGACGATAAACAGTTTGCCATCTGGGATGCACGCTCAACCGCCGAATACGACGGCGAGAAGGGTAACAATAAGCATCTTGGACATATTCCGGGGGCGGTCAACATGGATTGGCTGAACGTCATGGATCGCCACCGGGCTCTGCGCATTCGCGATTACGCCGAACTGGTGACCGAGCTCGGTGCGCTCGGCCTGACCCCTGAAATGGAAATCGCCACCCACTGCCAAAGTCACCACCGCAGCAGCTTCACCTGGCTGGTCGGCAAGGCGCTAGGCTTTAACATGCGCGGCTATGCGGGCTCCTGGGGTGAATGGGGCAACCGCGACGACACGCCGATCGAGAAGTGAAGATATTATTGTGACCTTTTCCCAAAAAGCTTTTTCGCTGATTCAGTACCCGCTGCCTCACCACGCGCTCTCGCGTCTGACCGGCCTGTTTGCCCAGTGTGATAATCCCTGGGTCAAAAACACTCTGATCAACGCCTTTATCAGGCGCTTTAACGTGGATATGAGCCAGGCGCTGGAGCCTGACCCGGCGGCCTATACCACCTTTAACGACTTTTTTACTCGCGCGCTAAAAGAGGATGCCCGTCCGATTCACGAAGGCATTATCAGTCCCGCCGACGGCACACTTTCACAGTATGGCCGCTTCCAGGCTGGCCAGCTCGTTCAAGCCAAGGGACATACCTACTCGGCGCAAACCCTGCTCGGCGGCGATACAGCGCTGGCAGAAGAGTTTCTCGGCGGCAGCTTTGCGACGGTGTACCTCTCGCCAAAGGACTACCATCGAGTGCATATGCCGGTCACCGGCACGCTGCGGGAAATGATCTACGTCCCCGGAAGGCTGTTCTCGGTCAACCAGGCCACGGCCAACTATGTGCCGGGTCTATTTGCCCGCAACGAACGACTGGTGTGCATCTTTGATACCGAACAGGGGCCAATGGCCATGGTCCTGGTGGGCGCCATGATCGTCGCGGCGATCGAAACCGTCTGGTCGGGCCAGGTCACACCGCTTTCCGGCCATCCTCAGCGCATGCAGTTTGGCCAACCGGTCACCCTGGAAAAAGGCGCTGAAATGGGCCGCTTCAAGCTCGGCTCCACGGTGGTGATGTGCTTTGCCAAACCGGTCAATTTCGAAGAGCGACCCCTCGCCACGATGGTCAGCATGGGAGAGTCACTGGGGAGTTATTGATCGCTAATGCCAATATCTAGCAATTAGGCGTCGAGAACGCCAGCACGTCTTCCAGGCGTGCTTTGCCAAGCGCCAGCTGCACCAGACGGTCAATTCCCAGCGCCACCCCAGCCCCATCTGGCATGCCATGGTCAAGGGCGGCCAGCAGGCGTTCATCCACGTCCACCTCAGGCAAGCCCAAACGGCGGCGCTCGGCGTTATCTTCAATAAAGCGGGCACGCTGCTCAGCCGCATCGGTCAGTTCATCGTAACCGTTGGCCAATTCAATGCCGTTTAGGTAAAGCTCAAAGCGTGAGGCAACCCACTCACCGTCAGTATCTTGATGGCGACGTGCCAGCGCCGCCTGGCTTGCCGGGTAATCCACCACCACACTCAGTTCGTTGCGCCCTAACTGCGGTTCTATCACCAGCCCCATCAACAAATCGAGGCACGTATCGCGCCCCTCGTTCGCCATCGCCCCATTCGGCATCTGACCGTGATCAGTTGCCAGCCTGCGCAATGCCTCTAGCGAGGTAGTGAACGGGTCGACCGCTAAATGGGTATGAAACAGCTGACGATAACGGTAATGCACCACCGGCCCGTAAAAACTAGGCAGAATATTAGCGACCAAGGTGGTCGTTTCGTCGATCAGATCTGCCAGGGTAAATCCTGGGCGGTACCATTCCAGCATGGTGAATTCGAGGTTGTGCCGGGCGCCCACTTCGCCATCGCGGAAGCTTCTTGCCAGCTGAAAAATAGGACCGCTACCCGCCGCCAGCAGCCTCTTCATATGAAATTCCGGCGAGGTTTGCAGCCACAGCCGACGCTGGCCTTTATCGGTACGCGCCATTGTGGCAAGCGAGACCAGATGGACATCGGTGCTGCCGCCCTGCCCTAAAACCGGCGTCTCAACCTCCAGCACATCGCGCGCAGCAAAAAAACGCCGTACGCTCGCCAGTAAACGGGCTCGCTCACGCAGCGTGTCGATGGTTGCCGTCGGTCGCCAACTTTCCGTCATTGGCCTTTCTCCAAAAAATAAAGCCACGCGCTGGGGCGTGGCTGTCAATATGCTACGTTCCTGGAGCCTTCTTAGGCACGCGAGACGTATTCACCACTACGCGTATCAATCTTGAGGACTTCCCCCTCATTGATAAACAGCGGCACACGCACCACCGCACCGGAAGACAAAGTCGCAGGCTTGGAGCCGCCTTGGGCGGTATCGCCTTTCAAACCCGGGTCGGTTTCAACCACTTCCAGCTCGATAAAATTGGGGGCTGATACCTGGATAGCGTTGTCGTTCCACAAGGTAACGGTATAAGGCACCTGCTCCTTTAACCATTTTTCGGTCTCGCCGAGCGCTTTCTTTTCCACCGCATACTGCTCGAAGGAGCCATCGGTTTTCATGAAGTACCACATTTCGCTATCGTTATAGAGATACTCCATCTCCAGCTCCATGACGTCGGCACCCTCTAACGAATCACCCGATTTAAAGGTACGCTCGCCCACGCGGCCGGTCATCAGGTTACGCAGCTTGACGCGGTTAAAGGCTTGGCCTTTGCCCGGCTTGACCAGCTCGTTCTCTATGATCGAGCAAGGATCACCGTCGAGCATTACTTTCAGACCGCCCTTGAATTCGTTGGTAGAATAGTTCGCCATATTGCCTCTCAATGATGCATTTCAGTAACGTGAGGCGCGATGTATCGCTTCGCCTCTGAGGATCGTTTTTGGATAAGTGCGCGCATGATAACCCGAAGGAGGGCTTTTTGCAGGAGAACATCATTATCGCCGACAAGCGCCCCACGACCCAAGTTGCGTCTTGGCAGCGGCAGCTCTCCCAGGCGATTCGCGACCCGGCGGCCCTGTGCCAGCAGCTTGCGTTGAGCGATGAATGGCTGCCGGGTGCTCAAACAGGGCACCAACTGTTTGATATCTGCGTACCCGACGCCTATTTATCGCGCATTACCCCCGGCGACCCTCATGACCCACTGTTGCGTCAGGTGCTACCGCTCGACGACGAGGCTCTGACGCCGCCCAACTACGTGACCGATCCCCTCGAAGAGGCCGATCATCAGCCTGCCAAAGGGCTGATTCACAAGTATGCGGGCCGCGTGTTGCTGATCGCCAGCCCCAATTGTGCGATCAACTGCCGCTACTGCTTTCGCCGCCATTTTCCTTACAGCGACAACTCACCCTCCAGGGCACAGTGGCAGGAAGCCCTCGACTACCTACGCGCCGACACCTCCATTCACGAGGCGATTCTCTCCGGTGGTGATCCGCTGGCGGCCAATGACCGCCAACTGGCCTGGCTGGTCGAGCAGCTTGAAAGCATCCCGCATCTCAAACGGCTGCGCATTCACACGCGGCTTCCGGTGGTAATCCCTGACCGGGTTGATGACGCCCTGCTTGGCTGGCTGGCCTCGACCCGCTTGCAAAAAGTTGTGGTACTGCATATCAACCACGCCAACGAGATTGATCAGGCAGTAGTCGATGCCTGCGCTCGGCTTAAACAAGCGGGTGCGACACTACTCAACCAAAGTGTCCTGCTGCGCGATGTTAACGACGACGTGACAACCTTAGCCACACTGTCTGAACGGCTGTTCGAGGCGGGCATACTGCCCTACTACCTGCACGTGCTGGACCCCGTTCAGGGCGCTGCGCATTTTGATGTACCGGATGAAGAAGCCCGCGAGCTGGTGACTGCGCTGCGCGACCATTTGCCGGGGTTCTTAATGCCGCGGCTAGTACGGGAAATTCCTGGTAAAGGAAGTAAAACGCCGCTTTGACGCTGACCAATCGGATCAAACCGGTGCAGAAGCCAACGTTTACGCACCATTAAAATGCATAAAGCGAGTCGCTGCACCTGTCACCTTAACGGTGTATTAAATCTAATTATCTGAAATTCAAAGAATTAGATTAAATCGGCCACGATTTTGCTAGGTATATAAGCGTAACAATCGGGGTATCGGTAGCTAACGCTGCCAGACAATTCAGTTTCCAATAGATCGCTAGGGTTCCGACACCATCAACGTATGACCCCTGATGGATGTGGCTGGTCCGAGAGCAATCGACCTAACGCTAAAGCGGTAGGTTACACGGCGGGACAAAAGCCCGGGAGGATAAGGTGCAGCGATGCGCCGATGCCCCCGAGTTTTCTCTTAGCCGCTGGAGGCTGCCATGACCCGTTCCATTCGTTTATCTGCTACAACCTTGTCGCTCCCACTCTCTGCCGCACTGCTGGCCGCATCGCTCACTAGCACCCCCGTTCAAGCACAAGAACGCGATGAATTTAGCGTCTGCTGGTCTATCTATGCCGGGTGGATGCCATGGGGCTATCTCGACGACAGCGGCATCATGGATAAATGGGCCGACAAGTACGACATCAACGTTGATATCGTCCAGGTGAATGACTACGTCGAATCAATCAACCAGTTTACCTCTGGCAACGTTGACGGCTGCGCCATGACCAATATGGACGCCTTGACCATTCCTGCCGCCAGCGGGGTCGATTCCACCGCGCTTATCGTCGGCGACTATTCAGACGGTAACGACGGCGTTGTGCTCAAAAATACCGACAACCTTGAGGACATTGCTGGGCGCGACGTCAATCTGGTCCAGTTCAGCGTATCGCATTATCTCCTGGCCCGGGCGCTAGACAGCGTCGGCATGAGCGAGCGCGATGTCACCACGGTGAATACCGGTGACGCCGATATCGCCAGTCTTTTTGCCAGCCGCGATGAAGTCGACGCCGTAGTGACCTGGAACCCGCAGCTTTCCACTGTCACTGATCTGGAAGACAGCCACCTGGTTTTCAATTCCAGCGAGATTCCCGGCGAGATTCTGGACCTCATGGTGGTTAATACCGATACCCTGGCGGCCAATCCCGATTTTGGCCATGCCCTGGTAGGCGCTTGGTATGAAGTCATGGCGCTGATGGCAGCCGATGATGAAGAAGCCCTAAGCCAGATGGCCAACGCGGCAGGCACCGACCTTGAAGGCTACCGCGCCCAGCTCGACGCAACCCGGATGTACACCGATCCCAGCGAAGCCCTGACGCTTATCCAGGGCGAAGAGCTACTCACCACCATGCAACGGGTCGCCGAATTCAGTTTTGAACATGGTTTGCTGGGTGATATGGCGCCCGATGCTGAAGTCGTCGGCATAGAAACGCCCCAAGGTGTGTTTGGCGACGAGGGCAACATTAACCTGCGCTTCGATCCAAGCTTCACTCAGGCCTATATCGACGCTCAGGAATAACCCCATCGATAGCCATCGGCGCTGGATGTCAGCGCCGACCTCTGCTTTCTCTGCTGATGGAAATCGTCCATGAAGCGATTCATTAATATTACCCCGTCACGAGGAGGACGCTGGCTGCTCGGGCTGGTGCCACTCCTGCTGATTGCCATGGTTTATATCGGCTTATCGACAGCACGCCTCGCCGATAATCCTGACGACCGCCTGCTCCCAGCCCCAGCCACCATGGCCGAAACTTTTATCACACTGGCAACAGAAGCCAACCGCCGCACCGGTGATATCGTCCTCTGGGCAGACACGGCTGCCAGCCTCGAACGGTTACTCATTGGTGTCGCCATTAGTGCCACACTCGGGCTCACGGTAGGGCTTTTAAGTGGCGGTCTACCGATTATTCGCGCCAAGTTTTCACCGCTTATTACGGTGCTATCGCTGATTCCCCCCATGGCGGTACTGCCCATTCTGTTTATCGCTTTTGGCACGGGCGAAGCCGCCAAAATCGCGCTGATCGTGATAGGCGTAACCCCCTTTCTGATCCGCGATATACAAGGTCATGCCTTGCGACTTCCTGACGAGCAGTTGATCAAGGCACAAACCCTAGGCGCCAGCTCCTGGCAGGTGCTGATCAGAGTATTGTTGCCACAACTGACCCCACGACTCATCAACGCCACCCGCCTGGCCCTGGGCACCGCCTGGCTGTTTTTGATCGCCGCCGAAGCGATTGCCGCCCAGGAAGGTCTTGGCTACCGCATCTTTCTCGTCCGTCGTTATCTTTCCATGGACATAATCCTGCCCTATGTGGCCTGGATCACCCTGCTGGCGTTCCTGCTTGACCAACTGTTGGCCTGGGTGTCGCGGCTGGCATTCCCGTGGTACCACGCAGGCGAAGGAGATAATTCATGAGCCTGCTGGCGGCCAAACGGTTAGAAAAGCACTACGGGAATCACGTGGTGCTGGAAAACCTTAATTTCAGCGTTGAGGCTGGCGAGTTTGTCACCTTAGTGGGTGCCTCGGGTTGCGGTAAAACCACCTTTTTGAAAATGCTGCTGGGCACCGAAGCCACCTCACGAGGCAGCTTAACCCTGGATGATCAGCCCATTCCCAATGAACCGGGGCCGGATCGCGGCGTGGTGTTCCAGAAGTACTCGGTGTTCCCACACTTAACCGTGCTCGGTAACGTGATGATTGCCGATGAGCTACACAGTTCCAGGCTGTTGGGCAAGAGTTTCGGTGCCGCCAAGCGTCGCGCTGTGGAAAAAGCCCGCGCTCGTATCGACGAAGTCGGCCTGGATCACGCGCTTAACAAATACCCCCACGAGCTTTCCGGTGGTATGCAGCAGCGCCTGGCCATCGCCCAGGCGCTGATGATGCGGCCGCGTATTTTGTTGCTTGATGAGCCTTTCGGCGCCCTGGACCCGGGCATTCGTCAGGATATGCACGTGCTGATCAACCGCCTGTGGCAAGAGCAGCAGCTCACCATCTTTATGATCACCCACGATCTTAAAGAGGCGTTTGAGCTGGGCACCCGACTGTGGGTCTTCGATAAAACCCGCCACGACCCACAGGCACCGGAAGCGTTTGGGGCCACGATCACCTACGACCTGCCCATTTCGAGAGACCGTCCCTCAACAGATGTACAAGAGGCGCTTCAACAAGGCGGCCTGAAAACCCACACCCAGGAGACGCTGCTATGACAGACGCTGCTATGAATAGCGAACCCGCTTACACCACCCATTTACCCGGCGGCCACCACTGGTCGCTACGCCTGCGCCGCGGCACCACTTTAACCCTGACCGCGCAGGAAGCCGACAGCAACGTAGGGTTTTTGTGCTACAACCCGGAAAACCTGCTGGAACGCTTAAACCTGCCGGACACCTTAAAGTGCCAGCACACCTTTAAGCTGACTCAGGGCCACTGCCTTTACTCCGATATGGGGCGCATTTTTGCCTCCATCACCCATGATGACCTGGGCTGGCACGATAGCGTTGGCGGCAACCTGATGCCCCATCATCTGCTGAAAAAAGGCTGGCAGCCGGTCAGCTATCAGCAGGCCCACAACGACTGGACCCTCACCGGTTTCGACGCCTTTCTGGTGGAGCTCGCCAAGTACGGCCTGGGTCGTCGGGATATGGCCGCCAATCTCAACCTCTTCTCCCGGGTCGAGAGCGACGACGAAGGCAAGCTGCGCTATGTGCCGGGTCATTGCCAGCCCGGTAAAAGCGTCACACTGCGTTTTGAGATGGACACGTTGGCGCTGCTGCACACCTGCCCGCACCCCCTCGACCCCAGCGCCGACTATCCCCGCCGCGGCGTGGATATCGCCCTCGGCACCGCCGGGCCGGTGACAGAAGACGACCCCTGTTACCGCTCGCGGCCCGAAAACGCCCGCGGCTTTGCCAACAATCGCCTCTACCACCTCGGCTTATAAGGGAGATACCGCATGATTATTGAAAGTACTCTACGCCCCGAAAACGCCTTGAGCCGCACCACGGTGAATGCAGGCGATCACTACATTGGCACGGTCAAGCGCGGACAGATCCTGCGCATTCTCGATTTAGAGGGCAATCAAGCCGCCGACACGCTGTTCTTCAGTGCTGACGATACCAGCGAGCGCTACAGCGCCATGGATACGGTACGCGAGCAGGGCGCGGTCTACCTCACCGCAGGCACCACGCTGATGTCCAGCGAAGGCCGAGCCATGCTGACGATCAGCGCCGA
Source organism: Halomonas sp. SH5A2 (assembly GCF_014263395.1). Lineage (GTDB taxonomy): Bacteria > Pseudomonadota > Gammaproteobacteria > Pseudomonadales > Halomonadaceae > Vreelandella. The sequence goes on along the minus strand of NZ_CP058321.1, from coordinate 1,362,597 downwards.
CACCTGTGGCCGCCACGACACCCTGGGCGGCGCCTGCGCCAGCGAGAGCAACACCGTGCGCTACGACCTGGAAAAGCGCCATATGCACTCCTGCCGGGATAACTGGATGCAGGCGATTGCCAACTATCCGGAGTTCGGGCTTACCAAGCGCGATATCACCCACAACATCAACTTCTTTATGAACGTGCCGGTCACCGCCGACGGTGGGCTGACGTTTGAGGACGGCATCTCCGCGCCAAGCAAATACGTGGAGATGATCGCCGAGATGGATGTGATCGTACTGGTCTCCAACTGCCCCCAGCTCAACAACCCCTGCAACGGCTACAACCCCACCCCCATTGAGCTGTTGGTTTGGGAATAAGTGATTCGCCCTAGGGACGACCCTAGAAGGCCAAGCAACCTGCGGGACGACCCGCCTTTGTTTGCAGGCAGTGCCATGTCCATCAATACAACGTTTAGCAAAGTCCTGATTGCCAACCGCGGCGCCATTGCCGCACGCATTTTACGCACCCTGAAAGCCCTCGGTGTGGGCAGCGTGGTGGTTTACGCCGACGCGGATCGCGACGCCCCCTACGTCCACCAGGCCGATGAGGCTTACTCTCTCGGCGAGGGTGGCGCCAGCGACACCTATCTGGATATCGACAAGCTGATCGCCATTGCCAAACAAAGCGGCGCCCGGGCAGTGCACCCCGGCTACGGTTTTCTGTCAGAGAACACCCGCTTTATTGAAGCCTGCGATGCAGAAGGCCTGATCTTTTTAGGCCCCACCGCCGAGCAGATTGAACAGTTTGGCCTCAAACACCAAGCCCGTGCGCTGGCCGAAAAAGCCGGAGTGCCGCTGGTACCGGGCTCCGAGCTGCTTGCAAGCGTTGATGAAGCCCTCAAAAGCGCCGAGCAGATCGGCTACCCGGTGATGCTTAAATCCACCGCCGGTGGCGGCGGTATCGGTATGCAGGTGTGCCAAAACGCCGCCGAACTTGAGCGCGCCTTTGACTCGGTCAAGGGCCTTGGCCAGCGCAACTTCGGCGACAGCGGCGTGTTTCTGGAAGCCTATATCGCCCGCGCCCGCCATATCGAGGTGCAGCTCTTTGGCGACGGCCAGGGCAATGTGGTCGCGCTCGGCGAGCGGGACTGCTCCACCCAGCGCCGCCACCAAAAGGTGCTCGAAGAGTGCCCTGCCCCCAACTTGCCGGAACAGGTTCGCCAGGCGCTGCACGACACCGCCGTTCAGTTGGGCAAAGCGGTCAACTACCGCAGCGCCGGTACCGTCGAGTTTATTTATGACACCGAGCGCCAAGCGTTCTATTTCCTTGAGGTGAACACCCGGCTCCAGGTCGAGCACGGCGTTACCGAGATGGTCTACGGCGTCGACATTGTCGAGTGGATGGTAAAACTGGGGGCGGGCCAACTGCTCTCCCTTGAATCACTGACAAAAGACCTTTCCCCCATCGGCCACGCAGTACAGGCGCGCCTCTACGCCGAAGACCCCGCTCACGACTTTCGCCCCAGCGCAGGCTTACTCACCGAAGTCGATTTCCCAAAGGCTGACGGCCTGCGCATCGACCATGCCATCGAGGCCGGGCTGGAAATCTCTGCGTTGTTTGACCCCATGCTGGCCAAAGTCATTGTTCACGCCGATAGCCGCTTTGCTGCTATTGAACAGTTGGCGGACACCCTTGATCACGCCAGCGTATACGGTATTACCACCAACCGCACCTGGCTTGCCCATGTGCTGCGCGCCGAGCGTTTTCAGCAGGCGGATCTAGACACGCACTGGCTCACCACGCTGGAGTGGGCACCGCCCGTTATCGAGGTGCTCGCGCCTGGCACGATGACGACCATTCAGGATTTCCCTGGCCGCCAGGGCCACTGGGATGTGGGTGTGCCGCCCTCGGGGCCATTTGATGACTGGTCGTTTAGGCTGGGTAATCGTTTGCTCGACAATCCCGCCGATGCCGCCGGGCTGGAGATCACCCTCACCGGGCCGACGTTGCGTTTTCACCGCGCGACGCAAATTGTGCTGGCGGGCGCCGAGCTCTCTGCAACGCTCGATGAAGAAACGGTTGCCTTCTGGCAAGTGATTGATATTCCCGCGGGCGCCACGCTAACACTGGGCAAGGCCGCCGTGGGCGCTCGCGCCTATTTATTGATGCGTGGCGGTATCAGGTGCCCGCGCTATCTAGGCTCCCGCAGTACCTTTACCCTGGGTCAGTTTGGTGGCCATGGCGGCCGCGCGCTGCGCAGCGGCGATATGCTCGATTTACCCACGCTCACGCCCGTCTCGGCGGCCCAGCTGGATCACACGCTTATACCGACCTTTGGCCATAAAAGCGGCGGTCAAACCTGGAATGTGGCCGTACTCTACGGCCCCCACGGCGCGCCGGACTTTTTTACCGATGACGATATCGAGCGCTTCTTCGACCACGAGTGGGAAGTCCACTACAACTCCAGCCGCACCGGCGTAAGGCTGATTGGCCCGCGGCCGGAGTGGGCCCGCGCCGACGGCGGTGAGGCGGGCCTGCACCCCTCCAATATTCACGATAACGCCTACGCCTTCGGGACCATCGACTTTACCGGCGATATGCCGGTGATTCTTGGCCCCGACGGGCCATCACTAGGCGGCTTTGTCTGCCCCGCCACCGTGGTGCGCGCCGAGCGCTGGAAGCTGGGCCAGCTCGCCGCCGGCGATAAAATACGCTTTGTGCCGGTCAGTCTTGCCACTGCCCGCGCCCTGGAAGAGCGCCAGCTCGCCCAGTTGGCATCTCTCACCGCAGTGTCCGTAGAAGAGCGTCAGCCAGAGCGCGACACCCCTATCCTGCGCGATGTGCCCGCCGAGCAGGCCGGTGAGCGCATCGTTTACCGCCGCGCCGGGGACGATTTCCTGCTCATCGAGTTCGGCGCCATGGAGCTGGATATCGGGCTGCGCTTTCGGGTACACGCCTGGATGCTGTGGCTACAGGAGCATTCGCTACCCGGTCTGCGGGAACTAACCCCCGGTATTCGCTCGCTGCAGATTCACTACGAGCCTTTGGAACTGCCCCTGGATACGCTGCTCGCCCATCTGGAAAACGCCGAGCAGGCGTTGGTCGATGTGGAGTCACTGGAAGTCGAGTCGCGAGTGGTGCATCTACCGCTCTCCTGGGACGACCCCGCCTGCCAGGAAGCCATCGATAAATACCAGCGCAGCGTGCGCCCGGATGCGCCCTGGTGCCCCAGTAACCTCGACTTTATTCGCCGCATCAATGCCCTTGAAAGCGAGCAGCAAGTGCGCGATATCGTCTTCGATGCCCGCTATCTGGTGATGGGCCTGGGCGATGTCTACCTGGGCGCCCCTGTGTCGACGCCGCTCGACCCGCGTCAGCGTCTGGTGACGACCAAGTACAACCCAGCCCGCACCTGGACAGCGGAAAACTCCGTGGGCATCGGCGGCGCCTATTTGTGCGTTTACGGCATGGAAGGTCCCGGCGGCTACCAGTTTGTCGGCCGCACCCTGCAAATGTGGAACCGTTACCGCACCACGGCGCACTTCGAGAACCCTTGGCTGCTGCGCTTTTTTGATCAATTGCGCTTTCATGAAGTCAGCCACGAAGAGCTGGAGCAAATTCGTCGCGACTTCCCCCATGGTCGATACGACCTATCCATTGAAACCGCGCGCTTCCGCTTGGCGGACTACCAGGCCGAGATCGATAAGAACACCGAGGCGATAGAAGCCTTCCGCAGCCAACGCGAAGCCGCCTTCCAGGCAGAAATGGCCGCTTGGCGGGCCAATGGCCAGTTCACCTTTGAAGATCAGGCACCGGAAAGCACCGAAGTCACGACGCTTGATGACAACGAGCTGGGCATAGAAAGCCCTGTGACGGGCAGCCTGTGGAAGCTACTGGTTAAAGAAGGTGACCCGGTAGAGGCTGGCCAGCCAGTGGCTCTGGTGGAGTCGATGAAAATGGAAGTCGAGATCACCACCCACTGCGCAGGTCAGGTTGTACGGCTACCGATTGCTGAAGGTGCGTCCATTGCCCCCGGGCAGCCCATCGTTGTGCTTAGCGGTGAATAGGAGGCGTAATGCTGACCAATGAACATTGTTTTTATCGCATTTCGTCACGGTTAATAAATATATAGGAGTTCACTCATGCCACATCGCCTAGCACTCGACATCGCAAGCCTTCACGCCGCCTACCAGCAGGGTGAGCTCACCCCTGCTACGTTGATCGACGAGCTGCTCGCTCAAACCGATGCCCAGGGTAAAGAGCCCGCCTGGATTACTCGCTTGACGCGTGAGCAGTTGGAACCTTACTTGAAGCGCCTGGAAGGCGAATCACCGGAATCCTTGCCACTGTTCGGCATTCCATTTGCGATGAAGGACAATATCGATCTGGCGGGGATACCCACCACCGCGGGCAGCCCAGCGTATGCCTATACACCCACCGAAAGTGCCTTTGTGGTGCAGCAGTTGATCGATGCGGGCGCTATCCCCATGGGTAAAACCAACCTGGATCAGTTCGCCACAGGCTTGGTGGGCGAGCGGGCGCTCGACGTATACGGCACGCCTGCCAATGCCTTCGATCCTACCCTAGTGCCCGGCGGCTCCAGTAGCGGCTCGGCAGTAGTGACGGCAGCGGGTATGGTCAGCTTTGCGCTGGGTACCGATACTGCGGGCTCTGGCCGTGTGCCCGCCTGCTTTCATAATCTTTACGGGGTTAAGCCCAGCCTGGGGCTGCTCAGCACCCGCGGTGTGGTGCCCGCCTGCGCCACGCTGGATACCATCAGCCTGTTTGCGCTGACCGCTGACGATGCCGCCAAGCTGCTGGATATCACCGCGGGCTATGATGATCAGTGCGCCTGGTCGCGCCGGCATGACTTTGCCGTACACGGTAAGCGCTACGGTAAGGCGCCTGCGGCGTTTCGCTTCGGCGTACCGCTTGCATCCCAGTGGCAAACCGATGCGGCCTATACCCAAGGTATGCACCAGGCAATTGCCGAGCTGGAAGCCCTTGGCGGCGAAAAAGTTGAGCTGGACTGTTCACCGCTGCTGGCCGCAGCGCGCCTGCTCTACGAAGGCCCTTGGGTGGCTGAACGCTACCATGTAATTCGCGACCTGATGGCGAGCACTCCCGAGGCGGTACATCCAGTCACTTTCCAGATCACCCAGGGTGGCGCAACGCCGCTGGCGGTCGACGCTTTCGATGCGCGCTATAAGCTCGCCGAATACAAGCGCCAGGCCGACGCGCTAATTAGCCAGGTGGATGTGATGCTCTCGCCCACCACGGTCACGCATCCGAGCAAAGCCGAGGTGGCGGCGGATCCCATCGGCGTTAACTCCCGCCTGGGCACCTGGACCAACTTTATGAACCTGCTCGACTACAGCGCCCTAGCGGTGCCGGTGGGCTTTAGTGAGCGCGACCTGCCGTTGGGCGTCACGCTATTTGGGCCAGTGTTTGCTGACTTAATGCTGCTATCGCTGGCCCGTGCCCTCGAAGCGCGCTTAATGCTGCCGTTAGGCGCGACAAGCATTACACACCCGCCTTTAACGGAACTCCCCTCCTCCGCCCAAGATGGCAGCATGGAGCTAGTGGTATGCGGTGCACACCTAAAAGGCCTGCCGCTTAACCACCAGCTCACCCAACGCGGCGGCGAGTTGGTCAGCGTTACTCACAGCGCCCCGCGCTACAAACTGTTTGCCCTGGCGGGCGGGCCGCCTAAACGCCCGGCAATGCTGCGCGACGACAACGGCCAAGCCATTGAAGTGGAAGTATGGCGACTGCCAATCGAAACCCTAGGTAGTTTTCTCGTGGGCATTCCTGCACCGCTAGGTTTAGGCCAGGTGGAGCTCGCCGACGGCAGTTGGAAGTGTGGTTTTATCTGCACCGCAGGGGCGCTCAATGAAGGTGGCGAAGCAGAAGACATCACCGCCTTTGGCGGCTGGCGGGGGTGGTTGAAAACCCAAACCGCCTAATAAATAGAAAACCTGCAATCTGTTTAGATGTTCTCAAAAACCTCTAGATCATAATTTCATTTGCAAGGGTTCAAGACCCACTAACGGCGCATCAACACAGAATATAACGCCGAAAGTGGGTCTTTTAGCATGTTTAAAATGGCATACTAAGGTCGTAAAAGTATCGTTTTCTGCTAAAGTTATAGGGCTAACGATTTCCGACATTGACTTAGTCTCAATGTTGGCTACCTCACTCACCAGGAGGCCAACACGTTATGTCGTCACCTCTCTCGTCCAAATCGGGCGCTATCGTCCTTCTGATAGCCTCACTCGCCGGACTTGCCATCGCTCTGTATGCCTACTTCACGCCGCTAACCGGGGTCACGGGAACACTCGGGGCACTGGTGGCCATCGTGGCCTGTATCGCGCTTGCGGTGTTGAGCCTACTGCTCACCGCTGCAAAAGGGCGTGGCACATCCATTACCCTGCGGATACTCATTCTGTTAGGTCTCGGCGGTACATTTTTCGCCGCAACGCTGCTCCATCAGTGGTGGATCTGCGTTGCGATGGTGGTCGGTCTTATTGGCCTGATCCTAGATATGGTCCGCCCGGCGCGCCACGCGCGCCTCTCCCATTCTTAAGGAGCTGCTCATGTCGACTTTTTTATCCGCCACAAGCACTCCGTTTAAATCTGCCACGTCCAGATTAGCGGCGGTTACCACTCTGACGCTTTGCCTTACGCCTTTGACACTACTGGCCCAAGAGCAGTCAGAAGAGCAGGAGCAACCTACTGCTCAAGAGCAGTCAGGGGAGCAAGCATCAGCAGAGCAAGAGAATTCCCCATCGGACGAATCGACGAGCTCCGCCCCCATCCCCTTGGTGCCTGGAAACCCGATCTGGGACAGTTTCCACGGCCAGCTTAACGCCCAGAAATATAGCCCGCTTGATCAGATTAATGCCGACAACGTCGGCGAGCTGGAAAAAGTCTGGGAAGTGCATACTGGCGATGTGGCGGATGGCTCAGGCGATTTACCCGCGACGGTCTGGTCTGCCACGCCGGTGTTTGCCAACGACACGCTGTATATCGGCACACCGTTCTACCGGATCCTGGCGCTTGACCCTGCAAGCGGCGAAGAGAAATGGAGCTTCGATACTCAATCCTCCCTTGAAGCGCTAACCCAGCCCGCCCTGAAGAACCGCGGTGTGGCTTATTGGGAAGCAGACGACCCGGAAGCGGGCGAGCCCTGCCAGAAAATTATTTATATGGGCACCATGGATGCGCAGCTCTTCGCGGTCGACGCCAATAGCGGCGAACAGTGTGCTGAGTTTGCCGATAACGGCGTGCTCGACGTCAATCAGTGGAACGATACCAACGACCGCTGGCCGTTATCGCTACTCCAGCCGCCTACCGTGGTGGGCGACCATCTGATTCTCGGCTGGGCGGGAATGGACTGGGCCTATGAACAGGCCCCACCTGGCACCGTCTACTCTATTAATGCCCGCACCGGCGAGCGCGAATGGACTTTCCAGGCGCTCAGCGATGAAATGCGTGAGCAGAGCGGTACCGCCAACGTCTGGACGCATATGTCCGCCGATGAAGAGCTTGGCTTGGTGTATTTACCCGTTTCTTCGCCATCGCCGAACTACTGGGGCGGCAACCGCACCGAAGATGTCCCCCTGGGCACATCGACCACCGCGGTGGATATTGAGACCGGCGAAGTGGTCTGGTCACGGCAGTGGGTACATCACGACATCTGGGACTACGATACGGTTGCCGCCCCCACTCTGATGGATATTACCGTCGACGGTGAGGAGATACCCGCTCTTCTTCAAGCAACTAAGATGGGCTTTCTGTTTGTGGTTAACCGCGAAACCGGTGAAGACGTTTGGCCAATTGAGGAGCGGTCGGTCCCCGAAGGCGATGGCACCGTCGAAGGTGAAGTTTACGCCCAGACCCAACCCTTCCCTACCAAGCCTGAACCGCTATTAGATCAGTCCGAGAAACCCGAGGTTTGGGCGCTGGCTGATGCGATGAGTTTCGGCGAATGCTCGGCGCTCTGGAACGACCTCACTTATGAAGGCATGTACACGCCGCCCACGACTCAAGGCGAAGGCACGCTCGGCTATCCCATCAGCGCCGGTGGCGTACAATGGGGTGGCGTGGCCTTTGACCCTGAAAGCCAGACGGCCGTCGTCAACACTTCGCATATTGTGCAGTACATAAAGCTCTATAATCGCGAGGATTATGAGGCAGCTAATAGAACATCGGGCAACGAGAGCGGCTTTGCTCCCCAGGAAGGTGCCCCCTATGGGATGCGTTTAGAGATCGCACTCAATCGGTTTGGCATGCCCTGCTGGGAACCGCCTTTCGGTGAGCTTGTTGCTCTAGACATGACCACTGGGGATGTCAAATGGCGTCGTCCTGTAGGTGCATCGCAACAGTATGGGTTCTTTATGCCGGAAAGCTGGGGCTCACCCACCATCGGTGGCCCGGCAGTGACCGCGGGTAACGTCATCTTTATCGGCGCTTCGATGGATGCCAAGGTGCGTGCCTACTCCCTGGAAACCGGCGAGGAGCTGTGGTCAGATCAGACCGAGGCGCCCTCCGTCTCCAACCCCGCGGTCTATGAGTACAATGGCCGCCAGTATGTTGCCTTTGTTGCCGGTGGCAATACCATCCTGAAAGATCAGGTTGGCGATCAGATTACGGTTTACGCCCTGCCGCAATAACACTTGCGATTGATCAATAGAAAACCAACGGGGCGGCCTTGAGGCCGCCCCGTTTATGTTCAATCCCATCTCCTTAGTTAGTCTCGTCGGCTTGCTTTTGAGTCCGCTTGGCTAACGCACGATTAGCTGTTTTAAAACATACTCGCATCAGCGGCACCAACAGCCACAATAGCGGCGTGAGTAACCAGCGGTAGATAAAACGGGCAATCAACAGCACCGGCAGTAGCACGATTAGCCAGATTAGAAACTGGCCCAACCATACTGGCCAACCGAGCCAATTCGACAGGTTGGCACCGAGTGCGCTGACCAGGCTTGGATGGCGAGCCACTACATAGGCAGTACCTGCCACCGCTGCCACTTTAGCCATACGCGGCAAGGTCGCAAAACGACCGCTGCTGGTGGCGATCACACCTTGGCGCAAACCCGCGCGAGCGCCCTGGGCTTCCACGCTGCCCACCCGCGCAGAACGAGCGGCCCTGCCTGCCCGCAGCACCTTAACGGTGCTGGCCATGACCAGCAGATCGACACCGGCCCAACCAAGGTCGGCGGCGCCAATGGCGTCGCCGCGCCGCCACTGGCTTTCAAGATCGCGCAGGCCACTGGTAAAGAAATCACCAACTCCCGAGACCAGCCGCTCGCCTTGCAGCCATTCCACGTTGCCCTGATCACCTACCACAAACTGGTTAAGTAGCGCGTGGCCATTGGCGTCGAGCAGCATGATACCCATTTGCCCACGGCGGTAGGGATTAAGCTCGCTCGACGCTGCTTCGGTTTCGTCGCCCCACAAGCGGCTAACTTGTTGGTAGCGTTCGCCAAACCAGTGTTGGGCACTTAACGTGACAATATCGTTATCACGAAAGTAGCTGATGGGCAGTACCGTGTCTGCGCCGTAACGGACCAATACGCTCTGGAGTTCCGGTAAGTGACCATAGTCGGCGAGCACCCCTCGGGCCACATCACCATGGCGGGTCAGCGCAAGATAGGCGCTCATCCAGAGCGCCTGATCATGTGAGTAGCTCAGCAAAATCGCGTTGAGCTCCGGCGACTCATGCTGAAGTGTTGACTCAATTGAAGGCAGCGCCCGCTGGGCTTCGAGGCACACCAGTCGGGACTCAAACGGCTCGTGGGAAGCCACCGTTGATGCGACCCCGGCCACCAAAATGGCTACCAGCACGATAAGCTGCCAGGGCCGCAACATTGCCTGTCTCATTCAATGGGACATCGATGGATTACGCCAACGACGCCGCCGTCACGTTCGCCGCTGCTGGCTGCGTGGAGTGGTGACGGTTGATCGCGCTAAGCACGCCTTTCATCGAGGCGCTGGTAATGCTTTCGTCATTACCGACGCCGAATACCGCCTTGCCGTCGATGCGGACTTCCACATAGGCAATGGCCTCTGCATCGGCCCCCTGACCACGAGAGTGCTCGTGGTAGTCGATAATTTCCACATCGTGCCCGGCAGCGGCCAGTGCTTTTACAAACGCTGCGAGCGGCCCATTGCCTTCGCCGTTGAGGGCTTGTCGTTCGCCGTTTTGTTCAACCACGGCATCCAGCGTTACTTTGGGGCTATCAGGCTCCGACGATAAACGGTGGTTAACTAATGCAAAGGGCGCGCGTTGCTCCAGATATTCATCGGCAAAGGCCTGATAAATCATCTGCGAGGTAATCTCTTTACCAGTACGGTCGGCCACTTCCTGTACGACCTGGCTAAACTCGATGGAAAGCCGACGCGGCAGCTCGATACCGTGTTCCTGCTCCAGCAGGTAAGACACCCCGCCTTTACCCGACTGACTGTTAACCCGAATCACTGCCTCATAACTACGACCGACATCCAGCGGGTCGATAGGCAGATACGGCACGTCCCAGACGGCATCGGGATTGGCGCGACGGTCAAGCATGCCTTTCTTGATCGCATCCTGGTGGGAACCGGAGAAAGCGGTGAATACCAAGTCACCCACGTAAGGATGGCGTGGATGTACCGGCAACTGGTTGCAGTACTCCACTTCGCGCATGACCGGGGTGATATTGGAGAAATCGAGCTGCGGATGAACCCCTTGGGTGTACATATTCATGGCGAGCGTGACGATATCGACGTTGCCGGTACGCTCCCCATTGCCAAACAAGGTGCCTTCAACGCGGTCGGCCCCCGCCATCAGCGTCAACTCTGCGGCAGCCACACCGGTACCCCGATCGTTATGAGGATGAACGCTGACAATCAGGTGATCGCGATTTTTGACGTTGCGGCAGAACCACTCAATCTGGTCGGCGTAGTTATTCGGCGTAGCGACTTCAACCGTTGCTGGCAGGTTGACGATCATCCGGTTGTCGGCGCTGGGTCCGAAGGTTTCCATGACCGCCTCGACGATCTCGACGGCAAAATCCATCTCTGTGGTGGTGAAGAGCTCGGGCGAGTACTGGAAGGTCCAGTTCGTTTCGGGCGCTGCCTTCATTTCGTCGCGAATCTGTGCCGTTGCATCGGTGGCAATCTTCACGCATTCGGCTTTATCCACGTTGAACACCACGCGACGGAACATCGGGTCGGTGGCGTTGTAAACGTGCACGATGGCGTTTTTGACACCTTTCAAAGCCGCGAAGGTGCGCTCAATCAAGTGCGGACGTGCCTGGGTCAGCACCTGAATGGTTACATCCTCCGGGATCTTGTCTTGCTCAATCAGCGTGCGGACAAAGTCAAAATCGGTTTGCGAAGCCGACGGGAACCCCACCTCTATCTGTTTAAAACCAACACTGAGTAGCATGTCAAATAAGCGCTGTTTGCGCTCATGATCCATCGGGTCAATCAGCGACTGATTGCCATCCCGCAGGTCAACACTGCACCAGATCGGCGGCGTTTCAATCCGCTGACTGGGCCATTGGCGGTCGGGCAAGTCCACCGCAACAAACTGGCGGTATTTTTTGGCGGGATCAGACAACATCATGACGGCTCTCCTGGGCAAGTAGTGTGAAAATATTCGATTGGATGGACGGCGGGCGTGCCAACGAAAAACGCCCCATCGCCAATAAAGGCCATGGGGCGTAAATCATAAGAATTTATCGGGCGCGCAGTCATGAAAGAGGGGCACCCTACAAATTGAATTGATTCAATAACTCCAGTGTTTGTAACCATGTCTACCTCGCCACTAAGAAAACCAACGACAATGCCAGCAGCACTGCCCGACCCTGAGTATTCAGAGACGGGCGCTTAGTAGTCGTAGGTCTAGCGCAAAGGTGTTCATGGAAGTAGTCATGCGACTAGAGAATCAGTCTTGGCAGGATTTGTCAACATGCGAGCGCGTATTGTCAGACGATTGCCCTGACAGGGCCACCTCCATTCGGTCTAGCTGGCTGCGCATTTCGCTGACTTCGTTACGCAACTCGTGCGTCCCATCGACGTCTTCTCCATTGTTCAAAACATCGAGCGCGGCGCTCTCTTTCTGCATGACGTCCAGCACAATGCCAATCATCATGTTGAGGAAAATAAACGCGGTCAGAAAGATAAACGTCAGGTAGTAAATCCAGCTCCAGGCATAGACCTCCTGAGTGGCATAAAGAATATCCGTCCAGTCTTCAAATGTGGCGATACGAAACAACGTCAGCATCGAAATGGAGATATTGCCCCATAAGAAGCTGTCGACGTCGGCAAACAAGAAGCTGCCAACCGCGGCGTAGATGTAGAAAATAATGAACATTAACAACACCACGTAGCCCATACGCGGAATAGACTTCACCAGGGCCGACAGCAGCATTTGTAGCTCGGGGATCATCGACACCAGACGCAGCACGCGAAAGATACGCAGCAGCCGAGCCAGCAGGACCATCTCGGAATCGTCCATGGGGATCAGGCTAGCGGTCACAATAACGAAATCAAAGATGTTCCACCCTCGCCTGAAAAAGCGCACCAGGCTCCCTTCAGCCGCTATTCTGATGAGGATCTCTACCAGGAAGAAAACCGTGATGGCCAGATCGAGATAGAGAAGCCATTGCTCAAAGCGCGACGTCTCCTCTTCATAGGTTTTAGCACCGATTACCAGCGCCGAGATAACGATAATCGCGATCACAAAGGCTTCAAAAAATTTGTTCGAACGCAGGGTTTCGAAACGCTGCTGCCATGTGTCGAAAGGTTGATTCATAGGGGCAATAGGCTCGCTTGGGTGGACGGCGACACTTTATACTAAAACTTCACAACGGCACTACAAGTGATATCCTCTTGTTTCATTTGCGGTCTCCCATGCCTCAGCCGACGCGGTTGCTGTGACGGCTGGCAGGCTTTTTTTTGATTATTGCGCTGGATGACTCCCATGACACTGCTGTGGATAGCCTTACTACCTTTACTAGGCGTCTTGGTGCCGGTCCTCAACGCTCAACGCAGCCGCATGGTCTGCTCGTTGGCAACCGCCCTGCTGCCGGCTCTTGCTCTACTGCTCACCTTGATGCAGATTCCCGCGCTGCTCGACGGCGAAACGCTGCGCTTCGCCGTTGGCTGGCTGCCAGAACTCAACCTGGAGCTGGCCCTACGCCTGGACGGCCTCTCGCTGCTGTTTAATATTTTAATCATGGGCATCGGGCTGTTGATACTGCTCTACGCCCACTTTTACTTGGCAAGTCACGAGCCCGTCGGTCGTTTTTACGCCTTCTTGATGCTGTTCATGGCCTCCATGGTCGGTATTTCAATGTCCGACAACCTCATCCTGCTGTGGCTATTCTGGGAGCTCACCAGCCTTTCATCGTTTTTATTGATCGGCTTCTGGTCGCACCAATCGGATGCGCGTAAAGGCGCGAGAATGGCGCTCACCGTGACAGGCGCTGGCGGCTTGGCGCTGTTGGCGGGGCTTCTGTTGCTGGGTGATATGGCGGGCAGTTTCAGCATGGGAGACGTTCTGGCCAGCAGTGACAGGATCGTCGCCGACTCGCGTTATCCGCTGATGCTCGGCCTGGTTTTACTCGGTGCGTTTACCAAATCAGCTCAGTTTCCGTTTCATTTTTGGCTCCCTCATGCAATGGCTGCCCCTACGCCGGTGTCGGCCTACTTGCATTCGGCCACGATGGTGAAGGCCGGCATTTTCCTCATGGCAAGGCTGCACCCGGCAATTGCCGACAGTGAGCTTTGGACCGTCGTTGTATCGCTCGTGGGCACCGCCACGCTGCTTTACGGGGCTTGGTTTGCGCTATTCAAAACCGATTTGAAAGGCATCCTGGCCTTTTCCACGGTCAGCCACCTGGGACTGATCACGGTACTATTGGGCATCGGCAGCCCCATGGCTGTCCTGGCGGCCCTGTTTCACATTCTCAATCATGCCACCTTCAAAGCGGCGCTGTTCATGAGCGCAGGCATTATCGATCATGAGACAGGAACACGTGAACTCAAGCAGTTGGGTGGCCTGAGAAAAGCCATGCCGGTGACCGCGCTACTGACCACACTCGCCGCTGCCGCGATGGCAGGGGTGCCGCTGTTCAATGGTTTCCTCTCCAAAGAGATGTTCTTTACTGAAACCCTGGAAACCCCGGTGCTGGGTGGCTTGAGCTGGTTACTGCCTGCGCTTGCCACGCTGGGGGGTATTCTTTCTGTGGCTTACTCGCTGCGCCTGGTGCATGCGGTATTCTTCAAGCCTGCCCGCGAGGCACCGCCTAAATCCCCCCACGAGCCGCCGCACCTGATGCGCTTACCGGTGGAAATTCTTGTCGTGCTGTGCGTCGTGGTGGGCCTGCTGCCCGCCCTCACTGCCACACACCTGCTCGACCTTGCCAGCTACGCAGTACTGCAGCGTCCGCTGGATTTCAAACTGGCGATCTGGCATGGCGTTAACCTGCCGCTGATGATGAGCGTTGCGGCATTGGTGATCGGCGCCGTCCTCTATTGGCGCCATAGTGACATGCGCCTGTTCACCCGACAGTTTGCCAGCGTCGATGCCCGACGCGTTTTTGAGCGCTTTGTGGTAATGATTGGCTATCGTGCTGAACAAATCCTCGCTGTTTTTGAGGGAAATTCATTACAACGCTACATGACGCTACTGCTATCTGCCGCCTTTGTGATGGGGCTAATCGGCCTGGTCCAGGTCACCGATCTAACGGGTACAGCAGGCAACCAGCCGATCGACGGTGTGGTGATCCTGGGCGCGGTGATGCTCATCTTTGGCGGCATCGCGACCGCGGCTACCCATCGCTACCGCTTGATTTCATTGCTCATGCTCTCGATTGTCGGGCTATTTGTGGCCCTCACCTTTGCGCGTTTTTCAGCGCCGGACTTAGCACTGACCCAGCTATCTGTGGAAGTGGTCACGATGATTCTGCTGATGCTGGCGTTGTTCTTCCTGCCGCAGAAAACACCTCAGGAATCGAGCCCACTGCGCAACGTCCGCGACATACTGCTGGCAGGGTCGCTGGGACTGGTAATAGCCAGCCTCAACTATGCCGTCATGACCCGGGAAACGCTGTCGATCTCCAACTTTTTTGTCGAAAACAGCAAACCCGGCGGTGGCGGCTACAACGTGGTCAACGTCATCCTGGTCGACTTCCGGGGCTTTGATACGCTAGGCGAAATTACCGTACTTGCCCTTGCAGGTCTTGCGATATTCAAGCTACTCAACCGCTTGCGTCTGTTTATACCGCACAGTGATGGCGAAGGCCGGGTATGGTCGCCGGACCGCTACCCCGCCATCTTGACGTCTGTTTCTATGACAATACTACCGCTGGCCTTGCTGGTATCGGCGTTTATCTTCCTGCGTGGCCACAACCAGCCCGGCGGTGGCTTCATCGCCGGTTTGATTACCGCTGTGGCGTTGATTCTGCTGTATATGGCGCGAGGCGTGGAGTGGGCGCAGGAACGCCTCGACTTCCCCTTCCAGCCCGTGGCTGTTGTCGGTGTCGCGGTCGCAACGCTGACAGGGCTTGGCAGTTGGCTGTTCGGCTATCCGTTCCTGACATCGTCGTTCGGCTACTTCACGTTACCCGTCGTCGGTGAGTTTGAACTGGCAACGGCGCTCCTTTTCGACCTGGGTGTTTATCTGGCCGTCGTCGGTGCAACGCTCATGATCCTCGCCAACCTGGGCAAAGTGACCACGGCCCACCGCCCGGTGACCGAACAGACCGAAAAAGACGCTGAGACGTCTTCCAACCCCACCAGCAAGGAGCCTCGCTAATGGAACTGCTCTACGCGATTACCACTGGCGTACTGACTGCCTCCGGGCTGTACCTGACGCTGCGCGGGCGAACCTTCCCGGTGGTGGTCGGCCTGACCCTGCTCTCCTACGCCGTCAATTTATTTCTATTTTCGATGGGTGGGCTGACCACTGATGGTGCGGCGCTGGTCAATGAAGGCGATGGCTTCGCTGACCCGCTTCCCCAGGCCTTGGTATTAACGGCCATTGTGATTGGGTTTGCGATGACCGCCTTTGTGGTCATTCTGGCGATGCGCGCACGAAGTGAAGTGGGTAACGACCACGTGGACGGCAAAAAGGATGACCGCGAATGACCCAGCATTTGATTGTTTTACCTGTCGTGGTGCCGTTAATTGCGGGTATCTTGTTACTCTACCAGCGCCAGGGAATGGTTCGTTATAAACGCATCGTCAGCGTGGTCGCAACGTTAGCGCTACTCTTGGTTGCCATTGGGCTGCTGAATCAAGCCGCCAGCGGAGAAGTTACTTATTACGCCCTCGGTGATTGGCAGCCTCCGTTTGGCATTGCACTGGTGCTCGATCGTCTGTCGGCGCTCATGTTGCTGGTGACCGCTCTGCTGGCCGTCGGGGCTGTGGTCTTTGCCTGCGGCGGTGATGATGAAAAAGGCAGCAACTTTCATGGTCTTTTCCAATGGCAGTTGATGGGTATCAACGGTGCTTTTTTAACCGGTGACCTGTTTAACCTCTTCGTCTTCTTTGAAGTGCTGCTGCTGGCCTCATATGCCTTGTTGCTTCATGGCGGCGGCAAGGCGCGCATTCAGTCCAGCGTTCATTACGTGGTACTCAACCTCGCGGGTTCTTCGCTGTTTCTGATTGGCGTGGGCATTCTCTATGGAGCGACCGGCACGCTGAACATGGCCGACATGGCCTCGCGCATGGCCGAGCTGCCCGCTGAACGCGAAGGGTTGGTGGTGGCTGGCGCCTTGATGCTACTGGTGGTATTCGGCCTGAAAGCGGCCATATTACCGCTGTATTTCTGGTTACCCCGTGCCTACGCGTCGGCCCCCGCACCGGTGGCCGCCCTGTTTGCGGTAATGACCAAGGTCGGCATCTATTCCATTTTGCGCGTCTACAGCCTCATCTTTGGCGACCAGGCAGGTAATTTGGAAGCCCTCGAACAACCCTGGGTCTGGTGGCTTTCATTAGCGACCCTGGCCGCCGCTGGGGTAGGCGTGATGGCCGCTCGGGATCTACGCCTGCTGATTGCCTACCTGGTATTGATTTCCGTCGGCACGCTACTCGCGGGCGTCGGGATGCGCAGTCCTGAGGCCACCTCGGCACTGCTCTACTACTTGATTCACACGACGCTGATTACCGGCGGACTGTTCTTGTTGGCTGAGATGATCGGCCTGCAACGTGGCAAACCGGGTACGCGGTTAGTCAAGGGTCGGCCCATGGTACAAGGCTCGGCACTGGCATTGGCGTTCTTCTTCGGGGCGATCGCAGTAGCTGGCTTACCACCTCTCTCGGGCGCTTTCGGCAAAGCGCTAATGCTCAACGCCGCGGAAGGCAGCCAACGACTTTGGCTTTGGACGCTAGTGCTGCTGGCAGGCTTGGCATCGCTCATTGCGCTTTCGCGTGCAGGCTCAACCCTGTTCTGGCGCAGTCATCGCGGCGATCTCAGTGGTCGCCTACTCCCCCGTTGTCAGTGGTTTGGCATGGTGTGGCTGTTGAGTAGCTCGCTACTGTTGGTCGTGTTTGCCGGCCCCGTTAGCGACTATACCCAGGCCGCCGCTGAACAGTTGGCTAACCCAAGCCTGGTAATTGATACGTTGATCAATGACGCTGGAGGCACCCAATGATTCGATCCCGCGCCTGGTTGCCGACCCCGGTTTTTTCATTGCTGCTGCTTTTCGTATGGCTACTCCTGGTGCGCAGTGTGGCGCCCGGCCATATCGTATTGGGTGGGGCACTGGCCATTATCATACCCTTACTCACCAACCGCTTTTGGGATGCCCGGCCGCGCATCAAAAAGCCGCTGCTGCTGCTCCGTTTTGTGCTGCGCGTGCTTGGCGACATCATCACCGCCAACTTTGAAGTGGCTTATCTGATCGCTAACCCATGGCGTAAATTAAATCCCCATTTTATCGAATACCCACTGATGCTAGAGGAGCGATTCACCATTACGCTGCTTGCCAGCACCATCAGCCTGACGCCAGGCACGGTCTCCGCCAACCTGCGAATGGACGGTAAATCGCTGCTTATTCATGCCCTTAACGAAAAAGACGAAGAGGCACTGATCGAGCAAATTCGGGAGCGCTACGAACGCCCGCTCAAGGAGATTTACGAATGCTAAGCATCGCACTTTATATCACCCTGGCGTTGGTGGTGATGGCACTGCTGATGAACCTCTATCGGCTGACCGTTGGCCCCGATTTACCGGATCGCGTACTGGCGCTGGACACCATGTACGTCAACTCCATCGCGCTGATTGTCTTGCTCGGCCTATGGCTCAACAGCAAGACCTATTTCGAATCGGCGCTGCTCATCGCCATGCTGGGCTTTATCAGCACGGTAGCGGTGTGCAAGTACATACTACGCGGGGACATTATCGAATGAACCCGGTCACCCACTTGGCTATTACACAGGTACGCTTATGTCGCTTTGGGTAGAGGCACTTATTTCATTATTGCTGATTGCAGGCGGCGCCTTTGTCTTCGTCGGCTCTTTGGGGATGGCGCATCTACGCGATTTCTACATGCGCTTACACGGCCCCACCAAGGCAACGACGCTGGGTATTGGTTGTATGCTGGTGGCCTCCATGGCGTACTTCTGGAGCGTTGACGGCAGACCCGATATTCAGGAGTTATTGATCACTCTGTTTTTATTTATTACCGCACCGGTCAGCGCCCACTTGCTCGCCAAAACGGGCCTGCACTTACGCCTGAAGCACATCGATATCACCCAGGGTAAGCCCGTAGAGCTTCGCTCCGAGGAAGTCGGTAAAAAGCCGGTGCCTCACCCCGACAAAGGGCATGGTTGATCCATTTGCCGTCAAAACCAAGCGCTGGCACCCTTCCCCGGTTGATGATATTGAGTTGAGGTAATCGTATGTGGAGCCTGTTAAGGCTATCGACATTATCGTTTGCAATGATAATGCTTACGGGTTGTTCAGAGCCCAGAATTGATACCAGCTCAATGCCCGCTGCTGTTGTATCCGTAGAAGAAGTGCGCGACTCACTGCCCGCATACAAACGCGATGAATTTGATCAGGCGCTAACCATCATGGCGATGTCATCGTTCAACGGTATCGATATACTTAACCCAAGGCCGATGAACGCCGCGGAGATCGCCGAGTCGGCTAACGCCTACATGCATGGGCTCACAGGTGACGAAGCAATAGAGAAAGCCAATGAGTTGCTGCGTAACCGCCGGGCACGGGAACGCAATCAGGCGCTGGGCATTCTCTCCCGGCTTGAAGAAAAGCAGGCTAATGCGCAACATGACCGCGAGCAACGGGCTCAGGTGACCCTCGACAGCGCCGATTTTTACATGAGCACAAGCCCCTACGGTGCGCTGGAGCCGGTTATTGAATTGGAAGTCACCAACGGCTCTGACCAACGTATCTCGGAGCTGTCACTCAGAGGCGTTGTCAGCAGCCCTGGTCTCGACGCGCCCTGGGTCGATGAAGCGTTTTATTACGTGATTCCCGGCGGTTTAGCCCCGGGCGAAAGCGCTCAATGGCGCTTGGCCCCCAACCGTTTTGGCCCCTGGGGTAATCGCGAGATTCCCGATGATGCCCAGTTCAATGTCACCATCGAAGGCTTGCACGACGCCGAAGGCAACCCGCTTTGGGACGCGCCGCCGCTTAGCGAGCGACAGCGTGAGAGACTCGATCAGCTGCGCGAAGAGTATGGCGACATGGCCGCTCATTCCGGCGAGCAAGAAGGACCCTCGCAAGGGCCCTGACGTTATATCAGTCGGTCAAATCGGCGTCTGGGTAACCGATAAGGTACAGCACCGAATCAATATCGAGGTGTGAAATGGCTTGGCGCGCCTGTGCCCGCACCATGGGTTTGGCGCGGTAGGCAATCCCCAGGCCTGCTTTAGCGAGCATCTTAAGGTCATTGGCGCCATCGCCCACCGCAATTGTCTGCTCGAGTGTCAAGCCTTCCCGCTGGGCAATGGTTGCCAGCAGTTCGGCTTTACGGTCCGCGTCGACAATCGGCTCGCGCACCTCGCCGGTGACCTTGCCATTCTCGATCACCAGCTCGTTGGCGTGGACCTCATCGAAGCCGAGCTTATGCTGCAGGTAGTCAGCGAAGTAGGTGAAACCACCGGAGAGTATCGCGGTGCGATAGCCCAGGCGTTTGAGGTTGGCCATCAGCCGTTCTACGCCTTCCATCAGCGGAAGCTCGGCGGCTATCTCGGCAAGTACGGACTCATCCAAGCCGGCCAGTTTACTCATCCGCTCGCGGAAGCTTTGCTGAAAATCCAGCTCTCCCCGCATCGCCCGTTCGGTAACCTCGGCAACCTCATTGCCCACGCCATGACGATAGGCCAACTCATCAATCACTTCGGCCTTGATCAGCGTGGAGTCCATATCAAAGCACACCAGCCGAGGCTGCACCTGCTTGCGCAAGTTCTGCTGGACCACAATGTCCACGTTCAAGGTTTCGCTCAAAACCAGCGCGGCTTGTCGCAGCGCCTCAAGATCCGCATCAGCCCCCCACAAGCACATCTCGAGGCAGTCGATGCGCTCGCCCTGCGCCACATCTGACAGCCGCTGGGTGCTGTTTTCCTGCAGGCCAAATTGTACCCTCAGGGCATCTACCTGGGATTGAATCTCCGCGGTTAACCGCGGCGCTAACACGGTTAAGATCAAATCGCCGCTTGCCATCACTCAGTTCCTGCCATTATTTATTCCCCTGCCCCTATCCAATCAACCTTTTGGAAACCGCGTGGCAACTTGCTGCCCCGCCGACCTCGCTCGCCGCGATAATAGGCCAAATCATCGGTTTTCAGCGTGAGTTTTCGCTTACCGGCGTGCAGCTCCAGGGCATCGCTGTCTTTAATTACCGCGATGCTGCGCACGAATTCCTCACGGCGCGCGGCGCGCGGGCCGGGGATATCCAGCATCTTGTTGCCTTTGCCCTTGGCCATTTCAGGCAATTGATCCAAGGGGAACAGCAGTAGTCGGCCTTCGTTAGAGACCGAGGCTACCCAGAGTTCGTCGCCCTCAGGCACTTCAACCGGCGCCATTACACTGCAGCCTTTGGGCAGGCTAAGCACTGCCTTGCCTGCTTTATTTTTACCGGTGAGCGCCTCCAAACGGGCAATAAAGCCGTAGCCGCCGTCGCTTGCCAGTACAAAACGCCGCTCGGCAGGGGCCAGCATTAACCCGGCCATCCGGGCACCTGCCGACACATTCGCGCGCCCGGTGACTGGCTCCCCCTGCCCCCTTGCACTGGGTAGGTTATGGGCACTGAGCGTATAGGCACGGCCGGTATCATCCAGCAACACCAAGGGCTGGTTGGTTTTGCCTCGTGCCGCCAATTGGAAACGATCGCCTGCTTTATAGGACAGCCCTTCGGGGTCGATATCGTGGCCCTTGGCGGACCGAATCCAGCCTTTCTCAGACAGCACAACGGTGATCGGATCAGCCCCCAGCAGCTCGACTTCGGACAATGCCTTGGCATCAGCTCGGGCGACCAGTGGCGAGCGGCGTGCATCGCCATGCTCTTTACCCGCCGCGCGAAGCTCTTTTTCGATCAGCGTGGTCAGCTTGGCTTCACTGCCCAGCAGACCCTGTAGATATTTGCGCTCTTTTTCCAGCTCATCCTGCTCGCCGCGGATCTTCATCTCTTCAAGCTTGGCAAGATGACGCAGGCGCAGCTCCAGGATCGCTTCCGCTTGTCGTTCAGAGAGGCTGAAGGCCTCTACCAGTGCAGGCTTGGGTTCATCCTCCTCACGAATAATGCGAATCACCTCATCGATATTCAGGTAGGCGGTGAGCAGACCTTCCAGAATATGCAGGCGGTCTTCCACCTTGCCCAAGCGGTGCTCCAGACGGCGGCGCACCGTCCCACGACGAAAACGCAGCCATTCGCCCAGCATCTCGGGCAGCGGCATCACCCTTGGGCGGCCATCCAGGCCGATCACGTTCATGTTGACCCGCACGTTCTTTTCCAGATCCGTGGTCGCAAACAGGTGATCCATCAACGACTCAACGTCAATGCGATTGGAACGCGGCTCAATCACCAGGCGGGTGGGTTCTTCGTGGGTCGATTCATCGCGCAGGTCGGCCACCATGGGCAGCTTTTTGGCCTGCATCTGGGCGGCTATCTGTTCCAATACTTTGGCACCACTGACCTGATACGGTACGGCGGTAATCACAATGTTGGCGTCTTCCCGCTCGTAGCGAGCGCGCAGCTTGACCGAGCCCCGCCCGGATTCGTAGAGCTTACGCAGGTCTTCTTGAGGGGTAATAATTTCCGCGTCGGTCGGAAAGTCCGGCGCGGGGATGAAGTCCATCAGGTCGGTCGTCGTGGCCTTCGGGTTGCGTAACAAATGACAGGTGGCGTCCACGACCTCAGACACATTGTGCGGCGGAATATCGGTCGCCATGCCAACGGCAATCCCGGTGCCACCATTGAGCAGCACATGCGGCAAGCGCGCGGGCAGCACCAGCGGTTCTTGCATAGTGCCGTCAAAGTTAGGCACCCAGTCGACAGTCCCCTGACCCAGCTCGCTGAGCAGCACTTCGGCAAACTTGGAGAGTTTGGCTTCGGTGTAGCGCATGGCGGCAAACGATTTGGGGTCGTCAGGGCTACCCCAGTTGCCCTGGCCGTCCACCAGCGGGTAGCGATAGCTAAATGGCTGTGCCATCAGCACCATGGCTTCATAGCAGGCGCTGTCGCCATGGGGATGAAATTTACCCAGCACGTCGCCGACGGTGCGCGCCGACTTCTTGTACTTGGCGTTAGCATGCAGCGCCAGCTCACGCATGGCGTAGATAATCCGCCGCTGCACGGGTTTCATGCCATCGCCAATATTGGGCAAGGCGCGGTCGAGAATCACGTACATCGAGTAGTCGAGGTACGCTTTTTCGGTGTAATCGCGCAAGGACAAGCGTTCGACGTCGCCTTCCGCTACCTGAATATCCATGGTCATCGGGGGTTATACCTCAATGTCTGCGAGGTTGCCGTAATCTTCCAGCCACTTCTTGCGGTCACCGGCGCGTTTTTTGGCCAACAGCATATCCATCATTTCAAGCGTGCCGTCCCCTTCATCGAGGGTAAGCTGAACCAGACGGCGGGTTTCCACCGCCATGGTGGTTTCGCGCAGTTGAAGCGGGCTCATTTCACCCAGGCCCTTAAAGCGCTGTACGTTCGGAGTGCCACGTTTCTGCGCCAACTGCTTGAGGATCCCGGCTTTTTCGCTTTCGTCGAGGGCGTAGTGAACCTCTTTGCCCAGGTCGATGCGGTAAAGCGGCGGCATGGCCACATAAACATGTCCGGCGTCCACCAGGCTGGGGAAGTGCTTGACGAACAGCGCACACAGCAGCGTGGCGATATGCAGGCCGTCGGAGTCGGCGTCAGCGAGAATACAGATTTTGTGGTAGCGCAATTTTTCCAGATCGGCGCTACCCGGGTCGGCGCCGATCGCCACCGCGATATCGTGGACCTCCTGGGAACTGTAGATATCGTGGGTTTCGACTTCCCAAGTATTGAGAATTTTACCACGCAGCGGCATGATCGCCTGGGTCTCGCGGTTACGCGCCTGCTTGGCACTGCCCCCGGCGGAGTCACCCTCGACCAGAAACAGCTCGCTCTGGGCGGGGTCCTGCCCCGAACAGTCCGCAAGCTTGCCGGGCAGTGCCGGGCCTGAAGTTACCTTCTTACGCGCCACCTTCTTGGCTTTTTTCTGGCGGCGCTGAGCAGCGCTAATCACCATCTCGGCGAGAGCTTCGCCCTGGTCGACGTGATGATTGAGCCACAGTGAGAAAGCGTCTTTGAGTACCCCTGACACAAAGCCTGCAATTGTTCGCGACGAAAGCCGCTCTTTGGTTTGCCCGGCAAACTGAGGGTCCAGCATCTTGACCGAGAGCACAAAGGACGCGCGCTCCCACAAATCATCAGCGGTGAGCTTGATGCCACGGGGCAGTAAACTGCGGTATTCACAGAACTCGCGTAGCGCGTCGAGCAACCCCGAGCGAAACCCGTTCACGTGGGTGCCGCCTTGCGGGGTGGGGATCAAGTTAACATAGCTTTCCAATAGCGCA
The DNA here is from genome assembly GCF_014263395.1 of Halomonas sp. SH5A2. Classification (GTDB taxonomy): domain Bacteria; phylum Pseudomonadota; class Gammaproteobacteria; order Pseudomonadales; family Halomonadaceae; genus Vreelandella. The sequence continues at coordinate 1,338,543 of NZ_CP058321.1, read as the reverse complement.
TCGCCGCCTTCGGGCAACCATTGGATAGCCCAGTCCACGCCGTTTTCATCGTCGTTGAAGTGACCGATAAAGGGCTCAGCCGGCACCACTTCATAACCATCTGTGGCTTCTGCCAGGTAGTCGCGAAGCCCATCTGCGTAGGCCCACTCGGTTTTGGTGCCGTCGGGCTCAACCAGGGTAACGGCAAGCCCAGGGCAAAGTACTGCCTTGGCGCGCAACAGGTGCTTCAGTTTGGCCAGCGCGAGCTTGGGGCTATCGAAGTAGCTTTCATCCGGCCAGAACCGCACCAGCGTGCCGCTGGCGCGCTTGGCCGCTTTGCCGATTTCGCGCAGTTCTTCGACCTTTTCCCCGTACTCGAACGCCATGGCATGGCGCGCGCCGTTGCGGGTGACTTCGACATCCAGACGGCGCGACAACGCATTGACGACCGACACGCCGACGCCGTGCAGGCCGCCCGAAAAACGGTAGCTTTCAGACGAGAACTTGCCGCCAGAATGCAGCTTGGTAAAGATCAGCTCGACGCCCGACACACCATGCTCGGGGTGCAGATCGATCGGCATCCCACGGCCGTTATCCTGCACTTCAATCGCGCCGTCGCTATGCAGCACGACGCTGATCGCCGAGGCGTGGCCCGCCAGCGCTTCATCGACACTGTTATCGATGACTTCCTGAGCGAGGTGGTTGGGCCGCGAGGTGTCGGTATACATACCGGGACGCTTTCGTACCGGCTCGAGCCCTGAGAGGACTTCGATGGAACTCGCGCCGTACTGGGAGGCATCAAACTGGGTCATGTAACGTCGATTCCTGAAGGGTCATGCACGCATGAATGCTTTCAAAGGGATACAGGATAGCCGAAAAGCAAAATGCTGTATATCCAGCCATATTTATCGATAGCGAAGCACGAAAGGGCTTCCCCGCGGATAGGTCTACGAGGGGGCGCTGTAAACCCGTCCCTGGGCGCTACATTTGCCATCCATGGCAAATAACCCCCTCTACGACCTATCCCCGGCGCCCTTTCTATGTGCCGACATATGCTAACGACACAATTGCCTGATTACTCCTGCTCAGCCGCCCAAAAGGCTTCAATCAAGCCGCGGCTGGACGCATCCATCCGCGACAGGTCGCCCTGGTGATCGATAATTTTCCGGGTATCGGTGGCAATCTGTTTGCCTAGCTCAACGCCCCACTGGTCAAACGGATTGATATCCCAGATCACCGCCTGGACAAACACCTTATGCTCATAGAGCGCAATCAGGGAACCCAGCGTTGCCGGCGTCAGCTTATCCAGCAGCACCGTGGTAGACGGCTGATTGCCCCGGTAGCGCTTATGCGCCGGGCGCGGGCCATCGTCATCAATGGCGTCGTCGCCGAGCATCAGCACCCGCGATTGGGCAAAGCAATTGGCCAACGCCAGCCGGTGCTGGGATTTCAGGTGGCGGCGGGTATCCGGGTCTTCCACCTCATCGTAACGCTTGAGCGGCGCGATAAAGTCGCATACAACCGATTGGGTCCCCTGGTGGAGCAATTGATAGAACGCATGCTGGGCATTAGGCCCCAGTTGCCCCCAAAGCACCGGGCAGGTGGAATAATTGACCGCCTGACCCTGACTGGTCACCGACTTGCCGTTGGACTCCATCTCCAACTGTTCAAGGTAGGCAGCAAAATACTCCAGGCGACCGTCATACGGCAAAATCGAGTGGGCACGAATATCGAGAAAATTGACGTTCCAGATACCCGCCAGCCCGAGCAGCACCGGCAAATTTTCAGCCAGGGGCGCATCCTGAAAGTGGCGGTCCATGGCGTGGGCGCCGGCTAACAGCTCGCGGAAATTCTCCATGCCCACCACCAGCGCAATCGGCAAGCCAATGGTGCCCCACAGCGAATAGCGCCCGCCGACCCACTCCCAGAACATCAGCTGATGGTCGGGGGTGATGCCCCATTCGCTCATTTTATCGGGGCTTGCCGACACACCGATAAAGTGCTGGCGAATGATCAGCTCTTCACTGACCGGGTTGGCGCTGGGTAGCTCACCGTGCTTCGACAGCCGCCCTATCAACCAATCGCGTGCGGTATTGGCGTTGGACAGCGTATCGATGGTGGTAAACGACTTTGACGACAGCACAAACAACGTGGTTTCGGGGTTAAAGCGCGTCAGGTAATCGGCAAGCTGCGAGCCATCCATGGTCGAGGCAAAATGAACCTCCACTGGATGAATATCGTCAGGTCGGTAGTCGGCCAGCGCGTGAGTGACCATCAGTGGACCAAGATCCGAACCGCCGACGCCCAGGTTTACCACATGGCGAATCGGTTTGCCGGTGGCGCCGCGCCACTGGCCCGCATGCAAACGATCTACCAAGCGTTCCATTTGGGTCAGGCTTTCATGTACCGCCGCCGCCACGTCTTCCCCTTCCACGTTCAAGCTCGTCCCCGGCGGCAACCTCAGGGCCGTGTGCAAGGCCGGGCGGTTTTCGCTGACGTTGACCCGCTTGCCACTCAGCAGCGCCTCGATCGCCCCCGGCACCCCTGCCTCATCCGCTAGCGCCAGCAGATGCTCAAGGGTATCGTCGTCCCAGCGCTGCTTGGAGAGATCCAGGGTCAAGCCGGCCACCTGGCGGGTAAAGTGTGTCCAGCGGCCTGGGTCGTTGCCAAACAGGTTTTTCAGATGGACATGCTCCAGCGCCTGGGCGTGCTGCTTGAGCGTTTGCCATGCGGGTAGCGAATCAGGGGTTGTGCGTGATGATGCAGCCATTTGCCCTCTCCTGTGGCCTCGTTCCGTGCAGGGTCTGTTCTGGATTACTGTTCTCACTTACGAAGGACGCGTAAACTACGCAGCCTCATTAATAATCCTGGCTTGACCATGAGTGATGCATCTTACCGTGACGCTATCTTTTCGACACCCTTAGATAAGGTGGCAAGGTTCTCCTTTGACGAACAGGTGGTCGCGTGCTTTCCCGATATGATCCGCCGTTCGGTACCCGGCTACGGGCAGATCCTGGGCATGCTGAGCTTGATCGCCCAGCGCCATCTACGCCACGGCGCCCATGTCTACGATTTGGGCTGTTCGCTGGGCGCTTCAGGGCTGGCCCTGGCCGGTGCGTTGCCCGCCGATGCCTTTCGCTATACCGGGGTGGACCTGTCACCGGCCATGGCCGAACAGGCACGGCAAACCTTTTTGGACGAATGCCCCGACCACGCCATGCGGGTGGAAGAAGCCGACATCCGTTCGCTTGAGTATGCCCCTTCGGGGATGATCATTCTCAACTTCACCCTGCAGTTTTTGCCGCCTGGCGACCGCGATGCGCTTTTGAAGCGGCTGTTTGATGCGCTTGAGCCAGGAGGCGTGCTGATTCTTTCCGAGAAAACCGTCGACGCCGACGAGCGGGACAACGCCTGGCGGGTCGAGCGTTACCACGATTTCAAGCGCGCCAACGGTTACAGCGAGTTGGAAATCAGCCAGAAGCGCACGGCGCTTGAGAACGTACTGGTCCCCGACACCCTTGAAGTTCTTCACGACCGCCTGAAGCAAGCGGGTTTTCCGCGCTCGATGACCTGGTTCCAGTATTTGAACTTCGCCTCGCTGATCGCCTTCAAGCCATGAGTATCTGGGTCGTCCTGACCGCTGGCGCACTGGCCCTCTACCTAGTCACGGTTTGGTGGCACTCGCGCAAGCGGTTACCCTCCGGCCTTGGCATCGAAGGCCAGTGGCGGACGCCTGTTGCACCGCAGTTGCTCCTCGACGAGACCTTTGTCGATGCCGACGACCAACGCCACTGCCGGCAGCAGATTTTCGACGAGATGTTGCGTCTGATCGGCCAGGCCGAAAAGCTGGTAGTACTGGATATATTCCAGTTCAACGACCCCGCCGACGACCGCCACGATTGTTATCGCCAGATATCGGTGGCACTGCGCGACGCCCTCCTGGCCCGCAAGCACCAGCGCCCTGATATCGAAATGGTGGTAATCACCGATCCCATCAACGCTGTCTACGGCGGGCGCGAGCTGAGCCACCATCGACAGTTTGAAGCGGCTGGCATCCGCGTCGCCACCACCGACCTGACGATCGGACGTGACCCTAACCCCAGTTGGACCTCGCTATGGCGACTGTGCTTTCGCTGGCTGCGCCACTCGCCCCGCGGCGGCTGGCTACCTAACCCTATCGGTCCGGGCAAAGTAGGTCTTCGCAGCTACCTGACCCTGCTTAACCTCAACGCCAACCACCGCAAGACCCTGGTAGTGGACGAAGGCGATCGCTGGACTGCCGTCGTCAGTACAGCCAACACCGACGATGGCAGCAGCGACTACCGTGACATCGCGCTGCGCGTCTCCGGCGATACCGCCCTCGACCTGCTCGCCTCCGAACGCGAGATTGCCGCCCACAGCGGCGTCCCCCTCGACCACGCCCAGCCGACGATAGCCGCTAACAACACAAGTGGCGACACCCCGCGCTTGCGGCTGCTTAGCGAAGGCGCCATCAAAGGTGCCCTGCTGGCGATCATTGATGACGCCCGCGCCGACGAACGGCTCGATATCGAGGTACTCTACCTCTCCCACCGCAGGGTGATCGCCGCAGTGGTCAAAGCCGCAGCAAGAGGAGTTGAGGTACGCGTGCTGCTCGACCCCAACCACCATGCCTTCGGTGTCTCCGGCAGCGGCATTCCCAATCGCCAGGCGGCCAACGACCTGGTCAACGCCGACATCCAACTGCGCTGGAGTGATACCCACGGCGAACAGGCCCATAGCAAATTACTGCTGCGCCATGCTGGCACGCGCCCCGCGCATCTGCTGCTAGGCTCGGCCAACTATACCCGACGCAGCCTCGACGACCTCAACTTCGAGGCCAATCTCGAGTGGGTCGCCGACAGCGATGACCCCATCATTAAACAGGCCCGAGCAGCCTTCGAGCGCCACTGGCACAATACCGACGGCGAACACTACAGTACCGGCCCCGAGACATACCTCGACGCCTCTCGTCGCCGCTACTGGCAGTATCGACTGATGGAAGCCAGTGGCTGGTGCACTTTCTAAAACAGCGAGACACCCATGTCCCACCCCCACGGCGAGCTTTACCACACCTTTATCGATCAGGGCCTGGACACTTGGCTGGCACGCCTGCCCGAGCAACTGGCGCGCGGCCTTGACCGTAACCGCCACGGCGACTTACCTGCCTGGGAAAAAGCCGTGGCCAAACTGCCCGCGCTGCCAAGCGAGCGACGTGTCGACCTGACAAGCGATACCGTGACTGTCGATATTGAATTGACCGATAGCCAGCAGCGCCAGTGCTTCAATCTGCTTAAAAAGCTCGCTCCCTGGCGCAAAGGGCCTTTCCGGCTGGGCGACATTGAGATCGACACCGAGTGGCGCTCCGACTGGAAATGGCAAAGAGTCGCGCCGCATCTCGCGCCGCTAAAATACCGCAAAGTCCTCGACGTGGGTGGCGGTAGCGGCTATCACGCCTGGCGCATGGCCGGGGAAGGCGCCGCCTTTGTGCTGGTCATTGATCCGTCACCGCGCTTTTACTGGCAGTTTCAGGCGCTTCGCCACTTTATCGGTGATGCCGATGGCCATCGAACGCAGTTTCTGCCGGCAGGTATCGAAGACGTGCCGGATAATCTGGGCTTCTTCGATACGGTATTTTCCATGGGCGTGCTATACCACCGCGTTTCACCGTTTGAACATCTTCAACAGCTAAAGGGCGCCCTGACCCCCAGCGGTGAACTGGTGCTGGAAACCCTGGTGGTCAAAGGCGATGAGCAGACGGTACTGGTACCCGGCGAGCGCTACGCCGCCATGCCCAATGTCTACTTCATCCCTTCTTCAAAAGCGCTCTGCCACTGGCTTGAGCGCTGTGGCTTTACCAACGTGCGAGTCGTCGATGAAGCGGTCACCACGCTTGACGAGCAGCGCTCCACCGAGTGGATGACGTACCAGTCGCTCGCGGATTTTCTTGATCCCGATGACCGCACCCGCACCATTGAAGGCTACCCCGCCCCACGCCGGGCGGTGATTCTGGCGAATAAAGGCGATTAAAACGTATCTCTTGCTAGTCAGCTCCCCTGTAACAATCGGAATTTCCGAATAAGGCGCTTTACTCTTCACGGAAGGCCCTGCTGAACTGGTCGGTGATCGGCTTAATAAAATACGTCATTGCGGTGCGCTCCTCGGTCATGATGAAGACTTCGACGGGCATCCCCGGCAGCAGCGTGATGGCGCCAAGCTTCTCAAGCTCTGCTGCAGACACGTCGACATCGCCAAGGTAGTAGGTCTCGCCCGTCGAGTCGTCGCGTGTCGTTGCTGCGGAGACATAGACGATCTCACCTTTGAGCTCAGGGGTCGTTCTCTGGTTGAAGGCAGTGAAACGCAGCCTGGCCGGCTGTCCGACCCAGAGCTGGTCGATGGATACCGGAGCAAGTTTCACCTCAACCTTCAGTTTGGCCTCTTCAGGCACAATGGTGACAAGCTCTTCGGCCGGCGTAATCACACCTCCTATTGTATGGATGTTCAGTTCATTGACGGTTCCAGAAATCGGCGCGCGAATGTCCGTTCGCGATAGCCGATCTTCGATGGCTATGTGCCGGTCGCGCAGTTCCGAAAATTCGGCCTCCACGTCGCTTAATTCTCGCTGGGCCTCGGTGCGGGCATTGTCGTCGATCGCAATAATCTGGAGACGAATTTCACTCATGCGGGTTCTTGCTCTGGCAATGGAAGCCTGGATCTCACCGCGTTCACCTGAAAGTTTTGCTCTGTCACGAGCGATTGGAACAAGGTGTGTTCGCGCAATCACCCCTTTGGCAACGAGGCCTTTATTCGCCTCGTATTCGGTTGCGACTAGACGGAATTCATCGTCTTTCGATTGCTGCTGAGCTTCCAGCCCCTTTATCTCATCTGCAATTTGCTCGACGCTGAGTTCGAGCTGCTGCTTCTTGCTTTGGAGACTTGTGCGATTACCATCGAAGAGGCGCGTTTCACCAAGGAAGACATCCGGAGAGTCATTGGCATCCAAATCGGCCGGGAACTCGATTTCCGCAAGCCCATCTCGTTCTGCGAGAAGCCGTGCTCTTCTTATGGCCAATTCAGCGAGCTTAGAGCGCACGATCGAAAGCTCCGCCTTCGTTTCTGTGTCTTGGAGCCGAAGCAGCACATCTCCCGCTTGAACGAAGTCCCCTTCCCTAATCGCTATCTCGCTGACGATACCGCCGTCTCGATGCTGTATCGACTTCAAGTCCTGATCTACCGTTACGGAGCCTTGTGCGATGACAGCCCCTCTTAGTTGAGCGCTCGCGGCCCAGCCGCCCGCTCCCAGCAACAAAAACAGGGCGAGCGCCGTGCCAACAAAGACGCGCGGGCCGAGTCGAAAAGCGTTTTCTGGCTTCGGCGAAGGCTTGCCTTCGCCACTGGATTGATTATTTGTGCTCATCCTGTGCTCCTATGATAGCCACTCAAGGCCATCGTCACGCTCTATAGACCATGACAGCTTGTGTGTTCCCTGCAGCATAACGGCCGTCGCCCACATTCCATCGTCCTCAAGCCCCGTCTCGATCACGGTCCACTCACTCCCATCGTCCCGATCGTGGCGATAGCGTATCGGCGAATCGTCATCGTCGTTACCGTGGTAGGTTTGTTCGAAATAATCATCTGACTCGTCGTTGGCAATCCAGAAAATATCGTATTCAGATATACGGATACGATCTCCGACCCCAAAGTCCATGATCTCGTGTGAAACGGCGTTCGGTCTTTCACCACCGGCGCTGGCAAACGCAAAGACGTCATCACCCCTGCCGCCAGTAAGCGTGGCCGCTTGACTTCCGAGGATGAACTGATCGGCTCCCAGGCCTCCCAGTACATTCTCAAACCCGCTGATGGCGTCATGGCCGATTTCCACGCCGCTGGCAACGCCGTTGACGAGATCAACCACGAGCCTTTCCAACGCGTGGCTGTAGTCCAGGGTGTCCGTGCCCGCGCCGCCGTCGTACACGTCATCGTCCGCGTCGAGCGCTGCCACGACCCAGTCGTTTCCCATGCCGCCGAAAACCGTGTCGCGACCCGTATCATCCATGATCACATCGTTACCATCGCCCCCGAGCAGCAGATCGTCGCCGTCTCCTCCGCTCAGTCGATCCGCGCCAGCGTTGCCGAAGATCACGTCATCGCCATTATCGCCAAATAGCCTATCGTCGCCGGTACCGCCGAAAAGATGATCGTTGCCCGCGCCGCCGAAAATAATGTCATTGCCATCGCCGCCGAATACCACATCGTCACCGTCTCCAGCGACGATGTGGTCGTCTCCCGCACCGCCGTTTATGACGTCGTCGCCGGCCCGACCATCAATGTTGTCATGGCCTCCTGCGCCGTCGATCTCATCAGCACACAGGCTGCCCAGAAGCATGTCGTTTGCGGAAGTTCCTATAACAACTGGCGGCTTGACGACCGAGAAACGGGCGATCGCCTCGACGGCATGCTCGCCGTCGGTGACCTCATAGATGACGGTCACGGGCCCGCTGTCGCTCTGGAACATCCAACCGCCTTCCGCTTGCGTCAGCGTACCGGAGGACACCGTCAGGTTTTGAACCGAGAGAACATCGCCATCAGGATCCTCTGCGTTGCTCAAAAGATCGTCGAAGGCGATTAAGAACGCCACGCAAGGCGCCACGTCCAGCAGATAGACAGGGCCTGACACGCGAGGCGCACGGTTGCCGTCGGCGCGAGTATCGGCATCATCATCGTCGTCATCTCCAGGGTCGAGTGGGTCGCCATCGGTAGAGCCCTCATCGTCTGTAGAACCCTCGTCGTCTGAAGAACCATCGCCATCCGTGGGAACATTGCCTCCCATGGGCAGGTCGTCGTTTAGCGATGGAGCGGCGCGATTAACGGCGGGGCTAGCAATACCGGCAGGCGGCATGCCGACGCCGCCGCCCACTCGGTCCATCCTTTCAGCACCTGCATTGCTGACTGCCGTTCCGGCGACTAAGGGTGTACCTTCGCTTTCGCCTAGATAGCTAAGGGGGGTCGATCTCGGCGCATCGGCGACCGGAGCGATTGCGGAGCCGGGAGGTTCGGCATCAGGCAACTCAGGCGTTTTTTGCTGAGAGGCGGTTCCATCAACCATGTCCTCTGGACTTCCGGCCTCCGCGGCAATAGCGACCGGCTCCTCCGACTGCGATTCGGGCTCGCGACCCCAGGAAAAGATTGAGCCCAGGTAAGCCGCGATCCCCGTCAGTAGACCGCCGACAACCAGCGCCGTCCGAGAAATCTCATCCCCGCTCTTCTGCACGTAGCGCTGCGAGATATCAGTCTCCGGTGAGGCGTTTTTCGTGCCTTTGACGTTAATCATGATCCGGCAGATGCCTCCTTCACAGGCGACTTGGCAGGATGCACTTCGCGCACGTTGGACTTGCCGATGATTTCGTCCTTCGGACCAAAAGCGGCCAACCGGCCATTCTGAATAATACCCACGAGATCAACAGCCGCCAGAGCGCTTGGGCGGTGAGCGGCTAAAACGGCGATGCCCCCACGCTGCCTCACGCCTTGAATAGCCGCCGTCAGCGCTGCTTCGCCTTCCGCGTCGAGGTTGGAATTGGGTTCGTCCAAAACCACGATGAAGGGATTGCCAAAAAGCGCACGGGCGAGTCCGATCCGCTGGCGCTGACCGCCGGACAGGGACGCTCCAAGCGAGCCAAGCTGCGTTCGATAGCCGTTTGGCAAGCGCACGATCATCTCGTGGACGCTCGCAGCCATCGCCGCCGCCACGACTGCCTGGGAATCCGGTGTTTCCTGAAACCGCGAGATGTTCTCTTCGATCGTGCCATTAAGCAGCGCGACCTCTTGGGGCAGATAGCCGATGAACTGACCGAGGGCTTCATCGTGCCATTGCGAAAGCTCCGCATCATCGAGCCGCACGCTGCCACGAAGTACGGGCCAGATGCCTGTCAACGCGCGCAGCAACGTGGTCTTGCCACCACCGCTAGGACCGATGATCCCAACCGCCTGACCAGCCTTCAGTTCGAAGCTCACCTCGCTGAGCAGGACTTGTCCGGAATCGGGTGCTGCGACGGTGATGTTCTCGATTTTGAGGGAGGAACTCGGGCTGGGTAGTTCCATCGGTTCGTCAGCCTCCGCCAACGCCACGACCGTTTCCTTGAGTCGTCCGAACGCGGTTCGCGCAGCGACGACGCTCTTCCAGTTGCCGATCGCAAGATCGATGGGGGCGAGCGCCCGCGCAGACGCGATGGAAGCGGCAATGATGGCACCGGCGCTAAGCTCTCCCTGGATAGTCAGCAAGGCACCTAGGCCAAGGACAGCTGACTGCAGGATCATCCGCAAAACGCGTGAGACCGCCCCGAGGGTGCCGCTGACATCGTTCGTACGGGTCTGCAACTCCAGATGATCGTCGTTGGCGCGATTGAAGCGAGCCACTGCACGACCGGCGAAGCCCATCGCCTTGAGGATTTCGGCATTTCGGGCATTCGAGTCAGCGATGGTGTTGCGGGTGACAACCGCCTGCTGCATGGCGCTGCTCAGCTTGGCGGTCAGCAGCTCCGTGACGATCGCGAGCATGGCAAGGATGAACCCACCAAGAAAAACCAGCGCACCCAGGTAGGGGTGCAATACATAGACGAATACCAAAAACAGCGGCATCCAGGGAAGATCCAGCAGTGCGATGGGCCCCTGGCTTCCCAGGAAGCCGCGCACGGTATCAACGTCACGACCACGCTCCAGTGATTCAGCGGTCGAAAACCCGAAGCGCGGCATGTCGATAGCGACCCGATGGGCCATCGGCGCGACACGTTTGTCGAGGCGCGCGCCGACGCGAACAAGAATTTGGGTACGGATGATGTCGAACATTCCCTGAAAGCAATACAGGCCGAGCGCCAGAACGGAGATGGCGATCAGCGTCGAAATGCTCCCGCTGGTCAACGCTCGGTCATAGATTTGCAACATGTAGAAGGCACCTGTCAGTGCGAGGATGTTGATGATCCCCGACATGCTGAACAGGAAGAAAAAGATCCCTCGAAAACCTTGGGTCAGCTGTTCTGCGCTCTTGCGCTTTGCTGACGTCTTGGCGTCTCTTTTGCGCATGTGAACTACCCCCTGTCCCCTAAATTGAACGGGCTATCCCTGCGGTCGGGCATGCCCGCCCGCAGGGATCGTTCTTGTTGTCGTTATCGTTTGTTAGAGGTTGAAGTCGTTCACTCCTAGCTCATGCCGACCCTTGATGCTGATTGAGAAGTCGTCATCATCGCCTCCGGTCGTGTTGCCCTGAACAACGGTATAGTCCTCACCGTCGAGCGTTTGATGGCTGAACATGAGCTGCCCGGCACCTGTGAAGGCCTCGTTCACCAACGTGAAGCTCTGGTTATCCGAGGCACAACCATTCGCGTCAATGCCACTGAGATCAATACGGTCGCCAGGCTGGAAGCCCATGAGGGTATCGCCGTCCGCATCCGCTGCGGAGTGGAAGCGGAAGGTGTCGTTGCCCGCGCCGCCGTCCATTACGTTGGCCGCGTGGTTCGCCGTGATCGTGTCGTCCCCCGATCCCGTAACGATATTCTCGACCCCCCACAGCCCATCATTGCCGGTTTGAGTGCTCGAGACACTGCCACGCCCCATGAACCCGGTGCCCAGATCCGCCGTGATCGCCGCCGTGATCGCTGACATGTCCAGCGTGTCGCTGCCGGTGCCCCCCACCATGTCGTCGCCGTAGTAGGTATCGTCACCGTCATCGGCTTCGGCCACGAACAGGTCATCGCCGTCGCCGCCGAAGACCGTGTCGTCGCCTGCGCCGGCATTGATGAAGTCGTTGCCGTCCTCGCCAAGAATGCGGTCATCGCCGTCATCGCCGTAGAGCATGTCGGCGCCGTCGCCGCCGAAGATATCGTCGTCGCCGTCATGGCCGAACACCACATCTCGATCGCCCAGGGCCATGATGGTATCGCTGTCCGCCGTTCCGACCAGCGCGTCAGCGACCTCGCTGCCAGCCATCGCTGCTACCGGGATGGGTGATACAGGAGTGGGGGCAACATCGTCATCCTCGCCTTCCTCGACCTCCGACTCGTCGACGGTTTCGTCCTCTTCCTCGGTATCATCACCACCGCTGGTATCACCCTCTACGGGCTGCTCCACCTCGGGCACGGCCTCGAAGCTGACGGAGTTTTCCTCGTCGCCAACCCTCTGCTCGCCGTCACCTTCAAGCCCTTCGGCCATCTCAGCGAGCGTCGTGCCGTCAGCAAGTTCGACGACATCCTGCTCCCTGAGCTCGCCCACGACCGTATCGTGGCCGCCCTGGGTCTTGAAAACCACCCGATGTGCCGAACTCAGTGCAGAGATGTCCAAGACATCATCGTCCTCCGAGCCCATCACGTGGATGGTGCTCATCGCCAGGCTGGTCCCGGTGAAGTTGCCGGCTATCTCAAAACTATCACCGCCGCCCTGGCCATCAATGACGATTTCCTCAATGTTGGCGAGTTCCGCCATCACTAAGCCGTTGCGGACGATGACAATCTCCGTTCCGGCGGCAAGGTTGGTAAAGTTCCGCGCCTCTGCATTGGCCCGATCAAGGATCGCGAAGGTTTCGGCTTCGTCGGCACTTCCGCGGATTTCCGCGGTGTCGATATGGTTGCCGCCATCTAAGATGTCGCGACCGCCATCGGCCTCGGTAATAAGCAGGTCGTCATGGGCACTGCCGAACAGGACGTCGTCGCCGGCGCCTCCGTTCAGAACGTCGTCGCCACCGCCGCCGTTGAGGTTATCGTTGCCGGCACCACCAAGCAGTGAATCGTTACCGGCGGTGGCATTGAGAATATCGTTGCCGTCGCCGCCTTCGAGGAGGTCGTCGCCAAGGCCACCGGTCAAATTATCGTCCCCTGCTCCGCCGAGGAGAACGTCGTTGCCGTCTTGGCCGTTGAGGAAATCATTCCCTTCGCCGCCGTCGAGGGTGTCGTCGCCATCAGCGCCGATCAAGCGATCGTCGCCGGCACCGCCGAATACAAGGTCATCGCCGCCGGCCGCAAGCAGGTTGTCGTTGCCGGCAAGGCCGATCAGGATGTCGTCCCCGTCGGTCCCATCGAGGCGCGTCGTACCGACGTCGTTCCCGCTGGTGCCCGTGAAGACCCGAATGTCGCCATCACCGAAGGACAGCACTTCGATATTGCTGACGAGATCAGTGCCGTCCGAGACACGGTTCTTCCCGTTCACCGGGTCAAATGCTCCGTCGTCGACGTCGACATGCGCGACCGTAAGCCGGCCGTTATCATCGTCCGCCGTGATCTCATACGCGGCACGATCATCCCAATAGAGAGCCTTGTCGGTACCGGAGTCATCTTTGAGGATCTCGCGGACGATCTGCAATTGGCCGGGGTTAAACTGGCCCTCGACCATCCAGGCCGTCAACGTCTTAGTGACATCCGTGCCGCCGATGTTGAGTGTCACTAGCCCGCCCATGCTGTCGACCGAGGCGATCTCAGTGCCGGTGCCGTCGAGGTTCTCCCTAATCGAGATGCGCACGTTGAGCCATGCATCGCCGTCGATAATATCGTCACCGCCACGCCCCTCAATCTCGTCGCTGCCGCCGCCACCGAGCAGGATGTTGCCACCGGTGAAGACCGACTTCACAGTTCCTGAGCCATCGGCCCAGTATTCTGCGTCGCGCATCATCTCCGGGGTGATCAGCTCGCCGAGGCCCTCGATCCGTGCGATGCCTGCCTGGTCGAGCTCGTTGTGGACGAAGTTACCCTCGGGCGTCGGGTCGGCGATCAGCGGCGTAACATCATTTTCTTCGTCACTCCGGTTGTCGCCGCGGAGGATGTCGTCGTGCACCCAGCCTGACAGCGCCTCCACCTGACTGAAGCGATCGCGCAGCACCTCGACCGGTAGTGAGGCGAAAACCGGGACGTTCATGTCGGCATCGGCGCCGACCATCTGGCCTTTGTGGATGACCCAGTCGTGGCCCCACATGCCGATGTTCTTTTGAACACCCTCGCTGGCTACCATGATGTCGTCACCTGAATCGCCGTCGTAATCGGTGTCGCCCTGACCGCCATTGATGATGTCGTGGCCGATGATCGTGGAGTTGAAAAAGATATCGCCGTTGTCGCCAGCGATGTAGTCAAAGCGACCCTTGCCCTCGACCCAGTCGTTACCCTCGTTGCCGAAGAGGATGTCCATGCCGTCGCCGCCGAGGAGGAAGTCATCCCCCATACCCGCGCGGATCTCGGATCCGTCCGGGCCGGTGACGAGAAAGTCCTTGCCACGGCCACCGAAGATCAGCGCCATGCCGCTGCCGCCGTGGATGACATCGTTGCCCTCATCGCCCTTGAACATGTCGACGGCACCAATGTCGGTCCCGGAGTTGGTGATGATGTCATCCCCCTCCCCGCCGTCGACCTTGTCGACACCGTACCCGGCCTCGATTCGGTCGTCGCCCGCTCCGCCGCGGACGGTGTCGTCGCCACCACCAGCGACGATCCGGTCGTTGCCTTCGGTACCCTGGATGAGGACGTGATCGGCGCCGTTGTAGCGCAGGTAGGCGCCGTTACCTTCCGCGTCGGGCGCTCCACGCTCGACCAGCTGAGAGGCGGATTGCAGGAACGGATCCTCGTGTTGGGGATCTTCCAAGCCGGTCAACACACTCTGCTTGTTGGGATCGACATAGAGGATGTTATCCGGTGTCGAGAAGATATCGTCCGAGAGCGCGAAACCCGTCTCCCCGAGGTCGGTATTTGCCAGGGCCATCTTGGCGAGGGAGTTGTTTTCAAGCTCCGACAAAAGATTCAGCCCCTGAGTCCGTGACAGGTAGTAGAACCTGTCGGCGTCCTGCAGGTTCTCAAGCTGCATTTCGAAGACGAAGGCAAAGGTGGAGCCGAGCATGCCGCCAAAAGGCATCTTCTTCTCGGCCAGGCCACCGACCCAGAGGTCGATGTTGTTCAGGCCTGTCTCCAAGGCGCTCCAAGCACCGGTGCTGTTCAGGAAGTCGAGCCGATCGGTAATCTCGGTGGGTCGCTCGACATCGAGACGCACGTTGTCGATCAGTATCTGATTGGACCCACCGCCGGTTTGCTGGATCTCAATACTGAGCTCCTGATCCGCCTGTGCAGCGGTGATCGTGCCAGTATCGAACGAGAAGGTTGCCCAGCCACCATCTTCGGCGGGAGCAGTCAGCGAGACCGTCGCCAACACTACCCCACCCGCGACAAGCCGCGCCTCTCCGCCGGGCCAGTCCATGTTCGTGCGATCACCAATATCGAGCGTCAGGCGATAGCTGTCTCCCTCCTCAAGGGTCTGGCCAGTGGCCTGCGACAGCATTCCGCTCTCGCGGAGCCACGCCACATTCGTACCCTCGATACCGGTCTCGTCGACGACGCCCGCCGCCGGGGCGATCAAGCCGCCTTGGCCGGTAAGCGTCCAGCCAGTCGGAGCCGCGGTGGTATAGTTTCCGTTGGCGTGAGTGATGACTCCCGACTCTCCCGACGCTAGCGAATCCATCTCGAAGCTCGCATTCTCGACCGAAGCCGCTATGGTCTCGGTCGGGTCCGACAGGCCGACGAGTTGCATCGCGGCATCACGTTTCTCCTCGAGCGTTTTCTCGCGCAAATTACCCTGCCCGTCATCAACCATCTCGGTGATTGAGTCGTGCGTCCCGTAGGCGGCGATGAAATTGACTAGGGACGCGGGGTTCTTCATGTTCTCAGCGAAGTCCGCCCAGCTCGTGTAGGGGCGAAGCTGTGTATCTCCGTCAGCTATCTCCATGAACTGGGCACGCGCATCGTTCAGGGTCGGCATACCGGTGTCGCGGCCGCGGGCGATGTTGATCGCAGCCAGGTCGAGTGGGATGCCCAGAAGCTGGTTGCGCAGCGTGTTGGTGACGAACTCGTCGATCTCGTTTCCGGTCTGCGCGGACATCCCCCGCAGGATGGCACCCGCCGCCTCTTCGTGACTCACGGTCTCCGAGCCGAACGCCAGCGGATTCAGGAACGCCTCGAACAGATCCATGTCCGAGCGATTTCCCTCCACATCGATGCGGTCGACTGTCTCGTTGAGCATCGAGTGGCCGAACCGATAGACGACATGCGCGAACTCGGAGAAGATCACCGGGTTCAGTTCCGAGGAAACATTCCCTATCTGAATGTTAAAGATATCGATGTCCGGCTGGATCTTGCGCGCAAACTCCTCGAATACGAGGTGCTGGTACTCCATTTCGGTCGTGAAGCGGGCCGCCTGAAAGATTCGCTCGCCGTCCCAGGATAGGTTCTCGGATTCGCTGGGCCAGGAGGTGAGTTCCGCGCCGCTCAGCCACTGGTTAAGGAAGTCGAGGTCGCCGCTCTCGAGCACCACTTCCTTCACTTGCTCGGCGAGGCGGTTGTGCTCGGAGTGGAAGATATGGTGGATGGCCGTCAGGCCGATGTTCTCGTTCCCACGGCCGTCGCCGGTGATGTAGTGAGCATTGAGGAGCTCATCATCGTATTCGGTATTCTGACCGCGGTTGTTCATCGCGACGGAGTTGCCCGCCACGTCGTCAACGTCGGTGACAAGCGCGCCGTTGTTGTCCGTGACCACGACCGCCGCGTGAGCGATGTCGTCGAGGAAGGCGTTGCTCGTGCGCGCGGCCGAAAACGTCTCGTCTGCGGCAACTGCCCTGTTCTCGCCACTCGTAGAATCATAAATTTCCGTGCCGGCAAGCAGGCTGATCGCTGACGGGTTGACAGGATCTTGTCGGTTGCCCTCTACATAGATCGCCTCGAGAACCGGATTCCCTTCTTCATCTTCACCCGTCTTGCGGAAGGCTGCGAGTATCTGCGGCAGGCCGTTGTCGCCGCGGATGAACTCACCGTAGGGATCGACGAGGAGCTCAGGCACCGCGCTGACATCCATATCGGTCAGTTCAATGCCGAGCATCACACGTGCCTGCTCCTTTACGTCGCCCCAGGTGGCGAGGCCGCGATCGCCATTGAGCAACCTTCCGGATGCAACCGGCCCATTCGTGCTCTCGATATATTCCCGCAAAAAGACCTGGTGCGATGGGTTCGAGGTATAGGTCTGGTTCTGGTCCACCCAGGGCGTGGTGACGTTCGCCGCGGCCTCGCCAGTGGTGGCGCGAGTCATCACCATGAAATTCGTATGCGGGCTGGCCGGGTTGTAGAGCGGGTCGTCCGGTGATAGTGGCATGAAAACAGTGCCGTTTCCGCCTTTTGAGACCATGTCGAGACCGTGGTCGAAAAACTGACCAAAAAGCGTGAAGATGGCATTGTAGGAGGCTGAAAGCCCCTCGTCGGGGGCGGCGTTCGGCAACATGATGGTGCTGCCATCCATCTCGATCTCGTACGAGGCGAGCAGCGTATCGAGTTCGCCCTTCGCCGTCACGTATTCAGGGGTTTCCTCATCCAGCGTCCTTACGAGTTCGTGCTGCGCGCGAATCTCGCCCACGGCGTCGAGCATCGGCTGGCCGTTCATCCCAGCATGCTGGAGCGCGGTCGCGATTGCCGCCGGATTGTCCAGCGTCTGATCGACGATCAGGTTCGAGATCAGACGTGGCTCGGCGTCCACGACATGGCCGTTCTCACCGTAATCATTGTTCGTCGGATAGTTGGAGCCCACCGGCAGGGCACCACTTCCTACAGGAAAAGAGCCTTCGGTGATCGGACCGAATGGCTCTCCCGAAGCTCCCCACTGCTCGCGACCAACCACGAAGTTGTTGTAGCTTCCATCGACCGTGCGCAGGCCATACGGCAAAAGCGAGCTGCCGACGAGCTCGGCCAGCGATTCTCCCGCCGCATGCGCTTCCGCGATCTTGATCTGATCCAGGATGAATTGCAGATCATGTTGGTTCATTTTGACAGCCATGTTCCCTCCCAGGCCCCACCGGGCTCTGCGACTTATTCTTTTTAAGAGAAACGTTATTTTGCGGTCCCTAAACGTCACCAGCGGTCCGCTGTTTTCTGTCTTTACAAGCCGACAGGTATGCCGCCCCACCCCGATGGACACACCATCCAAAGTAACCTTTTCACACCTATCGCTTACACAAGATTACAATATGGGAGATTTTTCACCTCCTCAAAAGCATCATTAATTATCTACGGGAGATCTAATCCGTTAGGAGCGGGAAACTCATCTAAAAGGGTGAGCTTATATAGTGAGAAAAGACTTATTGCGATAAGCAATTGAGGCATGGTGGTCGGTCGATGGCCGCTTCGATTCGATCAAAAAACAATTACGCCTATTGACAGGACTGTCTAAACTGTGGCTATCCACTGACGAAATACCAATCAAGGGGTCTCTGTGAGGATTGGAGCTAATCGCCAGCCGATTTGTTTTTCCCAATCTCTCGCTCGGCGCCCCTTGTATGCGTTACCTCCCGAGCATACGTAACGGTGGTTGTCATGAGCCAACTTTCGCAAACCGCAATAGAGGCATTTAAGGCCGACTTCTCGGGGAGTGTGGTTCTTCCAAATGATGTGCAATACGAGGAAGCTCGCCATATATGGAATGCCATGATCGACCGAAGGCCTTCTATAATTGCCCGCTGTACTTCACCTGACGATGTTGTCAAATCTCTGAACTTCGTACGTCGACACGACTTGCCGTTCTCCGTACGCGGTAGTGGTCACAACATTGCGGGCAATTCTGCCTGCGACGATGACGTGATGATTGTAGTGGCATAGTGAATTTGGCCAACAAACCGGAGTAACGCTACTTACCTTCGCAAAATCACCAGCCAGCGGCCCAGGTTCATCACGCTGGCAAGCGACGCTGCTACGTAGGTAAAGGCGCAGGCGGTGAGTACGTGGCGGGCGCTGGGCATATCGTAGGGCGGCACATACTCTTTTAGCAGCGGCAGCGCGCGGTTGAAGCTGGCATCAAACTCTACCGGCAGGGTTACCAGATGCACCAATGCTGCCGTGCCAAAGCTGATGACCGCCATGACAATCACGATCGCCAGGCCACCCGGTAACCGGGTCAATAGAAACAGGAAAGGCGCGGCCATCATCAGCAGCGCGCCGAGTTTTTCGGCTTTTTGAGCGACGCCGACTAACCGGCTGCGCGCCAACAGTGGCGCGTAGCCCTGATGATGTTGAATAGCGTGGCCTACTTCATGAGCGGCCACGGTGACGGCAGTCAGCGAACGGCCATCATAGTTGTCCGGGGAGAGCCTCACGCAGCGCGTTTCGGGGTCATAATGATCGCCAAATTCAGTGCGCTCTACGCTTGCGCCCTCGATATCCAGCCGACGCAACAAATGGTCCGCCAGCTCGGCTCCTGTGCCAGGGTAATCGTCACGACCACGGGTGTGGCGTTTGAGCACCCATTTGGCCCACAGGTTTGGCAGCACAAAAATCGCCAGGGCGAAGATAATCAGCACAACGAACATGGCGGCTCCCGGGTTTCTTAAACGAATGGTCATCGTCTATTAGACACTGATTTTACATTTCGTGACGACCGGGAAGGATGAATCCGTGTGTTTTATTCGTTACCCGCTTCTTGGTAGCTTTTGTACACATCCCGTTTGACGGCCTGAAGCCCTCGCGCCGAGATATAATCTTCCGCATGGGCGTGCTCGGCGATCAGCACGCTATCGGCGGCCAGTACCAGTTGGCAGTCGGTGTCGGCCAGTTCGTTGCGTAAATTCTGGATAGCCTCTTCTCGAGCGGGGTCTTGATCAACACGGCGGATATAAATGGCCTTGATACGCCCCGGATAGTCGCGGACCACCTCGCTATACACCTCGGGGTCGTGCTGACCGCTATCGCCGATCAAGATACATGGCAAGTCATCAAACAGCGCCAACATACGGTCAATTAATTCACGCTTATGCGCCTCTGCTCGCCTCGGCCATGGGTGACGCAGGGAGATGCCCCATTCCCGCAGAAACAGGATAGGGCCTACCGGAATACGGTTAAGCTGAAAAAAGGCTTCCAGCATTTCATAGATGGCCCAGGGCCCCCGGGAAACATACAAAATGGGCCGTTCTTCTTTATCGCTGGCGCCGCGATGTAGCGCCTGATAGAGGGAAGCAACCCCCGGAAATGCAGTACGGCGGTGTGGTTTGCTCACGAACAGGCGGTACAGCATCTTGAGCTTTTCCGCTACGCCTGTGAACATCACCGTGTCATCAATATCGCTGATCACCACCAGGTCTGCCTCGGGCGGCGGTACATAAATTTCCACCTGAGTATTAATCGGCCGCTGGCCTTCGGCCTGCACCCTGACGTCAGCGACATGCCAGGAAACATCGATAGGCAAGGGGTGACTGATCGGCAGGTGGACGTTGAAGTAGCCATCACGGTCAGTGGCGACACATAGTTGATTGCCCCCCAGAGAAAGCTCAACGGTCGCACCAGACAATCCGCGACGAAAAATCCGCCGGGCGACGTCAGCTGTATCGCGAAGCATGCCGCGCCTGGGGATGGCCCGGCCTAAAGCCGCTTGACGGAACACCCTCCCCATGACGAAGACTTCTCGCTGAGACCCATAACCACGATAGGGATGGACCATCATGCCACCGCGGCCCAGATCGCGTTTCATGGGTTTGGCCATCACGTGAGTAAGCCGCTTCACGAAGCTTGACCACTGGCGAAATAGCTTCATCAAGCGTGTTGTCCAGACTGTCGCTTTTCTTGCCGCTTCGCTAAACGTCTGTCGTTCAGTGCTTGACGCATCATGCTCTCCTTTTCGTGATGGTTAGACATTAACAATGCCTCAACAGTGTGGCACTCGCCGTATAATCGTCAAGCCGAAAACCCAGTGCGTGCGGCGCTAGGCGTTGTACATGACTTCGCCTATCTGGCAAATATCGTAGCCACACAGTGCCTCAGAACGCTTAGCAAACCTGGGCTGACGGGTAAACGTCAATAGCGCCTGCACGCTCGGCTCGAAGTAGCTGCGACGATGCATCATTAAGTCGAACTGCTCATCGTAAAGCGGGATAAAGCCCAGTTGCTGACGCTGCGCCGCTGCTTCAACACCAAGTCCGACATCCGCCTCGCCTTGCAGCACGCTCAGCGCTAAATCGTCTTCGTTTAGGCTCGGGTGAGCCGCCCAATCAATCGAGGTTGGCGCGATGCCCGCTTTGCCAAGTAGGTGCGTTAACAACCGAGCGGCGCCAGCACCGGGTTGGCGGTGGGCAACGCGTATTTTGGGGCGAGTTAGATCCCCAAGACCGGTAATTCCTAACGGGTTGTCGGCAGGTATTAGTAACCCCTGACGCCGGACCGCCCAGCGCAGCACGACCAAATCTTTCACGCCGCCCAAACCCAATAAATGAGGCTGGTTGTATTGACCACTGCCAGGGTCGAGCAAATGCACCCCGGCAACCATGGCGCGTCCCTCCAGCAGGCGACGAACACCGTCGCCGCTGCCGTGAAACAAGCTGGCCAGGTCGGAGCGACTTTCGCGAATGGCCCATTCCAGTAACGGATCCTGGCTACCGGCCACTACCGCAGGCGGCGGTTGACGTTGGGCCTGATCACCTTCCAGGTGGTTGAGCACCCATAAATCGACCTGTTGGCGAGGAAAGAGTAATTTCCCCGTCACACGGCTACAGGGTATCTGACCCTGGCGCACCAGGTCGTAGACCTTGCGCTCCTTAAGCCGTAAATAGTCGGCCACTTCGCTGGTGGTTAAATAATTGACGCTCAAAGACACACCCTCAGTGTTTTATGCTGCATATAGCTGCACCAATTTCAGCATAGGGTGCATCTTTGCATATTTAAGATCATGCTGCCTACCTACTAAACATCATGCTAAAAACTGATTATGCCCGCTAGCGATAATGCCTTTTTAACCGCTCTACAGCTTATTCTGCACATGGATAGCGATCTGATCTCGATTGTGGCGTTGTCGTTGCAGGTCTCGCTCGTGGCCGTTGCACTCGCCGCGCTCGCAGGCCTACCACTGGGGGCCGCCCTGGCGCTTTGGCGCTTTCCCGGACGCAACGGTGTCATTATTGTCCTGAATGCCCTGATGGGCTTACCCCCCGTTGTCGCGGGGCTGTGTGTTTATCTGCTGCTCTCACGCGCCGGGCCACTGGGTGAATGGGGGCTACTGTTCAGCCCCACGGCCATGGTGGTGGCGCAGTGGGTGTTGGTGTTGCCGATTATTGCCTCGTTAACGCGACAGCAGGTCGAGGCGCTGCACGGCGAATACGCCGAACAGCTTCAGTCACTGGGATTATCCACCGCGAGAATGATGCCCACCCTGCTTTGGGACGCGCGCGTTGGGCTTGTCACCGTGATGCTCGCGGGTTTTGGGCGTGCCAGCGCTGAAGTCGGCGCGGTGATGATTGTGGGTGGCAATATCGAGGGCGTGACGCGGGTCATGACGACCAGCATCGTGCTGGAAACCAGCAAAGGCAACCTGCCTCTGGCGTTGGGGCTGGGCATTATTCTACTGGCGTTGGTAACGCTGATTAATGCCCTGGCTCACCTGATGGGCGAGACGGCCAAGAGGCGTTTAGGATGAATGCACCAACGTCTATTTTTGACCACATCGCGGACCTGCAGTTTGACGACGTCAGCTTTGAGCACCGCGGCCAATCGCTATTAGCCCCTACCTCGCTGACACTGTCGGGATGTCGTCGTACGGTCATCATGGGTCCAAACGGTGCTGGCAAAAGCCTGCTGATGCGCCTGGCTCATGGGCTACTTACCCCAACAAGCGGGCGCGTCTGCTGGCAAGGCCCCACCCCGGCACAGGCGATGGTGTTCCAACGGCCGGTGCTGCTTCGCCGCTCGGCGCTCGATAACCTCACCTATGTGCTGGGTATTCATAAAGTGCCCCGTGCCCAGCGTAAAGCGCGTGCCTATCAAGCCCTCGACACCTTCGGTTTAACCTCCCTCGCTCACCGTCCGGCCCGGGTACTCTCGGGTGGCGAGCAGCAGCGGCTTGCCCTGGCCCGCGCCTGGCTGCTCAACCCGGATGTACTGTTTCTGGATGAAGCCACCTCGGCCCTGGACCCGGCAGCGATCAAAGCCGTGGAAGATGCCGTCATGGCCTTTCACGCAAGCGGGACCCGCATTGTGATGACGACCCATGACTTGCATCAGGCCAAACGCCTGGCCGACGACGTGGTGTTTCTGCATAACGGCCAGTTACGCGAACACAGCCCCGCCGAAACATTTTTCTCCGCGCCTCGCTCGTCAGAGGGTCGCGCGTTTATCCAGGGTGAGCTGATTTGGTAACCCTGATACATCACGCAAAAAGAAGGAATCGTGACGTGAAAAAAACCGCGTTCGTCACCAGCGCAAGCCTGCTAAGCCTGACCTGGGGTGGCCTAGCGCTGGCCGATAACGACTACATCACCCTGGCCTCCACCACATCGACGGAAAACTCAGGGTTGTTTGACGCCATCATTCCCCAGTTTGCCGACAAGACTGATATTGATGTCCGGGTGGTTGCGGTAGGCACCGGTCAGGCATTTGAGATCGCTCGACGCGGTGACGCCGACAGCCTGCTGGTTCACGACACTACAGGCGAGGAGCAGTTTGTCGCAGAGGGTTACGCCACCGAGCGTCTGGACGTCATGTACAACGACTTCGTGATCGTCGGCCCCAGCGATGATCCCGCCGATATTCAAACCAGCGAGACGGTTAGCGAGGCCATGCAGCAGATCGCTGAAAGCGAGTCGGCCTTTGCCTCGCGGGGTGATGACAGCGGCACCAACCGTGCCGAGCTGCGTTTATGGCAAGACGCCGGCGTTAACCCGCAAGGCGCGTGGTACCGCGAGTTGGGCAGCGGTATGGGACCAACGCTCAATACAGCGGCGGGCATGAATGCCTACACCCTCACCGACCGCGCCACCTGGGTGTCTTTTGAAAATCCGCAGGACTTGACCTTGCTGTTTGAAGGCGATGAAGCGCTGTTCAATCAGTACGGTAGCCTGCTGATCTCGGAAGAGCGCCATCCGCACTTGAAACATGACCTCGCCGCCCAGTGGCATGAATGGCTGGTCTCAGAAGAGGGCCAGCAAGCCATCGCTGATTACGAAGTCGATGGCCAACAGCTGTTTTTCCCCAACGCGGACTAACCTACCGAAAAGCTATCTATCAAAAAGCCCCTCGGGCATGCTGCCAGAGGGGCTTCTATCTCATCACATTGCTTATCTTACCCAGTTGATACCAGGTAAAGCCTACAGAAGCTGACGGATATCCTTGGCTTCCCAATGCGGAAAATGCTTACGCACCAGAGCGTTGAGATCGCGCTCAAAGGCTGCCCAATCGGTTTTCGCAGGGCCACTGTCTGACGCCTTGGCCACGCCGCGAATCATCCCCGCGCCGACGGTCACGTTGGTCAGCCGGTCGACAATGATAAAGCTGCCAGTACCGGGGCTGCTGCGATAATTATCTACCGGAATGGCCGCCGTCAATTCGACCTCGCAGCGAGCAATGGCATTCAAGCTCAACGAATCCGCGGCGTGGTTTTCAAGCGTGTTCACGTCGATCTGGTAATCAATCGCGCTAACTTGCCCTGAGAGATCCCGAGTGGCGAGCTTGAAGTCGTACAATTTGCCCGGTGCCAGCGCATCTTCATGCATCCAGACGATATCCGCTTCAAAGGCGTTCGACAGCGGCAGTTCTTCCTCGGCGCTGACGAGCCAGTCGCCACGCGAAATATCAATTTCATCATCCAGCGTGACGGTAATGGCCTGGCCCGGGTACGCCGCCGTCAAGTCACCCTCAAAGGTCACGATCCGCTCGACGCGCGAGGTTTTACCCGATGGCAGCACCTTCACGGCTTGACCAGGGCGTAACACGCCCGCCGCCAAGGTGCCGCAATAGCCGCGAAAATCCAGATTGGGCCGATTGACATACTGCACCGGCAAACGTAAGTCGGTGAGGTTCTGGTCATATGTGATCTCGACGCTTTCCAGCAGCTCGATCAGTGTTTTACCTTCATAGCCCGCCGTGTAATACCAGGGCGTCTGCTCGCTGGGATTGACGACATTGTCGCCGTTGAGTGCCGACATCGGCACAAAGCGAATATCGGGGGCGTTCAGATTGGTCGCAAAAGCACGATACTCTTCGACGATCTCGTTAAAGCGCTGCTCGGAGAAATCGACCAGATCCATCTTGTTGACCGCGATCACCAGATGCTGGATACCCAGCAAATCGGCAATGAAGCTGTGGCGGCGGGTTTGCGTTTGCACGCCGTAGCGCGCGTCAATCAAAATCACTGCCAGACTAGCGGTAGATGCCCCCGTGGCCATGTTGCGGGTGTACTGCTCGTGCCCCGGGGTATCGGCGATAATGAACTTGCGCTTATCGGTGGAGAAAAAACGATAAGCCACATCGATGGTGATGCCCTGCTCGCGCTCCGACTGCAGGCCATCGACCAGCAGCGCCAGGTCAACGGTATCGCCGGTGGTGCCGCTGATTTTGGACGCCTGGGTGATCGCCGCCAGTTGATCCTCAAAAATCATTTTGGAATCGTGCAGCATCCGGCCAATCAGCGTGGACTTGCCGTCATCGACACTGCCGCAGGTGATAAAGCGCAGCAGGTCCTTGTTTTCGTGTTCGTGCAGATATTGCTCGATATTGTCGGCAATCAAATTGGACTGGTGTGACATTAAAAGTACCCCTCACGCTTTTTCTTTTCCATCGAACCGGCCTGGTCGTGGTCGATGGCGCGGCCGCTGCGTTCGCTGGTTTTGGTCAGCAGCATTTCCTGGATCACTTCGGGCAGAGTGGCCGCCTTGGATTCCACCGCGCCGGTGAGCGGGTAGCAGCCCAGGGTTCTGAAACGCACCCATTTTTCTTCCGGTACTTCGCCCGGCTCCAGCGGCATGCGGTCGTCGTCGACCATGATCTGCATACCGTCGCGTTCGACCACGGGGCGTGGCGCGGATAAATAAAGCGGCACAATGGGGATCGATTCCAGGTAGATGTACTGCCAGATATCCAGCTCGGTCCAGTTGGAGAGCGGGAACACGCGAATCGACTCACCCTTGTTGACCTTGGCGTTGTAGATATTCCACAGCTCCGGGCGCTGCTTTTTCGGGTCCCAGCGGTGGTATTTATCGCGGAAGGAGTAGACGCGCTCCTTGGCACGGGAGGCTTCCTCATCGCGCCGGGCACCACCGAACGCAGCATCAAACCCATGCTTGTCCAGCGCTTGCTTGAGCGCCTGGGTTTTCATGATGTCGGTATACTTGGCGCTGCCGTGATCAAACGGGTTGATGTTCGCCGCGCGGCCTTCCTCGTTGGTGTGGACGATAAGCTCCATGCCCGCTTCCTGCGCCATGCGGTTGCGGAACTCGATCATCTCGCGGAATTTCCAGGTGGTGTCGATATGCATCAGCGGAAACGGCGGCGTACCGGGGTAAAACGCCTTGCGCGCCAAGTGCAGCATCACCGAGGAATCTTTGCCGATGGAGTACATCATCACCGGGTTGGAAAACTCGGCGGCGACTTCGCGAATGATATGGATCGACTCGGCTTCGAGCTGCTTTAAATGCGTCATGCGGGCGGCACTTGGCGCGCCGGGCACTTCAGGCCGCGAAGCGGCTGAATGAGTGGAAAACTGGGACATGGCCGACTACCTCACAAAAACAAACCTGTAGCACTGCGCAAAAATGCCCAGCGCTGGAATGTGGGTAGGGTAACGTCTTGGCGATAATAACCCAAAAGAATTAATAACTATCTTTTTATTCTTTTACTGCCTATGAGATCAAAAAGCCGTTTTGGCGACTAAACCGTGACGCGCTCGACCCGGGTTTCCCACTGCTGGTCTTGAAAATCAACGATGCGATAACCGGGGCGCGATGCCTCATCGATCATGAAATGGGTCGCCCCCGGCATGAATTGATCGGAAATCGCCGGGCAGCCATACACCATGACCCCTTGCTCGCTGGACACTGCATCATGCCGCGAGACTTGCTGGGAATAGATTTGATGGGCATGCCCAAACAGGATGACCTTGACCTGAGGAAACGCGCTGATGACCTCCCAGAACGCATCGCGGTCCTGCAAACCAATGGCATCCATCCAGGACGCCCCCACGCCAACGGGAGGATGATGCATTGCGATCAAGGTCGGTCGACGATCCCCCTCAAGCTTGGCGGATAGCCCCGCTAAGGCGTCACGACCCAGTTCACCGTAGGGCTTACCCTCAACCGGGGTATGCAGCAGCAGCAGGCGCCAGGGCGGTAGTGACACCTCATCGACCAGCGGATGTTCCCCTTGCATCAGCACGGGCTGGTCGTGATTGCCCGCCATCCAGGCCCAAGGACAGGGCAACTGCGACATTGCCTCACTGGCCAGTGCATAAGAGGTCGCCGTTTCGTCCTGACTGACATCACCGGTCAACACCACGAAGTCGGGCTGCTCAGCGATGACCGCCTGCAGCACCCGCTGCAGGTGATGCCAGGGCACTCCCGCGCGGGATCGCGCTTGTTTATCCGCGTACAGGTGGGCATCGGTGATTTGCACCAGGCGCATTAAGGTAACTCCGGAACATCAACGGTGTGTCCATGGGCCAGGGCATGAGCCAGCCACTCGCCGAGAAAGCGATTCAACTGAAGCTTTTCATCCGGCTGGTGCATCCGCGCATTGGGGTAGCGGTAGCGCCCTCTGAAATGACGCTCGCGCTGAAAGTCGGTAACCTCCGCCATGCGGACGTCGTGGTAAAGATGCACACGCATGCGAGGGCCTTCCCACAACGTATCCATCGGACTGCTTTGCGACACTTCCAGCATGGTGGTGTAAGGGGCGTTTTGCAAAATCTTGAGTTGTAAATCACCGAAATCCTGGTCATCGCTACGCAAGGCAATGTTGCGATGCTGGTCGCCTTCCAGGTCACCCACCAGGCGAATCAGGCGCAAATAGTTGGCGCTGCACTCGGCTTGGAGCGTCTTCAAATCGGTGACATAAGCCATTTTCGCCATGATCACTCCTCGTCGGTTTCGCCCTGCGGGGGGATTGGGCGGGAAGCGGCGCGTAAAGACGCCCGCTGGCCTGCCAGCCAATGCAGTGCAATCAAGCACATGGCGTTGTCGAGTCTTCCCTGGCCCAGGAGTTCCCATGCAGTGGGAAAAGACACCACATGGACGCGAATATCTTCATGTTCTTCCGCCAGGCCATGAACCCCGCCCAGCCCCTGCGTATTGATCAAGCCGCAGAATAGCGTCACGCGTTCGTTACAGGCGCCTGGACTGGGGTAATAGGTATGCAGTTTAGTCAATTGGCCCACATGACAACCAGCCTCTTCCAGGGCTTCACGACGGGCAACATCGTCCAATGACTCGTCCTGCTCGACGAGGCCCGCCACGAGCTCCAGCTTCCATGGGGTATGCGGATCGTCAACGGCACCGGCGCGAAACTGCTCAACCAACACCAGATTATCGCGCTCGGGGTCGTAAAGCAGCACACCAACGGCATCAAAGCGATGGTGGACCTCGCGCCGCATGACGTCGCTCCACCCGCCTTCAAACAGGCGATGACGAAGCTCTAACGCCTCCAGGCGGAAAAAGCCCTGATGCAGGGTTTCGCGTTTGTGCAGTTCAACATCTTCGCGGCCTAGCGGCGTGTTGAGCAAAGACGTGCTGGCGCTGGATGCCATAAGGCGCTCCCGGTGATAACAATCGTCCTATTATCAATGCTTGCCACCGGGAATGCCAATTTGTGGAAGGTTTTATAGCTCGCCGAGCAACGCCTCGGCGTCACGGCGCAACGCTTCGTCGGATTGTTGGCGACCCTCGCGGGCGGTGCCATTCACGGCGCGCTGGGCATGCTCCCGAGCCGCCTGGGTATTGCCTTCTTCCTGCAGGAAGGTCGCGTAGTAATAGTTGACATCGATGCCGTCAGGACGAATCTGCAAGGCACGCTGAAACATCTCATCTGCCGTATCACTATCGCCAAAACCAATCAGCCCACCGGGTACGCGGTCGTATAGCGCCCCCAACGTCACATAGGCCGAGCCGTTGTTGCCTTGCGGGTCGAGCTCGACGGCACGCTCAAGGGTATCCCGAGCGTCTTTGGCAACGCCCAACGCGCCAAGACCACCACGTTCACGGGCATAAGCGGCCAATACCACCCCTTTCCAGACCAATACCTCGGCTTCGTCGCTATGCTGCTCGGCAAGCTGGGTCACTTCTTCAGCCAGGCCACTGAGTGCATCTTCCCGCTCACTTTCAGGCATTTCCGTTACCGTATGCTCCCAGCGGTTTTTAAGCGAGAACAACTCGCTTTCGTAGGCCACCGCGTTAAACGATGCAAGCGCCAGCGAACTGGTGAGTGCGGTCATTGCGAAATAGCGCATCAGGTTTGAGTGAGCCATTATCAACTCCTTAGCTTGTTGTTGTCGGGTAACTGCCAGTCGGCAAAATAAGTCACCCAGACAATGTAACGAACGTTTGAATTAATCGCCAGTCGCAATTCATTGACGCGACTCTTGGCCGACCAATGGCAAATCGCGTTAAAGTGGGGACCGCCTAACCAGAAGGGAGTTGGCAATGAAAGGCCGCAACATGACACGTTGGCGCGATCCGGCAAAAGACCCGCGCCAGGAACCTAAAAGCAACCTGATTACCGCTGAGGGTGCAGCACGCCTACGGGGGATTCTGGACCATCTCTCGCGGGTGAAACGTCCGCAAATTTCGGCGAAAGTGGGCGAAGCGGCCGCCCAGGGCGACCGCAGCGAAAACGCGGATTACACCTACAATAAAAAGGAACTCAATCGCGTCATCGCCCGTATTGGTTACCTCACCAAACGTCTGGATGAACTTCAGGTGGTCGACCGCTTGCCCGCCAATACGCAAAAAATATTTTTCGGCGCCTTTGTTAGCCTGGAAGACGAAGAAGGGGAAACGCTGTCTATACGCATTGTTGGCCACGATGAAACCGATACGCAAAAACGCTGGATAAGCATCGATGCCCCCATGGCCAAGGCCTTACTGGGCAAGGAAGTGGGCGAGGATATAACGGTACTCACGCCCAACGGCGAGACGTTCTATACCGTGACGGCCATTGACTATGCCCCCAAGCAGTAATTAGGGCCTGAAACAGGCCCTAATGCCGCTGGGCGCGATAGACCCTGAAACGGCGATTATCTGCCAATGTTTGGAACTGCTCAAACGCGTTCTGGAGCAGGTCGGGATACGGCAAGAACGCATTGGCCACCAGCCACAGCTGGCCCGCTGACGTTAAGTGAGCCGGCGCCTGACTGATCAGGCGCTGACTGGGCCCATAGCTGACATCACGCTCCTGATGAAAAGGCGGATTGCTGACGATGAGATCAAAGAGCTCGCCTTGCAAAGCGCTGAAAACATCGCTTTGCACTACGCGGCCTTCGAGTCCGTTAACACTCAGAGTTCGCTGGGTCGACTCAACCGCAAACGCGCTGACATCCACCGCGGTGACCTGATGCCCGCGATGAGCTAGCCATGCGCTGATTATCCCGTCACCGCAGCCCATATCCAGCACTCGGAGGTGTGTGTGAGGAAGCTCGCTCTCCAGGACGTCCAGGAGTAGCCGGGTGCCTTCATCAACTTTCCCATGCCCGAACACGCCGGGGTGGCTGATCAATGTCAGACCCAGCGCTTCGAAACGCGTCCACACATCGTCCTGGGAAGTGAGCTTTACCGTGCGGGTCGCAAATAGCGAGCAGCGTCGGGCGTTATCCAGCTTGTCGCACCCCATGCCCCGCTCAGCAAGCACCTTGGGAACGCGCTTGATACCGCCGTTATGTTCACCGACGACGTCTATCGGCGTGTCAGCTGGCAATACTTCACATAGCCACTCCAGCCACCAGATACCCAACTGATGGGCTTTGGGCCAAAACAGCACCACCTCGCCTGCCAAGTACTCAACACTCTCATCCTCAAACGGGCTATACGCTGATTTACCTCGAGCGCGCCAAGCGTCCAGCACGGCCAAGTCAGCGCTGACAACACCGGCTGACTGCTCGACCAGCCAAGGATCCAGCGGCGGACCGACCACCCAGAGCGGCCCATGGCGCGCTGGCTGACGTTCAAGCAGTTGGCAGGCAGGCACTTGGGTACTCATTCGACGGTCTCCGGTTTGCTGAGGGTATAAAGCAAGTAGCGACCCAAGCGCCAGTGGGGGTCCTGGCGGCAGTAGCGTTTTTCCAGCGCCAGCAGCGTATCCTGCTCGTGTTGCGCTACCGCGGGCTGGCGTAAATAGTCCTGAAAGACCCGGATGCCGGCCGCCGACTCAATAGCCAGACCATTTTCCGCGCTCCACTGCATGACCTGGTCGTGGGTGATGGGCGAAATGGGCGTCAGTCGCTGGCCTCTGCCCTGCCCCTCTAGCTGGTCGCTTAACGCTTTTTGCAAGTTACCCTTTATGGCATTGGAAAAGCGCAGCGCATCACGGTTAAACACCATAAGGCTCAGTTGACCGCCTGGGGCGAGCAGGCCTGCCAGCGTTTGCATGGCCAAACGCGGCTCGCCGAGCCACTCCAGTACCGCATGACAGGCAATGAGTGGCCAAGGGCCTGGGGCGTGCTGCCCTATCGTTTGCAGCGGCGCTTGCAGATACTCGATCGCATCGCTGGGCAGTTCATTGGCGTCGCGGTGCCAGTTTTTTGCATAGCCCAGCATATCGGCTGAGGGCTCTGCCATCGTGACCGCATGCCCTCGCTCTGCAAACCACGCAGCTTGCTGACCCAGTCCGCCGCCGATATCCAATACCGCTTGCTGTTGTAAATGCAGCATTTGCGGCAACAAATAGTCGAGCATCGCCAGGCGCAACTCGCCTCTCGGCGCCTGGTAGAGCGAGCGGGAAAACTTGTCGACCAGGCCATCAAAATAACGGTCGCCCGCTTGGGTCAATTCATAATGTGGGTGCATTCAATGGGCCGAGCGTTGTATCAAGGCCGTGTAGTTTAACTTGCTTGAGCGCGGAACGCTTGCCAGCCTTAGCGGAATAGAACTCAACCCAGCGGCAGACTTTAACGCTCGCTAACAAACATAGGCATAAATGCTATTGTTGCCATGGCCTGGCGATAAACAACACCAAGGGATAATTTACTATGCCCCACTCTATTTCTAGCCCACCAGAAATCCTCACCTTTGGCGAAGCCATGGCCATGTTTGTGGCTGATACACCGGGCGATTTATCCGGCATTGAGGGTTTCCACCGCCGCTTGGCCGGTGCCGATAACAATGTCGCCATCGGTCTCTCAAGGCTAGGTTTTCACGTGGGCTGGTTAAGCCGAGTGGGAACCGATAGCTTTGGAAGGTTTATTCAGGCGGCTTTAACAGCGGAAGGTATCGATGACCGCTATATCCACGCTGATGCACAGCACCCCACCGGCCTGCTCTTCAAAGAGCGCGCCCAGGGCGGCGCCGACCCGCGAGTAGAGTATTTCAGACGTGGTAGTGCCGCCAGTCACATGACTGTTGACGACGCCCGGAGTGTCGACTTTCAGGCGCTTAACCACCTGCACGCAACGGGCATTACCCCGGCGTTATCTGAAAGCGCCTGCCAGCTTAGCCATCATTTGATGGAACAGGCCCGCGCCCATGGCGCGAGTATTTCCTTTGACCCCAATTTGCGGCCGTCACTTTGGCCCAGCGAAAGCGTTATGCGATCGACCCTCAACGAACTTGCCGGCCGTGCCGACTGGGTACTGCCAGGGCTTGCCGAGGGTGAGCTACTCACCGGGCAGAAGACGCCTTACGACATAGCAGGCTACTATCTGGATCAAGGCGCCTCCGCGGTGATGATCAAACTGGGCCCAGAAGGCAGCTATTATCGAGGCAACCTGGATGGCCACGAAGAGAGCTTTACGGTGAGCGGTTGCCCTGTCGCTGAGGTGGTGGATACCGTAGGCGCAGGCGATGGCTTTGCCGTTGGCGTGATCAGCGCCCTGCTTGACGGAGCTACAGCACGCCAAGCCGCCCAGCGGGGAAATCTAATCGGTGCTCAGGCCATTCAAGTCATTGGTGATATGGAAGGCCTGCCTAGTCGAGAGCGGCTACAAGCGCTTGAAGCAGAGCAACCCACTGCCTAACTCGCCTCGTATTTTTACCAAGGAGATAACAATGAAAAAACGTCTAGTGGTTCAAGGACGACTCAGCGACGCTCAACTGGCTGAGCTTCGCGATTTGTTTGAAGTGGATGTACTGCCGAAAACCACCGCCCTTGATGGCCCTGAAAATCGTGCTCTTTTAGCGGAGGTGCACGGCATTATCGGTTCCGGTTTGGCGATTACACCCCAGTTGCTGGACGCAGCACCTAAGTTGAAAGTCATATCCACCATATCGGTGGGCTACGACAATATCCCCGTCGATGAACTGACAAAACGCGGCATTATGTTGTGCAATACGCCAGATGTGCTTACCGAAACCACCGCCGATACCGGTTTTACACTGATCATGGCCACCGCGCGCCGGGTTGTGGAATTAGCCGAGTGGGTGAAAGCAGGTGAATGGCAAGCCAGTATTGGCCCTACGCAGTTTGGTAGCGATGTGCAGGGCAAAACCCTGGGCATGGTCGGCTTTGGCCGCATTGGGCAGGCAGTAGCCAGACGCGGTGCGCTTGGCTTTGGCATGCCGGTGCTCTACTCCAACGCTTCCCCCAAGCCCGCATTAGAACGCAAGCTGGGTGCGAAGCGGCGCGAACTCAACCAACTGCTGGCCGAAGCTGACTTTGTCTGTGTCACGGTGCCGCTGACTGCCGAGACCGAACACCTGATCGGCGCCCAGGAGTTCGCAAAAATGAAGTCAACCGGCATTTTCATCAATATCGCCCGCGGCAAAGTGGTCGATGAACACGCCTTGATACACGCCCTGGAAAGCGGCGCTATACAAGCAGCCGGGCTTGATGTCTTCGAGCAGGAGCCGCTACCGCCCTCATCACCGCTACCGAAGATGTCCAATGTGGTCGCTCTGCCGCATATCGGCTCCGCCACCCACGAAACCCGCGACGCCATGGCCCAGCGGGCGGTGGATAATATCCGCTTGGCACTTCAGGGCGAGCGGCCGATTAGCCTAGTCAACGAGGAAACCTATCAATGAATTCTGCGCTGAGCATGGCCACACCTCTCTGCCTGCTGTTCGACTGCGATGGCACCCTGGTGGATAGCGAGATACTGCTTGCCGAGGTGATGGGCGAGATTCTTCCCGAATTCGGCTTACCCTTTTCAGCCCGACAGTATATGGATGAATTTCGCGGGGTGCGTTTCCAGACCATCGTTCAAACCCTGGAAAAGCGTTTTCAGGTACTTGAAGAAGACGCCTTCTCTCAGCTTGAAGCAGGCATGCGGGCACGCATGGAAGCCCGGATGCGTGCCGAACTTGTGGCAATCCCCGGCATACCTGCGGCTCTTGAACAGTTAAGCAGCCACCCCATGGCCGTGGTCTCCAATGGCCCTGAGCGCAAAATTCGCTGTGCGCTGGAAAGCTCCGACTTAGGCCACCATTTTGAAGGCAAGCTGTTCAGCGCCTACACCCTCAACGTATGGAAGCCAGACCCCGAGCTATATCGCATGGCGGCTGCCGCCTTGGGCTATACTCCCCAGCAGTGTGTGGTGATCGATGATGCGGCGGTGGGTGTCGAGGCGGGCCTGGCGGCAGGCATGCACGTGATTCATCTCAACCACTTTCCTGACGAAGAATTCACCCCCGACGGTGCAATCGGCATTCTGCATGCCAGTGAACTACCCGCCGCTATTGCAAACCTATCCACCAACGTCACTGCTGACGTTTAGTACCAAGTATTGGCACTTATTGGTGAAATGCGGCGCAGGAGGATTCAATGAGGTTATTTTCATTGCAAGATCAAGTGGCGATGGTCACCGGCTGCAACAAAGGGCTGGGCCAAGGCATGGCCGTGGCGCTGGCCGAAGCGGGTGCTGATATTGTCAGTGTCAGCCGCCGACCTGCCGAGGAAACCCGCCAGCAAGTTGAAGCATTAGGTAAGCGCTTTTTCGCTGTTGAAGCGGAGTTAGGCAATGATTCGCCTAGTGATATTGTCAATCAAGCGATCGCTCAGGCGGGTAAGCTGGATATTTTGGTCAATAATGCGGGCACGATTCGCCGGGCACCGGCTATCGAGTTCACCGAAGAAGATTGGGACACGGTAATAGACGTCAACCTAAAGGCGGCGTTTTTTCTCTCCCAACAGGTGGCTAAACACCTCATTGATCGTAAAGCACCGGGCAAGATCGTCAATATTGCCTCACTACTCTCGTTTCAAGGCGGTATTCGTGTCCCCTCCTACACCGCCAGTAAAAGCGGGATCCTCGGCCTGACACGTCTGCTGGCCAACGAGTGGGCTGCCCACAATATAAACGTCAATGCCATTGCTCCAGGGTATATGGCGACCGATAACACCCAGGCGCTGCGCGACGATCCACAGCGCCACGACGAAATACTCGGCCGCATTCCAGCGGGCCGCTGGGGCACGCCCGAAGATCTAGCGGGTGCCGTGATCTTTTTATGCTCCGACGCTGCCCGCTACGTTCATGGTCATACGCTGGCCGTAGACGGTGGCTGGCTAGCCCGCTAAAAATAGGTGGCCAAGTGCTCTTTAACGTTTAATTGGTCATCCACTAACAGCAGTTGGCGCCACTTATCAAAGGTCAAGCAGGGATGAGAGGCGCCAAAAGCGATGATATCCCCTACCTCAACGTCCTGCGCCTCGCCGGGAAGCCGCACGAACGTATGCTGATCCATGATTTTCGTTACCTCCCAACCAGTAACCGACAATGACGGCGAGGGATCACCTCCTTCCCGGAACCGACGCAGGGCAATGGTCAATTGGTCATGGCCAATATCGCGCTTACCTAAAGCGACAATGGCAAGCCCAGGTTCAGGCAACGACTGCACTTGCGCAAACACTTCCAGAGCGGGTTCAAGCCCCTGCTGCAAATCCGGTCGACGGCCTAAAACTGCAGACTGCGCTTCACGATAGAGCCCATGGTCGTGAACCACATAACATCCAGGCCGCAACACAGGAGTAAATCGACCCTGCAGCGGTGCACCTTCAAAGGCTTCTGCAATCACATCGTACCAGGCAGAACCTGACGCGGTGACGATTGGGTTGGGCTCTGAAAAGTGACCAGCAGCTTCAAGCGCTACGGCAATATCCACTAAGTATTGAGCATAGGCGCGAATGCCAGACTCGGGGTCATCGCCATGAACAACGCCTTCATAGCCTTCCAGGCCCACCAACGCGAGTGCGGGCTCATTAGTAATCGCTTCCGCTAGCGAAAGAATCTGCTGCTGGTTGCGACAGCCACACCGCCCTCCTTCCACGCCTACCTCTATCAGAACAGACAGCTTCAAGCCACGCTCGGCAAAGAAGCGACCAAGTTGGCGCATGTTCTCCTGGCTATCGACCACACAGTAAAACGTCGCGCCCTGCTCAATCAGACTAGCGATAATGGCCATATTGGCCTGGCCGACCAGTTGGTTGGCCATTAACAGTCGGGTAACGCCATTGGCAAACGCCGCACGACACTGGGGCGCGGTCGCCAGGGTAATTCCCCACGCCCCCGCCTGAAGCTGGCGATGGAAAAGCGCGGGCGTCATGGTGGTTTTGCCATGGGGCGCCAAACGAGCTCCGTGAGCTTCTGCGAATCGCTGCATCCACGCTACGTTATGGTCCAGTGGGCCTTCATGCACTACGGCGGCGGGCAGGCTGACGCCTGATAGAAGGTTTGACCCCAACTCTACACTGCCTTTATCCATCGTTAACGCCACTGAATGCATATGCCTATAAACCTCTGGAAAACACTCTACTTACACTATCACATAGCCGAGTCTTCCCCGGTTAACTGCCGAACCGCCAGCTCCACACCGCGCAGCTCGGCCAAGCCCCGCATGCGCCCGTAAAGCGAGTAACCGGGTGCCGTATGGCGGTGTTGATCATCAAGCAGTTGATGGCCATGATCCGGGCGCAGCGGTAAACGCGCCCCTCCTTCGCTTTCGCGGCGGCGCTCCTCTTCCACCAGGGCATGTATCACCCCGACCATATCCACATCCCCTGCCAAGTGCGGCGCCTCGTAGAAAGACAGGGAATGAGTTTCGCGCTGCGTGGCACGCAGATGGATAAAGTGAATATGCGCGGCAAAGTGTCGAGTCATGGTCACCAAATCAATGTCTTGTCGGACGCCGTAAGAGCCTGTGCAAAGCGTCAGGCCGTTGGAGGGGCTCGGAACGCGATCGACTATCCACTGAGCATCTTCGCGCGTTGACACAACTCTAGGCAGGCCCAGCAGTGGCCGTGGCGGGTCATCCGGATGAATAGCCATACGAATGCCCACTTCTTCCGCTACCGGAATAACCGCCTCAAGGAAGTCGCCTAGGTTTTCCCGAAGCCGGGCAGCGTCAATATCGGCGTACTCTTCCAACACGGCACGAAACTGCTCTAGGGTGTAATGCTCTTCGGCACCCGGTAGCCCGGCGATCAACGTATTGACTAATTTGTCACGGTCAGCGCTATCCAGTCCCTCCAGATAGCGGCGTGCCTGAACTTTCTCATCCGCGCTGTACGCTTTCTCAGCACCGGGTCGTTGGAGCAGGTAAAGATCAAACGCCGCAAAAGCCACCTGGTCAAAGCGCAGTGCCAAGGCGCCATCCGGCAGTTCATAGGTCAGATCAGTTCGCGTCCAATCGAGCACCGGCATAAAGTTGTAGCAAACAGTATCAATACCGCAGGCAGCCAGGTTGCGCAGCGTCTGGCAATAGCTTTCGATCAGCGCGTCACGTTCGGGTAAGCCTTTTTTGATCGCCTCATGTACCGGTACACTCTCCACCACCGACCATGTCAGGCCAGCCGCTTCGATCATCTGCTGACGTTCACGTATCGCCTCAACCGACCACACCTGATCATTGGGCACCTCATGCAGTGCCGTAACGATACCGGTTGCGCCTGTCTGACGTATTTCTTCCAGGCGAATCGCATCATTAGGGCCGAACCAGCGCCAAGTATGCTCCATGGGTATCTCCTTTTAGTTACGCTCAAGCGCCGCAAGCGCCTCATTAAGCCCCTCTTGGGTCAACGTCTGATAAGCGGTTACCACTGCCTGGGCAAACTCTTGATCCGTTGCCAGCTCATTGGGCACCACATCGTCCATGGCTAAATAGGCTTCGACCAGATCGCTGGGATCGTTACCATGCGCTTGGTGCAGTTCTGCAAAGCGCTTGGCCAGCGGGTCATCCACGGGGTAATGATGACCTTGCAGATCTTCGCCCGCGGTGTAACGAATCCAGGCCGCCATCCCCAATGCCACGCAGGGAGACGATTGCCCCGCTGCGCTTCGTTGTCGCGCGCCGGAGAGCCAGCGTTGCGGGAGCTTTTGGCTGCCATCCATGGCGATTTGCTGCAGACGATGACGCAAACTGTCGTTAGCAAAACGTGCCAGCAGCGAGTCGGCATAGGCGTTTAAATCGATGCCTTCCGGCATCTCAAGGGTAGGCGCCGCCTCTTCGAGCATATAGCGGCGTAACAGCGCCTGCAGCTTGGCGTGATTGACACCGTCGAAGACCGTTTCAATCCCCGCCAATGCGCCCAGGTAAGCCAGCAGCGAATGACTACCGTTGAGCATGCGTAGCTTCATGGTTTCAAACGGCGCCACATCGGCGACCATCTCAACGCCCTCAGCTTCCCAGTTCGGCCGCCCTGATGGAAAGTTGTCTTCCACCACCCACTGGGTGAAGGCCTCGCACACCACAGCGTTGGAATCCTTGATGCCTAGTGCGGCTAAACGCTCAAAGTCCGCGTCCGTCATCGCGGGCACAATGCGATCCACCATGCTGCAGGGAAACGCTACTTCATCGGCGATCCATTTTGCCAACGCCACGTCACGCTGCTCGGCAAGCTGAACCACCGCTTGGCGTGTTCGCTTACCGTTATCCGGCATGTTGTCGCATGAGAGCACGGTAAAGGGAGTAATGCCTGCTTCGCGCCGCCGGGCCAATGCTTCCACCAATAGTCCTGGTGCGGTACGCGGCTGCTGGGGCGAGGCGATATCGCCGATGATCATCGGGTCATCGACTCTTAACTCACCGCTGGCGGGGTTTAGAAAATAGCCTTTTTCGGTCACTGTTAAGGTGACTATACGGGTATCCGCAGACGCCATTCGTGCCAGCAGTGCCTCGCGGTCGCGCCCCCAGCGACCCGCACTATCCTGGCCTGAAAACAGCGTCTCTTCGATCACGCCAACTTCACGCAGTGTGAGGGTTTCGGTGTCAGTGTATTCGGCGACATGGTAACGATGCCCTGCCGCGCGCAATCCATCGACCAAGCCAACACTTGAACGCAGGTTAGCGCTGCATACCCCCCAGGTAGCGTCGCCGCTACGCTGGCGATAACGCTCTAGATACACCGCCTGATGGGCTCGGTGGAAGGCACCTAGACCAAGATGAACGACGCCAATCTGTCCGCTTTTGGGTGAGGTTTCAAAACGGTGTAAAGGCATAGTCAATGACTCCCCATTAGCAAGTTAAGCAACCAAAGCGAATCGCGGAAACATAAGTACCAACGCCAGCCCGGCTCGGTTGCATATCGCAAGCCGCACAGTCAGTGGACACCACAGCCCGACCACCGACAAATCCTTGACGGAGCTGGGTCGCTCATATAAACGTATAGCATGGTGGTATGATAGCTATACCATTAGACCAAGGCTAGCCCTGAGCTCGACGGTATGCGAACCGCCTGGCGCGATTTGGAGAAGACGATGGAACTTATCAATGACTACCCAATGGTGATCAGCCTGGACCCTGATGACAATGTGGGCGTTGCCACCCGGAATATCGCCGAAGGGCTGTCGCTTGGCCAAACGTTAGGGGCTGCACGAGAAAACATCATGGCTGGCCACAAGGTGGCGCTGGTCGATATCGAGGTAAATACCCCCGTCGTTAAGTATGGGCAGGTGATAGGCCGCGCCAGCCAGCCGATCTGCGCGGGCGACCATGTTCACACGCATAATCTGGCCATGCTGGAGCGTGATACCTCGCTTGACGATTTCACGCCGGCCGCACCGACACCCGTTATTGAGAGCGCCCTGACCTTCAATGGCTTTCACCGCAGTGATGGGCGCGTCGGCACACGGAATTACATTGGCATCGTGGCCACGGTCAATTGCTCGGCAACCGTGGTTAAAGCCACCGCAGATCATCTCAACGAGACGGCAGGGCTTGAGAAACTCGGCTTCGATGGCGTGGTGCCCGTCACGCATGGGTCAGGCTGCGCCATGAACACCGAGTCTGAGGGGTTTGCCTTTCTGGAGAGAGTCGTCACCGGCTATGCGGTGAATCCGAATTTCGCGTTTGTGATCGTGATCGGCCTTGGCTGCGAGAGCAACCAGGTCAAAGCCCTGGTCGACAAATACGGGATGACGGACAGCAAACGCCTCGACTACTTCAACATTCAGGGGGCGGGTGGAACACGTGCCAGTATTAAACTGGCCAGCGACAAGATACTCGCCATGGCGAATGCGCATGCGCATACCCCGCGCAAACCGGCGCCACTCAAACACCTCACCGTTGCCCTGCAGTGTGGGGGTTCCGATGGCTATTCGGGCATAACCGCCAACCCTGCGCTGGGTTATGCGGCCGACCTCATCGTCCGGCATGGAGGTAGCGTCATTCTGGCCGAAACCCCCGAGATTTACGGTGCCGAACACCTGTTACTCAACCGGGCGGTCGATGTGAGCATTGCACGCAAGCTACTCGAGCGTATCGCCTGGTGGAAGCACTACACCTGGATCAATGGCGCAGAGCTGAACAACAACCCCTCGCCGGGTAACAAAGCTGGCGGCCTGTCCACAATACTCGAGAAGTCACTGGGCGCTGTTTCCAAGAGCGGCTCCTCAAGCCTCAGCGATGTACTCGAGTATGCCGAACCCATCAAAAAGCCCGGTTTCAATTTCATGGACAGCCCGGGCTACGACCCGGTCTCCGTGACGGGACAGATTGCTTCCGGGTCGACGATCGTGTGCTTTACCACCGGGAGAGGCTCCGTATCGGGCTTCAAGCCGGCGCCCTGTATCAAGCTTGCCACCAATACCGCCATGTTTGACGCCATGTCGGAAGATATGGATATCAATTGCGGCGGCATCATTGACGGTGATGCCACGGTCAGAAGCTGTGGCGAAGCGATATTCGAGAAGATCATCGCTATCGCCTCTGGTGAAGAAACAGCCAGCGAATCCCTGGGCTATGGCAGCAACGAGTTCGTGCCGTGGATGGTGGGCGCTGTTATCTGATCAGCAAGGGTCTCGCTGTCACATCTATTCACCGCCGACGACAATTTGGCAATGGCTTGAGATTGGGCCATACTCAAACACAGATATCATCCTATTATGCTGTCATACAACCTATCCTGGCATAGAACAAGAACAGGCCAATAGGTCTCAACAACCATGATCACGGAACCTGCCATGCGATTGAATAACAAGACGGCCCTGATCACCGCAGCGGGCCAGGGCATCGGCCGGGCCACAGCCCTGCGATTCGCTGCTGAAGGCGCAAAGGTCATCGCCACGGATATCAATCAAGACACCCTGGCCGAGTTGGCTGGCACCCCCGGAATCGAGACCCGCCAACTGGACGTACTGGATACTGCCGCCATCGAGGCACTGGCCGATGAGCTCGGCCCTGTCGACATCCTTTTCAATTGCGCAGGTTTCGTGGCGAACGGTTCATTGCTGGAAGGTAGCGACGACGATTGGGAGCTGTCGCTTTCGCTCAATGTGATGGCCATGGTGCGCATGACGCGTGCCGTGCTACCCGCCATGCTCAACAACGGTGGTGGCAGCATCATCAACATGGCCTCCGTGGCCTCGAGCCTCAAGGGGGTACCCAACCGCTGCGCCTACGGCACCACCAAGGCCGCGGTTCTGGGGCTGACCAAGTCGGTGGCAGCCGACTATATCGGCCAAGGCATCCGCTGCAACGCCATTTGCCCAGGCACCGTGGACTCACCTTCGCTGCGCCAGCGCATTCGCGCCCAGGCCGAAAAGCAGGGCCGCGATGAGGATGACGTTTACGCCGAGTTCAACGCCCGACAACCCTTGGGCCGCCTGGGTAGCGCCGACGAGATTGCGGCGCTTGCCATCTATCTGGCCGCCGACGAATCCGCCTATACCACCGGCACTACCCAGATCATTGATGGCGGCTGGTTGAACTGATCATGCCTCGTTAGATATTGCTAACCAACGACATAAATTCAAATTTATATAAGGAGCAAGCATGAAATTACTGCGCTTCGGCCCTCCGGGACACGAAAAACCCGGCCTGCTGGACTCTCAAGGAGTTATTCGCGACCTCTCCGCCCATCTGCCCGATCTCGATGGCCCCCACCTCGGCCGTGACCGCCTGGCGATATTGGCTGAGCTCGACCCAACCACCTTGCCGGAAGTGCCTCAGGATACACGCCTAGGCCCCTGCGTCAGCGGTGTCGGCAAATTCCTGTGCATCGGCCTCAACTACTCCGACCATGCCGCCGAAACCGGTGCCCAGGTACCGCCCGAGCCGGTGGTGTTCAACAAATGGACAAGCGCCATCTGCGGTCCGGATGACAACGTCATCATCCCGCGTGATTCGCAGAAAACCGATTGGGAAGTCGAGCTGGGCGTGGTGATCGGTGAAGGCGGCAAATACATCGCCGAGGCCGACGCCATGAAGCATGTGGCCGGCTATTGCGTGATCAACGATGTTTCCGAGCGCGAGTTCCAGCTCGAGCGCAGCGGTACCTGGGACAAGGGCAAGGGCTGCGACACCTTCGGCCCCATGGGGCCCTGGCTGGTCACGCCCGACGAGGTGGCCAACCCGCATGAACTGGATATGTGGCTCGAAGTAGATGGTAAGCGCTACCAGGACGGCAGCACCCGAACCATGGTGTACCAGATTCCTTTTCTGATCAGCTACCTGAGCCGCTTCATGAGCCTTCAGCCGGGTGATGTGATCTCGACCGGCACCCCGCCGGGCGTCGGCATGGGACAGAAACCATCGGTCTACCTTCGCCCAGGCCAACGCATGCGCCTGGGGATTGAGGGGCTTGGCGAACAGAACCAGCAAGTGGTCGCCGACGAACCGAGCTGAAACGCAACCGTCAGTATCCACCTCGCCATCGATATAAGGAGGGCCAAGCCATGCGCAGCATTGTCTGTACGCAACCCGGCTTGATGGAACACGATGATCGTGAAGCGCCTGCCTGCGGCGCCGGTGAGGCCCTGCTGCGCATTCGCCGGGTCGGCATCTGTGGCACCGATATCCATGCCTTCGGCGGCAATCAGCCGTATTTTTCCTATCCGCGTGTACTGGGGCACGAACTGGCTGGCGAGATCGTGCAGGTAGGCGATAACCAACATCAGGCACTGGTGGGCCAGAACGCTTCAGTTATCCCCTACCTGCATTGCGGTGAATGCCGCGCCTGCCAACGGGGGCTCACCAACTGCTGCCAGCATATCAAGGTCATCGGTGTGCATCGCGACGGCGGTATGTGCGACATGCTGGTGGTGCCTGTCGACCACTTAATGCTTTCCCCCACCCTGTCGCTGGACCAGCTCGCGATGATGGAATGCCTGGCCATCGGCGCCCACGCCGTGCGTCGCAGCGCGCTGGCTCAAGATGAATTGGCCGTCGTGGTAGGTGCGGGTCCGATTGGCATGGGGGTGGCGCAGTTCGCTCGGGAGTGCGGTGCCCGCGTGGTGGTTGTCGATACCAACGAACAGCGGCTGGCCTTCTGCCGCGAGACATTGCATATCGAGCACACGCTGAATCCCCTGCAACACGATACGCTAGCGCAACTGGAGACCCTGAGCGACGGCGCGCTGGCAGACGTGGTCTTCGACGCTACCG
The DNA here is from genome assembly GCF_014263395.1 of Halomonas sp. SH5A2. Taxonomy (GTDB): domain Bacteria; phylum Pseudomonadota; class Gammaproteobacteria; order Pseudomonadales; family Halomonadaceae; genus Vreelandella. The sequence goes on along the minus strand of NZ_CP058321.1, from coordinate 1,294,793 downwards.
GCAATCCCGAGGCCATGCAGCGGGGCTTCGACCTGGTCGGCCAGGCGGGACGCTACGTCCTGGTCAGTATCGTCAAAGCGGACATCACTTTTCACGACCCTGACTTTCACCGCAAGGAAATGACCCTGCTCAGCAGCCGCAATGCCACACGCGAGGATTTCACCTGGGTCGCGACACTGATGGAAGCCGGCAGACTGCAAGACACAGCGATGATCACGCACCGCGAAGAGCTCGATGCAGTCCCAGAGCGAATGCCGGCGTGGTGTGATCCTGCTACTGGCGTCATCAAGGCAATGATCCACCTTGACCGCTAGATCCCATTCATGGAGAGGCAGCCTGCTATTCCTTGCAATTACTCAGGCGTCGAGGACAGGCGTTCTTTGAGCTGCATGTAGGTACCATAGTGGCGGTCCAGGTGGCGGCGCATGGCTGCCTCGGCGGCATCGGGGTCGCGCGACTCAATGGCCTCGATGATTTCGGTATGCGCCGCTGTAGCGGCCTTATCTTCGTCTTTTTGCTGCAGCACTTGTGCACGACGGTCGTCAAGCCATTCGGAGAGTGCCACATGAATAGCATCGAAAATAGGGTTACGCCCGATACTGGCCAGCACCCCATGAAATTCATTATCTGAGCGTTTGAAACGCGCCTCGTCACCGATAGCATCGCGATTGTCCTGCAAGGCATCGCGCAAGCGCTGAAGATCGTCTTCGCTGGCATTGACGGCGGCGTAACGCGCCAGTGATATCTCGAACATGGCGCGGGCTTCCTGGAAATACTGCTGCCCATCAGGCTTGGAGAGCAGTTGCCGGGTCACCCCTGAAAGGCGTGACATCACTGCTTCTGCCGTAGGACGAATAACGCGCGCACGGGTCCCGCTATTGATGGCGATCAGGCCCAGCCGCTGCAGGTAGAACAACGCTTCGCGCACCGCCGGACGACCCACCCCAAACTGCTCCATCAGCTCTCGCTCTGAAGGCAATTGCGCATTTTCGCTCAAACGTCCTTCGAGGATCTCGGTTTCCAACTGCTCGGCAACCTGCTCGGATAGTGTCTTGCGGTCTACCTGATATCGACTCATGCACGCCTTCTCCTGACTGTCCCTGATGAAGAAAACCGACCTTTCTCCACCACTTATGGTCATATTTTACCGCATTTTGACCCCGTTTCGGGGCAAGAGTGGCGTCTTTTTCAGCGCACTGGCGTCAGCGGTTCAACCTCGAACTGCTCGGCCAGCGCGGCATAAGCGGCCTGATTAGCCCTGTCCAGGGGGATACCATCAGCATCCCGAAGGCCAAGACACCGCCACTCCCGGTCTCCTGGCGCCAGCACTTCTGCCCCCTCGTTGGCGGGCTGGGCACGGAGGTCCTCAAGGTACTCGCGCAGACACACTTCAAAGGAGGCATTGTCATTAAAGGCATCAGGGTTCATTGCCAGAAAAAAGTGCCCGACTCCTCGTGGCGTCGCCATATCAGGCCCGCCCATCGGCAAAAGACGGAAACCATTAAGCATGCCCGAAAGTGTCGAACTCAATATTTCGACCATGCCGCCAAGCCCCGCCCCCTTGAAGCCAAAATCAGTACCACCCAGTGGTAACAACGCTGAGACGTCGGCCGGGGTCCGGGTTACGCGTCCGGCGTCATCCGCCGCGACCTGATCCGGAAGTTCACGACCGATAGCGCCGTACTGCTGGACGCGATTCCAGGGCACCGAACTGGTCGCCATATCCAGCAGGTAAGGAGCTTGCCCATTGACCGGTGCGGCAAAGGCAATCGGATTGGTTCCATGAAACGGCGACCGCCCCCCGTGCAACAAGACGAAAGGGTCGGAGTTACAGAAGGCCATACCGATCAACCCGCGTTTAGCGGCCGCCAGAGCGTAGCAACCGGCAGCGCCAAAATGGGATGAATTGCCCACCGCCACCGCGCCAAGCCCCACTTTTTCGGCCATGTCAGCAGCATGCGCCATTGCCGTGTAGCCCGCCAAATGCCCCAGGCCGTCATCGGCATCCAGATACCCGGTGGCTGGCAGGCGTTGGGTAAAGTGCATCTCGGGCCGGCCATTGATACGCCCACCTTGCAATGCCTGAATATAGTGCGGGAGTAGCCGCAATCCGTGGCTGTCCGTCCCCATACGCGAGGCCATGACCAGTGCACGAGTCACAGCCTGGGCGGAGGCCGTGTCCGCTCCCGCTCGCTTTAGAACACGTTCAATAAAACCTTCTAGGTCAGCCACGGCAACGCGAAAATCCGGCGAATCGATTGTCATCGACAGTCAGCTCCTTGGGTCAAACTCAACGGTAAACCAATGTCGGCAGCCACAGCGAAATCGCCGGAATGAACGTCACCAGCAGCAGCGAAATCACCAGTGGAATAAGGAATGGCAGCGTGCCGCGCATGCAGCTCTCAAAGGAGATGTTCGAAACGCGTGACAGGACATAAAGCACCATGCCTACCGGCGGTGTCAGCAGACCGATCATCAGATTGAGTACCATGATCACGCCAAAGTGCACGGGATCGACACCGGCAGAGACAGCCACCGGCAGCAGAACGGGCACCAGGATAGTGATAGCCGCGATGGTCTCCATGAAGCAGCCGACCAGGATCAGCACCAGATTGATGATGATCAGCAGCGCGATGGGATTATCGGCAAAGGGTCCCAAAAGTCCCATGACATGCTGAGTGACCTGGTTGCTGCTCATGATCCAGGCAAAGATCGAAGCGCCCGCCACAATCAGCAGAATGACGGCTGTCGTCTCGATGGTTTCCATGCTGACCTTCATCAGGCGACGCCAGGTGAGGATTCTATACACCACCCCGCCCAGGAAAAGCGCATAGACCACCGCCGCGATGGCGGCCTCGGTGGGGGTAAAGACACCCGAGATGATGCCACCGACGATGATCACCGGCGTCAAAAGGGACAGGAAAGCACGGCGGAACGTCGTCCATAGGTACGCAATCGAGAATGCGGCATCGCGGGGATAGCCACGACGTTTGGCCATGATCGTGATCATCACCATCAGTGCCACGCCCATCAAGAGGCCAGGGATAAGCCCAGCGGCGAACAGCTGACCGACGGAGACCGATGCCATGACGCCGTAGATGACCATGGGCAAGCTGGGAGGAATAATCGGTCCGATCGTCGAGGATGCCGCCGTGATGCCCACCGAGAACTCCTGATCGTAGCCTGCATCGCGCATGGCCTTGATCTCGATGGTACCCAAACCACCGGCGTCAGCCACCGCCGCACCTGACATGCCGGAAAAGACGATGCTGGCCCCCACATTGACATGGCCCAGGCCGCCCCGCATCCAGCCCATCAACGCCTTGGCAAAATCAAAAATGCGTTTGGTGATCCCCCCATTGTTCATCAGGTTACCGGCCAAAATGAAGAACGGGATTGCCAACAGCGGAAAACTGTCAATACCGTTGATCATGCGATGCACGACCACCACATCGGGCACGCGTCCGGTGAGGTAGACATACAGCAGACAGGAACCCGCCAGGCTGATGGCAATCGGCACGCCCAGCAGCAACATGGTGAACAGCGCGGCAAACAGAAACAGCAGATACTCGCCGAAGAAAGCCAGGGTCAGACAACCCGATACCGCAAGCGCGGCAATCAGGGGTGAAACCAGCGCCCCCCGAGGGCGCACAGCCAGGAAATTGGACATGGGTAAGAACTCCGGCCAATGTTGTCGTTATGGGAGGTCAGGATGCGAGGAGCTACAATTGCGCCAGCGAAGAATCGCTATCTGGATCGCCCGCCCCAACATCAAGATGAAACCCAATAGCACCAGGTAGTAGAGAAAACTCTTGGGGATGTCGACAGACGCCATCAACGCCGTCGTCCGGTCGGCGAGTTTCCAGGTGATCCAGGCGCCGGTGGCAAAGAAGGCAATGCTGACAATATCCACGAGGGTCATGAGCAGCCGGCTCATCCAGCCGGGCATATAGCGATAGAAGAATTCGACGGAAATATGCGTCCCCGTGCGGACAGCCATGGAGCCACCCATGAATCCCACGGTCACCAAAAGATAGCGAGCCATCTCTTCCGTCCAGGCGATCGAGTTCCCCAATACGTAGCGGCTGAAGAACTGCATGAACACATCCAGCGCCAGCAGCCAGAACACAATTAGGGTGGCGTAATCTTCGATACCATAGTCGCGCCACTCAAAGGTATCGTCTTCCTCCATCTGGAAGTCGGATGCCTCAGCAGGCCATTTATCGATTGTCATTTGCAAGCTCCGCAGATGACGCCATCCCCCCTTCAAGGGATGGCGTGTCGGCTATGAGGAGAGGCTTACTGACCGAGCGCTTGGAGGCGGTCGTAGGTTTCCTGATCCCAAGTCGCATCTTCACCGGTATGGTACGGCACGGTTGCTTCGCGGAATGGCGTGATGTCGACCTCGTTGACAGTCACCCCTTGATCCTCGAACCAGGCGACGAGATCTTCTTCGGACTGGAGGATGTCTTCAGTGATCTTTTCACCCGCTTCCATGTAGACCTCACGGAAAATCTCGCGGTCCTCTTCGGATAGGCGGTTCCACAGCGGCCCACCGGCGATGGTAATCAGCGAATCGGTGATGTGCCCGGTCAGGTTGATGTAGTCCTGAACCTCGTAGAAGGCTTTGGCGCGAATGGTCGGCAGAGGGTTCTCTTGGGCATCCACGACCCCTTGTTGAAGGGCCAGATAGACTTCGGCGAAGGCGATAGGCGTCGGGTTGGCACCCACGGCCTCGGGGAACATCATGTACATCGGCGCATTGGGCGTGCGGATTTTGAGGCCTTCCATATCCGCCGGCTCGTTAATGGCTTCATTGGAAGTCACATGACGACGCCCATAGTAGTTCATCGCCAGCGGTACGTTGCCGGTCTCATCCTGATAGCCCTGAGCGATCTCGTCGAAAAGATCGCTGTCGGCATAGGCGCGCCAGTGATCGAAATCGCGGAACATGTAGGGGGCTCCGGCTATACCAATGGGGCCGTAAAAACGCCCGGCGAACTGGTTGCCGGTGTAGATAAGATCTACGGTACCCAGTTGGAGACCCTCGTTGATGTCGGCCTCTTTACCCAGCGACGAGGCGGGATGAACCTCGATTTCGTAGCGACCGTCGGTACGCTCCTCGATCTCATCGGCCGCCCACAGCGCCCACTCGTGGTAGGGCTCGGATGTCTCGTAGACGTGGGCGAAATTGAGCGTTTCGGCGAAGGCATACCCGCTTGCCGTCATGCCCGCCAGCAGGAGGGTGCCGGAGGCGAGACGATGGAAGGTTTTGAGTCGGAAGTTAGCGTTACCCATTTTATTGTGCTCCATAACGTGATGATTGGGGAGTTAGGCTTATTGGGTGATTTGAAAATGAGATGATGGACTTCTTGTATACGTGTCATACCATCATAATCAAATCTAGTCGCCAATTCTGGGCAATGCAACCTCTGGATTGGCGTTCATTCCAAGGACCGGAGCAAGCGCACCAGCAACGCCTCGTCGCCGAAGCCACCTGCCTTGGTCAGCAAGGGCCATTCCCGGTTGCCCTGCGGATAGCCGAGTACCATCCCTGGTTCCCACTCGCCGACCACGTCGATATAGCGGGCATCCAGCTTTTTCATCAGCGCACTGGCACAATCGCCACCGGTCATCAGGTACAGACGCTGCCTGGCCGCAACCATGCCCACGGCAAGTGCGTCGGCAAGCGTTGCCGCCACCTCGTTGGCATCACGCGGGGGCGCCTGCGTATCGGGAATTAGCAACAGGCAAGGCAACTCGACCGTCGCCTCGTCGATATCCGTCACGACAGGCAGTTCGGGCGAGGCACGACGCAGCGCCGCCACCTGCTGCCTGGCTCGCTCGCTGCGTGACCCCACCGCCATCCAGAGCCCGGTAAAAGGGGCATGATCACGGGACACCGCCTCACCGAACATGACATGAGCCAGGGCGCGACTCAGCCCCGCCGCACCTACCGCCAACCATTTGTCCTGCTCACCGCCGATTGTGCTGGCCAAGGCTTCCAGGTCCGCATCTGTCTCAACATCGGCCACGCTGTCCGCCATCGGCAGTCGTTGCCCTGGAGCATGGCGCGCCAGAGGTAATCCGGCGTCAGCGAACAGGGCATCCAGCCCACCACTTGGGGGTCGGGAACGTGCGTCACGGGCAAAGTCGGTCGCCTCTAGGGGGTGACCGTACACGAGGATACGGGCATCGCAGGTCGTGCGGCCCTGAGAAGGGACGGCTGGAGCAAGCAACAGTCGTCGACAGCAGGCCCGATGCATCGCCAGACTCTCAGCCACTACCTGGCCGCGCAGGGTCGAGTCGATTTTTTTGAACCACACAGCAGGGGCCAGGCGAGCGAGCACCTGGGTCGCCTGCGTCACGCGCTCTGCCGCTGCCGATGCTGTCAGGTGGCGTGATTCGGTCGTTACCGCGATCACCTCCGGCAGCGCCCCTTGCCACTCGTCCAAGGCAACTTCCAGACTCTCCAGCGCGACGACCACGCGTGTCGTCGCGCCGCGCTGGGCGAAAGGTGCAGCGGCGTCCAGCGCACCGGTCAGATCGTCGGCGACGATCGCGACTCGGCACTCACTCACGCTCATTGGCTCCTGCGACCATGCCGGCCACCAACCGATGCGCGTACGCAATCGCCGCCCCCATGTTGGTCGCATCCGCCTTGCCCTGCCAGGCAATATCGAAGGCAGTACCGTGATCCACAGACGTACGCCGAATCGGCAAACCGAGACTGACGTTCACCGTGGTGTCGAAGGCAATCAGCTTGACGGGGATATGGCCCTGATCGTGATACTGGGCCACCACCAGGTCGAACTCGCCCTTTGACGCGCGAAAGAAGACGGTATCGGCGGAGATCGGGCCACTCACTTCAAACCCGCGCGCCTTGAGGGTCTCGACGGCTGGCGCAATACAGCGGGTGTCTTCGTCGCCGAAAATACCGCCCTCACCACAGTGCGGATTAAGTCCCGCCACCGCGATGCGCGGATTGGCCATTCCCAACGACCTGAGATGCGCGTCACCGGCCTCGACGGTGGCAATGATCCGCTCGGGGGTTACGCGGTCAATGGCCTCCCGCAGCGACACATGGGTCGACACATGCAGGGTCGACAGGTGCTCGGAGGCCAGCAGCATGAACGATGAAGGCGCATCGGTTAACGCAGCCAGCATGCCGGTGTGGCCATCATAATAATGACCGGCCGCATGCAGTGCCGCCTTGTTCAACGGCGCCGTGACGATCACCCCGGCCAGACCGCTCTGCACCAGCTCCACGGCCCTGGCGATGCAGCGAAAGGCCATGTCACCGGCACCGGCACTGATTTCGCCATCAGGAATTTCGACATCGGCGGGTGCTTCCACCACCGCCACTGCCACACAATCTATGTGGGCGTCGGCAATATCCAGAGGCGCGAAATCCAGGTCGGCACCGATGGTTTGCGCGGCCCGTCGAAAGATCGCTGGATCGCCAACCAATAGCGTGCCCGCCCGCGCGGAAGGCGACATATCAGCGACGGCCCGGCAGATGATCTCGGGACCGATACCCGCCGGGTCCCCCATGGTAATCGCGATGTCGTACTGAATATTATTGCTCATGGCATCAATTGCCCGCCGTTGACTTCAATAATTTGCCCAGTGACATAGCCGCTGAGGGCGTCGGTCGCCAGGAACAAATAGGCACCCACACAATCCTCGGCGCTGCCCAGACGACCCTGAGGGATCGAGGCACGCGCGGCTTCCATCTGGGCATCGTTGGAATGACGCGCGTGGAAATCCGTGGTGATCACGCCAGGCGCCACGGCATTGACGCGAATGTTGTCGCCAGCGAGCTCCTTGGCCATGTTGCGGGTCAAGGTCGTGACGAACCCTTTGGCCGAGGCGTAGAGACCTGCGCCAGTGCCACCGCCATTGCGTGCCGCGATCGAGCCGGTATGGATGATATTGCCAGCCCCGGCCTGGCGCAGATAAGGCAGCGCCGCTCGACTGGCCATGACGACCGAACGGGCGTTGAGGTCCATGACGCGGTCGTATTGCTCATCATCCATCTCGTCCAGGCTGACGCGCCCCAGCATATCGCCGGCGTTGTTGATCAACAGATCGAGCCCACCGAGTTGCTCTGCCGCCTGATCGACGATCGCGGTGGCTTCTTTAGTGCGACTGATATCGCCTTGAATTAGAAAGGCCTCGCCACCCGCTTGGCGGATATCGTCGCAGACCGCCTGGGCTGGCACTTCACTACGGTGATAATGCACCGCCACGCGCGCCCCAAGTCCACCGAGCCGCCTGGCAACGGCCGCACCGATTCCCCGGCTCGAACCGGTCACCAATATTCGTTTGCCCTTCATTTCATCAAACATGCTGCACTCCTGATTGGTTATCGTGTGGCAATCGCCATTTGGCTGCGATAAGGTTTATGGCATACCTTTCATACATCATGACATTGCTTGCATCATAGGTGAAAGTTGACCATATGCCAGTTCACCTTCTTAGCCATTCGCATTAACCGCCAACGCCAACGACAATGAGGACGCCATCATGACCACCATTACTAGCGTTGAGGTCCAGGACATACGTTTTCCGACTTCCCGTTCGCTGGACGGCTCGGATGCCATGAACGCCGCGCCTGATTACTCTGCCACCTACGTGATCCTGCACACCGATGACAACAACGGCCCCCAGGGCCATGGCCTGACCTTTACCATCGGCCGCGGCAACGAGATCGTGGTCACCGCCGTACGCTCACTCACCCCGCTCCTCGAAGGCCGCTCACTAGAGGCGATCACCGCCGATATGGGCGCCTTCTGGCGCGAAATCACCGGCGACAGCCAACTGCGCTGGATCGGCCCCGACAAGGGGGCGATCCATCTGGCCACCGCCGCCATGGTCAACGCCGTCTGGGACCTGTGGGCCAAGCGCGAAGGCAAGCCGGTATGGAAGCTGCTCGCCGACATGAGCCCCGAAGAACTGGTGCGATGTCTCGACTTCCGCTTCGTCACCGATGCCTTGACGCCAGAAGAGGCCATCGCCCTGCTGCGCAAGCAGGCCTCTGGCAAAGCAGAGCGCGAGGCTGAAATGCGCCGTGACGGCTTTCCAGGCTACACCACCTCGGCGGGCTGGCTGGGCTATTCCGACGACAAGGTCCGCCAACTGGCTCGCGAGGGCCTGGCCGAAGGCTGGACGCACTTCAAGCAGAAGATCGGTGGCGACCTCGACGAGGATGCACGGCGCGCCGCGTTGTTGCGCGAGGAAATCGGCTGGGACAACGTGCTGATGATGGATGCCAACCAGGTATGGGAAGTCGATGAGACAGTGGCTAAGATGCGCCGCCTGGCGGAATACGACCCGCTGTGGATCGAAGAGCCCACCAGCCCCGATGACATCCTCGGCCACGCCGAGATACGCCATCGTGTCGCACCGATCGGTGTGGCCACTGGCGAGCATTGCCATAACAAGGTGATGTTCAAGCAGTTCCTGCAAACCGACGCCATCGACTATTGCCAGATCGACGCGGCGCGTCTGGGCGGGCTGAACGAGGTCATCCTGGTCGTACTGATGGCCGCCAAGTTCGACGTGCCGATCTGCCCACACGCTGGCGGCGTGGGGCTATGCGAATATGTCCAGCACATCTCGATGTTCGACTATATCGCCGTGTCGGGTAGCCTCGAGGGTCGGGTACTGGAATACGTCGACCATCTGCACGAGCACTTCCTCGACCCGGTGGTCGTTCGCCAAGGCCGCTACCAGGTACCCACGGCCGCCGGCTATAGCATCACCATGCATGACGACTCACTTACCAGGCACCGTTTCCCGGACGGCGCCGCCTGGCAGGAGGAGAACTGAATGGTAAAGGGTGGCCTGGTAAAGACGTCCAACTAACGCGCGGGTATCAGTCGGCGATATCCGCGATATAGGCGGCAAGGTTGGCGATGTCATCATCTGACAGGTCGGTGGCGTTGGGGATCATCAGGGAAGAGTTTGATCCCACCTTTTCACCGGCCCGATAGGTCTCAAGGCGCGAAGTGATGTAATCCACATCCCGGCCGGTAAGCGATGGAAAACTGGCCATCCCTTTACCACTGGGACCGTGACATTGAGCACAACTATCCGCATACAACGTTTCACCTGCGGACTTATCCGCTGCCTGAGCAGCGGCAGACCCCATCGTCAACGCAGCTGCAATGACCCAAAACAGTGACAACTTCATTATGGACTTTCCCTGGTAGGTTGTTAGTGCATGAACAAGCTTGCGGCGGACGTGCCGCCGCACTGACATAGCAGCGCGGCGGCAAAGCGCTATTCCGGCGTGATGCGATAAATAATGCCTTCGTCCACCGCCGTATAGAGATCACCTTCCGGCCCCTGAACGATTGACCGGAAACGAGCCGAGCCCATCGGCAGCGGCATTTCGGCAACGTCGTTCACCGAAAGGCCATCTTCCGCAATATCAATCAGGTTAATGCGTTGCCCCACCGGCGTACCGCCAAAACCGATCCCCATAAAGCCAACCAGCAGACGGCCATCCCAATCGCCCCACTGTTCACCAGTTAAAAACTCGGTGGCCACTATGCCCTGCGAAAGGCCATCGTTGGTCCAGGCGGGCTGCATGGCATCGGGGTAGGTTTCGGTGTCCGTTACCGGCATATATTCCGCCCGTTCTTGGGGGTCCATACCCTCCTTCTGATTAGGCTCATAGCCGCAGTAATCGTCCGGGCAGTCGCCACGGCCGGCCATATTGGGACGCGGATCCCAGCCACTGTTGCCGCCATTGACCAGCGCATTGATCTCATCCGAATGCCAGGGACCGTGTTCCGTCACGATGGGTTGGCCGGTGTCCGGATGAAAGGTGATGCCCTGTACGTTGCGGTGACCATAAGTGTAGATACGTGGATCGAAGCCTTCCGGCGGTTCGTTACCCTCGGCGGCCTCACCATCCCGGTCGATGCGCAGCACCTTACCCCCAAGTAACTCCGGCGACTGAGGAATCTCGCTGTTATGGTTGTCGCCAGTGGTCACATAAAGGTAACCGTCGTCCGGGCTGAAACGAATACGCCCGCCGTTATGGGCGCCAGCGTCACCGAACGGGTGGTCGGTGGCGTCGGGTTTATATGGGATGTCATCGACAATGTCAGTACGATCCGATACCTCATCAAAATCACTGTTTACCGTCATGCGCAGCACACGGTTAGTTCGAGGCTCTGACTTATTGGAGGCGGAATAGACATAGATCGTGCGGTTTTCGTCAAAATCAGGATCGACCGCCACACCGTTCATTCCCGCCTGCCCCTGGCAGACAAGATCGTCTGCGGTGGTGGCATAGTCGTCTGTGCCTTCCATGCCGAGCAGATGCTCTACGTCACCGTCAGGGAGTCGCACCGACAGCCCTCGGCATCGTTCGGTATAAAACATCGTCCCATCAGGCAGAAAGGCCATATCCCAGGGATTTTCAAGACCGGTCAACACCTCAGATTGGCTGAGTTGAGGTTCATTTGAAGTGGCGACGGCCGGGAAGCCGATAATCACCGCAGAAGCAATCGCCGCACACAGCGGCCGTAGCGTTGGTTGTTGAGACATTGAGGGTTCTCCTCTCATTTGTTGTAATTTTTTTATCAACTTGGGTGAGCACTTTTTTAGTTTAGATCGGCAAACCTTGCGGTCAATTTTTTCCTCTCTACTCATGCATGGTCGGTCCTTCCTAGGATAGCTACGTGTAAGGTTGGGCAGTTTGTGCATACTGAATGACGCTTTTCGACAACTAATTTTTACCTACCGCGACACACTGGTCAGCGAATAAACAGCTGACTAGAGAGCACGCTATGAATCGCAACGTCATCCTCACCTGTGCTGTTACCGGCGCGGGTGATACCACCTCTAAAAACCCCAACGTTCCTATCACGCCCAAAGCCATCGCGGCATCCTGCATTGACGCCGCGCGCGCCGGGGCCAGCATCGCGCATATCCACGTTCGCGATCCGGCAACCGGCGGCATCAGCCATTCCACCGAACAATTCCGTGAGGTTATGGAACGCGTTCGCGAAGCGGATGTGGATATCGTCATGAACATTACCGCCGGCGGCGGCGGTGACTGGATACCCGATGCCACAGATCCCACCCGCGGCGGCCCAGGCACCGATATTCAAACTCCCGCCGAACGCCATGCGCCCGTGGGAGAACTGCTCCCCGAACTGTGCACGCTGGATTGCGGCAGCCTTAACTTTGGCGACATGGTCTACGTGAACCCTGCCGACTGGCTTCGCGAACATGCTCGCCTGGTACAAGCCGCAGGCGTCAAACCGGAGCTTGAGTGCTTTGATCTGGGCCATGTCTGGTTTGCCAGTCAGCTTCAGCAAGAAGGCTTGATCGACGATGACCCGCTCTATCAACTCTGCCTGGGCATCCCCTGGGGCGCCGAAGCGGACACCGAAACCATGCTGGCTATGCGTAACAAACTGCCGGAAAACGCCAACTGGGCGGCCTTCGGCATTGGTCGCCATCAAATGCCCATGGTCGCCCAGGCAGTCCTGCTGGGTGGCCACGCTCGTGTTGGCCTGGAAGATAACCTGTTTCTGGAGAAAGGCGTGCTGGCCACTAACGGCCAACTGGTCGAAAAGGCCTCGACGATTATTGAGAACCTCGGTGCCCGCGTGATGACGCCCGCTGAAACCCGCGCCCACCTTAAGTTACGTGACCCAGAACTGCGCAACCTGGCAGGAGGTGACGCATGAGCCGTTTAACTGTCATTGGAACTGGCGTGATTGGCAACGGCTGGATTGCCCGCGCCCTTGCCCAAGGCTGGGATGTTGTCGCCTTCGACCCAGATGCCAATGCGCCGAAACGCACCCGTTCATTTATAGACAACGCTTGGCCATCACTAACCCAGCTCGGCCTGGCTCCTGATGCCAGCCCTGAGCGGCTAACGTTTGTGGCTACAATTGAAGAGGCCATAAACGGCGCCGACCTGATTCAGGAAAACGTGCCCGAGCGTCTACCGCTTAAGCAAGAAATTCTAGCGGCCATTGACGCTGCTGCCGCACCGGACGTCATCATCGGCTCGTCCACCTCCGGCTTCAAGCCCACCGACCTGCAGCAGCAGTGCCAACAAGCGCCTGGGCGAGTGATCGTCGCTCACCCTTTCAACCCGGTGTATTTACTGCCGCTGGTGGAGCTGGTTGGGGGTGACGCCACCCAGCCTGCACAGATTGCCAGGGCCCAGGAGCTCTATCAGTCGCTCGCCATGCGCCCGCTGGTGGTTCGCCGTGAAATAGAGGGCCACATCGCCGACCGTTTGATGGAAGCGCTGTGGCGGGAGGCCCTGCATCTGGTCAACGATGGCGTGGCGACCACCGAAGAGATCGATGCGGCCGTGGTTTACGGCTGTGGGCTTCGCTGGCCGTTGATGGGCACCTTTTTAACCTTCCACCTCGCAGGTGGCGAGCCAGGCATGCGCCATATGCTGGAGCAGTTCGGCCCAGCGTTAAAACTGCCCTGGACCAAGCTGGAAGCCCCGGAACTTACCGACGAATTGATTGATAAAGTGGTCGAAGGCTGTGAACATCAAGCCGCGGGACGCTCGGTGGCCACACTGGACAAGCGTCGCGATGACTTCCTGGTAGAGCTGCTTGAGGTCGTGCAAAAATACTGGCCCGAAGCTGAAGGCTTAAAAGGACGCATTTAGTCAACTACCTCCGGCTAAAGCCGGAGGCTTGTGAAAACAAGCCCGGTTGACCAGGGAGAGCGGTAGCCAACCCGCTACGTTCGCAACAGGTCGTTAAGACTCACCGCCGAATGCTTCACCCAGTTCGGCGCTCTGAAAGGTCAGGGTCATGCTGGCGAAAGGTAAAACGCCGAAGGTCTTGATCGCTGAGGTAACGCAGGAGCCGGGGGCGGACATTCCCGAGGGGAGACGGGGCGTAAGCCCCGCGACACTAGGCCCGTAAGGGCATTAACACGGAAGAAATCGCATGGCGGTTTTCGTATTGGACAAACATAATCGGCCTTTGATGCCTTGCAGCGAAAAGCGGGCACGGTTGCTATTGGAACGCGGTCGTGCCGTGGTGCATAAGCGCTACCCGTTCACCCTCCGCTTGAAGGACCGGACAGGTGGCGACACGCAACCGCTGCGCTTAAAGCTCGATCCCGGCAGCCAAACCACCGGTTTGGCCGTGGTGCGGGAGGCGAATGACGGCCAGCATGTCTTGTGCCTGTTCGAGTTGGTGCATCGAGGCTTCCAGATCAAAAAAGCACTGCAACAACGCGCCGCCTTTCGCCGTCGCCGCCGTTCAGCCAATGTGCGCTACCGTGCCTCGCGCTTCGATAACCGCACCAAACCGAAGGGTTGGCTCGCGCCTTCCTTGCAGCACCGTGTCGATACGGTGATGGCCTGGGTGCAGCGGCTCAATAAGCTGGCGCCGATGACCGCACTGGATCAGGAGCTAGTACGCTTTGACATGCAAAAGCTGGAAACCCCTGACATAAGCGGCGTCGAATACCAGCAAGGCACGTTACTCGGCTACGAGGTACGCGAATACTTGCTGGAAAAATGGGGCCGTGAGTGTGCCTACTGCAGCGCCACCGACACGCCGCTGGAAGTCGAACATATTCAACCCCGCAGCCGAGGCGGCTCCAACCGGATCAGCAATTTGACCTTGAGCTGTCACAACTGCAATCAGGAGAAAGATCGGCAATCGCTAGCGGACTTTTTCGCTACCAGTAAAGGACTTAAAAAGCGCCTGAAAAAGCACGGCCACAACGCTGAGACGCGGGTTGAGCACGTCCAGCGCGAGCAACAACGCCTGCTGCGGGACGCCAGCGCGGTCAATGCCACGCGTTGGGCACTGTTTAACGCACTTAACGCCACGGGTCTGCCGGTGGCTGTGAGCACGGGCAGTCGCACCAAATACAACCGCCAACAACTAGGTATCCCGAAGACCCACGCGCTGGATGCGGCCTGTGTCGGTGTGTTTGACACGCTACGCAATTGGGCAGTGCCGACGCTGACCATAAAGGCCATGGGACGCGGCAGCTACCAGCGTACCCGGTTGAGTCGGCATGGGTTTCCTCGTGGTGTCTTGATGCGGGAAAAGCAGGTATATGGCTTCCAGACCGGCGACATGGTGAAAGCTATTGTGCCTACCGGCAAGAAAGCCGGGATACATACCGGCCGTGTCGCGATGCGTAAAACAGGCAGTTTTAACATTCAGACCAAACAGGGTGCCGTACAAGGCATTTCGTACAAACACTGCACCTTGACCCAGCGCGGTGATGGCTATGGCTATTACCTGACACCATTCACTAACCTAAAAGGAGGCGCGGGACAGGCGTTGGCGTAATCCAAGTCGTGCTTCGCACGACGCGCTGTCCCTCCCGGCACTAGAAGTACCGGGTATCTCGCGCAAAATCTGATGATCATCCATGAAACCCACGTCGGCCCTGAGTGGGTCGACTACAACGGGCACATGAACGACGCGGCGTATGCCCGTGTCTTCTCCCAGGCCTGCGAAGCGCTGATCGACCAAATAGGGCTCGACGAAGCGGGCCGGAAGCTTTACGGCTATACGATCTATACGCTGGAAACCCACCTCTGCTTTCGCCGTGAGGCGCACCAAGACCAATCGTTAAGCGTCGACCTGACGCTATTGGACCGCGATGCCAAACGCCTGCACGTGTTTTTCGCCATGTTCGATGACGAAGACAACCTGCTCGCCTCCAGCGAACAGATGCTGATGGGCATGGACCAAGTGTCTGGACGAGCCAGTGCTTTTCCTGAGCCGGTAGCAAGCTGCGTGGCGAAGCTTCCTCAGGCGAATAAAGGCCTGTGGCCCGAGCTTGCAGGGCGCACCATCGGTATACGTCGCTAGGCTAGACAAGACACGTTATTCAAGACGAGTTATTCAAGACAGATGATGCAAAAAGGCAAACGCTATGCGCATAGAAGCCTTTATTCAACGCTTTAGCGCAGAACTGGCAGCAATGGGGGAGCTGCCATTACCTCAGGCGCGGCGCACCTATGACACGCTTTGCCGAACCTTCGCCCCACCCGACCCACCCGGTATGCGGATTGAAAATGGCACTATTGATAGTGTCGATATTCGCCGTTTTATCCCTAAGCATTGTCTGCCAGGCAATATTCTTTTTATTCACGGCGGTGGCTTCACCATCGGCTCGGTCGAAAGCCACCATGGCCCCGCCGCCAGCCTAGCCCAAGCGCTGGGTCATGAAGTGGTGAGCGTCAACTACCGGCTTGCGCCGGAGATGGCGTACCCCGCCATGCTGGCAGACTGCCAAACGGTGCTAGAAGCGATACAGCCAATTGCGCTGGTAGGTGACAGCGCAGGCGGGCGGCTGGCCATCGACCTGGCCCACCCGTTGATCGAGGCCCCGCCGCTGGGGTTGATCTATCCAACCGTTGGCGAGCTCTCACTTGAGTGTCTCGGGAATGATGCGCCGCTACTCTCACGCGACGATGTACTAGGCATCCGCCGACGCTGTCCAGACATCAGCGCCGCCGAACGCGATCGTACGCCACCCGCCACTGGCATCGAAGTACTGACGGTGGAGCATGACCCGCTGACTCAGCCCATCGAAACCGCAGTCGCTAACTGGCAGGAAGCGGGGGCTTCAATAGGCTATCGCTGTGCGCCGCAGATGGTGCACGGCGCTCTGCACGCCCAATCACGGCTGCCTGACATGGGCAGCGCATGGCAGGCGTTTTACCATGCGCTCAAGCATCGCCTGGTTGACTAAGAGCCGAATTGGGCCCGCACCTGCTCAATGGCGGATTCGCCCTCGCGGGTTTCAACACCTTCCAGCCACTCCGCAACGGTATCCAGATTGTTGCCAATCCACTCGCTCGCTACTTCCTCTGCCGGGCGCTCTTCGTAGCTGTACTCATGCACCCACTCGTTCTGGTCTTCAATATCGATCACGTACTGCGACAAGAAACGGTGAACCTCGGGAGCCTCTTCCGCCAGGCTGGCAGGCGTAATGGTCCATACGGTGCTTTCAATAGAGGCCACACCCGCCTCGTCGCTATCGGCTAAGTAGGCCAAATCGAAGCTCACGTTCATCCAGTGAGGCTCCCAGCCGACAAATGTCACCCACTCCTCATTAGCCATTTTTTGCTCAGCCTGGGCAAGCATGGCCGAGGTCGAACTTTCGCGGAGCTGCCAATCGCCCAACCCGGCAAGGTCGTTATCAATGGCATTGAGAATCGCCTCGTTGATGCCAGTTCCCGCTTCAATCCCCTGGATTTCACCGTCGAACCGGTCATGGTGCTCGGCAAGCTCAGCGACCGTGGTAACACCTGCCTCATAAACGTAGTGGGGAACCACCAGCCCGGAATTGGCACCGCTGATGTTCGAAACCACTTTCTCTACTTTGCCGTCAGCCACCAACGGCTCGACCATATCGGTCTGGACGGGGTACCAGCCACCTAAATAGACCTCAAGGTCGTTATTCGACAAGCCTTCAAGAATGACACTCACGGCTAAATCCTGCTGCCGCGTCTCGTAACCCATCGTTTCAAGTAGCTGGGCCGCCACTTCGGATTTCACGGTAACACCTGGCCAAGGCGGTACACCAAAGCGCAGCTCGTCGATTTCCGCCATAGCGGGTGTCGTGGTCAACGCCGTGAGCAAAAATCCCGCTTTTAATGACAACGATTTGCTAGTGGTAGGCATCTGGCTAAACCCTCTTATTGATTAGGTTCAACCAGTATGCGCGGCTTCTAACCCACTACTAACCACTAGACGACACTTATCACCCATTAAGCGACTTTTAGGCCGCAAGCGTCCTTATTCCTTGTCCGGGTAACGTATCTGCCGTGGCGAGATGCCATAGTGAGCACGGAATGCACGTGCAAAGCTCGACGACGAACTAAACCCGCAAGCCAAGGCCACCGCCAAGATGGCTAAATCGGTCTCGGCAAGCAGTCGCCGGGCGCGTTTAATGCGCAGTTGCAAATACCATTGTCGCGGGGTGGCATTCAGTTCCTGCTCAAAAAGTCGCTGTAGCTGTCGCACCGACACCTCTACGCGGCTCGCCACTTCTTCAAGCGTGAGCGGCTCTTCAAGATTCTGCTCCATCAGCGCTACCGCCTCGACCACGCGCCGGTTGTGGGTACCTAAACGCTTAACAAGCGCCATACGCTGCTGGTCGCTGCGGGTTCTAATACGATCATGAATAAGCTGCTCGGATACATCGATAGCCAGCTTCGCGCCATGCCGTCGTGCGATCACTTCCAGCGCCATATCCATCGCGGCGACCCCGCCCGCGCAGGAGAAACGCCGCTCGCCCAACTCGTAGAGTTCATCGGTGGTATCAATCCCCGGAAAGCGCTCACGAAAAGCGGGCAAACTCTCCCAGTGCAGTGCCACCCGCTCATGCTTTAACAATCCGGTGGCAGCGAGCAGGAACGCGCCGGTATCAATGCCACCCAAACAGCAGCCTGCCTGATCCAACTGATGAAGCCACGCCATTAATGGCCGGGTAAGATGCGCCTCGGGGGTAAAGCCACTACATACCGCCAAGGATGGCAAGTGATGCACCTCTCGGGTGGCTTGATCTGCCATGAGCGTCATACCGTTAGACGCCGTTACCGGCCCGCCATCGGCACTAATCAAGGTCCAGTCAAACAACGGGCGGCTGGCAATGCGATTAGCGATACGCAGCGGCTCAACGGCCGCAAAAAAGGCCATCATGGAAAACTGCGGCAGCAATAAAAACCCTACCATTTCGGGTGACGGGCCATGGTAACTAAGACGCATATCAATGCTCACATTCAGTACATTCAAACTCTGAGGAAAAAAGCGGCTTATCGGCCGTTTGAAGCTTCTTCTGCAACCATTAGCAAACTATTGAATACCCCCGGCATGCTGGCTTTCGCGCATATCCGATTATCGGCTATTGGCGTATACTTGGCGTATTAAAGACGATAGCTCTTTAAATAATCACAGGAATCTCAATTGACTCAACAGCGCCTGTACGTGCGCCTCTTGATGGCCGTAACCTTACCGTTGATTTTGGTCACCGCTACGCTATGGCCGGTGCTTCATGTGCACCTGGAAACCCGCCAGGAAAGCATCCGTGCAGAAACTCGCGCCATTATGCAGGTGGGCAAAGACACCCTATTACGCGATATTAACGAGACGCTCAGTTATGCGCTCGCGGTCGCCGAGATGCCGATCATCAAGGCTCACATGACAGGCGAGAATGTCGAAGGCGTCGACAGCTCAACGCCAGCCCAATTGACCGGTTTTTTATCGACATTGATCAAACACTACCCGCGCTACACCAAGCTTATACTGATTGACAATCAGGGCAACGAAGTCCTACGTGCCCCGGTCGGGCTTGCATCTGACCCTCGCTTTGCTGACCGTCGCCATGCCAGTACCGATTATTTCAAAGCCACCAGTAAGCTGTTTGCCCGCGATCTTTACATCTCCCCACCCGGTCGCAACCTCCAATACGAGCTATTCAGTGGTGAAGTGGTCCCGGTCGTCAATGTCGCCACCCCTATTTTTGACGACCAAGGCGAACGCCATGGCATGGTCCTGTTGAGCCTTAACTGGCAGCATTTGACCGAGGCCGTCCAACAGGCCATGCTCATGGACCCCGACGCGAGCGTTCTATTGACTGATGCCCAGGGCGGCTGGCTACTCACACAGGGTAGCCAACGACTGCCGATGATTAGGTTTGGTGAAAATTACGCCCGACTAGCCGCCGAACCATGGCAACCTGTTACCGAGCAAGACGAAGGGGCGTTTACCCTGGGTAACCATTTACTGCGTTTTCAGCGTTTGGATATACGCAGCCAAGGCTTCCAGGGGCTCGCAGGACGCATTTTCAGCCAGGACGACACCCTCCCCTGGGTGTTAGGGGTTAGCCTACCCACTCCCACCTGGAAGACCCTGCTACAAGATGAATCCCTCGTTGTCTGGTTTTTATTGCTCACCTACTCCACAGCTGTTGCGCTAGGCATCTATTGGTCAATTAGCCGTCACCAACAGCGCAAGCTGCGTCACCAGGCTCAGCAGCAAGCCACCGAAGTCAGCAACCTGTATGAAAACGCCCCCTGTGGTTACCATTCACTGAACGCCGATGGCGTGATTCTTAAAATGAATCAAACCGAACTTGACTGGCTGGGTTTAACCCGCGATGTTGTCGGCAAGCGCTGCTATCGCGACTTTATTTCGCCAGATTCACTGGCCGATTTTGATGCCGCGTTTCAGGATGTACAAGCAGGCCACCAGGGCGAGGCAGAATGTACGCTGATCGCCACGGATGGCCAGGAGCGCCAAGTGGTCATTCAAGGCGTCGGGTATCTAGAAAAAGATCGTTTTAAGTACTCAAACGCCACCGTCTTTGACATTACCGAGCGCAAGCAACTGGAAGAAAAATTGCGCGCCCAAGCCATGACTGATCCATTAACCGGCGTCTTCAATCGGCGCTATTTGCAAGCGCAGGCCAGCATCGAGATGTCTCGTGCCTCAAGGCACCAAACGCCTATCTCTCTCATCGCTATCGATATTGATCACTTCAAGCGAATCAACGATGAATATGGTCACGACGCAGGCGATGAAGTGCTTAAACGCTTTACCAGCGTGATTAAAGGATTACTGCGTCAAGAGGATCTTTTATGCCGTGTTGGCGGCGAAGAGTTCGCCATCTTGCTGCCCGACACCCCGCTGGAGAAAGCATGGCAAGTGGCTGAACGCATCCGGGTTGCCGTGGAACAGACTCAAGTACTCATTGAGCACGACGACACTTCTATTACCATTGCCATCACCGCCTCTTTTGGCGTGACGCACATCGCCAGCGGCGAAAAGACCTTAAAAGCCGCCATGAAGCGTGCCGACATCGGTCTCTACGAAGCCAAAGACACTGGACGTAATCGTATTGTCCTTCAAGAGTCGTAACGGCTGAACTTTGAATGATTCGTCATCATCTCCAATTCTTCCCGATGAAGTGTTGCTAGCAAAAGCTTAAGTTGCTTTCTCGGTAGATCACCTTGAATGTGGGCCGAGGGAATTCTGCGATCAGTGATGTGGTCATAACGCCTTATACACTTTTAGTCACCAGAAGCAGTGCGTCGGGCGCTTGACTTCTATATGGAAACCTTCGATGAACCAGCCGCTGCAAAGCCTTGAACAACTGCTAGACCGAGTCAGTCAATTGACACACGACAACGATCAGGTCTCAGTCGGGATGGTCGTCGAATCGATTGGCAGTCGTTCTTTTGGACCGCTTTTGATGCTTATTGGCATCACGCTGTTTTCGCCGCTAAGCGGTTTACCCGGCATGTCCATCTTCATGGGCTCGTTCGTGTTGCTGATCGCCGTACAGATGCTCATCGGCCGAAAACAGTTCTGGCTGCCAGGCTATATCATCAACCGTTCCATCGAGCGCAACAAGCTCCGGAAGGCGCTCAGCTGGCTCAACAAGCCGGCAAGGGGCATTGATCGCGTTCTTAAACCGAGGTTAACTTTTCTCGTCAATAACGGGGGGAGCTACGGGATTGCCTCGCTATGCATCATCGTCGGACTGTGCATGCCGTTTATGGAGCTAGTGCCATTTTCATCTTCAGCCGCTGGTCTTGCGTTATTAGCGCTAGGACTGGCACTCGTCATTCATGACGGGTTGTTAGTGCTTCTGGCACTTGGGGCATTCAGTGCAACTTTCATACTTATCGTTGCTAACTTTCTGTAATTGCTCCCACTCTGACCAGAGTGTCACGAAAGTTAAAGCCGATTTACTCATTCAATTGGCGTCCCAGGCAGGATTCGAACCTGCGACCTGCCGCTTAGGAGGCGGCTGCTCTATCCTGCTGAGCTACAGGGACTTATGGGAGCAAGAGTATAACGTCTCGGCCAACCCAGGCCAAGGCATGCGCTATATCCAGCCGAGCAGCCGCAAGGCAAAAATCCCAACGGTCACTGTCACGCTGGCCATTAGCGTGGTGATGGCAATGATATTGGCTGCCAAAGCGACGTTACCACCAATCGCTTTGACCATGACAAAACTGGCCGCCGCAGTAGGACTGGCAAAGAACAGAAAGAGCAGGCCCAGCGATTGCCCAGAAAACCCGATCAGCCAAGCAGCTCCGGTCGCCAACACGGGGAGGATGACCATTTTCATGACACTGGCGCTTAGCGCAACCTGCTGACTATCTCGCAGACTGCTCACCGACAGGGTCGCCCCGATACAAATCAATGCCAGCGGCAACGTAAGAGAGGCAAAATAATCACCCGATGTCATCAACCACCGGGGCAACTCAACTGACCAGGCGGTGAATGGCAAGGCGGCTATCACGGCGATAATCAGCGGGTTGGTAACGATCTTCCATAGCAGACTTCGCCAATCGGTGGCCTGGCCAGGCTGGTACATCGCCAACACAACGACCGAAAGAACGTTATATGTGACGATGACAACACCCAGTAATAAACTACCCGCCGAAAGACCATAGTTGCCGTACATGCCCGCCGCCAAGGCAAGTCCCACTACGCCACAATTACCGCGAAACGCGCCTTGCACATAGACACCGCGCTCTTCACGCGGGATTCGCAAGCTCGCCCACCCCCAGCTAAGGGCACATTGGCAAAGGGTCGCCAGGGCGAAAAACACCAATAGCGGTATATCCAGCGCCACAGCCAGATCGGCTTTAATCAAACTCAGAAATATCAGCGTCGGCAACGTCGCCTTGAAAACCAGTGCAGAGGCAGTAGTAACAAACGCTCGGTCAATCCAACCAAGCCGTTTTAACCCCAAACCGATAAACACCATGGCAAAGACAGGCAGCGTGACATCAAGGGTACGGGCAAAAAGCTCAAATAGGCTCACAGGCGGCAGTCTCTTTTCCTGAATTCAAATATCAAGAACAGCACCTGCTTATATTCTACGGTTGGCAGCGATTTGTCGATTGGTTGAACAATAATGGCAGCGCTGGAAAATCTGGATATCACTCACTGGACAGAATCAGTGTCGTGCTCCTCATACAAATTGACCACCACTCCATTGCGGCCTTTATTCTTTGCCGCGTAACTCCCGGCATCGGCGCGAGCCATCGCATCTTCCGTACTACCATCGTCTTCATGGAAAGTGGTGACCCCAATACTCAGCGTTACGCCATATTCATTGCCTTCGTGAACGACCGAGATATCCCCCACTGCCTGACACAGGGATTCAGCGATCTTTTGGGCCTGGCTCAAGGTACAGCTGGGCAGCAGAACACCGAATTCATCGCCACCCTGACGGGCAACATGATCACTGCGACGAACTTCCCAGGCCACCACCTGGGCGATGCGCCTGAGCATTTCATCACCCAGCGCATGCCCGCCTTCATCGTTAATCGGCTTGAAACGATCAAGGTCAAACAGCAAAAGCGCAGAGGGGTTGCTGGTCTTTTGAAATTCGGCAAAGGCATCATCAAGCCGCCGCTCGAAACCTCGCCGGTTGAGCAAGCCGGTGAGTGGGTCGTGTTCGGCTTCCCAACGCTGAATGGCCTCCTGCTCGCGACGTTCGGTAATGTCTTTGACCACTCCCACCAAACCCAGCGAATGTCCGCCCTGGGAGAGCATGACCACCCGAGCGTGAATATCAAGCCACAGCGTTTCTTTCTCATTGCGGATAAAACGTAACTGGCGTACGAAATCGCTCCCGCTTTTCAAGCTGTGTTGCCACATGTCCTTAGCGCCACCCCGATCATCAGCATGAATTTTATGTAGCCAGGCCTCCATCGGGGTATTCGGCTGGATATCGAGCATATCGAGCAACGCGGGATTCATATAGGTAATGTCGCCGTCAAAATTGGCAACGAACATACCTTGAGGAGTGGCATTCAGCACGGAGTCAAGAAAAGCTTCACGCTCCTGAAGATTGGTCATTAATACCTGGCGCTCGTCTTCAACGCGATTAAAGGTGCCCGCTACGTGCTGTAACTCCTGCATCCTGGTACCGAGTTCCACTCGCGCGCGCTCACCACGCCCCACTTGACCAATCTGTTTGGCTAAATGCTTTAACGGCGACAGCATACGGCGCAAAATCAACCAGAGTACCGGCAACATCAGCAATGTCAGCGCAATCCCGAGCCACCACAGCCGCTGTAAAAACCCACTAAGCGGTGCAAGGGCTTGCTCACTGGGCAAATACAGGCCGATCACCCAATTTGCCGACCAAACCTGACTGTAGGACTGAAAACCCTGTTCGCCGTTAAGTAGCGAGCCAATGGACTCACCTTCCCAGCCATCCAATGCCAGATTAAGCCAAGGATTGAAGTCACTATCCGGCACATCGGTCATGATCAGGTTCTGGTTGGGGTGATAAAGGATCTTACCCGAAGCCGTCGCTATCCCGACAAAGCCTTCTTCGCCTAGCCTCACGCGCGCGAGGCGATCAAACAGTCCACCAGAATCAAGGCTGACGACACCGCCCACAAAGCCGTTAAACTCACCGCGGTCATCAATGCGCGGCACGCTGACCAGGACCATGGGCATACCACTGGCGCGGCCCACAAAGGGCTCACTCACATAAGGCCTTCGGCCGCCACGCAACATTTTAAAGTATTCCCGCTGAGCGGTGTCTAACCCTTCGCGACCTTCTACCACCGGCCAGTCGGCGACCACCTGGCCTTCTTCATTGGCGACCACAACACCTTCAAACCAAGCCATCAGGGCTTCATTACGCTCTAACGTCGAACGGATAGCGGCGTTGCTGGCATCAACCTCAATACGCTCATTGAGGCGACTTAACGCATCGAAGCGAACTTCTATCTGTTCGGAGACCTCATCGGCAACCAACGTCGATTCGTAGCGCAAATGCGCCATATTAGTCGCTTTCACCATGGTATTACCCAGCTGCCAGGCCATCCACAGCACCAGTATCACAACCAGCAGCCAGGTAACGGCCAGCCCCAGCAGCATTCGGTTCTGAAGCGAGCCGAGGCAAGTTTTACGTGTTAACCAACGAACCAAACCCGCGCACCTCGCTTTTATGCCGAATTTTCAGCGTTGCAGAATAACGTCTTAATTGTGTATCGGCTTATAGTACCGATACATGAGCACCCAACACAAAGTTATTAAGGACTATTGACACTTAATGAAATATATCCAATTAAATAGAAAGCACACTAAAATTTAGCTCGCTAACATATTGACTATTAAATAATCGATCTGGTATCGGGAGTGAGGTTATTCTTAAGACATCGGCAATTTATAGTCAATGCGCAGTCGCTCGAGTGACTGCCGTTATAACGTGAAATTATGAGCCCCAATTTTGGCTGGGGCTTTATTAAGATTTTGCTAACTTAAACCACATTAATCCAAGTGACGAATTCTAAGTTCATAATTATTAACACCTGAGCGCGCAGTCCCAAATTTTTGTCCATTAACCCGAACACGGTAGCGGCCTGCCTCTAGATCGGCTGTCAAGTCAACATCCCCATTGAAGCCTTCACCAGCGCCTTTTGCAGCAACTCGGCCTTGCTCATCGACGATGTCGACTTCTATGCGGTAAGTGTCTTCATAGCCTGTCGGGTACGTCGATGTAGTGAGCTGAATACGACCAGCATCGGGCATCTCAAAAGTGAGCACTTCGCCACTAGCACGAATTTTAACATCACTTACGATTTCCTCGAATGTATCTGTCGAAGGCTGCGACCGCTCGGAGGCAGGTGGAGCTGACTGCAGCTGATCACTTGAAGCAGATTGCTGGGTGTCGGCAGTCCTGGCGGCATCATTTTCACCCTCTGCGGCAAGCGGTTCTCTAGAAGAACTTCCACCAAGAGCAACAACAGCATCGTTTTGACGCACAAATACCGAACGATCACCTTCTTCGGCATTCCCCGTGAAAGCAATGCCGTCGCCGTCGCTGATTGCTTCTTCGACAACTTGGCCTTGAGCATTCAAGCCAGCAACTTTAATCGAATAACCATCCCCTGCTTTACCACGGGTACCGAAACGGCGAGCCTCTACGCGCAGTGTATACTCACCTGGCGCCAGATCTTGCGTTAGAGAAAGACCACCGTTTTGACCTAGCGCTTCGCTACGCGTAACAATTTGACCCTCACTATCAAGAAGCTCTGCAGCAATTTGGTAGTCTTCCGAATAGCCCGCCGTGACGTCACTTTCAAACAGATAACGCCCTGATTTATCGACCGTTAACGTATGCTCATTAACACTTCCAAACAGAAAACGCTGACTGCTGGCATCTGTACGGGACTGCAAAATACCCGTCAAATCCATTCCACGCCCTTCTTCGCGAAAACGATCCTGCGTTTCACTCGCTGAAGAAAATGAGGCTGCCGCAAACACATTGAGCGCCACGAAGCCAACCAATACATAACGTACGTTCATAAACGTTCACCTAATAAGCAAAAAAAGCCGACCCCATGGGGCCGGCTCTATGTAAACCCTATGGGCTATGTGTTAGCCCAGGTAGGATTTAGAACAAGTAGGTAACACCCACACCAACGCCGTCGCCTTGGTCATTTTCACGGTCACGAACAGCACCTTCAACCCAAGTGTACATAGCGTCAGAGATGTTATAAGTGGCACCCAAGATTACTTCGTTATAAGTTTCATCACGGTTTTGCTCATCTTGAATCTGCTCATCTAGCTCAGAAAGGAAGCTTCCAGCGCCAACATCGACGTACTGGTAAGCACCGTAGATGTCACCGTTGCCGTAGCCATAACGCGCGCTCACCGCATAGAAGTTGGTATCGTCACGGTTGACATTGCCATCAGCGTCAAAGCGCTCAAGCTTCGCGGCAAGGCGGAGCGTGTCGACCGTATACTGAGCTGTAAGACCGTACTGGTTGCCAACGCTATCAACGTTACCGTCAAGGTCTTCGTAAACAGTGTTATCAAGGTTATCGTAAACTGCGGCGATGGAGAACGCACCAGCAGTATACTTAGCACCACCGAAGAAGGAAGCATTGCTGCTGCCTTGATCAGCGCCGCCGTCTGCAGAGTCATTATCGCCTTTGTACTGAGTACCTACCGCAAACTCCATGCCACCAAACGAAGGAGACGTGTAAGTTACCTTGTCGGTTTGCTGATCCGCACCATTGCCATGAAGCGCAGTGGAATCGCTAACATCAAAACCTTCATTATTGGTGATTGGATCTTGAATCCAGTCATCAATCAACTGGTCGTAAGAGCCTAGACGAACGTCACCGAAATTACCTTTCAAGCCAACAAAAGCAGTATCGCCAGCGTCTTCGTCATCAGTCGCTGTCGCCATTTCGTCTGCTTTAATGTCGTCAAGCTCAAGCTTCAGGTAACCAGTCAAGTCACGAGTGATCACATGCTCGGCGGCGAAACCAAAGGTAGTACCATTATCGGCAATTTCGTCTTGTGCGTCGCCATTAGCATCATTGACGCTATAGTAAGCAATCTGGATGTTGCCGTAGAGATCCAGCTTGGTGCCGTCTTCGTTATAAACGGTTGCTGCTTGGGCGCCAGAAGCGAAGGCAGCACCAGCGATAGCAGTCGCTAAAAGTGTCTTTTTCATGATGTAGGTTCCTTAACTTACTGTTTTGATCGTTTCTGTCCGACCTAAGGTCGGCAGTCAGGCTGTTGGGTGTGCTCTTGTGTCACTGACGGGAGCGTTCCCAATACAATGCGGCACTTCCTCAACAACACCTTGTTATATTCCAATGCTCGCAAGGCAAACTCTATACCGGGATTCGGAGGAACGCAATAGAAAAAAACACTGTTTTTTTATTATTTGTGATTTTTTTTGGAACCTAGCCCATTGGAGCGAGGTCCTAGCGACCTTTAAATTTCTGCTGCAAGCCCAAGAGCTTATCTTCCAGGCTAAGTTGTTTTTGAGGCGCATCAGCGTCAAGTGGCGTTTTTTCTGCCTTTCTACTCGCCTCTGCAGGTGCTTTTTTCTTGGGCTTGGCCGTCTTGCCATGAGACTTCTTCTCTCTGGCTGCAGAGGAACGCTCATTCGGCGAAGAAGACGCCTGGTGGGTACGTTTTTCTGTTGCATGACGCGCGGCTTCCGCGTCAACCACCCCCGCTTCATTGCCTTCCAGATCAATCCGCGTAGCCCCTTCGCGCACCGACTTTATATAACGCGGCAGATTGACGTAGTTTGCCAGCGCGCGGCGAATCAGCTTACCCGACCATGGCTCGCGTTCAGCCAAATCGTGATGTATTCCCACTTTCAGCGGCTGGGTATGCCCCTTGAAAAAAGCCTGCGGATAACGCTTATACCATTGCGCCAGCAATGCATGCGGCGATGGAGGCTCTGGCTTGGGCTCCCCTTGAGCAGAAACATCAAGTGCTGGCGAGGTCGTCGGTTCAAGCTCAGGCTTGCCTTTTTCATTTAACTCGACGAACTCATCAGACGGCTGTTGAGCCTCAGATGCTTCAGCTTCCGGCGGCTCCGATCTGGGCGCCTGAGCCAACTGCTGCTTTAGCTTGGCGTTTTCTGCACGCAACTGGGCCAACTCTGCCTGCGTGAGCATCAAGCGCCGCTCCAGATCGTCCAATAACGCCATAGGGCTTGATCCAGCGCTTACCGATTTAGTGCTAACCGACATCCTGGGCTCTCCTTCGCGGTGCTTTTAGACACAGCTTGAACACAGCTAGGCCTCTGCCACGATGCGCTCGTAAGTAACAAACGCATAATCAGGCTGCTGTTCGTTAGGCTGCCCGGCCACGCGTTGCGTTTCGCGCCACTCGCTGGAGTCTAACAAAGGGAAGTACGCATCACCTTCTACCTCTATGTCAACTTCTGTGACATAGAGCCGGGTCGCGAACGGCATGGCCTGACGATATATCTCACCGCCGCCCATCACCATGACTTCTTCGGCCGCCTCAATGGTCGCCTGTTGGTCAGCCAGTGCAAGAGCCGCAGGAAGGTCATGGCAGACCCGCACACCTTCGTGAGAAAACGCTTCCTGGCGGGTCACCACGATGTTTAACCGATTAGGCAACGGCTTGCCAATCGAGGCAAAGGTTTTACGCCCCATCACCAGTGGCTTGGCTTGGGTCATGCGCTTAAAGAATTTCAGATCTTCGGGCAAATACCAGGGTAGCTGCCCTTCCACCCCGATGACACGATTTTTCGCCATTGCCACAATCATGGCCACAGGTACCAGCGGCTCGAACTGACTCATACCGCCACCTCGGCTTTGATATGAGGGTGCGGCTGATAGTCGGCTATCTCAATATCGTCGAACTGGAAATCAAAGAGATCGTTGACCTTGGGGTTCAGGTTCAACCGCGGCGGAGCATTGGGCGTGCGACCAAGCTGCTGCTCCGCCTGCGCCAGGTGGTTACTGTAAAGGTGGGCATCGCCCAGGGTATGCACAAACTCGCCGGGCTTTAGCCCGGTTACCTGGGCCACCATGCTCAGCAGCAAGGCATAGCTTGCAATATTGAACGGCACGCCCAGGAAAATATCGGCGCTGCGCTGGTAGAGCTGACAGGAAAGCCGCCCGTTCGCCACGTAAAACTGGAACAGGCAGTGGCACGGCGGCAGTTGCATATCGTCCACCTGGGCTGGGTTCCAGGCTGAAACTACCAGCCGACGCGACTGGGGCGACGTGCGAATCTGCTCCAGCACATTGGCAATTTGATCAACGCTGCCGCCTTTGGGGTCGGGCCAGCTACGCCACTGGTAACCATAGACCGGCCCCAGATCACCGTTTTCATCCGCCCAGTCATCCCAGATACGCACGCCGTTGTCTTTCAGGTAGGCGATATTGGTATCGCCTTTTAAAAACCACAACAGCTCGTGAATAATCGAGCGCAAATGCAGCTTTTTAGTGGTCAACAGCGGAAAACCACGCGACAGGTCAAAGCGCATTTGGTGGCCAAACACCGAGCGGGTGCCCACCCCGGTGCGGTCATGGCGATCGGTCCCCTGATCCAATACTTGGCGCATCAAATCTAAATAGGGCTGTTCGAGTGCCTCTTTTATCGGCGTCGTTGCAGTCACGTTAATCCCAGATCAAGTCATCAATTAATGTCTATTCTATACATGTGAACCGCCAGCGAACAGTGAACCACTGACGACTCACCATTCGCTACTCAACGTACGGAATCTATCGGCTGTTGGCGCGACCACGCCATCAACAAAATACCAAACGCGATCATGGGTAGCGTCAGCAGCATGCCCATGGTCACCCAGCCAAAGGCGATAAAGCCGATGTGGGCATCGGGCATACGGAAGAACTCGACCACGAAGCGGAAAACGCCGTAGCAAAGCAAGAACAGGCCTGAGATAAAGCCGCGCGCTTTCGGCTTGGCCGATGCAAACCACAAAATACAGAACAGCACCAGGCCTTCTAACAACGCTTCGTAAAGGGCTGACGGATGACGCGGTTCCGGCCCCATGCCAGGAAACGGCATTCCCCAGGGTAGCGAGGTGACACGCCCAGGCAGTTCATGGTTTATAAAATTACCAATACGGCCAGCACCAAGCCCAATGGGCACCAGCGGGGCAATAAAATCGGTTAACGTAAATATGGTCAATTGCTTACGCCTTGCAAAGAACCAGGCCGCCAGCAGCACCCCTATAAGCCCGCCATGGAAACTCATGCCGCCATCCCAGACTTTAAACACCCATAGCGGGTCGGCCGCCCACTGCCCCAGGCCATAGAACAGCGCGTAGCCTAAACGCCCTCCGGCGACCACCCCGATGGCACAGTAAAACAGCAAATCGCCGATATCGTCTCGGCTCAGCCCAATTCGCGCTGCTCGCCGACACCCCAACCACCAGGCGGCCACAAACCCCACGACGTACATCAGCCCATACCAATGAACTTGCAGCGGCCCAATGGCGATGGCAACCGGATCGATTGTTGGATAATTAATCATCTAGGCTCTCTAATTAGTGGGTCTATTGATGTGTCTGAATGGATTAACACGATTGGCTCAACAGTTCTGTCTTTCTCGGCAACGTTGTCTTACTCAACGGTGTCCAACCCAACAATGTCTAACTCAACAAAAACTTAAGCCCCACAACGGTGAGCAGGGCCGCAAACGCCCAGCGCAAGACGTGGCTGGGCAACCGGTGTGCCAATCGAACGCCCAGTCGGGCGAAGGGAATACTTGTCATGACGATGATGATAAAGGCGGGCCACATAACATAACCCGTGGCCCAGGAAGGTAACTGGGAATTGTTCCAGCCCATCCATATGAAAGTGACGGCGCCGAATAGCGCAATAGGTACACCACAAGCGGCTGACGTCGCCACCGCCTGGGTCACACTCGCCCCGCAGCGCGACAGCCAGGGAACCGCCAAGGTGCCACCGCCGATGCCAAACAACGCCGACACGCCGCCAATCACACTCCCTGCCAGCACCATCGCATAGCGAGGGGGTTGGGCAGATTGGCGTGGCGAAGGCGTGAACCCAAGCGCCATTTTAACGGCAACCGACAGGACAAACAGACCAAACAGCGTGCCCAGCAGCGGCCCTGCCAACTGCCCGGCAACCAGCACGCCCAGAATGGCACCGGCCATTAACCCAGGTAGCAAGGCGAGAAACCAGGACAGGTTGATACTCCCCCGCCGCCAGTGGCCGAGCGTCGATGACGTCCCTGTCACTACGATGGTCGCCAGCGAGGTGCCGATAGCAAGGTGCATCACCACATCAGGCGATAGCCCTTGCAGGGTGAAGGCCGTGGCTAAAGCGGGCACAATAATCAACCCGCCTCCAACGCCAAAAAGGCCCGCCATCGTGCCGGCGACAGCGCCAAGCAGCCAATAGCCGAGTAACGTCATCGCCAAGGCACTCATTCGCCAGACGATACCCGTTGATTATCGGGGAACCACTTGGCAATGATGCCCAGCAGGGTGTCGGGCTGATAGGGTTTGGTCAGCAGATCATCGAGCCCTGCAGACAAGCATTCGTCCTGCCCCATATTGTCAGCGTTCGCAGTAAGCGCGACGAGAACACTTTTGCGCCCGTCTTGGGTTGCCTCGACTTCGCGCCAGCGACGGGTCGTTTCCAGCCCGCTGAGTGTGGGCATGAAAATATCCATGAAAACCAGATCAAAATAGCTTTGCTGTTGACGCTCGAGCGCCTGTTCTCCGCTGCTCACGCCCTCGACATACAGGCCGTGATTTTCGAGCATCTGCCTCGCTAACATGAGGTTAACGGGGCCATCATCAACAACCAGCACGCGCAACGACGTTGCCACCGGCGCTGTACCTGAAGCCTCAGTCTGGACGTCACGGTCTTGCACCAAATTCATTAGCAAGGCCCGAATATCGGCGATTCGCTCGCGCACCTCGAGCATGTTGGCCCGACAATCTTCGCTGACTTGGCTATTTAATTGCTCGCTTAAACGTGCAAACAGCGCATCGGTTTCGCGCTGTAACAAACCCAGGTACTCGGACTTGAGCCGCGACTCTTCTCGCGCTCGGTCGCGCCCGGCGAGTAAACGTTTTACCTGCTGCTGTTGGTCATGCAGGTCATCAAGAAGCACCTTGGCCTCTTCGTCATCGCTGACAGTTTCCTTCGTTGGCGAAAGCGAACGGCCACCTAACGATGTCACCAGGCGAGACAACACATGGCTAACGTTAGCAATGCGTGCGAAAGGCGGTGTTGTAGACACTTCTTCCAGCATTGGCGCTTGTTGGGACGACGCTATAGCCATTTGCCGACTAATGGCTTGCGTATGCCTTTCAAGCTCAACCAACTGCTGCATCAGTCGCGCTTCTTTGTGCTTAAAACGTGATTTCACCAGCATCAAAAACGCCGCCACGTTCAAGCAACTGCCGATCAGCAGCGCTAACATCAACCATAGCGAAATGCTCCATGAGGCGTAGCCAGGCGAAACCCAACCAACCAACCAAACCACCAGCACGCATAACACCACCAGTGCGGCCTGCACCAGTAGCAGCGGCCATAGCACTGGCCATATCAACGTGTTCCAGAAATGCTCCCGTTGATTAGGTTGCATATGATAGCGCCTTCCTCTCTGGCAAAACGACACATCTCGCAAAACGACTCAAGCGAATGCGAAAACCTGATGATCCACGCAATTGTTTAGCAACTTGGGTTAGTGTAGGAAATGACAGGCAGCAAGTGTACGTCGAGACGCGTGGAGTGTCATGTACGCACTGCCTGAAACACCAACCTGACAATTGAGCCCTTCATGTGTTTAATCGCTTTCCGTTGGCATCCCGGATCTGCAACACCTTTGCAACTGATCGGCAATCGCGATGAGTTCCATGCACGCCCGACAGCCCCACTCGCGCCCTGGCAGGACGCTCCCTGGCTGGTCGGTGGGCGCGATCTGGAGGCAGGAGGAAGCTGGCTTGCGGCCAACCATCAGGGCACGGTCGCGGCGATTACCAATGTTCGTGATCCTGCCTTGAGCTCAGCGCCTGGCGCGCCGAGCCGCGGGCAGCTGGTGAAACAAGCGTTGGATTGCGACAACATCAAGGCATGGTTAGACAGCCTTGCTGAAGGTGGGGCGGCTGAGTACGCGGGATTCAACTTGCTGGTTGCCACCCCCACTCAACTTTGGTGCTTGCATCGCGGCCGCGAGCAAGTGTCACTCCACGAAGTGTCGCCGGGCATTCACGGCCTGTCTAATGCAACACTCAACAGCCCATGGCCAAAACTGCTATCGGCCAGAGCTGCGCTTGAACAGGTTGATCCCATACACTTTCCGGGCAAGGCGCTGGACGCCTTCCAGAACCCCCATCAAGCGCCCATATCGGCGCTACCGGACACCGGCGTGGGCACCGAACTTGAACAACAGCTATCAGCGGCATTTATTGTCGGCGAGCGCTACGGCACCCGCGCCACCAGTTGGTTAACGCTCGCTGACAATGGCGACGTCTCTCTGACCGAGCAACGTTTTGGGCCGTGGGGGGCATTTGAAGGGGAAACGACGCTCAGCGTCCCTTGCGAACGCTGAGCGAAAAGAATCCTAATCACGCGGGGGTAGCAAATGCGAAAGCTGCCAGTCGTCCATCCGTTTATCCAGGTGCATATGCACCTGGGCAGGCGTATCCAGCAACATGACTTCCGAGAGCAGCTGCTGAGCATCCTTGAAAGAGACCCGACGAATGGCCGCGCGCACTTTGGGAAGGCTCGGGGCGTTCATGGACAGACTCGTGAAACCCATTGCCATCAACAACAGCGCTCCCGCCGGATCACCGGCCAGCTCACCGCATAACGAAATAGGCTTTTTGAGCCGTAGTGCATCCTGTGACAGCTCCTGCAGCGCCCCCAGCAGCGCCGGATGCAGTGCATCATAAAGGCTTGAAACGCGCGGATTGTTACGGTCTACCGCGAGAAGGTACTGCGTCAGGTCGTTACTGCCCACCGAGAAGAAATCCACCCGCTTGGCCAAGGCATCCATTTGATAGATAGTGGCCGGCACTTCGATCATGACACCAACCTTGGGACGCTCTACGTCGATACCCTCCTCGCCTAGCTCCAGGATGGCACGGTCCAGCAAGCGCAGTGCTTCGTCCACTTCTTCCACGTTGGTAATCATGGGGAAAAGCACGTAGAGGTTATCGAGCTCTTTGGACGCTTTCAGCATCGCCCGCAGTTGGACCATCAAGACTTCCGGGTGGTCCAGCGTCACGCGCATACCGCGCCAGCCCAGGAAGGGGTTGGCTTCTTCGATCGGGAAATACGGCAGGTCTTTGTCGCCGCCGATATCCAGCGTGCGCATGACCACCGGTAACGGCGAGAAGCTCTCCAACTGATCACGGTAGAGTCGTATCTGTTCTTTCTCGCCGGGGAAGCGCTCGGTAATCATGAACGGCACTTCGGTACGATAAAGCCCCACACCGCTTATACGGCTTTTAAGCAAGGCAGCGGCATCGACGGCCAACCCGGTATTCACCATCAGCGGCATATCATGGCCATCCGGTGTCTCGCTGGGCAGGTCCTGTTCGTGCGACAACAGCTCGCTGAGGGCTTCTTCTTCGGCAATCAGGCTTTCATAGCGGGCTTTCAACTCAGGAGCAGGCCTGACGAACAACCGCCCCCGGTGGCCGTCGAGCACGACTGGCGCTCCCGAAAGACGCGGCAGTGGCAGATCCACCATGCCAAGCACCGTGGGTATACCCATGGCGCGCGCAACAATCGCCACGTGTGACGTGCTCGAACCACGCACTGACACCAGCCCTTTCAACTTGTCGCGGGGCACCTCACCCAGCATCGCAACGCTGATTTCATCGCCGACCAGAATGGCGTTATCGGGATAGGTCTCCGGCGTTGAAGGGGAATCCTCCTGCAAGTGGGCCAGCACGCGACGCCCCAGGTCGCGAATATCCGCCGCTCGCTCGCGCAGGTAGTTGTCATCCACGCGCTCAAGATATTGCACATGGCGACGTACCACGTCGGCCAACGCGCCGGGCGCCCACTGCCCTTCACGAATACGTTTTTCAACTTCCTCTGAAAGCGCCGCTTCACCAAGCATTTGTTGATAAACGTCGAACAGCGCTAACTCCTGAGTCGAAATCCGATTGACCAATCGCTCGGCCGCTGCACGGATTTCAGCGCGGGTTTTGGCAATGGCCTCCTTGAGCCGTGCGACCTCGAAGTCCTCATCACTGGGAACCAGATCAGGCACGCTATTAAGATCCGATGGTGGTGTGATCACCACGGCCTCGCCCATCGCCATACCCGGCGACGCTGCCACACCCTTGAACATGGTCTGCCCACTAGGCAGCGCGCGGCGGTTTAAATTGCCTGTGGCTAACGCATGTGCCAACACACCCGCGAGCTGTGCGGCCATGGTCACCAGGAACGCTTCGTCTTCATCGTCGTACTGGCGCTGCTCGGCCTGTTGCACGACCAGCACGCCCAGCATTAGACGCTGGTGGATAATGGGCACACCCAGAAAGCTCGAATAGCGCTCCTCGCCGGTCGCCTCAAAATAGCGAAAGTGGGGATGGGATTGAGCATCTTCGAGGTTAAGCGGCTCACTGCGCTTGGCGACCAGCCCTACCAAGCCCTCGCCTAGTGGAAGCACCACCTGCCCGACCGCCTGAGTACGCAGGCCGATGGTTTCCATAAGCACAAGCGATTCAAGCTCTTTATCGTAAAGATAAAAAGAACACACATCGGTTTGCATCGCTTTACGAATGCGCCGCACCATGGTGGCCAATGCGGCATCCAGGTTGCGCGCGCTATTTACTTCCTGAATAACGCGTCGCAGAACCTCAAGCATGGACGTTTTACTTTTCACTATTATTTGCCTCGCTGAGGAATTTCTTGGCCGTCAACCACCACCCTATCGCAGGGCGGCGGTTCACTCATCTATTAATGCCAATCGTTGAACGCGGGGCGATAGCTCGCGGAGCGCACGGCGATACACTTCACGCTTGAACGGCACAACCTGACCAAGGGGGTACCAGTAGCTCACCCACCGCCACCCATCAAACTCGGGCTTGGGCGTCGCCGTCATGCAGATACGGCTGTCCTCGCAGCGGATCTGGAGTAAAAACCACTTCTGCTTTTGGCCAATACAAACTGGCCGCGAATGTGTGCGAATCATGCGTCGTGGCAGACGGTAGCGCAGCCAGCCCCGGGTGCAAGCGACAATATCAACGTCATTGGCGGTCAGACCAATTTCTTCGTGAAGTTCACGAAAAAGAGCTTCTTGCGGCGTCTCGCTTGATTTGATGCCTCCCTGGGGAAACTGCCACGCATTCTGTCCTACACGACGCGCCCATAGCAGCTGCCCCTGGCGGTTGGCGATAATAATGCCAACATTGGGGCGAAAGCCGTCAGCGTCGATCACGGACATCACCTTATAAATATTAAATTATGACCATTTTTCCACAAGGACAACAAGCGTATCAATACAATATAGCGTCAAGTTACCAACGCATCGCGGCGTGTCGGTGTCAAAGCATCGGCGACTCTGCGATAATCCGGCGCTTCACGTCTGGCTGCAAACGACCATTATCAACCATAAGGGGAGCGCCGTGAGTCTGGCCATTTTCGATTTGGATAATACCCTGCTATCCATCGATAGCGATCACGCCTGGGGGGAGTTCCTGCTTGAGCAGGGGGCGGTAGACCCCGTTGCCTACCGGGAAGCCAATGACCGTTTTATGGCCGATTACCAGGCGGGCACGCTCGACATGGCCGACTTTCTAGCCGTCGCGCTAAAGCCGCTTGCCGACAACACGCCGGAGCAGCTTGCCGCTTGGCATCAGCAGTTCATGGCCAGCAAAATCGAGCCCCATATCCAGCCGAAAGCTGAAGAATTGCTGGCCCGCCACCGTACCATGGGCGATACACTGCTGATTATCACCGCCACCAATCGCTTCATTACCGGGCCGATTGCCGAGCGCCTGGGCGTTGAACATCTGATAGCCGTTGAACCCGAATGCATCGATGGTCACTACACCGGCCGTGTTCAGGGTGTGCCTAGCTACCGTGAAGGTAAAGTCACCCGCCTGGAGCAATGGCTGGAAGAGCAGGAAATGACCATGGACGACGCCTGGTTTTACAGCGACTCCCACAATGACCTGCCGCTACTGGAGAAAGTCGAAAACCCGGTGGCCGTCGACCCTGACGACACCCTGCGCCACATCGCCGAAGAGCGCCAATGGCGGATCATGAGTTTGCGGGACTGATAACCATAGCTGGAAGCTTGAAGACCGGCGCTTTGCGCCTGGAAGAAGGAAGAACAGCCAGGCTCACTGAAGATATCGACCAAAAAAAGCCCCACAGGCCAAAGTCTGCGGGGCTTTCTTATCTCTTATCTCTTACCTCTTACTTCTCCGCTCAGCCGAGCAGGTGCTCGACCGCGGCGCGCTCTTCGCGCAGCTCTTTCTCGGTGGCTTTCATCTTCTCTTGGCTGAATTCGTCAATTTCAAAGCCTTGAACGATTTCATACTTGCCACCCTGGCAACGTACCGGGTAGGAGTAGATGATGCCTTCTTCAATGCCGTAGCTGCCGTCAGACGGAATGGCCATGCTGACGATGCCCTTGGAACCCAGCGCCCAATCGTGCATATGGTCGATGGCCGAAGAGGCAGCAGAGGCGGCAGAAGAGGCGCCACGTGCTTTGATGATCGCCGCGCCGCGCTGCTGTACGGTGGGGATAAAGTCGTTTTCGTACCAGTCGCGTTCAACCAGATCGAACGCTGCCTTGCCGTCGACTTTGCACTGGGCCAGATCCGGGTACTGGGTAGCACTGTGGTTACCCCAGATGATCAAGTCTTCAACGTCGGTGACGTGCTTGCCGGTTTTCTGTGCCAGCTGCGTCAGAGCGCGGTTGTGGTCCAGGCGCGTCATGGCAGTGAACTGGCCTGCGTCCAGATCCGGCGCGTTGCAGGAAGCAATCAGCGCGTTGGTGTTGGCCGGGTTACCGACGACCAGCACTTTCACGTCACGGCTGGCATAGTCGTTCAGCGCCTTGCCTTGAACGGAGAAGATCGCGGCGTTGGCTTCCAGCAGGTCCTTACGCTCCATACCCGGGCCACGCGGACGAGCGCCGACCAGCAGAGCGTAATCGGCATCTTTAAACGCAACGTTCGGGTCGTCAGTGGCGACGATATCTTGTACCAGCGGGAAGGCACAGTCGTTGACTTCCATCACCACGCCCGTCAGCGCGTCCATTGCCGGGGGAATTTCCAGCAGCTGGAGAATGACAGGCTGATCCGGCCCCAGCATGTCGCCAGCGGCGATGCGGAAAATAAGAGAGTAACTAATCTGACCGGCGCCGCCGGTAATCGCAATACGTACTGGATCTTTCATCATTGCTCCTTGGTTGGTTCGCCTGAGGGTGGGTCGACAGAACTCAAGACGAAGAGATGGTATGCCCAGTTGGGCAAAAACTCAATCAGACATGAGACTAGTACCCATTTGGCATACTTGCGATCCACACAGTGGTCTGCGACTCGCTGAAAAGTGTAAGTTGCGCTAAGGTGTCAACGTTTTAAAGCTGCCTTTCTCGTGTTACCAAGGACATGGACGCCCCATGCGAAGAATCCCGTTCTCTTACGCCCTCGCTAGCCTGCTCGTGCTGGCACTGGTGATATGGCTCGCCTTGGGAAACTTCCAGGGCTTTCAAAGCGCTCCCCCGGATGCCCCTGATCGCCAGGATGAAGGCCCGAGGGTCGAGGTAGTTGAGCAACAGAGCATCGTCTTTATTCCTGAGCAAATTGTCCAAGGCCAACTGACGGCAGAGCGCGAAACCACCCTGCGCGCCAATGTAGCGGGCTTTGTGGCCGAGAAGCCGGTGGACCAAGGCAGCCGCGTTGCGGCGGGCGAGACGCTGTTAGTGCTGGATAACGACGCATTGCCCGAGCAACTGCAACAGGCACGCGACGAGCTGGCCGTCGCCGAGGCGGAATATGCCGGTGCCCGCAACCTGCGCGAGCGGGAATTGATCTCCCAGCCCGAGCTACTCCGCCTGCAGAGTGCGCTCAGCGCCAGCGCCGCCTCGGTGGCCCAGCTGCAGAACCAACTGGATGACAGCCGCCCCACCGCGCCTTTTGATGGCGTGCTTAACCGCGTACAGGTAGAACTCGGCGACTTACTCCAGCCCGGTGAAGAGTGGGGCCAACTGGTCGATGACCGCCGCCTGAAAGGCGCTGCCTGGGTATCACAGCAACAGGTGGGCGATTTAAGCGTGGGGTTGCCGGTTACCGCTCGGCTGCTGAACGGCGACCATCTGGAAGGCGAGTTGACCTTTATCAGCCACCGTGCCGAAGAGGCCACGCGCACTTTTTACATAGAAGCTACGCTAGACAACCCGGCCGGTAAACGCCTCGCGGGCGGCAGCGCGGAGCTGACAATAACCCTACCGCCCCGCCAGGTGCATACCCTCTCCCCCGCGCTGCTCAGCCTGGATAGCGAAGGCCAACTGGCGGTCAAGCACCTGGATGACAACGACCAGGTACAACAGACCGCCGTGGAACTGGTCAGTGCTGATACCCAGCGCGCCTACGTGACCGGCCTGCCCGACCCGCTACGCCTGATTACGCTGGGCGCAGGCATGGTGGACGTTGGCGAAACGGTCGCCCCGGTAACCACTGAAGAAGCCACCATTTCACAACCATTAACTGGCCAGGATAGCATTCATGCGCCAGTTGATTGATGCCGCGCTTGCCCACAGCCGCACGACGTTAATGCTGTTGGTAGGTTTGCTACTGGCAGGTATTACGGCCTGGCAGGTGATTCCCAAGGAAGCCAACCCCGACGTCACCATTCCGATGATTTACGTCTCGCTGTCTCTGGAGGGCGTAAGTCCCGAAGACGGCGAGCGGCTACTGATTCGTCCCATGGAGCAGGAGCTGCGCGGCATTGAAGGACTGCGCAAGTTTACCGCCCAATCCAGCGAAGGCCTTGGCTCGATCACGCTGGAGTTCGACCCCGGCTTTGACCCGGATACCGCGCTGACCGACGTCCGCGACCGCGTGGATATTGCCCGCAGCGAGCTGCCTGACGAGGCCGATGAGCCGCGGGTGATGGAGGTCAATGTATCCGAGTTCCCGGTATTGACCATTGGGCTGTCAGGGCAGTTGGACACCCGCGAACGCATGACCGTTGCCCGACGCCTGCAGGAAGAG
Organism: Halomonas sp. SH5A2; assembly: GCF_014263395.1. GTDB lineage: Bacteria > Pseudomonadota > Gammaproteobacteria > Pseudomonadales > Halomonadaceae > Vreelandella. Next base: position 1,254,284 of record NZ_CP058321.1, on the reverse strand, counting down.
ATCGAAGGCATTGCCGATGTGCTGGAAGTCGATATTGCCGGTGAGCGGGAAGACTTGCTGGAGATCGTGGTCGATCCGCTGGTACTGGAGAGCTACGGGGTCGATTTTGATGCGCTGTTCAATCAGGTATCGCGCAATAACCGCCTGGTAGCAGCGGGCAGCCTGGATACCGGCGCGGGGCGCCTGGCGTTAAAAGTCCCCGGTATTATCGAGTCCCTTGACGATGTCATGAACATGCCGGTCAAGATCGATGAAGATCGCGTGGTCACCTTTGGCGATGTCGCGTGGATCAACCCTACCTACAAAGACCCCGAAGGCTTTGCCCGCATTGATGGTCAACCTGCGGTAGTACTGGAAATTTCCAAACGCGCCGGGGCCAATATTATCGCCACCATTGGCGCGGTGCGTGAAAGATTAGCCGAAGCCGATGACCTACTCCCCGACCAGTTGCGCTTCACCACCATTCTGGATGAGTCGACCACCGTTGAGAATATGCTCTCCGAGCTCTTGAACAACGTGCTCACCGCCGTGGTGCTGGTGCTGATTGTGGTGGTGGCAGCGATGGGTTGGCGTATGGCCTTGCTGGTCGGGCTCACCATTCCCGGCGCCTTTTTGACCGGCATCCTGCTAGTGTGGGCGTTTGGCTTTACGCTCAATATCGTGGTGCTGTTCGCGCTGATTCTGGTGGCCGGCATGCTGGTGGACGGCGCCATCGTGGTCAGCGAGCTTGCTGATCGCCACCTGCGCGATGGCCAAGCCCCCCATCAGGCATGGCTTAACGCCGCTTCGCGGATGAGTTGGCCGGTCATCGCCTCGACGGCCACCACCCTCGCCGTATTTATCCCCCTGCTGTTCTGGCCCGGCGTGGTCGGCCAGTTCATGAAGTACCTGCCCGCCACGGTGATCTTGTGCCTTTTAGCGTCGCTGGCCATGGCGCTGGTGTTTTTACCGACGCTTGGCCGTTTGTTTACACGTACCGCGCCAGCGACTAATAGCGCTAACCCTGAAGAGGCGACGACGTCGTTTGGACGCGGCTATCGCCACTTGCTGGCCAGGCTGCTCAAGCACCCCGCCTGGGTGCTGCTGGTGACGGTGCTGTTAATGGCGCTACTGTATACCGGCTATGCGCGCTTCAACCACGGCGTCGACTTCTTTCCCAACGTGGAGCCAGATAGTGCACAGGTGCTGGTGCGCGCCCGAGGCGATTTTTCGGCGCAGGAGACTGACGCCATTGTGCAGCGGGTAGAAGCCAACCTATCCGGCATGAGCGAAGTGAGAGCACTGTATGCGCGCTCCTTCGCGGTACCCAACGAGCAGATGGGCAATGACGTCATCGGCATGCTGCAGTTCCAGTTTATTGACTGGCATGAGCGCCGCCCCGCCCAGGCGATTTTAGACGATATGGCCGAGCGCGCCGGAGATATTCCCGGCATTACGCTGGAATTCCAGGAGCAGGAAATGGGCCCGGGTGGCGGCAAGCCCATTGTGCTCGAAGTGAGCGCCACCGACCCGGACGTTGCCGATACAGGGGTTAACCAACTGACCCAATTAATGCGCGAGCTGGGCGGCTTTACCGATATTCAGGATAACCGCAGCCTGCCTGGTGTGGAGTGGCGGGTGAACGTGGATCGGGAAGCCGCGGCGCGTATGGGTACTGATGTGACAACCATTGGTAGCGCGGTGCAATTGCTCACCACCGGCCTTCAGGTAGCGAGCTATCGCCCGCCCGAAGTGAACGATGAAGTGGATATCCGCGTACGGCTGCCGCAAAACTGGCGCTCGCTGGATCAGCTCGAGCGATTGACCATCAATACCCAGCGGGGCCAGGTACCCATCTCGCATTTTGTAACCCTGGAGCCAGCCCCCAAAGTCGGCACGCTCAACCGCATCGATGGCCGCCGGGCGATTACCATAGACGCCGACCTTGCCCCAGGTTATCTCGCTGATGAGCGCTTGAATGCGCTGCTGAATGCCAGTAGCGACAATGTGCCTGAGGGCTTGATGGTCAATGTGGCGGGCGAGCAGGAGGATCAACAGGAGTCGATGCAGTTCCTGACCAGCGCGTTTCTGGTTGCTATCGGTTTGATGGCGCTGATTCTGGTGACCCAGTTCAATAGCTTCTATCAGGCAGGCCTGGTGCTTTCGGCAATTGTGTTTTCCACCGCGGGGGTGCTGATGGGGCTGCTGATAACGGGCCAGGCTTTCGGTATTGTCATGGTGGGGATGGGGGTGATTGCCCTGGCGGGCATCGTGGTCAATAACAATATCGTCTTGATCGACACCTACAATGAGCTGCGTGACCAGGGCATGACACCGGCCGAAGCCGCCTTGGAAGCGGGCTGCTTACGCTTGCGCCCAGTGCTGTTAACGGCGATCACCACGGTGCTGGGGCTGATGCCGATGGTGCTGGGGATCAATGTGGACTTATTTACACCGGCGCTCGGTTTTAATGCCCCTTCCGCCCAGTGGTGGACGCAAATGTCCAGCGCCATTGCCGGCGGGCTGACCTTCGCCACCGCGCTAACGCTGCTACTCACGCCCTGTATGTTGGTGATTGGGGGTAAACGGAGGTAAATGCCTTGCAAGCGCCAAACTTATCAACCCACGGCGGCGAGACCACTGCTGATCGCTCAACAAGTTAAGCGCCTACAAAACCCGAGATTTAAGCGGGGGCATTAGAGGTTTCAGGGCTGTGCGCCGCGTGCAGACGGGCAATCAGCTGGTCTTCAAGGGCAAAACGCTCGGTCAATCCGCGCGCCAAGCGATCAATCCAGGCTGGCAAACGAGCGATATTCTGCTCGCAACTGGCAGTGGTGGCAAAGTCGGTGTCAAACGCCAACACCATTTCCGTCGACATCTCCAACCGCTCGAGCAGTTTGTCCGCGATACTCAGCGCACTGTCATCGTTGAAAGCGCGCGCTTCTTCGGACAACTGTGGATAAACTTCGAAATGACCCGCACTGATGTAGTCCATCAGCGATTCACTGAAATGATCAATGCGAGCCTTGCTGACACTTTCGAGTTCTGCGTCACAGGCCTCTTTCAGCTCGATAAAGCTAATCAGTAAATCGCGGCGCTGCTGCAGCCAACGATCAATCAGGCTGTGCACGCCACCCCAGCGCTCCTGGGCATTTTTACAATCTTCGAGCATGGGGCTCTCCTTGCTTTTCGCCGCCGTTAACAAGGCTAGACTCGCTTTTCCACTCTGCGCTGTCAATCCTCGTCAGGATGATTTACCTCATCCCATGATTAAGCCTACTGACTGAAAAGCATGGCACGCTGACGCGCCAGTACAATCATACGCAATGGTATGAGCAACAGTACTGCAAAACCAATCAGTGTCCACGCCGGTAGCGATAGTCCCAATAAGCTAAAATCGATCTCGGCGCATTCGCCAGAGCCCGTCAGCACCATGGCGACCACTTCCTGCATGGGAAGGACATCAATCATGTAATCCAGGCCTGGGCCGCAGGTAGGCACTTCATCGGCGGGCAACGACTGAAGCCAGACATGGCGACCCGCAATGAAGGCCCCTGCCCCGGCGGTCAGCAAACCAAAGACACCATAGACCACCTTGCCACCGCGGCTCGCCGGGTTGTGTATCGCGGCTATAAGCAACACCACGCCGCTTGCGATCACCGCCACGCGCTGAAACACGCATAACGGGCAGGGTTCATACCCACCGATATGCTCGAGACCCAGCGCAACCGCCATCATGAAAATACAAAAAACGACGCCAAATAGCGCCGCTGGACGGATGGACGGCGTCTTCATCATTTCTTCTCCGCGGTCAGTGACGATAGCGCGCGCGATTCCCGTGCGTGGGCAAAATAGTCACGCAGAAAATCGTCGAAGCTTACCTGCTCATCGGCCTCAATATCGTGCTGTTGCTGATGAGACGTTTCCACCAGTTGGTCCAGCAGCGCTTCACGACAGCGCTGCATCGGTGTACTTTTCAGTTCACTGGCTTGAGTTTGAGCAAGGTGTAACAACGTATCACTGAGAGAGCCATTACCGGCTTGCAATTGCGCGAGCAGCTGCGCCGACGGCGTCAACGAAGGGTCGTCAAGGCGCGGTGACAGCGCCTCCAGGGCGTCTGCGTGGGGAGTGCCCTTTTCGACGGCATCCAACAGTCGCGCCACTTCGGCCATTTCGGCAAACACCTGCTTGCCCCATGCCGCCACCGTGGTCGATTCGCCGTCACGCACCAGCGTCAATGCCGGATCCCGCCCGCGCTCCACCACAAAACGACGGTTGTCATCAAGCCGATCGCATTCTTCGTCCGAAATCCATGGGCTCTCGCTCAGCAGACACCACATCAAGAAGGTATCGACAAAGCGCATTTGCGTTTCGTCAATGCCCAGCGGATCAAAGGGGTTTAAATCCAGGCAGCGTACTTCGATGTACTCGACGCCGCGGGCTTCAAGCGCCTGGCTGGGCGTTTCATTATGCTTGGCGACCCGCTTGGGACGAATATCGCTGTAGTACTCGTTTTCGATCTGCAGAATATTGGCATTGAGCTGCTGCCAGTCGTCACCCACCTTGACGCCCATTTTTTGATAATCGGGCCAGGGCGAGGAAATTGCGTGCCGCAGGGTATTGACGTAATTGGAGAGCGAGTTGAAGCAGATCTTCAACTGCGATTGCACCTTGTTCTGGTAACCAAGGTCCGACATGCGCAGCGTGGTCGCATAAGGCGCGTAGTAGGTATCGTCGCTCAACGGTTTGAGCTTGTCCGGCACCTTGCCATCGGGCAGAAAGCTTTTGTCCACAGCCGGCGAAGCGCCAAACAGATACAAAAGCAGCCAGCTATGGCGTCGGAAATGCCGGATCATGCTGAAATAGCGGGTTGAGCGATAATCGTTAAAAGGCACATTGGTCGCTTGTTCCAGCTCACGCAGCGCCTGCCACATATCATCGGGCAGCGACATGTTGTAATGCACCCCGGCGATAGCCTGCATAATCCGCCCGTAGCGCACGTCGAGCCCCTTGCGATAGACGTGCTTCATGGTACCGACATTTGAGCGGCCGTAATCGGCAATCGGCACGCTGTCATTACCCGACAGGCGCGATGGCATACTGCCCGGCCAGATCCACTCGTCCGCCAGATGCTGATAGGTAAAGGTATGCAGGTCAGAAAGAAATGCCAACGCCTCACCCGGCTCTGAATATACCGGCGTGATGTACTCGATCAACGACTCAGAGTAGTCGGTGGTGATGTGCGGATGGGTCAGTTTGGAGCCCAACGCATAAGGATGCGACGTTTGCGCAATGTGCCCCCGCGCATCGACCCGCAGGCCTTCTTTTTCCAGTCCGCGGCGCAGGCGACCAAGCCGGCCCAACCGGGCGCTGGGTAGCAAACGGTCAACCGTGGCCGTTAGTGAAGATGGCACAGTGAGTGGTTCAGGCAAGGTGAACACTCCTTGTCAGTAAGGCCCGTGCACGCACGCGCCTTTGTGGAATCAGGTGGCATTGCCAGCGTTTACCCATCAAGATAAACAGCAGGATATGGCGGCAGCCATGTTTTTTTCAAGGCGACGTTTTCAAGACGGTGTTTTCATGGCACGCGACTATTTGTCCTGTCTGGCTTTGAGCAAGGCCGCCCCCAGCGCGCCCACCGCGGCAGGCGTTTCGTCGGACGTTTTAGACTGGCGCTGGCTGCGCGAGGGTTTGCGCGGCTCATTTTCCTTGGAGGAGCGAGTCGTTGCAGGCCGAGCGTCATTTGGCTCACGTTCCGGCTCATCGTCCAAACGCATGGAAAGGCCTACCCGCTTGCGGGGAATATCCACGCTCATGACTTTGACAGTGACGATATCGCCAGCTTTGACCACACTGCGCGGATCGTCGATAAAGCGGTGGGATAGCGCCGAAATATGCACCAGACCATCCTGATGAACGCCGATATCCACAAAGGCGCCGAAATGGGTCACGTTGGTGACCGTGCCTTCCAGCACCATTCCCTGCGTCAGGTCGTTAAGGGTTTCGACCCCTTCGCGGAACTCGGCGGCCTTGAATTCGGGCCGTGGGTCGCGGCCGGGTTTATCCAGCTCGGCAAGGATGTCACTCACCGTGGGCACCCCAAAGCGCTCGTCGGCAAAATCGGCAGGATTTAATGACTTGAGCGTGGCGCTATCGCCAATCAGTCCTTTGACATCCCGGCCGCTTTGCTTCGCCATGCGCTCCACCACCACGTAGGCCTCTGGGTGAACGGCACTGGCATCCAACGGGTTGTCGGCGTTACTGATACGCAAGAAGCCGGCGCACTGCTCAAACGTCTTAGGGCCAAGACGGCTGACCTCGAGAAGCGCCTGGCGGCTTTTGAAAGCACCCTGGACGTTGCGCTGAGCCACCACATTCTCGGCGATGGCAGCGCTTAACCCGGCCACCCGCGACAGCAGCGCGCTCGATGCGGTATTCAAGTCCACACCCACCGCGTTCACACAGTCTTCAATGACCGCTTCCAGGCTACGCGACAGCTGCATTTGTGAGACATCGTGCTGATACTGGCCGACGCCAATCGACTTGGGCTCGATCTTGACCAGCTCGGCCAGCGGGTCCTGCAAGCGGCGGGCAATCGACACCGCGCCGCGCACCGTCACGTCCAGGTCCGGGAGCTCTCTGGAAGCGTATTCCGAGGCGGAGTAAACCGAGGCCCCTGCCTCACTCACCATGACCTTGCTGAGCCGATAATCAGGCGCGAGCGCTTTGAGTAACGCCCCTGCCAGCTTGTCGGTTTCACGGCTGGCGGTGCCATTACCCACGGCAATCAATTGAACACCGTGCTGTTTAACCAGTTTGGCGAGCACACCCAGCGCGTCGTCCCAACGTTTCTGCGGCGCATGGGGGTAAATCGTTGCCTGGTCGACAAACTGCCCGGTGGCATCGACGACGGCCACTTTGCAGCCGGTTCGCAGGCCAGGGTCAATCGCCAGGGTGACTTTCGGCCCCGCCGGCGCGGCCAGCAGCAGATCTTTGAGGTTGGCCGCAAAGACGTCAATCGCAGTTTGTTCCGCCGTTTCGCGCAGACGACCCAGCAGTTCGGTTTCCAGGGACGTATAGAGCTTGACTCGCCACGTCCAGCGCACTACTTCGACCAGCCACTTGTCGGCGGCACGACCCTGGTCGCTGATGCCAACATGCTTGGCGATCGCCACCTGGGCAGGGTGGATAGGCGCTTCGTCTTCGCCCGGCAGGCGAATGGCGAGGCTCAATACGCCCTCGTTACGGCCACGGAACATGGCAAGCGCGCGGTGCGACGGCACTTTGGCAAGCTTTTCGTCGTGCTCGAAATAATCAGAGAACTTGGCGCCCTCCTGCTGTTTACCGTCCAGCACGCGGGCGCTTAGTTCGCCTTCCTGCCAGAGCCGCTCGCGAAGCTGGCCGATCAGATCGGGGTCTTCGGCAAAGCGCTCCATCAGGATCTGCTTGGCCCCATCGAGGGCTGCCTTGGCGTCTTCAATCGCCGGAATATCGCCCTCTGCCGGACGCAGATAACGGGACGCTTCGCTTTCAGGGTTAAGCGTTGGATCGCCAAGCAACGCATCCGCCAGCGGCTCTAAACCGGCCTCACGGGCGATTTGCGCTTTGGTGCGGCGCTTTTTCTTGAACGGCAGGTATAAATCTTCAAGACGCTGCTTGGTTTGCGCGTCGTCAATCGCAGCTTTTAACGTCGCGTCCAGCTTACCTTGCTCATCAATGGCGGCCAGAATCGCGATGCGACGCTCTTCCAATTCGCGCAGGTAGCGTAAGCGCTCATCCAATTGACGTAATTGGCTGTCGTCCAGCGCGCCGGTGACTTCCTTACGGTAACGGGCGATAAACGGCACGGTAGCGCCACCATCAATAAGCTCTACCGTGGCCGCCACTTGTTCGGGGCGAACGCTCAACTCGTCAGCTAAGCGGGTAATAATTCGCTGATTAACATCCATAAATGGCAACTAACTCATGCAGCACTTTTTAGTGCCCACAAGGTACCACAATCGCCCAGCCCCTGCCTCAGGCAGCCACAAAACGTAACGCTACGCCGTTATTGCACCACCGTAGACCGGTTGGGTCGGGGCCATCTTCAAACACGTGACCTTGGTGGCCGCCGCAGCGGGCGCAGTGGTATTCAGTGCGCGGCCATATCATTTTGAAATCGAGCTCAGAAAGTAAATGGCCTTCTATATGCTCGAAAAAACTCGGCCAGCCGGTACCCGAGTCGAATTTCATGGCGCTGGTAAACAGCACCAGATCGCAGCCCGCACAGCGGTACTCGCCTTCGCGCCACTCATCATCCAGCGGACTTGAAAAGGCGGGTTCAGTGCCATGCTCACGCAGTACGTCAAAGGCTTTATCGGACAGCCGTTCACGCCATTCTTGTTCGCTGAGTTCGAGCGGCTCGATATCCGGCGCCGCTTCGAGATCGAGCCTTGGAAAACCAAACGATACACCGGGGGTTGCCCCGGCCAGCCCCGTGAGACCTGCAAGGCCCAAAAAGTGACGACGTTTCATGAGTCAACTCCCATAGCGGTCAGTACAAAAAGGGGCAGCGCCGTGGCGCTACCCCTTCAGACACCTTAGTGGTGCTGGCGTTCTAAACCTTACAGGACAAGCACAAAAATCAAGTCAACTGCGGCCCGGCGTGAACAATTGCTTGGTTAACACCTTCAAATTTCTTGAAGTTATCAACAAACTTTGTCACCAGGTCTTGCAAGTGGCGGTCGTAAGCCGTGCGGTCTTCCCAGGTATCGCGTGGATCAAGCAGGCTTGAATCCACGCCTGGCACCGCCACGGGCACATCCAAATTCAGCCCATCAATATGCTTGGTTTGCACATCGCGCAGCACACCGGACTGGATCGCGCTGATGATCGCGCGGGTGGTGGGAATTGAGAAGCGTGCACCGCCCTCCCCGTAGGCACCACCGGTCCAGCCGGTATTGACCAGGTAGACCTGGGCATCCTGCTTATCCACACGCTTGATCAGCAGGTCCGCGTATTCGCGCGCCGGACGCGGGAAAAACGGGGCGCCGAAACAGGTAGAGAATGTCGCCGCCAAGCCTTCAGAAGAGCCCATTTCCGTCGAGCCCACCTTGGCGGTGTAGCCCGACAGGAAATGATACGCCGCTGCTTCCTTGGAAAGTACCGATACCGGCGGCAGCACGCCGGACATGTCGCAGGTCAAGAACACGATGGCATTCGGTTCGCCCGCAAGGTTTTCCGGCACACGCTTTTCAACGTGCTCCAGCGGGTAAGCGGCACGCGAATTCTGGGTCAGACTATCGTCGACGTAATCCGGCTCGCGACGGTCGTCCAGCACCACGTTTTCCAGCACGGTGCCAAACTTGATGGCATTCCAGATCACCGGCTCGTTCTTCTCCGAAAGATCGATACACTTGGCGTAGCAGCCGCCTTCCATGTTGAACACAGTGCCATCGCCCCAGCCGTGCTCGTCGTCACCAATCAGGTAACGGGCCGGATCGGCAGAAAGCGTAGTTTTACCGGTACCGGAGAGGCCAAAGAACAGGCAGGTTTCGCCGTCTTCACCGACGTTGGCTGAGCAGTGCATGGGCAATACATCGGCGTCGGGCAACAGGTAGTTTTGCACCGAGAACATGGCTTTCTTCATTTCACCGGCGTAGCGCATACCCGCGATAAGCACCTTTTTCTCGGCGAAGTTAATGATTACACACCCTTCAGAAGAGGTGCCGTCGCGGCTGGGGTCACAGACAAAGTCGGCGGCGTTGAGAATCGTCCACTCATCTTTTACGGCAGGGTTAAACACCTGAGGTCGCACAAACATGGTACGCCCGAACAGGTTTTGCCAGGCGGTTTCCGTGTGGACCCGCACGGGCAGGTAATGAACGTCGTCGCTGCCTACGTGCAACTCGGAAACAAAATGCTCGCGCGAGCCCAGGTAATCTTCAACCCGCGACCAGAGTGCCGAAAACTTACCTGCATCAAAAGGCCGGTTGACGCTACCCCAATCAATGCTGTCGCGAGTAGAGGGTTCATCAACAATAAAGCGGTCTTTCGGCGAACGGCCGGTACGAATACCCGTGTTCACTACCAGAGCACCGTTTGCCGACAGGCGGCCTTCGCCACGCGCCACGGCGCGCTCGATCAATTCGGCGCTACAGAGGTTAACGTGGGCTTGATGAGCGGCTTGAGTCGTGGTCATGTCGATTCCTGGATTTTCTCGATTACCGGGCGCCACCGACGCCTTAAAGTTCATCCCGGCACAAGGCTGGGCGCTTAAGTCCGGCGCATTATGGCAAAAAGAAAGCCCCCGGAAAACGGGGGCTGGAAGCAAATATGTTGTAGTTAAACTACAACATTGACACCATATTTTGTGTTGCGGCGCAGTATTTTTTCAAACACTTGTTTGGCCAATTCGCCCAAGTGACTGGTATGGCTCGCGCCCGTCAGCGGCGTTTTAAACATGGGCCTTGACCGGCATGACTACAAAATCAATGGATAGTGGGTGAAGGTGCGTCAGGGTTGTCCAATAAACTTTCAATATCCGCTGCCGTGTAGTGATATTTCGTGTGGCAGAAGTGGCACTGGGTATTGATTTCGCCCTGTTCACGCAAAATATCCCGCAGCTCAGCGCTACCCAGCGTCAGCAATCCACTACTCATACGCTCGCGGGAGCAGGTACAGCCAAAACGCAACGCTTTCGGCTCAAAGACGCGAACGGTCTCCTCGTGATAAAGCCGAAACAGCACTTCACGCTGCTCAAGGCCCAGCAGCTCTTCGGACTTGATGGTATCGGCCAGATGAACGCTGCGCTCCCAGGCGTCTACGTCCTGGTTCTGAGAGGCGTCGGGCAGGCGTTGAAGGAGCAAGCCCCCTGCCCGTTCACCGTCCGCGGCCAGCCATAGCCGCGTGGGTAGCTGCTCCGACTGGGTGAAATAGGCCTCCAGACAACCGCTCAAGGTATCGTGGTCAAGTGCGACCACCCCCTGATAGCGATTGCCGTCGCGGGGGTCGAGGGTAATCACGATTTGCCCGTCACCGACCATGTCACGAAAACTGGCATGCTCACTGGGTAAAGCGCCGCCATCAGCAATCCGGGCAATAGCCCGCAACTCGCCCCCGGGGTTGGATTCCGCCATTAACAGCGACAGCTCACCTTGGCCGCGTACTTCTATGCTGAGGGTGCCATCCAGCTTCACGGTATCCGTCAGCAGCGCAACAGCGGCCAATAATTCGCCCAGCAGTTGGTTGACCGCAGGTGGGTAGGCATGACGGTCCAGCACTTCATGGTAAGCGTTGGATAGCGTCACGATCTCGCCGCGCACGTTGGTTTGGTCAAACAGGAAACGTTGGATTTGATCAGACATAAGAAAACCGTTGGGGGGAAATAAAAAGGAACCGGCGAGCGAGGGAGCTCACCCCCCTTGCTCGCGTTGAAAACGCTGGATATCGCGACGCTGTTTTTTGTCAGGACGCTTGATCGGATGCTGCATAACTTCGTTGTTTAACCGCCGTGCTTCGGCCTCGCGGGCGCGGCGCTTAACGCTTTCCTGGGTTTCGGCGTACAGTTTGCGGGCTTCGGGAGCGCCCTTCCGCTGGTCTGAAAGCGCGATCACTTCCACCTCAAACACATCCCAACCCTGGGGCACCTTGATTAACGCGCCAAGCTCTACGTTCTTGCTGGTTTTGGCCCGGCCACCGTCGTAGTGCACCTTGCCACCTTCGATGGCTTTTTTCGCCAGGGCACGGGTTTTGAAAAAACGCGCAGCCCATAGCCATTTATCCAAGCGAATACCATCACTCATTAACGCTCTCCTTGCTGCTCAAACATGCGGCAGCAGTTGGGCAAATCGGTCCAGGGCGACAAATTCCTCAAGCGCCTTTTCTGGCCGCTGGCTATCCGGCTGTTTAATCCCCAGCAAGTACTGGATGCCAAAGGTGCGGGCGCTGGCGAGGACGTGAGGATTGTCGTCAATGAATAAGGTGCGCGCGGGATCAAAAGGCTCCAGATGCTGTAGCGCGGACCAAAACGCCTGTTCCTCTTTCGCCGCGCCCACATCTTCCGAGGAAATGATGGCGTCCAGGTAGTTTTCCAACCCTGTCAACGGAAGTTTCAGCGCCAGACTCGCGCGGTCGGCGTTCGTTGCCAGCACGACGCGTGGATGGGCCTGCTTTAGCCAGGTCAAAAAATCCAGAGCGTCACCGCGCAGGCCGATCAGGTGCTGTACTTCGCGCTTGAGTGCCACGATATCGACGCCTAGTTCGCGGCTCCAATAGGCTAAGCTGTACCAGTTAAGCGTACCCTGCTCGCCGATAATACGGGCACGTATAATGTCCTGGGAGGCTTCATCCAACTGATGAAGTTCCATGTAGCGGCGTGGTAAATGCTCTAGCCAGAAGTGGCTGTCAAAGTGCAGGTCCAGCAGCGTACCGTCCATGTCCAGTAGCACGGTATCAATTTCACTCCACTCGATCATTGCCACTCCCATCGCGAAAGTTATAAGCGTGCTATTGTAGCCTAACTGCCGTTTACCAGCCACGGAGGCCCGATGTCCCAATACGATTCAACCACTGATCACACCTCGCCAGGCTACCTGAAAAGACCGCAGATCATGGCGCGCAACACCGTGGCGCAAAGTCGCTTGTTTCAGGTTGAAGCGCTGGACCTGCGCTTTTCAAACGGCGAGGAACGTCAGTTTGAACGCTTGACCGGCGCCGATAGAGGCGCGGTGATGATCGTCGCCATGCCCGACCCGGAACACGTGTTGTTGATTCGCGAATACGCAGCAGGCTTCGAGGATTACGTGCTGACGCTGCCCAAAGGGTTGGTGGATCCGGGCGAAGATATCGTCACCGCGGCGAATCGGGAGTTAATGGAAGAATGCGGTTTCGGCGCGCATCACCTTGAGCCACTTGCCGAGCTTTCCCTGGCGCCCAATTACATGCGCCACCGCATGCAAGTGCTGCTGGCAACTGACCTTTATCCCAAGCGTCTGCCGGGCGACGAGCCCGAGCCATTGATCGTGGAAACCCACGCGCTGGAAGAACTTCCCGCCTTGTTAATGCGAGATGATTTTCATGAAGCACGTGCAATAGCCGCGCTTTACATTGCCCGCGATAAACTGCGTGAAGATAAACGCAATAATGCGACGGATCTGCTGTGACACAGGACGACCCGCCGGTCGTCCCTGTATAGCGCTGTGCTTAAAGATGATTTTTCAGCGAAATCCAGCGCCGTTGGCGATGGCTATCAAGGCCGGCTTCCAGAAGTGACATGCTGCGCAGAGCATCGTCGATATCAACCGGCAATGGCGCTTCATCGAGAAGCGCGCTGGCGATACCCTGGTAATACGCTAGGTAGTCGCCATTCTGGGTAGGGTGTTCGTGGCTTACCAATGAGGCACTTTCCCCCTCGCCTTCCCGCAGCGTCAACGTGCCGTGCTGGGTATCTTCGCCCCACTTGGGGGTGGGCAACTCACCAGCTTTCAAGCGATCTTCCTGAGGGTCCAGGCCGTATTTAACGAAACTTCCCTGGGTGCCGTGAATGCGAAAGCGTGGCGTGGGTTCAGCTACCAGGGTGCCTGCCGCAAGCGTGACGCGAAACCCTTCATACTCAAGCAGGGCCAGGAAGTCATCATCGGCCTTGGCCCCATCACGCAGCGCGTCCAGTTCCAGCAAAATGGCGTTGGGCATGCCAAACAGTTCGCAGGCTTGATCCAGAAGATGCGGTCCCAGGTCATACCAGATACCGCCACCTGGGGTGGCTTTCTCCCGCCAGCGATCACGCACTTCAGGCCGGAAACGGTCAAAATGCGACTCAAACCCGGTCACGCGTCCCAGCGTACCCGCCTCAAGCAGCGACTTGACGGTCAAGAAATCACTATCCCAGCGACGGTTATGAAACACCGACACCATCCGCTCCTTGTCCGTCGCTAATGCTTTTAGCTGCTTGGCCTCAGAGAGCGTAACGGTAAAAGGTTTATCGACCACCACGTGCTTGCCTGCCGACAGCGCCGCCTTGGCAAGCGGAAAGTGGGTGTCATTGGGCGTGGGAATCACGATCAGGTCGATATCCTTGCGCTCGCATAACGCCACCGCTTTGCTTTCAACCTCGACATCGGGCAAATCGGCATGCACCTTTGCCGCATCGCTCGAGGAAACAGCGACCAGATCCAGACCTTCGGTCGCCTGAATCAGCGGGGCATGAAACGTTTTGCTGGCAAAACCGTAGCCGACGAGGCCCACATTAATACTCGACTTCATTGCATTCCTTACTGGTCAATCCAAGCGTTTATCGATTGTGGCATGAGCACCCCGCGCAAACCAGATGCTTAAACGATATCATAAGGCTACGAGTTCTCTTGACCCACCTGAGCGAGCCATGCCTTGAGTATCAGTGCGCGGGAATTTTATCGTAACGGACCGCCCCACCGCCAAGCGGGCGCCAGTAGCTTTGCGCTGATTCGTCGCCAGTTTGATTTTCGCTCTATCGAGATTGGTCGTTGGGTGACAACTACCGAGCGCGACCGCGCAGCGGAGCTCTTCCACGATGCGCTATGCGATTTAATGTTGATTTTGCAAGGACCTGAAGCATTGATCTCGCTACGCGGATCGCTCGCCTTGCAGTACGGTAGCGGCGGAAGGCCGGGCGTATCCGCTCACTACGACCCCAGCCAGCGCAGCTTTGCACTGGCCAAAAACGCGGGCCCCGGGAGTATCGCTCACGAGTGGTTTCATGCGTTCGATCATTACATTGTCACCAAGTGCTTTCGCGGTGCCCCCAGCGGCTTATTTGCCTCGACCGCCTGGCTTGCTGATGTCAAGCCGATTTCCCACCCGCTCAACGAACGGTTGATACACTGCTTTCAGGCCATTTTACTAGAGCCCGAAGGAGACCAGCCAAGCGAACTGTTCAGGCACTCGGCCCGGATGGATAAACAACTTGGCCAGCTTTACTACAGCCGACCCGAAGAGCTCTGCGCCCGCGCCTTCGAAGCCTTTGTACAGGACGCCACGATCACCAACCATTTTCTGGTCAAGGGCAGCAAGGCCTCGCCGGAAGCCGAAAAGGGGCTTTACCCCCAAGGCGAGCAGCGCGAACGTATCAACCGGCTATTTGGCGAGTATTTCTCGACATTAGGCACAGCGCTGCGACGAGAACACTAAGCCTCTGCACCATTCAGGCGCTTAAAGCCCCTGCGCGCCCCGCCGTAGCCAGTTATGCACAAAGGCCAGCTTATGACGCGCGTGCTCCGAGAGTACAAACGGATAAAGGTCCGATAACCCCATGGAGCGATTGATATGATTGACACCCACAGTCAGTGAGGCGGCAATGTGAATCAACTGGCCTGCGTCAGGCTCCGAGTACGGGTCCCAGCTGGCGCTGGGTATTTGCGGCGACGACAGGCCTGTGGCGACAAAACTGTCGGCAATATCGGTCAGGTGCAGCAAGTGTGCCGCCGTTTCGGCCCAGTCTTCATGGGGATGCGCTGACGCGTAACTGGTCAGGTAATGCTGCTTCCACTCCGGCGGTGGGCCATTTTCATAGTGGTAACGCAACGCGGCCGGATAATCGATCCGCTCGTCACCGAACATGGTCCGAAACTCATCCAGAAAATCCTCGCGCAGGCTCAACCGCCACCACAGCATATGGGCAATTTCATGGCGCATATGGCCAATCATGGTCCGGTAAGGTTCTTCCAGCGCTTCCCGGCGCGTCGTAACCAACACAGGGTCCATCTCAGCGACGCTGATGGTCACCACGCCTTGCGCATGCCCCATGGGAACAGGGGTAGGGCCTTCAGCCAGCAGATGGAACACAGGTGGTGCCCCTGGATCTTCCGGCCGGAACCAGTGCCAGCGCCCCAGGTTATCCAACACCCAACGTTTGGCCGCTTCTGTCTGCGCCCAGTTGGAGATGGCATCGGGGATGGAAGGATCAGGGGCCAGCGCCGTCATGGCGCAGGACCGGCAGAATGCACCCTCCTCTGGCGCTATCCAGTTGCAACCGATTCTTTCCCGATTGGCACAAAAGGGAGGCATCGGTACAAACGCCCGCGCCTGGGGATCATAGCCGACAGGAGTGCCGTCTGCAGTGCTGAGATTGTCGAACCAGAGATTCCCCGTTCCGACGGGATTGGCGAAAACACGCATAGGATGACGACTCCGAAATGAACATTAACGTCCATCTTGCGCGCCCAAGCCGCTCCCCCACAAGTGGCTGGGCATAAATAGCGGTTTATCCGCCTCTATGTAGAAAACTGATCATCTGGCAAGCCATCTATTGGTGGCTTTATCAGATATCTCAGTCAACCCGGGTGACGGGCTGCCGGTCAGGATCGATATGCCATGGCAGACCACGGCGGGTATTACGCTCCAGCTCAGCAATCACCTGGGCACCCAGCAATAAAATAATCGCGCCAATTTCAAGACTTAGCAGCACAATCACCAGTGTCGCCAAGGAGCCATAGACGGCATTGACCAAAGAGATATGAGTAAAATAGTAGACCAGCAACAGCCGCACACCTTCCCATAAAAGCGCTGCAACAAAACCACCAACCACTGCTCGCCTCAAAGCGATACGCACAACCGGCAGCACCTTGTAGATGGCACTGAATAACAGGAAAACACCGAAAAAACTGATCAGATTAAGCACCGGCTCGGAAAATCGAGCCAGCGGCAGTTCTCGTTCGAAGATTGCCAGCACCATCGTATTGAGCGAACTCGCCAGGGTCACGACCAGCGTTAACGCCATCAATCCGGCCCCAAGCACCAGCATGAAGGCATAAGGCAGCATCACGGACACCCAGGCACTGCGCTTGATATGTGGCGTCTCTGGCGCATGAAAAATAATCGCCAGCGCATCCTCGAGCATCCGAAACGCGAACGAGCTGAAGAGCAACATGATCGGAAAGCCGAAAATGCCAATCACATCGCGGGAGTCCAGTATGCCGCGTACAGCTTCCAGCAAAACCTCGGCATTGGCGGGCGTTAAATGGCGCGCCTGTAAAGCCAACACATTGAGAAGATGCTGCTCGTCTACCACTTGCGCTAACAGCACCACCAACAGGGCGAACAACGGCACGATGGACAGCAGGACGTTGTACCCCACTCCTCCAGCAAGCAGAATGCCGCGGTTCTTCAGAAAGTTGCACAATACTCGCCAGGCAAAGTGCATCAACCTGGGTAGCAGAAGAACGACAGCACTGAGTAATGTGCGATTTCGAGCCATTGGTTGCCATTCTCCTTGTACGCCAAGGCCATGATACGCCTATAGCGCTACCTACTTGCAAGGATGGCGGACAATTAGCGGTTAGTGTCTTGTCGTCTTTAAACAACTCAACAGCTGGTTTTTGAATTAATAATAAGCTCGCGCATCATTACTTCGAATTCACCCGCTGGTAATGGTTTATTGGCATAAAACCCTTGAAACTGATCGCATGACAGGGAGCGAAGGCAATTAAGCTGCTCTACCGTTTCAACACCTTCAGCAATCACCGTCAGGCTCAATGTCTTGCCTATTTCGATAATTGCCTCCGTCAGTTTTTGATTCTCAGCACAATCGGTCATGGCATATATGAATGAACCATCGACCTTAATCGAGTCGAGCGGAAAATCCTTCAACCTGGACAGGGAGGAATAACCGGTACCAAAATCATCAATTGCGACCTTGACTCCCATCTTTTTGAGTTCTTTCAGAATTTGCACTGTATGCTTGACGTCATACATCACCATGCTTTCTGTGATTTCCAATTCAAGTAGTTCAGGCGCCATGCCGGTTTCCCGCAATGCGGTATTGATATCGTCAATAAGACCTTTATCGAGGAATTGACGCGCAGAAAGATTCACTGCCATGCTCAATTCTGGAAGCCCTAAATTTTGCCAGGCAACATTCTGCCAACAAGCTGTCTTGAGCACCCAGCGGCCAATAGGAATGATGAGCCCGTTTTCTTCTGCCATGGGTATGAATTCCATAGGCGCCATCAATCCTAAATCAGGGTGTTGCCAGCGTAATAATGCTTCCATTCCCGTTACGTGGCCGTTCATGTCCTGCTTAGATTGGTAATAAACTTTAAACTCTTGATTTTGCAGAGCACTGCGCAGTCTTGATTCCAGCACAAAGCGTTCTACAGAATCTGTTTTCAATGCTTCGGAAGAGAACTGGACATTATTTTTTCCTTTCTCTTTGGCGTAATACATCGCAATGTCAGCACTTTTCAGCAGTGATTGCTCGTCCTCGCCGTCTCTAGGAAACAGGGCGACGCCAACACTCACTGTGATGTGGAGTTCCTGTCCCGCTAAAGTGAATGGCGCGCTGACTGTCGCAAGGATTTTTTCGGCGACAATTTCCGCTTGTCTTACTTCCTCAATTTCAGTAAGCAAGACCACAAATTCGTCTCCTCCCAGGCGTGCCACCACGTCGCTTTCACGCACAGTTGTACTGAGGCGCCGAGCCATTTCCTGAAGCAACTCATCGCCAGCGTCATGACCTAGTGAATCATTGATAATTTTGAAACGATCAAGATCAAGAAAGAGTAGCGCCAATTTTTTGTTGTAGCGCCGCGAATGATGCATACCTTGGGTTAGCAACTGGGTGAAGAAGGCGCGATTTGGCAAACCGGTGAGGCTGTCATGAAAGGCAAGGTATTCCACACGCTGAGCATGGGCGATACGTTGTTCCAAATTACGAACTTGTTCTCGCTGAAGCTTCCAGCTCAGTCGGCCAAGTAATGCTATAACAATAAGAAGAAGAAGGCTTGCCAGCATGGCACGCTGCAGATACGTCTGCTTGAGCTCCCGGGCGGCAGCCAAACCCTCAGCTTCTGAAATCCCAACGACGATGGCGAGAGGAAACTCAAACAGTTCCCTGACCACGGTATAACGCGGAATCTCATCCCACGAATTAACAGTTAACGTAGCCGACGTTTCAACGTCTCCGCTGTCGGCGAACATGGTTGCGTAGTCGACTTTATTATTCGCACTGATGTTATCGCCAGTACGTTTGATCCGGAAAATACCATCGGTACCCACTAAGGCCAGCACCCCCTGTTCGCCCAGTACATCTGGCTCATAGCTGCTGACAAAATAGCCAGCATGTATCGATACCGTCACGATAACGTCCGAGTCCATGTCGTCCACTTGTGCACGCCGACTGAAAAATAACTCCCAATTCCCAGAACCCTGATTGAACCAAGGCTCCCCCACCACCATTTCCTCGTTTTTTTGGGTAAAGCGATCGTCATCATGGGTCGCTATATGCGGATGGGCTAGATCGTCTGTGCTTGCGAGCACATTGCCCGAGGAATCGGCAACGCTCACCGTGAATAAAGACGCAGGCGGTAGCATGTTCCGTGCACGTAGTTCGTCCAGCACCGACGGTACAGACTTGCCATCGATACTGTAGAGAACCAGTTTGAGAGTAGTATCAATCTCACGCAGTGCCCGTACTATTTGCGCCTCATAGGTATCAGCGGTATCTGCAGCAAGCGCCGCTGCTGTACGTTCGGCTGACGCTTGCTCCCTGCCAACAAGATGAAGGGTTGTGGTCCAGATCACCACGAGTGCTATGACTGCAATACTGGTGAACAAAACTTGGGGTTGGATCAAACGATTTAGCCAACACTGAACCACACTTGTGTCTGAAGAATGCCCATAACGCTTCATTTCATTGTTGTTATTCAATCGACACCACCCTCAGTCTCTCATCAACGGTGCTCGAATCGAGATAGCCTATGGCCCGCGGTGACGCCGCTATAGTGTTTGCCATGTCGCTGTCGTCAGCAACCAGTGCCGGAGGCTGCCCACGCCCGGTGAAGATCAGCTTCGACCTATGTGCCTTGATCTGACTCGGCGTCATTTCCATGTAATAACGATAAAACTTGCTATATGCAGGTGAACTCTCCCGCTGGTCCACAGGCTCCACAACCGTACCATCGGAAAAGCGCTTCAACCTGCCCAAGTAAATATCTCTGAGCTCATCGCGTGACAAGGTCTCGGTTGGGTTTTGTGTCGAGACGACGACCACCACTTCAGCCAAGGCGGTGTTAACCCCCAGACAGAAGAGCAAGCCCCAAATACTGAATATCCGTCGCATGGCCACCCTTAAAACACAAAGTCGAGAGCGAGGCTGAAGAGGTTGACCGTACCGCCGGGCTCAAAATCCGGCTGGGTATTGACCAGGAAACCAGGAGACCCTGAATCCAGATTCATATGGTCGTATTGTGCTTTAAGTGCCATGTTCCGAGTAAAATCCCAACGAACTCCTAGTGACACGCTCTCCTGCCTAGGCTGGGATTCCAAACTGGACTGTAGGAACGCATCAAGTTCCTCGGTGCCAGGTTGTCCCAGACCGGGATTGGAGGGACTGTTATGAGTACGCTGTTGAGAGTAGGTCAAATACGGCGTGATGGTACCGAAGCGGTAGCCGCTGGTGACATACCAGCTGCGGGTGTCGGTAATCAAGCTTCTACTTTCCATCTGGGTCCACTCCCCCATCAAGAACCAGTCGCCCGCATCATAGCTTGCACCAAGAGTGAGCACCTCGAAACGTTTATCGTCGAGATTGTAGCGGTTGGCGATGGCGTTACCCTGGGGCCCGAACATCCGATAAATATCGAAGAGGGGATTAAACTCGTCGATGGACAGACGAAATTGGCTATAAGCTGCAAAAAAACTGGCCCCACCGTGTTCCAGCGTATTGTTGATTGTCAGCCCTTTCCTGGATCGGGCCTCGCCCTTGGACCAGCCGCCGGTTCCGTCGGCAAAGGTAAATGCCTTGTCGGCTTGGCCGTAAGTAGCCTGAACAGTATTGGTGAAATCATCGAAGCGGAACCGATAGGCAGCATCGATACCGTCAAGGTTGGAGACGGGTACGGTGCGATAAACTTCTTGGGGGGGGCGGACCCAGGGAATCGCGTATCCCACCTTGCGATACTCTGAATTCATGAAGCTCGGCAGCACCACACGACCGGCTCTTAAACTCAGCTCGGGAGTCATATCGAACTTGACGTTAGCCCACTCAATATCTGGCGTAAAGTGGCCATTATAGTCCTGCTCTACTATTACCTGCAGGACGCTGGACCATCGCAGCGTGAGATTAGCGGTAAGTTGCAATCCAAGACGACTATCGACCTCCGCACTCCACTCGTTCTTATACCCCGCGCCTTTGGGCACAAAAATATTGGGCGCGAGTGTTGCCTTATTTTCATCAGAATGGACCATGCCGAGCGTGCCAAAACCATCAAATGAGACACTGGGGGTATCGCCTGCCTGTGCGAATACCTGAGTCGCATAAAAGATCAATGCAACTGTCAGCACGCTTTTCCGCTTTTCCAAAATTCATCCTCGCCATTAAGGGTAGCCGTATCACAAAGGGTCTGGGTTCCACGAGCAACGTGGTCTGCCATCTCCTTAGCAACACCGCTATCCCTTATAACGCTTTATGCAATTTAGATAGGTATCGGCAATACTTAGGATTACTTTAAGGGAATTTAAGCCGCATAATCGAGAAGGCATCAAATGAGTGATCAAAGTGCCTGACACGGGTTTTCATCAAAAGCTAGATGCTGCGTCCCTGCGTCATAACATCTCCGTCAGTGCTAACCTTGCGCCAGCCAATGCACTGGTGGAACAGAAATTCCTCGCTATCAGCCATATATGCTTCTTACAGACAAAAAAAGCCCGCTGAAACTATGTCAGCGGGCTTTTTTAAAATTTTTGGCGGAGGAGGAGGGATTCGAACCCTCGAAGCCTTTCGACTTACACACTTTCCAGGCGTGCTCCTTCGACCACTCGGACACTCCTCCGCGTTGTTTGCTCTTTTGAGAACAGTGGTGCTTTTCCCAACAGAACGGCGCGTATTCTATGGGCTAAGCTGCCAAATAGCAAGCCATTTTCGGTTCAAGCCTCAGGAAGGACCACGTAGCTGCCGGTCGCTTCAAGACACAGCGTATTACCGCAATAGAGCTTTTGGTCCAGCGTAATGCGCCCTCTACCGCGTTCCTGAAGCCTGTCGGCGAGTGTTAACGGGCCTTGGGTGTCGTGGGGTCTACATACCATACGGTAATCGCCCGTCACCGGCGCATGAAAGCGCTGGCTGGCTTCGGCGACGACCACATCCTGCGCCCTGCCCTGCTCGCGCAGCCATAGCGTCACCCAGCACCAGCCCTGTAGTGTCGTTTGCGCGGTGAGCGCACCGCCAAAACCGGTACCTTTGTCATTCAGGCTGGGCTTTAGCGCCAGTTGCCAGGTAAGCGTGTCTCCTTGGCGATCCATCTGCATGATTCCCAGCGCGCCAACCATGGGAATCGCCTCACTCAGCCATTGCTGAAAGACAACAAGATCATCCGGTCCTTTGGTTAACGGTAGACGTGGGTACGCTACACCGGCTTCTCGGCTGGTGGCCATGGCTAACTCCAGCGTTCGACAAAGTCAACGGCTTGATGCTCAGGCAGCGGTTTGTGGCGACCTGCGGGCGTGCCCAGATAAATAAACGCAACCACCTCGTCGTCATCTTCCAGGCTCAATCCCTTGCGCACAACGGGGTCAAAGGCATACTTGCCGCTACGCCACATGGCACCCAACCCGAGCGCGTGAGCTGCCAGCAGAATACCGTGGGCCGCGCAGCCGGCAGAGATCACCTGCTCCATCTTGGGCACCTTGGGGATGTCCGGCGTTACCTTGGCGATCACGGCAATGATCATCGGCGCGCGCAGCGGTTTTTTGCGCGCCGAATCAAGCACACCATCCCCGGCATGCGGGTCTTCCTGAAACTCGGCCTCGGCGAACAGCTCACCCAGACGTTCGCGCCCTTCGCCGCTGAATTCGATAAACCGCCAGGGGCGCAGCTCTTTGTGGTCGGGGGCACGCAGCGCCGCCTGGTAGATAGCGCCAAGCTGCTCGGCATTGGGCGCAGGCTCGTTCAGCTTGCCCATGGAGCTACGTTCGTGCAGCAGCGTAAGTGCGTCCATGATGACTCCATCGATTCAATGAGGTGAGCGCTACTTTAGCGCAATTATTTATTGTCTTGCCAGGCGCAGCGGGCTGGGTGGTACAAGTCCCGGTGTCGCACGCCAGGGGCTGATATCCAACCCGCCGCGACGCACATAGCGCGCCAGCACCAATAGTTCAGTGGGTTTGGCGCGCTGCATCAGGTCGGTAAAAATATGCTCGACGCAATGCTCATGAAAGTCCTGATGCTGGCGATAGCCAATCAAATAGCGCAATAACCCCTCGCGCTCGATCTTCGGGCCTTTATAGCGAATCATCACGCTGCCCCAATCGGGCTGCCCGGTCACTGGGCAGTTGGATTTTAAAAGGTGCGAGTACAGCGTTTCTTCCACCACCTGATCCCCTGCCGTTAGATGGTCGGCGCTGGGTGTATAATCGCTTACCTCGATATCCAGCGCGTCCAGGCACTCTCCCGGCAGTTGCTGAGGCGCCAGGGCGTCAGCATCCACATCAAACAGCTCGACGCTAACCGGTGCATTCGCGGCAGCCGCTAAATCCTGGGTGAGCGTCGCGATGACAGCGTCGCGATTGGCAAAGCGGGTCTGGTTGAAGCTGTTGAGGTACAGCTTCCAGGATTTTGACTCAATTAGATTGGGTGAGTCCGCAGGCAGGCGAAAGCGGGCGACAGCCACCACCGGCTTGCCGCGCCCGTTCAGCCAGGAAACCTCAAACGCATGCCATTCGTCCTCGCCAACAAACGGCAGCTTGCCTTCAAAAATGCCCAACGGGGCTCGGTTGGCCGCGCGGGGAATCGGATACAAAAGGCCTGGGTCATAGGCTTCTGGATAGGCGGATTCACGCCCCAGGGGAGCCTCCATCAGCGTTTCGGGTCGATGCGACATGAATTAACTCCGGATTCCTTTACCGCGCTCCAACATGCGAAGCGCTACGACAAACAGCACGACAATGAAGCCCAGCACGGCAGCCAAGGCCCAGCCAACCGGGATATCCGACACCCCCAGGAAGCCATAGCGGAAGACATTCACCATGTACAGAATCGGGTTGAGCATCGACACGCCCTGCCAGAAATCAGGCAGCATGGAAATCGAGTAAAACACCCCACCCAGGTAGGTCAGCGGCGTGAGGATAAAGGTCGGCACAATGGAAATGTCGTCGAATTTATTGGCCAGCAGCGCGTTGATAAAGCCACCGATGGAAAACAGCGCCGACGTCAGTACCACTACCAGTACGGTCAGTAACGGATGCTCAACGGTCAGGCGAGTGAAAAACAGCGAAACGATGGTCACGATCAGCCCGACGCCAAGACCACGAGCCATACCGCCAAAAATGAAACCGGATAAAATGACCCAGTTTGGCATCGGCGAGACCATCATCTCCTCGATCGAACGCTGGAACTTGTTCGAGAAGAAGCTGGAGGCCACGTTGGAATAGCTGTTGGTAATCACCGACATCATGATCAGGCCGGGGACAATAAAGTCCATGTACGTGAATCCGTCCATCGCCCCAATGCGCGAGCCGATCAGATTACCAAAGATAATAAAGTACATAGCCATGGTGATAGAGGGCGGCAACAAGGTTTGTGGCCATATCCGCGTGAAGCGCTTGATCTCCTTGAGCACCAGCGTCCATAAGGCGATGAGCGTTTGGCTGGCATTCATACCCGCGCCTCCTGTGTTTGAGGCTGCTCTGCCCGTTGATCGATCGCATTCTGACTACCTTCCACCATCGACACGAACATCTCCTCCAGCCGGTTGGCGCGGTTACGCATGGAGACCACCTGCAAGCCCTGCTCAGTTAACGCACTGAACACATCGTTGAGCCGCTGGCCACGATGAATCACCAGCGATAGCTGCGAGGCTTCCAGCCGCTGGATATCAAACCCCTCCACCACGGGGGTATCGCTGACAGGGGCTGCAAGATCCAGCAGAAAGGTCTCCCGGCTCAGCTCGGTGAGCAACTCGCGCACGCTGGTGTTGCGGACAATTTCGCCGTGGTTAATGATCGCGATATTGCGGCACAGGCTCTCGGCCTCTTCCAGATAATGCGTCGTCAGAATGATCGTGGTGCCTTCGTCGCGGTTAATGCGCCGCATGTATTCCCACATGCTGCGGCGGAGCTCGATATCCACGCCCGCGGTCGGCTCGTCGAGGATCAGCAATTTAGGCCGGTGCATCAAGGCACGTGCAATCATCAAGCGGCGTTTCATGCCGCCGGAAAGCATTCTTGCGCTGCCATTGCGCTTATCCCACAGCCCCAGATCGTTCAGCAGCTGCTCGGCGCGGGGCAGCGCCTCACGACGCGTCATGCCGTAATAGCCCGCTTGCGCCAGCACGATATCGAGCACTTTTTCGAACTGGTTAAAATTAAACTCTTGGGGTACCACGCCGATCTGATATTTCGCTTTAGAGAAGTCTTTATCGATATCGATACCAAAGACCGACACCTTTCCCTGGGTTTTCTGCACCAGCGAACAGACCACGCCCAAGGTAGTCGACTTGCCTGCGCCATTGGGGCCCAAGAGCGCAAAAAAATCGCCCTGCTGGACGTCGAGATCAATACCTTTTAACGCTTGAAAGCCATTACCGTACTCTTTGGTAAGGCCACGTATCGACAATGCCGGTTCGGCCATAAACATGTCCTTTCAGCAAAAATAAGAACGTCATCACACAGATAAAAGTTAGATATTAGGGCGCAAACTATTTTTTCAAACAGTTCTATCCCAGAAGGCGATATAAACAAACAACGGGAGAGGAGAAACGTAGAGATGGGTGCGCTTGGAGCGGGAAAGGAGATTCGAACTCCCGACCCTCGCCTTGGCAAGGCGATGCTCTACCACTGAGCTATTCCCGCAACGCATAAGACAAGTACGAGATGGCGTCCCATAGGGGGTTCGAACCCCTGTTACCGCCGTGAAAGGGCGGTGTCCTGGACCACTAGACGAATGGGACACAGATATAGGCGTAAAAATTATTGGAGCGGGAAAGGAGATCGACCGGGCTGGCGTTCCAGCTCCCGACTCTTACCTAACCACATCCACTAACATTATTGGAGCGGGAAAGGAGATTCGAACTCCCGACCCTCGCCTTGGCAAGGCGATGCTCTACCACTGAGCTATTCCCGCTCTATAACACAACGCTTAACGCATTCTCGCTATCGGATTGGCGTCCCATAGGGGGTTCGAACCCCTGTTACCGCCGTGAAAGGGCGGTGTCCTGGACCACTAGACGAATGGGACGTTCTGGAGCGGGAAAGGAGATTCGAACTCCCGACCCTCGCCTTGGCAAGGCGATGCTCTACCGCTGAGCTATTCCCGCACTCCGATACCTTAACGATTGAGTTGGCGTCCCATAGGGGGTTCGAACCCCTGTTACCGCCGTGAAAGGGCGGTGTCCTGGACCACTAGACGAATGGGACGTCGCAATGCCTCGTCGAGGTGGCGCGTATGTTACTCAGCCCTTATTGAACTGTCAAGCACTCCCGCCCCAACCACCCTTCTCGACCCGACAATGCCACTTCCATCAACGCTGGCATATTGCCGCCTCAAAGTAGTGCACAAAGCGTGACGCGCCGCGCCAGTTAAGTGCATCGACCACCACTGTATCGGTAAGCGACTGCCGATAAACGCTGTAAAAATCTTTTATTTAAAATAAAATCGATTTTATGGCATGGCGATTGCTAACACCTTGGTGGGACAAATTTGATTTCTCGACCGCCAAGAGGTGACCCATGACCTTTACACGCCGCAAGTTCCTTACCACTGCCGCCGTATCTTCCACTGCCGGATTGGTATTGGGAGCACCCAACATTGCGCGAGCACAATCGACCGAAACCATCAACTGGCGCATGACCAATGCCTACGGACCCAACTCTCCCTTTTATGTCGAGGGACCTGGCAGCCCCACCGACGTCATCGAGAAGATCAACACCATGTCGGGTGGCCGCCTCAATATTCAGCACTTTGCGGCGGGGGAGCTGATCCCCGCGCTCGAAGGATTTGAAGCGGTACAGAGCGGCACCATCCAAATGAACGCGGCCAACAGCTATTTCTGGTCGGGCACAACGTTCGCCGCCCAGTATTTCACCACCGTGCCATTCGGCATGAGCTTTATGGGCCATATGGCCTGGCTTTACCACGGCGGTGGCCTCGAGCTTTGGCACGAGCTTTACGAACCGTATGGCATGGTCGCCTTCCCGCTGAATAATACCGGCGTACAAATGACCGGCTGGTTCCGCGAACCGATTGAAGACATCAGCCAGCTTGACGGCCTGCGCATGCGCGTTCCCGGCCTGGCCGGGAAGGTCTACTCGTCGCTCGGTGTTGATGCCCGCGTGTTACCGGGCGGTGAGATTTTCCCGGCGCTGGAACGCGGCGTGATCGACGCCGCCGAGTTTGTCGGTCCTTTCCAGGACCGCCGCATGGGGCTACAAGACGCTGCGAAATACTATTACACCACCGGCTGGCACGAACCCTCCACCACCGGCGAACTACTGATCTCCAAGTCGCACTGGGACAGCCTGCCGGCCGACCTGCAAATGATCGTACGCTCAGCGTGCATGGCCGCCTGTCTGGAAAGCCTGACCTGGTCGGAAGCCGTCAACGGCGAAGCCATGACCGATCTGGTCGATAATCACGGTGTTATTGCCAACCAACTGCCTGAATCGATCGTCAGTGCACTGCGCGAAGCCACGCTGGATACGCTCCAAACCGAGGCCAACGCCGACCCGGCAGTGCGCAAAATCCACGACAGCTACATGGCCTTTAAAGCTCAGCATGACCGTTGGGCAGGCGCCAGCGAGCGTGCTTGGCTAAGCGATATCATCGGAGTCTGATATGCGAGCGGTAAAAAAGGTAGTTAACTCCATCGAAGCGCTGGTCCGGCTATTTGGCCGGATCGCCGCCTGGACCTGTGTGTTGCTGGTAGCGTTGGTCTCCAGTGATGTCATCCTGCGTTACTTGTTCGACTTCGGTGCCCTGTGGCTGCAAGAGCTACAGTGGCACTTGATATCACCTATCGCCCTGTTCGGCATGGCGTATTTGCTGCTTAACGACGAACAGGTTCGGGTGGACGTGTTTTACGAGCACTTCCCGGTGGCCGTAAAACGCACACTCGAAGTATTGGGTGGACTCACGTTGTTGATCATGGGCTTTTACATCGCCTGGCTGACGCTTCCCTGGGTCGCACAATCGTTTGGCCGCGGCGAGGGGTCACCCAATCCTGGTGGCCTTCCCTACCGCTGGGTTTTGAAAGCGTTTATTCCCTTTGGCTTCACCCTGCTTGCGCTGCAAGGACTGGCTCATGCGCTGCGCAATGCGTTCGCACTCCCCGCACAAGGTGACTAACCGATGTCTTTAAATGAATGGCTGGCGATCGGCATGATCGGAGCCTTTTTCGTTATGCTGCTGATTGGTATTCCAGTGGCGATCAGCATTGCAACGACCGCTTTTGTCTTTGGGTTTATCGGCTTTGGGCCGATGCTGTTCAACCTGCTGCCGTCGCGAATCTACGGCGTGGTAACCAACTACACCTTCATGGCTATCCCGCTGTTCGTCTTTATGGGCGTAATGCTCGAAAAATCGAAACTCGCCGCCGAACTGATCGACGTGGTCGGCCACCTATTCGGCAATGTATCGGGTGGCATGGGTGTGGCGATTATTTTTGTCGGCGTGCTGCTTGGAGCGGCCACAGGTATCGTCGGGGCCACCATCGTGACGCTTGGCCTGCTCACTTTGCCGACGCTACTGCGCCGCGGCTACCCCAAGGCCCTGGCCAGCGGGATGATATGCGCCTCTGGCACACTCGGGCAGATTATCCCGCCCAGCCTGGTGCTCATTCTACTGGCAGAGATCCTGGGCGAGTCGGTGGGCACCATGTTCGCTGCCGCCATGATGCCGGGGTTAACCCTGGCAGCGGTTTACATTATTGCCATTCTTGCGCTTGCCGCCTGGAAACCGCATCTAATGCCCCCCATCCCTGCCGAAGAGCGGGCTCAAATGGGTAAAGCGCAATTGTTGCGCAAGGTGATACTGGTGGTGGGCCCGCCGGTAGGCTTGGTCGTTGCCGTGCTTGGCTCGATCATTGGTGGCATTGCCGCGCCCACTGAAGCCGCCGCCATGGGCGCACTGGGCGCGCTGGTGTTTGTCGCTTGCTCCGGGCGCCTTAGCCTTAACTTGCTCCACGAGGTCGCCAAGGCGACACTCATTATTTCGGCGATGGTGTTTTTCATCCTGATCAGCGCGCAGGTGTTTGGTCTGGCGTTTCGCGGCCTGGGCGGCGAGCATCTGGTCGCACGTATGTTCGAGTGGGTACCTGGCGGCGAGATAGGCGCGCTTCTGTTCATGCTGCTGCTGATGTTTGTGCTCGGCTTCTTTCTCGAGTGGATCGAGATCAGCTATATTGCCCTGCCGTTGTTCTTGCCATTTTTTATCCAGATGGGCGTCGACATGGTGTGGCTGGGCATTCTGGTGGGGCTGGTGCTGCAAACCTCGTTTTTAACACCACCCTTCGGCTGGTCACTGTTTTTCCTCAAAGGCGTCGCCCCCAAGGGCGTTACAACGCTGGATATCTACCTCGGCGTGCTACCGTTTATCGCTTTACAGTTTCTCGCCATTGCCATGGTGATATTATTTCCGGGCATCGCCACTTGGCTGCCCGCCGCCATTGGCTGGTAAGCCCCAGGCTCAATAATAAAAGGACAGCTTATGCTCCACACGCAACGTAGCTTCAGCGGCAGCTGTGTCGCTCCGCACCACCTCGCTGCCAGTGCCGGGCGGGATATACTCAAGCAGGGTGGCAACGCCGTGGAAGCCATGGTCGCTGCCGCTGCCACCATTGCCGTGGTCTATCCGCACATGAACGCCCTTGGCGGTGATGGTTTCTGGTTAATCCATGAGCCCGGCAAAGCACCAGTGGCCATTGATGCCTGCGGCCCGGCGGCGGGGTTGGCCAACGCAGACTTCTATGCCGGTGACACGCAGATTCCCGAACGTGGCCCTAAAGCAGCCCTCACCATGGGTGGGACGGTAAGCGGTTGGCAAGAAGCGCTAGCGGTTGCCGCCGACTGGGGAAAGCCTCTGGCGCTGACAACGCTGCTGGCCGATGCCATTGGCCATGCACAAAAAGGCGTCGCGGTTTCCAAGAGCCAGGAAACACTCACCGCCAAGCACCTCGAGCGGTTATCGCAAAGCCCGGGGTTCAGCGAGGCACTTCTGGTCGATGGCCAAGCGCCACGTGAAGGCGATCGGCTGCGCCAGCCGCGTTTAGCCGCGACGCTGGAACGACTGGCCACGGCTGGCCTGGATGATTTTTATCGCGGTGAGTTGGCAAAAAGCATGGCGAGCGACCTGGAAGCGCTAGGCAGCCCGCTGCGCTTGCAAGACTTCCACGACTATCGCGCCCAGCGCGTGACACCCCTGGAAGTAGGCCTCGCGGATGCCACCTTGTATAACTTGCCCGCCCCCACTCAAGGGGTGGCGTCGCTGATGATCCTGGCCATTTACGAGCGCATTAAAGCCGCCGAGCCCAACGGCTTTGATCACCTGCACGGTCTGATTGAAGCCACCAAGCGCGCCTTTATGCTACGTGATGAATACGTGACCGACCCGGCACGGGTCCCCACCTCCCTTCAAGGGTTACTCAGCGACGAACGCATTGCCGCTGAAACGGCCCAGATCGACCCATCCAAAGCGCTGCCCTGGCCCCACGAACCGGCGCCTGGTGATACCGTCCGGATGGGCGCGGTAGATAGCGAGGGCCGCGCGGTTAGCTTCATACAAAGCATCTATTGGGAGTTTGGTAGCGGCGTGGTGCTACCGGAAAGCGGCGTGCTGTGGCAGAACCGCGGTATCAGCTTCTCGCTTGACCCCGAAGCGCTGCGAGGACTGGCGCCTGGGCGCAAGCCTTTTCATACGCTTAACCCGGCGCTCGCCCGGTTTAACGACGGCCGCACCATGGTCTACGGCACCATGGGCGGTGAGGGTCAGCCCCAATCACAAGCCGCGGTCTTCTCGCGCTACGCATTTCACCACATGCCGTTGCAGCAGGCGGTTACCGCTCCTCGCTGGCTGCTGGGCCGTACATGGGGCGAATCCAGCATGAATTTAAAACTCGAGGATCGCTTCGACGACAAGCTGGTGGCAGCCCTCAAGGAGGCTGGGCACGATGTCGAAGTGCTCAACGAGCCGTTCAGCGACACCATGGGCCATGCGGGGGGTATCGTTCATCACCCTGGTGGGCTGATTGAAAGCGCTCATGATCCGCGTAGCAATGGTGGCGCGGCCAGCGTTTGACCGCAAGGCTGGCGATTTTGCCCAATATTGCGCATCCTGAACTCAGGCAAGCTAGGTACTGTCATTGGCGATACAGTCATTGACGATAGTGATACGCTAGCCTGAGTCAGGTAGCGGGAGAGGAGACCCCCATGGCAAAAATCGAAAAATCCCCGGATCAGTGGCGCGAACAACTCACGCCGGAGCAGTACCGCGTCACCCGCGAAAAAGGCACCGAGCGGCCGTTTACCGGGGACTACCAGGTCAGAGAAGTCCAAGGTATCTACCATTGCGTCTGCTGCCATGCCCCATTGTTCGAGAACGAACACAAGTTTGACGCGGGCTGCGGATGGCCAAGCTTTGACCGCCCGCTTGGCAAACACGGCGTCGAAGAGCACCAGGACGCTTCTCATGGCATGGTGCGCACCGAAGTGGTGTGTTCCCACTGTGATGCGCATCTGGGTCACGTTTTCCCCGACGGACCGCCCGAGAGCACCGGCTTACGCTACTGCATCAACTCGGTAGCCCTTGAGTTTCATCCCGACGAATAAATCCTGCCCATTGCGCCCGCCACTTGGCGGGCGCAATTATCTGAGCGCTCCCAGGCGTTAGAACTCATCCCATTGATCAGCAGTCTCCGTCGCCACGTCGCGTGCTTTAGGCGATGAAGAATGGCTGGGCAAAGCCTTGGTGGTTTTCTGAGTGGCTTGATTCAGCCTTTCAAGATGCGCACGCGCCGTTTTGATACTTTCTTCCTGAGCCCCTTCCAAGCGGAACGCATCCACCACGTTTGCCAGTTCGAAAGCTTCCAGTGACAGGTTATCCGCCGACGCGGCAATCGACTGCACCTTAGTGGCATTTTGCTGGGTAACGTTATCCATTTCGGCGATCGCCGAGTTGATCTCCCCAATCCCGCTACTCTGCTCACTGGACGCAGTGCTGATCGACTCCATCAGCTCGCTTACCTGGTTGACCTGGCGCATAACGGCGTCGATTGCTTTCTCGGCCTGCTCCACGGCGCTTCGTCCGCCGGTGACTTCCTGAGTGGTGCTGTCGATCATGCGACGAATTTCCTGGGCGGCTTCAGCGCTGCGTCCGGCAAGATTACGTACCTCGCTGGCCACAACCGCAAACCCTCGACCATGCTCACCAGCCCTCGCGGCTTCCACAGAGGCATTCAGGGCGAGAATGTTGGTCTGGAAAGCAATACCGTCGATCACGCTGATCATTTCGGTCATTTTTTCAGCACTTTGGGCAATCCGCTGCATACGTTCAACCAGCTGTTGCATCTGTTCGCTGGTTTGTTGGGTGCTGTGCGAATTCTGTACGGCCAATTCGCTCGCCTTGCGGGCATTGTCGGTATTCTGCTGAACGGTCGAGGTCATTTCTTCCATGCTCGAGGCCGTTTCCTGCAGCGAAGATGCCTGCTGCTCGGTGCGTGACGCCAATTCCTCGTTTTCAGCGGCAATCTGCTGAATCGCCGGCGTGACCACCGATACACGGTTTTCAACGTCACCCACGATACCTGACAGGCTGAAACGCATCGTGTCGAGCGAGTACAGCAGTTCGCCCAGCTCATCACCGGTTTGGCGACGCTCCCGGGCCGCCAGGTTGCCGGCAGCAATCTGGAAGGTCACATAACGCGCACCCGCCAGACTACGCATTACCGATTTCAGAATCAGCACGCTCAAACCGATCATGACCAACGCGCCCAGGCCCATTAGCACCAATTGGGCAATCAGCATCTGCTGGCGGCCTTGTTCCGCCTCTGCCAACATGTCCGCGGCGGTTGTGCGTTCATTTTCCACCAGTTGGCTGGCCTGCTCGCGCAGGGTGCGCGTGTTGGGCACCACAACATCGTTCAATGCTTCAAAAGCCCCGAAGCCGTTGCCATCGACAAGCGCCGTTGCCGCCTGTTCCACGCCACCACTCCAGCTGTCTAGCGCATTACCAAAGGACGCTAGCGCTTGATCGCCGGCGTCTTCATTGGCCTGATAGGCTTCCCAGCGGGCCTGCAAGTTATCCAATTGAACCGTCAGGGCTTCGGACAGCTCGTCGGCCTCCACGCTACGTGGATTTCGCACGGCAGGCTCGAGTTGCTCCAACACCTGACCCACGGTTTGTTCGATATGCTGCAAACTGGCGACGTTGTCCAACCCTGAGCGGCTAAGCGTCGTCAAACGCTCGCCAGACGCCATCAATCCATAGATACCTAGTCCGCCCGCCAATCCAAGCAACAGCACGGCGGCCAACACCATACCGATCAACTTGGCACGCAGGCTTGTGAATTTAAAGCGCGCGAAGATCCCGGTCAGCCCCTTCCGTCGAATCTCGCCGCGTACCAGGGTGTAATGCCTGGACTTGCCTTTCTCACGCATCTCGGCGTAGATCTTTTCCGCCTTGGACACGGCCTTGGGACTGGCCTTTCGGCGTACCGAGGTGTAACCCACGATACGGTCACCGTCGCGCAGTGGGGCAAGCGTGGCATGCACCCAATAATGATCACCGTTTTTACGGCGGTTCTTGACCAGACCCTGCCAAGTAGTGCCTGCCTGGAGGGTTTTCCATAAATCCGCAAAGGCCGCTTCGGGCATATCCGGGTGTCGAATTATGTTATGCGGAGCGCCAATCAACTCATCACGAGAGTAACCGCTCACTTCAACAAACGTCGGGTTCGCGTAGGTCACATTCCCTTTCAAATCCGAGCGCGATATCAGCACGGTCTCTTCCGTTAACGGATATTCTTGCTGCGTGACGGGTTGGTTGTTGCGCATAGTGATCCCTGTGAAGAATGTATTTTTTGAAAAGCTGATTATGCTTATCGACCGCTCACGCAAAAACTGAATAGCTGGCCACACAGAAAAAAGCGCTACCTGGGTAGATAGCGCTTGATGAAAAGTGCGTTATTGAATGTTGAAAGATAGACCGCTATGCCGGTCTAATAATTAGCCGTCTAGCGTTACTTGAAGACGACCTTGGCCACGTCACGATAACGATTGGCAAAGTGCACCGTCATGCCTTCTCTGAGGTAATCGGGCAGCTCTTCATAATCACGCCGGTTCGCCTCTGGCAGAATGACTTCAAAGATGTCACTGCGGCGAGCCGCAATCACTTTTTCGCGAATCCCGCCCACGGGCAGCACCTGGCCGGTGAGTGTCAACTCACCCGTCATGGCCAAAGGACGATCAATGGCCTGATGTCTCGCTAGAGACAGCAGCGCCGTGGTCATGCTGACCCCCGCCGAGGGGCCATCCTTGGGCGTGGCGCCCTCCGGCACATGCAAATGCACAAAGGCAGAGTCAAAAAAGTCGCTATCGGCGCCGTATTCCTGCAGATGACCCAGCGTATAGCTGTAGGCGATGTTGGCAGACTCCTGCATGACATCGCCAAGTTTGCCGGTAAGCTTGAAGCCACGATCCAGAGAATGAACCTTGCCCGCCTCAATGGGTAAGGTGGCACCGCCCATCGCTGTCCAGGCAAGCCCGGTAACCACGCCCTCGCCTTTGAGGACTTTTTCCTTGCGGAAAATGGGCGCACCCAGGAATTCCTCGAGGTTCTTCACCGACACCTTGACGGTTTCGACGTCATCTTCCAGCAGTTTGACAGCCGCCTTGCGCACGATCCGGTGCAGCTGTTTTTCCAGTTGACGCACCCCTGCTTCCCGGGCGTAACCCTCAATCACTTGCTTGAGCGCGGCGTCACTGAGCTGAATACGCTTCTTGGGCAGGTTGTCGCGCTTAAGCAGCTTGGGCCAGAGGTGGTGCTTGGCAATCGCCAGCTTTTCCTCGGCGATGTAGCCCGACAGGCGAATCTGTTCCATGCGATCCAACAGCGCACTCGGTATGGAATCCAGGGTATTGGCCGTACACACAAACAGCACCTTGGAGAGGTCCATACGGACATCCAAATAGTGGTCGAGGAAATCGACGTTCTGCTCCGGGTCGAGCACCTCGAGCAGTGCCGATGCCGGATCCCCCTGGAAGGACTGGCCCAGCTTGTCGATTTCATCCAGCATGATCACCGGATTCTCGACTTCGACTTCCTTGAACGCCTGAATCAGCTTGCCGGGCATCGCGCCGACATAGGTACGGCGGTGCCCCTTGATCTCGGCTTCATCGCGCATGCCGCCGACGGAAAAGCGATAGAACTGACGGCCCAGCGCTTCGGCAATCGAGCGCCCGACAGAGGTTTTACCCACGCCGGGTGGGCCTACCAGCAGCAGGATCGAGCCGCCAACATCGCCCTTGAAGGACCCTTCGGCGAGGAATTCGACAATCCGTTCCTTGACGTCTTTCAAGCCGTCGTGGTCACGATCCAGCACTTGCCTGGCATGATTCAGATCCAACTGGTCCGGACTGGTCACGCCCCACGGCAGCGACGTCAGCCAGTCCAGATAATTGCGTGTCGTGCCGTACTCAGGCGAGCCGGTTTCCAGAACGCTGAGCTTGTCCAGCTCATCGTCAATCCGCGATTGGACCCGCTCCGGCACCACCAGCGACTCCAGACGAGCGCGGAAAGTATCCACATCGTTTTCGCGGTCGTCCTTGGAAATGCCCAGCTCGCGCTGAATCACCTTTAACTGCTCGCGCAGGAAAAACTCCCGCTGGCGCTCCTGCATCTGCGCATTGACCTGCTCGCTGATTTCGCTTTGCAGCTGAGCGACGTCAATTTCCTTGCGCAGCAGTGGCAGCACCTTTTGCATCCGCTCAGCGACGTCTAGCGTCGACAGCACATCCTGGAGCTCCGGCCCCTTGGCCGAGGTAATCGCCGCGGCGAAGTCGGTCAGCGGACCGGGTTCGTGCGGACTAAAGCGGTTCAGGTAGTGCTTGAGCTCTTCGCCGTACAGCGGATTAATGGGTAGCAGTTCCTTGATCCCATTAATGATGGCCATCGCATAGGCGCGGGTTTCTTCGTTTTCTGCATCCACCGGCTCTTTCGGGTAGCTCACCTCAACCAGGTAAGGCGGCGTGCTCGAAAGCCAACGCTGTATCTTGAAGCGCTGGACACCCCGGGCAATAAATTGGATCTGCTGATCCTCGCCCTTCATCTTGTGGACTTTGACCGCCGTCCCGATGGTCGGAAAGCCCTCGCTGTCCAGGGCGTCGATACCCTGCTCGCCCACATAGGCAACCCCCACGGTCTGGTGCGGGGTATTGCCCACCCGGCGCATGGTTTCTTCCCAGCGCTCACGGTTGATGACCAGGGGCTGCACCTGGGCGGGAAAGAAGGGCCGATTATGGATCGGTAGTAGGTAAATACGCTCGGGAAGCATGTCACTGGCGGGCACCATTGAGTTGACACGCTCACCGTCTGATCGGAATTGGTCGTCCTCACCCTGCGAGGTCGAGTCGTTGTCGTCCTGCACGTTAAAGTGGTCGTCTCGGTCAAATTCCTGGTCGCTCATGCACCCTCCAATCAACACCTGCCGGTGGCGATTGCCGCTCGGCTTTGTGATGAAAATGCGGGCACATCAGACAAACTTCAACCGTTGACGATCAGGGCCATAGATTGGGCATGGGACGACCATTGACGCGCCACTGGCCCCGCACCACGTCGAAAGCCAGCTCCTGGGTACCCAATGGTAGCCCCAACCAGAGGGCCGCGACGGTCGGCGCATCGTGCCAGGTAAAGTCCCCGTCGATACGCTCACGCCAGCGCGCCAGCTCTTCAGGCTCATCAAGCTTGGCGACATCCAGTTCATCCAATTTACGGTTATCAAAAAATAGCGCGCCATCGGCATCCAACCGAATCCCCAGCAGCGGACTGTCGACAGCGATGGTCGAGACATCCAGCCGCGGTGAGTCGCTTAACAGCTGACGCAAATCAGGCTGCAAGCGCGTCAGGGTCCCTTCACCCAGGGGCAAGCGGGCATCTCCCCAGGCGGCCTCCTGACGTAGCTGACGAATGGCATCGCGCACCGCATCGGCGTTGATCCGCGAGAGCTCCATTTCCATATGGCCGTTTTGCAGCAACGGTGTTTCCGGGGCTTCGGAAGGCACCCTGACCTCGCCGATATGCAGCTCGCCTTTCAGGCGCAGCTCCTGCTCGTCGAGCATCATCCGACTACTGACATCAAGCGGCGCTATTTGCACATCAAAAGCAGGGTAAGACAGCGCCACGTTATCGATATGCAGAGAATCGTACTGAGTAAAGTGGTAGGCGTCTTCGGTGTAAGTGTAGCGGCTCTCCAACGACGATGGCCCGACACGCAACTCCGCCGGCCCATCGGTAATGGTCAGTTGATCCATCATCGCCCGTAGCCGCCAATCGCCGTAAACGCCCTCTAGCCGCAGCCGACCACCGCGCACCGTCAACTCCCTGCCATTTTGCTGGATAACGAAGGGAGCAAGCGCCAGACGCAGGTCACTGTGCCCGCTCAATGTATGGTAGGTGCCTTGCCAACGCGGCACGGAAGGCGCAGAGACCTCCCCCAACGCTTGCTGGAGGACGGTATCGAGGCGGGGTAAAAGCGTGCCTTCCACATCGGTGCTTAAAATACCGTGGCGGGCGGTATAGCTAAGCTCCAAACGCCAGGGACGCCCGAGCAAAGGCGAAAGAATCAGTCGACCTTGCGAACTTAACCACCCCTGATCGCTTTCGGTACGCGTCACCCGCCACTCACCACGGGCGGCCAGATCATCCAGCGCCTGACGCAGGCTGCGTTCAAATAACACGCTGGAAAGCAGCTGTGCCGCTACCCATAGCACGGCTATGACCGCCAGAACGGGGACAATCAAACGTTCCTTGCGCATGGCATCTCCCTTGAGCCAAACGCGCCAACGGCAGCGTTATTGAAAGGTCAATGCAGCCAAAACCAAAGATGCATTATGCTCCAGGCGTAGATCCCTGCCATCACATCATCGATCATGATGCCAAACCCGCCAGCCACCCGCCGG
This sequence comes from Halomonas sp. SH5A2, assembly GCF_014263395.1. Classification (GTDB taxonomy): domain Bacteria; phylum Pseudomonadota; class Gammaproteobacteria; order Pseudomonadales; family Halomonadaceae; genus Vreelandella. Next base: position 1,216,196 of record NZ_CP058321.1, on the reverse strand, counting down.
TCCGCCCAGCGGATAGGCCAGGGTTTGAACACATCGAAAATGCGGAACACTACAAAGCCCCACAGTGCAGACTCCCATGAAAACGGCACCGCCGCCATGGTAATCCAGTAGCCGACAAATTCATCCCAGACAATCCCGGAATGATCATGCACCCCCAAATCGTGGGACGTTCTATCGCACAGCCATACGCCAACCACAAAGGCGACAAAAATAATACTTGAGTACCAGCCTAGCGATAAATCGGCCATTAACCAATAAAAAGGAATTGCCGCCAGCGTGCCAAACGTACCCGGTGCAAAGGGCACGGCACCGCTGCCAAGCCCGAAGGCAAAAAAATGCGTGGGCCGACGCCAAACGCTCGCAGGGGCATGATTCATGGCGTCTCTCCCTTGAAATGCTGCCAGCCGTGGTAGCGCTGAACGGGAAGTCCATGCACGCCTAAGATTTCGCTGCACTCACCAATCACGTGGAGTGGAACGCCTAACACTGCGAGCTGCTGGCGCGCTTGTTCGACATGCACTGAAGGCAAGGTCACCAGTAGTTCATAGTCGTCACCGCCGGTCAATGCAGCCTGGCGAGCAGCTTCTGGCCCCAGGGCATGTTCCAGACCTTCAGCCAGCGGCAATGCCGCAAGCGATAACGTTGCCCCTACGCCAGACGCCTCGCGCAGGTGGCCCAGGTCAGCTAACAGTCCGTCTGAAATATCGATCGCCGCGGTCGCCCACTCGCGCAGCGCTTCGCCTGCAGCCAAGCGTGGCGTCGGCCATAAATAGCGCTCAAGCAGCGGGTGCGCACTATCGCGTTCACCCTGTTGCCACAGCGCCAAACCGCCGGCACCCCCGCCCAGCGCGCCGGTCACCGCAATCACGTCACCAGGGCGGGCGCCGCTACGCGTCAGCGCCTTGGCATTGGGCACCTCACCCATGACAGTTACGGCGATGGAAAGCAAGCCCGACGTGACGTCGCCACCCACCAGCGTTGTTGCGTGCCGCTCAGCCAACGCGGCAAACCCCCGCGCATAGCCCGAGAGCCAAGCATCAGCAGCGTCATCGTCGGTAAATTGCGCCTGATCAAGTGTCAGCGCCATCACGCACCAGCGTGACGTCGCCCCCATGGCGGCCAGGTCACTCAGGGCCACAGCCAGCGCACGGTGTCCAATGGCCTCAGCGGACGCGTCGCCTGGGAAATGAACGTCTACTACCGACGTATCCACACTCACCACCAACTGGCGGCCCGGCTGCGGGGTAAGTACGGCAGCATCATCACCAACCCCCAGCGCAACGCCCTGATGGCAGGCATCGCGACACGACGAGGTAAAATAACGTCGAATCAGATCAAATTCGGCAAGCACAAAGGCCCCTTTAACGCAGCGTCAGCACACACGCGACATCACCCGGTCCGTTCGGCCGGTTAGCGTCGACGCGCACTGACTTCGGCACTCCGCAAGCGAATAGCTAACTTGTCGAGAATACCGTTCACGTATTTATGGCCGTCGGTGGCACCAAACGACTTGGCCAACTCAACGCCTTCGTTAATCACCACGCGATAAGGCACTTCCATACGCCGCGACAGCTCGTAGGCCCCAAGGCGAAGGATGGCCAGCTCAACGGCATCCAGATCTTCCAGACGACGGTCAAGCAACGGCGCTATCTCACGGTCCAACTCCGCCTTGAAACGGGCCGTATTGATCAGCAGTTCGTGAAACAGCGCCTTGTCGGCAATCTCCATCACCTTGGCCCAATTTTCATAATCTTCCATGTCGGCATCGGGCAGATGGCTGCGGAATTCGGCTTCAATGGTGTTGATCGGCTTACCCGTCATGTGCCACTGATATAGCCCTTGCACCGCCAGCTCACGCGCCGCTTGCCGACCCTGCTGGGCAGCCGACGGTTTGCGCTCACGACGTTCACTCATGAGCATCACCCGGCGCAATAGCGCGCAACAGCGAAACCATTTCCATGGCCGCCATGGCCGCTTCGGTACCTTTGTTACCCGCTTTGGTACCGGCACGCTCAATGGCCTGCTCGATCGACTCGACGGTCAGCACACCGTTGGCGATTGGCGTATCGAACTCGAGCTGCAGCTGATTGAGGGCGGTATTGCAGCCACCCGCCACATATTCAAAATGCGGCGTGCCCCCCCGGATTACTGCACCCAGGGCGATGACCGCGTCAGGTTTGACTACCTTGAGGACACGCTTGACGGCCAGCGGCAGTTCCCAGGCACCGGGTACGTGCACAATGTCGATATGCTCCATATCAACGCCATGACGAACCAGGCTGTCGACGGCGCCCTCCACCAGACTGTCTACGACATGGTGATTGAAACGGCCAACCACGATGACATAACGGCCATCGACGTCGACAAAAGTACCTTCAACTTGAGAAAGGGATTGCATCAATTTATACCTACTAAAGTGTATACCGACTAAGAGGTTGACTCATCGGACGTATCGTTTGGCCCCAGCCGCTCTACGACTTCCAGATCGAAGCCGGAAAGTGCCGAGAACTTCCAGGGCGAACTGAGCAAACGCATTTTACCCACACCAAGATGGCGCAATATTTGCGAGCCGGTGCCGATGGTTAAATAATTACCTGCGCCGTCAGAATCGCTGGTGCGCGGCTGGCGCACGCGCTCTAAAAAAACATCCAACTGGTCTTTAAGGTCTTGATGCGGGCGTCCGTCATCAATCAACACCAATACGCCCGCGGGGGCCTCGGATATTTCGACAAGCGCCCGTTGGGCATCCCAGCGACATTGCTCGCCTTTGGTCAGCCCGAGCACATCGCGCAACGTGTCGGCCAGGTGGACCCGCACCGTCGTAGGCTGTGCAGCCGTCGGCTGGCCGTTGACTAGGGCCAGGTGATGCGCGCCTTGAATACGGTCGCGGAACACATGCAGCATCATCTCGCCCTGGGTGGTCGTAATCGGCGAGGCTTCGAGATGATCCACCGTCTGCTCGTTGACAATGCGGTAGTGGATCAAATCGGCAATGGTGCCCATCTTGATGCCGTGCTCCTGAGCGAAGACTTCAAGCTCGGGACGGCGCGCCATGCTGCCGTCGTCGTTCATGACTTCACAAATCACGCCGCTCGGGTCGCAGCCCGCCAGGGCCGCCAGGTCACAGGCAGCCTCGGTATGGCCGGCACGACGAAGCACACCACCGGGTTCAGCCATCAACGGGAAGATATGCCCCGGCTGGACGATATCCGTGGGTTTGGCATGCGGAGCGACGGCCGCCTGGACAGTCCGCGCCCGGTCAGCGGCGGAAATTCCGGTGGTCACGCCTTCGGTCGCTTCGATCGACAAGGTGAACTTGGTGCCAAACCCCGAGCCATTATCGCGAACCATCAGCGGCAGGTTCAGCTGCTCGCAACGCGCCCGTGTCATCGGCAAACAGATCAGACCGCGGGCAAAACGCGCCATGAAGTTGATATGCTCCGCCTGGACTTTTTCAGCGGCCATGATGATATCGCCTTCATTTTCGCGATCCTCATCGTCCATGAGAATCACCATTTTGCCCTGGCGAATATCGTCGACAAGTTCGGCAATGGGGGCTAATCCCCCAGAGGAAGCGTGCGCCATGGAATCTCCAATAAAGTTGTCGCAAAGGGTGCGATTTCGCGCGTCAGGGTACCTTGGTATCGTCGCTCGTGCCAGTCACCAACGGCGAGGCGATAATCCGCCAATCCTGCCCAACGGCTCGCATATCGTGAATAGTAAGGCGCTGCTGGTCGGCCATCTGGGTGAGCCCTGGAAGTGCAAACAGCGGCCTGGCGTCGCCACCCAGCAGCGTCGGCGCGACAAACAGCTGAATTTCATCGATTAATCCGGCGTTGAGCATGGCACCCGCGAGCGTGGCGCCGGTCTCGACCAGCAGTTCATTGACGTCTTCATTGGCCGCCAGCCACTCAAGCAAGACAGGCAGGTCCACCCGACCTTGGGCGTCGGCGGATAACACCTGCACCTCGGCCCCTGCGTCAATCAGCCGCTCGCGCTTCTCAGCCTCCTGAGAAGTGGTAACCACCAGAGTGCGCCCTGGTGCACGTAAACAGGCGGCGGCCAGCGGCAACCGCAGCTGGCTATCGACAATCACCCGCAGCGGCTGACGGCTGGCGATATCATCGGCATTATCCAAGCCGAGCTGCTCAGCGCGAACCGTCAGGCGCGAATCATCCATGATGACGGACTCCACGCCGCTCAGGATCGCACTTGAACGAGCGCGCAACCGTTGAACCTGAGCACGCGCCTCGGGGCCGGTAATCCACTGAGATTCACCCGACCCCATGGCGGTGCGACCATCGAGGCTCATCGCCATTTTCATGCGCACAAAGGGTCGCTTGGTTGCCATGCGGGCGATAAAGCCAGGATTGAGCGCACGAGCGTCTGCCTCCAGTAAGCCGACTGACACCTCGATACCCGCTTCTTCCAGCAGACGAATACCCCGTCCGCTGACCTTCGGATTGGGATCAACCATGGCCACTACCACTCGTCCCACCTGGGCTTCTTGCAACGCCACGGCACAAGGCCCGGTGCGACCCGTATGCGAACACGGCTCTAGCGTGACATAGGCGGTCGCGCCACGGGCGTTGTCGCCTGCGGCAGTCAATGCATTGATTTCCGCATGTGGCTCACCTGCGTGGCGGTGATAGCCCTCGCCCACGACCTCACCCTCGCGAACCAGCACGCAGCCGACACGAGGATTGGGGTCGGTGGTATACAGACCGTGTGCCGCTAGCGCCAGGGCGCGGGCCATGTAACGATGGTCATCGGCACTGAACTGATCAACGACACTCGACAAGGTGACGCTCACGATGAGGGCCTGCCGTCGCCGGGTTCCTGGGACAGGCGATCAATTTCAGCCCGGAATTCATCCAGATCCTGAAATTTGCGGTACACAGAGGCGAAGCGAATGTAGGCCACCTGATCGAGGGTTTTCAACGCCTGCATGACCGACTCACCAATATCACGGGCGTCAATTTCCCGGTCTCCCCGCGCGCGTAACGTCTGGCGTATCCGCTCGACAGACGCTTCGATGGCTTCTGCACTGACCGGCCGTTTCTCGAGCGCCCGCAACATCCCGGCACGCAGCTTGGTTTCGTTGAAACTTTCGCGCGAACCGTCAGACTTGACCACACGGGGCATGACCAGCTCAGCGGTTTCATACGTGGTAAAACGCTCCTGGCAGCTTGCACATTGGCGACGGCGACGCACCTGGTCACCGTCGGCCACCAGCCGCGAATCGGTCACGCGAGTATCGTTAGCACCACAAAAAGGGCAATGCATGGCGTTCAACCTGTTGTCGGCCCGTGCAAAAGCGCTGCACGAGAAAGCAAAATACGACCTGTTAATGCGCTATTAACCGATCATTGTAACGTTTTGGCACACAAGCTGCACCGTTTGTGGAAGCCTGTTTACTGGGACATTCTCATGACCGCCTTCGACGATACCGTTCACGCTTATCTGGCCCACCTCTACGGCCCCCGCGCCGCGGAGGTCCAGCGCCGCCTGAATCAACGCCTGGCGCATTTTTGCCCAGAAGTCGAGCCTCAGCATTCCATCGAGCAGCAGGGGCGGCGTGCACCATCGTGGAGCGAGAAAGACCAGTGGCTGATCACCTATGGTGACTCTATCGTCGATGATCAGACGCCTCCACTGGCAGTGCTCGACGACTTTCTGCAGGCGCGTCTCGGTGAACGTATCAGCGGTGTCCACGTGCTGCCATTTTTCCCGTGGAGCAGCGACGACGGCTTTTCAGTGATCCACTACCGGGAGGTGAACCCCGACCTGGGCGACTGGCAGCACATTCAAACCCTTGCCCGACACTACGACCTGATGGCGGATCTGGTGCTCAACCATGTGTCCCGGGAGTCGTTATGGTTCGTCGACTATCTTAGCGGCAGCCTGCCGGGGCGCGATTATTTTATCGAAGTCGACCCCGACACCGATGTATCGGCGGTGGTTCGCCCGCGCAGCAGCCCGTTGCTGGTGCCGATCTCCACCCGCCGGGGTACACGCTACCTGTGGGCGACGTTTTCCGAAGACCAGCTCGACCTCAACTTCGAAAACCCCGATGTGCTGCTGGAGTTTGTCGGCATTCTGCTGTTTTACCTCGAGCAGGGCACCCGCATCGTGCGCCTGGATGCCGTTGCCTTTCTCTGGAAACGGCTGGGAACCAACTGCATCCACCTGCCGGAAACCCACACCGTGGTGCGGTTGCTGCGCGCCATCGTCGACCACCTTGCCCCCGGCACGCTGCTGATCACCGAAACCAACGTGCCGCACCACGAAAACATCAGCTACTTCGGGCTTGACCGCTTGACCGAAGGCCCGCCCGACGAAGCGCACATGATCTACCAGTTCACCTTGCCACCGCTGCTTCTGCACACCCTGACACGCGGCGAAACGCATACCCTACAAGCCTGGTTGGCCAGCCTGCCGCCGCTGCCCGACCACTGCACCTATCTCAACTTCACCGCCAGCCACGACGGTATCGGCGTGCGCCCCCTGGAGGGCTTGTTACCCGATCACGAACGCGATGCGTTGCTCGAACTGATGCACCGCTTTGGCGGCTTTGTCAGCATGCGCAGCAACCCAGACGGCAGCGACACCCCCTACGAAATCAACATCACCTGGTTCGAAGCCATGCAAGGCACGCGCAAAGGCCCCGACCCGTGGCAAATTGCGCGTTTCCTGTGCAGCCAGGCGATCATGCTCAGCCTGCAAGGCATTCCGGCGCTGTATATCCACACCCTGACCGGCACCCTCAACGACGTGGAAGGCGTTGAGCGCAGCGGTCGCTTGCGCTCGATCAATCGCCGCCGCTGGCAACGCCGCGAACTCGATTTACTCCTCGACAGCACCGCCACGCCCACTCACGACGTTTTCAATGCGCTGAGCCGATTGCTGGAGTGCCGACGCCAAGAGCCCTGTTTCCACCCCAACGCCGCACAGCGCGTACTGGCCTCGGACCCATCGCTGCTGGCCATCGAGCGTGGTCCGCTGGCCAATGGTCGTCGCCTGTTGGCGATTTATAATGTTACTGAGGTGCCGCTGACCTTCGAACAGCTCGGTGATGAGGTTCAGGACGCGTTATCGTCGGTGTCATGGCACAATCTGAACGCCCTATCCTCCGGGCACCCCAACGACCCACTGCCGCCTTACGCCGTGCGCTGGCTGGTGCATAGTCCCTAATTTTATATAGATAGAATTATTAGCCAGAAAAAGATGCCGATTCGGGCACTGCACGTTACGCTAGCACCTCGACTTTGCAACGAATGAGGAACGCTATGCGCGATTGGTTCTCCCTGCACCGCCTATCCCTGCCCCAGCCAGTATCGGGTCGTTTACCCCTATTCGGTAGCGCGATGCTCGGCATACTCATGATGCCAATTGCCCAAGCGGATTCGCTCCCCGCCCCAGTCCAGGCACTGGCGGATCAAGGTCTGGAGATTCATGGCGAGTTTGACGCCCCTGGCGGTATGCGCGGCTTTGGAGCCAGTCGCCAGGGACAGGAAGTGACCATCTACCTGACACCCGACGGCGAACACGCCATCACCGGCTCGCTGACCGACCAGGATGGCGACAACCAGCTCGAGGAAGCAGCGCTGGATAAGCACGTGCGGGCACCGCTTGAAGCCCAAACCTGGCAGCTGCTCGAAGACAGCTATTGGATTCAGGACGGCCAGCGCGACGCGCCACGCGTGGTTTACACCTTTACCGACCCCAACTGCCCCTACTGCCAGGCTTTTTGGGAAGCCGCACGGCCCTGGGTTGAAGCCGGCAAGGTGCAACTGCGCCATATCGTGGTAGGTATACTGGACGCTGACAGCCCCGCCAAAGCCGCCTCACTACTCGCGGCCGACGACCCCGCCTCCGCCCTGGCCCGCCATAAACAAGGCGAGCGCATCAGCGCCAGCGCCCAACCCCGTGAAATCGAAGAGCAGGTATACAGCAACAATCAACTGTTCGACGGCCTGGGCCTCTACGCCACCCCGACCAGCGCTTTCAAGCGCGAAACCGATGACGGCGTCACCCGCCTGGACCGCGTGGAAGGCATGCCCAGCGCGGAACGCCTGGAAGAAATGATGGGCGGCCCGGCGCCGGAATAAGTCGCGCGCCCTTGGAGCAACCTCTCAGGTGACGCGTTTGGCGATCCACCACCCCAACACCATGGTCACCAACATCGCCAACAGCGGTAATGAAACACCGCCCAGGGACGCAATTGCAGGACCTGGGCAATAGCCGGAAAGCCCCCAGCCGACGCCAAACAGTGCCGCCCCACCGAGCAGTTTTGCATCCAGATCCTGCTTGCTGGGCAGTTGAAAGCGCTCCGTCAAAAGCGGCGCAGACTGCTTGAGTACCCAGCGATACCCTATAAACGTGGTCACGACTGCACCGCCCAGCACAAACATCAGCGAGGGGTCCCAGTTACCGGCAACATCCAGAAATCCAACGACTCTCGCAGGATCTGTCATACCCGAGACGGCAAGTCCCAGACTGAACACCAGCCCCGCCAAATAGCTAGCGGCCATGGTCACATAGCGTTTTTTCATGCGCCTCCTCCAAAAACGTGGCGGACGACATACACGGTGACTAACGCGGCGACCAAAAAGGTCAGTGTTGCTGCCATGGAGCGCGGCGATAGCCGGGCCAGACCGCAGACCCCATGCCCACTGGTACAGCCGCTGCCTAGCCCGGTCCCCAACCCGACCAGCAAACCAGCCGCCAGCATCAACGGCACGCCGCCAATTGGCTCTCCGATGACTTCGCCGGGTTGATTAGCGACATTGCCGAATTCGCTGCCCATCAACATCAGCACTAACGGACCGCTAACCAACCCGACCAGGAAGGCCAATCGCCAGGCACTGTCGCCCCGCGGCCGCTGAGTAATCAGCGTCCCGACAATCCCGCTGATACCGGCGACACGCCCCAGGCTTGCCATCAGCCAAACCGCCGAGATGCCAATTAAAACGCCGCCTAACAGCCCCTGCAGGCTTGATGTTAATTCCACGCTGCTCTCCTGTTCGCCTATGACGGTCAGTTGTCACTGTTATTTTCATAAAATTATATATTTATACCATTAAAGAATATAAGGCCAACTCACCTTTACGACAACCCTTTTAATCAGCACCTTCTGTTAAGATGCACCGCATTAGCAATTTGCAGGAGAGACCCATGCTCGGCTGGTTCCCCGGACATATGAACAAGGCCCGCCGCCAAATCCAGGAGGCGCTGCCGGAAATCGACGTGGTCATCGAAGTGCTCGATGCGCGGCTACCCTACTCCAGCGCCAACCCTATGCTTGCCGAGCTGACCCGTCATAAGCCGGTGCTCAAGATTCTCTCCCGCGCGGACCTGGCCGACCCGGAACGCACCGCCGAGTGGGTCGCGTTTTTCGACGCTCAGGACGACATGCGCGCGCTAGCGGTCACCACCACCAACGCCCGCGAGCTGAAAAAAATTCCCCAACTCTGTCACGAACTGGCCGGAGCGGTGCGCGCCGACCGCGATGTCCGCGTGATGGTGATGGGCATTCCCAACGTGGGTAAGTCGACACTGATCAACGGTCTAGCAAAGCGCAAGATCGCCAAAACCGGCAACGAGCCGGCGGTGACCAAGCGCCAGCAGAAGGTGCGCATCGACGGTCGCGTGGCGCTCGTCGACACCCCCGGGGTGCTATGGCCCAAGATTGAAGACCAGGCCAGCGCCTACCGTCTGGCCGCCAGCGGCGCGATTCGCGATACCGCGATTGAATACACCGACGTGGCGATCATCACCAGTGCGGAACTCGCCAAACGCTACCCCGATGCCCTCACCGCCCGATACAAACTCAAGGCGTTGCCCCGCTATGCGCCATCCAGCACCGATGATGTCGACGCTGACGGCCCGCAAAAACCTGATTTTTTGGCCATTGCAGGCTTTGACGGCCAGGCCATCCTCAAGGAAATAGCGGGCAAGCGCGGCGGGCTACGCCCCGGCGGCGCGGTTGACCTGCACCGAGGCGCTGAAGTCTTGCTGCACGAACTGCGCGACGGCAAGCTGGGCAGGTTAACGCTGGAAACCCCTGCGGATATTCCACCGCCGCCGGTACACGGCGACGAAGACAGTACCTCCCATTCCGACGCATAATGACGCATCGACCGGCAATGCCGCGCGGCCACTGGACACTTTTTGGAAATCACGGCTCATGGACACCCCCCAATCTCAAGAATCGCCCACGCTTAAAAAATCGCACAAGCTGAGTAATGTCTGCTACGACATTCGTGGCCCGGTGCTCGACCACGCCAAGCGGCTGGAAGAAGAAGGCCAGCGAATCCTCAAGCTCAATATCGGCAACCCCGCGCCCTTTGGCTTTGAGGCCCCTGAAGAAATTCTTCAGGACGTGATGCGCAACCTGCCCACCGCCCAGGGTTACTGCGACTCCAAGGGGCTCTACTCGGCGCGCAAGGCGATCATGCAGGAGTGCCAACGCAAACAGATTCCCGGCGTCGGAATTGAAGATATTTACATTGGTAACGGCGTTTCCGAGCTGATCGTCATGGCCATGCAGGCACTGCTCAACGACGGCGACGAACTGCTGATCCCTGCCCCCGATTACCCGCTGTGGACCGCCGCGGCGCACCTTTCCGGTGGCCACGGCGTGCATTACATGTGTGACGAGCAGGCGGACTGGGCGCCGGACATGGCCGATATTCGTGCCAAAATCACCAGCCGAACCCGCGCGATTGTACTGATCAACCCCAACAACCCCACCGGCGCGGTCTATCCGCCCGCCGTGGTACGCGAAGTGCTGGACATCGCCAAGCAGCACAACCTGGTGGTGTTCTCCGATGAAATCTACGACAAGATTCTCTACGACGGCGTGGAACACACCGCCACTGGGGCATTGGCGGATGACGATCAGTTGGTCATCACCATGAATGGCCTTTCGAAAAGCTATCGCTGCGCCGGGTTTCGCTCGGGCTGGATGACCATTTCAGGCACCCTGGCCAAGCTCCACGCCCAGGATTTCATTCAGGGTCTGACCATGCTGGCCTCGATGCGCCTGTGCGCCAACGTGCCAGCCCAACATGCCATTCAAACGGCGCTGGGCGGCTACCAGTCGATCAATGATCTCATTCTGCCCGGCGGACGTTTGCTGGCCCAGCGCGATATCACCGTGGAAAAACTTAATGCCATCCCGGGGGTGTCCTGCGTAACCCCCAAAGGCGCGCTGTATGCTTTTCCGCGCCTCGACCCCAAGGTGTTCAACATCAAGGACGACCAGCAGATGGTGCTCGATCTACTGTTACAAGAAAAAATTCTGCTGGTACAGGGCACAGCGTTTAACTGGCCAGAGCCTGACCATGTACGCATTGTTACGCTGCCGTGGGCGGACCAGTTGGGCGATGCCCTGGACCGTTTTGCGAACTTCCTCGCCCGCTATCGGCAGTAAAAGACACGATATTTAGCGTTAGTACTTGAAACCCGGGCAAACTGAACGTATCTAATCAAACCAGTACGGCTCGACGGCAACGGTTCTGCTCAACGCCGCCACACTCAAGACGGTTATATTCTAGGGAGAATCCGCCACATGATGCGCATTTTGCTGTTTTTAGGCACCAACATAGCGGTGCTGTTGGTCGCCAGCCTGACATTACGACTACTCGGGGTAGAAAGCTACCTCAACGCCCAGGGCATCAACTTCACCAGCCTGCTGATTTTCTGCTTTATTTTCGGCATGGCGGGGTCAATGATCTCGCTGTTCATCTCGAAGTGGATGGCCAAACGCAGCACCGGCACGGTGATTATTGAAAACCCGTCGAACGCTACCGAAAAGTGGCTGGTCGACACCGTCGCCGAACTGGCCCGCGAGGCCGGCATCAAGACACCCGAAGTGGGTATTTTCCCGGCACAACAGTCCAATGCCTTTGCCACGGGGTGGAATAAAGATGACGCCCTGGTGGCGGTGTCCGCCGGGCTTTTAAACCGCATGCAACCCGACGAAGTTCGCGCCGTGCTGGCCCACGAGATCGGTCACGTGGCCAATGGCGACATGGTCACCCTGGCCCTGATTCAGGGCGTCGTGAACACCTTTGTCATGTTCTTTGCCCGTATTGTGGCCCACTTGATCGACGGCTTCCTGAAAAGCCGCAGCGGTGGCGAAGGCGGCCTGGGCTTTATCGGCTACTTTGCTGTGGTCATCGTCGCCGAAATCGTCCTCGGTATTGCGGCTTCGGCCATCGTGGCCTGGTTTTCGCGCTTTCGCGAATACCGTGCCGACGAAGCCGGCGCGCGCCTCGCGGGTACCAGTGCCATGGTCAACGCCCTGGCCCGCCTGAAAGGCGAAACCGAAATGCCCGACCAGATGCCCGATACGCTGCGCGCTATGGCCATCACCAAAGGCCAGACACGCTCACTGGTCGAGAAACTCTTTGCCAGCCACCCGCCGCTGGATGACCGTATTCGCGCCCTAAAAGAAGCCGCTTATCGGCAGTAAAACGGCCAATGTACGAAGTTGAAAGGCCCGCTTTTAGCGGGCCTTTTTTACGCTTGAAGATAGGCGCTATTGATGGTGTTTAAGCAATTATGACCTGAAACCCCGCCGCGCTGAGTGGCTCAGACAGCACGCTGGCAGTACCTTTGAGCTGCACTTCGAGCGTGGCATACTCGCGGCGCAGCGGGTAGTTGGCGCGGCAGTGGTCAAAACCGTGGGCCACACCCAACGCGCGCACTTGGCGATGAAGGGTGTCGTGGTCTCGGCGCGTATCATATACCGCCCGGGCGCACAGCCTGAGCGCATCCTCCACCGGCAACGCCTGCTCGAGCGTCAGGCGCTTAAGCGCAGGCGGCGGGCAGAGCTCGTCAAACCCCAACGAACTCGACTGACCCAGATGGTCCGCCAACGCCTGGTGAATCATCCAACTGCCGCGCAGTTTGCCATCCAGGCTGTGGCCCGCAATGTGGGGCGTCGCCAGGGTCGCCAGATCGTGCAGATTTGCATCGATGGCGGGCTCTTGCTCCCATACATCGAGCACGGCGGTAATATCGCCCTGGCCCGCCAGCCGGCTGCGCAGCGCCAGGCCATCCACGCAGTCACCCCGCCCGGCGTTCAACAGCACACTGCCCGGCGTCAGCTCATTGATTCGCTGCGCGTTGAACAGATGATGGGTGGCATGAGGGCCGGACGCCACCAGCGGCGTATGCAGACACAGCACATCGCAGCGGGCAATGAGTTCATCGATATCAGAAAAACCGTGGGCGCCCTCCTGCTCGGCCCTGGGTGGGTCGCAGGCCAGTACCGCCACTCCCAATGCCGTTAACCGTGCGCACAGTCGGCTGCCCACATTGCCGACACCCACCACGCCAACGCTGCGCTCACTAAGTGCCCAGCCCTCACGCTCGGCAAGCGTCAGCAAGCTGCTAAGCACATAATCGACCACCGCCTCGGCGTTGCAGCCCGGAGCGCTGGCAAAGCCGATACCCCGTTCATCGAGAAAGGCCCGATCGATATGGTCGGTTCCAATGGTACAGGTGCCGACAAACTCGACGGGGCTATTGGCGAGCAGCGCCTGATCCACCTGGGTCACCGAGCGGACAATCAGGGCATCGGCATCGGCCACGTCAGCGGCGCTGATCTCGCGACCAGGCACACGCTCAAGCGTGCCGAAGGCTCCAAAGCAGGTGTCGGCGGCAGGGATATTGGCGTCGATAACAAGTTTCATAGGCGTTTTCTTATCCGGGCTTTACAATACGCCCGCAACGCTTTTGATGCAGGCCGATTTAAGGGGGCGTTAACGAATGCTAAGGAGAATGTTTTGATCGTACGCTGGGAAACCGACCATGACTACGTGCTGGTGCATATTCACCAGGACATGCTCGGCGACTGGATCTTCAGCCGCGCCTGGGGACAGATCGGCACTCAGTTTGGCGGCCTGAAACATCAGTTGGCTGACACCCTGGCCCAGGCGCATATGTGGCTGGAAGATGAAACCACCATCCAGGCCTCTCGGGGATTTCGTAAGGTGCTGGAAGTGGCCGACAACTCCCCCGAAGGCCAGGAAGCCATGCGCCAGCTTTCGTTGCTGGATACGGTCTAAAAGTCGATCCGCTTAACGCCTCTTACCCCAGAAAACGCCGCCCGTTGCGTTGATGCCTGCCTTGCGGCGCTGGGGCCTCGGGTTTCATCCTATCGCTGGGGGCTGATTCGTCCAGCCAGCCACGTGCCCGCAGCCAGTCGCACAGGGGCTCAAGCGCATACCCACCTTCCAGTTCGTTTCCCGCGTCGTCTACCAGCACGGGAATGCGCTCGCCGTAGCGTGCCAGCAGTATTTCATCGTCGGCCACCTCTATCCGCTGCCACACAATGGGGTGGCGGGTTAATGCCGCCACCCGCGCCTCCAATTCAGCGCAAAGATGACAGCCTTGGGTGGTATACAGGGTTAGCCGAATCATATGGCAGACCTAGACGGTTTTACTCGCGGTGGCGTAACAGAAACACCTGGTGTGCATTGCTGCGCCGCTGAAAATCCGGGTCAAAACTGCGCGCGGTAATATCCTCGACCACGTAACGCGCGCTAAGCGACTCATCCAGCTTGAAGCGCCGCTGGTTATTGGAGAATACCAAGGTACCGCCCGGTGCCAGTTGCGCCATGGCCAATTCCACCAGGCGCGGATGGTCGCGCTGAACGTCCAGCGTATCGCGCATCTTCTTGGAGTTGGAAAACGTCGGCGGATCCATGAAAATCAGATCAAACTCGGCGTTGGCGGTTTCCAGCCAGCGGAAACAGTCATCGCGCACCACCCGGTGTAGCCTGGGGTCGAGCTTGTTAAGCGTGAAGTTATCCCGCGCCCACTCAAGGTAGGTATTGGACATATCCACGCTCACGCTGTCGCTCGCGCCTCCCAGCGCCGCCTGCACCGTGGCGGTTGCGGTATAGCAGAACAGGTTCAGGAAGCGCTTGCCGCTGGCCATTTCGCGCAGCATGCGGCGTACGGGCCGGTGATCGAGAAACAGCCCCGTATCCAGGTAATCGCGCAGGTTGACCCAAAGACGGGCATCCCCCTCGCGCACTTCGAAGCGCTCGCCACTGGCATCGCGTTTTTGGTACTGGGCGCTGCCGGTTTGCCGCTCACGGCGCTTAACGTGGATCTTGCCAGGATCGACATCCAGCGCACCGGGCATGACTTCCAGCGCGTCGAACAGGCGCTTTTGTGCATGGGAGGGATCCACCGAACGCGGCGCAGCATACTCCTGGACGTGCACATGGTCGCCGTAGCGATCGACCGCCAGGGCGTACTCGGGCATATCGGCATCGTAAAGCCGGTAACAACTCTCACCGCTTTGCTTCAGCCATTTTTTTAGGCGCTTCTGGTTTTTGACCAGCCGGTTGGCAAACATCTGCGCGTTCTCAGACCCCTTGGGTGCAGCCTGCTCAGTCGTCGCGGGTGCGCTTTCGCCCTCTTCGACCCGACCGGCCCGGTGCTCGATGGTCATCAACAACAGCTTGGCATCCAGGGCGCCGTTTTTCAGCGCGTACTGCTTGTGCGCCCGCAGGCCAAGCCGGTGTCCCAGATCCGGGTTGCCGGTAAACACCGCAAGGGTCCAGCCAGGAAACAACGCCTTGGCTTTTTCGCCCAGTTGGGCATACAGCTGAACCAGCTCGGGCAGCTCGCCCAGACGCTCACCGTAGGGCGGGTTGGTGATCAGCAGTCCTTGCTCGGCAGTTAACTCTGCGGGTCGTGTCAGCTGACCGAGGCGTTGACCGTGCAGATGAATCAGCGCCGGAATCCCGGCGCGCATGGCATTGGCCTTGGCAGCCGACAGTGCCGCCGGGCTTTCGTCAAAGCCGGTCAGTGACGTTTTACAGCGCTTGCGGCCAATCGAGGCCCTAGCATCAGCCTCTCGCTTGAGCTCTCGCCACTCGGCCTCATCATGGCCGGCCCAGCCGTGAAAACCAAAGCGTTCACGGTGCAGGTTGGGCGCCTGGTCGGCCGCCATCAGGCCGGCCTCAATCAACAGCGTTCCCGCACCGCAAAGGGGGTCAATCAGCGGTTCACCTGCTTTGGCGCGCTCAGGCCAGCCCGCGCGCACCAGCAGCGCGGCGGCCAGGTTCTCTTTCAACGGCGCATGGCCCACGTCGCGGCGATAGCCACGCCGGTGCAGGCTTTCTCCCGAAAGATCAATACCCACGGTGGCGTTAGCGCGGTGCAGGTGGGCATATAAACGCAGATGCGGCGTCTTGGTATCCACGGTGGGGCGCGCCTGCCCTGCCAACTGCAAGGCGTCAACGACACCATCCTTGACGGTTTGTGCGCCAAAGCGGGTATGGCGAATGTGGTCGCTGCGACCGTGGAAATCCACCGCCATCGTCCGCTCCGGGGCCAAATGCTGCGTCCAGTCGATGCCCGCGACCACAGTGCGTAACTGTTCGGCAGTTTCGATCATCGGCTCGCGAGCCAGGATCAGGATGATACGGTTGGCAAGCCGCGACCACAGGCAAACTCGATAGGCCGTGGCCTGATCGGCAGCAAAGTACACGCCTGCCACGGTGGTTTTACCTGGGGTCGCGCCTAACGCGGTCAGTTCGTCGGCAAGCAGGCTTTCGATACCCTTGGGGCACGTTGCCAGCAGCTCTAGGGGGGCAATTTGGCTCGACTCGGTCATGGTAATGGCTGCGCGTAACCGCGCGATATTCCTATATATTGCAAATGAGTTTACGTCTTATGACAATTTGATGGTCGACAAGTAACCCCATCATGGTCTAACAATAAGAGAGTAGCTACTGAAAACGCATGCGTTGCCTGCCAGGGTCTTGAAGATCGTTTTAAGGAATCGTCTCAAAGAACCGTCTCAAAGACCTATGGCGTTGACGAGCGAGCCGCCCGGTGGGTTCAGCACGTGAGTGCTAGACCGCTGTGCCAGAATGGCAGTTCACTCTTGAAGTTAGCTCTCGGAATGATGGGGCGAGACATAGAGTTCTCTTTTCTATTTCACAGTCCCCGTTATTTAATCTCAAAGGCTTTCATACAAAGAGGTTAGCCAATGAAACGACAAAAACGTGATCGCTTCCAGCGGGCTTATGTACATGGCTACAAAGCGGGCGTTACGGGTCGCTCCCGTGATGATTGCCCCAGCCATGAGGTTAATTTACGCGAATACTGGATGAGCGGTTGGCGTGAAGGTCGCGGCGACCAGTGGGATGGCATGACCGGCGTTTCCGGTATCCATAAAAACCCCACTGTAATGACCTAACCTTTAACAACCCTAATCTCTGCATATCATTTTACTGAACACCTCCAAGCCCGCTCCATCAAGCGGGCTTTTTATCGCCTCTTTAATGCCTTGGCACACTCGCTGACAAGCTTGGGGCCGCGATAAATCAGTCCGGAATACAGCTGTACCAGATCCGCACCGGCATCGCGCTTGGCTCTAGCGGCCTCGCCGCTGTCGATACCGCCCACGCCGATAATCGGCAAATCCGGCAAGTGGCCGCGCAGCAAGCGGATGATACGGTTCGAGGCGTCAAACACCGGCTTGCCCGAAAGCCCGCCCGCTTCGTCGGCCTGAGGGTCACCCGCCACCGCTTCCCGTGAAATGGTGGTATTGGTAGCAATCACTCCGTCAAAGCCGTTGCGCTCGATACTGCCTGCCACCAATGCCACTTCTTCGTCGGTCATGTCCGGGGCAATTTTCACCAGCAATGGCACCTGCCGACCGTCCTGTTCGTCCAGAACCAGGCTGCGCGCCCGGATGGGGCCCAAAAGCGCATCCAACTGAGCGCCAAACTGCAGCGTACGCAGCCCAGGGGTGTTGGGCGAGGAAATATTCACGGTCACATAATCCGCCACCCCATGAACCGCTTCCAGGCAGGCCAGGTAGTCGTCCAGGGCATCGTCAACCGAGGTGGTCAGGTTTTTGCCGATATTAATGCCCACCACGCCACTGTAATGACGTTGCTTTACCTGCGCGACCAGATGCGCAACGCCATGGTTATTAAACCCGAATCGGTTGATGATGGCCTCGTGCTCGGCAAGACGAAACAGGCGGGGCTTGGGGTTACCCGGCTGAGCCACCGGCGTGACGGTGCCAACTTCTATAAACCCGAAGCCAAGCTCCCCCAAGGCGTCGAGGTGATCAGCGTTCTTGTCCAAGCCCGCTGCCAAGCCCACACGGTTGGCGAAACGCAGCCCCATCAGTTCGACCGGGTCGTCAATAGGCTCGCCCATCAAGCGTTTAACGCAACCGACGCGGTGCAGGGCATCCAGGGCGCCCAGCGCCATGCCGTGGGATGTCTCAGGGTCGATGCGGAAGAACAGCGAGCGGGCAAGGGCGTACATGGAAACTCTCTTGAAGCGAGGGAGGCTTGAAAACGAGCGCCATTATAATCGAGTAGGAGGGGGATTGCCTCCCCCGTCCTCTCACACCACCGGGCACCGAAGCGTCGGACCGACGGTTCCGTACCACGGCGGTTCATGCAGAACGTTTGAGCCATCTTACCGTATCGAGTATCGAGATCAGCCCTTGATCGTAGAACCATTTCCTTGGCAGGGCCTGATTCATGTGCGAGGCGCCGGCGTTCCACCAGGGGCCTCGACCATTAGCCGCCGATTTCCAAGCCCGGTAAGCGTCCAGTCCCAGCCCTCGAAGTTGCCGATACCGGGTCGCCGGGCGCTTCCATTGCCGCCAGACCAGACCGCGTAAGCGGCGGCGTATCCATTGATCCAGTGCTTCCAAGGGGCGCTTCACGTCAACGAGACTGAAGTAGTTGGCCCATCCTCGTAAGACTGGCCTCAACCCTTCGATTATCCGTTTCATGTTACGCCCCCTGCCACGCTTCAGGATCTCACGGACTCGCTGCATCATGCGCTTCAGGCTGCTCTTGGCAAGCGTCAGTTTCGACTGCTTGTGCCGAGTGAGACTGTAGCCCAGGTAGCCGCGTCGCCATGGCCTGTCCACCGCACTTTTACTGCGATTGACCGTCAGCCGAAGTGAGTTCTCGAGATGCTCACTCAGACTGGTCATGACACGCTCGCCTGCTCGCCGACTCTTGACGTACACCTGCACGTCATCGGCGTAGCGGCAGAAGCGATGGCCGCGGCGTTCCAGCTCCTTATCCATGTCGTCCAACAGGATGTTCGCCAGCAGCGGGCTGAGTGGTCCGCCTTGGGGCGTTCCCTGCCGCCTTGGCGTGGGCAAGCCGTGTTGGAACATGCCCGCCTCCAGATAGCGGCGGATCAGACGCAGCACGCGCTTGTCGTCAACGCGCCGCGCGACCCGGGCCATCAGCAGGTCGTGATTCACGCGGTCGAAGAAGGCTTCCAGGTCAAGGTCGACCACCCAGCGGTGACCGGCGGTGACGTGGGCCTTCATGGCCGAGACGGCCTGCTTGGCGCTCCGCTTGGGGCGGTAGCCGTAACTCGACTCGGAGAACGCCGGGTCGAAGATCGGCATGAGCGCCTGGGACAGCGCTTGCTGGATTAGGCGGTCGGTAACCGTGGGAATACCGAGCTGCCGCGTCCCTCCCTTGGGCTTGGGGATCGTGGCGGCTCGGACCGGGCTAGGGTGATACACGTCAGCCAACAGCCGCTCGCGCAGCGTTGGCCAGTGCTGCTTTAGGTGGTCAGCCAGTTGATGCACCGTCATGCCGTCGACACCCGGTGCGCCTTTGTTGGTAACCACCTTACGGTAAGCTCGCTCCATGTTCTTCGGGTCGACGACCCGTTCCATGAGCGGGGCTGGCTCCGCTTTCGTCCACGATAACGACGCCGGGCTCGTCTCGACGCTCACCGGCTGGGACGCGGAGTACTGCTCCGGCCCCTCTGGGTGAGTGACGGTGTTAGCGCCATGGTCTGTCTTCATGATCGATCCTCGAGACGTTATCGCCTACTCGCGGTTCTTCATGTTCGGCCCTTGGTGCCGTGGTGAACCGGCACTTACTATGGCCTCGGCTGACGTCTGGTGATCCATCCCGCCGCCTCTCGACGCCGGTAGCACCGTGGCAGACCACCAGACCTCCCAGGGTAAGACGCGCGACCTTCCCGCTTATGCCTGTCGGATTTACGTCATGGCGTTCCGTGCAAGTATCGGGCTTTGATGATTGGTGCCATCTCACCCCGCCATGACGCCTCGTATCCGCTTCCTGTTCGTCAGGCCAGCGTTTTGCCTCGGACTGCCTTCAGATTCCCCCTCGCGGGGGACACCCTTGTCGTCGGCTAGCACTTCCCCTTGCCGGGCGTGCAGGGGACTTCCACCCCCAAGTCATCCTGAGGCACCACCCTCAGGAACAGCGCCAGTCAGGCGCTGCGCGCCATGCCTGGCGCACACCTAAAAAGCGCGCCCGAGTGGGCGCGCTTGATACATCGGTAACGTGTCTACGTTAGCTTTCGCTATCGCTTTCCGCCAGGTCGACCAATTCACGAATAGCCACCGCAAACAGCGCAAAGCCGCCTTCGCTGCCGCCGCGCACCTCGTCAATCAAGCGACACCAGCGATTGTGCAGACCCGCATGCTGTTCCAGCCACTGGGCAACGCGCTCCTGCGTCTCGCGGCTTCCCGCTTCCAGCCTGAGCACGCTGGTGGTCAGCGCCAGCTGCTGGCGATCGATATCGTCGCGGAAGGTTTCCCGCGCCTGGGCCTGCCAGGCGTCGCGCACTTCCAGTTGGGTGACCTGCTGAATCATCCAGGGAAGTTCCAGGCGGCTGCCAATCTCGTAGAACACTTCGGCGACCCGCTGGGGTTTCTCGTTGGTGGTCCGCGCCGCCTGGATAATGCCCAGACCCGCATACAGGCTGGGAGCCGCTGCAACGGTGGAGGCTAGCGCATCCGGCACGCCCGCTGATTGCAACTCTTCATAGCGCTGCTGCCATGCCTCCTGCTCTTCACCGCTCAACAGTTCGCCAATACCTTCCTGGAGCTGCGCCAGGCGCGGCCGGAAGTACTCGATGGTGTCCTGGGTCGAAAGCCCCATGTGCTGACGCAGGAACCAGCGCGTCGCACGACGGATCATGCGCATCACATCCAGCATCATCGCGTACTGCACGCGGTTGGGCACCTGGTTATCCAGCGCCTCCAGCTGGGCCCACAGGGAAGGCAGGTTGAAGCTGTCCCGGGCAACCACATAAGCCCGCGCGATGTCCGCCCGGCCAGCACCCGTTGAGTCCATCAACCGACGCACGAACACAATGCCCATGTGGTCGACCAAATCGTTGGCCACCTGGGTAGCCACGATTTCACGCTTCAGACGGTGGTCATACATTTCCGACCGATAGCGCTCGGTCAGCACCGCCGGGAACAGGCGCTCAAGATGCTGGTGAATATAAGGATCGTCGGGCACATCAGAGGTAATCAGGTCGCCTTTCAGGGTGCTCTTGGCGTAAGAAATCAACACCGAGAGTTCTGGCAGGCGCATGCCCTGCTGCTGACTGGAACGCTCTTTGAGGACGTCGTCAGTAGGCAGGAACTCAAGTTCCCGATCGATCTGCCCCGCCGACTCAAGTTCGCTGATAAAGCGCCGGTAGGGCCCCATTCCCTGCTGGGAAAGAATCGCCGAGAGGTCCAGCGCCTGGGTCTGGCGGTAGTTATCCAGAATGACCAGCTCGGACACCTCGTCGGTCATCTCGGCCAACAGCTGGTTGCGCTGCTTGTCGGTCATGTCACCGCGCTTGACCACTTCATCGACCAGTATCTTGATATTCACTTCGTGGTCGGAGCAGTTAACGCCCCCGGCATTGTCGATAAAGTCAGTGTAAACCCGCACGCCTTTAGCAGCGGCTTCCATGCGGCCCAACTGGGTCAGGCCCAGGTTACCACCCTCGCCGACCACACGACAGTTAAGGTCGTTGCCGTTGATGCGCAGCGAATCGTTGGCTTTATCACCCACCTCAGCGTCGGTTTCTTCCGAGCCTTTTACGTAGGTACCGATACCGCCGTTCCATATCAAGTCGACCTTGGCGACCAGCATCGCGTGGATCAACTCATTGGGCGACAGTCGGGTTGCCTGAATACCAAATACCGCCTGCATTTCAGGGGTGATCTCGATCGATTTGGCGCTACGGCTGAAAATACCGCCGCCCTGGGAGATCAATGTCTGATCGTAATCCTCCCAGCTAGAACGTGGCAGTTTGAACAAGCGCTGGCGTTCGGCAAAGGTAACGGCCGCGTCCGGCGTGGGGTCAACAAATATATGCATGTGGTTGAAGGCCCCTACCAACCGGATCGTCTCGGACAACAGCATACCGTTGCCAAACACGTCGCCAGCCATATCACCGATGCCGATCACACTGAACTCATCACGCTGAGTGTCGATATCCAGATTCTTAAAGTGACGCTTGACCGATTCCCATGCCCCGCGTGCGGTAATCCCCATCTTCTTGTGGTCATAGCCGTTGGCACCGCCGGACGCGAAGGCATCCCCCAGCCAGTGGCCGTATTCCAGCGAGATTTCGTTGGCAATATCCGAGAAGGTCGCCGTGCCCTTATCTGCAGCAACCACCAGATAGGCGTCGTCTTCGTCGTGGCGTACCACGTGTTGTGGCGGCACGACATCGCCCATCACAAGGTTGTCGGTGACATCCAGCAACGCGCGGATAAACAGCTGATAGCAGGCAATACCTTCTTTCTGCTGGGTCTCGCGGTCGGCATTCTCTGGCATACGCTTGCAGACAAAGCCGCCTTTCGCGCCGACCGGCACGATCACGGCGTTTTTGACCTGCTGGGCTTTCACAAGCCCCAGCACTTCAGTGCGGAAATCTTCGTGGCGGTCGGACCAACGCAGCCCACCCCGGGCCACCTTGCCACCGCGCAGGTGAACGCCTTCAACCCGGGGCGAGCAAACAAATATCTCGAACATCGGGCGCGGCTTGGGCATCCCGGTGACCTTGGAAGGCTCCAGCTTGTAGGCGATGTAATCCTTGGCGCGGCCATGCTCGGTTTGCTGGTAATAATTGGTCCGCAACGTCGCCTGGATCAGCTCCATGAAGCGGCGCAGCAGTTGATCGTCGTTAAGACTGGCGACCGCTTCAAGGTGCTCATTGATGCGCGCTACGCAGTCGCGAGTATCGTGGTCCTCCAGAGCGGGGTCAAAACGCTGCTGGAAAAGCTCGACCAGCGTCTGGGTAATCACGGGATAGTTAGCCAGCGTGGTGGCAATATAATCCTGGGACATGCCAAAGCGAATCTGCTTCAGGTAGCGGGCATAGCCCCGCAGCATGGCCACTTCCCGCCAGTCCAGGCCCGCACCGATGATCAAGCGGTTGAAGGCATCGTTATCGGCTTCACCTTTCCAAATGCGCTTGAACGCTTCGCCGAACGTCTCGCGCATTTCCGAAAGACTCATTTCGGCGCCGCTGTGCTCCAGCTCAAAATCGTGGATCCAGTAGCGCTGCTGAGGGCTGTTAATATCGTAGGGACGCTCGCCAATAACCCGCAGGCCAAGGTTTTCCATCATCGGCAGCACATCCGAAAGCGGAATCTGCGACGCCCGATGGAACAGCTTCAAATTCACGCCACCGCCCTGCTCTTCCAGCGGCCGGTAAAGTGAAAGCGCCAGGTCGTTCTCGCTATCCAGCGTCAGCAGATGCTGTACGTCGAAGACCGCCGTGCGCGCGGTAAAATCTTCGCGGTAGCTGGCAGAAAACGCCTCGTGGAATTGCTCCATGAGGTTATTGGCTTGCTCTTCGCCGAACCCTTCGATCATCGCCGCCTGCAAATCATCGCGCCAGCTACGTGCCAGGTGCGCGACTTTATTTTCCAGGCGTTTCAGATCGTATTGGCTGGGTGTATCGCCGTTGAAACGCAAAATCAGCTGGATACGTGCCAGCACCGACTCCGACAGGTACGTATTGAAGTCCCCGAAGCGGGCATCGAGCTCGTCGCAGAGTAGATGTTGAATGCGCTGACGCAAGTCGGTGGAAAACAAATCGCGCGGCACAAAGACCAAGCAAGAATAGAACTTGCCGCTGACGTCGGCGCGAATGAACAGCCGCACCTGACGGCGTTCGCGGATATCGAGAATGCCCAAGGCCGTACTGGCCAGCGCCTCGGTGTTCATCTGGAACAGGTCATCGCGGGGATAAACTTCCAGTACCTGGAGCAACTGCTTGCCGTTATGCCCTTGGGGGTTGAACCCGGCGATATCCATGACCGCCTTGAGCTTGCGGCGCAGCAGGGGAATATTGCGCGGCGACTCGTTATACACCGTGGCGGTAAACAGGCCGAAGAAACGCCGCTCGCCAATGACATTGCCATCGTCGTCATAACGGTCAACGGTGATGTAATCGGGATAGGTGGGGCGATGAACCCGCGAGTGATGGGCGCTCTTGGCAAACGATAGCAACTGCGGCACCAGCACATAGTTATCGTCTTCGCCGATGCCCTCTTCGGTACGGATGCGCTCGCTGTAGCGCGGCTGATCC
Source organism: Halomonas sp. SH5A2 (assembly GCF_014263395.1). GTDB lineage: Bacteria > Pseudomonadota > Gammaproteobacteria > Pseudomonadales > Halomonadaceae > Vreelandella. The sequence continues at coordinate 1,191,800 of NZ_CP058321.1, read as the reverse complement.
AGACGGAACACACCCAGTACGCTGTCCGGGTCGCGGGTCAACACCCCGTCTTCGAGCAAGTACTCGTCGTAGCCGAGGAACGTGAAGTTATCCTTGAGCAGCCATTCCAGAAAGGCAATCGCCTCTTCGTGGTCGTCCGGGTCGATTTGCGGCGGGCAGTTTTTCTCGATCTCTTGAATGGAACCGCGAATTTGCTCGCACATGGCATCAAAATCGCCCACTGCGATGCGTACATCGCGCAGCACCTCGTGCAGATTATGCTCGATTTTTTCCAGCAGTTCTGGGTCGGTGTGGCGGTCAACTTCGATCACCACCAGTGATTCGCGCGCCTCGGGTGCCTTGGCATCGCGGGGCGAGCCAAGCGCTTGCAACTGGTGCTGAGCATCGCGACTCACCGCTAACACCGCATTCTGAATGGCATGCACCGTTAAACCGCGACGATTGAGTTCAATGCGTACCGAGTCGACCAGAAACGGCATATCCTCGTGAAGCACCGCCACAAAGGTATGGGTCGACTGCCAGCCATGCTCTTCGAAATCGGGGTTGAACACACGGACTTTGGGGCTTTGCGAGTCGTGATGCTGCAGGAACTGCCAAATCGACAGTGTCGCCCCGTAAAGATCATCCAGGCGACGGTCAATCAGGTCTTCGACGGGCACCGTCGCGTAGAAGTGCCGCGCAAAGGCATCAATGGCCTCGGCGCGGGTCGGCTCCAAGCGATCGTGCAGACGTTCCTGTAGCTGCTTCAACAAATCTTGCCGACTTTCTTCAATCGCAACGTAATGCATCCATCACCTCTACTGCCGGGGCCATCATCTGGCCAAAAAACGAAGGACAATAGGCCTTTAGGCCATCATGCCGGTTAGCTTACGCTACCCGCTGGCAACGCCCTAGCCACCTGCCCGGTTACTCATAGCGCATACCACTTATGCATCACCATGCTGGGCATCATGTTGATTACCGACGCGTAAGCCATACCCCACATTCACAATGGTCGGTAAACGGAAACTGGTCAAACAGTGCAAAGCGCTCAATCTTATGGGTTTGCGTCAGCTGAGCCAGGTTGTCTGCAAGTGTTATCGGGTTGCATGAAATATAGACGATTTGGGCGTATTCGCTGATCTGTTGGCAACTTTGCTCATCAAGCCCGGCCCGTGGTGGATCCACCAATACCGTCGAGAAGTCATACGTCTCAAGCGCCATTTCCGCTACACGACGACCGGTTTTCTCGCCTTTGAGAGCCAGGGCGAAGTCCTCGGCCGACATTCGCGCCACCTGGGCATTGGTTACGCCATTGGCCGCCAGGTTGACGTTGGCACTGGCGACCGAGGTGCGCGAGATTTCAGTAGCCAACACGCGGCGGAAGTTATTCGCCAGGGCAATGGTAAAGTTACCGTTACCACAGTATAGCTCGACTAAATCCTCTTGCTGACGCCCCGCCGTCACGTCGCAGGCCCAGCCCAACATCGCTTGGCAGATATGCGCATTGGGTTGGGTAAAGCTGTTCTCGACCTGCTGGTAATGCAGCGTGCGGCCCTTCACTTCCAGGCGTTCCCAAACGTGGTCCTGGGTAAGCACCAGGCGCTGCTTGCGCGAGCGGCCAATGATCATGATGCCCAGTTCTGCCTCTAACGCCCGCGCCTCGGCTTCCCAGGCATCGCCCAACGGGCGGTGATAGATCAGCGTCACCAGCGCCTCGCCGGAGAGCGTGGTTAAAAACTCCACTTGGAACAGTCGACGACGCAGCTCATCGCTTGCCAAAAAGGCGTCGCGTAACTGCGGCATCAGCCGGTTAATCGCCTCGCTGGCCACCGGGAACTGGTCTAGCCGGATAACGCGCTTGCTCTTGGGATTGCCCGGCGTGACCTCAAACATGGCGTAGAAAAGATCGTCGCCCTCATGCCAGATACGAAACTCACAGCGCTGACGATAGTGGCTGGGCGGCGAGGCAAACACCTCCAGGGCCGGCGGCTCAAAGGACGCAAAAAGGCGTTCGACATATGCCTGCTTGTCGGCGAGTTGCTCGGCATAGCGTTCAGGGTCAACGACGGGAATAGCCAAAGCGGCTCCTCAGTAAATTCGTAAACGTTAAGACGGAAGGGGTAACAGCTGCGCAGGCTGGAAACCATAACGTGCCAGGCCATTCGTCAAGTGTTCGGCCGGGCCAGTGGTAAAGCAGCGCCCGTCCGCCGCACTCTTTATCAACGCCCCCGCCACCTCGCCGACACGCCGGGCGATGGCATCGCCGGAATCGACCCAATTAAGCGGCACGGGAGCAAGCTCGACCAACCAGGGTTTCAAGAGAGGGAAATGGGTGCAGCCCAGCACAATCGTGTCCAGCGCGGGGGTATCGGGTGAAGTCGTGTCCTGAGCGGCCTGCCATAGCGGCATCATCGCGGCCTGGAGACGCGCTTCATCGGGGGGATGGCCTGCCACCCAAGCTTCGGCTTCATTCACCAGCGCGTCTGCTGCGACTCTCGTCACCACGCAATCGCTGGCAAAGCGGTCAATCAATGCCTGAGTGTAGGGACGACGGACGGTCGCCCTGGTGGCCAGCAGCGCGATATGGCGCGTCTGGCTGAGCGCCGCCGCCGGTTTAATCGCCGGCACAGTGCCCACCACGGGAATCGTCAAATGCCGGCGCAGCTTTTCAAGCGCCAGGGTGCTGGCGGTATTGCAGGCGACGACCAGTACGCTGGGCTGGCAAGCCGTCACGGCGGCCAGGCAGACGGCCACAATGCGCTCGGCAAGCGTGGCGTCGTCGCGCAGGCCATAAGGCAGCCATGCATTATCGCAGGCATAGCAAAAACCGGCGTGGGGGTAGTGCTGACGGAGCGCTGCCGCCACCGAAAGCCCACCCACGCCGGAATCAAATATAAGAACAGGCCCCTGGCTCATCCTGTCACGCCACAGCCGTTGCGTATGCCCACTATCGCCCCTAGTTTGTTGGCCCAGTTATTGGCCCAGTCTGCGTTTCATCGAGGCGACTAGTTTAACACGCACGCGATAGCTGATAAGCCACCTTTAGCCCGGTCAATTGACAAACTTATACGTTGGGCACATCGGCGCCGCGCAGCTCGGCATAAAGCTCGGGGTACGCCAACTGCAAACGCTCAAGCGATTGTTGAGCCTCGGCGGGCAGCGACTGGCGCAACGCTTCCATGTCATCTTCGCTGAAATGCTTGTCGATTAACGGGAAAAGCTCCTCACGCTCGTGACGCAAGTAGGCCCGATGGGCGTCCAGATAGGCTTTCAAGTCGTCGGCAAATCTATCCATCGGCAGCACATTATCCATCAGAATCATATCGATATCATTGGACAGCTGCTGCAGACGAGGCGTTAGTTGCCGATAATCCTCAGCCATTTTTTCGGTGAGGGAGGAGTATTCGGGCGCTACCTTACCCAGGCGTTCAACGCAGATCCGCTCGAGCGGCACGGCAAAACCGTCCATATAGGACAAAATATAATCCACTACCTCGCGCATAAGTTGAAAATTGGGACGTTCTCCCTGAACCAGAGTTTTTTGCTTGAGCTGCAGGACGTGTAGCATCCTGGCCATGTTGGCATGATCCGAACGCAGTTGGTTTAACATTGGGCCGTCTCCTTTATCGTCTTACGCCAAAGGTAGTCTGAGCAGACATGCTTTACCATACACCTTACGATGACAAACCCAACAGATGGGTCAGCGTTCAACGGAGCTTCCATGGATCTTTTCAGCCGCTCAAACCCAGCCGACGATGCCCCATTAGCCTACCGGATGCGGCCGCGCCAGCTTAAAGACTTTATCGGCCAGCAAGCGCTCGTTGGCCCGGATAAACCGCTTCGCCGCATGGCAGAATCGGGTGTTGTCCGCTCGATGATTCTATGGGGGCCGCCAGGTGTCGGCAAAACCACGCTGGCCGAGTTGCTCGCGCATGCGTCCAATGCCCATCTAGAGCAGCTCAGCGCCGTCATGGCAGGGGTGAAGGATATTCGTCTGGTTGTCGATCGCGCCCAACAAATCAGCTCGTCGACTATTTTATTTTTAGACGAGATCCACCGATTGAACAAGAGCCAGCAGGATGCCCTGCTTCCCCACGTGGAGTCGGGGCTTTTGACCCTGATTGGGGCGACGACCGAAAACCCGTCCTTTGAAGTCAACTCGGCGCTGCTCTCCCGGGCACGGGTTTACGTCTTGAAATCGCTTACCCAAGACGAGTTGATCAGCGTGATGCGTCAGGCGCTGGATGACCCCGAACGCGGGTTGGGTAAGCGCGCCATCGAGGTGGAACCCAGGGTTTTGACCGCCCTGGCCCACGCCAGCGCCGGCGATGCCCGCCGGGCATTAGGCCTACTGGAAACCGCCTGCGACTTCACCCTGCAGGAGGCAGGCCGCGAAAGGCTGCCCGAGCGTGTACTCGACGATGTTATCGGCCATCAGGCCAGCGCGTTTGATAAGCAGGGCGACGCCTATTACGATCTGCTCTCGGCGATCCACAAATCGGTGCGCTCATCGCGACCCGATGCTGCCCTGCTGTATATGGCGCGCTTTATTCAGGGCGGCGGCGACCCGCTGGATGTGGTGCGACGGCTCAGCGCCATTGCCTCTGAAGACGTGGGCAACGCCGACCCACGCGCGCTGCCACTGGTTATCGCCGCCTGGGATGCTTATTTACGCCTGGGCGACTACGAAGGCCAGCGGGCGATCGCCCACGCGGCGATACATCTGGCGGTGGCACCCAAAAGCAATCGCATTGACCAGGCTTGGAACAAAGCCCAGCAGTTCGTCCGCCAACAGCCCCAGGTTGAGGTGCCGACCTACCTGCGTAACGCGCCCACCAAGCTGATGGAGCAACTTGGCCATGGCGAAGGCTACCGTTATGCGCACAACGAACCCGACGGCTACCCAGCTGGCAGTGCTCACGACTGCTGGCCGGACGAACTGCCCAAACAGGCGTTTTACCAACCCAGCGGATTCGGCCAGGAAAAGCGCTTTGCCGAGATCATGGCCTGGCGCGACGCCCAAGACAAAGAGGCCGATCAGGCATCGGATACCTGATCGGCCTCTATTTTGAGGAAATGAGGGGGTCTCGGACTAGCGCTGGTCTTCGCGGATCACATCAGTGCCGTCGGGAATATCAAACTCGAAGCGCTCGTCGTCGATATCACCATTGAGCTCGGCATTGCTGAAGGTAATCGCCGTCCGCTGACCGGTGCTGTCGGTCATCCACAGCTCGCTGAGCATTTCGCCGTCGAAGACCATCTGTAGCTGCTCAAACAAGGTGTCTGGTGTCGTCGGCACCAGCGTAAAGACATCATCACCGCTGTCTTCTTCATACTCGACGTCAAAGCTTTTCGTCAGATCGCTGACGCGACCTGAAAGCAGCAGTGCAGGCGTGTGGCTGACGCGATCATCCATCGCCTGAACGGTCACTTGTTCAAGGTCAGGGTCGTAGAGGTAAACATCATCGCCGTCTGATACCACGGTTTGCATGTATGGCGCTTCCACTTCCCAGCGCAACATGCCAGGGCGTGACAACCACATTTCGCCTCGCGCGTCCTGAAGCCGCTCGCCGCTGCCATCCAGGATCTGTTGCTCAAACGTTGCCTGATAGCTCTCCAGCGGGTCGAGGCGCTCAGTCAACCGCTCAGCCGCCTCATTGGCCATGGCCAAGGGCGCTGTAAGCGATAACCCCAGCGCGCTGGCAGCCAGCATTAACGATGAAGGACGTCGAGTTTGCGTATCGCTCATGCGATCTCCCTAGGCAACCTTGCCAGATAAACATAACAGTGGATCAGTTGAACCACCCGATTAGCCATTAAGACGCGCGTCCGGCGTCCAAGTTTCATTACTTGCCGGACTTTCACGCTTATTGCACGTTTGACGGTGCGGACTACTGGCCTACCGGCGGCGGAGCCAGCACTTCGCGGGCACCGTTGGTACCCATTGATGACACCACGCCCGCGCCCTCCATAGCTTCCACCAGACGGGCCGCACGGTTATAGCCAATTTTAAAGCGCCGCTGTACGGCAGAGATCGACGCTTTGCGCGTTTGCGTCACGAACTGCACGGCTTCATCGTAAAGCGCATCCTGCTCGGCATCGTCGCTGTCGCCACCCTCGGCCTCGAGCCCGGTCAATGCATCCGCCGACACACCGCCTGACAATATCTCTTCGATGTACTCCGGCTCACCGCGGCGCTTCCAGTCTTCCACTATGCGGTGCACTTCATCATCGTCAACAAAGGCCCCGTGGATGCGATTGGGCGGGCCTGACCCGGCGGGCAGATAGAGCATGTCGCCATGCCCCAACAGACTCTCTGCGCCGCCCTGATCCAGGATGGTGCGCGAATCAATTCGCGACGAGACCTGGAAGGCCATCCGCGAGGGAATATTGGCCTTGATCAACCCCGTCACCACGTCCACCGACGGGCGCTGAGTGGCGAGTATCAGATGGATACCCGCCGCGCGGGCTTTCTGCGCCAGACGGGCGATGAGCTCTTCGACCTTTTTACCCACGATCATGAACATGTCGGCGAATTCGTCGATCACCACCACGATGTAGGGCAGCTTCTCGAGAATCGGCGGTGTCTGGTGCATTTCCCAGGGCTGCGGCTCCCAAAGCGGATCCGCCACCTGAGCACCGGCGCGTTCGGCTTCGTCCAGGCGGGCGTTGAAGCCCGCGATATTACGCACGCCCATGGCCGCCATCAGCTTATAGCGGCGCTCCATTTCGGCGACGCACCAACGCAGGCTGTTGGCGGCCTCTTTCATGTCGGTGACCACCGGTGCCAGCAAGTGTGGAATACCGTCGTAGACCGACAGCTCCAGCATCTTGGGGTCGACCATGATCAGTTTCAGCTCATCTGGCGTGGCCTTGAGCAGCATCGAAATCAACATCGCGTTGACGCCCACCGACTTGCCCGACCCCGTGGTACCCGCGACCAACAAATGCGGCATTTTGCCGAGATTCGCCACCACGGGCCCACCGCCGATATCCTGCCCCAGGGCCATGGTCAGCGGTGAGGTTTCCTGTTGATAGCGGTCGGAGTCAATCACCTCGCGCAGCCGGATCATTGCCCGGTGAGGGTTGGGAATCTCGATACCCACCGTCGGGCGCCCGGGAATCACCTCGACCACGCGCACGCTCTTGACCATCAGCGAGCGCGCCAGGTCCTTGGCCAGATTACTGATCTTGGAAACCTTCACCCCGGCGGCCGGCTTGATTTCAAAACGCGTAATCACCGGCCCCGGCCAGGTATCGACCACCTCGGCTTTCACGCCATATTCGCGCAACCGCACTTCCAGCAGTTCGGCCATATCCGCCAGCTGTTGGTCGGTGTAGTTGGGCTGGTGCGGCTCTGCCGGGGTCAGAAGGCGCAAGCTGGGTACGTCGCCTTCAGGGTCAGGGATATGATCGAAGCTGGGGCGTTGATTCTGCAGGTGTTCAACGGTCCACAGCGTCGGCCCGTTATCGGACTCTTCCGCATCGGCGGCATCATCCGGGCTGAAGGTCGGTTCATGACGCGCAGGCGCTGGCGCCGATGCCGTTGGCTGTGACTCGAGCTCTTCATCATCGTCTTCCCAAACCGGCTCGGGCACGACTTCAGGCACGCGCTCTTTGGGCCGTTCGGCTGTCAGCGGCCGAGGCTGTTCGGATGCTGAGGCGTCTGGCGACGCGGGTTCGTCATCGGCGGCGGATAGCGGCGAGGCAGACGACGGCTCAGTCTCGGCATCGCGGCGTGAGGCGTGCAACGGAAACGGCTCACTGGCCTCTTTTTCGCTGGTCTCTTTCTCACTAGCCTCTTCCTCACTGGAGAACGGCGACAATGGCTCGTCCCGGCGGGTCGCCTGGCGATAAGCCGAAGAATCAACGGTCGGCGCCTCACTCAGTGAGGGCGACGTCGCGTCGGTATCGGGTTTCGTGGATGACTCGTTTGTGCTACCAGTTGCGCTCTCTTCAGGCGCTTCAGGCGCGGATTTTGGCTGCGGCGTCGCCTTGAAAGCCGTGGCAGACGGCGTTCGCGCAGCGGCTGTCCAGGGAATCGACGTATCCGTCACGTTATCCCTTTCCGTTGAATCGTCTTCTGGCGAAGGCGCTGATACGGCGGGCTCACGGCGTTTTTTCCCGACGCTGTTCTCGGCATCCTGCTCGGGTGCGGTCGTACGCCGCGCGGGTTCAGGAGCAGGTGCCGGGCGCGCCGCTGCGCGTTGCTTGGCACGCTCGAGCCGCGCCTCCCGACGAGCCTTTCTGCGCGCTGACCACCAGCCACCCAGGCGGCAGAGACGCCGGCCCACTTCGTCGGCAACCTGTAGCCACGACATGCCACTGAACAGCGGAAAACCACTCAAGATAAGCGCAGCGGCAATCAGCCCCACGCCGCCACTGCTGACAAGCGGGCGTAGCGCGCCGACCAGGCCTTCACCCAAAATACCGCCCGAGGCATAAGGCAGTGGGCTTTCGGGATTATAGAAATGCAGCGCGCCGAGCATGGTGGTACCGAACATCAGCAGTATCATGCCACCGGCGCGCACCGCCACGGCCACCGGGTCAAGCTCAAAGCGCACCTGACGGGAGCGCACCAGCCACCAGGCCAGATAGCCCACCATGCCAGGCCACCAGAGCGCACTGGCGCCCAGCAACGAATAGAGCACATCGGCAAGCCATGCGCCGACCGGGCCCATCCAGTTGCTGACCGCAGTTTCCGGCCCCTGTGAGGTCCAGCCCGGGTCCGATGGCGAATAACTAAACAATGCCAATAACAAAAACGTACATACCGCCAACAGCGCTACGACCACGCCATCCCGCGCAGCCCCCTGCAGGCGTAACCCAAACCGACGCGCTTTGTCCTTGGCGGCATTGACCCGCCCAGAAGACCCACTTTGGCGAGTGTTACGCTGTGTTCGCTTGTCGACCGCTTTATTCACTTTCAAGCGACTCTCCCTTTTTGCACCCGTAGGCGCCGTTAATCCACTTGCGAGTTTGTATCATACCGAGCATCCTGCTGCCGTCACAGGGCCTCTCGATGCAACCTTGTTACTGTCGTCACCGACCGGAGCACGCAATGTTACCCTGGCTATCTTCGCCAATGCCTCACTTCCCTGCCGTCACCTCGGCGCTGGAGTCGCCTAACGGCCTGCTCGCGGCAGGCGGCGAATTAACCCCTGGCTGGCTGGTGGAGGCGTATCGGCGCGGCATCTTCCCCTGGTTCAGCGACAACGACCCCATCCTGTGGTGGAGTCCCGATCCCCGCATGATACTCCTACCGGAACACTTTAAGCAGCGCCGCAGCTTAACAAAAAAGCTGCGCAATGCGGGCTTTGAGATTACCGTTGATCAACATTTCGAGCAGGTGATCGATGCCTGTGCCGCCCCCCGGGGCGAAGAACCGGGTACCTGGATTACCGATGACATGGTTCAAGCCTACTGTCAGCTTCAGGCCCATGGCATCGCCCACAGCATTGAAGTGCACCAGCATCAACGCCTGGTAGGCGGACTTTACGGTATTGCCATGGGCCCGATGTTTTTCGGCGAGTCCATGTTTTCCCGGGCGCCCGACGCCTCCAAGGTGGCGCTCGCTCATCTCGCCAGCGCCATGCGCGAACACGGCGGCAAGCTCATCGACTGTCAGATGCACACGCCCCACCTGGCAAGCCTGGGCGCAACAACAGTCGCCCGGGCGACATTCATCAGCTATCTTGAGAAGTGGTTGCCAGAGACTGATTTCAGCTTTTCAGCCTCACCGGAGAATGTGCCCGTCGTACCGCCCTCTCCGTGGCTGGCCGCCATTGGACGCTAGTTTTCCAGCCATGTTGACAGGCAAATGACGACAACGTTAACCCCATCAGGAGGCAAATTGTGAGCAGCAACGCTCCCCGTCGGCTCGTACGCGACCTGCGCTTCTTTTTGACAGTGCCGCATGCCTGTAGCTATCTGCCCGACCAGGAAGCCACCACGCTGTTTCTGGACCCTCAGGAATCGCCCATTCCTGGCGTTTACGACTCGCTTTCGCTGCTCGGGTTTCGTCGCAGCGGCCGCCACTTATACCGTCCGCACTGCGAAGGCTGTAACGCCTGCCGCTCGGTGCGCGTGCCGGTGGAGCGTTTTGCGCCGAATCGTACCCAGCGGCGAATCAGCCGGCGCAATGAGGACATCACCACGCGGATTACCCCGGCGTACTTTGATGCACGCCACTATGCGCTCTACGCTGACTATATCAATCATCGCCACGCCGATGGCGATATGTACCCCCCCAGCCACGAACAGTACCGTACGTTTTTGACCCTGGACGAGCCCTATGCGCAATTGATGGAGCTTTACCTGGGGGATAGGCTGATTGGCGTGGCCGCCTTCGATGAGCTTGAGCATGGGCTCTCGGCCATCTATACCTTCTTTAGCGTCGATGAAAGCCTGGACAAGCGCTCGTTGGGCACCCTGGCCATTTTGCGGCTAATCGAATTGACCCATGACAAAGGGCTTCCCCACCTTTACCTCGGTTACTGGATAGAAGCGTGCCGAAAAATGCGCTACAAGCAGAATTTTACGCCGCTTGAGATGCTTGATGGTCGCCAGTGGCGAGAATTAATACGGTAATTCGCCACGCTTTTTTGCCTTGACGGCAGGCTTGCGGCACAATATAGCGCTATTCGAGGTGGTGGCTAAAAACGCCGCCCAATGCCCAGTCGTTTTGAGCATACCCATTACGTTAAATTAAGTGAGGAATTGCCTATATGGCACGCGAAGATCATATTGAAATGGATGGCGTTATTGTCGACACCCTGCCCAACACCATGTTCCGTGTTGAGCTGGAAAACGGTCACGTCGTCACAGCACACATCTCCGGCAAAATGCGTAAAAACTACATCCGCATCCTGACCGGCGATAAAGTCAAGGTTGAGCTGACGCCTTACGATCTGTCCAAAGGCCGCATCGTTTACCGTTCGCGCTAAGGCGCCCAGCAGGGGCTACGGCACCCTGCCCTTTCCCCAGCGCTTTGATGCCCGCTCGACCCAAACAACAACGCCCCGTCAATGACAGGGCGCTGCGTTGTTTGCGTTATGTTGTGCGCCCGTTAGGGCGCATCGGCCATTTCCGACTCGGTGGATAAGCGCAACTCGCCTTCTTCCAGGCTGACGTGCACGATACCGCCCTGATCGGCAAGCTCGCCAAACAGGATCATCTCTGCCAACGGCTTTTTGAGCTTCTCCTGAATCAACCGTGCCATCGGGCGCGCGCCCATGTCCGGGTCGTACCCCATCTCTGCCAGCCAATCGCGGGCCATATCGTCGACTTCCAGCTGAACACGCTTCTCGTCCAGCTGCGCTTGCAGTTCGATAAGGAACTTGTCGACCACATTGCGCACAACGGAAGTCGGCAGCGAATGGAACTGGATAATGCCGTCCAGACGGTTGCGGAACTCCGGCGAGAAGGTGCGACGAATGACTTCCATCGCATCGGTCGAGTGATCCTGACTTTGGAACCCGATGGAGCGACGTGCGGCCTGCTCCGCCCCGGCGTTGGAGGTCATGATCAGGATAACGTGGCGGAAGTCGGCTTCCCGTCCGTTGTTATCGGTCAGGCGACCGTGGTCCATTACCTGCAGCAGCAGGTTGAAGACTTCCGGGTGCGCTTTCTCGATTTCATCCAGCAGCAGTACGCAGTGCGGCTGTTTAGTCACCGCCTCGGTCAACAGGCCACCCTGGTCGTAGCCTACATAACCCGGAGGTGCCCCGATCAACCGAGAAACGGTATGCCGCTCCATGTATTCCGACATATCGAAGCGCACAAGCTCAATGCCCATGATGTGCGAGAGCTGCTTGGCCACCTCGGTTTTACCCACCCCGGTCGGACCGGCAAACAGGAAGCTGCCTACCGGCTTGTCGGGCGACTTCAGGCCGGCGCGAGACAATTTGATAGCGGCAGAAAGCGTATCGATGGCCTCGTCCTGACCGAACACCAGCATTTTCAGGTCGCGATCAAGCTTTTCAAGCAGCTTGCGATCCGAACTGGACACGCTCTTCGGCGGAATCCGGGCAATCGACGCAACCACTGCCTCGACCTGTTCCACATCGATGGTATTAGCGCGCACTTCCTCAGGCAGCAGCCGCTGATGCGCACCGGCCTCGTCGATCACATCAATGGCCTTGTCCGGCAGAAAGCGGTCATTGATGTAGCGATCTGCCAGGCGGGCCGCACTTTCGAGCGCTCCATCGGTGTACTTGAGGGCATGGTGTTCCTCGAACCGCGAACGCAGCCCCTGCAGAATCTTGATGGTGTCTTCCACCGAAGGCGCCATGACGTCGACTTTCTGGAAGCGGCGCGCCAGGGCACGATCTTTCTCGAAGATACCGCGGTATTCCTGGAAAGTGGTCGAACCAATGCAGCGCAATTCGCCCGATGAAAGCAGTGGCTTGAGCAGGTTGGACGCATCCATCACGCCGCCCGACGCTGCCCCCGCCCCGATCACGGTGTGGATCTCGTCGATAAACAGCACGGCATTGGGCTGCTTGCGCAACTCGCCCAGCAGGCTCTTCAAGCGCTTCTCGAAATCACCGCGGTACTTGGTGCCCGCCAGCAGCGCGCCCATATCCAGCGAGTACACCACGGCATCGGCGATCACTTCGGGGACATCTTCTTCGACGATACGCTTGGCCAGGCCTTCGGCGACCGCCGTTTTACCCACGCCGGCTTCGCCCACCAGCAGCGGATTATTCTTGCGGCGACGCGCCAGAATCTGCACTACACGCTCGAGTTCGTGGTCGCGACCGATCAAGGGATCAATCTTGCCCAGGCGGGCCTGTTCGTTGAGGTTGGTGGCATAGCCAGTCAGCGGATGAGCCGCCCCTTCGGCACTGCCTTCTTCAGCTTCTTCACCCTCCTGCTGGGAAGGCGATGGCGATGGTCCGTGACCCGACACTTTAGAGATGCCATGCGCGATATAGTTAACCGCATCGACCCGGGCAACGTTCTGCTGTTTGAGGAAGTAAACGGCCTGGCTTTCCTGCTCAGAAAAAATCGCCACCAGCACGTTGGCGCCGGTCACTTCGCTTTTCCCGGAGGACTGCACGTGGAACACGGCGCGCTGGAGTACTCGCTGAAAGCCCAGCGTCGGCTGCGTTTCACGGTCGCCCTGGCCTTCAGGAATCAGCGGCGTGGTCGAATTGATGAAGTCCTGCAAATCGGACCGCAGCTTATCGAGGTTTGCCCCACAGGCCTTCAACACATCCATCGCCGAGGCGTTATCCAGCAGCGCCAGCAGCAGGTGCTCGACGGTCATGAACTCGTGGCGCTTGGATCGCGCCACGGTGAAGGCCGTGTTCAGGGTCAGTTCAAGTTCTTTGCTCAGCATGGCAGTCCCCTTTTCGCTACACCCTAGGGCATATTGCCAACTAGGCTTGCGTCGGATCAGTTTAATCGACCGGCACCTTCAACATCGGGTACAAATCGTACAGTTGCAAGCCCACCTACCGATTTTTTTCAACGTTCTCAATCGGCGGCTTCAATATCGCTCATTAAAGGATGCTCGCACTCCTGGGCGTATTCATTCACTTGGTAACTTTTGGTTTCAGCAATGTCGCGGGTAAACACGCCGCAGGTCGCCTTGCCCTGGGTGTGAACCGCCAACATCACCTGGACGGCTTTTTCACTGTCCATGTTAAAGAAGCCTTGCAGCACTTCGATGACAAACTCCATCGGCGTGAAGTCGTCGTTGTGCAGCACCACCTTGAAAAGTGGCGGCTGAGCCAGCTCAGGCTCAGCAGACTGCACCGTCAGGTCGTCGTCGTAATCAGGCATATCGGGACGCGTCATGCCCGCTTCAAGCGAAGGCGCGGCCGGGTATGAACTGTTCGTGTGGGGCATAAGCAGCAAGGTTTTTCATCTCTCGGCTGACGGGCAACATCTTAAACACATGGTGTGCTATGTATAAGACGTGCGCAATCAGCAAGGGTTCATGGAAACATCAAAATTATCACACTGCGCCGAACAAAAAACCCCCGCCCGGCTGGCGGACGAGGGTTTGGCGCGTCGGAGAACGAAAGCGTCAGTCGATCGCCACCATGGCCAGCGCATTGTTGAGCGTTTTACTCGGGCGCATGGCCTGGCTCGCTCGCTCACCGCTGGGACGGAAGTAACCGTCGATATCCACCGGCTGACCCTGAACGCTGTTGAGCTCGTCCACGATAGTGGCTTCGTTGGCTTTCAGCGTTTCCGCCAGACGCGCAAACAGCGTTTTCATCTCGGCGTCGTCGTCCTGCGCGGCCAGTGCTTCTGCCCAGTATAGCGCCAAGTAGAAGTGGCTGCCGCGATTATCCAGCTCGCCCACCTTGCGCGACGGTGACTTGTTGCTGTCCAGGAACTTGCCATTGGCCTCGTCCAGGGCATTGGCCAGCAGCTTGGCGCGGGCATTGCCGAAAGTACTGCCCAGATGCTCAAGCGACGCCGCCAGGGCCAGGAACTCGCCCAGCGAATCCCAGCGCAGATGATTCTCTTCCAGGAACTGCTGAACGTGCTTGGGTGCCGAGCCGCCCGCACCGGTTTCGAACAAGCCACCGCCATTCATCAGCGGTACGATGGACAGCATTTTCGCGCTGGTACCCAGTTCCATGATCGGGAACAGGTCGGTCAGGTAGTCACGCAGCACGTTACCGGTGACCGAGATCGTGTCCTCGCCTTTACGGGTGCGCTCAAGCGACAGCTTCATCGCCTCGACCGGCGGCATAATACGAATATCCAGGCCGCTGGTGTCATGGCCCTTGAGGTAGGTTTCGACCTTCTCGATCAGTTGGGCATCGTGGGCACGGTGGGCATCGAGCCAGAAAATCGCCGGCGCACCACTCTCCCGGGCACGGGTGACCGCCAGCTTGACCCAATCCTGGATCGGCGCGTCCTTGGTCTGGCACATGCGCCAGATATCGCCCGCCTCCACCTCGTGGCTGAACAGCGTATGACCGTTTTCATCAGTGACCACCACCGTGCCATCGGCAGGCATCTGGAAGGTCTTGTCGTGGGAGCCATACTCTTCGGCTTTCTGAGCCATCAGGCCAACATTGGGCACGCTACCCATGGTGGTCGGATCAAAGGCACCATTCTTCTTGCAGTCTTCGATGACTGCCTGATAGATGGTTGCGTAGCAACGGTCAGGGATCACCGCCTTGGCATCCTGAAGCTCGTCGTTGGCATTCCACATCTTGCCCGAATCACGAATCATGGCAGGCATCGACGCGTCGATGATCACGTCGCTGGGCACGTGCAGGTTAGTGATGCCTTTATGCGAATTGACCATCGCCATCGGCGGACGCTCTTTGTAAAGCGCCTCGATATCGGCCTTGATGGTTTCCTGCTGTTCGCCGGGCAGCTTTTCAATTGAGCTGTAAAGATCACCGATACCGCTATTGGGATTAAAGCCCGCCAGCTTGAGGCCCTCGGCGTGCTTTTCCAGTACGTCTTTATAGAACTCTTCTACCACCATACCGAACATGATCGGGTCGGAGACCTTCATCATGGTGGCTTTCAAGTGCAGCGAGAACAGCACGTCGTTTTTCTTGGCGTCCTTGATCTGGCTGTCGATAAAGTTGCGCAGACGGCGGCTGCTCATGCAGGCCGCGTCGATCACCTCGCCTTCCTGCACGGCCAGGTCTTCCTTCAGTACGGTGTGAGTGCCGTCTTTCTGAGCCAGGTCGATCTTGAGCTTGGTGGCGTGCTTGATCACCGTGGACTGCTCGCTCTCGTAGAAGTCGCCTTCGCTCATGTGGGCTACATGTGATTTGGAGTCGGCGCTCCACTCACCCATGCGATGCGGGTACTTGCGTGCGTAGCTCTTGACCGACTTGGGGGCGCGACGGTCGGAATTGCCCTCGCGCAGTACCGGGTTCACCGCACTGCCCTTGGCCTTGTCATAACGCGCCTTGATGGAAGCTTCCTCATCGTTCTTCGGCTCGTCGGGGTAGTCAGGCAGCGGATAACCCTGACATTGAAGCTCTTTGATAGTGGCCTTCAACTGCGGGCCTGAGGCGCTGATATTGGGCAACTTGATGATATTCGCTTCGGGCGTGGTCGCCAGTTGGCCAAGCTCGGCGAGGTCGTCGCTTACGCGTTGCTCATCGCTCAACAGATCCGGAAACTGGGACAGTATGCGTGCGGCAAGCGAGATATCGCGTGTCTCAACGATAATGCCCGCCGAGTCGGTAAAGGCATCAATAATCGGTAACAACGAATAGGTCGCGAGCGCAGGCGCTTCGTCGGTGAGCGTATAAATGATCTTCGGCGTATCGGACATTTTTGCGTTAACCTCTTTTCTGTGTCGCTGTGATTATAAATTCGTAAGCTAAGCGGTTCATTAAGCAAGAAACCCTACCGCGAAGCGTGCGGAGCTTTTTAGGTGGCTCCTTTTTCACAAGGTGATTGATCGGTGGTGGTGACGACGACCCCAGCGGCCACGCAGAAGTATACCAGCGCTGCACTTAAACCGCATGAGCGATTGTCGACAAATCAAGGGCGGCCCAAACGAGACGATGAGCAACCTCTACCTATTGCATAAACCCTTCCGCATGCTCTCCCAGTTCACCGACCCTCAGGGCCGCGCCACCCTAGCGGATGTCATTGACGTACCCGGCGTTTACGCGGCCGGGCGGCTCGACTACGACTCTGAAGGCCTGCTGCTGCTCAGCGATGACGGCAGCCTGATCCATCGCATTGCCCACCCGCGTCATAAACAACCCAAAACCTACTGGGTGCAGGTCGAGGGGGTCGTGGACGATACCGCATTGACGGCCCTGAAAAACGGCGTGACCTTGAAGGACGGACCCACGCTACCCGCCAAGGTGCGTCGCATGGAAGCGCCCAACATCGCGCCTCGTAACCCGGCGATTGACCCAAAACGTCACCCATCCACCAGTTGGCTGGAACTGACCATCAGCGAAGGCCGCAACCGCCAGGTACGACGCATGACCGCCCACGTCGGCTTCCCCACGCTGCGCCTTATTCGCGCCGCCATTGGCGCCTGGCAGCTTGGCGAACTGGCGCCCGGCGAATGGCGTCGCGAAACCCTTCATGCACCACGTAGCACCATCCAAACCAAGCGCTCCAGCCAGCGCAAACGCCCCACTTCAGGACGCAAGCGGCCATGACGAAAACACTTCACAGCACCTGCGCCTGTGTCATCCAGCAGGGCGAATGTTTCCTGATGGTCGAGGAAGACCGCGGCGGCACGGCCACGGTATTCAACCAACCGGCCGGGCATATCGAGCCTGGCGAAGGCCCCATGGCAGCCATTTTACGCGAGGTCGCCGAAGAAACCGCCTGGCAGGTCACGCTGACCGGCTACCTGGGGCTCTACATCTTCCATACCCCCCAGGGAAAAACCTTTCACAGCCATGGGTTCATCGCCACGCCCACGACATTTCTCGCCACACCGCTGGACACCGACATCACCGCGACCCACTGGCTGACGCTTGCCGAGGTTCAGGCGCTCGATAGCGCTGGGCGACTGCGCAGCCCGCTGGTGGTCACCCGCATTGAAGATGCTCTGAAAGGAAACGGCTACCCGTTGGACGTTATCCGCGAGTGAAGCACTCGAAGCGCCATGGCTGCATCGTGTATAATCATCGCCCAATTGCACACTCAACCGAGGATGGCGATGACATCCATCACTGGCGACACTACGCCTATTAATACGCCTACACGTTCGCCTGAGGCGCCGGCTACCGGCAAGGTCATTGTCGGCATGTCCGGCGGCGTTGACTCTTCTGTCTCAGCCCTGCTGCTGTTGCAACAGGGCTACGAGGTCGAAGGCCTGTTCATGAAGAACTGGGACGAAGACGACGGCACGGAGTACTGCACGGCGAAGGAAGACCTCGCCGACGCTGAGGCGGTGTGTACCAAACTGGGCATCAAGCTGCACACGGCCAATTTTGCCGCCGAATACTGGGACAATGTTTTCGAACATTTCCTGGCGGAGTACAAGGCAGGCCGCACGCCCAACCCGGATATCCTCTGCAACCGGGAAATCAAGTTTAAGGTATTCCTCGAATACGCAGAGATGCTTGGCGCCGACAAAATCGCCACCGGCCACTATGTTCGTGGTGGGCGGGTCCGCCAGGGCAATGGCGACGTGCGCCCCCGCCTGCTGAAAGGCCTCGACGCCAACAAGGACCAGAGCTACTTTCTGCATGCCGTGCCCGAAGCCGCCATCGCCCGCACGCTGTTTCCGGTGGGCGAGCTGGAAAAACCCGCCGTGCGCGCACTTGCCGAGCAACACGACCTGGTGACCGCCAAGAAGAAAGACTCCACCGGCATCTGCTTTATCGGCGAACGCCGTTTCAGCGATTTTCTCAAGCAATACCTGCCCGCCCAGCCCGGCACCATCGAAACCCCCGACGGCGACGTGATTGGCGAGCATATGGGTCTGATGTACTACACCCTCGGCCAACGCCAGGGGCTGGGTATCGGCGGCCTGGCCAACTACTCCGAAGACCCGTGGTACGTCGCCGAGAAAGACCTGGAGCGCAACGTGCTGGTGGCCGTGCAAGGCAAGCACCATTCGCTGCTTTACAGCGATGCCCTGATCACCGAGCCGATGGACTGGGTCGCCGGTGAACCACCGGTTACCCAGGGGCGTTTCAAGGCCAAAACCCGCTACCGCCAGAGCGACCGCGGCTGCGAGATCACCACCCGGCCCGATGGCAGCGTCGAGGTGCATTTCGATGAGCCTCAACGCGCCGTTACCCCAGGCCAGTCGCTGGTTCTATACGACGGCGATATCTGCCTGGGCGGCGGCGTGATTCACACCACATGGAAGGCAACCGAGGCAGCTGCATGAACCCAACGCCGATACATCGCGCGCCGGAAGCTCCCGCCGCGCGCCAAGCCCTGGCGCTAGCAGGGGTATTTCAGGCCGCCAGCCTGGTGGACGAACTGGCCCGCACAGGTCAGGTCGAGCCTCGCGCCTGGGAAACGCTGATTGAAGCCACCAGCAACCCCAACCCGGAAAGCTTTGAAGCAATCTATGGCGGCCACCCCAACAACCTGCGCCAGGGGCTCGATACCCTCGAGATGCTGGTCGGCCGTGAACAGGCCAACCCGGTAGTGCTGCGCTATGGTTTCTCGCTGCTGCTGCTCATGAACAAGCTGCGCACCAACCGCAAGATGATGGATACCCTGGGGCAAAAAATGAGCCATATTCAGGGCCAGGCGGAACACTTTGGCGCCACCCATGAAAACGTGGTCGCAAGCCTGGGCGAAGCCTATCAGGAAACCATCTCGACATTTAAAACCCGTATTGTCGTCCAGGGCGACCCGTCGCTGCTGCAAACCCGCATGATGCCTGAGCGCGTACGTGCCTGCTTGATGGCCGGCATTCGCTTTGCGCTGCTGTGGCACCAGCAAGGCGGCCGCCGCTGGAAATTGATGTTCCAACGCAAGGCCCTGCGCCGCGCGCTGGATGACCTGAAATAACGCCTTTTACGCTTAACTGCTTTCACCTTTGGAAACCAAGCCATGCAACTCCCTGCCTTGACTGCTCTCTCCCCCGTTGACGGCCGCTACGCCAGTAAAGCTGCCGCCCTGCGCGAACATTTCAGCGAATTCGGCCTGATCCGCGCCCGCGTCATTGTGGAAGTGCGCTGGCTTCAGCGGCTCGCCGAGCACAACCAGATCGTCGAAGTGCCGCCGCTTTCCGCCCAGGCAACGGCGTTCCTGGAGGCCCTGATCCGCGATTTTTCCGTGGCCGACGCCGAGCGCATCAAGGACATCGAGCGCACCACCAACCACGACGTCAAGGCGGTCGAATACTTTCTCAAAGAGAAAATTACCGACAACAGCGAGCTGCATGCGGTTACCGAGTTCATTCACTTTGCTTGCACTTCGGAAGATATCAACAACCTCTCCTACGGTGTGATGCTAGCCGATGGCCTTCAGGCGTTGCTGCCCGTCATGCATAACGTGGCCGACGACATCGCCGCGCTGGCCATTGCCCATGCCGGGCAGCCGATGCTGTCGCGTACCCACGGGCAAACGGCCAGCCCCACGACGCTAGGCAAGGAAATGGCCAACGTGGCCTACCGCCTCAAGCGCCAGCTCAAGCAGATCGAAGGCGTCGAGATCCTGGGTAAAATCAACGGCGCGGTTGGCAACTACAACGCCCACCTGGCGACCTACCCCGAGATCGACTGGGAAGCCAACGCGCGCACTTTCGTGGAAGGCCTGGGGCTGAGCTTCAACCCCTACACCACCCAGATCGAACCCCACGACTACATCGCCGAGCTATTCGATGCCGTATGCCGCTTCAATACCATCCTGATCGACTACAACCGCGACGTCTGGGGCTATATCTCGCTGGGCTACTTCAAGCAGCGCACCGTGGAAGGCGAAATCGGCTCGTCGACCATGCCCCACAAGGTCAACCCCATCGACTTTGAAAACTCGGAAGGTAACCTTGGCCTGGCCAACGCGGTACTCGGCCACCTGGCGCAAAAGCTGCCGATCTCACGCTGGCAGCGCGATTTGACCGATTCCACCGTATTGCGCAACCTGGGTGTTGGCCTCGCTTATGGCCTGATTGGCTACCACGCCAGCCTCAAGGGCATCAGCAAGCTGGAAGCCAACCCGGAGCGCTTGGCTCAGGACCTGGACAACAGCTGGGAAGTGCTCGCCGAGCCGATTCAAACCGTCATGCGCCGCTACGGGATTGAAAAACCCTACGAAAAGCTCAAGGAACTAACCCGAGGCAAGCGCATCGACCAGGCAGGCTTTGCCGCCTTCATCGATACGCTGGCGCTACCCGACGACGCCAAAGCCGAGCTGAAGGCAATGTCACCCGCCACTTACATCGGCGATGCAAAAGCCCAGGCCGAAGCCATTCACCAACGGCTTGATGCTCTATAGTTAAGAACTGATTTAGTTAAGAACTGATTTAGCTAAGAACTGATTTAGTTCAGGTCGACTCTAGTCAAGGTCGACTCTGATTTGATTGGATCCACGGCTCTCACTGCCACGTTCGTTTAGGATACCACCATGCAACCTTCTGATAAGCCACTGACCCTGCTCGGCGATTTGACCCCGGCGGAATTTCTGGCGACCTACTGGCAACAAAAGCCGCTACTGATTCGCGGGGCGATACCCGACTACATCAGTCCCATCGAGCCCGATGAGCTCGCAGGGCTTGCCTGCGAACCGGGCATCGAGGCCCGCCTGGTAGAAGAAGAAGGCCCGGATGGCGCATGGCAGGTATCCCACGGGCCTTTTGACGAAGCCACCTTCGAGCGTCTGCCCGATGGCCACTGGAGCCTGCTGGTACAGGCCGTAGATCACTATCTACCCTCGGTGGCCGCCCTGCTGGATGAATTCGACTTTCTGCCCCGCTGGCGGTTGGACGACATCATGGTCAGCTACGCACCGCCTGGCGGCAGCGTCGGCCCCCACGTCGACCAGTACGACGTTTTCCTGTTTCAAGCCAGCGGCCAGCGTCGTTGGCAACTGGGTGGCAAGACCAGCGACGACGCACCGATTGTTCAGGGCATTGACCTGCGTATTCTGGAAACCTTCGAAGTTGAAGAAGACTCCGATTGGGTGCTGGAGCCTGGCGACATGCTCTACTTGCCACCGGGCTGGGCCCACCACGGGGTTAGCCAGACCGACGACTGCATCACCATGTCGGTGGGCTTCCGGGCGCCATCGGCGGATGAAGCGGTCACCTCCTACGCCGATTACCGGGGTGAACAGCTGCCCGCCTCGCTGCGCTACAGCGATGCCGGGCGCGTCCCTGCGGCTCACAGTGGCGAGCTGGACGATGTCTCGGTGGAGCGCATGCGCCAATTGATCCTGTCGACACTGGATAACCCCCAGCAAATCGCCCAGTGGTTCGGCCGCGCGATGACCCAGCCCAAGTACGTCGACCAGGTAGTGCCGCTGGATACGCCGATGGACGAGTCAAGTCTTGTCGCTCAGCTACAGGAAGATGGCCCGCTCTATCATATGCCCGGCTCGCGTTTTGCCTGGCGCACCGAGAATGGCGCCACCACGCTGTTCGTCGACGGCGAAGGCTACCCCTGCACAGAAGCGCTCGCCCAGCGGCTGTCATCTACGGCACCGCTGCATGAGGACGTACTGGAACTACCGGATGCCAAAGCGCTTATCACCCAGCTAGTTAACGCGGGCAGCCTGAGCTGGTTACAGGACGACGATGACGACGAAGAATAATATGCCCAGCGACAGCCTACCGGTCACTCTTCAAGAAGGCGACTGGCAAGCGCTGGGCGACATCGCAAGCCATATTCGTCGTGTGGTGTTCATTGACGAGCAACAAGTGCCCCAGGACGAAGAATGGGACGGCCAGGACCCCGCCTGCCATCATTTACTGGCCTACCTGGACGGCAACCCGGTGGGCACCGCACGGCTACTGCCCGATGGCCATATCGGCCGCGTGGCAGTGCTTGCCGAGGCGCGCGGAATCGGCATTGGCGGCCAGTTGATGGCCGCCGCTATCGCCGCCGCCCAGCGCGTCGGCCACCACCAGGTAGCCCTTAGTTCACAGGTCCATGCGCTGGCATTTTACGAACGGCTTGGCTTTGTCGCCCATGGCGAGGTTTTCATGGATGCTGGCATCCCCCACCGCGAGATGACCCTCACTTTCAACTGATTGCTTTCCAAGTGATCACGAAATTCCACTACACAACTCCCCCGCGTTGTCGCCCGGCTGTAGTCGAGCTACAACGCTGCCTGCCCCCAAGTGTCAATTGTTGCCCTCCTTCCCATCAGGGATAGTGTCTTTACTGCAGTGCCGCACGGCACCGCCTAAAACACCCGCTTACGACGTTCTATTAAGAGACTTATTTCTTAAAGACACGCCAAGCGATTTGAACGATGCTTAAAGCGACTTCGCAGGTGCAGCATAAGATAATGCTTACATGCGCATCGCCATCATAACCCCGGAGGGATTAGCTCATGACTGGACTGCTCGAAGAGATCAAGGCACTGGCCCAACTACGCGAAGCACAAGGCGGCAAGTGGGATAACATCAAACCCGAATACGCCGCACGCATGCGTGCTCAGAACCGCTTCCATACCGGGTTGGATATCGCCAGGTACACCGCCAAAATCATGCGCGAAGACATGGCCGCCTACGATGCCGACACCAGCAAGTACACCCAGTCGCTGGGTTGCTGGCACGGCTTTATCGGCCAGCAGAAAATGCTTTCCATCAAGAAGCATTTCGGTACCACCAAGCGTAGCTACCTCTACCTATCGGGCTGGATGGTCGCCGCGCTGCGCTCTGAGTTCGGCCCACTGCCTGACCAGTCCATGCATGAAAAGACCTCGGTCGCCAACCTGATCGAAGAGCTCTACACCTTCCTCAAACAGGCCGACTCATGGGAGCTTAACCACCTTTTCCGCGCCCTG
The DNA here is from genome assembly GCF_014263395.1 of Halomonas sp. SH5A2. Lineage (GTDB taxonomy): Bacteria > Pseudomonadota > Gammaproteobacteria > Pseudomonadales > Halomonadaceae > Vreelandella. The sequence continues at coordinate 1,168,427 of NZ_CP058321.1, read as the reverse complement.
GACGACGCCAAAGAGGCAGGCGACAAGGCTAAAGAGCAGGAACTGATCAGCCAGATCGACAACCACGAGACCCACGTGGTGCCGATCATCGCCGACATCGACGCCGGTTTTGGTAACGCTGAAGCCACTTACCTGCTGGCCAAGAAATTCATCGAAGCGGGTGCCTGCTGTATCCAGCTTGAAAACCAGGTATCCGACGAGAAGCAGTGCGGCCACCAGGACGGTAAGGTCACCGTGCCCCACGAAGACTTTATCGCCAAAATCAATGCCGTACGCTACGCCTTCCTGGAACTGGGCGTTGAAGAAGGCGTGATCGTGGCACGTACCGACTCGCTGGGCGCGGGCCTGACCCAGAAGATCGCCGTAACCAACGAGCCGGGCGACCTGGGCGACCAGTACAACAGCTTCCTCGACGGCGATGTGATCGAAAACGCCAGCGACATCAACAACGGCGACGTGGTCATCAAGCAGAACGGCAAGCTGGTCAAACCCAAGCGTCTTGCCTCCGGCCTCTACCAGTTCAAGCCGGGAACCGGCGAGGACCGTGTGGTGCTCGACTGCATCACCAGCCTGCAAAATGGTGCCGATCTGCTTTGGATCGAGACCGAAAAACCCCACGTCGGCCAGATCGCCGCCATGGTCAACCGTATCCGCGAAGTCTGCCCGGATGCCAAGCTGGTCTACAACAACTCGCCGTCGTTCAACTGGACGCTCAACTTCCGTCAGCAAGTGTTCGATGCCTGGGAAAAAGAAGGCAAGGACGTTTCGGCCTACGAGCGCGACAAGCTGATGGGTATCGAGTACGACAACACCGAACTTGGCCAACTGGCCGACGAGTGGACGCGTAACTTCCAGCGCGACGGCGCACGTGAGGCGGGTATCTTCCATCACCTGATCACCCTGCCCACTTACCACACGGCGGCGCTGTCCACCGACAACCTGGCCAAGGGCTACTTCGGCGACGACGGCATGCTGGCTTACGTCAAGAAAGTCCAGCGCGAGGAAATTCGCCAGGGCATCGCCACCGTCAAGCACCAGGACATGGCAGGCTCGAACATCGGCGATGACCACAAGGAGTTCTTCCAAGGTGAAGCCGCGCTGAAAGCCGGCGGCAAAGACAACACCATGAACCAGTTTGGCTGATACTCGCCACCAAGCGGCAGCCTAAGGCTCAAACGCCCGGAAGATTAGCGTCTTCCGGGCGTTTTATTGGCTGCGCGATTTTTCACCTAAGCTTGCACACTCTTTTCTTAATCAACAAATAGACTGTTTTGCATGATAATTTTGCATCATTAGCTTGCATCGCTGTCTTATATAACTACTTTACATAGTCAGCATTTCCAATGAGCGCTGTTCAACATCAGCATTCTCAGGTATGTTGTTAACGAACACTGTTCTATAATTTAGCCTTGATGTCTCTTCAAACGGGATGGCTAAATCAATCATCTGGAGGTTTCCATGAAACATTTACTCCCTATCGCCGCACTCAGCCTTCTTACTCTTGCTGGCTGTGCCAACACTGCGGGCTACTCGGGCGATGTCTATAGCGGCAACCAGGCCAAGACCTCTCAAAACGTGAGAATCGGCACGATTGCCGCGGTACGCCCGGTTCAAATTCAGGCGGATAGCCGCACCGGCGGCCTGCTGGGCGGCGGCGGCGGCGCGATTATCGGCGGCCTACTGGGTAACCAGGTGGGTGGCGGCTCCGGGCGTCAACTGGCCACCGTCGCCGGTGCGCTGGGTGGGTCCATTGCCGGTACCGCTGCTGAAGACCGCGCTAACCGCATTGATGCCCTGGAAATGGAAATCCGCCTGGAAGACGGTACTGACGTCGTTGTCGTTCAGCGTGCCGACCGCCAGTTCCAGCCGGGTCAGAAAGTTCGCCTGATCGGCAACGGTGCCAACGCGAGTGTCGCCCCCTACTGATGGTTAGTTAGTAGAAATGGTTAGTTGATATAAATAGCTAATCGCGGCATAAAAAACCGCTCCGCCAGCATCGCTGACGGGGCGGTTTTCGTTAGGTTGGTGATTAGAGGTGTTTAGTGAGGCGCTTTGCTAGATGCCCAACCAATCAGCTTGTACACCACAACGCCAATAATGCCCAACAGAATGGCCACCAGGAGGATATCCACCGGACGCACCAATGTGGTCGCCCCCAGCACGGCAAGGGCACCCACCCAAAGCCAGCGGTTGTCGCCATGAGTTTTCAACGACTCGGGCAACATCTTATCCAACCCGGCACTCACGCTTTGCCAACGCTGATTGACAAAATAGCCAATCAGCACAAGGGCGATTAACCAGATGATAAATATGGTCATGTCATGCTCCGTAGAAGGTGCGGCGAAAAAAGTGTACAGCCAGGGTAGCCCTGCTAAATCCTAGGCGCAATACTGCATAAAGGTAAGAAGGCGGAAAATCCCCTTCTACCCCCTGACAATCCGGTTTTCACGCGTTACCATGTTAGGGACATGCACTCACCGAAAGGTTATTTAATGCAAATTGCGCAAAACTCGGTTGTCGCGTTCCACTACACCCTGACCAACGATGCAGGTGAAGTGCTAGACAGTTCCGAAGGCCGCGAGCCCCTCACCTACCTCCACGGTTCAGGCAACATCATTCCTGGCCTGGAAAAAGAGCTGGAAGGACACGCTGCAGGCGAAAAGCTGAACGTCCAGGTTGCCCCGGAAGAGGGTTACGGCGAGATTCAGGAACAGCTGATGCAGGAAGTTCCGCGCGATGCGTTCCAGGGCGTTGAAAGCGTTGAGCCGGGCATGCAGTTCCAAGCCCAGACTCAAGGCGGCCCGTTGATGGTCACCGTGAAGAAAGTCGAAGGCGACACAGTCGTTGTTGACGGCAACCATCCGCTAGCCGGTCAGCACCTCAACTTTGACGTTGAAATCGCCGAAGTACGCGAAGCCAGCGAAGAAGAAGTTGAACACGGCCATGTACACGGCGAAGGCGACGAAGAGCAGCACTAAGCGCTTCTCCCAGGCTGTTTCCCAGCCAACCCGTGACATGCGAAAAGGCGACCCAAGCGGTCGCCTTTTTTATGCTCACTCCTCAGGAATCAGCACCAGGCGACCGTGGCGGACGCTGCGCGACGAGGTGACCTCGTCGGCGAACTGTTTCAACTGGTCGCTTTGGCCCTTGAGCAGCGCGACTTCCATGCAGCTTTGCTCGTTCAAGTGGACGTGTAGCGTCGAAAGCGTGAGATCATGATGGGCGTGGGAATGGCGCGTCAGTCGTTTGGAAAGCTCCCTGGCCGCATGGTCATAGACATACACCAGCGCGCCCATGCACGGCGCCTGCGGTGCAGCTTCCTCGCGTACCTGCTGAAGTCCGCTGCGGGTTAAATCGCGGATCGCCTCGGAACGGTTCTGGTAACCGCGCTCCTGGATCAGTTCATCCACATCCGCCAGCAACTCCTCATCAAGCGTGACCGTTACTCGCTGCATCGACTTCCCCTTTCAAAAAATTGACCCTCGGCCTTCAGTATGATGATATTAAAAAAACATCATACCCGTCCTCTACAGGAAACGGCCATGGCGCTCGACTCACGAACGATTCTACTCGGCTTGGCGCTCAGTTGCGTCACGCTGGCGAATGCCGCCGAAGCCAAGGACCAACTCGTGATGGCCATCGGCGGTGAGCCGGAACAGGGTTTCGACCCGCTGCTCGGCTGGGGGCAGTACGGCAACCCGCTCTTTCAATCGACGCTGCTTTCACGAGACACCGACCTTGAGCCTCAGCCGCAGGTCGCCACCGACTGGTCGCTCTCTGACGATCGCCTCACCTGGACGCTGACGCTGCGCGACGACGTACGCTTTGCCGATGGCACCCGGCTCACCGCTAACGATGTCGCTTTCACCTTCAATGCCGCCGCCGAAGCGGGCGGTCGCGCCGACCTGAGCGTGCTGCAAAACGCCGAGGCCGTCGACTCACAAACTGTCACCCTCACCCTGCGCGAGCCGCGCATCACCTTTATCGACCAGTTGATGACCTTAGGGATTGTCCCCAGTGCCACGCGCGATAATGGCTACGACGATGACTACGGCCGTGCCCCGCTGGGTTCCGGTCCCTATCAGCTGGTGGAATGGCAGGAAGGCGAGCAGTTGATCGTCGAGCGTAACCCGCACTTTTACGGCCCCACCCCGCCGTTTGAGCGGCTGGTTTTCTTGTTCACCGGTGAGGATACCACCCTTAACGCCGTGCGCGCAGGCGACGTCGACCTGGCCGCCCTGCCCCCGGCGCTTGCCAGCGAAATCCCGTCAGACATGCAGCGCGTGGTAATGGAAAGCGTCGACAACCGCGGCATCCTGTTTCCCATGCAGCCCGATGAAGGCAAAACCGCCGACAACGGCGCACCGATTGGCAACGATGTCACCGCCGATATCGCCATCCGCCAGGCGATCAACCTGGCGCTCGACCGCGACACCCTGGTAGACGTCGCGCTGGAAGGCTACGGCCGCCCGGCGTTCGGCCCCGCCGACGGCCTGCCGTGGAGCGACCCCGACGAAACCCTGGCGGCCCCGGACCTTGAGCGCGCCATCCAGCGCCTGGAAGACGCCGGATGGCGGCAGCGCGACGATGGCCTGCGCGAAAAAGACGGTCAAACCGCCCGCTTCCGGCTGACCTACCCGGCAGGCGACACCACCCGGCAACGGCTGGCCGAAATCAGCGCGCAGATGGTCCGCCCGCTGGGTATCGTCATGCAGCCCACCGCTCGCCACTGGGATGAGATACAGCGCGAAGCGCTCCACCAGGACGCGGTGGTGATGGGGTTTGGAAGCCACAGTCCCCAGGAGATCTATTACCTGTTCCATAGCGCGCATAGCGGCAACGGCTTTTACAACAGCGGCTTTTACACCAACCCCACCGTAGACGACCACCTCGACAACGCCCAGCGAGCCGCCAGCGCCGAACAAGCCAACCACCACTGGCGCAATGCCCAGTGGGAAGGCGACACCGGCTATGGCGTACGCGGCGATACGACCTGGGCGTGGATGGTCAATCTGCAACACATCTACGCCGCCGACAGCTGCCTGGATGTAGGCACTCTGGGCGTTGCCCCCCACGGCCACGGCTGGCCGATTACCGCTAACCTGCTGGACTGGCGCTGGACGTGCAACTGATCGCGACCGTCGCTGTTCGTCTGCTGCGCCTTGCGCTGGTACTGGCGTGCGTCGCGGTGGTGTCGTTTGGCTTGATGATGCTGTCACCCATCGACCCGATTGACGCCTACCTGGGGCCGCAAATGGCCCAGGTAAGCCCGGAGCAGCGCGACCTGATCGCCGAGCGCTGGGGGTTCGACGAGCCGCCCGTGGTTCAGTTTGGTCACTGGCTGGGCCAGCTCATTCAGGGCGACCTGGGGGTTAGCCATGTGTACAACCAGCCGGTAAGCGAGGTCATCGGCCAACGCTTTCAGCGATCCATCGTGTTGCTGGGCAGCGCCTGGTTACTCACCACGCTGGTGGGCTTTGCCCTCGGGGTGATCGCCGGGGCAAAAGAAGCCAGCCTGCTGGATAGAATCATCAGCACCTACGCCTACTTGACGGCCTCGACGCCCGCCTTCTGGCTGGCCATGCTACTGCTGCTGTTATTTTCGGTTTACCTGGGCTGGACCCCGGTGTGCTGCGCAGGCCCTACCGGCACCCTAAGCCAGGATGTCAGCATGGCCACCCGGCTTCATCATCTGATCCTGCCCGTGGCGACACTCGCACTGGTCGGCATCGCCAATATTACCCTGCACACCCGCACGCGCATGCTCGCGCTGATGAACTCCAACATCGCCACCCACGCCTTTGCACAAGGCGCTAGCCGTTGGGATATCGCCTGGCGGCACGGCATCCGCCACGCCAGCCTGCCCGCGCTGACGCTTTCACTGGCCTCGCTGGGGGAGCTGTTTGGCGGCTCGGTTCTTGTCGAGCAGGTGTTTGCCTACCCCGGCCTTGGTCAGGCAACGGTCGCTGCCGGGCTACGCAGCGATGTGCCCCTGCTGTTGGGCATCGCGCTGTTTACCGCGCTGTTCGTGAGCGTGGGCAATTTGCTTGCCGATACCCTCTACGCGCTGATTGACCCGCGCATGCAAAAGGAGGCGCCATGAGCCGCGCGCAACCGCGACGCGATGCGCTTTGGGTCGGTACCGCCATCGCCTTGCTGCTCGTCGCGCTACTCAGCAGCCGCTGGTTGCTCGGCGACACCCCAGGCCAGATGCACTTTGACACCCGCCTCGCGCCTCCCAGCCTGGACCATTGGCTCGGCACCGATGCGCTGGGCCGCGACCTCTGGGCGCGCACCCTGGCAGGGCTGAGTCTGAGCATCGGCGTCGGCAGCCTGGCAGCACTGTTTGGCACGCTCATCGCGCTGGGCATGGCGCTGCTGGCCATGCTGGGCCCACGCTTAGACGCACTGGTTGGCCTGGTGATCGATACGCTGCTCAGCGTGCCGCATTTGATTCTGTTACTGCTGATTGCCTTCGCGCTCGGCGGTGGCACCCAGGCGGTAATTATCGCCGTGGCGGTTACCCACTGGCCCCGCCTTGCAAGGTTACTGCGCGCCGAACTCCTCCAGCTTCGCCATGCCCCGTATATCGCCATGTCCAGGGCGCTCGGCAAGTCACGAGGCTTTGTGATGGTCTACCACTACCTGCCCCAGGTGCTGCCCCAATGCGTGGTCGGCGCCTTGCTGCTGTTCCCGCACGCCATTTTGCACGAAGCCGCGCTGACCTTTTTAGGCGTCGGGCTAGACCCGAGCCAACCCGCGATTGGCCTGCTGCTTGCTGATGCCATGCGCTACTTGAGCAGCGGCATCTGGTGGCTCGGGGTATTTCCCGGGCTTGGGCTGTTGCTGGTGGTACTCAGCCTCGAACGCCTGGCCAGCCAATGGCGTCATGCGCTTTAGGCTCAGTCAGTAGAGATAGTCACGAGAAACAGTCAGGAGAAGGAGAAATGACATGCTGTCCATTGAACACCTGAGCCTGCAACTGCCGTATTACGCCACCTGGTGGCGACGCCGCTGGGCCGAGGTGTTGAGCGACGTTTCGCTCGAGCTTCACCCCGGCGAGGTTCACGCTGTGGTGGGTGCCTCGGGAGCGGGCAAGAGTCTGCTGGCCCATGCACTGCTGGGCCTGCTACCCGAGCCCAAGCGCCAAACCGGCCGCCTGACCTTCCAAAACCAGCCGCTGACTGCCGTTCGCCAGCGCCAGCTTCGCGGACGTGAACTGGCCTTGATTCCCCAGTCGCTCGATGCGCTCGACCCCCTGGTCCGCAGCCAGCGACAGGTCAGCTGGGCGGCCCACCGCGCAGGTCGCGCCAGGTCCGACGCCTGGCAGGCAGCCGGGCAAGCGCTCACTCACTACCAACTGGACGAACGCGGCCGGCAGGCCTTCCCGCATGAGCTTTCCGGCGGCATGGCGCGGCGGGTACTCACTGCCATGGCCCACGTGAGCCGCGCGCAGTTGATCATCGCTGACGAACCCAGCGTCGGCCTCGACCCACGCCAGCGTGACCGGGTGCTTGACGCCCTGGCAGTACTTGCCCGCGAAGGCAAGGCGGTGTTGCTGATTACCCACGACCTGCGCCACGCCCTGCCCATTGCCCAGCGTGTCACGCTGATGCGCCAGGGGCGCTGTGTCGAAACCGCCCCCGCCAGCGCTTTCCAGGGCGACGGTGACACCTTGACCACCGGCTACGCCCAGGCGCTATGGCAGGCGCTACCCGACAACCACTTTGGCGTGGCACCCACCGCACAGGCCCAAGACGTTGCTTAGCGCCCACCGTTTACAGCATGCGTTTGCCCACCAGAGGGCCGTGCTGGATAACGTGTCACTGTCTCTGGAGGCGGGCGAGTGGGTAGGGCTTAGCGGCAATTCCGGCGAAGGCAAGTCGACCTTCGGCCAACTGCTGGCGGGGCATCTCACGCCCCAGTCGGGAACGATAGAAGTGGACGGTGAACCGCTGCCGCAAAACGGATTGCAGCCCGTGCAGTGGCTGCCCCAGTCGCCAGAACTTTCGGTCAACCCGCGCTGGCGGGTCAAGCGCATTCTCGAGGAAGCCTGGACACCCCCGGCGGCATTGCGTGACGCCTTCGGGATCGAACCTGCCTGGTTGAACCGCTACCCCAGCGCGCTTTCCGGCGGCGAACTGCAGCGCGTCTGTGTGCTGCGCGCCCTGGCCCCCGGCGTGCGCTACCTGGTGGCCGATGAAATCTCAAGCATGCTAGACCCCCTCACCCAGCTTGCCCTGTGGCAAGCGCTGCGCCAGGTGGCGGATGAGCGCCAGCTTGGCGTGCTGGTGATCAGCCACGACGCGGCCTTGCTTGAACGCCTGTGCCCGCGGCGGTTAACGCTCAGCGATGCGCAGTTGCGCCCCTCTAGGTAGCACGGCGCTCAAAACGCCACAACCCCAGCGCCACGGCCAGCGTCACGCTAAGCAACAGCCACGAGCCCAGCGCTACGCCCTGCCAGCCCGCCCACTGCCAGAACGGCTCCAGCCAGAACCCGCCAAGGCTAGCCCCCACGTAATAGAACACCAGATACAGCGCCGAAGCGCTGCCCCGGGCGCCCTGGGCGTAGCGCCCCACCCAGCTCGAGGCCAGCGAATGGGCCAGAAAGAACCCGAAGGCGTTGACGGTCAGGCCAAGGATAATCAACAAGAGAGAATCCGCCAGCGTGATCGCCGTGCCCAGCATCAGAATCGCCACGCCCACGCTCATGCAGGCCGCCGGCGAGAAGCGCTGGGCCAGCCGCCCTGAAAGCGTCGAACCAACGGTACCCCCCAGATAGGTAAGAAACACCAGCCCCAGGCTGCTCGCCGCCAATTGATAGGGCGCATCAGCCAGGCGGAAGGTGATGTAGCTGTACTGGTTGATAAAGATCAGGAAGTTGATGCCGCCCAATGCATAGGCAGCGAGCAGAACAGGGTTGCGCAAGTGCCCGGCCAGATCACCCAGCGCGATGCGCAGCTGAAAGCGCTGCGGGCGAAACGCCTGGCTGTTTGGCAGCAGCCGCCAGAACACCGCGCAGCCCACCAGCGTCAGCACGCCCACGGTTAAAAACGCCGCCGTTGGTCCGCCGATATCCGCCGCCGCGCCGCCCACCACACGCCCACTGATGCCGCCCAGCGAATTGGCGCCAATATACAGCCCCACCGCACCCAGTAGCGCCGGTTTATCGAACTCATCGCCCATCCAGGCAATCGCCACCGCCGGCAGGCCACCCAGCACAAAACCTTGCACCAGCCGCAGCACCAGCAGGCTTTCAAAATTGGGCGCAAAGGCCAACGCCAGCGAGCAACCACCGGCCAACAGCAAGGTAATGCGCATGATGGCTTCGCGGCCGATAGCGTCGGACAACGGCCCGAATACCAGCAGCGCCAAGGCCAATGACAGCGTCGACACCGACATCAGCAGACTGACCACCAGGGTAGACACGCCGTAGGTCTCTTTAAGCCCCGGCAGCAGCGGCTGCGGGGCATAAAGATTGATGAATACCAGGAAGGAGCCCAGGCACAGGGCAAAGGTCGCGCGCCACCAGGCGCGGGTGTTGGCTTCGATCATGTGACGCTCAACGGTAAGAAAAGTCCGCTACATCGACCGAGAGGCGTTGAGCGGCGACGAGTCCTTGAGCTTTGCCATGTGGGAAGGCGCCAGCGGTCGCCGCGATTGCCAGTAATGGCGTTTCCAGTAGACATTATTCAGGCTGGAAATGATCACCCCCTGAGAGGTGGACGCGTGCAGGAAATGCCCGTCGCCAACATAAATGCCTACATGGTTATACGACCCCGGCGGGCGGAAGAACACCAGATCGCCCGCCTGTAATTCCTGGCGGTCGATCGGGCGTCCCTCATGGACTTGCCCACGGGTAGAGCGCGGCAACTCAAGCTCAAAGGTATCGCGGAAGATGTTGCGCACCAGCGCCGAGCAGTCGATGCCACGTTGGGTGGTGCCGCCGAGCCGATATGGCGTGCCTACCCATTGCTCATGCTGGGCCAGCAGCGCCTCGCGCACCTGCTCGGTAGGCGAGGCCTGCCAGTTACCGAAGGAATCGTACTGCCCATCGAAAGGTGACATCTGCGTCTTCCAGTCGTCGGGCAGGCCCGGCATCGAGCGGGCAAAATAATCATCGGGGGTATCGTCCTGCGGCGCACTGGTGGCACAGCCACTCAGAACAACGACCATGCAACCTGCCATCGCCAGAGGCGCATGGCGTTCACGTAACCGACCAGAATAAATAGTAATAAAACGAGCAGCGGTGACAGCAATAGTTGGCAACGCAACCATGCGCGATCCCTCGTCGATAATTGAATAAAAAATACCAGCTGCCAGACCTATTCTTGGCTGAGCTTATACTGGATGACCATGACTATAAGCCAAAAGACCTACGTTAGGCGAGCTTCAATGCAAAGTCCGTTGATCGCCGGGCAACGTATCGATGTGCAGCGGCGCAAAATGACGCGGCTTGTTGCCGGGAAAATCCAGGCTCGCCCACGGCCCCGCAAGTATCGGTGCCGCACAAAGCCAGGCAACCAACGCCTGCCGGAAACTGGCCAGAAAGCTCTCCCGCTCGGGGGTTTCCCCCATGAAGAACGAGAACCCCGCGTACATGCCTGCCGCATAATCCTGCCAACCCGAGTAGTGCTCCGCCGCCAGCTGGTAGGCACGCTCCAACACATCGGCAAAGGACGTGGATGACAGCCAGCCCAATTGACGACCGGCAATGGCCAGGTCGACAAGCTGGGCAATATCCCAGGCCGCCATGTCGATCTCGTTGCAACCATCCTCGTTATCGCGCACGCGGCGCAGCCGCAGCAGGTGATGGCGATCCTCCTCCACACAATCGCCAGACTCCATAATGGCAATCTCGGACTCCAGGCGTTGAGTATTGATCGTGTAGGGCTCGTAATTGATCTGGTATTCCTGGCGGTCGCCCGCCTCCAGCATGGACGCCAAAAAGGTCTGCATATCGTCGGCGCTGGCCAGATGGTAATGGCTTTCCACCCACTCACGAATCTCCGCACACTCGCGGGGGCTTTCCTGTTGGGGCTCGCTCCATACGGCACTGTTCAGCGGCCCGACCAGCGACATCGCGGTAAACTGGCTGAGCGTCGGCCGCTCGCTGGGCTCGCGCCACGCATCGGCGCGCCAGTCAAGCCAATGGAACAGGCTGCCTGGGTCTTCCAGGTGCCAGGCAATCTCATTGCACAGCGAGGCGTGCTCGCTCTCCGGCAAGCAGTGCTCCCAGGCCAGCCAGGCTTCCAGCATGCGTTTGGCGTTGGGATAAAAGCGGCACAAACAGCTGCGCAGCGAGCGCGCGTAATCCAACAGCGCCTCCGTCTCGAGAAGTTCGCTGTTGAGGGCCATATGCAGGTAGAAGGCAAACTTCTCGGCCATGTGGATCGTCGCGGCATGACGGCTGACGCCTTTCAGCGTCTGGCGCTGGGCGTTAACTGGGAAGTCCGGCTGACCAAACAGCGTCGCGGAAGGCGGCATAACACCGTGGGCCGCATCGGCGGCGAGCTGATTCAAATGATGCGCCTGAGCGGGCAGCCAGTAGCGCGCCATAGCCGTCGCTCCCTCATCGGCATGCAACCCTAAGGACCCATCCAGGTACTCCCCTGCCTCGACGCGCTGCGCTTCGCTTAGCGGAGCGCCAGGGTTGGCCAGCCGCAGCATGGCATCCGGCTCGCGCACCCCCGCCATGGCCAGCAACCAGCGGTGTGGCGTGTTGCGCCACTGGCTGAGCATTTCGCGCGAGGCCGCCTGGGTCTCGGCGTCCAACAGGTCATCAACGGCGACCCGCCAGGGGCTGAACGAGCCGCTCAGCAGCAGCGTCTCGCGTTCGGGCGGCGTCATGTCGCGACGGTCAATGCCGTCAAACAGGCTCTGTCCCCGCCGGTAGGCGACAATCACCGCCCGCCAGTCGTGGTAGCGGCGTTGCATGAGCTCGGCGGCATGCGCCGCAAAGGCATCCGCTTCGGCCTGGCTCAGCCAGCCACTACAGGCACCTGCCCAGGCCAGTTCCACTATCCGCAACCAATCCCAGGCGGCCCATTCAAGGGGCTCGCCCTGGTTGACAAAGCGGCACAGTACGCTGGCATGGTGCGAATCAGGCTGGGCATTGCGCTGCCATTCCTGGCGCTGAGCCGCGTCCATGGCAAGCAAGTCACGCGCTTCAACGTCCCAGCGCTGGCGTTCGCCCTGGGTACCCAGCCATAACAGCCCGGTCAGCAGCTCGTCGCGGCTGTCAATGTCCCAGGCGGAGCCTAACCAATTGACCGCGTCCGGCCAATCTGCCTTGCTCGCCGGGTAATTCAGCAACGGCCGAAACAGCGCACACAGCCGCCAAGGCTGAGCGGCTGGGGATGTGGGCCACAGGGCGACTTGGCCGTGCTCGCGCAGCGCCGCCTCGAACATCTCCCAGGTGATCCCCGCGCCCTCGGCTTCCGAGTCGGCCAGCACCTGGCAGGCATCGATAAAACGGTCATCGGCGCCGGTGGCCCAGCCACGCACACCCAGCGAGCGGCGCACATCGCCCAACCAACTGCGCAGGTCGCGGTAATCGCGGTGAATACGCTGCATCACGCAACAGGCCCAGTCGCTGGCCTGCTCAGGGCTTATCCACCCCGCCGCGCCCGCCAGCGCCGCCCATTCAAGCGCCGCCAGCAGCCGGTCCGCCTCGCCCGCCGGGGCATGCAACGCAACCCACCATTGCTCGGCCAGCTCACCCCGATGGGCGATACCCTGGCCCAGCAAACGCTGCTCCGCTGCCCCCGCATCCACCGACAAAGGATGCGGCGTAAAATGCCAATCGCACAGCACCAACTGCTGCGCCCACCAAGCATGTAACGCGTCGCCCAAGAGACACCTCGACAAAAAACACCCACTGCCCGCAGGCAAGCTTAAAGCCGCTTAGTGTAACGGAAACAGCCCCAAACGCCGATAGATGTCGAGTACAGGTTTTCGTCAGAGTGCAGTTTACTGCGCGATCAGCAATGATCCTGCCTTTGAAAATCATCACCTTCATCCAACCCCATCGCCCGACAAAGTCGGGGTCCTACAAGGACTGGGAGGCGCTACAAAAACATGTGCCGGTGAGTGCGGAGCTTTCCACTACCAGGCACCGACCGCTAAGTTCGCTTCTCCAAAACCCCGATCACTTCCGGTACTGCCGATGAACTGTCGTCGATAGACGTATAAAGCGCATGCACAGCCTCGGCAACGCCACGTTCTACCCCCAGTTCGTTGGTCATAGTGTGGTAGTAACCTAGGTCCTTGGTGGCATTGGCAACGGTGAATTTGAAACCAGAAGGGTCATTGTTAACGATATAAGGGCGCAGACGCTCTAGTACAACGCCACCTCCGCCACCGGCGCCTAGCACTTCTAATAGCGCGTTATCGCTGATACCCGCCTTACGAGACGCAGCGGTGGCCTCAGCCAACACTGCCGAAAAGCCCAACGAAACAAAGTTATGCAGTAGCTTTAGCGTATGCCCGGCGCCGACGTCCCCAGCATGGGCAATGTTTTCGGCAAACCCTTGCAGCAGCGGCAAGGTTTCATCAAATAACGCCTTCGGGGCTCCGACAATCAGATTGAGCCGCCCCTCTTCCGCTTCTTTAGGGGTGCGCGTCATCGCCGCATCCATAAAGCGACCACCTGCATCAGCCACCTTGGCAGCCACTGTTTCTGTCGAACTGGGCAGTGCGGTCGAGCAATCGACGACGACGCTACCCGGCTTCAAGCCTTCTAGAACGCCGTTGGGTTCAAAGAGCACCGCTTCTACTTGCGGCGATCCGGTGACGCACAGGATAACCACATCCGCATTTTGAGCCACTTCTCGGCCCGAACTCAGCGCAGTGGCACCGGATGCCATAAGATCATCTACAGGCTGATTGCCTGAGTGCTCAAGAAAGCACACCTCATGACCCGCACGCAGCAGACTATTGGCAATACCATGGCCCATCAGGCCCACACCGACAATGCCCACCTTTCTGGATGTTGTCATTGTTATCGCTCCATTTATATTGAAAGCATCCTAGTTGTGCTTGATAGCGACGGTTTTGATCCGTGTATAGCTACGCAAGCCTTCAAATCCTTTCTCCCGGCCATGGCCAGAGCGGCCGACGCCACCAAAAGGAAGTTCCACGCCACCGGCAGCACCGTAGTTATTGATGAACACCTGGCCGCTGCGAATGCCTTTGGCCAAGCGTAGCTGGCGACCACCATCGCGCGTCCATATACCAGCGCAAAGGCCAAAATCGGTGGCGTTGGCCAATTCGAGCGCTTCTGCTTCATCTTCAAACACCTGCACCACCAACACCGGGCCAAACAGCTCCTCGTTAAGCACTTCATGCCCTTTGGGGATATCCGTAAGCAGTTGAGGAAGTGCGAAATGACCACCAGCCGGTGCGTTGGGGGCTAACTGCCCCGTTGCCGCCACGCGAATACCATCCGCTTCGGCGGCGGCCAAACGCTCTTCCAGCTTGGCTTTTTGACGCGCATTAATCAGCGGGCCACAGTCGGCGTCCGCTTCCCCTGCATCACAGCGCAGGGCAGCGAAGTGCTCACAAAGATTCGCTATGACGCTATCGGCTATCTCGCGCTGAACCAATAGGCGGCTGCCTGCTGAACATGTCTGCCCAGCGTTTTGAATAATCCCTTTTATCACCGCTGGAAGCGCCGCTTCGAGATCCGCATCCGCGAACACCAATTGAGGTGATTTACCACCTAATTCCAGTGTGACAGGCACGTGATGCTGCGCGGCCGCTTGGGCGACGTAAGTGCCCGTTTCAGGCGACCCGGTAAAAGAGAGATGATCGATATCAGGGTGTGACGCCAACGCAGCCCCCGCCTCAGAGCCAAGCCCAGGCACCAAGTTAAGCGCACCGGCTGGCAAACCATGATTCACTGCCAACTCCGACAAGCGTAGTACGCTTAGACAGGCATCTTCCGCCGGCTTGAGCACAACCGTATTACCCGCCGCCAACGCTGCCGCCACGCAGCGCCCAAAAATCTGCGACGGGTAGTTCCAGGGAATAATCTGTGCGCATACCCCGTAAGGCTCGCGCAGCGTCATCACGGCGAAGTCGGTTTCAAAAGGAATGGTTTCACCATGAAGCTTGTCTGCCGCACCACCATAAAAACGAAAATAGCGTGCACAGGCCACGATATCGCCCTTAGCCTGCGTCATCGGCTTACCGGTGTCAGCACACTCAAGCTGGGCCAGTTGTTCCTGATGCGCTTCGATAATATTGGCAAAACGCAGCAGCCATTCACTGCGCTTGCGGGCGGACCAACTGGCCCACTCACCTAACTGCCCGGAAAAAGCCTGCTGGGCTGCCTTCACGGCGGCGTCTACATCGTCAGACTGGCAGCGCGCAATACGTGTCAATGGCTCGCCCGTAGCCGGAGCTTCTACCTGCAGAGTGGTTGCAGCATTCATCCACTCACCACCAATGAGAGCCTGTTGTGGCGGAAAATCCCTCGTCTTCAACATGAAATACTCCTGTTATTGTCTTTGTTTGGTTCACTTCAAAGTCGCTCACCTAACCATAAAGAAAATCCACCAACCCAAGGGAAATCCACGGCATATAGGTGATCGCCATCAAGCACGCCAATATCACCAGTACAAAACGCACCAACCAAGGCAGCATCTGATCGATCGATATCTTGGCCACCGCACAAGCCGCAAAGAGATTCACGCCTAACGGCGGTGTAATCATTCCAAGGGCCAAGTTAACGACCATCACAAGACCAAAATGAACGGGATCAATACCGAACTGAATCGCGATCGGGGTCAAAATGGGGGCTAACACTAGAATGGCGGCGGACGTTTCAATAAACATACCGACAACTAACAGCAACCCATTAACGACCAGCAGGAACATCATGGGGTCATTGATCGTATTGGTAACGAGGGTTGCGATTTGCGCGGGCAGTCCCGTGCGGCTGAGAAGGAAACTAAATAGCGAGGCCGCCGCAATAATCAGCATAACGGCTGCGGTAGAAATGACACTCTGGCGAAAAATCGGCCATAGATCGTCTACTTTCAATTCACGGTAGTAGAAGCCACCGACGATGAGGGCAAAAAATACCGCCACAGCCGATGCTTCGGTAGGCGTGAAAATACCACCGTAAATCCCCCCAATGACAACCACCGGCATGAGCATTGCCACCCACGCACGCTTGACCGAGACCATAAAGCCGGTGCTGTCTTTATGATCGTCCTTACCAAAACCCCGCACCTTACAGAACAGATAAAGAAAGATGATCAGCGCGCTGCCAATCAATATGCCTGGCCCCACGCCTGCAAGAAATAGCTGTCCGATAGACGTGTCGGTACTCACACCATATAAAATCAACGGAATCGATGGCGGAATAAGCACACCCAGCTCCGCCGACGTTGCCTGAATGGAAGCCGCCAACGGCCTGGGGTAGCCATGTTTCACCATAGCGGGAATCAAAATGGCACCGATCGCAAAGGTCGTGGCCACACTTGAGCCTGAAACCGCTGCAAACATCATGCATGTCAGTACGCAGGACATCGCCAGCCCGCCCTGCACTCGACCCACGATAGACTTGGCCAAATCCACCAGGCGTTGAGATATCCCCCCTGCCGCCATCAAGTTACCGGCGAGAATAAAGAACGGGATTGCCATTAATGGAAATTTATCAATGCCGATAAACATCTGCTGAGGCACCAGCAGTAATGGCAAGCGAGTGAAGAACTCAATACCGATAATCGATGCCAGCATGATTGAAATAGCAATCGGCACACCGAACGTAAATAAGATAATCAAGGACAGACCAATAACCATGTTCATGGCTGCGATCCTCCTTTTGGCAAGTCGCTCTCTTGAGGTAGTTCTGCCTCCGGTAGCGTCTCGCTATTTTCTGGCCCCACCTTCTCTCGACCACTTAACTGAGCCAACAACCTGGCAACAGCGGCAACAATGGCAAAGCATGATCCCATGGGAATCGCCACATACGCCCATGACATCGATATATTCATGCCCGACATCGTCTGGCTACTTACACGCAAGGTCATCTGAATCCCGTAATGAATCAGTACGCCAAGCACCAACAGACAACACACCACAATGACGATTTCGAGTAGCTTCATAAAACGCGTTGGCACGAGTTTATAGATGACCTCGACCGCCATCATGTAACCGCCTCGAAAGGTTGCCGCCGCGGCCATAAACACACACCAGATCATCGCGGTGCGTGAGGCGACTTCAGACCAAGTAGAGGGCGCATTAAAAATAAAGCGAGTGAGGACTTGGTAAAAACTCAGCGTCACTGATATGGCTAGCATCACCACTGCAATTAGCAGAGCCAAGCGTGTTAACTGGCTTTCCAGACGAAGAAATACCGCTAGCATAAAGGGTCACCGTGCAGAAACGGCCTCCAGAAGACTGGAGGCCGAAGTGGAGGAAGTACTCAGCAATCGCTGGCTTTTGCCTGAACGCGCTCAAGCATTTCGTCGCCGTACTCCGAGGTAAATATCTCGTAAGCTGGCTGCACAGCTTCCTGGAAAGGCGCAACATCAATATCTGTTTTGACCGTCATGCCTTTCTCTTCGAGCAGTTCTACGCCTTCACGCTCCAGGCGGGAAACTTCTTCACGCGTTGCTTCAGCAGAGGCTTGCGCTGCCTGCTCAAACCAGCCTCGCTCCTCCTCACTTAAACCATCCATGAACACTGGCGAACCAAGCACGACAGCCGGTGAATACACATGCCCGGTCAGCGAAAGGTAGTCCTGCACTTCCCAGAAGTTGGTGGCGACAATCACAGTGATTGGGTTTTCCTGACCATCCACGGTACCTTGCTGAAGCGCCGTGAAAAGTTCAGGGAATGCCATAGGTGTTGGCCGTGCGCCCATTTGACGAAACGCTTCCTGGTGCACCGAATTTTCCATTGTGCGAACGCGCAAACCTTCTGCGTCTGCGGGCGTGGCGATCTCACGTTGACTGTTGGTCATGTGTCGGAAGCCATTTTCCGACCAAGCCAAGCCGACCAGATTGTGATCACTCATTTTTTCGAGTAGCTCATCGCCTAGATCACTGTCCAGTACGCAGCGCGCTTCTTCGTAATCTTCAAACAGAAACGGTAAATCGAGCACGTATGTTTCCGGCACGAAGTTACCCAACGGACCCGTTGACGTGATCACAAAATCGACGGTGCCGATCTGTAAGCCTTCAATCATTTCCCTCTCACCGCCCAGGGATCCCGAAGGATGTTCGTTAACGGTATAGGCGCCATCGGATAACTCCTCCAGCGTCTCCTTGAAGGCGTCTGCCCCGACTGAGTAATGCGATGTGGAAGACAGTGTGTGGCCTAGGTTCACTTCAGTTGCCGCATGGGCCTGAAGTGCAACGCCAGTAGTAGCGATGGCAGCGATAGCGGCCACGAGTGAGTGACGAGCAAAGGTCTTAGTCATCATAATTCCCTCTTTTGTTGTTTTGAGGGTGGGTTTTTGGGCAAATCGCCACAGGTGCGAACTTGGCCCAAGCAATTACCTACCGCGGTTAGCCGCGTAGGAACTCAAGCGCGTTCAGAAACGAACGCATCAATGATCTGTTTGAAATTATCATCGCCCACAAAGCCAAGCTGGTTGGCTTTTGCCGTGTCAAAGCGAGCAGGCCAACTCGCCACAATGGATTCGATGCGGGGATCGGGCTCATGGCGTACTAATGAAAGGGCTTTCTCTCCCGCTGCGTCACGCAGTGCTTCCAGCATCTCTGCCACCGTGATGGTAATGCCCGGCAACATAAACGCCCGAAAAGAGCCTAGCGCCTCACCTGGCACCTCCGCGCCATGGACAAGTGCATCGACGACCTTACCCGGTGACATCACAAACATGGGCAGTTCCACCGGCACAGGGCAGATCGCTTCCTCGCCATTCAATGGTTCGCGTAAAATACTCGAAGCAAAGCTGGAAGCAGCCGCATTCGGCCGCCCGGGTCGAATGACAATCGTGGGCAAGCGCAGCACAAGGCCATCGACCAAACCTCGGCGGCTATAGTCGTTAACCAACAGCTCCGACATGGCTTTCTGGGCACCGTAAGAGTTTTGCGGGTGGAGCGCCGTCATGTCATCCAGCACCTCGGGCAAATCCCCGCCGTAGGCCGCCACCGAGCTGGCCATGATCAAGCGGGTATCGCTCAGTTCCCGCTTGCGACAAGCTTCTAATAACGCACGTGTTGCATCGAAATTGACCCTTAGCCCCAAGTCAAAATCCGCTTCTGCCGCCGAACTCACAACGGCTGCCAAGTGATAGATAACATCCGGGCGTTGCTCAAAAACGCTATCCAGTGCGCCCGGCTCGGTAATATCCAGCGACATGGATGTCACCGCGATATTGCCTGCTTCAGGTTGCGGCGCTTCTACCTGGTCAATCAGCGTTAACCGTGTGATGGGCTGCTGGCGAAGCTCACCACGCTTGAGCAGTTGATGGACTAAACGCTGGCCGAGAAAACCAGCCGCGCCAGTAATGGCTATATGCATCTTTATGCTCCTAATAGGCAGCTATTATTGTTCATGTCCGTTAAACCCCGTCAGTGACTGATCAGCCCCCAGGGTTCGCCCCAGCCCAAACCTGCGCGCGTCTCGGAGTGGGGTCGATATTCACAGCCAATCCAGCCGCGATAACCCAATGCACCCAAGCGTTCAAAAATAGCGGGATAGTAGACTTCACCTACATCCGGCTCGTGGCGCTCGGGCACGCCTGCAACTTGAATATGGCCGATGGCGCTGAACTGTCGTTCCAGGTGGCGAATCAAGTCGCCATCCATGATTTGGCAGTGATAAAGATCGAACTGGAGCTTTAGATTTTCCGCGCCTACCTCGTTTATGACGGCCATGGCCTGGGCCTGGCGAGATAGAAAAAAGCCTGGCATATCGCGAGTATTGATTGGCTCGATGAGCACCTCTCGCCCCACTTTTGCCGCCTCACTCGCTGCAAAGCGTAGGTTGCGAACGTAGGTAGCATGATGCTCAGCTTGGGTGTCGGCATCGGCACCCTCAGGAAGCAAACCAGCCATGGCATGGACTCGCGGGCAGTTGAGGGCCTCGGCATAACGTAGTGCTTCAACCACCGAGTAACGAAACTCCGACTCGCGACCGGGCAGACTGGCCAACCCTCGCTCACCGGCTTCCCAATCGCCCGGCGGCAGATTAAACAGCACCTGCTCCAACTGCGTTTCTTGCAATGCCTGGCGCAGCTCTTCAGGGGGAAATGCATAGGGAAACAGGTATTCAACGCCTTTAAAGCCCGCGGTCTTAGCGGCAGCAAAGCGGTCAAGAAAATCATGCTCGTTAAATAGCATGCTAAGGTTGGCGGCTAGTCGAATCATCTTGGTGCTCTTGTTATTGATGGCATGTTGATTGATCGTGACGCGTCATTAATCCCGCGGGAATTTAGCTTCCAGTTCAGCCACCTGCTCCGGCGATAGCCCCCGGGGGTTCTCGCCGCGTAACAGCAGGTAGAGCTTGGCCGTCTCTTCCAGCTCTTCGGTGGCATACACAGCGGCATCAAGGTTTTTCCCCGCCACAACCGGCCCATGGTTGGCCAGAAGCACCGCGCTGTGCTTACCCGCTAAGCCACGAACCGCATCACCAAGCTTCGGGTCCCCCGGCATGTGATAAGGGACGAGAGGCAATTTACCGACCCGCATCACGTAATAGGCAGTGAGCGGTGGAATACAATCGCAATGGTCTATTTCCGGCAGGCACGAAACGGCGACCGAGTGGGTGGAGTGAAGATGCACAATCGCCCCTGACTGTGGCCTCTCCGCATACATCGCCATGTGAAGAAACTGTTCTTTGGTGGGCTTATCGCCACCCAGCAATTGGCCTTTGTCATCCAAGTGGGAAATGCGCGCCGGGTCCAGGCGACCTAAACAGGCATTGGTCGGTGTCATCAGCCAGCCGCCGTCATCCAAACGGACACTGATATTACCGCTAGACCCCATCGTCAGGCCGCGATCAAACAGTGACTTGCCCAAGATGCTGATCTGATCCCGCAGGCTGTTCTGGTCATGGATACTCATGCCAGCACCTCAAACGCTCGCGTGAAGAAGTCGACGCCGCCAAAGTTCCCGGATTTCAGGGCCATGGAAAGCGGTGCCTCGCGCCCGGATAGTGGGGCCTGGGTCCAGGGCACGCCGGGGTCGATTTGCTCGCCAATATACAAGGCGGTAATTCCCAATGCCGAGACAACAGCCCCTGACGTTTCGCCCCCGGCCACCAGCAATCGGCCAACACCCTCTTTGACCAGCGTGACCGCCAGTTGGCTGAGCGCCTCTTCCACCAAAGCGCCAGCACGTGCAACCCCTAGCGCCTGCTGCGCGGCGTTCACCTTTTCAGGCGCAGCCGAGGCGTAGATCAATATCGGCGCCTCTTGAGACAACCGTTGCCGAGCAAAGGCCAACGCCTCTTCCTGCTGCCCGCCATCTGCCAACGCCAACGGATCAAGCGCAAAGCCACCATCAGGGTACTTGGCCAGGAAATCGTCCACCTGGGCGAGCGTGGCGCGGGAACAGCTGCCGGAAAGCACCAACCCACTTCCAGAAGCGGGGGATAAACGCCCTGGCTCAGCGATGGCATCCAGCCAACCATGGACTCGGTACTGGGCAGGCAGCGCCTGCCCCAGACCAGAGCCACCAGTGACCAAGGGCATCAAAACGGTCGCTTCCGCGAGGACGTCCAGATCCTTTTCGTCCAAGGAATCACAAATCACGTGACGCACATCGTTGTCTGCGAGTGCAGATAAATGCCTACGCGTTGCGTCAGCGCCCTGGGCGAGCAACGCGTGGTTGGCTAAGCCCACTGCGTGCGGTGTTTGCCGGGAGAGTACCCGCACCAGGTCCGCATCCTGCATGGGGTTCAAGGGATGGTCCTGCATGCCGCTGTCGTTGAGCAAACGGTCGCCCACAAACAGATGGCCCTGATAGACCGTGCGGCCGTTAATCGGGAAAGCGGGCACCATCACTGTTTGAGAAGCGCCTAAAGCGTCTAGCAACGCATCCGCTACCGGCCCGATATTACCCTGGTCGGTGGAATCAAACGTGGAGCAGTACTTAAAGAACAGCTGACGAGCGCCCTGCTGGCGAAGCCACTCCAGCGCCGCAAGGGAATCAGCGACGGCCTCATCCACCGGGCAAGAACGAGATTTCAGCGCCACAACCACCGCATCGATATGGGTAAGGTCAATGTCCTCCTGCGGCACACCGATAACCTGCAGGCAGCGCATACCGCCGCGCACCAGGTTATTGGCAAGATCAGTAGCCCCAGTAAAGTCATCAGCAATAGCGCCCAACACGATGTTCGATTCCATCCCCATTTTCAGCCCCCCTGTTTGTCATTGGCGGCTTCTGGCAACGCAATACCCGATAGGCGCTGATAAACTTTAATCACCGACGAATCATCGTCGCGACCAAAACCCGCACTGCTAGCGGCGGTAAATTGCTGCAAAGCACTGGCGGCTACCGGTGTTGATAGCGATAGTTCGCGCCCGGTCTGATGCACGATATTGAGATCTTTAACGAAGATATCCACGGCCGAAAGCGGCGTGTAGTCACCATTCAGAATATGTGGCACCCGGTTTTCAAACATCCAGGAATTGCCTGCCGAGTTGGTAATCACCTCATAGATAACGTCTGGGTCGAGCCCCATACGAATGCCCAGCGCCATCGCTTCAGCGGCGGTGGCAATATGCACACCTGCCAATAGTTGATTGACCAACTTCATGCTGGAACCAACACCGGGCGCATCGCCAAGGCGGTAGACCTTAGCGGCCATGGCATCCAGCACCGCTTGACCGTAGGTAAATGCCTCCTCAGCCCCAGACGCCATGACGGATAGCTCGCCGCTTTTGGCTTTCGCCGCACCGCCGCTAATTGGCGCATCGAGCAGCATCAATCCTGCTGCTGCCAAACGCTCACCAAGCTGTTCTGCTTGGCTGGGCGGCACTGTCGCACACTGAATGATCAGGCTGCCCGGGGTCAGGTGGCTCACCACACCCTGTTCACCGAACAACACTTGATCAACTTGCGACCCGTTAACGACAACCACCAACACAATATGGCAGTGAGCAAGTTCTGCTGGGGTTGCCACGCTCTGCCCCCCTGCAGCCGCAAAAGCATCGCGCGCCCCGGCGGAAATATCACACCCGGTCACGTTAAAGCCCTGCTGGAGTAAGGTAGAGGCAGTGCCCATCCCCATGGCACCCAGGCCAATAATGCCGACTTGAAGTGATTGTTTGTCTTGTTGATTCACCAGCTTAAACCTCGCTGTCGTTGTGTTGGTTGCTATCGCTCCGGATCCTTTCTCGTATTTGTCTAACGCTACAAGGTAAATGGTAGCGCTGTCATGATAGCGCTACCATCACTTTTAGATTATTGTTCGCGAGTCGACAAGCTGAATATCAAGGACGTTGGACCAATGTCTAAAGACACGCCCCCCACAGTTCCAACCCACACGACCAAGCAGCGCCGAAACTCCGACCAAGTAACGCTAAGCCAAGTGGCACAGGCCGCCGGGGTCTCGCCCATCACGGCCTCACGGGCGTTGAATCATCCCGATAAAGTCAGTGAAAGCGCCCGGGATCGCGTTCTGGCGGCCGTAGAAAAACTCGGCTATGTACCCAATCTAGTGGCAGGCAGCCTTGCCTCATCCCGTTCGCAACTGATTGCGGTGATCGTGCCCTCTCTTATCAACACCGTGTTCGTGGAGGTTATCCAAGGTCTGCAAGAAACGTTAGAGGCCGAGGGATACCAGATACTGCTCGGTAACACCGATTACGACCTGGACCGCGAATATCAGTTAGTACGCACCTTTCTGGGCTGGTCGTGTTCGGCACTGGTCACTGCCGGACTGCGCCATAACAAAGCATGCCATACGCTGTTGACCAACTGTGGCCATCCCATTATGGAAGTGATGGAACTGGGCAAGGGAATGGACTTAAATGTCGGCTTGGATCACGTGGCCGCCGGCCGTTGCATGGCCAACCACCTGATCGACAAAGGCTACCGTCATATCGCCTATGTGGGTGCGAGATTGTCGCAGGATTATCGTGCCAGCATGCGCTTTGAAGGTCATGAAGCCGTGCTGAAGGGTGCCGGACTCAATGCCCCGATGGTGGAGTTGGACACACTGGGTAGCCTGCAGGCGGGCGCAGAAGGGCTGGCCCAAGTGTTAGCACAATACCCCGATACGCAAGCCATTCATTTCGCCAATGACGACCTGGCAGCAGGTGCCTTGCTTGCCGCCCAACGCCAAGGCCTTAACGTACCGAAAGATATCGCCATTGCCGGGTTTAACGGCCTGCCCCTTGGGCAACACTTGACGCCCCAACTCACCACGATTCTCTCGCCCAGAAAAGAGATGGGCCGTTTAGCGGCCAAAGAGCTAATCCGGCGCCTGAGCGGTAAAAATGTTTACCGCCGCCAGCATGATGTCGGGTTCAAACTTCAGTTGGGTGAGAGCACATAGTTCCGCTTTTTTACTCGCATACACGGACTACTCTTTCAAGATCATATTGCGCAAAAGGAAGATAATTCACTGTGAACCTCTCAACCGAATTGCGTTTGAAGGCCATTATAGACGGCACAAGAGCTGGTACCTGGGAATGGAATATCAGAACCGGGGAAGTGGTTTTCAATGAACGTTGGGCGACCATGCTGGGCTTCACCTTGGAAGAGATTCAACCGCTTTCGATCGAAACCTGGAACCAGCTTTGCCACCCCGACGACTTAAAGCACTCTTACGAATTGATCAGCCAGCACCTGGATAACAAAATCCCTTTCTATGAATGTCTTTGCCGAGTTCGATGCAAGGACGGCCGCTGGTGCTGGATTCAAGACCGCGGCATGCTGGTAAAAGAGGCAGACGGCACCCCCACAGAATGGATGATGGGCACCCATATCGACGTTTCCACCGAGCTGGAATCTCAACAACACTTCGCCCATCTCGCGGCCTCAGTGCCGGGAATACTCTTCTCGTTTGAAATGGACTCGCCGGACGCCCTACGTTTCACCTACGTCAGTGAACGTTCCCACGCCTACTTTGGCATTAGTTGCAAAGCCATTGAGGAAGATCCCGATGTCTTCTTCGATATGGTTCATCCGCTCGACTCGAATGAGATCCAAGCGACCATTCAGAGCTGTTTCGAGTCTTTATCGGAAGCGTCCTGCCAATTCCGAATAGTAATAGATGACGCCGAACAATGGTTCCGGGCGGTGGCGCGGCCAATCCGAGACCCCTTCGGCAAGCTGGTCTGGCATGGCATGTTGATAAATATTGATGACCAGAAACAATTGGAAAATACACTGGCTCACTTGTCCGTTACGGATGAATTGACGGGGTTGTTTAATCGGCGCTACCTGACCCAAGCTCTCAACGACTCCATGGCGCTTTACCAGCGGCATCAGGCGACTTTTTCACTGATCAGCTTTGACGTCGATCATTTTAAGCAAATCAATGATTGTCACGGCCATTTGGTGGGCGACAAGGTACTAGCCAAAATAGCCGAGCTGATGGAGCAGCGATTAAGAACAACAGATATTGTAGGTCGCATGGGCGGCGAGGAATTTCTTGTCATCTTGCCCAACACCTCAGAGAAGCAAGCCTCCCAGATTGCGGAAAACCTTCGACAGATCGTCAATCAAGCAGCGTTTCTTAGCGAAGACGATACACCTTTCATTGTCGCCATCAGTGGTGGTGTATTGGAAATGTCAGAGGACATTGCGTCGGTGGAAGAATTATTAAGGCGATCTGATCGACTACTCTACGAGGCCAAAGAACGTGGTCGCAATATGGTTCTCGATGAGAAGACCGCCTCGAAAGAGTGGGTTTTCACAACACGTTAACGGTTTGACGACCTCCACAAAACCAGGCGCAGGTGGGGTTAGTAAGCGCTCAATTCATTGCGCGATCCTTCCGGCGATACCATGTGAATCGCGCACATGGCAAACCTACCAGAAGAAAATAATGACCTACAGGAAGAGCCGAGCTGTGACGACAAGGAGAAGCTTTACCTGCCTTGGCTGAGGCAGCTCGTTGCAAACCAGTGAGAAAGAGCACCCGCCCGTTAAGGCGAGTGCTCCAGCCTGGCTTCACTCGTAAGACATTTCTTCCAGTTCCTTGCCTTTGGTTTCCTTGACAAGTTTTATCACGAAGAAGATCGATACCACCGCAAAGAAGGCATAGATACTATAGGCGCCTGCCAAACCGATGGCGGCGAGCATGATCGGGAAGCTCATGGTAATGGCAAAGTTTGAGACCCACTGGAATAGGCCCGAAATGGCAAGCCCGGAACCACGCATCTGGTTCGGGAACATCTCACCAAGCATGACCCACATGATCGGTCCCCAAGACACATTGAAGAAGAGGACATAGGCATTTGCCGCCAGAAGTGCTATCACCCCCATATTGTCAGATAGACTCAAAGATCCATCGACCATGCTGGCGGTAGAAAAGGCATAGGCCATGGCAATCAGCGTGACAG
This sequence comes from Halomonas sp. SH5A2, assembly GCF_014263395.1. Taxonomy (GTDB): domain Bacteria; phylum Pseudomonadota; class Gammaproteobacteria; order Pseudomonadales; family Halomonadaceae; genus Vreelandella. The sequence goes on along the minus strand of NZ_CP058321.1, from coordinate 1,141,924 downwards.
CCATACCTGCCGACCCAACCCATAGCAACGGCTTACGTCCAATACGATCAACCAATGCGATAGCAATCACCAAGGCACCAAGACTGACTGCGCCCGAAATGACGTTGATCAGCAGAGCATCGTTTTCGGAAAAACCAACGGATTGCCACAAGACAGCGCCGTAGTAGAAGACCACATTAATCCCAACAAGCTGCTGAAACACCGCCAACCCGATGCCGACCCAGACGATGCCATGAACCTTGCCCGTCTGCTTGTTGATGACATCACGCAGGCTTGGCTGATGATCGTCAGCCAAGGATTCCTTGATCTCGGATACCTTGGTGTTGACCTCGTCATCGGACAGCAGCTTGCTTAATACACGCCGAGTCTTGTCTTCCTTGCCTGCGGTCATCAGGAAACGAGGACTTTCCGGAATAAACATAAGCGCGATCAGAAAGATAGCGGCTGGTAAAAGTTCGATCCAGAACATCCAACGCCATGTAGCGAAGCCCAACCACAGCTCCGAGACCGATGAACCCGCCATATTGGCCAGCAGATAGTTGCTAAGGAAGGCAACGAATAGCCCCAAGATGATGGCCACCTGCTGGATGGTAGCCAAGCGTCCGCGATAGGCCGCTGGCGCCACCTCACTGATATAGGCAGGCGCCATCACGCTGGCGGCACCGACGGCCAGGCCCCCCAAAATGCGATAAATCACAAATTCCATGGAGCTTCCGGCAATCCCCGATCCCCAGGCACTGACCAAAAAGAACACAGCGGCGACTATCAACAGCGTACGTCGACCGAAGTGATCCGCCAGTCGACCGGCAAAAAAAGCACCCACGGCACAGCCCAGCAGCATCGAAGCAACATTAAAGCCGGTACCCACACTTTCAGAGTTGAAGGCACTTTGAAGGCCATCGACAGTGCCGTTGATCACCCCACTGTCGAAACCGAATAAAAAACCACCAATGGCGGCAACACAGGAAATAGCAAATACATACAGGCTTCGCCTGCGAGTCATATCATTCGTCATGGTTAAATCCCAATTAAGTTGTATTTGTCTTGTGGAATTGTCATCTCAAGATGACGATTTACAGCCAGCCAGCATCGACCCAGTAATTGTGTGCGGTGCAAGCGGCAGCTGCGTCGGAAGCCAGGAACGTCACCATATTGGCAACGTGATGCGGATGAATGCGGACCTTGAGCTTCTGTTCGTCGACGATCTTCTGCTCGTCTGCAGGGCTGTACCAGCGAGACTGACGCGGCGTCTTGACGTTGCCGGGAATGACACAGTTGACGCGAATGTTGTCGCCGCCCAACTCCTGAGCCATGGCTCGGGTCATGCCTTCAATGCCAGCCTTCGCCGTTTCATAGATCGCCAGATGCTCCTGGCCGAGATGCCAACTGATCGAACCCAGATTAATCACCGAACCTCCGCCACGCTCTTTCATGCCCGGCGCCACAGCTTGCATGGCGAACATGACATGACGCAGGTTGACGGCGATTCGCTCATCCCAGTAGGTCGGCGTGATATCGCCCAAGGTATGACGGTCATCATTGGCCGCATTGTTGACCAATACATCGACAGCACCGATGCGTTTGAACGTCGCCTCCAGCGCGTCGAGATCGGTAAGGTCGCAATGATAAAAAGTCACCTGACTGCCCAGTCGGTCGACCAGGGTTTGTGATTCCTCTGCACATATATCCAGAAAATGCACGTCAGCCTTTTGCTCAGCAAAAGCCTCGACCAAGGCGGCACCGATGCCGGACCCTCCTCCCGTGATCACGACACGCTTACCTGCAAGGCCGGGATAGATTGCTGTACCCATAAGAAATGTCCATGGTCTGAAAAAATAAAAGCGCGGTCCTGTATGCCCTCTTCGATCCCTCTGAGCAGAGGGCCATCAAAGTGGTCACTTAGCACGGCCCACTTAGTATATAAATCTTACTAAGTAGGCAGTATCAAGCCCTTGTATCCGCATATCTATACGACATAGGTTTAACGCCACAGAGGGCAACTCACCTCCACAACCAGCCCACGATCAACCAACTTCAATGGCGCCACGATGCGTCCTACAGCGCGGCCTTGGTACAAGCAAAGAAATTCCCGGTGAAACCAGATAAAATTATCGTTCAGCACCAGACTAGGTCGGAGAGGCTTCATTTAATTCATGACAACCAGTTATCAGCATCAGAAAGCAGGCGACCTAAACTTCCTCAAGCGCTTGAATCGCAGCGCGATTCTGGAAATGGTGCGCCGGGTTCCTGGCCTGACCCGCGCCGATATTGCCACTCAGGCGCAATTGACCAAGGCCACCGTAGGCTCAGGGGTCCAATCGTTGCTGAACCAAGGATGGCTGAAAGAGGGTGATTTGCAGAAAAGCAGTGGCGGCCGCCCAGGAAGAGCTCTCCACCTCAACGATGACCGCCATTTCCTACTGGGTGCTGAAGTAGGGGTTCACCGGCTACGACTTGTCGCTTGTGCCCCATCAGGCAAGATACTTGAAGCGCATCACGAACCTTACGTGCCCACTACGCCCGAAGCCACGGCCGCACTTCTTGCCGAATTGTTACAGCAATTAATGAAAAGCCCCGCGGTATCTAACCGTGAGAACCTCGGAATAGGTGTTGCGCTACCAGGCCCCATCGCCACGGGTGAGGCCGTGCTACGGCGAGCTCCCAACCTAGGCTGGCACGATGTGCGATTTCTGGATTTGTTGCATCCCCACCTCCCCGAGCCGAGGGGCGTCTGGCTGATGGACAATGAAGCCAAATCAGCGGCCTTCGGTGAGCTTTACTTCCGCACCGGCAAGCCTCCTGAATCGCTTGTGTACGTCAGCGCTGGCACGGGGATAGGCAGCGGCATGGCCGAAGGCAGTCATTCACCGTTGCTCACTCGTGGTGTACAGGGCCTGGCCGGCGAAATTGGCCATACCATCCTGCAGCCGGGCGGGCTCTACTGCCATTGCGGCAACCGTGGTTGCGCTGAAACCCTTGTCAGCGGCTGGTCCATCCGCGCCAGCTTAGGCATTGATGAGAAAGATGACCTGATTCAGGCATTGGCGACACGCTTACAGGAGCCAGACGTAACACGCACATTACACCGAGCCGGTGAAGCGCTGGGCATGCTGCTGCTGAACCTTCACCACACTCAGAACCCTGCCGAGATTGTACTGGGAGGCTCACTTACCCAACTTGGCAGCACCTTCCTTGAGCCCGCATTGACATATTTTGAAGCCAATCAGCACCGTTTATTGGGCACAACGCAGCGTGTGCCGTTGCGCGTTGTTGAGGACAGCACTTTCGTGGCAGCACGTGGAGCTGCCGCACAGGTCCTGGCCAGAGCCATACACGGTCCAGCTTACCCGAACTAACCCACACGTAATCGCCACATAAGCAATACCAAATTTGACTGAAACCGGCGAAAGCAACTAAGTAAATAGCTTGAACATACTTTCCCAGTCTTTCAGTAGGTTATCGCCCGACGAAGTCTGGCGGCTACAAGGCTGACAGCCTCCATAAAACCAAGTACAGGTGGGGTCAAAGGAGCGCAATTCATTGAGCGATCGGCAACCACCCTGCCACAAAACCCTATTCATATACCGACGGCTCATACACCGAGGGCAAAACGACATCGATCGGCCGGCCGGCTTTTTCGGCCATCGCTTCGATGGAGGCTTTCAACGCCTGGCGGGCGTGGTCGTCGCCGTGCACCAAACGGACTTCCCGTGGCCAGCGGCGCATGCGCTTGATGAAATTCAGCAAATCGCGCTGCCCGGCGTGGGCCGAGTACCCGCTTATGGTGGTGATACCCGCACGAATATCCACCCGCTCACCATCCAGCTCTACCCAGCCACCATCCGGCCCGTAACGCTGAATAACCCGCCCTGGCGTACCGGCGCCTTGATAGCCGACGAACAGCACTTGATGCCGCGGGTCACCCAGCATCGCCTTCAGATAATTCACCACACGCCCACCCGCGCACATGCCGCTGGCGGCAATCACCACCGCCGGGCGGCCACTTTCGGCCAGGTAGCGCACAGTTTGCTCGTGGGTTTCATGCTCATCCACCGTGTACACATTATCGAAACTCAGCGGGTGCCTGCCTGAGCGCAAACGGCGTTGGGCCTCGGCATCCCAGAACGGCTTTAAGCGGCGATAGACCTGCGTAAAACGGGCCGCCAGCGGTGAGTCAACAATCACTTCAAGCGAGCGCCAGTCAGACGATGGCGGCGCGGCATGCACGATGGTTTCCAGCTCGTACAACAGTTCTTGCGTGCGGCCAATACTAAACGCAGGGATGATCACCGTTCCCCGGTTAGTCAGCGCTTGCTCAATGGCATTTTTCAGCGTCTGGCCGCGCTCGCGGCGGCCTTCATGGTTGCGGTTGCCGTAGGTGGACTCGAGCACCAGCACATCCGCCTGATACGGCGATTTCGGTGCAGGCAGCAGCGGCGTGTAAGGCGCGCCCAGGTCACCCGAGAACACCACCCGCTGTTTCATGCTTTTCAGCTTATCGTTCAGCGCCACCTCAACGTAGCTGGAGCCCAGAATATGCCCCGCCCGCTTGAGCTTCACCCGCATGGCAAGCGCATCATCATCCACCACCGTGTGCCATTTGCCATAGGCTAACGGCACCAGCTGCTTTTGCAGCTGCGCCTGAAACTGCTCGATCAACCGTGCATTGCGGGTAAAGCCAATTTTCAGGGCATCCTCAATCACCAGCGGCAACAACACCGCCGATGGCTCAGAGCACAAGATGGGCCCTCTGAAGCCCGCGGCCAGCAAATACGGCAAACGGCCCACGTGATCAATATGCACATGGGTAATCACCAGCGCTTTCAGCGTGCTGATATCAAAGCCCACCTCAAGCTGCGCCAGGCTATCCTCGGCGGCGTCTTCCCCCTGGAACAACCCGCAGTCCACGAGTAGCGAGTGCTCACTGCTCGCCATCAGCTGATGACAGCTACCCGTTACCCCGCCTGCCCCACCGTGATGACGAATCTCCGGCCACGTAGTCTGCGAGCCCATCTTTATATCCTTATATAGCTTTCCCTAAATAAAAAACTATCACATTTGGGGTTGTAAGCGCTCAATTCATTGCGCAATCAGCCAGCACAATAAAACGCCCGCCAATACCTAAAAGGCAATGGCGGGCGATAAAGGCTAGCTTGTTGGCGAATCAGTTGCCGCTAGCGGTAAAGAACCACAGACGTTAACGCTTAAAACGTATAAGCAACGCCCAGCACAGCGACGGGGAAGACAGGCAGCTTATCGATATCATCTTCAAGGCTTTGCTCTTCAGCACGAATATCCTGCTGTAGCTGCGGGTTCGCCGCTTCAAAGTTATTGGTAGTGCTCAGCGACACGTCAACGTTGGTGGCGACCACACCAAACTCAGAGAAGAACGACAGCCCACTCTGGTGAGAACTGCGCCAGCCAAGCGCCACATACGGTTGGGTACCATCCGAAACGGTGGCGTTACCCACAACCGAACCAAGCTCAGCGGCGGTATAAGTACGGTTGTTAAATTCATAAGTACTGCCGTTATCCGGTGTACCTACCACGTTTGCTTCGATATCCGGCATCATGACGCCTGCCGATAGGAAGAACCTGCCCCCGAACGGAAAATAATCCATCTTGACGCTAGACGCCTTCATCTCAAAATCGGCGTTATAGGTCACATCATCTTCTTCAAAATCCGTGTCAACATCCAGACCGTTTGTATAACGAGCGGTAACGGCGAGGTTCTCATGGAAACGCCAAGACGCATCAGCCCCGAACCCTGTGGTACCCGCGATAGCGGAAACCGTTACTTTTTTATCAAATGCAACGCTGTGACTGGCACCCAATGCCAATACCAAAGCACTAGCCGTTAAGCTGAGTGTTTTTTTCATTTTTAACATCGTTTTCCCTTGAATACTTTACCGGCCTTTATTGTGCACAGAAGTCCTCCCCTCAGGGCTTCCTGCAGGCCTGATGATGAGTTGAGACGCTATCGAAAGCCGACAAACTTTACTTCATTATCAGCTTGAGTTGTGTAGCGAATTGTTAATCGAAGTATGCCCCAACCTAAAGAATCTAATGCAGGTGAGTTTTGTAGGAGCTCAATTCATTGAGCGATCAGAAAGCATCCCGCCACCGAAGGCTATCGCCCGACGAAGTCTGGCGCCTACAAGGCTGATAGCCTCCACAAAACCAAGTACATGTGGGGTTGTAGGAGCTCAATTCATTGAGCGATCAGCAACTATCCGACACTAAAAATTATCCCTTGTAGAAAGCCTGCTCCTTTCGTAAGTAATGGGGGAAAGGGAGAAGTGTGTCTGAACGACGGGAAATGGTTAAACAGTAGGCCATTTAAGCCGTACCAATAGGTTTTTAGGGGCATTACGCCCTGGGTGCGGTACTGAATGAAGTGCTATGAGAAATCCGAGCTAAGATATCAGAAACTATGCCATAGCCCACCTAATTCGTTTCGACACGGCCTGTGAAGCAATCCTTGCTGAACACCGGAAGCACGGTTGCAAGCAGGTACTCAGGTGGATAATATTCCACACATACCTAACCATTCTATTGATTCATTAAGTAACGTAACCAGTTGACTGACAATGACTTTATCATCAAAGCATCTTCTGGGGGCTTGTTTCGTGTAAGCTGGTTCCATGGCACGCTAACAGATACCACCTGCAACTTCCCGATATCAGCCTGATTACTTGCTAACGCCTTGGCACCTGTTCTCAAGGATATCTTTCAAATTTGTACTGAAATATCCGAGACACACACTGTACTGATCGAAAATCGGCACCGTAGTCAGTCGCTCCAAGTACAACCCTATTATGCAACTTCCGCTACACCAAAAGGATTCACCTTCATGAAGGTATTGATTGTCGTTCGTACGTTAAAAATTGGTGGGATGGAACGAGTAGCGGTGAACCTTGCAGACAGCTTTGCAGAACAGGGACACGAGAGCCACTTGATGTATTTCAAGTCGCGCCCACCCCAGTTGGAACCGAGTAATGAACGCGTAAATGTTCATCATTTCGCGCTTTCACGTGCCATGTGGACATCAGGTATAGGCGGCGTCATCGAGATCGCCGCACGCCTGCTCAATAGCGTGTTACGCAAAAGCTATTTTATATTATCTGGCTGGTGGGGCGGAAAACTGTTTCAGCGCGAAATACGCCGCCTAGAGCGCCAATACGGCTCTTTTGACCGGATTATCTTTCGCGGTATTGGCACCTTCGAAACGGTTTGGTCTTTCCAGGACACGCGCGCCTGTTACGTCCTGGAAAATATCGTCAAGCCAGCCTTAGGCCACGATGCCTGGTTGGAGCGACTGAAAGCACGTTGCTTGTTTCATAATAAACATCTAATTACCGTATCTCACGGGGTCGAAAAACAAATAGCGACGACAATGCAGGCGCTAAAGGTAGAGCCGTTATCGTTGAGAACCATCACTAATCCATGCCCTTTAGCCGCCATCCAGCAGGCCATGAAAGATGACTTCCCGGAGCGACCCAACTCCCCTTATTTACTCAACGTAGCCCGTTTGGTGCCGCAAAAGAACCATGACCTCCTGCTGAGGGCGTATGCCAAAATGAAAACGTCCCTTCCGCTTGTGATTGTCGGCGAGGGGCCATTACGCAAAGAACTGGAGGCGCTTGCCATTGAGCTTGGGATTGCTGAGAACGTTATTTTTGCGGGCCGCCAATTAAATCCTTACCCATGGATGCATCATGCTCGTTTATTTATCCTGAGTTCGGCACATGAAGGGCTTGGTATCGTACTGTTCGAAGCGCTGGCCTGCCAAACCCCCATTGTTTCGGTCGATTGTCCAGGCGGGGTACGTGATATCATGACAGGAGAGTTGGAAGCTTACCTTTGTGAAATGACACCAGAGGCGTTAGCAGCCCGTGTTGATGGCATTCTTGACGCTGACGGCTACGCTATTGATGAACGTTGGCTGGAACGCTTTTCTCCAGCGCATATTACTTCTGCCTTTTTGCAGAAGTTCCCTGTTTCATGATAGTGATCGGGCTGGCAATCTTTCACCTATGGCGAGTAGTCCTCTTGAGTCGTATTCTGGCGGTAACACCATGATTGTAAAAGAGAGAAATACTCGCCATCTCGTTTTTAGGATTCCCGATGAATTAGGCGTATTCCAGATTGCTGCTCAAGGCCCTTTATCGCCCTGATTCGCAAAAGCATCTGGCAGATTGACTACAATGCCTTCTACGCCTCATCTTCAAGCAATTGACATAATATAACTCTATTGAATATAACCTCAGCATTCATGGTACTGATGATTCAGATAACGGCCTCAATGACCCAATCACAGAAAGAGTTCTTTGGGAATAATCCTGATCGGTATAGCGCAAACTTTCAAAGCCACATTGCTGTAATTTTTGGTAACAGTCTTGATCACTCATTAATCGTTTAATTGTCTCAACAAAGGGTATCAATGCCGGTTTTTCCATCAAAAAAGATTGATAGTCATCCAGTAAGATTTCACTGGCACCGACCAAGCGGGATGTCACTACTGGAATACCCATTGCTAGGGCCTCAGGAATCACCATTCCAAACTCCTCAAAGCGTGCTGGGTAAACAAACAAGTCCAGCGCACTGAGCCAAAACTCAGGATGACTGCATTTGGGCTTATGGATTAACTGACCGTTCCGGACAAGCTCATGGGACTGATACTCATCTGGTATACTATCGCCACCTTGCAGAAAAAAAGCATAATCTGATTGAGGCAATTGTCCACAGATATCTAGAAATAAATCTAGACCGCGTTTCTTGAAGTTACCAGAAGTTATGTAACCAATCAGCTTTTTATCAGGCGCCACGCCTAATTGTTTGCGTGCGTCTTCTCTAAAAGCAAGCCTTTTATCAACATTAAATCTTTCTTTATCATAAGACGGATAAACAACGCTGATGCGCTCTGCCGCAACCCCCTCATTCCTGAGTACTTTTTTAACCAAAAATGAATTGGCAATCACATGACTTTGAGTATCAGCTATCGCATTATCAGCTAGGTCATTAGCAAGATCCTCTTGAGTCAATTGCGCCCGCCCTTGCCCCACGTTATGAATAAAATTCACGTCTGCATTTTTCACAACGCCCGAATGATCAATTATAAATACATTTTTATCTGGCAAGACTAACATATTGGATTTTAGACGTGTTCTACGAGCCCACAAACCTGTTGAAAGGAAAAACTTAAAACGTTTCTTCTCGCAATACACTTGGCAAGCGTGAAGTTGCTTCTTTAACTCCTGAGCCTGCAGCTTGATTAACTGCCCCGCTCCACTGGTAATAGATAGGCGAGACCGAAATAACACGTACTTCATAATCCACAACACCTTAATCCGAGAGATAAAATATTATCTTAATAGGACTGTGCCATAGACAGGGCTAGGGCTCAGATAGCTAATAAAATCTATTTTAATTCTAACTAACAGCCACCCTTGGTGCTAGCCCGGATTCCTCATAGTACCTCAGCAAGTACCGCACCCAAGCTATAACACCTCTAACAACCTATTGGAACGGGTAAAATGGCCTACTGTTTAAACATTTCCCGTCGTTCAGACACAATTTCCTCTTCCCCCATTAGCAACGTCGACAGCCATTCCCTAATCGCGCCACAGCAAGTGGATGTCGAAAGCAGCTATCAATTGATCGGTTACGGCCGTTACGACATCATCCCCGCGCTGGATGTCTCTTTCCAGGCTGACCAGGGCATCAACGCCAGCCAGGGTGAGCGATTCGTCACGTGTATCAACCGTACAGCCGAGTTCGACTACGACAGCTACACCGGCCATGTTGGGCTGTGGCTCAACAAACACTTTCGCTTAATGCCCAACGACAACCTCCTCGCAAGCCTGGTCCCGGACTACACCTGGTTCAAGGACGACGCCTATCAGGAAGAAGGCGCGGGCATACTCAACCTGAGCGTCAACATAAGCCTCGGTGCAGGTACGACCTGCTGGATGAAGAAGCCGCGATTACTGCGCTGCTGGGAAAATCACTGACAGGCAATTTACCCACAGCATTAGCCCATCGCAGAAAATGCCATGATGAATTTGGCTGACGCCATTGTAGATTCTGGTATCCTAGCGCCCTTTTGAATACGTAAGCCCATTAGCACCTGAATGTGTTATGCCTCTCTCGGTACCTTTTGGCGGATGAACAACTCACATCAGGCGTGACCTGCTGGCTAAATAGTAGCCAGTGATGCCCTTGGATTGCTGCACAACCGACGCATTCCAAAACTCATACAGTGGGGCAAATAAAAAGGCTTCATTAATAAGCATGATGGATAAGCCGGACTAAGCGATGACGACCTTCAAGATGCCACTGGCTGGCGTGCTGAACTTCGTGGTCATTTAATTAACGGTTTCAATAGACCTTGCAAGCTTAATGGTTATCGACAAATGGGTATCAAATTGCTCCATCGTCAAGGGAACACAGCATGAGGTTCAGTAATATCTGGGAGAGCGATCCCACTTGGAAAAGCCCTGGCGTTCTTTGGTGGTCAGGCGTACTGACCCTTGTGCTTTATGCTGGGTTCGCCATCTTGCTGCCCTCAATCGGAAGCCCGGCAGAGACGCTTTGCGCCCTTCTCGGCCTGGGTGCTGTGCTAGCGTATGGCAATAATATTCGAAACAGCGCCCCCTTGTGGCTGCTATTGGCTGCGCTAATAGTACAAACCATTTCCTGGAGCCTGGCGGTATGGCATCACCCAGAATGGGCGGCAAGCAACCCCAAACTGGACCGATTGGCCAAGCTGTTTATCTTCATCGCCGTCGCATGGTTTCTGGGCGGTAGTACCCGAAACACCCTTTTGATATGGGGGTTGGCCTTTGTGGGCTGGCTGATAGCGACCTTTGCGTATGGAAACGGACTTGAGGAGTGGTGGGCAGGATTAAATGGAAAGCGAGCTGGTCTTGGCTACCGTAACGCTCAACACGGCTCAATGCTCTTCGGAGCAGCACTGCTAGGGCTCATAGCATTTACTGCGCGCTTCAGCCGGGTTCAAGGGCGATTAGTTCCCTGGAGAATAGCGGTTTCCCTGGTGCTAATCGGCATCTGCCTGACAGGCATTTCCATCGGCCAGACTCGGGCCGTGTGGCTTGGTCTGACACTTGCCATATCCGTAGCGGCAGCAATGTGGTTGATTCAGGCGCTGTTACGTTCAAAAAACAAACCCGCGCACCTGGCTAGGCAACTGATTGTCTTTGCCAGTGGCTTGTTGATTGTTTTCATTGCGGTCACTGTCATTTTCCAAGGCACCCTCAAACACCGGCTGTTACAAGAAAGCCCCGTGGTAGAAAAACTGATAGAGGGAGATGTTAGCGCTATACCCTATTCGAGTATCGGCATTCGTATTCACAGCTGGCGTGCAGCTTTAGAGTGGATAGAAGAACGTCCCTTGGTTGGCTGGGGGAGTGAAGGGCGCGGGCTGGTGATGGACCATACCCCATGGTTCCCAACAGAAATTAAAGAACGATTTGGCCACCTGCATAACTACTTTCTCGAGGTATGGGTAGCCTATGGCCTGCTTGGTGTCCTCGTGGTTGCTGCCCTTGCATTTTGGGTAGGTCGAGGCACTTGGCTAGCCTGGAGAGGAGGCGTGATGCCCAATGATATGGCGCTCTTTGCGGTTGCTTTCTTTGTCTATTGGTTAGTGGTCAACCAGTTTGAGTCTTACATTGCCGTCAGTTCGGGCGTGTATGTGCAAAATCTGGTGTTAGGCGGGCTAGTGACTCATATTTGGCGTTGGCAACACGTAAGCGGGCACCGGGTATTCATGCATCGCTGGTCAAGACAAAAATGATCTGCATCAATGCCTTGCCGCGTTAGACTCAACCCCCAGCGCAGCTTGCTGTTGGCGGCTGAGGGGCAAGAGATCACACATATCACCGCTGTGAGAAAACCCGCTTACCCCACGTTTCAACGCGGCGCAGGCGCTGTGACTATCCAGGTTGCGCTCCGCCTCGCGCAGTTCATTCAGCAGCGCCGTTAGCTCTTTATGTGGCAGCACTTCTTCGTGGGCGCGCATTATTTTAGGATGCAGGGTCCCGACCACGTTATCGCCAATCAGCAGTTCTTCGTAGAGCTTCTCGCCGGGGCGAAGGCCGCTGAAGACTACTTCGATATCACCGTCTGGGTTTTCAGCATCTTTGACTTCCAGACCTGTCAGTTGAACCATTCGCTTGGCCAGGTCCACAATTTTCACAGCATCGCCCATATCCAGTACGAACACGTCCCCACCTTCTGCCATGGAGCCTGCCTGAATCACCAGCAGCGCCGCCTCGGGGATGGTCATGAAGTAACGAGTGATATCCGGGTGAGTAACGGTGATCGGCCCGCCCTGCTCTATCTGACGGCGGAAAAGCGGCACCACCGAACCACTGGAGCCAAGCACGTTGCCAAAGCGCACCATGGAAAAAATAGTGCGGTGATTATCTTTCAAAGCAAAACGGGTGGCCAAATCCTGCAGCACCAACTCGGCCATGCGCTTGGTTGCCCCCATCACGTTGGTGGGGCGCACCGCTTTATCGGTGGAAATAAGCACACAGCGCTCAACGCCTAAAGCCGCGGCACTTTCTGCCACCACCTGGGTACCCTGAACATTATTGCGCACCCCTTCCAGCACGTTGTTCTCAACAATAGGGACATGCTTATAGGCGGCAGCGTGGTAAAGCGTCTGCACGCCGTAATGACGAATGACGGCCTCTACTCGATTACGATCACAGACATTACCCAACAGCGGTATGAGGGGAAACGTCTCCCCCATCTCAATGCGTAACGCCGCCAGTTCCTGCTCGATGGCGTAAAGACCAAATTCACTGATCTCGAACAGAATCACTGCCTTGGGTTTACCGCGCATTACCTGGCGGCACATCTCGCTGCCGATGGAGCCACCCGCGCCGGTGATCATCACCACCTTATTGCGAATGCTGGCATTGATCAGCTCTTGACGAGGCGGCACCGGGTCACGACCCAGCAGATCCTCCAGTTCAACCTCGCGTAGCTGGTCGACACTCGCCGTACCCGAAATAATCTCTGGCATGGAGGGCACAGTTTGCACACGCACGGGCAAATCGGCCAGTTTATCCAGCGCGTGTTTGCGCTGCGCTTTAGTAGCCGTCGGCAAGGCAAGCAGCACGCGCCTAATGCCCAACTTCTCGACAAGCGCCTTGAAGTCATCCGGGTCATGCACCTTCACGCCCTTGATGGTGCTACCCCACAGAGCCGGGTCGTCATCCAGGAACGCAGCGGTATAAAACTCACGCCCGCTGGAAAGCGCCAGGGCCAACTGGGCGCCCGCCCCACCAGCCCCATAGATGGCTACAGGTTCCTTCTCGGTGTAATGCTTGATCAACCAATGATAGTAACTGCGCACGATCAGGCGAGTACCGCCCACATACACCAGCGTCACCAGTGCGAAGTTGACCGGCACCGAGCGCGGAAATTGTTGCCACTGGTAGAAGTAGGCCGCGGCCCACATCAGCAACGCCATTAACAGCGAGCCCTTGACCACCGCCCAAAGCGCCTGGGGGCCCATAAAGCGCACCACGGCGCGATAAAGGCCCAGCCGAGCAAACACGAAGACACCCGCAGGGGGCACAATAAAAAACAGCCACCAGAAAGGCTCGATAAAGCGCTCTGGCCACCACTCAGCAAAACGCAGCGCATAAGCCGACCACAAAGCTAACGGCAACGCCACCAGATCGGCGGCGACCATGATCAAGCGCTTCTTGGCTCGGCTTAACTCAGCAATAGAGCGATGCATACGTCCTGATTTGGTCATGCTGAATCCTTTCGTTTGGTCGACAACTTAGATGTGAGATCACAAGGATAGTCCTTGCGGTCAAGAGTCGCGGTGGTCACTGTCTCCGGCACCTTTGCCCGTTGCCGTCATTATTATGTAGCGTAAGCAATGACCGGGATTCAATTCCTGGATCATCCACTGATCAGTTTCTGCTAGTAATTGCGGCTCAGACATGTCTGATATCGTTGACCCTCGCCACCCTGGACCTCATTGACGACATCTATTAGCGATAGTAGAACGGAAAAATGTCGTTGAGACCGCTCTATTGGTCGAAGTTCGCAATCATATTGAGACATTGAAAGGGGATTAAATCTGACTTCACGGAGTTAAATAAAGCAAGAAACAAGTCAAATCTACTTGACGCGTTTCATGAGATTGCCAGCAACCAGGAATTCTAAAGAAACTCAGTAAGGAAATCTTCTCTTCTCATCTTCCCTCCGATAAACCTCGCACCTGGGATAGTATAGTGACTATAGTCATAATAAATAATATTTCCATTATCATCAAAAGCAGGGCATTTTCTTGCACTAAAATCACAGCTTAATTTTTGCTTATCTATGTAGCCAGCACCAACTTCTTTTGATATATCCTCTACTTTATCGTTCAACCTATCTATAGTCTCAATTCTATTATCATACAGCAACTTATCTGCCCCGCTCAGTCGACCATGCCTCACTATGAGGTCAGGAACATCCTTAAACTCCTGCGACCGCCCAAGGAGTACAAGCTTGGCATCTGTATGCTCTTCTAAGAATTCGCTGAAGTCAGAAATGTATTTGATAGTTGACCAAGACCACCGTGTTGAAAAAACAACCACTTCTGCATTAGAGAAATTATCGCTGCTCACTAGCGAGCTCGCCATGTTACGGCACCTGGGATCTGCTGACTCACTATCAGAACTATTCAAGGAAGAAAAAATATGCAGGCACGCCTCATCCATTTCCGAGCGTCTTATATCCGCTATATCCCTCAAATACCCATCAAGATATAGGGCATTATAGGTATCTTTAGAATGTGAGTCCCCAACTATTAACACCTTAACCCTCTCATCTGAGAAAAAATCTTGGTTTGCTGGCGCTTCAGGACCTTGTACATGCACCCAAGTCTCAGAGTTTTTCTCTGGCAGCTCAGAGATCGCCTTTCTTATCTCGTCCGGGAGTCTCCACTCAAGGCCATGGTTCGCCGAAATCATGGCTGACGGAGCAGCAAGTGAGGCGGCTGCCACTGCGTATGAAGCAAATACTTTGCGCTTCGGTGCGTGGTGCCCTCTTGTCTTCCTGAAAGGGATTTCGATGAATTTGTACATTGCCCAGCCAACAAGGATGGAGGTAAAAACAACTCCAAACTTCTCAACTGGGACAAGATCCCGGAAGACGTAGTACTTGTAGAAGACATATATAGGCCAATGGGCCAGATAGAGGGAATAACTAATAAGGCCGATCTTCACCGCAACCGGATTGCGAAGTATGATGCCAGCGAACCTAGCTTGGCCGGCATAGATTGCCATGGCTGTGCCAAGGCACGGAGCTAGGGCAGCCACACCTGGGAACGCCGTATTCTCATCAAATATGAACACCGGTATAAGCACCATCGACAAGCCGGCGAGGAGCAATAGCTCCATTAGCACATTACTTCTCAAACGGTATTGGCAAACCCACACCAGCACGGCGCCAATGGCAAATTCATAGGCCCTGACTGGCGTCAGGAAATAAGCACCGCTAGCATCATGACCAAGCATTATCACAGCCCCTAGCAGGCTGAATCCGCCAAGTGTTGCTATTGACCAAGGAGCGTATTTCCCCAGATACCTGATCGACAGCCAAATGAGTAACGGCCAGACAAGATAAAACTGCTCTTCAACACTCAGCGACCATGTGTGCAGCAAAGGCTTCAGGTCGGATGCCGTATCGAAATAACCACTCTCTGACCAGAAGAAAAAGTTGGAGACAGAGAATAGAGCGGTAATGGTGGATTTGCCTAGTCGCTCAAGGTGCTGAGGGGAGAACAGAAATACTCCCAGCAAGAGCGATGCTACTAGAGTGAAAAGTAAGGCAGGTAAAAGCCGTCTGATACGGCGCACATAGAAGTTGGAAAACGAGAAATGTCCGGTGCGTTCTACTTCCTCTTTGATGATCATCGTGATCAAGTAACCGCTGATAACGAAGAAAACGTCCACGCCAATAAACCCACCGGAAAAAGAGGAGAAACCAGCATGAAATAACAGAACACTCATGACGGCAACCGTCCTGAGCCCATCAATGTCAGGCCTGTACTCAGACTTCCGCATTCCTTACTCCTCTTCGGCGTTCGGGCGGCATTGTGCCACACCCGTACTGTTGTCGCATCGTAAACGCTCCAAAAAATTATTTACCTCATCTAAGTGGCCACACTAGCGATCTCTTTGGCTTTGAAGATCACCCCAGGCCTCTTGGCTAGGGTAGCTTTTTCATGCAGCGGCGCTGAAAATGCCGTTAAATGATTACGCCAACTCGCAGACGTTAACCCTCACCGACCTTTTGACGTGGGAGAAGCACTTGGAGCACGAACGATTTAAGTAGCCAGCGCAAATGGAAGTCGCCACCGTCACGTTAACAGGCCAAGAACCTAACTGGCTGTTGGATGGAGTAAACTTATAGGCCATGCAGCCCCACACAGCGTTAGACTTTCAGCAGATTGGTTAGCACTTTTTCTCCTGTTTTGTCGGCAGTTTTGGTAAATTAGGCGGTATGAAAAGCGCCGCTTTCTTCTCCCAGCTTGAGCGAAAGCTGGCCGCTGCTGATGCGACAAATTGGCGCTGATGGAGAAAAAGACGCCCAGTGGGTAGCCACCAAACAGTTGATATTTAAGCATTTACGGTTGGCCCTGGAGCGTCAATTCGATCCTTACACCGAGAAACATAAGGTGGATCTGAAGGACTTACTTATCAACGACCGAAAGTGGCAGTTGACGAGGAAAACAGCGACACCGATGTGACAGACAACGATATCGTTGACGACACCGCGGCCGGGCGCGCGACGGCGAAGTGCCGCTCCCAAGGTGGCCGTATGAGCTTTCGCGGGTTGAAGCGGTTCGCCACTGTCAGGACAATGGCACAGCGCTAACGGTCATTGGTGAAAATGTTAGCTAGGAATGTCACGTGGTGCCCGCACGGTTCAAGGTGATCCGTCATGTGCAGCATAAGTATCCATGCCGAACCTGCAAATAGGGCATCAAGGTCGCCGCTGCCCCGTTAAGCTACTACCCAAAAGCAATCAGCGTCACATTCTATATGCTGGTGCAGCGCGATTGGCCGCTAGACCAATAGGTCGTCTTGCCAGCCGTGCCGGATGGGTATCCGCGCGCTTACGGGGCGACTATGAAGGTCGCTTGTTGTCCGCTGTCTATGAAGGTTGCGGGTCGTGCACTGTAATGGTCTGTTCTTCAGACTGCTGGCCACATGAACGACGTAAGTTCATTTATTCGCAATAAGGTACAGCTCAAAGGCAAAGCCAACAAAGCAGTAAGAACCCTTAAATCCCTCTTGACATAACCTTATTAGGCTACTTTTTGCGACAGGGTCAAGATACACATTCCAGGACATTAACTCTTTCAGTGTCTATAAAGTATCTGCGGTGGCTATACATTCTAGCACGTAGTTAACAGGTGGAGAGTGATCCGCCCCACTGATTCTGGACACCGCGTTAAGCGAGTACAATCCGCTTATGAGGTGATCCACGATGAGCAAACAAAAGCGCACCCGTTATTCCGATGAGTTCAAGGCCGAAGCGCTGAAACTCGCAGAAAGAACCAGCGTTGCCAGCGCCGCCCGAGAACTAGGTATCCATGAATCGCAAATCTATGGTTGGCGCTCGACAGCGAAAAAGAAGGCCAATGTCTCCGAGCGCGAGTCTGAACTGGCTGCCGAGAACGCCCGGCTGAAGCGCCAAATAGCCGAGCGTGAAGAGGAGCTGGCCATATTAAAAAAGGCGGCGACCTACTTCGCCAAGAACCAAAAGTGAAGCGTTACAGCTTCATGCTTGAGAACAGTCACAGGTTTTCCGTGATCCGGATGGCGTCTGTGCTCGGGGTCTCGCGAAGTGGGTATTACACATGGCAGAAAACTCGGTTTCAGCCCAGTCAACTGGAACAAGCCAGGGAAAGGCTTGATCGCCGCGTGAAAGAGGCGTTCGGCCAGAGCAAGCGGCGCGATGGAGCCCGACGCATCCAGGCCACGCTGGCGGACGATGGCCACTCTTATGATGTCAAAACGATTGGCGCCAGTATGCGGCGCCAATCGTTGGTGCCGAAGGCCGCCCGCAAATTCGTCGTCACCACAGACAGCGACCACAGCTTGCCCGTGGCGCCCAACTTACTAGAGCAGGACTTTGAGACGACCGCACCGAACCAGAAGTGGGCCGGTGACATCACGTACCTGATGAGCTCTGAAGGCTGGCTGTATCTGGCCGTCATCATTGACCTCTATTCGCGCTCTGTCATCGGCTGGTCCATGAATACCAGGATGACCGCAGACCTGGTCTGCGATGCGTTGGAAATGGCGCTGTGGCGACGTAATTTCCCCACAGGGGTGATTTGCCACAGTGATCAGGGAAGCCAGTACTGTTCCCGCGCCTACCGAGACCGGCTGCGAACGCATCAGTTGCGTCAAAGTATGAGCCGTAAAGGGAACTGCTGGGACAACGCCTGCGTGGAAAGCTTCTTCCATTCAATGAAAGTGGAAGCAATCCACTGGGAACCGATAATGAACCAGGAGCTGCTTCGCCAGCATGTGTTCGAATACATTGAAGTTGATTACAACCGCCGACGACGTCACAGTGCTTTGGGTTACGTAAGTCCCATGGACTACGAGCTCAAAAACAGTGCTTAACCAAGTGTCCGTTTTTAGCGGGGCAGATCAGAGTTCCAGACGAATGGCTTTGGCCATTTCGATCAACGAGTGGTGTGGCACTAGCCATCTGCTCCTAGCGTTGTGTCAGCGAACAACCTCACTCTGCGACTTACTGCGAACAGAGTTGCCAATCGCCTGCTGAGCCAGACTTAATCGGCCTCAAGCTTCACTTAAAGAATGAAAGCATCTACTATGCCTCTTGTGTTACACCAGCGAATTCTCACACCTAGGGGAAAGGTTATTCCATGCATTACCGCCCTGAAGTAGACGGCCTTCGTGCCGTCGCAGTCCTTCCGGTCATCCTTTTCCATGCTGGCTTCTCAATATTTTCCGGTGGTTTCGTCGGCGTAGACGTCTTCTTTGTCATTAGCGGTTACCTAATCACTACCATCGTCTACCAAGAGATGGCCCAAGACAGCTTTTCCATGTGGCGCTTCTACGAACGCCGAGCTCGGCGTATCCTCCCTGCTCTGTTCGTCGTGTGCCTTGCTTGTATTCCATTCGCCTGGCTCTGGATGATGCCGAGCGAGTTCAAGAACTTCAGCCAAAGCTTGATTGGTGTTGCCACCTTCACCTCTAACATCCTGTTCTGGCGCGAAAGTGGCTATTTTGCCGATCCCGCCGAACTTAAGCCACTGCTTCACACCTGGTCACTGGCAGTCGAAGAGCAGTTCTACATTCTCTATCCACCACTACTTCTCGCGCTTTACCGCTTTTTACCCAAATACCTATTCTTCATAATCGGCCTCGGCGTGCTGGCTAGTTTAGGGCTCGCACAACAAGCCTCCTCCTCTAATCCTGGTGCCAATTTCTATCTACTTCCATCTAGAGCCTGGGAGCTAGGTGTCGGCGCTCTGGTGGCTCTTTATTTGCAACACTCGCGCGCACCAAAACTCATAGACGCGAACCAGAACACGCGACGAACTCAAACACTGTACGAACTGCTCGGTCTGCTAGGGCTGACAATGATCACCTACGCAGTGTTTGTCTTCGACGAAACCACACCCTTCCCTAGCTATTGGACTCTCTTCCCCGTCCTTGGAACCGCGCTGATTATTCTCACCGCAAATAGCAAAACACTTATCGGACGTATACTCAGCATGCGCCTGCTGGTCGGAATCGGCCTGCTTAGCTATAGCGCCTACCTTTGGCATCAACCACTATTCGCCTTTGCTAGAATCCGTCTCTTCGAGGGTGTGCCGATCTGGGGCTATTGGTCTCTAATTGCCCTGACTCTCGCATTGGCTTGGCTGACCCGAGTGGCTATAGAGGTTCCTGCTCACAAACGTCTGAAGTTATCAAGGCAACAGGTACTATCCGGCGCTGTTATTGGTTGCTTCGTGTTCGGTTTCGTCGGTGGGCTCGGCTGGGCGAGTCAGGGACATACCTCGCGAAATGCTGTTCCTTCTGAGTTGAGTGCATGGAAGGACAGTACTAGCCCCTATCGAGGTAGCTGTCACAACCCAGACTCGCCCGAAGATACCTGTTTAATCGGCGATGGGGACCAAACGCCAATCTATGTTTGGGGCGACAGTCACGGAGTTGAACTCGCATGGCAGTTGAGCGAAAGGCTTCGGCCCAAAATGATTCCAGTTAAGCCATTTACACATAGTGGGTGTCAACCGACGATCGGTGTTCGTCGTCATGGAGACACAAAGTGCCCCGAACATAACGCGGCTTTTTTCAGCTACCTGACCAACGAGGCCGCACCTAGCACTGTCGTATTGATCGCCCGGTGGTCTCTGAATACTGATGGCACCCGCTTCAACAACCGAGAAGGCGGGGTAGAGTTAGGTGGCGATGCAGCTGTATTTCCAAACGGCTGGAATGGTGGTTCCAAGGAAGACCGGATTGAGCAAGTGGGGCAGGCTATTAGTAGAACTGTAGCCGGGCTCATCCAAGGAGGCCACCGAGTTATACTTATTTACCCAATACCCGAGGTAGGCTGGAATGTCCCCACGTATCTGGCCAGAACGGCCCTTCTGAAGGGAGAAATTTCGCCCCCCCTTTCCACCAGCAATCAGGTTTATCAGGAGCGCAGCGACACCGCAAGAGCTAATCTTAACGCCATCCCAGCCAATGACAGTCTCCTTCGCATTCGGCCGGCCGACCTGTTCTGCGATAGTTTCATACCCGGTCGCTGCATCGCCCAACTCCCAGACGGCCGACCTCTATACTTCGACGACGATCACCCAAACGAAATCGGTGCACGTATGATTGCCGATGATGTCCTGCGAAGCATGCGCGCGGAAGGCTGGCTATCGGGCCAAACGTTTGGCCCCTAGGGGCTGTTGACGTTTTGCAGCCACGGCCAAGGTAGGCTGGCCCCAAAGCTAACACTTGCTAACTATCATACCTAATGCAATCGATGGGCGCTTTGCGGGTGTTCAAATTACTGCTAAAGCCTGCTGGTAGCTAATCAACAACCACGAAGAGTGTTATTAGCCACCATTCTCTCTGACCAGAAGGGTAACCCGGTGGGCTCCTGATGGGCATTGACCCTGCTTCGTAGATGGGCCCCTTCCGGTTTCTTATCTCGTAAATTTGGACGGTATCCAAAGCCCTTCGCACGACGAAAGAGGCTGTACGAACAAGGCGAGACAATGAGATGGCATATAGCGGCATTGATGGTAAGCGTCCGCCAATCACCGCTGGCGTGTGATCAGGCGGGTTTTTGCCAGTTTTGCGGTAGGAGTTCGTGGAGTTGGCTGGCCTTGTGGGTCGGCAGCCGCTCCAGAACGTCTCGGAGGTAGGCGTAAGGATCATGGCCATTGAGCTTGGCGCTCTGGATCAGGCTCATGATATTAGCCGCGCGCTGGCCGCTGCGCAGTGACCCGGCGAATAGCCAGTTGGAACGGCCGAGCGCCCAAGGGCGGATCAGGTTTTCCACCCGATTATTGTCAATGGGTAGCCCACCGTCGTCGAGGTAGCGCGTTAGCGCCCCCCAACGCCTCAAGCTGTAATCTAATGCCTTGGCCGTCGCCGAGCCGTTCGGGACCTTCTCGCGATGAGCCAACATCCAGCGGTACAGCGCGTCAGTAATGGGCCTGGCTCGCGTCTCCCGCAGTCGTTGACGCTCTTCCACGGTGAGTGATTGTGCCTCGCGCTCCACCTGGTAGAGCTGGCCGATTAGCGCGATGGCCTGCCCGGCGATTTGGCTCTTGTCGGCCACGTGCAAGTCGACGAACTTGCGTCGTGCGTGAGCCATGCAGCCGATCTCGGTCACGCCCTTGGCAAAGCTCTGCTTGTAGCCGCTATAGTCGTCGCAGATCAGCTTGCCTCGCCAGTCGCCAAGGAAGTCGCGAGCATGCTGACCGCCGCGCCCCTCGCTGAAGTCGTAGACGACCGCCTTCAACTCCGCATAGGGCGTGGTGGCATAGGCCCAGAGGTAGGCTCGGTGGGTTTTCTTCTTCCCCGGAGCCAACATCGGCACCGGGGTCTCGTCGGCATGCAGTACCGGCTCATTGAGCAGCAGGTCGCGTAAAGCATCGATCAGAGGCTGAAGCCGTACGCCGCAGATGCCGACCCACTCCGCCAGAGTGGAGCGCGGAATCGGTACGCCGGCGCGGCCAAAGATCTGCTCCTGGCGATAGAGCGGCAGATGATCGGCATATTTGGCGATCAGCACCTGAGCCAGCAGGCCGGCGGTGGGGATGCCCTTGTCGATGATCTGTGCTGGCATCGGCGCCTGGACCAGTGTTTCGCACTGGTCACAGACCCATTTGCTGCGGATATGGCGTTCGACGTGGAACACGCCCGGGGTGTAATCGAGTTTCTCGCTGACCTCCTCGCCAATCCGCCGCCGTTGACAGCCACAGTTACAGAGCTCGCTCTCCGGATCATGATGGATCTCGGTGCGCGGCAACTCAGGGGGCAAAGGGGCGCGCTTAGGCGTCTTCTTGGTCGCTGGCGGCGTGTCGGGGGTGGCCAGGTCTTCCAACTCGGTCTCGATGGCCGCGATGTCGGCATCCACCACCTCGTCCAGAAGACTGATTTGAAGGACGTTGAGCTGTTCGCTGCGTTTGCCGAAGGCATGACGCTTGAGCAGTGCCAGTTCATAGGCCAGCTTCTGGTTGACCTGCTCGGTGTGGTGCAGCGTTTTCTGGCTCTGCGCCAAAGCCTGTCCCTGCTGCTCGACCTGCGACATCAGCGATGCCGCCAGGTGGCGAAGCTGATCGGGGGAGAGCTGAGAGAGGTCGGATGGCGCGTTCATCGGGTAAGTATGCCAGCGGCCGGAGGAAAGGGGGATTGGCATATCATCGAATACCCCACCACGGTGTTTTGTGCCGTTCGTGGCAAGTGCGCCTTAGACCACCGAGATTACGCCGTCGGCCCCAATGCGTTGCCAGGGCAGACCTTGTACCAGCACGGTCAGCTGTTCGGGAGAGAGCTTGACGCTATTGCCGTGCCAGTTACCGGCCCAATGAAACTTGCCTTGGTTTAGACGCCGGGCGCACAGCCAGATGCCGAGGCCATCGTGGATCAACACTTTCATGCGGTTACCACGGCGATTGGCGAACAGGTAGGCGCAGTTCGGCCGCGCGGTGCCGAACACCTTCACTACCCTGGCCAGGGCCGTGTCGGGACCGGCGCGCATGTCCAGTGGCTCGGTGGCCAGCCAGATCTCGTCGATACGAATCATGACAGCAGATCCCGAAGTAGCGCCCGACACCCCTGCGCATCGGACAGCGGCCATTCGATGGTCACGGTGCCTTTGGGGCTAGGCAGTGAAAGGCGAATAGGCTCGGCTTCCTGATGCGGGGTCGACGTCAGTGTTGTGGTGCTTGTCATCGGCACCGGGACAAATGCCGGGGGGGCACTTACCGTCACCATGCGACGAGCCTCACGAATCCACTTGTGCACCAGATTGGCGTTCAAGGCATGCTCCAAAGCGATGCCGGCCACTGAGGCACCGGGTTGTTGGCACGCTTCGACGACGCTGGCCTTGAACTCGGCTGTAAATCGGCGACGCTTTCGAGGTGCTTCCAATACGCTTAACTCACTCATGATAGGTGTCCACTAAGGAATAGGTGGACACCACCGTCATCGAAGTCGGAGCTCAGCGGAAGATGTGTTCACCGGCCGGATACCATTGATGTTAGCAAGCAGAAACTCGATTGCCTGTGGGTGCGCGGAGTAAGAGCAGGTGAAATTAAGGGAGGCAGGTCATGAAACGGTCTAGCGTAAATCAGCAAGTGCTAATTGGCCCAGGCCATCGCCTGGGAAGCACAGAAGCGCCTCTGTGAGCCCTACCACCAGCAATAAGATAAAGCAACAGCTCACTACGGCCGTGGCACAATAAATGGCAGGCCTTTTATGAGCCATTGCCTGTGACGCCATGAACAAACCCCACGGCATGACCATAATGTCTCAATACCTAGGTGTCAGAATGTCAGGGAGTGTGAGGCCAGAGGGGGAACCCCTGGCGCTCCTATGAGGCCACGCCCTCTGGGGTTGAGTAACCCTCGCTTGTAGAGCAGGGCAGCTCCGCAACGACGGTGATGACAGGTCAGTACCCACCCCACGAACACCAGAGAGTTCCACCCTCACAGGTAGCCCTCCGCTTCCTGCCCCCTAGGCATTGAGAACAGCAGAATGAACTAAAGAGACAACAGTCCCCTTGACGGGTCAATCCATACCAGAAGCTCAACTACAACAGCCAGTACAAAGAACGCTGCTGAAAGGCTCAAGGCTTAGAGCTACGTAAGATTCGACGCCCAACCCCCTTGGTGCTGGTCGTTGTGAGGCAACAAATCACACATATCACCGCTATGTGAAAAGCCGCTAACTCCTCGCTTCAACGCGGCGCAGGCGCGGTGGCTATCAAGGTTTCGTTCCGCCTCGCGCAGTTCATTCAGCAGCGCCATTAGTTCCTTATGGGGCAGGACTTCTTCGTGGGCGCGCATTATTTTGGGATGCTGTGTCCCGACCACATTATCGCCAATCAGCAGTTCCTCGTAGAGCTTCTCACCGGGGCGAAGGCCGCTGAAAACCACCTCGATATCACCGTCAGGGTTTTCTGCATCTTTCACTTCCAGGCCGGTGAGCTGAACCATGCGTCTAGCCAAGTCCACGATTTTCACGGCATCGCCCATATCCAGCACGAACACGTCCCCACCTTCGGCCATGGAGCCTGCCTGAATCACCAGTAGCGCCGCCTCGGGGATGGTCATGAAGTAACGAGTGATATCCGGGTGGGTAACAGTGATAGGCCCGCCCTGCTCTATCTGACGGCGGAAAAGCGGCACTACGGAGCCACTGGAGCCAAGCACGTTGCCAAAACGCACCATGGAAAAAATAGTGCAGTGATTATCTTTCAAGGCAAAACGGGTGGACAGATCCTGCAA
This sequence comes from Halomonas sp. SH5A2, assembly GCF_014263395.1. Classification (GTDB taxonomy): domain Bacteria; phylum Pseudomonadota; class Gammaproteobacteria; order Pseudomonadales; family Halomonadaceae; genus Vreelandella. Next base: position 1,116,873 of record NZ_CP058321.1, on the reverse strand, counting down.
TACCAACTCGGCCATGCGCTTGGTTGCCCCCATCACGTTGGTGGGGCGCACCGCTTTATCGGTGGAGATTAGCACACAGCGCTCAACGCCTAACGCCGCGGCACTCTCCGCCACCACCTGGGTGCCCTGTACATTATTGCGCACCCCTTCCAGCACGTTGTTCTCAACAATGGGCACGTGTTTATAAGCGGCAGCGTGGTAGAGCGTCTGCACGCCATAATGACGAATGACGGCTTCTACTCGATTACGATCACAGACATTACCCAACAGCGGTATGAGGGGAAACGTCTCCCCCATCTCAATGCGTAACGCCGCCAGCTCCTGCTCGATAGCGTAAAGGCCAAACTCACTGATCTCGAAAAGAATCACTGCCTTGGGTTTACCGCGCATTACCTGACGGCACATCTCGCTGCCGATGGAGCCACCCGCGCCGGTGATCATGACCACCTTATGGCGAATGCTGGCATTGATCAGCTCTTGACGAGGCGGCACAGGGTCGCGGCCCAGCAAATCCTCCAGCTCAACTTCGCGTAGCTGATCAACACTCGCCGTACCCGAAATAATCTCTGGCATGGAGGGCACGGTTTGCACACGCACGGGCAAATCGGCCAGTTTATCCAGCGCGTGTTTACGCTGCGCTTTAGTAGCCGTTGGCAAGGCAAGCAGCACGCGCCTAATACCCAACTTCTCGACAAGCGCCTTGAAGTCATCCGGGTCATGCACCTTCACGCCCTTGATGGTGCTCCCCCATAGGGCCGGATCATCATCCAGGAACGCAGCGGTATAAAACTCACGCCCGCTGGAAAGCGCCAGGGCCAACTGGGCACCCGCTCCACCAGCCCCGTAGATGGCCACGGGTTCCTTCTCAGTATAATGCTTGATCAACCAATGGTAGTAACTGCGCACAATCAGCCGGGTACCACCCACATACACCAGCGTCACCAGTGCAAAGTTGACGGGCACCGAGCGCGGAAACTGTTGCCATTGGTAAAAATAGGCCGCGGCCCACATCAGCAACGCCATCAACAGCGAGCCCTTGACCACCGCCCAAAGCGCCTGGGGGCCCATAAAGCGCACCACGGCACGATAAAGGCCCAGTCGAGCAAACACGAAAACACCTGCCGGGGGGACAATAAAAAACAGCCACCAGAAGGGGTCGATATAGCGCTCTGGCCACCAATCAGCAAAACGCAGCGCGTAAGCCGACCATAGCGCCAACGGCAACGCCACTAGGTCAGCGGCGACCATGATCAAGCGCTTCTTTGCTCGGCTTAACTCAGCAATAGAGCGATGCATATGGCCTGATTTGGTCATGCAGAATCCTTCCAATAAGGCTCAGTCGGTGCCAAATAGGTCGCGGGTATAGACCTTACCTTTCACGTTTTCAAGTTCCGGCACCATGCGATTAGAAAGAATGACATCAACCTCCGCTTTAAAGACTTCAAAATCGCGGACTACCCGCGACCCAAAAAAAGTCTCCTCCTCAAGCGCAGGCTCGTAAACCACGACTTCAATGCCCTTAGCCTTGATGCGCTTCATTACACCCTGCATGGCACTGGCTCGAAAGTTGTCGGAGCCGGTTTTCATGATCAAGCGGTAAACGCCCACGACTTTGGGTTGGCGTTTGATGATTTGCTCGGCGACAAAATCCTTGCGCGTGCGGTTGGCGTCGACGATCGCTTGAATCATGTTATTGGGGACTTCATCGTAGTTCGCCAATAGCTGTTTGGTGTCTTTGGGCAGGCAGTAGCCACCATATCCGAAGCTGGGGTTGTTGTAGTGCTTTCCAATACGCGGATCGAGCCCTACCCCCTCAATAATCTGTCCAGCATCGAGCCCGTGGCTCTCCGCATAGCTATCCAGCTCGTTAAAGTAGGCCACGCGCATGGCGAGGTACGTGTTGGCAAATAACTTGATCGCCTCAGCCTCGGTGCTGTTAGTAAACAATACCGGAACGTTTTGCTCGATAGTCCCTTGAATGAGCAGCCCAGCAAATGTTTCAGCGCGTCCGGAGCGCTCACCAACGATAATGCGTGAGGGGTGAAGGTTATCGTACAGAGCCTTTCCTTCGCGCAAAAACTCCGGCGAAAAGATAAGGTTTTGCGTACCAAATCGTTTGCACGCCTCAGTGGTGTAGCCCACCGGGACCGTAGATTTGATCACCATTACCGCCTGCGGATTAATGGTCATCACGTCCTGAATCACAGATTCCACAGAATTAGTATCAAAGTAGTTTGTATCCGGATCGTAATCCGTAGGCGTGGCGATAACCACATAATCCGCACTCTTGTACGCATGTTCTTTATCCAACGTAGCGATAAAATTGAGTTCCTTGTTGGCCAAGAAGTCTTCAATTTCTGCGTCAATGATTGGACTTTTACGGTTAGTTAGTAGCTCTACCTTATCTGAAACAATATCCAAAGCAACCACTTCATTATGCTGAGCTAACAACATTGCGTTGGAAAGACCTACGTAACCAGTACCGGCAATAGCAATTTTCATTTGTCTCCTTTAAATCTTACTTACATCTTTCTATTTGACAACTTCAAACATTAGTTTATTAAGCACATGCCAAGCACTAAGCTCGTTTTCGGCTCAATCCCCCACCGTCTATGCAGTACGCTACCAGCGACTAAGTTGATGCTTTGCATATATCTGAGCGAGTTTTAAGGTGCAGCTAGCATTGATAAGAAAGAGGTTTAGGTAACCGCTGATACTTAGGTTGGCCGAACGAGCGCTAGGCCAAAATTATACAGCTCTAGTTCCTTTTGCCTCTCCAAGATCACTTATATCATGTCAAAGGCCACATCACTAGATCCACCAAAGGTCCTTGGACGTAACAACACTGCCTCTTAATCGACATGTAGGGGAGATAAGGTAGGCCATAAGAAGTATATAGCGTACTAAGTACAGCTAAACCTGATCAATACCGGGTGCCTTGATGGTTTACCAACTACCTATCTAACTCAGGTTTAATGCCTAACCCATTCATAACATTAGGAAGAGGCAAAGTCCAAATACCTAACTTGCGCCACACAAAATAGAGCGCAACTAGGTTCTGTACTACTAAAGCGAAGGACAACGCTATAGCCGCCCCTAGTGGCCCAAAGGGCGGGATCATCACGAAAAACGCTGAGAGTCCAATGGCATTGCATATAAGAGCGATATTGCGCATAAGCGCCTCATGTCCCGTCATATTAAGCAGAAAACCGACCGACCCAGTCGCCACATTGATCAACTGAGCCAATGCAATAATGCGCAATAGCGGCGCTGCTTGAGGAAATTCGCTGCCAAACAGACCCAAGAGCAAGCTCGGTAAGAACAGACAAATTAGCAATATAGGCATGGCAATTATCACACCCAATAAAGCACCCTGCCGCGCCAGCCGACCCAGCGCCTGAAAATTTCCTTCCCTGTACAGGCGAGCGAAACGTGGAGGAAATATGGCATTAATAACAATTAAGATAAAGCTAATCAACATAGCCGTTTGCTGAGAGGTTTTGAATAGCCCCAGCCCTTCATCGCTCAACAACCAACCGGCTACCATGATACTGAGTACAGTTTGCATGAACCCTGCAAGGCTCATTACGAAAAATGCCTGCGAAGAAGTCTTAAATTGATGTCGGTCAACACTTGGTAATGGCGTGCTATCTTTGACTGACCAATTCTGACGACCGTACCAACGCCAAAGCTGCCAAGCCCCTTGGCCAAGAACCAACCAGGCGGCTCCAGCATAAGCCCAACCAATAACGGCCATACCTGTGAAATGTAGATATTGATGCAACAAGACCACTAGCACGCCAGCTAACAACGCAACCGAACCATTCTCCAGCAAGCAAGCTGTGGCAGGCCTTCTAACTCCTTTAAAGAACCCTGAGAACAGAAACCCCAGGGTAAAAGCGGGAGTAGCTATTGAGATGCCAACCAATACCTCAGATAGTCCTTCCGCGCCAAACCCTGTTTCCAACAAACCGCGCCCGAAGTAAGTAGCTAAGGCTATAACACTACTAGCCCCCAATGCCCTACCACATGCCCAGAGCAGATAGCGCATGACATGAGGGGAGTGGTGATCTTCACCTACAAAGCGCATCAGCGCATTATTCATGCCAAAGCGGGCCAGGATAGCGGCTCCCATCAGAAGCGCATGCGCTAAAGCGTACACCCCCACGCCAACCGCACCATAGAGCCGCCCTAACACGATAACAAGAGCGAGACTTCCTAGCGCTGCGATCCCCCTTGCAAGAAAAGTGCGCCCCAGAGCTAGCGCCATCTCGCCTTTCAAACGACTCGCCAGGCTTTGAATCAGTGGCATGATTCTCATTTACTATAGTGCTCGGCTGCTTCGCTCATTACTGCATGTAAAACCTCATAGGTCTTCTCGATCTCTTCTGACGTCAACGTTGGGTGGCAAAGAAACATTAAACTACTCTCGCCAAGCTCATGCGCTATAGGCAATGACGATTCCGGGCGCCAGCCGGTGCCATCGAAGGCCTTCTCGCGGTATACCTCCGAGCATGAACCGGAAAAACAAGGCACGCCACGGGCGACTATTTCCTGCTGTATACGGTCACGACTCCAGCCCTCGGCTAGTTGAGATGGCTCCACAAACACATAGCACTTGTAAGCAGCATGCTCGATATGGTCTGGTACAGTAGGCACCCGCAGCCCAGGCGTTTCGCCAGCCACCTGCCATATCCTCTGGGCATTGGTCTGACGAGCGGCTTTCCATGCTGGCATGCGTTCGAGCTGAATGCGCCCGATAGCCGCCTGCATTTCCGTCATCCGCCAATTGGTGCCGAAGCTCTCGTGCAACCAACGAAAACCGGGAGGATGCTCGCGCTCATAGACGGCTTCCCAACTCTTACCATGGTCCTTATATGCCCACATGCGACGCCACAAAGACTCATCATTAGTTGTGACCATGCCACCCTCACCGCCAGTGGTCATAATCTTGTCCTGACAGAACGACCAGCAGCCCACATGACCAATGCTACCAACGCTTTGATCTCGATAAGTAGCACCATGGGCCTGGGCACAATCCTCAATGACATAAAGCCCATATTGCTCTGCAAGCGCCATTAGCCCCTTCATCTCACAAGGCCAACCGGCTAGATGCACAGCGATAATTGCCCGAGTGTTAGGCGTGATTTTTTCTGCAACCGACTCGACAGTAATATTTTGTGAATCACGATCGACATCGGCAAACACTGGCACAGCCCCTGCAGTGACAATGCTAGAGACAGAAGCAAGAAAGGTGCGCGAAGTAACGATGACTTCATCACGCCCTCTTCCTTGGCCTTCGCCAATACTCAGCCCTTTCAAGGCCAGATCAAGCGCCGTGGTGCCGTTTGCCAAGGCAATCGCGTATTCAGTGCCGGCAAAGGTGGCAAACTCACGTTCGAATTCGCGGCCTTCAGTGCCTGTCCAGTAACTCACTTTGTTGGAAAGCAACACATTCTGCACAGCCTGAGCTTCCTCTTCAGTGAAGGAAGGCCAAGGCGAAAAGGGTCCATTCAGCATTTAAACATCCATTCAAAGTATTTCCAGACACCAGCCGTAGCTCATCGCTATTATCCCACTACGGTCTGCCAAATGTATTGCAGGTCTTTGCCCAAACGCCAATGACGAATGTACTCAAGGTTGATCCGCACCTTATCTGGCCAGATCACCTCTCGGTTGTAGGCTTCGGGGTCCTCGGCCGCGGCTAACAGTTCTTCCTCGTTACGATACTTGAGGGTAGCTGGGCCTGTAATGCCAGGACGAATACTCAAAAGCCGACGCTCTTCACCCACCAGGCTATCCGCAAAGCCGGGCACATCCGGCCGTGGGCCCACAAAGCTCATGTCACCGAGGAGTACATTCCATAGCTGTGGCAACTCGTCAATTTTGGTCTTGCGGAAAAAACGACCAAGGGGCGTAATGCGAGGGTCCCCAGAGCGAGTCACTGTCGTGCTAAGTTCTCGGCTTGGACGCATCGTTTTTATCTTGACCACACGAAACAAATGTCCATCTTTCCCCACGCGCTGCTGAACGAAGAAGCCATTGCTGCGGGTATCCAAACTTGCAGCCATCCAGGCCAGTAAAATGAGCCATGTGGTTGCCAGCAGCCCCAAAAGAGCTAGCAAAAAATCAAAACTGCGTTTAATCATAGACTGGCCGCGAGATAAACCAAACTGACTCACTATCAAACCTCCAACTTTCCATATTTCTCTTCCAGTTTATTCAATGCCTCTCGAATCTTGGCGGCATCCGCATCTGCATTAAGATCCGCATATTTAAAAGGGAAAGCTATGGGTAAATCGAATTTCCGATCTACGGAAACATTCTTTTCTTTGCACCATTGTCGAATATACTCAATTTCCCTTTCGGGGTTTTCGCACAACTGCTCATAATGAATAGTGAGAATTGCCTTAGCACAAGCTGCATCATCTAATCGTCGGTTCAGCCAATACACCTGTGCAGCCACACGCTCATGCTCCGTGGCAGAATCCAATCCTTCACATTCATGGGGCTTAACTGAAAACCAATTGGAGCCATCCTGACGCATGGATTTAAGTAGAGACAAGGCATTAGAGACTGGCTCACGTCTTAGACGAATTAGCACAGCACCCGGGAACGCCTCTTGCACCCTGTCCGGCACCAAAGCGTGGCCCAAATAGGCCGTTGTAAAGGGCTGGCCTCTCCTAGCCAAAACAGAAAATACTCTTCGGATATAGGCTACCCGCTTTTGTCTTTTTCTAATCGAGAGTGTTTTACAATCTGAATCAGTTAACCCGCACCCCAGCCACCATTGCCAAAAGCGGACCCCCTCAGCGGGTCCATCAAGGCCAGGCACAAAGCCATGATGAGAATTAAAATCCGAAAGGTGATATCGCGTTTTTTTAGCCGACAGCCAACCTCCCACTAACGGTAATTGATATAGCAAATGCCATAGATTGGAAAGGTAGTTAACTGAAAAACCATGACAGATGGCCTGATATGTTACCGTAGAACCACTACGAGGCAAGGCAAGCACGAAGATAGCTTGCGTATTGCTGCATTGTTTTCCAAACAAAGACACAAAGGGCCATTCGACAAACCGAAACAGCCATAAAGGGGACTTCTGAATGTACCGCGCCATTCGCACCATAAATGATGAACGCCCTGACATCAACTACTCACCTTGTTACTTGCGCGGCGTATTTCTTCTTGTTTAAGAAGAATCGAAGCTTTTCTAAAAGGACTAAAGGGAACCTTACTAACTAGTTTCCGAAAAGGATAACTGACAGAAACAGCAACCTTTAACCATGGAACGTAAACGACATGCAATTTCGCATATGCTCTACGAAAATTAAACTTGCTTAACAAAAAACCATGTATATTCGTATCATGACTAATACTTCTTGCTCCATCTGATACATACTTAAATTCGCAATCTCTTAAGTAATGAAGTTCCATTTCATGGAACAAGAGGTAACCAGAAAAATTAGACATAGACTCAGGCTCTAGCCACATTGTTAGGTAAAAGCAAGTTTTCTTTTCTATATAATTTTCAGAAAAACCTACTAACCGCTGACTCTCTTTTTCAAAGACTCCCCAAAATTCTGTATTCTTGGGGAGTTTAGCAATGGCATTACAAAAAACTTTATACGTGAGCATAGGCTCATGTGTATTATATCTTCGATATGCACTCTCATAAACGGGATAAGCATTTTCTATAACCTCGTGAAGAGTAAGCGGCTTGACTTCATAGCTCTTAGCGGCCTTTCGAACCATATAACGCGTTTTCTTGGGCAAAGAGTCTAGCTCATCATAAGAGTCTTTTATAATATGCCACCACTCACCATCTATAATCTGATCAAAATCACTCTCCCATCTTAAGAAAAAACAATCGTTTTCTGAAATTATTCGACGAGCTAAAAAACCTTTAAAATCAGATAACACAAACGGAGGTGATAAAGGAAAAAGACCACCCTGATTTTCTCGCCAAGTAACATTTCTTTCGCAGAAGAACTTGTAACCAATCAAAAAAAACTCCGCCTAAAAGAATGAAAGAAAACCTTGCACATTATAAATAGCTGCCAGGTGCAATTTTAGAAACTTCTTCCGAAGAACCTTTTACGGAAAGCTCCAGAATGGACAATAACTCATTTGCCAGTAAATCTCTATCAAAGCATTCTTCAGCCAGGACTCTAGACTTGGTACCGGCCTTTTCTATCCACTGCTGATCATTCATCTTTTCTTCAAGCTCTTCAGCTACTTCTTTGGCTGTACACCCCCACATTGTCAGTCCACAACCGTGAGATTTCACCAAATCATGCATCCATCCTCCATAATTAAGAAGTACCGGAGTCCCAGAGGCCAAAGCATCAAAAAATTTGTTAGCCGAGTTAGAACGCATTTCAGGAAGGTCAACAAACAGCACGGATGCCATGGTTGCAGCACTCAACAAAGCCGGCATTTCACACTTAGCAATTTTTTCTTCAATAAAAATATTCTTTTCTAAAACCTCAAGTTCTTTAGCTCTAGCTACGATTTTTTCTCTCTCTACACCATCCCCTACTAAAAGAATTTTTACATTAGACCGAATAGACATTAACTCTTTCGCAACTTCTACAAGATAGCTGACACCATTTACTTGACCAAAGGTGCCTGTATATACCAAGAGCGGATGATCAGCTAGCCACTCCCGCTCAGCTCTAAAGCGGCTGGCAGCCACGGGGTCAAATATAAATTCGACATTATCACTGCTATTAGGTATTACAGCGACTTTTTCCTCCGGGTAACCAGTACGCACAACGCCATCTTTCATACCGGGGGAAAGTGCAACTACGGCATCTGCATTGTGGTATGCCCAATGCTCAAGCTTTTGAGCAAAGAGACGAAGTATGGGGTTCTTTAAAGCACCTACAGCAACTGGCATCTCAGGCCATAAATCACGCACCTCAAATACCATTGGGACCTTATTTTTACGTGAAGCAGTTACAGCAGGCAAAGCAATGGTAAGCGGAGTACTTGTAGCAAAAATGATATCACCATTCAACTCTACAGTCTTTTTTCGCGCAGCGTAAGCGAAAGCCAAGAAAGCTTTGATACGTTGCATAAACCCCATGTGGTTGGAATATTGAACTGGATACCAATGTACTTGAATGCCGGCCTCCTCAGTTGTAAACCAACCAAGATATTTGGCATGCTCCCGATAGCTGGTAACCATATGCACTTCATGGCCAGCAGCAACCATTCGCCGTGCCATTTCATAGGACCTCGTTCCACCAGACATTTGTGGTGTATTGAAGTATTGATGAAGATATATTATTTTCACAATATTACCTAGCCTTTAGCCACGGTCACTTGACTTGCTTGTACTTGAGCCGGTTACCTCCGACTAAATGAGCCGCCCCCCCTCTTTCATGATCACAAGCACCAAGACCGGCACCTTTTAGAAATTCATTAATCTTTTCAAGAGTAGCAGTTTCATCATTTTTCAGGTCAATTTGAGAAACTTTTAAATATGGAACTTCTTCTGATAACTTCTCGGCCTTTTTATTTGAAAAGAAATATGAAACTTTAGCTCTTAAAATCTTAAAAAACTTCTCTTTTTTCCGATCCCCCATTAACACTTTATTATCTCCTTTCGAAACCGATGATAAAACATCATCAAGCGGCCTGGTAATATGGACAACAATAACTTCATACCCTAATTTTTTCAAATACAACGGGCGCTTATAACAAAACCAGGCTGTCTTACTTGAATCTATTACAACACCAGAAGGGGACGCTAAGAAAGCCTCATCTAAAATTTTTATTGTGCCATTATTCAACCTTTTCTTAGATGGCACAGCGCCATTCAGCAAAATTTTTAGCCAATAGTAAGGAGCTACAAAGGCAGGACTCATGAAGCATCTTCTATTAATTTCTTCAACTTTTGAATTAAAACTTTCTTTTTCAAACACCCTTCCCCATACTTCGCAGGCATAGTAGCTTTCACCACAACTACACCTTGAACTACTATATTTACTAACATCTCTAAAGAAAAAACCCAACTCACCAGTACTTAAGCCATTTACCATTTCACCTATTTTGATATCCAGCACTGTAGAGCCCGACCGGCCGTACCCAGCGATATAAATAATTTTTTTCACCCTACACCTCTTCCTCTTTGCACTTAATAAATCTACCACCTTTAATAAAAAACAACATCAAAGGCAATAAAATAAAATATCTCAAGTAAGAAATATCACCACTAAAAGAGAGAGAAAGTAAGCCATAAATCATTAACACCTTACCTATCACCCTTACGTCTATAAAAATAATTAGGAGCATGAAAATGAATAAAGTGAAATTTAGCAAGCCAGACTCTGAAGCCACCTCAAGAAAAACATTGTGTGGATAAAAATGGTCAGTGGCTTTATTTAGCTCACTCCACTCACCTACTCCAACCCCAAAGAAGGGTTTTAAGGATATGGATTCAAAGGAAATCTTATAAAAATAGTACCTTATTCCGAAAATCTCTGATAAATCTTTCGTTCCATGAACAATTCCTTCAACCGTGTTTATTAGCCTGCCTCCTATTGATCCATAACCTTCAGTAAACAAATATAAAACCACTAGCATGGAACAAAATAACATATATAAGAGCAAGCGGCGCACATTACGTTTTTCTTGAGACAACAGGATTAAAATAAAACTTGACACTAAAAGCGCAACCCCGCCTCCTCTCGACTGAGTCCATAACACTGCTAGTAAGAAAATTACTCCTAAAAATATATAATATCTTTTCCCTTCTCTAAAAAACAAATAAAGCGAAATAAGACATGCTATGGACATCATCCACGACATAGTTATCGCCCCAAAAAAACCAAATCTGACACCACGGACAAAAAAGTCTTGCCCCGCCTTATCCACAACCCCAACAACAAGGGAAAGAATTGACAGATAAACAAATGATAATATTATATCCTTTTCTTTAAGTCTACACGACGAAACAACAGCTAAAGCAAAAACAAATGGAACCATGCATCCAATTATAATTTTATGATAACCATAACCAACGCTCGCAGAAAAGTAAGAGATTAAAATAAATAACGAAAATAAAAAAAACACATAAAAGACATTAAGACGCACATAACCTGCTAGATAAATATATACTAAAAATAAAAATACCGCGAAGCTCATAAAAGCGATGACTATAAAATGCCTTAAATTAACTACAGAGCTGTCAGTGATCAAAGCCGGCGAAATAATGACCAATGCAATCGCAAAAGTTACATAAGCTCTATGAATCATCAGAAGTATAAATCCCCACGTTAAAATTCGTTAAGAAACCATGAGAAAAAAAGTTTAATTTAAAAGCTAACTACTAGAACAACGTGAAAGATACGCACTTTAAACTTAAACATAATTTATCACAACGCCTGATATTTACTTTTTTAAAAAGTGGTTTTTAGCTAATCAACTCTGCTACAATGAAAAATATTTTAACAAGCTCGGTGCTATATTACTTTATACAATATACTCCAGCCACCATCGTGGCAAACACTCTAATAAAAAAAGATTTTAAAACCAAAATCTTAAGCATAGCTCTAACCTGAATTCTCTATATAAAAAGATCTGCTAGTAGGCTAAAAAAGCTATATGACTTAGCTACACTTTCAAAAATAAACAAAAACTTCTAGAGTTCTTAAAAAGCATAACATAAAATAACTTACTTATTCTTAACTGCGTCATACTTTATGCTACTTAAAAATGCAATTATTCCTTTATGCGGTTCATTCAACTAGCCTTCCAACTCAGAGAAGGGACTACAGTAGGTAGCAATTAGTTCTGCCATGCTAGGGCTGGTTGATTGCTAACGCTTTTAAGCGCTTGCTTACTCAAGCACTTTTATTACGCTTATATTGACGCAGGATAAAAGCTAAACGACGCAGGAACACAAGCATCACACCAAGGATACCACCGAGCATTAGGGAAAGGATGAGGATCAAGCCCTTGCGTGGTGCACTTGGCTCTGATGGCTGGTGAGCGTATTCCACCACATCCACCACTCGCTCTGTGTGGTTAGGCTCAACATCTTTGTCAACTCCACTAAGCTGTTCACTCTCCAGCAATTCAACCACTCGCAGGATTTGCTCCATTTCCTGTCGGGTTTCACGTATTGCTTCGTTACTCAGGCCTTGGCCAATAACATCACGAAGAGTGTCACGATCAGCCTCAAGCGCTTGAAACCCCATAAAATACAAAGGTAATGTGCCATCACCACTGTCGATATCGGCGTAGATTACTTCGTTACCAGTGAGCTGGCGTCCAAATTGCTGAGGGGTAGTGGGCTTCTCGATGTCAAGACGCCTAGCCACGGTAATGGCTTGCTCCAGTTCAAATATCCGCTCTTCACGACTTTGCTGGAGAGCCTCTTTCTGAAGTTCAAGGCGAGTATCCAAGTTAGCGATCTGTACACGGCTGTATTCGTTAAAACGTTCACGCAAAGTCGCCCAAACTTGCTCAGAAGTATCGCGAACGTAGTTGTTAAGAATCTCATCACCCTGCTCACCTTCCGGGTAGCGATAGTGGACTTCCAGTACCATGCTCCCGTCCGCATTATTCGAAAGCCCGCTAATACTTAGTCGTCTACTGAACGTACGCCCAAGGTCGCCCCCCTCATCCAACTCGAAGCGTTCTTGATTCTCTTCTACATAGGCTTCAAAGTTCTGGAAACTGGATAGCCGGTTGCCCAACGCAAGATAGGCATCTTCAGGTGTGATAGTGAAATCATCAAAAAGATTAAACCCGGAGAAGTTACTACTGGATGCGGGCACCGCTCGAAAGCTCGTTTCATAGATGGTCGGGGACACCATCAGATAGGAAAAAGCAGCAATCAGGGCAACCACAATACTGCCCACAATCCAGTACCAACCCTCTATCAACATCAGCGCCAAATCACGTAGGTCTATCTCGTCGTGGTTTTCGCTATTGAATTCTTGTGGTGTGCTCATCGAGCAAGCCATCCTTTTGTGGAGTAATTGGAAACTTAGGCACGCTACCGCCCTGGGATTTCAACGGACGCATTCCCATGCCCTACTGATATGACGTGTGCTATGCAGCACGGCGGTGAAACGATTCAAGCCGCCGAGCTGCATCGCTATGTAAATTAATCGGCATCATACATTTTATTAATGGCAGGCACTACGTGGACAAGCGCTGGGCTGTGTGCTGCCAAAGGTGAATGCTTGTAGATGGTCTGATCGCCCGACAAAGTCGGGCTCCTACAAAAACCTGCTGCTGTGTACTGCCGTTGGTCAGTGCTTGTAGTTGGGGCGATCGCTCGACGGAGTCGTGCTCCTACAAAAACCTGTTGGGTCCAGCCGAAGGCTTTTATCCCGCTATCAGATGATTTTCATCAATTTGTTGATGATATCGCTTTGTTCTAGCTCTTCCGTGTTAACGGTCATCTCGGCTTTTTTGGGCGCTTCGTAAGGGCTGTTGATGCCGGTGAAGTCTTTGATGACGCCTTCCCGTGCTTTTTGGTAGAGCCCTTTGGGGTCGCGCTGTTCGCAGATATCCAGCGGTGTGTCTACATACACTTCGATGAAGCTGCCTTCGTCAAACAGGGCGCGGGCGGTTTCTCTGTCTTTGCGGAACGGGGAGATAAACGCCGTAATCACGATGATGCCTGCCTCGGCAAACAGCTTTGCCACTTCGCCAACGCGGCGGATGTTCTCGACGCGGTCTTCTTCTGTCATGCCCAGGTCTTTCGACAAGCCATGGCGGAGGTTGTCGCCATCCAGCAGCATGGTGTGGTAGCCGCGGCGGTTGAGCTCAACTTCCAGGGCGTTGGCCAGGGTCGATTTGCCGGAACCGGAAAGCCCGGTGAACCATACGCATTTACCCGCATGCCCTTTTATGCGGGCGCGCAGGTCGGGAGTGACGCTTGCGCGGTTCCACACCACGTTGGCTTTGCTGTCGTGCTCGCGGAATTCGTAGGGTAACTCGCTTTCCAGTTGCTGGTGGACCATGCCCGCGCCCACGGTAATGTTGGTCAGGCGGTCGATGATGATAAAGCTGCCTGTACCGGGGCTGGTGCGGTAGTCATCCACCGGGATTGGAGCGGTTAGCTCTACCTGGCAGCGGGCAATGGTGTTGAGGTCCAGGTGTTCCGCATGGCGGTGTTCCAGCGTGTTCACATCGATTTGGTAGTCGATAACGCTGACCTTACCGGCCATTTCACGCGTGGCCAGCTTTAGGTCGTAGAGCTTGTTGGGCTCTAGCGGCGTTTCGTGCATCCATACGATGTCGGCTTCAAACCGCGTTGCCAGGGGTGCCTGGCTGTCTTCTTCCACCAGCCAGTCACCACGGGAGACGTCGATTTCATCCGACAAGGTGACGGTAATGGCTTGGCCTGGGTAGGCGGCTTCCAGGTCGCCATCGTAGGTCACGATGCGTTCTACCTGGGTGGTTTTGCCCGATGGCAACGCGCGTATGGTTTGGCCTGGCGTGAGAATGCCGGCGGCCAGCGTTCCGCTGTAGCCACGAAAGTCCAGATTGGGGCGGTTAACGTATTGCACGGGGAAGCGCAGGTCACGCAGGTTTTGGTCGTGGGTGATTTCGACGCTTTCCAGCCGCTGGATTAGTGTTTCGCCCTGGTACCAGGGCATGTTGGCACTGGCGTTAACGACGTTGTCGCCTTCCAGAGCCGACATGGGCACAAACTGAATATCCGGGGCATTGAGTTTCTCGGCCACCTGCTGGTATTCCGCCTTGATTTCCTCGAAGCGCTCTTCTGAGTAGTCGACCAGGTCCATCTTGTTGATGGCAACGATCAGGTGCTGAATGCCCAGTAAATCAGCAATGAAGCTGTGGCGGCGGGTTTGGGTCTGCACGCCATGGCGGGCATCGATCAGGATAATCGCCAGGCTAGCGGTAGAAGCACCGGTCGCCATATTGCGGGTGTACTGCTCGTGCCCCGGCGTATCCGCGATGATGAACTTGCGCTTATCGGTAGAGAAGAAACGATAAGCCACATCGATGGTGATGCCCTGCTCTCGCTCCGACTGAAGCCCATCAACCAGTAACGCCAAATCGACGTTATCGCCGGTGGTGCCGCTGGTCTTTGAAGCCTGAGTGATGGCCGCCAGTTGATCTTCGTAGATCATCTTGGAGTCGTGGAGCATCCGGCCAATCAGCGTGGATTTGCCGTCGTCGACGCTGCCGCAGGTGATGAAACGCAGCAGGTCTTTGTTTTCGTGTTCTTTGAGGTAGGCCTCAATGTCATCGGCGATGAGAGTAGATTGGTGAGCCATAATATAACCCTAGCTGGAAGCTGGAAGCTTGAAGCGGGAAGAAAACCCAGTCCCTTTGCTTTCCAGCCAATTCATTCAGTTGAGAGTTTGCTGATCAGGCCAGATAACATGGCCGCAATCTCTCGCGTTTCTTGTATCCATTGGTTGCCACAGACTTTTTCGATGTAGCCAATATCAATACCAATGTATATCTGTGTTCTGAGTTCAGCGCATGAGCCTTTGGCAATCAGCAGAAAGTGACGCTTGTCCTTGGGCGTTCCTCGCGTCATACCTTCTGCAATATTGCTGGGCACCGAAAGCCCTGAGCGGGTGATCTGGTCCTTGAAGCCGAAGTCGCGCTGATCGCGCATTGCCTTGTAAAGCTCAGCCGAGAGCCTGGCTGACCGCTTCCAAACCTGAAGCTTCTCAAAGTCCATTTGACACCCTCCGGGGTTTTGAAGCTGAAAGCTTGAAGCCTGAAGCTGGAAGAAACCCAGAAGTCAAAACCACGCCCTCAAGAGGGGGTGCAGTTGCTTTTTCTTCCAGCTTCTAGCTTCAAACTTCTAGCTCTTCTAGCGCGCCTCCGGCGCGCTAGAAGTACCCCTCACGCTTTTTCTTCTCCATCGAACCGGCCTGGTCGTGGTCGATGGCGCGGCCGCTGCGTTCGCTGGTTTTGGTCAGCAGCATTTCCTGGATCACTTCGGGCAAGGTGGCGGCCTTGGATTCCACCGCACCGGTGAGCGGGTAGCAGCCCAGGGTTCTGAAACGCACCCATTTTTCTTCCGGCACTTCGCCCGGCTCCAGCGGCATGCGGTCGTCGTCGACCATGATCTGCATGCCGTCGCGTTCGACCACGGGGCGTGGCGCGGATAAATAAAGCGGCACAATGGGGATCGATTCCAGGTAGATGTACTGCCAGATATCCAGCTCGGTCCAGTTGGAGAGCGGGAAAACGCGGATCGATTCGCCCTTGTTGACCTTGGCGTTGTAGATATTCCACAGCTCCGGGCGCTGTTTTTTCGGGTCCCAGCGGTGGTATTTATCGCGAAAGGAGTAGACGCGCTCCTTGGCACGGGACGCTTCCTCATCGCGCCGGGCACCGCCGAACGCAGCATCAAAACCATGCTTGTCCAGCGCCTGCTTGAGCGCCTGGGTTTTCATGATGTCGGTGTACTTGGCGCTGCCGTGATCAAACGGGTTGATGTTCGCCGCGCGGCCTTCCTCGTTGGTGTGGACGATAAGCTCCATGCCCGCTTCCTGCGCCATGCGGTTGCGGAACTCGATCATCTCGCGGAACTTCCAGGTGGTGTCGATGTGCATCAGCGGGAACGGCGGCGTACCGGGGTAAAACGCCTTGCGCGCCAGGTGCAGCATCACCGAGGAGTCTTTGCCGATGGAGTACATCATCACCGGGTTGGAAAACTCGGCGGCGACTTCGCGAATGATATGGATCGATTCCGCTTCGAGCTGTTTGAGGTGGGTCTGGCGTTCGGGGGTTATTTCAGTCATACGGTTTCCGGATGTTCTGGTTCAATGACAACAGCTAGAAGCTAGAAGCTAGAAGCTGGAAGGAAAAGCCACTGCAACTACCCTAGGTGGAGTGGCTTTGACTTCGGGGTTACTTCCAGCTTCAAGCTTCCGGCTTCAAGCTGGCCTTAAGGGCGTTTTCCCAGCGGCTGTCGCGCTGGCCGCATACGATGAAATAAGGGTTGAGCACGCTTTCCTGCTGGTTGCAGCGTAGCGGCTCTAGGTTTTCGGCGTTGAGCACCTCGCCACCGGCGGCGGTGACGATGGCCTGGGCGGCGGCGGTGTCCCATTCGCAAGTGGGAGCCAGGCGCGGGTAAAGGTCCGCGTTGCCTTCCGCCACCAGGCAGAGCTTGATAGAGCTGCCCATTGAGACGCACTCGTGGGCGGGCAAGCCGCTGCAGAAGGCTTCAAAGATTTCAGCGCCGTGGCGGCGGCTGCCGACGACCTTCCAGGGTTCATTTTCTGGGTCTGGCAGTTCGCGCGCCTGAATATTGATGTAAATGCCCTGTGCGATCTTGAAAACCTCACCGCCCACCTGCCCTACCCAGGTGGTTTGCAGCACCGGCGCGTAGACGATGCCGAATACCGGCACGCCCTCTTCGATCAGCGCCACGTTAAGGGTAAATTCACCGTTCTTGTTGATGAACTCCTTGGTGCCGTCCAGCGGGTCAATCAGCCAATAGCGCTGCCAAGTCTGGCGTGTGGCAAAAGGGACCTCGGCTGACTCTTCGGAGAGCACCGGCACGCCAGGGGTAAGCCCCTCCAGCAACGCTACCAGCGAGTGGTGCGCGGCCATATCAGCCTCGGTGAGCGGGCTTTGGTCTTCTTTGGTCTCGACGGAGAAATCACGCTCATAAACCGCCATGACCTCACGCCCGGCGGCATGTACGCCTTCAATCAGGCGGGCGCGTCGTTCATTCGAGATAAAAGCAGTCACAGAAAATCCTTAGACGAAGAAATAAGACGGAAGAAGGAAGAAGGAAGAAGGAAGAAGAAAGGCCTCTTACTTCTTACTTCTTCAGCCGCGCAGCGGCGTCTTCCTTCTTAAAAAGGCCATATCAGCGGCACCAGGGTTATCACCGTGACGGCGACAATCGCGCTGAGCGGTGCGCCTAGGCGCAGGTAGTCGCTGAAGCGGTAGCCGCCGGGGCCGAGCACCATCAGGTTGGTCTGGTAGCCCAGCGGGGTCATGAAGCTGGCCGAGGCGGCAAACATGATGGCGATGGCAAAGGGTAAAAAATTTACCCCTAGCTGGTCGGCCACCGAGACGGCGATAGGAAACATCAGCACGGCGGCGGCGTTGTTGGTAATCAGCTCGGTGAAGACCACGGTCATTAAATAGACTATCGCCAGCGCGGCCCAGGGGGCCAGGTCATCGGCGAGTAGTAGCCATTGGGCCACCTGGGCGGCGGCGCCGGTTTCGGTCATGCCTGCGCCCAGCGCGAAGGAGGCGGCAATCACAATGAGTACGGAAAGGTCGATATAGCGGCGCGCTTTGCTGACCGGCACGCAACGGGTGGCAACCATGCCGCCCCCGGCGAGCAGTGCGGCTTCCAGAATCGACAATAGCCCGGTGGCGCTTAGTACTACCATGGCTCCCAATATGCCAAGCGCCACGGGGGCTTTGCGGAAATCCGGCGGTGTGGAGTCGGTCAGGCCGCTTACCAGCAAGAAGTCTTTACGGTAGCGGTACTGGTCGACAAAATCCTGGGCGGTTTCCAGCAACAAGGTATCGCCCACTTGCAGTGATATATCGCCTAACTTGCCCGGCAGCCGTTTTCCATGCCGCGAGATGGAAAGGATCACGGCCTGATAGCGGGAGCGAAAGCGCGACGCCTTGACGGTTTGGTTCAGGCCGCCGAAATCAGGGCCGATGACCGCTTCCACCAGGCAGCGCCGGTGGTGGGCGATATCCAGCTTGTGGACATCGCCGCTGGCGGGCTTCAGGCCACGAATACGGCGTAGCTCGCGGGCGCATTCCGGCGCGCCGATAAATACCAGTATATCACCGGCCATCAGTTCGGTTTCCGGCGGTACGGCGGTTAGCAGGTGGTCGTGGCGTTCGATATCCGCCAGGTAGCCGTGGGCCAGGCTGCGCAGCCCTGCATCCGCGATGGTTTTACCCACCAGGGGGCCTTTGGCTTCCACCTCGACCTCTACCGAGTATTCGCGGGCCTGTTCGAGCTGCTCAAGCACGCCTTGGCGTTCGGGCAGTAGGCGGTTGGTAAAAAAATACAGAAAAGTGCCGCCCACAATCACTAACGGTACGCCGACCCAGGCCAGTGAAAACATCGATAGGCTGACGCCGCGCTCGGTCTGCAGCAGGCCATCCACCACCAGGTTGGTGCTGGTGCCGATCAGGGTGCAGGTGCCGCCGATAATCGCCGCGTAGCTGAGCGGTAGCAGCAGCTTGCCCGGCGGTAGTTTCAGCCGTGCGGCCCACTCTTGTATCGCGGGGATGAACATGGCGACCACGGTGGTGTTGTTCATGAACGCACTCAGCCCGGCGGCGGGTAGCAATACGCGTAGCTGTGCCTGGCGAAGCCTTGAGGGTTGGCCCAGCAGAAGATGGGCGAGCCATTGAATGGCCCCGGTTTCTTTTAGCCCTGCGGCAACCACGTAGAGCGTGGCAATGGTGATCACCCCTGGGTTGGAGAACCCTTGTAGCGCTTGGGCGGGGGATAACGTGCCGCTGATGACGAGGCAGCCAAGGGCGGCCATCAGAATTGCATCGGGGGCAATGCGGGTTAACGCGAGGGCGGCCAAGGTGGCAACCACCACCAAGAGGGTAAATATCGCCGCTACTTCCATGATGCTCCGTTTCTAAACCTGGCTGTCTTATAAAGCGTCCGGGCACGCTACCGCCCGGGGATTGTTCCGGGCGCTTTCCCTTGCCCTGATCTTGATTTGCGCTGCGTTGGGTCGCTGCGTTTTGTTACAATGCCCGTTGGCCCTACAGGTATCAAACCCTTTGCTTCAACTCATTATAACGCCAGGAGCGACATGAGCCTCAGTGATAGCCAAACCAACGCGGAATGCGCGCAATGGTACCTTATCCAATGCAAGGGGGGCGAGTCTTTCCGTGCTGCCGAGCAGTTGGAAAACCAGGGCTATCATGTCTTCCACCCGGTGCTGGCGGTGCAGCGAAAGCGCCGCAGCAAGCTGGTGTGGGTGACCGAGCCGCTCTTCCCTCACTACCTGTTTATCAGGTTAGACCAGGTGGCAAGCAATTGGCGCCCTATTCGTTCTACGCGGGGGGTTTTGAAGCTGGTGACGTTCGGCGACCAGCCCGCCGTGGTGCCTGCGCATATCGTGGATACGCTGTGCCAGCATCTTATGGATAAAGAGACCGCAGAAGAGGCGTATTTTTGCGTGGGCGATGCGGTGGAAGTCACCGAGGGGGCGTTCAGGGGCCAGCTTGCCCAGTTAACCGAGCTAAAAGGCCAGGACCGCGCCCTGCTGCTGCTCACGCTGCTCAACCGCCCGCAGCAGGTGGAAGTCCCCATCGCGCATTTGCAGAAGCAGTGAGGGGGTGTGGGGGCGTTATTCGTTGGGCGATCAGGAGGCGCCGAGGGTGATTGCTGGTAGATGGTCTGATCGCCCGACAGAGTCGGGCTCCTTGTGTCTCTCAAGAGGGAATGATTAGCTACCATTCTCTCTGGCCAGAAGGGTACCCCGCCTGGCTCCTGATGGGCATTGACCCTGTCCTGTAGATGGGCCCCTTCTGGTTTCTTATCTCGTAAATTTGGACGGTATCCAAAGCCCTTCGCTCGACGAAAGAGGCTGTACGAACAAGGCGAGACAACGAGATGGCATATATCGGCATTGATGTTAGCAAACAGAAACTTGACTGCTTATGGGTGCGCGATCTGAGTAAAGGAAAGGTGAAAACGAAAGTATTCCCCAACCGCCATCAGGACTACCCAGGTTTGCTCGACTGGCTTGTCAGGCAGACCGGCGAAGATATCAGCAACCTGCATGTCTACCTGGAAGCCACCAGCATTTACCATGAGCCTTTAGCTTACTGGCTGCATGACGTTGGTGTCACCGTGTACGTACTGAACCCTGCCCAGGTGCGCCATCACGCCAAGGGAATGGGCGTTCGCAGTAAGACAGACCGTAAAGACAGCATGATGCTCGCCCGCTATGGGATCGAACGCAACCCTCAACCGTGGCAGCCAGAACCAACTGAGGTGAGAGAGCTCAAGCGCCTTATCAACCGGTTAGAGGCCGTAGAAGACGACCTGCAGCGCGAGCGTAACCGCCTAGAAAAGGCTGAATTCAACACCGATACTCAAGCGAGCGAATCCATTAGCTATATGCTGGTCGCCCTTGAGCGAGAAGTACAGCGGCTGCAGCAAGCTATTACTGACCATTTCGAGGCGCATCCGCCGCTTAAACAGGATCGCAAACTGCTCGAGAGTATCCCCGGCATCGGAAACGTCCTGTCAGCTCGCTTGGTCGCCACACTGCGTAGCCGCAATTTCCGCAGTGCTCGACAGGCAGCCGCCTTCCTCGGCCTCGTGCCAATACTGAAAGAGTCAGGCTCGTCGGTGAAGTTACGGTCCCACCTTTCCAAGACAGGGGCGCCCGGCATCCGCCGGAAGCTTTATATGGCCGCCGTCGTATCGACCCGATGTAATCCTGATATCAGCGAGCAATTTGCACGACTCAAAGCCCGTGGTAAACCAACACTGTCGGCGTTGGGAGCGGCTATGCGCAAATTAGTGCATATCGCTTTTGGCGTATTGAAGTCACAAAGTGAATATCGGCCGCAAGGAGCATAAAGCCCCTTGCAGCTGGTATCGAGAGACGGTATCTACGGGGGCTGGGTGCGTGTACTGGGCAATCAGTGTGAAGCCAGCTCATTAAAGAACGAGGGGTTTTCTTGAATGGTAGCGAGTACCTTAGCTGCCAACCCTGTCGGATTGCGACGCTTGGTCTCCCAACTTTTTATGGTGTCGATGCTGGTGCCCATTGCGTCGGCGAACTCAGCTTGGGATACATGCAATTTTGCCCTGATTGCTCTGACATCTGCCACTTCGTGGCGAGTCACCCGGCTGGCTTTCGTCTTACCCTTTTGGATCTCGACAGCTTCTTGCAGCGATGTGTTGAGCTCATCAAAAATACTCATCAAGAAACCTCCTCTCTTAACTGCTGGGTAAGGGCTTTGAGCGTAGCCCTTTTATAGTGTACAAAGTACACAACCAAAATCGAAATATCGATGTATTATTAATATTCCCGACAGAGATGATCGCCATGGAGAGACACAAAGAGCCCAATTCATTGGGCGATCAGGAAGGATCAAGCCACTAATAATCGTCAAATGCTGTTAGTTCAATCGCTTGCAGAGACTCGACAAAGTTCAATGGTGGTTATCAGAACGCAACGCTTCGACATCACGTTCGCTTAAGCCTGTGATATCGGCAATTTGAAGGTCGGTCAGCGCTCCGAGGTTAATTAGCTTCAAAGCGGTTTCACGCTTTTCTGCCAAGCGACCTTCCTGGCGGCCTTCTTGGCGACCTTCCTCGCGGCCTTGCAGCAGGCCTTTTTCAATACCGTGGCGCTCAAACGTGTTGATGTAGGGCATATTGTTTGCCTCCTCAATTTCATAGACCGCTTGGCGAAGTCGGGCTCCTGCGGGGGCTGGGTGATTACGCCGCGTGGCTTCGTAACAACGGCCAGGCGCCTTGTTTGGATGCTTCTAAAATAACAATTTCAACAGTGGTGCCATCTTCTGCATAACTAATATGCGTATTCCAATCTTGTGAAGCCTCTTTCAAGATTGGCTTGTCGGAGAGATGCACGACTAAAATGTCATCCGTTTCGTCATAGGTGGTTCGCATGTTTAACCCTTCTACTAAAAATAGTGCATTACGGTTTTGACGATAAGATCTGTCGCAATGAACAAGCGCAATACCTGACTATCTTTCCGCTAGCAGAGGATAACTTCTATCGCTTATGACCTTACCACTACACTCGACCACATTAGCGGTAGCCATAATACGAATAGCAGACGCGTTGCTTTTGCCATTGTCTACTCAGAAACCAAAACGGTGTGGAAATCTTGAGAGCGGTGGCTGACGGCCTATCCATTCCGCTTCCGCTAACGCCTCTGCCTCCTGGCGTTCAGTTTCAGTTAATTCATCGCGGTGCCAGCTCATAACATTTTGAGATGAATTATCTTCCGTTTCATTATGCAACCCATAGAGGATTGCCCATCCTGTTATTTTGTCCAGTTCGTTCTGACACCGCTCATCACGATCTGGCTCAAGATAGCACCACCCTACACCTAACCGGCTATCGTAGTTACCATACTGAGAAGCTTGCATCATCCACTGCCAACTTTCCTTAAACTCATCTTGGTCTCTATTGACTCGCGCCATTTGCTCTATGGCAGGTACATAACCCTGCTCAGCCGCACGACTAAACCAGCTTTCGGCGGCTTCCAAACGGCGGTTTTTAGTAAAATACCAGCCTCCCCCGCCCATGATTCGGCGACCCCACGTGGTTTGGGCTTCGGGAAGTCCTGCTTCGGCAGCCCGCTTTAGCCACTTGCTTGCACGGGTGGGAATGCCCAGGAAATTGTAAACAGAGGTCAATCGTGAGGCATCGATATTGGCGTAGATGTAGTACATCGCCAGCATGGCCTCCGGGTCGCCCGCTTCGGCTTTGGGCTGGGTGATGTCTAATGCGGCTTCGCGCCAATCGTCACTGCCTTCAGGGCACTCGCCCCCAATGCATGCCCCGCCTTGAAACAGACGCAGCATGGCATAGGGGTCGCCTTGTTCGGCAGCCTTTAAGTACCACTCCATGGCGGCGGTAGTAAAGCCCATCATTTTTTGCCGCCGCTCTGACTCACCCATGTAATACATGGCTTCTACGTCGCCAGCGTCAGCCGCTTGACGCAAATAGGGCATGGCCGTTGTTGAGTGCCCAATGTTGTAAAGGCGCATGCCTTCATCTTTGGCAGCCTGGATATCCTCTGGCAGTGCCCAGCTATTTAGTGACCACATCAACGGCAGTAATAAAACGAATAGCAGTCGCGTTGCTCTTACCATTATCTACTCAGAAACCAAAGCGGTGTGGAAATCTTGAGAGCGGTGGCTGACGCCCTATCCATTCCGCTTCCGCTAATGCCTCTGCCTCCTGGCGCTCACTTTCATCCAACTTATCCTGATTCCGATTCATAATACTGCTAGGTGTACTATTGCCACCCAGCTCCTGAGACATGGCATAAAGAATTGCCCAGCCTTTAATTCGATCTTCTTCATTCGTACAATTTTGATCAGGTGCAAAATCTGTATCAAGATAACACCAGCCAACACCTAGGCGTCCTTCGTAACTACCATTATTTGATGCTTGTACCATCCATCGCCAGCTAGTTTCGAAGTCTTGTTGCTCTCTATTGACACGCTCCATTTGCTCCATGGCCGGTACATAACCCTGCTCAGCCGCACGGCTAAACCAGCTTTCGGCGGCTTCCAAACGGCGGTTTTTAGTAAAATACCAGCCGCCCCCGCCCATGATTCGGCGGCCCCACGTGTTTTGGGCTTCGGGAAGTCCTGCTTCGGCGGCACGTTTTAGCCATTTGACTGCACGGGTGGGAATGCCCAGGAAATTGTAAATAGAGGTCAATCGAGAGGCATCGAGATTGGCGTAGATGTAGTACATCGCCAGCATGGCCTCCGGGTCGCCCGCTTCGGCTTTGGGCAGGGTGATTTTCAATGCGGCTTCTCGCCAGTCGTCACTGCCTTCCGGGCACTCCCCCCCAATGCATGCACCACCTTGAAATAAGCGAAGCATGGCATAGGGGTCGCCTTGTTCGGCTGCCTTCAAGTACCACTCCATGGCGGCGGTAGTAAAGCCCATCATTTTTTGCCGCCGCTCTGACTCACCCATGTAATACATGGCTTCTATGTCGCCAGCATCAGCCGCTTGATGCAAATAGGGCATGGCCGCTGTTGAGTGCCCAATATCGTAAAGGCGCATGCCTTCATCTTTGGCGGCCTGAATATCGGCTGGCAGCGCCCAGCTATTGATTGACCACATCAACGGCAGCAATAAAACGAATAGCAGACGCGTTGCTCTTACCATGATCTACTCAGAAACCAAAGCGGCGTGGAAATCTTGAGAGAGGTGGCTGACGCCCTATCCATTCCGCTTCTGCTAACGCTTCGGCTTCTTGGCGTTCAGTTTCCGTTATTTTTTCACGGTTCCAAGACATAATGTCTTCAGCATTGTTATCGCCTATCTCAACATGCAGTGCATAAAGAATTGCCCAGCCTTTAATAGGGTCTTTTTCGTTGACACAGCGCTGATCAGGAGGGTAAGACGGATCTAAGTAACACCACCCTAAACCTAATCGATTATCAAAACTTCCATACAAGGAAGCTTGCTCCATCCATTTCCAGCTTTCGTCAAAGTCCTGTTGCTCTCTGTTGACATATTCCATTTGCTCCATGGCAGGCACATAACCTTGTTCAGCTGCACGGCTAAACCAGCTTTCGGCGGCTTCTAAGCGGCGGCTTTTCGTAAAATACCAGCCTCGTCCGTTCATAATATGGCGCCCCCATCTGGTTTGGGCTTCGGGAAGCCCGGCTTCGGCAGCTCGCTTTAGCCACTTGCTTGCCCGGGTGGGAATGCTCAGGAAATTGTAAATAGAGGTCAATCGAGAGGCATCGAGATTGGCGTAGATGTAGTACATCGCCAGCATCGCTTCCGGGTCGCCCGCTTCGGCTTTGGGCAGGGTGATTTCCAATGCGGCCTCGCGCCAATCATCACTACCCTCAGGGCACTCGCCCCCAATGCATGCCCCACCTTGAAACAGGCGTAGCATGGCGTAGGGATCGCCTTGTTCGGCTGCCTTCAAGTACCACTCCATGGCGGCGGTAGTAAAGCCCATCATATTCTGTCGCCGCTCGGCCCCCTCTGTCAGCCTAGTTGTCCGGTTGGCGATATCGCCTAAATCAAATCCAGAGGGAGCGGCATGGAGCGCGTGTGCCACGTTATTCTAAAGAGCGTAAAGCTGTTGTACTGAAAAAGTTGTTGCCACCCCATAATCGCAGTGTGGTATCTGTCGCCACTGAAGAAGGCATCTCTGACGCGACGCTGTATAGTTGGTTAAAACAGTGTCGAGAAAAAGGAGTGCCTGTGCCGGGTTACACCCAAAGCGACAACGAGTGGTCGCCTGACGCCAAGCTTGCCGTGGTCATCGAAACCGCCACCCTGTCAGAAACAGAGCTTGGTGCTTACTGCCGCGAAAAAGGCCTGTATCCCGAGCAGATCCAACAGTGGAAAGCCGCTTGTCTCCAGGGCGCTGGCCAACAAGAAGACCAGCAAAAAACGGCACAAAAGCAGCGTAAACAAGACCGTAAGACGATCAAACAGCTCAAAGCGGAAGTGCGTCGCAAAGACAGAGCCCTAGCGGAAACGACATCGTTACTGGTGCTCTCAAAAAAGCTCGACGCCTTGTACGGCGAAGACCCGAACAGCGGCGAGGACGACTGACGCCTCTTGAGGAACGTGCAAGGCTCATTACGTTGTTTGATGAAGCGGTCACCGGGGGCGCTTCCCGTTATCAAGCAGCGGCGATGATAGACGTGAGCGAGCGCACGCTGAAACGCTGGCGTTCTGGGTGTGGCGCGGTGGCTGAGGATCAGCGCCCACACGCGGTACAAGGCAGTCAGCCGCATCAACTGACTCACGAGGAGGAACAGGCTATTTTGAGTGCCTGCAATCGCTCCGAGTATCAGAGCCTGCCACCGTCTCAGATCGTGCCGTTACTGGCAGATCAAGGGGTCTACTTGGCTTCCGAGTCGTCGTTTTACCGGGTACTGAAAAAGCACCAACAGCAGCACCATCGAGGGCGAATGAAGCCACGCCGCCCAGTGCCTGAGCCGACGAGCTTCACAGCAACCGGACCCAACCAAGTCTGGTGCTGGGACATCAGCTATTGCTCTTCCGTTGTGCGTGGCCAGCACTGGTATCTCTATCTGATCATGGATATCTACAGTCGCAAAATCATCGCCTGGGAAGTCCACGAGGCGGAATCAGGCGAGTTAGCGAAACACCTGCTGGAACGCGCTTTATTGCGCGAAGGCTGCTGGCACCAGCCTCCAGTGCTGCACTCGGATAACGGCGCACCGATGACGTCTTATACGCTTAAAGCGAGGTTAACAGAGCTGGGGATGTTGATGTCTTACAGTCGACCGAGAGTGAGCAATGACAACCCTTACTCGGAAGCGTTGTTCCGCACCGTCAAGTATTGTCCAGCGTGGCCCACAAAGGGCTTTGCATCGCTGAACGCGGTACGTGACTGGATGCTGACGTTCGAACGCGCTTACAACGAACAGCACCTGCACAGTGGCATTCGGTACGTGACGCCCGCTGATCGGCATCAAGGTGCCGACCGAGAACGTCTTGAGCATCGCAAAGCGGTTTATGAAAGAGCTAAGCGCCGACATCCACAGCGCTGGTCAGGCAACACACGAAACTGGGAAGTACCCGGTTCGGTAGCGCTCAACCCTGGCAAGCTGCAGGAAGTCGAGCGTAATAAACAGGCTGCTTAGAGGCAGCTATTTGGACAACTGGGTTGAAAATCACCGTCGGACTCACCCATGTAATACATGGCTTCTACATCGCCAGCGCCAGCCGCTTGACGTAAGTAAGGCATGGCAGCAGTTGAGTGCCCTATATTGTAAAGACGCATTCCTTCATCTTTGGCGGCCTGGATATCCGCTGGTAGAGCCCAGCTATTGATTGACCAAAGCAGCAGAAAGAATAGCGTGGGTGCTAAGAGGTTCGTTTTTGCCATCGTTTAATCAGAAACCAAAGCGGCGTGGAAATCTTGAGAGCGGTGGCTCTTTATTCAACCATTCTTCTGCAAGTTCCTCTCCTAAGCGCCGTTCTTCTTCTGACAATAAATCGCGCCTCAAACTTAGGCTTCTTTCAGAAGTGCCGCTGTTTGCCTCTTGGTTAATCGCGTAATAAATAGCCCAACCTTTCACACGATCTTGTTCAACACTGCTGCAAATAGGATCTTCATCTGGATCTATATAACAGCTAGCCAGCCACATTCTTCCATTAATATGGCCGTGCTTTGAAGCGTTAACAAACCATTGAATCGCCTCTGAATAATTTTCTTGCTCTCTCAGTAGCTTACCGAGGCTATTCATTGCAGGCGCGTAATCTTGTTCCGCCGCTTGACGAAGCCATCTTTCAGCAGCTGCCAGCCTTCGACTCTTGGTAAAATACCAGCCTCGTCCGTTCATAATATGGCGCCCCCATCTGGTTTGGGCTTCGGGAAGCCCCGCTTCGGCAGCTCGCTTTAGCCATTTGCCTGCCCAGGTGGGAATGCCTAGTAAATTGTAAACAGAGGTCAATCGAGAGGCATCGAGATTGGCGTAGATATAGTACATCGCCAGCATGGCCTCCGGGTCGCCCGCTTCGGCTTTGGGCAGGGTGATTTTCAATGCGGCTTCTCGCCAATCGTCACTGCCCTCAGGGCACTCGCCCCCAATGCATGCACCGCCTTGAAACAGACGCAGCATGGCATAGGGGTCGCCTTGTTCGGCAGCCTTCAAGTACCACTCCATGGCTTCAGTGGTTAGCCCTCGACTTAACAACCGCGTGGCTTCACCGAGGTAATACATTGATTCCACATCACCGGCTGCGGCAGATTGCTCCAAGTAGGGCTGCATTTCTATCCATTCCGAAATACCCCATAAGCGCATACCTTCGTCTTTGGCGGCCTGGATATCGGCGGGTAGCGCCCAGCTATTGAGGGGCCACATCAACGGCAGTAATAAAACGAATAGCAGACGCGTTGCTTTTACCATTATCTACTCAGAAACCAAAGCGGTGTGGAAATCTTGAGAGCGGTGGCTGACGCCCTATCCATTCCGCTTCCGCTAATGCCTCTGCCTCCTGGCGCTCACTTTCATCCAACTTATCCTGATTCCGATTCATAATACTGCTAGGTGTACTATTGCCACCCAGTTCCTGAGACATGGCATAAAGAATTGCCCAGCCTTTAATTCGATCTTCTTCATTCGTACAATTTTGATCAGGTGCAAAATCTGTATCAAGATAACACCAGCCAACACCTAGGCGTCCTTCGTAACTACCATTATTTGATGCTTGTACCATCCATCGCCAGCTAGTTTCGAAGTCTTGTTGCTCTCTATTGACACGCTCCATTTGCTCCATGGCCGGTACATAACCCTGCTCAGCCGCACGGCTAAACCAGCTTTCGGCAGCTTCTAAGCGGCGGTTTTTAGTAAAATACCAGCCTCCCCCCCCCATGATTCGGCGGCCCCATGTGGTTTGGGCTTCAGGAAGTCCTGCTTCGGCGGCTCGTTTTAGCCATTTGACTGCACGGGTAGGGATGCCCAGGAAATTGTAAACAGAGGTCAATCGAGAGGCATCGAGATTGGCGTAGATGTAGTACATCGCCAGCATGGCCTCCGGATCACCGGCTTCGGCTTCGGCTTTGGGCAGGGTGATGTCCAATGCGGCTTCGCGCCAATCATCACTGCCTTCAGGGCACTCGCCCCCAATGCATGCACCGCCTTGAAATAGTCGCAACATAGCGTAAGGGTCGCCTTGTTCGGCTGCCTTCAAGTACCACTCCATGGCGGCGGTAGTAAAGCCCATCATTTTTTGCCGCCGCTCTGACTCACCCATGTAATACATGGCTTCTACGTCGCCAGCGTCAGCCGCTTGACGCAAATAGGGCATGGCCGCTGTTGAGTGCCCAATGTTGTAAAGGCGCATGCCTTCATCTTTGGCGGCCTGGATATCCGCTGGCAGCGCCCAGCTATTGAGTGACCAAAGCAGCAGAAAGAATAGCGTGGGTGCTAAGAGGTTCGTTTTTGCCATCGTTTAATCAGAAACCAAAGCGGCGTGGAAATTTAGAGATAGGTGGCTGACGCCCTATCCATTCCGATTCCGCTAATGCCTCTGCCTCCTGGCGCTCACTTTCATCCAACTTATCCTGATTCCGATTCATAATACTGCTAGGTGTACTATTGCCACCCAGCTCCTGAGACATGGCATAAAGAATTGCCCAGCCTTTAATTCGATCTTCTTCATTCGTACAATTTTGATCAGGTGCAAAATCTGTATCAAGATAACACCAGCCAACACCTAGGCGTCCTTCGTAACTACCATTATTTGATGCTTGTACCATCCATCGCCAGCTAGTTTCGAAGTCTTGTTGCTCTCTATTGACACGCTCCATTTGCTCCATGGCCGGTACATAACCCTGCTCAGCCGCACGGCTAAACCAGCTTTCGGCGGCTTCCAAACGGCGGTTTTTAGTAAAATACCAGCCTCCCCCGCCCATGATTCGGCGGCCCCACGTGGTTTGGGCTTCGGGAAGTCCTGCTTCGGCGGCACGTTTTAGCCATTTGACTGCACGGGTAGGGATGCCCAGCAAATTGTACACAGAGGTCACCCAAGAGGCATCGAGATTGGCGTAGATATAGTACATCGCCAGCATGGCCTCCGGGTCGCCCGCTTCGGCTTTGGGCAGGGTGATGTCTAATGCGGCTTCGCGCCAATCGTCACTGCCTTCAGGGCACTCGCCCCCAATGCATGCACCGCCTTGAAATAGACGCAGCATGGCATAGGGGTCGCCTTGTTCGGCGGCCTTCAAGTACCACTCCATGGCTTCAGTGGTTAGCCCTCGACCTAACAACCGCGTGGCTTCACCTAGGTAGTACATTGATTCCACATCACCTGCTTCGGCGGACTGCTCTAGATAAGGCTGCATTTCTATCCATCCCGAAATGCCCCATAAGCGCATGCCTTCATCTTTGGCGGCCTGGATATCGGCGGGTAGTGCCCAACTATTGAGGGGCCACATCAACGGCAGCAATAAAACGAATAGCAGACGCGTTGCTCTTACCATTGTCTACTCAGAAACCAAAGCGGCGTGGAAATTTAGAGATAGGTGGTTGCCGACCTATCCATTCGGATTCCGCTAATGCCTCAGCCTCCTGACGTTCAGCTTCATCCAGCTTATCTTCGTTACGGCTCAAAACATTACTAGCTGTATTACCATCGCCTAACTCATGATCCAAGGCATACAACATGGCCCAACCTCTTACTGTATCCTCATCATTTACGCATCGTTGGTCGGGAGGATAAGACGGATCAAGATAACACCAGCCAATTCGTAAACGCCCTTCATAACTACCATGCAGGGATGCTTGCTCCATCCATTTCCAGCTTGATTCAAAGTCTTGTTGCTCCCTATTGACACGATCCATCTGTTCCATGGCGGGTACATAACCCTGTTCAGCCGCACGACTAAACCAGCGCTCGGCGGCTTCCAAACGGCGGTTTTTAGTAAAATACCAGCCTCGGCCGTTCATAATATGGCGCCCCCATCTGGTTTGGGCTTCGGGAAGCCCCGCTTCGGCAGCTCGCTTTAGCCACTTGCTTGCCCGGGTGGGAATGCCCAGGAAATTGTAAACAGAGGTCAATCGTGAGGCATCGAGATTGGCGTAGATGTAGTACATCGCCAGCATGGCCTCCGGGTCGCCCGCTTCGGCTTTGGGCAGGGTGATGTCTAATGCGGCCTCGCGCCAATCATCACTACCCTCAGGGCACTCGCCCCCAATGCATGCCCCACCTTGAAACAGGCGTAGCATGGCGTAGGGATCGCCTTGCTCGGCAGCCTGTAAATACCACTCCATGGCTTCAGTGGTCAGCCCTCGACTTAACAACCGCGTGGCTTCACCGAGGTAATACATTGATTCCACATCACCGGCTGCAGCAGATTGCTCCAAATAGGGCTGCATTTCTATCCATTCCGAAATGCCC
The DNA here is from genome assembly GCF_014263395.1 of Halomonas sp. SH5A2. GTDB lineage: Bacteria > Pseudomonadota > Gammaproteobacteria > Pseudomonadales > Halomonadaceae > Vreelandella. The sequence continues at coordinate 1,085,263 of NZ_CP058321.1, read as the reverse complement.
CATAAGCGCATGCCTTCATCTTTGGCGGCCTGGATATCGGCTGGCAGTGCCCAGCTATTTAGGGACCATATTAATAGCGCAGCAAGCACGCTTTTTTTAAATAACATGATGTAAAATACCTTTTTAATTTTCACGATAACGAACCCGTGTGCCACGTGGCGTGGAATAGGTCTCTCGATATTCCTCAATATCAGTCCCTAATCGGCGGGCAATTTGGCGATACTGTGACTTCGAATCCACTGCATCATCGCCACCTTCCCCGCTTCGCTTCATAAACTCATCCAACTCTTCGCGATTATGGCAGTAGGCCTCCACCCAGGAAGAGTCGCTATCAAACTGCCCCGTTTGGGACATTCTTGCCACGGCTCGTTCAAACAGATGCTCAGCGGCCTCTCGGCTGTAGCGATTGCTTAAATATCCTTCTTCCAGCCATTCTAAACACTTGGCAATTGCGATTTGCTGTAGATCAATGGCCCGCCCTCTATCAATTTTATCTCCATCGATGTCGACGGTAGGGAAAAACCAACCGGGAGAAGTGATCAGAGTATTCAGTAGCGGCCCAAGCGCTTCCGGCGGGAGATGCTGCACCCAGGAACACATTTCTTTTTGCCGAGGATCGTTTACAAATGCATAAGCCACCATCACCGCTCGGTCGCTCTGGGTCATTAGCTCGTAAAGGCGCTTAATACCGTCGATGCCTCGGGCGGCCAGTAGGCTCACATCCAGCAGGGTGGTGGTGGCCAGATAAGAGAGGTGGCTAAAGCCTTCAAAGGCATCAGCATCTACCCAGTCGACAAATTCGTAGTCATTGTCGCGCAGAGCCTGGCTCAGCATCATCATCCACAGATTAAGCTGCCGCGGGTCTAACTCAATCGCTATTTGTCCGCCTGCGCCTGCCCCGGCAACCAGTTTGGCGCGAACATAAGCAACAAACTTGCCTTGATGAAGGCCCAGCCGCATACCCAATTCGGCACCAATACCGCCGTTGGCTTCCAGCCCTAATACCGCCTTGCCCAGTGAGCGCCAGGCCTCCAGGTCGTTTCGCTGGGTGCTGAGGGATAGCCAATCCTGGTCGGCCAGCTGAGGTAGCTGGCGGGTAATATCCATGGGCGGCTTCCAGCGTAACGAGCAGGCGGTCTGTACCCCCAGCGTGGCTCCGGCAAATGCCTTAAGTGCGCCGGCTTCAGCTTCCCGCTTGGCCCATTCCGTACCGGTTATTTTGACGCCTTTATGGTCAAAGCTAAGCCCCGTTTGAGCAGTAAGCGCAAGTGAGGCACCCGCAAACCCTTTAGCGACAGCGGTTACCTGTAATGAATAACGACCTAAGTTGCGTCGTTCGCCGTCGTTTTCTTGCAAGACGGCATAATAGGGCTGGGCGTCGGCTTCTTCGGGTAAGTTAAACGTCCCCAAGCTGATTTCACCCCGTGCCAGGTTGTACGTGCCTTTGATGGAGAGCTGCTGATTAACGCCCCCACTGACCTTCGTTCCTCTAGCATTAGGATCACGGGTGCTTTGCCAACGCTGATCGTGAGGCCCCCCCATATTTCGCTGAGTTCCCACTTCACTGTTTTGCTTCGCGCTGCTAGCGGCATTCCCCCCAGAGGTTGTTTTCGTTTCCTCTAGCTCAAATACTTCCAACGTGGCGTTGCGTTCGATGAGCGTCACGGGCTCTTCAAAGTGAACCCCCAATGCCTCATTTAACTCAGTATGTGGCATGCCCACCAAACGGAGCATTTGCGCCTGGGCGCTGGCATCAAACAGGCGTAGTTTTTCTCGGCTGGGGCCGGTGAAAATGATTTTTTCGAGGGTGTCTTTCCAGCTCGCTTTGGCCCCCTCATCCTGCAACGATTCGACGATATGGCCCCGAGCCGAAAGGGAGGCATACAGTTGGTCGGGTAGGAAAAAACCTAGTGGCTCTTCAAACCATTCGGTGTGTCGCAAAATGCGTTCGCAGCCTCGCTGGGCAAGCCAACTGGAAAGGGCCGTTTCGTTGGCTTGCCACAACGTGGCAGGTAGAACGCCATCTTGCTCAAGGTGCCTTTCTAAGGTGGCTCGTTCGGCATCAGGCATGTCGCGCATTAAGTGCCGCAAGCTGACATGGCTGAGAGCGCGCCGTCCCATTGGGGAGCTAAACTCCCTTAGAGGGAAGTCATTGCGCACCAATACATCAATGGATTGGCGTTCGTAGCCAAGCGCATGCCGCTGATCTTCTATATCTGCCTGCCAGTAAAGTACTCGCTGGGGAACCATGCGTGCTACCTGGTACTCGGCGGCCTCGTAAAGCGCATCTAGTTGGTTGGTTAGACGTTGAAACTCTGCTCGCTCTTCCTCGAATAAATGCACCGGAAGCTGAGCTCTACGGGCCGTGGCCGTGGCCCATTCGGATAGCTCATCTTCAACATCTTTGAAAATATCAACCGCTTGTTTAAGCGTACGGTTGTAGTAATCGAAACCGTTGACTCCGGGTTCAAGCCGCCCCTGCATACTGGTCGTCGTCACATCGGCCAATGCCCACTCAGGCGTTGCGACGCCTAGAGTTGCCAGGGTGAGAATGCTCATTTGGTATGCAGAGACATCTGCGTCTAATTGCTCTGCTGACGCCTGGAAGTACTCCCCAATCACCTCGCAACGGGAAGAGTCTTTGGGCGTCATGGATTCGCAATCTTCTAAAAAGGCTTGATATTCCGTTAGCGCATCACTCACGGAGATGAACTCACCGGGGTTGTCGACGGAAACCTTCTCGCGGATGAATTTCTCTCGGCATTGACGATAAGTTTCCAGCGCTTTCTCTATTTCTTCTTCCCAGGCGCCGTAATAGCGACCGCCATCCAGTATGTAGCCTGCCTCTTTGGCCTTTTCGGTGCCTGTTTGATAAAGCGTATGCAGTTCCGAGATCAAGCGTGTTTCTTCAGGACGAGTCAGCCGATCCCAGGCATACGAGCCGGACACAAGAAGCGGCGAAATCCACATCCAGCCGTTTTCCATGAGCGGACGGTGCTCACTCACCCGCTGGCTGGCATCAATTTCTTCTTCTTCAGTTCTATCCGCATTCAGCAGCTCGGCTAAACGTTCCAATTTTTCTTTGACGCTTTTGCGTTCACTATCATCTAGAAAGTTTTCCGGGCGAGCTGGTAAAAAACACTCGATGAGGCCTGCATCTTCTGCCAAATGGCGCATGCGTTGCTCTGGATCTTCGGTAAGCACCCAATCGGCCAATTCGTCAGAGGCTTCGTGTAGCGCGTCAGCAACGTCTTGTGTCAGTAGCCAGAAATCGCCTGTGCCGGTGATATAGATAATGTCAGCCCAGCGCTTATCCTCACAGACCGTACCAGCGGTTTGTTCAACGCTGCCCTCAAACGGTTCAGGTTCATGGGCACGCAATAAAAGAGGTGGAGGTAGGCTCCCAGGTCTATCGGTTGTCATACATTTTCTCCACTTCTGTCATTCGCTGTTTGGCCGATAGGCGTGGGACACTCAAGGTGTATTCAATACGCTGCCAGCTACCCTCGTCAGCTTGTTGAATAGCAGGAAGCAATCTTGCTAAATGTCTGCCTTTGGTTATGCCGTATTGGGCGCATTTGCTTATGCGTTTTACCCATTGGTCGGGCAAAGTAGAGAGCTTTTCTTCTGTATGTTCACTCAACCACCACGCCTGCTGGCTTTCCTCCAACGCCGCTTCCATATCAGCAGTAAGCTGCCAGCGTTCCGGTACAGGGGACGTTGGCGCATCGGCCTGCCAAATAGACCACTGGCCCTGGGGCGTGGGGGTGGCTACTTGGCCTAGCGGGTTTAACCAGTGTGAGTAGACACTGGCTGGAGCGCTGGCGAGCAGGGTTGTCCATACGGCGGGTTGCTGAAGATTGATCAGTGATTTTCCACCGTGCGGGTCATCCAGTACAAAAAGTGCCCGCAAGTGGTCAGCAATGGTTTGCAGGGGTTGATCTGTCGGTGGCTGGCATACCCATCCCAAGCATTGTTGGCAGAGCTTTTCTGCGCAATGCCAGGCTTCACTGCCTACTTCAACATCAAGCAGCCAGGGGCTGGCCTCCAACAGAGGGGAAAGCGGCGTACCCGCGAATAGCGTTACAAAATCACGCTTGCCGGGAAGTGATAGCAAAGGCCTGCACTGCTCAGGCGAGCGACGCTGGTCCAGTACCACAAATCCACGCTGGCCTGTCACCATCCCCGCAAGGTTGTCTGCCGGGTAACAGCGTTCTGCAAGTTGGTTTAACCAGCCAGGCATGGACAATCCTCACGGCTGCATTGAGTATCGTTGATCTTGCCGCAGAGCGGCATGATAGCCGCTTCGCTTAGCTGGTAATCCTTGAGCTTGGGCAGCGAGGTAGGCGGTATGGTTTCATGCTCCTCCGCCACCGCATGCCCAGGCAGCAGCGGCCCTTCCACCGCTTGTCCGCTGCCGCTACCAGGGCTGCCGCCTGCGTTGACACTCACCTTGGGGCCAACGATGGTAATGCCGCCACCGTCCAGCTTCAGAAAGCTGCCGCCAGCGTTCAGGGTTAATTCGTCACCTGCCTCAAAAACCACTTTATGGCCTGATTTGATATGCAGTTCGCGGCCGCTTTCGCTGAGCCACGCCTGGCCCGCGTTGATATGCAGCGTGCCATCCACATTGAAGTGCTGCTGGCCTTCGGTGCGCTCGAAGCGATTGCCATGGACCGTGTGGTGATCGTCATTGTCGATCTCGCTGATGCGGTCGTTATTGACCTTCAAGAAGCTGTCGTTGCGGGTCTCTTCAATACGGTCGTTAAGCGTCAGCAGCTCCAGGTCTTTCTGGGCGTGGAGCCAGATCTGCTCTTCGCCGGCTTCGTCTTCGAAGCGCAGTTCGTTAAAGCCGTCGGCCTTGTGGCTTTGGGTGCGCAACACCGTGCGAGTCTTGTGTTCCGGCAGCGAGTACGGCGCAGTATTTACGGCGTGATAGGTACGCCCGGTGACCAGCGGCTGGTCGGGATCGCCCTCCAGAAAAGAAACGATCACCTCGTGGCCAATGCGCGGAATGGCGATGCTGCCGTAGCCGCCGCCTGCCCAGCCCTGGGCAACCCGCACCCAGCAGCTCGCCGTTTCATTGGGTTCGGCGTAGCGGTCCCAGGGGAACTGGACCTTGACCCGGCCGTGCTTGTCGCAGTGGATCTCTTCGCCTTCCGGGCCGACCACAAAGGCGACCTGGGGGCCGTCGACGCGGGGTTTGGGATTGGGGGTGGCCCGCCAGGGGGCATCGCCGGGGATCAGCGTGACCTGGTTGTGGTAGCGGGTCATCCCGGCAGCGTCACCCTGCGTGATGCCATCCTCTTCCAGCGCCTGGGGTTGTTCGCCAAAGTGGGTTACTTCAATGGCCTGCCAATCGCGGTTGAGGCTGTCGGTGTCGTGTTCCGTCAGGGTGAAACGAAAGCCAGGCGCAAGCTCCGGCAGGTCGCTTTCCGCGCTGGCGGTGATCGCTTCTCGGCGCAGCTGTTCCAGGCGAATGCGGGTAAAGGGTTCGCCGGAGGCATCCTGCTTGTAGCGACCGGGGTAGTCGTAGTGTTCGTACCCTTTATCAACGACGCCCTGCTGTCCATGGCCTTCTACATCACGGCCCAGGTGGTCGTGGAGCTGTGCATAGGCGGGATTTTTAAAGCTGTAATCCTTCAGCGTGGCGGAGGAACTCGCCACCCGGGCGGTATGGCTGAGTTTACGCACATGACGTGTGGGTGCGGTGCCACCGGCGCGGCTGTGATACGTACGCTCGCCGAGATGGGTCAGTACCTGCGGGTCGTCGGCAAACACCAGCCAGTGGGCACCGCCGTCACTGTCCTCAAACTCATGAAAGTAAAACAGCCCCTCTTCGGCGGCCAGGCGCTCGATAAAGGCGAGGTCGGTCTCGCGGTACTGGACGCAGTACTCACGCTCGGCAAGCTCGCGGGTGACCGCAAAGGCCACGTCGCGAATGCTGCGTTCGTCGCACAGGGTATTGATGATGGTGAGCGGGTCGACTTTCTGAAAAATCCGCGAGTTGTGGCGCAGCGAAAGCCGCCAGAGTGCTGGGCGCAGTACCAGGGAGTAGAAGGTACGTCGATGACCGCGGTCACCCCGGCCAAATTCAGCGATAATCCCATGTACTCGACGCAGCGGTTCGCCGTCCTGCCAAATGGTCAGGGTGGCTTCACGATCCAGGAGGTCGGCAGCATCCAGGCTGCCGTCGCGGCTGGCCAGGTTGAGCGCCAGTTCGAAAGGCTGGGAGAGCGCTTCGCGGTGGGTGAAGTCGATCACCGCGATGTCGTTAACGCCGGGTAGCGTTAGTGTGAACTGCAGGCCTGTCTCCGCCTCCATCCTTTCAGACATCATGCCGCTCCCTGGATCGTTATCTGCTAATGAGAAACGATCAGGGTAGCGAGACTTGGGGGCGGGACAACCCCGTTACTGCATGAAGAGCTGATGTCTTACACAACTTTAAGAAATATCTTACAAAATTGCGGGTTAGTTGATGAATATTCAAAAACGCAAGTGGAAGGCCCCATCGCGCATTTGCAGAAGCAGTGAAGGGTTGTGGGCTTGATCGCCTTGTAGCAGCCCAATTCATTGGGCGATCAGGAAGGATCAAGGCGCCGTGGGTGATCGCTTTTAGACGGTCTGATCGCCCGACATAGTCGGGCTCCTACACCGCAAATTTTGAGTTTATTCCTATTTCGCCAATAGCTCCTGCACTTGTACTCCAAGCCTTTCTGCAAACTGCCTGAGCACGGTAATACTGTCATGCGCTGTCGTTAACGCGTCTAACAATGTCTGCGTATCTTCGATATATTCGTGGATCATCTGGTTGCGTAGTTGCCTGAGGGCAACCCATTGCTCGGAGGATGCCAGCCAACCGTACTTTTCCGCCTTTTCAAGGTTAATAAGCAACGCCCGATCTGGCTCGCCAAGAGCTTTTAGCAACGCTGGTAACAGCTTATCTCCGAGGGTGACTTGCAACCGTCAAAAATTTGATTGTCTGCATATTCTAGATGCCTGATCTCTTTATCGACTACTCGGCTCAAAAACCTCAGTCTTTCTTGGCTCTCTGGGGATAAATTCACAATGCTATCCCTTGCGACTTGGCAACCTGATGAATGGCAGCTTTCGACATATTGGGTGCGTCCAGAAGCACGTCTATTTTCCTGTCACCCAATTGCTTGATAATTTTTGCCTGCAGCTGAACGGCGTCCCATGCGGGGTGTTCAACGACGTAATTAACGGACAAACAAGTCGATATCACCGCCTTTAGCATTATCATCCGTTCTTGAACCAAACAGCGAGACCTCTGCCTGGGGCCCGAAAACTGCCTTGTCCGATGCTTTGATTATCTGGATTTCGTGAGCATTCAATCTCATGGTATGGCCACCTAATGATAATGCTGGCTCTGACTATAGAGGCAGCTTATAGCTGTTCATTGCAAAGTTTGGCGTCGCAAGAGAATTGCATTTGAATCAAGTAGATATTTACCATTCATCCCGCATTTCCCTTTGAAGCTCAACGGCACCCTGTTCTTTAAACGCGCTTATCCCAGCACCACTAAAATCTAATGTTGATGCAGGCAGCTCCTTAATGAGGCTGTCTTTCACCATCACCACAATATGCGCATGATGGTTTTGAAGTTCGTCGTATTCAGGCGGAATCGTCACCACGCCGTTTTTAATATCTGCTTCGAATTCAATTGAATACATGGTATCTCTCCCCACCAGTCACTCATACGGCCCTTTATCGACCAGCGATCACGCCAAGCCAAGCGTTTTCACCACGTGGCAGGGAGCTTACTTGAATATGTCGCTCAGATGTTCCGCAAACAGCGTATCGCGCATCCAGGTTTTAAGCTGATCATGCTCCGCCTGTTCAATCCGAGCTTCTACCCATGAGGGCACGTCGCTAAATTTAAGCTTCACTAGCGAGCGAAGGTTATCGCGCGCTTCATCGAGGCGACCTTCTTGGCGACCTTCTTGGCGACCTTCCAAACGTCCTTTTTCTTCCCAGCGTTCCGGCCATTGCTTAATGCGTTCTGCCAACATGTGATGTACCTCATGTAGCTCATGTAAGTCGTTGAACTCGGGCAACTCCATCTCGGGCGCCCGGTTAGGCAGCAGTACTCGGCGTATCCATACCACAAATGCTCGACGCAACGCCGTCTGCTCTGAGGCTTTAAGCCATTCTACCAGACTGCCCAACACGTCCAGCATGTCTTGCTCGTCGCGGTTGTGCTCCAACCGGAAGAGCGCGGCGGCTACGTTGCGCATTCTATCCGACCATTCAGGGTCGTTAACGATGGCGCCTTCGTCCAACAGTAGGTACTCGAGATTAGGACGGTAGCGCTCTAACCCGCCCGGTACCCATTCGACCAGATCAGCCACATTTTGTGCCGCTGTCCAGCGTTCTTCTCCATTGTAGAGCACCACGGGCAAAACGGGAGGCAGCTTACCACTGGGGGCAAAGGCTTTTTGCCGAATCAGATCCTGATAAAGCAGCCCCAGGTAGCTCATTATCCTCACGGCCATGTGCTTGTCTTCACTGGATTGAAATTCCAGCAAAAGATAAACGTAGAGCCAGCCATCGCCCCAGCGCACGCGCCAGATAATGTCGTCCTCGCGGTCGCGTAGCTCGTCGGTAATGTAAGAACCGCTTACTTTTTCGAGCGTCGAGAAATCGATCTGTTCCACCCAGGCCTCTTTCACGAACCCGGTGAGCAGGTCTTTAACCATCTCGGGATGTGAGAAAAGCAGCTTGTAACTGTGGTCGTGACGGCTGTGAATGTGGCTGGCCATAGGCGCTCCTTGCTGGATAACTGAAGTTTATCACAGCGAGTTTCGAGAACCTGAGCACATCCAGAAGTATTGGGTCGTGGTCAAGGAACACAACAGGGAACGCAATTCATCGCGCGATCAGAAGGATCAAGCCACCGAGGGTGACTTATGGTAGGTGGCCTGATCGCCCAATGAATTGGGCGATCAGGTGATGGCTTACTTATAAACCGGGAACTTGTCGCATACCGCGGCGGCTTTGGCTTTGACCTCGGCTTCGATGGCGGCGGTGTCGGAGCCGTCAGCGAGTACGTCGAGGATGTCGCAGATCCAGCCGGCCAGGTCGCTGCACTCTTTTTCACCAAAACCGCGCGTGGTCACGGCGGGCGTGCCAATGCGCAGGCCGGAGGTGACGAACGGGCTTTGCGGGTCGTTGGGCACGGCGTTCTTGTTGACGGTGATGTGCGCACGGCCGAGGGCGGCGTCGGCGTCTTTGCCGGTCACACCCTGTTTGATCAACGAGAGCAGGAAGAGGTGATCTTCGGTGCCGCCGGAGACGATGTCGTAGCCGCGCTCGATAAACACGCCCGCCATTGCCTGGGCGTTCTTGACCACTTGCTGCTGGTAGGTCTTGAACTCGGGCGCCATGGCTTCCTTGAAGCAGATGGCCTTGGCGGCGATGACGTGCATCAACGGGCCGCCCTGGCCGCCGGGGAAGACGGCGGATTGCAGTTTTTTCTCGATATCCGCGTCGTTTTCGGCGGAGAGAATCACGCCGCTACGCGGGCCGCGCAGGGTCTTGTGCGTGGTGGAGGTGACCACGTGGGCGTGGGGCAAGGGGCTTGGGTAAACGCCCGCTGCGACCAGGCCGGAGACGTGGGCCATATCCACCAGTAGGTAAGCACCCACTTCGTCGGCGATCTCGCGGAACCTGGCCCAGTCGACAATTTGCGAGTAGGCGGAGAAGCCTGCAATGATCATTTTGGGCTTGTGCTCGCGAGCCAGATTAGCGACCTGGTCGTAGTCGATCAGCCCTTGCTCGTTGAGGCCGTACTGGATGGCGTTGTAGTGCTTGCCGGAGAAGTTCGGCTTGGCGCCGTGGGTCAGGTGGCCACCGGCGTCCAGGCTCATGCCCAGAATGGTGTCGCCCGGCTTGACCAGCGCCTGGAACACGGCGCTGTTGGCCTGGGAGCCGGAGTGCGGCTGCACGTTGACGTAGGTCGCGCCGAACAGATCTTTGGCATAATCGATAGCGAGGTTTTCGGCGATGTCGACGAATTCACAGCCGCCGTAGTAGCGCTTGCCGGGGTAGCCTTCGGCGTATTTGTTGGTCAGCTGGCTGCCCTGGGCTTCCAGTACGCGGGGGCTTGCGTAGTTTTCGGAAGCGATTAGCTCGATGTGGGCTTCCTGGCGGGCCACTTCTTTCTGCATGGCGTCATAAAGCACATCATCAAATCCGGCAATTGTCATATCGCGGCTGAACATCGGCGGAGAACCTCGTACGAAGGGGCGGTCATGAAAGAGTAGGCGCCCATGATACCTCAGCCGAGCGCGAGTTTCATCGAATCCGCATCAGGATGCAGATGAATCGCGCTCATGTGGCGTAGGGTGGGAGGCTGGGTGCTACGCCTCCCCCAATAACCCTAAACTTGCCGCGGGGGCTTGTTGGCGCAGGCTGCGGGAGAGGCTGTGGCCGATTACGCCGATGAGTAGCGCGCCGCCGATGGGCATTGCGAGCCATAGCCCGGGGTGCGGCCGGGGTGGTAAATCCAGCAGGTAGAGATACAGCACGGCGGTGGCCAGTTCGGCCAGGGCCGCGCCGAGTAGCCCGCTGGCAAACCCGAGCAGCGCGAACTCGGCGCCTTGCACCCGCGAGATCATCGTCTGCCCTGCCCCGAACACGCGCAGCAGGCCGCTTTCGTGGGCACGCACCGGTCGACTGGCGGTCAGTGCGGCGTAGAGCACGCTCACCCCGGCCATCAGCACGAGTATCAGCACCAGTTCGACCGCGCGGGTGACCTGGGTCAGCACATCACGCACCTGCCCCAGAATCGCCTCGACGTTAAGCAGCGAGACGCCGGGGAAGTCCCGCACCAGTTGATTGATCAGGCCCTGCTCGTCTTCCGGCAGGTAGAAGGCGGTGATATAGCTGTGGCCGAACGATTCCAGCACATCCGGCGGGAAGATCACGAAGAAATTGGGCCGGAAGGTATCCCAGTTGAGGCTGCGCAGGCTGGTGATCTCAGTAGTGATTTCATCGCTCCCCACGGCGAAGGTGATCTGGTCGCCCAGCGTCAGCCCGAGCCGTTCGGCCAGGCCGTCTTCCACGGAAATGGGCACCGGCGCGGATTGCGCCGTGGCGTCTACCTCGCTCATCCAGCCTTGCGGTTGATCGGCGCCCTCTTCGCTTGCAAACCATTCCCCTGCGACGATCTCGTTGCCTTCAGGCACCTCGGCCTGCCAGGTGAGGTTGAGCTCGCGGCGCAGGGAGTTGTCGCCGCGGGCGTCGGGGCGTACCGCTTCACGTGGGTCCTGGTCGTTGATCGAGATCACCCGGCCACGCACCATGGGGTAGAGTTCACTTTGCGCTTCGGCGCGCGGGCTGACGACGTCTTCGAAGTCGTCGCGCTCGCTGGGCTGAATGTTGATCGCGAAGTAGTTGGGCGTGTCGTCGGGCAGTTGGTTCTGCCAGGTGTTGAGCAGGTCGCCGCGTACCAGGACAATCATCGCCATGGCGAAGAAGGTCACCGAAAACGCCATCAGCTGGCCGAGCCCGGCCTGCCGACGCCGCCCCAACTGGCGCCCGCCCAGGCGCAGCGCCTGAGACCAGGGGCCTTTGCCCGAGAGCGCCTGTACCCCGCGCAATACGCCATTCAGCAGGAGCATGCTGATGCCCCACAGCACGCCAAGCAAGGCCGCGCCGCCGACCAACAACGCCAGTGCCAGCGGCAGACTGCCTGAATACAGCCACAGCAGGCCGCCAAACACCAGGCTGGCCACGCCGACCACCAGCCATGCGGAGGGTGGCAGCGGGTCCAGCTCGCGGCGCAGTACCTTGAGGGCGCTTACGCGCTTGATGCGCAGCAGCGTGGGCCCGGCAAAGCCGACCAGCACCGCGAAGGCCGTCAACACGCCCAGGCCGAGCGGCATGATGCCGGGGGGCGGTAGCGTCATCGGCAGGAAGCTGGCCAGCAGCCACAGCAACAGCGCCTGCCCGGCCAGTCCCAACACGGCGCCAATCAATGAGGCGACCAGGGCCAGGCCCAGGAGTTGAATCGAGAAGATCACCACCAATTGGTGTTGGCTGGCCCCGAAACAGCGCAGCAGCGCGGCGGTGTCCAGGTGGCGCTCGACATAGCGGCGGGTGGACATGGCCACCGCCACGCCTGCCAGCAGCACGGCGGCCAGCCCGGCAAGGCCCAGGTAGCTTTCAGCGCGTTCCAGGGCATTGCCTAATTGAGGCTGGTCGACGCGCACGTCGCTGACTTCAACGCCTTCGCGACGCAAATCGTCGAGCAGGCCCTGCACGGCATCCAGCGCCTGGGGCGGCCCGGCGGCGAGGATTTCAAACTCGACCCGTGACCCTTGCTGTACCAGGCCGGTGGCGTCCAGGTCGGCGGTGTTGAGCATCAGCCGTGGGTTGAAGCTGCCGAAGCCGCCGGACTGGTCGGCCTCGCGTTCGATAATCCCGCTGATGGTCAGCTCCGCTTGGCCCACCTGAACGCTGTCGCCAATCTCGATGTCGATCAGCTGGGCCAGGCGTGGGTCGGCCCAGGCTTCACCCGCGGCCGGGCCGGAGGCCACTTGTTCGATGCCATTGCCCAGATCCACCCGCGAGCTGCCGTAATGCGGGTAGGTATCGTCCACGGCCTTGAGGCTGGCGGGCTGGAAGCGGTCACCGCGGCTGATCATCGAGACGAGATCGACCTGGTCGCTCAGGGCAAACCCGGCGTCTTCCAGTCGGGTGCGCAGTTCTTCGCTGAACGGGTCGCGCTGTTCCAGCACCACATCGCCGCCGAGCATCTGGCTGGCCTGGCGTTCCAGGCCCCGGTCCAACCGGTCGAGGAAAAACGCGATCATGGTGGAGGCGGCCACGGCCAGCATGAGCGCCACGAACAGCGCGCGCACGTCGGCGGCGCGCAGGTCGCGCTTCAGGCTACGCAGGGCCAGCCGAGCGTTAAGGTTGCTCATGTCTTGGCCTCTTCGCTCTCAAGGGTATCGCTGGCAAGGGTGTGGGGATCGAAGGCATCAAGACGGCCGTCGATCAGCCGCAGGCAGCGGTCGCAACGGCGGGCCAGGGCGTGGTCGTGGGTGACCAGAATCAGCGTGGTGCCCGCCTGATGGTTGAGGTCGAATAGCAGGTCGATGATTTGTGCGCCGGTGTCCGGGTCAAGGTTGCCGGTGGGTTCGTCGGCGAAGACCAGCTCCGGGTCGGTGACAAATGCCCGGGCGATCGCCACACGCTGCTGCTCGCCGCCGGAGAGCTGTTTGGGCAGGTGGCCCTGGCGTTCTCCCAGGCCCACGCGGGTCAGCCACTGGGCGGCGGTGTCGGTTTCTCCGGCGCGGGGCGAGAGTTCCAGCGGCAACAGCACGTTTTCCAGCGCGCTTAGCGTTGGCAGCAGTTGAAAATTCTGGAACACAAAGCCGACGCGGCCCGCGCGCAACGAGGCGCGGCCATCTTCATCCAGGCGGCTGAGCGGATGGCCGAACAGGTTGAGCTCGCCGTCGGTGGGGGTATCGAGCCCTGCCAGCAGGCCCAGCAAGGTGGATTTGCCCGCCCCGCTTTTGCCCAGAATGGCCACGCTTTCTCCGGCTGCCACGCTCAACGAAAGGTCGTGTAAGATGGTCAGCGTGCGTTCGCCACTGGTGACACTTTTGGTCAAGCGTTCGGCATGAAGCACGCGTTGGCCACCCGCCTTGGCGGTGGGCTCAGGGGAATCAGCAGAGGAGTAAGACATGAAGCGTGGCATCCTTATAGCATGGCAAAAAGTCGCATGGCGAGAACATTACCGCATACTAACCCTGTGGCTGGGGGTGCTGATAGCCACCCTGGTCGCATCGCCAGTCAACGCTGAGTCGGTCGACTCGGACGCAGGCTCGGCCCCCACCCTGTTGGTCATGGGCGATAGCCTGAGCGCGGCGTATAACATTGAGCGCGATGAAAGCTGGGTGGCCTTGCTTGAACAGCGCCTGCAAGAGGAGACAACCGTCGTCAACGCAAGCATCAGCGGTGAAACCACGTCGGGTGGTGTGCAGCGTTTCGATGACTTGTTAGGACAGCATGAGCCGGATATTGTTCTGCTGGAGTTGGGCGGCAATGACGGCCTGCGCGGCCTTCCGCCACAGCAAATGCAGGCCAACCTGGCGACCATGATCGAAGCCAGCCAGGCCGCGGATGCCGAGGTATTGCTGCTGGGCATTGATATTCCCCCCAACTACGGCGCCGCCTACCGCGATGCGTTTACCAGCGTTTACGACAACCTTGCAGAAGAATACGACGTCGCGTTGGTGCCGTTTTTACTGGAAGGCGTAGCCACCGACGATGCCTTGATGCAGAACGACGGCATCCACCCCACCGCGGAGGCCCAGCCAATTATTTTCGAAACCGTGTGGGAGAAGCTGGAAGAGATGATTGAGCGATAAAGTCACACCGTCTTTTGTCGATATCTGTTGAGAAGCTTTTACAAAGCACTGCTTTTTACAAGGCACTCTAAGGACACCACCATTAGCTCGTACATCATCGAAACAGGTTTCTATCTCGCTCAACCCTGGATGGCCAGGTAACGTGAGGGTATCGCGGCGGCAGTTGCTTTCGGGGCTGGGCGCGGGGTTGCTGTGCCTGATGATTGGCGCCCCGTCGACGGCTTCGGCGTTTAACCCGGAGCGGATCCGCCAGAAGATGCAGCAGGCGCACGGTGCCTCGGGCGTGGCGCTGATCGATGAGTGGCTGGCCATGATCGAGCGGTTGCGAGGCGCCAGGCTTGGCGACCAGATGCGCGAGGTGAATGACTTCTTCAACCGCAAGGTACGCTGGCGGGATGACATTTCCATCTGGGGCCAGGAAGATTACTGGGCCTCCCCACTGGAAATGCTGGGCAAGCGCGAAGGTGACTGCGAAGATTACTCGATTGCCAAATACATCACGCTCAAGGAACTGGGCGTGCCGGGCAACAAATTGCGCATGATTTACGTACGGGCGCGGATTGGCCGTTCCCAGCAAAGCCAGGCGCACATGGTGCTGGGGTACTATCAAACGCCGGCGTCTGAGCCGCTAGTGCTGGATAATATCATCCCTTCCATTCGACCGGCCTCGGAACGGGACGATCTGGACCCCGTATTCAGTTTCAACAGCAGCGGCTTGTGGGCCGGGGGCTCGCAGGAGTCACGGGCTGACCCACTCGCGCGGCTTTCACGCTGGCAAAGCGTGGTTAACCGCATGCGCGACCAAGGATTTATATAAGAGGATAGGATATGTCTCTCATCAAGCAGCTTTGGCTGACGGTCATCCTGATACTGCTGCTGGCGTTCGTGGGCAGTCTGGCGGTGAGCGTGACGTCCACGCGGGAGTACGTTGAGCAGGAAGTACAAATCAAGAATGCCGACAACGCCAATGCCCTGGCGCTTTCCATGACCCAGATGGAAAAAGATGACGTCAGCATTGAGCTGCTGCTATCCGCGCAGTTTGATACCGGGCATTACCGTTTCATTGAACTGCGCTCGCCGGAAGGCGACGTCATGCAGCGCCGTGAAGCCGAGCCGCTGGACGACGGCGTGCCCGGCTGGTTTGTTGACCTGGTGCGCCTGGATGTTTCCCCTGGCCAGGCGGTGGTGCAGGACGGCTGGAGCCAGTACGGCACCCTGACCCTGGCGAGCCAGCACGACTACGCCTACCGCTCGCTGTGGCAAAGCACGCTGAAAATGACCGTCTGGTTTGCTCTGGTGGGTGCCATCAGCCTGTTGCTGGCCTGGTGGATTGTGCGCACCATCCGTCGGCCGTTGCTTCAAGTGGTTAGCCAGGCACGCAGCATCAGCGCGCGCCGCTTTACCACCTCCAATGAGCCGCGCACGCTCGAGCTTCGCGAAGTGGTGCAGGCGATGAACACGCTCTCCGGGGCGGTGCATACCATGCTCAGCGAAGAAACCGGCAAGCTTGACCAGTTGCGCCGCCGCTTGCAGGAAGATGCCACCACTGGGGCATCGAACCGCACAACTCTGCTGGAGCACTTGCAGCGCAACCTGAACAGCGATTCCCAACGGGCCAGCGGTGTATTGATCATGGTGCGGCTGGATGACCTGCCCGAGGTCAACGAACGCCTCGGCCGCCAGGCCACAGACAATGCATTGCGGGCGCTGGTGAACCATCTTGCACAATTGGCCAATGAGCTGGGCGGCGGTGAAGTGGGCCGCTTGAACGGCAGTGACTTTTTGCTGGTGGTACATGGCGCTCAGGATATCGAACACGTCAGCGAAAGCCTCAAGCATCAGCTGACGCTGTTGCGCGATGCCGTCGGCGAACCGCTACGGCTCCCCGCCGCGCTGACGGAATACACTCACGGCGATACGCCTTCTCAACGGCTTGCAGCGCTGGATGGCGCACTCGCCGATGCCGAGGGCCGTGGCGATATGGCGCTGGTAGTTGCCTCAGGCGATGCGCGCTTGCCGCTCTACACGACCCATGATGCGTGGCGCTCGGCGCTGATCCAGTCGATGGACGCTGGCGTTGCGCTGGCCCGCTTCCCGGTCGTCAATGCTCGCCAGGAAGTGGTGCATTTTGAGGCACCCTCGCGCCTGGAGCTTGAAGGTGAATGGCGGAGTGCGGGCTTGTTCATGCCTTGGGTGGCGCGCCTGCAGTTGGAAGACAAACTGGACCTGGCCGTCGCCGAGCGTGCTCTGTCCATTATCGAGAGCGACCAGCTGCCGCTGGGCATCAACCTTTCCGGCCGCGCGGTCAGTGACATGGCGTTTATCAAGGCGCTGCGCCAACGGCTTGAGCGCGCTCCCGACGCGGCCCGCAAGCTGTGGATCGAGTTACCCGAAAGTACCGCACTGCATGACCTGGCAAGCTTCCGGCTATTGTGCCGCGAGCTGCAACACACCGGCGTGCGGATTGGTCTGGAACACGTGGGCAGCGAGTTCACCCGCCTCGCCGATCTTCACGACCTGGGGCTTGCGTTCCTCAAGTTCGATGCCAGCCTGGTCAGCGGCGTCGACCAAGCATTTGACCAGCAAACCATCCTGCGCGGCATGGCCACCCTGGCCCACTCGCTGGGCATTCTAGCCATCGCTGAAGGCGTTAAACGCCCTGAAGAAGCCGAGACCCTGTTTGATCTGGGGCTTGATGCGGTGACCGGGCCTGGCGTTAAAGCGCCTTAAGCTGGAAGCTGGAAGAGGTAAGAGGTAAGAGGTAAGAGGTAAGAAGATTAACGGTAGATCAGCGGCAAGGATATGCCGCTGATTAACGTCATTAGCGACGGTTAGATGACGTCGCTGTCGTCGTCACTGATCAGACCTACGTCGTTGACGCGTTTACGCAACGACTGCCTGTCCAGGAGCTTTTGCTGGGCTTTTTCGGGCAGGTCGGTAAAGCGGATGATACCCTTATCCATCAAGAGGGTGATCACGTCTTCCAGTACCCGCACGAACTCCATATCCGACTGCCTGAGCAGCGCGGCCTCGTGGGTTTCAGCGTTGATAAAACGCTGTAGCTCCGCCGATTCAGGCGAGACGTACTCCTTGCAGTGATCGCTGGCGGTTCGGCTGACCTGGCTGATCTCGCCTTGGGTGTCGCGGTTGACGTACATGGTGGTGGCGCTCCCAGTGGCAGCAAGCTGCCGTGATAGATGAATACCAATTAGCCTAACAAAAGGCCCCGCTCGGCGGTACCGAGCGGGGCCACTTAGGGCAGTCTGGCTTACTCGATATCGAGTTTGCCGTCCTGAATCAAGTGAGTGAAATCTTCACCCGAGGTGACACCCAGATCTGCGGCAGAGACATCCTTCAAGGTTACATTTTTGCTGCCACCCTCGCCGCTCTTCTGAGTGATCTCGATATTCACATTACTACCTTCATCGCTGGCGGTAACGAAATAGTCATCCATTGTTCCTGTATCGCCATCATCAAGCAGGTCGGAAAGATCCAGCACGTCGTTTTCTACATCGAAATTACTGATGGTGGAATCATCGTTACTGTCATCCAGCACGAACTGTTCGGCGCTGTCGTCATCGCCTACCAGAATGCTGCCAACCGACGAACCACTAGTCAGCTCTACGTTGTCGATGTAGAGATTCTCACCCCATGCAGAGCTTTTATTACCTATTGCCAACTCAATATCGCCGATTTCATCGGCTGTAGCCTCGAAATTAATCTTGCCGTCGAAACTGCCCTTTTGCTGGACTTTATTTTCACCATTCACATCGACGGTAAAGCTGTCTCCCCAGGAATAATCACTGTTTTCCCAGCCAGTTGATGTCATCGCGTCGAATCTAATCTCAACAGTTTCACCGGGTTCAAAGCCAGAAAACTTTTTGAAAATTGAAGAGTAAGTTTCAACCGTCACTTGTCCATTAGTCACAAAAGCACCTTCACCCTGGTACTTCCAGCCATCGCCGCTTCCATTAAAATCATCGATTTCCGTCGTGGTGCTATTACCCGCACTGGTAATGTCGAAGTCGAAAGCAACTTCATCGCCATCGGTATCTTCAGCCATGACTTGCAGGGTGGCGGTGCCTACAACTGCACCGGTCAGCGAATACTCACCGGTGTTGAGGTTGGCGTTAAGCGTGCCACCCAGCACGTTGTTAATGGTGATGTCACCGTTCCCATCGGGCGTGTAAGACGTATCGCCGACCTTCATAGACTTGAGGCCACCGTTTTCGCCTTGGCCGTCCGAACCGAAGTCGACGTTATCCAGGAGGTTTCCTACCAGGCTGCCATCAGACGTCAGCGCTTGTTCATCGCTGGCGGTTGTGAAAAGCTGAACCTCGGCCGTATCGGTTGCTTCCGCTTGCTCTTTGGCTACTGTCTTGTCACTCGTGCCAGGATTGCTCTCGGTGGCCACTGCTATGGCGGTTAATGTAAAGCTATCCGCAGCTGCAGGTGCGGTAACGGTTACCTGGCCATTAAATTGCTGGCCATCTACCGTTAGCGTCCAACTGCCATCGTCGTTGGGTTCCCCCTGATCCAGCGTCGCACCTTCTGGTAATCCATCAATGATCAGACTTAGCGTCTCACTGCCATCTTGATCCTGAAGGCTCGCCGATAGATCAAAGATGTGGTCGTAGGACCCAGCCACAGTTTCTGTAACGTCTTCTCCAAGTCCAGCCTGGGAAATATCAACAGCATTACCATTCAACAGCAGGCTTTGAGGATCCACCAGGTAGCCACTGTCGCTGCCACCGTTTCCACTGCTATGCCCTTCAAACGCTACGTACTGGAAGGCTGTATCACTCTGAATGGTAAGCGTTCCATTGGTAGCAAGTGAAATGTCTACAGGCTGCCCAACTTGGTTGCCCTCTGAGTTGAAGAGCGAATAACTGCCGCTAATCGCACCTGATCCGACCGGCATATTGAGTGCAAACGTTGCACTGGTCGTGGTGGCTGCCAGGTCAAGTAACAGGGTCTCGTTATCATCGACCCCAGGCTCACTTTCATGGGCGTTCTTCTGCACGCCTAAGCCTTGAGCTGTCTCGATAACCTGCTCATTCTCTGAATTCCACTTAAGACTAGCGTTCCCTTGACTCAAGTTGCCACTATGGAAATTATTGCCATTGAATGCTTTTGCTGAATACCCACTGTAAACAATAGTGGATACATTATTTGGCGATGATTCGGCGAGACCAAGTGAGACAGTCGGCGCGTTGGCAACCGCATCAACATTTAGTGTCAAGGTATAACTTGCCTCTGACCACGCGAATCCATCCGATACGCTAAATTTCAATGCCGTATCTGTATCACTGTTAGTGGCAGGCTTAAATTGCAACTCGCCATTATCAATTGCGGCTGTGCTAATTTCGTCGCCTTCCTGGACGGTTTCGCCGTTTAGCGTTAATACGCCGGCATTGGCGTCAGGTAAGGTATCGATTCTGATAGCTGCTAGCTGATCTTCACTATCAGCATCACTGAACTCGCCAAAGTCGCTTTGGCTCAGTATCAGCACCTCATCTTCGTTGGTGGCTACTTCGTCATCTGTAGACTCAGGCGCATTATTGGCCATTGCTGCCAGTGCAAAGCTTCCATTAACGCTGTCACCATCAGCATCGGTTATCTGGTAGCCAACGGCGACATTTTCACTGGCCAATTGCTGGTACTGGAAGAATTCCCACTGCCCCGTAGCGGGCGTTAGCTGAAGCTGGAAAACCAGTTCACCGCTATCATCACGCGCCACAATGGCGTTGTCACTGGTATCAATATCAGTGATCGGGGTGCCGTCTTTCAGGGCAACCTCACTCGCCAGGCCTGTCAACGCGAGGCTGCCAGGGCCATCGGCGCCGTAATTGACGTCAAGCGAGCTTTTCGCGTAGCCAATCGGCGCGCCGGTAGAGCCGGTAAACTCGATTGACGAGACGGTAAAGTCGCTGTTGTCGTTTTGGTTCGGGCCATTGCCATTGTCATCGGCTTTCAGAACGATGGTATCGAAACCGCCGTCTTTTACCTGGAAGTTGTCCGCATAATTACCGCCATCGGCATCTGAACTAAACGACTGGGTAGAAATCAGCTCTCCATCGCGGTAGAACTCGGCTATGCCGGTTTCTTCCTCTGAACCGTCAAACATTTTGGCGAATTCAATATTGGCGCCATAGGCAACTTGACCGTTTTGCAGCGCGATCGTTAGCGTTTCAGAGGCTTCATCGTCAGCCGTCTTGCGGAAATCGACCTCATTATCGAGATTGTGATAAGGGGACGCATCGCTATCCACACCAAGGCCTTGGCCAGACTGGTTTACGTCTGCGTCGACCAGATCAAGGTCATTGGCACTTTCAAAGCCCTTGCCCGTTACTACAACGTTGCCATCGGCAAAGCTGAACTGTGACTGACTGCCGTTGTTGCCGGTAAAGTCGACATTACCCACGTAGATGTTGGGAATACCTTCATTAGTGACGGCAACCGTATCGGCTTCTTCTACGGTCGGGGTGTCGTCATTGAAGTCGAGCGTCAGCGTGCCGCTCTGAGTTTCGCCATCGGCATTTTGGGCCGTGTACTCAAGCGCCACGCTGGCATCATTTTCAGTGTTGTCGCCCGCTTCACCATCGAGGGTATCGTGGAGTACATTTTCCAGCAGTGTGACGGTATAGTTGCCTGCGTCATCAAGCTCAACGGTAAACAGGGCTTCGCCTTCACGACCCTCTGCCGGGCTGGCACTGATGGTGGCGGTTAGTACGCCATTCGCCCAGCCGTAACTTACCTGCTCCTGCCCTACCGTGGCGGTCTGGCCGTTCATGCCAGCAAAGTCGAGCGACTCAGCACCTGCCACACCGATCTTGCCGGTGAAAGTGCTTTCATCGTCGCCTTGGCCTTCGCGATCGCCAGGGCCACCGGCAATACCGTTGTCCAGGCCATCTTCGTCAACCAACGCCGCTTGGTTACCGTCGAGGGTCAGCGGGATTTCGTAGCCCGCCAGATTGCTGGTGGAATCCACGGTCAGCGTTGCGCTGTCAGAGCCGCCTTCACCATCCGTGATTGTGTAGTCAAAGCTTTCCTGAAGCGTGATATCGGTGAGGAAGTAGTCACCACCATCACTGCTTACATTGCTGTTTTCGTAAGCGAGGCCTTCAAAGGCGATGTAACGGAAGTCACCAGCGTCTTCTGCAGAGACATTCACTCTACCGACATTATTGCTACCGTTTTGGTAAGCGACATCATCGGGGCCAAAGGTACCGCTGCCGACCAATTCGCCCGCTTCGTTATAGGTGTACCAGGCGCCGCTTTCACCGCCGCTTTCGTTATTAAACAAGTTAGAGACGCCGAAGGAGAAGCCTGCCCCTTCAATGCTGTCGCCCATATCGGCGACCATGACTTCGCCGTTATCGTTGATCTGCTCGGGTACCGGGCGGCCATCATCGCTACCTGTGACACCAACCCCTTTATTGGCGGTTACCTGAACACGCTGAAGCGCATCCGTGTCCAGCGTGAAGCTGTTCAACAGATTGCCCTGAAGGTTGTTGTCTCCTTCAACGAAACCGTAAAGCACGGGCTGAGGTTGGTTGGAGACATAATCATAGCTGCCGTCGCTGTTCAGCGTCAGCGTGCCGAACTGCCCCTGGATGGCTGACCCGACGTTCGCGGCACTACCTTCGACTTCGGTGACCGTCAGCGTATCGTCGTCAGGGTCCGTATCGTTGGATAGCACGCCACCGTCTTCACCTACGTTGAGGGTTTCGTCGAAAGCGACTTCGTTGGTGTCGTCCTGGGCATCAGGAGGATTGTTCATGTCCTCGACGTCCACGATGGTGGCGTCGGCACTGTCGTTACCGACCAGCGCAGAGCCCGCCGTGAGACTGAACGTTTCTTCGCCTTCGTAGACCTCGTCCTGGGTGGTCTCAACACTGACGCTCAGCGCGGTGATGCCGGCCGGCACAGTGTAGCTGCCATTGGCATTGGCGGTGAGGGTCTGGGTGTTGCCGTCGGCGTCGTCGTAGCTGACGGTCATGGCGCCCAGGTCGCCGGCTTCGGCATTGCCAAGCACGGTGTCGATGGTGAGGTCGTGGTCGGCTTCAAGGGCGTTGCTGAGGGTGACCCCGAAGGTGGCCGTGCCGCCTTCGTTCACCACGCCGCCACCGGTGACTTCGATCGTCGGGGTGTCGTTGTCCGGGGTCTCGCCGGGGCCGCTGCCGTCATCCACGATGGTGGCGTCGGCACTGTCGTTACCGACCAGCGCAGAGCCCGCCGTGAGACTGAACGTTTCTTCGCCTTCGTAGACCTCGTCCTGGGTGGTCTCAACACTGACGCTCAGCGCGGTGATGCCGGCCGGCACGGTGTAGCTGCCATTGGCATTGGCGGTGAGGGTCTGGGTGTTGCCGTCAGCGTCGTCGTAGCTGACGGTCATGGCGCCCAGGTCGCCGGCTTCGGCATTGCCAAGCACGGTGTCGATGGTGAGGTCGTGGTCGGCTTCAAGGGCATTGCTGAGGGTGACCCCGAAGGTGGCCGTGCCGCCTTCGTTCACCACGCCGCCACCGGTGACTTCGATCGTCGGGGTGTCGTTGTCCGGGGTCTCGCCGGGGCCGCTGCCGTCATCCACGATGGTGGCGTCGGCACTGTCGTTACCGACCAGCGCAGAGCCCGCCGTGAGACTGAACGTTTCTTCGCCTTCGTAGACCTCGTCCTGGGTGGTCTCAACACTGACGCTCAGCGCGGTGATGCCGGCCGGCACGGTGTAGCTGCCATTGGCATTGGCGGTGAGGGTCTGGGTGTTGCCGTCGGCGTCGTCGTAGCTGACGGTCATGGCGCCCAGGTCGCCGGCTTCGGCATTGCCAAGCACGGTGTCGATGGTGAGGTCGTGGTCGGCTTCAAGGGCGTTGCTGAGGGTGACCCCGAAGGTGGCCGTGCCGCCTTCGTTCACCACGCCGCCACCGGTGACTTCGATCGTCGGGGTGTCGTTGTCCGGGGTCTCGCCGGGGCCGCTGCCGTCATCCACGATGGTGGCGTCGGCACTGTCGTTACCGACCAGCGCAGAGCCCGCCGTGAGACTGAACGTTTCTTCGCCTTCGTAGACCTCGTCCTGGGTGGTCTCAACACTGACGCTCAGCGCGGTAATCCCGGCCGGCACGGTGTAGCTGCCATTGGCATTGGCGGTGAGGGTCTGGGTGTTGCCGTCAGCGTCGTCGTAGCTGACGGTCATGGCGCCCAGGTCGCCGGCTTCGGCATTGCCAAGCACGGTGTCGATGGTGAGGTCGTGGTCGGCTTCAAGGGCGTTGCTGAGGGTGACCCCGAAGGTGGCCGTGCCGCCTTCGTTCACCACGCCGCCACCGGTGACTTCGATCGTCGGGGTGTCGTTGTCCGGGGTCTCGCCGGGGCCGCTGCCGTCATCCACGATGGTGGCGTCGGCACTGTCGTTACCGACCAGCGCAGAGCCCGCCGTGAGACTGAACGTTTCTTCGCCTTCGTAGACCTCGTCCTGGGTGGTCTCAACACTGACGCTCAGCGCGGTAATCCCGGCCGGCACGGTGTAGCTGCCATTGGCATTCGCGGTGAGGGTCTGGGTGTTGCCGTCGGCGTCGTCGTAGCTGACGGTCATGGCGCCCAGGTCGCCGGCTTCGGCGTTGCCAAGCACGGTGTCGATGGTGAGGTCGTGGTCGGCTTCAAGGGCGTTGCTGAGGGTGACCCCGAAGGTGGCCGTGCCGCCTTCGTTCACCACGCCGCCACCGGTGACTTCGATCGTCGGGGTGTCGTTGTCCGGGGTCTCGCCGGGGCCGCTGCCGTCATCCACGATGGTGGCGTCGGCACTGTCGTTACCGACCAGCGCAGAGCCCGCCGTGAGACTGAACGTTTCTTCGCCTTCGTAGACCTCGTCCTGGGTGGTCTCAACACTGACGCTCAGCGCGGTAATCCCGGCCGGCACGGTGTAGCTGCCATTGGCATTGGCGGTGAGGGTCTGGGTGTTGCCGTCGGCGTCGTCGTAGCTGACGGTCATGGCGCCCAGGTCGCCGGCTTCGGCGTTGCCAAGCACGGTGTCGATGGTGAGGTCGTGGTCGGCTTCAAGGGCGTTGCTGAGGGTGACCCCGAAGGTGGCCGTGCCGCCTTCGTTCACCACGCCGCCACCGGTGACTTCGATCGTCGGGGTGTCGTTGTCCGGGGTCTCGCCGGGGCCGCTGCCGTCATCAACGATGGTGGCTGTACCGTCATCGGTAATGCCGGTCGGCAGAGCGTTGCCCGCCGCGGTCGCCCCACTCAGGGTGGCGGTCAGGGTGAACGCTTCCTGCCCTTCGAAGACGGCGTCGTCGTTGGTCGGCACACTTATCGCGATGCCGTCCGTGGTGCCCGCAGGCACCTCGAAGCTGAAGCTGCCGTCGTCATTGGCGACCACGTCAACTGCCGTGCCGCCGATGGTGGCCGTCGGTGTGCCCACGTCGTCGGCTTCGATAGCGCCGTCCAGGCTGAAGGTCAGCGTGGTGACGTTGTCGACTGCGTTGCCCAGCGTGACATCGAACGTGGCGGCGTCGCCTTCGTCGATGGTGCCGGCATCGCTGACGGTCAGGGTGGGGATGTCGTTATCGGGAAGCGTTTCGGGCTCGTCCGGCGTGCCCGTGCCGTCGTCCACGATGGTGGCCGCACCGTCATCGGTAATGCCGGTCGGCAGGGCGTTGCCCGCCGCGGTCGCCCCACTCAGGGTGGCGGTCAGGGTGAACGCTTCCTGCCCTTCGAAGACGGCGTCGTCGTTGGTCGGCACGCTGATCGCGATGCCGTCCGTGGTGCCCGCAGGCACCTCGAAGCTGAAGCTGCCGTCGTCATTGGCGACCACGTCAACCGCGGTGCCGCCGATGGTGGCCGTCGGGGTGCCCACGTCGTCGGCTTCGATAGCGCCGTCCAGACTGAAGGTCAGCGTGGTGACGTTGTCAACCGCGTTGCCCAGCGTGACGTTAAAGGTAGCAACGCCACCTTCGTTGATAGTGCCGGCATCATCAACACTTAATGTAATTGACGAAATATCAATAGGATCGGAGTCAGGCTCATCATCTTCGGCCGCTGCGTCGTCCTCTACCGGCGCTTCGGCAAACTCAACCGCGGGCGGGCCACCATCCACACCACCAGCATAATCAAACTGCAAGCCTTGAACGGATTCTTCGATGCGCGCGAGCTGGACGAAGTCGGCGCCACCGCCGCCACCACCGCCGGCAGCACCACCGCCTGCGGCTGTCGCTTCAAGCAAATCAAGCAGGTCACCGTCCTCTTCTTCCAGTGCGGAGAGGAGCGCTTCTACTTCTCCGTCCTGGGCGACGGTTTCTTCTTCGGTGGGTGCGTTTTCTGCATCCACGTCGTTGGTGATCGCGACTTCTTCGTTGCCGCCGATCAGTGTCGGCGGCAGTCCGTCGTCAAAATCAAGCTGTACACTGCCGTTGGTAGAGGTGACGAGCGTTTCGCCTTCCTGAAGAACATCGCCGATGGCCAGTTCGCGTAAGTTACCGTCAGGATCGCGTGCCCAGGCCTGACCGGTAATGGTAACGACAGTTGCAATGCTCATAGGTGTCATCCTCTAACAACAGAAATAAGGTTTTATATTGATAGTTACACTAGACCAGGCTGGGGAAGCTTAGTATTGGACCGTGGTACAGGAAGGGGGTACTAAATGGGTAGGGATTTCCTACATGCTGGCGTGACGTTAAGCACACCTCAGCGGCAGTAGAAAGGCAAATAGCTGAGCGTCAAGGCTGACACCTTGCTATCCCCCAAAGAGGTCATCGCCGCTTGCTACTGGCTGACTACTTTGAGGTGGAGTAACTGGGGGTCTCGTTTGCCTTTGCTGATGCGCCTTTGCCGGTCAGCTTGATAATCAGCTGTAACCGGTCATGGATATCGAGCTTGGCGAAGATGGCGGTCAAGTGAGCTTTAACGGTTCTTTCCGTGATATCGAGCTCTCGGGCCACGACTTTATTGCTGGCACCCTTGGCCACTGCCAACGCGACTTCGCGCTCGCGTTGGGTCAGCGCTTCCAGCACCGATGACTGAACCTGTTCGTCGCCATTAAGAAGCCGCCAGGTACTACCCATGACTTGTGCCATCAGGTCAGCCGGCACCCAAATACCCTGATTCATTACCACCATGGCGATTTGTTTCAACGTATCGGCGGGGCTCAGAGCGTGGGCATAGCCTCTTGCGCCTTGTTGCAGCGCGTCCATCGCCGCGCTGTTTTCCGGCATCATCGAGAGCACCACAACGGTGGCACGCTGAGCCAGGCGGCGCACAAGTGAAGGCCCGTCAGAGGCATGCTCTTCTTTCAACACCCACACCAGGGTGTCAGCATCCGCCTGTGCCTCGGCCTGCTCGGCAGTAACGCATCTCGCCTCGGCAAAGGCGGCTTGCCAGCGGGGCATCAACGCCTGGTCTTGCGTGACAAAAAGGTGGTTCATCAGCGTTCCCCTAATGAATTATTCCACGCGCGCAGGACGGGTTTCAGGAGAAACTCCATCACCGTGCGCTTGCCGGTCATGATATCCACCTGGGCCGTCATGCCGGGAATGATATCCATGTCTTCGTTATTGATCTCACCCTGTTCGGTACGTACTTTGACGCGATAGAAGGTGTTGTCATCGTCATCGGTAATCGTGTCGGCACTGATGTTTTCAAGCTCGGCTTTTAAACCGCCATATTGGGAATAGTCGTAGGCCGTCAGTTTGACGGTTGCCTCCTGCCCCGGGCTCAGGAAGGCAATGTCCTGGGGTGCGATGCGCGCCTCGACCAGTAGCCGGTCATCGGTGGGAATAATATCGACCACTTCCTGCCCGGCTTGGGCAACGCCACCAATGGTTGTGATATGCAGGGTTTGCACGATCCCTTTTACCGGCGAGCGAATGTCGGCGAGCTGGACGCGATTCTGCAGCCCTGAACTGCCTTCATTGAGCGCTGAAATTTCACTTAGCGTATCGGACAGGTCGTTGCGCCACTGGCTACGCCGTTCAGCGCCCAATTCGCGCAGCTGCGATTCGCTTTCTTCGACGGCCGCTTCAAGGCGCTCAATGGCCGCATTGGCCTGGTCGCGCTCGCCGCGGTTGCGGGACACTTCGCGCTCCAGACGCAGCACTTCGACTTCCGATACAGCACCGGAGGACAGCAAGGGCCGCGTAAGCTGAAGTTCTTCACTGGCCATTTGCAACTCACGGCTAGCGGTATCACGCCGTAGTTTTGCTTCAAGCAACTCGGCTTCCCGTTGGCGGATCCGGTCGCGAATAACGGCTTCCTGCTGGCTCAGCTCGTACAGACTACTTTGATAAGCTTCACGCTCTTGGGAAACAGCGAGTGGCGCTTCGGCCAGCAGGTCGTCGTCGGGCGAGAAGGCGGAATCCGTCACCAGGGCACGAAGACGCTCTGCTCGTGCGCGTAACGCTTGGGCCTGGACCCGATTTTCACGAAAATCGGAGACAAAGCGCGTCGGGTCGATGCGCATGACGACCTCGCCCGCCTCGACCATTTCACCTTCCTGGACGAGGATTTCCTCGACCACGCCGCCGTCGAATGACTGAACGCGTTGCAGCTGCTGGGCGGGGATGACGCGGCCCTGGCCACGGGTGACTTCGTCAATTTCCGCAAAGGAAGCCCAGACAATCAGCGCGATGATGGCCAGTACGATGCCGTAGAGAAATCCGCGTGCGCGGAGCGGGTCCTGCTGCATGCGCGCCCAATCGGCATCGCTTGCCCAGTCTCGGCTTATATGGGCCGACGTGACGCGCTTGGAAAACAACCGGTCCATGAACGGGCGGAAGGGTTTGCCGCCCTTTTCGCTGAACCGCCCAAGCGCTTCAAAGCCTTGCTGTTCGGCGGATTTACGCTTTTTCGCCATTAGCTGGCCCTCCCGACCTGGCCTTTACGCAAGGCTTCGACGACTTGCTCGCGCGGGCCATCGGCAACGATTTTGCCCGCGTCCATCACGATAATGCGGTCGACAAGCGAAAGTAGCGACGTGCGGTGGGTAACGATCACCATGGTTTTTTCTTGGCTGAAACGCGTCAGGTTTTTCTTCAGCACTTCTTCGCTGGCGTGGTCCATCGCGCTGGTGGGTTCGTCGAGCAGCAGCACGCTCGGGCTATTCACCAAGGCACGCGCAATGGCCACCGATTGACGCTGACCGCCGGAAAGCATATTGCCGCCCTCACCCACCGGCAGGTCGAGACCATGAGGGTGAGACTTCACCAGTGACTCAAGGCCGCTCAACCTGATGGCTTCAAGCAGCGCTTCGTCGTCAACGCCTTCGCTGCCACCGCCAGCGACGATGTTCTCGCGCAGGGTGCCGAAAAACAGCGCGATATCCTGGGGCACGTAGCCGATATGTCGCCGCAGTTGCATGGGATCGAACTGACGTATATCGACATCATCCAGGAAGATGGCACCGCCCGTGGGCTGGTAAAGCGCCAGCAAAAGTTTGCTGAGGGTTGATTTACCCGAACCGATACGACCAATCAAGGCGACCTTTTCCCCCGGCTTGAGACGGAAGCTGACGTCGTTGAGCGCACTGCGCTCCGCCTCTGGGTAGCTCAGGCTGACGCCGTCGAATTTGATATCACCGTGCACCACGGGGCGGTTGATATAGGCTTTGCCTTCAACGCGCTCGGTGGGCTTGTCCATCACCTCATTGAGTGACTCAAGCGCCGTGGAGGACTGGTGGTATTGGGACATCAACCCTGCCGCCTGGCTGATTGGCGCCATCGCCCGGGAAGATAACAGGTAAGCGGCAATCAGCCCGCCCTGGGTCAAGTCGCCTTCGATGATCATGTAGACACCGATAATGATGATCGCCACCGCCACCGTATGCTGTGTCCATAGCGCCACACTGGTAACGGACGAGCTAACTAGACGTAACTGAGCCGCCGTGCGAGAAAGAAACGCTGACGCGCGCTCCCACATGCCTTGCAAGCGGCTTTCACTGCGCAGCGTCTTGACGGTTTCCAGGTTGCCGACGGCTTCCACCAGGGTGGCATTGCGTTGGGCGCCGATACGCCAGGTGGTTTCGGAGAGTTCGTGCAGCTTGCTTTGCGCGGCCAGTGCATAAAGCAAAACGAACACTGCCCCGACCACAATGGGTATCACCAGTGGCACGCCAATCAGCGCGATAATCGCGGCAAACAGAATGACAAAGGGCAGGTCCACAAGCGCGACGATCGTGGCAGAGCCAATAAACGCCCGCACGGATTCAAAGGATTGCAGTGTGGCGGTAAATGAGCCTGTCGACGCCGGTTTGGCTTCCATGCGCATGCCGAGCACGCGTGACATGATGCTCGATGTCAGCTTCACATCGGCACGGCTGGCGGCCAGGTCTACAAAGGCGTTGCGCATCAAACGCAGCGCCAGATCGAAACACAGCACGATGAAGATGCCGACGGCGAGCACCCAAAGCGTCTCGGTGGCCGCGTTGGGGACCACCCGGTCGTAAACGTTCATCACGAACAGGGGCATGGCAACGGCAAACAGGTTGATGACCGCCGAGCCGATCAACACATCACGGTAAAGCTTGCGGTTTTCGCGGATGACACCCCAAAACCAGTGCCGCGAGCGCTGCTTTTTAACCTCGGGGCCACGCGCATCAAAGCGGTATTTCGGCCTCACATAGGCCGTTTGGCCACTGTAGGCGTCTTGCAAACCAGCCAGGCTGACAATGGAGCTAGCCTCGCCAAGCTCAGGGAAAATGACTTCCGCCTGGCCATTTTTAAGGTCCAGGTTGAGCAGCACACAGGCACGCCCGGACTCCAGCAGCAAAATAGCTGGAAACAGGGCGGGGTTGAGCTGCGAAAGGCGTGATTTGGCCAGCCTAGCCGTCAGGTCAGCACGCGCCGCCGCACGCCCCAGCACCCCAGGTGTCAGCCTGCCTTCCTCAAGCGGGAGACCGGCAATAAGCGCTTCTCGTGTGGCATCGTGGTGATGAATGGATGCCACAGCGATCAAACATTCCAGAAGCTCGTCTGTATCGGTTCGATTGGATGGTTCGTCTGATGCTACGTCTTTTTCGTTAGACACACATACCCCAACTCATAAATGCGGCCTGTTCAGATTAGTGCGCCCAGCGGTATTGTCTCGCGCTCTTATTTCTATGACGAAATAGAAAGAACGCGAAACAATCTGCAGCGCCCTGCTCTTACTTAACTGCTGACAGGAAACGCTTCATCATACCCCATATCGCTCAACTGGCGACGAAAGCCTGGTTCTGCATCAGCGGTAGTGCCTACCTGAACACGGTAAAAACCTCCACTGTTAACGACACGGGTGGGTGTGTTCAGCTGATTTGCAAGTTCTTCTTGTAACGCTACGGCCGAGTCTTGGTTAGTCAGGGCCGCTACCTGAAGAAAAGAACTTGCATTCGTTGGGGTGGCGTTAACGGCCTCATCCGTGAATGCTGAAGGAAGCTTCGTGGTTGTGTCTGACGCGTCAGTAACCGAAAGCGTGTCAACGGCGCTTTTCTCATCAAATGAGCGCGCTATACTGACATCCGAAGACGTACCATTATCGGTACTACCCACCAGATCCTCCAGCGTGTAATTGGCAGGCGCTTGAGTCGGGCAGATAGCCTCGGCATCAATCTCGACGCCATCGCTATCCAGGTCTGAAAGGCTCGGCATGTCGGCGCGCGATACGTCCAGCGTGCGCATTAGGTGGCCCATTGAGGCCAGCGTTTCGGCGTCGGCAATGGCGACATCGTACTGGGCGTTAACGTAGGCCCGGCTGGCTTCAAAGAACTCGTTTTCGCTATCCAGCACGTCGAGCAAGGTGCGCTCGCCGATATCGAACTGCTGCTGGTAGGCGCCGCGTACACGGTCAATGGATTGACGATGCTGGTTAAGATAGCGCATCTGCTCGCGCAGCCTTTGGGTATCGCCGTAGGCGATCTGGGTCGTTTGACGAACGTTGCGACAGGCCAGCTCGCGATTTTCAACGGCCTCCTCGATACGCTCGCTCGCTGCACGGAATGAGGCCAAATCTGACCCACCCCGATACAGGTTCATGCTGGCAACCAGTTCGATGCTGCTTTGGTCACGACGACCGATTGCTGACGAGTCATCGTTATTATTGCCAGTGCGCCCAACGATATCCACCCGCGGATGGAAGCCTGCTTCCGCGATGTCTTTTTCAGCACGAGATGCGGCGATGTCTTCAATCGCGGCGTGGAAGTCAGGGTTGCCTTCAAAGGCCAGGTTGACTGCCTCTTGCACCGAGCTGGGTAGCTCACCCGAGAGTTCCGGCGTGGGGGCCAGGTTTTCTACCGGCAGGTCACCGACGATGCGGTTATAGCGCGCCGAGACATCGTGCAGATTAGAGGCTTCGGTCAGCAAGTTGGATTCGGCCAGTGCGACGCGGCCGGTAATTTGCTCAAGATCTACCCCGCGGCCTGCGCCGGAGAGCGCGCGCTCTTCGATCTGGTCATAGACGCGCATGTGCTGGCGGTAGTTATCCTGTGCCAGGCGAACAAGCTCACGATAGCGCAGCACATCCGCGTAGGCCCTGGTCGCTTCCAGGGCAACGGTTTCACTGGCGCCCAGCAGTTCGTAATAGCGTACTAACTCCGCCCGATCCAACTGTTCTACCCGACCGGCAGTGGCGAAGCCGTCATAAACCATTTGAGTCAGTTCGAGTTGCATGTAGTCGGTGTCATAGCTACCGCGGCCATCACCTTCGACAGACTCTCGGCCCACACCAGCGGTGGCATCCACGCTTGGCAGATAACCGCCCCAGGCTTCATCCCTGTCGTAACCTGCCGCATTAAAGGCGCGGAACGCGGCGTTGACTTCGGGATTCTGGGTGATCGCCTGCTGAACAGTCTCTTGCAGATTGGCTGAGCCTGGTATCGCCATATCGGATGGAAGCGACTGTGCCATCGCCTGGCTGAGCGGAAGGAGTGTCAGGCTGGTGCCGAAAGCGGCCGCCTGAATGATACGTGACAAGCCAAACCGTTGGTAAAGCCCGTTGGTGCAGCTGATTTTTTTCATCTGTGGTCCCCTCATGGAATATGAGACAGCGACTGCAGCAAGGCCACCGCAATCACCGATAGCAATCGATACGTTATTTTTTTATCGCGGGACTCACCCCAACATTCACTATGTTCAGGCGGCGCATCCATTCCCGGCTTCCTTACCCTGGTGGTGCTTGGCTCTAGAGCCTTCTGCGTCAGCATTACTCATCACAAAAGCTTAAGCACCCTGATGACGTGTTTCCTATTTATAGCCTACAACCTGTCGGTTACGTAACAATTATTAATGTAAATTATCGTAAAACAAAATTACATTATGTACAAAGGTCGATGCAATAAATTTCTTATTAAGCAGGCATTAATATGTAAACCGACAACCACTGAACTGGTTTACCTAAACTGTTATGAAGCCGTTAGCCCTAAGCTTTACGCGTTTGTTGCCAGCCAAGCCCTGCCAGAATAAGCACCAGACCCACCAAGGTTGAAGGATAAATCGACTCACCAACGACTACAAAAAGTAACAAAAGTGAAACTGGCGGGGAAAGAAAGATCAGGTTTGAGACCTTGGCAGTGCGCGATACTTTGTGAACCGCAAGCTGCCACAAAATAAACGCGATACCCATCTCGAACAGCCCGACGTAAATACCTGCCAACAGCGCCGAACCGCCATGCCACTGAAACCCAGGCCCCCACATCAGCAGCAGTGTTAATACCGGCAGCCCAACGGTGAAGTTCTGCCACTGACCCACCAACGGCTGGCGTTTATCCCGGGCATTGAGCAGCCAGTAAAGCGCCCAAAGCAGCGTGGACGCTAGCGCAAAGGCCACGCCAAGCGGGTCGGCAAAGTCGACATCGAACACATTGCCACGGGTGGCGATCACCCAGACACCGGCGTAGGCGACCAGTCCGGCGGTGACATCTTTAACCGTTAGGCGGTGCCCCAACAGCGGTACTGCCAAAAACGCCATGGCCAGCGCCCAGGTGTAATTCAGCGCCATGGCTTCCTGGCCGGGCAGTCGATCATAGGCGGCAAACAGCACCAGGTAATAGGCCACTGGGTTCATCAATCCGGCCCAGGCGGCGGTCTTCCAGCCAGTAGCTAGCGCTTTTCTGGCGTTGCCTTGATAAACCACCAGGGCACCCATCAATAGCCAGGAAACCAGCACCGCGAGCCACATCAGCTCCAGAGGCGACATCCAGGCCAAGGCAACTTTGAAAGCTGTGGCGACGGTGGACCAGAGGGCAACGGCCCCCAAGCCATAGAGAATTGCTTGGCGGTCCTGATTCATCGGTCGGTATGACCCAGGTCCCGAGCTGGCTCGACGTGGTCTCGCACGCGCTGCTTGAGGGTTTTGATATCCGGGAAACCATCATCGCGTTTGCGCTCCCACAGCAGGGCCTCGTCGCACCATATTTCGAAAGTGCCGCCGTGGCTGGGGCAAAGCGCCACTTCCTCCAGCGCCTCACCAAAGGTGGAGAGCAACTCCTGCGCATACCAGCCGCTGCGAAGCAGCCACTGGCATTGCGTGCAATAGCGAATTTGAATACGCGACATCCTTGAGCTCCAAATCCAGTTAATATAAGAACTAGGGTACTCATTAAAAAGAAGGACCGCTTCCACTCAGCGATACACTCAATGAAAAAATCATTTTTTGGGTTGATCAGGGTCTGTTGGCGTTTCAGCGCTGCAATGAATCAAACGTCAACACCCCTAGTCAGGTGCAACCGCCAAGGAGCTTAGATGGCTAAACAAGACGTTTCACAATCGCGCATTTATGAATGGCTAACCGGCGACGAGGATAGCCGGATGTGCGATGACATCCCCGATAGCGCCTGCCATGAGCAACCGCGTAACTTCATGCTGCATTTATGGGCAGCGCTGGGTAACAAGCTAGCAGATGAGCTATCCAGCGCAAGACTGGTATTGCCCTGGCTGATGGGCATCATCGGTGCACCGGTATGGATGGTTGGGCTACTGGTGCCGATTCGTGAGTCCGGCGCGCTGCTGCCACAGATATTCGTGGCTGGCTTCATTCGCCTCAAGCCGCAACGCAAGTGGGTGTGGGTGGCCGGTGCTGCCCTACAGGCACTCGCGGCACTCGTGCTGGCAGCGTTAGCGTTGTGGAGCAGTGGCAGCTTGGGAGGCAGCCTGGTGTTGGTGGCACTGGTCATGCTGTCGCTGGCCAGAGGCCTTTCGTCCATCGCCACCAAGGATGTCATGGGCAAAACCATTGCCAAACGCCGCCGTGGCACGCTGATGGGCTGGAGCGGCAGTGTTGCCGGGGCGGCTACTCTGGCAGCCGGGGGCGTATTGATACTTCTGGATGACTCCCTTGGCAACGTGACGCTGGCAGCACTGCTAAGCATTGCGGCGCTTGGCTGGGCCGTTAACGGGATCTGCGCCGCCCGCATTGAGGAAACGCCGGGCGCGGTTGAAGGTGGCGAAAATGCCTGGGATAGCATCAAGCTGGGGCTTTCGTTACTCAAGGAAGACCGCACGTTTTTACACTTCAACCTATCCAGAGCGTTACTGCTCTCCAGTGCCTTGGCCCTTCCCTACCTGGCGCTGCTTGGCCAACAGCAGAGCGGCACCGAGCTAAGCAGTCTGGGGCTACTCGTCGTGGTATCCGGCCTAGCCGCCATGGTGGCAAGTCCCGTGTGGGGCAAACGAGCTGACCAGTCCAGCCGAGGCGTTATGCGAGATGCGGCTATCGGGACAACCGTATGCTGTTTGCTGGGGGCTGGCATTGCGTGGCTGCCGACCTTCTTTTCCGAACGTATCTGGCCTTACGCGCTGGTCTATGCCGCGCTGGTGATTGTTCATCATGGTGTGCGCCTGGGGCGCAAAACCTATCTGGTCGATATGGCCAGTCAGGATAACCGCGCCCTTTATGTAGCACTTTCCAACACCTTGACGGGCGTGCTGATGCTGCTGGTAGGCGGGGTCGTCGGCCTTCTGGCCCAGTGGCTGGGCAGTAGCGCCTTGCTGCTCGTTTTATCCGCCACCGCCCTGGCTGCGATGGTCAGTGCTCTGCGCTTACCGGAAGTGGAGTAACGTCAAGTGAGCGTTCAGGATTGCAAAGCGGGGCAACGCTCGCCATGATGGTAGGTAGGTGGCAACCGTTATACGGTCTTTTGCTATCATAAAAATTACGTGACAATACGCTAAGATAGGTTTGGAGCTGCAACAGGACCCCTTGATGAAACGATCTCCCATGATCAGCCCTGCGTTGCTCGAACGCATGGTTGACGCCTCCGAAGACGGCATAGTGGTTGCTGAACAGGAAGGCGACGAAAACATCCTGATTTACGTCAACAAAGGCTTTGAGCGTCTGACCGGTTACAGCGCCGATGAAATTTTATACCGGGACTGCCGCTTCCTGCAGAACGAAGATCGCGACCAGACCCCTTTGGCCGCAATCCGTGATGCGCTTAGCGCAGGCGAGCCTTCGCGGCAGGTGCTGCGCAACTATCGGAAAGACGGCACCATGTTCTGGAATGAGCTGTCGATCACACCGGTTTTCGATGAAGCCGATAACCTGATGTATTACATCGGCGTACAGAAAGATGTTACCGAACGAGTGGAAGCACAGCAGGCGTTAGCCGCACTCCAGGCCCAGCAGACAGACGCAAAAACAGAAAAATAAAACGACAACACTTGATCTTCAACGTAACCGGCGTTATATAGCGGCAAGGCGCTTGACCAAGCGCTAGGCGCTTTCTGTTGCTCTTGAAACCAGGAAGCCATAATGACGCCGGCACGCCGGCTTGGGTTGGAGGGCCAGATATGAGCCGTGACCCCTTGAGTCGTGAATCTTTCTCTCCTGAAGACGCTGAAGTGGATGACTTCGATTCCCCCGACGCCGTCAATGACGAACATTACGGCCGCTCTCGGTCGAACAGCAAAGCCGATAGCCTGCGCGCCCGACGCCAGGTAGAGGCCTGGCTTGAAGAACGCCGCCTCAAACGTGCGATCGATGACAGCTGGGACGAAGAAGAGTAACCAAGAAAGAGTAATCAAGAAAAACTACGGCGTCTTCCCGGTGGCGGTACCAGGTATCAACCTGACCGCATCTAGGCGGTGAGCCCTCCTCGGCTGGCCTTTCGACACGCGGGGCTCTATCATCTGCCTATCGCCCAGCGGCGACGCTGGCATTTCGTTCATCAACTATACGGATTTCCATGGCGCAATACGTTTTCACCATGAACCGGGTTGGCAAGATCGTGCCGCCCAAAAAGCAAATTCTCAAAGATATCTCGCTGTCGTTTTTCCCGGGGGCCAAGATTGGTGTACTGGGCTTGAACGGCGCGGGTAAATCCACACTGCTGCGCATCATGGCCGGTGTCGATCAGGAGTTTGAAGGTGAAGCCCGTCCGATGCCGGGAATCAACGTCGGCTATTTGCCTCAGGAGCCGGAGCTCGACGACAGCAAGAACGTCCGCGAAACCGTCGAAGAAGCCTTGGGCGCCATCAAAGAAGCGCAGGAAAAACTCGATGGCGTTTACGCCGCCTACGCCGAGCCGGATGCCGATTTTGATGCCCTGGCGAGCGAGCAGGCACGCCTGGAAAACATTATCGAGGCTGCCGACGCCCATAACATCGAGCGTAAGCTCGACGTCGCCGCCGAAGCGCTTCGCCTCCCCCCCTGGGAAGCCCAAGTCGGCAACCTTTCCGGTGGTGAGCGCCGCCGCGTGGCGCTGTGTCGTCTGCTGCTTTCAAGCCCCGATATGCTACTGCTCGACGAGCCGACCAACCACCTGGATGCCGAGTCGGTCGCCTGGCTGGAGCGTTTTCTTCACGACTACAGCGGCACCGTAGTGGCCATTACCCACGACCGCTACTTCCTCGACAATGTCGCGGGTTGGATTCTGGAGCTTGACCGCGGTCAGGGTATTCCGTTTGAGGGCAACTACTCGCAGTGGCTCGAGCAGAAAGACCAGCGCCTGGGTCAGGAAGCCAAGCAGGAGGCTTCGCGTCAGAAAGCCATCAAGCAGGAGCTTGAGTGGGTGCGCTCCAATTCGAAGGGCCGCCAGGCGAAAAGCAAGGCACGCCTTAACCGCTTTGAGGAAATGCAGTCTGGTGATTTCCAGAAGCGTAATGAAACCAATGAGATCTATATTCCACCCGGCCCGCGCCTGGGGGATAAAGTCATCGAGTTTCATGATGTGGCGAAGCGCTTTGACGACAAATTGCTTTATCAGGATCTTTCGTTCTCGATTCCCCCCGGTGCGATTGTCGGCATTGTAGGCGGTAACGGCGCCGGTAAGTCGACCATGTTCAAGCTGATTACCGGCCAGGAACAGCCCGATGCGGGTGAGGTCGTGCTGGGTGAAACGGTAGATATCGCTTATGTCGAGCAGCTGCGCGATGCCCTGGACGACAAGCAGACCGTTTGGCAGGCCGTTTCCGGCGGCCAGGACATCCTCAACATCAATGGGTATGAGGTCGCTTCGCGGGCGTACGTGGGTCGCTTCAACTTTAAAGGCAATGACCAGCAAAAACGCCTAGATGAGCTGTCCGGTGGTGAGCGTGGTCGTTTGCAACTGGCGCAAACGCTCAAGCAGGGGGCCAACGTGCTGCTGCTTGACGAACCGTCCAACGACCTGGATATCGAGACGCTACGTGCACTGGAAGAAGCACTGCTGGCCTTCCCGGGTTGTGCCATGGTCATCTCGCACGACCGCTGGTTCCTTGACCGGATTGCTACGCATATTCTGGCGTTTGAGGGCGATTCCGAGGTGGTCTTCTTTGACGGCAACTACACCGACTATGAAGAAGATCACAAGAAGCGCGTCGGCAACGACACGCCCAAGCGCATGAAATACAAGCGCATCGATGCTTAAAGCGTTTGATCTGCAAAAAAACCCCGCTTCGGCGGGGTTTTTTTGTAGGTATCTGCGCGCAATTAGCCGTGATACGTCGTTTTACTAACCGCCTTGAAGGCACCCCTCATGAGCCATTGCACCGGCGCCGGCAGGCTGACACCGCCCGCTTCCAACGCCAGTTGGGCATGGTGATTTTTCTCTACGGCCATTTGGCGAAGCATCGTACGTGACGTCTGGTCAGCCTCCGGCAGGCGTGACTGCTGGTCGCCGAAACGCTTGGCAGCTTGTGATTCACTGGCGGCCAGTAGACCCAGGCCAAGGCGTTCGCTCAGCGCGCCCGTGGTCGCGCCAATACTCAGCGAGGCTATATAGAAACACGGCGCAAGCAGGCTTGTACGACTATCCAATTGCCGTAGCCGCTGGCTAAACAGGGCCAAGTGGCCAAGATCATTGGTTGCTGACTGTTGCATTTGTGCGCTGGCATCGGGCCGTTGGGCAAACAGCCGCTGCCCCTGGTAAAGCCCTTGCAGGCATACTTCACCATTGTGGTTGACGCGCATCATGCCTGACACGTGGTGGGCCTCGAAGGCTGTCAGGGTTTCATCGCTTGGCGACACCGGCACAGGCGCTTTTGAACGCACCGTAGGCGGTGCCAGCGTGCGCAGCGCACGGTCAAACTGATAGATCCATTGGTCAGAACGGGGGCATCGACGCATCATGGCTCGCTCCTTGGCCGAGGGTCGTAAAAGTCGCAGCGACTTACCCGGCGGGCCAGGTAAACTGACGCCCGCCGAGCAAGTGCATGTGGATATGATAGACCGTTTGGCCGCCCATTTCGTTGCAGTTCATGACGATCCGGTAGCCATCGTCGGCAAAGCCCTGCTCTTGGGCGAGCTTCGCTGCGGTATATTGCAACCGCCCAACGGTCA
This sequence comes from Halomonas sp. SH5A2, assembly GCF_014263395.1. GTDB lineage: Bacteria > Pseudomonadota > Gammaproteobacteria > Pseudomonadales > Halomonadaceae > Vreelandella. The sequence goes on along the minus strand of NZ_CP058321.1, from coordinate 1,046,150 downwards.
CCAGGTCATCATCCTGTATATCGTTGAGCGTGGCGATGTGCTTCTTGGGAATGATCAACTGATGCGTGGGTGCCTGGGGATTGATGTCGTTGAACGCCAGCACGTGCTCGTCTTCATAGACAATATCAGCAGGGATTTCGCGGTTGATGATTTTACAAAACAGACAGTCCATAAAAGCTCCTCAGTGAGCGTGACCTGGCGACACAGGTAAACGATTGTTACCTGTGAGCTTAACGAAAACGCCGCTGTGACAACAAGTGGCGCACCAACGGCGCCAGGATAAGCTCCATGGCCAGCGACATTCTTGCACCCGGCACCACCAGGGTGTGGGGCCGGGTCATGAACGAATCCTTGATCATCGCCAGCAGCCAGGGAAAGTCCACCGTGGAAGGGTCACGGAAACGGATGACCACAAACGACTCCGCGTCGGTGGGAATATCCTGCACCTCAAAGGGGTTTGAGGTATCCACCGTGGGCACGCGCTGGAAATTGATGTGCGTGCGCGAAAACTGGGGTTGGATATAGCGCACGTAGTCATCCATGCGGCCCAGAATGGTGTCGATGACCGCTTCCTGGGAGTAACCGCGCATCTTGGTGTCGCGATCGATTTTCTGGATCCATTCCAGATTCATCGTGGGCGCTACGCCTACCAGCAGATCAACATGACGGGCAATGTCGAACTCTTCCGTGACCAAGCCGCCGTGCAGGCCTTCGTAAAACAGCAAATCGGTGCCGCAGGGGAGCGACTGCCACTCTGTGAAGGTGCCGACCTTGTGCCCCGCCTCGATCTTTTGTTTATCTTCAGCATGGATATAGTGCCTGAAGGTCCCCGTGCCATGCTCGCCGTATTCGATAAACATGCCTTCGAGACGATCCAGCAGGTTGGCTTCGACGGCAAAATGCGACAGTTCGTTTTTGCGCTCGGGCTCTTCGCGGAACATGCGATGCAGCTCATCGCGGGTATAGCGATGGAAGGCGTCACCGTCCACCATGGCGGCGTGCACGTCTTCACGCAGAAACATGCGCTCGAAGCTGCGCCGCACGGTGGTGGTACCGGCGCCGGACGAACCGGTGATGGCAATAATCGGGTATTCACGGGACATCGGTCAGGTGCCTCTTGCTTGCGCTAATGCTTGCACGACCGCCTCTGGCACGGTTACCGGACGACCCGAGGCCATGTCAATCAGCAGTTGATTAATACGCGCGGTTGCGACTGCTTTACCGCTCCCGGCATGGGCGATGCGCTGATAAATCGTTAATGCCTTGCCTTCGGGGGGAGGCACGGCGGTTTCAATCACCAAGGCGTCCGGCCAGCGCGCTTCGCTTTGGTATTGCACCGCCAGATCCGCAACCACACTGGGGTAGCCGTGCATGTCCCATTCCGGCAGATCGAGGGCGGCAAACGCCTGGATGCGCGCCTCGTGGAGGAGCGACACAAGCGCGTCGTGGCCGAGATGACGACCGTAGTTCATATCCGTGACGCGGACGCTTAGCGAATGGCGATGAATGATCGCTGCGTCGGGAAAATCGAGCTGAACCCGTTCCATCCAGTTATCCTTGTTGTGATCGGCAGTCGCGGCAGGATGCCCATGTGACTATCTAAGCGTCAACCTTCAGGCGAAGCGTCAACCTTCCCGAGCAATCGCTCGGTAAGCGATATCGCGACGGCAGATAACGCCTTCCCAATGAATCTCGTCCACTCCCTGGTACGCCGCCTGTTGTGCCTGGGAGACGCTTTCGCCCAAGGCGGTAACGCACAGTACGCGGCCACCTGCGGTCAGGATATCACCCTGGTCGTTTTGTTGAGTCCCCGCATGAAACACCTTGCAGCCATGGCGTTCGGCATTGGCAATGCCGTGAATCACATCGCCCTTGCGATAACTGCCCGGGTAACCGCCGGCGGCCAATACGACACCTACCGCCGCGCGGGAGTCCCATTCGCAGCGCTGACCGGCAAGCTTGCCTTGTGCACCGGCAAGGCACAGTGCGGCAAAATCCGAGGTCAAGCGCAGCATGATGGGCTGGGTTTCCGGGTCGCCAAAGCGGCAGTTGTATTCAATCACCTTCGGGTTACCCTGCGCGTCGATCATCAGGCCGGCATAGAGAAAACCGCTGTAGGCATGACCTTCAGCGGCCATTCCCTTGACCGTGGGCAGTATCACCTGCTGCATGATGCGCTCGTCGACATCCTGCGTGACCACGGGTGCCGGTGAGTAGGCGCCCATACCGCCGGTATTCGGCCCATTATCGCCGTCGTAGGCGCGTTTGTGGTCCTGGCTGGTCGCCATGGGCACCACATTTTCACCATCGACCATGACGATAAAGCTGGCTTCTTCACCGTCCAGGAATTCTTCGATTACTACCCGTGCGCCCGCATCGCCAAACGCATTGGCTTCCAGCATGTCACGAATCGCGGCTTCGGCTTCCGCATGGTTCATGGCGACGATTACACCTTTACCGGCCGCCAGACCGTCGGCCTTGATGACGATGGGCGCGCCTACGTCGGCCAGGTAGGCAAGCGCTGGCTCAACGGCCGTAAAGGTTTGATAGTCGGCCGTGGGAATCGCATGACGCGCCAGGAAGTCCTTGGTGAACGATTTCGAGCCTTCCAACTGGGCGGCTGCCTGGGTGGGGCCAAAGATGGTCAGACCCGCCGCCTGGAATTGATCCACTACGCCTTCGACAAGCGGTGCCTCCGGCCCCACGACCGTCAGCGCCACGTCTTCCTGGCGGGCAAACGCCACCAGCGCGGAAACATCGTTCGCTTCGATGGCGACGTTGGTCAGTTTTTCCTCACCGGCGGTGCCTGCATTGCCCGGTGCCACAAACACCTGCGAGACGCGCGGCGACTGGGCCAGCTTCCAAGCCAGCGCGTGTTCGCGACCACCGCCGCCTATCATCAAAACCTTCATGGATATCCTTCTTTGCGGAAGAGCAGATTAATCGCGGCATTATGCCACAGCTTGCCCGCACGTCGCTGGCCCTTACGATGACTTGTCGTCGTCGCGCTTGTCTTTATGAGCCCTGGTGTTAGGGGACTGGTCGCTATGGGATTTGTCGCTCTGGCCCATATCGTCGCTATCATTTTTGCCGGTGGGCGGCGCCTGATTCATCGTCTTCTGCCAGAAACGCATGTTTTCCTCGGCCAGCTCGCGCATGAATTCCATGGGCGTATGGCGAATGGCCTGCTGCCACTGGTCTTGCATGCGCTTTTGCTGCTCCATCATGATCTCGGTGCCTTGCTCCAGATAACGCGCCAGCGGCAACGGCGACGACATGTCATAGACCCGGATCAACTGAGCCAGCAGGTCGTTGGAGAACACTTCGGCGTCACTGTCGGCACTTTCCTGCTCGATGATAATCGACAGCAGGATCGTACGCGTGAGGTCTTCACCGCTTTTAGCATCCTCGACCCGAAACGGCTCTTCATCAAGAATCAGACGGCGCAGATCCTCCAACGTCACGTAACGGCTTTGTTGGGTATCATACAATCTGCGATTGGCATATTTACGAATGACGCGCACGGCGATTCTCCTTAAACGCGATAGGGCTTTGCTTCCCGTTGCTGTTATTGTGCCTGCACTTGGCGGCCATGCAAGCCATGTCTCGATATTCAATGGGCGTAGTGTCGGCCGGGGCGTGACAAATGGGCCTTTCTTGACCCTTCCATCAACCACTCACTAGTACATCACTGCCATGAACCTGATTTTACTCGAACCTCACGATGTGGCCCAGAACGGCCAGGCGCTGCTGCGCGACCAACGCCGTTTGACACACCTGCGCGAGGTACACCGCGCCCAGCCAGGGGATACGCTCACCGTCGGCTGCTCAGACGGGCTGATCGGCAAGGCCGAATTGACAGCGATTGGGCCCGATCAGGCAACGCTCCGCTGGGAGCACCTTGGCGAGCCACCACCACCCGCCCTGCCCGTGCACCTGGTGCTGGCATTACCGCGCCCGCGTATGCTGGCACGCACCCTGGAACACGTAACCGCGCTTGGCGTAAAGCGCTTGACGCTGCTGCATACCAAACGGGTCGAAAAAAGCTATTGGCAATCCCCCGAACTACGCCCTGAGAAGATACACCAGCATCTGGTCCTGGGCCTTGAGCAGGCACGCGATACCGTGATGCCCAGCGTGACCTTGGTGAAAGGCTTTCGGGCGTTCCTCGACGAGCATTTGCCAGCGCTACTGGCACAGGGCCGCGGCCTCGTTGCCCACCCGGGCATGGCCTATCCTTGCCCAAGGGGCATCAGCGAGGAAACGGTATTGTTCATAGGCCCTGAGGGGGGCTTTATCGACTGGGAAGTGGATCAGCTGTTGAACGCGGGCTGTGAAGGCATGCACCTTGGCCCGCGTATTCTGCGAGTGGAGACCGCCGTGACGGCTTTATTATCACGGCTTTTTTAAGGGTCAGGTTTTATCGCTGGCGTCATCATCGTCAGGATCATGGGCCACTACCTCTGCATCCTCGTCGCAGTCGGGCTCTTGCATGAAGGTTTCACGCACATCGAGCAGGCCGAGGTGGCTGATGGTGCGCCGCCCCAGCAATAGCGGATAATTCATGTCTTCCCGGTTACGCAGGCTGAACTGCTCTTCGTAGATGGTGTCGCCCATGCACAGGTTGAGCAGCACCACGGGGCGCCTGTCCGTGCCACCGGCACCGCGGAGTTTCAGGTTGCGGTATAGCGGGCGCTCGATCTCATCGCTGAACACCTCGCCGCTTTCCTCGTCTTCAAGCTTGAGGCGAAAACGCACCCAGTCTTCGTCATCCTTTTCAAACATCTCGATGTCCCGAGCGTCCAGCGACGAGGTCAAGGCACCGCTATCAAGCTTGGCTTTGACTTCGGTTCCCCAGGGTTGCAGGGTTGCCTTTTCCACCCAGCCAAATACCTTGTCGTCATTGGCAACTGCCTGGCTGCTTGCCAGGGCCGCGACAATGGCGACACTACTTAACAACGTCGTTACCACCTTGGGCATCATCATTTCCTATCCTGGTATCCTTTAGAAAAAGGGCTACTCAACCCGCTGACGCAGCCGCTCAAGCAATGATTGCGTCGCGAAACCATCGGGGGTCAATCCCTCAGCCCGCTGAAAAGAACGCAGACCCTGACGGGTGTTGGGCCCCATAATGCCATCGGCTCCGCCGACGTCGTAGCCGACCTGGTTGAGGTAGCGCTGAAGTGCTTGGACATCATCCCGCGTCAAAGGTGCCTCTTCACGCGGCCAACCTTCCTGAATGCCATCGCGCCCAGCGATGGCATCACTTAGTGTTGCCACCGCCAGCGCGTAGCTGGTGGCGTTGTTATAGCGCAAAATGGCGCGGAAATTGGGTCCCACTAAAAATGCTGGGCCCTCGGCCCCGGCAGGCACGATCACTTCGGCACTATCAAAACGCGGGAGTTGACCGCTCACGGCTTCCACGCCCTGTTGTGCCCAGGCCTGGCTATCGCGACGCCCGGTCTGAGCGTAGTCGTAGTTATCCGGCAGATTTACCTCAACCCCCCAGGGTTGCCCAGGCTGCCAGCCCGCGCGGGCCAGGTAGTTGGCCGTTGACGCCATGACATCCGGGATACTCTCCCAGATGTCGCGGCGGTTATCGCCGTCACCGTCGACGGCGTAAGCTTCAAAACTGGTGGGGATGAACTGAGTATGCCCCATGGCACCGGCCCAGGAGCCACGCATATCCTCAGCGGCGATATCGCCTTGCTGGATTATCCGCAGGGCCGCCAGCAGCTCCTCGCGGGCGAATTGCTGACGACGGCCATCAAAAGCCAGCGTCGCCAATGCTTCGAGGGTGGAGAAATCACCGAAGTTGCTGCCGTAGTTACTCTCGATACCCCAGATCGCGACAATAATCTCCGCAGGGATACCATAACGCTGCTCCATTTGCTCTGCGGTACGACGATGTTCCGCCAGCCGATCCTGCCCGTTGTTGATACGGGTACTGGAGACCGCCGTATCAAGGTATTCCCAGATGGGGCGCACGAATTCAGGTTGGTAGCGATCGAGCTCGATAATCCGTTCGCGGTAGCGGACCTGATCGAAAGCCTCACGCAGCGTCGCTTCGCTGATGCCTTGATCCCTGGCGTAGCGTCGGAAGGCATCGCGCCACTGATTGAAACTCTCGTGCTGTATGTCTTCCGCAACCTGATCCGCCACCTTGGCATCTACCTCGGTCATCAGTTGCTGGTTGGCCAGCACCGAGGGACTCAAAAGCAACACGGCCGTTATCCCGAACGTGGCGCGAATCGAGGAAATTGTCAGCTTTTTATACAACATCATGGCTTCCTTTAAGGCAGTCCTTGGCAGTGCCGATAATGGCCCAGAACGTTGTAGGTTACTAGGGTCTTTTGATTACCAAAGGCGAGTCAACAAGACGACGTGGGCAAGCACAACGATTACGGTTAATAGCGTGCGCAGCTGCCAGTACCATCCTGGCCAACCAAAGCGACCATTGCGGCTGAGGTCATACCCCCAGACAAACACAAAGCCGACGCATAACACGACAAGCCCCCGAAGCGGACTAAACAGCAAGGCTGGCCAGGCGATCAAACTCGGGGCCATGGCGATTAGCAGTCGAGGGCTGTGGTCTGGTTGCGGATTTTGCAGCGCTGCCCCCCAGTGCGTGCCGCCCAGAAACGACAAAATCACCGCGCTGTAATACAAAAATGCTCGCACGGCGGTTTCTTGCCAGACGCCCGGGCCCCACCCGGCCAATCCGAGGGTCAACAGGAACGGCAGTAAGCCTGCCAGCCCCAACAACCAGGCGGTACGGCGATCTTCCATGGATACCTTCATCAATTACTCGTCTGTTGCTTCCAGTTGCACTTCATCGATCAGCCAGCGCTGCCAGGCTTCGGGTGCCACCCGAGGCGCCGGGAATCGCCCAGCGGCAACTCGCCATGGCTGTTGCCGAGCCAGACCATTGGGCAAGCTCTCCAGTTCAGGCAGCCAGTGCGCCACGTAAAGCCCTTTAGGGTCATAGTGACCGGCCTGCTTCAATACGTTGAAGTAACGGTCCTGACGCGGGTCGCGTCCGACACCGGCAATATAGCGCCAGTTGCCCCAGTTGCTCGCCACATCGTAGTCCAGCAGGCAGTGCTCGAACCAGGCGGCGCCCAGTCGCCAATCCACGCCCATATCCTTGACCAGAAAGCTGGCAACATTCTGGCGGACACGGTTGGAAATCCACCCCGTGCTGCTTAGTTCCAGCATCGCGGCATCGATAAACGGCACGCCTGTATCGGCATAACGCCAGGCATCGAAGTCTGCGTTGATGGCAGGCAACTGTGCGTGGCCGAATAGCGCCTCACCTTCCAGTTGCGCCGCGCGTAAAAAATACTCCCGCCATAGCAGCTCGAAGCCAATCCAGTAGCTGGATTCATTACTGCCGTACTGTGACTCCCAGGCTTTTACTTCATCGTGCACTTGGCGTGGCGATAAACAGCCATGGGCCAACCAGGGTGAAAAACGCGTAGAAAAATTGGCCCCCAAGAGCCCGTTGCGGGTTTTCTTGTAGGTCGCCGGGCCATGTTGCTGCCAGATGTACTGATGCAGTCGCTCGCGGCCCGCCGCCTCTCCTCCTACAAATTCGAGTCCCTGGCGCTCATCCGGCTGCCAGTTCGCACTGGCGTTACACACCTTGTTCAGCGGCGGAAAGCCACGCGGGGCGTCGGGCCAGGCAGGTAAGGTAATCGGCGCGGCGAGGCTTGATGGAATGACACAGTGTTTCTCGACCTGGCGCCGAAAGGCCGAAAAACTCTCAGGCAGTCGAGATAGGTCAAACGGCAGGTCCTGTTCGTCAATCAACCGGCCCGATTCATGGCGCTCAATCAAGGTAGTCGGCGAAAGCCGATCTTTGACCGCCTGAATGTGCTGCTTTTCTTCTACACCTACGTGCTCTGCAACCCTTACTTTACGCGCCTGCAGCTTTTCGGCGAGCGATACAACCTCTTTGACGGGATCGCCAATTCTTACCAAGAGGTCGCTGCCCCGCTGTAATAGTTCGCCGCGAAGCTCCATCAGGCACTGCCATAGAAAACGTAGCCTTGCCGGACCAATTCGCAATTCATTGGCATCGTCAAATAATGGGGCCAGCCACGCTTCATCAAGCACGTAAAGACAGACGAGATGATCCGGCAGGTCGTCCAGGCGCAGCAATGGGTTGTCCGCTACTCTGAGGTCGTCGTGCAGCCAGACGATATCGATCGTGCTGTTCATGCTCAGGTCTCCTCAGCGCGTTTTGCTATCCGGGCTTCGCGCTGACAGCGTTTGCTGCAATAGCGGACCTCATCCCAGCATCGCGCCCATTTCTTTCGCCAAGTAAATGGGCGTTGGCAGTGAACGCAGACTTTTTCCGGTAAATGGTGTTGATGGGACATATTGATGTTCGCCAAGTATGAGGCGTCCTCTAAACATAGACACCATACCTTATACAGTACAATTATTGTACATATATTTCTCAAGCCATTACGCCATTCGCCGGGTGACACCAGGCACAAAAAAGCCACCCGATGGTGGCCAATGAAAAAAGAGGTAAATGCTAGAGATAAAGTATTCGCCTACAACCATCCTGACAATTCGTTGTTGACCACCGCGACTAGCGCATCAATGTGATCATCCCGGTCGTTCAGGCAAGGAATATAACTGAAGGTTTCTCCTCCCGCCTCCATGAAGCTGTCGTGAATCTCTTCCTTGATCTCTTCCAGCGTCTCGACGCAGTCAGACGAAAAGGCAGGCGACAGGATAGCGATGTGCTTGTGCCCCTGCTTGGCCAATTCTGCTACGTGATTAACGGTTTGCGGGCCAACCCACTTTTCGGGGCCAAACTGTGACTGGAAGGCGGTGTCGACTTCTTCTTTGCTGAACCCCAGCTTTTCGCGCAGCAGACGCGTGGTTTTCTGGCATTGGCAGTGGTAGGGATCGCCTTCAAGCAGGTAACGCTCGGGCACGCCATGGTAACTGGCGACCAGCTTGGTCGGCCGCGACGCGAACCCTTCGTAGGCTTCCCGCACCGAGTTGGCCAGCGCATCCGTATAGGCGGGATGGTCGAAATAGGCTGGCACTGTGCGAATGGAAGGCTGCCATTTCATTTTCATCAGGGTACGAAACGCCTGGTCGTTGGCCGTCGCCGTGGTAGGCGAGCCGTACTGCGGGTAAAGCGGGAAGAACACGATTTTCTCGCAACCTTTCTCCTTCAAGCGATTCAGCACGCTTTCGGTCGAAGGGTTGCCGTAGCGCATGCAGAAATCGACTTCCACATCATCGCCGTAGAGCGCCTTCATACGCTCGGTCATTTTCTGCGTTTGCGCCCGGGTGGTGGTCAGCAGCGGGCTTTCGTTCAACTCATTGTTCCAGATGCTTTTATAGGCGTTGCCTGATGAGAATGGCCGCTTGGTCAAGATAATCAGCTGCAGCAACGGCTGCCACTTCCAGTTGGCGTAATCAACCACCCGCTTATCAGACAGGAACTCGCTCAGGTAGCGACGCATTGACCAGTAGTCGGTGGCATCCGGGGTACCCAGATTGGCCAATACCACGCCCACCTTCGCGCGGGGCACGGGGGGGTGGTCGCTGGGGGCATGCATTAGGCGACCTTCGCCCGGCTGATCCTTTGCGACTTGCTCGGTCATGATACTCACTCCTGCTGACAGCGCCTTGAAAAATAAATCCTACCACTTTTCTGCAAACCGGCGGCATAAAGTTATACTATTAACATTATTTGTACATATTTAGGTTAATTCATGTCTAAGCCTTTACTGCTCGTGCTGGGCGACCAGCTGTCGCTTTCTTTGGTGACGCTGCGCCAGGCGCCTTATAATGCCGTCGTCGCCCTGTGCGAAGTCGCCGAGGAAGCCCGTTACGTCCCCCATCATAGCCATAAGCTTGGCCTGTTCTTCGCGGCCATGCGTCACTTTGCCTACCAGCTACGCGAACAAGGCTTCGAGGTTCACTACAGCAACCTGGACGATGCTGACAACTGCCATTCCCTGATCGGGGAAGCAGAGCGCCTGGCCCTGCTTTACGGCTGCGATGAAATACACGTGACGCGCCCCGGCGAATGGCGGCTATATGCGGCCATGCTAGACCGTCAAACCGCCGAGCTGCACTGGCAGCTGCACGAGGACGATCGTTTTTTCACAACGCCCGACGACTTCAGCCAGTGGGCGCAGGGACGCAAACAGCTGCGCCTCGAGTACTTCTACCGTGAGCAGCGCAAACGCACGGGGCTGTTGATGGAAGACGGCAAGCCAATCGGCGGGCAATGGAACTTTGATCATGATAACCGCGAGCCGATCAAGGGTGACTTGGCGTTTCCAGCGCCACCCAAGCATCACTACGAGAAGATGACCCATGCCGCCTTCGATGCAGTGAAGCGCCATTTTCCCAACCACATGGGCGATCTGGCGACGTTTAACTGGCCGGTCACACGCCGCCAGGCGCTTGGGGATTTGCGCCACTTCCTTGACCACTGCCTGGCCGATTTTGGCCGCTACCAGGATGCGATCAGTGAAAGCTCTGCTTTCTTGTTTCATTCCCGTCTGTCCGCCGCGCTCAATATCGGCCTACTCTCACCGCAGGAGGTATGCCGGGCGGCGGAGCAGTGTTACCTCGATGGACAAGCGCCCATCAACGCCGTTGAAGGCTTCATTCGCCAAATACTCGGCTGGCGCGAGTACGTGCGGGGACTTTACTGGACGCAGATGCCCGACTATAAGCGTCGCAATGCATTAGGTTTCGAGCGCGATTTGCCCGCCTTTTACTGGGACGCCAAGACCGATATGCATTGCTTGAAGCGGGCCGTGGAAATGACCATGGACAACGGCTACGCGCACCACATCCAGCGCCTGATGGTGACCGGCAATTTCGCTCTGCTGTGCGGGGTTAAGCCGGAGGCGCTATGCGATTGGTATCTGGCGGTATACATCGATGCCTGCGAGTGGGTGGAACTGCCTAATACGCTGGGCATGGTGCTGCATGCCGACGGCGGCCAGATGGGCTCGAAGCCCTACTGCGCGTCAGGCAAATATATCAACAAGATGTCAGACCATTGCCAACACTGCCGTTACTCGCCCAATCAGGTCACGGGTGAAAAGGCTTGCCCCTTCAATAGTCTGTACTGGCATTTCCTCGAGCAACACCGCGACACGCTGCAGCATAACCCGCGCATGAAATTGATTTATGGCTCGCTTGATCGCATGGCATCCGACAAGCGCTCAGCTATCCATGAGCAGGCACAGCAATTTCTCGATCAGCTTGAAACCTCACCGGGTTACGGGCAACCCCACCATACCTCTGGCTATGCAACGGAGACATTTTCATGAGCCGATTCAGCCCACTTGATGCCAGCGCCCCCGCGACGCTCTACCACGATGGCCACTGCCCTTTTTGCCGCGTCGAGGTCAATTGGCTTTCCCAGCACCATCATCAGGACCGCATCCGACTGGTGGATATTCAAAGCGATGAATTCAAGGCCACCCATGGTCGAGGCGAGTTCGAGGCCATGATGGGGTTGCTTCATGTAAAAGACAGCCAAGGCAACTGGTATATCGGCATGGAAGCAAGCCGCGCCCTGTATGCCGTTCTGGGATACCGGCGGCTGGTTTGGCTATCGTGCCTGCCGGGATTGAAAGGGGCCCTTAACTGGGGCTATCGGTGGTTTGCCCGCCGTCGGGTGCGACTGGGCCAATGGTGGGAAAAACGCTCTAGCAGATCATCATAGTGCCATGCGCAAGATTTAAAAAACCAGCGGCACACGCGAGCTTAACGGGGCATTGTAGTGAGCATCACGGCCTATCATTTCGTCGTGGGCGACGTGCTGAACCAGATAGGCGCGGTGAATATCGGCGCGTTTCAGCTCCAGGTAGATATCATCCAGCGCCCGAAACATCATCGGTTTGCCCCGCTGGGTCAGCATGTGGCGTTCACCTTCAACGTCTTCAAGTTCCACTTGATAAAAGCGGCTGCCCGCGTGGCTGATGACACGTATTTCAAAATTATCATGGCGTGCAACGAACGCCTTGAGCGACGTCATTTCCATGGTTCCCTCCTGGGTTATTAGCATTTCAGTGACACAGCATGCCGAAACATAATGGCATTTTTGTTGCAGTGTCATGTTACGGCTATGACGACCATAACCAAGGAGAGTTCCTAACCATCCGCTCTTTGCTATTGGTATTCGGAGGGGTCAATCGCCTTGCCCAGCGAATTGCGATCGATCCAGTTGCCCGCCTTGGTCTGCTTGTAACGAAACACCACTTTATCGCCCACTTTTACCGGCAACTCTGAGTCTTCCGTCTGGTAGCTGTATTTTTCGCCGTCGACCTCGATGTAATAGCGGTACAGATCGGGCATGCCCAGCCATTCTTTGAAGGGCCCTTCTCGCTCGAGGGACTGCAACTCGCCGCGCGCTTCTAACTTGGGTAGACGCTGACGATTACCGCGCCGAAAACCACCTGCCATGCTGTGCTCCCGTTCTGTTTGCTAATGGGCCGGGCATTATACGAGCTTGCTGCCCAGGCTCAAGCGACTAATCACTCACCTAGTCCCCGAAGGCCTCGCCGTAACTGTCTGGCGCCAAATCTTCAAAGCGCGTGTAGCGGCCGATAAAGGCCATGTGCACGGTGCCGATAGGACCGTTACGCTGCTTACCGATAATCAACTCGGCGATACCCTGATTATCGGGGTTGTCTGGATTATAGACCTCATCGCGGTAAACGAAGGCGATAACGTCCGCATCCTGTTCTATGGCGCCCGATTCCCTCAGATCGGACATGACCGGACGCTTGTTGGGACGCTGCTCAAGGGAGCGGTTCAGCTGCGAAAGGGCGATGACCGGGCAGTTGAATTCTTTCGCCAGACCTTTCAGCGAACGCGAAATTTCAGAGATTTCGCCGGTACGGTTTTCGGAAAAGCCACTGATCTGCATCAACTGCAGATAGTCGATCATGATCATTGCCATGTTGCCGTGCTCGCGCACGACACGGCGAACACGAGAGCGCATTTCATTAGGCGACAGCGCCGCCGTATCATCTATAAACAGCTGCTTATCTTTCAGCAGATTCACCGCGGAGGTCAGCCGCGGCCAATCTTCGTCTTCCAGTTGCCCGGTACGCACGCGGGTTTGGTCAATACGTCCCAGGGATGACAACATCCGCAGCATCAGCGATTCAGCCGGCATCTCCATGGAAAACACCATCACCGGTCTATCGCTGGCAATGACGGCATGCTCGACCACATTCATCGCGAAGGTGGTGTTATGAACACAGATATCTTCCGCAACAAAGTTATGGGTATCGTCTACCGTCAAGTCGTAGACTTGCTGCAAGCCGAGCGGCTCAATGGCAACAACCTCATCCCAATAAATATCGGATGACGCTAAATTTTCGAGATACACGTCTCCCCCGAGCAGATGGGCAAACTCGGCAGCTCGGTGACGCGATAGACAGCGCTCACTCCGGCCTGACAAATGCGCGTTATAACCAACCGGCAAGGGGTTACCCAATTTCGCGAACAGCTCGCGCCAGGAACGCTCGCCTTTCTTGGCCAGCACATAGCGATTGACCGACTTGGGTAAGCTATCGCGGTTACTGTGCGCGCGTTTCGGGTTGATACAGGCGCTAAGCGATTCTAATGCCTGCTCTTTGCTATAAATACCAATGTCCTGGATGAAACGTTTTTGGCTTGCCTGGTCGAGTATTTCAAGCTCCCAGGGTGGTTGGCGCAGATTGGCATAGTGATTCTGCTTCTCACGAATTTTGCTCAAAATACCAAAGCGCAGAAGCAAATGCTGTACATCGCGGATCAGTTCACGGCTTGACGACGCGTAGCTGATGCGACCCTGGCCATTGGCCTGTACAAAGGCGCTACCATCACAGGCAAAAAGACGGTTAAGAAATAAGGCTAACGGCTGCTTAGGTAGACGAAATATGCACTCTGGCATGCGCTTGTGCAGTGCTTTTTTTGCCCACACACCGTGCGCTTCAAGAAACTGCCTTACGGGGTTTGGCGCATTTTTAGCCACAGCGCTATAGTCAAACTCAGCATTGTCACTCGCCAAGGGCATGTTCAACGTCTCGCAAAGACGCATGTAGGTTGCCTGAGCGGGCACAGAGTTTCCATTACACCAGGCACTCACTGCTGCTTTACTCACGTTTAGCAACCCGGCAAGCGCCTCCCCGGTCATGTTCTGCGTCTGCAGCGTCTCATGCAGTACTTGTGAAAACCGCTCTCTCAAGGGGTGAAAGCGGGCTGCATCCCGACTCACCCGCAATGAAGGCGTTCGGTCAGCACCTTTGTCAGCATTTTCAACCAAACGACAAGTGACGCCAGGAAAATGGCTCACCGCTTGGGTAAATTCAGCACGAAGTTCCGGGCTATTATTGGTAAACATGGGACAGGTTTGTGTTGTGCCGCCATCGGCCAACATGAACGCCAAAATTTTAACTTGATGTTCAGGCATTGATTCTTGGCCAAACACCGGTATTTCACGGGGCACAGCAATGCGCTCGCCAACAGCTATCTTTTCCAGCGGCTGCCAGCCATCACCGGTTAAAAACGGGTGCGTCAGCGTTGTCGCCACTTCTCTTCCTGTCGCCGTACGCACACGGAAAACGGGTTTTTCCCCGTCATCGACAAACGCCGATGCACGGGATTGCTTCAGCTTAAAATCATCGGTTAACGTCAGAAGCGGCGCTTGTTGACGAGCCACTAGCTCATCAATGGTGACCAACGCACCACTGTCTGGGTCGACCAGACGCGACCCGCTCATCAGACACTTACCCATCGAGGGCCTTCCGGCGATGATGACCAGGTCGGACGGTTGCAGCCCCGATGTCATTTCATCGAGATCGCGAAAGCCCGACGATAAGCCGGTCATCTGACCTTTGAGGTTGAAGAGCTCGTCGATGCGGTCGACTGCCTTGGTCAACAGGTCGCTCATGCCAATCGGGCCGCCGGTTTTCGGGCGCTCTTCGGCGATCTGGAAGACCAGCCGCTCGGCTTCGTTCAGCAACTCATCGGCAGGACGCCCCTGGGGGGCAAAGGCCCCTTCGGCGATCTGGTTGGCGGCGCGGATCAGCTTGCGCAGCGTGGCCCGCTCGCGGACGATATCCGCGTAGGCGCGAATATTGCTCGCCGAGGGGGTATTTCTCGCAAGCTCCGCCAGAAAGGCCAGCCCGCCCACGGTGTCCAGTTGGTCGCGGTCTTCCAACGCTTCAGAGAGCGTCACGACGTCCATCGGCTGACCGGACTCCGCCAGGTGGATCATCACGTTGAACACCAGGCGATGCTCGTAGCGATAGAAATCGTCAGCCACCAAGCGGTCGGAAATACCATCCCAAGCCTGGTTGTCCAGCATCAGGCCGCCCAGTACTGACTGCTCTGCCTCTAGCGAGTGGGGTGGCAGCTTGAGCGCTGCCGTTTCCTGGTCAGCGGGTGGCTGGTCCTGCATAACGAGCTCCTTTAAACACGACGGCATCGCCAATAAACGCTATATCTTAGCCGCCGATGATCGCAATCACTACCGTAAGCGTCACGTTCGACTGCCTTCCAGCAAAGCCTGTCTACCAATAATGACTGCTTATAAATAATAAAGGGCGCGGGGAAATCCCCGCGCCCTTTAAGACGTTGCCCGTCGTGCAGTGATTACTCTGCGACGACGACGACGCGTACAGCGGCATCCACTTCAGCGTGCAAGTGAAGCGCGATGTCGTATTCGCCGGTCTGGCGAATCGGGCCCAGCGGCATACGCACTTCGCTTTTGGAAACCTCGATGCCAGCAGACGAAATCGCGTCTGCCAGGTCGCGAGGACCAATTGAGCCGAACAGCTTGCCTTCTTCGCCCGCTTTAGAGACCAACGACAGTTCGATGTCGTTGAGCTGTTCAGCGCGTGCTTCGGCTTCTGCCTTGCGCTCGGCCGCTTGGGCTTCGAGCTCAGCACGCTGGGCTTCGAACGCCGCAACGTTATCTTTAGTCGCCGGTACTGCCAGGCCGTAAGGCACCAGGTAGTTACGACCATAACCAGGCTTCACAGTGACTTTGTCACCTAGGCCGCCCAGCTTACCAATTTTGTCGAGCAGAATGACTTCCATCTCGTAAACCTCTAGTCAATTGCTGCGGGCAAGGCGTGCGCGAATGTTCGCGAATGTATCTATCAGCCCCAACAGCAGCACAATGAGAATCGTGGGCCAGGTCGTGATCAGCAGCACATAGAACGCTACCAGCCACAGCCCGTTCATCCCCTTTAATCCAACAATACCATGCACTAATGCAATGCCAGCCACTAGCAGCGGTATCCAGGCCAGCATCGCCAACGCGGAGATGCCCAGCACCATGCTGATAACACTTAAAACAAT
Organism: Halomonas sp. SH5A2; assembly: GCF_014263395.1. Classification (GTDB taxonomy): domain Bacteria; phylum Pseudomonadota; class Gammaproteobacteria; order Pseudomonadales; family Halomonadaceae; genus Vreelandella. The sequence goes on along the minus strand of NZ_CP058321.1, from coordinate 1,029,791 downwards.
CAGCACGATCAGTTCCTTGGGTGCTAAACGCAGCCCATGAAACTCTTCACGGAAACCACCCGGGTTATAAAGCCCTGCTTGCCAGCTACGTGCCAGTGCCAGACAGGCAATCGCGGCAAGCAGCACCACAAACCCTGTCACGCCACCGACGACAAGCCCGGCTAATTGCTGGGTATCGTAGCCCTGATCGGCAAACTCGTTGAGCATCCGATCAACTTCTTGCGAGCCCTGGCGTAACTGTTCGAGCATTTGTTCGGTGCCCGCCGGTGGGCTGAAGATACCCAACTGCACCATCACGGCGGCGGCAATCGCGCCCAGAATAAGGGCTTCACCCCAGCGCATGCGCTCGCGCAGAACAACGGCCATCAACGTCACCAGCAAGATGCTGGCCAGCGGAATCACATCGCCCTGCACCCACCACATCCCGGCTGGCAGTGCCGCCGCGATGGTGACAGGCAAGGCTTGTGCGAAACCGCGGCGAAGCGTTACCAGTGCGCTGATTGCGGCACCCAGCCAAAACAGCCAGGGCACGAAGGTGGCCAACGCTGCCCCGCCTGCGGCGTAGGGCGTACCACGCATTAGCCATCGCGCCAGTGCTAGCATCACGTTAAGCGCTTACTGGTGGCTGTCGGAATAGGGCAGCAGCGCCAGGTAGCGCGAACGCTTGATAGCCGTTGCCAGCTGACGCTGGTAGCGGGCCTTGGTGCCGGTAATGCGGCTTGGAACAATTTTACCGGTTTCGGTGATGTAAGCCTTCAGCGTGTCGAGATCTTTATAGTCGATCTGCTTGACGCCTTCGGCAGTGAAGCGGCAAAACTTACGGCGACGGAAAAAACGTGCCATGGAATAAGCTCCTTAGGTTACGTGGAGTGAATGCAATCAGGCAGATTCAGATTCGGATTCAGATTCTTCAGCTTCAGCGCGCGGCTTTTCTTCGCGACGCGGACGCTTCTCTTCTGCCGGCTTCATCATCGGCGATGCTTCGGTCACGGCTTCTTTACAGCGCACGACCAGGCTGCGGATGATGGCATCGTTGAAGCGGAAGATATTCTCGATTTCGTCGAGCGTCTCACCCGTACATTCAACGTTCATCAGCACGTAATGGGCTTTGTGGATCTTGTTGATCGGGTAAGCCAGGTGACGACGGCCCCAATCTTCAAGGCGATGCACAGTGCCGCCGCTTTCAGTGACGAGGCTGGTGTAGCGCTCGACCATGGCGGGGACTTGCTCGCTTTGATCCGGGTGGACCATAAACACGATTTCGTAATGACGCATGGGATCTCCTTGCGGTTTGACAGCTTCTTATGCGCAAGCACTAGGCAACGCGACATAGAAGCAAGGAGTTAACTGAAATGCCGTCGCACATCGACGATTCAATGGCATTGGCATCAAGCAGAATAACGAACGCCCATTTGCCAGGCAAATGGGCGCATGCAGTTTAGTGGTGGTCGGGTTAACTTGCAAGCTGACGCTGGCGTACCGCTTCAAATAAACAGATACCGGCCGCAACGGACACATTCAGACTCGACACCTGCCCGGCCATTGGCAGCTTGGCAAGGTTATCGCACGCCTCACGGGTCAAACGGCGCATCCCCTTGCCCTCTGCCCCCATGACCAGTGCGGTCGGGCCCGACATGTCAATGTCGTAAACGCTGGCATCGGCTTCACCGGCGGTACCGGTAATCCATACCCCCGACGCTTTAAGCTTTTCCATCGCGCGGGCCAGGTTGGTAACTTGATACACTGGCACCACCTCGGCCGCGCCGCAGGCAACCTTGCGAACGGTCGCATTCAAGGGCGCGGCCTTGTCTTTCGCCACGATGACACCATGCGCACCGGCGGCGTCCGCGCTTCGCAGGCAGGCACCAAAGTTATGCACATCGGTGACACCATCCAGCACCAGCAGTAACGGCGGCGCTGCCGCTGGCCATGCGCGCAGCTTGAGCCACAGCGACTCTTCGTTTTCGGGTGTCAGCGGCGGACAAAAGGCTACCACACCCTGATGCGAAGCCCCCTGGGTCAACTGGTCCAGCACGGCACGCGGGTGCTCTATGATGCGCGCGCCCTGGCCACCCGCCTGGGTCAGCAGTTCGCTGAGTCGATTGCCAACGCCTTGCTGTACCCAGATTTCCCTGGGGGCTTCACCGCGCTCGAGCAGACTCTGCAAGGCGTGAACGCCGTACACCTGGTCGAGGCCATCCGGGGTGTTCGGGCGCTTCTGCGAGGCTGGCGACTTCATGCTCAACCCTTGTTCGGTGATGGCTTACGCGGGCCTTTACGCGTGCGACGAGGGCCACGACGTGTATCGGGCTTGTCCTTGTTCGGCTTTTCTTGATCGCCCTTGCTGCCAGCCTTGGCCCCTTCGTTTGATGGCTTCTTGCGCGGCTGTCGGCGTGGGCGTGGCTTTTCGTCGGTCAGCGCGAAATCAATCTTGCGGTCGTCCATGTCCACGCGCGCCACCTGAACACTCAGCCCATCGCCAAGGCGATAGGTGGTTCCGGTGCGCTCGCCCTTCAGGCGATGCTTTTCAGCTTCGTAGTGGTAGTAGTCGGAGGGCAGCGATGTGACATGCACGAGCCCTTCAACATAGAACGCATCCAGGCGAACAAACAGACCGAACTGTGTCACCGAGGCAATGGTGCCATCGAAGGTTTCGCCCAGCTTGTCGGACATGAACTCGCACTTGAGCCAGCTCTCCACATCGCGCGTGGCATCATCCGCGCGGCGCTCGGTCATTGAACAGTGCTCGCCCAACTCGAGCATCTGCTCGAAGGTGTACGGGCACCATTTACTAGGCGGCTCAACCGGGGCACTTTCGACCCGCAGCACGGTATTGGTTTGGCGCGGCCCGCGAATCACCGAGCGGATAGCGCGGTGCACCAGCAGGTCAGGATAGCGACGAATCGGCGAGGTAAAGTGTGCATAGGCCTGATAGGCCAAGCCGAAGTGTCCTTCGTTCTGCGGCGAATACACCGCCTGATTCATCGAGCGCAGCATGACCGTCTGGATGATATCGAAGTCTGAACGGCCGGTAATCGTCTCACGCAGCGCTTGGTAGTCCTGAGGCGTTGGCATATCGCCACCGCCTACCGAAAGCCCCAGCTCGTTCAAGAAGAGGCGCAGTTTATCAAGCCGCTCGGGCGTGGGCCGCTCGTGAATACGGTACAGAGCAGGCAAGTCATGCTTATCCAGAAAGCGTGCGGTGGCGACGTTGGCCGCCAGCATGCATTCTTCGATCATCTTGTGCGCATCGTTACGGGTGCGCGGAACGATTTTCTCGATCTTGCGCTCATCGTTGAAGATGATTTCTGTTTCAGTGGTATCAAAATCAATCGCGCCGCGTTCTTCACGTGCTTCACGCAGCAACTGATAAAGTTCACGAAGGTCTTCCAGCGGCTTGACGAGCTTCGCGTGCTCCTCGCGCAGCGCCTTGCCCTCTTCGCTTTCCTTATCCAAGATCGCCGCCACCTTGTTATAGGTAAGGCGGGCGTGCGAGTTCATCACCGCTTCGTAAAAACGATAGCGGCTGATAGCGCCGGTTTTCGAGATATTCATCTCGCAAACCATCACCAGGCGATCGACGTGCGGGTTTAGCGAGCACAGGCCGTTTGAGAGCAACTCCGGCAGCATCGGCACTACCTGGCCTGGAAAGTACACCGAGTTGCCCCGCTTGCGGGCTTCGTCATCAAGCGGCGTGCCGGGGCGAACATAGTGCGAAACATCCGCAATGGCCACCAGCAGCTTCCAACTGCCCGACTTGGTCTTCCAGGCGCAGACCGCATCGTCGAAATCCTTGGCGGATTCATCATCGATGGTGACCAGCGGCGTGTCACGCAGGTCGACCCGATGCTGCTTGTCGTCTTCAAGCACTTCTGCCGAAATACCGCTTGTCTGATCCAGCACTTCCGGCGGGAACTCAGCAGGGATCTCATAGCTGCGAATGGCAATATCGATTTCCATACCCGGGTCCATACGCTCGCCGAGAACTTCAATCACCTCGCCAACCGGCTGCACGCGGGTTTCGGGCTGTTTGACGATCTTGGCCGAAATGACCTGGCCGTCTTTAGCGCCGTTACAGGCGCTATGCGGGATAATCACTTCCTGGGTAATACGCGGATTTTCCGGAATCAGAATGCCGAATTCCGGCGTATTACTGCGGTAAACACCCACAATGGTCTGCGTATTGCGTGAGATGACATCGGCAATAGTGGCTTCATCGCGACCACGGCGGTCACGGCCGCTGATTCTCACCAGCACGTGGTCGCCATGGAACACGCGACGCATCTGGCGCGGCGGCAATACCAGGTCTGGCTTCTTGCCGTCATCGCGCAATAGAAAGCCGAAGCCGTCACGATGACCAAGCACCTTGCCTTTGACAAGGTCGAGCTTGTTGATCAGCGCGTAGGCACCACGACGGTCGCGCAGCACCTGGCCGTCGCGTTCCATGGCGGCCAGCCGACGGCGCACTGCTTCATGGTGGTCCTCGTCTTCCAGACCCAGCAGTTGGCTCATGTCTTCGTGGGTAACAGGTTTACCATGCTGCTCCAGCGCCGCCAGTAAATACTCACGGCTCGGCGCAGGGTTGTCGTATTTGTGCGCCTCGCGCTCTGCGTGCGGATCATCACTTAATGTCCAGTACTTCATGCGATCAACATCCTTGCTTGCGTTGGCGGGAGGCGTAAAAAAAGCGCGTGCATTGCATGCCGCGGATAGGAGCTTTCAGCGTTCACTCGGCTGAAAAATTTCATGTTTTGTTTGGTCATGGACGCATTATAGCGCCGTGGAGGCCATCACCCAACCACCTTGGCAATGATTCTCGTATTTAGACGTCAAAAACCCCTGCCTAACGCTTGCATTTAGCCAATACACGGGTATCATACGCGCCACTTGCCCAGATGGCGGAATTGGTAGACGCGCTAGCTTCAGGTGCTAGTGACCGTATGGTCGTGGAGGTTCAAGTCCTCTTCTGGGCACCAATCAAACTTGTGTTATCCCCTTTCCACAAGGCTGATTGGTGTAGAAAAGTTGTGTTCGCCCAGGTGGCGGAATTGGTAGACGCGCTAGCTTCAGGTGCTAGTGACCGTATGGTCGTGGAGGTTCAAGTCCTCTTCTGGGCACCAATCGAACACAATCCGCAAGTGACAACATGATGCGCCCAGGTGGCGGAATTGGTAGACGCGCTAGCTTCAGGTGCTAGTGACCGTATGGTCGTGGAGGTTCAAGTCCTCTCCTGGGCACCATTAGTTAATGCCCGCATCATTTCATCTCTCAAGCTATTTATTGATAACGCCCCGGCTTTTTCGCTACCTCCTTCAGCGCCCAGCCGTCAGTGCGAATGTCGCTTTCCAGAACGCTCTCCACGTTGTCATTCAGCTCATGGAAAAAGTCCAGGCCGGTACGCGCTTCGATGTCATCGATGCTGACCAGGTAGTCGTCCAGTGGCTCGTTGCCGCGCACGTTCTGGGGCATGATAAATGCCAGCGCCAGCGGTGCTTCATCGTTGGGCGCCACAATGATTTTATAGAACGCCTCGGGCACTTCGACCAAGCCCACACGGTTAAAGGCGTTATCCATAAAGTTGTCAGGAAAGACGGGGCCGGTAATGATTTGCAAGCGATCAAAACGCGGCGCGAAATGATCCATGACGGCTTCTTCCAAACGTTGCCAAAGCTGGCGGTTCAAATTGGGCCGTTGCGGGGTCATGTTGCTCATGTAGAAGGTGTCGAGCTGCGCGCTGCGACCATGAACGGCGGCGATGGCATAGTTGGGGGCCAGGTGGCCGCGGTCGTAGCCGCTACCGGAATAGCTGTCAGTGCCCACCGGCCATAACGTCCGCCAATCGGGGCGAAAGTCGGGACGTGACCCGATGCGCGTATCGTCCACGGCGGCGACCTGATAGCTGACCCAAAGCGGGTTGACGCGAACGTCCGACCAGCCCACCAGAAAACCGTCGTTGCGCAGCACCCGGTGGAAGGACGTAAAGCTCAGCGCCTCCCAGGTCGGCACGCCCTGCCAAGTGTACATATCCTGATGCTGGCGCTCCTGGTACTGCCAGAGCACGCCGCCCAGCACCACAAACAGCACGAGAATCCCTATTCGTCTCGCCTGCCGACGCCAACCCAAGCGTAATTTAGCCAATCCCGCGACTCCCCTGCCCTGCTTTAAAGCAGCCCTTTGTTAAACAGGGCGCGTTACCAACCCAACGAAAACATGGTTTCCAGATCGTGGCGCGAGTGCACCTGCATGGCGTTGAGCGTTTCCGTGTCGCTGATGCCTTCAACGGCATTGAGTCGTTCGGTGACCAGGTCGGCAAGGCTCTCGAAGTCGCGAGTGCGTGCGATAGCGACCAGATCGTAACGGCCACAGGTCGAGTACACTTCGCTGATGCCGTCGACATCCGCCAAGCGCTCAGCGACGGCCTTGACCTGACCTTTCTCGGTATTGATTAGGATGACTGCGTTTTGCATCGCGCCCTCATGAACTGTCGGTGTTGGATATGGTCTGATGTGGCACGAGTATAACAGGGCCCTGGCAGCGGGCGTAGTTAGGAATATACAGTTCCCTCAGCGTGACCGATTGTCGCTGCCTTGTTCAGGTTATTCGCACTCCACGACGAGTTCCGCTAGCATGCAACTAGGCGCTGATTACATTCAGCGCTGTATAATAAAAGCAACGTCAATAACAGACACCGTGACAATACGTCAGTCAATGACGACTAGGAGCAACCATGGCTAACCAAAGCCGACGTGCCTTCATACGTTCCAGCATGCTCAGCCTTGCTGCCCTGCCGCTGGGCGCGGGTATCCTGTCCAAAACCGCCTTTGCGCAAGAATTGCCGCGTCTGGACCCTTCAGCAAGTAATGCTCAGGCATTGAACTATGTGGAAGACGCATCGAATGCCAGCGATCACCCGGCCTATGAAGAGGGTCAGCGGTGCAATAACTGCATGTTCTACTCCGCCGGTAACGAGGGGTGCCAGCTTTTCCCGGAAAACAGCGTCGAGCCAGCGGGCTGGTGCCAGTCCTGGGTCGCTCAGGGCTAACCAAAATGGCAGAGACGCCCTGCGCCTCTGCCATATTCTTAATGCCCTCTCATCACTCTTCGCCTTGAGCGCTTTCTTCCACCGGCCATCGATAACGACGCGTCACGCGCCCCTCTTCCATTGAGATCAAATGGACAGGGAAGCCCCATAGCTTCTGCAAGTGCCGAATCACCGGGTATACGCTGCGTGCCAGCGGGCGGCGGCTGTCTTGCACGTGGTGCAGCGTGAGTGAACGGTCACCCCGAATGGCCGCTTCCACGACTTGAATATTAGGCTCGCGCACCGATAGCGCGTATTGCGTCGCCAGCGCATCGCGTACCCGCCGGTATCCCTGTTCGTTGTGAATGGCCGCCACCTCCAGCATATCTTCCTGATCATCGTCGACCACCAGAAACAGCTTCTGGTCGCGCATTACCTTGGGCGACAAGAACTGCTGGATAAACGATTCATCCTTGAAGTTACGCATCGCGAATTCAACCGCTTCACGCCAGGGCGAGCCCGCCATATCCGGAAACCATTGGCGGTCCTCGTCGGTGGGTGCTTCGCAGATGCGCCTGATATCCATGAAGATAGCGAAGCCCAGGGCATAAGGGTTGATGCCGCTGTAGTAAGGGCTATCAAACGCCGGCTGGTTAATGACCGCCGCATGGGACTGCAAAAACTCGAGCATCAGCCCTTCATCGACATTGCCATCGTCGTAAAGGCGGTTCATCAAGGTATAGTGCCAAAAACACGCCCAGCCTTCGTTCATGACCTGGGTTTGCCGCTGTGGGTAAAAATACTGCGCCAGTTTACGCACGATACGCACAATTTCGCGCTGCCAAGGGGCCAGTAGCGGCGCATTTTTCTCGACAAAGTAGAGCAGGTTTTCCTGTGGCTCAGGAGGATAGCGGCCGCCGCTATGCAGCCCAAGCGGGTCATCGTCTTCAGGCGATAAGCTGCCGGGCAAAGGCTCGCCCTCCGGGCTATCAGGGATCGTGCGCCACAGCAGGTTCACCTGGGTTTGCAGGTAGGCCTCGCGTTCGTCTTGGCGCTTGGCTTCTTCTTCCGCCGAAATCGGTGACGGTCGCTTGTAACGGTCCACGCCGTAGTTTTGCAGCGCATGACAGGCGTCCAACAGTTGCTCGACCGCCTGGACGCCATGGCGTTCCTCGCACCGGGCGATGTACTGGCGGGCGAACACTAGATAATCGACGATGGATTCCGCATCGGTCCAGGTGCGAAACAGGTAATTGCCTTTAAAGAAGGAGTTATGCCCGTAGCAGGCATGCGCCATGACCAGCACCTGCATCATCAGGGTGTTTTCTTCCATCAGGTAGGCGATACAGGGGTTGGAGTTGATGACCAGTTCGTAGGCAAGCCCCATCTGGCCGCGCTTGTAGGCCTGTTCGACGGCTAGAAACTGCTTGCCGAACGACCAGTGATGATAGCCCACTGGCATACCGACGCTGGCGTAGGCATCCATCATCTGCTCGGTGGTAATCACTTCAATCTGGTTGGGATAGGTATCCAGCCGGTATTCGTCGGCAAGCCGGGCCAGCTCGGCATCAAAACGCTCCAGTATGCTGAAGTTCCAATCGGAACCGGTCGCAATCGGCTTGTGGGTGGCATTCATGGCGCACTCCTCAACGGGCGGTCAGTGCTGCTGACTCAGACGACGCTTGAACAAGTCACGGAAGACGGGGTAGATATCCCCGGCGTCGATAATCTGGCGCATGGCAAACTGCTCAGGGAAGCGAGCGGCCACGGCCTCATATTCCTGCCAGAGCGACTGGTGGTCGTGAGGGGTGATTTCCACATAGGCATAGTATTGGAGCTGCGGCATCAACTGCTTGACCAGCAAGTCGCGGCACACGTTTGAATCATCATCCCAGTTGTCGCCGTCGGAGGCCTGGGCGACATACAGGTTCCACTGCTCTGCCGGATAACGCTTGTCGATGATCTTCTTGACCAGAGTAAGCGCACTGGACACGATGGTACCGCCGGTTTCACGGGAGTAGAAAAACTCCTCTTCGCTGACTTCCCGGGCGGCGGTGTGGTGACGGACAAACACAAGCTCGACTTTCTCGTAGTGTTTCTCCAGAAACAGGTACAGCAGCAGGAAAAACCGCTTGGCGATGTCCTTGTGGTTCTGGGTCATCGAACCGGAAACATCCATGACACAGAACATCACCGCCTGGCTTGAGGGCTGGGGCTGCGCAGCCAACTGGTGGTAACGCAGGTCGTAGGTATCGATAAACGGTACGGCTTCAATGCGTTTTTCGAGCCGCTCGATCTCCGCCTTGAGCTCTGCAATACGGGCCGGGTTGCGCAGTACCGGGTCTTTACGCTCCTCGGCCTCAAGCGCTTGCCGGGCTTCTCGCAAGGCGCGCTTGATAGGCGCGCGCATGGCAATTCGCCGGGCATAGGCTTCCCGCATCGAGCGGGTAATGCTGATACGCGAAGGCACCCCGTCCCGCGCCAGGCCTGCGCGCACCATCTTGATTTCCTGCATCGACTTGAGCGGTTTGCGCTGCAGATGGGGAAGTTCCAGCCCATCAAAGACAAATTCCAGAAACTCTTCACGGCTCAGGGTGAAGGCAAATTCATCGGTGCCTTCACCCTGATTGGAAGCGTTGCCTTCACCAGACCCGCTGCCGCCGCCCTGGCCAGGCGGACGGTGGATTTTATCGCCCGCCAGAAACTCCTTATTGCCGGGTGAGACGATCTCGCGCGCCCCGCCCGGTCCGTGCTGAAACACCGGCTCGGAAATATCCTTGGTGGGGATCGACACCTTCTCGCCCCGCTCCATGTCGGTGATCGAGCGACGGTTGACGGCCTCTTCCACCGAGCGCTTGATATGCTTGCGGTAGCGCTCCAGGAAGCGCTGCCGATTGACCGCGCTCTTGTGCTTGGCATTGGGCCTGCGATCGATGAAGTAGGTCATGTGACCTCCTTTTTAAGCGCATCCGCTACTGGGACTTGCGTACGCGCAGGTACCACTCGGAGAGTAGCCGCACTTGTTTTTCGGTGTAGCCACGGTCCACCATCCGCGCGACAAAGTCTTCGTGCTTTTTCTGATCCGACTTCGACGCCTTGGCGTTGAAGGAAATCACCGGCAGCAGTTCTTCGGTGTTGGCGAACATCTTGTGTTCGATCACGCCTTTGAGCTTTTCGTAAGACTGCCAGCTTGGGTTCATGCCGTTATTTTGCGCGCGGGCACGCAGCACAAAGTTGACCACTTCATGGCGGAAGTCTTTGGGGTTAGAGATACCCGCCGGTTTCTCGATTTTTTCCAGTTCCTCATTGAGTGACTGGCGGTTGAGCAGCTCACCGGTTTCGGGGTCGCGGTATTCCTGATCCTGGATCCAGAAGTCCGCGTAGGTGACATAGCGGTCAAAAATATTCTGCCCGTACTCGCTGTAGGACTCGAGGTAAGCGGTCTGGATTTCCTTGCCGATAAACTCGACGTAGCGGGGGGCCAGAAACTCTTTGATAAAGCCGATGTAGCGCTCGAACACTTCCGACGGCAGCTGTTCACGCTCGAGTGCCTGCTCCAGCACGTAGAGCAAATGCACGGGGTTAGCCGCTGTTTCCGTACCGTCAAAGTTGAACACCTTGGAGAGAATCTTGAAGGCAAAGCGGGTTGATAGCCCCTGCATGCCCTCATCCACCCCGGCGGCGTCGCGGTATTCCTGCATCGACTTGGCACGCGGGTCGGTATCCTTGAGATTTTCACCGTCATAGACGCGCATCTTCGAGTAGATACTCGAGTTTTCGGGCACTTTCAGCCGTGAAAGTACCGAGAATTGCGCCAGCATGCGCAGCGTATCCGGCGCGCAGGGCGCGGCGTTAAGCGATGAGTCTTCGAGCAGCTTCTGGTAAATCTTGATTTCTTCGGTGACCCGCAGGCAGTAAGGCACCTTGACGATATATACCCGGTCAAGAAACGCCTCGTTGTTTCGATTATTGCGGAACGCCTGCCACTCGGATTCGTTGGAGTGGGCCAGGATCACGCCGTCAAAGGGAATCGCCCCCATACCTTCGGTGGGGTTGTAGTTGCCTTCCTGGGTGGCGGTCAGCAGCGGGTGCAGCACCTTGATGGGTGCCTTGAACATCTCGACGAATTCCATCAACCCCTGGTTGGCGCGGCACAGACCACCGGAAAAGCTGTAGGCATCCGGGTCATCCTGGGAATAGAGTTCCAGTTGGCGAATATCGACCTTGCCGACCAGGGACGAAATGTCCTGATTGTTCTCATCGCCGGGCTCGGTTTTGGAAATGGCGATCTGGTTAAGCCGTGACGGGTACAAACGCACCACCCGGAACTGGGAGATATCGCCGCCGTATTCTTTCAAGCGCTTGGCCGCCCAGGGCGACATAACGCTTTTGAGGTAGCGCTGGGGGATGCCGTACTCTTTTTCCAGCAGCTCGCCGTCTTCTTCGGGCGAGAACAGGCCTAGCGGTGATTCGTACACCGGCGAGTCTTTAATGGCGTAAAAGGGAATCCGTTCCATCAACAGTTTGAGGCGCTCCGCCAGGGACGATTTACCGCCGCCCACCGGGCCCAGCAGATACAGAATCTGTTTGCGCTCTTCAAGCCCTTGAGAGGCATGACGGAAGTACGCCACGATCTGCTCTATGGCTTCTTCCATGCCATGAAACTCGGCAAACGCGGGGTAGCGCCGAATGACTTTATTGGAAAAAATGCGCGAGAGACGCGAGTCCTTGGCGGTGTCGATGACATCAGGCTCACCAATGGCTTCCAACATGCGCTCGGCCGCACTGGCATAGACCTTGGGGTCACGGCGACAGAGCGCCAGGTACTCCTCAAGGCTCATGTCCTCTTGTTGAACGCGGGCAAAACGGTCTTGAACGTGATCAAAGATGCTCATGGAACTCTCCTGTAGCCCATCCCCAGGCAGTCACCGCCAGGCAGTCAACATCGGTGCGATGTGCCAAACGAGGTGTCGCTTATCAGCATAGTCAGCATTAGCAAAATGTGATGACTCAAACTTCAACGCTGCGGCGTTAATAATATGAGCGTAAGAGGGGAAGATTAGTTGCGTTGACAGGCCCAACGCACAGCGCCGCCAGAACGGCGGCGCCAGGTAGATAGGTCGGTGGTTGGCTTACTCGAGCACGTCCTGAATATCAGCCAGCAGTTGGTCGAGCAATTCAACGGTGGTGTTCCATGCGCAGACAAATCGCGCGCCGCCGGCGCCAATAAAGGTATAGAAGGCCCAATCTCTGGCTTTCAACGCTTCGATGGCACGGGGCGGCAATTCAACGAAGACGCTGTTGGCCTGGGTCGGAAACATCAGCGATACACCGGGTAACGCTTGCAGGCCGTCGGACAGGTAGCTTGCCATGGCATTGGCGTGCTGGGCGTTGGTTAGCCAGGCACCACTTTCCAGTAACCCCAGCCAGGGCGCGGAAACAAAGCGCATTTTAGACGCCAGCTGGCCTGCCTGCTTGCAGCGGTAAGAGAAATCCTCGGCCAGCTCACGGTTGAAAAACAGGATGGCTTCACCAAACGCTAAGCCGTTTTTGGTACCCGAGAAGCACAGCGCGTCGACGCCCACCTGCCAGGTCAGCTCGGCCGGGGTGGCGTTCAAGCTGGCGCAGGCATTGGCAAAGCGGGCGCCATCCATGTGCAGGCGCAGGTCGTACTTGTCCGCCATGGCCCGAATGGCCAGCAGCTCCTCCCGGGAATAGAGCGTGCCGACTTCTGTGGCCTGGGTCAGCGAAATGACCTTGGGTTTGGGATAGTGGATATCGCTGCGTTTGGTGACCAGCGCTTCAATGCCTTCCGGGGTCAACTTGCCGTTGGCACCCGGCGACGTCAGCAACTTGGCACCGTTGGAAAAAAACTCAGGGCCACCGCATTCGTCGGTTTCAATGTGGGCCAGCTCATGGCAGATCACACTGTGGTAGCTACGCCCCATCGCGGAAAGGGCCAGTGAATTGGCAGCGGTGCCGTTGAAGACAAAAAACACGTCGCAATCGAAGTCGAACATATCGCGAAAACGATCGGCGGCACGGGCTGTCCAGCGGTCGTTGCCGTAAGCTAGATCATCGGCTTGATTGGCTTCCAGCAGATACTCCATGGCCTCCGGGCAAATACCGGAGGTGTTATCACTGGCCAAAAATCGTGGGGTACACTCCGAGGTCATGGCGATAGTCCTTGTGGGTCGTCCTTTTTTATCTGACGGTCTTGCGGCGCGGGCTGGGTGCCACCCTCACCGTTAGCGACTCGTTAGACTTAATAACTAGGGATGCATCAGTCTATCGCCATTTCAGTGCTATAAGGAAGCCGCAAGGCGGGTTCCCTGGTCAATGGCGCGCTTGGCATCCAGCTCAGCGGCTTCATCGGCGCCGCCAATGACATGCACGCGGCCGCCTGCCTGCTCCAACGGCGCGATCAAATCGCGTACCGATTCCTGGCCAGCGCAGACCACGATGGAGGCTACGTCGAGCACCTGTTCCTGCCCCTCCTGGCGGATATGGAGACCGTCGTCGTCGATCTTGAGGTATTCACAGCCGGTGAGGGTTTTGACGCCGCGCTGTTTGAGCGACGCGCGATGCACCCAGCCGGTGGTCTTGCCCAGGTATTTACCCGGCTTGGAGGTTTTACGCTGCAGCATGACAATTTCTCTTGGCGACGCTGGCGGTGCAGGGGCTTTCAAACCGCCCCGCTCAGCCATCGAAAGATCCACGCCCCACTCCTCACACCATGCGGCCAGATCAAGCGTCGGGTGCCCCTGGTGGGCCAACAACTCAGACACATCAAAGCCGATACCGCCCGCGCCTATCACTGCCACCGTCGGGCCAACGCGATCGGGGTGTTTAATCGCTTCGGCATAGCTCAGCACCTTGGGATGATCGGCACCGGGCAGCGTCAGTTCACGGGGCATGACGCCGGTGGCAATCACCACGTCATCAAAATCCGCCAGGGCCTCGACCGTAGCGTCGGTGTTCAAGCGAACCTCCACGGCATGCTTTTTCAGCATCACGCGGTAGTAACGCAGCGTTTCGTTGAATTCCTCTTTTCCGGGAATCTTGCGGGCGTAGTTGAACTGCCCGCCGAGCTCGCTGCGGCGCTCAAACAACACCACCTTATGCCCACGACTCGCAGCAGACACCGCTGTTGCAAGGCCTGCCGGGCCGCCGCCGACCACCGCAATACGCTTCGCCGTGCGGGCAGGCTCAAGCGTCAATTCGGTTTCGTGGCAGGCGCGGGGATTTACCAGGCAGGAGGTGAGCTTGCCCGCAAAGGTGTGGTCGAGGCAGGCCTGATTGCAGGCGATACAGGTGTTGATCTCGTCGGCCAGCCCCGCTTCGGCCTTGCGTACCCATTCCGGATCGGCAAGAAACGGCCGCGCCATCGAGACCATGTCGGCATGCCCCTCGGCGAGTACATGCTCTGCCACCTCCGGCATGTTGATGCGATTGGTGGTGATCAGCGGGATCGACAGAGCCGCCTTCATCCGCTTGGTCACTTCGCTGAACGCCGCACGGGGAACGCTGGTGACAATGGTCGGCACCCGGGCTTCGTGCCAGCCAATGCCGGTATTGATCACATCAGCACCGGCCGCCTCAATCGCTTTACCCAGGGCGACGACTTCTTCCCAGGAGCTGCCCTCCTCCACCAGATCAATCATCGACAGGCGGAAGATGAACAAAAACGCATCGCCCACGGCGGCGCGGATGCGCTGGACGATCTCGATGGGAAAGCGAATCCGGCGCTCGAAATCGCCGCCCCATTCGTCGTCGCGCTGATTGGTGCGCTGGCAGATAAACTGATTGATCAGATAGCCTTCAGAGCCCATCACTTCAACACCATCGTAGCCCGCCTGCTGAGCGAGATTTGCGCAACGCACATAGTCGGCAATTTGCTGCTCGATCTCTTCACTGGTCAGTGCACGCGGTGTAAAGGGGTTGATCGGCGCCTGAATGGCCGACGGCGCGACCAGTTCAGGCGAATACGCATAGCGGCCGGCATGCAGAATCTGCATGCATAGATGCCCGCCCTCCGCGTGGACAGCGTCGACGACCTGGCGATGCTCCGCCAATTGCGATACTTCGGTCAGCGCGTTAGCGCCCTGGAATACCGCGCCCTCGGCATTGGGGGCAATACCGCCGGTCACGATCAGGCCGACCCCGGCGCGTGTTCGCTCAGCATAAAACGCGGCCAACCGCTCAAAGCCATTGGGCGCTTCTTCCAGATTGGTGTGCATGGAGCCCATCAACACTCGATTAGACAGCGTTAAATGCCCCAGCGTTATCGGGCGGAAAAGATGCGGATAGGCAGGCGCACGAGTCATCACGGTTCTCCAGAAGATTATTCGATGATTATTCAAACAAGCGTATGACATCCTGTCCATGACGTACAGTCCCTGTTTTGGCGACAGGTTCTGATGACAAGTTCTGGGGGCAAGTTCTGGGGACAAGTTCTGATGAAAGGGTCTTGCTCACTCTGCAAAAGGACGTCACATTACCCGGCTAACGATAAGGGACTGTTTTAAGGGACTGCGCTATGCCATTGATTTGTTTTTTAGCCCCGCTGACCACTGTATTGATCTGGTCGGGGAACATGACCATCAACCAGTTGACCGTAGGCGCCATAGCCCCCAGTAGCATCGCATTCTTGCGCTGGCTGCTGGCATTGCTGGTGATGACGCCTTTTGTGCTACCCGCCGCCATACGCCACCGCGAGGAAATCCGCCGCCACTGGCCCAAACTGGCTCTGCTGGGGCTACTGGGCATGGGCCTTTGGCAAGGCTTGGCCTACGTCGCCGCGGAAACCACCAGTGCGACCAACATGGGCATTCTGGCGGCGATGGTGCCGCTGCTGACCGTGCTGCTAAGCGCGGTGATTCTTCGTGAGCCGCCGACCCGTGGTGGCGTGGCAGGTGGGGTCCTGGCGTTTATCGGCGTAACCGTTCTGCTGGGTCGCGGCAACCCGCTTTCGCTGCTACAGCTGGAAGTCGCCTATGGCGACGCACTTATGGTGGTAGCAGCCACCTGCTATGCGCTTTACGGCGTGATGCTCAAGCGCTGGTCAATGAAGCTACCGCCCTGGGTCATGCTTTACGCCCAGGTGTGCTTTGCCGTACTGCTCCTGCTGCCGCCTTATTTGATGGGGCCGATGACGCCGGTGGATAGCCAAAACATTGGGCTCATTCTCTACGCGGGTATCCCGGCATCGATCATCACCACCTTTCTATGGATGCGTGCCGTCCGCCAGATTGGCGCCAGCCAGGCGAGTATTTTCATAAATTTGATGCCGCTATTCAGCGCCCTCATCGCCATGGCGTTTCTGGGCGAGCAGGTGGCGGGCTTCCACTTTATCGGCGGGCTACTGATATTGGCCGGCGTCATCATGGCGCAAACACTGACCCAGCCCTTGGCCTATGCCCTCAAGGGTGAAGGTGCTGACGTACGTAAACGCGGCTAATGAAATTCATACTTGAAAAAATAAATATCTCTACTAAAGTTATACATGCATTCGATGGTCAGACACCTTTGAATGAAAAAGCACTTAACCAGATCATAAGGATTTGCTATGAAAAACGTAATTAGGACAGTCGCGCTGGTAGGCACGTTTGGATTGATGTCAGGCTTTGTATTTGCCGATCATCATGAAGACATGAAAGATCATGATTTGAATGAAGCAGAACAAAGTGTTGAATCCGCCAATGATCCAGACGACGGTCAGTCCGAGCCGGATGCAATGATCTCCGATGAAGCTGTTGTGGAAGATGAGAACATCTCGGACAGCGCCAACGATCCAGATGATGGCACTACCAATTCTGAAGGCCAGTTGAAAGACGGTGAAGTCGCAGAAGATAATGGCGTCGATTCTGCGAACGATCCAGAAGATTAATTATCTGCCTCATTATCTCATGAAGCCCCGGCGCCTGGCCGGGGCTTTTTTGTTAGCACCCAGGGACAAGGCCAGAGCCATTGTCCCCTGCTGGTCGGGTAAGAGTGATATCATATCGCCATTATTTTTTATATGAAGGGTGATGAATGTCCCTAGAAGAACTGCACCTTAATCTCCGCAACCTGACGACGAATGACTATGAACAGCTGAAGACGCTAATGGATGCGGTGTATCACGATATCGGGGGTGCCTGGCCGAAGCTCACCATCGACAAGCTGATTCAGGAGTTTCCCGATGGCCAGATCGCCATCGAGGACGATGGCAAGCTGGTTGGTGTGGCGCTGACCGTTCAGGTGGATTACGACGAGTTCTCCAACCCGCACAAGTACGACGACCTGATCGGCCATCGTGAGATCATCCGTAATGATCAGGATGGCGATGCCATGTACGGGCTGGATGTGCTGATTCATCCCGACTACCGGGGCTACCGCCTGGGTCGCCGCCTTTACGAGGCGCGCAAGGAACTGTGCCGTTCGCATAACCTGCGGGCCATCCTGGCGGGTGGTCGAATTCCCGAATATCACCAGCATTCTGATGAGCTCTCTCCGGCCCAGTACATCGATAAAGTATCGCGTAAAGAGATTTACGACCCGATTCTGTCGTTCCAACTGGCTAACGATTTCCAGGTCAAACGCCTGCTGCGCAAGTACCTGCCGGAAGACGAGCAGTCGCGGGGCTACGCCACGCTGCTTGAGTGGAACAACATTCTTTTCGAGCCTGCGGAAAGCGTACTCGATACCCGCCCGACCCAGGTGCGCGTGGGGGCGGTGCAGTGGCAGATGCGCGAGTTCTCTTCTGTAGAAGCCGCATTACAGCAGATCGAGTACTTTGTGGACGCGCTGTCGGATTATCAGAGCGATTTTGCCGTCTTCCCCGAGCTGTTCAACGCGCCACTGATGGGGCTTCAGGACCGAGAAGCCCAGCAAGACCAGATGGGCGCGATTCGCTTTCTGGCGGGCTTTACCGAGCGCTTTGTCGCCGAGCTTTCGCGGATGGCGGTGTCTTACAACATCAACATTATCGGCGGCTCGATGATCGAGACCGGCGAGGATGACCGGCTGTATAACGTGACCTACCTGCTCCACCGCGATGGCAGCGTCGAGAAGCAGTCGAAATTGCATATCACGCCCCAGGAGCGCCGTGACTGGGTCATCGAAGGCGGCGACGATCTGCAGGTGTTCGATACCGACGCAGGCCGCGTGGGCATTCTGATTTGCTACGACGTGGAGTTCCCGGAACTGGGCCGTCTGCTTGCCGACCAGGACATGGACATTCTGTTTGTGCCTTTCTGGACCGACACCAAAAACGGTTACCTGCGGGTGCGTCACTGCGCTCAGGCACGCGCCATCGAAAACGAATGCTACGTGGTGCTGTGCGGCAGCGTGGGTAACCTGCCGTCGATCGAGAACCTGGATATCCAATATGCGCAGTCGGCGGTATTCTCGCCCTCTGACTTCGCGTTCCCCCATGACGCGGTACTGGCGGAAACCACGCCCAATACCGAGATGATCTTCTTCTCGGATCTGGACCTGACTCGCCTGACCGTGGTGCGCGCCGAAGGCTCGGTGACCAACCTGAAAGACCGCCGCAAGGATCTCTTCGACCTGCGCTGGCGCGACTGGTCCTGGAAGTCAGGCGCCAATCTCGATGACTGATTTGAAGTCAGCTTAAGCTTTAAGCACCTCGTAGGATCGGAATCAGCTCGAAGCGGGGGTTATTCGCCATGGCCGGAAACTATTCCCGACGTTTCCGGCATTTCCGCCATCCATGGCGGTCAGATGGCGAATGTAGCGCCCAGGGATGGGGTCACAGCGCCCCCGCGGAGGGCTGTTCCGATCCGGAAGTCTGACTCGTTAGTCTGGCCAGACAAGGTGTGCAGGGACGCGCCCCTTGGCATCAAACGCCACGCCTTCATCGCGCAGTTTTTGATGTTGGCGGGCTGCGCCGCCGTGGTCGGCCAGTTTCAACGACGCGGCAATGACCCGGTGCCAGGGCAACTGGTGACCGTCCGGCAAATGACGCATTGCCGACCCTACCATGCGTGGGGTCGCGCCTTCGGTCATGGCCGCAATCCGCCCGTAGGTCGTGACCCGCCCCGCCGGTATCTGATCGACAATGGTATAGATCTGTTCGAGTAGTTCGGGCCGGGGCATCGCTTTACTCTCCTTCTAAATCGCATTTATCAACCACTGCCATACCGTTTCAGCGTCTTCGCTCACGATACGACGGCTGGGCCTTACAAGCCAGAAACGCTCCTCGCTGGGTACGCTGACCGAAAACGGGGCCACGAGATCATCGCGCTGCTCGAGCAAGCGACGATGCGTCAGCGCGACGCCGCCTCCCTGGCTTGCCAGCGCCAGCGTCATGACCTGATTATCGCAGGTCAGCGCGTGGCATTGTGCTTCCAGATGCGACACCCCCGCCGTTTGCAACCAGCCGGGCCAGCCGACCCCAAAACCCACTGCATGAAGCAGCGTATGCCCGGCCAAGGCCTCGGGTGAGGTAAGTTCTTCGGCGATCTGTGGAGAACACACCGGCAATAGCTGCTCATCGCCAAGCGGCCACATCTCGACACCGCTCCACTCACCTCGCCCATAGCGAATTTCGATATCCGCGCCTTCCGGACCAAAGTCATCCGGCCAGATAGCGCTGACCAGGCGCAGCGACAGGTGGCGGTGCTGACGATGCAGCTGAACCAGCCGGGGCGCTAGCCACGACTGCTGAATGATAGGCGTCGTGCGCAGCGTGATCGGCTGTTCACTGGTCATGCCGAAAACTTCCGACGTACCTTCGCTGATACGCGCAAACGCATCATGAATGCTGGGCAACCAGGCCTGGCCAGCAGGGCTCAGGGTAAGACTGCGGGCATGGCGAACGAAAAGCTTCTGCCCCAGACGGTCTTCCAGCAGCCGGATACGCTGACTGATCGCCGCCTGGGTCACCCCAAGCTCATTGCCTGCAGCGGTAAAGCTGAGCGTTCGTGCAGCGGATTCAAAGGCTTGTAGCCATAGTAGTGGCGGCAACGCGTTCATGAAAAAGCTACCTATAAGCTGAATGGGGTCTTAGGGGCCAGATTAATCGTTTGTCACTGCCATTGCGACTGCGCATCCTAGCAGGGCGTTATCTAGTCAATGCCGGGAGGAAGTGATGAACAGTACCGTTTTCGCTGAAGAGCAACACCAAGCGCCCCAAATGGGTGAATTAACCCCCTACCAGGACGGTCCATCACTGACTGAGGCGGTGCCCACCGACGAGGGCATCCGCCTTGCATGGCAGGATGGCCAGCACACCACGCTACCGCTGCTGTGGCTGCGGGACCATTGCGCCTGCCCTGCCTGCCGGCACCCGCAAACCCGCGAGCGCTTGTACCTGCCGCTTGAGGATATCAGCGAAACGCCGGCCATCGAACTGGTAGGGGGGCATCTCTACCTGACCTGGCAGGATGGTCACGAGAGCGCCTTCCACAGCGGCTGGCTTTACCAGCGTCGCCCGGAAGCCGAGATCCCCACGGCCGTTCCATCGCTGGCCCCCTGGCGGGATCAGTTCACCCCTGAACGCATCCGCCATGCCGATTTCTTGACACCCGACGGCGAAAAAGCCTGGCTGACCGCCATGCTGCGCGATGGTTTGGCGCTAATCACCGAGGGCCCGCTGGTTGAGGAAGAAGTCAGCCGTCTGGCGGAGCGTATCGGCCCCCAGCGGGCAACCAACTTCGGTTCGCGCTTTGATGTGCGCTCAAAGCCCAACCCCAACAATGCCGCCTACACCGCCGTTGGCCTGCCGTTGCATATCGATTTGCCCAACTGGCGCCAGCCGCCGGATATTCAACTGCTCTACTGCCTGCAAAACGAGGCAAGCGGCGGCCAATCACTGTTTGCCGACGGCGCCCGCGTGGTCAACGCCCTACGCCAACAGGATCCGGAAGCCCTGAAGATTCTGAGCGAAACCGCGATCGATTTTCGCTTTCAGGATGACACTCACGATATCTCGGTGCGTGAGCCGGTGGTCAAGCTCGACGCTGACGACAACCTTGTCGAAATCCGCCTCAACAACTGGATTCGCGACACGCTACACCTGCCGACGTCCAAGATGGCCGCCTGGTACCGCGCCTACCGCGTTCTATGGCAGCTGTTTCACAGCGAAGCGCACCAGATCGAGTTCACCTTATTACCTGGCCAGATGGTGGCGTTCGATAACCGCCGCGTCCTCCACGGACGGCGCGAATTTGATCCCAACAGCGGCGCACGTCACTTGCAGGGCACCTATCTAGACCGCGACATGCTCGCTTCCAAGCTGCGCGTTCTCGCTCGCAGTGCATGAGAAGGTGCATAACGAGCATACATTGATAATAAACCAAGCAAGGAGATCGTATGATGACACACCTGAAACCTCTCGCCTCGGGCATTGCCCTTGCCAGCGTAGCGTTGTTTGCTTCTGCAGCCCACGCTGATGACGAAACCCTCGACTTTGGCGTGCCCGCCTGGCCTGGTATTACCGTCAAGACCGCCATCGCCGAACAGCTGCTTGAACCGTTGGGCTACGAGACCACCACTCAGGCAATCGGCCTGCAGGTGATCTACCAGGGTATTGAAAGCGGCGATATCGATACCTTCCTGGGTGCCTGGCTGCCCGCTCAGCGCGATATGTTCAACCCGCGCAAGGAATCCGGCGTACTGGTCGATGTGGCCAACAACGTCGATGGCGCGCAAATGACCCTGGCCGTGCCGGAATACCTCTATGAAGACGGCCTGCAAAGCTTTGCCGACCTCGATGACTACCGTGATCAACTAGATGGCAAGATTCATGGTTTTGGTGCCGGTTCGGCGGCCAGCGAAATCCTTAACAACGCCATTGATAACGACACCTGGGGACTCGGCGACTGGCAACTGGTCGACACCAGCGAAGTTGCGATGCTCTCCGCCGCCCGCGATTCAATCTCTCGTGAAGAGCCCATCGTATGGGTTGGTTGGACGCCGCACTGGATGAACCTTGAGTTACCGATGCGCTATCTCGACGACGAGAAAGACCTGTTCGGCGAGAACAACGGCGAAAGCGAAGTGCTCACCCTGATGCGCTCCGGTTACGCCGA
Source organism: Halomonas sp. SH5A2 (assembly GCF_014263395.1). GTDB lineage: Bacteria > Pseudomonadota > Gammaproteobacteria > Pseudomonadales > Halomonadaceae > Vreelandella. Next base: position 1,007,732 of record NZ_CP058321.1, on the reverse strand, counting down.
CGCCAATCCCAATGTGGTGACCTTCTTTGAACAGTTCACCTTCAGCGCCGAAGAGCAAAGCTGGATGATTCAGCAATTTGGTCAGGAAGAGCGCGAGCTGGATGGTGTCGCCGAGCAGTGGATCAATGAAAACGCCGAGCGAGTAGAAGCGATGCTCGCCGACGTGACCACCACCGACGGCGACCCCGCCTGGCCGGTTATCGAGGCCCAGCTTAAAGAGTAAACGTTTCAACAGCTTCGCCTTCTACCCATCGGCGGGGAAGCGTATGCTAGCGCATTTCTCACCGATGGGAGTGGCCATGTCTAGAACACTACTTAAAGGCATAGGCTTGATCATTATCCTCGTCGCGCTGGGCGTGATGTGGCATCTGCTGCAGCGCTACGAGGTTCTCACCCAGGCTCACCTGACCGACTTGACCCGCACGATCAGCCAATGGCGAACCGCACCGTGGATGTTCGCCGCCGTGATAGCGGTTTACACGGGCTCGCTGCTGGTCATGTTTCCGCTGAGTCTTCTGGTCGTTGTAACCGGCTTGCTGTTCGGCCCGCTATGGGGGCTGGGTTACGCCACGCTGGGTACTCTGACGTCTTCCGTGGTGTCGTATTGGGTCGGTCATTGGCTCGGTCGCGATGCCCTGATGCACTACGGTGGCCGCCATCTGCGTGGGCTGTCCGGCTACTTATCGAAGCGCGGCATTCGCACCATGACGGTGATCAATCTGTTGCCACTCGCACCCTTTACTCTGACCAATATGCTGGCAGGCGCCTTCCATCTGAAGTTTCGCGACTACATGATCGGCTCGACGCTGGGGATTGTCCCGGGACTGGCCGCCGTTATTTTACTGGGTAGCCAACTCGGCGCACTGTTTACCGCCGCCTCTCCCCAGGAGCTTGCCCTGGCCGTATTCGGCCTTGCCGTCGGTATCGGCCTACTGATTGCCTTGAAGCGCTATGCCTCATCACGCAGCGCTAAACGCTCTCAACAAAAGGAAAAATGACGCTCATACAGCCGCTGGATTATCAGGGTTTGCTGTGATACTTGGCGAGCACCTCAGCGTAAAAGTGCGCGACCGACCCGGCAAACTTGGCAATGTCGTAATCCGCTGCAAACTGCTGCGCCTGGTGGCCCAGCGTTTGGCGCAGGGCATCGTCCTGGGTCAGCGCCCTCACTTGCTGCCCCCATTTCTGGCGATTCTGCGGTGTTTTAAAGCCGTTGAAGCCTTCCCGCACCACGTCGTCGATGCCGCTTGAGCGCACCGCCACCACTGGCAACCCCGCTGCCATAGCTTCAAGAATCACCATGCCCTGGGTTTCAGAGATCGACGCAAAGACAAAGATATCGCCCAGGTGATAGTAAAGCGCCATGTCATCGGGCGGCACCGCCCCCACCAGCGTGACATGCGATGTCAGTGCTAGCGTATCGATCTGCGTCTGGATGATCTCGCGATCCGGCCCGTCGCCAATCAGTAACAGATGGAAGTCATCGTGACCATCGGCCTTGAGCTCGGCAAGGGCCTCCAGCATAAAGCTGATATTTTTCTCTTGGCTGATGCGTGAAACGCTGACCAGTATTTTGCGTGTCGACGCGATCCCCCATTGTTCGCGTAAATTGGCCAACGCCGCCGTTTCCGCGGTCGCAAAGCGCTCTGCCTCAATGCCCGTCGGTTGTACCAGCGTCGGCGTTTTCACCCCGATCATGCGCAGGTACTCCTCCGCCGAATGCGTTGGCACAATGACGCCCTGGCAGCGGTTGGAAAAACGCTTGATCAAGTAGTGGGAGATCAAGTTGCGGAACAGCGCGCCCGGCAGGGGTACAAAATGCGCGTAGTGCTCCAGCCGCGTGTGGTAGGTATAGATCACAGGGACGCGCAGGCGGCGGCCCATCCATAACCCCATCGACCCCAGCCAGAACGGGTGATGCACATGAATCAGGTCAGGTTTAAACGCACGCAAACCGCGGTGAAAGCCAACGCTGAAGAAGTTGGTTAGCCGAAACTCACGTTTTTCACCAAAGGCCATTAGCGTGGGGACGCGGTGGATCGTCTCGTCGTCCTGCCCGGGCTCCCGGTAGCGGGGCACAAAAAGCTGAATAACGTGCCCCAGCTCACGCAAGCCAATGCGCAGACGTTCGACTGAAACGGATACACCGGAAACAAACGGAAAATAGTTGTTTGACACCATCGCCACTCGCAGCGGTTTATCCAGGTAAGGTGTCGGGTCGATATCAAAATCGGGGTAGTAATCCCGATCCTCAAAAATCAGCCGGTACAAGCGCATGGCAAGCAGCGTCAACAGACCCACAATCAACAAAAAACGCGTATAGCTGACATAGAAGAACGCATAGATCGTCGATGCGACGCTGCTTAGCATGCGCCACCAACCGGGGCTATCCACGTTCAAGCGCACCGGAAAAATGCTCAGCGTATCGCTCTGCACATTGACGACCACATAATGGTGAAAACTGCTGTCGGCATCGGTGAGAATGCCCCCACCACCGCCAGTGGTGACGTAATTGACCCCATTGATGGTCTGGTGGGAGAAAAGCGACAGGTTGGCCGAAAATACTGTCTCTACATCGTACTGCTCAGCCAGGCGCATCAGGCCTTCACTAAGTTCGGGGTTATTCAAATAGTTATCGGCTTCGAACAGCGGGGCATCGCTGACTACATTGGATAGCGGCAAACCAATAAAGATAAACCGATGCTCCGCTGTGGAGGCCGTCAACTCCCTTTCCAGCCAGTCCAGTTGCCAGGAAGTGGACGATTTACCGGTCCCATCAAGGAACATGAAATGGGCATTGCCCGCCGTAAACGAATAGAAATGAGGGCCGAAAGACTCGTAAAAACGATAGCTGCCAAAATCACTGTCTTCATTGTCACCGTAGGTCAGCAAATACGGCACCTCCAGCGTTTCCATGCTCTGGTAGATCGCTTGATAGCTTTCCTGCTGGCCACCGCTGACAGCGTTACCCGCCGAAACAAGGAAATCGATGTTGCCCTGATTAATCATCGGCACGATTTCATCTTGAAACACGTTGACCGAGTTGCTGATATTGCCCACCACGGCAAACCGATAGTGATCTCGCCCGGCAAGGCGCTCACGGATATCGGCGACCTGCTGCGAATGTACAGACTCAAAATCCGGCTCGGCAACGTACAGCCACACCTGATGAATGACCAGGCCCGCCACCAAGGCGAGGTTAAGAACAAAAACGAGCCGCAGCCAGTGCTGGCGGGCAAACCGAAAAATACGACGTCGAGGCATGAGCAGGCGCTTATTTATAAGTCAATTAAAGTGCCGCTGGGCGGCTTGGCGCGTAGTGAGCGCCAATGACTATACAGCAACTGTTTTGGTTAACAATGCGGTTGGTTACGAGTCAGCTTTCCCGGTAAGTGTCGCTATGACGCGTCGCGGTCCACCCTGCTCACGGTGTTCGCCGAGCCAAATACCCTGCCATGTGCCAAGCACCAGGCGGCTACCACGCACCGCCAGTGTTAACTGAGTACCCAACAGGCTTGCCATGACATGGGCGGGCATGTCATCCGGGCCTTCCAACGTATGACGGAAATAATCCAACCCCTCCGGCACCAGTCGACGCATGAAGGCGTCCATATCCTGGCGAACGTCGGGGTCGCTATTTTCATTGAGGGTCAGCGAGGCCGAGGTATGCAGTAGCTGCAGATGCAAAACGCCCATCTCACATTCCGCCAGCCAGGGTAGCGCCTCGACCAGCTCGTGGGTGATAAGATGAAAGCCCCGTGGCCGCTCGGTTAGGTGAATCTCATCTTGGTGCCACATAACCATCGCCTTAACATAATGAATGGGTCACTCTACTCATTGTTATTGGCGACGCTTGAATTAGCAAACGCCCGTCAGCTCAGGAGCACACAATGTTCAAACCATGGAAGGTCGTCCTCGGCAGTGCCGCCATTGCCGGCTGTACGGGCATACCTGACGGCACCCAACCCGTTACCGGCTTTGAGCTGGACCGCTATCTTGGCCAGTGGTACGAAATCGCCCGACTGGATCATTCCTTCGAGGAAGGGCTGCAATGCGTGACGGCGACTTACAGCCTTCGCGAGGATGGTGGCGTCAGAGTGATCAATCGCGGCTACGACCCGGAAGAACAAACCTGGGATGAAGCCGAAGGACGCGCCTACTTTATCGACGATGACGATATTGGCCGACTGAAGGTCAGTTTCTTTGGCCCCTTTTACGGCGGCTATAACATCCTGGCGCTGGATGACGACTACCAGTGGGCATTGGTATCAGGCCCTAACCGTGATTACCTATGGATTCTGTCGCGCACCCCGGACATGGATAGCGAGGTAGAAAACCGCCTGCGCAAACGGGCCGCCGAGCTGGATTTCCCAACCGACGAACTGATTGATGTCGCCCATGACAGTACATGCCCCGACCGCTAGTCAGTTGATTGTGTTTCAAGCGGCATGGCAGGCACGCGCATGGCCATTTCTTGCTGAAGGTAGTCGATAAAGGCACTGATGCGTCTTGGAATATGACGACGCTGTTCGAAGAGCGCGTAGAAATCCGCGCGCACGCCTTGCCAGCCGGGTAATAACGGCACCAGCGCCCCACTGGCAAGATGCTCGTTAACATCCCACCAGGAACGCAGCATCACCCCGTGGCCTTCGAGCGCCAGGCGTGTCACCACCTCACCGTCGTTACTGGCAAGTCGACCGCTGACTTTTACCGATTGGACATTGGCTGGTGAGCCGCAGAGCTCGAACCGCCACAGCGGAAAATCACTATCGTTTTCACGGATGACCAGGCAGCTATGCTGCGCCAGATCGGCAGGCGTGGTTAACGCTGGCATCCGCTCGAGGTAGCCCGGCGATGCGCAAAGCACGCGACGATTGACCAGGATTCGCCGCGCCACCAGGCGGGAGTCCGGCGGTTCGCCAATGCGCACACCCACATCAAAACCGTGGTCGCTTAGATTCAGCGGAAAATTGGTCAACTCCAGCCAGCTTTCAATCGACGGGTTCTCGAGACAAAAACCTGACAGCAACGGCGCGACATGTCGCCTGCCAAACCCAAAGGTGGCGTTCACCCGCAACCGGCCGCTAAGTGACTGATTGAACGTATCCCCAAGGCCATTTTCCAGTTCATCGAGCTCTTCAAGAATCAACCCACCACGGGCCAGATAGTGCTCACCCTCAGCCGTCAGTGTCAGACGCCGCGTGGTTCGCGCCGCCAGCATGACGCCCAGCCTCGCCTCCAGCTGTTTTAGCCGCTTGCTGACCGCCGACAGCGAGAGCCCCAACTCCCGCGCCGTCGCGGTCAAGCTTCCGGCACGCGCCAACTGCTGAAAAAATGCCAAATCATCCAAGGGAGTCACTGATTCTTTACCTCAAGGCAACAATAGCTTGCATCATAGACTAATTATCTTCTGCGCTATAGGGACTACACTTCACTTCACAACGACACGTTACCGCATCGTTCATTGCGCAAAGTTCATAGTAAATAGTTCTTAGTAAATAGTTCATTGCGCCTATCTAACCAGGAGTCACCATGGCCCACCGTATTGCAGTGATTGCCGGCGACGGCATTGGCACCGAAGTCATGCCCGAAGGCATTCGTGCTCTGGAAGCTGCCGCCAAGCGTTTTGACATCCCATTGGAGTTCACCACCTTTGAGTTCGGCAGTTGCGACTACTATCTAGAACACGGGAGCATGCTGCCGGATGACTGGTTCGAACAGTTGAAAGGCTTCGATGCGCTGTTTTACGGCGCGGTGGGCTGGCCCGACAAGGTGCCCGACCATATTTCCCTGTGGGGCTCGTTGTTACAGTTCCGTCGCCGTTTTGATCAGTACATCAACCTGCGCCCGTGCAAGCTGATGCCCGGTATCAAAAGCCCGCTGGCAGGCCGCGAGCCCGGCGATATCGATTTTTACGTGGTGCGCGAAAACACCGAGGGTGAGTACTCGAGCATCGGTGGCAAGATGTATGAAGGCACCGAACGCGAGATCGTCCTTCAGGAAACAGTGATGAGCCGCACCGGCGTTGACCGGGTCCTCAAGTACGCCTTTGATCTGGCGCAGACCCGCCCGCGTAAAAAGCTGACCTCGGCTACCAAGTCCAACGGCATCTCAATCACCATGCCCTACTGGGACGAGCGCGTGGTCGAGATGGCGAAAAGCTACCCGGACATCGCCGTGGATAAATTCCATATCGATATCCTCACCGCCAACTTTGTGCTGCACCCGGACTGGTTCGACGTGGTGGTGGGCAGCAACCTGTTCGGCGATATTCTTTCCGATTTAGGCCCTGCCTGTACCGGCACCATCGGCATTGCGCCGTCGGCCAACATCAACCCGGAAGGCCATTTCCCCAGCCTGTTTGAGCCGGTCCACGGCAGCGCACCGGATATTGCCGGCAAAGGCATCGCCAACCCCATCGGCCAGATCTGGTCCGGCGCCATGATGCTCGAACACCTGGGCTATCAAGAAGCCGGGGATGCGATGGTCACGGCCATTGAGGCCGTACTCGGCGCAGGCGATAGCCAAACCCTGACCCGTGATGTTGGCGGACAAGGCACCACAGAGAGCCTTGGCAAGGCGATTGCCGAACGAATTAGCGGCTAATAAAAATGCCTCGCTGCGGAGACAGCGAGGCATCAGATTCATATATGTCCCCGTTTAAGCCGAATTCAGCCAGATAGCCGCGTAAGGCAGCGGTCAATGATGATTACCGGTTCAGGCTGATGTGAGCAGCAATTCCTTAACGAAAATTTCGATGAGCCACCAGCTGCCACCGATGATGGCGACGGAGACAACACCGGCCACTAGTGCAAGGCCGAGGCCGACAGCGACTGCGATACCATCTCGTTGGGCAAGCCCCAGCGACAGAATCAGTACTGCCAAGCCGGGTAGCGTATTACCAAATGGAATCGGCAGTACTATCAATAAGGCCATGACAAAAATAACGCCGCCGATGCTTCGAATCGCCATTGGCGTACTAAGACAGCCCAGGCGCGCACTCAGGCGCCGCTCAACCTTTTCTAGATGAGGCGTTGCCTTGCCCAGGATCCGTTCCAGCTGTTGTCGCCCAATGCGCAGATTGGCAATACCTGTCGGTAACTGAACACGCTTGGCGCCGACGGCCATCTGCATGCCAATGAAGGCTAGCGCTGTCCCAAACACCATGCCAACGGGAATGCCTGGCGTAGGCACAATCGCCGGGATCGCGAAAAGCAATAGCACCAAGTGGATAGCACGTTCATCGAGGGCGACCAGAATGTCGCCTATCGTGGGGCGCTGGTCTTTTAGGTGACCAGGCAAAGCACGCAACACATTGGCCAAGCTCATTTCTCACGCACTCCATCCACACCACAGGAAGATCGACGTGCGGATAATATATGGATATCAGGAAAATAAGTATCCAACACTTCCAATTTTTTGCTAAGGCAATACTCGGCGCAGGCGATAGCCAAACCCTGACCCGCGATATTAGCAGACAAGGCAATACGGAAAGCATGGGCAAGGCGATTGCAGAGCGAATTGCTGCGCACTGACTCTGTAATAGTCATTAATTTGCGTAGGCATGCACTTACGTAGCGACTGGCTGCCCGAATAAGCTCAACCGGGCAGCGAATGTATGACTTCCACATCTTTATGTTCTACATTTTCCTGAGAGCGCGTGAAGCCTGCTTCACTTCGCTCATAACAAGTTCTCAAACAACAATCAGGACAATGCTATGAAACTCGGACGCCGTCAGTTCCTTTCGGCAACGGCCACCCTGGCCGCCGTCGGTACCTCACCTCAGCTTTTTGCCTGGCAGGCCTCACAAGGCCCTATCCCAGAGCGTTATCCCATCGATGCCTGGCAGGTCGAGGATCAACGCTTTAGTGATTACATGATTTTCAATAGCCCTCTGGAGCGTCACTGGAGCGGAGGACTCTGGGCAGAGGGGCCGGCATGGAACGCCATAGGTCGTTATGTCGTGTTCAGCGATATACCCCGTGCCAAGCAGATGCGCTGGGACGAAGCCACTGGGCAAGTCAGCGTTTTGAGGGACAATGTCGGGCACTCTAACGGCAATACCTTCGATCACCAGGGTCGGCTAATTGCTTGCGAACACTACCCCTCACGCGTTTTGCGCTACGAATGGGATGGCAGCACCACGGTGCTTGCCGAGCGCTATCAAGGCAAGCCACTCAATGCACCCAATGATGTCATTGCCCTACCGTCAGGAGGCGTGATTTTCACCGATCCAGGCTATGGCGCTCACTTCGACTATGAGGGGAAAAAACGCGACCTGGAACTCGACACTGCCATCTATTACGTTGATGACAGCCTCGATGAACCCATCATGCTGACCGATGACATTCACAAGCCAAACGGTATTGTAATGACACCGGATGGCGAGGGATTCTACGCAAGTGACAGCGCACCTACCCATTACGACGAGCCCGCGCGAATCATCCGCTGGACCCTAGGAGAAGACGGCCGCAGTGTCAGTGATCGGCAAGTGGTCGTGACCAGCGAAGATACGATTTTCGACGGCATGACCTGCGACATGGATGGCAATATCTGGTCAAGTGCCAACGGTGGCGAGGGTATCGACGGCGTGGTGGTCTTCTCCCCGGAAGGCACCTTGCTTGGGCGCGTCTTACTGCCCGAAGTCTGCTCGAATGTGTGTTTCGCTGGCCAGGATCGTAACCGGCTATTCATGACCGCCAGCCAATCCGTCTACACCATTTATACGGCGGCACGCGGGGCTTAGCCACTGACTATATCTGAAACGCAAAAAGCCTCGCCGGACGGTTCCAGCGAGGCTTTTTTGTCACTGATCAAACCAGATTAGTTTGCCAGCTTGGCCGCAATGCCTGCGACATGCTCACCTTGGAAGCGAGCAATTTTCAGTTCACGATCATCCGGCTGGCGAGAGCCATCGCCACCAGCAATCGTGGCTGCGCCGTAGGGCGTACCGCCACTTACCTTGGAAATATCGAATTGTTCTTCGATACCATAGCCAATCGGCACGATCACCATGCCGTGGTGGGCCAATGTGGTCCAGGTAGACGTGATGGTCATCTCGTCGCCGCCGCCGGTGCCGGTCGAGGTGAATACGCTGGCCACCTTGCCGCGCAGCGCGCCATTTGCCCAAAGCCCACCGGTCTGGTCGAGGAAGGTACGCATCTGGCCGGCCATGTTGCCGAAGCGCGTCGGGGTTCCGAAGATGATCGCGTCGTAATCGGCAAGCTCTTGCGGCGATGCTTCAGGCGTCGTGTAATCCTGCTTGCCACCGGCATTCTTGAAGGCGTCTTCCGGCATGGTTTCGGGCACGCGCTTGACGGTGACCTCGACACCATCGACGCGCTTGGCACCCTCGGCGACGGCCGCCGCCAGCGTGTCGATATGGCCATACATGGAATAGTAAAGCACCAGTACTTTTGTCATTGCTCACTCCTTTGCGCTTCAATTAGTGATGTCTGAATTGATAGACACAACATAACGTAGTGGCGCGTAGAAAAAAGCGAATGTTTTCGACCGCGAGAATCGATTTCATCGATGCTCAGCCGTTTGCGCTTTCGTCGTTCGCTGACTAGCTTTTACTTCACCCCCCGCCTCCATGGAGAAAGGAATGACAATTTTCGAAGCCTTACGTAAAGACCATGATATTCAGCGCGACCTGCTGGCTCGCCTGGTGGAAACCCATGGTGACAGCGATGAAAGAGAGCAGCTCTATCAGCAGGTTCGTGCGGAATTGAAATTCCACGCCAATGCCGAAGAGCGCTCGCTTTACATCCCCATGATGGATGTTGACTTGACCCAGGAAAAAGCCCGCCACAGCGTGGCTGAGCACCACGAAATCGATGAGATGATCGAACTGCTCGACGACACCGATTTCAGCGCGACCAGTTGGCTAACTCACGCCAAGAAACTCCAGCACCTGGTCACCCATCATCTGGATGAAGAAGAACACGAGGTATTTCAGCTCGCCGGACGAGGCCTTGAAGACCAGCAGAAAATCTCGCTGGCAGATGAATACACCGAAGAAATGCAGCGTCAGCGCTCGGCCTGATCAACGAGCAAGATTTATAACGCCCGAGTGGCACAGCTAGTGGCTTCCGGGCGTTTTTTATTGGCAATCTTTCACTATGCCACCGCGCTTTTTCATTCGAACGACGCAAAGGGTTGCCGGTTAAGCGGAAGATGGTAAAGGTAGGCCACGTTTATCAGCTTGTTGCACTGCCAATGACACAACACAACGATACCAAGCGATGTTCTCTCTCTGAAACAACTACCCGTCACAAGGTGACAGCATGCTAGGCGAGTGGCTGGATTGGACCCTCGACGAGCAGCGCGATACCTCCCGGCAAGGCACCTTTGCCAGCGGTCGCTTTGAAATCACCGCGCCAGGCGTTCTACGCCTGACGCCGCATCTTCAACACCCGAGCGCTCACGCCTGTATCTTTTCAGCCGCCATTCACGGCAACGAAACCGCTCCGGTCGAGCTGATCGGTGCCTGGCTGAGCGAACTGGAAGCCGGAACGCTCACTCTGGGCGCGCCCGTACTGGTGATTCTTGGCAATATTCCCGCCCTCAAGGCCCAACAGCGTTTTATCCACACCAACCTCAACCGGCTCTTTGAGCGCGGGCTCTCAGCCAGCGGCGACGAACCGGCCCGGGCGCGCCAGTTGATGGCTGAGGTTGATGACTTTTTCAGCGACAATGCAGCATTACCCAAGCTTCACTACGATCTTCATACGGCGATTCGCGCTAGTCTCTACCCGCGTTTTGTCGTAGAGCCCTATGCGGATAGCGACACACACAGCGAACAGTGGCAGTGGCTCGCCGCTGCCGATATGCAGGCCGTGTTGCACCAGCATCAACACAGCTGGACATTTTCTCACTACAGCAAGCATTATCACGGCGCGCAATCGTTTACCTTCGAGCTTGGCCGGGTAGCGCCTTTCGGGCAAAACGACATGGCGTCGCTCACGCCGATGCTGGCCCTGCTGGGTCGTCTTAGCGAAGGTACCGCACCGGCGGAAGGCGCCATTGAAGCGGTTACGTTTTTCCGCGTACAGCATGAGTTGATGCGCCACGGCGACAATTTCACGCTGTGCTTTGACGATGACACCCCCAATTTCACCCGTTTTGCGCCTGGAACCTGCTTAGCCAACGACAGCCAAAGCGGTGAACATCGGGTCGGCGATACCCCACTGTACGTGGTATTTCCCAATGCCAATGTCGAAATTGGCGCGCGCGCCGCGCTATTGGTGGTTCCCTGCGCACCACCCACAGATGATTAAGGTATGACAACAACAATCCACTGGCGATGATGACTCGCTTGGCGTTTACTACGACTAACGTCGAGCCACTAAAAACACCAGGAGAGCGTGCATACGCCGTTTAGCCTGATAGAATCGCCCCTTTTTTCGCGCCAGCCGCCATCAACATTCACTGTTGCCGCGGCAACCCAGTATTGGAGCCAATCACATGGCCGCTACGCCTATTCCTCTTGAAGTGCGTAATATTAAAAAACGCTTTGGCGATACAGAAGTTCTGAAAGGCCTTTCACTCCAAGCCAATAAGGGGGATGTCATCACCCTTATTGGGGCATCAGGTTCAGGCAAAAGCACCTTCTTGCGGTGTATGAACCTGCTTGAACAGCCTGACGAAGGCGACCTTTACGTGCATGGAGAAGAAATCCGCTTCAAGAACACCCGCCGTGGCCGCGAACCCGCCGATTGGAAACAGGTGGTGCAGATGCGCGCCAAGCTGTCGATGGTGTTTCAAAGCTTTAACTTATGGGCGCACATGACGCTGCTCGAAAACATCATCGAGGCGCCGATCCATGTACTGGGCAAACCCAAGAAAGAGGCTATCGAACACGCCCGCGCGCTTCTCGAAAGGGTCGGCCTGACGGCTCGCGCCGATGCCTACCCAGCCCAGATGTCGGGTGGTCAGCAACAGCGTGGTGCCATTGCACGGGCGCTGGCCATGGACCCGGAGGTAATGCTGTTCGATGAGCCCACCTCGGCGCTGGACCCCGAACTGGTGGGCGATGTTCTCAAGGTCATGCATGGCCTGGCCGAAGAAGGCCGCACCATGGTGGTGGTCACCCATGAGATGAGCTTCGCCCGGGACGTCTCCAGTCAGGTGATTTACCTCCATGAAGGCATGGTGGAAGAAGCAGGGCCACCCGAGGAGATGATCGGTAACCCTCAGTCTCCGCGCCTGCAGCAATTCCTGGCTCCTAAATACTGATACGCGAGGCTCACTATGCTTGATCTTCATGGTTACGGCCCGCGCTTGCTGGAAGGCGCAGGGGTAACGCTTCAGTTAGCGCTGTTATCGCTGCTTCTCGCCGTGGTACTCGGGCTTATCACCGCCAGCGCCAAGATGTCGCGCAGCTGGATTGCCCACCGAATCGCGACGCTTTACACCACGGTTATCCGCGGCGTTCCCGATCTGGTGCTGATGATGCTGTTGTTCTTCGGCGGGCAAATCGGCGTCAACATGATTACCGACTGGTTGTACTATCAATTTGATATCGATATTTTTATTAATATCAATGAGTTTGTTGCTGGCGTGGTGACCATCGGACTGATCTTTGGCGCCTACATGGGCGAAACATTTCGCGGCGCCTTCATGGCAGTGGATAACGGCCAGATCGAAGCCGGCAAGGCTTACGGGATGAGCAATTCGCTGGTTTTCCGACGCGTCCGCTTCCCGCAAATGATGCGCCACGCCCTGCCCGGCCTCTCCAACAATTGGATGGTATTGCTCAAGACCACCGCGCTGGTCTCGGTTATCGGGCTTTCCGACATGGTGCGCGTGGCTTCGGAGGCCTCCAAGGCCACCCGCGAGCCGTTCACCTTCATGATTGTGGTGGCACTCATTTATCTGTTGATCGCCAGCGTCTCGGAGTGGATATTTGCCCGCCTGCAAAAGCGCTATGACATCGGTTACGGGGAGGCAGACTAATGGAATCCCTACTCACCTGGCTGGAAACCCAGCTCGCCGATAACAGCATTTTTACCCTGCAAACGCTGTCGTACTATGGCGCTGGCTTGACGACCACCGTTCAGCTCGTCTTCCTCTCGCTGATTATCGGGCTTATTGCGGCGGTGCCGCTCGCCATTGGTCGCGGTTCCAGGCATGCCTGGATCAAATGGCCAATCTTTGCTTACACCTACGTCTTTCGCGGCACACCGCTACTCATTCAGCTTTACCTGATTTACTACGGCGTGGTATTCGTTGATGGCATCCAGGAGACATGGCTGTGGATCTTTCTGGAAGACCCTTTTGTTCCCGCACTGATTGCCTTCACGCTTAACACCGCCGCCTACACGACCGAAATATTTCGAGGTGCCATCAAATCCACCTCGAAAGGCGAAATCGAGGCCGCGCGGGCTTACGGCATGTCGCCCGGCTTGACCATGCGTCGGATCATCATTCCCAGCGCCTTCCGGCGCGCCCTGCCCGCTTATGGCAATGAGGTGATTTTCATGCTCCACGCCAGTGCGATCGCAAGCGTGGTCACCATCATGGACCTGACTGGCGCGGCACGCTTTGTCTATGCCCGTTACTACGCGCCTTTCGACGCCTTTTTATTCGTCGCGGCCATTTATCTGTGCCTGACCTTTGCGATTTTATATTTCTTCCGCCACCTGGAGAAAAAATTGCTCGCCCATCTACAACCTCAAACCGGGTAGTGTGAAACAAACGTTGGTTCATACGTCGACAAAACATTGCAGTCGGCGCTAAGCTGACGAAGGTTATATGCCTCACCGCTTGGTGAGTTACGTCCATCAGGAGATTCATAATGAAAAAAGTCCTAACACTTTCTCTACTTGGCCTGGCGATTGCCGCCTCCAGTGCCCAGGCGCAGGATTACGAAGAAGTTCGCATCGGCGTGGATGTTCCCTACGAGCCAATGGAATACCGCACCCCTGACGGCGATCTCACTGGCTTCGACATTGACCTGGGCAACGCCCTTTGCGAAGAAATCGGCGTTAGCTGCGAATGGGTTGTTCAAGGCTGGGACGGCATCATTCCGGGCCTCCTGTCACGTAAATACGATGCCATCATGTCGTCCATGACCATCAACGATGATCGTCGCAAACAGGTGCTGTTCTCTGACCCCTACATTACGCCGCCGTCTGCCTGGTTTGCCCCTGAAGGTGTCGAGTTTGACTCTATCAGCGAAGAAACGCTCACCGGCATGACCATCGGTGTTCAGCGCGGCACTCTTCAGGATAACTACGTCACTGATATGTATGGCGATGTGGCAGACATCAACCGCTATGCGACCGCCGATGACATGGTGCTGGACATGGAGTCCGAGCGTCTGGACATCCTGTTCCTCGACTTCCCGGTGGGCAAATCCACCCTGCTGGAAAGTGAAGAAGGTGACTATATCGTTGTCGGCGACATGCTGACCGAGCCGAAAGAATACTTCGGCGACGGCTTCGGCATTGCCTTCCGCCAGCGCGATGAAGCGCTCGCCGAGCAGTTCAACGAAGCCCTTGAAACCCTTCGTGACAACGGCACCTACGACGAAATCTACGCGCGCTACTTCGACGCAGAGTAAGCAACCTCTCCTCCCCAGCCTGCTGGGGAGGGACTTCTACTTCCCCAACAACATCTTGTCTCTCCAGCCCCCCTACCGCAATTCATTTAGCCCTAAATGAACCGATGCCTTATCTATCGGTCTTTGCATTAGCAGCATTTACCCCATTATTGATAAACCCAGCTTGGCGTCATTCACAGGGAGGTTCTATGGCGGTTTCAGCAAAACCCTCGTCACACTGGACGGGCTGGGCACAGTGGCTCGCTCTGTTCACCATGACGGTGGACCATGTGACGCGCTATGTCGTACCCGATGGCTGGGGCCTTGATTGGGTGGGGTCATCCGTTGGCCGCATCGCCTTCCCGCTGTTTGCTGCAATGGTCGCATGGCATGGCCTTTTTAATACGCGTAACCCGATGCGTTACGCGCGGCGCATGCTGATTATCGGGATGATCGCGCAACTGCCTTACATGCTGATGCCGCGTGAATCCGATGCGTTCATCCTCAACATCTGCTTTACCCTGGCCACCGGTCTTGCGCTGGGTTCACTGGTGCGGCTGGGTTGGCAGCACTATCAACAGGAAAGCATCCACTTTGGCTGGCTGTTAGGCGGTGCGGCGGCAGGAGTTACCCTATGGTATCTACTCGGCTTTTGGGTTGAGTATAGCCACTTCGGATTGCTATTGATTCCGTTGCTGATGTTTGCCATGCAGGCGCTGAACGATGCCGAGCGTGATTTTTCAGCGCGGCTATGGGCAGGATTGGCGGCTTTTCCGGCCTTATGGATAGCGGGCCAGATGAATGCTTCCGATATGGCCAAGTCGTTTACGGTAGGCACCTGTATTATCGTCTTGGTGCTAGCAGCAGGCGTCGCACAGCGCATCCCCACCATTCAGTGGGCCATGCCCAGGCGCTTATGGCTGGCCTGGTACCCTGGTCATTTCGCCTTGATCGCGCTATGGCTGCTTATCAGCGGCCAGCTCAGCTAGTCGAATCCTCAGCAGGTGCTCGGAACGGGGCTAATTTTTGCGCTTCTTTCAGCATCCATGGCTGATAGCGGCGACGCTGCGCGCGACCTCCCATTTTGGCTTGGCACATGGCCAGGTCGGCTTCTTTCAACAAATCGTCACGGTGATGACCACATGGGTGAAAACAGGTATAGCCAATGCTTGGCGTCACATTTACCCAATGATTTTCTAGTCTATAAGCGCCTGATAGCGCATCCTGTACACCCTGCATATATGCTTCAGCCCAGTCGTCCAGCGACTGGGCTGTCGTGGTATTGAATGCCAACAGCACAAACTCATCGCCACTCAGCCGAGCGGCCATATCGCCTTTTTGTAAACAGCTCTCCAAACGACGCGCCACCTGGATCAGTAAATCGTCACCGGCAGCATGGCCAAGCGTATCGTTGATCAATTTAAAACGGTCCAGATCCATAAACAGCAGCAAACCGCTGGTGTACTTTTCATCGGCGCAAAGCGTCTCCAGGCGCTCGATAAACATGCGTCGATTGGGCAGGTCGGTCAGTGCATCGTAGTTCGCCTGGCGGTAAATAGTCGCTTCACGGGCAGCCATGCTGACCCGCAATGAAATATTGTCGTGAATAATCAGCCCCAGGCGCCGGCTGGTGACAATCAGTAGTCCTAAAAACACCATCATGATAATGCCCATCATGGTGTGGGTGGGTACCCCGGACGTCAAGAACATCCATTGCAGAGGCAGGCCAATCGGCAATAAGAATAAAATCACGATCCACCAGATGGCGGAAATCATGGTCACGCTACCGGCTGCCACACCCGAAAGTGTAATCGCCAGCGCCGCCACATATTCAGGTCGCTCGGGGGCAAACATAAGCACACCGGCAGTTCCCCAAACGCACCCTGCCACAAGGACAGTGCACGCAAACCAGAATATCCATTTCGGGTGCGCCTGTGATGTTGCGTCAGACTGAAGATACAGGGAAGCCAGGCGTAAGCGAAACAGAGAGATGGCAATAATGGCGACCAGCCAGCTGATTAAAACAGAGGGAACGACGACCTCCCACATAATGCTGACCAACAGAACCGCCCCTAGAATACCGGCGTATACGGGCTGCCATAAATTACTGTACAGGATGCGCACTTTTTCACTGGTCAGGCCACAGGCCATATCGGAATCGTCACGCTCAAACCGGCGACGCAGACCCGATAGGATCGTCGCACTAAAAAACTGTGGCATTTAAAAGTGTCCCCTGCATTGCCGACTTGGCTATCGAGCCTTTTTTTAGTCGGCTACTCTGCCCTTTTTAGCCGATTTGCGAGTGCTTGGCGACAAAATCTGACGTCTGAGTTCAACGGATAATTCAACTCGTCGATTCGTCAGCAGGCGCCTGGGGCTGGGCCAGCTTTTGCGCTACCTCGCGCATCCACGGCTGATAGCGGCGACGCTGGGCGCGCCCTTCAGTTTTCGCTTGGTACATGGCGAGGTCAGCTTCTTTCAGTAACTCACCATGGTCGCAACCGCTGGCCTGGAAGCAGGCGTAACCCATGCTTGGGGTCACGTCCACCGAGAGACTTTCCAACCGATACGGCGCTGACAGGGCTAGTTGGACCGCCTGCATATAGTCCTCAGCCCAGTCATCCAACGCCTTGGGGGTGGTGGTATTGGTCAACGCCAGCAGCACGAACTCATCGCCGCTCAGCCGAGCCGCCATATCGCCTTCGTGCAAACAACCTTCCAAGCGGCGCGCCACCTGGATCAGCAAATCGTCACCGGCAGCGTGTCCAAGTGTGTCGTTGATCAGTTTAAAACGGTCCAGATCCATGAACAGCAACAGCCCGCTGGCGTACTGTTCATCGCCGCAAAGCGTTTCCAGGCGTTCGATAAACATGCGCCGATTGGGCAAGTCTGTTAGTGCATCGTAGTACGCCTGGCGGTAAATAATCGCCTCGTGTCGCTTACGATCGGTAAAGTCCTCGATCATGGCCACCCCACCGACCATTTCCTGACTGGCACTGTGCACGCCGTTGAAAAACGCGCGCAGCGGCGTACCTACAGAGGCTTTAGGGAGTTGATAGGTCCCCTCGTAGTAGCCGGTGCCTTGGCTCAAGGCGTCGCTTACCGCCTGGGCGACTGCTTTATCGGCACTTGGCGCCAGCATGCAGTAACCAATCAGTTGGCCTCGCTCCACGCCCAGAATCTCCAGCAGCTTGCCATTGCAGTCGGTAATGGTTCCCTGATCGTCAAAATGCAGCACGCCAAGCGGCGACTGGTGAAAAATCGACCGGTAGCGGTCCTCGCTTTCCTGCAGCTGCGCCTCGCGCGACGCCATGTTAACGCGCAGTGAAATATTATCGTGGATGATGCGACTCAAACGGCGGCTGGTCGTGACAATCAACCCCAGAAACAAGATAAGCATCGAGCCAATCAGTAACGAAAGCGACGACCCCAGCAGGAAAAACTGCAGCATCAACGGCAGCATGATGGGCAGCATAAACCCCAGCGCTACCCACCAGACAGCTGAAAGTGTCGTCACCCCGCCCGCGGAAATACCGGCGACCACAATCGAAAGCGCCGCCACCTGGCCAGGGTGATCCCCGGTAAACAGAGCAAAGCTGCCCAGCCCCCAGACACAACCCGCCGCAATGGCGCCTATGCTGAACCGTCGCAGCCAGCGTTGGTGCTGCTGCTGCAAGGCCGGTAAGCGCTGAAAGCGATGGGCCAAGCTCAGGCGAAAGCCCGAGACAACGACTAACAGTGCCAACCAACCGATTAACTTCCAATGCGCCACGACCGGCCAGAGCGCAGCGACCAGCAATATTGCAGTCAGCACGCTGGCCAGCACGGGCGACCATAAGCTGTCATATAATAGGCGTACTTTTTCGCTGCGCAGGCTTTTCAGCGTGACATGGTGTTCACTCTGAAAACGACTGCGCAGACCCGACGCAATAGCCGTGTTAGAAGACTGTGGCATACAAAGTCCCTTGTAAGTTGCCGAGCTGGCTTCTGGGCCAGTCTTATTGATTAAACAGTCTGACCCTTTTTAGCCGATTTTCTAATGCTTTGCGACTGAAGTTAGCGATTGGCGCGTTTGCGCATAAAAAAGCCGCCTTAAGAGGCGGCGATTAGGCTTAAAGAGTTGCTTCAAAGCTCCATGTGACAGGGGGTGCCCCAGGCAACAGGGCATGACAGGTACGCACCTTTTCAAGCAGTTCGGCGTGGGTGTCCGCCACTATATTGAGATGCGCCAGCTTCCGCCCGGGCCGCTCGGTCTTGTCATAACGGTGCAGGTGAGTATTGGACAGCGCCAACAGTGCCGCGCTATCGCCCTCCTGACCGATGACGTTGACCATGCAGGTGGGCGCAATCGCCTGAGGACTCCCCAAGGGCAGCCCCTGCACCGCCCGCAGGTGGTTTTCAAACTGGCTGGTCACCGCGCCGTTCATGGTCCAGTGGCCGGAATTATGAACACGTGGGGCCATTTCATTGGCCAGCAGACTGCCGTCCCGGGCCTGGAAGAGCTCCAGCGCTAGCACGCCAACGTAGTCCAACTCATCCAGCAGCGAGCGAATGTAGCGGTCTGCCGTTTGCTGGACGCTTTCGTCGATATCCGGCAGCGGCGCGACCGAATATCGCAAGATGCCCTCCACGTGCTGGTTTTCCGCCATGGGATAGAACACCACCTCGCCATCGCGGCCGCGTACGGCAATGATCGACACTTCGCGCACGAAGTCGACGAAGGACTCGACGATCAATTGACGGTGGCCAATATCGCGCCAGGCATCACCCGCCTGTTCGGGCTGCTTAAGCACCGCCTGGCCTTTACCGTCGTAGCCTTCAGTGACGGACTTCGCCACTACCGGGCAGCCAAGTTCGCGGGCGGCGGCTTCAAGCTGCTCGGCGCTCTCGACAATACGGTAAGCGGGCGTGGGGATGCCCAAACGGTCGAACAGCGCCTTCTCTTCCACGCGGTTTTGGCATACTTCAATGGCGCGGCTGCTGGGGTAGACCGGCTTATGCTGCTCAATGTCACGCACCAGTTGAACCGGCAGGTGTTCGAATTCGTAGGTCACCACGTCGACCTTTTCAAGAAACGCGGCCAAGTGCTGATTCTCGGGGTCAACGATGACCTCGCCAATGCCTGCACTAGGGTTACCCGTGGTATCCAGAAACGTGAAGCGATTACCCAGCGGGTAGCCCGCCAGGGCCAGCATGCGGCCTAGCTGGCCAGCACCCAAAATACCGATGTTATTGGCAATGACAGACTGCATCTCAAGCCTCCTTATTCGGCTTCCGGGTCGGGGCGCGGGTCCGGGTTATCAAGCACTTTCTGGGTCTGCTCGGCGCGGAACGCCTCTACCGCATTGCGCACGTCGGCATCCTGCAAGCCGACAATTTGTGCCGCCAGTAAGCCTGCATTGGTCGCGCCCGCTTTGCCAATCGCCAGGGTGCCGACCGCAATACCGCCCGGCATCTGGGCAATCGAGAGCAGCGAATCCAGCCCTTTCAGCGCCTTGGATTCCACCGGCACACCCAGCACCGGCAGCGGTGTTTGTGAGGCCACCATGCCCGGCAGATGAGCAGCACCGCCAGCGCCCGCCACAATCACCTGCAGGCCACGCTCGGCGGCACCCTTGGCATAGTCGAACAGCAGATCAGGCGTGCGGTGCGCCGACACGACGCGGGTTTCATAAGCCACGCCCAAACGCTCCAGCATGGAGACAGCGTGCTCCATCACCGGCCAGTCCGATTTTGACCCCATAATCACACCCACTTTGGGTGCGCTGTTCGACGACATGCCATCACTCCTCGGCCCGTGGCCTTATCCATACACTCAATATACCGTGCCTCACACGAGAGGACAGGCGAAAAATTAAGGGGTTAGTTTGCCAGAGCTAAGCCCCTTGCGGGGAGCCTTCCGTGCCATGAAATTTTCATCAAAAAAGGCATTGAAATGCGCCCCGGTTGGGGGCATTGTGTCGTTGTCACTTCAGACTGATGGAGCCTCATGAGTACGGCACGCTCAACTGCCCACGCGGATCTGCTCGACCCTCCGCGAAGCAGCCCTGACCTCGATGTCAGGGAACTCGAAAAACGCACGCGCTTAATGCGTGTTATCACGCATCTGATTGCAGTATCAGACATGGGAAGCCGTGAAATCGCCCGCCGAGCGGGGTTACCCGTTCAAAAGGTCAGCGACCTGCTCGCTGGAAAGCTTGAGCACCTGAAGGTGGAAGACCTTCTGGTTCTACGTCGCACGCTTGAAGTGGAGGTGCCATAGCGAATAGATCCTTTACCCCTCCAATTGGATTTTTTCTCTCGCTATCATCGGCCGCCCTTGCAGCGGCCGTTTTTGTGCCCGCTTTATGCAACGACCTCAGGGCGCAATTAATACTCCCCCCAATGCCACCACGATCACTACCGCCCAGGCAGGTAGTTTCCAGACGGTTAATAGCAAGAACCCGGTAAGCGCCAACGCAAACTCGTGCGGACCGAGAATCGCACTCGTCCATACCGGATCGAAGAGCGCCGCGCCCAGGATACCCACCACCGCAGCATTGGCGCCGCGCATCAGCGCCTGTGCACTTTGCCACTGGCGAAAACGATTCCAGAACGGCAGCACGCCCACCAGCAGTAAAAAGCCAGGCAGAAAAATCGCCAGCAGCGCAAGCGTCGCTGCGAGCAAACTACCGCCTGCGGGAATCAGCGCTCCAAGGTAGGCCGAAAAGGTAAACAGCGGCCCGGGTATCGCCTGGGCGGCACCGTAACCGGTCAAGAACTCGTCGGCCGAGACCCAGCCGGACTGCACCACTTCCGCCTCTAACAGCGGCAGCACCACGTGCCCGCCGCCGAATACCAGCGCGCCCGAGCGATAAAAGGCATCGGTGATATCCAGCCAGACCGCCATCCCGGCCAGCAGTGGCAGCAACACCAGCAGCCCGCCAAACAATCCCAGCGCAATGATGCCGACCTGACGCGAGACCGGGAAATGCAGCGCCTCGCTATCAGCAGCGGCCGCCGCCACGCCCCGGCACAACGCAAGTCCAGCCAAGCCACCCAGCACAATCGCCGCTACTTGGCCCAGCGGCCCGCTGATAAACACAACGGCAAACACGGCGGCCAGGGCGATACCCGCGCGGGTGTTATCCGGGCAGAGATTGCGCGCCATGCCCCACACCGCGTGGGCGACAATCGCCACGGCGACGACCTTCAAGCCGTGAATAATACCGCTGGCAATCGGCCCATCCAGCACCGCCGCCCCAAAGGCAAACAGCACCAGCACAATCGCCGACGGCAACGTAAACGCCAGCCACGCCATTGCAGCCCCCCAAGGGCCCGCTCGCATCAGCCCAAGGGCAAAACCCACCTGGCTGCTGGCGGGCCCGGGGAGAAACTGGCATAGCGCGACCAGATCCGCGTAAGCGCTTTCGCTCAGCCACTTCCTGCGCGCAACAAACTCGGTGCGAAAGTAACCCAGATGCGCCACCGGCCCGCCGAAGGACGTTAGGCCCAGCAGCAAAAACGCCTTGAACACCTCACTGACTCGCGATGTCTGCATTCTTCAAACCCTTAATAGCGCACATAAAAACGCCAGGTTAACCCTGGCGTTTGACATACCAATGACAGCTTACTCTTTACTCTTTACTGTCCTTTACTCTTCGTTGTCGGTCACTGCCCCGGTGCTGGCGGAACTGACCAACCGCGCGTACTTGGCCAACACGCCACGGCGGTAACGCGGCGTCGGCTGCCGCCAGGCCGCCCGACGGCGAATCAGTTCATCATCGGCGACATCCACCTCGATGGTATCGGCCACCGCATCGATGGTGATGGTGTCGCCGTCTTCGACCAGCGCCAGCGGGCCACCCTCGAACGCCTCGGGGGACACATGGCCGACAACAAAACCGTGGCTACCGCCGGAGAAGCGGCCATCGGTAATCAACGCCACGTCGCTGCCCAACCCACGGCCCATAATCGCCGAGGTGGGCGTGAGCATTTCGCGCATACCGGGGCCGCCTTTGGGGCCTTCATAGCGAATCACCACCACGTCACCCGCGACCACGGTGCCATCGTTAATCCGCGCCTGGGCTTCTTCTTCAGAGCCAAACACCCGTGCAGAACCGCTAAACCGGGTGCCTTCCTTGCCGGTAATCTTGGCCACCGCGCCTTCCGGTGCCAGGTTGCCGTGAAGAATACGCAGATGGCTTTCAGCTTTAATGGGATTACCCAGCGGCGCGATGATTTTCTGGTCCAGTGGGTACGGCTCAACGTCGGCGAGGTTTTCAGCCAGCGTTTTGCCGGTGACCGTCAGGCAGTCGCCGTGCAGCAGCCCTGCGTCGAGCAGGATCTTCATCAGCGGCTGAATACCGCCGATAGCCACCAGCTCACTCATCATGTAGTGGCCGCTGGGGCGCAGGTCGGCGACTACCGGTACGCGCTTGCCGATCTCGGTGAAATCCTTGAGCGACAGTTCAACCCCGCTGGTGCGCGCCATGGCCACCAGGTGCAGCACCGCATTGGTCGAGCCGCCCAGGGCAATGACCACGGTCACGGCGTTTTCAAACGCCTCGCGGGTCATGATATCGGAGGGCTTGATATCGTTTTCCAGCAGCGCCAGCACGGCTTCGCCTGCGGCCTTGCAGTCGTCGCGCTTATCCCGGGAAATAGCGTTCTGTGCCGAGCTGCCCGGCAGGCTCATGCCCAGCGCTTCGATGGCTGAGGCCATGGTATTGGCGGTGTACATGCCGCCACAGGAACCGGGACCGGGAATCGCCGTTTCTTCAATGTTCTTGAGTTCGATCAGGTCGATATCGCCGCGCGAGTGCGCGCCCATGGCCTCGAAGACCGACACAATATCGGTATGCCCTTCGCCGGGCATGATGGTGCCGCCGTAAACGAAAACGCTTGGGCGGTTGAGCCGCGCCAGGCCCATCACGCAGCCGGGCATGTTCTTGTCGCACCCGCCAATGGCCACCAGACCGTCAAAGCCTTCACAGCCCGCCACGGTTTCGATGGAATCGGCGATCACCTCACGAGACACCAGCGAGTACTTCATGCCCTCCGTGCCGTTGGCAATGCCGTCTGAAATGGTGATGGTGTTAAAGATCACGCCTTTGCCGCCCGCCGCGTCAGCGCCGTCGCGGGCATGTTCAGCTAGCTCGCCAATGTGGCTGTTGCACGGTGTCACCATGCTCCAGGTCGAAGCAACGCCCACCTGAGGCTTTTTGAAATCGTCGTCGTTAAAACCCACGGCGCGCAGCATCGCGCGGCTGGCAGCTTTACCTGGGCCATCAACCACGGGGGCAGAATGACGGCGGGAATTGTTAGTTGACTCGGTCATGGAAAAATATCTCTCAGCTTTGTTCACGGTATCGGCATAGCTTGGCGATATATCGCGCATCCCGCAAGACGTTCATTTAAAGCATCCTTACAGTATGTTCCTCGTTGCTTTTGCTCTTTATCAGGTGTAAACCAAAGTTGACACTTATAGCACTGCCAACTATGGCTATCAGCCAGCCCCGCGACATCGAACAGGCCAAAGCCATTGCCGCGCAATGGAAGGAGTAACTCCATGACCGTTACTAACGTCACTTTCAGTCACTACGATACTGCCGATTACCTTCAAACTGAGGAGGATATTGCGGCTTATCTGGATGCAGTGATGGAAGAAAATGATCCCGCCCTTCTGGCAGCCGCACTCGGCGATATCGCCCGTGCGCGCAACATGAGCCAACTTGCCAAGGACGTGGGCATGAGCCGCGAAGGGCTCTACAAAGCCCTGTCTGGGGAAGGCAATCCGGCATTTTCAACCATCAGCAAGGTCGCTAACTCCCTAGGGTTGCGCCTATCCATCGAACCGCTTTCACGGCCGAAAGCACATAGCTAACGCGCTTACCGCGCATCCAGCAAGACCAGTAACTGCTTTAAAACATCGCGACAACCTTAGAGGAACATCTCAAAATACAAGGAATTACTCCCAGGAGCGTGCGTCACGAGGCAGATCACCGTGCGGATCGTAGGCTTCTAATAAATCACTTTCTGCCAGATTATCGGTATAGAGCACAAGGTTCATACCTGACGGGTTTGCCAAAGAAGGAAACAGAACGCCTTTTGCCCCTTGTGCTAATGCCATATCGCCTAATAGCCAGCTCGGTGGCTCAATACGTTCATTGAACCAAAGCTTGCGCCAGTCGCAATAAAGCTCCTGCCAGAGGGAGTCCCATTGCATGCTATAACCGTTACGAAAATCGACAAGCTGAGTAACGCTTATTGTATAGCTGACGATTAGGCCTGACGGCATCAAGGCAGACAGCTGCTTGTACTCGGCCAACGCTGTTTGATCATCAAGCGCCAAATATAAAGCAGCCACGCCGGGGCGGTTTAATCGACCACCATGCTCTCTCGCTCCAGCACCGCTAGTGGGCGAGAATGCCCATTTTGGGACATGCACACGATAGGCCTGAGTATTTAGCGCTGGCAGTACAATCATCCCACCACACCAGCTTGTAACGCTTTGACATACCGAAGAAGGTCATCGGCGCGGCCTTCGCTCACTAATTGCTCAGGCGTTTTATAATCAAAGGCACCGATAGGCTCATTTCGAAACCAAAACAACGCATCATGGAAGTCACCATTAATATCAGCCGCTGCACCCAATACCCTAAGTGCTTCACGAAGAAAGCGTTGGAGCTTCTCTGCGCCCTGCGCTCTATAGATGGTTGTGCGATGCACGTGCGCGTGACTGGCCAGCGTTTGAATATCCATGCTCAGCGCGCTGGCAAACAGCTTAGGATTGATGAGCGGCTGGCGATCTTCACGCGCAACACCTTTCAAGTCAGCAAGAAAGCGCGCAAAGGAGTCTGGGGCTTGATAGCCCATCGGTTCGCTATGTGATTCTTCTATCGCTGTTGCCATGACAAGCCTCCCGCTGCACTTATGCAACTAAAAAACAACGTATATTCATCATAGCAGTTAAAAACCAAGATGCTAATGCATTGAGCGTTGGCCAACCACTTATGGCACCATAGATTTAGCCACCACCACTGCCGTGAAGGAACCTCGTGCATGCCCGCCAATTCGCTGCTTTCGCAAACGCCGCTAACGCCCGGCTTTATGGTGGTTCACGGCAACCGCCTGGAAGACTTGCGCGGGCTGGCGGTGGAGTGGATGCGCCTGCACCCGCTGGGGCCACTGGAAAATGAAACCATTCTGGTGCAGAGCAACGGTATCGGGCAGTGGCTGAAATTGGCGTTGGCGGAAGACCCGGACAATGGCGGCGCAGGTATCGCCGCGGCGCTGGATGTAATGCTGCCCGCGCGCTTCTTGTGGCAGGCCTACCGCACGGTGCTAACTCACGTATCGGACAATGAAGATGCCGTCCCGGAAACCTCGCCGTTTGATAAGTCGCGGCTGGTCTGGCGGCTTTTACGCCTGCTGCCGACCCTTGCCGAGCAAGAGGTCTTCGCCCCGCTGGCGCAGTTCCTGGAAGTCGACCGCGACCAGCGCAAGCACTACCAACTGGCCGAGCGGCTGGCGGACCTCTTCGACCAGTACCAGGTGTACCGTGCCGACTGGCTGGACGCCTGGGCCAACGGCGAGGACGTGCTGATCACCGCCCGCGGCGAGGCCCGCCCATTGGAAGACCACCAGCGCTGGCAGCCCGCGCTGTGGCGCATTCTGCGCGACGACGTGGCCGCCACCCAGGGCGATGCGGGCCTCAACAGCAGCCGCGCCCAGGTGCATCGGCGCTTTTTGAAAGCCACCGAACAGCTTGACGGCCAGGCCTGCCCGCCGGGCCTGCCCCGTCGGCTGATCATATTCGGCATCTCGTCGCTGCCCCAACAAACCCTGGAAGCCCTGGCGGCGCTCTCGCGCTGCTGCCAAGTGGTGCTCTGTGTGCACAACCCCTGCCAGTACTACTGGGCGGATATCATCGAGCACAAGGACCTGCTGCGCGCCAGCCGCTACCGCCAACGGCGCAAGACCGGCATGCCCGAAGCGCTGGATGTGCTGGGCACCGGCGACGCGGACGATGCCCTGCACCTCCACGCCCAGCCGCTGCTTGCTGCCTGGGGCAAACAGGGCCGTGACTACCTGCGCCTGCTGGATGAACACGACGACACCGGCGACTACCAGACCCTGTTCGAGCAACAGGCGTTGCGCATCGATATGTTCGAGCCGTTCTCAAGCGAACAGGGCTGCCTGCTGACACAGCTGCAGGACGACATTCGCGAATTGCGCCCGGTGGTGGAAACAAAAAACCACTGGCCCGCGCTCGACCCGACAGATGACTCCCTGGTGTTTCATATTGCCCACGGCCCCCAGCGGGAAGTCGAGATTCTCCACGACCAGCTGCTGGCCGCGTTCAGCGCCGACCCCAACCTGCGCCCGCGGGATATCATCGTCATGGTGCCGGATATCGACCGCTACGCGCCGCACATCGAAGCAGTGTTCGGCCAGCTACAGGGCGACGACCCGCGCCACATCCCCTACACGCTTTCCGACCAAGCCAGCCGCCACCGCCTGCCAATGATGATTGCCCTGGAAAAGCTGCTGCGCCTGCCGGAGCTGCGCCTTTCCGTGAGCGACCTTCTAGACCTGCTCGATGTCCCCGCCCTGCGCCAGCGCTTTGGGCTGGAAGAGCGCGACCTGCCGGTGCTCGAGCGCTGGATGGAAGGCGCGGGCATCCGCTGGGGGCTCAACGCCAGACAGCGCCAGACCCTGGAGCTACCCGGCGGGCTTAGCCAGAACACCTGGGCCTTTGGCCTGCGCCGCCTGTTGCTCGGCTATACGGTAGGCGAAGGCGATGCCTGGCAGGGCATCGAGCCGTTTGACGATATCGGCGGGCTGGAAGCCGGCCTTGCCGGGCCGCTTGCGACCCTGCTGGAAAAGCTCGAAGCCACCTGGGAGACCTTCCGCCAGCCTACTGATGCTGCCAGTTGGGTCGAGCGGCTTCGCACGCTGCTGGAAACCTTTTTCCTCACCGACGACGCCCAGGAAAGCGTGATGCTTACCAAGCTGGAAAACGGCCTGCAGCAAATACTCGAAAGCAGCCGCGAAGCCCGGCTGGAAGACCCGCTGCCGCTTTCCATGGTGCGCGAACACTGGCTGGCGCAGATCGATGAGCACAGCCTTTCCCAGCGCTTTTTGGCCGGAGCGGTCAACTTCGCCACGCTGATGCCCATGCGCGCCATCCCCTTCAAGCGGGTGTGCCTGCTGGGCATGAACGACGGCGAATACCCACGCTCCCAGCCGCCGCTGGATTTCGACCTGATGGGCAGCGACTACCGCCCCGGCGACCGCTCCCGCCGGGAAGACGACCGCTACCTGTTCCTTGAAGCGCTGCTCTCCGCCCGCGATCAGCTCTACATTAGCTGGGTCGGCCGCAGCCAGATCGACAACACCCCGCTGCCGCCTTCGGTTTTAGTCGGCCAGTTGCGCGATCACCTGGACGCTGGATGGCGCTTTGAAAACGACGCACCGCTGCTGGATACCCTGACCACCGAGCACCCGCTGCAGCCGTTTAGCCGCCGCTATTTCGAAGACAGCACTGAGTCCGACCGACTGTTTACCTATGCTCATGAATGGCGCGACGTTCACGCCCCGAGAACGCCACAGGCTCAGCCAGAAAAACTGCCCCCACTGGAAAACGCCCCAGCGAGCCTGTCCCTCGGCCAACTGGGCGGTTTTCTCCGCGAGCCGGTGCGCAGCTTCTTCAACACCCGGCTGGGGGTGTATTTCGAGCAGGAAGCCATCGCCGAGCTGGACGCCGAACCCTTCGCGCTGGATGGCCTACAAAACTGGCAGCTGCAGGACCGGCTGATTGCCGCCCAGCGCCACGCGGTGGACAACGGCGAGCCGCGCCTGGAAGCCCTCGACGCCCAACTGGAACGCTTTCAGGGCCAGGGCGTGCTCGCCATGGGCGCCTTTGGCGAGCGCATGCGCGAGTCGCTGGCCGAACCCATGGATGACCTGTTCAGCGCCTACGAAGAAGCATTGGCCCAATGGCCCATCGCCTTACCCGCGCCGGAGCCCGTTCGCGTAGAAGGTGCCGACGGCATCGTGCTGGAAGACTGGCTGAACGAACTGCGCCAGAACGAAGCCGGCGAACGCTGCCGCCTGCTGCTACTCAGCAGCAGCCTGATCAGCCAGGGCAGCGGACGCGGCCAATACCGCTGGACCCACCTGCTACGCCCCTGGGTCGCGCACCTGGCGGGCAACCTCAGCGGCCCGATGACCACTCAGCTACTTTCCAAGGCAGGTAACATCACGCTGGACCCCATCGCCGCCGACACCGCCCGCGCCCACCTGGAAACCCAGATGGCAGCTTGGCAAGCAGGCCTTGAAGCCCCGCTGCCGCTGGCCCCGCAAGCCGCGTTTGCCTGGCTGACCAAACAAGGCACGCCGGAGATGGCAGACGAAAAAGGCCGGGAAAGCGACGCCTACGCCGCCGCTGAAGCCGCCTATGACGGCGGCCGCTTCCAAACCGGCGAAGTCGCCCAAAGTGCCTACCTGGCCCACCAATGGCCCCGCTTCGAGCGGCTGTTCAATGACCACAGCGAACAGACACACAGCTTCGCCGCGCTGGCCGGGGCGCTCTACGCCCCGCTGTTTTATGCGGTAAAGGGTTAGACTCGATACAGTGCTAGACTTTATAAACAGGCTCAAAGGAAAGGAGAGGCCTCCATGCGACTCACTCAATCACAGCGCTCGACTATCGTCTCTGGTGTACGTGAGCTCATTGGGCCTTCCGTCAACGTCCAGGTGTTTGGCTCGCGTCTGGACGACACAAGGCGGGGCGGTGATATCGACCTACTGCTGATCTCCCCGACAGCGATTCCCCTGCTAGCCTCTGCCGAGCTTAAAATGGCGCTGGAGGAGCGGCTCCAACTGCCTGTGGATATCGTGACCTACGTCTCGACGGATGAGCCAACCCCCTTCCAGGCGATAGCCCTGGCGCAGTCGAGCCCGATTAAGGATGAGGAAGCGGCATGAGCCAGGACGTTCTCAGCGAACAGCAACGTTATCTTGCGCAATTACTGGAAGCGATTCAGCGCTGCGCCTGGTTTCTGCAACAGTCTCGCAACAAGGTGACTTGGCCGATTGATGGGGAGTGGCTGGCAGACCACAAAAAAGATGTGGAATTATTTGAAACACTTGCCGCCCTCAATGAACGATTTGCCAAGCTGCAGGATTCCCTAGCATCGGCAATGCGACATAGTGCCCTGCTTGCAGGTGAATCCACCGAGAGCTTTCTCAAGGTACTTGCTCTGTTTGAAAAACAAGGCGTGATTGATGCGACGAGTGATTGGCAGCGCTGCCGCGCCATCCGCAACATCGCCGCCCATGACTATTCAACTCACTACGCCCAGATAACGGAACACTTCAACCTGCTCAACGAACTCTCCGACATACTCCTGCATACGTCTCGAAATCTCGTGGCCTGGTGCGCTGACCAACTCCAGATTCGTCCCGCAAGCCAGGACTTCTCCACCGAGTTTGACAATATTTTCTTATGAGCCAGCCCGCCCCACTCGATCCATTGAGCCTCCCCCTCCACGGCAGCCGCCTTATCGAAGCCAGCGCGGGCACCGGCAAAACCTTCACCATCGCGCTGTTATACGTGCGCCTGGTGCTGGGCGGCCAGCACAGCGAAGACGACACCGCCTTTGTGCGCCCGCTGACGCCCCCTGAAATCCTGGTCGTCACCTTTACCAACGCCGCCACCCAGGAACTGCGCGAACGCATCCGCAACCGGCTGGTAGAAGCCGCCGGGGTGTTTCGTGCAGAAGCATTGCATGAGGAGGAGCCGGGGGTATGCCGTAGAGGAGGTTGTCCGACAGGGCCGGAAAATGTTCCCGACGATTCCAGCATTTCCGCCATCCATGGCGGTCAGATGTCGGACGTAGCGCCCAAGGACGGGTTCACAGCGCCTCCTCGTAGGCATACCGCCGGCGGATCAGCGCCACAAGCCAAGCTCGACCCGATGCTTCTAGAGCTCCGCGACCAATACGATGAAGCCACCTGGCCCGCCTGCGCCCGACGCCTGGAACTGGCCGCCGAATGGATGGACGAAGCCGCGGTTTCCACCATCCACAGCTGGTGCTACCGCATGCTGCGCGAACACGCCTTCGACAGCGGCAGCCTATTCTCCCTCGACCTGGAAAACGACCAGCACGAACTGGAACAGGAAGTGGTGCGCGACTACTGGCGCACCTTCTACTACCCGCTGGACGCAGAAGCTCTCGGCCACATTACCCGCTACTGGAAATCCCCCGACGAGCTGCACGCCCAGGTCGCCCGGCTACTCGCCGAAAGCGACGCCCTCGGCAGCCAACGCCCCGACCCGGCGGAGACCCTCAGCGCCGCCGAGGCCGAACGCCAGGCAACGCTCAGCACCCTGAAAGCCCCCTGGCCCGCCTGGCTGGACGAGCTGGTGCCCGCGCTGGAAGACGCCGCCAAGCGTAAAGCCTTCAAAGGCCAAAGCTTCAACGCCAAAAGCCGCGCCAACTGGCTGGGCGCGCTGCGCGAATGGAGCGAAAGCGACCTGGAGCGCCCCGCGCTGACCCCCGCCGCCTGGAAACGCCTCACCCCGGACGGCATGGCCGAGATATGGAAAGACGGCGCGCCACCCTGCCCGGCGGCCTGGGAAGCGCTGGCCGAGCTGCCCGATGCCCTCAAGGCCCTGCCGGAACCGCGCAACGACCTACTGATTCACGCCGTGCAGTGGTGCAAGGTGCGCCTGGAACGCGAGCAGGAACGCCGCGCCGAAATGGGCCCCAACGACCTGCTCAGCCATCTGGACCGCGCCCTGCAAGGGCCCAATAAAGACGCCCTGGCCGCACAGATCCTGCGCCAGTTCCCCGTCGCGCTGATCGACGAGTTCCAGGACACCGACCCCATCCAGTACCGCATCTTCAATGCGGTATTCGAGGTCGCCAAGCCCCGCCGCGACGCCGCCATCCTGCTGATCGGCGATCCCAAGCAGGCCATCTACGCCTTTCGCGGCGCGGATATCTTCACCTACCTGCAGGCCCGCCAGGACACCGCCGGCCGCCACGTCACGCTGGGCACCAACTTCCGTTCCAGCCGCGCCATGGTCGAAGCCGTCAACCACTGCTTCGCGTACGCCGATCGGCAACCCGCCGGGGCTTTTCTGTTCCGCGAAGAAGGCGGCGACAACCCACTGCCCTTCCAGCCGGTCACCGCCAAAGGCCGCGGCGAACAGCTGGTACATCAGGGCCAGCCGCTGCCCGCCATGACGCTCTGGGCGCTGCCAAGCGACGAACCGCTTTCCAAAACCGCCTACCAGACCGAGATGGCCGAGCGCTGCGCCTCGCACATGACCGAACTGCTCATCGCCGGCCAACAGGCAGAAAGCGGCTTCCAGAAAGACGACCAGCTCACACCGCTCAAGCCTTCCGACATGGCGGTACTGGTCAACGGCCTGCAGGAAGCCCGCGCCATTCGTCTGGCGCTGGCCAGCCGCGGGGTCAAAAGCGTTTACCTCTCCGACCACGACAAGGTATTCAGCTCGCCCATGGCCGGGCAGGTAGAACGCTGGCTGCGCGCCTGCGCCGAGCCGCTGGCCAGCTCCCGCCAGGCCGAAGCCCACTTGCGCGCCGCCCTGGCGACGCCGGTGCTGGGTCTCACCCTGGCCGACCTGGGCCACCTGCAACAAAGCGAGCTGGCCTGGGAAGCGCGGGTCGAACAGTTCAGCCACTACCACCGCCTGTGGCAACGCCAGGGCGTACTGCCGCTGGTACGCCGCATGATGGTCGACTTCGACATTCCCGCCCGCTTGCTGGCGGCATTCGAAGAAGGTGAGCGCTTGCTAACCGACCTGCTGCACCTGGGTGAACTGCTTCAGCAGGCCAGCCAGGAACTGGATGGCGAGCACGCGCTGATTCGCTTTCTATATGACGCCATCGCCGACCCG
Organism: Halomonas sp. SH5A2; assembly: GCF_014263395.1. GTDB lineage: Bacteria > Pseudomonadota > Gammaproteobacteria > Pseudomonadales > Halomonadaceae > Vreelandella. The sequence continues at coordinate 975,266 of NZ_CP058321.1, read as the reverse complement.
GAAAGCCACGGCGACAGCCACAAGCTGCGCCTGGAAAGCGACGCCGACCTGGTCAAGGTGGTCACCATCCACAAGTCCAAGGGGCTCGAGTACCCGCTGGTGTTTTTGCCATTTATCGCCAACCACCGCCCGGTCGGCGACAAGGACCTCCCGCTGCGCTGGCACGACGCCCACGGCAACCTCCAGCTCAGCCTGAGCGCGGATGAAGACATCCTGACCACCGCCGACCGCGAGCGCCTGAGCGAAGACCTGCGCAAGCTCTACGTGGCGCTCACCCGCGCCCGCCACGCCACCTGGCTGGGGCTGGCGCCGCTCAAGGGGCTGGAAAACAGCGCCATCGGCCACCTGATAAACGGCGGCAAGGCCATCGCGCCAGAGGCACTCGCCACCAAGCTGGCAGAATTGACGGAAGGCAGCGACATTCACGTTAATGCGCCGCCCGAGCCCACGGCGCTGCGCCTTGCGCCGCCCCAGCAAACCACCACCCTGGGGCATGCCCGCACGCCCAAGCGCCCCGCCAAGGAACACTGGTGGATTGCCAGCTACTCGGCGCTGCGCCTTTCCGGCACCCTCACCGCCCCCGTACTCACGCCCCTGGAACCCACCACCGCCCAGGAAGCCACGGCATTCGAGGTGCTGGATGAGCCGCAGGAGCTGTCTCAGGAACTGTCCCAGTTGGCCCAGCAGGAAGCGTTTCACCCGCACAAGTTTCCGCGTGGCCCCGGCCCCGGCACCTTCCTGCATGGCTTGCTGGAATGGGCAGGCAGAGAAGGCTTTGAAAGCGCCGCGTCCGACAGCGATGCCCTCGACGATATGCTCTGGCGGCGGGTCCAACTGCGCGGCTGGCAGGCGTGGCAAGCACCGCTGGCCGGTTGGCTCACAGCGCTGCTGACCACGCCCTTACCGCTGAACCAAAGCGACAGCGTGCCGCTCACCGAGCTTGGCAGCTATCAGGTCGAGCTGGAGTTCTGGTTCGCCGCCAAAGAGGTCAATACCCAGGTCATCGACGCCCTGGTTAGCAAGCACTTACTGCCTGGGATTGAGCGGCCCGCGCTGGATGCCGACACCCTGAACGGCATGCTGAAAGGCTTTATTGATCTGGCCTTCGAGCACCAGGGGCGCTTCTACGTGCTGGACTGGAAATCCAACTATTTGGGGCCGGATGACAGCGCCTACGAACCCGAAGCCCTACGCCAGGCGCTGCTGACCAAACGCTACGACCTACAGGCCGCGCTTTACCTGCTGGCCATGCACCGGCTTTTAAAAGCGCGACTGCCCGACTACGACCCGCACCAGCACCTGGGCGGCTCGATGACGGTCTTTCTGCGCGGCAGCCGCAGCCCGGGGCGCGGGGTATTTGCCGAACCCGCCCCGGTCGAACTGATCGAAGCCCTGGATGCCCTGTTTGCCGGTGAGTCGGTTTCAACCACGTCGCAAGAGGCCACGCTATGAGCCGCAAACGCACCAACGGCCACCCAGGCGATACCCTCACGTTTGACCTGTTCGGCGACACCGCCGCCGAAATGAGAGAGACAAGAGAGACAAGCGAGCCAACGGCCACGGCGGATGCCACGCAAGTAAGCGCTCACCCTGCGCTCAGCGATACGACCGAACTACTGGCACTATGCGAGCGCTGGGTGGCGCGAGGCTGGCTGCGGGATCTCGACCGCGCCCTGGTGCGCTTCCTCGCCATGGAAGCGCCGGACGCCCCGCCGCTACTGCTGCTCGGTGCCGCGCTTGCCAGCCACCAGTTGGGCCGCGGCCATGTGTGCCTGGATCTAAACGCCACGCTCAGCGCCCCGGACTTTGCGCTCTCGCTACCGCCGGAAGGCGACGATCTAAACGACCCGCCGCCGCTGCCCAGCCAGGTACTCGAAACGCTTACGCTTGCCGACTGGCAAGCCGCGCTCAACCACCCCACGCTGATCAGCGACGGCCCCGGCAATACACCCCTGGTAGTCAGCCACAGCGGCAACACCACCAAGCTCTACCTGCGCCGCTACTGGCAGTACGAACAAACCCTGCACCAGGAAATCGCCCATCGTCTGGAGGCGATGAACGGCGACGGCCAATCGGCATTGCTCCCCGATGCGCTGACGATTCTTTTTGAAAACACGGGCACCCTGGACTGGCAAAAAACCGCCTGCGCCCTGGCCGCCCGCAACCGCTTCGGCATTATTACCGGTGGCCCCGGCACCGGCAAAACCACCACCGTCGTACGCCTGCTCGCCCTGCTGCAAACCCTGCAACTGGCAGAGCCCGACGCCCAACCGCTGCGCATCCGCCTTGCCGCGCCCACCGGCAAAGCCGCCGCCCGGCTGAATGAATCCATCGCCGGGCAGGTAAGCCTCTTGCCATTCGAGTCATTAGGTACTTTGTTGGAGCCCAATTCATTGGTGGTCCGACATATCGGCGATGATTGCGGCACCGAGTCCTTAAAAGCCTCGATCCCAACTGAAGTCACCACACTGCACAGACTGCTTGGCGCTCGCCCCGACACCCGCCACTTCCGCCACAACGCCGCCAACCCGCTGGCGCTGGACGTGCTGGTGATCGACGAAGCCTCGATGGTGGATATCGAAATGATGACCGCCGTGCTGCGCGCCCTGCCCGCCCAGGCGCAGTTGGTGCTGCTGGGAGATAAAGACCAGCTCGCCTCGGTGGAAGCCGGTGCCGTCCTGGGCGACCTGTGCCGCCGCGCCGAGGCCGCCCACTACACGCCAGAGACCGCCGCTTGGCTTGCACACGCCACCGGCCAGCCACTGCCGCCGGACTACATCGACGCCCACGGCCAGCCCCTCGACCAGGCGATTACCATGCTGCGGGTCAGCCACCGCTTTAACGAGCACAGCGGCATCGGCCAACTGGCCCAGGCGATCAACCAGCCAAGCCATGCCCAAAGCGACCAGGAAAAACACCAGGCGGTAAACCAGGTACTGCGCCACGGCTACCCGGACCTGCACCACCTGACGCTGACCGACGACGCCGCACTGGATAAGCTGGTCATTCACGGCAGCCCCGACAAGTTTATCAACGGCGGCGAAGGCCGCATCGACCACAACGGTGCCCCCATAGCCCCACCCACCGGCTACCGCCACTACCTGAACGTGCTGAATGCTCAGCGCCCGCGCGGGGAATCGTTTGAGGAAAACGCAGACGCCTACAACGACTGGGCAAACGCCGTACTCAGCGCCTACAGCCACTTCCAACTGCTATGCGCGCTGCGCAAAGGCCCGTGGGGGGTAGAAGGCCTGAACCTGCACATCGCCAAAATGTTGCGCAGCGAAAAGCTGCTGTACGGGAGTGATTTCACGCTGGAAAAAGGCTGGTATGAAGGCCGCCCGGTACTCGTCACCCAAAACGACTACGGCCTGAAACTGATGAACGGCGATATCGGCATCACGCTAGCGGTGCCCGACCCAAGAACAACCGGCAAATCGCTACTTAGAGTCGCCTTCCCGACCAGCGACCCGAAAAACTCCATCCGCTGGGTACTGCCCTCTCGCCTGCACGCGGTGGAAACCGTGTTCGCGATGACGGTACACAAATCCCAGGGCTCGGAGTTCAAACACACCGCCCTGCTACTACCGCCCTCCATCAACCCCATCCTCACCCGCGAGCTGGTCTACACCGGCATCACCCGCGCCCGCGATTGGCTTACGCTGATCGAAGGCAAGCGTGGGGTTTTGAATGAGGCGGTGACCAGGGAGGTTATGAGGGTTAGTGGGATAGAGGCATAATTGTATTAGGTAGGCAATGAGCTATTCACAATTCCATAAGAAAAAAAGAGATGGCATTTTCCTAACTGTAATTTTCTTAGGAATCATTTGGCGCACACCACAATATCTCATCTTTTAATTTTAATTCATCATAACTAAAGACATGATTGAAGGAAAGGATAGTGTTTTGCCATTTAAAATCTAACCTATGGAAGTTACGTTGAAGTTTTTCTTCTTGATCGGGCGGATTTTCAATCAGTGATGGCCTACATGAAACAAACCCAGAATAAGCAGCCTCAATTCTTTTATTTTCCTCAATTTTATTCCATGTAGAATATCCCGTCATCCCTAATAAAAAAACTCCTATTAATACTAAAAATATCGTAGCCAATTTCAAGCGAGCCAAACCTGGATATCTCCTAGCCTCCGCCAGCTTCTGCATTAAACTAGTTATTTCAGCATCTCCTGATATCACTTGAATGACTTGAAAACTTGCGGAAGGGTTAAATATTTCAATTGAGATAGATTCATTTGGAGGAATTTCTTTAATTACTATTTCTTTCTCATTTTCCACATGATTAAAACGAACAGCGACATCTCTCCGATGAAATGTAAGCGTAGGCTTATATTCAAAATCTCCTGAGTACAGAACTCTAACATCTTTTTGCGAGTTTGAAGAGTAATTATCAACTCGAATATGTACCAAACTTAAATCTTCATAGCTAATATTTTGAGAATGAAGAACTTCTCTAAACTCCATTGGAATAGGATAAACAATAGGACCAAATGTGTCATACCCAAAAGCATCTGGCATTTCCCTTCTAATCTTAAAAGCAGCTAGCAAGTAATTCAGCAAAGCATCATCCTTAGTTAAAAATAAACATAAAGCCAAAAATCAGCAATCCTTAAAATTATCGCTTAATTTTTAAATATAAGCAATATATCAATAAAAACTTCCTCATAAAGCCATGCACTCAAAATCCTCACAACCACCAAGAACAAATTATTTTTTATCACCTCATGCCGAAATAATGAAACCGCTCCCACTCACGACAATACCAAAGCGGATCTCAGCAGCCCATTTTCTAGAGCCAATATGGCTTCTTAAGCAAATTGCCTTACTTGCCCGTCATTGATATCTGAGACGTATCTTCTGAGTGCGGGTTTTAAAGATTTCGTAGGAGAGTTTTCAACCACTCCTATTTCAATAAGTTGCTTCCGACGTCACCCTCTGATCCAAGAATGCCTGGAAAATCTCATCCGCTGGGTACTGCCCTTTCGCCTGCACGCGATAGAAACCGTGTTCGCAATGACGGTTCACAAATCCCAAGGCTCGGAGTTCAAACACACCGCCCTGCTGCTACCGCCCACCATCAACCCCATCCTCACCCGCGAGCTGGTCTACACCGGCATCACCCACGCCCGCGACTGGCTTACGCTCATTGAGGCCAAGCGCGGTGTGTTGAATGAGGCGGTTACGAGGGAGGTTATGAGGGTTAGTGGGTTGGGAGGGAACCGCCCCAATCAGGGGTAGACGTCGTATAATCACTAAAGCGCGTGATGGTTTTCTATTACTGTACAGTTAATGATTATTTAGGTTTTTCTTCATCAAAATAATACACTTTTTATAAAAGAACATTTATACACAGAGCAACAATAAACGTAGAGATAGAAAATCCAAAACATGCCCCAGTTAGTGATGCAAAAACTGCCTCCCATTTATCCCCTTGTGGTGTCCATAGAAGCTTTTTTAAAAAAATATTATTGGGTTCATATGCTGACTCTAGTCTATGAATTAGAGGCAATGATGCTTGCCAAGTGAAAACTAATGCCAAAGAAAGAAATAAAATGCTTACTACAATTGTATAATACACCCACATCCCACCTCCTTCTTCTACATCGATAGTTCTTAAAAAAGCGACTTGACCAGCCAAAATGGCTAAATACCAAGGATATATTGATTTATACCAATCTACCTTTAGCTTTATATATTCTAGCTCTCTATCCATTTATAACCTTCCAAAAAAGTAAAAGTGCTGATACCAGCGCAATAGTTTCATGCCTAGCATAGCGCTGCTGTTGACTTTAGAACACAGGTAAATATTGCGTGGGGGAAATGCTGTAAGACCGACGGCAGCGACCATATGCTGGAAAACGGCTGGTACGAAGGCCGCTCGGTGCTGGTTACCCAAAACGACTACGGCCTGAAACTGATGAACGGCGATATCGGCATTGCAGTGGCAGTGCCGGACCCGCGCACACCGGGTAAAACCTTGCTGCGCGTTGCGCCCCGGAAAAACCCATCCGCTGGGTACTGCCCTCTCGCCTGCACGCGGTCGAAACCGTGTTCGCGATGACAGTACACAGATCTTAGAGCTTAGAGTTCTGCACACCGCCCTGCTGCTGCCGCCCACGCCCATCCTCACTCGCGAGCTGGTCTACACCGGCATCATCCGCGCCCCCGAATGGCTCACACTCATCAAAGCCAAACGCGGGCTTTTGATTTGAATGATGCGGTGATGAGGATAAGGATGAGTAATGAAGTTATTATTCATCAATAACTTGCATATTTTGTTATTAATAACTAGCAAAAACCCATCCTAAAATCCATCTAAGTCTTCCATATTACTTTCACCAAGATGATGGGCGGCTAAATGTTAACTTTATTTGACTGATCAGATACGATTGAATTAAAAAGCTCTAGTATTTCGATTTTCGATCTTCCAGCAGCAGAAAAACTAATAAGCTCATCAAATTCTAATTCAATATACTTATTACTCCTCGGGTTTAACAAAATAAAACTCTTCCACTCTTTCGACTTGCCCTCTATAGCGGCAGCGAAACTTAACAACCAGTAAATCAACAATTGCCTATAATCGGCTGAACCAAAGTTTTTGCTTGTACATTTCACTTCTATCAAAGTAGCGCCTAATGAAAAGTCCCCCTGACCTTCTGCAATCCATTGATAACCAGGAATAGTTGGTGATAACTCAACACTAAAACCTGACCATTCTTTAAATTTATCAAGAGCAAAAACAAGATTATTAGAAGCAGCTCTCGCAACACCTAAATCATGCTCAGTAAAACTCTCTGGCAACTCCGCATCAAAATATCTTTCCTGTCTATTTAACGCAGCTTTTAAGTATAGGTCCCAGTTTTCATCACTGTTGCCCATCAGTATTTGCTCAGTTCTTACGTATGCAACCTCGAAGAGCATTGCAGCATTGATAGATGCTTTTCTCACATGAGAATCGGGTATTGATTCACAGTTCTTTACGCTCTTAGCGTGCCTATTCAAATAGGTAATAATCGCAGGTAGTAATTGAGGAAAAAGAAGATCACATATACCTGGTATGTCTCTAGCTACGGTTCTAGGATCTTTGACTGGCAATCTATGAAATCGCATTTCTTTCTACCCAATCTATGTACAAGTTTTCAAAAGTCTGGCTACCTTTTTTCTCAAAACCAAGGCTCCATAAGTTGCTAATCGTTTTCTTTACTTGGTTTCTAAAATGCCTTCCTTCATCATCAAACTGATATGATGCCAGCCAGAGCATTCTTTGGACTTCAGGATTTAATGTATGCCAGGAATTCCTTACTTGAATAAATGACGGACGATCCCTCCAACACCTAAAGCAATCAATGCACGCTCGCTTAATCGCGCTTGAGTTTGTATTATCAAAAACCTCCTGATAAACATATCGAGATCTAATATCTGTTTTTTGATGTCTTAGTATACGTAAAAAATGTAAGCAATTAGCTTCAGGAAGCAAAAGGTGCTTAGATGTAAGTATAACGTTATCAATCAACTCATCAATTTCATGGAAAATGCCTTTATACTCATCATCCGATCGCAATGAACCTACACCTCTTATAATTGTAGACCATGACCCCCTAAACGAATGTAAATTAGATGGTGAGAGTAGAACTCTACAAAGATTCAAAGCCACACTTGTATCATGTAGTTTAAGAGTTCTACTAATCTGAGCTATCAAAAAGGCATCAGGTTGACTCTTATGAATCTCAAGCCCAAGGAGATGTTGCACATCTAATTTTTGCACTGTATCAACAAGCTCTTCATAATCTTCGTCCGGATTATCAGAATAGGGATCAAAGTGCAAATCAATTTCTTTTAACTTGCTTGCACTCCCGTCCTCTGAGAACAGTTGAGCATGAACAAAATTTTCATAATGCTGCGACTTCAATATTGTAGTTTTTGTTCTATTAAGTGACAAACCATAGTCCGCTAATGCATTAGAAAGTATTGATAAAAACTTATAAGCTTCAGCTTGGCTACTTGCAATCAGTGTGTAATCATCTACATATCTATGCCATACCACACCGGATTGTGTTAGCAGTTGATCAATAGAGGTCATTAACAATTCTGCTAAAATTCGAGAGCATTGCCCTCCCACAGGTAAACCAAATGAACGACCAGATGAAATCTTACTTAGCAACCGATCAACTTGAGTAGCTACAGTAGAATCTTTTTCAAAGAGATCAACTATGCAATTTTCAACTCTATGATGGTATATATGCTCATAAAAGCTTGATATATCAGTCTGTACCACATAGGAATTTGAGTCTTTTATTTTTGGATTATTTATTGTAGCTTCTTTATATGCTCTCCATGACTGATCCCTATCAAACAAACTATCTCCAACAGAAATAAACCTATATGAATGAGCAAACCCACTTCTATTGCCCTCATTTTCTTCTGCTATTGCTATCGCCAACCCATTTAAATATATATTCCAGAAAGGGTGAATTTTGGTAGATATTCTAAATCCACTCGCCCCAGCAGGAGATAAAAGCCTTTCCGTAAACACATTAATTGAATTTATCTTATCACTCGCATTACTTTTCCCACCTCTTTCTAAACCGCTAAAGAATTGATAAGCAACCTTAGCCAACTGTTCACTTTTATCTGAAATAAACCTATTATCGATATCAAATGGCAACATGTCATTGTCACCATGAGAGCCAATATCCTCTGCAGCTCTAACAAAATGCTCCAATCTCACTACTTGCATAATTTTTCCAATTATATACCATTTAAATGATTATTTAATTTTTAAAAATATGAGAAAAAGTATAATGATTTTTTAGCTCCATGATTTTTATCTGTCCAAGATACTAACCTGCACTACACTTCCACCTGAGAATCGCCACCAAACGCCACCCTACCCGCTAACGCTTCCATCACTTCAACCGGCTGCTCATAACTCCAAGCAACATCACTACTCTCACCCAGCGAGAAATACACCGTATTGCCTTTAAAGGAGCAATAGGTGGTCGTTTCTGAAAGGGTAAGCAAATCCATACGCACGTCTTCACGTGGGAAGTAGTGCCGTGGCGGATAGCCGGTTTCGCGGAGTTCGAGGGCTTGAGTGGAGTCGGCAATTAACTTGCCGTCCACATGCAACTGCACGCGCTGGCTAACGGGGTGAAGCTCGATGCGAGGTGCTTGTGGCATTAGATTGTTCCCTGCGGCGTTTATTTCGCTCTAGTAAATTCAGCTTAGCAGTTAACTTATGTTAAACATACCTTCGCAGATTAGCTTTTAGTGGTAGCGCTTGGATTGGAGAGAAGAATTCAGGCCTTCTTCACAAACTGGGCGGTGACCATCATGTCGCCAGCGCCGTCGACCTTGCAGTCCAGTTGGTGGTCCTTGCCTTCCTTGAGCCGTTTGATCACGGCTTTGGTGCCAATCTTGAGCACGATAGAACTACTTTTCACTTTGAGGTCTTTTATTAGCGTGACCTTGTCGCCTTCTGCCAGCAGGGTGCCGTTGGCATCCTTGACGGTAACCGCGTCTTCAGCGGCGGCCTCAGCAGGGTTCCATTCATGGGCGCATTCGGGGCAGATGAACAGGCTTTGGTCCTGGTAAACGAATTCAGACTGACAACGGGGGCAAGGCGGGCAAGACATAGTAATGGCTTCTGTGGTTTGATTAGCGGCTTATGATACTGCGCCTTGGCGGCCTTGGCGAATGGTGTCACGCCAATCAAGGTTGCCTGCCCTGCCTATTGCTCTGGTGGAGACAGGTGGGCATCGGTTAAGGTGCGTGGTCGGTAATCAAACGTTGTATCGCCCCAGCGCTTCCAGACACTGTCATCGATTGAAATATTGACCGCCGGTTTTCCCAGCATCCCTTGCGAATATTTTCGGTAGAATCGGCCGTCTTCTGCCTTGCCAATGCGTTTGAATTTGCCGTAAATCCCCCACAGAAACTCGGCGAAGGAATCTCTTGGCGCTGTCTTCCAGGCATCTTCGCCAACGTCGTATTGATCCACTTTCAGGCCAGCCTTTTCCGCCTTGCCTAACATCCAGCTCAGCGAAATATCGGCCAGTGTGTCGTCAGCGCCATACCCGCCGCCTACATTGGCGTGGGCGCCGATAAACCAGCGCTGCTCTACGTCCAGGTTACCCGCTTTTGGCTTGCCATCCGTGCTGGTCCAGAGCGATATGTTGTAGGTCGCTCTGTGTTCGTCCAGCGCCACCGCTTGATACGCACGATCGACAATGCTGGAAAGCTCCGTATCGTGCCAATCGTATTTGCTTCTAAACAGGTTGGTTCCGGGCACGCCCAGGGCACCAACGGTATCCCATATGCCCAGGAAATGAATCCTCGGCTGGCGGCTGAAGCTTTTCTTGAAATCCGTGCAAACGTCAGCGTCTGGGTGCAGCGCCTTGTCCCGATAAATGCTTTCGGCCTTATCGAGCAACCCTGGCGTGACCACATGCACTAACCCACATTTTCGTATCAGACCCACCAGGCTTCTGGCCGTGTATGCACCACGGCTAAACCCGAATATCCAGATCTCATCGCCTGCTTTGTATTGCCTCGCAAGCCAGTCATAGCCTTCGCGCAAATTTTTACTCAGCCCGACACCGAAGGCGCCGCCGCTGAAGCGCTGAAACCTAGATGTACCCACGCCGGGGTCGTAATAGAACCGTTGCCTTATATAATCATCGTGATCATGGATACGACGCGTAAGACGATAAACATTCGTCTGGTCTTCAGGGTCGTTCCACGTCCCATCAAATAGCAGAATCAGTTTTTGTTTTGTCATTGTGTTCCCCATGACGCGCACCCTTTACAGCGCTCATTAGTGCTAATGGAGGGACAGCGGATGCGCTATGTATTTTGGGCATAGCGCCAGCTGCGGCCTCAATATTATGTAACTAATTGTAGTCGAAAATGCTTTCCGCCACCTAGCCGTTAGTTGTCGCCAATTCGAAGCAGTGCCCGGCAAGCGGTTGCCTTTTCCAGCTTTCTCTACAGGCGAGCCAAGGGATATCGTCCATAGTAAGCAGACTTCTGGCAGGTCAACGATGCGGAGCGGCGTAACATACCTTGAGGGGAATGGGAAGGTTGTAATCGAAGTCGACATTATCGGCGCTAGTGGTGACAAGGGCGGTTTTCGGCCAGAGGGGGCCTACCCTTGCCGATTAGTTTTTAGTCGATCGCGGCTGTATTTTTAGGTGGGTGAATCATCACTTCCAACTACCGCCGCGGTTTTGCCAGCATTTCCGATGTTGGGGGCGTTTAGCGGTGCCCGAGAGTCACTGGTATCGTGAGCGATAGCACGTTGCTTTTTTAATGCAGCTGATCAAAGACTTCAGGGTGTTGCTCAGCAATACGCAAAAGGGCAACGGCAGGGCCTTGTGGCTCTCTTCGCCCTTGCTCCCAATCCTGCAAAGTACGCATGCTCACCCCAAGAAGGCCCGCAAAGGCGGATTGCGATAAATTCAGTTTATGACGAATGATTTTAGGGGGTGAAGGCTCGGCTAACTCGTGAGTTCGCAGCGCGACGTTGCCTTTTTTGAATTGCTTAATTTCATCAATTCCGTCGAGGATCTCTGCTCCTAGATTTCTATCAACCATTTTTGATGGCCTCCGCTATTTGCTTGAGCATGTGCCCAGGAATACTGGCACGCTCGGTTTTACTGTACAGCGTGAGCATCCATATCTCGTGGTCAGATTTTTTCCAATAATAGATAGCCCTGACCCCACCGCTCTTTCCCGAACCTGCTGATGACCAGCGAACCTTACGAACACCACCCGAACCTTTGATGAGGTCGCCCGCATCCGGTTTCTGCAGCAGATACACTTGCAGCCCACGGTATTCTTCATCCGTGAGGTAGTTCGGTAACAGCTTGGTAAACGCTGAGGTTTCGATGAATAACATCATTGAAATATACGGCAATGCCGTATCAATAGCAAGATTGGGTTAACAACGCTATCAATACTCTTACCTTGGGTAGAACACCTTGTGATAGCACGTATCACCGTTGATTCAGGCCTTCTTCACAAACTGGGCGGTGACCATCATGTCGCCAGCACCATCGACTTTGCAGTCCAGCTGGTGGTCCTTGCCTTCCTTGAGCCGTTTGATCACAGCTTTACCGTCTTGGTACTACTAACCCCAAAAACGCCCATGCCCTAACACATGTAGGGTGGGCTCACTTTATGAGGCGCTCGCTCAACGCGACGAGATCCTCAGCCACCACATCCCATGCTTCCTCGGCTTCTAAATCTTTACGCTGTTGTGGGCCATACTCTGTGCGACGGGGTATAAACGCCGTTTTCATCCCCAGTGCTCGGGCAGCACGCAGGTCAGAATTATGCGCCGCACATAGCATCACCTCTTCAGGGGGTAGGCGCAGCAGGTGGCATGCCCCTAAATAGACTTCCGGATCAGGCTTGTAGTGCTGGAATAATTCGGCGGAAAACACCATATCCCACGGTAGTTCAGCATAACGGGCAACATCCACCATCAGTGAGATATTACCGTTGGTCAGCGTTGCGATGATGTATTGCTCTTTCAAGCGCTGAAGGCCAGGTTGCACATCCGGCCATGGCTCTAATTGGTGCCAAAAGTGATTAACGCGATCAATAGTCGCCTCGTCTAGCGTCACCCCATGTTGCTTGAGTAGTTTGACCAGGCTTTCCCGATGCAGGTCGTCCAACCCCGTCCATGGAATTTCGCCTTTACGCACCCGATCCATAGAAGGCGCATAATGCTGACGCCATTGATCCGTCAACGCCTCACCGGGTAGCTCGATCCCCAACTCCTGCTCTAACGCCCGGAACTGGTTAATCAAACTGGAACGCCAGTCGACAATAGTACCGAACACGTCAAACACGATGGCTTTCATTAACGTCTCCCTGCCGTTGGGTGGTCATTAATAGTCCCAATAGTGTCATGGCGATCAGCAGGCTCCAGCACAAAGCCAGTTTTATCGGCGGTTCCGACTCTGCAACATAAGCCACCCAAGGGCCGTACCAGCACCAGAAGCCCGACGATCACTGCCACCATGCACACCATTTCAACTTAACAAAAGTTTATCCACAACGGTTTTAACTCTCTCGCGGGCTTCACCTTGCAGCGTTTTAAGAGGCTGGGGCAGGCAGGGTTGGCTTACTCTACCGGTAATTTCGGCGATGGTGGCGGCGACCCGGAGGCTGCCGCCGTAGTCACGGTAAAGCGCCCATAGCGGCTCGAGCGCTTGAGAGCGGGCAGTCGCTTGCTCGGCATCCCCTGCCTGGGCGGCGCGGGTGAGCGCCAGCGCGATGTCCGGGTATAGCCCGCCGATCACCGAGTACCAGGCATCGCACCCGGCGAGTAACCCTGTGGCGGCGGCCGGGTCGCCGCTGATGCCGATGGTCACGTCATTGGGGATTAACGCGCGCAGCCCTGCAACGCGCGCCTTGGCAGCGGCAAGGTCGTTCTGCACCGGGGGGATTTTGATGGAACATACCTGCGGCAGTTGGGCGATGCGCGCATGCAGTTCGTCGCTGAAGTTGAAGTGCGTGGTGCCGGGGTTGTCGTACACGCAGAGCGGCACGCTTAGCGAGCGGCAGACCGTCTCATACAGGCTGAATACTTCTTCATCGGTGAGTTTTTGATACGACACCGGCGCCAGCAGCACGCCGTTCGCGCCTGCTTGCTGGGCATGTTCGGCATTGATCAGCACATCGCGGGTGCGCAGCGCGCCAATACCGGCGATGACGGGCACGTTGGCGGCGCTTTCCACACTCAGCTTGACCACGCGGGCGCGCTCGTTACTGCTCAAGTAGGCGTAATTGCCTGTGGAGCCCAGCACGCCGATGGAGTCCACCTCTGCTGCTGCCAGGCGCGCCACTAAGCGAACAAACTCATGCTCGTAAATGCCCTGCTCGTTCATGGGAGTCAGCGGAAATGCGCTCAGGCCGGTCAACATGATGAATCATCCTTTGATGATGCTTGGGCCACAAAGCTCAAGCCGGGGTTGGGCAGAGGGTACGATCCCTCTTGGGAATAGGCGTCGCAGACACCTGTTTTACCACAGGTTAGCCTCCCGCCTGAATTGGACTCTCCCGGCGATGGGGGTATGATTCTGGTCGGCATTTTCATTTCTGTTGGCATTTTTATGTCTGCTGGCATGCCGGGTCGAGGTCGCTTTTGTCAGCAAACGCTCCCTCATATCAATCATCACACCAGGGAGTTCCTATGACCGACACCACACCGCATGACACCAATACGCTATTTATCGAGATCAGCGGCGCCGGCTTGCCGGAGGTCGATGGCCTTTATGTGCCTTCAGAGGCGCCGCCCGCCAAGTCGGAATCCGGTACTGTTTCCAGCACGGGGTTCTGGAACGGCAAGATGGCCTGGGACCGCGCCGATGGCAAAGCGGCGCGCAGCCCGGCTATTTCCTATTCGAATAGCTACAAATCCTGGCGTATTAGCCGTCTCGATGGGCATCTTGCCTATGAACTAACCTGCGACGATGAGCTGCCGCCCACCGACCGGCCCTGGAACGTGTATAAAATGGGCGTTGCCCCTGCTCCCAAGGTGGTTATCCATCACGTTGACCCGTGTGAGCCCTGCCCGGCGCCCAATGTGGTTTACGTACTGGGCGGCCCGGGTGCCGGTAAAGGCACCATGTGCGAGCTGGCCGATATTCAACTGGGCTGGACGCATCTCTCCACGGGTGATCTGTTGCGCGCCGAACAGCAGGCGGGTGGCCCGACCACCGAGGTCATCAAGGAATATATTGCGGCTGGCAAACTGGTTCCCAACGAGATCGTCGTTCGCCTGTTGAAAGACGCCATGGAGCGGACCACACGCACCACCGGCAAGCGAAACTTCCTGATTGATGGCTTCCCACGCTCGTTGTCCAACCTTGAGGCCTGGTACGAGGTCTTTGGCCGAGAGATGGAACTCCCGACCATGCTTTACCTTGAATGCCCTTACGAGGTTCTCGAGCAACGTATTCTTGGCCGCGCTCGCTATTCCGACCGGGCAGACGACAACGTCGAGGCCATGAAGCTGCGCTTTAACACCTTCAAAGCAGAGACGTTGCCCACCGTCGAGCTGTTCAAGCGTGAAAACAAGTGTGTCGAAATCGACACCAGCCAGGATCGCGAAGCGGTGTATGAAGCGATCTGCCAACAGCTTGCGCCCTTTACCGACCCGCAGTTGCTAGCACAACCTTACACCGAGAAAGCGGAAATACTGTTGGGATTAAAGCCCTACCCAGCCAGCTAGTAAGATGGCCCCGCGTACCACGGGGCCGTCACATTTAAAAGCCAATGCCCAGGCGCAACGCCTGGAGGCTATCAAACTCAACGCTAACCTCGTCAGAAAACACCGGGTGCCCCTGCACGGCCATATCCACGGTCGCTTGAGCGCCCTGATACGTAAGGGTGATGGCGATGTTGGCTGAGGTACTGATCGGTGCCGTCAGTCCGTACGTCACGTCATCGACGCTGATAGCCGACAGCCCGCGATCTTCCAGTTGCTGTTCAACTTCCTGTTGTACGGCCACGCCGTAATAGACGTACAGGCCAGCGTAACCCAGCGCCAGCACGATAATCAGTGAAAAGAGCTTTCCCATGTAAAATCCTCAAGAGTATGACGTTAGCATCACGCTGAGCGTCAGGCTTTTTCAGCGCCCGCCCCCATCCGAGAGGTCGGGGCCGGGATGCAGGCGGCCCGGCCAGCGTAACACCATGATCGCCAGAACGTTGCGATGTTCACCCCCCGCCAGGCTCCCTCGCCCCGAGGGCGATGGGATGATGCCGCTGGCCGGGTCTACCGCCGCCACAAGTGCCTCGCGCACCCGGCCCACCAGCGGATGGTCCTCGCGGCCGGCCAGCAGGAAGGCCAACGCCACCTCGGCTTGGATGTCGGCCGTGGCCCGGGTCAGGATGTCGGTTGCCTCCCGCTCCAGCGCTTCCAGCACCCAAGCGTGCACCGCCGGATCTACCTTCCGCTGGTAGTAGCGACTGTCAGCGATGACGAAGTGGGTCAGGCCATAGAGCCAGTTACGGTACTCGGTGTTGTCGAGCTCGGCGACTCGCTCGGGCGGATAGTGGCGCCGGAAGGCCGCCTCCACCTCCCGGCGCAGGTCCATCACGCCGAGCTGGTGCAGGAAGTACGCATAGTTGGCCACCTGAGCGGCATAGACCTCAATCACCTCCGGGTCGGTCAGGAAGGCCGCCCAGTCGACCTCTGCCTGGTAGCCCAGCGCCCGCTCGTGGTCCTCAATGGCTGGCAGCAGGCCGTGGTACTCGGCCTGGACCAGCCGGAACAGCAGCCCCCGGGCGAAGGCGATCTCCCCCCACTCACTCAGCATGTCGCGTCGGGCGCGCTGCTTGGCCGTGCGCTGGGAGTAGTCGGCAACGATCGCCCGGCTGCGGGTGGCCGCGTACCCGGGCTCGGCCAGGCCGACGATGTCCTCCTCGAGACTCGCCAGTAGACGCTCGCCGTAGGCTTGATTGAGGGCCCGCCAGCGCGGCTCGCCCGTCAGGCGGTAGAGCCGCTGGGCAAAGTGGCGCTGCTTGTCCTCGGACAGCGTCGGCAGCGCCTGCTCGTAGACCGCCTGGATGGCCAGACCGGCGTCGCGCTGGGCGTCACGTTGCTCATGCGGCTCGATGGCGGCGCAGCCGGCCAACACCAGCACCATCATGAGTGAAAAGAGCTTTCCCATTTAACATCCTTGGTGGTGTTCGCTAGCGATAGACCATCATTGCACAGTCGATGAGCAATTATGTACAAGCATCAGTGACATTGTCGGCATAAGCTAGGGCTGTGTTTCGAGGTGTTGGGTTTCATCAGGGAGGTCGGCATGAGCAACGCCAGCCGGTTTGAGTTCTTCAAAAGTCATCATGTGCCGACACTGACGGTGCTGAAGGCGGCTATTGAGGATTTCAGCTACGACCCGCATGCCCATGAGGAGTATGCCTTTGGCGTTACGCTGGCCGGGCGTCAGGACTTTTTCAGCGGTGGGCAGTTTCATCGCAGCCCACCGGGCAACGTGATTTTGTTCAACCCGGAGGACGTCCACGACGGGCATTCGGGCGGCGCGCAAGCGCTGGACTACCTGATGGTGTATGCCCACCCCGAGCAGGTGACGCCGCTGTTCGCCGAGGTACTTGGTCGCGAAAGCGCTGCGGGCTTCCGTTCCAATCAAACGCTGATTCAGGATGCGCCCCTGCGCCACGCCATTATCGAGCTGGCCCGCTTGGTGAGCACTCAAGCCGGAAGCTGCATTGACCAGGAGAATGCGCTTTATCAGGTGGTTGAGCGAACCGTTCAGCTAGGCGGCCATGTTCAACCCAGCCGCGTCACGCAACGCCCGGATGCCCTGCTGGGCCTGGCCAAGGCGTATATCCACGCCCACCTGGAAACCGATATGTCGCTGGATGACATCAGCCAGGCCGCGCATTTATCCAAGTACCACTTTTTGCGGCTGTTTCGCCAGCACTACGGCATGACGCCCCACCAGTACGTGATTAATTGCCGGATCAATGCGGCCCGTGTGGCGCTGGATCAAGGGGCGCCGCTGAATGAGGTGGCGTTGCGGTTTGGGTTTGCCGACCTTAGCCATTTCAATCGCCGCTTCAAGCGTATCTATGGCATGACGCCCCACCAATACCAGCGCGATATCGCGCGTTAGCCCTACCAAACTTAGAGGTTCCACCATGTTAGCAATCGTCGCCTATGCCCTGGGCGTCATGTACACCCCTGGGCCTGTGAATCTGCTCGGCCTGAACGTGGGCATCAATGGCCAGGCCAAACAGTCGGTCGGGTTTTGTCTGGGCGTGGGAATGGCGATGCTTGTGTACCTGCTGGTGTTGGGCTGGGCGGGGGCTGCCTGGATCAGTGGTAGCGCACTGATCGTGGTGAGTGCGCTGGGCTGTAGCTACATAGTGTACCTGGCCGTCAAAATTGCCCGCGCCAACGCGGATTTGGGCGAGCCTGACCATGCACCGCGCCTGCTGAGCTTTCGCGATGGGCTGGTGATGCAGTTGCTCAACCCGAAAGCCATTGTCGCGACCCTGCCCATCGCCACCCTTCAGTTTCCGGCGGCGGGTATTCAGGGCGTCAGCCTGGTGGTGTGGGCGCTGGGGCTGTCCGCCATGGCGGCGGGCGCCCCCGGCAGCTATGTGGTCATCGGCAGTTTGGTGGGGGATCGTATTAAAAGCACGCGGGTCGTGAAAGGCTTCAACTGGCTGATGGCGGGGATGCTGGTCGCCGTGGCGCTGTCGATTGGTGTTGAGCATGTCTGGGTGCCGCTTGTGGACTGAGGCTGCGCAGCAACAAAACGACGACTCTTGCGCTCTTCAACGGGTAATGACGCTTCTTCACTAACAAGCTTTAGATATATGGATAGTCCCGCCTTAATAAGCCACCCATATTACTGGTTTTTGTATTCTTCAAGTACACACTGCGCTTCCGCTTCAATGGCGTCCAACACCTCGTAAGGCACTTGGTAACGGAACTGCTTACGCCAGGTATTTTATTCACCTCAATAAGAAAATGTTCAGTAATTGTCGGGTCCCGCGTGATTAATTAGCCGTTTGTTAAATAACTCGGGGCGCTTAATTTGCCATTCTTTCATCGCTGAAATTGGTGATTGATGGTGCAGCGCCTTCTGGGGAATATGGTGATTATAAAGCCAATTGTAGCGCTTCAGTGTCTGCTCTAAATCCTCGCCTGATTCATACCGACGGGTGGCGAGAACGTCGCTAATACGGCCGTTGAAGCGCTCTACCATGCCATTCGTCTGAGGTCGCCCAGGTTTGATCAGGCGGTGCTCAATGCCTTTCTCTTGGCACACTTGGTCGAAGGGGTGGCGGCCACTCGGTTGTCGTTCACCCGCCCGCGTGAAGCGGTCCGTGAACGATTTACCATTGTCGGTCAGCACCGTCTGGATCTTGAACGGCACCTTCTCTTCCACACGCGTCATGAACGCTTGCGCGTCCTTAGAAGATTGGCTGTTCTTGATCTCTAAATACACCCAGCGAGTGGCCCGATCAATGGCAACGTACAAGTATCGCTTCTGCTGTTCATCAGGCATCTGCGGGAGATGCTTAATATCGATGTGTACATAACCTGGTTCATAATCCTTGAACGGCTTGGGCCGGGGCTTATGGTCATCGCCAGCATCTTGTCGGGCTAGTTCCGCCAGTGTCTGCACCTCGCGCCGCTTAAGCATACGGTGCAGTGCGGAACGTGACAAACGAGGATTCAAAAACTCGCGTGCCACAATTAACAGGTCATCCAAGCCAAGGCGCAGGAATTCACGGGCAGCAATCACAATTTCTTCCTGCTCAGGCGTTAGGGTAGCGAGCAGATTACGCCGCGTGTGCGGCCGGTCATGAACCTCATCACGGTACCGCCAGCGCCGGATCGTCGAATCGGTTACGTTAAACTGGCGCGCCAATTCACTATCACTGATATTGGCAGGTGCTGCCTGAATCTCAGCACGGATTTTGGGTGTCGTGGTCGCTTGCTTATGCAGTTTGATATCCATAGGCCTGCTCCCGGATGAATTGCTTTAGAAGCTCTCTAGAGGCTAATAGAGGATAACTTCTATAGCTCATGTGATCATCGGGGACCCTACAAGTAATCAACAAAAACATGATTTTTTATTAACCTAGCACAGTGCAAATACAGTGCCATTCACTTCAAGCCACAGGCTAAGAAGCTGGACAGATAAAAAAAGCAGGCTTGCATCACCTGCTTTCTCACACCTATATCAATCTCCAATTTTAACTGATCACCTGCTCTTCCACTTCCCTGCACGCCCTGACGCTTTCCGCCAGCTCGCTGACCAAGCCGTGCACCCGCTCAACGGCTTCATCAGGCGTGCTGGCGTGTTCGATGCAGTCCACTAGCGCGGAGCCGACAACGACGGCATCGCTGTAGCGGCCAATGGAGGCGGCTTGCTCGGCGGTGCGAATACCAAAGCCGACGGCGATAGGTAGCTCGGTATGTTCGCGCAGGTGGGCAACCGAGCTTTCCAGCCTTTCCGACGTGGGGGCATTGCCGCCGGTCACGCCCGCTACGGAGACGTAGTAGATAAACCCGGAGGCATTCGCCAGCACCCTGGGCAGGCGCTTGGCGTCGGTGGTCGGGGTGGCCAGGCGGATAAAGTCGATACCGTGCTGAAACGCTGGCTGGCAGAGCTCTTCGTCATGTTCTGGAGGCAGGTCCACCACAATCAGGCCGTCTACCCCGGCGCGGGCGGCATCGGTCAAGAAGCGCTCAACGCCGTAGCAGTAAATGGGGTTGTAGTAGCCCATCAGTACAATCGGCGTGGCGATGTCTTTTTCGCGGAAGCGGCGCACCATTTCCAGCGTTTTGGCCTGGGTTTGGCCATTTTTCAGGGCTCGCTGCGCGGCTTTTTGAATCGCGGGACCATCAGCCATGGGGTCGCTGAACGGCATGCCGAGTTCGATGATATCTACCCCGGCCGCGGGCAGCCCCTGCAGCAAGCGGCGAGAGGTATCGGCATCCGGGTCGCCAGCGGTTAAGTAGCTGACCAGCGCCGGGCGGTTTTGCTGCTTGAGGGCGTTAAAGCAGTGTTCAAGACGAGTGGATTTAGTCATTTTAGTCTCCTGATTCGCGCTCATTGAACGGTCTCGCCTAGATGATGGGCAACGCTCATCATGTCCTTGTCACCACGGCCGCTCAGGTTGATCACCATCAGGTGCTCGCGGGGCAGCTGGGGCGCGCGCTTGGCGACTTCGGCCAGAGCATGGGCGGTTTCCAGGGCGGGGATAATGCCTTCCTTGCGGCAGCAAATCTGGAAGGCTTCCAACGCTTCGTCGTCGGTGGCGGAGACGTACTCAACGCGCTTCTGCTCATGCAACCATGCGTGCTCGGGCCCGATGCCCGGGTAATCCAGCCCTGCGGAAATCGAGTGGGCGTCGGTAATCTGGCCGTCTTCGTCTTGCAGCAGGTAGGTGCGGTTGCCGTGCAGGACCCCGGGGGTGCCGCCGTTCAGGCTGGCTGCGTGCAGGCCGCTTTTCACGCCCTTGCCGCCCGCTTCCACGCCGATCATTTGAACGTCCGGGTCATCCAGGAACGGGTAAAACAGCCCAATGGCGTTTGAGCCGCCGCCCACACAGGCCACCAGCGAATCCGGCAGTCGGCCCTGCTTTTCGAGCATCTGGGTGCGGGTTTCATGGCCGATGACGGCCTGGAAGTCGCGCACCATGGCGGGGTACGGGTGCGGCCCGGCGACGGTGCCGATGATGTAGAAGGTGTCGTCGACATTGGTGACCCAGTCGCGCAGCGCCTCGTTCATGGCGTCTTTGAGCGTGCCGGTGCCGGAGGTAACGGGTACGATCTCCGCGCCCAGCAGCTTCATGCGGAACACGTTGGTCTGCTGGCGTTCGATATCGGTGGTACCCATGTAGATCACACAGGGCAGACCAAAACGCGCCGCTACGGTGGCGGTCGCCACGCCGTGCATGCCGGCGCCGGTTTCGGCGATGATGCGCTTCTTGCCCATCTGCTTGGCTAAAAGTACCTGGCCGATGCAGTTATTGATCTTGTGCGCGCCGGTGTGGTTGAGCTCTTCGCGCTTGAAATAAATGCTCGCCCCGCCAAAGTGCTCGGTCAGACGTTCGGCGAAGTAGAGCGGGCTTGGCCGCCCCACGTAATCGCCTTGGAAGTAGGCTAGCTGGCGCTGGAATTCAGGGTCGTTTTTGGCGGTGGTGTATTCATCTTGCAGCTCCAGAATCAGCGGCATCAGGGTTTCGGCAACAAAACGGCCGCCGAAGCTGCCAAACAAGCCGTTGGCGTCGGGTAGGCTCTTGGATACGTTTACAGGTTGATTCATCACGACCTCGTCATGCGAGTTGAGTATGTGATGACGTTAAGGCAAGCGCGTGAAGATAAAAATCGATAAGATGTCAGCCATATGTGAGCTGGAGTCACGCATTCATGCACAACAGCATGCCACCGCTTAGCGCATTGCGCGCCTTTGAAGCCACTGCCCGGTTAGGCAGTGTGACCGCCGCTGCCGAGGAGCTAAGCGTCACCCACGGTGCCGTCAGCCGCCAACTGAAGAGTCTGGATGAGCATTTTGGCGTGGTCCTGTTTAGCAAAGCGGGCCGAGGCATTGTGCTTACCCCGCACGGCGAGAAACTGCAAAGCGGCCTAAGCGAGGCGTTTAGCAAGCTGCGCGATAGTTGCGCCGCGCTCAAACGTGATGTGGAGGAAGCACCCTTCACCCTCGCCTGCCCTGGCAGCCTGTTGGCTCGCTGGTTGATCCCCAGGCTGGACCGCCTGCACCGCGAGCTGCCCGAACTGAAGTTGAAAGTGGTGGTGAGTGACACCGAGCAGCCCGGCAAGCAAACCGACGCCAGCGCCACCCTGGCGTTTTCCGAGCCACCTTGGCCCGCGGAGGTGGATGTCGTCGAGCTTATCCCCGAGCAGATATGCGCGGTGGCCAGCCCACGACTGGCAGCGCAGCTTGATCCGGCAGATCCACAGACGCTGTTTTCTACCAAACTCTTATACACCGCTTCCCGCCCCCAGGCATGGCCGCAGTGGGCCCGTGCGCAAGGGCTTGAGCAGGCACAACTGGAAGCGACGCTAAACGAAGGCCAGGGGTTCGAGCACCTTTACTACTTGATGGAAGCGGCCGTGGCGGGGTTAGGCGTGGCGATTGCGCCAACGCTATTGGTAGAAGACGACCTGAAGAGCGGGAGACTGGTGGCGCCCTGGGGCAGTATCGAAACATCCGCCCGGCTCTGCCTATGGCTACCCAGCCAAACCGACTTACTCACCCACCCCCGCCGAAGCGAGCCGCTGGCGGAATGGCTCAGGCAGGAGCTCGGGTCGAGAAAGGAGTAAATAATCGCAGCCTATCTTAGGCTCTCCTACTTAATAACCTCTTCAACCGGCCGTTTGCCATCCAGCAGTACGAATTCTTGATTCGAAACATTGGATTGCAACGCATAGTGCAATGCGTGGGCGACGTTAGCGCGGGAGATTTGATTGTCGCCGGCCTCGTCGATTGAGCTTGCAAACTGTTGGCTGGCGGCGTCATCCGTCAAACGCCCGGGTTTGAGAATCACGTAGGGCACGCCGCTGCTGCGCAGATGGGCATCGGCGGCGAATTTCGCGGCCATGTAGGGGCGCAGCTTCTCGGGCGCTTCCATGGGGTTTTCGGCGCGTATCGCGCTGATCATCAGATAACGGGAAACACCTTTCTGCTTGGCGATATCGGCGGTGCGAATGGCCCCGTAAAGGTCGATCAACAGGGTCTTGTCCGGCCCGGTGTGCGGCCCTGAACCCGCGGTGAACACCACCTGGTCACAGCCTTCGAAGGCGTGGGAAAAGTCGTCTTCCAAATCGGCAATGACGGTATCGATACCTCTGTCATTGAACCATGGCACCTGCTCTTCGCTGCGAACCATCGCCTTGATCGGGGTGCCCGCCTGTTGGGCCAGTTCACAAAACTGTTTGCCAATCTGTCCGTTCGCGCCAATCACTAACGTCGTCATAACGTCTCCTTGTGAGTTGCCTGTATAGACTAGGTGCTGGCAAAAAAGACGACATTCAACCCTTGCACCTTACTCGCCTACCGCTAGACCCGTTCGACTCTCTTCTTCGGGGGCCGCGTTTACCGATAACGTTGACAGAAAGCGTCGGTGATCGCCCGTAAATCCGCTGTCAGGCGTTGTTTGACTTCCGTCTGGATCGTCTCCGGCACGCCGTAGAAGGCATCCGCAATCCCGCCCGCAATGCAGGCCTGGGTATCGCTGTCGCCCCCCAGCGATACCGCCTTGCGAACAGCGTCTTCGTAAGAATCCGATTCGAGAAAGGCGATAATCGCCTCCTGCACGCTGCCCTGGCAGGAGACGTCGAAGGAATAATGCGGGCGGATGTCGTCCAGCGTGCGCGTCAGGTCGTAGTCGAACTGCTCGGTGAGGGTATCGCGAATGGTGGTTTTATCCGCACCGGTGCGCGCCATGAACACGGCAAGCGCAGTGGCCTGAGCCCCTTTGATGCCCTCGGGGTGGTTGTGAGTAATATCCGCGGTGGCTTTGGCCTGGGCAAGCACGTCGGCTTCATCTTGAAACGCGAAACCGACGGGACTGACGCGCATGGCAGCGCCATTGCCCCAGCTGTGATACGGCCCGGCATCGTCGGCGGCCAGCCATTGGATAAACGAGCCCCCGTAGCCCGCGTTGGGGTATCGCCTGCCAAGCTCACGAACCGCTTCAGCGTAAGGCGTGCCATCGAGAATCGCACTGGCAACCGCTACGCTGAGCACACTGTCATCGGTGAAGCGGGACGCCGCCTGAAACAACGGAAAGTCGGTGGTTTTGATCGGCTGGTGCTCGTACACCGAGCCGATGATATCGCCCGCCAGTGCGCCAATCATATGGCCTCCTGTATTGCCGGTTGGCTGTTTTACATTGCTTCGTGACACCTATCAGCGTAGTTGGGATTCCCGAGTCTTAGAAAGGTTAAAGCATAGACGGGTTGATTTAGTTTGTTACCGGCATCACCCGCAACAGCCTGCCTTCGGGGCTATCGGTGAGCAGGTAAATCGCGCCTTCGGGGCCTTGGCGCACATCGCGAATGCGTTCGTCCAGCTCACCGAACAGCCCTTCGATGTCTTCGGCATTGGAGGCATCATCGGATAACCGCACGCGGCGCACTTCTTTATTGACCAGCGCGCCGACCAGCAAGTCGCCCTGCCATTCGGGGAACAGATCGCCGCTGTAAAGCGCCATGCCGGAGGGCGCAATCGAGGGCGTCCATTCAAGCATCGGCGGCTCGGTACCTGGGTAATGTTCGAACGGTGTCACCCGTGCGCCGGTATAATCTAGCCCGCCCGTGGCGATCGGCCAGCCGTAGTTAGCGTTGGCTTCGATGATGTTGATCTCGTCACCGCCGCGCGGGCCGTGTTCATGGGCGATCAGCCGCTGATGTTGATCGTCAAATACCAGCCCCTGCACGTTGCGGTGGCCGACGCTGTAGATTTCCGGGCGAACATTGCCGTGGTACACAAAGGGGTTGTCCTGGGGCACGCTACCATCCGGGTTTAGCCGCACGATGCTGCCAATATGGCTGCCCAGATTCTGCGCCTCCTCGCGGTAATCAAAGCCATCGCCCAGAGTCAGAATCAGGGTGTCATCCGGCAGCCAGGCGATGCGCCCGCCGAAGTGGGCAGCGCCCTGCTTGGCGGGCTGGGCGCGAAATATTTCGCTGACGTTTTCGAGACTATTTTCCGCCAGCGTAGTCCGGGCCAGGCAGGTGTGATTGGCCTCTGCATTGCCGCAGGCGTAGCTGAGGTACACCTGCTGGTCGTCTTCGAACTGCGGTGAAAGCGCCACATCAAACAGCCCTGCCTGCCCGGAGGCAAATACCTCTGGCACGCCGCCGAGCGATTCCACCAGCGTTTCGCCTTCTTTGCTTAACAACCGCAGCCGACCTGGGCGCTCGGTGACCAGCATGCGCCCATCGGGCAGAAAAGCGAGCGACCAGGGGTGCGCTAAATCGTCGGTAAGCGTTTCAATATGATACGGCAGGTCTTCCTGCGCCTGAGCAGATTGGCTAATGGCAGGAAGTACGGCGGCCAGGCTACCGACAGCGAGCAACACCGCCAAACCGGAAAAACCGCGCGGACGCTTGGCGTGGAGGGTACGGCGACGCAGCCCTGCGAACACTGAACCGGCCACCCCCGCGGTCGCCAGCATGGCAACAAGCCCGGCAATACCGCGCGTTGCGGCAATCAAGGTAGGCGGTGGAGCCAGCGTGTTAACCAGCCACAATGTGGCCCACTGCCCGACAACCCCGGCGCCCGCACACAACAGCATTGTATACCGGCCGCCCAGCCAACGGGACAACAGCACGGCCGCGGTTTGGGAAACCACGAACCCCACGCCAAACAGCAGTGCGTAAAGCGGCGCAAAATTGAGCAAATCCTGCCATGTGGTGGTGATTCGCACGTCTGGCGGTATTTCCACGCCCATCGACTGTAACGCTGCCAGGTTGAGCTGGGTTTGCACCACGCTGCCCAGCACCACACCCACCAGCAGGGCGATTATAAAAGGGATAACGTTGGGTAATATGCCTGATAGTTTGGTCATCAATTTGCTCGAAAGAGAGGATAGCTTGTCAGTCCCAAAGACTAGCAGCTTCTGGGTCGAATGCGTCAGCATCACTACTATTTGGTTCAACCATCGGCATGTCGCCCGTCGCTCATTTGGAATACCTCCTGAAAACGGGTAGGGTTATTAAACGTATATTCAATAAAAGGAAACACTTATGCAACGTCTTCCGCTAGTGACTGCTGTATCGCTGGGTCTTTTCGCTGGTGCTGCCGCCACCCAGGCGATGGCAGACACATCGCCGCTAGAGCAGCAGCTAAAAGACCTGCAATCGTTTCAAGTGATTGCCCACCGGGGTGCCAGCGGTCATGCGCCGGAAAGCACCATGGTCGCTTATGAGCTAGCTCATGAGTGGGACGTCGATTACCTGGAGCTGGACGCGCAAATCACCGCCGACGGTGAGCTGGTGGTGTTCCACGATGACTCCATTGATCGTACCAGTGACGGTGAAGGCGAGATTAACGATTACACACTGGAAGAACTCAAAGCCCTGGATACCGGCACCTGGTTTAACGAGGAAAACCCAGACAGCGCCGACACGGCCTTTGAAGGCGCGCAGATGCTCACGCTGGACGAGCTCTTTGATCACTTTGGCCACGATGCCCGTTACTACATTGAAACCAAGTCGCCGCAGTTGAACCCGGGCCTGGAAGAAGCTCTGGTGGAAAAGCTGGAAGAGCACGACATGATCGAGAGCGGCCGCGTGCTGGTGCAATCGTTTGAGCAGGACAGCCTGTTGAAAGTGCAGGAATTAAACGATGACGTGCCGCTGATCCAACTGGTGTGGTACTACCCGAGCGAAGAAGACAATTCTCGTCTGGTGGAATGGACAGGCGTGACGCCGGGGCCCGCCGAGATTACCGATGAGGACTTTCAGGAAGTTGCCGATTACGCCGTGGGTATCGGCACCAACTACCTCTACGACGGCCGGGAGGTCATTGACGCCGACTTTATTCAGCGAGCCCAGGAAAACGGCTTGCCGGTACACGTGTATACCATCAACGAAACCGAGGAAATGGAGCGCCTGATGGAGATGGGCGTCAACGGTCTGTTTACCAACTACCCTGACCGCCTGCTGGAACTGGTTGAATAAGCCCCCGCAAGCAATCAGTTCAAGACGCCCGGATTAACCGGGCGTCGCAGGCCGCTGAAAGTCGTTGATCGTGATACTGGCAAACTTTTCCAGGAAGAACACCAACGACTCAGGATGACGGAAGCGTTCGCTGAAGGCTTCCTGCCCTTCCGGTGAGTGACGGGTAATATTGGCCTCATATTCATTGCCCACTTTAAAAACGTTGGCGTGGTTTTCACGCTCACCTTCGCGATGAACAGCGGTGAGCGCGGTTTGCTGATTCAGCATGACTCGCAGTCGGCTCGCGTCACTTCGCTCATCTTCCGTGGCCCACAGGGGCTGGTCGCGGTTACCGTAGTGGTAGAGCATCACCGCCAGCAATATGGCAAAGATACTGCTGGTCAATACCCATGTCAGCGTGACACCCGAGACCGACATTTGCAGCATCACCACGAATTGCACGACCGCACCGACGGCCAGGGCAACGGCCAACGGTCGCCACATGCGCGGGTTCATCACGCTGCGCTGAAGGCTTATCCCCCAGAGCCCCAGCACGGCAAAAAAACCGACGACCAGATACACCGCCGCGAGCAGCGTACCGCCCCCCATCAACACGGCAATAATGCCGATCACCAGTAACAGGCTATAAAAGGCTGCCAGTAGGCAGTAGGCACGCTTTAGGGTCATTGGATCCTCCTGAGCATCGTTATTGTTATGACCTTGACCCGAGTATAGCCAATTCACCCGAGCATGCCCGCGCCATGATGCATTAGCCCGGTTTATACCAGCAGCGGTTAGACGGGCAATCGCCAGGTTGGTTATCAACGCTAGCTGCTTCTCTCACCGCTGGAGTCGGCAGGCTTGGCCTTCAAGGAGAGATCCTTGTCGCCGCGGATTTGTGCGTGGCTGATTAATGCAAAAATAAAGGTACCACCAATCACGTTACCCGCCAGCGTAGGCAGGCCAAACTGGAGCAGCAGCTCGCTCCAACTGATATTACCGATCAGCAGTAGGTAAAACCCTTCGCTCGCGCCCACCACGATATGGGTGAATTCGCCGATCGCCATGACGTAAGTAATAATGATGATGACCCATACCTTGGCTTGCCCTGCAGCGGGGATCAGCCACACCAGCGTGGCGATCATCCAGCCCGCGAGAATGGCCTTGGCGAACATTTCATAGGGCGAGTTTTCCATCATGTGCTCGCCTATCGCGATAAACGACTCATGGGTGGCCGAGTCAAACATCGGCATATATAGAAACGTGGCAGCAGAAAGCGCAGCGCCCAATAAATTCCCGACGAGCACCACACTCCACAGGCGACCCAGGAAAGCGAAATTTTTCCGCGTCGGGTTGCTCATGACGGGCAATACGGCCGTCACGGTATTTTCAGTGAACAACTGCTGGCGGGCCAGAATCACGGCAATAAAGCCGATGGTGTAACCCAGGCACTCAATCAGAAACCCCACATCACTATCCGGCAGCTTGGCGTGCATGACACCCCTCGCCACCATGGAAAAGCTCATTGAGATGCCTGCAGCCACCGCCGACAGCAGCAGTGCCATGGAGCCGCGCGCCAGTTCCTTTTGGCCATCCATGCGCAGCCGCTGGTGAACCGCGGCGGCTTGAGAAGGTAGCTCTTTGGCTTCTTTCTGCTCGTCGTTATTGGGGTTTCGCTTCGAGCGCTCGATGGTGTCGTCGGTCTCTTGCTCACCACCCGCCTCCGCATCCAGGCCACCTTCAAAATCATCTTCTGCGTGATGTACTTTTTTGCTCATAACCTTGCGTCCTCTGCAAACAATCCTGAAATCCAACGAAACAACAGGCTACTAGCCTAGCGGCAACCTGGAAAATTGGATAGCAATCTGCTGCCGGGTCGATCTGCTTGCCTCAGGCCCATTCAGATACAAAAACCAACCCCTGGGTTGCAGTAAAAAGCCTTGCGGACAACGCACCGAACCCGATGTCGCGCTATACTTAGCCAATGGTTTTAACGGAACACGACGCTTGGATGCATTTATGACCGACACATCACGCCAGTCGATTCGGCAATCTTGGAACCCTGAAGGATATGCCCAGCATGCGCACTTTGTTCCCGATATGGGCAACGAAGTGCTTGCGCTGCTTGCTCCCAAGCAGGGTGAGCGGATTTTGGATCTGGGTTGCGGCGATGGCGTGTTAACCGAACGCATCGCCAAGAGCGGGGCGGAGGTCGTGGGGATCGATGCCTCAAAAGAGATGGTCAGCGCCGCCCAGGAACGCGGGCTCAATGCACGCGTCATGGACGCCTACCAGATGCCGTTCGATCAGGAATTCGATGCTGTGTTCAGCAACGCAGCGCTGCACTGGATGCTCGATCCCCAAGCGGTACTCGCCAGTATCAAACGCGCCCTGAAACCGGGCGGGCGTTTTGTCGCCGAGTTTGGCGGGCATGGCAACGTCGCCGCCATTTGCACTGCACTGATTGGCGCGCTGCAGTTCCGCGGTATCAGCGCCCGCGGCCGCTACCCATGGTATTTCCCAACGGCCGAAGATTATCGCCACCTGCTGGAAACCGTCGGGTTCAAGGTTGAGTCGATTGAGCTTATCCCCCGCCCGACGCGACTTCCCACCGGCATGACCGGCTGGCTGGATACCTTCGCGAGCCCGTTTCTCCATGGTTTGGAGGATGATTTGCGTGAATCAGTGATCGACAACACCCAACTACTATTAGGCCACAGCCTGCGCGACGCACAGGGCAACTGGACCGCTGATTACGTCCGTTTAAGGGTGTTTGCTCGCGTCTGATCTCCCTGCCCCGCCTCACTTGAAGCGGGGCACTCATTAGAACTCTCTAGAACTCATCCCACTCGTCGCTATTCTGCTGCGCTGTGGCTGGCTGCTTGCTGCGCGGGCGTTCCGAGCCTGGCGCTGCCAGTGTGGCATTGGTCCGCGAGGCATCCGGCTTGTCGCTGGACTGCGCGACATCGCCCTGTTCCAGGCGGAAGGTCGCCATCAGGGCGGCAAGCTGTTTTGCCTGGCCTTCCAGCGAGGCAGCGGCCACATTGGTTTGCTGTACCAGCGCGGCGTTTTGCTGGGTCACAGAGTCCATTTCGGTCAGCGCGGCGTTTATCTGTTCAATGCCGTTGTTTTGTTCCCGAGTGGCGGTAGAGATTTCGCTTACCAGCGTGGTGACCTGGCGGATGGAATCCACGGTGTCATTGATCGTTTCACCGCTTTTCTCAGCCTGTTGCGCACCCTGATGAATCTGGCCGGTAGTCGCCTCGATCAGTTGGCGGATCTCTTTGGCCGATTCGGCACTGCGGCTTGCCAACTGGCGCACTTCGCTTGCGACCACGGCAAATCCGCGCCCTTGCTCCCCAGCACGCGCCGCTTCTACCGAGGCGTTCAACGCCAAAATATTGGTTTGAAAGGCAATCGAGTCGATCACCCCAATGATGTCGTTAACGCGTTCCGCACTCGTGGCAATATCACGCATCAGTTGCACCGTATGGGCCACTTCCTTGCCTCCGCTTTCAGCTGACTGCGAAGCCGACACCGACAGTTGATCCGCCTCTTGAGCGGTTTCAGTATTACGGCTCACCGTGGTGGCCATTTGCTCCATGCTGGAGGCCGTTTGCTGAAGCGCGGCGGCCTGCTGTTCCGTGCGCGCGGAAAGGTCCTGGCTGCCTGCGGAAATATCACCGGTGCCGCTGAATACGCTATCGCTGCTTTCGCGCAGCGAGACCACCAATGATTTAAGTTTGGTCTGCATATAGGCCAACCCTTTATAAAGCTGACCTACCTCGTTACGCCCCCGGTCTTCGATATCGGCGGTTAAATCACCGCTGGCGATACGCTCGAAGTGCCCTACCGCCTCACGCAGCGGCGTGACCAAGCCCGCGTACAATCACCATGCGCATGATCAGCGTCGCCAGTACGGCAGTGACCAACAGGACAATGGCGATGATTCCGACGATACGGTTCAGCGAAGACACCTCGATCAGCATGGCATCGCTGCGCTGATTGGCGTAATTGGTAAACGCCTGCATGGCATCGTCGAAGGCGATACCCAGTTCGCTTAATTCTTCCTGGCTGCGCTGTACTTGAAACGGGGCCGCCTCCAGCAGAGGTTTAATACCCTCGGTCACGAACGCATCGTAGGCCGCCACCATTTCGTTAACGTATTCAGTGCGGGGATCATCTTCGGCAAGCTCAACCTGGCGAAACTGATCGAAACGCTCGTCGGCGGCCTCTACGGCGGCCTTGGCCATCGCCTGGCTTTCCTGGCCTTTTTCAGGATTACCTTGAGTGCTAAAGCTGGCATAGCGATCCAGGAAGGTCTGGGTACGCAGGGCGTTGACCTGGGTGCGGTTGGCGGCGTTGGCCAGCTCTCCATTGTTGATCGCCAATTCGTGCAGTGCGTTTTCACTGGTGGTGCTCGGGTAGAAGCCCAGCCCGCTAATCAGGCCGATCATCAGCAGTAAGATGACCAGCGCGCCGGTTAGACTCCATTTAATCGAGAGGTGCTTCATTCTGTTGATCCCTTGGCTTTTTCAAATGTGGGTATCAACGCCTATCGGCAGAGAATGCCAAAAATGAAGTCGCATTAGGAAAATACAGGCTTTAGCCTAACAAAAAAGCCCGATGACGAGCGGGCAACTCGTTATCGGGCACTTATGTAAGCCAGTTTTAGCTTAACCTAGAGGCGTTAGATGGTCGCCATGTCGATCACAAAGCGGTAGCGAACATCGCCTTTTTCCATGCGCTCGAAGCCTTCATTGATGTTGTTGATATCCAGCATTTCAACATCGCAGGTAATACCCTGGTCGGCACACAGCTGCAGGACTTCTTCGGTTTCCGCAATGCCGCCGATCAGCGACCCAGCTACCACGCGGCGCTTGAAGACCAGATTGAAACCTTCAATGGCCGGTTCAATGGGCTCCAGCAGACCCACAATAATGTGCGTACCGTCGTACTTAAGAGACGCCAGATACGGGTTAATGTCGTGCTGGACCGGCACGGTGTCGAGCATGAAGTCGAAGGTCTCGGCGACGGCGTCCATTTGTGCCTGGTCGCTTGATACGACCACATGGTCGGCACCGTTACGCTTGGCTTCTTCAACCTTGGCATCCGAGCGGGTAAACACGGTGACTTCAGCACCCAGCGCTTTGGCCAGTTTGACGCCCATGTGGCCCAGGCCGCCCATGCCGATGATGCCCACCTTGTGGCCTTCACCCACACCGTGATGCTTGAGCGGCGAGTAGGTGGTGATACCGGCGCATAAAATCGGCGCGGCAGAGGCCAGGTCAATGCCCTCAGGCATTTTCATTACAAAATGATCGCTGACCACGATCTTATTGGAGTAACCGCCCTGGGTCATGGTGCCATCCTGACGGTCCTCGCTACCGTAGGTCATGGTAAACCCGTTCAGGCAGTACTGCTCCACGCCATCCTGGCAGGCCGAGCAGGTACGGCAGGAATCCACCATGCAACCAACGCCGACAATATCGCCCTCTTTAAAGCGGGTTACCTTGTTGCCAACGGACGTCACGCGGCCAACAATCTCGTGCCCGGGCACAATCGGGTACTGCGTCATTCCCCAATCATTTTTGGCGAAATGCAGGTCGCTGTGGCAAACGCCGCAGTACATGATGTCGATGGCGACATCGTCTGGACGCGGATCGCGGCGGTCAAAGGTAAACGGGGCTAACGGTTTTTCGGCAGAAAAGGCGGCGTAGGCTTTTGCTTCGCTCATCAAATAAAGCTCCTTGTTCGGATAATTCCCTGAAACTTAGGGACTGATACCTAGTATCGACCTCAATAGCGTTTTTAGCGATGAATGAAGCTACGAAACTTTTGCACGATCCTCTATATAATTGCTATAAAATAACAAAATATCCCTAGAAACCTGTCACAATTATCCTATCAATCAAACTTTATCATGAGGTCGCCATGCCAACCGACATCGCCAACCCCCTTGGCGGCGAAGCACCGGTCATCCGCGAACTGGCCGAACTGATTACCCCACTGGTGGGCCAGCAAGGCATGACGCCTAGCGCGCTAAGCGGCGTATCGCTGCTTAGCCTTGACCGCCACCAACCGCGAACGCCGCTGCTTTACCAACCGAGTCTGATTATCATCGCCCAGGGTCAGAAGATCGGCTATCTGGGCGATAGGGAAATTCATTACGACCCGGGCCAGTATCTGGTTCAAACCCTGCCACTGCCGTTTGAATGTGAAACCTACGGCTCTCCTGAAGCGCCCTTGCTGGGGGTTTCCATTCAATTGGAGCCAGCCCTGCTCAGCGAGATGGTTACCACCATGGGTGATGCCCCCAGCCATAACCAGACCACGCTGCCCATGGCATCGGTGGCCATGACGCCGGGCATGCAGGCCGCGGTATTGCGTCTGGTGAATGCGCTTCATGAGCCTGCAGAGCTCAACACGATGGGCACGGCACGGATACGCGATGTGGTATTTGAGGCGTTGAAAGGCGAACAGGGGCAGGCGCTGAAGGCATTGGTGCGCGGCCATGGCCATTACGCACGCATTGTTCAAGTGCTGTCGTTGCTGCATCGCGATTTCGCCAACGATTACAGCGTCGATCAGCTAGCCCGGCAGGCGAATATGAGTCCCTCGACGTTTCACCAGCACTTCAAACAAATAACACGTGCATCCCCGACGCAGTACATCAAGCAACTCCGGCTGATCAAAGCCCAGCAGCTATTGCTTCAGGACGACCATAACGTCAGTCAGGCGGCACAGGCGGTGGGCTACCGCAGCGTGCCGCAATTCAGCCGCGACTATAAGCGCTATTTTGGCGACGCGCCGTTGCAGCATCGTCGCCAGGAGCAGGCCATGCGCGCTTGAGACTGTGTTATTTCGAAAAAAGTGCTATTTGGCAAACAGCTGGCTCATGTCCTTGAAGGCTTTGAACTCCAGCGCGTTGCCACACGGGTCGAGCAGGAACATGGTGGCCTGCTCGCCCACTTCGCCCTTGAAACGCACGTAAGGCTCAATCACGAAGTCGGTGTCACGCGCCTTGAGACGTTCCGCCAGCGCCTCCCACTCATCCCAGCCAAGCACCACACCAAAATGCGGCACCGGCACATTGTGACCATCGACCGGATTGGTATGGACCTCTTCCTGGCCTGGCGTTTTGGGGTGTTCATGAATCACCAACTGGTGGCCAAAGAAGTTGAAGTCGACCCAGTGATCGCTTGAGCGACCCTCAGACAAGCCAAACACTTCGTTATAAAACGCCCGTGCAGCGTTCAGATCGTAGACGGGAATCGCCAGATGAAACGGGGAAAGGCTCATGGTGTTCTCCTGAAGAGTGGGGTGTATTCATGGTATTTTTGGTTTGGCTAACGTCCTACGCCAGCCAGGCTAGATGGCTTTATCCTAGAGCGCGTTGCGCAAAAATAAAATCCGTTGCACGTTGATAATAGCGTTTTAAATCACTAAAAAGTGCTTCACTTCAAACAAGCGTGAAAGGAATCAACCAGTGAACCCAGAAGACCTAGAAAAGCTGGTAACGCGAAAAATGCCCTTCGGCAAGTATGAAGGCTGGCTGATTGCCGATTTACCCGGTCCCTACTTGAACTGGTTTGCGCGGGAGGGTTTTCCATCAGGCGAAATCGGTCAACTGCTACATTTGATGCATGAGATTGATCATAACGGGTTGAGTGGCCTGCTCGACCCACTGCGCAAGAGATAGCGTGGTCGTCTTTAGTCATTTCAAGACTCAAGCGTGTCGAGATTCAAGCGCCTTGTCACGCTCAGCGATATATAGCGCTTCATGTTGGCGGGCGTCAGCAGGGAAACGCCCCAGAGCCACCGCCCGCTCAAAAAAACCGGCGGCGGGAAGTCCCGCACCTTGGCGGCTGATGACCAATGCCGCGACCATTGGCCGGCCAGCGGTTACATCTTCTTCCATCAGCTGCTCGAGCGCCTGAGCGACACGCTGAATCGTGCGTGGCGGCGTGAGCCCAAGGGCGCTGGCCACCTGCTGGTAAGTCATGGGCAATGCATCGCTGGGCGCGTTTGTCAGCAATGCGCGTACCTGCGTCGCTGTCTCGGAGTGAGTATCGCGTTGGGTCATCGTGGTCAGGCACTCTCTTCTCGGGAAAACAAGCACACCGCCAAATAGCTGGTTATGCTTAGGCCATCATGAGCATGTTAACGCTTTGTACGCTAGGAGAAACACATGGCACATCAATCAAGCACTCAGCGACTAAAAGGAGGAAGGTGGCTTAAGGCCTTGGCATGGCTGAGCGTGCTTGCACTACTCGGGGCTGCACTTTTGATGGGCCTGGCTGGCCCCGCTTACCGTTGGGAACTTATCGCACTCGGTGACGCCTTTAACCTGCTGCGTTACGGCGCCTACACCGCTGCTGCTGCAGGGGCGCTGAGCTTGCTACTGTTGGTCGTCGGCTCCATTACCCGCCGCATCAACGCAGGTGTAGTGGCGATTGTCGTGCTTTCGGGAACCGCCGGGCTGCTGTATATACCATGGCAGCATTGGCAGCGTGCCCAACAGGCACCGATGATTCACGATATCACCACTGACACACAGAACCCTCCGACCTTTGATGCCTTGCGCGATGCCAGAGAAGCGGCACCCAACGCCGTTGACTATCCGGGTGAAGAAACCGCTCGCCAGCAGCAGGACGCTTACCCTGAGGTAGAACCTCTCGTGATATCGGCACCAGTGTCGAGGGTTCTGAGCGCGGCCCAGGCGGAAGTGGAAGCAGCAGGCTGGCAGATTGAAGCCATTACCGATAACACCATTGAGGCTACGGCCATCACCCGCTGGTTTGGCTTCAAGGATGATGTGGTTATACGCCTGACCGAACAAGACAACGCCGTCCAGGTCGATATGCGCTCGGCGTCACGTTTGGGTGCCAGCGATGTCGGCACCAACGCGCTACGCATTGAAACTTTCCTTGACCGGCTGGGTGAGCGGCTGGAATAGCCCGTCAGTGCACCTGCTTTGTTCGCACGCCGGTGTCTCGGCAAACAATCTGCTCGGTATCCAGCGACGCAATCGGCACCTCCAGATTTTGCGGTATATCCCCGCTTAGCTGTAAGGCCTGGTAGCGTAGCGCACATACGCGCAAAAACGACGTGAAGTTGCCCGCATCATGCCCGGCGGCTACCGATTCGTGATATAGCCGCGAGATCATTTGCGCCGTGTTCATACCGTCACGCCGGGCAATTTCACCGAGTATCTGCCAGAAATAATTTTCCAGCCGTACGCTCGTGACCATGCCGTCAATGCGCAGGGAATGGCTAGCGCTTTGCCAAAGCGTGGGGTCTGCATCGATAAACAGTTTGCACATCACACCGTCTCTTCGCCGTGATTCATATGTCCAGCATAGCCTCCATAAAGGACTACGCCCAGACAACCTGGGCGTAGGATGATCGACTAGAGGTATTGATTCAGCGATCCAGTACCGCCATGAACTGGGCCAGCCAAGCAGGGTGCGCAGGCCATGCGGGTGCGGTCACCAGATTGCCATCGGTCACCGCATCGGTCACATCCAGGTTAGCGAAGCGGCCGCCAGCAAGTTCCACCTCGGGCTGACAAGCCGGGTAAGCCGAGCAATGCCTGCCGTCCAGCACGTTGGCGGCAGCTAACAGCTGCGCACCGTGGCAGATCGCTGCTACCGGTTTATCGGCCTCGAAAAAGTGCTGCACCATAGTGAGCACGGCTTTATTCAAGCGTAAATACTCTGGCGCGCGGCCACCGGGGACCACCAGCGCATCGTAATCCGCCGGATCGATATCGGCGAAGGTTGCGTTAAGCGCGAAACGGTGGCCAGGTTTTTCCGTGTAGGTCTGGTCGCCTTCGAAATCGTGGATCGCCGTCGCCACGCTATCCCCCGCCTTTTTATCGGGGCATACCGCGTCGACCTGGTGACCCACCGCCATTAGCGCCTGGAACGGCACCATGGTCTCGTAATCCTCGGTGAAGTCGCCGGTAATCATTAAAATCCGCTTGCTGCACATCTCAAGTCTCCTTGTTATCAACCACGCTAGAGAGCCCACGCAGAATTGCGTGTTAGTTGAGCGTAGCAAGGGAGAGATGGCGGCGGGTAGTAGGCCATTACTACACCACCCACCGTCTCCACATGCTGTGATGACGGTGGGTAGAGCAAGGAACTAGCTGAGGCGAGGCGCGGCCTTTTGCTCCGGTAGCGATAAATGCCGCTGCCCGGCACCTTCACCAACCCGGAAACGGCTTACCAGCAGGTTCATGTCGCTGGCGCGCTCGTCGAGGGTCTGGCTTTCGGTGGAGGCTTCCTGCACCAGATGGGCATTCTGGTGGGTTACCTGATCCAACTGGGCAATCGCCTGGTTGATCTGCTCGATGCCGGAAGATTGCTCGTGGGTCGCCTGAGCGATTTCCGTCACGTAGCGCGTGACTTCACTCAGGCTATCGACGATTTCCTGCAGGTGGGTACTGGATGCGTTGACCAAATGTTCGCCTTCGCTGACCTTGGCTACGCTATCGTCGACCAGGTGGCGAATTTGCGCTGCTTCTTCAGCGCTTCGTCCTGCCAGCTTGCGAACTTCCTGAGCCACCACGGCAAAACCGCGGCCTTGTTCGCCCGCCCGCGCCGCTTCCACCGAGGCATTAAGCGCCAGCAGATTGGTCTGGAAGGCAATATCATCAATCGCTTTGATAATGCTGGTGATTTTTTCACTGGACTCGCGAATGTTGCCCATCGCCTCGGTGGTGCGTTGGGCCACGTCGCCAGCAGAACGGGCGCGCTGGTCAACGCTAGTGCTCGCGCCTTTGGCATGGTCAGCATAGTCGGCGGTCTGCTTAACCGTCGCGGTAATCTGCTCAAGGCTCGAGGCGGTTTCCGCAAGCGAAGCAGCCTGCTGATCGGTACGCTGGGACAGGTTTTCGTTGCCGGAGGCAATCTGTCGGCTGCTCGCGGCAATCGCCTCAGCGCTCTGGCGAATTTGCGCCACCATGCCTTCAAAGGTATCCATCATGCGGTTGAAGGCTTGGGCCGTTTGCCCGACTTCATCGTTACGCTGCAGGTCCAGGCGCATGGAGAGATCGGCGTTTTCACCGGCAGCCCCACTGATACTTTCCATCTGACGACGCATGGTCGTCAGCGGTCCTAGCACCCGGACCATGGTACGCCAGCCGAAAATCGCCAGCAGTGCAATCACCACAAGCGTCACAACGATCAATAGCGTACGACCGGCGTTGGCCAGCGTCTCGGCCTGCACAGCGGCGGTGTCAGCCTGCTCGACCGCATAAGCTTCCACGTCGGCCAAGGCATCGCCCATTTGCGCCATTGCCTGGCTGACGCTATTGAGTTCGTTCTGGACTTGTGCCTGACGGTCCAACTGCTGTTGGCGCAGTGCATACACCGAGCTCTCGTCGCTGATCATCAAGCTTTCCAGCTCAACAATAATGTCGTCCAGCCCGTTTACCAGCGCCATCTGCTCGGTATCGGTGCTTGGCGAGCGGGTAATCCCTGCCAGTGACTGACGGGCCAGGCCAATTTGCTGACCGATTTGGTTGTGACGCAAGTTAACCAGTTCGTCTTCACTTTCGACCTGCATCAAACGACGCCCCAGATCGGCAAGCATCGCCACGGCAATACGTACTTCACTGCTGAGCCGGGTGACATCCGCTTCGTTGCCGAACAGGTTATCCAGAAGGCCCGTCGGCAAAGTTGTCATACCGTCTTCGCGCCAGGCATTCAGGCGATCTTCAAGCGCACGTTGTTCACGCACCTGAACCAGCGCGGTTCGCCCGGCGATATCGCCGGCACTGTTCATGACCTCACCGATCAAGGCCTGCATCTCGGCTAGCTGCTCATTCATCCGCGCTTGCAGGGCAAGCTCTTCCTGGCGAACGTTTTGCAGCGAGGTATCGCTTTCAAGCAAGGTTTGGTAGTGCTCATCAAGGGCGGTCAACTGGCTTGACCGGGTTTCGGCATCGTCGGCGGCCAGTTCATTGCGTGCCTGGCTGAAACGCTCATCAAGTGTTTCGCGGGGTGTAATGTCTGCCAGGTCAGCATCGCTTTCAGCCGCCAGCAGATCGGCATGACGCTGGCCAAAAGCGCCCATCGTCGACACCATCTCACGGCTGGCATTCTGCAATGGCATCACATCATTGGTGATATAACGCTGGGAGTCGATCAAGCGCTGATTGGTTGTCCAGCCGGTGACGGCCAGCACGACGGCACCGATAACGGCAGCCAGAAACAGGCCAATCAACATGGCACGTAAACTGAGTGTTTTTTTCATTAGCTAGCTTCGCTTGTATCAGGGTAAATGACGCAACAGCAGCGGATAAACGCGTTAGCGCAGCAGCGTTGACCACTCGACTAATTCAAATTGGCCATCGGCAATAATCGTCGGCCAGACACTGTCGCTGGCCTGGTGATCGTCAGGCCCCAAATGCAGCGGCTCATCAAGGCCGATATCGATCTCGCCCAGCCCAAGCAGGCCGTCAACAATCGCTTCTCGATCCGGCGAATCACCTGCCGCCTTTACCCCTTCCACAAACAGCTTGGCCGCCAGGTAGCCTTCCAGGGAGACAAAGTCCGGTTCACTGTCATTGGCATACTCATCAAGCGCCTGGCGGTAAGCATCGACCGCCGGCAAATCCGAATCCAGAGGCGGCACAACCTGGGTCACAATCACGCCCTCTGCCTGGTCACCCAACTCGTTCAACAGCGCCTGACTGCCGACGAAGGACACATTGAGAAACACCGCGTCGGGCATGTCCTGGCGCGCTTCGCGAATAAAGTCGGCGGCAGGGCCATAGGTACCCACAATAATCACCGCCTTGGGCGTTTCAGCGGCCTGCAGAATGGTGGCCAACCCCTGGTGAACATTGCGGGTACCGCGGGAAAAGCGACCATGGGCCAGGTTATCGGTGCCGGTAAAGCCCTGTGCCTCTAGTGCCTGTTTTGCGCCGTTATAGCCAGCGTCGCCAAAACTGTCGTTTTGGGTAAAAAAGGCGATTTCATCCGGTTCGATACCGGCCTCTATCAGGCCGTCCACCATCGCGGCGGTTTCCTGCACGTAGCTTGCACGGTAGTTGATGACGTAACGGTCGGGAGGCGATTGTCGTAGCACCCCCGCGCCGGTGAAAGCGCCGAACAGCAGCGTTTCTGCTTCGTTGTGAACCGGTATGGTGACGGTGGCGGTGGGCGTGCCCACATTACCGATCGCGGCCAGGATATCTTCGTCCTGGACCACTTCGCGGGTATGGCGAGCAGCACTGAGTGGGTCGTACCGGTCGTCGAAAGCATCAAGCGTCAGCGTTTCACCATTGACGCCCCCGGACGCGTTGACTTCAGCGAAGTAGGTGTCGATGCCTTTTTTCATGCCCTGCCCAAGCGATGCGGCCGCCCCACTGTCAGGTGCCACAATGGCGAACTTGAGTTCCGCGTGGGCTGTCGGAATCGACACCACACTCGCCAGTAACGCTATCCAAAATCGTCGCATTGCCCCCTCCTTAATCTGCTTGCCCGTTTTATTACCGAGTACCGTCTGATTACCCATCACGGTTAGTCTCGGCACTTTTTTAAAACACATTAAAAACACACTTTTAAAAACAATTTTAAAACAGTGTTATAGCACTGCATTTGCACCCACTCGGAAAAACGTCGTGAGCGCGCTCAGCAGAACTATCGGCCGCAGAATATAGGACTAAAGGACAGTTATGTTTATTTTCTAAGTAAAGATTGTCGCGAAGTATGTAAACAAACGTTTATTTAGCGGGCTCTGATCAATAAACCACCAGGCTAGCTTGGGCGCTGCAGGGCGAAACGGTCGGTGGTCCGAACATAGTCGCTTCCCGCCAGTCGTCCCACGGGGTTGAGTACTTCCAGGTTGACGTGTCGGCCATCCCAGACGGCGTCATCAAGATGCAGGGAGATCACATTGGCCAGCACCAGATTGCCTGACATGGGCTGGTCACCAAAGCGAATGATGTCGCGCAACCGGCACCCAAACGCGACCGGTGCGTTGGCGATGCGGGGGACCGACACACCGGGCATGGCGGCTTTTTCGAGCCCGGCCAGGGTAAACTCATCCTCGCCGGGAGGCAGGCTTGCACTGGTGGTATTAAGCGCCTCGACCAGCGCCTCGCTACCCACGTGCACCACGCATTCGGGATTTTCTTCCAGGTTGCGGACGGTATCCTTGCTGCGCCCCTGGCCGTTCTGTAACGGCGAAAAACCCAGCACGGGCGGGTCGACGCTGACCACATTGAAGAACGAAAAAGGCGCAAGGTTGGCGTTGCCCTGGCGGTCCTGGGTCGCTACCCAGGCAATCGGGCGAGGGCAAACCGAGCCGGATAGCAGCCGATACAGGGTGCCCGCTTCCAGGGGCGTTTCGTCGAGCAAATAATGCATGGCCTTTCCTCATCGCAGACAAAAGAAGCCATTACGCTACCACACTCAGCAAAGACGCAAAGACATGTTACCCTTGGCATTTGAAGTTTTAACCGCCGTTTTGTTACGTCCAAGAGGTTAACGACACCTGTGACTTCGCTCCCTGACCGTCCGCTATCCCCCTGTCGTCAGATATGCCGCATAAAGCCGACCCAATCACTTTGTGAAGGTTGCGGGCGTAGCCTGGATGAAATCGCTTGCTGGGGGCAGATGACCGAGGCCGACAAGGCCCCGGTGTGGGAACGTATCGAGGCTGAAGGCTATGTGGTCTCTGAAGGTAATTCAGCGCGTGGCGGGTGATGGCGATCGCTTAGGATGTGGTGAAGCTCGCCGCAGTTTACTAACGGATCGTCGCAGTTAATCACGATGTCCGAGTACGCCAGCACGTAACTACGCCCAGTGATGGTGTTTTCCACCACGTGATAAGCACCTTCCTGGTGGGTATCGATAAAGGTGCCAATAAAGCCGGTATCACGCAGCGATACGGTTTCCAGCTTGTCGCCCTGCTTGAGGCGTCCTTCATAATGCATCAAGGCAAGCCTCGCGGAAGTCCCCGTACCGGTGGTGCTGCGGCAAATAACGCCGGGGTGCACGTAGGTCGTTGAGCGCGAGCGTACATAACCTTCAGCGATTTTTTCCTCCGGCCCCATGAAGTGCAGAAACGGCAGCGGGCCGACATCACCCAGGGTGTAGTGAGAAAAACCGCGCTCCGCCTTGATGGCTTCAACGATTTTATGCGCGCACAGCGCCAGCGCCGATTCTTCTTCCAGGGTCAACTTGAAGCCTAGCTCAGCGGCATCCACGAGCGCATAAAAGCCGCCGCTATAGGCAACCGAGTAGGTCACCGGGCCGATGCCGGGCACGTCGATCGTCTCGCGGTAGGTGTCGATGTAGCTCGGCAATCCGCCACAGGTAACCGACTCTACGACCCCGTTATGTACCTTGGCCTCGACCTGTACCAGACCGGCGGGGGCTTCGAGCTTGAAGCGCTGAATACCTTCCTGCTTGGGCACGATGCCGCTTTCCAATACGGCGGTGGCGGTACACAAGGTATTGGAACCCGAATAGATCGGATAGCCCATGACTTCCATGATGATGTAACCGGCGACGGCTTCCGGGTCGCAGGGGGCACCAGCAGGTCCACTGACATCTCGGGAATGCCGTAGGGCTCTTCAAGCAACAGCCGACGCAGGCCGTCGGCGTCATCGCGCAGGTATTCCATCTGCTCGCGGACGCTGTTGCCCGGCAGATGATCGATGCCACCGGTCACAATACGGCTGACATCGCCGCCCGCGTGGGTGTCCATTAACTGGATGGTGTGCTGAGTATTCATTCGCCGGACTCTTTGCGGTTAGGAAGCGTTAAGGGCAAACGGAGCGCCATGGGACTCCCACTGGCTATCCGGGACAATCACGATCTTGCCTAGATAGTTACTGTCTCGATTGACGAAATAGCGCTCGGCTTCATGGAGCTCGGACAGCTTGAAGGCCGCGTGCAAGACGGGCTTCAACTCGCCACCACGAATCCAGGCAATGAGCTGTTCGGCCTCTTCCCGCGTGCCGTGGGAAACCCCGAAGATTTGCACCTGGTAAAGGTAGATGCGCGTCCACATGATCTCGCTTAAGTTGCCACCGCTGGCCCCGGCGATGGAAAGCCGTGGGTACCGTTTGCGGTGCTGCATATCGACAATCATGGTGTCGATAAACAGGTTGGTCATCTCCCCGCCGACCAGGTCCATCACCGCATCGATGGGTTGACCATTCGTGGTGGCCAGTACGCGATCGACAAAGGTCGGCAAGTCGCCACGGTCGATCACGGCCTCGGCCCCCAGCGCGATCAGCGCATCGGCTTTATCGGGCTGGCTGACGGCGTAGGGGATCGCGCCCACCACCCGGCAAAGCTGGATCAGCGCTGTCCCTACCCCGCCGCTTGCACCGGTGACCAGCACGCGCTCTCCGGCTCCGATGTCGGCGGAGGTCATCATGTGGTAAGCCGTCTGGTAGGAGCACATCCCCATGGCAGCAAGCTCGGCATCGTGCAGTTCCGGGTTGGGCACATGGTGAAACTGGTCCGAAGGCACGGCGATGTACTCTGCAAAGCCGCCATCAGCCCCGTGGCCATAGTAGTCCGGGGTCAGGTTGATATCGCGACGCTCATCGGCATACAGGTTGAAATCCAGCAGCCCGCGCTCACCGATCCGCGAGGTATCAACGCCCTCGCCCACCGCCACGATGCGGCCCGCCACATCGGCGCCCTGGATGCGCGGGAAGGTGAGCGTCGCCTCGCCGCCCATGGCAAACGAAGTCACGTCGCCCTTGT
Organism: Halomonas sp. SH5A2; assembly: GCF_014263395.1. Lineage (GTDB taxonomy): Bacteria > Pseudomonadota > Gammaproteobacteria > Pseudomonadales > Halomonadaceae > Vreelandella. The sequence goes on along the minus strand of NZ_CP058321.1, from coordinate 931,313 downwards.
CCTTGGTGGGATACAGCCCCTCGCGGGCTTTACGGTCGGTATTATTTTTTGCCGTTGCCGTTACCTGCACTAACACCTGGCCCGCCTGGGGTTTAGGGGTTGCTACATCCTGACGGTACTCAAGCTTTTCGATACCGCCATGCCCGGTTAGCAGCATGGCTGCCATCGTCGTCGGCGTTGAACTAGTAATAGAGTCTGCCATTCGCTGGGCTCCTCCTAACTAAGAGATAAAGATGTTGCGTCTGACAATGACCATAACAAACTTTCGTGGCATCTCCATCAGGCTGAAGCCGTTGGTGTCAAAACCAGTGCTTGCGCCTGAATAGCCAGATAAGCATCCCACCGATACCCAGCATTACCCCCCAGACAAAGAAATAGCCGTAGCGATAGCCAAGCTCGGGCATGTACTCGAAATTCATGCCGTAGACACCGGCAATAAAGGTGAGTGGCACAAAGATAGCGGTAATCACCGTCAGTACGCGCATGGTGATGTTGAGTTGGTGCGATGAAATCGAAATGTAGCCATCGACCAGATCGCCGCAGATGTCGTAATACATTTGCGTGAGGGTATAGAGCCGCTCAAAGCGCTCTTCCACATCGATAATCGCGTGCCGCGTTTCGCTTTCTTCACGAGGCAGGTGCGCATAGTCGTAGGCGGTCAGTTCCTTGGTAATGCCCTTGTGGTAACTGAAGATTCGGCGCATTTTCACCAGCCGCGAGCGGTAGGCCGTTATACGCCGCATCAGGACATCATTGCCGTTATCCAGCAGTTCATCTTCAAGATCGCTAAGCGCACCCTCGAATTCCAGCAGGCTGTCGAGGTAATACCCGGCCGACAGGTACATCACCCGCAATGCCACATGCTCTGGAGAGTGCGCCAACAGCGTGCGGCCCTGCTCATTGAACAGACGCTCTATACTTAACGCCTCGCCTGGGTGCAGGGTGACCAGAAAGCGCTCGCCGATAAAAAAGCACACTTGCTGGGGAACGAAGTTCAACTGGGCATCGAACGAGGAGATACCGCGATAAATGATCAGCGTGTGATGCTCAAACTCTTCGATTTTAGGCGGGTGACGCTCTTTATGGGCATCCTGAACCGCCATCGGGTGGCATTCGAAGTCTTGCAAAAGACGCTGTTCGACAGCCTGGCTTTCGCCTTGCATGTCCACCCAGATATGACTGCCCGGCGTTTGTCGCCATAGATCGATGAGCTGTTCGTCGCCTTCGTGCACGTCTCCTTCGGGAGTCGTTAACAATATCCGAATCATGGTCGTCCTTGAGGGTTAACTGATGACGTTTTGGCAGGCACGTTCACTCGGGCGCGTCGGCCATACAGGCCTGTGCTTTACCGGCGTGTTTGGCGTTATACATAGCAACGTCGGCGCGTTTGAGCAGCTCCAGTGTCGTTTCGCTTACGTCTGGCTTGTAGAGCGCAACGCCAATGCTGGCGCTGACATGTACCTCCGCCTCCTGCAGCTGCGCGGGCTGTTCAATGGTATCGATCAGCTGTCGGGCAAGCCGCTCGGCGGCGTCAAGCGCGATGTTTTCCAGCAGCACGACAAATTCATCCCCTGCCCACCGAGCAACATAGTCGGTTTCACGCACGGCGGCGCTGAGGCGTTTGGCGATTTCACGCAGCAACTCGTCACCGGCAGCATGACCGTGCAGATCATTGACGGCCTTGAAGCCGTCCAGGTCCATGAACAGCACAGCAAGGGCGGTTTGCTGGCGTCGGGTGCGCGCCATCGCCTCCGGCAACCGTTCATCCAGGGCGCGCCTGTTGGGCAGTTGGGTAAGAGCATCTTCGCGCGCCTCTATATCTCGCAGGCGCTCAAGCTGTATACGCTCAGTGACATCGTGCAGAAACAGGCTACGGCGATACTTACCTTCGATTTCCAGCGACTTGATACGTATTTCCACCGGCAACTGTCGACCATCACGACGCGTGGCGTAATAGGTGGCGGGCGTCTGCTGGTCGCCTTCCGGCATACCATCAGGAAAGATCAGTTGCTGAATGGAACGCGCCAGCGCTTCTCTACGCGTCCAGCCAAACATCGTCGTCGCGGCGCGATTCCAGTCCAGCACAATATCGTTATCGTCAATGCTAATGTAGGCGTCGCAGGCCGACTCGATCACCAGGTTCAGCTCTCTGGTGCGCCTCTCAATCTGGTTTTCGAGATCCAGATGTAGCGCTTCGAGCGATGACTGGGACGCTTCCCGGCGCTGTTTTTCAAATAGAAACCGCTCGCGCAGATGAATTTCATCGGTAACAATCGACCCAAGATCCTTCAGCGCGTCGATTTCGGCGGCGCTGAGCTGTCGCGGCCGGGTATCCACGGCACACAGTGATCCCAACGCCAGCCCCTTTGACGTGCGTAGCGGAATGCCCGCATAAAAACGCACCCCACCTGGCTCGGTCACCAACGGATTATCGGCAAAACGCGGGTCTTCTTGGGTGTCTTCAACAATCAGCGGCGCAGTTTCCGCAATGGTATAGGCGCAGAACGCTACACTACGTGACGTTTCACGTAGTTCTGTTCCCACACGAGATTTTATCCATTGCCGCTTGGCGTCGATCAGCGTAACGGTCGAGATAGGCACATTCAGTAATTGGGTAACCAGACGCGTCACCCGATCGAATGCAGGTTCTTCCGGCGTATCCAGCAGCGCCAATTCGTAAAGCGCTGCCAGCCGAGCCTCTTCGTCGGGCAGGATGGGATAATTCATTTTCTGTCACCCATGATGGTAGACGGTAACCTACCATCATAACGTGATCAGCCATGCTTTGCCCAAGACGCCCGGTAACCGGCCACTTTCGCCCAGCTAACGCTTACCAGTGAGGAAGCAAATAGCGCCCCGAGGAAAGGGCCTAGCGTGGGAATACCCGCGGGGAAGGTCGCCGCCACGAGACCCGCTTCAAGGCTGCCACTGGCAATCCAGCCGGGGAACACGGCCCCTAAAAGTCCCGCAATGCCGCCGCCAATCGCAGCCGCGGTGGTCATCCGCTTCCATAATCCCAGCAATACCGGTACGACAATCGCGGCACACAGCAAGTCGGCGATCAGGAATAACCGCAATACGGAGAGACCCTGCAAGGCGATGATGACCACCGGCACCATCAGCGCGACGGTCCACCAGCGCGCCGTGGTCAGCGACCTGCCCTGCTGCTCATGCTGGGAGACTATCAGCGAGGCAATCGCGTTCTGTAGCGTATCGACACTGGATGCCACCAGCGTCACCGCCAGCACCAGGGCCAGCATGGCGAGCCACGGCGGCGCATTGCCCAGGAGGGCAAAAAACGGAATTGGCGGTTCGCCCAGCGCAACGCCACTCATCGCGGCAAGCATCCCTAGGCCGCCAATCACCATCACCACGGCGACGGTCAACCCACCCCCCAGCCAGGCACCTCGCCCGAGGCTGCGTGAATCCTGCGCGGCCCAAACCCGCTGCCAGTAACCCTGATGAAAAAGGTTAGCCGCCGTGACGGCGATGACCAGTGTCACCGCCACACTCAATGCGTCGCCTAGCGGGGCGCTCGGCATCGACGATGCGTCTGGCATGGCGGGTAAATAGGTGAAGGCAACACTGCTGACGATAAGCAGCAAGGCAATCAACAGCCAAGCCTGCCAGCGGTCGGTGGCAAGGCTCGCCCTCAGCCCGCCGAGCACGGTATAGGCAAGCGTGCTCAAAGCGACACCAAGGACAACCAAAGCGGGCGGCACATCGGAAAGTAATGCGGTAATCGCACCGATAGCCGTCAACTCTGCCGCGAGAAAACAGGCCATGTAGGCCACCGACACCAGTGACACCCAGCGCCGCACGCTGGTGCCGTAGCACGCCTGGGCAAACTCGGCGATGCTTCTGCCTTCGGGCAGCGCGCGACGAATGGCAGGTCCATAAAGACCGAGTACGATAAATGGCAACGCGGAACCTATGGCATATCCGGCAAGTGCCACGGGGCCAACGAAGGCGCCTATTTCCGGTGGAGCAAACAGAATCCATGCCCCCATCCCGGAGGCAAGAAACGAAAGCCCAAGGGTCGCCCCGGACTGGGAATTGCGGGCAGTAATGTAATCATCGACCGTGCCGCCTGCCCAGCGAGCACGCAGGCCAAGGATGATAAAAACGCCGAGTGCCGCGGCCAGCGCGGCTGATGTTAGGTAGGGCATGTCGCGCTTCCTCCGCCGGTATCATCCGGATCAGGTTCCAGGGTTAGCGCAAGCGCACTCTCAGCCTCTTGGAGGCTCCCCTGGCGACAGTGTGTGAAAGAACCATATGAACAGGTATGATTCTCAACGAGAAACGCCCCAGCGTAAAGTGGCGTGTGTATGCCATAACGTGCAAGTACTCGGCGCTTCACAAGCCCGGGGCTTTCAATCCGCGCAGTCGCTCGCCATACTCCGTGGGTAATCTAATAACGTTATAGAAACCGTGCGCCCGGAGTGACACGGTTCGCTCAATGGGAAATCTCTAATGCGCTATACAGAAGCCAAGGAACATACGCCGGGCAGGCTCCATGCCTTGTTTGCTGACCCTTACAATGCGTTTGAAAACGATACCGATGAGCGACAGTTACATCTGCATATTGCACTGTATTTGCTGTTAGCACGCCCCATGGAGCGCGGCTTGATGACGCTGAGAGTCATCCACGGCTGGGAAAACGGCGGTTTCGAGCCGGCTGATTTACAGCATGCCGACTACGCCATTCATAACGTGGCGGATTTTAAACGCGCGGTAAGTGAGTTTACCCAGGCCTCAAAAGACAACGTTGCCTTTCCTGTCGCCCATGATGCCCTGCTGGCCACCCCGCTTGACGATGCGATCTCCAATGCCGAAGCGGACGGGCAGACGCTGGATGAAGAGACGCGCACTATCCCGGCCCGCTGGCCTGCTTTTGAAGGCGGTTTGGCACTCTATACGTTGTTCAAGATGTACCATCGCTTAGTGTATGGCGAGGACGAAGCGTACCGTTGTACCCAGTGCTATACCGCCCACGGGCTGCGCGAGATTCACGAATTTCATCTTGAAGAGGGCGAGTTTGCGCTGTTGGTGCCGACCGGTAAGCACTTTAATGCCGAACCTTCAATTCTGGTGCTGCATGAAAGTCAGCTTGATCCAATTGAACAGCTACTGGAAGAAAGCTTACCAATGTTCCGGGATTTTTAATCCTCGCATTTACTTTCCCTCGGCCCATTCAGGCCGAGGGAAAGGCACTTTAGCGAGTGGCATCAGCCAAGCGAAATGGTGCTATTGATACCGCTGGAGACGTTTTCCGGCTCGAACCAGCGGGCGGTCACGGTCTTGGTCTGCGTCCAGAAGGCAATCGCCTGCTTGCCATTGGGACCCAGGTCGCCAAGCTTCGAGCCTCGCGAGCCGGTAAAGCTGAAATAGGCCACCGGCACCGGGATCGGTACGTTGATGCCGATCTGTCCTACATCGATATCGTTTTCAAAGCGCCGCGCAACCCAGCCGGAGTTGGTAAAGATCGAGGTGCCGTTACCGTTGGGGTTGGCGTTGATGAACGCAATGGCGTCATCCAGGGTTGTCACACTGACCACGCAGAGTACCGGGCCAAAGATCTCTTCCCGGTAAATGGTCATGTCGGCCGTGACGTCGGCAAACAGCGTCGGCCCGACAAAATTACCGTCCGGATAGCCATCAACCGAGCAGCCTCGCCCGTCGACCATTAATTTGGCGCCCTCTTTTTCGCCTGCACCAATCAAGCGTTCGACGCGCTCCTTGGCCTGGGGGGATACCAGCGGGCCCAGGTCAGCATCGCGCTGGGTGCCAGGTCCGACCTTCATGCCACGCGCGCCTTCCACAATATCGTCGAGCCATTCACGGGCTTCGCCCACCAGGACCACAACCGAGTTGGCCATGCAGCGTTGCCCGGCCGCACCAAAGGCAGAGCCCAGCAGGCTGTCAATCGCCTGACTGCGATTGGCATCGGGCATCACCACGCAATGGTTTTTGGCGCCCATCATCGCCTGCATGCGTTTACCCGCCGCGGCGGCGCGGTTGTACAGCAGCGACCCCACATGGGATGAGCCAATGAACGACAGCGCCTTGATCGACTGATGGTCGGCGATCTGGTTTGCCACCTCGGGGCCGCCGTGAACCACATTCAATACGCCCGCCGGAATGCCCGCTTCGTGGGCCAGCTCGACCAGCCGCATGGTCGAGCTAGGGTCCTGCTCCGAAGGTTTCAGCACAAAGGTATTGCCGGTCGCTATCGCCAGCGGGAACATGAAGCAAGGCAGCATGATCGGGAAGTTAAAGGCGGTAATGCCCGCCCCGACACCCAGCGGATGGTGCATGGTGTAGACATCGACTTCGTTGGCGGCATTGTTGGCCAGTTCCCCCAGCTGCAGTGAAGTAATCGAGCAGGCGTGCTCAACCACCTCCAGCCCGCGCCCGACCTCGCCTTCAGCATCCGGCAGGGTTTTGCCGTGCTCTTCAGTAATCAGCGCCGCCAGTTCGGGGGTATGCTCACGAATCAGCGCCTGTAGCTTGAGCATGATGCGCATCCGTTTACCCAGAGGTACCTTGCGCCACTCCTTGAAAGCCGTTTCGGCGCTGGCAATGGCGCGCTCGACTTCATCGGCGGTGCAGAAGGGTACCCGGGCGACGACTTCCTGGGTGGCAGGGTTCACCACATCACGCCACTCCTGGCTCTGGGACGTGACCGGCTGACCGTCAATGAACATGGGTATATCGCGAATGGGCATGGCGTTGCTCCTGTTGTGGTTGTATTAGAAAGTTGACGTAAACGTAAACAAACCATCGAACGAGTAAACAGAATCTATCGTGCGGCGTCAATTAGTCGCTATGCTGATAGACCTAAACCCTCAAATTAATCGGGCCGCAGAATGGCGACGTGCCCCACCCCAAGGAGCCCTTCATGCGGACATTCAGCTGTCGCTGCGGCAACCCGTTATTTTTTGAAAACACGCACTGCCTTGCCTGCCAGGCAGACGTCGGCTGGTGCCCTGGGTGCCGCCATATCGTGGCGTTGGAACCGCTGCCTGACGGTGGCTATCGCTGCACGCATTCTGGTTGCCAAATCGCATTGATGAAGTGCCATAACTACGCCCTGGAAAATGTCTGCAACCGCACGGTAGTCATCAACCAGGGTTACGCCGACACCCTATGCGACTGCTGTCGCTACAACGCCGTCATTCCCGATCTGTCGATTGAGGGTAATCGCGAACGCTGGGCAGCGCTGGAGGCCGCCAAGCGGCGACTTTTTCACACCCTGGATTTACTGGCACTGCCCCACGGCACCGTCGGCGATGCGATCGATGTGCCGCTGAGCTTCTCATTCATGGCCGACGCCCTGCCCGACCAGGGGCTGTGGCGCTCTACCGCGAACCAGGAAAAGGTATACACCGGCCATGCCAGCGGGCATATCACCATTAATGTCAAAGAAGCCGACACCGTTGAACGTGAACGTTTACGGGTCGACATGAACGAGTCTCACCGCACCCTGATCGGCCATTTCCGCCATGAAATTGGCCACTACTACTGGGATTTACTGGTCAAGGAACGCGATGAAGGCGCCTGCCGTCAGGTGTTTGGCCACCATGACCAGCCCACCTACGCAGACGCATTAGAGCAATACTACCAACAGGGCGCGCCTGGAGACTGGCCGACCCGCTTTATTTCCGCCTACGCCGCCATGCATCCCTGGGAGGACTTTGCTGAAAGTTTTGCGTTTTATCTGGACATGGTTGCCGTGCTGGATACCGCCATGCATATGGGGCTTTACCGCACCGAGTATGACGGCACCCTGGACAGCATGCTGCAGGCATTTCATCAGGTCGGCATGGCGGTCAACGAACTGAATCGTGACATGGGGCTTCTCGACCTGGCGCCGGGAGCGGTTGCCCCGGCGGTGCGGGATAAACTTGCCTATGTGCATCGACTGGTTCGCCACGCCGGCACCCATCAGGAGACGCGCTAGTCGTCGTTATCCTGATCCCCTGCATGACTCTGCGTTTGCCGCTGGGTCACATGGGGAACATGGTCACCGCTGACAAAATAGGTCGCGCTCAGGGTGTCATGAATCGCCGCGAAGCCGATCTGCAACTCATCGACAAACGCATGCAGCTTGCTCGGCGAATGTGCCAGCAGTTGGATATCGGCATCGACGACATCGGCCCGCACCAGCGATACCGTGGCCGCTGCGCGATCCTGCCGAGGCAAAAGCTGTAGCTCGTGGATCAGGGTTTCCAGACTGCAGGCAATGGAGCGCGGCAGATTGGGATCCTGAAGCAAAAAGCGCAGCACATCGGGGCCGCGAACGCGCAAACGCACCTGTTGACGGTACATCTGATACGCCGTGAGCGATTTGAGCACGCTCATCCACTGCAGGTTTTCAAATGGCAGCAGCTCTTCGGGGTTTTGCGGCAACAGGCTTGCCGAGCGCACATCGACAATCCGTGTAGTCATATCAGCACGCTCCAACTGCCGCCCCAGTTCAATGAAGGTGCGGGCCGGGCCGTGACTCAGCGTGCCCTCGATCAAGCCCGCCAACGCCTGGCAGCCACGGATGACGCTTTTCAAAAAGGCGTCCCGGCGCCGAGGGCTCACGCCGTTTTCCACGTGGTCGGCCACACTCAAATAGAGCTGGTTGACCTCTTCCCAGATTTCTCGGGGCACGACGTCTCGCGTGGTGCGCAGGTTTTCACGGGCGCTGGCAAGGGCCGCCAGAATCGAGCTGCCGTTCTGCGCGTCAGCGCATAGAAAGTACACCACACTGCGCTCGTCAAAGTCGTCATGACGGGCCTTGAACGCCTCGAGGGTGCCGGTCATTTCAATCAGCGGCCCCCAGCCAAGTGGCAAATGCCTGGGCAGGTCCAGCATCAGGTGACTGTTGACGCTCAACAACCGCGCGGTATCCTCGGCCCGCTCGATATAACGCGCCATCCAGTACAGGTTTTCGGCTACGCGTGACAGCATGGGCTAGACTCCTGCCTGCGCCGCGGCAGTTGCCGCGTGCTCATCGGTTTCGACAATCCAGGTATCCTTGCTGCCGCCGCCCTGGGAGGAATTTACCACCAGCGATCCTTCCACTAACGCCACGCGGGTGAGGCCGCCGGTCGTCACATGGATTTCAGGGCCGGACAGAATAAACGGGCGAAGATCGACATGACGCGGCTGGGGCAGTCCATTCGAAAGCGTCGGTGTGGTTGAAAGCGCAAGCGTAGGCTGGGCCATGTAGTTACGCGGATTGGCCGTGATCAGTTGAGCAAACTGGTCGCGCGTCTCCTTGGTTGACCGTGGCCCAATCAGCATGCCGTAGCCGCCTGATTCGTTGGCCGGTTTCACGACCAGCTCATCGAGATGCTCAAGCACGTACTTGCGATCATCTTCAAACATGCACAAGTAGCTGGGCACATTGGGCAGCAGGGGTTCTTCGTCCAGGTAGTAACGAATGATCTCGGGAACAAAGGCGTAAACCACCTTATCGTCGGCGACGCCGGCTCCCGGGGCATTCGCCAGGGCCACGTTACCCGAACGCCAGGCGCGCATCAGGCCCGCCACCCCGAGCATTGAGCTGGGATTAAAGGCTTCGGGATCAAGAAATTCGTCATCCACCCGCCGATAGATCACATCTACCCGCCGGCGTCCTTCAACAGTGCGCATGTAGACAACGTCGTCGTCATCGACATGAAGATCGTTGCCCTGGACCAGTTCAACGCCCATCTGCTGGGCCAGGTACGCGTGCTCAAAATACGCCGAGTTATAGATACCTGGGGTAAGCACCACAATCTGCGGGTCATCGCCGGGTCGGGGCGACATGGCCGCCAACATGTCGTAGAGCTGAGCGACGTAATCATCTACGGGCAGGATCTTGCCAGTGGCAAACAGTTCGGGGAGTACCCGTTTGGTCACGTTGCGGTTTTCAAGCATGTAGGAAACGCCGGAAGGAATACGCAGATTGTCTTCCAACACATACAGCGTGCCATCCCCGCCCCGCACCAGGTCCGAGCCGCAGATATGCGCCCATACACCATGGGGCGGGTTGACCCCGACACATTGAGGGCGGAAGTTCACCGACTGTGCCAGCACTTCTGCGGGTAATACCTTGTCTTTGACCACGTTTTGATCGTGATAAAGATCGTCAATGAATAAATTGAGCGCCTGGACTCGCTGTTTTAAACCGGCCTCGGTTTTGCGCCATTCGTGCGCGGGAATGATTCGAGGCACAATATCAAAGGGCCAGGCCCGATCAATCATGGCGCCTTCGGAATACACGGTAAAGGTGATACCCATGGTACGAATGGCAATGTCTGCGGCGGTTTTACGCTCGGCTAACTCTTCGGCGCTGAACCGGGCCAGCATATTGCAAAGCTCACCTGCAGACTCGCGCGGCTGGCCCGGTGCCGCCATCAGTTCATCGTAATAATCGCGGCACGCATAGTTGTTCCAATTCACTTGGTTCATGGGCGCTCTCCTGGCGCAGGGGAAGACGGCATCTGCCTGGGCGTCTGGAACCGGCCCTGATTAGCTAGTTTAGCCAGACCGCGCATAAAGCGGATAACTAAATCGAGCAAAATACATACCATCTTTTGCGATTTTTAAACGCTAGATACCCCACCGAAACAAAACCAACTAATAATTAACCACAGAAACCAGAAATGCGTCTTAAAGGTGCGGATAGCATTCTTTTTTGGTGCATAAAAAGCACTAAGCATTAATAAAAAAAAGACGTAACCACAATGAAAGCTGCAAAAAAATAAAACTGGAACGATACTTGCGAGTACTGGTTTCTCTTTAATCGGCTTTTGGGTTGATATTGGCTTTTTCAGAGGGTCGCTCATGACCATTCGCGTTGCCTTGCACCACCGTACGACCTACCACTTCGACCGTCCGGTGCATTTATCGCCCCATGTGGTCAGACTTCGGCCTGCCCCCCACTGCCGTACCCAGATCGATGCTTACTCGCTAAACATCTCCGGTGATGACCATTTTTTAAATTGGCAGCAGGACCCCTTCGGCAACTTTAATGCGCGCATCGTGTTTCCCGAACCCCGCAAAGAACTCACCATTGGCGTGGAACTGATTGCGCCAATGACGGTGATCAACCCGTTTGATTTTTTTCTGGACGACATTGCGCAAGCGATTCCCTTTACCTATCCGCAAGGCCTGCGCCAGGAACTCGGCCCCTACCTTGAAGTGACGGAGTCAGGGCCGCGCTTGATGGCGTGGCTCAAGGACGTGCCCAAGGAGCCGACCACCACGGTCGATTTCCTGGTTGCCCTCAACCAGCGGCTTCAGAACGACATCAGCTATCTGGTGCGTATGGAGCCCGGTGTGCAAAGCTGTGAGGAGACCCTCACCCTGGGCTGTGGCTCCTGCCGCGATAGTGCCTGGCTCCTGGTGCAGATACTGCGCCACTTAGGTCTGGCCGCCCGCTTTGTGTCAGGCTACCTGATCCAGCTCAAGCCGGACGTCAAAGCGCTTGATGGCCCCAGCGGCAGCGAGACCGACTTCACCGATTTGCACGCCTGGACAGAACTGTTTCTGCCCGGCGCGGGCTGGGTGGGCCTTGACCCCACTTCGGGCCTGTTTGCAGGTGAGGGGCATATCCCCCTGGCCGCGACGCCCACCACCGGTAGCGCCGCTGCCATTACCGGCTTTTCCGAAAAGTGCGAGGTCGAGTTTGAGGTAGAAATGCGCGTGGAGCGCATCCACGAAGACCCCCGCGTGACCAAGCCCTACAGCGATGACCAGTGGCAGCAGATACTTGAGTTGGGCGATCAGGTGGATACCTTCCTCAATCAACAGGACGTTCGCTTGACCATGGGCGGCGAGCCCACCTTTGTATCGGTGGATGACATGGAAAGCCCTGAATGGAACACCGATGCCCTGGGCGACCACAAGCGCGAGCGTGCCGAAGTGCTACTATCCCGTCTGCAAACGGCCTTCGCGCCAGGCAGCGTGATCCAGCAGCAGCAAGGCAAATGGTACCCCGGTGAACCGCTGCCCCGCTGGGCGCTGGCCTGCTACTGGCGCAAGGATGGCGTGCCGCTATGGCGCGACCCTCAATGGCTTGCCTGCATGGACGGCGCGCCTGACGTGACCGCCGATGATGCCATGGCGCAGCGTTTTACCCAGGCCCTGAGCGAGCACCTGGGTGTCGCCGAGCGCCACTGGGTCGCTGCTTACGAAGATGTCTACTATTACCTGTGGAAAGAGCAGACACTGCCGGTCGACGTTGACCCGCTCAAGGCAGACCTCAAAGATGACGCCGAGCGCCATCGCCTCGCCCGGCTGTTGGAGCAGGATTTAAGCGCGGTGGTCGGTTACGCCCTGCCACTTCGCCACTCAGTGGCTCAATCGCACCGCTGGGAAAGCGGCCGCTGGCCGCTCAAGCGCGACCAGCTATTCTTGGTGCCCGGCGACTCGCCTATGGGCCTGCGCCTGCCGCTCTCGGCACTGCCCTGGGCCGATCCCGACGAACAGCCCCAGCCGCAATCGCTATTTGCCCCGCGCCCCGCACTGGGCGACATCCACGGCGAAGTGGCCAGGCGCAACGCGGAGCAGCACCCTTTCAGCAGCACGGAGCGCCACGGCAAGAGCCTTCACCCGAGCCTCAGCCACCCTGATGGTGAAACCGTGCAGCGCCAGCCCAGCGCCGTGGATGACCGCGAACACAAGGTGATCCACACCAGCCTGTGTATTGAACCCCGGGATGGTCGCTTGCATATTTTTCTCCCGCCGTTGACCCAGCTCGAGCATTATCTGGACCTGCTCAGCAGCATTGAAGCCTGCGCCCGCACGCTCGCCTGCCCGGTGATGATCGAAGGTTACCCCCCGCCCCGCGACCCACGGCTGGAGAGCTTCCAGATCACCCCTGACCCAGGGGTGATCGAGGTCAACATCATGCCTGCCGCCAGTTGGCAAACCCTGGTGGTGCAAACCGAACGCTTATACGATGAGGCGCGCCTGGCCCGCTTGGGCACCGAGAAATTCATGCTGGATGGCCGCCACACCGGTACCGGCGGGGGCAATCACGTGACGCTGGGTGGCATCACACCGGATGATTCGCCGTTCCTGCGCCGTCCCGATTTGCTCGCAAGCCTCGTCACCTACTGGCAGCACCACCCCAGTCTCTCCTACCTGTTTTCAGGCTTGTTTGTCGGCCCCACCAGCCAGGCTCCCCGAGTCGACGAAGCGCGTCACGAGGCATTATACGAGCTGGAAATTGCCCTGCAGCAGATGCCCGAAGGCGAAGTGGTCCAACCCTGGCTGGTAGATCGCCTACTGCGTCACCTGCTGACCGATCTGACCGGCAACACCCACCGCGCCGAGTTCTGTATCGACAAACTGTACTCACCGGATAGCGACAGCGGTCGCCTGGGGCTGCTCGAACTGCGCGGTTTCGAAATGCCGCCCCATGCGCGCATGGGCCTGATGCAGATGCTGCTGATCCGGGCGCTGGTCGCCCGCTGCTGGAAAGCCCCTTACCGGGCCAAGCCAGTCCGCTGGGGCAGCGCCCTGCAAGACCGCTGGATGCTGCCCCACTACCTGTGGGAAGACCTCAACGATGTACTTGGCGACCTGCGCCAGCACGGCTTTGCGTTTAACCTGGAATGGTTCGCCCCGTTTCTGGCGTTCCGCTTTCCGGTCCACGGCCGACTGGACACGCCAATGCTCAACATTGAACTGCGTCAGGCGATCGAGCCGTGGCACGTGCTCGGTGAAGAAACCAGCGCGGGGGGCACTGCCCGTTACGTCGATTCCTCGGTGGAACGCCTGGAAGTCAAAGTCAGCGGCATGAGCGGTGACCGCTATCTAGTAACCTGTAACGGTCGGCGGGTGCCGCTTGCCGCGACCGGGCGCAACGGCGAGGCCGTCGCCGGCGTGCGCTATCGCGCCTGGCAGCCACCGTCTGCCCTGCACCCGCAGATTCCCGTTCACGCGCCGCTGGTGTTTGACGTCGTCGATACCTGGAACCAACGCTCGGTCGCAGGCTGTACGTATCATGTGGTTCACCCCACCGGGCGCAGCTTTGATACTTTCCCGGTCAATGCCTTTGAAGCCGAGGCCAGGCGCCTGGGCAGGTTCAGCGATAGCGGCCATCAACATGGCAGGCAGGTCGCGGCGGCCGAAATGCCAAGCCTTGAACTCCCCTGCACGCTGGATCTGCGCTGGTGTCCAGGCTGAGGCCACCTTAAATGCTTCCTTATCGGGGCGCGCTGCAGGATAATCCGCCCCTTATCTGCTTAGGACAACCAGCCTCATGACGGCCCCTGTCTCTACCTCACTGCTTGAGCTTAACTCTGCCGGGCTCGTTGAGGATTACCTGAATCAGCTAGGCAAGGGACAGCCCGGCGTTTTCGATGCCATGCTCGATCGCCAGGGCCAACTACGCCCAGGCTGGGCGAGCCTGCTCAACGCCCTTGAGGCGCTGGGGGCGGACGGCCGTCACCAGCGGCATGAAGAGATTCAACGCCTGTTGGCGGAAAACGGCGTTATTTTCAACATGCACGACGATGGCCAACGGCGCGTGTGGCGACTTGACCCGCTGCCCTGGGTCATCGACCAGACGCACTGGCAGGCGCTGGAAAGCGGCCTAATGCAGCGCAGTCGCCTTTTTAATGCCCTGTACGATGATATTTACGGTGAGCGCAGGCTGTTTGATGCGGGCCTGCTGCCAACGCAGGCGATACTCGCATCGCCCGATTTTCTGCTGCCTTGCCACGGTTCCCAGCCCAGCGGCCGGCCGGCCATCAATTTCCACGGCGTCGACGTCATGCAGGATGCCAAGGGGCAATGGCGGGTGATGGGCGACCGTTTACAGGCGCCCTCGGGTACCGGTTTTGCCCTGGAAAACCGCATATTGATGGCGCGCGCCCTGCCCGAGATGTATCGCAACGCACCGTTAAAGCGCCTGGCAGGCTTTTTGGACAAGTATCACCGCCGTCTCACCCTGCTTGCCTATCAACACCGCGACAATCCCAGGGTGGTGTTACTGACCCCTGGGCCTAACAGCCCTCGATATTTTGAACACGCCTACCTGGCCAACTACCTCAATATCGACCTCGCGGAAGGCCAGGACATGGTGGTGCGCGACAGCCAGCTATGGCTGCGCACGCTGGGCGGTCTTCAAGCCGTCGATGTGGTATTGCGCCACTGCGACGATGCTTTCTGCGACCCGCTGGAGCTCAGGAGTGACTCGCAGCTAGGCGTGCCTGGGCTTTTGCAGGGCGCCCGCAGCCGCGGTGTCGCGATTTCCAACGCGCTGGGCGTCGGCGTTCTGGAATCTCGTGCGCTTGCCGATTATCTGCCAGCGCTGTGCGAGCACTTGCTCGGCGAGCCGCTGCTGCTGCCTGACGCCAACCCCGACACACAGCCCGCTACCGCGCCGGTATTTGACAGCCAGCTGCAACGCCTGACGCCCACTACGCTGAACCTACGCTGCTTCGTTGCCCGCACGCCGGGAGGCGGGGCCGCAACAAGCCAACAGTCCAACGACTACCACGTCATGCCCGGCGGGCTGGCCTGGGTCGGCCTTCCCGGCTCACCGTCCCTTCAAAGCCCGGTCGTCAAGGACGTGTGGATAACCGCCAATACGCCTCAGCCTCACGTCAGCCAGCTACGCCAGGCACGCGGCCCAATGGTCGCCACGCGAGACGGCAATGACCTCCCCAGCCGCGTGGCCGAAAGCCTGTTTTGGCTCGGTCGTTATGGTGAACGTCTGGATGCGCGTTCACGCCTGCTGCGCGAAGCCTTGCTACGGCTGATGGAATTTGACCAGGACGACATTGCCGACCGGCTGTTGGATGAATTGCTGCTGGTGCTTGAGATCGACGGCCAAGACGATGCCCAGGATGATACCCAGGACCGTGACGAAGCATGCATCAAAGCACCACCGGTAGGCTTTACCCAGAAACGCGCTGCCTTGCTGGCCCAGTTTGATGACGCCAACCCGCAGGCGCTGGCACCGCTATTTACCCAGCTGTTGAGCAACGCCCGCAGCGTTCGCGATCATCTCGGTGATGACGCCTGGCGGGTGCTCCATCAACTGCGTCAGCGGATGAACAGCGTGACCCCCAACCTGGATGCCAGCGCCGCGCGGCGAACCTGCGAGGATATTTCCGCTCGGCTAGCCGCTTTCTTTGGGCTATGCAACGAAACCATGCCTCATCATTTCGGCTGGCGATTGATGGACATTGGCCGCTTTCTGGACCGTTTACTGGGGTTGTTGTCGCTGCTCAAGCTCACCCTTAACGCGCCACAAACGCCTGGCCTGGCACTCTGGGAAGTTGTGCTTGCCACCACCGATAACTTCAACGCCTATCGCCGCCGTTATCGTAGTGAGCTGCACCCGGAAGCGATTCTCGATCTGCTGCTGTTTGATGAAACCAACCCGCGCTCAGTGGGTTACATGCTCAAACGCCTTGAACGGCAAATCGACCGGCTGCCCAGCAGCGCCTCGCCCTACCGCAACGCCGAACGCCGGCTCTTGATTCAGGCCAATGCCGCGCTGCACCTTGCCGATATTGACCGTTTAAGCCATCTCGACACCCCTGAAGCGCAGGATGCCCTTGAACAACTGCTGGATACGCTGATTGAGCCGCTTAACGCATTGTCGGATGCGATCAGCCACAGCCATTTCAGCCATGTCGAACGGCCCCGCCAATTGGTCAGCATGGGGCCAGAGGCATGAACTACACCCTGCGACATACCACGCGTTACCACTACAGCGCACCGGTAACGCTGTGCCACAGCGAAGCGCGAATGCTGCCGCGCAAAACCCCGCATCAGCAGTGTGGCGCGTCAACGCTTGATATTCACCCCCTGCCCGATGTCCAGGCTGAGCGACGCGATATATTCGGTAACCGGGTTCTTTACTTCGCCCAGGAAAACATTCACCAAACGCTGGATGTCACCGTTGTCACGCCGATTACGACCCGACCGTTGGCCGCGCTCCCTGAGCATTCCCAAGCGTGGGAGCGCGTTGCCGAAAGCCTCAGTGTTGATCGCCGTTTTGACATCCAGTTGTACTGTCTGGACTCGCCCTTTATTCGTCGCCACGACGAACTGGCGGCCTTTGCCCGGCGCTGTTTCACGCCGGGCCGTTCGCAGGTCGACGCCGCGCTGGCATTGAATCGGTTGATATACGAAACCTTCGCTTATGATCCCAGCGTCACCACCCTGGCCACCCCGCTCAGCGAGGTGCTGGCGAGTCGCAGCGGGGTATGCCAGGACTTCGCCCACCTGGCCATTGGTGCCCTACGCTCGATCGGTCTGGCAGCCCGCTACGTCAGCGGCTACCTGGAAACCCAGCCACCGCCCGGCCAACCAAGGCTGGTGGGTGCCGATGCGTCCCACGCCTGGCTGGCGACCTGGATTCCCGACTGGGGATGGCTGGCACTTGACCCTACCAACGGCACAGTGGCCGGCGAGCAGCACCCGGTGCTGGGATGGGGCCGCGATTACGCTGACGTTGCGCCGCTCAAGGGCGTCATGAACGGCGGCGGCGACCACCAGCTGGACGTTGAGGTAGATGTGATGCCGCTGACGGATAACGGCGCGGCCTAGCCAACGAATTTGACTGGCACTGCTCACGTTATGATTAACGCTGTATCAATCCGTTGGTGAGCCAAGGAAGCCAGGCAAGCAATACCAGCGTGACCAATGTCGCCAGCAAAAACGGCAGCAGGGCACGGAAGATTCTCAGCGGCGGCGCGCCGGTCATGGAGGAGGCAATAAACAGCCCGGCCCCCACAGGGGGCGTTAACAGTCCCAACACCAAGGTCAAACACACCACGACGCCAAACTGATAAGGGCTAATGGCGAATTGTGATTCGGCAATCGGCATTAAAATCGGCACTACCAGAATCAGCGCGGCGATACCATCGATGACCATGCCTACCAGCAGCAGCGCGCCAATCACCATCAGCAGAAAGACAAAGGGGTTGGCCGTGAGGGCTGCGATCCACTCGGCCGCCATTTGTGGCAACTGCTCGTAGATCACCACCCAGCCAAATACCCCGGCGGCGGCAATCAGCATGATGACTAGACCGGCGTTGACCGCCGTGCGCTTGAGCACCTGGGGCATTTGAATCAGGCGCAGTTCGCCATACACAAAACGCCCCATGATCAAGGCCGCGAGCGAGGCCAGCGCCGCCGACTCGGTGGGCGTGGCAATACCCCATAAAATGCCGCCAATGATAATCACCGGAATCAACATCGCGGGCAGCCCCCACAATGCGTCGTGCAATGCCTGACGGCGGCTGGGCCACTGGCCTTTGGGGTATTGCTGCACCAGCCCGACCAGCGCGATTACGATAAAGAAACTCGCCCCCAGCAATAACCCCGGCAGCAACCCGGCAATAAACATCTCGGCGATGGGTACCTGGGCCATTACCCCGAACAGCACAAACAGCATCGAGGGCGGAATAATCGGCGACAGCAGGCCGCCTGCCGCGGTAATCGCCGCGCTGTAAGGCGTGTCGCAGCCCTCTTCTTCCATGGCGGGCACCATGGCGCGGGACATGATCGCAATTTGCGACGCCGCCGAGCCGATAATGGCCGCCATCATCATGTTGGCCACCAGGTTGATATACGCCAGCCCCCCACGGAAACCGCCCACCAGGATCCGTGCCAGAGCTATCAAACGTCGGGTAAGGCCGCCTTCGTTCATCAGCTCCCCGGCCAGCATGAATAGCGGGATCGCCAGCAACCCATAGCTTTCGATGGCGCTGAATAACTGTTGTGGATAAGACTCGAACAGCACGGTATTGCCCGAGACGTAGATATACACCATCGCCGTCAGTGCAAGCACCAGGGCAATCGGCACGGCACCGAGCAGTAACACTAAAAATACGGCAATGGTCATAAGCGAGCCCGTCTCATGGCGATGTCTCGGCTGTCGGCTCGTCGCCAGGGTGGCGCCACTGTGTAACCGACTGCCAGACGTTGGCCAGCCCATGCAGGGTAAGCGATAGCGCAAACCACGGCACAATCAGCCACACCCAGAACTTTTTCACGCCCAGTGTTGAGGTGTTCTCGGCGTAAATGAAGTTGAAGGTCTGCCCCTGAAACGCGCCGGTGTCAAAGCCTAGTTGGGCGAGCGTGACCGGCTGATACCAGCGCCAGCAAAGCCAAACGAGTAGCAGAGCAAATACCAGCACCATGACGTCCACCCAGAGGCCTATCAGTTGTCGTCCGGCACGAGGCAACACATCGCTTAGCAAGGTCACCGCTACCCCCTGGCGACGCTTGAACACCGCCCCCGCAATCAGGAAGGTCATCCAGATCATCGCGTAGATGGATAACTCGCTTATCCAATAAAGCGGGTTGCCCAATACGCGAAAAACGATATTGATCAGGATCAAACACGTCACCGCCGCGGCCAAGGCGGCAGCGGCGGTCTCTTCTAAACGGGCAAGCCCCGAGGAAAGGCGTTGCAACATGAGTGTGGATAAACCTCGTCGGTGGTCGAGTGGTTGGCTTGGCAGCGGTTTACTCGCTCAGGCGCTCGGCTTCTTCGCGCAGGGTTTCCAGCATCGGCGCCTTGGGTGCCCAGATAGCTTCCCACTCGGCAATCGCCTCAGCGAAAAACTCAGCGTCGGCTTCGACGATATTGATATCCAGGGCGCGGATCTCTTCTTCCTGAGCGGCGTCTTTCTCCTCAAAGCCTACCAGCACATTTTCCAGATGCTCGGCCATGGTGGTATCGATCAGCTCACGGTCTTCTTCGGATAGCTCGCGCCATACCCGCCCGGACACCACTCCCACCATGGGGAACATCATGTGGTTGGAAATCAGCAGATTATCAGCCTGCTCGTAGAATTTGAGAATCAGAATGGAGTCGAAGTCCATATCGATAGCGTCTACCTGACCGTTGGCCAGGGCATCGTACACTTCCAACAACGGCATGGGCGCGGGAGCGGCACCAGTCGCCGTGTAGAAATCACGAATCGGCTCAAACGGGGTAATCCGCAGGCGCTGACCTTCCAGGTCAGCGGCGCTCTCGATAGGGTCACGGCTGAGCACCTGGCGCATGCCCACCATCCCGTAGCCAACGCCGACCAGGCCGACACCTTCCGGCATCAGGTCCAGCAGCTCGCCGGCAGCGTCCGAACGCAGCAAGCGTGCGGCGTGGTTGACGTCATCGACCAGATAAGGCGCGTAAAGTGCGCCGAAATCGGGAATCCGGTTGGAGATTTCGGCAATGGTCAGAAAGGCCATGTCCAGGGCCCCGCTTTGCAACTGCTGCACCATCTGCGCTTCGTTACCCAGTTGCTGGGCAGGAAATACCGATACGCTATGCTCGCCATCAGAGCGCTCATGCAACGTTTCAGCAAAGGCTTCTGCTTCGGTCGACCAAAGATGCTGGGCCGGTGTAATCAGCCCTAAACGAAAGTCACGAGCCTGGGCATTGAATGACGTTACCGCCAGCGCAGTCGCGGTAATGGCTAGGGTCAGCAGTTTACGATGGTTCATGTAGCGCCTCTTGTAATTTACGTCGTGCCTGCGCGTGGCACGGCATTATGATGAGAAGCTAAGAGTACCCTACCCTAAGCGTTGAGGGCAGCCATCGCCACTAACGTCGAATCCTGCTTGCCCACTTACTCGACGGATGCGAGATAAGCCGCCTTGAGCCGATAAAACTCGTCAACAATCGCTGCCATCTCATCAGCGTCGTAGGGGCATATCCCGCTGACAACCAGCTTTTTAGAGCCTACCCCGACCAACTCGCCTGCTGATTCAATGGCAAATTCAAGTAGTGCATCGGCGCGCTTGCCCTGCACATCCAGCGATGAATGGCTAAGCGTCAACCCTGGCGACACCGCGTTCAAGCGCTCCAGGGAAAACCCCATGCTGTCGTAGATCACCAGCGGGCGCTTGGGATTGAACATGACCCCGTGCTGCTCCATCAGCGGCTTGAGATAGTGGGGAAAGTTCTTGCCCGAAAACGCCACGTAGCAGCGGGTAAAGGCTTCTATCACCGAGGGATCGTCAGTCCATTCACCGTGGCGAACAACCTGCAAATAGCATTTACCGCTTTCATCGCATACGTGAAGCTCACCGTTTTCGGCTTCGCTGAATAGCAGTGGTGTATCCGCGCCCACCATGCTGGTAAAACGAAACGCCATGTGCCGAGACAAACCAAATTTTGCCAACACCAGCGCAAAAAGAAGGTCCCCTGGCACACAGAAACGCCGCGCATCCGGATTATGGATCGGGTTGTAGTCCCCCGCGACGCCCTTGGCGAAGTGGCTGGCCTGCTCAGCGGAGATCAACACATACTCTCCGCGCTGCGTGTAAAATTCCTTGAACATGGCGTTGGTTGTCTGCTTAGCGTTGAAATCAAAAGTCGATGGCGGGCTTACGACGCGCATAATGCCATAAAACGTCGATCAGCAGGAGTCATCTGCAAGGAAGCCGTATGCCAAATAAGCGTCACCGTTCAAAACGTCTACCACGCATCCTGCTTATTACCCTGTTGAGCGCTTTGATAGTGGCACTCATCTGGCTAGTCGGCGGCACCTGGCTGCTCAATAGCCAGTGGCTCCCGCAGCAAATCTCCAGGATCGATGGTGTCGAGGTGCGCTGGTCAAATGCCCAGAGCCTGCATCCCGGGCGCTGGGAGGTCGAGAACCTCTACCTTGCGCGTGAAGACGAACAGCTGCCGGTCACGGTTGACGCCCATCAAGCCACCCTTTCCCTGTCCTTGCTTGATCTGCTGCGCGGCGAATTGCGTATCAAAGCGCTGGAGGCACGTGGGCTTCGCCGCCTGACCGTTGGCGATATTGCGCTTGAGGCCGAGGGCCAACTCCAGGTAAGGGACACCCAGCTCAGCCATGACGCCTTAGCAGTGCCCCATGTGTCGCTGGATATCGACCAGGGCCGTTTGGTACGGCTGAGCGACCAGGCTACCCTGGCGCGGGATATTCAGCTAGGCGCCAGGGCCGCGCTGGAAAGCATCACCACCGCGCACCTGCCGCGCGATGCGCTTATCGCCAGCCTGCTCGACAGTCTGTCGGCACAGATGACGATCGATGCTCAGGCCGATGCCTGGGACGTCTTCATGCCTTACCTGCAAGCGCTGCCCTGGCTAACGCTTGATGGCAACGGCGCGCTGACGGGCGAGCTTGGGCTTGACGCTGGCACGTTACAGCCCGGCAGCCAGCTCACATTGACGGCCTCTGCCCTGCGCCTATCGGTGGATGAGCAACGCCTGACGCCCCCTACAAGCGACTCACCGCGCTGGATAACGCCTGATTCATCCCGGCCGCTTCATACCGCCGTCGGCGAAGGGCGCGTGCGCCTGGCAGTAGAGGACGATACGCTTACCTTTTCCACTCAATTAAACGATGTGGTCCTGGCTGACAGCCAGCCTTACGCTGACGATACCCAGCTACGCCTAGCCACCCGCATTCCCAACCAGCGCCTGGACCGGCTGGAGCTGCCGACGGGCGCCACGCTCGAGTTGCGAGGCCAGGTGACCCGACTGGATATGCTTGATCGGTACCTGGCGGACACCTTTGACGGCCAGGGTATTCGCCTTGACGGGAACGGGCAAATTGAAGCC
Organism: Halomonas sp. SH5A2; assembly: GCF_014263395.1. GTDB lineage: Bacteria > Pseudomonadota > Gammaproteobacteria > Pseudomonadales > Halomonadaceae > Vreelandella. The sequence goes on along the minus strand of NZ_CP058321.1, from coordinate 908,755 downwards.
AGCGCAACGCTACGTGACGCCCGGCTCGAGCGTGCTTCGCTGTCGATTCAGGCGCCAGAACTAGCCGCTGAGCTGCTGGACTTCGACGCCCGGGGAAGCGGCTCGCTGACGGCACAGCTCACCCCCGAAGAGGCTATCGACGCGACGCTTACGCTGATGGAAGCGACCCTGCGCCACCATGAGCAAACGTTGCTAACGGATGCTGCCATCACCCTCAACGCGCGCAGCCCGATTGACCCTGTGCAAGCGCGAGAAGACGCTACCGCCCGGCTAACCTGGCAATCCGCTCGTCTGCCGGACATCAGCGTACTGCAGCCCTACCTGGGGGCGGTCTTGCCCGACCCTGCCCCGCTGCAGCTGCTCAATGGCCAGGCTAGCAGCAACGGCCAGATTGATGTCACTGCCCAACAGATGAATGGCGAGATCTATTTAGCCGGTAATCAACTCACCACCCGCTGGCAGCACGGCGAGCAGAATAGCACGCTGGAAAGCAACGCCCAGCTCACCCTGGCGATTCGTCAGGCAGCGCTCAACGGCACTACGCTGGATATCAGCGGTTCCCGCTTGCGTTGGCAAGTCTCGGATACCGATGCCCCCAGCGAGCAATTACAAAGCACCTTGGTACTCAATGAAGGCCGCTTTCAGCGCGGCGACGCTAATGGCGCAAATCGCGTCAGCGGCGAGTTTGACCTGGAGGGCAGCGTACAGCGGCTCGGTTTTTTGAATGCCTTCCTGCCCGATGCCCACGGGTTAAGGCTTGCGGGCAACGGCCAGCTATTCGCTCAGGGCGCATTCCGTGATAACCGCCTGCTAGCGCCAACGCGCCTTAGGGTCAACGCCAACCAGCTTGAGGTCGGTTTTTTAGACTATCTCGCCACCGGGCGCGGCGAGTTGACGGCTCAGTTGGATAGCGCCGAACACGCCCAGCTTTCGCTGGGCATACCGCACTTTTCGCTGATGCGTCAGGATGACGACCAGCCCCACCTTGAAGGGCGCCACTTCGCACTCACGACGCAGACCGATCGTTTTAGCGAGGTGCTGGCATCGCCCGAGCCTGCCTACTTCACCACACGTGTCGCGCTGCCCATTACCCAAGTGCCCGACTTCAGCCGTTACAATCGTTACCTACCCGAAGAAGCAGGTATTCGTATTCTCGGCGGCCAGGCGAGCCTGACCAGCGAATGGCTACTGGACGGACTGACCGCTGAGGGCGAGATCAACCTGCGTGCTTTTGGTGCCGACTTAGCGCTGCTTGACCAGCGTCTAAAGGGCGATGTTGAACTGCATCTGCAACTTGACGAAGGTGACCTTGACGCACGGCGCTTTAACGCCAGCGATTCCTTCCTACGTCTTGAAAACGTGTTTCGACAGAGCGCAGAGGGCACGCAGGATGCCGGTTGGTGGGTTCAATTGAGCCTTGACGATGCACTGCTCGAGTGGGGCGACCCTATCAGCCTCACCAGCCAACTCCGCCTTGGCATGCGCGATACCGGTTTACTCGCCCGGCTTTTTTTAGCGCGCGCCCGTGAAAGCGGCTGGCTGGGTAGGCTGTTGAACGTGCGCAATATCAACGGTGATGCGCAGTTACACATCGACGGCGAGCGCATTCGCCTTTACGACCTGACGCTTACCGGCGGGCCTCTTCTACTGCTGGCCGATGTCACCCTGGCGGAGAAACAGGCCAACGGCGCGCTATATGCCCGCATTGGTGCCCTGGGAACAGGCGTAGAGCTGATCGACAGCGAGCCCGACTTGAAGGTGTTACAGCCCAGACGCTGGTTTGAGCGCTGGCGGGAGGCAAGGCGTTTCCCCAGGCCTTAACGACGGTTTCGCTCCCGGCGAATCATCCTGACCCGCTCTTTGGCTTTTTGCGACGTGGAAAGTGGTGCCGCCGCGTCATCGTCGGTTTTGGGCGCTACGCTTACCCAGGCAAATACCGGCAGCGCCAGATGCCAATGAATCGCCGCGACTCGCAACCCAAGCGTCACGCTTAACGAGGCGGCAATGGTCAGGATAAGCGGGGCTTGCATGGCGTGCAGTAGCACGTAAACAGTGCCTCCCGCCATCGCCGCCGTGGCGTAGATTTCCTCGCGCAGTACCATGGGTACTCGCTGGGCCAGCACATCGCGGATCATGCCACCGGCCACTCCCGTCATCATCCCCATCAACACGGCGACAACGCCGGATGTCCCTAACAACAGCGCTTTATGAGCGCCAATCACGGTAAATAACGCCAGGCCAAAGGCGTCAGCAATCGGCAAAAAACCCCGTGACAGCCGGTGAATATAATGAAACCCCACCAGCGAAACGCCCACGGTGGCAAAAATGACCCACAGATAGGTTGGATCAGACACCCAAAAAACCGGCCTGACCCCCAGCACCAGATCGCGCAGCGTGCCGCCGCCTATCCCCGTAACGGCAGCCAGCACCAGCATGCCAAACGGGTCCATGCGCGAACGGCACGCCAGGATGACCCCGGACAGGGCAAAGACGATCACCCCCACCATATCCAACCAATAGACAATACCCGACACGCGGCTCTCCTTTATGTCCGCCACCCACTGAAGCAGGCAGAATAGCACCCACCTTGCCGAGCCGAACACGAATATAAAAGCCCATATGATAGGCGTGTGAATACCCATTAGGTTAGGCTGTCGTCGTAACGACTTTTGACAACGGAGCCCCCATGGATTGGAACCCTGCTTACAGCTGGCTGGTACTCGCCCTGCTACTGAGTTTGGCAGAGCTCACCTCTGGCGCGATGCTGCTGCTTGCCCTAGGGGTCGCCGCAGCGCTCACAGCAGCGGTAACAGCGCTTGGCCTGACGCTCCCCTGGCAGTTGATCAGCATGGGAATATTTGCCGGCGTGCTGGTGCCACTCGGGGTAATGGTGATTCGCCCGCGTTTTTCACCCAAGGGTGTCGACTATGGCACCACCGGTACCGGCGTGGAGAAAGGCAACCGCTACATGTCGTTGAAACGCGATTTCGATAATGCCACCGGCATCAAGATCAACGGCGATTTTTATCGTTTGCGCGTACTTGAAGATGACCAAACCGACCTGCCCAATGGCACCCCTGTGGTGTTTAAACGCTTTGAAGGCACCACCGCCCTTGTCAGTCTCGCACCTGCCGACAACGCTCGTCAGGATGAGACGTCCCAACACCAGGAGTGATGAAAATGGATTTACCCGTCAGCCCAGGCCTACTGATAAGCCTGATTATTGTCGTCATCGGCATATTGATTATTTCGAAGGGCCTGGTGATCGTTCGCCAATCCGAGGTGATGGTGATTGAACGTCTTGGCTCGTTTCATCGGGTACTCGAAAGCGGCATCAACATCATTGTTCCTTTTATCGAGCAGCCGCGCGCCATCAGCATGCTTCGCTATCGTAAAATGGGTGAGGACTATACGGCCATTACCACCGATGAAACCCGTATCGACCGCCGCGAAACGGTCATGGATTTCCCCGGCCAGCCTGTCGTGACCACCGATAACGTCACCGTGCGCATCAATGGCGCGCTGTACTACCAGATTATCGACCCCAAACGGGCGGTATACGAAGTCGAAAACATGAGTCAGGCAGTGGAAGTATTGGCCAAGACCACACTGCGTTCGGTCGTGGGCAAGATGGAACTGGATAAACTGTTTGAATCCCGCGCGGAAGTGAACAACGAGATTCAGGCGGCGATGGAAGAGCCAGCCTCCAAGTGGGGCGTCAAAATCTCCCGCGTCGAGGTGCAGGATATCGCCATGCCCGATGAGGTTGAGTCGGCAATGCGCTTACAAATGGCCGCTGAGCGTAAGCGCCGCGCCACCGTTACAGAGGCGGAAGGCGAGAAATCCGCCGCTATCGCCATGGCCCAAGGCCAGCGGGAATCGTCTATTCTCAACGCCGAAGGCGATAAAGAATCGGCCATTCTGCGTGCCCAGGGCGAGCAGGAATCGATCAAGCTGGTACTCAACGCGATTGGCGACAGCGAAGAGAACAAGCGCACGGTTGTTGGCTACCTGCTGGGCCAGAGCTACATCAAAGGTCTGCCCAATATGGCCAAAGACGGCGAACGCGTCTTTGTACCTTACGAATCTTCCGCGCTACTCGGCTCGATGGGCATGTTCCGCGAAATGGCCGGCTCACCGGAAGATACCGTTGCCAGCCACCTGAAAAACCGCAACGGCGGTCGCGAAAACGGCTTCCAAAGCGGGATCGTTGGTGGTGCTGCCGGCGGGCAGTAAGTATTAGACAAGCGGGCGCACGGTAATGGGTCGTGCGTCTATCGCAGTCACCCTATCAAGCCGGGGTTGGGTACGCCTAAGGCGAGGCACCGTTGAAGAAACAGCATCCCCTTGGCGCCCTTTTTGGTTAAACTGGGCTGAACTGCTAAAGCACTCGTACCATGCCACATCAACCATAAGTCTTGAGTATTGTTGATGCCTTGAATCAGCAGAATGATCGCTATACAAAACGAGGACGTTCGCCATGCTGCCCCGTGGGTTCGCCATACGCCATTGCATTCTGCTGATCGTCTCACTGATCCTGCTGACGACATTCTCTAATGGACTCAAAGCAGACCCGCCACCTGAACCGATAACAGACTGGGAATACCGCTGGGGCGATTCTCCTCTGGATGCAAACGGCACGCCCGAATGGTTAGAGGGTGAATCCACCGACTGGCAATCAACGACATCCCCCTCTAACCCCCCTGGCCGCGGGGGGCATCAGCACCTTTGGTTACGCACAACGTTGCCTGAAGGTGATTGGAATGACCCCGTCCTTTATATCACCAGTATCAATTTAATTGGCCAAGCCTACCTCGGCGATGAGCTGATCTATCAGTACGGGGAGTTTGACGACCAGGGGCGAGGCGATTTTGCTGGCTGGCCTTGGCATATGATCGACCTACCTCAAGACGCCGCTGGTCAAACACTCACTTTCCGGCTTTATTCCTACTACACCAGTATTGGCCTTTGGGGCGAAGTGCAGGTAATGGAGCGTATTGATGTACTCAAACACGTTATCCATGAGTCGGCCCAGGATCTTGGCGTCAGTGCGCTCGTATTGGTGCTTGCAATTCTGGCAACCATTTTCGCTCTTATGGGGCCTGAGCGGCGTGGTTTTCTGGCCATCGCGCTGTTCGCCTACGCCTCTGGACTGATGCTGCTTGCCGAAGCACCTGCCCGCCAACTGATCGCCGACGGCCCTCTGGCTTGGGATACGCTTAGAGCGGGCAGCTATTATACCTTACCAATCGCGCTAGGGATGTTGCTCAGCCATTGGCTTGAGGGCACGGCCAAGCGCTGGATTCAACGCCTCTGGGTCTTGCATGTGGCTTACCTGGTGATTGCCATTGGCCTGGTGCAGCTAGGCATTATCAGCCTCTCGATTACCTTCCCGGTGTTCGATGTTCTGCTGGCCATCTCCTTACCCATTATGCTGCTACTCGCCCTCTTTCGCTTTCATCAGCTCAACCTCGAACAGCGCTTGCTGGTACTCAGCTTTACCTTTTTCGCGCCGTTGTTACTCGCCGATATGGTTGTCGCCCATGGTTTTGTGGCCTGGCGTACGGTGCCGTTAAGCTATGGCAGCCTGGCCTTTGCGTTGGCCATCGCGGCGATATTTCTATGGCACTACCGACGCACTCAACAGCAACTGGCAATGTCCAACGAGACCCTGGAACTCCAAGTGGCGGCCCGCACTGCTGAGCTTGATCAGCTGGTTCGGGAATTAGAGGGCCTTTCATATAAAGACTCCCTTACCGGCCTTCACAACCGACGCCACTTCAACACGGTATTCGACCATGAGTGCCGTCGTGCTCAGCAGCATGGCAGCCAACTCTCGTTGTTGATGTTGGATCTTGACCATTTCAAAGACATCAACGATTACTTTGGCCACGACGCAGGCGATGCCGTACTGGTCAAACTGGCCTCTGTACTCACTCAACACTTCATGGAGTTGGGAGTGGTCTGCCGAATTGGTGGTGAAGAATTTGTGGCTCTCCTCCCGGATGCCTCCGCCAAAACAGCCGAATCCAGCGCCAATACGCTGTTAACCTCTGTTGCCCAATGCGCCTGTGTTCACCATGGAATACCACTTAGGCGCATCACGCTGTCTTGCGGCATCGCCACTTACGCCGACCACACTCATGATCCGCATAAGCTGCTTCGACTCGCGGATGAAGCGCTTTATCACGCCAAACGCAGCGGCCGTAACCGCTGCGTTGTATGGTCCGAGTCATTTGAAGAACATGGCTTTACACTCGGCAGGCAGCAAACACAGTAATCCAGGTTGATCGCAGCCTAAGGTGAATCAGTCGCCAGGAAGTGATCGATGAACACGCTGTAGTCCTGCACGACGCAATCAGCATAAGCCATCGCCAAGGTCGACACGACATCCACAAACTGCTCTTCACGCCCTTTAAGCCGCTGGCAAACCGCCATGGCAAACGCCCGATGATCGCCGTTATTCAGCGCTTGCGCACCGCGCAGGTGTTCGCGGGCAAGAATCTGCCCCCACTGCTGGGCGAGCTTGCGATACGGCTTTCCGCCGGAAAGTTTATGGGTGGGAAAGTCTTTCTTGAAGGGGGAGCGCTCGCGAACCGAAAACATCTTGTCGTTCATGGTTAACCAACCCAGATAGGCATCCGGATGTTCCGCAATGGCATGAAACGCCGCCGCGTGGCGAATGCCTTCATTGGGAAATAGCTTTCGCCATGCCTGCTGTTGAGCCTTGTCCATAAAGCGATACGCTTCCGGGGTCACCTGCTCTTTGACATCCAGAATGATGTCGTCGTGTTCATGGTCAGCGCCACCTTCAATCAACACATAATAGCGATCTACCCCAAGCGATCCGGTGCCTGCATCTAACCGGCGAGCGGTGTCTTTTACACGGAAATGGCGGGGGTCGCTCTCTTTTATCGGATCCTGAAGCGTTTGCTGGTATTCCTGCTCGATCAGTCGACGCAGCTGGCTGGCCATGTCTGCCGGCAAGTTAGCGAGCTTGCCGGGGCGTTCCGCAAACTGACGGCCATGCTCGTCGTCGAGGGTGGTCCACTTTTCGAGCATCCGCGCACGGCTCTGCTTGTCCGCCACCTTGCTCATGAAAGGCTTCAGCTGGCCTTTAGCGCTCTCCAGCGTCACCGCCTCTATGGGCACGTCATCGGTATAATCCGCCACGGTGTGACAGTAACCTTCCAATAGCTTTTTAAGAGCTTTATCAATGGCCTTAGGGCTGAGCTCGACATTTTCACGACCATCCAATACCACGCTGATGGCCAGCTGCCACAGATCGTATTGGTAGTCACCGATCAGCGCATCGTCAAAATCATCCATGCCGTAGCGCACCTGGTCATCATGATGACCGTAAGCACCAAAATTGTAGACATGGGCGTCACCTTGCAACCAGGTTTGGGTATTGGGCCACCCCCCAAACAGCGCAAAGCGCCAGTCGTGCCATACATCCTGCCAGTACAGATGATTGGTACCCCGGAAGAAACGATACGGCGACGCCGCCATCTTGGCGTATTTGGCTTGACGGGTCGCCGCGGCCAATGGCGCGTTGGCTTGCTGGATGGCTTTAATTACTTGCTGAGGGCGGTTGTGTCCCGTTAGTGCATGACTCATCGCGATGCCTTTGTCGGTGCATAAATGCTATTCACTCTAAGCATAGGCGACAAACGTTAAGAGATTAAGTCACAGGGCTGAACGTCTTGTATATTCAGGCAGGTACAACCAAGGAACGGCAACATGAAACGCTTGACCACTGGAAACGCCCCAGCCCCTCAACCAAGCGCTTGTTCAGTAAGACATTGTTGGCTGTCTACAAGCAGGTATATGCTACCTCACATCTATCGAAGGCGATGGCTGCCATGTCCTCATCGGCATCGTAAAAGCCCAATGCAAAAACATCTACTTTGTAAGACCAGGACTCACTACCGACCAGCATCAAGGAACTTTACCGCATGCGACTGCAGTACCAAGGAAAATCCCCTGAGCGTATCGGTTTTCTGCTGCTCCCTCGTTTTGCCATGGTGGCGTTTTTCTCAGCCGTAGAACCGCTCCGCATTGCCAATCGCATTGCCGGGCGCGAATTGTTCCAGTGGCGCGTGATTAGTGAATCGGGGGATCCCGTGACGGCCAGCAATAACATGACGCTAATGGCCGATGAAGGACTGACCCCCTATCCCGATATATCCAGCCTGGCTGTCTGTGCCAGCTTCGAGCCCGAGAAATCGATTTCCCGTCAATTAACGCAGTGGCTGCATCGCCAGGCACAACGCGGTTGCGTACTCGGAAGCATGGACACCGGTGCGATTGTATTGGCAAGCGCTGGCTTGCTGGACGACCAGACGATCACATTGCATTGGGAGAGCCTACCGGTGTTCCGTGAATCGTATCCGCACTTAAACGCCGTCGAATCTCTCTTTGAAGTAAGCAAGTCTGGTTTTTCCTGTGCGGGAGGCACAGCCGCCATGGATATGTCGCTGGACCTAATCGCGAGGCGCTATGGCGATACACTGGCTCAGCAGGTGTCGGAACAGCTCATTCATGCGCATATTCGCCACCCCGAGGACCGCCAGCGTTTCGAGCTATCCGGCCGACTCGGCTCTCGTAAACCCGCACTATTACGAGCTGTCGCCTTGATGGAAGCAAACCTCGAACACCCTATAACGATTGCCGACATCTCTGAACAGGTCAATATCTCGTTGCGTCAGCTTCAACGGTTATTCGAGCAAGAGTTGGGCAGCAGCCCACGCCGTTACTATCTTGCTTTGCGGCTCGAGCGATCCCGCCAACTATTGCGCGAAACTCAGCGCGACATCATCGAAATCGCCCTTGCCTGCGGCTTCAATTCCGCATCGAGTTTTTCTCGCACATTCCGGCAACATTTCGGTTATACACCCAGTGACGTTCGTCATCATGCCAGACCGAACGTCGCACCCGCTGAACGCTTAGTGCCTTAAAAAGGCATATACAGCACAGCCCATGACGCATTGCGCGCACCAGCGCCATCATCCTGCTGGCAATGTGGCAGGCATCAAAAGCGAATGAATGCCAATCCTCATAACGGAGCGCCCGTCATGCCCCTAGACACCCACGATTCCTTGCCACCTACGCCCGATTACGATGCCTGGCCTGTCGACGTTTCGATTGCATCGATTGAACATCAGCCAAGAGAGCTGCATGTTTACTGGCAGGATGGACGATTCAGTCGCTATCACAGCGTCTGGTTGCGCGAAAATGCTGCCGATGATTCAACGATTAACCCCGCCACCCGTGAACGCATACTGGATCTTTCAAGTCTGACCGCTTGGCCAACGCTCGCCAGTGCTGAGCTTGAGGAGAGTGGCGCCGTCTGCCTGACCTTTGCACCTGAGCAGCGGCAATTACGCTTTCATCCCGGTTGGTTGCGAGCCCATGACTATTCCAACGGCCATACTCAGGATGCACCGCTGGTTAGCGTAACGACATGGCGGGGTAGCGATAAGCAGGCCCCTGATACGTTCGATGCCAACGGCTGGCTTGATCACCCGTCAGGCAGCCCCGTCGACACTGCTCTGTTGGAACCGGCGCTGGAAAGCCTTTTGAGTCAAGGTCTCGTCAGGCTTCAAAACCTGCCCACCGCCCCCGGCACACTGGCTAACATCGCCCGGCGAATTGGCCCTATCCGGCCGACGAATTTCGGTGAACTCTTCGATGTGAAGGCCAAACCCAACCCGGATTCAAACGCCTATACATCGATTGCGCTGCCACCGCATGTGGATCTACCAACACGCGAATACCAGCCGGGACTACAGCTGCTGCATTGTCTGGAAAACAGTGTTACGGACGGCCAAGCAGTGATGATGGACGGTTTTGCCATTGCCGAGGCACTGCGCGATGAAGAACCTCAAGTCTTCGACACCTTGAGACAAGTGCGATGGTGCTTCGCCAATACGGCCCAGACCACCGACTATGTATGGCATGAACCAGTGATTCGCTGCGATGCGCATGGTGAGCTGCTCGAAGTCCGCATCGCCGATTTCCTGAGGGGTCCCCTGCAGACCGATTTCAACCAAGTCGAGCCAGCCTATGAAGCGTTAATGGCACTACAACGCCGCTTGCGTGACCCCAGCTTCGCGATGCGATTCACCTACCACCCCGGTGACTTGGTCATCTTCGATAACCGTAGGCTACTGCATGCACGTGATGCCTTCGAAGGCAGTAGCGGCCAGCGTTGGCTGCAGGGTTGCTATCTGGAACGCGACGAAGTCCGCTCGCGTTACCGCATCGTGCAACGCACCAAGCGACAAAAGCGTATCGCAGCAACTGACTAGTTACCGGCGGACAGGCTGCCACGTTCAGCCGTGGTACTAGGCGCTTCCCCGAAGCGCTGGCGATAAGCACGCGCGAAATGGGCCGGCTGAGTGAAACCAGTCGCCAATGACGCCTCGGTCACTCGGCAACGGCTATCGGCCAGAATACGTTGTGCTTGGTCGAGCCGCATACCCAGGTAGCACTGCTTCGGGGTTTCCCCAAAATGGGCCATGAACAGCCTTGTCAATTGCCGTTGTGATTGCCCAATCATGCGACAAATATCGGGAATGGGTATGACTTGTGATAAGTGGGCTTCCATCACCGCCAGTGCTCGAACCACTGTCCGTGGAAGATGTGCCAATTGACGGCCGTGAGCCATGGATGCGCTATCCGTGTTACCCCGCTGATGCACAATTTGGCGTCCCACAGCATCGGCTAGCGCGGGCCCATAGGAACTCTCCACCCAGGTCAGCATCATATCGATGCTGGCCACGCCTCCCGAACCGGTCAAGCGCCCGTGACCAAATTCATAACATGCATCACTGATGGTGAGGTCAGGAAACTCCTGTCGAAAGGCCGGTATACACTCCCAGTGCATTGCGATCCGGTGCCCTTCCAGCACCCCCGCCCGGGCTAGAATAAAAGGGGCAGTATCCAACCCGCCGAGCCAGCCACCATGCGCTGCAACCTGCCTTAATATCGACCGCTCATGCGACGTGGTAGTGGCCTCTGGCTCGTAGGAGGAGACCACCATCAGATGGGCGTTTTGATCGACATCATCGAGACGCCCATCAACATCAATGCGCACCCCATTACTCGCGACCACGGCTTCCCCATCCGAGGACAGTAAGCGCCAGGCAAAGAGGTTACGCCCAAATCGATTGGCGACCCGTAACGGTTCCAGGAGGCAGAAAAGGGTCAGCATGGAAAACTTGGGCAATAGCCACACATTCAATGTTTGTTCGGCCTCTACGAAGTCTAGTAGCGGCGGCGAATCCGGGCGTGGATAGGGCCAGCCCTCAGGTATGCTGTCTTTCATGGCTAAAATTATTCAATAAAAGGCTAATTTTATCAAGTCTGTTACCCAAAACAGCGATAGGGTAGACGTCGGCAAGGCAATGATGAGCCTAGCCAATACAGTCGTCAGCAACCGATTATTTGCGGAGAGCCGTCCCCATGTCCCAATCCGTCACCGTCAACCTTCAAGCACAGGGCCGTCGCCTACGGATTGAGGCTGACGGCCATCGTCGCGACTTTGCCCCCCTCTGGTTACGTGAACGCAGTCCCGATGATGCCACCCGAGACCCCTATACCGGCCAACGCTTGATCGAAGCCGCCGAGCTACCGCTGGACCTGATGATTGAGACGGCCGATGTGGCTGATGGGCAACTAACGCTAGGCTTCAGTGACGGGCACCTCACCACCTTCACACTAGCCGAACTGCTCAACGAGCAGGCCAGCGATTCGCCCCGGCAACTCTGGGATGCCGCCCAGGCGCCACACCCCAAAGCAGACTTCGCTACCGCCCTTGAAGACGATTCGGCGCTGCTATCCATGCTTGATGCGCTACATCGCCACGGCTTTGTCGTCGTCTCGGGGGTGCCCACCAACAATGACGGCATGCAGCCGCTCATTGATCGCATTGGCCCGCTAAGACGCACCAACTGGGGCGGCATCGCCGACGTCAAATCGGTGGCCAACGCCTACGACCTGACCATGACTCAGCGCGGCCTGGAGCCCCATACCGACAATCCCTACCGGGATCCCATCCCCGGCTATATTTGGCTACACTGCCTGGCCAATGCCGCCGAAGGTGGCGACAGCACCCTGGCCGATGGCTTTATGGCGGCGCGCCTGCTGCGTCAGCGCGACCCGAACGCCTACGCCTGCCTCACTCGGGTAACGCCCAGCTTTCGTTATTGCGACGCCGATACCTACCTGGAAAGCGAAGGCCCACTAATCGAACTGGACAGCCGAGGCGAGCCTGCCCGGGTGCGCTATTCCAACCGTACCGAAAACATGCCAGCGCTGCCTGTAGAAGAGCTGGAGGCATACTATGCCGCCCGCAAAGCCTTCTATCAGTTAATCACCGGCGAAGAATTGACCCTGCACCTTAAGCTCGACCCGGGCCAGATGCTGATTATCGATAACTATCGCTTGCTGCATGGGCGCAGTGCTTTTCAACTGGCTGACGGCGTACGCCATATGCGTCAAGGTTATGTCGATCGCGATAGCACCGCTAGCCGTCGCCACGTGCTGCATCAGCGGCTCGCCACTCCAAAGGCCCAAGGAGAACCCGCATGAAACAAGCTCGCTTTCGCTACTTCGGTGAGGCTCAGCGCGATGACTGGGCGCTGATTGATGCCCGCTTCCGTGACTATTTATCCGATACCCCGCGCCGGGTACTCGCCCACCTGCACAACCTGGCCGGTGATCACCACGGCTATCCGGTTGATCGCTACGAGCACTGCCTGCAGACCGCCACCCGGGCGCTGCGCGATGGTGCCGACGAGGAAATGGTCGTCTGCGCGCTGCTTCACGATATCGGCGACGACCTGACCCCGGCTAACCACGCCGAGGTCGCCGCGGCCATCCTCGAGCCTTTCGTCGATCCACTCAACGCCTGGATGATTCGTCACCACGAACTCTTTCAGGGATACCATTACCGGCACTTCTTCGGCCAGGACCCTCACGCCCGGGAGCAATATCGCGACCATCCCGCCTATGAGCGCACAGTCCTCTTCTGCGACCGTTGGGACCAGGCCAGCTTTGACCCCGATTATGACACCCTGCCCCTGGAACACTTCGTCCCCATGGTCGAGCGCGTACTGGGGCGTACGCCCCACGGTGGACTCCCCGAGCCGCTCCCCGAAGAGGCGCTACGATGAGCCAGACCTGCGCCCAGTTGCTGCTACGCCTGCTGGAAGCCTATGAGGTGGATACCGTCTTTGGCATCCCTGGGGTACACACGATCGAGCTCTACCGTGCCCTGGGCGCGAGCCCAATCCGCCATGTCACCCCGCGCCATGAGCAGGGCGCGGGCTTTATGGCCGACGGCTACGCTCGCGCCAGCGGTCGTCCCGCCGCTTGCTTTATCATCACCGGCCCCGGCATGACCAACATTGCCACGGCCATGGGCCAGGCGATGGCTGACTCGGTGCCCATGCTGGTGATCTCCAGCGTCAACCGCCGTAACACCCTAGGGCGTGGCCAGGGGCGGCTCCATGAGCTGCCTAACCAGCAACAAACCCTGGCGGGCGTCAGTATTTTTAGCCACACCTTGCACGACCCGGCCGCCCTACCGGAGATCATCGCCCGCGCCTTCGCCACCTTTCGCGGTGCACGACCCGGGCCAGTGCACATCGAGATTCCCATCGACCTGTTTGATGCCCCGGTGGCCGATCATCTGCCGCGTCCGATCGAGGTATTTCCTCCGGCACCGGCGCCCGCCGCCACTGCTCGCTCTGCCGAGTGGCTCAGCCAGGCCGAGCGCCCACTGTTACTGCTTGGCGGCGGCTGCATGGCGGCCCCCGAGGCTGCCCGCGCATTGGTAAATCGGCTGCAGGCTCCGGTTCTGACGACGATCAATGCCAAGGGCGTGCTGGGTCTGGACCACCCCCTCGATCTGGGGGCCACCATGAGCCTGCCCGCCGCACGTGCCCTGGCGGCGGATGCCGACGTCATTCTGGCACTGGGCACCGAGCTGGGCGAAACCGACTACGATCTGGTGTTTGATGACGGCTTCCACCTCAACGGACAGCTCATTCGAGTCGACATCGACCCCCAGCAACTTGGCCGCAATCAGCGTGCCGATCTGGCCATGGTCGCCGATGCTGGCGAGACCATGGCCGCGCTGTTGCGGGCACTGCCCCACCGCCTCGAGTCTGATGGACGCGCCGCCGCGACTCGTCAGGCGCTGGCACTGCATGAAGACCCCGATCTGACCCCCTATGTGCCGCTCTACGCCACGCTGCTGGCCACGCTTCCCGATGCCATCTTGGTGGGCGACTCCACCGGGCCGGTGTATGCCGGCAACTTCCTGGCCTCTTTGCCCGCGCCTCGCTGTTGGTTCAACTCGGCGACTGGCTACGGCACCTTGGGCTATGGCCTGCCGGCAGCCCTCGGGGCCGCCCTGGCCTGCCCAGAACGACCGGTGGTCGCTCTTGTGGGGGACGGTGGTGTGCAGTTTGTGCTCGGCGAGCTTGGCACTGCCCGTGACCTGCCCTACCCAGTAGCGGTGCTGATCTGGAACAACCAAGGCTATGACGAAATTCGCCGCTACATGGCCATGCACGCGGTGCCACAGTTGGGCGTCGACTTGACGGCGCCAGACTTTGCCGACTTGGCCAATGCATTCAGCTGCCGCTATCGCGCAGTGGGCGGCCCCGCGTCCCTGGGTAAGGCACTCACACAACTGGGAGATGACAACTCACCGCTGCTGATCGAAGTGGATGCCACAACTTGGATGAACACTGTGTAAATAGCAAAAGCCATCAATAATAGATCGATTAATCGACACACAAGGACCCTGACATGCGTAAAAAAGTTTTTTTAACCACCATGACACTGATCGGCATACTGCCGCTAACTGCCCAGGCGGCCCAGGATGCCAGCGATGAACTGCGTCTAATCGTTCCCCCCTGGCCAGGGGTCACCGTCAAGTCGGAAATCCTCGCCCAGCTAGCAGAGCCGCTGGGATATCGCGTTGAGACACTGGAGGTCAGCTCTACAGTGGGCTATCAGACCCTGCAGAGCGACGAGGCTGATGCCTTCCTGGCCGGCTGGCTGCCTGCCCAGCAGGAAAGCTACGACGCCACCATGGCGGCCGGTGCGATTGTTGACCTGGGCAACAACGTGGAAGGGGCCCGCATGGGGTTCGCGGTGCCAGGCTACGTCCATGAGGCGGGTGTGACCAGCGCCGAACAGTTGGCCGATCCTGAAACTGCCGAACGCTTTGACCACCGTGTCTACAGCATCGAGAGTGGCTCCACCGTCACTGACATGCTCGAGAACGCCATCGAGGCAGATACCTATGGTCTTGGCGACTGGGAAGGGATGCCGTCCTCCACGCCGGGCATGCTCAGCGAGGTCGCCGCTGCCGTAGACGAGGACCGTTGGATTCTCTTTTACGGCTGGACGCCCCATTGGATGATACCCGAGTACGACGTGCATATCCTGGATGATCCGGAGAGCGTCTTTGGCAAGAACAACGGGCAAAGCGATGTTAAAACCATCGTCGCTAAACGTTACACCAAGGCCAACCCCAACCTGACCCGCTTGCTCGATCAGTTCACCTTCTCCGCCGACGAGCAAAGCGAATTCATCAGCGCCTTCAGCCTGGAAGAGCGAGACCTTGATGCGGTTGCCAGAGAGTGGATTGAACAACACCCTGAACGTGTCGCTAGCTTCCTGGAAGGCGTAACCACCTACGACGGCAAGGAAGCCCAAGCCGCAGTGGAAGCCAGTCTATGAGCGCTGGTGCTTCTCAAGAGGGGGAAGTGCGCCGGGACTTGGCCGCTGCTTATCGACTGATCGCCCTGGACGGCATGGACGACGGTATCGATACGCATATCTCGGCGCGTCTTCCCGGCGAGCGCTTTTTGCTCAACGCTTACGGCCTGCGTTTCTCTGAGGTGCGTGCCGACAGTCTGGTGACAGTAGACGCCGACGGCAAGGTGCTCGACGACCCTACCGGGCTGGGCATCAACCCGGCCGGCTTCACCATACACAGCGCTCTCCATAATGCCCGACCCGACGTTCATTGTGTGCTGCACACCCACACCGTGGCTGGCGTTGCGCTCTCCTGTCTCGAGGAGGGCCTCCTGCCGCTCAACCAGTGGTCGCTGGAGTTCTACGATCGGCTGGCCTACCACGACTTCGAAGGCATTGCGCTGGCGCTCGATGAACGCCAACGTCTGGCTGACGACCTGGGCGATCATTCGGCCATGATCCTGCGTCAGCACGGTTTACTGACCTGTGGCCCAAGCGTTGGTGACGCTTTCCTGCGCATGCGCAACCTGGAGCGTAGTTGCCAGGCACAGTTGGCGGCTCAGGCCACCGGCCAGACGCTGCGTTTGGTATCGCCTTCCATGGCCGAACACGTAGCCCGACAGTACGCATCTTGGGCGGCAAGCCCCGCTGGCAGCGATCGAGCCTGGCAGGCCGAAATACGGCGGCTGGATGGCGCTGACGATTCCTTCTCATCAGAACTCAAATAGGCGTCCTATGCACTATTCACGACTCACCGGCCGTATCGCTGGCGAAGGAGCAGCGGCCTGGGATATTCACTACCGCGCCCTGGCCCGTCAGGCCGCTGGTGAAAAAATCACCTTACTCTCGGTAGGCGACCCGGATTTTGCCACCCCAACGCCGATTGTCGAGCGCGCGGTGGCCAGCTTACGCGGTGGTGCTACCCACTATGCCGATGTCCAGGGCAAGCTGGCGCTACGCCAGGTGATCGCCGACGGCTATCGCCGCCAGGGCCTTGAGGTAGGCCCGGATAACGTGATTGTCATGGCCGGTGCCCAGTGCGGTCTGTATGCCGCTGCCCAGTGCTTGCTGGATCCCGGCGACGAAGTACTGGTGCCCGAACCCAGCTATGTCACCTACGAAGCCGTGCTACGTGCCACCGGCGCAGAACTGGTGCAGGTGCCGCTTCCCAGCGAGGCAGACTTCCGCCTCGACCCGGTCGCTCCGGAGGCCGCCATCACACCTCAGACCCGGGCGATCCTGCTCAACAGCCCCCACAACCCCACCGGCCAGTTGATCGACGCCGACACCTGGGAAGCCATCGCCGCCCTATGTCGACGCCACGACCTATGGTTGATCACCGACGAGGTCTACGCCGAATTGATTTTTGAGGGCAAACATTTCTGCCCCGCCACGCTAGAGGGCATGACCGAACGCAGCGTGATCGTCAGCAGTCTCTCCAAGTCCCACGCCATGACCGGCTGGCGCTTGGGCTGGGTACTGGGCCCCGAAGCGCTGATTGAGCACATCACCCACTTGGCGCTATGCATGCTCTATGGCTGCCCGGACTTTATTCAGGACGCTGCCTGCGATGCCCTTCAGACACCGCCCGCTGAATTGCACGCCATGCGTGAGGCCTATCGGGCGCGGCGCGACGCTGTTTGCGAGGCACTCGCTGAAAGCACTGCGGTGACCGCTATCCGTCCACCAGCGGGAATGTTTCTGATGGTGGATATTCGTGCCACGGGCCTCTCATCCCAAAGCTTTGCTGATCGCCTGCTCGACGAGGAGGGCATCTCCGTGCTCTCCGGCGAAGCGTTTGGGCCCTCAGCAGCGGGCTTTGTGCGGCTCAGCCTGACCGTTGACGCCGAGCACCTCACCGCCGCCAGCCTACGCTTGGCAGCCTGTGCCGAGCGCGCCCGAGCTGAACTATCACCTACCCCGGCTCAGGAGGCCGATTGCCTATGACATCATCATTTCCGCCTGCATCTCGTCCCCACGCCGCCCCCGCACCGGCGGTTGTGGCTAATCACCTCCACAAACATTTTGGCGATCTTGAGGTGCTCAAGGGTATCTCTCTCGAAGTGCCAGAAGGCAGCGTTACTTCAATTATCGGCGCCAGCGGCTCCGGCAAAAGCACCTTGCTGCGCTGCATGAACCTGTTGGAAAGACCCGACCAGGGCGAACTGGCGATTGCGGATGAGTCGATTCGATTCACCCGCAATCCCCAGGGCGGCATCACTGGTCTGGATCGGCGCCAACTGCAACGGTTGCGTGCCAAGGTGGCGATGGTTTTCCAGCAATTCAATCTTTGGCCCCACTTAACCGCTCTGGGCAACGTCATTGAAGCCCCCATGCGGGTCAAGGGGCTTTCCCGCAAGCGGGCTACGGCCTTGGGTGAGCACTATTTAGAGCGGGTGGGGATGGCCGATCGGCGTGATGCTTACCCCGCCTTCCTTTCCGGCGGGCAACAGCAACGGGTGGCTATTGCTCGGGCACTGGCCATGGAACCCCGGCTGTTGCTCTTCGATGAACCGACTTCAGCGCTGGATCCTGAGCGCGTCAACGAGGTACTGGGGGTGATCCGCGGACTCGCCGACGAGGGCCGCACCATGCTACTGGTCACCCACGAGATGCACTTTGCCCGAGAAGTCTCCGACCAGTTGGTTTACCTCGACCAGGGGCGCATCGCTGCCGAGGGCACACCGGAAGAGGTTTTTGATGATCCCCGCTGCCGCCAGTTTATGGCGCCTGCGGCCTGATAGCTCCACAACACCATAACGACAGGAGAAGTCCATGAAATTCCCGATGATGATCGCTACCGCCGTGACCGCACTTGGCCTCGGCCACTCCGCCCAAGCCGCCGAGCCACTCAAGGTGGGCATTTCCGGCGAGCCCTATCCGCCCTTCACCTACAAGGCGGCCAGCGGTGACTGGACCGGTTTTGAAGTGGACCTGGCCCATGCCTTGTGCGATGCCATGAACCGCGAGTGCGAAATCGCGCCCACCGGCTGGAGCGGCATTATTCCCTCACTCAATGCCGGACGCATCGACATGATCATGAACTCAATGTCGATCACCGAGAAGCGCAAGCGGGTCATCGACTTCACTCGCCCCTATTACTTCACACCAGGCGCTTATGTGGCAGCAAGCGATGCCACGCTCGCTATTCCCGAGGGACTGGACGGCTTGGTGATGGGGGTGCAAGGAGCGACTACCAACGCCACCTACGCCCGCCGTGAACTGCGCGACAGCGGCGTGGATGTCCGCCTCTACGATCAGGCGGAACAGGTCAATAACGACCTGCTTTCAGGGCGCCTGGATGTCATTCTGGCGGATGAGATTGCCATGCTGCAGTTCCTTGAGCGCGACGAGGCGGAAGGCTTCGAGATCAAGGCCACCGCTCCCCGCCATGAAGCTTATGGCGAAGGCATCGGTATCGGCCTGCGCCAGGATGATGATGAGCTACGCGAAGCCCTTAATGCCGCCATCGCCACGGTGATCGAAGACGGCACCTGCGCCAGCCTCTCTGAGCAGTACCTGGGCACCGATGTCTGCGTCTACGAGTAAGCGACAACTGACTGTTGTTGCCTCCCCCGGTGCCATAGGTATCGGGGATTCGCTCTGTGACCGAGGAAATAGTCGACCATGACAGCTATGACACCGGAGGGGCTCGGTGACTGGGCCGGCCCCATTCTTAGCGGCGCGCTAACCACGGTACAGATCGCCGTGCTGGCCTACGCCATAGGACTACTGTTGGGACTGCTGGGCGCTGGCGCAAAGCTCAGCCCTTGGGCGCCTTTACGCGGTCTGGCCACTGCCTACTCCACGTTGATCAGGGCGGTGCCCGAACTGTTATTGATCCTCCTGCTCTACTATGCCGGTGCCCAGGCACTGGATACCCTACTGGCGTATCTGGGCATGGCAGGTGCTGTGCAGATCACCGGCTTCGCCACCGCGGTGGGCGTACTGGCCTTCGTTCAGGGTGCCTATATGACCGAAGTATTCCGGGGTGCTATTTTGGCCATTCCTCAAGGCCAGTTGGAGGCCGCCGATGCCTTTGGCTTCTCGCGCTGGGCCCGTTTTCACCGCATCGTGCTGCCGGGGATGCTGCCCAACGCCCTCCCCGGCATGTCGAATCTGTGGCTGATCTTGATCAAGGACACCGCTCTGATCAGTGTGATCGGCTTCAACGAACTGTTTTTCACTATCCAGCAAGCCGCCGCCAGTAGCCGTGCCTACTTCCTTTTCTATGCCGCCGCCGGGGTTATTTACCTGCTAATGACGCTTAGCTCCACAGCACTGTTCGCGCGCCTTGAGCGTTATGTGCGGCGCGGCCAACCCTCGGAGGCCTGATATGGATTTTTCCTGGCTGAGCGATCCTTTCTATCAGGACTACCTGTGGGAGGGGTTTATCAATACCCTTTGGCTACTGCTGGTCTCGGCGGTGGGCGGTCTGCTGCTAGCGGTGGGGGTGGCGCTGGCACGGATCCGCGGGCCCCGTCCCCTGGCTTGGCTGACCTGGGCCTTTACCACTGTCATGCGCGGCACCCCACTACTGGTGCAGCTGTTCTTCTTCTACTATGGCGTAGGTCGCCTGCTGGAGGGAGTTCCGGGCATTCGCGAAAGCGTCTTCTGGCCGCTGCTACGCGATCCCTTCTTCTTCGCTGCGGTGACCTTCATTCTCAGCGTAGGCGCTTACTCCGGCGAGGTGATCCGCGGCGCGATGCTGAGCGTCCCCCAGGGCGAACTCGAGGCTGGTCGCGCCTTCGGCCTCTCCGGATTCCAGATACTTACCCGACTGTGGCTACCACGAGCCATCCAACTTTGCCTACCCACCCTTACCGGCGAGATGATCCTGCTGCTCAAGTCGGTCCCGCTGGTTTCCACTATTGCCCTGATGGATCTATTACAAGCAGCCAATATCATCCGTGACGAGACCTTCCTGGTCTACGAACCCCTGCTGCTGATCGCCGGTATTTACTTGGCCACCACCGTGGTGCTAACGCTGGCGCTACGTCTTGTAGAGATCAACTTTCCCGGCATGCGGCCAACGCGACACCGCTGGCTGCCCATTCGCTGGACAGGAAAAACGCCATGACTGCTTCCATAAGCGCCCCCAAAGACATCCTGTACGAACAGTTTATCGACAACGCCTGGGTGCCGAGCCGAAGCAAGACGTACCGCCAGGTGCTCGATCCCTATCACGAATCCCTCCTGGCCGAGGTGACCTGCGGTGATCCGGCAGACGTCGATCTCGCCGTGGCAGCGGCCCAGCGCGCCCTGCCCGGCTGGCGAGCCACGCCGGAGGCAAGCCGAGGCGCGCACCTGGAGGCCATCGCGACGGGGCTTGAAACCCGCCGCCAGGCCCTCGCTGAACTCTCCAGCTGCAACAACGGCAAACCTCTGGCGGAAGCCTACCAAGACCTGGACGACGCTATCGACTGTTACCGCTACTACGCCAAGGCCGCCGTGGCTCTGGGTCAACGCCAGGGAACCGTTGCAGAGGCGGGTCAACCCGACCTGGAAGCGCGTCACTACTGGGATGCCATCGGTGTGGTGGGGCTGATCACCCCCTGGAACTTCCCGTTGGTCAGTAGTGCCTGGAAACTGGCGCCAGCGCTCGCCGATGGCTGCACGGTGGTGTTCAAACCCTCCGAGGTTACCCCTCTGCCCGAGCAGATACTGGCCGAGATTGTCATGGAGGCAGGCCTGCCACCAGGCGTATTCAATCTACTGCTGGGCGACGGCGAGGGTATCGGCGCCCCGTTGAGCCGCCATCCCGACATCGACAAGTTATCCTTCACCGGCAGCAACGCGGTGGGCGAAGCGGTGATGCGCGCCGCTGCTCAGGGTGTCAGGCCAGTCTCCCTGGAGCTGGGCGGCAAGTCACCGATTCTGGTTACCGAAGACGCCGATCTTACAGTCGCTCGGGATCTGGTGATGGCCGGTATCTGCTACAACGCCGGCCAGATGTGCTCAGCTACCAGTCGACTACTTGTCCATGAAAGCTTGGCGGATGACCTTTACGCGGCCATCGACGCCGCCATGGCCGCACTGCAAACAGGTGACCCCATGGCCAAGGAGACCGATATGGGGCCCTTAGTCAGCGCCCTTCAGCGGGACCGAGTGAACGCCTACATCGCCCAAGCCAGAGCAGAGGATCTCCATAGCGAGACACCCCCCATCACCTTGCCTGAATGTGGTTTTTTTGTGGCACCGCGCCTCTATCGCGAAGTGCCTACCACCAGTCGCCTGTGGCGGGAGGAAATTTTTGGACCACTGCTCTGCGCACGCCGAGTGGCTAACGACGAAGAGGCCATTGCCCTGGCCAACGACAGCGATTTTGGTCTGGCCGCCACGGTGGTGGCCGGTGATCCCGACCGCGCAGAGGCTATCGCCCGGCGTTTGGAGGCCGGCAACGTCTGGTGCAACAACGACCAGATAGCACCGCCCCAGGGCAGTTGGGGTGGTATGAAGCGCAGTGGCATAGGCCGTGAACTGGGCGATTCGGGTTTGAACGCTTACCTTGAGCTCAAGCGCATCACGCGTCCCATAAAGCATTGAGATATCAACACAGCGGTTTTCCCTGACCACGGTTAGGTCTCAACCGCCGTGACATCACCGTAACGGTTTCGCCCCGGTACTCAAGGCTTTCTACATCTTGCCAACCCAGGCGTCGATAGAGCGCCTGCTGGTCGGGGGTATAGAGATAGAAGAGCTCGATGCCGTTCTCAATGGCTTCGGCTTCTACCCGGCGCACCAACGCAGAGGCAATACCCTGCCCCCGCCATTCGGACACGACAAATACTGAGGCAAGCCAGGGGGAAAGTTCACGGCGAATGCTCATATCATCGGCAATCAGGCTGGCGGTGCCCACAGGGGTTTCGTCTTGCATGGCCACAAAGATTGAGGGCACCCCGGCCTGGCCACATTCAGCCTTTAAACGCTCAATAGCCTGTTCTTGAGTGAGACCAGGATGTAAATGGCCCCAGCTTGCAAATGTCCAGCCCGCGACGGTTTCAGCGTTAGGGTCGTCGGCTCTTAGCCGCTTGATGGAGATATCGCTTTGCATGAACGGCTCCCGGCCTTATTTAGCACAAGCGAATACAGTAGCGATATATGGGTAGGCTGGCCAGCGTCGACACCTTCCAAACACGCCGCTAGCCAGAGGTTTTGCCGACAAGATCATCAGATGGAGACAGGCTTCATTTTCTCAGCCAGTTTATCGTCCAACTCATTGGCCCGTTTGGCGGCTGGTCGGCTTTCCATGCGCTCTTCTATGTAACGCTTGAACACTTCGTTTGGCGGGATGTTCTTCTGCATCGTTTCCCACCATAGATAGCTGCTGACCAATATATCTGCGGCGGTAAACTGATCGCCGCAGATATAGGTATTTTCACTGAGTACTTTTTCAAGCGTATTGATGCTGTCTTCCACTTGCCCACAGCCGACGGCCTGTGCGTTGCTGCTGTCGATTTTCCAACTGTACGTCATGGCACTGGTGGCCATTTCGAACGGACCCGCCATAAAAAACAGCCAGCGATAGTAGGTTCCGCGTTCGGGAGATTGCGGGGGCGGTGACAGCTTTTTATCTGGGAACTGATCCGCCAGGTATGCACAAATAGCGGCCACTTCCGTCACCACCGTATTGCCATGCTTGATGGCAGGCACCTTCCCCATGGGGTTTATGGCCAAGTAGTCCTCAGATTTCATCTCTGAACCAAACTCCATCGCCTCTACCGAGTAGGGTATGCCGACTTCTTCCAACATCCAGCGCACCACGCGGCCACGGGACATCGGATGAGTGTAAAACGTAAGTTCTGACATGCTGAGCTCCTTTTTAGTCAATTTTTAGATGACATTCGGTACTGCCATATCAGATTAGTGGGTTAATAGGTGAGAATCCGTCCTAAATAAACGCAACAATGCTTTTTTTCTGCGAGACTTTAAAAACGGCTTCTTGAGGAAGATGGCGATGGCAGGACCCACAACGCGCGTGCTTGCTGTACTTGAGTTGTTGCAGGCTCATGGCCAAATGGGCGGCGCAGAGTTGGCCGAACGCCTGGAAGTGGATCGGCGCACTATCCGACGTTACATTACGACGCTGGAAGACATAGGTGTACCGATAGTGACCGAGCAAGGCCGCTACGGTGGTTATCGATTGGTGGCAGGTTTCAAACTGCCACCCATGATGTTTACCGATGAAGAGACTTTCGCGGTTTCTCTGGGCTTATTGGCCGCCAGCCAACTGGGCCTGTCGAACGCAGCGCCCGCCATTGCCAGCGTGCAAGCGAAGCTCGAGCGGGTGATGCCAGCGAATTTAAAAAAACGCGTGCGTAGTATCAGTGAGACCACTCAGGTGTTCTTACCCCGGCGTGAACCCAGCCGTGATGACCGTGCACTTGAGACACTGACTAAAGCCACTGAAGCCATGCGAGCCGTCGGGCTTATCTACCATTCCCCGCGGCACGATCCAATTGCACGTCGGATCGACCCCTACGGACTCGTTTTCCAACAAGGCCGGTGGTATGCCGTTGGTTTTTGCCATCTGAGGGGAGCCATGCGCTCGTTTAGGCTGGATCGTATCAGTGGTGTGCGCTTACTCGATGATACCTTCACACGCCCCGCTCACTTCAATGCAGCCGATTTTTTGAGCGAAAGCCTCATGTCCTGGGGCCCAACTCATGAAGTATCACTGGTGCTACACATTGATCGTGCCGCGTACGCTTACTTTGAGAACCATTTTTTCTGTACAGGTCCGTTCGAAGAAGTTGAAGGTGGATTACTACTCAACACCCGAACCGACAGCTTCGAGTGGTTTGTTTATTGGCTGGCACAGCTCCCGTTTCGATTTACTGTCCTCAAGCCGGATGGCCTTAAAGAGGCACTTCACGAACACGCCAACCATTTACTAGCCAGTTGCGCGTGCACATCATCTTATCCAATCGATACGCCCTGATACTGCCTAAAGCTGGCTAATAGCAACAGCTTCAAACACCACCACTAAATGATTGCCCCCACTTATCGCCATGCACGAGTTCGCTTAAAGGCAGACGAGAGCGCCAGCCTTTGGCCTCAAGCTCCGGCTGGTCTAAAAATTCGCTTACATAGCCAAGGCAGAGATACGCCAGCGGATAAACGTGCTCAGGCAGATTCAGGACCGTGCTTAGCTGCGTCTGATCGAGAATACTCACCCAACCAACGCCAATGCCTTCCGCCCGCGCAGCAAGCCAGAGGTTTTGCACGGCCAGACAAGTGCTGAACAGGTCGGTATCGACAATGCTATTGCGCCCCAGCACATGAGGGCCGCCACGGCTTCGGTCGCAGGTAATACAGAGATTGAGCGGGCTTTCCATAATCCCTTGCAGCTTAAGGCTGCGATAATGCGCTTTACGCTCGCCTTCAAAGCGCTCGGCAGCCTTCTGGTTCTCCTGTTCGAACAACGCCAGCACCGATTCCCTGACGTTGCGACTTTCAATCACGATGAAATCCCATGGCTGCATAAACCCCACAGAAGGCGCATGATGCGCGGCTTCCAACAGGCGGGTCAGCACTTCCAGGGGAATCTGGTCGGGCAGAAATTGCGAGCGCACATCGCGCCGCTCATGAATGGCGCGGTAGAGCCCACGCCGCTCAGCATCGGAAAAAGATGGGTTAGAAGTGGTCATTGTGCTGGCCGGGCCTTTTGCTGATCGGTTTTATCGCTAAAGAATACTACGCTCCATGTAATGTATCCCTTCTTCGGTTTTGCAAACGCGAAACCCCATACGTTCGTATAAAGCAATTGCCGGGTTTATAGAAAATACACGGAGTCGAATTAAGCGAATGCCCGCTTGCTGGGCAATGTCCATTGTGTAACGGATTGCCGTTGCGCCTAGGCCTTGGCGCTGCCAGTTCTGATCAATTTGTAGCTCTCGAATATAGTAGGCGTTTGCATCGTGATTTAAGCACAGCAGCCCCACTCGTGAAGCGTTCATGACCAGTTCGTAGCTGTCTAAAACACCCCACTGTTTATCGAACAGGTCGGTATCCCAGTGCATATCCAACTGCTTATAGTAGCCAGACATATTCTGACGAATGATGCTTTCCGCAAACTCTTTGTCGTCAGTTCGGCGAATAATGGCTTCCATAGACGTATCTCTGGGCTTCAGTTACCTGAGATATCTTGGACTTATAGAAGGCAAAACGCCAAGGCATTGTCTTGGCGTTTTGGTTTCCAGCTTAGCTTAAGCCCCTACCCCAACTGAAACGGGTAAACAGATCCAATGTTTAGCAACCGGGTTAGCTCATCCAATGCTGCTAATGACTCGTCCGCGAGCTGCGGGTCTTTGAGGTCGTCCACAGCCAGCCGGTCGCGATAATGGCGATTCACCCAAGCGGTTAGGTCATAATAAAGCGCATCAGTGAGCAGCACGCGGCCATTAAGTGCTTCGCGTTCGGCGTCCGTTAGCACCACCCGCAGGCGCAGGCAGGCGGGGCCGCCGCCGTTGCGCATGCTCTGCTTGACGTCTTTGACGACCACGTCGCTAATGGGGTTATTGCCCGCCAGCAGGTAGTCCTGGATGGTGCGCCACACCGCTTCGCGCTCCTGGCATTCGCCGGGCACGACCAGGGTCATGGTGCCGTCCGGGTTGGAGAGCAACTGCGAGTTGAACAGATACGAGGCTACCGCATCTTCCATGCTCACCGCTTCCAAGGGTACGCGCACGGGAATCAGCGGCGTGGCCATTTTGGCGCGCAGCTCATCCAGGGAGCCCTCTTCGTCCAGAAAGGCCATTTCGTGGTAGAGCAGTACGGGACCATTGCCCACGGCAATCACATCATTATGGAAGACGCCCGCGTCTATGGCGTCCGGGTGCTGCTGGGCAAACACCGTTTGCGCCTCCGTTAACCCGTGCTGACGCGCCACCGCCTGGCTGGCTTCCAGGGTTTGCCGAGCAGGATAACGCTTGGGTTCGCGCTCGCCGCTACGCACGTCACCAAACGCCTGGCGACCATAGACAAACAGATGTACGCCCGGTTCGCCGTACTCGCCGCAAAGCCGGGTATGATTGGCCGCGCCTTCATCGGAAAAGGCAGGCGTGGCAGGCAGCACCGGATGATGGGCAAAGTGCTGCTCGTTGTGGAAAATTGCCTGCAGCACGCGACCGGTGGTTTGTGGTTCCAGGTAGCGGTGAAAGCTGGACTGCAGGTTGGCCGGGGTGAAATGTACCCGACTGTCCAGCGCATCCATGCTTGGCGTAATTGTCCCCGCGTTCGCCGTCCACATACTGGACGCCGAGCAGACTGCCCGCAGTAGCTGAGGGGCCTCGTTGGCAGCGCGGGCCAGCACCTCGCTATCGCTGCCGCTAAAACCCAAATCGCGCAGTGCGCCAATATCCGGGCGCTGCTGGGGTGGCAGCACACCCTGGGCATAGCCCGCATCCATCAGCGACTTCATCTTTAAAAGCCCCTGCAGCGCGCCCTCTTTGGGGTTGGACACCAAGCCACCGTGGCTCATGGAAGCGACATTCCCCATCGCCAACCCCGAGTAGTTATGGGTCGGGCCGACCAGCCCGTCGAAATTGACTTCCCTGGCGTCGACGGCACTCACAGGCTGACTCCTGGTGGCAGGGTCTCGGGCATCTCCAGAGTGTCGGCTTCCATGGACGCCACGGGGTAAGCGCAGTAATCCGCAGCATAGTAGGCGCTGGGACGATGGTTGCCACTATCACCCACACCGCCGAAAGGTGCGT
This sequence comes from Halomonas sp. SH5A2, assembly GCF_014263395.1. GTDB lineage: Bacteria > Pseudomonadota > Gammaproteobacteria > Pseudomonadales > Halomonadaceae > Vreelandella. The sequence goes on along the minus strand of NZ_CP058321.1, from coordinate 881,255 downwards.
CGCCGGAGGCGCCGGTGGTTTGGCGGTTCCAGTTAACAATCCCGGCACGAATGCGCAGCAGGAAGTCGTCCCAATCGGCTTGATCGCCGCCAATCAACCCGGCGGAAAGCCCGTAACGGGTATTGTTGGCCAACGTCAGCGCTTCATCCCAATCGCTGTAGCGATGGATTTTCAGCAGCGGACCAAAGTGCTCCTCGTCGGGCACGTCCAAGCCAGTCACGTCGATCAGCGCGGGGCTTAACAGACTGGTACCTTCTTCCAGGCGCTGCATGCGGTTGATCACCGTGCCGCCCATGGATTCCAGTTCATCCTGGGCCTTGAGCAGGCCATCCGCGGCCGCTACGCTCACCAGCCCACCAAAGAACGGCGCGGGCTCTTCTTCAAATTGCCCGGCCACGTGCAGCTTGGCGATAGCGTCAGACAGCGCGTCGATCAGCCTGTCACCGACGTCGCCCTGGGGCACCATCAAGCGCCGCGCGCAGGTACAGCGCTGGCCGCCGGAAAGAAACGCCGACTGCAGAATGCTCAGCACCGCGGCACGCTCGTCGTCGACGTCTTTCACCACCAGCGGGTTGTTGCCGCCCAGCTCCAGCGCCAAAATTTTATCCAGTTGACCGGCAAACTGCTGGTGGAGCATGCCGCCCACCTTGGCACTGCCGGTAAACAGCAGGCCATCAATATCGGGGTTGCCTGCCAACGCCTGGCCGACCGGCACACCGCCCTGGACCAGGTTGATAACACCTGCGGGCAGACCGGCTTCCAGCCAGCACTGCAGGGTTAAATCGGCTGTCAGCGGTGTCTGGTCACTGGGCTTGAAGATCACGGTGTTTCCCGCCAACAGCGCGGGCACCATATGGCCGTTGGGCAGGTGGCCAGGGAAATTGTAGGGACCAAACACCGCCATCACGCCGTGGGGGCGGTGGCGCAGCACGGCTTTGGCGCTGCCGACGGCTTTTTCCCGTTCGCCGGTGCGCTCATGGTAAGCCTTGAATGAAAGCGCCACTTTACCGATCATTGCGCCCACTTCGGTGCGCGCTTCCCAGAGCGGCTTGCCGGTCTCGGAGGCAATGGCGACGGCCAGTGCTTCGCGGCGGGCGGTCAGCACCTCGACAAAACCCTCGACCAGCGCCTGACGTTCGGCAAAAGACGTGCGCGCCCAGCCAGGAAAGGCGCTCCGTGCGGCGTTGACAGCCGAGGCCACCTGCTCCCCGGAGGCTTCTGCCCCCTGCCAAAGCAGCGACCCGGAAACCGGATCGAACTTGGTCAAGGTGGTCGCTTCGCCGGCTACCCAGGCGCCATTGATCAGTTGCTGCTGTTGGGCGTGCATAAAAAACTCTCCTGTAAACATCGCCTAGGTCTCGAGTAGCCGCAGGTGATCACCGGTGGTGACATTCAAACGCTGCGCTTCGGCTTCACTCAGCACAATAGTGTTGTCGTCGGTGGGGGCACGGCCTATCCAGCTAGCGGTAAAGCTGAGCATATGGGTGGTCGCGGCAAGCCAGCGGCTGACGCTTTCTTGCGGCGCGCTTTTGGCCACTTCCACTTGGCAGAGCCGTGAGTTGCGGACGGCGCGCACATCGTCGACGTAAGCTTCCACCGTGGGGCCACCGTCGAAAATATCGATATAGCCTTCCCAACGCAGCCCCTCTTTTCTGAGCATTTCCATGGCCGGACGCGTATGCCGGTGCACCTGCCCGATGCAGGCCCGCGCGTCTTCTGACATAAAGGTGGTGTAGATCGGAAACTTGGGCATCAGCTCGCCGATAAAACTCTTTTGCCCGAGGCCAGTCAGGCGGTCGGCCTCGTTGAAATCCATGGGGAAAAAGTGTTTGCCCAGGCTTTCCCAGAAGGGGCTTGTGTTGTGCTCGTCAAATACACCGCGCATTTCCGCCAGCACCTTATCGGGGAAACGGTCGCGAAACTGGGCAATGAACAGCCAGCGCGCTTTCGAGAGCAGCGCGCCGTTGCGCAAATGTTTGTTGGCTTCGCCGCGGTATTCCGGGCGCAGAAACAGCGAGCACACCTCGGCATCGCCGGTATGGTCGGAGCTTAAAAACAGCGTGTCGATGGTGCGGTGCAAGTCCAGCTGTATGGATGAGTGCGCCAGCGTGCCCAGTCGGTAATTGTAGAACGGCACTTCGCGACCGACCTGGCCCTCGATAGCGCAGCAGCCGGCGAGCTCGCCGTTGTCTTCGTCTTCTAAAACGAAGAAATACAGCCGGTCATCCACCGGGGTGCGCTCTTCAAAGGCGCGGGCGGCGGCTTCAATCTTGCCGGCCAGAAACTCGCGGTTGTCCGGCAACGAGGTAAACCCCACACCGGCCTGCTGCGCAAGCGCCTGGAGCCCATCCAAATCATCCCGGGCAATGGGTCGAATGCGCATTACATTTCTCCTTCATCGAGCGCATCAACCGCGCTCGGCAAGGTTAACGGCGCGGCGAGCACCGCGCGGCCTTCTTCGACGCCCAGGCGCTCGGCATGCTCGGGAGACAGCATCAACTGACCCGTGGGCGACAGCGCATAGCGCGCCACGATGCAACGAAAGCCACCCAACTTCTGGTTGGCAATCATGGCGGGTTCCGCGTCAGGAAGCGCGTGCTCAGGGCGGACCCGGACTGGGTGCCACGCCGCCGAGCGGAAGGTTTCCAGCCGCTCGCGTTCGGTTTTGACAATCGGCCCGGCGTCGAAAATATCCACATGACGCGAGCGAACAAAGCCCTCTGCCAGCATCTCTTCCAGCGCCTCTTCGTGGGCCGGGTGCTCGCGGCCAATCGCCGCCCTTGCCTGGGGCGTCAATAACGGTAGATAGAGGGGAAACTGGGGCATGACCTCGGCGATAAAGCTTTTTGAGCGTACCCCGGCGATGTGATTCATCTCCTGGAAGCTGCGGGCGAAAAAGTGCCGCCCCACGCTCTCCCAGAAAGGCGATTCGCTGCGCGTATCCAGGTAGCCAGGGAAGGCCACCGCCAGAATGCGCGAAAACCGCTCAGGATACTGGGCGATAAACATCAGTCGCGCCCGGCGTAACAGGCTTTCGGCACTGGTGCCCTTGTAGCGCGGATTAAGTGAAAAGGCACACAGCAGAGTGGCATCCGAGACTTCATGGGAAAGCGCTAACGTCTGCACTTCACGGCGGACGTTCAACTGCTGAGACGCATGAATCAGCGTTTCCTGGCGGTAGGTGTAATAGGCCTCGTTGGCCCCCGCCTGAGCGCGAATGGTCGCCGTTCCCAGCACTTCACTGTCGGTGTCGTCTGCCAGCGCAATGTTTTCAAGCACAAAGGTGTAATGCTCGTCGCCAGGATGCTCCACCTCGCCGCTGAAGGCGGACTCGGAGCGCGCAATGCGCTCTTCAAGCCGCTCACGGTTGGCGGGTAGATTGGTGAGCTTGGGCACTGCGTGCTCGGCCAACTGCTCCAGCGCCGACAGGTCGGCCATTTTCACCGGTCGAATTACCAGCATCCTCAACGCTCCCTCTTCAGTTGAGACGGTTGCTGCTACGGCTTCACTCATGCGACTGCAACTAACCGTTCAATCGCGCGTTCCAGGCGAGCCATGCCTTCGGCGATATCCGCTTCGGGGATGACCAGGGAAGGCGCCATGCGCAGCACATTGGGCCCGGCAATCAGCGCCATCAACCCCTCTTCAATCGCCAGCGGCAGAATGTCTTTGGCACGCCCTTCATAAGCATCAGACATCTGTGCGCCTATCAGCAGGCCCATACCGCGAATCTCTTTAAACACGCCGTGCTTGCGATTGATGGTTTCCAGATGCTCACGAAACAGGTCATGACGGTTTTTGACCCCCTCAAGCACCTCGGGGGTATCGATAAACTCGACCGCCGCCAGTGCAACCGCCGATGCCAGCGCATTGCCGCCGTAGGTGGAGCCGTGGGTACCGATGACCAGCGATTTAGCCACCGCATCAGTCGCCAGCATTGCCCCCACAGGAAAGCCGCCACCCAGGGATTTGGCGCTGGTGAGAATATCCGGCGTAATGCCGTAATTCTTGTAGGCATAGAGTTCGCCGCTACGACCAACGCCCGTTTGCACTTCATCAAAAATCAGTAGCGCATTGTGCTCGTCGCACAGGTCGCGCAACCCTTGGAGGAATGCCTGGGTGCCGGGCACGATGCCGCCCTCGCCCTGCATGGGCTCGACCATAATCGCGCAGGTATCATCGCCGACCAGCTTGCGCACGCTTTCCAGATCATTGTAGTCGGCATGCAGGATGCCACCGGGCACCGGGCCAAAGCCCTGTGAATACTTGGGCTGACCGCCGACGCTTACCGTGAAGAACGTACGCCCGTGAAAGGACTGACGAAACGAGATGATTTTATCCTTGTGCTCGCCGTGGTTATCCACTGCCCAGCGGCGCGCCAGTTTCAGCGCAGCTTCGTTGGCTTCACCGCCGGAGGAGCATAAAAACACCTTGTCGGCGAAGGTGCGATCGACCAGCGCCTTGGCCAGGTTCAGCGCTGGCTCGTTGGTGAAAACGTTGGAAAGGTGCCACAGTTTTTCACCCTGCTCTTTTAGTGCAACGACCAGCACCGGATGGCAGTGCCCCAGAGAGTTGACCGCGATGCCCCCGGCAAAATCGATATACTCGCGCCCCTGTTGGTCCCACAAGCGGCTACCTTCACCCCGCACTGGAATGACCTGCTGCGGGGCGTAATTGGGCGCCATGTAGTGATCGAAATCCTGACGGCTTGGGGTGTGGCTCATGAGACGCTACCTCCAGTGGGGTAATGGAATGAAAACAGTATAAGGGGCCGAATAGGGTAACTGCTTTCAGCAATGGGACGGCAAATTATGAATAGCGGCGTTTAGCCAGCGTCGCTATCCTCTGTAACACGTTATATTCGTCCTTGCTCATCTCACGATCTCAGTGGCATATGACGACGCCACGGCGTTAACGCAAGTGAGCGTTTGGATGCCGCTATAAACTTGAAAAAAGCTATTTTTCGCTGCCTATCCAAGCACACCTGCACTTCAACGCTGTTCGCGGTAGGCTTGAGTGAATCGCCTTCCCGAGGAGCACCCCGCATGCTAGACGTCACCCACCTGCGTGGTAGCCGCCATGCCATCGGCCTGGCCCATGGCCAGCGCCACGCCGCACAGATTCAGCGCAGCATTGAGGTCTATGACCGGCTGTTTCAAGACTTTGTAGGCCTCGACTGGGCCGCCGCCCGGCAGGTGGCACGGCGCTTTATGCCGGCTATCGAGCGCGGCTTTCCGGCGATCCTGGATGAGCTCGAGGGCATTGCCGAGGGCGCTGGCCTGCATCGCGACGACATCCTCACCCTCAACTGCCGCAGCGAGATCTCGCTAACCCAAGCCAGCGGCGGCTGTTCCGCCTTTTCGATCTACCAGCAAGGCCAACATTGGCTGGCCCAGAACTGGGACTGGCGCGCCGACCAGCTCGACAACGTGGTGGTACTGCACATAGAGGGCGACGACGCGCCGCCGCTTGTTAGCGTCGGCGAAGCCGGGATGCTGGCCAAGATCGGCCTCAATGCCCACGGCCTCGGCGTGTGTCTCAACGCCATCCGCTCGCAGACCTGCGGCGATGGCCTGCCGATCCACATCGCCCTGCGCAAGATTCTCGAGAGCGACGGTTTCAACAGCGCCCAGCGCATCGTCGCGGAGGACCGCGTCGCCTCGCCGGCGCACTTTCTGGTCGCCAGTGCTGCAGGCCAGGCCGCCGGCTTCGAGGTCCAGCCCGGGCCGCCGGGGGTACTCAAGCCCAGCGGCGGGAGGGTGATCCACACCAACCACCTCTGCGCCGCGGCCGCCACCGCCTGTGTCACCGACTTCCCCAAGCCCGACTCCCATGTGCGCCTGCGCCGCCTCGATGAGCTGCTCGACCCACCGCCCAAGGCCAGCGTCAGCGCGCTGTTCGACGTACTGAGCGACCACCACAATGCACCCATGTCGATCTGCAAGCACACCGACTTAAACCTGCCCGAGACCGAGCGTATGGAGACCCTGTTCGCGGTGGTGATGGCCCTCGACGAGCGCACCCTGCACCTGCGCCACGGCTACCCCTGCAAGGCACGGCAGTCGCTGAGCATCACGCTCGACTAGCGGCGCGAGGCAAGATGCGGCTCAAACAACACCGCCTGTTCTTTTTCAGTCCAGGCTCATCAATGAGCTAGGTACATTGAAGAACGCTTCCCTTGAAGAACGCCGTAAGAGCCCCATACTCATTAGCAAGCTATAGAATCATGCGCTATGTCGTTCAGCGTAGCGAGCTACCAACACTCAGGAAGAGAGGAGCACAACGTATGCAGATTGATTTAAGCGGCAAGCACGCCATTATTACCGGCTCGACAGCCGGCATCGGCTTTGCGATTGCCCAGGGCTTGGCCAATGCAGGTGCCGATGTGGTCATCACCGGGCGCACCCAGGCACGGATTGACGAGGCCATTGCGGCTATCAAGAAAGACGTTCCCAACGCCAAGGCGACGGGCGTGGCCGCTGACTTGGGCACCGCTGAAGGCTGCCAGACACTGATCGAGCAACAGCCCAGCACCGATATCTTGATCAACAACGTCGGCATCTTCGGCCCACAGGACTTTTTTGAGGTCGACGACGCCACCTGGCAACAGTTCTTCGACGTCAATATCATGAGCGCCGTGCGCCTTTCGCGCCATTACGCCCAGGGAATGCGTGAGCGCAACTGGGGTCGCATCCAGTTTCTGTCCAGTGAATCGGGCATTAACATCCCCAGCGAAATGGTCCATTACGGCATGACCAAATCGGCACTGCTGTCGGTATCGCGGGGGCTTGCCAAGGTATTGAGCGGCACTCAGGTGACCGTCAATGCGATTCTGCCGGGGCCGACCCGCTCAGAGGGCGTGCTCAACATGATTCGTGAAATGGCTGAAAAAGAAGGCACTTCCCAGCAGGAAGTGGAAGCGCGTTTTGTGCAGGAAAATCGCCCATCGTCGATCATCCAGCGGCTGGCAACACCCGAGGAAGTCGCCAGCATGAGCGTCTATGCGGCCTCTCCCCAAGCCAGCGCCACCACCGGTGCCGCCCTGCGCGTGGAAGGTGGCATTGTGGATACGTTAACCTAATCCATCTAACCTTACCTTTCTAACCCAGGCGCTCTTCCCTCGGCGTCATGCCGAAATGGTGGCGGTAGGCGGTTGAAAAATGCGCCCCTGAAGAAAAGCCGGTGGCAAAGGCAATATCGCCTACCGCAAGGTCGCTTTCGCGTAGCTGTTTGCGCGCCTCTTGCAAACGCAAATCAAGATAGTAGCGGCTGGGCACCGCCTGCAGGTACTTCTTGAAAAGCCGCTCCAACTGTCGCCGGGAAATTCCCAGATGCTCGGCAAGCTCCAGGGTAGAGAGCGGCTCCTCGATATTGGCTTCCATCAGCGTCACGGCATCCACCAGGCTTTGCGGCGCGTGGCCCAAACGGCTGCGCAACGGTACATGCTGGCGCTCGTCCGCCATGCGAATACGGTCGCACACAAACTGTTCCGAAACCTGCTCGGCCAGGCGGGCGCCGTGATGCTGACCGATCAGCGTCAGCATCATGTCCATCGCCGCCGTACCGCCCGCGCAGGAAAGCCGGTCGCGGTCAATTTCAAACAGCTGCTGGGAAAGCGTTACTTGCGGGTAGGCCTGGGAAAAGGCGTCGAAGCGCTGCCAGGGCAGTGTTGCGCGGTAACCTTCCAGCAGTCCGCAGCGCGCCAGCACTTCGGTGCCACCCGCCAGCCCTCCCAGCATCACGCCGCGCCCTACGTATCCCCGCAGCCATTCATTGAGCTTGGCGGGCAGCGCATAAGGCAGCGGCGTAGGGGCGCAGATCAGCAATAAATCAAGCGGCCCAGGCGTGCTTGCTAACGTATGCTGCGCAAGCACGGAAAGCTGCGCGCCGCTACGGACGGATTCGTCGTCCATGCTTAGCGTGACGGTGTGGTAAAGCATCTGCCCGCTGAGCTGGTTGGCCATTTGCAAAGGTTCCAGCGCGCTGGCATGCGCCAGCATCGAAAACCCAGGCAGCAGCACAAACGCTACCCGCCGTCGCGACGCGGCATTGGGGGAGTTGACCGGGTTATGCTGCATGGAAAACCGCCGTGACGAAAACAAACCGACATCTTAACCAATTGCCTGGGTAAAGGCAGTGGCCGCGTCGCGGTAAACAAAACATGGCGTATAAATGCAAAAACGCCGAGCTCCAAGGCCCGGCGTTTCATAACGCTTAGCGGTCATATCGCCAATTAACGACAACCGGCTTATAAGTTGACCACATCGAAGTCGACCATCGGATCGACATCGGCGTCGTAATCAACATCGTCACGCTCGAAGCCAAACAGCTTCAGAAAGTCGTGTTTATAGCCCGCGTAGTCGGTGATCTCGAACAGGTTATCGGTGGTCACTTCCGACCACAGGTCCTGGCAGGCCTTCTGGATATCGTTGCGCAATTCCCAGTCATCCAGGCGCAGGCGGCCCACTTCGTCGGTGGCCATCTCACCGCCTTGCGGAGCATAGAGACGCTCGCCGAACAAGCGGTTAAGCTGATCGATCGTGCCCTCGTGGACGCCCTGCTCTTTCATGATGCGATACACCATGGCGATATACAGCGGCATTACCGGGATCGCCGCGCTCGCCTGGGTGACCACCGACTTGAGGACCGCCACATTGGCACCCCCACCGGTCTCTTTCAGCTTGGCATCGATAGCCGCTGCGGCTCGGTCCAGGTCTTCCTTGGCCCTGCCCAGCGCACCGTGCCAGTAGATCGGCCAGGTGATTTCAGTGCCGATATAGCTGAACGCCACGCTGCGCGCGCCCTTGGCCAGCACGCCGGCCTGGTCCAGCGCCTCCATCCACAGTTCCCAATCTTCGCCGCCCATCACGGTGATGGTGTCGTCGATCTCCTGCTGGGTCGCGGGTTCCACTTCGGCTTCGATGATGGCGTCTTTGTTGGTGTCGATCGCGGTGGCGCGGTAGGTTTCGCCAATCGGCTTGAGGCTTGAGCGCTTGAGTTCGCCACTATCCGGCAGTTTGCGCACCGGTGAGGCCAGCGAGTAGACCACCAGGTCGACTTCACCCATGTCCTGCTTGATCAGTTCAATGGCTTTTTCCCGCGCTTCATGGGAGAACGCATCGCCGTTGATCGACTTGCTGTAAAGGCCTTCCTGCTTGGCGAATTTGTCAAACGCGGCGCTGTTGTACCAGCCCGCTGTGCCAGGCTTTTTGTCAGTCGCCGGCTTTTCAAAGAACACGCCCAGGGTATCTGCGCCGTAGCCAAAGGCCGCGGTAATCCGTGCAGCCAGGCCGTAACCGCTGGAAGCCCCGATCACCAGCACTTTTTTAGGACCGGCGTTCTTGTCCAAACCGCGTGCGCGGGTCGCTTCAATCTGCTCGCGAACGTTTTGCTCGCAGCCGACCGGGTGGGTGGTCGTGCAAATAAAGCCGCGTACTTTGGGTTTAATAATCAAAGGGAACCTCGCTTTCAAAATAACGTGTTTAGCTCATCAGTGACACTATTCTAGCGGTCTCGAGCGGCGCTGTCCGCTATTGAGCTTATGGACCTTTCACGTCAGGATATTGTTTTATCCCTGACCGCCCACGAGGCTTTGTTAATGAACGCACAGCAGCTAGTCGATGAACGTGGCGATTTATGGTTGGCACTGGCCCCGTTATGGCTAGACCGCGAGCCAAGTGAACGCGATTACGCACGTATGGTCGAGGTCGTTCAGCGCTACGATATGACCTTTAAAGAGCTTGAGTGGATGTTCCGCCTGGAGATGGCGCCAGTTATGGCCCGCCACCAACTGTCCATTGCCAGTGAATGGCGTGAGTTCAACGACCGCAAACTGATGCAGCAACTGGTCAGCCACAACCTGCGTTTGACAGGCTGGCGGCGCAAAAGCTGGGCCCTGTTTTCAGGACTGACGACCATGATGGTCCGCCATCGTTGGAACGAACTGATGAACCGGGTGATGGTCGCCCGCGGCGAGACTTAAACCTCGTCGAGTGCGCGTTCCAGACGTAGCCGTAACGAGCGACCATGATCCCGGGGGCCAAAGCGCGCAATGACCTTGCCATCACGCCCGACCAGGAATTTTGTGAAATTCCATTTGATCATTGTCGTGCCCAACACGCCGGGTGCTTCGCGCTTGAGAAGCACGAACAACGGATGAGCGTCACCGCCGTTAACCCGCACTTTTTCCATGAGCGGAAACGTGACGCCATATTGCTGCTCGCCAAAGGTACAAAAGGCATCAGCGCTTTCCGGTGACTGTTTGCCAAACTGGTCGCAGGGAAACCCCAACACCGTGAAGCCGCGATCCCGATAGCGCTGGTAAAGCATTTCCAGCTCTTTAAGCTGCGGGGTATAGCCACAGCGGCTGGCGACGTTGACGACCAGCAACACCTGCCCCTGCAACGCCCGCAGGTTAAACGGCTGCCCCATGTGGTTATAACAATCCTGATCGTACAGTGTCATCTGCCGCCTCCCCCTGGAACGCCTCGCCTAACCACTTACCATGCCATGTCTATGCTCAACGCACCAGTTCCCCGAGCCAGCCACTGCCAACCTAGACCAGCGGACCCGCCACCACGCGAAGCGCCAGTGCCAGCAGCAAAACCCCGGTCACCCTATTGATCCAGTGGGCGCGACGCTGAAGCCAGGGCAGCACCCGCGAATGCGACAGTGCCACGGCCACCAGCACGTACCACCCTCCATCAATGACCATCGCCGTCACCACGATGAGCGCTTTGGCGACCAGGCTCATTTCGGGTGTTACGAACTGGCTCAGCAGCGCAACGAAGAAAAGAATCAGCTTGGGGTTGCCGAGGGCCACCAACACGCCTTCCCGGGCGGCCCGAGCGCCGGACGTGGCCATTGCCTGTTGCTGCATCGCCCCGGCACTCCCGGCCCGCAGCGCTTTAATGCCCAGCCAGGCAAGATATGCAGCCCCCACCCAGGTAATCAGTTGGAAAAGCGCTGGCCACTGCACAATCAGCGCGCCCAGGCCCAGCACGGTAAGAAACGCATAGATCCCAACGCCACAGGCGTGGCATAACGCGGCTGTCACGCCCACCAGTCTTCCCCCGCCCAGCGTATGGCGCAACACCAACGCCAGGCTGGGTCCCGGTGACATCGCCCCCACGGCGCATACCGCCGCCAATGAAAGCCATAGCGAGAATGGCATGTAGTTCTCCTTGTTCGTTTATTGTCCTTTCATCTTCGGTAAATGATGACGCATTGTCGTGTAAGCCACGCCAGACGATGAGACGCCTGCGCTTACGCAAATAACGCTGTTAGCATGATATCCTGTTGGGTAAACTTTGGCTTTTTTGATGACACCCTGATCAGCAGGGGGAATCGCTAATTACAGGACGTCAACATGGGTAGGGCTTTTCAGAACCGTAAAGAATCCATGGCCAAAACGGCCGATGCAAAGACGAAGGTCTACAGTAAGTACGGTCGCGAGATTTACGTTTGCGCCAAGGCGGGCGGCACCGACCCCCATAGCAACCTGGCGCTGCGCGGCCTGATGGAACGTGCCAAGAAGGACCAGGTACCCTCTCACGTAATTGACAAGGCGCTGGATAAAGCCAGTGGGGCGGGCGGCGAAGACTTTTCAGCGGCGCGCTACGAGGGCTTCGGCCCCGGCAATGCCATGGTGATTGTCGAGTGCTTGACCGACAATCCCAACCGCACCTTCGGCGATGTTCGCGGTTGCTTTACCAAGACCAAAAGCAAAATCGGCACCCCCGGCAGCGTCAGCCATATGTTCGACCACTGCGCGATTTTCGCGTTTGCCGGTAACGACGAGGAAGCCGTGCTGGAAGCGCTGATGGAGGCCGATGTCGACGTCACCGATATCGAACAGGAAGACGGCCGCATCACCGTGTTTGCACCGCATACCGACTACGCCAAAGCCAAGCAGGCGTTGCTCGACACGTTCGGCGAGATCGACTTCGAAGCCGATGAAATTCAGTTCCTGCCGCAAACCACCACGCCGGTCGAAGGCGACGATGTGGCCATGTTCGAAAAACTGCTCGGCATGCTGAATGACCTGGACGACGTGCAAAACGTCTACCATAGCGCTGAGCTGCCAGAGTCGAATGAATAGGTCGGGTGAATAAGCCGAATGGATAAGATCAGCCGCCGTTGACGCCCGTCAGCGGCGGTTATCCTTAATAAAGCAAGCGTCGCGGTGTGTTGTTGGACAGCACCCACTTACGCGACTTTTTCCGACACACTCGCCCGAACTTTCTCCAGCACCAGGGTTTCGCGCTGGATCGACAGGCCCATGGTAGCGGGTCGGCTGGCGATGACGCGGCGGTTGTGGTCAAGCGCCTCGTCAAGCGACACCCACGCCGCCGACATGCCGTTGGCCGCTTCGTAGTCTTCAAGACGGGCTTCGCCCAGAGTTTCACCGATCCGGCAGGTAAACCAGTGGGAGGTTTGATGCATCAGATCCCATTGCGGCTTCCAGGTGGGCGTGTATTCGGTGACATAGCCGAAATGCGCCATGATATCGATGTCAGCCGCACCTGTTTCTTCGTAAAGCTCACGGTGCAACCCGGCTTCAGGGCTCTCACCAGGATCAATGCCGCCGCCCGGAAAGCTGAAGTCGTCGTAGCGTTCGGTATATAGCAGCAGGATTTTATCCTGGCGAGTCACGATAGCTCTCGCGGCATGGCGTTCAAGCACCCGCAGACCGTGCGTATCGATGGGATTGGGTAGTGTGTCGTGAATGAGGTGGGCGATGCGCTGCACTGACGCTCCTGGCGATTAAATAAAAGAGCGGCCATTCTATGCGAATGACCGCTCGACTTCACCCTTCATACCGTCAAAACGGCTACGTTAGAACGTCAGGCAAATTTTACCGAAGTGTTTGCCAGATTCCTGGTGGCGGAAAGCATCGGCGATTTCGGTCAGCGGGAACTCGCGGTCGATAATCGGGCGCATGCCGTTGGCCTCGATGGCACGAATCATTTCTATCTGGTCGCGACGGCTGCCGACGATCAGGCCTTTCAGAGTGGCCTGCTTGGCCATCAGCTTGGCGGTTGGGATTTCGCCCTCACGGCCGGTCAATATGCCAATCAGTGCGATATGACCGCCGATCTTGACCGCATCGATCGACTGCGGCAGCGTGCCGGAGCCACCCACTTCCACCACATGATCAACGCCCTCGCCTTCGGTCAGTGCCTTGACGGCCTTGCCCCACTCGGGCGTCTCTTTGTAGTTGATGGTGTGCTCTGCGCCCAATTCACGCAGGCGGGCCAGCTTCTCGTTGGAGGACGACGTGGCGATGACGCGTGCGCCCATCATCTTGGCAAACTGCAGCGCAAAAATGGACACGCCGCCGGTGCCCAGTACCAGTACCGTATCGCCCGCTTTCAGCCCGCCGTCGACGACCAGGGCGCGCCAGGCGGTCAATCCGGCGGTGGTCAGGGTGGCGGATTCAGCGTGACTGTATTCAGCCGGCTGGTAGGTGAACGACGTAGCCGGTGCGATGACCTGCTCGCGCGCAAAACCGTCAATGCCATCGCCGGGGGTGGTACGGAAATCGCCGACCCGCGCCGGGCCCTCAAGCCAGCCGGGGAAGAACGTCGAAACCACCGGGTCGCCTACGGAAAAATCGCTTACGCCTTCACCGACGGCCTCGACAACCCCTGCGCCGTCCGACATGGGAATACGCCCCTCTTCGGTGGGGATCATCCCAGCCACCACGGCGTAGTCGTGAAAGTTCAGCGAACTGGCGTGCAAGCGCACACGAATTTCGCCTTTCCCCGGCTCGCCAGGCGCGGCTTGATCCACTACCGTTAGTTTGTCGAGTCCGCCGGGCTGATTGAGTTGAATCGCTTGCATGAATACCTCTTTAGACAGAATGATCGGTACATTAAACATTGGGGCTAACAGCATCGACATCAAGGCCGATGAAGCCACCCGACTGTCGACGCCAAAGGCGCGCATAAATGCCATTCTGTTCCAATAATTGGGTATGGGTGCCGCTTTCAACAATCCGCCCCTCATCGACCACGATGAGCCGGTCGAGCATCGCAATAGTGGAAAGCCGATGGGCGATCGCAATCACCGTCTTACCTTGCATCAGCGTATCAAGCTGCTCCTGGATGGCGGCTTCCACCTCGGAGTCCAGCGCCGAGGTGGCTTCATCCAGGACCAGAATCGGTGCATTCTTGAGCAACACGCGGGCAATCGCGATGCGCTGTCGCTGGCCACCGGACAGCTTAACGCCGCGCTCGCCCACATGGGCGTCCAACCCACGCCGCCCTTTAGGGTCAACCAGATCGTTGATAAAGGTATCTGCATGGGCGCGACATACAGCTTCCCAGACATCGTCATCATTGGCGTGGGGACTGCCGTAGCGGATGTTATCGCGCAGCGAACGGTGAAGTAGCGAGGTGTCCTGGGTCACCATGCCAATCTGATGGCGCAGCGAGGTTTGCGTAACCCCGGCGATGTCTTGGCCATCGATAACAATGCGCCCGCCCTGAAGGTCATAAAAACGCAGCAGCAGATTGGCAAGCGTCGATTTACCCGCCCCTGAGCGACCGATCAGGCCGATTTTCTCACCCGGGGCAATCGTCAGATTCAAACCGTCGAACACGGTTTTGTTCTCGCCCTTGGCTTGTTCGTAGCCAAAGCGCAGCGCCTCGAAAGCAATCGCTCCCTGGGGAACGCTTAACGCCTGGGCGTCAGGTGTATCACGTACGGCGGGCTCCTGGGCGATGGTGTTCATGCCGTCCTGTACCGTGCCGATATTTTCAAAGAGCCCAGCGACTTCCCATAAAATCCAGTCCGACATGAAACGGATCCGCATGACCAGCGCAATGGCAATGGCGAGCACGCCCAATGAAATCGCGTCAAGGTACCAGGCGCTGATCGCCATCCCCGCTATGCCCACCAGCAGTGCCGTATTCAGCAGCGTCAGGCACACGCTCATGATGGTGACCAGGCGCATCTGGCGGTGGACGGTACCCATGAAGCCTTCCATGGCATCCTTGGCGTAGCCCTGTTCCCGCTGGGTGTCGGCGAACAGCTTGATGGTCTGAATATTGCTGTAGCTGTCCACCACGCGCCCGGTCATCTGGGCGCGGGCATCCGCCTGAGCCATGGAGACATCCCGCAGGCGCGGCACAAAAAACCACATGATCGCCAGATAGCCTGCCAGCCAAAGGCCCAAGGGCAGCAGTAGCCAAGGGTCCGCACGGCCCAGCAAGATAGCCGCGCCGGTGAAATACACGATCGCGTAGACCAGCAGGTCCATCACCTTGGTGACGGTTTCGCGAATCGCCAGCGCCGTCTGCATGACTTTCTGCGACACCCGCCCGGCAAACTCGTCCTGATAAAACGCCAGGCTCTGGCTGAGCATATGCCGATGCGATAGCCAGCGGCCAATCATCGGGTAGTTGCCGAAGATACTTTGATGCGTCACCAATGACTGCGCCAATACCAACAGCGGCAAGCCGATCAACACCAGAACCCCTACCCCGGAAAGCCACAGGCCATGCTCGGCCCAGAAGTTCTTCCGCTCCACGTTGCCGAGCCAGTCCACCAGCTCGCCCATGTAGCTAAAGAACACCACCTCTGCGGCGGAGACAAAGGCAGTCAACAGCGACATCAGCAGCAACAGTGGCCAAACCGGGCGGGAAAAATGCCAGATGAACGCCGCCAGCCCCTTGGGTGGCGTGGTCACGTTGCCTTCGGGATAGGGGTCAACGCGCGTTTCAAAGTAACGAAACAATGGCGCAAGCATACGCGAGAGCATGAAGAGTCCTTCCTCCGTGACTTATCAGTTGACGCGGGAAAAAAGGGCCGGTAGCGCAGCAGCCAGCCGTCCCTAAACACTTACCGGTCAGGTCGTGACCCGCACCGCTCTTTCGGCGCTGTGGCTGCCCCATCCCTTAACCGACGAAACTTGCGGTTGATGATGTCGGGTTTGGCCGTCAATAGGGCTGTGGGATTTCCCCGTCATCCTCACCGTCGTCGCGCATGCGCGCCTGGCGATCGGCTTCTTCCTCTTTGGCGTCGTCGATGACTTCCATCAGTTCATCCACGTCGGCGATGTGGGTATCAAAGTCGAAGTGACCGGTGAGCTTGCTGTCGGGGTGCAGCTCGCCGGATTCGTACAGGGCCCACATTTCTTTACCGTAATGGGTGTCGAGAAGCGCGGGGGCGTACTGGCCGAAATAGCTGCGCATGTTATCCACATCGCGGTATAGCATCGCCGCGGCGCTGTTATTACCAGCGGCATCCACGGCCTGGGGAAGATCGATAATCACCGGGCCATCGGCATCCACCAGCACGTTGAATTCCGACAAATCGCCGTGAATCAAACCGGCGCACAGCATGCGCACAACATCCTGAATCACCTTCGCGAAGTAAGCCTCTGCCTGTTCCGGCGTCAAGGTGACTTCATCAAGGCGTGGGGCCACGTTGCCGTCGGCGTCGGTGATCATTTCCATTAGCAGGACGCCATCCACAAAGCCGTGGGGCTCGGGGACCCGCACCCCTGCCCCGGCCAGCCGGTAAAGCGCATCGACTTCCGCATTGAGCCAGGCCTGCTCCTGTTCTTTCTGGCCGTAACGGGTTTTCTTGGACATTGCCCTGGCGCGGCGACTGTTACGCTCCTTACGACCTTCCTGGTACTGCGCGGCTTGCTTGAAACTACGCTGCTTGGCTTCTTTAAAGACCTTGGCGCAGCGTTCCTCTTCACCGCAACGCACCACGTAGACCTGGGCTTCCTTACCGCTCATCAATTGCATCAGTACTTCGTCGATCATGCCGTCATCGACCAAGGGCTGTAATCGTTTAGGGATTTTCATGGGTCGCTGCGTTGGCTCCTTTTCAGTTCACGCTCAAATAGACACTTAATGGCGAATGCGACGGACGCGAAAGGCTCGCCCTTTCAATTTATCACGCTCAAGCTTTGCCTGGGCCTGCTGAACCTTATCCTGCACAACCGCCACATAGGCGCTGCGAGCAAGCACTTTTATCTTGCCTACCTGGTCACCGCGCAAGCCGCCTTCACTGGTCAGTGCACCCAAAATATCGCCGGGGCGCAACTTGTCTTTCTTGCCGCCGGCCAATTGAAGGGTCGCCATAGGCGGCTCAAACGGCGCAGCATTTGTCGCCTTGGGCAGCGGCTCGGTGGTCAAGGTTTCACCCAGCACGTCGGCTAATTTTTCCAGCCGGTAGGTTTCCTTGGGAGTTACCAGAGTGCAGGCAATGCCACTCGCGCCTGCCCGCCCGGTGCGGCCCACGCGGTGGACGTGGACGTCCAACTCACGGGCGATCTGGTAGTTGAACACCGCATCCAGTTGGGCGATATCCAACCCACGGGCCGCCACATCGGTGGCTACCAAAATAGACGCGCTTTGATTGGCAAACAAGACAAGCAGTCGATCGCGGTCCTTCTGCTCCAGATCGCCGTGCAGCGCGACGGCACTAAAACCGGCGTCTACCAGCTGGTCGGCCACCGCCTGCGTCTCGCGCTTGGTATTGCAGAACACCACGCTGGTGGTCGGCCGGTTAACCAACAGCAGCTGTTTGAGTGCGGCAAAGCGGGCGTCTTCGCTTGCGACTTGATAGAAATGCTGGTCGATGGTGGTGGCATCATGAACCTCGGCCACCTTGACCGTCACCGGGTCGTGCATCACGCCTCGCGTCATCGCCGCCAGCCCGCCAGATGCCTGCTCGTCCGGGAAGGTGGCGCTAAACAGCAGCGTTTGGCGATCCGCTGGGGTGTCAGCAATGATGGCGTCAATCGTTTCCTGAAAGCCCATATCCAGCATGCGGTCGGCTTCATCCAGCACCAGGGTCGTTAGCGAACCAAGCGTCAAAGAGCCTTTGCGCAAGTGCTCGTCAATGCGCCCTGGCGTGCCCACCACGATATGCGCGCCGTGGTCCAACGATGAAAGTTGCGGCCCCAGCGGCGCACCCCCGCACAGCGTGAGGATTTTCACGTTTGGCATCGCCCGAGCCAGGCGGCGCAATTCCTCAGCCACCTGATCCGCAAGCTCCCGGGTGGGGCACAGCACCAACCCCTGGACCGCATACGTCTCAACGCGCAGTTCGGCCAACAGTGCCAGTCCAAAGGCGGCGGTTTTACCCGAGCCGGTTTTAGCCTGGGCCATGACATCGCAGCCGGCCAGCATCGGCGGCAGGCTTTGTGCCTGAACCGGGGTCATGTGGTGATAACCCAGCGAGTCGAGATTACTGGCGAGTGCGCTTGGCAGCGCCAGAGAAGCAAAAGAAGTGTCGGACACAGAAAATTCCTGAAGGGGCGAAAATACCCCGCTAAGCATGAGCGGCCTTAATGTTTCGCACCATACCAGAAAGCGCCCCCTCGCGCCCTGTTGTCATGCCACGATAGGGGCCAGTTGCGCCTGGCTGAGTGCTTGCAGGTCCTTGGGCGCCAGCTCGATCTCAAGCCCTCGCCTTCCCGCGCTGACATAAATCGTGGCAAATGCGTCTGCAGAAAGGTCAATAAAGGTGGCCAAGCGCTTTTTCTGCCCCAGCGGGCTGACACCACCCAACACATAGCCTGTCGTGCGCTCCACTTCATCGGGTTGCGCCATGGCGGCTTTTTTGGCCCCCGCAGCTTTGGCGATCTGCTTCAAGTTCAACTGCCCTGTGACGGGCACAATCCCCACCGCCAGTTGATTGCCATCCAGCTTGACGACCAGGGTTTTAAATACCTGTTCAGCCGCAACGCACAGCTTCTCAGCCGCTTCCAAACCGTAGGACTCGGCAGTTGGGTCGTGGTGGTATTCGTGGACTTGAAAAGCAATGCCAGCGCTTTTTGCACTATTGATCGCGGGTGTCATGGAAACCTCGTTCGTTGAAATAGATTTATTGGCAAAAAACGCCGATGCCTTCCAAGCTATTAAAAAGCGCTAAATAAGGAGGTACCAGGACACGCCATCTTAACGACACAGGCAAGTGTCATTAGGACGTAAGACGCACCTGCCAGTGTCGACGTTGCCGTCAACCATGGAGTGAATGCCACGATGGTACGACTCGATAAGAAAGCAACCAGGCTTTACGTGTTGGACACCAATGTCCTGATTCATGATCCCGCCGCGCTCTACCACTTTGACGAGCACGATGTCGTTATCCCCATGACCGTCCTAGAGGAGTTGGACAAGCACAAAAACGGTATCCGCGAAATCGCCCGTACAGCGCGCCAGATCAGCCGTACGCTTTCAGACCTCACCAGCCAAGTCACCTTCGACGAAATTCAAAGCGGTATCCCGATTCCACGTATCACCGGCGAGTCCGGCAAGCTGCACTTTCTTTGCTACCGGGATCTCAAACCCTTTGACTCCCTGGACGACAGTCCCGATAACCGTATCCTCGCCGAAACCTGTCGGCTGCGCGAGGAACGCCCCGATGCCTCGGTCATTCTGATTACCAAGGATATCAACCTGCGGGTCAAGGCGGCAGCGTTGAAAGTCCCTGTTGAGGATTACCTGAATGATCAAGCGTTCGACGATAGCGACGCGATGATCGAAGGCGCCCAGGTATACACCTCTGCAGGCCCGCACGGCGCCTCGCTTTGGGAAGCGCTTAATGTGGACGTAACCGTCGAGCGAATCGACCATCACACCTTCTACCAACTGAGTGGCGACATGCCGCGTCACTGGCATGTGGGTATGCTGGTGTCGGATAGCGAAAACGGCGCTGAATTCGAGGCGATCGTTCGCGAGTTGGGGCCTTCCTCGGCACGCCTGCAACTGCTCACCAACTACCGTCACCATGCGGGCGTCTGGGGAGTTCACGCCCACGACAGTCGGCAAAACTTCACCCTTAACCTACTGATGGACCCGGAGATTGACCTTGTCACCATCGCCGGTAACGCGGGCACCGGCAAAACCTTCATGACCCTGGCCGCCGCCTTTCAGCAAACCCTGGACCAAAAGCAGTTCGAACGCATCGTGTTTACCCGGGCGCCCATTCCCATGGGCGAGGACATCGGCTTTCTACCCGGCACCGAGGAGGAAAAAATGTCGCCGTGGATGGGCGCCTTCCACGACAACATGGACAACCTGCTGCGTAATGATGAAGGCGAATCGACCTGGGATAACGGCGCCACACGGCAGCTGATCGGCTCGCGGGTGCAGATCCGCGCGCCGAGTTTCATGCGTGGCCGCACGCTCAACGATACCTTCCTGATCATCGACGAGGCGCAAAACTTCACTCCCAAACAGCTGAAATCCCTGGTCACCCGAGCTGGGCGCAATACCAAAATCGTCTGTCTGGGTAACGTCGGGCAGATCGACACCCCTTACCTGACCGCCAATACCTGCGGCATGGCCGCCGTGGTAGAGCGATTCCGCGACTGGCCACACGCCGGGCATATCACGCTGAAAAGCGTCGAGCGTTCACGCTTGGCACTGGCCGCCGAAGAACTCCTGTAACACCTTCACCCCAAGCTCGCCTCCTGCCCTTAGGGCAGGAGGCAGAGCGCGTTACATTAATCGCGGCGAGAATCGTCCGTCGGCGTATGTGCGTCGTCCTGTTCATACCAAGGATGCTGGCGCCCCAGGGTGTCGGCGGCGTAGGCCTCTCGCTCTCCCAGCGGGCGTTCCTTGCCAATGGTCGTGTCCTTTTGCGTCTGGCGTTCCAGCTCGCAGTTGATTTCGGCACCCAGCAATACCACAAACGCCGAGAGCAAAAACCACAGCATCAACACCACCACGGCCCCCAGGGAGCCATACAGTTCGCTGACGTTGGAAAAATAGCGCACGTAAAGCGATAAGCCGCCCGACCCCAGCAGCCACAGCAGCGTTGCCACCATAGTGCCGACGCTTAACCACTCCCATTTTGCGGCACGCCGATAGGGGGCAAAGCGATAAAGCAGCGCGATGACAGCACTCATCATCACCAGCAAAGCGGGCCAGCGCATAAAATCGATAATCCGATCCAAGGGTGAAACGACCGCCAATGCATCGACCAGCATCGGCACCAGGCCTATGAACCCCAGTGTCAGAAGCGTCATGCCAATCATCCCAAAGGTCATGGTGGTCACCAGCACAGCCAAACGCCAAACGCTGCGTTGCTCCTGTTCGCCATACACCACGTTCAGCCCCACGATCAGCCCACTGACTCCCTTGGAGGCGATATACATGGCAATCAACAGGCTCACCAGCGCCGCCACTTCACTGCTCGACCCAATGCTATCCACCACATCCTGAGCCTGGTTATCGATCAGCTCGGCCGCCTCGGGAGGCATCAAACGGATAAGGTTATAGAGTTGCTGGCTGGCTTCACTCGGATCGAAAAACAGCCCCCAGAGAGAGATCACCGCCGCAATGGTCGGAAACAAAGCAAGCAGCGCATAGAAGGCGACACCCGCCGCCAGAAACATGATGCGGTCACGGCGTGCCGCGCGCGAAACACGCCAAACAATGTCGAGCCAGCCTGGCTTGGGAATTTCCTTGGGGAGTTCGGCTTTGCGGCCACGGGTGAATTTATCCATCAATCTCTCCTGGCAGACATATCATCGCTGGCCTTCCCATATCAGTAACGCCGCAAGCAATACGGCAAGCGCCATCATCAAACCACTGGCATGATGGCGCATCCAGTTTTCAGCCTTCAGCATGCGAGTTAAAGCGTCCATCAGAGTGCTCTCGACCTTCCGACATGATACCACGCAGGCCGTTTTCAACTCGGAGCACCAATGGCTAATACGCCTAACAGGCTCCAACCCAGCAGCGGTGACGCCTGCATATATCCACCACAGATCGCCAGCCGGTGGCGCCGTCACATTGATAAAGCAAAGCAAAAGACGACCCGCGGCCACCAGCGCAATGCCGACGGGGAGCGGCCATATGATCCCCAGCCATTCCTTCAGGGGCGGCATCGCAACGCTCTCTGCGGGTAACGGCAGCCACAGCGGCGTTATCAGTGCCGCGGCAATGCCCGCCAACCAAGCTCCCCACTGCCAGCCATTGCTACCCCCAGGCTGACGCTGCTGCCACTGTCGCCAAAGCGCAATACTCACCAGCGCTGCCGTGCCGACGGCTGCCCAACTAAGCAGTTTGATCAATGACTCATGGTGCATTTCGTAGAGCGGGCTTTTGACAGCCCACTTAGTCACCATGCCCGCGCCGATGGCACCGGCCAGGGAAATGCCCGGCAACGCCAGAAGTGGCCAGATTAAAGCCAACGACCAACGCGGCATATGCTCGCTGATACTGGTCCCCATAAACAGCGAACCTTTAGCCAGCGCGTGATGGGCGGCAAACAGCACCACTCCCGGCCACAGCATTGACCAGACGTCCGGAGCCACCAGCCCCATCGCCACCAGCGCTGTCAGCATGCCCATCTGGCTGATGCTTGAGTAAGCCAATACGGCCTTGGGATGGTGCTGAAACACCCCGTAGAGTGCCGCCAGAAAAGCCGCTGCGAGGCCCGCCACGAGCATCATTTGACCAAATTGTGTTAACGGCGCTGACATCCCCGCTTCGCCCAGGGGTAATACGCTGATCCATCCCAGTAGCCCCGCTTTGATCATTGCACCGCTCAATACGGCGCTGGCAGGCGCAGGCGCTACCGGGTGGGCCAGGGGCAGCCATACGTGCAGCCCGATAACGCCCGCTTTCACCCCAAAACCCAGGCACAGCAAGGCAGCCATCCAAGCGCCATGCTCAGCCACCAGGATGCTTTCGCGTACCCCTTGCAGTGTTAGCGTGTCGGCTTCACCCGCTGACCATAAAAAGCCACCCAGGATCAGTCCCTCTCCCTGGACAGCCAGGATGATGTAAGCCCTGGCCCCCAGACGAGCCTCCTCGGTGCCGCTATGCACCACCAGCGCATAGGCCGCAAATGTCATCAGCGCGAAGCCCAGGTAAAAACTGGCAATATCCTGCGCGATGATCAGCATCACGTTGCCAAGCAGGGTTAACGGCCACAACAACGATAAGCGCGCCAGCCGACGTTGGGCGGCTTGATCACCGCTTCGCGCTTGCTTCTGCTCGGCGGCAAAGTAGCCTCTAGCATGCAGGGCTGCCAGGCTCCATAGTAAGGCGGTAAAGGCCAGCCACGGACGGGTTAGCGCGTTCAACGCCCACTCCCCACCCAGCATCCAGACATCGATTGTCCACTGGGCTTCGCCGCCGTAGGCTAACAACAATGCCGGCCAGGCGGCGCTTAGCCACCACCACGAAAAGTAGTCACGCTTTCCGGCAGGGGTGCGGCAAACCTGCCCCACCACCAGCATCGCCACGCCGAGCGGCCATAGCAGTGACAGTGCCAACAGCAGCGACATCATGGCAGATACTCCCCCGAGGCGACGCGGCTTGCCCAGTCCAAGGGACTAAATGGCAAGCCTGCCAACAGCCCCGCCCCCAGGCTTGCCAGAGCCGTAAACACCATGGGCCAAAGCAGCCAGCCATGGGTCTCTAAGCGACCCAAACGCTGTTCGTTTGGCCACTGCCCTTGCCCATGCGCCGGCCCTAGACGGAACCACAGGCGGTGCAGAATCGGGAGGAAATACATTGCGTTTAGACTACTGCTCGCCACTAACACAGCGACCACCCAATACATCTCAGCCTGAACGGCACCCACCCCGAGATACCATTTGGTAATAAACCCGGCCATCGGTGGCAGCCCGATCATGCCCAGTGCCCCGACGGTAAAGGCGAGGCTGGTAAGCGGCATCCGCCGCCCCGCTCCGTCCATTTCGTCAATGCGATGGATACCCAGTTCTTCGGCGTAATTGCCCGCACAAAAGAACAGAGTGACTTTCATCAACCCTTGATGGAGCAGATGCGCCAGCGCACCAATCGTGCCGAAAGGGCCAAACAAGCTGACCCCCAGCACCACATAGGAGACCTGACTGATGGTGGAAAAGGCTAAACGTGGCTTGAGCGCTTGCTGCGCCATCGCGCGCAACGAGCCATAGATAATCGTGATGGAAGCCATCACCGCCAAGGCAGTAGTCACGCCAAGCTCAACGCTCAGCTCCATGCCGTAAAGGTCGTAAATCACGCGCAAGATACCGAAGGCCCCAGCTTTCACCACAGCCACCGCATGCAGCAGTGCGCTCACCGGCGCGGGCGCAACCATTGCCCTGGGCAGCCAGCCGTGCAGCGGCACTATCGCGGCCTTGACAGCCAGGCCACCCACCAGCAAGGCAAAGATCAGCAGTAGCTGGCCCCGATGATCGGCCAGGTAATCGCCAAGGCCTTCCTCCGATGAAAAGGAGTGCTCACCGGTCAGGGTATACAACAGAACAGCCCCCAGCAGCTGCACAACGCCGGCGCTTAGCGTATAGCGCAGATAAATACGCCCGGCGTTGAGGGCTTTTTGCGTGCCCGCGTGTACCACCAGCGGATAGGTGGAAAGCGTCAACATCTCGTAAAAAATCAAGAAGGTGAACAGATTGCCTGCCAGCGCGATACCCAGGGTACTGGCAACGCACAGGCTGAAGAAGCCAAAGAAGCGTTTTCGATTGGCCGAACCTTCCAGATAACCTATTGCATAAACCGTCGTACACAGCCAAAGCAGTGACGAGAGCCCGGCGAACATCACCCCAAGCGCATCCGCACGCAACACGAAATCAACGTTGCCCACTACTTGAAAGCTAAAGGTATCCTCATGGCCTGCCGAGACCCGACCAACCATCAGGCTTACCAGTATGATTTTAACGACAGCCGCCAGCAGGTTGACGCTGGTGCGTAGTCGCCGTGCATCTTCAGGCAGCGTAAAAATGACCGTCGCGGCCAACAGCGACGTCAAAAGCGTCGTTAACGGAAGCCAGGATGCGTTCATCCGTCACCTCCGTTTAGCAATGTCAGGGGGAAGTGCGCCAGCAGCCCCAGGGCGAAAGCGGTAAGAGCAAGGGCCAGCGCGATAAGATTCATCCCTGGGGCCAGGGCCTGGTAATGGTGGTGCGGTGCCGACTCGTAAAACGAATAGCGAAACACGCGAAACACATAGGCCGCCGTCAGTAGCGAACCGAGTAACAGCGCGGTGATCGCCCACCACTGCTGAGACCTGATCATTGCGTCAAGTAACAGCCATTTAGCGGTGAAGCCAGCGCTGGGGGGTAAGCCCATCAACGTTACCGCGGCAATACCCAACACTAACAGCGACAGCGGCAATCGTCGGCTGGTGCCTGCCAGCCCCTTGAGCGTACTCTCCCCTGTTGCCAGCATCAGGTTGCCAGCGGCCATGAACATCGCCGCTTTGGCAAAAGCGTGGCCCAACAGTTGGAGCCAGAAACCGTCCCAAGCTAATGCGCTCGAAAGCGGCGAGATGCCAGGACCCAGCAGCAACGGAAAGATCACCATCAGGTAGCCCAACTGGGCAACGGTCGACGATGCCACCAGCGTTTTCAGCGAATCGGTGCGCCACGCCAACACGCCTCCCCATACAATCGCCAACGTGCCGAGCCAGGCGATAATGTGCGGCGCGTAGAAAGAGTCTGTTAGTAAGATGCTCCACAGCTGCAGCTGCAGAAACAGTGAGGCTTTGATGACCAACGCCGCGTGCAGCGCGCTCACCGGTGTCCAGGCACTTCCGTGTACCGGTGAAAGCCAACCATGAAGCGGGAAAAGGGCGGCTTTCAAGGCTAAGCCAGCGCCCATTAGCGCAGCAGCGATCCAGGCGACCGGCCCGGGTTCGACCACTTCCGCCAGGCCCTGAAGGTCCAGCCGCCCCCATTGCCCCAACACCAGCGCCACACCCAATAAATACGCCAGCGACCCCACCAGCGCGAGCAGCAGGTAGCGCATGCCCGCCAACAGCGCCGCCGACTTGCCTGACAGCATCAACATGCCCACCGCCGCCAGCCCCATCAGTTCCACCCCCACGTAGAGGGTGAGCAGGTCAGTGGCCAGCCAGATCAATGAAAGCGCGCTCAGAAGCCCCCCCATCAAGGGCCAGAGCCAACGCGACAGCGGTTCCGGATCGCCCAGGCGCAACAGCCCGGGTGTGTAGAGCGCGGCGGCAAAACCAATCCACTGAGTGGTGAGCAGCAGCAATACGCTAAGCCCGTTCAAGCGTAGAGAGACGCCGACCCCAGCTAGCTCCCACTGCCAACGCAGCAACCCCGACTGCTCAAAAGCGAACAACAGCCCCACACCCGAAGCCAGCACGGGTAAATAGGCCAACGCAACAGGCCATGTGCGCTTGGGGGGGAATACAGCGGCCATCAGCCCCAGTAGCAGCGGCGCAGCAAGTGCAGCGCCCAGCGCCCAGTGAGCGCTGGTCAAGGGTTCAAAAGTGCTATCCAAAAGGCCAAAGCGCCAGATCACCTTGCACGCTCCCTGTGGTCGTCATCACCCCGCATGCTGTCCGCACCGGCCAAGTACACCAGCTGCTGGATCAAGAGCGCAGCCAACATCGACCCCAGCCAGGCAACGCATAAACCGACGCTGATCAGCGCCTGGGCCGCCGCCGTGGGGCCGGCGACACCCACCAGCAGCATGAACACCCCGGAACCGAGGATGTTGAACGCCAACAGACGCCGCACCAGATGGCGATGCAAGGCAAAGGCGCCTAACGCACTGGCAATAATCACGACGCCTGCTAAAAGCAGTGGCTGTTCGAGGGGCAAGTTGACCATGCCGGGTATCGCGAAGCGAATCACCGAGCCGAGCATGACAAGCCAGCCAAGCACCAGAAAGACGCGGGCCACTTTACGGGGCCAGGTGTTGCTGAAGGTATCGCGTTCAAGCGGTGAAGAGCCGCCAGGCAAAAAGAGGC
Source organism: Halomonas sp. SH5A2 (assembly GCF_014263395.1). GTDB lineage: Bacteria > Pseudomonadota > Gammaproteobacteria > Pseudomonadales > Halomonadaceae > Vreelandella. The sequence continues at coordinate 854,540 of NZ_CP058321.1, read as the reverse complement.
CGAGGGCGTAAAACAAGCTCAGCCCTGTCAGTATCACGCCCAACGAGAGCTCAACGACCGCTAGCCAGGGCGCGCCGAAATACCACCAGGCAATGGTCATCGTCAGGGCAAACGCCACAAAAAAGCAGCAGGCGCGCACAAGATGGCGATCGTACAGGCAAGCAAGCGCCCCCACTATGAGGCAAAGAGCCAGCATCGCTTCTGTTGCATCAAGGGAGGCTATCATTCGCTTTCGCCACATCCTGGCACAGGAGACGGATTAGCGTCTTACTGTGCCCGCCTTTTGCAAGGTTGTCGACGCAGCCGTTATTTCAGCCGCTGTAAAAGCCAGCGCCCAATATCACTTACCTGCTGGGGGCAAAGCGAGTGGGCCATGGAATACTGGCGATAATTGACCGCATAGCCCATGCTCGTTAAGCGGTCAGCTCCGCTTTTACCCAGGCTTTCCGGCACGATAGGGTCGAAGCTGCCGTGCTGGACCTCAATGGGAATATGCCGATTGGCCTCGGCCAGCGCAATGCTGTCGGCGGTGGCGAAGTAAGTCGACATTGCCAAGAGCCCGCCAAGCGGCTCGGGGAATGACAGCGCGGCATGATAAGCAACGGCGCCCCCTTGGGAAAAACCCGCCACAATAATCCGCTGGCTGTCGATACCCTGGTCAATCTGCTCATGAATCAGCGTTTGAATACGCTCGGCCGAGATCTTTAGCTGCGCCTCATCGACCCGGCGGCCCAGATCCATCGCCAGAATATCGTACCAGGCGGGCATCACCATTCCGCCGTTGATGGTCACCGGCAAGCGGGGCGCGTGGGGCATGATAAAGCGCACATTGGCGCTGGCCGGCAACCCTAGCGCGGGGACTAAAGGTTCAAAGTCATGCCCGTCGGCACCTAAACCATGCAATATGAATACACACGCATCAGCGGGTTTACCGCTCTTTGGCTCGATGATGAGTTCGCCAGGCGCTGTCATGATTGTTCAATCCTTGCTTAAAAAAACATCACCCTAGCGCAAAGCAACGTCTGGGGCGAGTAATGCGGCCATTTTTCATACACATACAAAAAACCCCGCCTAAGCGGGGTTTTTCAGCACATCAGCTATTGGCTGATGGCACACATCATCGTTCTAAATTACAGAACTTTGATGTTGGAAGCCTGAAGGCCTTTTTTGCCCTGGGTGACGTCGAAGGAAACCTTCTGACCGTCTTGCAGGGTTTTGAAACCGTCAGCCTGAATTTCGGAGAAATGCGCGAACAGGTCGTCGCCGTTGTCGTCCGGAGAAATAAAGCCGAAGCCTTTAGTGTCGTTAAACCACTTAACGGTACCAGTTGCCATGATCGAAATCCTCGATAAAGCGTATTTAAAGCCGGGTAATACCCGAGTTGCAGTGGGTAGAACAAGAAACTTTCACCAGACTCAACGCTTGCGGCGCTTCGATACTGCTGACAACGTTCGACTTGCTAACCTACTGCCCAGAAGAATGCGCCTTGTTTCAGCACACGTCAATACTATCGCGTAAAAAAGTGTCAGTTCGATGACCGCGCCGATAATATCCACCCGGCGGCTTTTTCCGCGATCATCAGCGTCGGGGAGTTTGTGTTGCCGCTGGTGATGGTCGGCATCACACTGGCATCCGCCACGCGCAGCCCAGTGATACCGCGAACGCGCAACTGGCTATCGACGACGGCCATCGGGTCATCTTCTCGCCCCATCCTTGCCGTGCCCACGGGGTGGAAAATCGTCGTGCCAATATCCCCCGCCAGGCGCGCCAGTTCATCGTCAGTCTGGTACTCGAGGCCAGGCTTCATCTCTTCTGGATGGTACTTGGCAAAGGCAGCCTGCTCGGCAATCCGGCGCGTCACCCGCAATGAATCCGCAGCCACCTTACGATCCTCCGGCGTACTCAGGTAATTCGGCATGATGGCGGGCGCCTGGCGTGGGTCGCGGCTTTTAATCCTGACCGACCCGCGGCTGCTGGGGTTCAGGTTGCACACGCTCGCAGTAATCGCGGAGTACGGATGTAGCGGCTGGCCAAAAGCTTCCAGGCTTAACGGCTGAACGTGGTACTGGATATTGGCGTAGTCATACTCCTCGGAGCTGCGCGTAAAGATACACAGCTGCGACGGCGCCATACTCATGGGCCCGGTACGTTTAAGGGCATACTCCAGGCCAATTTTAGCCTTGCCCACCAGAGAGTTGGCAATCGTGTTGAGTGTTTTACCCCCCTGGACCTTATACACCGAGCGGATTTGCAGGTGATCCTGCAGGTTTTCGCCCACGCCAGGCAAGGCGCTTACCACCTCGATATCGTGCTCGGCCAGCAAGTCAGCGGGACCGATACCAGAAAGCTGTAACAACTGAGGCGAACCAATCGACCCAGCGGACAGGATCACTTCCTGGTTGGCGCGCACTCGCAGCGTCTCACCGTTGCGCACCACTTCGGCACCCACACAGCGCGTCGTTGTGCCATCGTTAGCAAACACGAGTCGATTGACATGGGTTGAGTGCCAGACGGTAAGGTTCTGACGCTGTCGCACTGGCCTCAAGAACGCTTTTGACGTATTCCAGCGCCAGCCAGCGCGCTGATTGACCTCAAAGTAGTCCACCCCTTCGTTGTCGCCGCGATTAAAGTCGCGTGTCCGGGGAATACCCGACTGTGCCGCCGCTTCAGCAAAATCATCCAGCACTTGCCAACTTAGCCGCTGCTTTTCCACCCGCCATTCACCGCCGTGGCCGTGAAAATCGCGGTGCTCAGCGTCGGCATCGCCGCCTTCATCCAGGCGATGATGGTGTTCGTGCTTGATAAAATCAGGCAGACAGTTTTCCCAGCGCCAGGCATCGTCGCCGGTCACCTCGGCCCAGTGGTTATAGTCCCTCGCTTGACCGCGGACATACAGCATGCCGTTGATGCTCGAACAGCCACCCAGGGTCTTGCCCCGTGGGTAAATCAACGAGCGGCCGTTGAGCCCTTTATCCGGCTCGGTGCGGAACATCCAGTCGGTGCGCGGGTTATTGATGCAGTAAAGATAGCCCACTGGAATATGAATCCAGTGGTAGTTATCGCGCCCACCCGCCTCGATAAGCAGTACCCGATGGTTGGGGTTGGCGCTCAATCGATTGGCCAGCAGGCACCCCGCAGTACCTGCACCCACTACAATAAAGTCAAAGGTATTGTTAGTTGTATCGGTCATGAGCTGGCTCCAGTAACGCGACGGCGTTTACTTGGCGGTGGGCATGACGAAATCGGCCCCGCCATCGATCGAGTCGGACCAGCGCTGCATGATCGACTTCTGCTTGGTGTAGAAACGCACGCCTTCTTCACCGTAGGCATGGGTGTCGCCAAACAGCGAACGCTTCCAGCCGCCGAAGCCGTGCCATGCCATCGGCACCGGGATGGGCACGTTGATACCCACCATGCCCACTTGAATGCGGCGACCAAACTCCCGCGCCACACTGCCGCTTTCGGTAAAGCAGCTGACGCCGTTGCCGAACTCATGGTCGTTGATCAGCTGAATCGCCGTGGCCGCATCAGGCACCCGCACGCAGACCAGTACCGGGCCAAAAATTTCTTCTTTGTAAATCGTCATTTCCGGCGTGACATGGTCGAACAGCGTACCGCCCATCCAGAAACCATCAGCACAGCCGTCGCCGGTCTGTGAGGCGTCAAACTCGCGCCCGTCGACCAGCAGCTCAGCCCCTTCGGCCACGCCCTTGTCGATATAACCGGTAATGCGCTGGTGCGCTTCGCGGGTCACAATCGGGCCCATTTCGGCGTCCAACTGCATGCCGTTTTTCACCTTGAGCGACTTGGCGCGCTCCGCTAGCGCTGGCACGACCTTATCAGCCACATCGCCCACCAGCACGGCCACGCTGATCGCCATGCAACGCTCGCCCGCTGAGCCATAGGCGGCGCCGATCAGGGCATCAACGGCTTTATCCAGATGCGCATCGGGCATCACGACCATATGGTTTTTCGCCCCGCCGAGCGCCTGGACGCGCTTGCCGTGGCGGGCGCCCCGCTCGTAAATCAGGTTGGCGATGGGTGTGGAGCCGACAAACGACAGCGCCTTGACCTCGGGATGATCCAGCAGCAGTTCAACTGAGTCCTTGCCGCCTTGAACGACGTTAAACACGCCATCAGGCAAACCGGCTTGCTTGAGCAGGTCGGCAATCATCAACGAGGCGCTGGGGTCCAGCGGGCTCGGTTTGAGGATAAAGGTATTACCCGTCACGATCGCCACCGGAAACATCCACATGGGCACCATGACAGGAAAATTGAACGGCGTAATCCCTGCCACCACGCCAAGCGGCTGGCGAACCGTCCAGTTATCGATCCCGGTGCTCACCTGTTCAGTGTAGTCGCCCTTCATCAACTGGGGAATACCGCAGGCGAACTCGACGATATCGATGCCCCGGGCCACTTCGCCCTGAGCATCGGTAAACACCTTGCCGTGTTCTTTAGTGATCGCCTCGGCCAACGCGTCTTTATTGGCGTTGAGTAACTCCAGAAACTTGAACATCACCCGCGCGCGGCGAATGGCCGGCGTATCGGCCCAGGCAGGAAACGCAGCCTGGGCGGCATCCACGGCGGCGTTCACATCGTGCTCACCGGCCAGCGACACTCGACCGCTAACCTGGCCCGTCGCAGGATTGAACACGTCCTGGGCAGCGCCAGTGCCCTGGCTTACCTGGCCATTAATAAAATGTTGGATAGCAGGGGTCGTTGTTGTGGTCATAGAGGCAACCTTTATAAGTGTTGTGAGCGTGAAAAAAAGCAATGGCACCAGAATAAGCGCCTCATCACCGCGATCAATTGAGTAATTTTTAACCACGATATAAGCTTTGCTAATAACAATACGCTTCAAGAAGGTCGCCCATGCAAGAATACGCCACACTACGGGCGTTCGTGGCGGTTGCCCGCGCTGGCAGCGTGTCCCGCGCCGCCGAGCAACTGCACCTCACCCAGCCCGCCATCAGCCTAAAGTTGAAGCAGCTTCAGGCTAATCTAGGTCTCACACTGTTCAACCGACGCCCTCAAGGCCTGAGCCTGACCGCCGACGGTCTTGCCTTGTTACCGGCTGCCGAAAAGGCGCTGGCCAGCGCCAGCGCTTTTGAACAGACCGCCAGCGCCCTGCACAGCACGCTGCGAGGCAAACTGACCATCGGCACCATCGTCGACCCCGAGTTTATTCGTCTCGGGGCCTTTTTGAGCCGCCTGATGCTCAGAGCGCCGCAGCTTGAAACCGAGCTGCACCACGGCATGAGCGGCCGCGTGTTGACACGCATTGAACAGGGCGAGCTGGACGTCGGCTTTTACCTCGCCCCACCTGGGGAAGGCACCGGCCACTCGGCGCTGGCCTGGCGTGAGCTGACCCAGTTCGATTATCACGTGATTGCGCCTGCCGGCTGGGAGGCGCGGCTGGCAGATACCCGCTGGGCGTCGCTGGCCCGCCTACCGTGGATCGTCACTCCCCCCGACTCCGTTCACCACCGACTCCTTCAGAACCGCCTGGCCGACAGCGGCATCACGCCAAACCGGGTCGCCCAGGTCGACCAGGAAGCCTGTATGCTCGACCTTGTGCGCGCCGGCGTGGGCCTTAGCCTGGCGCGTGACGCCTTGGCCATGGCCGAACGTCAGGAAAGCGGCCTGGCCGTGGCGGACCATGTTCGCCTGCCCTGTGCGCTGGGCCTGATTTGGCGGCACGACCGTGCCGCCGAGCCCCCCATCGCCGCCGCGCTAAAAACCCTGGACGACGTATGGCCACCGCGCCACGGCCAGGTTTAACGAAGGGATAACCATAAATTGTGATAACCATCGATTGTAAGGAAAGTGAACCACCTGGCGACCTAACAACTCGAAATTGACGACAGCATGGTTCACCTCCCGGGAGTCAACCTCATGATGCAACGCCTAACACTTCGCCCACTAGCACTGGGTATCGCTGCGGCCACCATTGGCGTCACCAGCACCTCGCTGCAGGCCGAAACGCCCGCGGAAGCGGTCTTTGCCGGGGGCTGCTTCTGGTGCATGGAACCCCCTTACGACCGCCAGCCCGGCGTGACAGCAACCATTTCCGGCTATACCGGCGGCGAGCTGGAAAACCCCACTTACGACGACATCAGCAGTGGCGACACCGGCCATATAGAAGTGGTCAAGGTCGAATACGACGCAGACCAGATCAGCTACGAACAGCTGCTGGAAATTTACTGGCGCAATATCGACCCCTTCGCCGTCGGCCGTCAGTTCTGCGATGTCGGCGACCAGTACCGTTCAGCGATTTTCTATCAGAATGACGAACAGCAAGCGCTTGCCGAAGCCTCGAAAGAAGCGATGGAAGAACGCTTCGAAGAGTCAATAACCACCGAGATACTGCCCGCTGACACTTTCTGGGCAGCCGAGGAATACCACCAGAACTACTACGAGAAAAACCCGGTCCGCTACAAGTTCTACCGCTTCAGCTGCGGTCGTGATGGCCGCCTGGAAGAGGTTTGGGGCGACGAAGCTGGCGGGCCAACCTATGACTAGTCGCGGCCTCCATCTCCCCATAGTGAGAGGCTATTAGGCAACGCCGTCCATTTTCTACTACATTAGTTAAGTAATTAAAGTAGACCAGTCGGTCAACGCTAGCGACGCGCCAGGACGCGATTATTAAAGCAGCGTTGATTTCACCATGTTGATCTAAAGATAGGAGATCTTATGAGCAACAGCATCACCACCGTTAACCCCACCACCGGCGAAACGCTACAGACCTATGCGCTGATGGATGAAAGCCAGGCGAAACAGATCGTTGAGGCCAGCCATCAGGCATTCCTCGACTGGCGTCTAAAACCCCTTGAGCACCGCGCCCAAGTCGTCAAAGCCATCGGCGAAGCCCTCAAGGCGAACAAGGAAGCGCTTGCCGACCTGATGGTCAAGGAAATGGGTAAGCTGCCCGAGCAGGCCTATCAGGAAGTGGATCTTTGCGTGGGCATCTGCGATTACACCGCCCAGCACGGCCCTGAAACCCTTGCCGATGAAGTACGCAACCCCAGCAACGGCGAGCGTGGCATTGTCACCTATTCGCCCATGGGCGTGATCTACGGCATTCAGCCGTGGAACTTCCCTGCTTATCAGGTGGTACGCTATTCCATCGCCAACATCATGGCGGGTAACGCCGTACTGCTGAAGCATGCCGAATGTGTCACTGGCAGCGGCCTGCTGCTTGAAAAAATCTACCGCGAGGCGGGTCTGCCGGAAAACGTTTTCCGCACGCTGGTCATGTCCCACGATGTCTCTGACAAAGTGATCGCCCACCCCGCCGTGCGCGGCGTCACGCTAACCGGTAGCGACGGTGCCGGGCGCAAAGTGGCCACCAAGGCCGCCGAGCATCTGAAAAAGACCGTGCTTGAACTGGGCTCCAACGACGCCTACCTGGTACTCGACGACGCCGACCTGGAGGTCGCCGTTGATACCTGCGTCATGGGCCGCGTCTACAACACTGGCCAAACCTGTGTCGCCGCCAAGCGCTTCGTGGTCACCGAGGCCAACTACGAGGCCTTCAAGGAGCGTTTCGTCGAGAAGATGAACGCCCTGAAGGTGGGCGACCCGACGCAAAGCGGTACCGACGTTGGCCCCATGGCGCGTGTCGATTTGCGCGACGACCTTCACGAGCAGGTCGAAGAGAGCGTACGCAAAGGCGCAACGATCCTGTGCGGCGGCCAAAAGCCCGAAGGCAACGGTGCCTTCTACCCGGTCACCGTGTTGGATAACGTCACGCCTGGCCAACCGGCCTACGACGATGAGCTGTTCGGTCCCGTTGCGGCGTTGATTCGCGCCAAGGATGACGACGACGCCATGCGGATTGCCAACGACAGTCGTTACGGCCTTGGCGGCGGAATTATATCCCAGGACGTGAAGCGCGCCACCGAGCTTGCCAGCCAGTATTTCGATACCGGCATGGTATTTATCAACGGCTTTGGCGTGGCTACTCCGGAAATGCCGTTTGGCGGCGTGAAGGATTCAGGCTACGGCCGTGAGCACGGCGGCTTCGGCATGCACGAATTCGTCAACGCCAAGTCGGTCATCGTTGTAAAAGAGTGAGTCTCTGTTAGGTACAATTTGATGCACTGACGAAAAGCGCCGCAGGTTTTTAGCCTGCGGTGCTTTTTTTATATATGACGGATTGTTAAGTGCTTTTTAGCGTTCGGCGTTGCAAGAATTTGAACAGCAGCGCCAGCACGACCCAGGTCACTAGCGCGGCAATCACATCGTCCAGCACGATGCCCAAGCCGCCATGAACATACTCCGCCAGGTGAATCGGCGGCGGTTTAACGCTATCGAAAAAGCGGTAAATCGCAAACGCCAGCAGCATTACCAGCGGCTTGCGCGCAGCCGTTAATCCAATGACGGCCAACGGAAACGCAACATACTCATCGGCAACGATACTGCCGTGATCCAGTCCCGCGTAATGCCACGCGGCGACGTGACATACCGGCACTGCCGCCACCAACAGCACGGCGATCACCGCCGCCTGATAACCAACCGGCCTGCCCAGCAACCACCACGCCAGCGGTATGCCAATCAGCGAGCCGAAGGTGCCCGGCGCCATAGGCGCCAAGCCTAGACCAAAACCGGTGGCGACCCAGAAATTGAGCGTATCAAGCATCAACCGGCCTGCTGGGCTTGCTGCTCAAGCTCGCGGGCCATGTCCGGCGATAATTCGAGGGCGCTTGCCAACTGGTCGAGCCAGGCGCGCTCCATGGGGTTTTGTTCGTCGGTCACGGCCACGCTGATCAGGTACATTTCCCGCGCCGCCTGGGGGGAATCCGCTTCACGGGCCAGTGCCTGGGCGTCCAACGGCGCCTTTAGCTGCCGCTCCACCCAGTTATGCATTTCCCGATCAGCACCCAGCTCATCAATCTGCTCGGTGATCAGCGCCTGCTCCTGCTCGTCGATATGGCCATCGGCCCGGGCGGCCATGATCATTGCCTGCAGCAATTCAAGGCTGCGGCGTTCCTGATACTCGCCGTTTAGCACCTCGACGCGCTCGCCTTCACCACTGCCCTGCTCGCCGGACGCATTTTTACCAGCTTGCGAGCTTTGCCAGGCCTTCCAGGCCAACACGCCAACGCCCGCAATGGCGCCGTACTTGAGCGCTTTCCCGCCCAATTTGCGGCCACGCTTGGAGCCGACCAGCATGCCCATGGCACCACCGCCAAGCAGGCTTTTCATATCGAACCCACTTGATGAGCCGCCGCTGGACTTGCCGCCTTGATCACCACCGCCCAACTGTTTGGACAGGCCACTCAGCATGCCTTTGACATCGACGCCGCCACTGCTGCTGCCCTTCTGGCTACCGCCTGCCTGCTGCATCAGTTGCTGTAAAATCTTGCTTGCGTTCATCCTTGTACTCCTAAGTAGAGAGTCTTTTCAGGACTCGCTGACGATCAACTCACGTTATAGAACATGCTGCATGAACGCAGCATGAACCAGGCATTAAATAAGTGCGCCCTTTATTTCCACCGAGCTTCCCTGACGACTCGCCCGTACGTCAACACGGACCGGTATTTGCTCCTTGAGTTCGCTGACGTGGGAAATAATCCCGATCATGCGCCCGCCCATTTGCAGCTCACTGAGCATGCCAATTGCCTGGTCCAGAGCGTCCTGGTCGAGGCTGCCAAACCCCTCATCGATAAATAGCGTATCCAGCTGAATGCCGCCAGCGTAAGCCTGCACCACGTCGGAAAGCCCCAGCGCCAGTGCGAGCGCGGCCATAAAGGATTCACCGCCCGATAACGTCGACACCGGGCGGTTCTTGCCGGTGTAGGTATCGGCCACGTCAAGCTCCAGCCCAGAGGCGCGGTTGCCTTTGGACGGGTCTTCGCGGCGCACCAGCTGATAGCGACCGCGGCTCATGTGCACCAGGCGTTCCGAGGCTTGGATCAGCACATCGTCCAGCAGCACGCCGAGCACAAACCGCTGCAGGCTAATGCGATGCCCCGTGCGACCGTTGGCGACCTCGCTTAACGTTCCCCATACCCGGTACTGGGCTTCAAGCGATGCCTGGGCGGCATGGGCGGCATTGAGCTTTTCTCGCGTGGCATCCAGCTGCGCAACCCGCGCGGCCAGCTGTTGATAGGTTTGTTCGTTGACCTGCTCCTGAGCCTTTGCCTCAGCGACCTGCTCCGCCAGGGCGGTCAGATCCGGCAATGCCTGCCCCTCAAGGCGAGAGTGCATTGCCTCCAACTGCCCTTCCAACTTGGCCAATTCGCGCTGAAAGTTAGCCACCGCCTCGCTGAGACGTTGTGCCTCTTCATCGCTTAACCGCGCCTGATCAAACGCCTCTTCGTCGTCGAAGACACTATCGGCCAAAGCGTGTTGCCACGCCTGCTGTGCTTCATCAAGGTCGCTATTGGCACGGGCCTGGCGCTTGTTAACGTCGTCAAGGGTTGTCTCGGCGCGAGCCAGCGCCGTCTGGGCCTGCTGGGCTTTTTCCTGCGCCGCTTGCCAGGCCGTCTCGGCGGCTTGAATATCGCGCTTGAGCTTGGCCTGTGCGGCTTCCAGCACCTCCAGCGAGGACTGCTCACCCAGTTCATCGCGTAGTCGCTGGCAATGCGAGGCCTTGTCGGCGAGTTGCTGGCATAACTGCGCGTGATGCTGCTCGGCTTTCGACAGCGCCTGGCGGGCTTTTTCGAACGCCGCACGCGCCTGCTTGACCTCGGCCTGGGTCACCGGCGCTTGCTCGGCGAACGCCGGGGCTGGATGGTCGAGACTGCCACATACCGGGCAAGGCGCCTGGGCTTCCAGTCGCTCTGCCAGAAGCGCCGCCTGGCCTTGATGCCAGCGCATTTCCTGCTCGGTAGCATGCTGCTCTGCGGCCTCGACGCCTGGCCGCAGTCGCGCGACTTCGGCCGCCGCGCCTTCGACCTGCTCGGCAAGTTGCTCACGCTGGGATTCAAGCGCTGCCAGTTCCTGGCATTGCTCAACGGCGCGATGCAAGCGAAACGCCTGCTCGCGCCAGGCGGGCAACTGCTCAAACGTCGGTTTGGCGTCCGCCAGGGCTTGCTGGGCATTGGCCTGCGCCGCTTGCTGATCGACAACAGCGCGCTCTGCCTCGACGTGCTCTTCGCGGGTCGACCGGGCCGTTTGCTGGACGGCTTGCAGGCGTTGGTACACCGTTGCCAAGGCCTGGGTCTGGCCATGGGCGGCCAGCCGTGCCTGGGCGTCGTCGATGTCGTCTTTCTGATCTAACAGTTCTTTCCTGGCCGCCTGGAGCCTTGTCTGTTGATCAAACTGGGCCTGTAATTCCTTGCCCTGGCGCTCGGCGTGTTCAGCGGCTTCGCGGCGCGCCTTGGCCTCGGCGAGGTCGTGCTGGGCGGCTTGACGCTGGGGCTCCAGGGCGCAGCGTTCCTCGTCGAGGGCGGCATCGCTTTCCACGTCGCTTGCCTGCAAAATACCCTGCACCCGCTGGCGGTGGTTATTGACGTCGCGCTCGATCTGGTTGGCTTGGGTACGCAGATGCTCTTCAATGCGTTGAAAAATCTGCGTTTGAAACAGCTGAGAAAAGATTTTTTCGCGGTCTTTCGAGTCCGCCAGCAACATCTCGCGAAACTTGCCTTGGGGCAATACCATCACCTGACGAAACTGGCTGGCGTCGAGGCCCATCAGAGCCTGGACCTGAGTCGTTGCATCGTTGACGCTTTTGGCAACCAGGCAGTCGCCCTGTTTGCCTTCAGCCGTCAGCTGCCAAAGCTGAGCTTCCGCATTTTGCGTAGTCGTGCCTTCGCCACGCGCCTTGGGACGCTCCTGCTGGGGCACCCGGCGAACCCGGTAGGCGTTGCCGCGCAGGCGAAAGTCCAGCGTTACTTCGGTAAGCGCATCCGCCGAAGCCTGGTCGCAGCGCATCTGGCTGGCGTCACGTTCAGCGCCAGTGGTTTGGCCATAAAGCGCAAAGCACAGCGCATCCAGAATCGAGCTTTTGCCCGCGCCGGTGGGGCCGTTAATCAGAAACAGCGGGCTTTGGCCCAGCGCGGTGAAGTCAACGGTTTCCCGACCGGCGAAAGGGCCAAAGGCCTGCATGGTCAAGCATAGCGGCGTCATCGGGTTTCCTCGTCACGGTTGAGCTGGCTAATCAGCTTGTTCATGGCGTCGGCCTGCTCGTCGGTCATCGCCTCGCCGCTGGTCTGGGTGAAGAAATCGCTGAACATATCCAGCGCGCTGAACCGCAACCGCTCGCGATCCAACTGTTGGCGGCCGCGGGATTCCAGCATGCCGGGCTTCTCCAGGTGCAGTACGTTGGGGTAAACCTCCCGCAGCTTGCCCATGGGGTCGAGGATGGCATGGTGGTCGGTCAAGCGAACCAGCAGGTAGTCGTCGGCGTTAGGGTCGCTTAGCCCCTGGGCGATGAGCGCGTCCAGCTCGCCTTCCAGAATTCGCACGTCCAGGCGCGGCGTCAGCGGATGATGGGCGATATGACGGACGCCCTGTTCATCGATATCCACCAGGGTAACGCCTTTGCGCTGGCTGGCTTCGGAAAAGCTGTACTTGAGCAGAGAGCCGCTGTAGCGGATATGCTCACCGCCACGGTATTGGGGGCCGTGCAAATGCCCCAGCGCCACGTAGTCAAACGATTGCATGGGCTCCCAGGCGACGCTTTCGGCACCGCCGAGCGTCAACGGCCGCTCGGAGTCCGACGCACTGCCGCCATCCACAAAGCAGTGGCTCATCAGCACCGTGGGGCGTGTTGGGTGACGCTGGGCGTTGATCCGCTCGACCAGGTAGCGATGGGCGCTGTCGAAATCGCGCACATCCGCGGCCAACTGGCTGCGCACATATTCCGGGTCAGCGTAGGGAATGCCAAAAACGTCCACCTCCACGCCTTTAGCAGACAGCGTGACCGGCCGCTCGATGTCAGCCAGGTCCGAAAGAATGTGCAGCCCCGCCTGACGTAAATGGCGCGCGCCAAAGCCCAGCCGCTGGGCGCTGTCGTGGTTGCCGGAAATCATCACTACCGGCAGATTGCGCTCGCTGCACAGTGCTGTCAGCACCTTGTCCAGCAGCGCGACCGCCGTGGCAGGCGGCACCGAGCGGTCATAAATGTCCCCGGCGATCAACACCGCATCGACGGCCTCCCGGTCGATGATGTCGATCAGTTGATCGAGCACATAACGCTGGTCATCGATCAGCGAAAGGTTGTGAAACAGCCGACCCAAATGCCAGTCGGCGGTGTGCAGCAGGCGCATGGCAAACTCAGCAACAACAAAAGAAGTACGGCATCATACCAATCTCATTAACAAAACGCCCCGCTCGTGGCGGGGCGTTGCTAGGCAAGGTCAGCCGTCAGCGAATTAACGGCGGAAAGCGTCAGGGTAGCTGGTCAAGTCAACGCCCCACATCATCGGCAGCAGGAAGTAGACTGCCCCGACGATCAACAGCAGCGCCAGGATATTGAGCCCGAAGCCATTGCGTACCATCTCGGCGATCTTGATTTTGCCGGTGGCGAAAATGATCGCGTTGGGCGGCGTGCCCACCGGCAGCATGAAAGCGCAGTTGGCCGCCATGGCCGCGGGCACCATCAGGACGAACGGATGCACGTTTAGCGCCAGCGCCAGAGACGCCAACACCGGCAATATCATCGTCGCCGTGGCGGTATTCGAGGTGATCTCGGTCAGGAAAAGCACCATGGCACTCGCCAGCAAAATCACCAGCAGGAAGTTGACGCCTTCCAGCACGCTCATTTGCTCGCCGATCCACACGGCCAGGCCCGAAGAACTAAAGCCTGCCGCAATCGCCAGGCCACCGCCGAACAGCAGCAGAATGCCCCAGGGCACATCCTTGGCCACCTCCCAGTCGAGCAGGCAGCCGCCTCGACTTTTGGAGGGAATCAAAAACAGCGCAATGGCCGCCACCATGGCAATCATGGTGTCGTTGATGCCGGGAATATTGAGCAGTTGCCCTTCCCATAGAAACGAGCGCGTGATCCACATGAAGGCCGCGAACAAAAATACCCACAGCACCGCTTTTTCTTCAAAGCTGGTCGTGCCCAGCGCCTGCTTTTCTTTGTCGATCACCGCTTTACCGCCCGGCAGGTCGGCGAATTTGACCGGGTAAATAATCCGCGTCAGCAGCAGCCAGCTGGCAAACAGCAGAATCACTACCACAGGAAAGGCAAAGAACAGCCATTCGGCGAAGGAGATCTGGACCCCAAACAGCTCTGACACGGTCGCCGCTAGAATGATATTCGGCGGTGTGCCGATCAAGGTGCCCAGGCCGCCAATGGTACCGCCGTAGCCAATACCAAATATCAGCGCCTTGCTGAATTTATCGATATCTTCACTGTGGTCGCCGTCGGATTTGCTCAGTTCCTGGGTGACTTGATACACAATCGCCGTGCCAATCGGCAGCATCATCATTACCGAGGCGGTGTTGGACACCCACATCGACAAAAACCCGGTGGCCGCCATAAAGCCAAGCACAATACGATTGATACTGGTGCCCAGCAGGCCAATAATCACCAGCGCAATACGCTTGTGAAGCCCCCATTTCTCCATTGCCAGGGCGATCATGAAGCCGCCTAGGAATAAAAAGATAATCGGATTACCGTAGGCCGCCGTGACCCGGCTGCCTTCAAGCGCCCCGGTGATGGGGAGTAGCACGATAGGTAACAGCGACGTCACCGGAATCGGAATCGCCTCGGTAATCCACCACACCGCGACCCACAGCGTTGTGGCCAGCACCATGCGGCCTTCAATACTCAGGTCGGCAGGATGAAAAAACAGCAACACAAAGGCGAACAGCAGTGGCCCCAACAGCAGCCCTACTTTTTGTGGCTTTTTATACGCTGGCGGACGCGGCCCCCCGCCCGAGCCGTTGCCTGAGGAGGAACCGCCTCCCGACCCACCCGAGATGGGCAGCGCGCACAGTAAGAGTGTTTTGGCCTGTTGATGAGAGACCCAAAGCTGGTCCCACACCGTCATCAATCCATTGCTTCGCATACGACGACTTCGCTCACGGAGTAGGGTGTAAGGTATTAAACAATGCGCACGACCCACCAATGGACGGTGAGCCTATCAATACGTGCGAATTCTCGGGCCCCGTTTTCCACTTCCCTACGCCTTTAGTCCAGTCATTTATGGCTAATTAATACCAAAGTATAACGACTTTGGTATTAGTTAATGCGACAACCCACTACACCGCACCACTGATTAATCGATATGTTAACTTGCTGTTTTTATTCCAAGGAGCCTCGTATGCTCGATCGCTGGACCATGCCGCTGACCCATCGGCCACTTGAACGGGTCGCACTGGGGCTCAAAGGCCGCGTAACGCCCGACCAGATTACCTTTGCCGCTTTCCTGATAGGCATCACTGCCCTGCCGTTGCTGGCATGGGAGCATTACAGCCTTGCCTTGGTGGCGGTATTGTTGAATCGCTTGGGAGATGGCTTGGATGGAGCCTTGGCTCGTATAAGCGATCAAACGAGCACGGCTGGCGGCTTTCTGGATATCGGCCTGGATTTCGTCTTTTACGCGGCCGTCGTGCTGGGCTTTGCGTTGGCCAACCCGGCTGAGAATGCCCTGGCCGCCGCTTGGCTGTTATTTGCCTTTATCGGCACCGGCACCTCGTTTTTAGCGTTTGCGATTGCCGCCAAACAGCGCGGCGTCGAGCGGCCCGACTTCCCCACTAAAGCCTTTTATTACCTGGAAGGACTTACCGAGGGAACCGAAACCTTCGTCGCGCTGGTGGTGTTTTGCCTGTTTCCCCAGCATTTCCCGCTACTCGCCAGTATTTTCGCGGCGGCCTGCCTAATCACCACTGCCACACGGCTATGGGGCGGTTACCTAACCCTCAAACGAGGTGCATAGACGCAAAAAACCCCCTTTCGGGGGCGTTCATGCATCTCACCAACATCCTGTCGTGTGTATCCATCCTGGATACCTTTCCTTGGCTTGTGCTGTATGACGTCCTGTCGTTCGACTTCCTGTCATGTGACGTCCTGTCACTTGATTTCCTATTGGTCTTACTGGCTTATCCATAAGCCTGCCTTCCTGGCGAGTCAGACAATTCTCTGTCGTTCACACCATTAACCATAGATGCCAACCAGCAGTCTTGCAAACATTTGCACAAATTTATTTATTTGGGCGCTAACAATCAGCTCCAGCAACTCATTGAACACTCGCGCACCCAACTAAAACATAACACGTTGTTATATAACCATTAATTTTAAAAACACGAGCTCTTTAAGTAAAAGAACGCTTATATTAAAAGACTTTCCATTTGTATATCCTAGGTTATGGCACCGCAATTGACATTATAATAGGCTTTTCGACGTACAATATAGGTACAATATTATAGATATCGGCAACGCTCGATATGGACTACCCCGCATTCACAAGGAGACGTGCTATGCAACGCGAACAGCGTATTGAGATTTCACAGGCCGGGCTGCAGCTCGCCATTCAGGAAATCAAGGACGACATGTTTGACACCCCAGCCTGCGACTTCACCGTTGCCAAACTGTTAGGCCACTGCGGGCAAACAGACCAAGCCGAGCAAATACTGGACGAAATGCTGCTTAAATGGGGCGCCTCCCCTGACGTCCAGGCGCTAAGGCAAAACGGTTACGCAGCGATTCGCAGTGGCGATCCAACCATCGCCAACGCCGAAGAAGCGCT
The DNA here is from genome assembly GCF_014263395.1 of Halomonas sp. SH5A2. GTDB lineage: Bacteria > Pseudomonadota > Gammaproteobacteria > Pseudomonadales > Halomonadaceae > Vreelandella. The sequence goes on along the minus strand of NZ_CP058321.1, from coordinate 837,888 downwards.
TGGCAAACCGCAACACGACGAATCACCGGCGCTGGAGGTTATCTAGGTCCCGGTAACTGATTGACTCGCTTCCCTTTGTGCACCTGCCAGCCGTTGTTGGCAGGTGTTTTTTTACTTGCCTATACCTGAATCTGCTTCAGGCTTTGGACGACAATAAAACCTTCTTTAGACGCTCACGCTCGTGCTCCTCATAGAAGCTGGGGTCATCGAAGAGATCGCCCTGGGTATCATCAACGATCAATTCCAGTGCCTCTGCACTACTTTGAACCATCGGCTCAAAATGCGCCGTGTGGGTCACCAGCGCCGTTACGCGGCGACGACGGTAAATGGCGTAACCCCATAGCAGGATAAACACACAGGCAATGTAGATCGGCAGACCATGACCACCGACGGCTGTCATCAGTGACCCCGCGGCAATCGGCGCAACCGCGCACCCGGCCCCGTGCATCACCAACATATCCGCCGAACCGGAGACAATTTCATCCTGGTGCAACTGGTCAATCAACTGCGCCACCGCCAACGGGTAGAGCGAGAACGCCAAACCACCCCAGATAAAATACAGCCCCAGCAGCACCTCTCGGCTGGGCGCAAAGGGCATGGCCGCAGCGACCAGCGCCGCGAACAAGACCACCCAGGTCATGACCCTCGGGCGGTCATGTTTATCAGAGAAGCGCCCGATGGGGATCTGCAGCAGCGCGCCGCCAATAATTGCCACGCTCATTACCAGCCCCACGCCGCCAATATCAAACCCGAGCTGAGTGGCGTACACCGGGGTCATTGACCAGAACGCCCCCATGGCCAGCCCCGATAAGGCAGCAGAAGCGACGGCCAGTGGCGCAAAGCCCAGCAACGCCCGCAGGCTGCTTTTAGGACGCTCGGAAATCCTGGGCTGAACGCGGCGGGTCATGGTGATCGGCAACAGCGCCCAACTGATCAATATTGCGATCACCACAAAGAGTAAAAATCCCTGCGGTGACGAGAGCCGGAGCAGTTGCTGTGCCGTTGCCAGCGCCCCCAGGTTGACCACCATATAGACGGCAAAAATGCGCCCCCGCTCTTGGCTGGCCGCCTGGCTATTCAGCCAGCTCTCGATCACGGTAATCAGGGTAATAAATGAAAGCCCATACGCCACGCGCAAAGGCAGCCATACCCACGGGTTAATAAACACCAGGTGCAACAGCGCTACCGATGCACAGATAGAGGCGCAAAAGCCGAAGGTGCGAATATGCCCCATGCGCCGAATCAAGCGCCCGCTCACCCAGGTGCCGCAGATGAAGCCGACAAAATAGCCGGACATGATCATCCCCAGCACCGCGCTGGAGAAGCCCTCCCCCGTGCCACGCAGCGTTAGCAGCGTATTCAGCAAGCCGTTGCCCAGCAGCAACAGCGCCACACTACAAAGAATCGACTTGACGGGTTTGAGCATTGCCAATGAACGCATAGCGCTTCCTCGCAGCTGGCGACCTAAAGACAATGCATAAAGGGTGCCATTCCCCATGGACGCTATCATTGATGGGCTGGATGATTGACAGGCTAACGTTCTTTATATAGAACGTTCTATAAAAGGAACACCTATAAAGTCAACAGGCGGCGCTCCTATGGATGCACTTTCCCTCAACACCCTTGGCCACCATCTACAGAGACTTCGCCTCGAACGCGGCTGGTCGCTTTCGCAGCTGGCCAGTGAGGCGGGCATCGCAAAATCCAACCTGTGCCGCCTTGAGCAAGGTAACGGCAACCCGACCCTGGACACGATCTGGCGCCTGGCCGTAAAGCTGAATGTGCCTTTCGGCACCTTGGTCGCGCCCATTTCCGTGCCGCTCGGCGAAGACGGCGTGCAGGTGCGCCTGATCGATCAAGGCAAGGACTGCCCCCAGGTAGATGCTTACTGGATGCGCTGCGCACCCCATACATTGCGCCAAGCCGAAGCCCATACACCGGGCACGCGAGAATCCCTCACGCTGATCAGCGGCTGGCTGGAAGCAGGGCCAGAGGGCGACACGACAACGCTGACGCCCGGGTGCCATGTCACCTTTTGCGCTGACCAACCCCACCTCTACCGCACCCAAGCGGCGGCGGCCACCCTGCTAATGACCATTACCTACGGTAAAGAAGGCGAAACACCATGAGCCAACTTGCCCAACATTCCTCCGCCCGGAGCGCGTTGCAGGGCGTTCGTGAAGCGATTCCTCTGCTTGGCGGCTACATCCCAGTCTCGCTCTCGTTTGGAGTCATCGCCACGCAAGCTGGATTTAGCATGTGGGAAGCCGCCGCTATCTCATTGCTCATCTATGCGGGTGCCTCGCAGTTCTTATTCGTTGGCATGGTGGCCGCGGGGTCTCCATTGTGGCTTGTCGTGGCAATGACACTGCTGATTAACGTACGCCATGTGGTGTACGGCCCTAACCTGGCGGCGTTATTACCGCGCAGCCGCCACTGGCCCTGGCTGATGCACGGTCTAACCGACCAGGTATTTGCCCTGGCACTCACCCGGCTGCCCCAGTTGCCTGAGCCCAAACGCTTTGGCTGGTTTGTTGGCGCATCGCTGCTGGCCTGGGGTGTTTGGATAGTTGGCACAATGGTAGGCGCTACGGCAGGGGAAACGTTAACCGCCCGCTGGCCGCTACTCGGAGAAGTGATGCCCTTCGCGCTACCCGCCCTGTTTCTTACCATGGTGGCTCCGCGCTTCACCAATAAACGCTGGGCAATGGCCATGGGGCTCACCATCCTGGCTGCGCTAGGTTTAACGCTGGTCGGCTGGAGCAACATGGCGATTCCGCTGGCAGCCGCCTGCGGCGCGCTATGCTTCTACACGGTTAAATTCGAAAAAAGGAGGCGTGACTCATGAGTACCGCGCTTTGGCTCGCCGTTGTAGTGTCGGCCTTGGGCACCCTGCTGATGCGGGTGGTGCCGTTTATGTGGATGCAGCGCCGCCTGGATAGCGACACCGGCATGAACGCCATGCCGCAATGGCTTGGGATTCTCGGCCCGTTGATGATTGCGGCCGTGTTAGGCGTATCCGTTGTGCCAGTGAGCCCTAGCGTGATGTCCTGGATCGCGACCGTCATCGGGCTTAGCGTCACACTGCTGGTGTGGTGGCGACTGCGCTCGCTGGGTTGGCCGGTGGCCGCTGGGGTCAGCGTGTTTGGCCTGGTGGAAGTCGTCGCCGTGTTAGTGGGGTAAGCGGATTAATGGCCTTATCGCGTCACCAGTACGATGCCAACCAGGATAACGCCGCCGCCCACCAGAAAATTGATGCTTAACGGCTCGTTGAGCAACAGAGTGCCAAAAAGGACGCCGAACAGCGGTCCCAGGAAAGAGAACACACCCAACTGGGACGCGCGATAGCGGCGTAGCAGCGTGAACCACAGCATCAGCGCGGCAAATGAAATAATCAGCGCCTGAAAAGCGAGGCTAGCAACCGCCATGGAAGTAAACTGCGCGCTCATTAACTGCCCCGACAGAGCCGCCACTGGCAGTAGCAGCAGCGCCGTCACACTCAGCTGATAGCTTAGAGTGAGCTCTGCGGGGGCCTCAGACAGCGAGGTCTTGCGGATCACCACAGTGGTGGCCGCCCAGGAGAGGCCTGCGAGCAACCCCAGCGCATCACCGATGAGGATATCGATGCTATAGGCACCGCTCGGCGCCATGGCAATCACCATACCCAGAAACGCCAAGCCAACGCCCCACCACTGGCGAAGGGAAAGCTGCTCCCCCGGCACCCAGAGATGAAGTCCCAGCGCTGCGAAGATCGGCGCGGTGTAGAGAAAGACCGACATATGCGATGCCAGTGTGTAAGTCAGCCCCCAAGCGACAAAAGCGAACTCGGCCGCAAACCCAAGACCAACCAGTAACCCAGGCCCCCAATGGCGGCCCACATCCGCCCAGTGAATGCCGCGCCAATAGGCGAGCAACCCCACCAGACAACCGGCGATAGCGGAGCGCAGGGCGATCTGCACCACAGGTGAGATATCCTCAGCCACGCCTTTAATCGCCACCTGCTGAAACCCCAGCACCAGACAAAACAGCAGCATCAGCGATGCTGCTGCAGCATCCACTGACTTTCGCTGCGTATGCCCTAGCATCCTGGCAGCATGGGCATTCGAGGCTATTCTTTGATTATTCATGGTGAGCTCCTATAACATCAAGGCGCTCATTGCAGCAGTAAGCAAAATTGCGTACAAACGATTACTTATCGGGCCTAGGCTTAGGAAAACTCATGCTATGAGAATTGAGAGGCTACCGCTGAATGCACTGCGCGCGTTTGCCGAAGCCGTGCGAGAAAATAGCTTTAAAGCCGCCGCGTCTCGTTTGGGAGTGACCCCTGGCGCCGTTAGCCGGCAGGTGAAACAGCTGGAGGATCGATTGGGTGTGGTGCTGTTTGAACGGCATGCCAATGGCGTGTGCGCGACCGAAGCTGGCCGGGGGCTTGCTGAAGATGTGCAAGCGGGTCTTTTGCGCATCGCCAGCGGCGTGCAGAACGTCACCGAGCGCTCAGAAGACGCGTTTCGCTTACTATTGAGTGCGCCACCTTCTTTCCTACAGCTTTGGCTACTCCCCCGCTTACCCGGTTTTGAAGCCAATGAGCGGCAAATAGAGATCTCTCTGGATGCCGAGGCGCGCTTGACGCCGCCGTCATGGATGCCCAACAGGGCGCGCTTATCGTTGCGCTACGGCAAGGGGCCCTGGCCCGGCGTCACCAGCCAGCGTCTGTTTGAAGACACCCTCTTTCCTGTTTGCTCGCCCACCCTGTTAGCGCAGGAGCATATACACACGCCTACCGACCTGCTGGCCCAGACACTGCTCACCGTGGACTGGTGCAGCCATGCGGGTCACCCGATCCCAAGCTGGCACGACTGGTTTAAAAACGCCGGAGTGGCAATCAAGAAGATCCCCCACCAGCGCCAATACTCGCTCTACAGTTTGGCGCTCGATCAGGCTATTGCCGGGCAGGGCGTGGTACTGGCCAGCTACCCATTGGTGGCCGACCGTCTCGCTAGCGGGGTGTTGGTGCGCCCATTTGCTGAGCACTACCCGCTCGCTTCTCCGTTCGCCTATGAACTGATTCTGCCTTCTGAAGGCGTAACACCACCGGCGGTGGCGCGCTTCACCGAGTGGCTAGAACAAGAAGCCGCCCACTTTCGGGGAACGCCCCCAGACAGGCATCTATAAGGCAACTTAACCATGCATCGACTGCTGCACTTAAAGGGCGCTTGGCCCTATCTGATCGCCATCTTTCTCAATGCCTTTGTGGATCTGGGCCACAAGATCGTCATTCAGAATACGATCTTCAAAAGCTACGATGGTGAAGCACAGGTCGTACTTACCGCGCTGGTTAACGGGCTTATCCTGCTGCCCTTTATTTTGCTGTTCAGCCCGGCGGGCCACGTGGCCGACACTTACCCCAAGGTACGCATTCTGCGCGCATCGGCCTGGGCCGCCGTGGCGGTTTCTCTGGGCATTACGGCTGCTTATTATCAGGGCTGGTTTTGGCTGGCATTCGCGATGACGCTACTGCTGGCTATTCAGTCAGCCTTCTACTCACCGGCCAAATACGGCTTGGTGAAAGGGCTGTTCGGCAAGCCGCACCTGGCGGAAGCCAACGGGCTGATCCAGGCCGTCACGATTGGTGCCATTCTGGCAGGCACTGTGGCGTTTACCGCATTGTTTGAAACCTGGATAACACCGACTGATCAAACCCCAGCGCAGCTGTTGCACCAGATAGCACCACTGGGCTGGCTACTGGTGCTTAACAGTGCTATTCAAGTGGCAACGCTTTATCGTCTGCCGCTGGATAACACCACGCGACCGGATACCCCGCTCACCTGGCAGCGCTACATCAAGGGCACAGCCCTGAAAGACAACCTGCGCATTATCGCCCGCCAGCCGGTCATTAGACTCTCCATTATCGGCTTGGCCACCTTTTGGTCGGTGGGCCAAGTGCTGCTGGCGGCCTTTCCTGCCTATGCCAAAGATGCGTTAAGTATCGATAACACGCTGGTGTTGCAGGGCATTCTGGCGGCTAGCGGTATCGGGATTGCGCTGGGTTCCATGCTGGCCAGCAAGTTTTCACATAACCGCATAGAGACAGGCTTGATCCCTGTCGGCGCCCTCGGGGTTGCCCTGGGGCTATGGTGTCTGCCGCTGTTAACCACGCCTTTTGGCCAAGCGCTGAACTTTGTGTTTATCGGCATGATGGGTGGGCTGTTTATCGTACCGCTTAACGCGCTGATTCAGTTTCACGCCGCCGACAACGAGCTAGGCACCGTGTTGGCTGCCAACAACTGGATTCAAAACATCGCCATGCTGGGCTTTTTGGTGCTCACGGCGCTGTTCGCCTTGGCGGGTGTGGATAGCCACTACCTGCTGTTGCTCATTGCCACGGTGGCGATGGTCGGCGGCGGTTACACCATTGTTAAGCTGCCCCAAAGCCTGGTGCGCTTTCTGCTTGGCTTCTTGCTGACTCGCCGCTACCGGGTTGATGTCCATGGTTTGAAAAACCTGCCCGCCCAGGGCGGCGTGCTGCTATTGGGCAACCATATCAGTTGGGTGGATTGGGCCATGGTACAGATCGCCAGCCCCCGCCCTGTGCGTTTTGTCATGCTCAAATCGGTTTATCAGCGCTGGTACCTACGCTGGTTCTTAAAATCCCTGGGCTGCATTCCCATCGAGCGCGGCAGCGGTGCCGAAAAGGCGCTGGCCGATGTCGCTGAACAGCTCAACGCGGGCGAGGTGGTGTGCCTGTTTCCTGAAGGGGCAATCAGCCGCACTGGTCAACTGGGTGAATTCCGCCGCGGCTATGAGCGCGCCTGTGACATGGCCAACCCCGATGTAAAAATCGTGCCTTTCTACCTGCGCGGCCTGTGGGGAAGCCAGTTTTCCCGCTCGTCCAGCAAGTTAAAGGAGCTGCGTAACGCGCCGCTGCACCGCTCGGTCGTGGTTGCCTTTGGCAAACCGCTACCTAAAGATACCCCCGCTGATGTGCTCAAAAGGCGCATCTTTGAGCAGGCGACAAGTTCCTGGCAGCGGGCCATGGACGAGCTACCCACCCTGCCGAATGCCTGGATTCAAAGCGTTAAGCGACGTCCTCGAGACCTTGCCCTGGCCGATACGCGGGGCCGCCCACTCAACGCGAGCCAGGTACTCACCGCCAGCCTGCTAATGGCAAAACGGTTTCGCAAGCTCAACCCGGGGCAAAACGTTGGCCTACTGCTACCGACCAGCAGTACCGGGGTTATCGCTAATATGGCCACGCTGCTGGCGGGCAAAACAGTGGTAAACCTGAATATCACCGCCGACCAGGAAGCACTTTCCTCAGCCCTTTCCCAGGCGGAAATTACCACTGTATTCACCTCACAGCGCTTATTGAAGAAACTCGAGCAGCGCGGGCTAAACGTTAGCCAATGGCTTGGCGAGAAGCAGGTGGTCTTTTTAGAAGACCTGCAAACCTCGATTGGCCGCGCCGAGCGCTTGAGCACCTGGCTTGCGGTGAGAATACTGCCTACTTGGCTACTACAGCGCGGCTTCTGCCGCAGCCATGATACCGACGCCACGGCGGTGATTCTGTTCTTAAACGAAAGCGAAGGCACCACCAAAGGCGTGATGCTCAGCCACCGCAACCTGATGGCCAATATCAAACAGACCTCCGATGTGCTCAACACCCAAAGCAACGATGTATTAATGGGCTCATTGCCGTTGTTTGACGCCTTCGGCCTCACGGTCACCCAACTTCTACCGCTGATTGAAGGGCTACCACTGGTGTGCCACGAGGAACCTGACGATGCCCAGGGTATCGCCGACGCTATTGCCAAACACAAAGTCAGCATCTTGTTTAGCATGCCGATCTCGCTGCAAATGTTTGTCGAGAATCCCAAGGTGCAGGCAGCAATGCTGGAAAGCTTGCGGGCGGTGGTCGTAGGGGCAGAGACGTTCGATGAGAGGTTACGCGCCAGCTTTGCGCAAACATTCAACACGCCTATCTACGAAGGCTACGGCGCCACTGAAACCGCACCGGTAGCATCGGTCAACCTGCCGGACGCCATGGACGCTAACTACCAGCAGGTGCAACGCGGCAGCAAACCAGGCACTGTCGGCATGCCGCTCCCCGGCACCAGCGTCAAAATCGTCGACCCTGAAAGCTTTGCAGAATTGCCCACTGGCGAGGCAGGCATGATATTGATCAGCGGCCCGCAGGTGATGCAGGGCTATCTGAATGACCCGCAGCGCACGGCCAAGGCGCTCCACAAGGCCGATGACCACCGCTGGTTTGTCACCGGAGATAAAGGCTTTATCGACGAAGACGGCTTTTTGACCCTGATTGACCGTTACCCTTTTAGTAACTGAGCAATCTTCGTCATGGAGAAATAATGAACAGTGCCTATAGATGTTTTGAAAAGAAATCCATCAACAACTCGTAATGCTTATTCTGGCAAGCACTGCTGGGTATATGATCCTCGCCTTCGTAGTAGTGTACTTCCGGGCTACGGCCGTGCTTGATTAGGCGTTTTTCCAGTCGCGTGGTCATCTCAACCGACCACATGCGGTCTTGCGTGCCATGGGAAAGAAACAGCGGCCCAGGGTAGCGCTCAATTTCTATCGGTGTGGTGGGCAATAAGCCTTCATGGCTCCCCTGCCATGTCCAGGCGCGCTTACTGACGTCCCAGGCCTGCCAGCCAGGGTCGCCGGCATCACGAAAACCACGCGCATCAAAGGCACCGCATACGACATCGGGCGGGCTATGCGCCGCGATAGCATCTGGCGCACCTTCGATCTTATCCTTAGCCATCAGTGAAGCGAGTAATAACGCGTGCTCGGCGCCGCGTGAAAGTCCATAAAGCCCTACTCGTTCATCAATTCTCGTAAGGCTTTAAACGCCTCCACACTGCGGTCAAGCGGGTAATCGATAATATGCCCTGCGTTCCAGGCATTACCGCCGCTTGAGTAGCCGTAGGGAAATGCCAGGAACCCATGCGCGGCGAACAGCATCGCGTCCCGGTGGCTCCACCCGGCCCACGCGCCTTCAGAGCCATGCAGCAACATGATGGCTGGAAAAGGGCCATCGCCCGGCGGGCCATAAGTGACGCCCCAGTTGGATAACTCGCGCTGCACAATATTTAAAGACATTTACTTCTCACATGCTCACCCTTTACCCCGCGACTGATTCGTTCTATTCAGACGATTTCCCCTCAGCGTTATCCGCCTCCGCGGAGTATTTGACTTTCGCTCCACGCGCAACATCCTGATGGCTGATCACCATCACTTCTCTCGGCCACCACTCGGGATGGTTGTCGCGAATGAACGCCATGAGCTTTTCGCGGACGTGCATTTCCGCTGTCCACCCGGCCATGGGGTCAGAGGTCATTAAATAACAGGTCACGGTTTGCGCCGTCTCCGATTGTGCCGTCACGTAACACAGCAGCTTGTGGTGCTCGATAACGTCGTCTTCGTCCTTTGCGAACTCTACAAACTTGTCTCTTATCAGCTCGATATCCGCACTCAGGTGAAGAGTCAGCTCCACGTATCGATACATCTTGATGCTCTTGACCGAGAGGTTCTGGAAAGGCTTGGACGTAAAGTACGTCACGGGCACGATCAAACGCCGTTCGTCCCAGGTTCTCAAGCGAATATAGGTATAAAAGATGCCTTCTACGTAACACCACTGGTCTTCAAAGATCACCAAGTCACCAATACGAATCGGCTTGGCAAACGACAATTGAAAAGACGCTACAATATTGCCTAACACCGCCTGACCGGCGACACCCACCAGTACCGCCAGAACGCTGGCAGACGCCAGGATGGATAACCCCATCGACTCAAAAAGCTGTATCTGCCCCAGGATATAAACTGACACACTGGTGACGGTCACCAGGATAATGATACGCCGCAGTGCGTAGAGCGATGTCAGCAGCTTGCGCTCGTCCTTAGGTTTGGTGTCATCGATCTCCCCTACCAGCCGCCGCGTCATGCGCAGCATCAGGGTATCTACAAAACGCAGCGCAATGGTGCCCGCGCCCCAGGCGAGAATGCCGATAAGCAGCACACGAAAGGTTGTGGTGGCGACCGCTGAAAACGACACCACATAGTTAAGCAACATCTGGGTGAAAAGCGAGATCACGATCAGCGCCGTCGGCATGCCAATCTGCCCGGCAAACATTCGAAAGGCACCCGAGGGAAGCCAGTTCGACATCAAACTAATTAGGCGGTGGACACCCCAGCCTACCATGCCCACGAAAAGCAAAAAGACCGGAATGGCAACCCACTCCCAAAGCCTTAGCATCCCAAATGATGACTGCAGACTTTCGGGAATATACTGCTCCAGCATCGACGGGCCGAATTGCTCGTAGAGCATCGGAATGTACGACACGCTGATCGGCATGATCAGCCATACTGGCTCTTCTTCGTCAACGCGGTAGCGGGCTAGACGGATATCGTAGGTTTGTCCATCGGCCCGCAGCGATGCCAGTTCAAGGTTACGCCGCGCTTCGCCAACGCGCGGGTTTTGTCCGGCGGGGTCTTCTATCACGGCGTCTTCCCGCCCCGAGAGATTATCGACGCTGATCCGTTCGCCACGCTTGAACACTTCCGCCAACTGCCGAGCCAGTTCCTGACCTTGTTCGCGCTGCTCATCGTCGCTCAATTCCGACAGATTAAGCATGTGTGCCGCTTTCTCGTACTCACCCTTTTCGGTGAGACCAAGAAAGCTTCGCATGGATTCGCGTGGCGTGACGCGGTTGGCTTCTTCAGGTGTTTCGCCAAGCCCTGTGTTGAGCGAATCAACGGTAAACCACCGACGGTCCTCGCTCTCTTCTCCTTGAGTTTGCGCCGCGCAGAGGCTGGAGAAAGTGAAGATCAGGGCCAGCACTAGCCACACGGGCCACGCGTTGTTTGCTTTCATAATCGCCTTATTGAGTTTTGGGTGGGCCAGTGATATCGGTCACAACGCCTATAGCTTAGTCGCAATATCCCGTGCGTGGACGCCATGCATGGACACTGATCAATGAACCAGCGTTCACCTAGCCATTTCTCCCAGTCTATTGAGGTCGACATCGTGCAGCGAAACCAACAGCAATTCACCGTCACCGTTGACGCGAAATTGGCCATAGCGCGCTGACTCATAGCGTTCGCCGTGGCCTTCCTGAAAGAAGAAAGCGTTGGTCGCAAAGCGCACCTGACCATTGCGCAGCCGATAGTGCAGGCGTCTCTCTTCATCACCCAGTGGGGAGCCATTATCCAGCCGCTGAAAGTGGGCGATACGCTGTTCATCCAGGCGCACAATGACCTCACCATTCTTGGCCTTTGGAGTCCCTCCTTCGTGACGCTGACGAAGTGCGCGCTGAATAGCGTTACTCAGCTCAAAATTGAGCGCCATATAGTCGCCCTGCATCAACGAACGCGGGTCCACCGGGGCTAACGCCAGGTAAACAACGTCGCCCTCAGCCAGGTGGCGCTCTTTATCCCAAATGGCCCAATTGACCACTGCAAGAATCAGCAATGTGGTCACAATAACGACAACGCGGTTCCACTTGGCGCTAAGCATCATGACCTAGGCTCCCGCGGTGTGCTTGAGCCATGCCACACAGGCAGTGACTTGCGCAGTACCCAACGCAGTATCAAGAGCAACACACCTATCACGAGCAGCGTTAATGCCTTGATGAGTAGCGTCGTATCCAGCCAATAGTAATAACTGCCCATACCCACCAGCAGCGACAGCACACCGAGCCCCGTCAGCAGGCGATGGCCAATGGCAAACCCCAGCAACAGCACCACAACGCCTTGCGCAACCATTGGCACGTAAAGAGAAACCAGGAGCAACGCGGCAACGCCTGCATAAGCGCTCCAATGCCGCGATTGCGTTTTAAAAACCCTGTGCAGCAACAGTGCCAACGTCAGCGCTAACAAGCCGGTGTTCAACCACGGCGCCAGCCACCCAAAGGTGCCTATGCGGTGATCTTCAAACTGTATCCATAACGGCTGCCCGCTATGCGCGATTCCCTGCAATACCAGCAGGCCCACCAAGAGGCCATAGCCCCAGGCCTGTACATGTCTGATACGCCCGGGCCAGCGAAACTCGTTCAGCCACAATAGCGTCAGCGCCAGCAATACCAGCCCGCTCGCGCTTTGCTGCAAAGCGATCATCGCCAGGGCCATGTACAGCGCCAGGCTGGCGGCGAACGCAGAACAGGCACGGTGCACGTAGCTCGGCATGACCAGCGCCAACACGACCTCCAAACCCAACAGAGGCCACCAGAGATACGCAGACGCTTCCCAAGCCATCACCCAGGCCCAAGCCACCAACAGCTGGCCGACCAAGCTCACCGCCAGCGCCAAGTGTTCAAGCACATCGCTACGCGCCGCACGTAATAATGCAAAAGCGGCCCCCATCATGGTCAGCCCCAAGCCCATCGACGCTGCCGAACTGTCCACCACCGGCATAGCGGCCAGAGCGATAAAACCAAGCAGAAACAACGCCGCCAGCCAGCCGGAAAATGCCTGCAACAGGCGCACAAACCAAGGGACTTCCGGGGATGCTGCGGTATCGTGCTCGTTTAACGGGATGCCTGCCTGTCCTAACCGGATGATTAGAGGCGTCGTTTCGCGCGTCATTGGGTCGCCTCCCGGTGTAGACGCTTCAGCCACACCACGGCCCCAGCGCCCATCACTAACACCACAAGCGCAAGCATCAGCATACTATCCGCCTGCCACTCGTCCTTCCCTATCAAGAATCTGGCCAACAGCAACGTCACGACACTAATCACCGACACACAGCCCCCCGCCACCAACAATAAATCGGGGCACAAGCGCCGATACACGCCATACAGCGCTGCCAACCACAGCGGGTAAACCACTAGCGTTGGTGTAAAAGAGGCCGAATTGACGATCCATGTCATCATCAAGAACGTGACGGGCACACCACTCCCCAGCGCCAATAATCGTACACCCCAACGACTCGAGCACCAGCCCCGGCGCTTTAGGCCCCACTCCCACACGGCAAGCGCCGTTGTGTTGAGCGCGAATAGCCACCAGAAAATGGCGTCGCTCTGGATAAACCAACCATCCAACGCTCCGCCCCACGTATCGACATAAAGCCAGAGCGCCACGTTAAGCAGCCCAAGCCACAGCACCCAAAGCACATCAAAACGCGCCACCCAAACCCAGGGCAGCGTGAACACCGCCCAAGCAAAGAACAGCTGCCAAGGGTCGGCACCCGTTTGGTACACCTGCCCCACCAATGCCAAGAGCACCCCGACCAGCAGGGACGCTGCCGTTATCGCAACCTTAAAGATTAACCGCCGAGTACTGCCCCAAACAGCAACCCCCGCGGCCAACACCAGCGCCACCTGCACCAGTGCAAAACGCGGCCAGCGGCCCATCTCTGCCCAGTTATAGGCGATGAAAAACAGCACTGCGAAAGCCAACGCCAGCCCGCCCAGCCATAGCAACAGCCGATCAATCAACACGGCCCAGGCACGGGAAGAAGGCGACAATGCGGCAACGTCCACCGCGCGCGCCACCTGTTCAGGCGGTATTGTTCCCCGTTCAATTAACGACACCAGTTCACCCCCCTCTGTCAGCCTAGTTGTCCGGTTGGCGATATCGCCTAAATCAAATCCAGAGGGAGCGGCATGGAGCGCGTGTGCCACGTTATTCTAAAGAGCGTAAAGCTGTTGTACTGAAAAAGTTGTTGCCACCCCATAATCGCAGTGTGGTATCTGTCGCCACTGAAGAAGGCATCTCTGACGCGACGCTGTATAGTTGGTTAAAACAGTGTCGAGAAAAAGGAGTGCCTGTGCCGGGTTACACCCAAAGCGACAACGAGTGGTCGCCTGACGCCAAGCTTGCCGTGGTCATCGAAACCGCCACCCTGTCAGAAACAGAGCTTGGTGCTTACTGCCGCGAAAAAGGCCTGTATCCCGAGCAGATCCAACAGTGGAAAGCCGCTTGTCTCCAGGGCGCTGGCCAACAAGAAGACCAGCAAAAAACGGCACAAAAGCAGCGTAAACAAGACCGTAAGACGATCAAACAGCTCAAAGCGGAAGTGCGTCGCAAAGACAGAGCCCTAGCGGAAACGACATCGTTACTGGTGCTCTCAAAAAAGCTCGACGCCTTGTACGGCGAAGACCCGAACAGCGGCGAGGACGACTGACGCCTCTTGAGGAACGTGCAAGGCTCATTACGTTGTTTGATGAAGCGGTCACCGGGGGCGCTTCCCGTTATCAAGCAGCGGCGATGATAGACGTGAGCGAGCGCACGCTGAAACGCTGGCGTTCTGGGTGTGGCGCGGTGGCTGAGGATCAGCGCCCACACGCGGTACAAGGCAGTCAGCCGCATCAACTGACTCACGAGGAGGAACAGGCTATTTTGAGTGCCTGCAATCGCTCCGAGTATCAGAGCCTGCCACCGTCTCAGATCGTGCCGTTACTGGCAGATCAAGGGGTCTACTTGGCTTCCGAGTCGTCGTTTTACCGGGTACTGAAAAAGCACCAACAGCAGCACCATCGAGGGCGAATGAAGCCACGCCGCCCAGTGCCTGAGCCGACGAGCTTCACAGCAACCGGACCCAACCAAGTCTGGTGCTGGGACATCAGCTATTGCTCTTCCGTTGTGCGTGGCCAGCACTGGTATCTCTATCTGATCATGGATATCTACAGTCGCAAAATCATCGCCTGGGAAGTCCACGAGGCGGAATCAGGCGAGTTAGCGAAACACCTGCTGGAACGCGCTTTATTGCGCGAAGGCTGCTGGCACCAGCCTCCAGTGCTGCACTCGGATAACGGCGCACCGATGACGTCTTATACGCTTAAAGCGAGGTTAACAGAGCTGGGGATGTTGATGTCTTACAGTCGACCGAGAGTGAGCAATGACAACCCTTACTCGGAAGCGTTGTTCCGCACCGTCAAGTATTGTCCAGCGTGGCCCACAAAGGGCTTTGCATCGCTGAACGCGGTACGTGACTGGATGCTGACGTTCGAACGCGCTTACAACGAACAGCACCTGCACAGTGGCATTCGGTACGTGACGCCCGCTGATCGGCATCAAGGTGCCGACCGAGAACGTCTTGAGCATCGCAAAGCGGTTTATGAAAGAGCTAAGCGCCGACATCCACAGCGCTGGTCAGGCAACACACGAAACTGGGAAGTACCCGGTTCGGTAGCGCTCAACCCTGGCAAGCTGCAGGAAGTCGAGCGTAATAAACAGGCTGCTTAGAGGCAGCTATTTGGACAACTGGGTTGAAAATCACCGTCACGGCGTTTTGAAGCCATGGCTTTCCTTGTCAGTAGTTCAGAGCAAATCGGTCTTGGAAGCTGTCTTAAGTAGGATGATTCAAGCAGCCCCCCCTATACGTTCGCTCAGAAAGAAAAAGATCACTCTTTACTTGTTTTTATAAGTTTTTACATACAAGTTGTGTAGAACCCTGCATCCAATTCCGGGTCGAATGCGTATGCTTTAAAACGATGTTGCTGTTATAGCGAATCCAACCTCCCTCTGTCGACGGCTTAACCCCACAGGAGGCATCCAATGCTTATAAAGATTGCCAAACCGAGTGACTTGCACGAATCCGATGTCACACCAGAGTCTATCTACCTCTCCCGGCGGCGCTTTATGGGTGGCATCGCAGGCCTGGGGGCAGGGCTTGCGCTCTCAGGCCATGCCCAGGCCGCCGCTGAGGACTATTCGGACGTCCCCGAAGGCGACGCACCCGGTTGGCTGAAAGAAAAAATCAGCGACGCCAAGTGGGATGCCATCACGCCAAGCGATCCTGAGAAAGACAAGCTCGCGCCCTTTGATGATGCCAGCAACTACAATAACTTTTTTGAGTTCGGCACCGACAAGGGCGACCCTGCCCGCCATGCGGGCAGCCTGGAAACCCAGCCGTGGAGCGTGGTGGTTGATGGTGAGGTGAATAACGGCGGGCGTTTTGCGCTCGAGGATCTGGTCAAACCGGCGCAGTTTGAAGAACGCATTTACCGCCTGCGCTGCGTTGAAGCGTGGTCGATGGTGATCCCCTGGCTGGGCATTCCCCTCGCCGAAATCATCAAGCGTGCCGACCCCACCAGCAAAGCCAAGTACGTGCGTTTTGAAACCCTAGTCGACCCCGAGCAAATGCGCGGTCAACGTTCATCATTCTCGATCATCGATTGGCCCTACGTGGAAGGCTTGCGCCTAGACGAAGCCATGCACCCACTAACGGTCATGGCCATGGGCATGTACGGCCGCGAACTGCCCAACCAGAACGGCGCCCCCTTGCGGCTGGTGGTTCCCTGGAAGTACGGCTTCAAGAGTATCAAATCGATTGTGCGCATCTCACTGGTCGAAGAGCAGCCGGTCAACTCCTGGCAGCAAATTGCCTCTGATGAGTACGGCTTTTATGCCAACGTTAACCCCAATGTGGATCACCCCCGCTGGAGCCAGGCCACCGAGCGGCGCTTACCTAACAGTCTATTCAGCACCAACACCATCGACACTCGCATGTTTAACGGCTACGAAGATGAAGTCGCCGAGCTATATGCCGGCATGGACTTGAGGAAGCACTACTGATGGCAACGCAGCGCAAATGGTTAGTCTGGCGCGTGGCGGTGTTTCTGGCCGCACTAGCGCCGTTGGTATTCTGGAGTTGGCAGGTGGCGAACAACGCCGCCGGCCCGGAGCCAGGACGCTACCTGTTGCTCAACATTGGCATTGGCGGGCTGTGGATGCTGCTGCTCACCCTCAGCCTGACGCCGCTGACCAAGCTCACCCGCTGGAAAGGCTTCGCGCTGATCCGGCGCCAGTTGGGGCTCTGGACGCTGGCCTACGCCACCCTGCATATGCTCAGTTACGCGCTATTCATCTTGGGGCTTAACTGGGCACTGCTGGGCAGCGAGATCGTCAAGCGCCCCTACATTATCGTCGGCATGATCGCGCTGATCGGCCTGTCCGTACTCGGCGCCACATCCAACAAATGGTCGATGAAGCGCCTGGGTAAACGCTGGAAGTCGCTGCACAAATTTTCCTACGCCATTTTGGGCCTAGTGCTGCTGCACTTCTTCTGGGTGGTGCGCGCCGATATGAGCGAATGGGCAATGTATGCCGCCATTGGCGCGCTCGTTATGGCCACCCGTCTGCCCCCCGTGTCGCGCACGCTGCCTAAACTGCGCCACCGATTGAGTCGAGCGTAAAAACCGCGATGAAAGGCATCTGAGGATTGGCGTGTAGCCGTTATTTTGTTCACTCCAGCTTAGTGAAACGCATCTGAGCAATCCGCGAAGGCGGTAAGAACGAATCTGCCCGGGCGTCTTTCCAGTAGTGTTCAAAGACCGTGTGATGGCAGTCTCCGATCAGCAGCTCGTTAGGCTTCAAGAACGTAAAAAGCTGATCGTAGGATTGAATCTCATTTTCTGACACCCGCCGGACAATGTGCTCTGGGCCCAACTCACTGGTATGACCAAGCCCGGCGGCGGCCAGCATCTCTGCCAATGCTCTCAGGGTATTTCGGTGGTAGTGATAGACCCGTTCAGATTTATCAGCGACATCCAAATGCTGCCCCCGCTTCGGATCCTGGGTCGCCACCCCGCTTGGACATTTATCGGTGTGGCAGCTAAGCGCCTGAATACACCCCAGTGAAAACATGAAGCCCCGACCGGCGTTGCACCAATCGGCTCCCAGCGCGATGGTGCGGGCAATATGAAAACCGGACATGATCTTGCCCGCCGCCCCAATGCGAATTTCGTCGCGAAGCCCCGCGCCCACCAGCGTATTGTGAACCAGGGTCAGCGCCTCGGTTAGCGGCACCCCAAGCCGATTGATAAACTCCAGCGGCGCTGCCCCCGTGCCGCCCTCGCCTCCATCAACCACAATAAAATCCGGCCGTTCGCCAGTTTCAAGCATGGCTTTGACAATGGCAAACCACTCCCAGGGGTGGCCAACCGCCAGCTTGAACCCCACCGGCTTGCCCTCGGAAAGCTCGCGCAGGCGGCCGATAAAGTGCATCAACTCCAGCGGTGTCGAAAACGCCGTATGGGCGGCGGGCGAGATGACATCCTGGCCTATCGGCACGCCCCGTGCCTCAGCGATTTCAGTGGTCACCTTGGCGCCTGGCAGAATCCCACCATGGCCGGGTTTCGCCCCCTGGGAGAGCTTGATCTCGATCATCTTCACCTGCTCGTCGCAGGCATTGGCCGCAAAGCGCGCCTCGCTGAAGGTGCCATCATCGTTCCGGCAGCCGAAGTAGCCCGAGCCTATCTCCCATACCAAATCACCACCGTGCTTGCGGTGGTAGCGGGAGATCGAGCCCTCCCCCGTGTCGTGATAAAAGCCACCCTTGTGCGCCCCGGCGTTAAGCGCTTCAATCGCATTGGCCGACAGCGAACCAAAGCTCATCGCCGAAATATTAAACACACTGGTTGAATAGGGCTTACGGCAGCGGCTGCCACCCACCTGAACACGAAAATCGTGATCATCGATAGTGCTGGGTTGAAGGGAATGATTGATCCATTCATGGCCCGGCTGATACATGTCCAGCAACGAGCCAAACGGCTTTTTATCGCCCTCATTCTTGGCACGCTGGTAGACCACCGCCCGCTGCTCCCGAGAGAAAGGACGCGCGTCCAGATCCGACTGGATAAAATACTGCCGAACCTCCGGGCCTATCGACTCAAGGACATAGCGCAAGTGTGCCAGTATGGGGTAGTTACGGCTCACGGTACGCCGACGCTGCCGCACATCGTGAACCCCCAACGCCGACAGCAGGCCGAAGACCACCACGCCCCACAGCCACATCAGCGAAAACGCCAGCCCAATCAGCGAGATCGCCAACAGCAACAAACAGGCAATAAAGGTGGCATGTCGGAGAGGAATACGGGATAGCCCCCGAGGGTCGATCATAAGCTACAAACTCCGTTTGAATCGTTTCACACTACATGGTGAAACCGCCTAGCATAACGCAGAGTGTGTACGCCCCACCAAGCGCGACGAGCAAAAAGCAGGGCTTAGGCATAACGCCCGACTCGCCAGTCATGTGATCAGTAATGATAATATCTAAAGGGGTAAGAAGATTGGACAGTGGTGGTACAGGCATTAAGTGAAAACGACCTCAGCATGATCGAGCCACCCGGCGGGCCATAACAGCATCGGCACCCAGGTACTTTCGAATGCACGCCTCTATTGATAGCCCATAATGACTGATAGCCCATAATGACTGATGGAGCGCTCCATGTTTCTTCGCCTAGTCGTACTGCTTTGCGCCCTTGTGTTGCTGTCCTCTTGCGCTGTACCGCCGGATTCTCCGCGCTTCCAGCCCTCGGGCAACTTGCCGCGCCATGATCAAGCCAGTTTCGATCAGTACGTACGCGATACCCGCGCCTGGATTGCCGACAACCGCGCCTTCATCGGCGAAGATCGCTACCGCGAGATAGCGCTCAATGCCCCGTTTGAACGTCGCCCGGGCACCCCGACAAACCGTGGCATTCTATTCGTGCACGGACTGGGCTCAAGCCCTTGGTATTTCACGGATGTAGCCAACGCCATGGCGGAAGACGGTTGGCTGGTACGTTCGATTCTGTTGCCCGGTCATGGCACCCGCCCCGCCGACCTGATGCTGCCGGGCCATGACGATTGGGAAAACGCCGTCGCCCATCACACCAAGCTGCTTGCGGATGATGTCGATGAACTCTGGCTGAGCGGGTTCTCGACCGGAGGCAACCTGGTGACCACCCAGGCATTCCAGGACGATAGCGTCGATGGGTTGTTGTTGTTCTCCCCCGGCTTTTACCCGGACAGCCAGTATCTTTTTCTCGCCCCAGCCATTTCCTATTTTTGGGACTGGCTCGATATCGATGACGAGGACAATATCGTCACGTATCAGTCGCTGCCGTCGCGCGGGGCCTCGCTCTATCATCGCTCGGTCAGTACCGTGCAAAAAAACCTCGACGCCAACCGCTTTGATAAGCCCGTGCTGATGACCATAAGCCAGCACGACAGTGTCCTTGACCCCGAGGCAACACTCGATGTTTTTCAAACCCGCTTCCCTAACCCGAAATCACGCTTCGTGTGGTACGGCGACACCCCGCAACACCTCGACGATCCCCGCGTCACCGCGCTGACCAGTTCACTGCCTGACCGGCGGATCAGCAACTTTTCTCACATGAATGTGCTGTTTGCGCCCGAGAACACCTATTACGGTGAAACGGGGAGCTACCTCATGCTGGAAAACGGCCAGGAGGACCTCGCTCCGCCCGATAACCCTGACGCTATTTGGTTCAGCGCCTGGGGGCAGCGCGACGCGGAAAAATACCACGCCCGCCTGACCTGGAACCCCTACTTTGACGATCTACTCGATGAAATCCGCAACGTCACTGGAGACTGAACGTCGACAACAGGCTGACTCACCGCGCAACTGACAGCTACGCTATGAGACAACCATCTCGACACCGGAGGCCATGATGATCACCCCACAGCCTGAGACACTGTATTTTGACAGTGATGAAACGACCGGTTACCCCAATTCGCCACTGCCGGTGCTGATGTATCGCGATGTTATCGACATCGTCGATGCTGAGGCGCTGGCCGATACGCTCGAAACCATGTTTGAACAGCACGGCTGGCCGCCGGCGTGGCGCTACCATCTGTATGACTTTGACCACTTTCACTCCACCGCTCACGAGGTCTTGGGCATCTTTCGAGGGCAGGCCCGCGCCCGGCTGGGCGGCCCCAACGGCCGCGAGTTGATGCTTTGTGCTGGCGATGTACTGGTCCTTCCCGCGGGCGTCGGGCATGCCAGCCTCGAGGCGGATGATGATTTCTGCATGGTAGGCGCCTACCCGCCAGGCCAAAAGCCGGAGATAGAACGCGGCGACCCGGCACAACTGGAAGCGGCAATGGCGCGCGTGGCTAACGTGGCGATGCCCGAAAGCGACCCGGTCGGCGGCTCACTCAAATCGCTTTGGCGGCAAGACGCTTAAATCCAGCAGAATCCTGCCCATAGCAGGTAAGATGCCTAGACCCACACTTCACACCGACGAGGAGTCCCTATGCCCGCCTTTTACGCTTCCCCGATATGGCCGCCGCCCGCGCCTGGTATGAAAGTCCCGCCTACCAGGAAGCCCGCCAGCACCGTTTTCAGGGGGCGGACTATCGGGTCTTTATCGTGGATGGCATTGAAGGCGCCTAGAAGACACCCCATCGTCTATTAAAAGAGGACCGCATCATGATCGAGTCACGTGAAGACCTCGACGCCATCAAGCAGTCGTGCCAGTCGTTGGTCACGAGGAGTTCAGGCCTCTCTGCCGGGGCGGCGATCATTCCCATCCCCGGGGTGGATATTGGCTCAGACGTAGCCATATTGATGCGGTTGATTCCCCAAATTAATGAAAAGTTTGGCTTATCGCCTGAGCAAATCGAAAGCCTGGATAGCGAATCCAAGCTCTTTGTGATGACCGCCATTTCCAATACCGGCAGCAAGCTGGCCGGGAAATACATCACCAAAAAACTCATCGTGACGGTGCTCAACAAAATGGGCATCAAGGTAGCCGCGAAAGGCGTGACAAAGTTCGTCCCGCTGATCGGCAGCGTCGTGGCAGGCAGTATTAGCTTCACCGCCATGAAGGTCATGGGCAACCGCCATATCGAGGATTGTTACCAAATTGCCCTGGAAGCGCTTGAAAAAGAACGGCTCGCGCATGAAATTGTGATCGAGCCTGAATCAGGGCCAGGGCCAGCAAAGAACTCTCCTCAGTCGTAATAGCTCGGTGATCAGCCTTCTTTCAGCAGTATAAAATGCTCAATCAACCGTATCATCAGCGTTTTCTGATCGGGCAGGCTTTCGGCCACTAACAGCGCTAACGCCACCAGGGTGTTGTCGTTGATCAGTTGCTCGACGGGGCGGGCTAGTAAAGACGCGTTGCGGCGCAGGTACCACAAAAACAGAAACGAGCCACAGCGCTTATTTCCATCGGCCAATGGATGGTTTTTAACCACAAAGTAAAGCAGGTGCGCCGCTCGGGTGGCCACGTTGGGGTAAAACAGCTCGTCGCCAAAACCCTGTTCAATGGTGGCCAAGGCTGATGTCAAACCGTCGCCTCGCACCTGCCCAAACAGCTCGGTTGCCTCGCCTTTGGCGATCAAGGTTTGCTTTAACTCACCAATGGCTGCCAAGGCTTCTTCCAACTCCAGCGAGTGCATACCGGGCTGCTTGATGTTTAGCTCGGTTAATTGTTGTTCGTCATAACCTTGCAGCAAGCTCCAGGAACGCGCGTAATCGCTAATCACACGCGCTACGGCCTCGCCTTCTGTTGAAACCAGGCCCTGATTGGTCAGGGTGCGGCTGAGTAGCGTTAATGCTTGTTCAAACTCTACGCCACGCTCGGTTAAGCGCCGTTGGTTTAGGGTGTAGCCTTGGACTAGATATTGTTTGAGTACATCTGTGGCCCACTTGCGGAATTGGGTAGCCCGCTTGGAGCTAACCCGATAACCAACAGAAATAATAGCATCGAGGTTGTAGTGTTTGATGCGACGGCGAACCTGGCGCTTGCCCTCTTGGCGAACTACTAAGAAATCCTTAGTAGTTGCCTGCTCGCTCAGCTCCTCATCTTTAAAAATATTCTGCAAGTGCATGAGAACGTTTTCGGATGTGGTAGCGAACAAGCTCCCCATCTGCGCCTGGCTCAACCAAACGGTCTCCTGCTCAAGCGTCACCTCTAGGTGTGCTTGCCCATCTTCGCTGGTAAATATCTGTATTTGCTGGTCATTCATGAGTGTTACCTCCCAGGTTTACATCAAGCTCCATGCATCTCCAAAGCAAGCATCACTCAATGCAGCAGTATTCACCTTTGCCTACCCAAGCACGCCTGTTATCAGAGATTAAGTAAACCTTACCAAAGGCTGATCATTTATGGCTATGTTGGCATCTTCTGTTGATATGCTTTAAATATACTGTATAAAATACTGTATATGAAGCCTTCCTCTGGAGCATGCCATGAAGCAAGCAGACTTCAAAACCCTTGAGCAGACACTTACCAGCCTTCCAGTTGATCGCAAGAAGTACATAGCGGAACGACTTCTTGGGCAAATCAGCTCCCAGGCAAATACGCTGATTGATACTTTAAGCCATCGCTTTCCATGCCCCCATTGTGGCGGTGAGCACGCGGTTAAGTGGGGGCGCAGCGGTGGCCTGCAGCGGTATCGATGCCGGAATTCCGAGTGTCACAAGACCTTCAACGCCCTCACAGGCAAGCCATTGGCCAAGCTGCAACACCGAGATAAATGGTTCGACTACCTGCGCTGCATGCAAGACAGCCTGACGTTGCGCGCCTCAGCGGCCCGAGTGGGTATTGATTTGAAGACGGCTTTCCGATGGCGTCATCGTTTCCTAAAAACGAGTGCTCAAGACAACGCCAACCCACTATCCGGCATCATTGAGGTAGACGAAACCTTCTTCCTGGAATCCTGCAAAGGAAAACGTAAGATCCCTCATCGCCAACCTAGAAAGCGCGGAGGGCAAGGCAATATTAAGAAAAAAGAACAAAAGATTCAGGTGATTATTGCGCGAGACCGTAACGGAAAGGTGAGTGATTTGGTTGATCCAGCGCTCCAGAAATCGACGGTTCATGAGTTTCTGGGACCGATCATTGATCGCGACTCGATTTTATGCTCTGACGGGCACAGCTGGTATAAGACCTTCTCTGCTAAGCATGGGATTGCCCACCATAGACTGATCACACTCGATAATCAGCGAGTGATCGGCAAGGAATACCATATTCAGAACGTGAACAGCTATATGAGTCGCTTGAAGGGATGGATGACGCGCTTTCATGGGGTGGGGTCAGCGTACTTGCCTAATTATTTGGCATGGCGGCGGTTGTTTGAAACCGCAAAGCCAGCCGAGGAGGCGTGGCTTCGCGCGGCGATGGGGGCTGACCAACAGCAGATGCCAACATAGCCTCATTTATACAGCTATATATGCAAAAAAAGTTATTAACCCCTCCTAAACGATACGAGTCACCGCTGGGTTTGCTATTTACATTATTCCCCGATCGGCACCCAATAACGCGTGCTGCGCCCACCGCCGGGTAGCTTGTAGAGGCAGCTCTTTTCTACCAGTTCAGCTAAATCACGTGTTGCGGTGGCTTTACTTACCTTGGCCAGCGATTGGTATTTACGCGCATTGATGCCCTGCTCAAATGCCCCACTGCTGTGTCAATTATTCAGATCATATCGTGAGCCGATTATGGTTAATATTCGACTCATGATTAGGATTAGTTTCAGCAGTATACATACGCATCGGCCCTCGTTAGCTGGCTCTCTTGCCTTTCTTGTCAGCCTCACCTATATTCAAATTTGTTACTTTTGAATATAGGAAGCACTCATGGCGACGACAAGCCTTAGCCTCGGAGAGCACTGGGAAGTCTTCATCAGAAACGAGGTCTCCAGCGGTCGCTACGGCTCCGCAAGTGAGGTTGTGCGTGACGCTTTGCGTGCCATGGAGGAACGCAAAAGCAAAATTGAAGCGCTACGTACTCATCTAGCCCAAGGTGCCGAGCAAGCAAGGGCTGGTGAATTCGTGGATGATTTCTCGGTGGATTCACTAATCAACGATTTGGATAGAGAAACGTGATGCCCACGTTTCATATCACACCTAGAGCGAGAGACGATTTAAAGAATATTGGCCGCTATACGGAGCGGCAATGGGGCAGGAGCCAACGTAATATCTATCTAAAAGATTTTGAAAAACGATTTCACTGGCTCGCAGAAAATCCACTATTAGGAAAACATCGCGCTGACATCAGCGAGGGTTATTACAGCTACCCACAAGGCCAGCATGTTATCTTTTACCTGATTGGCCAAGGGGGCATTGAGATAATCGGCATTCCTCACAAAGAAGTGGATATCGTCTCGTATTTTCTGCCTGATTGATCAGAGCCAATCATTTTGATATTGGGACGCACTGGCGGGCAACGGAACAAACAGGCGAACCAGCAACGCTGAACTATCCGGTATCTCCAGATGATTCAGCGTTCATACTTTGCAAACACATTTTCAATATCCCTGAACCTATTTACCAAACAGCTCAGCCATCTCCCTTTGCGTCTGCAATACTATTCAAGGGCTTACAGACTGTACCGGTTGCTCGCTATGATAGGGGCTAAGCACGATCACAGCGGCAATGAAACATAGGCCTCCCGCTATAAACCACAACATGTAATAAGACCCTGTAATAAAGGCAATCATCCCCCCTGTCAGAGCAACCAGCCCAGCGCCTAATTGATGAGCCACGTTGATCCAGCTAAAAGCGGAAGGCCCTTGGTCACCAAAGATTTGATTGCATAAGTTAATAACAGGCGGAACCGTTGCAACATCAAATACACCGAACACGACAGCAAACGCTATCAACTCCCAGCCAACCGGCTGCGTTAAAATGAAAGGGAGCCAAATCAGGCTAGCGCCCCTCAAAATAAAAATCACCGATAGTAGTGCTTGCTTATTGATTCTATCCGACAGCCATCCTGCGCCAATCGTCCCCGGGATATTTAAAACGCCGACAATCAATAGCAGATAAGAGGCATCTGCAATCGGTATGCCTTCCATGTTCGCAGCAGGCGTAAAGCTGCTCCACATAAGACCATTCGTGGTGGCACCACACATGCCGAAGGCCAGGGCTATCACCCAAAACTTCTTATTTTTGACGAACGTTTTCAGATTAACAAAGACGTCGACAAAGGTACTATCCGGTTTAAGATGATAAGCCGTAACCGTTCTAATCGCCGACCTTTTCTCGTTTAGCAGCAAACATATGACTAACAAGGTGATAACGGTAAGCACAACACAGCCAATCAACGGCGCACGCCAGCCAAACTCATTCGCCAGCTTTGCCCATCCAGGTAATAATACAAACTGCCCCGTCACGGCAGAAGCCGTCAATATGCCAGTAGGCAGCCCCGTTCTCTTAAACCAGGAACGAGCAAACAGGGCGCCAAATGACATTGTTAAAGCGCCGCACCCCAATCCAACTAAAATCCCCCATGCGAGATTAAAAACGATTTTTGAATTGATTGTGCACACCAATGCGCCTACACAGAGTACCACAAGGCTTAATACGACTATTTTCTTGATCCCATACTTCTCCATCGAATGAATTGCAAAGGGCGCTGTAGCCCCATAAAGGATCATATTGATCGTTATGCCGACGGTTGTACTGAGTGTCGTCCACCCCAGCTCTTCTATCAATTGTGACGTCAGCAAGCCGGATAGCGTCACGTAACTTCCAGCCGTTATGATACATAAAGCCGCAACGAATAGAGCGCTAAGTTTTTGCCGTGAGGATATCACTGGAACAGTTTGATCTATTGCATTCATTTCAAGACGATCTTCTATTAATCAATTTCTTGAAATATTATCCATCCAGGCTTAGCATGTAAATTATCATTAATGAAAACGAGATTATCATGATTGAGAATCTTAAATGGGATGACTTTAAGGTTGTACTTGCCATTGCAGAAGAAAAAACCTTAAAAAAGGCAGCAACTAAACTACACTTCAGCCACCCAACAATTTACAGGCGACTAGCAGAAACTGAGACAAGGTGTGGCGTCAAGTTATTTCACCGCGACGACAGCAACGCCTACGTACCCACCCTAGCGGGATTAGAGTTGGTAAGAAGCGCAAAGGAAATAGAGAAACAGGTTCTCTATGCTGAGCGGAAGATTTTCTCTGCTAATGAGAAATTCTCCGGCAATCTAACAATCACCACCACCGACACGTTAATGTATGGCTTACTGGGTGACATCATTCATGATTTTAACTGCAAGTATACCGCTCTAGACATAAGCGTGATTGTGAGCAATAAACTGATGAGCCTTGAGGCACGCGACGCGGACATTGCTTTTCGCCCGGTGGTTAGCCCGAATGAAACACTGATAGGCAAAAAAATTCTACCCATCAACCAGGCCGTATATGTATCACAAGAAAGCCGATTCTCCGACTGGCTAGAAAAGGATATCCCATGGATTGCGCCCAATACGGAAATGCAGTACCCACTGCTCAGCGAATGGTTTTCAAAAAACAACCTGCTTAACAATAGACTATTAAAAAGCAACTCGATTCTTATGGATTACTTCATGGTATCGAACTACGATTATGCTGCCGTGTTACCGACCTACCTCGAAAATCGTGGCGGAATCAAGCGAATAAGCCCTATTATCCCCGAGTTGAGTACCTATATGTGGGGCTTAATGCATACCGATTTAAGAACGTCTCAAACGGTTACCGAATTTCTAAACTATGTGCGCTCATGCTGCAAAGATCTCTCTGGCTAACTGAGCAGCGTCTCAAGTTCGCGCCGTTGAGCCGCATGCTTCGTACCGTTTTCGTTCTTAAGCTTTTCCAGATTGATGAGCTTCCAGCGCACGGCGGGCAGATCCGCTGCCTGAGGGCGGTCAATGGCATCAAAATCAGGCGAATACGTCCTCTTTGGCAACATGTGGAAGAATGCGCACAAGGAGTTCGACCTGTGCTTGATAGGTTTCATGCGCCATCTCTGGTCTCCGCCGTTACAAACTCCCCAGGCACCATGATGCGATAGCGCGGATGTATCTTGCCCCCTTTCACCAGTGCGCGATCGCCACTGCCAAGGTTGAACTCTGCTGGGTCGAGGCGCTTGCGCCAAGGATGGTCGTGGCGATCCGCAAAGACGAAGAACAGCCGCTTGACCTTGATTTTCTTGCAACTGTGCAGCAACGCCGACAGTATTCTCGGCCGCAGTGTGGTCAAGCTCTCGAACACCCTATCAAGGTTATGAAAACTCTCATGGTCGGGTAATTCGTCCATGACTTCCATGACCGCCCGCTCAGGTGCCGACATCTTGAGCGTCCAGTCCCATGGCAACGCGTTTTCGTCGTTGATGTTATTTTTGGCAAGCCCAACTGACGTGTCGACGAACAGTGAGGTACTACGGGTCACGATGGGAGCGTTTAGTGACAGCTTGCTTAGCCAGTTAGGTGTGGTGTTGCCATATACCCCGACAGGCGCACTGCTGCCCAGCCGCAGATAGTGATCGTAGCCCTGTTGGGTAAGTGCCGTTGTGCCACCGACATGGATGTCATAGCCCATCATATGCTGCATGGAGAGAAGGCAAGTTTTCCAATCAATTGCGCCTGATGTTGTTGCGTTCGGCACAGGGCGTCGGAAGACGCCGCGGTTAACCCGCTCAAGCCAGCCGTTAACAACGTATTTGCGAGCAAGGAAACGGCTGACACCGTGGCGTTCAAGCCATGCAGTATCGACCATGTACCCTGACGGTATGGCTTCAAGCAATCTCTTTAGTATTGCTTCTTTATGTGTACTCATGGTTCACAAATTAGCATTTAACTAAAGAGCCTGCCACACCACTCTTTGATATTATCAAATTTTGTGTACTTTTAGTTCACAAATAACCTATTTTTTAAAGATTCGCAGCGAGGTGAGTTGCCAGCTTGGCCGCCGTTAAAAGCAGCGCCCGCTTTTACCCTAGATACGACCGAATTCCGGGAGCGCAGGGCAAATCTGCCTACTGCAATAGCTCGACTTAGGTCAGTTTGTTGGCATCAAATACGAGCGAGACGGCAGCAAGACAAAACCCGAAGCGCCACCTAGTTTGAATGTATGAATTGTCTGGAGATTGGCAATGGCGCAACTAACAGGTGGCTGTCTCTGCGGTAAGATCCGAATCGTGGCTAATGGCGGCACACCTTGATGCCCTTGATTTACCCGATCAACTGAAACCGACGTATGAGCTTTAGAATATTCGACGTGAACATTGGTTGCCGCCCTTCCCTACCGTTGAGTGACATGATCGGGATTGGGAAGATTGAGCATGCTCAAGGGCGGCCGTTTAGGCCAAAAGGTAATAAATCAACGCTTACCTTCAATGCGCAGCTTCGCCACTTCATCTAGTGCCAGACCAGTCGCTTCAGCGATCTGCTCATCGCTAAGCACCCCCAGCTTGAGGAGATTACGGGCTGTTTTCTCAATACCCAGCCTTTCGCCTTCCTGGCGTTCTTGCTGAGCCCAATTTTCCAAATTTTCTGCCAACATGTCTTTATCCTCCACCAAACTGTTGAGCTGATTGAGGTCGACCTCAGCCCCGAGCCGCTGCAGGTGGCGTTTAAGCCAGCGGGTAATGATCTTATCGATACGTTCTTTATGGGGATCGGCCTGAATAATCGCCACAATCCGATCCACAGCTTGCTGCAGCCCCTGGCGATTCGTGGAGGCCTTCTCGATACTGAACACCCCGCTTAGCGGCGACTGTACCAAACCTAACTGTTCATCAGTATAGCGCCCTTCATCGACCAAGTAATAACGCATCCGTGGCTGGTAGACCTGTAGGAGACCCGGTGGTTCCGGAGTGATCATGTCATAGAGGTCTAATGATGCTGTCCAGCGTTCTGAACCGTTATAAAGCACCAATGGAAACACCGGCGGTAACCCCTGGCCGGGCGTGATGATCTTCTGCTTGAGCAACTCACTGTAAAAGCAAGCGGCGTAGTGCATCAGCCTAACCGGCATGGTGCGATCTACAGAGGACTGAAACTCCAACAAGATGTACAGATACACCTCTTGGGTCACGCCCTGCCAGTTGACGTTGACTGACCACACCACATCCTCAATTTTTTCTTCGAACAGCGGCGTAATGTAGTTGCCGCTATGGCTTTTCAGAGTAGAAAAGTCCATTAACTGAGCAATCTCGGCGGGCGCAAAGCCTTCGATAAGTTGCTGCACAAACTCAGGATAGCTGAACAGCTCTTTGTAGCCGGTATCGTGATGGTTATTGACCATGGAGACCTCTGCCAATCGTTACAAGACAGACTACCATGCTCATCTCCCCGTAATACATTCACAAGATATAATGAAGGGCCTGTTAAGCTTTGCATTCACTCAGTAATTGCTGGCCAACCTGATTCAGCGACTGCCGTTTAGGCCAGAAGACAATCAGGTTCCGGTCACGTCGGGGTGATAACGGCAGCGTGACCACGTTAGCCGTCGGCTTGTTGCTTAACGCCAAGGTAGGAACCAAGCTAACACCGACATCGCCAGCAACCATCTGCAATAACGTTCGCGTATCGCGTACCCAGAAATCCACCTGGAAGGTGTCGATTTCCTCCAACGAGTGGGCAAATATCTGCTGGATAAGCGCTTCACAACCGCCTGATGACATTATAAGAGGGTGTTCCGCTAGCTCCGCCACCGTCACGCTGGCTTGTTTGCTGAGTGGATGGCTTGAAGGCAGTACGGCAACAATCTCATCCTTCTTTAACAGCTGCCAATCAAAGTGCTCACGCCAGTAGGTGAGATTCAGTTGGGTGACATCGGTTGTGATCCCCATATTGATCACGCCACTTTCCACCCACTCCTTTATCTCTTCCTTCATGCCTTCCAGTACAAGGCTGATGGCATCCGGGTAGCGGCTCGTGAAGCTCGCAAGCTGAGGCGACAACCAGCCAGATAGCGCGCTGGAAATAACGCCTATCTTCAGCGTTTCATCCGCCTCGTTATGAAACTGCCCTACTTGCTGGCTTAATACCTGAAGCTCACCTACCACCTTCCTGGCGCTAGTAAGCACTAACTCTCCTAGCGCGGTGGGTACCAGCCCTTCTGGGCTTTTGATAATCAGCGGGCCACCCGCCAGTTTTTCCAGTGCCTGCGTGGAATGACTCACCCCCGACTGGCTAACGCCAAGACGCTCCGCCGCATGGGTATAAGACTGCTCTTCCGCCACGGCAAGCAGCGCGCGAAGTTGGGCAATGGAGATATCCGCCCCTCTGATCATCACGACTCCTCATGGCGACCATGACCTAATCGAGTTTCTAGCCGCATGTTAGCGACTTCTATGCTGGCCCTTCCCTTATCATCAAGACAAGGAGCCCGCATGTCTATCGCCCTTGCGCTAAGCGCCATGGTGCTGCTCGGCAGTACACACTTTATCAATGGCATGCTCGCCCGTTTTTACCCGCCGCTCAATATTGCTTTTTACACCCATCTGGGCGGCGGGCTTGTCGGCTTTGCAGGTGCACTGCTCTTCTCCTCTTGGGAGCCAAGCGTGTGGATGTGGGGCGTGCTGGCGGGCATCGGTTCCGCCCTTGGGGCCTGGCTGCTTTACCAAGGATTATCACGGGCACCCTTCGCCATCGTGGTGCCTGTTAGCGCTGTTGCGATGGTCACCATCGCCCTTGGGCTCTCGCTGATTTTCCTTGGCGAGCGGCCCAACGCGTGGGTATGGCTAGGCGTAATGTTAGCCCTGCCCGCTATCTGGTTAACGGCAGGCGGGGGTAAACCGAACAAAGTGCGGATGAATAGCGGCACCCGAGCGGGCCTGCTATTGGGTTTAGGCGCAGGCTTAGGGTTTGCCTTGCAGCTCCACTTACTGGGCCAAGTGCCTGAGCCAAGCGCTTTCTATGGGATCGCCCTCTGCATGCTCAGCGGCGCTATATGTTGTCTGCCCTTTTATCAACACGCACACCCTGCACGAAAGCGCTTTCCACTGCTGGCAACCGCAGCGGGCGGCATCAGTGCATGGGGGCTTACGCTTTATGCACTTTCGCGGGAAGAACAGCTTGCCATTATCAGTATTGTGATTGTGTCGATGTACCCACTGATACCGGTCGTATTTGGTTCGCTATTTCGCAAGGAGGCGGTTAGCGGTACCACCATGATGGGGATAGTGTTGTCTATTGTTGCTACGGTTCTGATTACGGTGAGCACTTACTAAACTTTCGCCAAGCGCTCAGCTTGAAGGGCTTTCATAACTGTTCCATCGTGAAGTGTTCTGCTGCTTGCGCAGCTCTGCAAGAGTTCAACTCAGGAGCCGGTACTGTCCGACGCGGTACGATCATGACCTCGCCAAACGTGCGGTGGCACAGGCATACGATAATGCCGGCAGGCAGTGAGAAGGATAGGGATCAGACCTATCCTCACAGCACTTACTCGCTCATGCAGCGGATGCTCTTCCATCACGCGATTAAGTAGACTAAAAACGGCCTCTAGCGAGTCGTTGAGTGGCAGCCCCGGTACCGACAGCCCGTGATCTGGATCACCATTCCAGAACACATCATCCGTTCGTCCTTCGGGAATCCAGATTTGGTGGGTCATGTGCGGAGCGTGCTCCAACAACGTGCTACGCAAACGTTCTGCGCGTTCCTGATCTCCGATCATCGCAAGCCAAGCGAGAACGAAGGTGTAAAGAATCCCCGCGCGCGTATGCTCTTCGAAGTATGCATCGCTGCGGTCTCTGGGATGGGCGAGGACGTCTCGATAATCTGTCATCGGCGTCGGATAGTGCTGCCGAATTCTCAGCCCGTTGCACAGGTGATCGGACATGCCACGGATGTAGTCGGCGACATCGGAAAGACGGCCGCGTACACTTGCAAGACGCATGAAAAGAGCTAGTTCGATCGCGAAATCATCACGAACGGGGGAGGCAAGCGTCGGGTTCGCGTTCAGCATCCCGATCGCTATATTAAGCACCTTGTCCGCCCCCTCGCTCATTGCCTGCGCAAACGCCTCATCCTGCGAGTCACTAATGGCATCCAACCACAGTCCG
Source organism: Halomonas sp. SH5A2 (assembly GCF_014263395.1). Lineage (GTDB taxonomy): Bacteria > Pseudomonadota > Gammaproteobacteria > Pseudomonadales > Halomonadaceae > Vreelandella. The sequence continues at coordinate 805,343 of NZ_CP058321.1, read as the reverse complement.
TGAAGAGACAACCTCCCCAGTGTCTCGAACAGCGCAAGGTTGATGTCGACCGCGTTACGAGAATTTACGGCCATTGAAAGCGCGTAGCGTTTATCGGCGAACGGTCCAATCTTCTCGACGAGGAGAAGGTTGGCGATGACGAAATGAAGCTTCAAGACCTGATCGAAATGAGCCAGCCGCTCCTGTTGCGTCGCCCCCTTGCGTAGACGGGTATGATCGCAGTACGGCCAGCTACGTAGCAGCACCAGTTCAGATGCTCGATACGCAGCCTCGAGGTTACCGGCGTCGCGAGCCCATACGAAGAGTATCCAAAGGCACAGATAGGCCTTGCGTAGCTGGCGTGTCCGCTCTGTCTGGTTCTTCGGCTCAGTGAAGATGTCATCGAGTAAGTCACGGAAATGCCGATAGGCGACGTCGGGCTGATCAAGCATCGCTAGCGCCTTCTGAAACACCCCCCGATTCTCGCTCTCAATTAACTCTGCCCGTAGCATGCCGCTTAGTATCAGATCCGCGAGGCGATCTCCGTTCCACTCAGCGAAGTGAACGTTGGCCTTCTCGTTCGTCCGACAGAAGCCGCTCCACTGGGCACGAACATCCTCGCGCATCTCGCCACCCATGCAGATACAAATGACGACGGGCAGATCCGTCAGGTGAGGCGGGATGCGGTTCGGTATGTAGTCATCCAGAGCCTCGTTAAGCGACGGCCGCACGGCCTGCTGACCGGTATCCCAATGCTCTCGTGTCAAATCACCGGACTTGATTGTGAACAGGAACAGGCTTCGAGCGCCATCGCGGTCAGGATTGGGGCCAACTGCAGCGACGTCGACACCGGCTTGCCGCGTGCCACGACGGGGACGGGTTAGAACTTCAAACCCACTCTCGGCTAGAAGATCGGGCAAAATAGCGTCGAGTTCGTCGCGTTCACGCAGTGAGCGAAGATAGTGCGTCACGACAAGTTTCATCGTTGTTCTCTCGGCTCAAGCTTGAAGTGGATAAGCATGTGTTCGAGGCCGACCGGGTCAACGATATTGAGGAGGGGCAACTCGGACGAGATCGAGAACGACTTCATCTCGGTCTCAGTGAGATGTGTGGCGCCCTCACCGGTATGGATCGGCGTCAGAGACGAGCGGCCATACAGGATGTATTGTTTGGTGAAGAAATCAAATATAGATTCCCGCCTCCCCTGCTCCATGCTCCGTTCCATCTGCTCGTTCCACTGAACACGCTCTGTCTCACGCTGCATTTCACTAGGGTGCAGTTCGACCAAACGTTCAATGCCTTCCATTGCGTCATTGAATGCAGCCTTTCGTGCGAGCAGTTCCGTAATACCAGAGCCGTTCGCTCCGCCGTCTTCAACATAGCGCTCAAGATAGTCCTTCAACTTGCCACCATAGCTCATGAGCAGGGGGTCGTAGATCAGACTGAGGACGTCACTGGCAATATCCGGGCATCCGTCGCGAAGTACCGCTAAGGGTATGGCAACCGCTGCCAGTGGATCGATAAAGAACCATCCGATAGCCTTCCGGCAAAGGAACAGCTGGTCTGATGAGTTTGTTGGAAGAGAGGACTTGGGAATTGAGAAAGGTGGGCCATCGTTCCCAACGCTGCACAATTCATCTGCCACGCATTTACGAGTGTATACACCCCCATCGAGCAGCCAGTATACAACCGCGCTACCAAGCACCTCAGCTCCCGCATGCGTCAGCGCGTGGTACGCACTCTGGAATGCGCCTAGCGTAATCTGCCCCTTTGAACGATCGATCAATTCACCAAGTAGGCGGATCACCTGTTCAGCGCGCCCATCTCTCACAAGTTGGTATGAGGCATGATCAATGTGCGAGATGGTTACAATATCGTCTGGGTCAACATCTGCAACGGCCTTGAGACACAGATCTATGGCGTTCTCTGTGAGGCCCTCTCGGTGAAGCCAAAGAAGGTCTGCCCCCAAGTGAATCGCGGGTGGGCTACGTGTCTGAAGGACCCGTTCGAGTTGTTCGTCGAAACTGGTTGGCGCGGTTACTTTTCGCTTTGCAGAAGCGCGGTAGCCCGCTTCGAGGGACCGAAGGGCGGTATCCTCATCGTCGCTGGACGCTCCTAGGAGAAGTGTGTCGAGTACCTCACGGTAGCGTTCACCCAATTCCATGGGACCCAAAGCTGAGATGGCTGCGAGCTTCGCTTCCCCTTTGTGAGCTTGCGCGAAAATTAGGCCTTCATCGAGATCAGCGTTCATTAGGAGAACCGTGGATAGTTGACGCAGAGCGCGGTTATCGCCGGCACGTGCTAATTCGTAAACCTTGGAAGATCTGGCTGCGTCCTTCTTCGTCCATTCCCCAAAAGAGGTACTCAGGGCGCCAGTATCCAGATCGTTGCCGCCTATATCCAGCAGGCGCGTGATGAAGGCAAGAAGGATCTCCTGATCGACATTCAGAAGAGGTATCAGATCGCATAAAACATGCTGGACGAGGAAGAAGCGCCGTCCCTCCAGCTCTGCCAGCGCATCTTCGATATAGAGGTCAATCGGCGGCGCATCGGTAGCGTTCAATATGGTTGCGAGAGCCTCGATCAACGCAGAGCGGTTATCATCTAGACGCCGGAACTCTCGTTCCGCAATAGTACGAACCAAGCCGCTTGTGCGGAGCTGAATAGCTAATTCTGTCTCGTCTACCGATGTTCCCTCAATTGCCATTGGTCTGCCTATTTGTTCCTTCGTTCCCAAAAGAGCTTACAAGATTCTCTGGGTCGATAAAATTTCCCAGTCTATTTCGTGCTTATGGCGCTAAACATGATTCTCTCACTCAATTATATAAAATATTATAAATATTTTTTTTATTGAAAACTAAAAACTCAAAAAATGATGAAAAATATTATTAAAAATCAGTCTATTAACAGACACTTTGTTCAGAGTTAGATTATTTTTTAAGACTTAGCTTTGGACTCAATAGGCAACCTAGGACGTAAATCAAGGAGATGTACACATATATAAGCACCTCCTCCCAAGGCATTCTGAACTCTATCGGCTTCTGCAACCAGCAACGACAACAACTCATCCTCTTTAATGATGCGTTTCTCAACTGGGTGTTGCCATTTACGGTCTTTTGCAAGAGTCACCAGCAAAGCTCCAGCTTTACTGTATTCTGCTGCCATGTATTTCCTAACCAGCTGATTTTCTATTGTATCTCGTAAGTCTTTCGCTGTGCGCCCATCGCCAAGTTTTAGTTCAATCACAGCTTCATGCTTAGAAAGAACAGAGCGCAAACGTATATCAGTTTCCTTTTCGTCAGCTGTCACAGCCTCCTGGTCGACAGTGTAGATCGAGTTCGCAGCATGGTTCAGTTCGCGCGCAATTTGTCGACGCATGATCCTCTCGTCTGATATTCCTGCCCAAGCCTCTCGCGGTGACGTATCAAGGAGAAGAAGTTCATCAAGGTCAGACAACCTATCCTTCATAATCGCAAACATGGCTTCATTCGTTGAGGCAGGCGCTTCCCCGCTTCGTTCAAGCGCTACCGCTTGAACCTCATCAAATGCGTCAGCATCAATCTCTTGCGCCCAATTCTCTTCTGCCACAGCCAAAATGCGATCCTTGAAATGAGCGCACAAAGGATCTGCGGCTATCTCGAGCTTGGCAGCCAAGCCCTCCTCGCCTTGAGCGTTGAGTAATGCCGTTACAATGCTATTGCGTGCTTGTTCTGCGTCGTCTCGAGTGTCTGGTGAATAGGATCCTTCGTGGTGTGCATCGTCTTGGATTCGGACGTGGCGATAGGCCAGACGAAACAGCCGTAGCAGTAATTGTGGCATAAAGCGTTCGTCACCCAAACCAATTCCGTCTTGGCGATCCCCAAAGAGTCTGGCCAGCAATGTCACAGCTTCTGATCTCTCAGATGGTTCAACTTTCTCGATCTGATCTGCCAGCTTATCGACCCCCATCTGCGGATCAATCCGCATTAAGGTCGACAACCAAACAAGACGCTGCGCAAACGGCAATTGTTGCTCCAACCTTTGGCGTGCCCGTTCCCGAAGGCTCTCAATTTCCGCAGCATCGCCATGCTTCAAGATAACCCGTGTGACTTGCCGAACCCTTTCGGTCATTCCGGTCGTGTTATCAGCGCCATTAATCCAGTCCCCACCGTCATCTAGCCAGGATTCCAGTCGTGGTAAAAATAAACTGGCAACGCTCTCAGACGCATAATCAATTCCTTGAAGTAGGCTCGAATGACCACGCTCACCTGACAGCCGGTTCAGCTCCCACGACAATTCATTTCCAAGCGTCCGGTCCACAGCGTTTGGATGCGTGTCTACGAGACCTTCTATCCACTGAGGCAGGCCGTTCAGTTCAATCGGAGCGTACCGCGCGGCTAGCTCGGCTTCGGCATCGCTGAGTTTAGCTGCCCAGTCGGGGGCCTCCGCTTCGGCGTAGATCGCGGCCAGACCAAGTTGCCAACGTACAAGAAATGTATTGCGCTCGCCTTCGGGCCTTTCGCTGGGAAAAGTTGGGTGGTCATCACGCCAGATCTTCATCAGCACCCGGCGAAGCTTGTCGGCCGTTTCTTGATTGAATTGCTCTTCGATGAAGCGCCGGTTCCAACCTGATGACCGACTGTCGTCACCATCGTGATTCATAGCGCGCCACAGGTTCCACGCCGTGCTCCAGCTTTGCTCCGTCGAAAATGCGTTTTCAGGCTGGTTGGCAACTTCTCGCCAGAACTGAATCCAGCTAGCGCGGTTCTTGGCTTTTCGCCGCTCTTCTTGCTTCTTTCGTTCAGCCTGCTTCTTTTCCCAACGACGATGTTCTTTGTCGTGCTTCGATAGCTTCAGCCAGTCGTCAAGTCTTTGCACGAATGAAGGTTCATCCACTATGAGAGGCCTAAGTCCCTCAACGTGTTTTTTCCATGTATCACGATCCGGCGACAGGCGGATGGCTGCCTCTAAGAGCATTGCGCGTTCACCCGCATCCCGGGTCGTGTCACAAAGCGCGTCGCTCACCCAAGCCAGATCCCGGTCCGGTCTTAGCTGGACGGGACCATCGTGAATTGTGATCTCTGCGAGCCGTCTCCAAGGGTCTTTAATTTCATAGAGCGACTGAAACAAAGCGTCCTCAACCCAGAAGAGACGCGCATTATTCTCTGCATTCAGATTGCTCAACCGTTCGCGAAGCAACTTGATCGGCTCATCGTCGCCATAATCCCGATGGTGTAATCGCAATGCGATTACACCAGCATGCAGCCAATGATCATCTTGGCTTATATCTAAGCCGCGTTCACATGTTGCTGCGAGTGCTCCGCTAAGATATGGCCGATCGCTAGTAATATGTGGCCACTCTTTTCGCCATTTAAGCCCCTCTGATACTAGCGCGAGGAGACCATCACGAAGTTCCTCAAGGACAGGGAGATCAAGAGACGCTCCTGCTATCAGGCGTGGAAGTTGCCAGCTAAGATCGCCTGCACTACGCTTCTGTCGCTTTATCCATCGAAGGGTTCGACAAAGCTGCTCAATCGACATGTAATTTGGGAAAAGGCGTAGTACGGCACCGCGCGACACTCTGTCAGGCCAGAGATCATCAGCATCAGCTATGCTGGCAGCGATTCTCTTTAACCTCTCGTCAGCAAGGGCTACTAACGCGTCAATGGATGTTATGCGCTCGACTGCGGGTGCTGCAATGTCCTGAGCGATACCGAATACGATGTCGGAACAAGCTTTTATCCGGCCCGCCTCGATAAGACTGATGAGGACGTCTCGAACATCCGGACTCTCTACTCCGCCACACCAAATCCTGTCAATTTCATCTGCCAACTCTTTCGATGCAAAACGATGAACCTGAATGTGAGGCACTTGAAGGCCTCTCCAGCCACCTTGGCCATAACGGTTAGCGTAGGCGCGAAGAGCTTGATTTCGCTGTGTTTGCGTTAGCGACTCTGGGTCGCCTTCGTCCAGAAGCACTGCAGGCTCATTGTCCCGCAAGAGTTCAAATATCCCGTCTTCTTGCAAGGCTAGCCAACCCACCACTGGTCGCTTGGACGGGCGCACTATTGTCTTACCTTTGGTCTCCGCGAAGAGAAGGCGTTTGAGGGCTCGAAACGGCATGCCTTTTCTTCGAAAAGCTATCAGCCGCTCCGCAGCAAGATACTCGGCAACAGAGCGATGATGGAAGCGCACTCGGCCATAAGAAGCGAAGCCAAATAGCGGACGCTCCAGCAGTGCTTTTCGTTCGTTCGGTTGCCAATCGGATATGATGATCGCGGGATCTAGAGCAGCCTCCTCGTCAAGAGCGTCAGACGCTGCACTATGACGAATTGTTAGACGACGTGTCATCTGAACGGCAAGCGCGAGTCGGCTAGCTCCCTCAATTGCTTTGTCGACAGACAATTCCGCCGGTTCAGGTCTGTCGTCGCGAGGCAGCAACTTCACGCGAACATTCGTGGCAACCTGGTCGCGATGTGTTCGGATGCGCTTGTGCTCACGCCAGTCTGCGCACAGCTCAATGAGGTCCTGAGGCCTGCGCGCAAACTCTAGAGCATTGCGACGTTGTAAATCTTCAAAAAGAAGATAGGGATCGCTTACTCCCTGGTGTCGACAAAAATCGACGATCTGTTCGTCCGACAGCGGCATTAAGGCTACAGACCGCCAATCGGGCGATTGATTCTTGCCTCTGTTGTAGTGTTGCTCCTGATGCTCACGCATTGCAATCTTCGCAAATACCTCTTCATCGGAGCTCGAAGATGGCGCCGGAGGAACAGGTAATACATTTCGGATCAGTTGTTCGTCAAAGGGTATCGGCCGTGTCGTGATGACAACCCGCGCCCGGTAAAGCTGATTTCCGATGCACTTCTTCAGTCGTTTGAGCGCGCGTTCAAACGAACCCAACGTCAATTTTAGCTCGTCAACCGAGTCCAGAAAAAATGTCGCCACCTCGGTCTGTGAGACAAGCCAAGCGTCCAGCCGGGCTTCTTCATCTGAATCTAACAGGCTGCGAAGTTCTTCAGTCGCCAACGCGGCCAATTCAACGAAGAAGACAGGCTCTCCCGCAGCCCAAAGACGCTCCGACTGTTTACGGCATTCATAGGTTTTTCCTGCACCCGCCTCGGAAATTATCAGTACACGTTTTGAATGCAGCAGATCATCCCATGTAACGCCTCGGGTCCAGCCCAAGCCAACCAAGAATGACTGCTGGTCAGCCTCAATAATTTTCCCATCAGGAATGTCTTTAAAGGTTCTTTTTATCATTATTGCTAATGCCATCTCTGAACTGTGAACTGATCAGTCTCGTATCTAATGCTCTCTGTTACAGCCTCGGCCTGCTTAAAAAACAACTCATTTAAACGCATTAGCTATATAGAAAGCCACTCAATGACACGGCGTAACGACTCCTACAAGCTTATAAATCGTTGTACAGGATTATTGAGCACTACAGACACAAACGCCATGCTTGGTGATGCAGAGCGCTCCGAATTTACCAGCGCCAAAACACAAAAAGCCCGCATATACACGGGCTTAAGGAGTGTTTCTTGCCAATCGCTATTGGTCTGTACCGGACGCGAGATCACTCCCACTCAATAGTAGCAGGCGGCTTGCTACTCACATCATAGGTGACGCGGGAAACACCTTCCAACTCATTGATAATCCTGTTGGAAACCTTCTCCAGTAGCTCATAGGGCAGGTGCGCCCAGCGGGCGGTCATGAAGTCGATGGTTTCGACGGCGCGTAGCGCGATGACCCATTCGTAGCGGCGGCCGTCGCCGACGACGCCGACTGATTTGACCGGCAGGAACACGGCGAACGCCTGGCTGGTTTTTTCGTACCAGCCGGAATTGCGCAGCTCTTCAATGAAAATGGCGTCGGCGTCGCGGAGGATGTCGGCGTATTCTTTTTTGACTTCGCCCAGAATACGCACGCCCAGGCCCGGCCCCGGGAAGGGGTGGCGGTAGACCATGTCATAGGGCAGGCCGAGTTCCAGGCCGAGCTTGCGCACTTCGTCCTTGAACAGTTCGCGCAGCGGCTCGACCAGCTTGAGCTTCATGGTTTCCGGTAGGCCACCCACGTTGTGGTGGGATTTGATCACGTGGGCCTTGCCTGTTTTAGAAGCGGCGGATTCGATCACGTCCGGGTAGATGGTGCCCTGGGCGAGGAAATCCACATTCTCGATTTTGCTGGCTTCATCATCGAACACGTCGATAAAGGTGTTGCCGATGATCTTGCGCTTGATCTCGGGGTCGTTTTCGCCCTTGAGCTTGCCGAGGAAGAGGTCTTCGGCGTCGACGCGGATGACTTTCACGCCCATGTGCTTGGCGAAGGTTTCCATGACCTGGTCGCCTTCCGCTTTACGCAGCAGGCCGTTATCGACGAATACGCAGGTCAGTTGGGTGCCAATCGCCTTGTGTAGCAGCGCGGCTACTACAGAGGAATCCACCCCGCCGGAAAGGCCGAGCAGTACGTGGCGGTCGCCGACTTGCTCGCGCACGCGCTGCACCTGGTCTTCGATGATTTGCGCGGGCGTCCACAGCTTCTCGGCCTTACAGATATTCAGCACGAAGTGCTCAAGAATCCGCTGGCCTTGCAGGGTGTGAGTCACTTCCGGGTGGAACTGTACACCGTAGAACTGCTTGTCTTCCCAGGCCATGGCGGCAATCGGGCAGCTTGGCGTAGAGGCGGTCACGGTAAATTCGGCGGGCGCTTGGGCCACCTTGTCGCCGTGGCTCATCCATACATCCAGCAGCGCTTTGCCGGTGTCGTGGTCCACGTGGTCTTTGATGTCGTTGAACAGCGCGGTGGTTTCGTCCAGACGAATCTGGGCGTAGCCGAATTCGCGCTTGTTGGAGCCCTCTACCTTTCCGCCCAGCTGTTCGGCCATGGTTTGCATGCCGTAGCAGATGCCAAACACCGGCAGGCCCATCTCGAACACGCACTGCGGTGCGCGCGGGGAATCCAGCTCGGTGACGGATTCCGGCCCACCGGCCAGGATGATGCCGTTGGGGTTGTACTCGCGAATCTCTTCTTCGGTGATATCGAAGGCGCGGATTTCGGAAAATACGCCGATTTCGCGGACCCGGCGGGCGATCAGTTGGGTGTACTGGGAGCCGAAGTCGAGAATCAGGATCTTATGGGCGTGAATGTCACTCATGGCGGTATCTCGGTTAAGCGGGGCGGGGCCACGGTAAGGCCAAAAAGCAAGCGGCGAGCTGAGCCCGCCGCTGTTTAACTAAAGTGCTGGTTAGCTCACCCGGTAGTTGGGGGCTTCTTTGGTGATCTGCACGTTATGGACGTGGGATTCGTTAAAGCCAGCGCCGGTGATTTTCACGAACTCCGGCTTGGTGCGCATCTCTTGAATAGTGCTGCAGCCGGTGTAACCCATGGAGGCGCGCAGGCCACCCATCAGCTGGTGGACAATCGAGCCCATCACGCCTTTATAAGGAACGCGGCCTTCAATGCCTTCCGGCACCAGCTTTTCAGCGCCTTCGGCTTTATCCTGGAAGTAGCGGTCGGCACTGCCCTGATTCTCGGACATGGCACCCATGGAACCCATGCCGCGGTAGGCTTTGTAGGTACGGCCCTGGTAAAGCTCGACTTCGCCCGGGGCTTCTTCGGTACCGGCCAGCAGGCCACCCACCATCACCGCGCTTGCGCCGGCGGCAATCGCTTTTGAAAGGTCGCCAGAGAAGCGGATGCCGCCGTCGGCGATCAACGGAATGTCATACTCTTTTAACGCTTCGGCCACGTTGGAGACGGCGGTGATTTGCGGGACACCTACGCCGGTGACAATCCGCGTGGTGCAGATAGAACCGGGGCCAATGCCCACTTTCACCGCATCGGCACCCGCGTCGGCCAGTGCCTTGGCGGCGGCGGCGGTGGCGATGTTGCCGCCAATCACCTGAATGGCCGGGAAGTGTTCCTTGATCCAGCGAACGCGGTCAATCACGCCTTCGGAGTGGCCGTGGGCGGTATCTACAACGATCACGTCAACACCGGCTTCTGATAGCGCCGCGACGCGGTCCGGGGTTTCCGGGCCGGTACCGACGGCAGCGCCTACCAGCAGACGGCCATCGCTATCCTTGGCGGCCATCGGGTAGGTGCGGGCTTTTTCGATGTCCTGGAAGGTCACCAGGCCGCGCAGGTGGAAGGCGTCGTCAACGATCAGCATTTTTTCGATGCGGTGTTCGCGCATCTTGGCTTTGCTTTCTTCAAGCTGGGTGCCTTCCGGCACGGTGACCAACCGCTCGCGGGGGGTCATGATGTCGGAAACGCTATCGCCGTGGTTGGGCTGGAAGCGCATGTCGCGCTCGGTCACGATGCCCACCAGGGTTTCGCCTTCTACCACCGGGAAACCCGAGAATCCGTACTCGCGCGCCATGGCGAGCAGGTCTTCGAGTTTGGCTTTGGGGCTGACGGTAATCGGGTCTTTAACGATGACGCTTTCGTGCTTCTTGACCTTGCGCACTTCAGCGGCCTGCTGCGACATGGTCATGCTTTTATGAATGATACCAATGCCACCTTCCTGAGCCATGGCAATCGCCAGTCGCGCTTCGGTCACCGTGTCCATCGCAGCGGACAACAGCGGAATATTAAGCGAGAGATTGCGGGTCAGGCGGGTTTTAAGGTTAACATTCTTGGGGAGAACGTCCGAATAACCGGGCAGGAGGAGTACGTCGTCGAACGTAAGTGCTTCTTGAGCCATACGTAGCATAGCGGCAACACCCAATTTGAAGTGGAAGACGGGGCGTGAAAAGTTAATCCCCCATTATAACGGGTAGAGGGCCTTCCCAGCAATGCAGAGACACCATTACGCTTATACCAATGGTTAATAACATTTAATGCTAGGCTGGATTTTGGCTTATTAGATACCAAGATAGGGATGAGAATTGACCCAGAAAATCATTGTCTACAGCGATTACGTCTGCCCCTTCTGCCTGCTGGCCGAAGAGGTGCTTGCCGAGGCCACCGAAGGTCTTGACGTCGACATCCAATGGCGCCCGTTCGAGCTGCGCCCGGCGCCCGTGCCTACCTTGAAGGTAGAAGACCCCTATTTGCCGCGTGTTTGGCGCGAGGCGGTCTACCCCATGGCAGAAAAACTCGGTGTGGCCATCAAGCTGCCCAATATTTCGCCGCAGCCGCGCACCGACAAGGCCTTTGAAGTCTTTGCCATGGCCGAAGATCAAGGCGTCGGCCACGCCTATTCGATGGCGACGCTGAAGGCGTTCTTCCAGCAGGAACGCGATATTGGCGACCCGACCGTGTTGGCCGATATTGCCGAATCCGTCGGGTTGGCGCGCCAGGCGGTGCTGGAAGCGCTTGAACATGGCCATTACCGCGAACGTCATCAGGCTGCACTGCGCCATGCGGTTGATGAAGCGCGCATCCAGTCGGTGCCCACCTTGATCATCGACGGCGAAACGATTCAGGGCGTCCCCGACCCGGTGGCGCTTAAACACTTCCTCACCGAGCGCGCTTAACGTTATGCCATCTACCACGCCCCAGGCGCTTACCGTCAGCCAGCTCAACCAGCGTGCCAAGCAGACGCTTGAGCGCGACGTGGGCGAGGTGTGGGTAGAAGGCGAGCTTTCCAACGTTTCCCGCCCTGCTTCCGGGCATATTTATTTCACCCTGAAGGACGACCGGGCGCAGATTCGCTGTGCGCTGTTTCGTCAGCGGGCGCGGTTTGTGTCGGCACCGATGCGCGACGGCGATCAGGTCAAACTGCGCGGCCGGGTATCGCTGTTCGAGCCCCGCGGCGATTACCAGCTGATTGCCGACGCCGTCCAGGCGGCGGGGCTGGGCGAATTGCTGGCGGCGTTTGAGCGCCTGAAAGCCCAGTTGGATGGCGAAGGCGTGTTTGCCAATGCGCGCGCCCTGCCCTTGCCGCCGCGCAAGCTGTTGATTTTAAGCTCCGCGACGGGTGCGGCGATTCGCGACGTATTGGCGGTATTAGCCGCCCGCTGGCCGCTGGCGGATGTCACGCTGATTCCGGTGCCGGTACAGGGGGCCGAGGCCGCCCCGGCGATGATATCGGCGCTGGCATTGCTCAATCGTCAGGCGCGGCTGGACCCGGAGCGCGATGCCATCCTGATCACCCGTGGCGGCGGCAGCCTGGAAGATTTGTGGGCGTTCAACAACGAGCACCTGGCGCGGGCGATTTTCCATTCGCGGCTACCGGTGATATCGGCGGTGGGCCACGAGGTGGATGTCACCCTGGCAGATTTTGCCGCGGACATGCGCGCGCCCACGCCTTCCGCGGCGGCCGAGCGCCTGGTGCCGGACCAGCACACTCTCAAGCGCCAGCTTGAGCACCATGAAAACCGTCTAATGCGGGCCATGCAGGCGCGACTAGAGAGGGACAGTCAGCGGTTGGATACGCTACGCGCTCGCCTGCGCCACCCCGGCGAGCAGCTTAATCGCCAGCGCCAGCACTTAACCGCTCTCAGTCAGCGTTTACAGCGCGCCATGCAGCAAAGGCTGTCTCAACAAAAGACCCAGGTCGCGCAGCTGAACCGGCGTTTAGCGAGTCAGGATATGACGCGCTTACATCGTGTGGAAAGCGAGCGAGTCAGCCAGCTACAGCGACGCTTGAGCTCAGCCATGCAGCGCCAGCTGGAAACCCGCCAGGCACGCTTGACCAGTGCCGCCCGCGAGCTCAATGCGGTCAGCCCGCTAGGGGTACTCGGCCGGGGCTACGCCATCGCCCAGGACGAGCAAGGCCAGATCGTGCACCGCGCTGAAGATACCTCGCCGGGGCAGAAGCTGAAGCTACAGCTTGGCGAAGGGCGCTTGAGTGTGGAAGTAAAACGGCGCTACAAGAAGTAGCGCCGCGAGTGCTGAGTTGACGGTGCCAACGTCGCTTACTTTTTATCCTTGCCCGGGTTCTGAGGCGAGTCGTCAGGCTTGGGGTTTACGTGATGCGTATCCGGCATCGGATTGGCTTCGTCGTAATGTTCGTCTTCGGGTTTGGGCGATTTGTCGTCTTTCTTATCGGGTTGAGACATAACACGTACTCCTTACGGTCAATGGTGATCGGCATTACTTTGCCTGCTTTTACTGTAGCGCTTCCCGCATAACTTGCAATTAAGCCCTCTCTAACCGACCAACCCCTATAATCTTAAAAAATTCTAAAAAACAACGTCATATAGAACTCGATGGCGTTCAGCAAGCTGATTAGCAAACTAAATAAGACGCATCGACTGCCACTATTGCCAAGGGCTCTGGCCACTGATGGCCTGGTTTGCCCCGCTTGGCGAGTCGGGTCTACATTAAAATCGGGGAGTCAGGGAGATCAGCCCCCGGTTAACGACAAACGCCCTTATGGGGGCAACGCCGTTTTCATTCCACCATCTGTGCAACCCAAGGAGTGACCGCACATGAGCGAACAGCATCAACCCCCGCAGCACCAGAACAAGCAGCCCGGCGACGAGCACGCGATGCACCCCGAGCCCGAGTATATTCGCGAAAGTTACCGCGACGCCGGCAAGTTGCAGGATAAAGTGGCGATTATTACTGGCGGCGATAGCGGTATAGGTCGCGCAGTGGCAGTGCACTATGCTCGTGAAGGCGCGGATAGCGTGATTGTGCACCTGAAAGAACCAACAGATGCCGAAGAAACCAAGCGGCTTGTTGAAGCCGAAGGTCGTCGCTGCCTGGTACTTGAGGGTGATGTGGCAGCACCAAGTTTTTGCCGAGAAATCGTGACACTTACCCTCGACCATTTCGGCAAGTTGAATATCGTCATCAACAATGCGGCCGAGCAATACGATTGGAGCGACATCACTGAAATTCCCGACGATCAGCTGCAGCGCACCTTCGAAACCAATCTATTTAGCCACTTTTATTTAACCAAGGCCGCCCTGCCACACATGAGCCAGGGCGATACGATTATAGCCACCTCGTCGATCAACGCCTTCAAGGGCAACGATACGCTGATTGACTACACCGCCACCAAGGGGGCGATTCAGGGTCTAGTGCGCTCGCTTGCCATGTCGCTGATGGACCGCGGCATTCGGGTCAACGCCGTCGCCCCCGGCCCGGTCTGGACGCCGCTAATTCCCGCCAGTTTTGACGACGACAAGGTGGCGGGATTTGGCGGCCAGGTACCGATGAAACGCGCTGGGCAGCCCAGTGAAATGGGGCCTGCCTATGTGTATCTGGCCAGCGAAGAGTCGTCCTACATGAGCGGCCAGACCCTGCACCTTAACGGCGGCGTGATTCTTAATACCTAACCCGCCAGCGTTTTAACCAGCACCTTGGATTTACGTGCGTGGTTATAGGTTTCGCGCTTCAGCGTCGGTAGCTCTTCGAGGCTGGCAGCGCGAAAGCCCCGTTCAACAAACCAGTGCGCCGTGTGGGTAGTCAGTACAAACATCTCCTGTACCGCCCGCTGGCGGGCACGGCGCTCCAGCGCCTCGACCAGCCGCTCCCCGCGTTCGCCGCCGCGGTAGTTGCTATGCACGGCGACGCAGGCCAGTTCGGCAACGCCGGTATCAGGGAAGACATGCAGCGCCGCGCAGCCGATCACCATACCGTCGCGCTCGATCACCATGTAGTCATCGATTTCGTGTTCAAGCCGCTCGCGGGAGCGTGCCACCAGCATGCCCCTGTTTTCCAGCGGTTCCAGCAGTTCCAACAGGCCCGCCACATCGTTGAGCGTGGCCGGGCGCAGTTGCTCGTAGCGATGCTGGGTAATCATGGTGCCCACACCGTCGCGGGTGAACAGCTCCCCAAGCAAAGCATCGTGGTTGCGCCAGGAAAGCAGGTGAGTGCGGGCCACGCCTTCGCGCGCGGCGGTGCAGGCGGCGTTGAGATGGCGGGCCTGCTCGCTGCCCGGTGCGGCATGCTGTATGCGCGGTTCGGCATCGGCGGGAGAAAGCTGACGCAACAGCGCGCCCTGCTCGTCTTCCAGGCCTTCGGACTCACCCAGCAGAATCAGCTTGTCGGCTTTGAGCGCCACCGCTGCGTGCTGGGCTACATCAGAGGCATCCAGGTCGAACACCTCGCCGGTGCTGGAAAACCCCAGCGGCGGCAGCAGCACCAGCGAGCCTTTTTCCAGCAGCCCTTCGATAGCGCTTGCGCGCACCCGGCGCACCTCGCCGCTGTGGTCGAAATCCACCCCTTCGCGCACGCCCAGCGGCTTAGCGGTCACCAGATTGCCGGAAATCACGCTAAGCTCCACGCCATGGAGCGGCGTGCTGGGCAGGCCCAGCGACAGCCGTGCTTCCAGCCACAGCCGCTGATGCGCCGCTACCTGCTCGACGTGGGCCATGATCGTGCGGTCGGCGACCCAGCGGCCATTGAGGCGCGTCGGCTCAACCCCCGCCGCGCTTAACGCTTCTTGCACCTGTGGACGAATGCCAAACACCACCACCAGCCGTACGCCCAGGGTGTGCAGCAGGGCTAAGTCCTGAATCAACTGCTCCCCTCGGCCAGACGCCATGGCTTCGCCTTCAATCAGGATGACAAAGGTTCGTCCCCGGTGCGCATTGATATACGGGGACGCATTACGAAACCAGTCGACAAAGGGGAAACGAGTATCCAAGGGGCCGCTCTCCGGCAGCAGGTGAATGAAAGAACTAGTGTTACTTTACCAGAGCGCAAAAAATAGCGGCACCTTCTAATGCACTTATGCATAAAGAAGGTGCCGCTAGCGTATGGGATTCGTCGGGACGAGACTTACCCGAACATACCCTTGAACATAAAGAAGAACAGAATGGCAAGCCCAGCGCCTGCGGGCAATGTGATTAACCAGGACATGATAATGGTACCAATCACCCGCAGGTTAAGGGCTGCCAGGCCACGCGCCAGACCCACCCCAAGCACCGCGCCGACAAGCGTGTGCGTGGTAGAAATCGGCAAGCCGGTGCCCGACGCCAATACCACCGTCGTGGCCGCCGCCAGCGTTGCCGCAAAGCCGCGGCTGGGCGTGAGCTCAGTGATCCCCGTGCCTACGGTGGCGATAACTTTATGGCCGTAAGTCACCAAGCCGGCCACGATACCGCCGCCGCCTAGCACCAGGACCCACCACGGCACCAGTGCAGCACCATCGATATCGCCACCGCTGCTGACAATGCTGATCACCGCGGCCAGCGGACCAACGGCGTTAGCTACGTCGTTAGAGCCGTGGGCAAAGGCCATGGCGCAGGCGGTAAAGATCATCAACACACCAAACACGCGCTCCACGTTGGCATAGCCAAAGTGGTCATCGCTTGAATGGACGTATTTCACCCGACGCTCCATCACAATCCCGAGCACCGTAACGACCAAACCAATAATAATCGAGAACAGCAAACTCTGATTGAACCCTACATCTAACCCAACGTGCTTGAGGCCTTTTGTGAAAGTGACCATGGACACGATAAAGCCCACTAAAAAGATATACATGGGCACATACCGCTTAGCCGCCTTCAGGGGGTCACGGTTTTCAAAAATCAGATGATGCACCGACTTGAACAGCATGAAACCGACGCTGCCTGCCAGTAGCGGTGATACAACCCAGCTTGCGGCAATGTTACCAACTGCCGTCCAATCAACGCTGGTAGCACCCAGGCCCGCCACGGCGAAGCCGACAATGGCACCCACAATCGAATGGGTGGTCGAGACCGGCCAACCTTTCATCGAGGCAATCAACAGCCATGTTGCCGCCGCCAGCAGCGCCGACAACATGCCATATACCAGCAGCTGAGGGTCGTCTTGCAGCAGTTCAGGGTCGATAATCCCTTTACGAATGGTGTCGGTAACTTCCCCACCGGCCAGCCATGCGCCAAGAAATTCAAAAATAACGGCGATAATAATCGCCTGTTTGATGGTGATAGCCTTGGAGCCGACTGACGTACCCATGGCGTTGGCCACGTCGTTGGCCCCCACGCCCCAGGCCATAAAAAAGCCGAAAAGACAGGCCAGGATGATAAAAATATCACCGTGCTGAGCAATGATCTGCATAACGCTTCCCTTGTTTTGGGATCAGGTTGGGGGATCAGGTATTAGTTGGCGGTCATGATCTGCAGGCGGCTACCGACCCGTTCAGCGCGGTCGGAAAGCTCGCCCACCCAGTCGATAATCTGGTAAAGGAAGACCACATCGACCGGAGGCAACTCACTTTCCAGGCTGAACAACTGGCGACGGATCGCGACCTGCTGGTCGTCCGCCTGGTGCTCAAGGGTATGCAGTTCGCGGATCATGTTTTGCATCACGTCCGAGACGTTGCGCCCGAAGCCTGACTCCAAAAGGTCCTTGAGCTCTTCCAGCGCCTGGCGGGCTTGCGCCACACAGGCCACACTGGTGCGGATGTAGTCACGCATGGGGTCAGCCAACTCGGCAGGCACAGACATTTTACGGCCCAGCATAATGCCGGTAATGTCGCGCGCTTTATTAGCGATCTTGTCCTGTACGCTGATCAGGTCGAGCAGATCGGAGCGTGAAACAGGCAAAAACATGGTGCTGGGAAGGTTCAAACGTAGCTCGGTCTTGAGTACGTCAGCATCGTGCTCTAAGCGGGTGACGTTTTCGCGCAGTTGCCCAGCGCTCTCCCAATCGCCTGCCAGCGTCGCTTCAAAGAAGGGCAGGAGTTGATCGGCACACTCGTTCGCCTTGACGATGTGAGCGAGTAGCGGCTGGAATGGCGAGCGGCCAAACATCGAGGAAAAAGGGTTGGAAGTAACCATAAAGCCTTTACGCCTGTTTTCGGGAAGCCAGGAAATGGCGGCGATAGTATAGTGAGTGCGTCTGCCGCCGTCATGAAAAGTTCATAATGTCATTAAAATTTAACCTAACTGTCATAGTATAGAGGTGGCAATTGTCATGAAACCCTCAACGCCAACCGAGATCGAACTGAAGCTTGCCCTCGCCTCGGAGGGCCCGGGGGCACTTTCCGAGCATCCCCTGTTGCAGTCGCTGACGCCTAAGCGGCAAACCCTCATCAATACCTATTTCGATACGCCCCAGGGAGCGCTTGCAGAAGCACGCATTGCCGTGCGACTTCGTCAGGTGGATGATCAGGTACTGCAAACGGTCAAAACGGCGGGTCATGGTGGCGGTGGATTTTCCGAGCGACAGGAATGGGAATGGGAGGTGCCGACACTAGAGCTGGATACCCAAGGATTAGCTGAACTACCGCCTTTTCAGGGTTCGCTCGCCGAGTCGATTCCCGCCCTTGTGGCGCAGTTGAATACCGATTTTGTGCGCCACAGCTGGCAGGTAACATGGCAGGAAAGCCATATCGAATTGGCGCTGGACCAGGGTGAGATCCATAGCGGCGGCTATCGAACAACCATTTGCGAGGCCGAGCTGGAACTCAAACAGGGCGAACCCGAATCGCTGTGGTCTCTAGCCCTGGCACTTGCCGAGCAGGTGCCACTGCGCCCTTCCGACAGCAGCAAGGCGGCCCGCGGTAACGCCCTGGGCACTCAACACTGGGCATTGCCCGAGGCAACAACGCCTGCCCAGTGGATGCACCGCGCCACCTTGGCGCTGGACGCCTACCACGACAGCCACCGCGCCGAACACCTGGCCATCGCCCAGGCAGCGCTTGCCACGCTGGCGTCCGACCCGACGCTTACCGAGCAGGCGCGCAACGAGGTCGAGGCAATGCACCATGCGCTGGACACCACTAACCAGTCCAACGTTGCCTATGGCCGGGCGGCGTTAGCGTTTGCCCATCGCCTGGCGCATCAAACCGCGCTACGCTAGCTTTCAAAGCTCATTCAGGACGGCCTAATGAATTTTTCGTTAAAACCTGGCGCAGAGGGACTCCGCGCACGGCTTTTCCACATCATTTTCGAGTCCGATACGCCGGGCGCCAAAGCCTTCGATATTGGCTTGATAATCGCGATCCTGCTCAGCGTCGCGGTCATACTACTCGATAGCGTTGAGGCCTATGCCGAGCGCTACGGCATGCTTTTTTATGTCCTGGAGTGGATATTCACCATACTGTTCAGCATCGAACTAGTGCTGCGCCTTTACTGCCTGGAGCGCCCGACTCTCTACCTGAAAAGCTTTTACGGCATTGTTGACCTGATCGCCATCCTGCCCACCTGGCTGGTATTGCTTATACCCGGCGCCCAGGGCCTGGTGATTGTGCGGATCCTGCGGGTGCTGCGGATTTTCCGCATTCTGCGGCTGATGGAGTTTGTCGGGGAAGCACGGCTGTTGATCGATGCGTTCAAACGCAGTCTGCGTCAGATTTTTTTGTTTTTCTTCGCCATTTTCATGGTGGTCACGCTATTTGCCGCGCTGATGTACGTCATCGAAACGCCGGAATCCGGCTTTACCAGTATTCCCATGTCGATCTACTGGGCGATCGTCAGCATGACCACGGTGGGCTACGGCGATATCGTACCAGCGACGTCGTTAGGCAAGTCCATCACCGTTGTGCTGATGCTGCTGGGTTACTCGATCATCGCCGTACCGACCGGGGTATTCTCTGCCCAGGTCCTCCGCTCGATCCGCGAGGATCGCTACTCTGAAGAAGCCTGCCCCGGCTGCGGCCACGAGCGCCACGAAAAACGCGCCTACTACTGCCTGCGCTGCGGCACCTGGCTGGATGAAGACAGCGAAGACCCGCGCAAGAAAGAGGAAGACAAGCAAGACGACAACGGAGAAGACGCAGACAAAAACGCGCCTCAGGAGGGTGACACCTGAGGCGCGTAGCGCTTCTTACTTATCAAATGGCGTGATTATCTAAACGATCACTCCACTTCGTGCGGGGCGTCCCAAGCGTTTAGCTCGGCATCGCTCCAATCCCCATACGTTGCGTTGGGGAAAACAATCCAGTCTTTGCCAAAGCGGTCGGCATTTTCGTCGACCAATGTGCGCTGCTCTTCCAGGTTCGCCTCAGCAAACTCACCGGCAAAGTCGTGCAGCGAATCGCCGAGTTGCATCACCAGCGTATGCCCGTCCTCAACCTCTGCGCGACGCTCCGACTTGGGTGGTCCCAACAATTTCACACTGTCTTCAGAGACCTGAGGGAGTTCCATTGCCTCAAGCGTGGCCAGGGTGTCGGCCTTATTTTCCTGGTAGCGATCAGAGACATAGTAGATCGCCACGTCGTGCTCATCGGCAAATTCCAGGAAGTCTTTCGCGCCGGGAATCAAACGCGGATCCCCTTCGCGCTCCCAGTGTTTCCAGGTATCCCAGGTGGTGAAGTCATGGCAGGCCTGCATATCACGCACTAGCAAGGCACTATTATCCAGTACTGTTTCGTCAAGGTCGGTAATGATCGCCAGATCGGCATCGCCGCCATGGGCTTCGATCTGCTCTTCAAGGCGATAGGTAGCCAGCTCAAACCCCTGACGCTGCAGGGCAATAGCTTCGGCGGATTGCTGCTGAAAACGCAGCCCCATGGCGTACTCAGCCTGGGCGCAACTCGTATCATCATTCGCCACTGCCTGCCCCGCGAGCGGAAGACTCGCCAAGCTTGCCAAGGCCGCCAGGGTGGCTACATTGCGGTAACGCGATAGTGTCATTGGGCAATCTCCTTTTGTCGGCAATCCTGAAGCAGCAAGAATACCCCACTGCTTGGATTACCTTCGTTATCGATAGAATGCATCGTTACCGTATTTTATTTTGATTGGTCATTCAAATAATATTAGGTAAAACAAGAACCAACTTATGCGGTATCTCTGGATTCAGTGATCGGCAAAAAAGCAGCCCCCAGCAAAGGGCATGGGGGCTCGGTTAACGAGAAGTTGGGGAAATTGGCAGGCCTACAACCACTTAAACAGTAAAGGGCGCGATATCCCCGCGTCCTTCGCGGACGATCTTGGGCGGCAGTTCGCGCAGATCGATGACGCTGGTGGGATCCAGGTGGCAGGCGCCGCCGTCAATGATCAGATCCAGGTGCGCGCCAAACCGCTCGCGGATATCTTCGGCGTCGCTCATCGGCAGGTCCTCGCCGACGGGGATCAGGGTGACGCTCATCAGCGGCTCGCCCAGCGCATCCAACAGCGCGTGGGTGATGCGGTGATCCGGCACGCGAACACCGATAGAGCGGCGTTTGGGATGCAGCAGAAGACGCGGCACTTCGGTGCTGGCATCTAAAATGAAGGTGTAGGGGCCAGGCGTATGCGCCTTGAGCAACCGGAACACGTCGTTATCGACCTTGGCGTAGGTGCCGATCTGCGACAGATCCGAACACACCAGGGTGAAGTTGTGCTTATCGTCCAGCGAGCGCAGCCATTTGATTTTCTCGATGGCTTTTTTCTCGCCCAAGTGGCACCCCAGCGCATAGCCGGAATCGGTGGGGTACGCCACCACGCCGCCTTTGTGGATAATCTCGATGGCTTGGTCGATCAGGCGTTTTTGCGGGTTCTCAGGATGAATCTGAAAGTATTGGCTCATGGCATGCTCCTGCCTATGGGTGTTAGTGGTCCATACCGCCTACCTTAGCTTATGCAGCGGCCAGAGGCCCAGCCGGTGCGTCTTGCAGGTGACGTAAACGCGGATGCTGCCAGATGGGTGGCGCCGCGGTGCGCGGTATCAAGCTCATACTGCCGGGGGCGGCGTGGCTGCCGGGAAAGTGAAAATCGCTGCCCATCGAGGCGTATAGCTCGCGTTCTACCAACTGGCGCGCCAGATCGCGGGTGCTGTCCGGGTTTTGGTGGCCGCTGACCAGTTCCACCGCCTGCCCACCGGCGGCCTGAAAGGTATCCATCAACAGGCCACGCTTGCGCCGGGTCAGGCCGTGTCGCAGCGGATGGGCCAGCACCGCCACGCCACCCGACGCGACAACCCAGCCAACCGCGTCGCTGATTTCCGGCCAGTGGGCCTTTACATCACCTCTCTTGCCGCTGCCCAAAAAGCGTTTAAAGGCGCTGGCCCAATCGGCCACCAGGCCATCTGCCACCAGGGCACGGGCAAAGTCGGGGCGACCCAGCGGTCGGTCGCTCCCCGCCTGTTCACGGGCCTTGGCCAGGGCGTCAGTCAGGCCGGCTTTTTCAAGCCGCTCGGCGATCACGTCGGCGCGTTTGATACGCGCCTCGCGCTGGTGGGTCAGCCCTTCGACCAGCGGGCCCTGAAGGCCGCCCGGCATCAGCGCCACCATGTGAATATTGATACCCTGCCACCTAGTGGATAACTCACAGCCAGGCAGCAGACACACGCCCGCGGATGCAGCCGCCTGGCCCGCCTCCGCCACGCCATCCATGGTATCGTGATCGGTCAACGCCATGTGGGTCAGGCCACGTTCGGCGCACAGCGTGACGAGTTGCGTCGGCGTCAAGGCACCGTCGGATGCCGTCGAATGCATGTGCAAGTCAACGGGGTAACGCTGGTCGGTCTCGAACGTAGCAGGAAGTCGGGGCATAGGCATGACGCCGTGTGGCGAGTTTGTCAGAATAAGGGTGGTTTGATGCGATATGGTGCTCGCTTATCCCGGTCCGGTCAATTGAAGCCGTCGTTGCCCGCCCTTTTGTGCCTTTTTCATTCAAGGAGTTATGCACATGCTATATGCCATCATCAGTGAAGATACGGCTAACAGCCTGGAACGCCGCCTGGCCGCCCGGCCCGACCACCTCGCGCGCCTGGAAGCCTTGCGCGACGAAGGGCGCCTGGTGCTTGCAGGCCCCCACCCGGCCATTGATGCCAACGACCCTGGCGAAGCCGGCTTCAGCGGCAGCCTGGTAATTGCCGAGTTTGACAGCCTGGAAGACGCCAAAAGCTGGGCCGATGCCGACCCTTACGTGATCGCCGGTGTTTACGCTCAGGTGACCGTCAAACCATTCAAGAAAGTTTTACCTTGACCCTGTCGAGTGAATATGGAGGGTCCGTCGGCTTTTTCACAGAGGCTGTGGAAAACTCTGTGAAAACACGGCGGACGCATTTCCCTAAGCCAGGAATAACGCCCTTATTCACAAATTGGTCATTTTTTAACCATCTTTTTGCAACACGGATGACTGCGTGACGCAACGCCCTTACCCTTTGCCGCCTCTCGCGGCGCTAACGTCGCCGTCGCTCACCTGGAACGACGCGGCGCCGCACTCGGACGCCTTCGACGACGTTTATTTTTCCCGCGATAACGGCCGCGCTGAAACCGAGCACGTGTTTATCAACGCCAACCACTTACCCGCCCGCTTTGCCGAGTGGCGGCAGCGGCGCGCCTTTGTGATCGGCGAGACCGGTTTTGGCACCGGGCTAAACATGCTGTGCGCCTGGGCCTGCTTTGCAGCACATGCCCCGGCCAACGCACGGCTTCACCTGTTATCCACAGAGAAATACCCCCTGGATCGCGAATCACTTATCCGCGCATTGAGCGCCTGGCCATCGCTTGCCCGTTATGCACAGGTGCTTTGCGCCCAGTGGCCCGAGGCGGTCAGTGGTATCCACCGTTTGCACCTGAGCGAAGGCGTGACGTTGGATCTGCATTTTGGCGACACCACCGAGCGCCTGTCGCAGTTGGATGGCCAGGTCGATGCCTGGTTTCTGGATGGCTTTGCGCCGTCCAAAAACTCTGAGATGTGGCAACCTGAACTGTTTGAGGCCATGGCGGCCCGCTCGCGCCCCGGCGCGACATTCGCCACTTTCACCTGCGCCGGTATCGTCAAGCGCGGGTTGAAAGCCGCCGGGTTTGAGTGGCAAAAAGTACCAGGCTTTGGACGCAAGCGGGAAATTCTGGCAGGCGAGATCGCCGCGCCACCCAACGACACTCGCCGCCGTGCCACGCCCTGGTTGACCCCGCCTGATGGCCTGGATAACCAACATGTGGCGGTGATTGGCGCAGGCATCGCCGGGGCCAGCGTCGCCGCTGCCCTCGCCAGGCGCGGGATCAAGGTCAGCGTGGTAGAGCGTGAGGTGCCCGGCGCGGGCGGCTCGGGCAATCGCCAAGGAGCGCTATACGTCAAACTGGCCGCAGAGACGAACCATCAAAGCCGGTTTTATTTGGCCGGGCTGATGTATACCCAGCGCTGGCTTGGCCAGTTAGCCACGGATACGCCGGTGTGGCAGCAAAGCGGCGTGGTGCAGCTGGCGTTAAGCGATAAGGAAGCCCGCCGACAGCAGCGCTTCATGGCGCACCATGCACTGCCGGAAGCGGTGGTTTCAGTTCATACAGAAGGATTAAGCGAGATTGCGGGGGTACCGGTCAGCGCCCAGCAAGCGCTGTTTTATCCCCAGGCTGGCTGGGTTCGTCCCAAAGCGCTGTGCGAACAGTTACTCGCGCATCCGCTTATCAGCGTTATACAGGGGGATGTGCGGCAGCTGCAGCGCGACGGGCAGCACTGGCAGCTTGGCCTGGCCAACGGCGATACCGTCAGCGCCGACCAGGTAGTGATCGCCAACGCCCAACTGGCCAACCACTTTGCGCAAACCGCAGAATTGCCGCTCCAGCAGGTTCGTGGTCAGATCAGCGAAGTGACGCTGCCTGAAAGCGTAAAAGCGCCTCAGCGCGTGGTTTGCGCAGGCGGCTATGTCTCGCCTCCCGTCGACGGCGTGCTGACGTTTGGCGCCAGCTTCCTACCCAACAATGACACCACCCAGGTGACGGCTTCCGACCATCAGCGCAATATTGACGAACTGCGAGCGGCATTGCCCGATTGGGTGTCGACCCTTGAAGACGCGGGCGTTGAGCTAAGCCCCGAATCACTCGAGGGCCGGGCCGCCGTGCGTGCGGCAAGCCCGGATAAAAGCCCCTATGCCGGGCCGGTGCCGGTGGCCGAGGCGTGGCAAGCGGCGTATCACCGGCTAAGCAAAGACGCCTCCAAGGTACCTGACAGCGTCGGCGAGCATTACCCGGGGCTGTGGATATCCACCGCCCACGGTTCCCGCGGGCTTTCCAGCGCGCCGCTGTGCGCCGAGGTAATCGCCTCGCGTATCAGCGACGACCCACAGCCATTGGAATTGCCGCTGGTCGATCACCTCCACCCTGGGCGGCGGCTTATCAGCGCGATTATTCGTGGAACGGCAACTTAGATATCGCCTTCTTCCTCGTCGTCGGCTATATCGCGGCCAAACGAACGCCATTGAGCCAGGGTCATCACCTCGGTCATCTCCAGTTCAAGATCGTGGGCAATGATCAGTTCATTGCGCTCAAGCTGCTTTTTAAGCTGCGCTACCCAGCCATGCATGCCCTCGCCCGTGGTATCGGTCGTGTCGTAGCCCTGGCGGGTCACAAACGCTTCTAGCAGGGCATCAAGGGTTTCCTGCGGCAGCATTCTGGCGGGTACTTCAATAAAACGGCTCATTCGTGCTGCTCCCACTCTGCCAATCGTTCTATAAAGGCCGCTTCATCGATGACGTCGACGCCCATCTGCTCGGCCTTGGTGAGCTTGCTGCCGGCGGCTTCACCCGCCACCAGGCAGGCGGTTTTCTTGGAGACACTGCCTGACACCTTGGCGCCCAGCGCCTGCAGGCGTGCCTTGCCTTCGTCCCGGGTCATCGACTCAAGCGTGCCGGTGAGCACCCAGGTTTGGCCGTCAAGGGGCGTGGGGCCTTGGGTGACCTCTGCCTCTTGCCAGGTGACGCCAGCGTCTATCAGCGCCTGGAGTGTTTCCAGGTTATGCGGCTGGCGGAAAAAGGTGTACAGGTGAGCCGCGACTACCGGCCCGACATCGTTTACCGCTTCCAGCCCTGCCTGGTCGGCGTCCTGCAATGCCTGGAGGGTGCCGAAGTGATTGGCCAGGTTGGAAGCCGTTGCTTCACCCACTTCGCGGATACCCAATGCGTAGATAAATCGCGCCAGCGTTGTCGATTTGGCGTTATCCAGGGCATTGACCAGGTTGCGAGACGACTTTTCCCCCATGCGTGGCAGGCTTTGCAGTTGCTCAATGGTCAGATGAAACAAGTCTGCCGGGGTTTTCACCCAGTCCAGGTCAACGAGTTGCTCGATCAGCTTTTCGCCCAGACCGTCCACATCCAGCGCCTTGCGGCTGGCAAAATGCTTCAACGCTTCTTTGCGCTGGGCGGCGCAGTAAAGCCCTCCAGAGCAGCGGGCAACGGCCTCATCGGCGATACGCTCGATCTCTGAGCCGCACACCGGGCAACGGTCGGGAAAGATAATGGGCCGGGCATCCGCGGGGCGCTTGTCGGTATCCACCCGGACCACCTGGGGAATCACATCACCGGCGCGACGAATCGCGACGGTATCGCCGATCATGACGCCCAAACGGGTAATTTCATCGGCATTGTGCAGCGTGGCATTGGAAACCGTCACGCCTGCTACTGTTACCGGCTCAAGCCTTGCTACCGGGGTAATGGCGCCGGTACGGCCCACCTGAAATTCCACCTCGTTGAGCGTGGTGACTTCTTCCTGGGCAGGGAACTTGAACGCCACTGCCCAGCGCGGCGCCCGGGCGACAAAGCCCAGCTCTCGCTGATGGCGCAGATCGTTCACCTTGATCACCACGCCATCGATATCATAGCCAAGCTGGTCGCGCTTCTCGCCGAGCTGTTCGCAGTAATCTGCGACGGCTTTCGGGCCGCTCATGGTGACGCGCTCGGCGCTGGTGCGAAAGCCGAGTGTGGATAACCGCGACATCAAGGCGCTATGGGTCGTATCGCTCAGGTCGGGCTCAAGCCGGGCCGCCTGATAGGCATGAAACTCCAGCGGCCGTTTAGCGGTAATCCGCGGATCTAACTGGCGCAGGCTACCCGCCGCTGCGTTACGCGGGTTGGCAAATACCTTACTGCCTTCTTCCCGGGCGCGTTCGTTGAGCGCTTCAAAGCCCGCATGGCGCATGATTACCTCGCCGCGCACTTCCAGCAGCTCGGGGACGTTCTCCCCCATCAGTTTCAGAGGCACCGAGCGCAGCGTGCGCAGGTTGGAGGTAATGCCTTCGCCGGTGCGGCCATCGCCGCGGGTCGCCCCGCTGACCAGCACGCCCTGCTCGTAAACCAACGACACCGCAGCGCCATCAAGCTTGGGCTCGCAGCTGAACTCGATAGCGTCCGCCTCGTTCTCCAAACGTTCGGCAACGCGCTCGGCAAACGCCTGAATATCGTCGCGGCTAAAGGCATTATCCAACGACAGCATGGGAATGGCGTGGGCCACTTCGGGAAAGCCATCGGCCGGAGCAGCGCCCACTCGTTGGGTTGGGGAATCCGGCGAGACAAGCTCAGGGTTATCGTCTTCGAGGACTTTTAAACGCTGAAATTTACGGTCGTAGTCCGCGTCGGATAACGTGGGCTCATCCAGCACATAGTAGCGGTAGTTGGCGTCGTCCAGCTCGGCGCGAAGCTGGCTGACTTCTTGCCGCACATTGGGGGCAGGCTGACTCATTGAAGCGGGTTCTCATCGACAGGCTAATAACGAAAGTACAGATTCATGGCATTATAAATAAAAACACCCGCCCTCTGCAGGAGGACGGGTGCTGGATAACAAGTGCCTTGTCAGTGTGCCTGCATATGGCGATGCAGGCGATGTCGGCGTTCAAACTCGTGCACGCGTTGGCGCGCGAATTCGATGGTTTGCGCCGTCATAACGCTATGGTTCTCGTCTTTCAGCTCGCCACCCATATGCCGCACAACCACCATGGCGGTTTCGACCATGGCCTCGAACGCTGCCGAGCTGTCGTGGGCGCCGGGTAGCGGCATCAGCAAGGTGATGCCGGGTGTCACGAACTCATCCATCTCTTCGATGGGGAACGTGCCGGGCTTGACGACATTGACCATGGAGAATTGCAGTTCGCTGTCGGCACTTTCGGTTTCAAAGCGGTGGAAAACACCCATGGCGCTGCTGTAGCGCAGGCCGCAGGCCATCATCAGTTCCAGCAGCTTGCCACCGTCAAAGCCTTCCGGATCGCGTGACAGCACGCTGATAACGATCATTTCTTCCGCATTGGTCAACGTTTCTTTAGCGTGCTCACCGCAGACATCATGACGCAGTGCCTTTTCCAACGCCGGGTGAGTCCGCACGACGCCTTCAGGCGCTTCGGGCTCACGCCTGGTCGCTTGTGGCTCGACTGAATCGTAAGGCGCTTCTTCATACGAGTCCTCAGCGGCATACTGAGCCATCTCGGACGCCTGGGCGAGACGCTCTTCCTCGGCAGCCTGGGCGGCCAACTCACGTTCTTTCGCCTGTTCCTGAGCAATACGGGCTTTCTCGGCCTCGGCGGCTTCTTCGGCTACCCGGCGCTGCTCTGCTTCAAGCGCCTTACGTTCTGCTTTCTGTTTTGCCAATGCTTCGGCGCGACGCGCCTTCTCAGCTTTTTTCTTCGCCCGCGCTTTGCGGTGGTCGATCATTTTCTGTTTCAGCGAACGACCAATTTCCTCAAAGTCGACCAGACGATACGTCTCTTCTTCGTCATCATCGGGGTATTCGCCAGCAATATCGTTGCGTAGATGACGACGTTTCGGCGATCCATCGGAGGAAGCATGTTTGGCGAACGCTGCATCCTCTGGCTCAGCCCGCAATACCGGCGTATCGTCAGCTTGCGGGGCCGACGGACGTTCAGCTTCGTTTTCTTGCATGGCACTTAAACGAGGCTCGCGGTTGGCTGTGATGACGGTGTCATCAGACGCAGCACTGGCGTCGTCTGAGGAGGACAGTGCAGGTTCGCGATGGCCTTTTTCTGGCTCTGACGTTGGCTCAGGCATTTTCACCTCGGGGCGCTGGGCACGCGTCGTTGTCGGTGCTTCGGCAGTGCGCGTGGTGAATGGTTGCTCATCCCGACTCTCTTCAACCTTTGAAGAGACAGGTGAGCTTGCCTTACTGGTACTGCGCTTAAACTGTGAAAGTATTTTTGATGGTCCCGGGTGTTCTTGGCGTTCTAACTTCGGCTTTTGATTGAGACCGCTATAATCAGCAGGCTTAACGACACGCGCTCCCCCGTTGGGAAGCTCCCAGTTGACTTCAGCTTCTTTAGCCGCATCGTCGAACTCGGTGGATCGACTTGCCGGTGTTTCGCCGACGGCCTGGTCAAGGCGAGGAACACGGCGCTGGCGCTGGAGTCGTCTCACCCCATCAATCACGATGAGGGAAACCAACGCCAGCCCTAAAATGATTAGCCACTCTCTTAATTCCATGTTGAACATTCCATGGGTCATTTTGACGGTTGCTAAGGCGCGATGCCTGAAAATTAGATCACTACTGTTAAACCTATACTTACCCTAAGCATAGCGCGATTACTACGAAAAGGGCCACTTTTTGCTAATTTTCACGTTATCGCACAGTTTTTAACGTTATTTAAGGCAAAAATTCGACTATACCGTCAGCGATAAGTGCCCTAATGCCTGTCTATTAATTAACTACCTTACGCGATAGCAACATCCTTTGCGATTGAAACCCGTATTAGCAATGCAAGCTCAGCTCTTTAAACATCACCTTGCTGAGTACCGGAAGCCGGATGCGCATACCGCATTTTCTAACACTACTGAAGGCCAAAAAACACTCATCGCCAGATAATATAGATAAGTTTAGCGCCTTGAGTCACCTTTTTTAACTCTGGGGCGTAGATCATTAACCGTTAGGGTAGTTAACAACGCTAACACTTGCGAGCATTAATCCACCAACGCCGTCGCTTCTTCAATGCCTACCGAGACCATCCGCGAGACCCCCGGCTCCTGCATGGTGACCCCCATTAATCGCTCGGCGGCCTCCATGGCAATTTTGTTGTGGGTGATGTAGATGAACTGAACGTTTTCCGACATCTCTTTTACCAACTTGGCATAGCGACCAACGTTAGCATCATCCAAGGGGGCATCGACTTCATCCAGCATACAAAAAGGCGCCGGGTTTAACTGGAATATAGCGAACACGAGCGAGAGTGCCGTCAGTGCTTTTTCACCCCCGGATAAAAGATGAATCGTACTGTTCTTTTTACCCGGTGGACGCGCCATGATCGCCACACCGGTTTCCAATAAGTCATCACCGGTGAGCGTTAGCCAGGCAGTACCGCCGCCAAACACTCTCGGGAACAAGGTTTGCAATCCGGTATTGACCCGGTCAAACGTATCTCTAAAACGCACGCGGGTTTCTTGATCAATACGTTTAATGGCCCGCTCCAGGGTTTCCAGCGCTTCGCTTAGCTCGGCGTGCTGGGCTTCCAGGTAGTCGCGCCGTTCGGCCTGTTGATCGTATTCTTCAATCGCCGCCAGGTTAATGGCCCCCAGGCGGCGAATCTTGTCGGTGGTGCTTTCCAGACGCTCCTGCCAGGCCGTTTCAGTGGCGTCATCTGCAAGCTTTTCAGCCAGTGCATCGCCATCGTGACCCAGCTCAGTGAGCTGCTCATCCTGGGTGGCGGCTTTTAGTTCCAACGCCTGGACGTCCATTCGGCGCTGCTGCAACTGCTCGCGGCTTTGCTCCAGGTTACGTTCATGCTGCTGACGGGTCAGTTCGTCGTTGCGCAACTGCTCCGCCAGCGTCTGAGTTTGCTGCCGGGTGTCGTTTAAACGCTGCTCCTGCTGTTCGCGCTGATGGAGCAGCTCTTCAAGCTCCTCGCCGGCAAGCTCGTCGGGCTCCAGCAGGGTCTCCCGCGACGCTTCCAGTTCTTCAATGCGCAGCGCCAGGCGCTCTTCGCTCTCGTTGCTGCGCGACTGTTGGGAACGCAGGCTATTACTCTCTGCGTTTAGGCGTTCCCGCTCAAGCGCCAGCGACTGTTGGCGGGCTTTCAGCGGTGCATGTTGCTGATTCAACCGTTCGCGATGTTCGCGCTGGTGATCCCGCTGCTCGGCGCTCTTGTCGCGGGTCTCGGCAGCCATTTCCAGCTGTTCCATGGCCTCATGCCAGCGGGCACGCTGCTCATCGAGAGTAAGCGCTAACTCTGCTTCATCTTCCTGCAGCTGACTCAGTTCTTCGTCAAGTTCGGTGGCTCTGCTTTCCAGGTGTTCCAGACGCTGAGCAAGACGCTGCTCGGTTACCGCCAGTTGCTGGAGCGTGGCAGCGTGTGCACGCTCGTCCTCCGCCTGTTGGTCACGGGTGTGCTCAAGCGTCTCGATGGCTTCACTCGCCGCCTCGCACTGGGCGTCAGCGAGCGCCAGCGCCTCTTCGTCCTGCTCCCGGCGGGCCGCCAGCTCATCATAGCGACGCCGTGTGACCAATAGCGCATCCACGCCGTCACCGTTGGCCTGCTGGTGCAGCCAGCCACGCCCGCGCCACACGCCCTCGCTGGTGACCACGCTTTCACCAGGGGCAAGCGTGGCTAATAGCGCGTCCGCTTCGGCGCCGCTCTCGGCATAGTGAATACTTGCTAACCATTCACCCAGCGCGCCCGCCCCACTCACCAGCGCATCCAGGCGATGTCCGCCGCGCAAGGAAGGCGATGCCTGATCAATCAAGCACCAGTCGGTGGCCAGCGCGTCGGGCAGGGCCTGCAACTGATCAGCGGCGACCAGACGAGCATTGAGCCAGGGCGCCAGCAGCCAGGAAATCACCCGCTCCCAGCCGGGTTCAACGCTAATGGCCTCGCCCAGTCGCGGCGCCTCGGCAAGCCCGTGGGCGGTTAACGCCTCGGTGATTTGCGGATCGTGATCGGCAAGCGCGGCATCAATCAGCGCTTGCAGCGAGGCAAGTTCGCCCTGTCGTTCGCTTAACGCGGCGCGTTGTTGATCGCGGGTCTGGGTCGCCTGTTGGTAAGCCGCTTTGGCTTCACTGTAGCGCTGCTGCCATTGGTCGCGCTCGGCCTGAAAGGCCTCGGCACGCTGCTCGGCCTCTTCCTTGCGGGCCTGGCATTCGGCGTGCTCGCTGCGCAACGCGGTGACATCAGCAAGCTCGCCACGCTGCTGACGGCGGCGCTGGCGTTCGGCCTGCAGGCGGGCAATTCGCTGTTCAAGGTCACGCAATTGATCCTGGCGACGTTCAGCCTCGCGGCTGGCATCCCGCCAGTGGCTGTCGGCATCGGCCCACTGTTGCTCGGCGGCTTCCAGAGAGGGGCTGGCATCGGCCAGGGTCTGTTCCAGGGTTTCAAGCTGTTCGTCGAGTGCTTCGTGTTCAGGCAGCAACTCTTCCAGCCGCGCTTCAATGGCTGCCAGGCGCTCCTGATCGCCTTCGCTGACCTGGCGCTGCTCGTCGAGGTCTCGCCGTGCCGTCTCGATGTCACTTGCCAGTTGCGCTTCCCGGCTGCGCCGATGGGCCTGGTCCTGCTCCAGACGGGCGATGCGGGTAGTGGTCTCAAAGAACTGTTGCTGATGGCGTTCGAGCACTTCGGCAAGTTCATCGTGTTGCTCGCGGGCCTGCTCCAGACGGGTTTCGCACTGGCGAACGCCGAATACGTCTTTCTCGACGGCGATTTCCAGCTCGCGCACGCGGCTTTCCTGCTGGGACTGTTCAGCCCGCAAGGCACGCCCGCGCAGCACGGCAAGCTCACCTTTCAGCTGGAATTCCTGCTGCTTTAATGCCTGGTAACGCTTGGCGGCCTCGGCCTGGCGCTTGAGCCGTTCAAGCTGCTTATCCAGCTCTTCACGGATATCATCCAGACGCTCCAGGTTCTCCTGGGTACGCCGCATGCGGTTTTCGGTTTCGCGGCGGCGTTCCTTGTATTTGGAGATCCCCGCGGCCTCTTCCAGCGTGGCACGCAGATCGTCCGGGCGGGCTTCGATCAGCCGCGATATCATCCCCTGGCCAATAATGGCGTACGAACGCGGGCCTAGACCGGTGCCCATAAACAGGTCGGCGATATCCCGACGGCGGCATTTTTGGCCATTGAAAAAGTAGTTGGACTGGCCGTCGCGAGTCACCAGTCGCTTCACCGCAATTTCAGCGTACTGGGCGTAGACACCGCCCATGGCGCCATCCCGGTTATCGAACTTCAGCTCGATGGAGGCCTGGCCCACGGGCTTGCGACCCGTCGAGCCATTGAAGATGACGTCGGCCATGGACTCACCGCGCAGCGTCTTGGCGGAGGATTCGCCCATGACCCAGCGCACGGCGTCGATAATATTCGATTTGCCACAGCCATTGGGTCCGACGATCGCGGTCATGTTGCCATCAAAAGGCACCGTGACCGGGTCAACAAAGGATTTGAAACCGACTAGACGGATCGACGTTAAACGCATGGAGACGTCACGTTGAGATTATTCAAAAACACGATCAATGGTCACCCTGGTAGCCTCTCGTGCGTTAAGCGGGCCAACGTCGACGCGGTCGACAGAGCCCCATAAATCCCCTGCCTGGGGGGTTGCCTGACCACTTGGTGAGACACGCACCATCAGGCGAACCTCGCGCGCTTGCGATATCTGCGCGTCAGCCGTCATGGCCGCGCGGTCGTCCAGCACGACGGTCATTGGCAGTTCTGACACCAGGCCCTGAACCACCGCCAGCGGTGGTTGCTCGCCTTCTGCATCACGCGCAACGATAAAGACTTTATCACCACCGTCAACCTGGCTTGCCAGACCGGGATCAAGCGACACGCTGACCTTCACGCCGGGGCCATCTGCCTGTGTGACTTGACTGACTTCTTCTTCACCAAGGCGCGATTGCGCCACCTGAATGCCTTCACGAAGCGATGCGGCAATGTCCGGGTCCTCGACGTTGGCCACGGCGCGCCGCCAGCGGTCGATCGCCTGCACATAATCGCCAGCGTCGAAGGCGTGAATACCGAGTATCCCCAACGCAGTGGGCTGGCGAGGGTCTTCAGCCAGCACTTCGTCCACGAGCCCTTGCACTTCGTCGGTGAGTTCACGCCCCGCCATGAAAAAACGCAGTTGTGCGAGCTGGGCTAACAGCGACGGCAAACGCCCTTCGAGGGCAATCAAGCGCTCGAGAGCTGTCACGGCGTTATCCGCTTGGCCGGTTTCCCGGTATAGCGGGAACAGCGTGCTCCACAGGTTGGGGTTGGCCGGCTGCTGGGACGCCTGGGCTTCAAGCCGCTCGATATACATCTCGCGTGAGCCCTCCGGGTGTTCGCGAACCTCCTGGCCAATGGCCCAAAGCACGAGATCATCTTCGGCGCCCTGCTGCTGATACCACACCACGCTGCCCGCCCCCAGCGCGAGCATCACCAGCGGCACGACCCAACGCCCTGAGGCATAAGGCTTCAGCGGCCGACGCTGCAGGATGGCGGTATCGTCCAGCAGACTGCGTTCCAGTTCAAGACGTTCTTCCGCCAATTGTGTCGCGTCCACTTTCCCCTCGGCGTGGGCATTTTCAAGCGCCGCCAGACGCCGCCGGAAGATGGCGACATTTTGCTCGGCGGCGCTGTCATGCTGCTCAAAGGCCAGTTGCTCGTCGCGCCAGCGGCGCGCCCTTCGCAATGGCAGCACCAGCAGCCACAGCGCGGGCAGCAATACGCAGGCAAGGGCGATCCAAAGCAGCGTCACGATGACTCCTTACGCTCAATCAGGGCATCCAGCCGCGCCTGCTCGTCAGGGCTCAGCGCCTTCGCCGAGGCATGACGACGGGCTCTGACGATCAATGCCACCACCACGCCCACAAGCACCAACAACCCGACCGGCAAGCCCCACAGCAAATAGGTACGCTGTTCCAGGCGCGGGTTATAGAGAATGTAGTCGCCAAAACGCTGCACCATATGATGGATGATTTCCGTGTCCGATTTACCCTCGTCAAGCAGTTGATACACCCGTTCCCGCATGTCCGCCGAAATGGGCGCATCGGAATCATCGATCGCCTGGTTTTCGCACAGCGGGCAGCGCATCGACGCCGTTAGGTCGCGATAGCGCTGCTCTGTTACCGGGTCATCAAATTCACGCAGTTCGATACCGGCCGACCACGTCGGCAGCGCGCACAGCACAATCACAATCAGGCCTAACAAGCGAATTAGCGCCATTTTTCCACCTCCGGCAGAAGTCGGCTGCGCACATCCTCGGGCGAGACATAGCCTTTATGGTGATAGCGAATGATGCCTTGAGCATCGACCACAAAGGTTTCTGGCGCGCCGATGACGCCAAGCTCAAAGCCCAAGACGCCCTCGGGGTCAAAAATATTGGCCTCGAAGGGATCACCGAATTCATCCAGAAACGCCAGGCCATTTTCGCGGGTATCGCGGTAGTTGACCCCCACCAGACGGATACCACGATCAGCCAGATCAAGCAGCTGGGGCATTTCCTGACGACAGGCGGCACACCACTCCCCCCATACATTGACCAGCGTCAGTTGACCTTCGAGCAACGATTGATCGACCCGCTGCTGTTCGTCTGCAAGCGTTGTGGCCTCAAACGCAGGGAAATCGCGGGCCATCAGCGCCGAGTCACGACCAGCGGGGTCCTGCGACAAGCGCTCAAAGAAAAACAGCGCCAAGCCTAAAAACGCAACGGGTAACAGAAACAAAAGCCAGCGTCGTTTCATGCCTGCCCCTCCTGCGCCAATCTTGCCGGGCGCGTCTTGCGGTAGCGCTTGTCGAACACCGCCAGCACACCGCCCAGCGCCATCAGCAAGCCACCGAGCCATAGCCAGCGCACGAAAGGTTTGTACTGGATACGCATCGCCCAGCTGCCGTCGTCCAGCTCTTCGCCCATGGCCACGTAAAGATCCCGGAATAATCCCGGGCTCAACGCCACCTGGGTCATGGGCATGCCAGTCGCTAGATACAGCCGCTTTTCAGGCTGCATCTCGAAACGGCGCTTGCTGTCACCGCGCTGGACCTCGATTACCGCGGTATCGGCCAGAAAATTGGCACCGCGCCGGTCGAAAAGCTCGGTCATGGTAAATTGATAACCTGCCACCTCGACGCTGGTATCCGGCGACATGCGCACGTTGCGCTCCACCGCATAATGGCT
This sequence comes from Halomonas sp. SH5A2, assembly GCF_014263395.1. Classification (GTDB taxonomy): domain Bacteria; phylum Pseudomonadota; class Gammaproteobacteria; order Pseudomonadales; family Halomonadaceae; genus Vreelandella. The sequence continues at coordinate 769,781 of NZ_CP058321.1, read as the reverse complement.
GACCACGGTGGCACCGACAATCGTCACCGCCACCCCTAGATGGCCCAGCACCATGCCCCAGTAGGCAAGCGACAGCTGTCGCAACCCATTCCCCATGGAGCGCCGCTGCCGCACTTTATCGAACAGGTCACGGCTCAATGACAGCAATATCCACAGCGCCGTCGACAAACCCAAGGTCACCCACAGGTTCCATTCGCCGCGATACACCAGCGGCACCAGTGCCCCCAGACCCAGCGCTACCAAACCCGCCAGCCACAGTTTGCGCACCAGTTTGCCCGGCGATGTCGTTTTCCAGTTCGCCATCGGCCCTAGGCCCATGAACAGGCAGGCAATCACTGTCAGCGGTACAAACAGCGCGTTGAAATAAGGCGGCCCCACGCTGATTTTACCCAGCCCCAGCGAATCCAGGATCAACGGATACAGGGTGCCGAGCAGCACCGTCATCGTCGCGGTCACCAGCAACCCGTTATTGATCAGCAGCAGGGCATCGCGTGACAGCCAGTTAAACCCCACGGCATGGCTGACGCGGGGCGCGCGCAGGGCAAACACGACCAGGGAAAGCGTGACGGTGATCGCCAGCAGCACCAGGATAAACAGCCCCCGCGAAGGGTCATTGGCAAAGGCATGCACCGAGGTCAGCACGCCGGAGCGGACCAGGAAGGTGCCCATCAGCGAAAGCGAAAAGGTGGCAATCGCCAGCAGCACCGTCCAGCTCTTGAAGGAGCCGCGTTTTTCGGTGACCGCAAGCGAATGGATCAGGGCCGTGCCGGTGAGCCATGGCAGCAGCGAGGCGTTTTCCACCGGGTCCCAAAACCACCAGCCGCCCCAGCCCAGCTCGTAGTAGGCCCACCAGCTGCCCAGCGCAATCCCGACCGTCAAAAACGCCCAGGCGGCGTTGGTCCAGGGCCGTGCCCAGCGGGTCCAGGCGGCATCCAACCTTCCTCCCAACAAGGCGGCGATAGCAAAGGCGAACACCACCGAAAATCCTACATAGCCCATATACAGCATGGGCGGGTGAATGATCAGACCGATATCCTGCAGCAGGGGGTTAAGGTCCGCGCCATCGGTGGGGATATCAGGCAGATGCCGCTCAAAGGGGTTCGAGGTCAACAGGATAAACAACAGAAAGCCAGCGCTGATCAACCCCAGGATACCGAGAACCCGGGCAAGCATGTCGCGGGGCAAACGCCGCGACCACCAGCCGGCGACGCATCCCCAGCCCGCCAGCATCAGGCTCCACAGCAGCACCGAGCCTTCATGGTTGCCCCAGACGGCACTGAGCTTGTAATACCAGGGCAACAGCGAATTAGAGTTGTTGGCGACATTCACCACGCTGAAGTCGTCCATCGCGTAGCTGGCCGTCAAGCAAGCGTAGGCCAACAGCACAAACAGGAACTGGCCGGTGGCCATGGGCTGCCCGTAGGCCATCCACAAAGGGCGTCGCGTTGCCGCCCCTGCCAATGGCAGCACTGATTGCACGACCGCCATCAGTAGCGCAATGATCAAGGCGAAATGACCTATTTCGGGCAATATCCGGGTCAGCATGGGGTCTCCGGCTGAACACGACGATCAACGGCGAGGTAAAGGCGCATCACGTATCGTCCTCGCGCTGCTGACCTACCTCGGTGGCCTTCGCCTGGAAATCGGCAGGCGAGTAACCGGCCTCTTCGAGGGCTTGTGCGACCTCGGGTGGCATGTAGTTTTCGTCGTGCCGGGCTAAGACGTCATCGGCACGAAAACGGCCATCACTTTGTAGCTCGCCCACCACGACCACGCCTTGCCCTTCGCGAAACAGGTCCGGCAGGATGCCCTGGTAATCGACGTGCAGATCGCCCACGTAGTCGGTAACGGTGAACGTAACATCCAGACTATCGGCATCGCGGGATACCGAGCCGACTTTCACCATGCCTCCCGCACGGATGGAACGCGACATGGGCGCCTCGCCCTGGGCGATCTGCACGGGACTAAAAAACAGGTTGATGTTGGCCCGCAGCGCATACAGTGTCAGGCCAACGGCCACGGCGGCCAGGCTGACCAGCGTGACGATTACATAAAGCTTGCGCTTACGCTTTGGGGTCATCGTAATGCCCTCTTTGCTGCGGGGAAGTGGCACGTCGGCGCGCCACCCGCTTGAGGTGTTTGAGCAGTAGCCGACGCTCAAGCCGGGCATGGAGCATCAGGCCCAGCATAAACACGGCCGTGATTCCCCAGGCAGACCACACGTAGGCACCGTGCTCGCCCATGGACACCCATTCAGCCAACGAGGTCACCATCAATTAACCTCCTCAAACAACGCTTTAACCCACCGGGTATTGGCTTCACGACGCAAAATTTCACTGCGCGTACGGGTAAGCGTAAGGGCAATAAAGAAGCCGTAAAAGCCCACCACCATGATCAGCAGTGGCAGCCACATTTCCATTGGCATCGCAGGGCGGGAAGTCAGCGTAAATGAGGCAGGCTGGTGCAAGGTGTACCACCAGTCCACCGAGTATTTGATGATGGGGATATTGATCACGCCGACCATGGTCAGCACCGATGCCGCCCGCGCACCGCTATCCCGGCGGGCAAAGGCGCCGCGCAGCGCTATCACCCCAATATATAAAAACAGCAGGATGAGCATGGACGTTAATCGGGCGTCCCATATCCACCATGTTCCCCAGGTTGGCACCCCCCACACCGCGCCGGAAAACAACGCGACAAAAGTCATGGCCGCGCCTAGCGGGGCCATGGCGGCGGCGGCCATATCGGCAATCTTGATTTTCCAGACCATGAAAACAAGCCCGGAAATCGCCATGGCGACAAACACCGACTGGGCTAAAAAGGCAGCGGGCACATGAACATAAATGATGCGGAAACTGTTGCCCTGCTGGTAGTCAGCGGGGGCAAAAACAAGCCCCCACACGCTGCCGACCAGCAGCAACACGGCAGCCACACCCCAGCACCACGGCTGCAGCGCTGCGCTCCGGTAATAAAACCACTTTGGCGAACCCAGCTTATGTATCAAGCCCCACATACAGTGCTCATCCCTACCCGTTAATACTGATACGCAGCGACGCGGCGATGGCCCAGGGAGCAAATATCAGCGCCGCGGCCAGCAAGGCGCCAAGCATCGCCAGGTGAGGCAGTACGGCATCGCCCTGGATAGCCGCCTGAACCGCCCCGGCCCCAAAAATCAGCACCGGAATATACAGCGGCAGTACCAGTAGCGAGAGTAGCACGCCACCCCGGGGCAAACCGACGGTTAATGCCGCACCGATGCCGCCGATTAGGCTCAAGCTGGCGCTCCCCAGCGCTAACGATGCCATCAACACGCCGATACTGTGGACGGGCAGCGCCAGCATGATGCCCAGCAGCGGCGCCATGAGTGCCAGCGGCAAACCGGTGAATAGCCAATGGGCAGCCACCTTGGCGATACTCAGCGCTGCAAGCGGCTGAGGTGAGAGCATCATCTGCTCCAGGCTGCCGTCATCGAAATCACTGCGAAAAAGGCCATCCAGCGACAATAGCGTAGCAAGCAGCGCCGTGACCCATAAAAGCCCCGGCGCCATGACCGCCAGCAGCTCTGCCTCGGGTGAAATACCGATGGGGAATAAACTCACCGCCAAGGCATAGAAGACCAACGGGTTCAGCACATCGCCTCGCCGCCGTCGTACACGGTTAAGATCGCGCACCAGCGTCGCGCCGAACGCAACGCCGAGGCGCCTGGATGTCGGCTCGGCCAGCACCGCAATACGCTGTGTGGTTTCTGAAGGCAGCAACTCAGGCTCCTTTAGCCCAGCGAAACATGACGCAGTGGATGATCAATATCGAGGACATGATGGGTCGTCATCACCACAGCGCCCCCGGCTCTGGCATGGGCGACCAGTTGCGCTTCCAGCGCCTCGACGCCCGCCTGATCGATGGCGGTAAAGGGCTCATCCAGAATCCATAGAGCGCGCGGGGTAAGACTCAGTCTTGCCAGTGCCACACGGCGTTGCTGTCCAGCCGATAAATGCCCGACCGGCACGTCTTCCACGCCCGCAAGCCCCATAGCCGCAAGTGCGGTTTCGCATTGCGTCTCATCGCTACGTTCATCGTGCAACGCCTGGTACCAGGCTAGGTTTTCCAGCGGTGTCAGGCCGGCGCTCACGCCTGGCGAATGCCCCAGGTAGATCATGTTGGCGGCAAAGTGTTCACGACCCTGACCAAGCGGCTTGCCCTGCCAGTGGAGTGCCCCGCAAAACTCATTGAATTGCCCGGCCAGCACTTTTAGCAGCGTGGTTTTGCCACTGCCATTGGGGCCAGCCACATGCCATATATCACCGCGATTGACGTCAATATCCAGCCCCTCAAACAGCCAGCGACCATCGCGCTCACAACCCAATTGACGGCCTTGCAAACTCAGCGACACATGCCACCCCACGCAATCCAATACTGGCTTGAACTCTACACTCAAAGCCCTTTCCCCGCTAGTCGAGCCAGCCTGCGACACTCGCTCAGGCCGGCTTGCCCAACCACTGGGTAATTTTTTCTGGCACTGTATGCAAAAACAGTTTTATACTGGATAAACACTGTATGAAAGAGGCTATGTTGGCATCTGCTGTTGGTCAGCCCCCATCGCCGCGCGAAGCCACGCCTCCTCGGCTGGCTTTGCGGTTTCAAACAACCGCCGCCATGCCAAATAATTAGGCAAGTACGCTGACCCCACCCCATGAAAGCGCGTCATCCATCCCTTCAAGCGACTCATATAGCTGTTCACGTTCTGAATATGGTATTCCTTGCCGATCACTCGCTGATTATCGAGTGTGATCAGTCTATGGTGGGCAATCCCATGCTTAGCAGAGAAGGTCTTATACCAGCTGTGCCCGTCAGAGCATAAAATCGAGTCGCGATCAATGATCGGTCCCAGAAACTCATGAACCGTCGATTTCTGGAGCGCTGGATCAACCAAATCACTCACCTTTCCGTTACGGTCTCGCGCAATAATCACCTGAATCTTTTGTTCTTTTTTCTTAATATTGCCTTGCCCTCCGCGCTTTCTAGGTTGGCGATGAGGGATCTTACGTTTTCCTTTGCAGGATTCCAGGAAGAAGGTTTCGTCTACCTCAATGATGCCGGATAGTGGGTTGGCGTTGTCTTGAGCACTCGTTTTTAGGAAACGATGACGCCATCGGAAAGCCGTCTTCAAATCAATACCCACTCGGGCCGCTGAGGCGCGCAACGTCAGGCTGTCTTGCATGCAGCGCAGGTAGTCGAACCATTTATCTCGGTGTTGCAGCTTGGCCAATGGCTTGCCTGTGAGGGCGTTGAAGGTCTTGTGACACTCGGAATTCCGGCATCGATACCGCTGCAGGCCACCGCTGCGCCCCCACTTAACCGCGTGCTCACCGCCACAATGGGGGCATGGAAAGCGATGGCTTAAAGTATCAATCAGCGTATTTGCCTGGGAGCTGATTTGCCCAAGAAGTCGTTCCGCTATGTACTTCTTGCGATCAACTGGAAGGCTGGTAAGTGTCTGCTCAAGGGTTTTGAAGTCTGCTTGCTTCATGGCATGCTCCAGAGGAAGGCTTCATATACAGTATTTTATACAGTATATTTAAAGCATATCAACAGAAGATGCCAACATAGCCATGAAAGAACATGTAAAAGCCTAATAATCGTATCGTGTCTACCGATAGATCTTGCCTAGGGACCGGGCGCTGATTTGGAGAAAGCCGATGAACATGTCGATGAATGCCGCATTGCCGACGATTCGCCCAACGCCACGCCCCTATGCAATCCCGTCGGCGGCGGCGCAAATGACGCGCCGTAACACCTATACGTTGAAGGTGCGCGGCAACCGGATGGCCGACTGCAACCTTTTCGATGGCGATGTCATCGTGATTCGGCGCTATCAGCACGATAACCAGGACGAGACCGTTATCGCCGAAATCAATCAGCAAGCCCTCGCCCTCAAGCAGCTATCCATCAGCCGGGCAGGCGTTCGCCTGTGGCTAGATGATGCGCAGCACCCCGAAGTGTTTTTGCATAATCGTGATATTCAGGTACTTGGCATGTTCATGGGAATTGAGCATCATCCCGTGACACACTAAATTGCCGGGATATTCATGCGCTATCGCGTACCCCAACTGCCGCCAGGCACTTGGCATATTGACGAGATCGAGGTTGAAAAGAGCCGTTTCATTGCCTGGATAGCCCATACCCCTGAGATGGACGCCGTGGAGGCATTGTTAACGGCGGCCAAACAGGCACACCCTAATTCGAGCCACCACTGCCTGGCCTACATTGCCGGCGCCCCGGGCGAGCAGCAGCGCATCGGCTTTTCCGATGACGGCGAGCCCGGCGGTACCGCCGGCCGCCCCATGTTTCACACGCTTCAAGGTAGTCAGCTCGGCGAGATCGGCTGTGTGGTCATCCGCTACTTTGGCGGCACCAAATTGGGTACCGGCGGCCTAGCGCGAGCGTATGCCCAAGCGGTGAACAAGGCACTCGACACTCTTGTCACCCGGGAAGTTATCCAACGCGTTCACTACCGGGTATGTTTCTCCTTCGCCGACGAATCCATCGCCCGCGGGTGGTGCGACGACCAAGCCATTCCCGTGATTAGCGCCGAGTATGACGGCAATGGCGTGGCGCTGACCATCGGCTGGCCGAGTGATTGCGAGCTTGACTTAACGCCACTGGAGAGCCGCCTCAAGCAGTCCATCTCCGCCCAGGCCATCACTGCCTGAGGATAAAAAACGGCCGCCCTTTAGAAGGTTCGGCCGTTTTGCTGTGAAGTGGCACTTCAGTTCCAGTGCTTTCAACTTCAGTCTTCAGTGCTTTTAATTTTACTGCTGTTAACCCAGGTACTTGATCATTACCCCCGCGGCCACCGCCGAGCCGATCACCCCGGCTACATTGGGCCCCATGGCGTGCATCAGCAGGAAGTTATGCGGATTGGACTCAAGCCCCACCTTGTTGGCAACGCGTGCCGCCATGGGCACCGCTGAAACGCCTGCCGCGCCAATCAACGGGTTGATCGGCATTTTGCTCACCAAGTTCATCAACTTGGCCATCAGCACCCCTGCCGTGGTCCCAATCCCAAAGGCGATGATCCCCAGCGCCATGATGCCCAGCGTTTCGATCGACAGGAAGCTGTCGGCCATCAGCTTGGAGCCCACCGCAAGCCCGAGCATGATCGTCACGATGTTGATCAGGGAGTTTTGCGCCGTATCGCTTAACCGCTCAACCACGCCACATTCGCGCATCAGGTTGCCAAAGCAGAACATCCCCAGCAGCGGTGCCGCATCGGGCAGAAACAGCGCCACCAGAATCAACAGCAGCAGCGGGAACACGATTTTCTCGAGTTTCGACACCGGGCGCAGCTGCGTCATGGTGATTTCGCGTTCTTTCTTGGAGGTCAGAAGACGCATGATCGGGGGCTGAATCAGTGGCACCAGCGCCATGTAGGCGTAGGCCGCCACCGCAATGGCACCCAGCAGTTCAGGGGCCAGCATGCTCGATACGTAGATCGAGGTCGGGCCATCTGCACCACCGATAATGCCGATGGCGGCCGCCTGGTTGAGCGAGAAATCCATCCAGCCCATCGATGAAAGCAGTACGGCACCGAAAAGCGTGGCAAAGATCCCGAACTGCGCGGCGGCGCCGAGAAATAGCGTTCTCGGGTTCGCCAGCAGCGGGCCAAAATCGGTCATGGCGCCAACGCCCATGAAGATAATCAGCGGTGCAATGCCTGAGGTAATCGCCACGGTGTAAAACATGTACAGCAAGCCATCGCCATAACCCGACCCTTTGGCCACGGCTTCCGCTGTAGCAAGCTGCTCGGCCGACGCACCATTGGCCACCATTTGTTCAAGGCTCGTACGCCAGCTCTCGATACTTGCCTGACTGTCCAGGCTGCCACCCAGCGTTGATGCGAGTTGCTCCAGCACGGCAGGCCGGCCCACCTCAATCGCTTGATCCAGAGCGGACAGCGCCAAACCAGCTTCCGGGATATTGGCGAGAATGCCACCAAAGCCAATCGGCACCAGCAGCAATGGCTCAAACTTCTTGTAGATGGCGAGATAAAGCAGTAGAAGGCCCGCCACCACCATCACAGCTTGGCCCAACTCCAGGTTATAAAGCCCGGAGCCTTGCCATAGGGTAAGTAATTTATCCATGTGGGGGTCCTTAAAGTTCGATCAGCGTATCGCCAACGACAACGCTGTCGCCCTCACTGACGCTAACAGCCGAAACGGTTCCGGCACTGCTGGCACGCACTTCGGTTTCCATTTTCATCGCTTCAAGAATGATCACCACGTCGCCCTCGGCCACCTGGTCGCCCGGGCGCACATTGACCTTGAAGATGTTGCCGGCGAGCGGGGCGGTGATCGCCTCGCCGCTGGGCGCCGGTGCTTCTTCTTTGGGAGCGGCGGCACTGGCACCTGTTTGCTCCTGCACATTGCTGATGTCGCCACCCTCGGCGACTTCGACGACAAACGCCTTGCCGTTGAGCTTGACGGTATAGGTTTCCGGGCCGCTACTGGCTGCAGGCGCTCTGCTTTCCGTTTTTGCCGGAACCTTGGCGCTTTCCGGCTCGGCTGTCTTGGGCTCAGGCTCAAACGCCTCGGGGTTGTCGCGGTTGTTGAGAAACTTGAGGCCGATTTGCGGGAACAAGGCGTAGGTCAGCACATCGTCAATCTCTTGCTCGCCCTCGGCCAGGCGGATGCCGTCAGCGTTTGCCTTGTCTTTCAACTCGCTGGACAGCCTTTCCATTTCCGGCGAAAGATTATCCGCCGGGCGGCAGGTAATCGGCTCGCCCCCCTCCAGCACACGCTGTTGCAGCTCGCTGTTAAAGGGCGCGGGTGCGGCGCCGTATTCGCCCTTGAGCAGCGCCTGGACTTCCTTGGAAATCGACTGGTAGCGCTCACCCATCATGACGTTCATCACGGCCTGGGTACCCACAATCTGCGAGGTCGGCGTGACCAACGGAATAAAGCCCAGGTCTTCGCGTACGCGGGGGATTTCGGTGAGAACATCGTCGAGCTTATCGCCCGCCCCCTGCTCCTTGAGCTGGCCTTCCATATTGGTCAGCATGCCGCCGGGCACCTGGGCGATCAGAATCCGCGAGTCGATACCCCGCAGCGAGCCTTCAAACGCAGCGTACTTCTTGCGCACGCCTCGGAAGTAGCTGGCGATGTCTTCCAGCAGTTCAAGGTCGAGCCCAGTATCGCGGTCGGTATCCTTGAGCATCGCCACGACCGACTCGGTGGGGCTATGACCGTAGGTCATCGACATCGACGAAATGGCGGTATCGACGTTATCGATGCCTGCCTCGACCGCCTTGAGAATGGTCGCGGTGGAAAGCCCCGTGGTGGCGTGACAGTGCAGATGGACGGGAATCGACAGCTCTTTCTTAAGGCGCGAGACCAGTTCAAACGCGGTGTAGGGCGTGAGTAGACCCGCCATATCCTTGATAGCCAACGAATCCGCACCCATGGCCGCAATGGTCTTGGCGAGGTCGACCCAGCTATCCAGGGTATGTACCGGACTGACCGTGTAGGAAATAGTGCCCTGCGCATGACCGCCCACCTGGCGAACCGCTTTGATGGCACGCTCCAGGTTGCGCGGGTCGTTCATCGCGTCAAAGACGCGAAACACATCGACACCGTTGGTTTTGGCGCGCTCGACGAATTTATCCACTACATCGTCGGCGTAATGGCGATAGCCCAGCAGGTTCTGGCCGCGCAGCAGCATGGCCTGGGGGGTATTGGGCATCGCTTCCTTGAGCGCTCTGATGCGCTCCCAAGGATCTTCGCCCAAATAGCGAATGCAGGCGTCGAAGGTCGCACCGCCCCAGGTTTCCAGCGACCAATAGCCGACCTTATCCAGCTTTTCGGCAATCGGCAGCATATCGGCCAACCGTAATCGGGTAGCAAATAACGACTGATGGGCGTCGCGCAGCACGACATCGGTAATGCCTAGTGGTCTTTTTGTTTCGTTCATGGCTTGGCTCGTCATCAAGGAATGTTTATTTGTAGTAAAAATAACAAAAAATTATCCGGTTTGCGCGAAGCGCCCCGACAAAAGATGAAAGTTAACGACGTCTTTTCGAGCGATAACGATGCACTGCAGCACTGATCACGGCGAGCGTTTCATCGTCTTGGCCTTTTACTGGGGGCTTGGACTTGGTATTAGCACCAGGGGCAACCGGCGCGGGGGCAGGTTGAAACCGCCGAATAATGCCTGACATCAACGTCAGCGAAAGGACCAAAATTGCAAGAAAAACAAACACAAACCCCATACCCAACGCCATAAGCCCCAGGCCTTCCTGTAATAACTCTGGGTCTTGCATAAGGCTTCTCCTTATTAGTAGCGGATAAGATCATCCACGCGACTGTTCATTGACGCTTGGCGCAATGCTGGGAATACACTAACCTGCCACACCCCCTGAAGAATGCAATGGCGCGATGGTGTAAGTCATGGTTGTTAATTTACTACATAAAGGCGAAATTGGACTAGCCCCCATGGAGGGTGTGATCGATGCAGTCACACGCGAACTGCTGACGGTCACGCCTGGGTTTGACTGGACGGTGACGGAATTTGTGCGTGTCGTCGATGCCCGCTTGCCGCCTCGGGTGTTTTACAAACACTGCCCTGAACTCGCCCACAAACAGGTTGCCACGCCCAGCGGTATTCCTGTCCATCTGCAGCTCCTGGGCGCCGACCCGATGGCTCTCGCCGCCAATGCCCGGCAGGCCCTGACACTCGGGGCGCGCAGCATTGATCTTAATTTCGGCTGTCCTGCCAAACTCGTCAACCGTCACGACGGCGGCGCATCGCTTCTGCGACAGCCTGAGCGCGTTTACCAGGCCGTGAAAGCGGTTGCTGACGCCCTTGACGGCGAAATTCCCGTCACGGCAAAAATCCGCCTGGGGTTTTCTGACCGCCGCCTGGCCGTTGCCTGCGCCCAGGCCACTGAAGCCGGCGGCGCCGCCCGGCTCGTTGTCCACGGGCGTACCCGCGACGAAGGCTATCGACCACCAGCCCACTGGGAATGGATCGCCAAGATTCGACACCGTGTTTCACTGCCGGTGGTGGCCAACGGCGATATCTGGTCCCTGGAAGATTACTGGAAAGCGCGCACGCTATCGGGATGCCGCGACGTCATGCTGGGGCGCAGCGCCCTGGCCGATCCCTGGCTGGCGCCTAGAATACGACACTGGCAACACACCGGCGAGCGCCTGGCCGACACCACCTGGTCAATGCGCGCCAGCGTTCTCAAGCAATACGCGTACCGTCAGCGCCAACAGTTGCCGAAGAAAGTGGTGGTCTCGCTCGTCAAACAATGGCTTGCGCAGATGCGGCAGGGTAATGCGGAGGCTAACCTTCACTTTCAGCGCGTCAAACGGATTACCGACCTGGACACCTTGCTTGAAAGCCTTGTGCTACCAACCCGGATGGCCGAACCGGCATAAAAAAAAGCGCCCTACCGTTAAGTGGGGCGCCAAACGAGCACGAGGCTCAAACGCGAGACGCTTGAGCCTGACTAGAAAGCAGAAAACCCGCCCTTGAAAAAGGACGGGTTTGGAATCTGGCGCGCCCGGGAGGATTCGAACCTCCGACCCTCTGATTCGTAGTCAGATACTCTATCCAGCTGAGCTACGGGCGCGTGGATGCTATTCCACGTATGCAATGTCATCAAAACAAAATCTAAAAAGGTGGCGCGCCCGGGAGGATTCGAACCTCCGACCCTCTGATTCGTAGTCAGATACTCTATCCAGCTGAGCTACGGGCGCATACCTTGATGTGCGGCTGGCGGAGAGAGAGGGATTCGAACCCTCGATAGGGCTATAAACCCTATACTCCCTTAGCAGGGGAGCGCCTTCAGCCACTCGGCCACCTCTCCTTAACGGCACGGCGCGAATATTACCGATTTGGCGGAAAGTTGTCCAGCCCTGCACGGATTTTTTTCGCGCCGACCTTACCTTACGCGTATTTCGCAGCGTTATTGCACCGTCTACCTGCGCTCATTCGGCTTCACTTTCACCGCTTCGTTCGCGCTGAATACGCTGGTAAATTTCTTCACGGTGAACCGCCACGTCTTTTGGCGCATTAACGCCGATACGAACCTGGTTACCCTTCACACCTAGTACGGTGACGGTGATTTCATCCCCTATCATCAGGGTTTCGCCGACACGGCGGGTTAGGATGAGCATGGCTGATCTCCTTCTCAGACGTTTGATACAACGGGATGTGTCCGCCGGCAGCGGTACCATGCCATTATGCGGCATGGTACCCCCTGCCACCAAAGGCACCGGCTCCATGACACCTTAACCTCCCGTTGAAAGAAAGCTCACCACCACACGGCAGCAAGTACCCTTCAGCGTAGAAGGTATAAGGCGTTAATGTTACTCAGATTCGATATCTGACTTATCCAGGCCGAATGCTTTGTGCAAGGCATTCACGGCCAGCTCCATATGCTTCTCGTCAATCACCACCGAAATTTTAATCTCGGAGGTCGAAACCATACGGATATTAACGTTTTCGTCAGCCAGCACGCGAAACATTTTAGAGGCCACGCCCGCGTGGGAACGCATACCGACACCCACCAGCGATACTTTCGCGATGTTGTCGTCACCACGTAATTCACCGCCGCCCAGGCCTGGAATCACCGTCTCTTCAAGCAGCTTTTTGGTAGCCTTGTAATCACCTTTGGCCACGGTAAACGTGAAGTCGGTGTAGTCGCCTGCCGGGGCCACGTTCTGAACGATCATGTCGACTTCGATATTGGCGTCAGCGATCGGTCCCAGAATACGCGAGGCAACACCCGGCACGTCAGGCGTGTTGAGCAGGGTTAGCTTGGCTTCGTTTTTGGTAAAGGCGATACCGGAGATCAGCGGTTCTTCCATGGAATCCTCGTCTTTGTCTGCTTCAGCAACAATTAGGGTACCGGGGCCGTCTTCAAAGCTCGACAGCACCCGCAGGGGAACGTTGTATTTGCCGGCAAACTCGACCGCGCGAATTTGCAGTATCTTTGAGCCCAGGCTTGACAGCTCGAGCATTTCTTCAACGGTAATGTTTTCCAGACGCTGCGCCCTGGAACAGACGCGGGGGTCGGTGGTGTACACGCCGTCGACGTCGGTATAGATCTGGCACTCATCGGCGCCCAGTGCTGCCGCCAGCGCCACGCCGGTGGTATCTGAGCCGCCACGACCCAGCGTGGTGATATTGCCGTCATCATCCACGCCCTGGAAGCCCGCCACCACAACAACCTGACCGGCGTCCAGATCGGCTCTCAAGTCTTCGGTTTCGATGCGCTGGATGCGGGCCTTGGTATAGGCGCTGTCGGTGTGAATACCGACTTGCGCACCGGTATGCGACGTTGCCGCCACACCTGCCTGCTGTAGCGCCATCGCCAACAGGGAAATCGTCACCTGCTCGCCGGTCGACAACAGCATGTCCATCTCGCGCGGGGCGGGGTCGTCGTTGAGCGCTTGGGCCATGTCGGTCAGACGATTGGTCTCCCCGCTCATCGCGGAGACGACGACGACGACCTGATGGCCCTGGTCGCGGAAACCTTTGACCTTTTCCGCCACGGCCTTGATACGCTCGACAGAACCCACCGAGGTACCGCCAAACTTCTGTACGTATAATGCCATATGCCGTTTTCCTATGGTTTGGAAATGTATGGTTTGGAAATATCTGGTTTGGACATGTATAAAAAAAGCCGATAGCAAATAATGCCACCGGCCTGTTTATTTAGCTAAGCGTGTTTTCCAACCATGCCGGTACGCTTTTCAGCGCAGCGGGAAGGGCGTCGGGCTGACTTCCCCCTGCCTGGGCCATATCTGGGCGGCCGCCCCCCTTGCCGCCTACCTGAGAGGCGACGTGGTTAACCAACTCACCCGCTTTAACCCGGTCGGTGAGGTCTTTGGTGACGCCAGCAATCAGGCTGACCTTGCCAGCGTCAGCATCGGCAACGCCAAGAATGATCACACCCGAGCCCAGCTTGTTCTTGAGCTGGTCGAGAACACCGCGCAGCTCTTTACCCGATACGCCGTCCAGTTGGGTCGCCAGCAATTTGACGCCGTTAACGTCCTGCGACTGGCTGAGCATGTCACTACCGGCGGCGCTGGCGAGCTTGGCCTTGAGTTGCTCAAGCTCTTTTTCCAGGCTGCGATTTCGCTCGACCAGCCCTTCGACGCGCGCCTCAACCTGCTCGGGCTTGGTCTTCAACCGCTCGCCCAGTCGCTGGACACGGGCTTCCTGTTCAAGGAAATACGCCAGGGCATTTTCACCGGTAATCGCTTCGATGCGGCGCACCCCTGAGGCAATGCCTGCTTCGCTGACCAGGTGGCAACAACCGATATCGCCGCTGCGCGCCACGTGGGTACCGCCGCACAGTTCAATCGAGAAGTCATCGGCGCCGATGGTCAGCACGCGGACGTTATCGGCGTACTTGGCCTCGAACAGCGCTGCGGCCCCTTTGGCCTTGGCCTGATCCAGGCTCATTTGCTCGATTTTGGTCGGCGCGTTGGCCAGGATCTGTTCGTTGACCAGCCGCTCCACTTCGGCCAACTGCTCGGCGGTCATGGGCTCGAAATGGCTAAAGTCAAAACGCAGGCGCTCAGCATTAACCAGTGAGCCTTTCTGCTGAACATGGTCGCCCAACACCATGCGTAGCGCTTTATGCAGCAGGTGGGTCGCCGAGTGATTACGGATGGTGGCCGTGCGCAGGCTGGCATCCACCTCGCCGCGCACCTTGGCCCCGACAGTCATCGTGCCCTCGACCATGATCCCCTGATGAAGGTGATGACCGCTTTGCTTCTGGGTGTCGGTGACCTGGAACCGCCCACCGTCGACATACAGGTAACCGGTATCGCCGACTTGGCCGCCCGATTCACCGTAAAAGGGCGTGCGGTCGAGCACGACAACGCCTTTCTGCCCGGCTTCAAGTGCCGCCAGTTCGTTGCCTTCGGTATCCACCAGGGCGGTCACGTTGGACTGGTCTTCCAGGCGGTCGTAGCCGGTAAAGGTGGTTTCGCCGTCAAGCTCGATGGAAGCGCTGTAATCGGCACCAAACTGGCTGGCCGCGCGGGCGCGCTCGCGCTGGGCTTCCAGTTCACGCTGGAAGCCCTCTTCATCCAGAGTGACCTCGCGTTCGCGGCACACATCGGCGGTCAAATCGTAAGGGAATCCGTAGGTGTCATAGAGCTTGAACACCGTCTCGCCTGGCAACACATCGCCTTTCAGGTCATCGAGTGCTGCGCTTAACAGGCCCATGCCGTGGTCCAGCGTACGCGCAAACTGCTCCTCTTCCTTGAGCAGGACACGGGTGATCTGTTCGCGTGCGTCGCGCAGTTCGGGGTAGGCATCGCCCATTTCCGCATCGAGCGCATCAACCAGCTTATGAAAGAACGGCTCCGTTGCGCCCAGTTTGTGGCCATGGCGAATCGCCCGACGGATGATCCGACGCAGCACATAGCCACGCCCCTCATTGGACGGCAGTACGTCATCGGCAATCAAGAACGCGCAGGAACGGATGTGGTCGGCGATCACTCGCAAGGAAGGCGCGGTGGTATCCGCGTAGCCAGTGGCGCTGGCGGCGGCCTGGAGCAGGTTCTGGAACAGATCGATTTCATAGTTCGAGTGCACGCCCTGCATGACGGCCGCTACCCGCTCCAGGCCCATACCGGTATCGATGGACGGCTTGGGCAGCGGGTTAAGCGTCCCCTCGGCGTCGCGGTCGAACTGCATGAACACCAGGTTCCAGATTTCGATGTAGCGGTCGCCGTCTTCTTCCGGGCTTCCCGGCGGGCCACCCCAGACTTCGGGACCGTGGTCGAAGAAGATTTCAGAGCTGGGGCCACAGGGGCCGGTATCGCCCATCTGCCAGAAGTTATCTTCGTCGAGCTTGGAAAAGCGTTCAGGATCAATACCGATCTCATCTTTCCAGATGCGCTCGGCTTCGTCGTCGCTGATGTGTACCGTTACCCACAGCTTGTCCTTGGGCAAACCCAGGGTCTCGGTAAGAAAGGTCCAGGCGAACCGAATGGCATCACGCTTGAAGTAGTCACCAAAGCTGAAGTTGCCGAGCATCTCAAAAAAGGTATGGTGGCGCGCGGTATAGCCGACGTTATCCAGATCGTTATGCTTGCCACCCGCGCGAACACAACGCTGTGCTGAGGTGGCACGCACGTAGGGACGCGGGTCGCGGCCCAGAAAAACGTCTTTGAACGGCACCATGCCCGCATTGGTAAACAATAGCGTCGGGTCGTTGCCTGGCACTAGCGAACTCGTGGGCACAATAGTGTGCCCCTGTTCTTCGAAGAAGGATAGAAAGGCCTGTCTGATCTCTGCGCTCTTCATAGGGTATCCGTAACAATAAAGCGTGATGCCCCAGGGCGCTGTCGCCGCTACCCGCTGGGGTCGCAAAGACGCCATTATAGCGCAGTTGTCAAACGACTAAAGCCGCAGTTAGTGGCAGACGCACCTGAAAGAAGGGTTAATCGAGCAATGAAACAGGCTACAAGCCATCTAGCGCATAGCGAATCTGGTCAAAATCAAATCCTCGCATCGCCAGAAAGCGCTCGCGTTTGGCACGCTCTTTAGGGGTGGCGCCAGGCGAGGAGAAGCGCCGCGCCAGGGTGTCGCGGGCCAGCTCAAACCAGTCGACGTCCTCGCGTTCCTCGACGGTCGAAAACGCTGCCGTGGCGATTTCCTGGTCGATACCGCGCTGGCGTAACTCACCTTTAATGCGAATGACGCCCTGCCCTCGATTCACTCGCGAACGGATAAAACTTTCGGCAAATCGCTCATCCGACTGCAAGCCCTGCTCGACCAGGGCGTCCAGGCAGGCGTCGATATCCTCAGCAGCAAACGCCTTGTGTTCCAGCTTACGCGCCAGCTCGGTGCGCGAGTATTCGCGCCTCGCGAGCAGTTGGATAGCCACCTCGCGCGGGGTGGCTTGGTGAGACGATGACAACATAATAACGCTCGCGGATTAGAGCAGATCGTCTTCGGCGTTCGCGTCAGCGGCTTCTTCCGTCTTGGCAGACGCCTTGGCAGCCTCTTCTTTCTTCGGCTCAGGCTGGGCAAGCAGTTGAGCGCGAATCTGGCTTTCGATCTCTTCCATGACGTCAGGGTGTTCTTCCAGGTACTGGGCCGCATTGGCCTTGCCCTGGCCGATCTTTTTACCCTTGTAGCTGTACCAGGCACCGGCTTTGTCCACCAGGTTCTGCTGCACGCCCAGGTCGACGACTTCGCCGGCGTGGTAGATGCCTTTGCCGTAGAGAATCTGGAATTCGGCCTGACGGAACGGCGGTGCCACCTTGTTCTTGACCACTTTAACGCGGGTTTCGTTACCGGTGACCTCGTCGCCAACTTTCACCGACCCGGTGCGTCGAATGTCCAGCCGCACGCTTGAGTAAAACTTCAGCGCGTTACCGCCGGTGGTGGTTTCGGGGCTACCGAACATCACGCCAATCTTCATGCGGATCTGGTTGATGAACACCACCAAGCAGTTGGCATTCTTGATATTGCCACTGATCTTGCGTAACGCTTGCGACATCAAACGTGCCTGCAGGCCAACGTGGGCGTCGCCCATTTCGCCTTCGATTTCAGCTCGTGGGGTCAGCGCCGCCACCGAGTCGATCACGATCACATCGACACCGCCAGACCGCACCAGCATATCGGTGATTTCGAGTGCCTGTTCGCCGGTATCCGGCTGAGACACCAGCAGGTCGTCCAGATTAACGCCCAGCTTTTCTGCGTAGCTTGGGTCGAGCGCATGCTCGGCATCCACGAACGCGCAGACTTTGCCCTGTTTCTGGGCTTGCGCAATCACCGACAGGGTCAGGGTCGTCTTACCCGAGGACTCCGGGCCGAAAATTTCAGCTACCCGACCATACGGCAGGCCGCCAATACCGAGGGCAATATCCAAACCCAGCGAACCGGTGGACACCGACGGCATGACCACGCGCGGGGCATCACCCAGCCGCATGACCGTGCCTTTACCAAACTGGCGATCAATCTGGCTTAGCGCAGCGTTGAGCGCCTTGGTGCGATTATCATCCTGAGCCATTCAGTCAATCCTCTTCGTAAGCTGTATAATTAGCCAGTAGTATGCCAAAGATTAGCCACTAAACAAATCCTCAGCCAGCGTTTCTCGCGATTATTTCGCGCTGCTATCGCCCACTTTTTCCGCCAGGCGCACTATCAGGCCTGCCAGCGCCTGGCGCACGGCCTGTTCACGAACGGCCTGACGGTCACCGGGGAATACAAACCGCTCGGCTTGCTGGTCGTCCGCATTGCCCCACGCCAGCCAGACGGTGCCCACGGGCTTGTCCTCGCTACCACCATCAGGGCCTGCCACACCGCTGACGGCCACCGCAAGTCCCGCACCGCTTTCCCGGCAGGCCCCGGCCACCATGGCCTTGACCACGGCATCACTGACCGCACCGTGGGTGCTCAGCGTGGCTTCCGGCACGCCCAAGAGGCGCGTCTTGGCCGCATTGGCGTAGGTCACATAGCCCGTCGTAAAATACGCCGAACTGCCCGCCACGGAGGTGATCGCACTGGCAATCCCACCACCGGTGCACGACTCCGCCGCGGTCACTTCCAGCTGCGCCTTTTGGCAAAGACGCCCCAAACGCTGGGCTAGCAGGGATAAATCCAGATTCATCAAGCTTGAGACACTGGGTGACATCGTCGCTCCTTCATGTGCATCGTCAGTTCAGCGTAGAATACTGCGTTTCAGTTGCTCAAAGAACAGGCAGCAAGTTCCACGCGCTTGCGCCCCGCTCAATTAGGACGCCCATGTCACAGGCCAGCCCCGCGCACACGCCAATGATCGCGCAATACATGAAGATCAAACGCGAGCACCCTGAGGTACTGCTGTTTTACCGAATGGGGGACTTTTACGAGCTGTTTTTCGACGATGCCAAGCGCGCCGCTGCGCTGCTGGATATCACCCTGACCCAGCGCGGTCAGTCGGTTAGCGTGCTGGAAGTCGACAGTGAAGCTGAGATGCTGGCCGAACTGACGCGCCTGTCGCCCGCTGAGCTACTGATCCCCGAAAGCCTTACCCTTCCCGATGCATGGTCGCAGACTCGCGGCCTGCGCCGCCAGGGCGAATGGCTGTTTGATTTGCAGAGCGCGAACCGCAGTCTGTGCGACCAGTTCGAAGTGCAGGATTTACGCGGCTTTGGCTGCGCCCATTTGAACACCGCGCTGGTCGCCGCCGGCGTACTGATCGACTACGCACGGGATACCCAGCGCTCACGCCTGCCCCATGTGACGGCCATCAGCGTCGAGAACCGCGACGATGCGGTGGTGATTGATGCCGCCAGCCGACGCAATCTGGAAATCGATATCAACCTGGGGGGCGGGACTGACAACACCCTGGCAAGCGTTTTGGATACCTGCACCACGGCGATGGGCTCACGGCTTCTCAAGCGCTGGCTGAACCGGCCGCTGCGTCAGCGCGACGTCATCCAGGGTCGCCAGGCAGGCGTGGCGCTATTAAGCCTGGACGCCAATTACCTGGCCATCCGCGAAACCCTGAGCGACGTGGGTGACGTTGAGCGCATTCTCGCCCGGGTGGCGCTTTACAGTGCCCGCCCGCGCGACCTGGCACGCCTGCGCGATGCCCTGGCCACCCTGCCTACACTGGAACAGCAGCTAGGCCAGGTCGAAAACGGCAGCCTGCTGGATAGCCTGCGCCCGCACATTCGCCCCTACCCGGAGATAGCCGATACTCTCCAGCGGGCGCTGATCGACAATCCGCCGGTGGTAATCCGCGACGGCGGCGTTATCGCCCAAGGGTACGACGCTGAGCTGGATGAACACCGCGGCCTGGCCGAGAACGCCGGCGACTATCTGGTCCAACTGGAACAGCGCGAGCGCGAGCGCACCGGCCTTGCCAACCTGAAGGTCGGCTATAACCGCGTGCATGGCTACTTTATCGAACTGCCTCGCGCCCAGGCCCAGCAGGCGCCAGCCGACTATATTCGCCGCCAGACGCTGAAAAATGCCGAGCGGTTTATCATCCCTGAGCTTAAAGAGTTCGAAGATAAAGCGCTGTCGGCGAAATCCCGTGCGCTAACCCGGGAAAAGTGGCTCTACGACCAGTTGCTCAACGAGTTGAACGTGGAGCTCAACGCGCTGCAGCGGACTTCCCAGGCGCTGGCTGAGCTGGACGTGCTGTGCGCCTTCGCCGAACGCGCCGAGGCACTCAACTGGGTACGCCCGACCTTGGTGGAGGCCACCGGCCTGACCATCCACGCCGGGCGTCACCCTGTGGTCGAGCAGGTGAGCGATCACCCCTTCGTGCCCAACGATGTCACGCTCACCCCCGAGCAGCACATGCTGATTATCACCGGCCCCAACATGGGCGGTAAGTCGACCTATATGCGCCAAACCGCGCTAATTGCGCTATTGGCACACAGCGGCAGTTTTGTCCCGGCGGACGCCGCCGAAATAGGCCCCGTCGACCGGATCTTTACCCGCATCGGCTCTTCGGATGACCTGGCCGGCGGGCGTTCGACCTTCATGGTCGAAATGACCGAGACCGCCAATATCCTGCACAATGCCACCGAGCACAGCCTGGTGTTGATGGACGAGATCGGCCGTGGCACCAGCACCTTTGACGGCCTGTCGCTGGCCTGGGCAAGCGCCGAGCACCTGGCCAGTGCCCGCGCCTTGACGCTCTTCGCGACCCACTACTTTGAAATGACCGGACTGCCCGACCAGGCTGATGGCGTGGCCAATATTCACTTAACCGCTACCGAGCACGGCGACAATATTGTCTTCATGCATCGTATCGAGTCAGGGCCCGCCAGCCAGAGTTACGGGTTGCAGGTCGCCCAGCTGGCAGGGGTGCCCAGCCAGGTCATCCAGCGGGCGCGTGAAAAGCTGGTTGCCTTGGAGCAGCGCGATGTTGAGGAACAGCGACACATGCCGCTGTCTCACACGGCCGCGCCTCAGCAGAATGATTTGTTTGCCAGCGCGCCTCACCCGGTGGTGGAAGCGTTGGAAAACGCTGATGTGGATGGCTTATCGCCACGTGAGGCACTGTCGCTGTTATATCAATGGCGCGAGCTGCTTTAAATTCGCGTAACAGAACAACGCCACGGCGCTTGCCGCGGCGTTAGGGCACCTCTAGAATGTCGCCCATACTTTTTAGCTTATAAAAAACGGCTGATTTATAACCATTCACGATTGACCACGACCAAGGGCGTCCCCTTGGTCCCGCAAGAGGGATAGCAAGATGACGTTTGTCGTTACCGAGAACTGCATCCAATGTAAATACACCGACTGTGTCGAAGTCTGCCCGGTCGACTGCTTTTATGAAGGGCCCAATTTCCTGGTGATCCACCCGGACGAGTGTATCGACTGTGCGCTGTGCGAGCCGGAATGCCCTGCCGAGGCGATATTTTCGGAGGATGAACTGCCTGAAGGACAAGAGCAGTTTATTGAAATCAACGCGGAGCTGTCTGAAGTGTGGCCCAACATTGCCGAGAAGAAAGACCCGCTACCCGATGCCGAGGAGTGGGATGGAAAAAGCGGCAAGCTGGAAAAGCTGGAACGCTAAGCCATTCAACGACACTGTGAATGACGATCTGATTAAAACCAGCCAATACGCTGGTTTTTTTATATCTACTGATCTTAGCTCTAGTGGCCTTTTGTATTAACTAGCCTTGTATATTAATAGTGCCGCCATGCGGGCAAAAAAAAGGCGGCTCGTAGGCCGCCCGCTCCAAGCACTTCCTCTTGACCACTCCCTGTGTCAACTTCCTTTGGTGCTGTCCTTGCCGGGGCTTACATCGCTGTTTCACCCAGCGCACCAACCTGCATCCCGTTGCATCCTGCCTGGGGAACATCCTTGTCCCCCTTGTCCTTGATGAGCATTGTGGCAGAACCGCCTGACACCACAAGGCGGTCCAAAACGACAAAGGGTAGACCATGACGGTCCACCCTTTTTCAAAAAGCAATTAAAAACAGTAGCTTAAATTATAATTAGCGGGAAATTTCTGTTTTTCTTACACCTCTCGAGCGATTTTCGACGGCATTTGTAAGAGATCTCTTACAAAATCTTGAGACATCTCTTACAAAGCCGCTGCCATTTCTTGCCTTATTGACCTTTAATCGCTTTGATACCCGGGTAGCTGACGTCGCCCAGTTCATCCTCGATAACGAGCAGGCGGTTGTATTTGGCAACGCGGTCACTGCGGCACAGCGAACCGGTTTTAATCTGGCCGGCGCAGGTGCCCACGGCCAGATCGGCGATAGTGGTATCTTCGGTCTCACCGCTGCGGTGGGAAATCACCGCGGTAAAGCCCGCGTCCTGGGCCATCTTGATGGCATCCAGCGTTTCCGACAGCGAACCGATCTGGTTGAACTTGATCAGAATCGAGTTACCGATCTGCTCGTCGATACCGCGCTTGAGGATTTTGGTGTTGGTCACGAACAAGTCATCACCAACCAGTTGGACCTTATCGCCCAGTTTATCGGTCAACGCTTTCCAGCCGTCCCAGTCAGACTCATCCATGCCGTCTTCAATGGACACGATCGGGTAGTCCGCACACAGGCCTGCCAGGTAGTCGGCAAACCCTTCTGCGTCGTAGCTTTTGCCTTCACCGGAAAGATTGTACTGACCGTCTTTGTAGAATTCGGAAGACGCACAGTCCAGTGCCAGCGTCACATCGCTGCCCAGCGAGTAGCCCGCATCGGCAACGGCCTGCTTGATGATGGCCAGCGCGTCCGCGTTGGACGCCAGGTTAGGGGCGAAACCGCCTTCATCGCCCACTGAGGTGGAAAGCCCTTTGGCCGACAGTACCTTTTTCAGCGCGTGGAAAATTTCCGCGCCCATGCGCAGGCCTTCGCGGAAGTTGGGCGCACCTACCGGCTGGACCA
The DNA here is from genome assembly GCF_014263395.1 of Halomonas sp. SH5A2. Classification (GTDB taxonomy): domain Bacteria; phylum Pseudomonadota; class Gammaproteobacteria; order Pseudomonadales; family Halomonadaceae; genus Vreelandella. The sequence goes on along the minus strand of NZ_CP058321.1, from coordinate 746,903 downwards.
TGAATTCCTGGATATCGACATTGTTATCCGCGTGCTCGCCGCCGTTGAGGATGTTCATCATCGGCACCGGCATGCGGTACTGACCAGGCTGGCCGTATAGCTCGGCAATATGCGCGTAGAGCGGCACGCCCTTGGCATTGGCGGCGGCTTTGGCAGCCGCAAGCGATACGGCCAGAATGGCGTTGGCGCCCAGGTTGGCTTTGTTATCCGTGCCGTCCAGTGCCAGCATCGCGTCGTCCAGGCCACGCTGGTCGCGCGCGTCCATGCCCAGCAATGCCTCACGGATCTTGCCATTGACCGCGTCCACTGCTTTGAGCACACCCTTGCCGAGGTAGCGCGCCTTGTCGCCATCACGCAGTTCGAGCGCTTCCCGCGAGCCGGTAGAGGCGCCGCTTGGGGCACAGGCGTCGCCTACGGCACCGCTTGCCAGGCGAACGGTTGCCTGAACGGTGGGGTTACCGCGTGAATCGAGTACTTCCAACGCACGGATATCAACGATTTTGGTCATGACAGTGTCCTTAGTTGTCGGTCTAATGGAGGGTTAACGTAGCACGTTTTGCGCTGCGATCAGCGAATGGACAGCGGCGCAAAGCCTTTCACCAGCGCATCCAGCTGCGCGAGCTGAGTCAGAAACGGCTCCAACTGATCCAGCGGCAAGGCGCAGGGACCATCGCACTTGGCATTGTCCGGGTCGGGGTGCGCTTCCAGAAACAGCCCTGCCAAGCCCACCGCGACGCCCGCGCGGGCCAATTCCGCTACCTGGGCACGGCGCCCGTCGGCGCTGTCGGCACGTCCACCCGGGCGTTGTAGGGCGTGAGTCACGTCGAAAAACACCGGCGACCCGGTTTGCTTCATATCGCCCAAGCCCAGCATATCCACAACCAGGTTGTTGTAGCCAAAACTGGTGCCGCGCTCGCAGAGCATCAGGCGGTCATTACCGGCTTCCCGGAACTTGGCAAGGATATGACGCATTTCATGCGGCGCCAAAAATTGCGGCTTCTTGATATTGATCGCCGCCCCCGTCTTGGCCATGGCTACGACCAGGTCGGTCTGGCGCGCAAGAAACGCTGGCAACTGGATAATATCGGCCACTTCGGCTGCCGGTGCGGCCTGCCAGGGCTCGTGGACGTCGGTAATCACCGGCACCCCGTGGCGGGCTTTTATGTCCGCCAGAATCTGCAGGCCTTTTTCCAGCCCCGGCCCACGGTACGAGTGGATCGAGCTGCGGTTGGCCTTATCGAAACTCGCCTTGTAGACGTAGGGCATGCCCAGCTTTTGTGTCACCTTGACGTAGGTCTCGGCCACTTCATCAGCTAGCTCAGCTGACTCGAGGACGTTCATCCCCCCCAGCAGCATCAGTGGCAAAGAATTGCCGGCGGTAAGGCCGGCAACGTCGATATGGTGCTCTTGGAATGTCTCTTGAGAAGCCATGCTTCCCCCTGTTATCCCTGAAGTGCGATTATTCCTGAGGTGCAGCGTGGGCACGCGCTCGCGCGGCTTTGTGTTCCACGGCGGCATTGATAAAGCCCGAGAACAACGGATGGCCATCGCGCGGTGTCGAGGTGAATTCCGGGTGGAATTGGCAGGCGACATACCAGGGGTGGTCAGCCAGTTCGATCATTTCCACCAGCGACTGGTCGACACTCTTGCCTGAAATCACCAGCCCAGCCTTTTCCAGTTCGTCGATAAACTGGTTATTGACCTCGAAACGGTGGCGGTGGCGCTCGACGATTTCATCAGCGCCATAGGCTTCACGTGCCTTACTGCCCGACGCGAGGCGGCATACCTGGCCGCCCAGTCGCATGGTGCCACCCAGGTCGGAAGCTGCGTCGCGCAGCTCAATTTTGCCTTCTGCGTTAATCCACTCGGTAATCAGGCCGACAACAGGATGCTGGGTATCGTGAGTGAACTCGGTGGAATTGGCATCCGTCCAGCCCGCCACATGACGCGCAAACTCGATCACGGCCACCTGCATGCCTAAACAAATCCCTAGATACGGCACGTCGTTTTCACGGGCAAACTGGGCGGTCATGATCTTGCCTTCAACGCCGCGCTCACCAAAGCCACCCGGGACTAGGATGGCATCTTTACCGGCCAGCCGTTCAGTACCATGGCGCTCGATATCTTCAGAGTCGACGAAGTCGATATTAACCTTGATGCGCCCCTGGATGCCGGCATGAATCAGCGCTTCGTTAAGCGATTTGTAGGCGTCGAGCAATTCCATGTACTTGCCGACCATGGCGATGCTGACCGACTTCAGCGGGTTGAGCTTGGCATCCAGCACCTTCACCCACTCGGAAAGATCCGCCGGGCCAGCTTCCAGGCGCAACTTGTCACAGACGATATCGTCCAGGCCATGCTCGTGGAGCATCAGCGGAATACGGTAGATGGTGTCGGCATCCTGCAGCGGCACGACCGCACGTTCTTCCACGTTGGTGAACAAGGCAATCTTGCGCCGCTCGCTCTCTTCAAGCTCAACTTCGCTACGGCAGATCAGGATATCCGGCTGGATACCGATGGAGCGCAGTTCCTTGACGCTGTGCTGAGTCGGCTTGGTTTTGGTCTCGCCGGCCGTCTTGATATAAGGCACCAGCGTCAGGTGCATGAACAGCGCGCGGTTGGCGCCCTGTTCGCTGCGAATCTGGCGGATCGATTCCAGGAAGGGGAGCGACTCAATATCGCCGACCGTACCGCCGATTTCGACCAGCGCCACGTCGAAGCCTTCACCACCGGCGTAGACGCGCTGCTTGATTTCGTCGGTGATATGCGGGATGACCTGAACGGTCCCGCCCAGGTAGTCACCACGGCGTTCTTTGCGCAGCACGTGCTCGTAGACACGGCCGGTGGTGAAGTTGTTGCCCTGGGTCATTTTGGTACGAATAAAGCGTTCGTAGTGGCCAAGGTCCAGGTCGGTTTCGGCACCATCCTCGGTGACAAATACCTCGCCATGCTGGAAGGGACTCATGGTGCCCGGGTCGACGTTGATGTAGGGGTCGAGCTTGAGCATGGTGACCTTAAGGCCGCGTGCCTCGAGGATGGCCGCCAGCGAGGCCGACGCGATGCCCTTGCCAAGAGAGGACACAACGCCGCCGGTCACGAAGATATATCGTGTCATGAAAAACCTGTCGAAACGTGATCAGAAGGCACAGCAGAAAGCCACACCAGGATGGGACGACAGAATAGCAGAGTACGACCTAAGGCTCAATTTGAACTGCCGAAGATAACCAATGGATCGATGCACCTAGCGACGCCGGGATCAGGCCTAAGCGAGGGTCTTTCGCCATGGCCGGAAAAATGTTCCCTACTTTTCCGGCATTTCCGCCGTCCTTGGCGGTCAGATGGCGAAAGTAGCGCCCAGGGATGGGTTCACAGCGCCCTCGCGATGGCCTGATGCCGGGGTAGTCGCGGGGCCAACTCGGCCCCACTCAGTTGGGGTAAAGACGAATTAAACGCCCAGGTAATCCAGCATGCCTTCTGCTGCCTGACGGCCTTCGTAGATGGCGGTGACCACCAGGTCTGAGCCGCGCACCATATCGCCGCCGGCAAAGATTTTCTCGTTGCTGGTCTGGAAGGCGTACTGGCCATGCTCAGGCGCTTTCACACGGTCGCGCTCGTCCACCTGGATATTGGCCGGGTCGAACCACGGCGCAGGGCTTGCCTGAAAGCCGAAAGCAACCACCACCGCATCAGCGGCGACAATCTCCTCCGAGCCTGGGACAACCTCAGGACGCTGACGACCGTTTTCGTCGGGTTCGCCCAGACGGGTGCGCACCACCTTCACACCTTCGACCTTGTCTTCGCCGACCACGGCGACCGGCTGACGGTTGAACAGGAACTCGACGCCCTCTTCACGTGCGTTGGCAACCTCCTTGCGCGACCCCGGCATGTTCTCTTCATCGCGACGATAGGCGCAGGTGACGCTGGCAGCCCCCTGACGAATCGAGGTGCGGTTGCAGTCCATCGCCGTATCACCACCGCCCAGCACCACCACGCGCTTGCCTTCCATGGAAATGTAATCGTTGGGGTCTTTTTCAAAGCCCAGACAACGGTTGACGTTGGCAATCAGGAAGTCGAGCGCTTTATAGACACCCGGTAGGTCTTCGCCTGGGAAACCGCCTTCCATGTACTTATAGGTACCCATGCCCAGGAAAACGGCATCGTAGTCCTGAAGTAGCGTTTCAAACTCGATGTCGGTACCGATCTCGGTATTCAACCGGAACTCGACGCCCATCTCTTCAAAGACCGCACGACGGCGCTCCATGACGTTCTTTTCAAGCTTGAACTCGGGAATGCCGAAGGTTAACAAGCCACCGATTTCAGGGTACTTGTCGAACACCACCGGCTTGACGCCGTTGCGCGCCAGGATATCGGCGCAGCCAAGGCCCGCAGGCCCCGCACCCACAATCGCCACTTTCTTGTCCGTCCAGGTCACCTGGGACATATCCGGACGCCAACCCATGGCAAAGGCCGTGTCAGTAATGTACTTCTCGATCGATCCAATGGTCACCGCGCCAAAGCCGTCGTTGAGCGTGCAGTCGCCTTCGCACAGGCGGTCCTGCGGGCACACGCGGCCACACACTTCGGGCAGCGAGTTGGTTTTGTGCGAAAGCTCAGCGGCTTCGATAATGTTGCCTTCCACCACCAGCTGCAGCCAGTTGGGAATGTAGTTGTGCACTGGGCACTTCCACTCGCAGTACGGATTACCACAGTGCAGGCAGCGGTGTGCCTGGCTGGCCGCATCGGTGGGCTTGTACGGCTCGTAGATTTCAGCAAATTCTTTGGCGCGCTTACGCGCATCTTTTTTCTGCGGGTCCTGACGACCCACATCCACAAACTGGAAATCGTTATTCAAACGGTTGGCCATGATCTCTCTCCTGTCAGCGATAGGGGCACAAAACGGTTATTCCGGCTGACGCCGAGACTGATCCAGCAGGCTACCCAGGCTTGCTGCCTTGGGCTTTACCAGCCAGAAGTGACGCGCGTAGTCGCTGAAGTCTTCCAAAATAGCCGCCCCACGTGCTGATCCTGTCGCTGCTACGTAGGCCTCAATCATTTCGCGTAGGTGGCGACGATACGCCTCCATCACTTCGGTGTTAACACGGTGAATTTCGACCAGTTCATGGTTGTACTTGTCCACGAAGGTGCGATCTTCATCCAGCACATAGGCAAACCCGCCCGTCATGCCGGCGCCAAAGTTCACACCGGTCTTGCCGAGGACGCAGACCAAGCCGCCGGTCATGTATTCGCAGCAGTGGTCGCCTGCGCCTTCGATCACGGCCGTTGCCCCGGAGTTACGTACCCCGAAACGCTCACCCGCCGTACCCGCCGCAAACAGCGTACCGCCGGTCGCGCCATACAGGCAGGTGTTGCCGATAATCGCCGTTTTATGGCTTTCAAATTCACTGACTTTCGGTGGCACAATCACGATGCTGCCGCCGTTCATGCCTTTACCCACGTAGTCGTTAGCGTCGCCTTCGAGATACAGGTTCAGGCCACGGGCGTTCCACACCCCGAAGCTCTGCCCAGCGACGCCGGTAAAGCGTGCGGTGATCGGCGCGTTTTCAAGGCCTTCTTCACCGTAGCGCTTGGCAATCGCGCCCGATGTCAGCGCGGCGACACTGCGGTCACAGTTGGTAATGGTGAAATCAAACTCGCCACCCGACTGGTTTTCAATAGCGTCTTTCAATGCCGCCAACACTTCCTGGTTCTTGGCACCGGGATCGTGAGGCACGTTACGGCTCACCTTACAGAATTGAGGCGCATCAGCGGGCACAAAGTCGTTTGTCAGCAGCGGCGTCAAATCAAGCTTGCGCTGGGACGCGGTATTGCCTTCCAGGACCTCGAGCAAGTCGGTACGGCCGATCAGATCGGTAAGCTTGGTCACGCCAAGCATAGCCATCAGTTCACGCACTTCTTCGGCAATAAAGCGGAAGTAGTTCTTGACCATGTCCACGGTGCCGCGGAAGTGCTCGCCACGCAGGAAGTCGTCCTGGGTGGCGACGCCGGTGGCACAGTTGTTCAAGTGGCAGATGCGCAGGTATTTACAGCCCAGCGCGACCATCGGCGCGGTACCAAAGCCGAAGCTCTCCGCCCCCAGAATTGCCGCCTTGACCACATCCAGCCCGGTCTTCAAGCCGCCGTCGGTTTGCAGGCGAATCTTGTCGCGCAGACTGTTGATACGCAGTGCCTGATGAACCTCAGGCAGCCCCAACTCCCAGGGTGACCCGGCGTGTTTGATCGATGTCAGCGGGCTTGCGGCCGTGCCGCCATCATAGCCAGACACGGTAATCAGGTCAGCATAGGCCTTGGCAACACCCGTCGCGATCGTGCCGATACCCGGCTCGGAAACCAGCTTCACTGAAACCTGGGCGTCCGGATTGACCTGCTTGAGGTCAAAGATCAGCTGCGCCAGGTCTTCGATCGAGTAGATGTCGTGGTGTGGCGGCGGTGAAATCAGCGTCACGCCGGGCACCGAATAGCGCAGCCGCGCAATCAGCTGATTGACCTTGCCGCCAGGCAGCTGTCCACCCTCGCCGGGCTTGGCGCCCTGGGCAACCTTGATCTGCAGGACTTCCGCATTGACCAGGTAGTGAGGCGTCACGCCAAAACGGCCCGAAGCAATCTGCTTGATTTTCGAGCTGCGAATCGTGCCGTAGCGCGCCGGGTCTTCGCCACCCTCGCCGGAGTTGGAGCGGCCGCCCTCCTCGTTCATCGCCTGGGCCAGCGCTTCATGAGCCTCCGGCGACAACGCGCCCAGCGACATCCCCGCGCTATCAAAGCGCGGCAGCAGGTCTTCAACCGGCTCGACGTCGTCCAGGGGGATCGGCGTTTCGGCGGGCTTGAGGGCCAACAGGTCGCGAATTGTCGCCACCGGCCGCTCGTTGACCAGTTGGGCGAATTTCTTCCACTTGGCGTAGCTGCCTTCCTGCACGGCGGCCTGAAGCGTCATCACCACGTCAGGGTTGTAAGCGTGATACTCGTGGTTATGAACGTACTTGAACAAGCCGCCCTGAGTGATGCCCTTGCGCGGAATCCAGGCGTCTTTGGCCAGCATTGCCTGCTGCATTTGCAGCTCGCTAAAGCCGGTCCCCTGGATACGCGACGCCATGCCCGGAAAGCACATCTGCATAATGTCGTCGTCAAGGCCGACAGCTTCAAACAGCATCGAACCGCGGTAAGACGCCAGGGTCGAGATGCCCATCTTGGAGAGGATCTTGAACAGCCCCTTCTGTAGGCCTTTACGGTAGTTTTCCCGTGCGTCTGCCGGATTACCGGTCAGCTCACCGGTGCGGTGCATATCCGCCATCACCTGATAGGCAAGCCATGGGTAGACAGCCGTCGCACCCACGCCGAAAAGCACGGCCATCTGGTGGGCATCCCGGGCGTAGCCGGTCTCGACCACAATATTGGCATTGGGACGCAGGGCGAGTCGGCCCAGATGAGTATGAACCGCCCCTACCGCCAGGACGGCCTGAATCGGCAGCATGCCTTTGGGCAAGTCGGCATCGCTCAACACCATCAGGACTTTACCGGCCCTTACCTGCGCTTCGGCTTCCCGGCACAGCGCCGTCAGCGCCTGTTTGAGCGACTGCTGCTCAGGGTCATAGCCAAGCGACAGGGTATGACTGGCAAACGCTGGATCATCCTGACTGATCAGGGCTGTAAATTTGCGCGGCGACAGCACCGGCGTGGTCAAAATCAGCCGGTGGGCATGCTCCGGGGTCGCTTTGAAGACATTCAGCTCGGCGCCGCAACAGGTTTCGAGCGACATGACAATCGCTTCACGCAGCGGATCGATAGCCGGGTTGGTCACCTGGGCAAACTTCTGGCGGAAGTAATCCGTCAGCAGCCGTGGACGGCTGGACAGCACCGCCATGGGCGTATCATCGCCCATGGAACCTACCGCCTCCTGACCACTTTCAGCCAATGGACGCAGCACCTGGTCGCGCTCTTCGAAGCTGACCTGGAACATTTTCTGCTGCACGTTCAGCGCATTGCCGTCCATGTTCTGGAAGCGCGCAAGTTCCGTGAGAGCCGATTCCAGGTAGTTGGCTTCCTGCTTCAGCCAGCGCTTGTACGGATACGCCGACTTCAGACGATTGTCGATGTCCTCGGTATGCAGCACCTCACCGGTATGGGTATCCACTGCCAGCATTTGGCCGGGGCCCACGCGGCCTTTCGCTACCACGTCTTCCGGCTTGTAGCCGTAGGTACCGATTTCCGACGCCAGGGTGATATAGCCATTCTTGGTAATCACCCAGCGCGCCGGGCGCAGGCCGTTGCGGTCAAGCATGCACACTGCCTGGCGACCGTCGGTCATTACCACGCCCGCCGGGCCATCCCACGGCTCCATGTGCATGGAGTTGTATTCGTAGAAACCGCGCAGCTCGGCGTCCATGGTTTCGACGTTCTGCCACGCTGGCGGTACCATCATGCGCACCGCGCGGTGCAGCTCCATGCCACCGGTGAGCAGCACTTCCAGCATGTTGTCCATGCTGGAGGAATCAGATCCGGTGGTGTTGACGATTTCATCCAGCTCGGCGATATCCGGCAGGCGCTCGTTAACGAAGTTCGCTTTACGCGAGTTTGCCCAACCGCGGTTGGCTTGAATGGTGTTGATCTCGCCGTTGTGCGCCAGCAGGCGGAACGGTTGGGCAAGCGGCCAGCGCGGTGCGGTATTGGTCGAGAAACGCTGGTGGAAGACGCAAATGGCGGTTTCCAGACGCGGGTCGTTAAGGTCTGTATAGAAAGCAGGCAGGTCTTCGGGCATCACCAGCCCTTTATACGACACCACTTCAGACGACAGCGAAGCGACATAAAAGTCTTCGTCGTCGCGCATCGCCTGTTCGGCATAGCGGCGCGCCATGAAGAGGTCAACGTCAAAGTGCTCACCGCTGCCCGGTTCTACGAACACCTGCTTGATACGCGGCAGACAATCGAGCGACATCGGCCCGCACACGCTGGAGTCGGTGGGTACATCGCGCCAGCCGATCACGTTCAGGCCCCGTGCCTTGAGCGCGTCTTCAAGGGTGTCGCGCCCGAGCGCGGCCCGTTTGTCATCATCGGGCAGGAACACAACCCCAACGGCAAAACGCTCGCCCAGCTCGACGCCCAAGGCATCCTTGGCCACAGCCTGCATGAAGTGAGTGGGCATTTTGAGCAACAGCCCGCAGCCATCGCCAGTTTTACCGTCAGCAGCGATACCCCCCCGGTGCGTCATGCAGGTAAGGGACTCGATCGCGGTTTTCAACAGGTCGTGACTGGCCTGCCCTTCCATATGGGCAATCAGGCCAAAGCCACAGTTGTCGCGAAACTCGCCGGGCTGGTGAAGACCTCTATTCATGGGCGTGCCTCTAGTCTAGTCAGCGTGTTTTTTTGGTAGCGGGGTTGTGATAAAAAGGCAGGTTGTTAATTTTTTAGTGATGATAACCGGCCTGCTGGAGAGCGGTTCTTGCCTTCGCTACCATTGGAAAATGGCCGATCAGCATAGCGATTTGCAGCCGCTTTGCGCAATCTTTGCTCGCTCTCCGGGCCCTCAAAACCCTTTCCAAATCCTGTAGTTGCACAACTGATCAATTAAAAAATCGATATCCTTCAAACACTTGCACCGCCGAAAAACGCTATTCTAACGAAACGCCCCAATCACTAGACTTTAGTCTAACAAGGCGCTTTTTTGCCATGCCGATGCTGCATAAGGCATACGGATTAGCTAAAACAGCAACCTTGATTTCACACAAACTAAAACACCCCGCTGGGTCGAAGCGGGGTGTCAGCGAGGGGCAATACAGGGACAGTCAGCGGCTAATGCCGCGGATAGCGATCGAGCAGGCTTTTTAATTGCTCAGGAGGCACCGCATCGCTGACGCAGGCGCTGCCCAACGCCTCAAGCAGCACCAGGCGCAAGCGGGTGTCGATGTTCTTCTTGTCCAGCCGCATGCGGGCCAGGAAATCGTCACTCGACATACCTTCCGGTGCATGGACAGGCAAGTCAGCGCTCTTGATCAGCGCCAAGCTGCGCTCTCGGTCTGCTGTCGAGATCCAGCCAAGCGCCTGAGAAAGCGTCGCGGCCATCGCCATCCCCGCGCCTACGGCTTCGCCGTGCAGCCAGTTGCCATAGCCCTGGTGCGCTTCAATGGCGTGGCCAAAGGTGTGGCCAAGGTTGAGCAGCGCGCGAACGCCCTGCTCGGTTTCATCCTCAGCGACAATATCCGCTTTTATCAGGCAGCTTCGGGCAATTGCTTCGGCAATCACCTCAGGCTCAACCCGACGCAATGCCGCCATATTGGCTTCCAGCCAGGCCAGGAAAGTGTCATCACGGATGAAACCGTATTTAATCACCTCCGCAAGGCCCGCTGACAGCTCCCGCGCGGGCAGCGTGGTCAGTGTGTCGATATCGACCAGCACGGCTTTGGGCTGCCAGAAGGCGCCGATCATGTTTTTACCCAGCGGGTGATTGACCCCCGTTTTGCCTCCCACGGAAGAATCAACCTGCGACAGCAGCGTAGTCGGCACCTGAATAAACGCGACGCCACGCTGGTAGGCGGCGGCCGCGTAGCCGACCATGTCACCAATGACGCCGCCGCCCAACGCAACCAGGGTGCAGCGACGATTAAACCCCGCTTCCAACAGCGCATCCCAGATACGCCCCACCTGCTCGATGGTCTTGTACTGTTCGCCATCGGGCAGCACTACCGTGCGTACCTCCAGATAATCCGGCAGGCTATCGCAGAGACGGGCCAGATACAGGGGGGCAATGGTTTCATTGGTGACCACCATTACTTGCTGGCCGGCCAGATACGGCGTCAGCATGTCGGGCCTGCCCACAAGTCCCGTACCAATAAGGATCGGATAGCTGCGCTCGCCGAGCGCTACCTCAAGCGTACGCTGTACGCCGTCAACTGCGGTCATGGGGATACCCTGTTTGACGAATTTGTAGACTCAAGAGGATCGACCAGGCGCCGGACGCGGCGCACAATCTCGTTGACCACCGCACGCGGGCTGCGCCGGTCGGTACGCACGGTAATATCTGACGTGGCGCGATACAGCGGATCACGAGCGGCGAACATATCATTCAGCACCTTCTCGCGGTCAGCACACTGCAGCAGCGGGCGGTTGCGGTCTTTTGCCGTGCGCCTGAGCTGTTGATCGACAGTGGTCAACAGGTACACCACCGTGCCCCGCTCGCGTAGCGCACGACGGTTTTCCTCGCGCAGCACCGCGCCACCGCCGGTCGCCACGACCACGGGATGGCGTTGGGTCAGCTCGTCGATCATGTGAATTTCACGCTGACGAAAGCCCTGCTCGCCTTCCACATCAAAAATCCACGGGATGTCTGCCCCGCAGCGCGCTTGAATGGCGTGGTCGCTATCAAAAAAGTCGCGCGACAGTTCAGCTGCCAGCAGCCGTCCAATCGTGCTTTTACCAGCCCCCATGGGGCCAATCAGAAAAAGGTTGGGTAAATCCTGCATCAGCGAACCGTTAAGCCATCGTCAAGAAGTCGTGGTGTAATAAAGACTAGCAACTCTACCTTTTCATTGCTCTCTTCGGTATAGCGAAACAGTCGACCCAGCAAAGGAATATCGCCGAGCAGCGGGGTTTTGGCGATTTGACGCAGCTCCTCGGTGGTTAAAATACCGCCCAGCACCACGGTTTGACCATTATCGACCAATACCTGAGTCTCGATTTCATTGGTGTCTATCGGCGGCTCACCACCAAACTCGGATTCCCGGAAGCTGTCGTTGCGAATCAGCAAATCCATGATGATGCGGTTATCCGGCGTAATCTGCGGCGTCACCTCAAGCGATAACTCAGCCTCCTTGAACTCGGTATCCGGGTTATCGTTACCGTCAACACTCTGGAAGGCACGCTCCTCGCCCTGGCTGATGGTGGCGGTGCGCTGGTTGGCGGTAATGATCTTGGGCTGTGAAATGGTCTGGCTCTTGCCTTCGCTTTCCAGGGCGCGCAGCTCAAGGTCGAGCAACACGTCGCCTGCCAGATAGCCAAAGCTGAACCCGGCACCAGCGTCGGAAGTGTCGCCAAAATCAACCGCTAGCCCGCCCTGAGCGCGGTTCAAGCCCTGGGGATTAATATCCCGGCCAGTAAACTGACCGTTGTCACTTTCCTGAAACCCACGGGTGCTGGACGCCCCCCAGTTGATGCCCAGCTCGCGGGAAGCCGTATCGCGGGCGATCACGATACGCGCTTCAATCTGTACCTGGCGTACGGCCACATCCAAACGATCGAGCGTGCGCGTAATCTCGCGTACCTGATCGGGGGTATCCTGAATCAACAGGGTATTGGTGCGCTGGTCAACGCTGACCCGACCCCGCTCGGTGAGCAGGCCGAAACCATCACCGCCGCGCAGCAGTTGCGACAGATCTTCGGCACGGGCGTACTTCACTTCAATAAACTCCGTCACCAGCGGTGCTAGCGTTTCCTGCTGATTGCGGGCTTCCAGTTCCTGACGCTCTAATTCCGCCAGTTCACTCGCTGGCGCCACGACAATCACATTGCCCTTTTCACGACTGGAAAGCCCCTGGCTCTGGAGGATCAGATCCAGCGCCTGGTCCCAGGGCACATCGTTAAGATTGAGCGTTACCCGCCCACTGACGCTGTCGCTGGCCACCAGGTTCAAACCGGTAAAGTCGGCGAGCGTGGCAAGCACGGCGCGCACTTCGATGTCCTGGAAGTTAAGACTCAACCGCTCGCCGGTATACTCTTCGCCTTGATCCACACGCGCCTGTTGCGGCGCGTCGCTGACAGGCTGAACCTCGACCGTCAACTGATCGCCCGACTGCGATGACACCATGGCATAGGGACCGTCGGTGGCCAGCACCAGCTCGCTGCCGCGTTGCCCGCGGCGCGGTGTAATGCGCGAGATCGGCGTGGCAAAGTCAGTTACGTCATAGACCTGATTGAGAGCGTCGGGCACATTGACCTCACCCAGCCCGACAATCACCTCGTTACGTCCACCCTCGCGCACATCGGGCCTGACGCTGTCGCGATCAAACGTCACCAACAAGCGCCCTGCGCCTCCCTCGCCACGCTGAAAATCAATATCCTGCACCTGCGGCCCCTGCACTGTTTCAAGACGTTCGGCAGGTGCCTCATTCGATGCACCGGCGGCCGAGAGGGTCACTGTCAGCCGATCACCGGACACCGACGAGCGAAACTGGCGGGGCCTCTCCAGGTCTAATACGAGGCGCGTGCGACCACTGCCCTCCAGCGCGGTAATGCCCTCAATCCCGCCCTGGTCAACGCGTATTCGACGCTCGGCCAGGCCGTTTTGAGTATCCGCCAAGTCCAGCGTCAATCGCGGTGGGTCCGTTAGCGGGTAGCCGTTGAGCTCAGGCACATCACCGCTGAAACGTAACTCCAGCGTCACGTCGCCGCCTTGCGTCTCACGCACATCCAGGTCGGTGAGCACCGAAGCTACCGCCCAACTGGGAAGTAGCATCGCTGCCACCAGCATGCCTTGCCGAAAACGGCTTACCAAGGTGTTTGCCATGGGCCTCCATCCACTTGCTTTGGGTCGCTGCGTGATGCGCATGCCCGTCATCGTTTAGCGCTCATCGTCGATGGTGAGCGAAGCAGGACGTATCTGCCAGCCATTTTGCTGGGTGTAAACGCGTTCGCGAATCTCAATCTCCTGAGCCGAGATGGCGACAATGCGGCCATCGTTTGTGCCCATATAGTTACCTTCTCTGACGTTAACCACCAGGCCCTCGGGTGTCGCAATCATGGCCATCTGCCGACCCCCCATGCGTAGCGTGCCAACCAACTGCAACTCTTGCAGTGAAAAGCGCTCTAGCGGTTCGGCAGGTCGTTCCGGGTCCGGGCCATTTTCACCTCCCACCTCGCTGTACGCGCTCTCCTGTATCGATTGCGGCGGCAAAAAGGGGCTGCGTGCCTCACTGTGCTGATAGCGTTGTGCAGGGTAAAGCGGCACATAAGGAATCACCATGACCGGCTCACTGCTGGACGTTTGTCGAATATCGTCAAGGCTTGCCTCCAGTTGCGAAAGCGCTGGATCCGCACAGCCCGTCAACAGGAAAAATCCCGCTAGCCATCCAGCAACTAGCCCTCGGCGCACCAACGACGTCATTGGGCCTCCTCCCGGTCTCGGTAGGTACGCGCCAGCAAGGAAAGCCGCAGGTTGCCCCCGCTGGTATCGACGGGCGCCAATGTAAAGTCATGCTGGGTCACCAGCCGGGATAGCGAGGCAATATCGGCGGCGAAACGGGCAATCTGATGAAAGTCGCCGCGTACCTGAATGTCCAGCGGCTGCTCCACATAATGCGGTTGGGTAACGGTGGGCCGCAAACGAATGGTTTCGATCGTCAGCCGGTTATCCACCGCGGCATCGCTAATACTATCGAGCAACGATGGAATTTCCGCATCGGTGGGCAAGATGGCTCGCAAACGCGCCATCTGGTCTTCAAGCGTGGCAAGCTGCTCGCGCATCTTGGGCAGTTGAACCGCCTCACCTGACTGCCGACGGTAATCGCTAAGCAAGCGCGATTCTTGTTGCTGCGCACTGACCAGCTCAGCGCGACGATCGCCGATGATCAACCATTCCATTATCAGCACAGCCACCAGCAAGGCCAGGCCCCCGCACAGTGTTTTAAGCAGCAATGGCCAGCCGCCGGCTTCTTTCACATCCAGGTCTCGCCAGTCGACATCACGCAACTGTTGCCATTCTTGCGCCCAACGCGCCCGCTTCCAGATCATGGCTGCTCCTCGCTGGACGTCGTCAGTGACGGTTGCTCAACGTCGAAACGGAACTGTCGGCCGCCACCCTCGGCGTCGCTCTCGACTTCCGATAGCGATGGCACGCCAAACGCCTGACTGTCAGCCACTCGGCGTAACTGCTCGGATACCTGTCGCTCGCTAGCCGCGACCCCTTCGATGCTTACCTGGGCACCGTTTCGCGACACCTGCTGGTAGACCACACCGCTGGCGACGCTACCGGCTAGCGCGTTGAACAGCTCGACGGTACTCGCCCGCTGCGTTTGCAGCGTTTGAAACAGCACCAGTTGCTCACCGAGCCGCAGGGCGTCCGCCTTATAGCGCTCCAGATTGCCAATATCCTTTGTCAGCTCGCGGGCTTGAGCTTCAATAAACGCATTGCGCTGTTGCTGGGCAGCCAGTTGCATTGAATAAAACTTGGCAATGCCCCAGCCAAGTGCGACGCCTATCAACAACATCAGCACCATAAAGTAGTAAAAACGCCGCGTGCGCCGCTCACGCTGTTCCTCTCGCCAGGGTAACAGGTTGATGGTGATGCTCATTGCCCAACCCTCATGGCCAAACCGCCTGCGGTGAGCATCGCCGGGGCATCGTTGGTAAGCGCTTCGACATCCAGGCGCTTATTGACCGCCATGGCCTGGAAGGGGTTGGCGATCGTTACCGTCATGCCGCTATCTTCAGCGATACGCTCAGCCAGGCCGGGAATCACGCTCGACCCGCCGGCCAGGACAATATGCTTGACTTCATGCTGACGTCCCGCGGTGTAGTAAAGCTGCAGAGAACGCCCCACCTGCTGCACGACCGTTTCCAAAAACGGGTTAAGGACGCTGTCATGGTAGTCATCGGGAAGGCCGCCGCGTTTTTTGGCAAAACCGGCTTCTTCCATACTCAACTGGTAACGGTCACGGATGGCATCGGTCAGTTGACGGCCACCAAAGACGGTGTCGCGGCTGTACACGATGTGCCCGCCGCGCACGACGTGAAACGCGTTCATATTGGCCCCGATATCCACCAGGCCGACGCAGGCGTCGGGGTCGTCCTGAACATGAAGCTGGCGACGCAACACCTCAAACGATCGCTCCATGGCAAAGGTTTCAACCTCGACGGCGGCGGGCTCAAGCCCGGCACGCTCGAGGGTCTCGGTTAACTGGCTTACATCCTGCTGGCGGCAGGCCACCAACACCACCTGCTGGCGATCATCATCAAACGGCGATGGGCCCAGGCACTCAAAATCAAACGCCACTTCATTGAACGGAAACGGAATATGCCGGTCGGATTCGGCGACGATGCGTGCTTCAATATCGTCTTCGCTGAGTGATCGCGGAAAGCTGAGCGTTTTGGTGATCGCGGCGCTCGCCGGTACGGCCACCGCCGCTTTACGTGTTGACGGGCGGGCATGTTCTACCGCGCGACTGAGAACTTGGGCGACATCGTCGATATCTCGGATGCGCCGTTCCACTACGGCCCCTTCACGGAGCGGACGCACCGCGTAGCTTTGCACCTGGAAGTTCTTATGAGCGTTTTCGAGTTCAAGCAGCTTGACAGTCGCCGAGGTAATATCGACGCCGATCAACCCGTTACGAGGTTTGAGTAAGCGCATTATGGGTCCGGAGTCGCTTGCCTATCGCGTTGTTTGAGGTTACATGATTTTAAGCCGAGTCACACTCACGCCGCATCATGGCACATCAACACTGGTGGCGGCCGCCTTGGCTTCCTATAATGGCAGCCAGTTGCGTGATACGGTCGTTTAGATACCGTCTCTTTTTTTATTCATCCCACGGGTACTTTCCATTCATGACGTTTCTCCGCACCCTTATTGTGTCGCTGTTGGGCATTCTGGTATCGCTTACCGGTGCCGTCGTTCTTGCCCTGGTCGGCGCCGCTATCTATTTCTCCCCGGGCCTCCCGGACGTTCGTCAGCTGCAAAACTTTGAATTGCACACCCCTTTGCGCATCCTGACCCGCGACGGACGCCTGATCGGGGAGTTTGGCGAAGAACGGCGCATTGAAATTGATTTCGAGACAATTCCCGATGAGATGATCAACGCGCTGACCGCCGCCGAAGACGCCAGTTTCTTCGACCACCAGGGTGTTGACCCGCGCGGTTTGGCGCGCGCCTCGCTGGAACTGATGCAAAGCGGCGGGACCATCCAGTCTGGCGGCTCCACCATTACCATGCAGGTGGCGCGCAATTATCTGCTGACGCTGGATCAGACCTTCACGCGTAAAATCCGCGAAATCCTGCTCGCCCTGCAGATGGAACAGGTGTTAAACAAACAAGAAATTTTTGAACTTTATGTAAATAAAATCTTCTTGGGTAACCGGGCGTACGGGATTGCCGCCGCGGCCGACACCTATTACGACAGACCCCTGGATGAATTGACGCTGGCCGAAACCGCCATGATAGCCGGCCTGCCCAAAGCCCCATCAGCATTTAATCCCCTGGCCAACTCTGAACGCTCGCTGATTCGCCGCAACTGGATTCTGTTCCGCATGCGCGAGTTGGGCCACATTGATGAAGAGACCTATCGCGAGGCCGTCCAGGCGCCGGTGACTGCAGAGCGGCATTCCACCGTGCCGGAAGTGGATGCGTCCTACGTGGCCGAAATGGCCCGCCAATACGCCGTCGACCGCTTTGGGGACGACGCCTATACCGGCGGCTATCGCATTTATACGACCATCGACAGCGAGTTGCAGCCCACCGCCCGCCGCGCCCTGGCCAACGGGTTGATTGCCTACGATCGGCGCCATGGCTGGCGCGGACCAGAGGAACGCGACATTGCGGCGAGCCTGGTTGAAGCCCAGGAAGAGACCGAAACCCGGGGCCTGGAAGAAGAGCTTGCCGAGTCGCCGGAAATTCGCCAAACCGCCCGTCAGGCGGCCGAGCGAAGCCAAACTGAAATCGAGGGTATTGACGGTGATGTCAGCAACTGGCTTCAAGTGCTGGACCGCACGCCTCGCTATGGCGTGTTGGAGCCAGCGATTGTCGTCGAGAGCAGCGGCCAGGAAATGGACGTGTTGGTTGATGGCGAACTGCGCCAGATACCGTGGGAAGGTTTGAACTGGGCACAGCCTTATCTTAGCCCGCGTAGCCGCGGTGCGGAGCCTAGCTCAGCGGCGGAGATCGCCGTCCGCGGTGACCTTATACGCGTCGTTGAAGACGAGGAAGGCCAACTGCGCTTGTCACAACGCCCCGATGCAGAAGGCTCGCTGGTGGCCCAGGACCCTCGCACTGGGGCGATTCGGGCGCTTCAGGGCGGCTTTGATTTCAACGCCAGCAAGTTTAATCGCGCGGTTCAAGCGCAGCGCCAGGCCGGTTCTATCTTTAAGCCGTTTATCTACCTCGCCGCCCTTGAAGAGGGCGACATGAACGCGGCAAGCGTCGTCAATGATGCCCCCGTGGTGATGGATGACGGTAGCAACGAGCTGTGGCGGCCGGTGAATTCGAGCCGCGACTTCCAGGGCCCCACACGGCTTCGCCCGGCTCTGGCCCGCTCGCGTAACCTGGTGACCATCCGCGTTCTGCAAAGCATGGGCATCAACTACACGCTTGAATACTTGAAAGGCTTTGGCTTTGCCGAAGGCCGTCTGCCTAACGGCCTTTCGCTGGCACTGGGCAGCGCGACGCTGACCCCCATGGAAATGACCAACGCTTATTCGGTGCTTGCCAACGGTGGCTTCCAGGTCTCGCCCTGGTTTATCGAACGGGTCGCTCGCCAAGGTGACGACGAAGAGGAAACCCTCGACGAAGCAAACCCTCAAGTGGCTTGCCAAGCGTGCGATGACGACCAGGAGACGGTGGAGATAGACGGCCACGACTACCCTGTTGCGAAGCGCGTGGCCGACCCTGCGGCGGTGTACATTCTTCGCGACATGATGCGTGACGTGATTGAGAGCGGCACCGGGCGCGCCGCGTTGAGCCTTGAGCGCGACGATATCGTCGGCAAAACCGGCACCACCAACAGCCAGCGTGATGCGTGGTTTGCAGGCTTTAACGATAACCTGGTCACCACCGTCTGGGTGGGCAAGGACAGCAACGAGACCATTTCTGAGTACGGCTCCCAGGCAGCGCTGCCTATCTGGGTCGACTTTATGGGGCAAGCCCTGGAAGGAACACCCTCCGCGTTGCCCGAGCGCCCGGATACGGTTATCAGCGCGCGAATCGATCCTGATAGTGGCCGTCGCCTGCGCGACGGGCAGTCCGGCGGTATCGCCGAGCTGTTCCATCAGGATCACCTTCCCGACTACCAAAACAGCCAGATTAGCCGTGAGCTGGAAGAAGCCAGCGGATCACAAGGCTCCGGCACGGCGGAATCGATTTTCTAACTTGGAAGAAAGCCGCAACGCAAAAGGCCTGGCGATATGCCAGGCCTTTTTTTATGCAGCGGTTGTGCCATGAATCAAGGCGTCAACCTACCCCGTTAACAGGCTAGGCAGCGACAGCAGACTCCCGACGACTAGCCAACCAGTTGGCGATAATCGCCGCGCTCATGACCACCACACCGGCCACTTCGGCCATCAGGTTGGGGTAGAACACGCCGACGATAGCGCAAGCAATCGCCACACGTGACAGCCACCCCATGCGAGTGAACAGGTAACCTTCCAGCGCAGCGGCAAAAGCGCAAAGTGCCAGCAAGGCGATCACTGCGTTCCAGATCACCAGCGGCACCGGCCCGCCGACGATGATCTCCGGGTTGAACACCATGAACAGCGGAATCAGGTACAACCCCTTGGCGAACTTCCACGACTGGAAGCTGGTTTCCATGGGTTTGCTGCCCGCAATGGCGGCCCCCGCGAAACCAGCAAGGGCAATGGGCGGTGTCACATTAGAGTCCTGGGAGTACCAGAACACCACCAGATGGGCGACCAGCAGCGGAATGCCGAATTCTGTGGTCAGCGCCGGGCCGACCAACACGATCAACACGATATAGCTGGCGGTAACCGGCAGCCCCATCCCCAGGACCAGGCTAGCCAGCAATACCATGATCAGTGCGAGCACAATGTTCCCGCCTGAAAACGCCATCATCATCGACGAGAACTTAAGCCCCAGGCCGGTAAGCCCGACAATCCCCACGATGATCCCGGCAACGGCACAGGCCATGGAGACGGCGACGGCATTGCGCGCCCCCAGTTCCAGGCCTTCCACCAGTTTCCTGAAACCAGCCGCGGCCATCTCCTTGATGCTGTGGGCCGTCACCGTCTCACCCTGACGAGGGGCCACAAAAAAGAACCACAGCACATAACGCAACACGGCTACCGCCACCATGGTAACGACCGCATAAAAGCCGACGCGACTGGGTGACATGCTCATCGCCAGCAGCCATACCAGAACGCCCAGCGGCAGTAGGAAGTGCCAGCCATCCTTCATCACCTGGCGCATCTGGGGGAGCTCGCTTCTCGCCATCCCCTGCATGCCTTGCTTGAGCGCGATGATATGCACGAACAGGTAAACCGTCGCGAAGTACATGATCGCCGGCAAGATACTGATCTTGACGATTTCCAGGTACGGCGTATTGGTATATTCAGCGATTAAGAACGCCCCTGCCCCCATCAGCGGCGGCATGATCTGCCCCCCTGTGGAAGCAGCCGCTTCGATACCACCGGCCTGCTTGGGCTTGTAACCCAGGCGCTTCATCAGCGGAATGGTAAAGGCGCCCGTGGTCACCACATTGGCGATTGCACTGCCTGAAATGGAGCCCATCCCCGCGGAGGCCAATACCGCCGCCTTGGCGGGACCGCCCCGTTGGCGACCGGTCGCCGCGTAAGCCATGTCGATAAAAAACTTGCCGGCACCGGTACTTTCCAGAAAAGCGCCAAACAGCACGAAAATAAAGATATAGGTCGCGGCAACGCCCAGCGGCAGCCCGAAGATGCCTTCCTGGCCAAGATAGAGCTGACCGGCAATGCGATCAAAGCTATAGCCCCGATGCCCAAGAATACCGGGCAGCCACTCCCCCAGCCAGGCCAGATCACCACGCGGCCCCGCCATCGCGTAAAGAATCGCGATCAGCCCAATCATGGTCATGCTAAGGCCGACGGCTCGGCGGCTCGCCTCCAGCACGGTCACCGTCGCAATGCAGGCCACCGTAATATCGGTCTGTGACCAGAAACCGGCCCGATTGATGATCTCGTCGAGATACAGCACCAGATAGCCGCCGGTGATCACCGCACCGCAAAAAAACACCGCATCAAGCGCCCAGCCCACAACGCCTCTGGGGCGCGTGCCCCCAAACGCCGGGAACATTAAAAAGGCCAGCATCATGATCAGCGCCAGGTGAATACTGCGCTGATAAAACAGACCCAGCGGCTGGATGCCCGCTGAGTAAAGCTGAAACAGTGAAAGCCCTACCGCCACGATGGTAATGCACCACAACACAGCGCGGGGCTGAATCACGTTGCCGCCGGGCATTACCACCGAGGGTTGTTTTGATTCACTCATGGAGTCCTCGTCAGACGATATCTGGCTGATTAGTTTTTAGCGCTGGCGTCAGCCGTGTCGGTCAGGCTTAGCGTTACCCGTTCACCGGCTGCCCGGCGGCTCAGGCTGAAACGTTTTGTCTGACCATCACGCTGCCACACCAGACGGTGGTCAACGGCAGGCGCGCCGACACGCAATACATACTGATTACCCGGAACGGGCTCATCGATGTGCTCGATCCAATAGCCCCCCTGACCATCGGAAACCTGCTCGCCACGACCATAAATATGCCCCAAGCCAGCGGCAAAGTCGGGTTGGTGGCTGCGCTCCAGCTCCATCACGCCGGCGTGATTTCGGTAACAGTCCAGGACCGTAAACTTCTCAACCGAGTGCTGCCATTCCAGGCACCAGCGCGCGCCTTCGGGCATCGGCGCTCGGAAGAGCTGCTCACCCTGCTCGCTGGTCACGACCAGGAACTCAGACGCATTAGCCGGAGCAGAGGTAGACTCCGCTCCGGCTAATGGTGAGCCGGTTAGCCCCAGCACAAAGGCCGGGACTAACCTTACGGTCAGTGTCCAAGGCAGGCGTCGTAAGTGTTGCATGATGATCGCCTGCGCGCGGATCAGGGACGTAGACGATCCGGAATCTCGGCGTCAACTTCTTCGAAGTAGCGAATGGCGCCTGGATGCAGCGGTACCGGCGTAGACTCCATGGTGAACTCGATGGTGGTATCGTTCGCCGCCGGGTGTACCGCGATCAGTTCGTCCGTATTTTCGAACAGCAACTGGGTTAACTGATACGCCAGCTCTTCATCCATATCCGAGTTGACTACCAGTACGTTAGGAATGCCGATGGTTTGAACCGTTTCGTCCATGCCTTCGTAGAGACCTTCCTGCAGTTGGTAAGGCGCGAAGACTTCCACGGCTTCCCGAGCATTGGCCATCTCTTCATCGGAAAGACCAACAAGGCGGATGTCACGCGTGGTGGCCAGGTTCATGATGGAACTGGTGGGCGGCCCAACGCTCCAGAAACCCGCATCGATATCGCCATCGCGAATGGCGTCAGCGGTTTCGTTGAAGTTCAGCCGCTGGGGCGTGAAATCTTCATAGCTCAGGCCGTTGGCTTCCAGTACGGCGCGCGCGTTCAGCTCGGTACCGCTGCCCGGTGCACCCACGGAGACCCGCTTGCCTTCCAGATCCGCCAGTGACTCAATGTCTGAGTCAGCCAGGGTGACCAGCTGCACGGCGTTCGGGTAGACCGACGCCAGCGCGCGGGTATTTTCGATCTGGCGGCCTTCAAAGTCACCGGTACCGGTATAGGCTTGATAGACCGTGTCGGCCAGGGCCAGGGCCATATCGGCATCACCGCGCATGATCAGGCCCATGTTTTCAACCGACGCACCGGTCACTTCGGCGGTGGCCTGAGCGCCTTCAATATGCTCGTTGATCATCTCGGCGAAACCGCCGCCAATGGGGTAATAAACGCCACCGGTACCGCCCGTGGCAATAGACAATTGCTGGGCGCTGGCAGGCAGCGCAACGGCCAAGAGTGAGGCGGCAGCAGCTTTAGATAGAGTTCGCATAAGCGTTTCCTCCGTCCTGTTTGGACTTATAGGTATGGTTGACGATAGGGAGGTAATACATCCAACTTCCGATCCAATGGAAGTAGTCCCAATGAAATTAGCATGTAATCGCCGTTTGATGCCAACAACTCGGTGTTAAGGCACACCTTACTTCAACGCTTCACCAAAACGAAAAGTCGTCTTCGTGCTTTTAGCTGGCGAGGATTATATGATTAAAGGCTTATTGACGTTTCTGGAAAGGAGACCACCATGCTTGATCGACACTACGCCGTTAGCAGGAGTCTCGCATGATGCTCTGGGAAGCCGCCGCGCTGGTAGGCATCGGTGTTATCGCCGGATTCATCAACGTGCTCTCGGCGGGCGGTTCGATGCTGGCACTGCCGCTATTGATGTTTCTTGGTTTGCCCACCCAGGTGGCCAACGGCACAAACCGCGTCGCCATCGTGCTGCAGAGCGTGTCCGCGATCAGCAATTTCAGACGCGCAGGCGCCTCGCATGTCGGCCTGAGCTTGCGTCTTTCCGTGCCCGCCGTTGTCGGCTCGCTGTTGGGGGCATGGCTCGCCCTGCAGGTTAGCGATGCGCTGTTCGAGGCAATCTTGATTGCCGTCATGGCTGCCTCGGCGCTGGTGATGCTGCTACCGCAACCCAAGCTGGATACCCGCCCGCTCACCAAGGATCGCCTGACCCCGCTGATTTATCTGGCTATGTTCGTGATCGGCATTTACGGCGGTTTTATTCAGGTCGGCGTGGGCGTGCTGTTTATCATCGTGCTGTACCGCATGCTGAAAATCGACCTGGCTCAGGTCAATGTTTTCAAGGTGCTGATTATTCTCGTCTATAGCCTGCCTGCCCTGGCGATGTTCATGTGGTTTGACCAGGTGCGCTGGAGCTACGGACTACTGCTGGCGGTGGGCAGCATGACCGGCGCCTGGCTGGCGGTAAAGGTTAACATGAGCCCCCGCGGGGCGATGTGGATCAAATACCTTACCCTTGCGATGATCGCCGCGATCCTGCTGCGCCTGCTGTTGGGTTAAGCTTAAGGGTCAATCAATCAGCAGTGCCGCTACCTGCTTGACGATATGCGCCCCAATGGGCAATGCCGAGGTCGCCGCTGGTGACGGCGCATTGCCCACGTTGAGCGTGCGCCGGGTGTTGACGAACAGAAAGTCATCCACCAGCTTGCCGTCTTTGGAGACCGCCTGGGCGCGCACCCCAGCCGGGTATGGCAGCAGATCATCGGCCGTCAGGCTGGGGCAGTACTTGCGTACCAGCGCCAGGTAGCCGCGCTTGTAAAACGAGTTTTTCATTTCCGTAAGGCCCGGCCGAAAATGCTTGCCCAGCACCTTTAGAATACCGGGATGCGTCAACATCTGGCCCATATCCGCAAGCGACACATCGCGCTTACGGTAACCTTCACGCTTTAAAGCCAGCACCGCGTTGGGTCCCACGGTCACGCTGCCGTCGATCATGCGGGTCAGGTGCACGCCCAGAAACGGCATCGCCGGGTCGGGAATGGGATAAATCAGGTGGTTCACAATGTGGTTATGCTGCTCGGGCAGTTGGTAATACTCACCGCGAAACGGGCAGATCGTGAAGTCGGGCTTCTGCCCCAGCATGCTGATCACCTTGTCGGCCATCAGCCCCGAACACGACACCAGATAGCGGCTGGTGTACGACTCCTGGGCCGTGCTCACCACCACCTCCTGGCGACGCTCCTCCAACCCCGTCACTTCCGCGTTATAGCGGATTTCGCCACCCAGGCGCTGAAAATCAGCGGCCATGGCCCGGGTCACCTCGGCGTAATCGACAATCCCGCTGGAAGGCACATGAATACCCGCTACGCCGGTAATGTTGGGCTCACGCTCGCGCAGGGCATCGGCTTCCAGCCATTCTCGCTGCAGACCATTGGCCGCCGTGCGCTCCCAAAGCGCTTCCATGCGCTGCTTCTCAACGGCGTTTGTCGCGACCAGTAACTTGCCGCAGATGTCGTAGGCAATGTCATGCTGGTCACAGAATTCGCGGGTAGCGCGGTTACCCTCAAAGCAAAATTTAGCTTTCAAGCTGCCCGGCGTGTAATACACACCGGCATGAATCACGCCGCTGTTATGGCCTGTCTGGTGTTGTGCGGGGCCACTTTCTTTCTCAAGCACCAGTAGCCGTTTATCGGGGTAGGTCTGCTGGAGCTGCATCGCCGTGGACATGCCCAGGATCCCGCCACCGATAATAATAAAATCCCACATCAATCTCTTCCTCCAGGCCAAATTGATAACATTTTCTGATAATAGCCGTTATTCTGCTGGTGCCGATACTCTTCAGCCTTCACCAGGGAGCCACCACGCCATGGAGCCAGACGCGCCGCGTCAGAACCTCGCCATTCGCGCCTACCGAATGCTCAAGCACGATATTATCCGAGGCCGCTTCGCGCCGGAACAGAAGCTGCTGATGAGCCGCCTCAAAGACGACTACGGGGTCAGCACCGGCCCACTACGCGAAGCGCTATCGCAGCTGGTCGCCGACCATCTTGTGGTAGCCATCAGCCAGCGGGGCTACCGCGTTGCCCCCATGTCGCTTGCCGAGCTCAACGATATCTACGATGCCCGCGCCCAGCTAGAAGGGCTCATTCTGCGCCTGGCCATCGAGCGTGGCGACGATGACTGGGAAGCCGCCGTGCTCGCAGCAGCGCACCGACTGGCCAAAGTCACCGCCATCAGCTCGCCGGATGAACTGCTCGACGGCTGGGATCTGCGCCACAAAGCCTTCCATACCGCCATCGCCAGCGGCTGCAACTCGCCGCATTTGCTGCAAATGCGCGACACCCTGTTTAACCAGGTGGAGCGCTACCGTCATCTCTGGCTAAAGGAAACCGTCATGTCACCCACGGCTCTGGAACAAAAGCGCCAGGAACATGCAGCACTGGTCGACGTTATCCTAGCCCGCGATGCAGATCGAGCGTCTATTCTGATGCGCGACCATTTGATGACGCCGGTCCCCATCATTACCCGTGTGCTCAAGGCACGCGGCATCGAATAAATTCTGCGTTTTAAAAAAATGTAGATATTTTAAAGAAACGGCGATACATTGGTTTTAATATCACACCGACTGCCACGTTATTGCCGTGGTCGCTTGCGGGCGTCTGCGGGACTGCACCAAGGAGTTCACATGACACACTTCAACTGGGACGACCCGCTGCTGCTTGAGCATCAGTTGAGCGACGAAGAGCGCCAAATCCGCGACGCCGCCCACGACTATTGCCAGGAAAACCTTCAGCCCCGAGTGCTCAGCGCCTTCCGTGAAGAGCGTTTCGACCGCGAGATCATGTCTGAGATGGGCGAGCTTGGCCTGCTGGGCGCAACTGTTTCACCCGACTACGGCGGCGCGGGGGTCAACCACGTGGCCTATGGCCTGATTGCCCGTGAAGTCGAGCGCGTGGACTCCGGCTATCGCTCCGCCATGAGCGTGCAGTCGTCACTCGTGATGTACCCCATCGAGGCTTACGGTTCTGAAGCGCAAAAGCACAAATACCTGCCCAAGCTTGCCAGCGGCGAGATGGTCGGCTGCTTTGGCCTGACCGAGCCGGACCACGGCTCTGACCCCGGCTCAATGATTACCCGCGCGGAAAAAGTTGACGGTGGCTACCGCCTGACCGGCGCCAAGATGTGGATCACCAACAGCCCGATTGCCGATATCGCGGTGGTCTGGGCCAAGTCAGCCGCCCATGACAACCAGATCAAGGGCTTTATCGTCGAGCGTGGCGTGGAAGGTTTCACCACGCCGAAGATCGAAGGCAAAGTCTCGCTGCGTGCGTCGATTACCGGCGAGATCGTGCTTGAAAATGCCTTCGTTCCCGAAGAAAACCTGCTGCCCAACGTCAGCGGCCTTAAAGGCCCCTTCGGCTGCCTGAACAAGGCCCGCTACGGCATTGCCTGGGGCGTGATGGGCACGTCTGAGTTCTGCTGGCATGCCGCCCGCCAGTACACCCTGGACCGCAAGCAGTTTGGTCGCCCGCTGGCCGCCAACCAGCTGATCCAGAAAAAACTTGCCGACATGCAGACGGAAATCACGCTTGGCCTGCAGTCAGCGCTGCAGGTGGGCCGCCTGATGGATAGCGGCAACTGGGCACCGGAAATGGTCTCGCTGATCAAGCGCAACAATTGCGGCAAGGCGCTGGATATCGCCCGCCAGTCCCGAGATATGCACGGCGGTAACGGGGTCTCCGACGAGTACGGCGTCATCCGTCACATGGTGAACCTGGAGTCGGTCAACACCTACGAAGGCACCCATGACGTGCACGCCTTGATTCTAGGCCGCTCCCAGACCGGTATTCAGGCGTTCTTTTAATCATCTTGATGATTCATTACCTATCAAAGGAGCCTCTATGGGCGAGCTAACCAAACCCTTGGCCGGGATCAAAGTACTCGATATCTCCCGAGTGCTGGCCGGCCCATGGTGTGGGCAAATGCTGGCCGACATGGGGGCCGACGTGATCAAGGTGGAGCGCCCCGGCTGCGGCGATGACACCCGCCACTGGGGCCCGCCTTGGCTAGCGGGCAGTGCCGAATCGGCCTACTACCTGTGTGCCAACCGCGGCAAGCGCTCGGTCACGGTAGACATGGCGAAGCCCGAGGGCCAGGCACTCATCAAGCAGATGGCGGCTGACAGCGATGTGGTGATCGAGAACTTCAAAGTCGGCGGCCTCAAGAAGTACGGTTTGGATTACGAAAGCCTCAAGGCGCTCAACCCGGCCATTGTCTATTGCTCGATTACCGGCTTCGGCCAGGAAAGCCCCTACGCTCACCGCGCCGGATACGACTTCATGATTCAGGCCATGGGCGGCATCATGAGCCTGACCGGCAAGCCTGATGAGGAACCCGGAGGCGGCCCGGTAAAAAGCGGCGTCGCGTTTACCGATATTTTCACCGGGCTTTACGCCGCCAACGCGGTGCTTGCCGCGCTATACCAGCGCCGCGATACGGGTGTCGGCTGCCATATCGATATGGCGCTGATGGACGTTCAGGTAGGCGTGCTCGCCAACCA
This sequence comes from Halomonas sp. SH5A2, assembly GCF_014263395.1. Lineage (GTDB taxonomy): Bacteria > Pseudomonadota > Gammaproteobacteria > Pseudomonadales > Halomonadaceae > Vreelandella. The sequence continues at coordinate 719,121 of NZ_CP058321.1, read as the reverse complement.
GGCATTGAACTACTTAACCTCCGGCAACGTTCCCCAGCGGTTGGGTAACGCCCACCCCAATATCGTGCCCTACCAGGCGTTTGCCACCCAGGACGGCCATATGATTGTCGCCGTTGGTAATGACGAGCAGTTCAAGCGCTTTTGCTCGGTGCTTTCACTGCCCAACTTGGCTGACGACCCACGCTTTGCCACCAACGGCATGCGCGTTCAGCACCGCGACCAACTGGTGCCCGTACTCGAAGCAGCGCTTGCACAACGCTCCACCGACGACTGGCTGGCAGCATTTGAAGCCGTGGGCGTGCCCAGCGGCCCGATCAATACCCTGGACCGGGTATTCGATGATGCCCACGTCAAGGCGCGCGGGTTAAAGCAAACACTGCCACACGCCCAGGCGGGACAGGTCGATCTGGTCGCCAACCCAATTCGCATGAATGGCGAATCCATCAGCGCCAGCACGGCGCCACCCTATCTCGGCGAGCACACCGACGACGTGCTAACCGATATTGGCATTACCTCTGAGCAGCGTCAGGCACTGCGCGATGCGGGCATCATTTGAACCAGATCAGCTTCTTCTGAATACCTATTCAATGGCGCAGTAACGAATCGCGACCTATTCAACGTCCCCAAGCGCCCGTCCGGGCGTTTTTTTGTCTTTATATCAGTCATCATTCAAATATTGTACAATACATATACAAAAGACTGACAAGAAACCAATCTATTGATAAGATTAACCTGCTATTGTGGCGATTAAGTCAGCAAAGCAGCGCTTGTACCGGTAGTGGCGAGCGCAAGATATCTGGAGATACGATGAGTCAGTGCGCGCGCGTAAACGGAACCTGCAAACGCTGTGAAGGCGAGCTGCCCTTCGATTTCACAATGGCCTTCCAGCCCATTGTGGATGTGTCGCTTGCCAAGATTGACGCCTATGAGGCCCTAGTCCGCGGACCGCAAGGTGAATCCGCCTGGAGCGTGATTTCACAGGTGACCGACAACTTGCTCTATCACTTTGACCAGGCGTGCCGGGTAAAAGCCATTGAAATGGCAAGTGCGCTCGATATGCCAACAGCGCTGTCGATCAACTTTTTGCCCAACGCGGTATACGAACCTCGAGCATGTATCCAGGCAACACTGGATGTCTCACAGCGTGTCGGCTGGCCAACCGACCGACTGATCTTCGAGATTACAGAAACCGAGCGCGTGCGCGACCGACAGCATCTATGCAATATCATCGATGCCTATCGCTCGATGGGTTTCAGAACAGCTCTGGATGATTTCGGTAATGGTTACGCCAATCTGGATCTGCTGACGGACCTCATCCCTGATAAAATCAAGATAGACCGCGAACTGGTGATGAACTGTGATCAGGATATTCGCCGCCAGTCGTTGCTTCGCTCGATCATTCAACTGGCCGATGAACTGGCGATCAAACTGATTGCCGAAGGCGTGGAAACGCATGCGGAAGCCTTATGGCTGGCACGCGAAGGCATTCCCTGCCAGCAAGGGTTCTACTACGCACGACCGGCTGTTAATGCCTTGGCTGACGATAAAGCCTTAACGCATCGCCTGATGGCGCTACGTGAAGAATCACAGCAAGCCCGCTTGAAGGTACCTAATGAATAGCTCCGCCTCGCCAGACATTCATCAGCTTCTGGACCAAACAAAGCGCAATACGGAAAACGTCATCAAGGCGGCGCCGCTGGGTATCTGCATTGTCGATCCAAATGGCAATTTTGAGATGGTTAATCCAGCCTACTGCAACTTTTACGGTTACGCCGAAGAGGAGTTGTTGGGCCAGCCTTTCACGATTGTGTTTCCAGAAGCGCATCGCGGCAAAATGCATGCTTTACACGATGCATTTCTCGCGGGCGAAGAGAGCCATGAACTTCGCCAGGAACTGGAAGTGCACTGTAAAAACGGCGAAGTTCGCACCATTATTACCGAGGCCGCACGTATTGAAGGTGCTGACGGGCAACCGCGGAAAGTCACCTTTATTGTCGATATCACCCAGCGCAAACAGCTCGAACAACGCCTTCAGCAGGCAAACGAGCGATTGCACTACCTCGCCCACCACGACGAGCTGACTGGCCTGTTGAACCGTCGGGCTGGCTTGCAGCGCCTGGAGCAGGAGCTAAGCCGAAGCTCGCGCTACCGCAGCCCTCTCAGCATTGCGATGTTTGATTTGGATAATTTCAAGGCGATCAACGATACCTATGGCCACAGCGTGGGCGACGATATTCTTCAAGAAGTGACAGCTAAGGTTAACGAGACACTGCGCGAGACCGACATCCAGATTCGCTTGGGCGGCGAAGAATTTCTGGTCATCATGCCCGAAGTGGATGCCGACAATGCGCGCCAAGCTATGGAGCGCGTGCGTAGTGCTGTTGCCCAAACAGCGTTTACCCAACGAACCTTGACGGTTACGCTCTCCGCAGGCGTGGCAGGTTATGTTGAGGCCTCTACCACCCGGCTACTTGATCATGCCGATAAAGCCATGTATCAAGCTAAGCAGTCAGGTCGCAATTGCGTTGTGGTCGCTTCATCTATGTAATCATGTAATCCTGCCTAATGCGCACTATGCTGAAGCCTATCCCCATCAACCCAGGAGTTGAGTTATGAGTAATGCCGAGTTAAACGAGTTAAAAAACAAGTATGTGGCCGCTGGTGCTGCAAGCCCCGCCACCGCCTTTGCCGCCCGTGCGGAAAATTCTGAAGTGTGGGACGCCGACGGCAATCGTTTTATCGATTTTGCCGGTGGCATTGGCGTATTGAACGTGGGCCACCGCCACCCCAAGGTTGTGGCAGCGGTCAAAGCCCAGCTCGACAAAGTGATGCATACCTGCCAGACGGTAATGCCCTATGAAGGCTATGTAAAAGTCGCCGAGAAGCTGAGCCAGATCGTGCCGGTGCGCGGTCACGCCAAGGTAATGCTGGCCAACTCGGGCGCCGAAGCGCTGGAAAACGCCGTTAAGGTTGCTCGAGCCGCCACAGGACGTTCCAACGTGGTCTGCTTTGACGGCGGCTACCACGGCCGTACCTTCTACACCATGGCGATGAACGGCAAGGTCGCGCCTTACCAGACCGACTTTGGCCCGATGCCGGGTACCGTTTTCCGCGCACCTTACCCCGTGCCCTACCACGGCGTAAGCGAAGAAGAAGCCATCCGTGGCTTGAAAATGGCGCTAAAAACCGACGCCAACCCCAAAGATACCGCCGCTATCGTGCTTGAGCCGGTACTCGGTGAAGGCGGCTTCTACCCAGCGTCTACCAGCTTCCTGACCAAGATCCGTGAAATCTGCGATGAGCACGGCATCTTGATGATCATCGACGAAGTGCAGTCAGGCTTTGGCCGTACTGGCAAGATGTTTGCCATCGAGCACAGCGGCGTTGAGCCAGACATCATGACCATGGCCAAGAGCATGGCTGACGGCATGCCAATCTCCGCGATCGTGGGTACCGACAAGGTCATGGACGCCTCTGGCCCCAACTCGTTGGGCGGCACCTACACCGGCAGCCCAACCGCCTGTGCAGCCGCGCTTGCGGTGATGGAAGTGTTCGAAGAAGAAAATATTCTCGAGAAGAGCCAGGCGCTGGGTGAAAAGCTGGCACAGCGCTTCAGCAGTTGGGAAAGCAAGTTCGCCTGCGTTGATAACGGTCGCAACATGGGCGCCATGGCAGCCTTTGAGCTGGTATCCGACAAAACCGACCGTACGCCCAACCCTGAACTAGCCGCGGCGCTTTGCAAAAAAGCACGTGAAGAAGGGCTGATCCTGCTTTCCTGCGGCATGTACGGCAACACCATCCGCTTCTTGATGCCCGTCACCATTCAAGACGACGTGCTCAATGAAGGGCTGGATATTATCGAGTCCTGCCTGGATTCGCTGGTATAAGCTAAGCGTTAGCTTTATATCAGACCAAAACGCCGCCCAACCGGGCGGCGTTTTTTTGTTTGCGTTAACGAGGCCGCCGGTCCCCCTCCAGAAAATTAACCGTAAAGACCGCTTTTCCGTGGGTCTCAAACGACCACTTCATGACATCGCTCAGCGCTGCCATCACCTCGTCGAACTCACCAAATACCTGAGTACTCATGCGGTTAGGGTGCACTTCCAGGCCTGTCGCTTCTAGGCGTTTTACCACCTCTTTGACCACCGGTTTGAAATCATCGGCCAGTGGGTAATAGCTAAGCTGTACGGAAAGATACATAACGTCTCCTTACGCTGTGTGGGAAGACTGACTCGTCTTGGCCAGGCGATGCCAGACTTCCAGAATAGCGTCGCGGGTTTCCTCAGGGTGCTCCATGGGAAACATGTGCGTGCCGGGAACATGGCTGACCGCCACCCCGAAACGCTGCAAGCGCTTGATACGTGATGCCGTCAGTAGGTCCGAGTTATCTCCCGCCACGATCTCGACCGGCACGCTCAACCGACGCGGCAACCTAGTTAGATGGTCTGGCAAATGGCGGAAAATTTCCACCTCGATAAGCGGGTCAAACGTCAGCTCGGCACTACCATCGGCCAACACACGGGTGCCTGCTTCAATGTAGTCGTTGAGCGCCTCAGCGGTAAAGCGCCGAAACAGCCCGCGGCGGCGCAGCGAATTGGCCATGGCCTCGCGGCTTGGCCATACCGTGCGCCGACCCAGGGTTTTACCCGCAGGCGTCACACGGTCGACAAAGCCAAAGCGTTTGGCGGCTTTCATCGCCCAGGCATCTCTACCCAGCATCAACGGCGGGTCGAGCATGATCACGCCACAGAAGCGCTCGGGCTGCTTATCGGCCGCCATCGCCATTAAGGTCCCGCCCAGCGAATGCCCGACCCCGAGCAGCGGCTTGTCGCTATCGGGGAGATAGCTCAGCAGCTCATCCACCAGGTTGCCCCAGTTATGGTTGACCGGGTAGTCCGGATGGTGACCCAGGCGATCCAGCGGGTGCAGATCAAATGACTCGGCCAGCGGGTCAAGCAGGCTGCGATAGCTCAAACCAGGAAAGCCATTGGCATGGGCAAATACTAAGCGAGGGCGTGACGAGGTATCAGCAGACATGGCAGGGCTCGTGGTGAAGTCGATAAGTCGGTGGTGAGAAACTATCTATCATACATCTGTTTTAATTTACTCTACCCGCAACGTCAATGCGACAAGCGTTAACGTGCTAATTAAAAAAGCGACAGCTGACGTTCCTGGCTGTTTTCCGCCAGCCGATAACCCACGCCCAGCAGGCGCACGGGCCGCTCGCCCCGGTGCCAGCCCACGTTCAGCAGCGTTTCGAACTGTGCCAGATCAGGCGCTGGGTCGGCGTGTTCCACGGTGGTTTGGGTAAAGTCGTTGAACTTCACTTTGACGATCAGTCCGCGCACCGCGAGCGGCGGATCCAGCCGTGCATAGCGGCGCTCTAAATCCTCGATCAGGGCCGGTAACTCGAGGCGGCACGCCTCCAGAGTGGGCAAATCCTGGGCGTAGGTTTGCTCGGTGCTGACCGATTTGCGCTCGCGGTGGGTTTTCACCGGGCGCTCGTCGCGCCCCCAGCTAAGCTCATGCAGTCGCCGCCCGAAACGCCCGAAGTGCTCGACCAGCTCCGTGAGCGTGCGGGCGCGTAAATCAGCGCAGGTATGGATATCCAGCCCGGCCAGTTTTTCCGCCGTGCGCGGGCCAACGCCGTGGATTTTTTTCACTGACAGCTGCTGAACGAAGCTGTCCACCTCATCCGGCGTAATCACACACAGGCCATCAGGCTTATTCCAGTCGCTGGCAATTTTGGCCAGAAACTTGTTGGGTGCCACGCCGGCTGAAACGGTAATGCCCACCTCGCGGCTGACCCGCTCGCGGATCGCCTCGGCCATGAGTGTCGCGCTGCCGTGATGCTGTGTGACCTCGGAGACATCCAGAAACGCCTCATCCAGGGAGAGCGGCTCGATAAGCTCGGTGACGTCGCGATAGATGGCAAATACTTGCCGCGCGACGGCTTTATACTTGGCCATATCGCCGCGAATGACGGTTAAATGCGGGCAGCGCTTTAGCGCCTGAGCCATGGGCATCGCCGAGTGAATGCCGTATTCGCGGGCGGGGTAGTTGCAGGTAGCGACCACCCCGCGCTGCTCCACGCTGCCGCCAATCGCGATGGGAATATCGCTCAGGGCCGGGTTATCGCGCATCTCCACCGCCGCAAAAAAACAGTCACAGTCGCAGTGAATAATTTTGCGCACTGGCTAGCCTTAACCTGTAAAAAAACACAGTTTATCACAAGTCAGGTCACAATCAGGTACCGCAGAACGTCCGCAGTACCTGCTCGCTCTCGGTGGCGGGCGCCGCCAATCGGCGCGCTTCAACAGAGTCATCAAACGGCTTGGTCACTACCGCGAGTAGCGTATGGAACGGCGTAAAATCACCCTTGACCGCGGCATCAATGGCCTCTTGAACGCGATGGTTGCGGGGAATCACCACCGGGTTGGCGCGCTGCATGACGGCCAGGCGGTCGGTGTTTTGGCTTGCCACCTGGACTGCTTGCCACTGGCCGAACCATTCGCCGAGCCCTTCAGAGTTCTGCGTCAGCGCCAGTAAGTCGTCATGGCGCTGGTCACCGGGCGACGCGGCGTATTGTGTCAACGCATCAAAGGTGGCGGTCATGTCCATCTGGCCCTGATGCATTTGGCTTTCCAGCCCTTCCATCAACGCCTCGGCTTGGTCACTTTCTGCTTCCAAGCCGAGCTTATCGGCATGCAAGCAGCGCTGTTCGGCGTTAAATAACGTATCAAAATGGCGGATCGCATCGGTGGCTTTTTCGACCAGCGCATCGCCCTCGCCGTTTATCAGCGGCAGCAGCGTCTCGGCGAAGCGGGCCAAGTTCCACTGGGCAATGGCAGGCTGGTTGGCAAACGCATAGCGGCGACCCTCATCGATGGAGCTGTACACCTTCTGCGGATCGAATTGCTCCATAAAGGCACAGGGGCCGTAATCGATGGTCTCCCCCGCCAGGCTGCAGTTATCGGTATTCATCACCCCATGAATAAAGCCGACGCTCAACCAGTGGGCAATCAACGCCGCCTGGCGTGCGACAACCGCCTCAAGCAGCGCCATGTAAGGGTCTTCAGCTTCAGCCGCGTCGGGATAATGGCGTTCAATCACATGGTCCGCCAGGGCCTTTAGCGCCTCTTCATCCTGGCGGGCGGCAATAAACTGAAACGTCCCCACGCGAATATGGCTGCTGGCCACGCGGGTAAATACCGCGCCCGGCTCGGGCAGTTGGCGTACTACGCGCTCGCCGGTAGTGACGGCCGCCAACGCACGGGTGGTGGGAATACCCACGGCGGCCATAAACTCGCTGACCAGATATTCCCGCAGTACCGGCCCCAAGGGCGAGCGGCCATCGCCGCCGCGGGAAAACGGCGTGCGACCGCTGCCTTTGAGTTGCACATCTCGGCGCTTGCCATGCTCGTCGATTACTTCACCCAGCAGTAACGCACGCCCATCGCCCAGCTGCGGCACAAAGTTGCCAAACTGGTGGCCCGCATAGCCCAAGGCACCGGGCTTAGCACCGGGCGGCAATTGGTTGCCGCTGAACCACTCGGCAAGCGTGGTGGCGTCTGGCATGTCTTGTGCGCCCAGCTCGCGGGCGAGCGTCGCGTTAAACGCGATCAGCTCCGGGTGGGCAACCGGCGTTGCCTGGCTGGCGACCCAGAGCGGTTCCGGTAAGGTGGCATAGCGATGTTCAAATGACAGCATGAGACAATCCACAAACTAGCGAATAAAGTATTTCCTGATACCCTAGCATTTTACTCAAGTAAACGCCGAGACAAAGCTTTCCAACCATGCCAACTGTTAATCAACCTGCGCTAACGCCCCTGCCCCACGATTTTTATAACCGCGATACACTGGCGGTTGCCCGAGAAATGCTTGGCTGCTGGCTGGTGCGTGAGCACAACGGGGAGCAAATGGCCGCCAGAATTGTGGAAACAGAGGCGTATTGCGGTGCTGAAGACTCAGCCTGCCACGCCCACCGCCGCCGCTCGCCGCGCACAGAAGCCATGTTTGGGCGTGCGGGCCACGCCTACGTTTATCTGGTGTATGGCATGCACTGGCTACTCAACGTAGTCACCGAACCGGAAGATTCGCCCTGCGCGGTGTTAATTCGCGCAGTTGAGCCGACCGTCAACGAGGCGGCGATGCGCGAGACGCGCCGAGCAACGGGTAAACAGTTGAGCAATGGCCCAGGCAAACTCACCCGCGCGCTGAGTATTGATAAGGCTTTGTACGGCCACGATATGACCCAGGCTGGCAAGCTGTGGATCAGCCAAGCGACGCATAACGCCGCGATTGCGACCGGGCCTCGCGTGGGTATCGATTACGCTAAGCCCGAGCACCGCGACGCTCCCTGGCGGCTTTGGTTGGAGGGTAACCCGTGGGTGTCCAAGGCGCGTTAACGCGCCTGCAGGCAACGAACAGCTTGCTCCAGCACCGGCGTTAAGGGAGCGCGCCATTGGTGGGTGAGCATGGCGTCGGCGCGGGTCACGCCCAGGGAGAGCGAGGCAACGGGCAGGCCCCATTCATGCGCCTCGCGGCAGAAGCGGTAGCCGGAATAGACCATCAGCGAAGTGCCAACGGCCAGCACCGCGTCCGCATTGTGCAACCCCGCCTGGGCAGCGACGCGCCTGGCAGGCGGCACCACATCGCCGTAATACACCACATCCGGCTTGAGGATGCCGCTGCAGCGCGGGCAGTCGAAGACCTTAAAGGCCGAAAAATCGGTTTCCAGGTCGGCGTCACCGTCCGGGGCATGGCCGGCATCCAGGGCGGCAAAACGCGGGTTGAGGTGCGCCATTTCGCTGTGCATGGCGTGGCGCATCATGTGGTAACCGCAGGTCATGCAGCTGACGGTATCGGCCCGGCCGTGCAGGTCGATAACTTTTTTTGACCCCGCCCGTTGATGCAGGCGGTCGACGTTCTGGGTCACCAACAGCTCCACATAGCCCATGGCTTCCAAGGCGGCCAGCGCCTTGTGCGCGCCGCTCACCTGGGCTCCACTCAGCGCCTTGAAACCAACCAGCGCCCGCGCCCAGTAGCGCTGACGCACCGCATGAGAGGCCATGAAGTCGCCGTGCTGCACGGGGGGCGAGCGCTTCCACTGGCCGTCGGCATCGCGATAGTCAGGAATCCCGCTATCGGTACTCACGCCCGCGCCGGTAATAATCCAAAGTTTTGGGTAGCGCGCAATAAAGCCAGCCAGTTCCTCGCCTGCCTGGGCCACGCTGCTGGTTATCTCCACTGCCTGCGTCAAATGTTCACCTCTAGGCAATTTTGCTCTCGTTAGACGATACTGTATGACAACGACAACGCCTACTATATGCCAAGCATTTTATCCGAGGAGCAACGTATGCAAGCGTCTAATCAACGGACGATGCAGGATCATGATGTCATTATTGTCGGCGGCGGCATGGTCGGCGCCGCGCTGGCGGCCCGCCTGGGCAATGCCGGTCAATCGGTCGGGCTGATCGAGCAAGGCGATGCCCCCACCGTTCCCGAGGGCGACTACGACCTGCGTATCTCATCGCTGAACGCGCGCTCGCTTGAGTTTATCAATGCCAGCGGCACCCAACTGCCCGATGAACGCTGCTGCCCCTTCCGGCATATCGATGTCGCCAACCAGGATGGCTCAGGCCATTCATTGTTTTCTGCCTCCGACAGCGATATGGAAGACTTCGGCGTCTTTGTCGAAAACCGCACGCTCCAGTACGCCCTTTGGCAGCGATTGGCCGAACTCCCCGGCGTCACCTGCTATACCCAGTGCGCCCCGATAAGCACCCTGGCCACGGGCGATGCGCGCATGCTCGAGCTGGATAACGGCAAAACGCTAACCGCCGCACTGATCGTGGGGGCTGATGGCGCGCGTTCCACCCTGCGGGAATTAGCCAGCATTGGCGTTACCCAGCACGATTACCACCAGCGGGCCCTGATCGTGAATGTGGAAACCGAGCTGCCCCAGCAGGATGTCAGCTGGCAGGTGTTTACCCCCACAGGCCCCATGGCCATGTTGCCGCTGCCCGGCCAGCGCGCTTCGCTGGTGTGGTACGACAGCGACGGGGCCACCAAGGCGCGGGAACAACTGGACGATGACGCGATCAAGACGGCCATCGAAGACGCCTTCCCTGAGCGGCTTGGCAAGCTCACCCGCGTCGTGGCACGCGCCAGCTTCCCCATCAAACGCCAGCACGCCAAACGCTACATTGGCAAACGCCTGGCGCTGATTGGCGACGCCGCCCACGTGGTACATCCGCTGGCAGGCCAGGGGCTGAACATCGGCCTGCACGACGCCGACACCCTGGCCGAACTGATCATCCACGGCCGCGACCCCGGCGACTACCTCAACCTACTGCGCTTTGAGTGCCAGCGCCGGGCAGCCAACCAGGCCATGATCGCCGCCACCGACAGCTTCCACCACCTGTTCACCGGTGCCAAGCCGCTGCGCCAGTTGGGCGATCTCAGCTTGCATATCGCCGAGCGCATCCCCTTCGCCAAACGCATGATGATGCAGCAGGCCAACGGGCTGAATCCGTTCAAACGGCGCTAAATCAGCTACGCTGAGGGTGGCTACGACAAACACAACAACCCTCATTCAAGGAAACGCTATGACGCTTACGCAACGGACCTCTTTACTCACGGTTTCGACGTTCGCCGGACTTACGCTATTGGCCTCCTCACCGCTAATGGCCTGGGACGGCGTGGTCGAGAAACAGACCTTCGAGATGGAAAATTTCACCACGCAAAGTGGGGAAACCATCCCCGAGGTGGCCGTGGGCTGGGAGGCCTACGGTGAATTAAACGACGCCCGCGATAATGCCATTCTGATTACCCATTTTTTCTCCGGCACCAGCCACGCCGCAGGCCGCTATGAGGCCGATGGCGAGCCAACCGGCTACTGGGACGCCATTATTGGCCCCGGTAAACCGCTAGATACCGATGAGTACTACATCATCTCCTCGGATACGCTAGTCAACCTCAACGCCCATGACCCGAACGTCACCACCACCGGGCCTGCCTCGATCAACCCGGATACCGGCGAACCCTGGGGCATGGACTTCCCAGTGGTGACCATTCGTGACTTCGTCGAAGTGCAGCGCGAGCTGTTGGAAAGCCAAGGCATTGAATCGCTGCATGCGGTCATGGGTGCCTCAATGGGCGCACTACAGACCTTTGAATGGGCCAGCGCCTACCCAGACCGGGTTGAGCGGCTAATTCCCGTGATAGGCGGCGGGGTGGCCGATCCCTGGCTACTGGCAACGCTGAGCGCCTGGGCCGCGCCGATTCGCCTGGATGCCAACTGGAACGAAGGCGACTACTACGACGGCGAGCCGCCGACCGACGGGCTCAAGGAAGCGCTCAAACTGGTCACGCTCAATGCCAACCACTGGGAGTGGGCCAACGACACCTTTAACCGCGACTGGGCCGACGAAGACCGCGACCCCGCCCAGGATATCAACGCCCACTACGCGATGGAGAAGACGCTGGACGACATCGCCGCCGCACGCGCTGAAACCTCCGATGCCAACCATCTGCTGTATCTGGTGCAGGCCAATCAGGCCTTTATGACCGGCCACGGCGACTCGTTAGAGGAAGGGCTTGCCGCCATCGACGCGCCCACGCTGATGCTTTACAGCGAGAGCGACCTCGTCTTCGCCCCCGAAGGCGTGCGTCACACCGCCGAGCTGATTGAAGCGGACGGCACCGAAGTGACGCTTGAAACCCTGGAAGGCGATCGAGGCCACCTGAATGGCGTACTCTTTATCGACCAGGCCAGCGATACGCTGCGGGGGTTTTTGGAGTAATTGATTGAGCGCTGGCTTTGCATCTTGAAGCCAGCGCTTAAGACGTTGCGATATGAACCAGCCTGATTGGTAGCAACTCAGGCCGGAGCCTCTGAAACATTAGCGGTTCGCGTTTTCCTCGGCCACCTGACGAAGCGTATCGACAAGCACGTCGGCGGGCTGGGCACCAGAAATCAGGTAGCGCCCTTCGAGGATGAATCCTGGAACCGCGCTTACTCCTGCTTCCATGAATCGCTGCTCTGCCGCGCGAACTTCATCCGCGTATTGATCGGACCGGGCGATAGCCTCGGCGGCGTCCCCGTCAAGCCCAACCTCGGTGGCCTTCTCTCGCAGAACAGTGGGATCTGAAGGGTTTTTCGCCTCACCAAAATAGGCATCGAACAGTGCCAACTGCAGAGGCGTCTCTAGGTTCTGCGTTGCGGCACACGTAAGCACGCGGTGGGCATCGAACGTATTGTTCGCTCGACGCTCCTGGGCGCCACGAAAATTTAATCCAAGCGCTTCGGCCACCGCTATAATTTCGCGCTGGGATTGCTCCATGCTGGCAGCATCCTTGCCGTACTTGCGGCATAAGTGCTCCAGGATCGGCTCGCCCTCGGGCGGCATATCCGGGTTGAGTTCGAAGGGCTGCCAGTAGAGCTCAACGTCGAGCTCGCCATCAAGGGTTTCTAGCGCTTGCTCCAAACGCCGGTAGCCGATCGCACACCACGGACATGCCACATCGGACACTAGGTCAATTCTCAACTTCTGCATGATGGTTCTCCTCGTCGGCTTCGGTCATCGGGGCTCAAACAGCGCCAAGCACTGGCTTTTACCACAAAACACATCAACGCAAACAGCACAGTGCGCCTCGCACTTTTGGGTTGAAGATGCGTATTGGGTGCGCGTTCACTCCCAGCGCATACCGACGATAAAGCTACTCGCTCTCTATCTCAGAAAAGTGCCCCGACTTGCTCAGAGTGAATTCGAGGAAATCCCGCGCCAAGTAAAGCGAGCCCGAATAGACGTCCTGGGTTTCTTTGCGGATGTCCTCAATGGATGGCGACGCATGTGGGGTGGGCTGGTAACGAGGGCTGAAGTGCGTCAGCACCAGGTTGGGGAGCTGTACCGATTCAGCAAAAGTGGCGACCTGCCTAGCGTAACTATGCCCTACGTCACCGGCCTTCTCGGCCATCGCTTCGGTGTAGGTAGCTTCATGCACCAGTACTTGCGCCCCCGCGCTCGCCTCCGTCAACAAGTCAGGCTGGTCATTGTCCCCGGCGATCACCATTTTCCTTGGCTTGTGTTTGAAGATCAGGAAGTCGCGGCTTTTTAACCGCTCACCCGCGAACTCAATATCAATCCCTTGCTTCAACTGCCCCCACAACGGTCCTCTCGGAATCCCCTTTTGCGCCAACTTATCGACGTCTAGAGCAGCGTCCACCTTTCTTTCCGTAAACCCATAGGCGTAGGACGGCGAGCGGTGTGAAAGCCGGTAGGTGGCAACCGCGATGTTCTCAAACTCCACGCTTGGCAAGTCATCAGAGGCGACAAACTCCAAGGTGAAGGGTAACGATAGCTGGGTCGCCTCACAGGTGGCGTCCAGCCATGCCTTGATGCCTGCGGGCGCCACAATGGTCAGCGGCAGTGTTCGGCCGTTCATTGCTGCACTCGCCAGTATGCCCGGCAAGCCATAGCAATGGTCGCCGTGCACATGGGTAATCAGGATGGCTTTCAATGAATTAAGCGACAGCTTGGTGTGCAAGACCTGATGCTGTGTGCCCTCACCACAATCGATCAGGTACCAGCCCTTCCCCTTGCTCTCTCGCAACGCGACCCCGGAGACGTTTCTTTGCTTGGTGGGTACACCGGCGGAGGTGCCGAGGAAAAGTAAATTCATAGCTTGCTCGTGATCTCTCTTGCAACCTTATTAGCCGCTGTACTCATGAACAATAAGTCATCTATGGACTCTGACTCGACGATAAAGAAGCCAAGGCTTGAATATAAAGAACGAGCGGCAGGGTTGTCCCGATAAACGCGCAGCGTCACCGTCGACGCACCTGTTGATTGTCTCGCCTGTGCTATCAGCTTTTCGCAAAGCAAGCGGCCTGCGCCACTCCCTCTTGCCTCTGGCGAAATAACAATCCTGCCGATATGCACAGCGCCCTGCTTCCCAGGCCAGAACTGGCCAAAACCGATACAGCGGTTATCGCTATCGGATAAACAATAGCTTGAGCCTCCCTCAACGGCGAGCACCTCAGGCAAATCGGTTGCAGCAAAGGGAAACGGCACGGATGGCCCCGCCCGGCAAGTAAAGCTTTCTTATCACTGATCCAAGGCGCGATAGCCTTATAGTCGGCTTTTTCTGGTGTTCGTAGAGTGGTTTGCATATGTCTAACGCCGAAGCGCACCGGTAACTTTGACGTAGCGAAGACAAAGGCACCCGAGTAACGCGCCTGGTCAGCTGTTCCCGAGCATGTACGCACGAAGCTGCCGCTCCTCTCGCATGACATAGAGGACGAGAACCTGCTTCTCGGCCTCACGATAAAAAATACGACACGGTGGAACCACTACCTCCCTGTATACCGAATTAGAGAACTCTGGAGGAATCCTTCCGGAATGGGGAAAATCTTCCAAGCGGTCGGTTTTATCGAAAATCTCTTCTACCAGGCGGCTTGCAGCGGCAGGATTATCCAGAGCAATGTACTCTGCGATTGCGTCTAATTCTTGAAGGGCCGGCTCAGTCCAGATTACTTCAGCCATTTACTCATTTTCTCCCTGGCCTCACTTTGGCTGTACGTTCTTCCCTCAAGTACAGCACGCTCACCCCGGGAGAGCCCCTCGAGCAGCTCAAGCCGACGCTGCATGAACTCGTAATCCTGCACATCCACAAGATAAGCGGATGGCTGGCCATGTTCAGTGATCAGCACCGGCTCTTTGGACAGATGCAGGTCTGCCAAGATTTTTGTGGCTTGGCGCTTAAGGTTTGTAACAAGCTCAACTTTCATGGGCTCACCCTGATCCAGATTGATAGTGGCACTATAGTATCACTTTGCGGATGAGACAATCACAGCTAGTCGACGTGTGCGATAGCTATAAGGCCGTGTGATCACTGTGAAAGAGGCATGAGACTTCGACGTCACCCCTTTTTTCAGTCGCCGCGTTTTCGCAAGGATGTTCGAAAAGCGACCGGCTTATTCGCCCACCACTTCAGAAAAGTGGCCCGACTTGCTCAGGGTGAGTTCGAGAAAATCACGCGCCAAATAAAGCGAGCCCGAATAGACGCTCTGGGCTTCTTTGCGGGTGTCCTCAATGGATGGCGACGCATGGGGGTTGGGCTGGTAACGGGGGCTGAAGTGCGTCAGCACCAGGTGGGGAAGCTTCACCGACGCGGCAAAAGTGGCGACCTGCCTGGCGTAGCTGACCCCTACGTCATTTCATTTCTTTATTACCAATTTCAGCGTCAAGACTTTGTATCTGCAAGACAATCTCGAGGAGCTTTTTCCCCGAAGTAGTTAAGGAATATTCCGTGCGGGGCGGGACCTCGGGATAACTATGTTTTTCGAGAAGCCCATAGGCAGTAAGTTTGCGAAGTCTCTCTGACAGGACTTTAGTGGATATACCCTGAATATGTCTCTCGAGTGCCCCAGGCCGGTTGATACCGTTTCCTACCGAGAGTAATACTGATACTGACCATTTGCAGCCGACTACATCTTCGAGCTTGCGGTACGTACTTGATGTGTGAGCGCTACTTTTTTTCTCTATATTTTTCATAAAATTACACCATAAAGTGCCTACCAAACCTCCTGGTTCCTGCTTTTTTCCTGTCGGATAAGGCACTACTTTTTAGGGGTGCGCACAACACTACCTTAACCAAAACCAGGAGCAAAATCATGACTGGAAAAGCTACCTTTTACCATGCCGGATGCCCAGTATGCGTGGCTGCTGAGGACAATCTGGCAAAGGCAATTGATCGTTCTCGCTACGAAGTAGAAGCTGTCCATCTTGGCAACGACAAATCACGAATCGCCGAGGCCGAAACTGCTGGCGTTAAGTCGGTGCCAGCGCTGGTTCTGGACGGTGCGCCGTTCCATATCAATTTCGGCGCGAGCCTTTCCGACCTGAAATAGCGAGTGCAATACCTGCAGCGCCTCAGCTTCTAGTGGGGCGCTGCTCATAAAGAAAAGCATCTGTTTTACTTATTCTTATTAGCCATTGTTCGCATGTAAATGTTCGAGAACGTCCCCCATTAAACTGTTTATTGATAAGTAACGCTCTTGGGGAGCGGACAAAATCTCTGCCTCTGATTGGATGTACTCACCTTCAATGAGTTCATCCCTGCAATTCTCGACAATTGATTGCGCGGATGCTGGCGTGGTTTCCAAATGAAACTGTATCCCGATAACATTCCCACCAATTTGAAAGGCTTGATTTACACAGCCATGACTTTTCGCTAGTTGAACAGCACCTTCCGGCAAGCTGAAGGTTTCACTGTGCCAATGAAACACTTCTACTTCTTTTGGAAATTGAAAAACTGAAGCGCTTGCGGATTCAACTGCCTGGACGGGGAACCAGCCAATTTCTTTTACTGAGTTTGGAAATACTTCGCCTCCCATCGAGTCAGCAATGAGCTGCGCACCCAAACAAATGCCAAGAACGGGCTTTTTCGATTCAATCGCGGCTCTTATGAATTCTTTTTCTTTTGCCAGCCAAGGATATTCTTTTTCATCCTTGGCACTCATAGGTCCCCCCATGACAACGAGAAAATCCACATCCTCAATTTTAGGCAGGGCTCCAGAATCGAAAAATTGGGTACTGGTTATTTCGTAACCAGCATTTTGTAACCAGGCTTCGATACTGCCCAACCCCTCGAACTCCACGTGCTGAAAATAATGTGCTCGCATCTCGACTCCTACTTTTTATGGCTAACGTCCGACGTTGTCTCTCAGACACGGTTTATGGATACACCGCCGTCTACCAGCATCGCTGTGCCCGTAGTGAAGCTGGAAGCATCGGAAGCTAGATAGAGTGCAGACTGGGCTATCTCTTCTGGCTTCGCGATACGTTTGAGTGCGTGCAGGCTCGAGACAAACGCCTTCGCCTCGGGTGTATTCGCAAATTCCTGCGCCGCCGCTGTATCAGTTCCACCCGGCAATAACGCATTTACCCGGATGTTATGAGACCCATACTCGGATGCGAGCACTTGGGTTAGTCCAATCAACCCTGCCTTGCTGGCCGCGTATGCGGCCATCCCTGGCATACCCGTTGTATAGCCAACAAAAGTAGAGGTGAAGACCAAAGACCCTCCACCGCCTGACAACATGGCAGGTAGTTGGTACTTTGCAGCCAAGAAGGCACTGTTCAGATTCGTAGCGATAACCTGATTCCAATCTGCCAAAGTCATATCGGGAACCGGCCCCATGGTGCCCAATATGCCAGCATTATTGAAGGCCACATCAAGACGACCAAATCTGTCCAGAGTCTGCTCGACCAACGTTTGGGCAAATGCCTCTTCACTAACATCACCCGCTATCGCCAACGCCTGCCCACCTTCCTCAGTGATAAGGTTAGCCAAAGCTTGAAGCTCAGGCTCTCTGCCCCCTCTGTCAGCCTAGTTGTCCGGTTGGCGATATCGCCTAAATCAAATCCAGAGGGAGCGGCATGGAGCGCGTGTGCCACGTTATTCTAAAGAGCGTAAAGCTGTTGTACTGAAAAAGTTGTTGCCACCCCATAATCGCAGTGTGGTATCTGTCGCCACTGAAGAAGGCATCTCTGACGCGACGCTGTATAGTTGGTTAAAACAGTGTCGAGAAAAAGGAGTGCCTGTGCCGGGTTACACCCAAAGCGACAACGAGTGGTCGCCTGACGCCAAGCTTGCCGTGGTCATCGAAACCGCCACCCTGTCAGAAACAGAGCTTGGTGCTTACTGCCGCGAAAAAGGCCTGTTTCCCGAGCAGATCCAACAGTGGAAAGCCGCTTGTCTCCAGGGCGCTGGCCAACAAGAAGACCAGCAAAAAACGGCACAAAAGCAGCGTAAACAAGACCGTAAGACGATCAAACAGCTCAAAGCGGAAGTGCGTCGCAAAGACAGAGCCCTAGCGGAAACGACATCGTTACTGGTGCTCTCAAAAAAGCTCGACGCCTTGTACGGCGAAGACCCGAACAGCGGCGAGGACGACTGACGCCTCTTGAGGAACGTGCAAGGCTCATTACGTTGTTTGATGAAGCGGTCACCGGGGGCGCTTCCCGTTATCAAGCAGCGGCGATGATAGACGTGAGCGAGCGCACGCTGAAACGCTGGCGTTCTGGGTGTGGCGCGGTGGCTGAGGATCAGCGCCCACACGCGGTACAAGGCAGTCAGCCGCATCAACTGACTCACGAGGAGGAACAGGCTATTTTGAGTGCCTGCAATCGCTCCGAGTATCAGAGCCTGCCACCGTCTCAGATCGTGCCGTTACTGGCAGATCAAGGGGTCTACTTGGCTTCCGAGTCGTCGTTTTACCGGGTACTGAAAAAGCACCAACAGCAGCACCATCGAGGGCGAATGAAGCCACGCCGCCCAGTGCCTGAGCCGACGAGCTTCACAGCAACCGGACCCAACCAAGTCTGGTGCTGGGACATCAGCTATTGCTCTTCCGTTGTGCGTGGCCAGCACTGGTATCTCTATCTGATCATGGATATCTACAGTCGCAAAATCATCGCCTGGGAAGTCCACGAGGCGGAATCAGGCGAGTTAGCGAAACACCTGCTGGAACGCGCTTTATTGCGCGAAGGCTGCTGGCACCAGCCTCCAGTGCTGCACTCGGATAACGGCGCACCGATGACGTCTTATACGCTTAAAGCGAGGTTAACAGAGCTGGGGATGTTGATGTCTTACAGTCGACCGAGAGTGAGCAATGACAACCCTTACTCGGAAGCGTTGTTCCGCACCGTCAAGTATTGTCCAGCGTGGCCCACAAAGGGCTTTGCATCGCTGAACGCGGTACGTGACTGGATGCTGACGTTCGAACGCGCTTACAACGAACAGCACCTGCACAGTGGCATTCGGTACGTGACGCCCGCTGATCGGCATCAAGGTGCCGACCGAGAACGTCTTGAGCATCGCAAAGCGGTTTATGAAAGAGCTAAGCGCCGACATCCACAGCGCTGGTCAGGCAACACACGAAACTGGGAAGTACCCGGTTCGGTAGCGCTCAACCCTGGCAAGCTGCAGGAAGTCGAGCGTAATAAACAGGCTGCTTAGAGGCAGCTATTTGGACAACTGGGTTGAAAATCACCGTCTGCGTGCTGCCAGCACCACAGAAGCCCCTTCTTTGGCGAAAAGGCGTGCAGTCTCGCGACCAATACCTGCACTGGCACCCGTAACAATAATGACTTTATTCTTGAGTGTATTCATGTGTTCGGCCCCTTTCGCCCTGTTCTGAATGATTGGTATCTAACCGGAACAGAGGCAATTCTAAGAGGCCACTCACAGACTGCCGACCCGTATCTTGCTATGTTTATGTTACATTGACGTTATAAAGCCGCATTAAAGCGCCTTTTTTGGGGAAAGCATCCCCACATCTTTTCTACTAATCACCCCCGAAGCCGCTAATCCAAGCAAACGTCGAAACTTCGGACATTCCATATGGCTTGGGGCAGAACAAACGGCGACATGTCGGAGACCGTCTCGTACCGCTATCAGGCTTTTGATCGTCTTATCAATTTCATCTGACTTGTTCACCAGTAAATCTCTGTCAATATTAGGATCTCCTTTAGGTCCTATCATGCTGCCAATTTCATCTAGAGAAAATCCCGCTGCACGTCCCAGCGCAATAAGGGCCAGCCGCTCCAATATATTGTCATTGAAAACTCGGCGTAACCCTTGCCTTCCGAGAGAGCTGATTAACCTTTTCTTCTCATAAAAGCGCAACGTTGAGGCTGGAACACCCGAACGTTTGGCTACTTCAGCGATATCCATAATTACTCCTTGACCTCAAGTCGACTTTAAGTCGTAGGCTATCTCTAGTTAGAAATCAAGGCGCACAAAGGAAGGGATTATGAACCACGTACTATTCATATTAACAATCGGGATTGGAGCTACTGCAGTGATGGACGTGTGGAGCATCGTGCGAAAGCCATTGCTCGGAGTCCCTCTCCCAAACTATGGGATGGTGGGACGCTGGATAGCCCACATGGCACACGGACAGTTTCATCATGACAATATTGCCGCATCAAGCCCCAAACGCGGAGAACACATTATAGGGTGGACAGCTCATTATCTGATAGGCATCGCATTCGCTGCCTTATTAATCGGTATCTGGGGAGAGTCATGGATGCAGAGCCCAACGATTGGCCCCGCACTCGCAACGGGCATAGGCACCATTGCAGCCCCCTTTCTGCTGATGCAGCCGGGTATGGGTGCCGGAGTTGCCGCATCTCGGACACCACATCCTACCTCTGCCAGACTGCAGAGCCTCATAACACATACAGCGTTTGGGCTCGGCTTATATGCATCTGGCTGGGCAATACAACTTTTTAACTGAATTTAATTCATCACCGCCGTAGCCTTCTTTCAGAATGATGGGAGAAATCAGCGCGGCAAACAGGACGCTGGTTTATCGCAACGCGACCCCGAAGACGTTTCTGCTTTTTGTTGGTACACCGGCGGAGGTGCCGAGGAGGAGTAAGTTCATAGCTTGCTCGTGATCTCTCTTGCAACCTCATTGGCCATTGCACTCATAAACAATAAGTCATCCGTGGACTCTGACTTTATGACGGAGAAGCCAAGGCTTGAATATAAAGAATGAGCGGCAGTGTTGTCTCGATAGACGCGCAGCGTCACCGTCGACGCACCTGCTGATTGCCTGGCCTTTGCCATCAGCTTTTCACACAGCAAGCGGCCGGTGCCCTTTCCTCTTTCCTCTGGCGAAATAATAATCCTGCCGATATGAACAGCGCCCTGCTTCCCAGCCCAGAACTGGCCAAAACCAACGCAGCGGTTATCGCTATTGGATAAACAATAGCTTGAGCCTTCCTCAACGGCGAGCAGCTCAGGCAAATCGGTTGCAGCAAAGGGAAACGGTACTGATGGCCCCGCCCAGCGAGAACAGGCTTTCTCGTCAGTGACCCAAGACGCAATAGCCTCATAATCGGCTTTTTCTGGTGTTCGTAGAGTTATTTGCATATGTCGTCAGCATGCGCCGCTACGTAATGGAGACGAAGCCGTAACGCAGTATGCGTTACGCACTTGGCCTTGTTAGCGCAATATGGTCTGCCGCTAAACCCAGACATCATTTTCCGCCTTAAGCTCTCCGCCCGAGTCTCCGGTATTCACCACGC
Organism: Halomonas sp. SH5A2; assembly: GCF_014263395.1. Classification (GTDB taxonomy): domain Bacteria; phylum Pseudomonadota; class Gammaproteobacteria; order Pseudomonadales; family Halomonadaceae; genus Vreelandella. Next base: position 698,014 of record NZ_CP058321.1, on the reverse strand, counting down.
CTCGGGGCTCAATTAGGAGAACATGACACTCACTTTCAGCAAAGGGTCTATGTTCCACCCCTTTGGGCACTACATACATTTCGCCCTCGGATAGATGAACAGTACCACTTCGGAGTTCGATGCCCATTGCACCTTTGACGACCAGAAAAACCTCGTCCGTATCCTTATGATCATGCCACACAAAGTCGCCCTGAAACTTCGCCAGTTTGAACTGATAATCGTTCAATTCTGCGACCACGCGAGGTGACCAATACTCAGAAAATTTTCTGAACTTATCGGCCAAATTAACTACGTCTGATTGCATTGGAATGCCCTCCTGTTGTCTCGCTAACGTTGCGCTCAGTCGCGGCGGGTCACATTACGAACCGCCGTCGGCTGGAGCGCATGGTTAGAAGGCGGCTCGCCAAACCATTGGTGAAAAGCGTGCGGCAAGCGCTCTTCCGTTATCCCTCGCGCCAAGAATACCTCAAACACGAGCGTCTAATGATTTCGGGATACTCTACCGCTTGCTCGAGCGAGAGCGCTTGGAAGGCAGACATATCAGCCATGCCATGGACGTACAAAGGGCCAGGCAATTCAATTGATTCATGCGAGGAAACGAAATGCATGAGTGCATTCCTGTGATTCTTGAGATCCAGGAATCGCTTCACGTTCGCGGTTGACTCATCCAATCGTACTCCCAGCACATTTTTAGGCCATTTCTTGATCTTCGCATCCAATGAACGACGTCTCTCGATATCCTTCAGAACCCGATCTCTGTGAGTCCGAAACCCGTCCTCTTCGACAACCACGCGGAAGAACGCATTGATAAACGTCTCCACCACCGACACCGCAAGGAAAAGTGCAAGTGCGAGCTCCTGCTTCTGCACCCGATCAGGCTCGCCCGTAGGCACTCGTCTTATCTGTCGCTGTAGGCATTCGTAGTAGTGCCATATCAAGGAATGCGGGCTTGCTAGTGTCCGTGTATCTGACATGCTCTTCCCCCCCTTTTAACGACCGCAGCACGCGCGGCCTTGTAGTGGAAGCGCAGCTGCAACGAAAAGGTTGTCGCTTTGCCTGCTCTGGTGAAGAGGCGATCTGCTTGTACATGACATCGACGGTCACGCCCTTGTATTCGCATCGCTCCATATGATTCCAGCCGAGCTTCTCATAAAGTTTCGAGGCGAACTCGGTGTAGAGATACCAGGCATTAGCATTTGAGCGAGCTGCCTCATCTTCGCACCGAGCAATCAATTCTGTTGCTATCCCCTGATACCGGAAGCCCTCTTTTACATAAACTGCTGCCAGCCAAGGGGATAAATCCGGTTTTGTGTCCATATCGTTCTGTACTAGCGCAGCCGAACCAACAAGCTGACTTCCTGACATTGCAATAAAGATTGAAGGAATACCCTCTCGTCCCGCAGCATCAGAGATTGCTTCGGCGCGACCTTCCAAAGTCAGCGACGGGTTCAAGTGCTTCCACTCTGCATGGTGTAGCTCCGCCAACTCAGCAATGAATTCCCTTTTATCTGCTAGAGAAACGATTTCCACAGTCTTTGCCTCTTAACGCAGAGTGCACCGATAGCCTTACAGGGCGGAGCGGCCTACAAGCCACCCGCGTGACACGCCTGGTTATGTAGTTTTTAAGCCTGAGCAAAATCCAAAATTTCTTTCACCAACTCATCAGGCCTTTCTTCAATGACAAGGTGGCCCGCATCATCAATCACACGAAGAACCGATCCAGAAATCATGCTGTGGAGCTCTTCCCCACGCTCCAGCGGTATCCAGCTATCCTCCCGCCCCCACAGGATCAAGGTAGGTGTAGTAATCGTCGGATAAAGAGACTGGACCTCGTCGGTATATTTGGAGTCTGCTTGAGCCATCTGACGATAGAAAGCTGTCTTACCTTGCTCGCCAGTCCACGGCGAAACGATTCCTTCTAGTGTTGCCTCATCAAGTGGCTTGAAAGCCGCCGTTTGCACATAGGACCGGACCACAGCTTCGTGAATATAGTCTGGCAGCCCTGAAAAAGCGGCTTCATATCTATTCACATGGCGGAAAAAAGGTGAGCCCCAAGGAGAGACTGCCACCGGGTCAATCAGAATAATCTTCTTAAAAGACCGCTCATTGAGAAGGTGAGTTCGGAGGACTGTAGCGCCGCCAAAGTCGTGTCCGACAACAATTGGATCATCCAATTGCCAATGGGTTAGCAACCCATCCAAAACCTCATTCTGCACGCCCAACGAAACATCGCCTTCCGTCGTACACGACTGACCATAGCCCAACAAGTCAAAGAAATAGACCGTGTACTCTTCGGACAGTTTTCGAATTAAATGTCGCAGATTGAACGATGACCAGGGCGTTCCGTGAACCAAAACCATTGGTGGGCCTTCGCCCAATTGGCCATAACGAACTTCACGCCCTTGATGGTCATAAAAATTTGCAAGCTCCCAACTACTCATTGCTCGCACTCCTTTTGTACATACCGCCCGGCTCACGCGCCGGTTTGGAGACGCAACGTGGCGGAAAATCGGTCGCCGTGCAGCCGGTTGTTAGGGCACTGTATCTGCCCCTGGACGTATAAACCTCTTGCGAGCTTGTTCAACCTTTTCTCTGAATATGCATCCATCGGAGTGATCATTTATAAGCCCCATTGCCTGCATAAAAGCATAAACTGTTGTAGGGCTAACGAACTTCCAGCCCTGCTTTTTCAAAGCCTTAGAAAGCGCAGTGGACGCCTCTGAAGTTGAAGCAGTCTGTGGTTCTGGCAGATTATTCTCTTCTGGCTCAAAGCTCCAAAAGTAGGCCGCGAGAGACCCTTTTTGATGCACTACTTCTTGGGCTCTTTTTGCATTATTAATAACAGCTTCGACCTTCCCTCGATGACGGACAATACCTTCATCCTTCAATAGTCGCTCAATATCAGCCTCATTAAACCCCGCCACTACATTGAAATCGAAATTCGAAAAGGCTTTACGGAAATTCTCTCGTTTAGCAAGAATCGTGCGCCAGCTTAGACCTGATTGAAAGCTTTCTAGGCATAGCTTTTCAAACAGCCTGATATCATCGTCAACCGGGTAACCCCACTCATTATCATGATATTCAAAGAACTCAGGAGCTGCCGAACACCAGCTACAACGCAGTTCACCATCAGGACCTTGCACCGTCGAGTTCATGGTACCCCCTCACTCGGCCAGGATAAAATTCAATCGCTCATCTGCTTTCTTTGGCTCTATTTCAAGTATTTCTGCCGTAACGATGTTCTCGGCCACAAATGGGTCTTCGCTAACCCGTTTTTCAAGAGCCTCCCTTGACTCACCATGAGCAATAACAGATCCGCCAAGGCCGGGCTGAAGGCTACCAACTATCAAGAAAACCTTATCCTCGAAACCACGTTTTATCCATTGATTGTGGCCATCCATAAAAGCACCGGCTTGCCCCTTATTCTGGGAGAAACGTAGAAGAACAATGAACATCAAAGCACCTCCGACAGAGTATTGGTTTTAGTTGTGAAAGAGGATAACCAGTCGTCAAGACGTCTTACCTCGCTCTGAATAAACTTCTCGTCTTGGAATGCACTGGAAAGTGTTGCTACTCCTTGGCTGAATGCGAGCATGTGCATTGCCAACTCATCTGCGTCATCGTGACGGCCAAGTTGCTCAAATTGTCGACGCAACCAGGTTCTGAATAATGTGAACAGTTCGTTAGCATGCGCTTTAGCGGGATGATTCAGCTTGGCGAGTTCAGTACAGAGTGTCCCTACCGGACAGCCAAAACGCTTAATTTTGGCCCTATTCATCACCAGAATGTTGAGGAAACTTCGGATACGATCAGTTGGCGTTCTACCTTCTAGCTCCCAGTTATCGAGCATAGAGTTCGTGCAAACAATACGATGCCTGATTACAGCATCCAGGATTTCGTCCTTGGTCTTGAAGTGATAGTAAAAATTTCCTCTGGAAATACCCAGAGCTTCCGCGATTTGCGCAAAAGAAGTGTGCTCAAAGCCCTGCTCATAAAACAGTTTATCCGCCTCTTCGACGATGCGATCTCTTGTCAGCTTATTACCCATCGGCACGTTTCCCAGTTAACACCCATACATCTAGGACAGTCATCCTACTTTGAAAATCTAGGACGACTGTCCTAATACGTCAAGAGATAAGTACAAGAAAGTGTTGGGACGGAGAGCCCGGGCACCCTAACAGTGACTATACGGAAGGCTGCATAACCTCAATAAACGTGTCGACGCATTGATTGAGGTTAAGCAGCAGCTACCTCATTTGATTCCTTTAAGAGCAAAGCCAGAATTCGCGCGCCTGTGCTTTTTGCCAGTTTCAACCAGACTGGACACAACACATCACCCGGCAATGCTCATTAGGTCGACGGGGCTCCCTCACACCAGCGCCACGCACTCCAACCGCTCACCCAACCACTGCTGCCTTAGCCCGCGCTGCTGGTCGAGTAGCAGCGTTAGATAGGGCTGTAGTGGATGAGAAGCAGGTAGTTGGTCGAGGTGGCGTTGCAGGCGTGGGCGGTGTTCGAGTTGTTTGGCGGGGTCGTGGAGGGTGGTGGCTTGTTCGGTGAGCCATACTAGCGGCGGGAGTAATAGGTGCGAGGCGCCGCTGGAAAGCGCGATGCTGATGCCTTTTATATCGAAGTCGCCTGCGTAGAGGTGCGGCTTCTGGGTGGCGTTCCAGGCACTGGCGAGCTGCTTGAAGCCGCCGCCGTAGTGGCTGTCGCCGCGGTAGACGACCAGTGGGCTTGCATAGTCGCTTAGCGCGGGGATTTGCGGTGAAAAGGCATAAAAGCTGTCCAGATTTTCGACCTGAATGAGCACGTCGCACTGCTCAAGGTTTATATCTCGCCAGTCGACATCGTGCATGGAACGCGGCTGGGCCGACAGCCAAGCGGGTGGGCTTGCGGGCGTGTTGACCAGCACCCGCTGGGCGCGCGGGCCTTCGCGGTTGGTTTTATCTTCATCGACGCCATGCTCCGCTTGTTCAGCACTGGTCAAGCCGCTTTGCCATTGCTCAATAGTGGTCAGTCGTTGGCTTTCGAGCGCAGCGTTCACCTGCTGGATAAGGGCGCGATCAAAGCGCAGTGATTGATGGCTAATCCTTGGGCCAAGTTCAATATGCTGCGCATCACACCAGTGGATGAAGGTTTCCACCCACTGCTGGCTGCGCTTCTTGTCGACCCACGTCTGCTTACGCAGTTGGCGATCCACGTCGCTTAGCTTGCTGTAGACCTTGGCCGTGAGCGTCTGGTCATCCATCGTTACACCGCCAGGCCTAACGAAACGTCGCGAATCAATTTCACATCGTTGAAGGCGCTCGCCCTTTCTTCCTGCTGGTGAAGATGAAACGCGCGCTGTTCGCTATGCGGTAGGCCCTGGTGCTCGGCGATGACCTGGAACAGCCAGATTTCGGCAGGCCACTCCAGCTCGCTTTGGTTGAGGTAGTCCAGAGCGCTGATGGGGTCGTGCTCGGCACGGTCCACCACGTTGAGATAGAAGGTTTCGACGTCATCCTTGAGGGCCTGCTGGCGGGCGGCAATGAGCGTGTCTTCGACGTGTTCCGCCGGGCGTGCCGCGGTGGCCGACTGGGCGGCACGTAACGGCGTGGGCACGTTTTGCAGCAGCGCGCTGATGGTGGGCACGTCCTGGGCGCGGTCCAGCGCGACGGCACCGGCGGCAGTGAGGGGTGCTGCGTGGTTAAACAGCGCCGGTACTTCACTGCGGCGGGCGTAGTTGCCAGGGGTGAAGCCGGGGTGCTCGCGCAGAAAGGCGGCCATGCCTGAGACCAGGCGGCTGCGTGCTTGCATGCGGCGAAACCGCGCCATCAACTCGATCAGACGGTGCTGCACTTCGCGCAGGCTGGTGTAGTGCTGGCTGAGCTGCTGTTGCAGCTGGCTGATCAACACCTTGCGCAGCGTGCCGTCGCTGCCCACCAGTTCGATCAGCTCGTCAAAGTCGATAAGCGCCAGCCCGTCGAGCAGGCGGACCACCTGCTTTTGCGCGCGGTCGTTTTCGCGCACCTTGTCGTTGAGCTGGCTGACAAAGCCAAAGTCGCTGTTGAGCCGCTGCCACAGGCTGTCGATGGCGTCGGCAAAGCGGCCGTTCATGTCATCCACCGCCTGGCGAAGGCGCAGCAGTTGCTGCTCCTGCTGCCAGTAGTCGCCGCGGCTGCTGGAATCGCGATAGCTCTCGATCAGGCTGCGGATCAGCTCCAGCGCTTCGGCCACATCGGCGTTGACGTGGCGCCGGGCTTCATCGGCAACCATTTCGGCGATCAGCTCGCGCACCTTGGGGGTCAGCTTGAGGCCGCCCTGCTCGTCGGGCCGCCAGACAATCCGCGCGCTTAGCAGCTTGCGCAGGGCGGTATGGCTCAGCCCTTCCAGCGGGACTTGGTCGTTGGCGTAGCCCTGCATCAGGGCTTCGGCGTGGCGGCCCAGCAGGGCCAGACGCTCCACCCCGGTGGTGATCAGGCGGCTTTCCAGCCCTGGCGTTTCCGCGTCGTTCACAGCAGCGCCTCCTGGGTGTCCTCGCCCTCGTCGTCCACCGGCAGGTGCTCTTCATCGCGAATAAAGCGCACCAGTTCGAGCAGATAGTCGACCTTGCCGGTGACCAGGAATACCTGGCGGTCCGAGTGGGGCTGCAGCAGGTAGCCGTGCTCTCTCAACCGCTTGAACACCTGCTTGACCTGGGCGTCCAACTGGTCGCTTTGGGAGCCGAAGAAGCTGTCAGTAGCCAGGCGCTCGATGCGTTCGCGCAGGCTGGGGTTATCTTCGCTTTTGGCCTGTAGCTCGCCGGGCTTGAGCACATCGCCGGGGGACAGCACGCTGTCGCGGCCCAGGGCTTCCTGCACCAGCTGTAGCCATTCCAGCAGCGGCAGCAGGCTGTTGACGGTGTCGCCCAGCTGGCGGGCGAGCTGGTCCCGCGCGCTGTCATCCGGCTGACGCCAGGCAAGAAAATATACGCCTTCCTCCTGGCTGCTGGCCACGCGGCGGTTGAGCGGGCGCAGGTAGTCATCGATGGCGTCGCGCGTGGCGTCATCCTGCAGGCGCTTGAAGGCGCTTTCGTCGCTCACCGCGCAGATAAACTCGCCCGCCAACAGCCGTTCCAGTAGCGGGCCATGCGGCAACAGACTCATATCGCTCATACCGGCGCCTCCTCATGGCGGGCTTTGAGCCGCTCAGCCAAGCGGCTTTGGCGGGGCTCGATGCGTTTTAGCCGTCGTTTGGCGGGGTCGTCGGCGTCGCGGTCGATCAGGTAGCGGTTATGGAACAGCAGCAGCACGTCGGATTCCGGGTTGGGGAAAGCGCCGACAATATGAATCTGGTTGCTGTCGCAGGCGTCAAACAGCTTTTCGACGTTGTGGTAGGCCAGCGTGCCGATCTCGTCGATGGGCCAGTGAATGGCGATTGCCGCCCGGCCGCGCAGCAGGCGGGTAAAGGCGAGCAGGAACTTGCACAGAATCAGGTACGCCATGCCGTGGCTGGACGATTCGAGCAGCTGGCGGTCGTTCTTGATGATCAGGTCGGTGCCGCCTTCGTTCAAGTGCAGTTCCAGACGCAGCAGGCTTTCGAAGCTGTACTGCTGGTCGCTGCGCAGCAAGTCGACCACGTCCGCCAGGGCGTTCAAGTAGTCGTCGCTGGGCAGAGTCTGCTCGGAGTCGCGCCAGGCCTTGTAGCGCTGTGCGAACAGCTTGAGCGGCTCCCAGAAGCCGAGCTCGTCGATGGTCGACTGAATGCGCACCTCGGCTTTGCTGATGCCATCCAGGCGCAGGTCGTCGGCCACTTCATCCGAGAGGCGCTTGCTCTGGGCGCTGATGCGGCGGTTGAGGTCGCGGAACACGGTGAAGAACTTGTCCAGATCGTCGCTGAGGTTGCGCCCCTGCTGAATCAGCTGTTGCTGCTGGTCTTCCAGCAATTTGAGCATGCCGCCAAGTAACGGCAGCAGCGTCCGCGGGTCGTCGGGGTCGGCCAGCTGCGCGCGCTCGTTTTCCAGCGCGTCGACAAAGCTGGTACTGGCGCCCTTGATCAGCTGGCTCTCCGCTTCCTGACAGCCCTTGCGCAGCGTGTCTCGCTCTTGGGCTCGGCGGGCAAGCGCCTGGCGGGTGCGCGCCAGCCGCTCGGCGACATCGCCGGGGGCGTCCTGCTGGGGCGTGGCGTCCGAGGTCAGCGTGAGTTCATCGAGCTGCTTGAGCAGCGGCTTGAGGTCGTTGAGCACCTCGTGGCTTTCCCGGCGTTTGGTTTCAAACGCCGCGACGTGCTGCTGATGGGCCGCCTTGGTGGCTTTGAAAGCCTGTTGATGCTCCTCGCGTTGTCGCTGGGCGGCGTCTATCTCACGGCTTAAACGCCCTTCCTGCTCGACCAGCTCCGGTTTGCGCTGGCCCCAGCTCACCCGCATAAAGCGCTTGTAGGCGTCCAACTCGTCCTGGCGGGCGGCGGTGTGGCGGATGTGCTCGTCCAATTGCTGCAGCCGGGTGCGGGTATCCCTGAGTTTTTCCGGGTCGACGCCCTGAGCCTTTAGTTCCTCGTCGAACGCCTGCTCGAGCTCGGCGCACTGGCGCTTGTGCTCGGCCTTCTGCTCGGTGAGTTGGGTCTTGTACTGCTGAATCTGCCGGTCGATGGTGTCCAGTTGGCTTTGCGCGTCCGCTTTGAGCTCCAGCAGTTCTGCCTGATGGGCGGCGTTTAGCTTGTCCAGCGCGGTTTTGCGTTCGTCGCGCAGGGCTTGCTGCTGCGCTTCCTGTTCTGCCAGGGCAGCTTCGTGGTCCGCCTTGCGCTGGCGTTGCGCCTGGGCATGGCGTGCCTGGCACTGGCGGCGGGCCTCCTGGGCGTACTCGACTTCTTCATCGGCGCGCTTCACCGCCAGTTGGGCCTGGCTTAGCGCCTCATCGGCAGCCTGGACGCGCTCGTTATGCCGTTTGAGCTGCTTTTCACTGTTGCCTCGCTCGGCCTCGGCACGCACCACGGCGTCGTCCGCCGCTTCAATGGCGGCCAGCAGGCTGGCTTCATCCTGAGCGTAGTCCGGCGGCTCAATCAGATGGGTATCCAGTACCAGGCCGTACAAGTCGTCGCTTGGCTGCTCCGTCAAGGTCGGCGAAAGGTCCCGCCGCTCCAGCAGCTCGGGGGCGATCACCTTGCCCAGCCGCTGCTCCCATTCGGGCAGATGGTAACGCAGGAAATGCCGCAGCGATCCTTGAGCGGGGTCGCGCTGGCGGTGCAGCGCCTGGCTGGTTTGCTGGGCACGGGTAAGCGTCCGGCGCGCATCCGCGTGGGCCTGTTCGGCGCTGTCACGCTCGCGCTTCAGGCTATCCAGCTCGCGGCGCTGGCTTTCCCGCTGGCTGCTGGCGGCGTTGTGGTCGCTTTGCGCCTGATCGATCCGCGCCTGAACCAGCGCGGCTTCTTCGCTTTCCTCGGCCGTGGGGCCGCTGTGGCTAAGCGCAGCTTTCAGCGCCGCCAGACGTTCAACCCCTTGGTTAAGGCGTTCCTGAAAGTCGGCTTCCGCCTCTTCACGCTGGGTCTGGTAGCGGGCGTCCAGGTGACGCTGGGCCTCCCAGTGGGCTTCCTGATGCGCGGCTTTTTCTTCATTGAGGGCATCGACCAGCCCCTGGATCTCTTCGCCCTGGCGGGCCAGTACTTCGCCCAGTTCGCGCAGCCGTTCTTCCTTGCGGGCCTGGCTGGCCTGCACGGCCTCTTGCAGGGCGTTCAGGTGGCTTTTTAGCTGCTCGAACTGCTCGCGTTTTTGGGGCAGCGCGTTAAGGTCGCGCTCAAGGGCGGGCATGTCTGCCGCCTCATAGGCTTCATACTGGTCCTGAAGGTCACTCAGGTCGCGCTGGGTTTGTTTGAGGGCGCTTTCCAGCTCGCTAAGCTGTTCATTCAACTGATCGCGGGCCGCCTCGTAGGCGTTTTTCTCGGCGTCGAATGCCTCTTGGCGCGTGTTCATATCGGCTTCGGCATCGGCCAGGGTACGCTCGATATGGTGACGGTCGGCTTCCAACTGCGGTTTCAACTGCCACAGCGCGGCTTCCACATCCGCCAACTCGCGGTCAACGTCGTGCAGCTTGGCAAGCGAACGCTGCAGCGGCTCCAGGCGCATCGACTGGCGCATCTGGTCAATCCACTCGCGCGCCTTGGCGCTGCGGATGCGGGTCACCGGCAGCTCGACGCCATCCTCTTCAAAGATCGCCGCCAGCATGGTCTTGAGGGTGTCCATCTTGCCCTCTTTGGCGTGCACAGCCGAGACCAGTTTTTCGATATGGCGGATGCGATGCTCGGGCTTGACCAGGCTGAACTGCGCGGCCAGCTGGCGCAGCTTGAGGGCATCCTTGCGATTGCCGTGGGGCATAATGCCGGGCGTGGGGGTAAAGTCGTTCTGGATCACGGCGCGGTATTCAGAGGTGGCCGTGAGCTTGGACGAGACGTTGATATTCTCCCGGCGCAGACCGTTGGCCCACTGGGCGTACTCCAGCGCCACGGCGCCACTTTCGCCCTCGACCAGATAATCCTCTGGCCGATACGGGGCCGCGACAAAGCGATACTCCACTCCGCCTTCCGATTTGCGGGTCAGCACCACCTGGCAGATATTGCCCGCTTCGCGGCGGTATTCGTAGACCAGGTAACTGTTGCGGTGGGGCAGGTAAAACGCGTCGAACTTCATGCGCGTTTTGGGGACGACTTTGTTGGGCAGCTCGCCATAAAACACCGGCACCAGGCGCTGAAGCGTGGTTTTACCCGAGGCGTTGGTACCGCAAATATTAGTGTGGCCATCCACACTCAATTCGACCACGCCTTCCAGGTGGCCGTGAATCATCACGATGCGTAGCAGGTGGGCCATGCCGTGTCCTTTCGTTTGCTATCCGGATCGTTTGCTGATCGCTGAAAGTGGCTATAGTGCCAGACACCTTGATGGCTTGTCTTACTGATTACGCCTTGCCGAGCAGCCCCTCAAAGAAACTCACTGCGTTGGCTTCAAGCCCCTCCAGGTAGTAACCGCCTTCCTGCACTACCAGCGTGGGTAGGTTCAGGTCCGCGACTGTGCGGCCAAGCTGACCAAAGCCTGCTGTGGAGACAGCGACTTTCGCCTGGGGGTCGCGCTCGTCGATATCAAAGCCCAGCGCCAGCACGATCGCGTCCGGTTCAAACAGGCGAATGGCCTGGCAGGCTTGTTCCAGGCGGTCAAAAAACGCCGATTCCGGTGAGCCGTGGGGCATCGGCAGGTTGATGTTGTAACCCAGCCCCGCGCCCTGCCCGCGCTCGTCTTCAAAGCCGGTGACCGCCGGGTAGAAGTTGGTGGTATCGCCGTGGATCGAGATATACAGCACATCGTCGCGCTGGTAGAAAATTTCCTGAATGCCCTGCCCATGATGCATATCAGGGTCCAACACCACGATGCGGGGGTAGCGCGAGGTAAGGTGTTGAGCGGCAATGGCAGTGTTATTGAGGAAGCAAAAGCCACCGGCGGTTTCGGTACCCGCGTGGTGACCCGGCGGGCGCGTTAACGCGTAGGCGAACCGCTCGCCGTTAAGCAGGGCTTCGGCACCGGCGACCGCGCTTTGCGCTGACCAGTACGCCGCCTGCCAGGTATGCTGACCCACCGGGGCGCTGCCGTCGGCCAGGTAGCGCGCGGCTTCCGCCAATATGCCGCGCAGAGCGTTGGGCGAACGCACGAAGATGTTGGAGATCACTTCGTCGCCCCAATCTTCGCCAAGGGCATGCCAACGCCGATAGGCACTTTCCAGAAAGCGCAGGTAAGACAGTGAATGCACTGCCCTCAGCGGCGCCACGCCATAGTCGGCAGGTGCCTGTAGCTCAAAACCCAGCTGTTTCGCGGCCGCCAGCAGATGCCTGGTGCGCTCAGGGACTTCCTGGGGTGTGCGCATTTTCCCACGGGAGAAATAGGTTTGCGGCTGATGAAGCATTTGGTCCGTGTGAAAGAACGTCTTCATTCGTTACTCCCCCGTTTCGCCTACGCCCTTGACCACGAAATCCCGGGCCACACCAATGTGGTAATCAATTGCCTCACGGCAAGCCTCAGGGCGGCCGCTATCCAGCGCATCCAGCAGTTTGAAGTGGCTGGTGGCGATGGTATCGGGGGCTTCGTGGGTCTTGGTAATCAAGGTGATGCATAAACGCAGTTCATGGCTCAGGTCGTTAAAGGCGCGTAGCAGACGCTCATTGCCTGCATAGTGCAGCATCAGACGATGAAACTGCAGATCTTCTTCAATCCGGCGGGTGCCATCATTACCGGCGGCTGCTTCACATAGCACTTCTACCTGCTGCTTGAGCGCGCGCTGCGCATCGGGCGTGTAACGCTCGGATAGCCGCTGCATCGCGTGGCGCTCAAGGCATAGTCGTAAATCAAACACATCTTCGAGTTCAACGGCATTCAACGCTCTGACAAAGAAGCCACGGCGTGGTTTTGAAATCAGTAAACCGCGACTTTCCAGCAAACGCGCAGCCTCACGAACCGGCGCGCGGCTGACGCCCAGATCGCGGGAGAGCTGTACTTCAGAAAGCCGCTCGCCGGGCAAAAAGTGTTGCTGAATAATCGCTTGGGTTAAATAGTCAGCTACCTGTTCGACAAGGTTCTGCTGCTGGATAAAGGCCCTGGGAGCCGCTTTGGATAAGGCCATAAAGTTCACTCATAGAGGGTCCGCATTCCCTAAAGTATGGCGAAAAATAACGCCTTGTCGACGGACGATTGCCGACTGTCGACAGTTTTTTAAACCGCTGCTATGTTCAAAAAGACCCTATGTTTACTAAAACCCTACAACAACGACAACAGGGTTAACCGACCACGCCTCGCTCGCCTAACGACGACGTAACCCCGTTGCGTTCCAATAAAATGAGGAGCAGGAAACATGAAAACACCTTTAGCATTGGCTATATCCGCTGCAGCACTCGCTTTCACCTCCCCCGCTTTTGCCGATGACCCCAAACAAGGAGGGACTGTCGATACGATTGTCCAGCCGGAGCCGCCAGGCCTGGTGCTGGGCATGATTCAAAACGCGCCCACGCGCACCGTGGCGGGGAATATCTACGAAGGCCTGTTGCGCTATACCACCGACCTGGAACCCATGCCACAACTGGCGAAGTCATGGGAGGTCAGTGACGATGGCCGCACCTACACCTTCCATCTGCGTGATGACGTTACTTGGCACGACGGCGAAGACTTTACCGCCGAGGATGTCGTGTTCTCCGCCGATGTCTTCCACCGTGAACTCAACCCCAGCGCCCGAGCGGTGTTGGAACACGTGGAAAGCATTGAAGCTACCGATGAACACACCGTGGTGTTTACCCTGACTCAGCCCTTCGGCCCGTTTATGCTCTCCTTTGAAGCGGGCACCTTTACCATGGTGCCTGAACATCTATACGCAGGTACCGAGTTCCGCGATAACGAGCACAACGACCACCCGATAGGCACGGGTCCGTTCAAGTTCTCCAACTGGGAGCGCGGCACGGTCATTGAGCTGGTTAAAAACGAGGAGTATTACGAGGAGGGTCTGCCCTACCTGGATGGCGTTAACTGGCACATCATCCCCGATGGCGCTTCCCGCGCAGTGGCCTTCGAGAACGGCACGATTGACGTGCTGCCCAGTGGTACCGTCGAGAACTTCGATATTCCCCGTTTAGCGGAGATGGATAACGTCTGCATGACCGAAGAGGGTCACGAGTACTTCAGCCCCTTCGCCATGCTGTGGATGAACAACCGTGAAGGCCCCACCGCCGACAAGCGCTTCCGCCAAGCAGTGATGTACGCCATGGATCGCGAGTTCGCCAAAGATGTGCTGTGGAATGGCCTAGGTAACGTGCCGCTCTCGGCGTTTGGCTCCAACGCGCGCTTCCAGAACGATGACCTGGAACCTTACGATCACAACCCTGACCGCGCCCGGGAGCTGCTGGACGAAATGGGCTACGACGGCGAAGAGATCACTATTTTGCCGCTGCCCTACGGCGAAACCTGGACACGCTGGGCCGAAGCCGTGCAGCAAAACCTGCGTGAAGTGGGCATTAATGTCGAAACCCAAGCGACCGACGTGGGCGGCTGGAACCAGCGCCTGGGCGACTGGGATTACGACCTCGCCTTTACCTACCTCTACCAATACGGCGACCCGGCGCTGGGAATTTCACGCACCTACCTTTCGGACAATATTGCCAAGGGCTCGCCCTGGAATAACGTCGAAGGCTACGAAAACGAACGCGTTGACGAGCTGTTTAACGAAGCAGCAACCGCCTTCCCCGACGAAGAGCGCGAAAAGCTTTACCGCGAAGTGCAGGAAATCCTGCACGAAGATGTCCCCGTTGGCTGGTTGATGGAACTGGGCTTCCCGACACTGTATCGCTGTGACGTGAAAAATCTGGTCACCTCCGGCGTAGGCGTTAACGACGGCTTCAAGGATGCTTGGCTAGACCGCTAAGTCCCAGTACACCCAGGTAGCGCGAGCTGCCTGGATGTTTGTTTTAGCTGTGTCAGGAAGGTGTCTATGGTCTACGCTCGCCTAATACTCATGCGGCTTTTTAAAGCCGTGATTGTGCTGTTTTTAATCGTTATTTTTAATTTCCTGCTGATTCAACTGGCCCCCGGTGACCCGGCTGCCATTCTGGCGGGACAAGCAGGCGCCGCCGACCAGGAGTTCCTCGACCAACTGCGCGAGCGCTTCGGCCTCGACCAGCCGATGTACGTGCAGTTGTGGCGCTATGTGTCGGGTATTGCCATGCTTGATTTCGGCTACTCCTACCGGCTGGGCGCTCCGGTGTTTGATCTGATTATGGCGCGCTTGCCCGCCACGCTGCTGCTCACGGGAACGGCCTTTGTGCTCTCGCTGGTGCTGGGCATTGTGGCAGGCTCCATGGCCGCAGCCCGGGTCAAAAAGCCTTCCGGATCATTGATTATGGCGCTCGCCCTGGTGTTCTACGCCACCCCGCTGTTCTGGGTGGCGCTGATGTCGGTGGTGGTATTTTCGGTCTATCTCGGCTGGCTACCTGCTTATGGCCTGTATACCGTCGGGGCCGGGCACACAGGGTTTGCCCTGGTGCTCGATATTGCCAAGCATCTGGTGCTACCAGCAACAACGCTGGCGCTGTTCTTTATGGCGATCTATACCCGGATGACGCGCACCTCTATGCTTGATGCCGCCCAGCAGGATTACGTTAAAACCGCCCGCGCCAAAGGCTTGAAGCCCAGCATCATTCAGCGCCGCCATGTACTGCGTAACGCGCTTCTACCCATCATTACGCTTGCCGGCCTACAGGCGGGGCAAATGGTCGGCGGCGCAATACTGACCGAAACCGTTTTTGCCTGGCCCGGCATCGGCCGCTTGATGTTCGAAGCCCTAGAGCAGCGCGACTACAACCTTCTGCTGGGGATTTTCTTCTTCTCGGCGGCCCTGGTCATCGTCTTCAACATCATCACTGATTTGGTCTACAGCCTTGCTGATCCACGCATCAAGAAGGGGGCCGCATGAGCTTTTTCGCACGCTTCTCGCAAAACCGTGGCGCCCTGGTGGGGCTGATTATTCTGCTGGTGATTATCGCCATGGCGATACTGGCGCCGCTGCTGTTTCCCGAATCGCCCTGGCGTATGGTGCAGCGGCCCTTTTTGCCGCCACTTTCGCAAGATGGCTTTCCGCTGGGCACCGACACCATGGGCCGCAATGTGGCATCAGGCTTAATGCACGGCGCCTGGGTATCGCTGCTGATCGGGCTGGTATCCACCAGTGTGGCGCTGCTGATTGGTGTGCCGCTGGGTGCCATTGCCGGTTACTACGGTGGGTGGATTGATGACATCCTGATGCGCTTTACCGAGTTCTTTCAGACCATTCCTAACTTCGCGCTGGCGATAGTGCTGGTAGCGATTATGCAACCCAGCATCACCTCGATTGTTTTGGCGATTGCGATTGTCAGCTGGCCGCCGGTAGCGCGTTTGGTGCGAGCCGAGTTCATGTCGTTGCGCAATCGCGAATATGTCGAAGCCGCACGCTTGGTGGGCCAATCCAACACCACGATCATTTTGCGTCAGATTCTGCCCAATACGCTGTCGCCGATTATCGTGCTGGCCTCGTTGATGGTGGCGACTGCCATCCTGCTGGAGTCGGCGCTGTCGTTTCTCGGCCTTGGCGACCCTAACGTGATGTCCTGGGGGTATATGATCGGCGCCGCGCGTACGGTGATTCGCCAGGCATGGTGGCTGAGCTTCTTCCCTGGGGTGGCGATTCTGCTGACCGTGCTGGCATTAAATCTGGTTGGTGAAGGATTAGACGACGCTTTGAATCCCAAACTTTCCCGCGAGCGCTAGGCGTTTGTTATGGCTGGAGTGCTTATTATGAATGAAGCATCAACAGAAACTGTCCTTAGCATTCGTGACCTGAGCGTTGCCCTACCCAAAGGAGCCGACCGTGACCTGGCGGTGGAGGACGTTAGCTACGACGTTAAGCGCGGGGAAATCATGTGCGTGGTCGGCGAGTCAGGTTCCGGCAAGTCGATGGCGGCCAACGCCGTGATGGGGCTACTACCCAAAGGCGTGCACGCCACCCAGGGCGAGATTCTCTTCGAAGGACAAAACCTGCTCGCCCTGAGTGAAAAACAGCACCGTGCCCTGCGCGGGCTAAAAATTGGCATGATTTTCCAGGAGCCGATGACCGCTTTGAATCCGCTGATGCGGGTAGGGGCACAAATTGCCGAAGTGTTTGAGGCCCATGGCCAGTTCAATGCCAAAGAGCGCCAGGCCCGCGCGCTGGAGCTATTGATCGAAGTGGGCATACCCCAACCGGAGAAAGCCATTAGCGCCTATCCGTTCGAGCTTTCCGGCGGCCAGCGCCAGCGGGTGATGATCGCCATGGCGCTCGCCCTGGAACCGGTGCTGCTCATCGCCGACGAGCCCACTACCGCGCTGGATGTGACTACCCAGGCGCAGATTCTGGAGCTGATTCGTGATCTGCAACAACGGCGCGGCATGTCGGTCATGTTCATCACCCACGACTTTGGCGTGGTGGCTGAAATTGCCAATCGCGTCTGCGTGATGCGCCACGGCAAGATTGTCGAGCTGGGAGACGCCAAGCCGGTGCTTGAGAACCCTCAAGACGCCTACACCCAAGCGTTGATTGCGGCAATTCCCAGCAATGCGGTGCCGCCCCACCGGGAAACCAGCCAGGTCGCCCCGCTGCTGGAAATAAAGCAGCTCAATAAAGTCTTCCGCTCCCGAGGTGGACTGTTCAAGCCTGCCCGGGAAGTACGCGCCCTTGATGATGTGTCGCTTACCCTGGCTCGGGGCGAAACCGTCGGCATCGTCGGTGAATCCGGTTCTGGCAAGTCCACCCTTGGACGATGCGTGGTGCGTCTCGAGCACCCTGACAGCGGCGAGCTGCTACTGGATGGTGTCAATCTTTCGCAATTAAAGGGTGATGCGCTCCGCCGTGAGCGCCACCGGGTGCAGATGATATTCCAAGACCCTTACGCCTCCCTCAACCCACGTACCAAAGTGGGCATGGCGATCGCCCAGGGGCCGATTGCCAACGGTACGCCCAAAGCCGCAGCGCTTAAGCAGGCAGGCGAGCTGCTGGAGTTGGTCGATTTGGGCGCCAGCGCCGTGGAGCGCTTTCCCCACGAATTTTCCGGTGGCCAGCGCCAGCGTATCGGCATTGCCAGAGCGCTGGCGCTTAACCCCGAGCTGATTGTCGCGGACGAAGCCGTTTCAGCCTTGGATGTGTCGATTCAGGCGCAAGTGTTGGAACTGCTGGAAGAGTTAAAACAGCGGCTTTCATTGTCGCTGCTGTTTATCACTCACGACTTACGCGTCGCCGCGCAAGTTTGCGACCGTATCGTGGTCATGCAGCATGGGCGGATTGTCGAGCAAGGCAGCGCCGAGCAGATTTTCCTCGCCCCGCGTGAGGCGTATACCCAAGACCTGCTCAAGGCGATTCCTGGCCGCGAAGCGACTGCAGCCGCTATCGCCTAGATAATGGATACGAATTTTTATAAAGGGAAACGCATGCTGATACCCCTGGAGACGCTAAGCGCTATTGTGGGCTCGGCCCATGTATTAACCGGCGACGATGTTAATAGCCGTAGCGTCGATTGGATGACCGGTGCGCCCTGCCAGGCAGGCGCGATTGTACGCCCGGCGGATGCTGACCAAGTCGCCGCCGTGATGCACGCCTGTCATCAGCTGCAGCAGCCGGTAGTGACCCATGGCGGGTTAACGGGCCTGGTGCACGGCGCAGAAGCTAGCCCTGATGAACTGGTAATCTCCCTTGAACGCATGAGCGCCATTGAAGAGATTGATCAAGTGGGCGGCACCCTCACGGTGCAAGCGGGAGCACCGCTTCAGCGGGTGCAAGAAGCTGCACGGGGAGTCGGCCTGCAGTTCCCACTGGATTTGGGCGCGCGGGGCAGCTGCACCATCGGCGGCAATATCGCCACCAACGCCGGCGGCGTGCGGGTCATCCGGTACGGCATGATGCGCCAGCAGGTACTCGGCCTGGAGGCGGTGATGGCCGATGGCCGTATCGTCAGCTCAATGAATCACATGCTCAAAAACAACGCGGGTTTCGACTTGAAGCAGCTATTCATTGGCAGTGAAGGCACCTTGGGCATTGTGACCCGTGCCGTACTGCGATTGCAGCCACCCACGCCCAGTGAACAGACGGCGCTGGTGGCCTGTCCTTCGTTCGAGGCGCTAACCGGGCTACTCAACCATATGGGCAAAGCGCTTGGCGGCAGCCTCGGTGCTTTTGAGGTGATGTGGCAAAACCACTACCGTCTGCTCACCGAAACCCTGGGGCGCCACTCGCCACCGATTGCCACTGAACACCCGTTTTATGTGATTATTGAGTCCCTGGGCAGCGACGCCGAGCGCAATGCCACCCAGTTCAGCGAGGCGCTGGAAGACGCCCTGGAGAGCGAACTGATTGTCGACGCGGTGATTGCCCAATCCGGCACCCAGCGCGATGGCCTATGGGCGATTCGCGAAGATATCGAAGGGCTGATCAAAGGCCTCGCGCCGCTGCTTACTTTCGATGTCAGCCTGCCCATTGCCGATATGCAGCGCTATACCGATGCGCTAGAGGCGCAGCTAATCCAGCGCTGGACAGATGCGCGCCTGGTGGTGTTTGGTCACCTGGGCGATGGCAACCTGCATATTTCTGTCAGTGCGGGAAGCGCTGATCCCGAAGTGCGCCGCGAGGTAGAAGCCATGGTCTACCAGCCGCTGGCTGCGCTTGGCGGCTCGGTCTCCGCCGAACACGGCATTGGCCTGGAGAAACGCCCTTGGCTAAGCACCTGTCGCTCCAGCGCCGAGATCGAGCTGATGCGCACCCTTAAGCAAGCCCTCGATCCGCTCAATCTATTGAATCGCGGTAAAGTGCTTCAATAAACGTTTTAAGTTAAACATTCATTGTATTGTTAGGAATCACCATGCCCCGCTACCCCGACCACTTAATGAGCGAAGGCCCCGCCAACCCCTTTCCCGGTATCAAGGTGCTGGAGCGCCGCATTGGCCAGGATATCCCTCATCGGCTGGGCTCCAACGAAGGCCTGGACATGCCTCACCGCGCGCTGCGCGAGCACTTTGGTGATGCCCTGGCCGAACACGTTTACTGCTACGGCGATGCCGAGGCGCTGGGTGTTCGCCAGCGCCTGAGCAAACAGCAGGGTATTGCGCTGGACACGCTGCTGGTGGACGCTGGCGCCGACAGCTTGATTGCCCTGGCGCTGCGCACCACCTGCGAGCCGGGTGAAACCGTCGTCAGCACCGCTGGTACCTACCCCACCTTTGGCTATTTCGCCAAGGGCCAGGGCTGTCTTGTGGTCGAACCCCGTTACCATGAAGCGCCCGGCGTGCTGGCCCCCGATCTGGAAGCCATGGCCGCCGCGGCCCATGAGGAAAACGCCCGACTGGTCTATCTGGCCAACCCGGACAACCCCAGCGGCCACTTGCACAGCGACAGTGCCATCCTCAAGCTGCGCGACGCCCTGCCCGATACCTGCTGGTTGTTGCTGGACGAGGCGTATGGAGATTTCCGCGATGATGCAGGCAGCGAGTTCGCGGCTAAAGCACTGCCAGGCGTGATCCGCCTGCGCACGTTCTCTAAGGCCCACGGCCTGGCAGGCCTGCGTATTGGCTATGCCATCGCCGACCCCGAGGTACTGGCGATGATGATGAAGGTGCGCATCCATTACGCGGTGTCTACCTTCACCCAGGCGGCCGCCGAAGTGGTGCTCGACCATCCAGAGGAAGTGCATCAGCATGTCGTCAAGGTAAAAGCGCGCCGAGAACAGTTGGCCGGACACTTTCGAGCCCTGGGTGCCGATGTGCTGCCCAGCGCCACCAACTTTGTCGGCATTCGCCTGCCCAGCGCCGAACTCGCCGAGCAGATTCACCGCGAACTATTGGAAGCCGGTCGATTGATTGCTCGCCCGGCACATCCGTCGATTGGTCATGTGTTGCGCATTACCGCCGTCGAAGATGCCCTGGTGCCTGGGCGGCTAGCGATTCTCGAACGGGCGATTAAAGAGCACGCCTGACTCCCCCTTATAGCCCCGGTTTACGCCGGGGTTAGCCAATGACGGAAATCATCCAGCTCACCGCGCACCGCCTGGCGATATAAGCTCTGCAGTTGGGCCGTGACACTGTTTGGGCTGATCGGCTCGTTGGCAGGCGGGGCGCCAGCGCGCCCTCCGATACGCCGCCCATCCAACTCGCGCAGCGGCAATATTTCGGCGGCGGTGCCGGTCAGGAAGGCTTCATCGGCGGTGTAGAGTTCGTCGCGGGTCATCCGCCGCTCGCGAACCTCAATACCCAGTCCCTTTTGCGCCAGTTGGATCACACTATCCCGGGTAATGCCTTGCAAACACGAGGTCACCTCCGGGGTATGCAGCACCCCATCGCGCAGCAAAAAGACGTTCGCCGCCGAGGCCTCGGCCACGTAGCCCTCCGGGTCGAGCATGATGGTTTCATCAAACCCAGCTTTGAGCGCCGTATTCAGCGCCAGCATGGAATTGACATAGTGGCCGTTGGTTTTGGCGCGGCAGAGGCTGATATTGACGTGGTGGCGCGCCCAGGAAGAGGTGAGCGCCCGTAAACCGTGGGTCGCCGCCTGGGGGGAAATGTACGGGCCTAGATCCCAGGCAGCGACCATTACATGGGTGGTGAGCCCCTGGGCACGTAGCCCCAAACCTTCAGCCCCGAAAAATACCGTGGGCTTCAGGTAGGCATTACTCAAATCATTCCTGGCCAGGCACTCGCGCTGGGCCTCGATCAAGTCAGCTTCGCTGAACGGCAACGGCATATCCAGCGAATGAGCGCTCTCCGCCAAACGGCGGGTATGCTCTGCCGCGCGAAACAGGTGCGTTCCGCTGGGGCCAGCGTAGGCGCGCACGCCCTCAAAGCAGCCCATGCCGTAGTGCAGCGTATGAGTAAACAGGTGCACCGTGGCGTCGCGCCACGCACGCCATTCGCCGTCCTGCCAAATCCAGCCGTCGCGATCATAAAGCGGTGTCATCGGATTGCTTGCTCCCACTGTTGGCGCCAGCTATCGATAAGCGTTTGCTGGTGCGGTTGCAGGGCCTGGTAGCCCCAGGCGGCAATTTCATCGTTTTGCGGGTCGGGCACGGCAATCGCACTGCCCGCCAGGGCTTGGATCACCGCGTGGCCGCATAGCGGCGCATAGCCTTCGGAGTAACCACCTTCGTGGACAAACACCAGCTTGCCATCGCAGCAGCGCTCTGCCAGCGCTTTAAGCTGGGCGGTCATGGCGGCGAATGCCTGGCTGTTGAGCAACATTTTGCCTAATGGATCTTTGGCGCAGGCATCAAAACCACAGGCCACCACGATGAGCTCGGGGTTGAAGACCTCCAGCGCGGGCAGCACCAGTCTTTCCATGGCGTAGTCGTAAGCCCCCAGGCCGCACCCCGGCGGCAGCGGCAGGTTGAGGTTGGCACCCAAGCCTGCATCTTCGCCCTGCTCGTCAAAGCCGCCGGTTTCCAGCGGGTAGTTGGCCGCCTGATGAATCGAGACGGTCAGCACATCCGGCTCGTTATAAAACGCCGCCTGCTGACCGTTGCCGTGATGAACATCCCAATCGAGTATCGCCACGCGCTTGACCTGCGCCAAAGCGCGGGCGCGCATCACCGCGACGGGAATATTGCCCAGCAGGCAGAACCCGCGGCCCTGGTCGGCTTCCGCGTGGTGGCCCGGCGGTCGGCACAGGGCGTAGGCGTTGTTCACCTGACCCAGTGCTACGGCCTCAACAGCCGCCAAGGCTAGCCCCACTGAATGGGTTGCCGCCGCCCAGCTGCCCGGCATGTAAGGCGCGCAGTCGCCGCCATTGCCGCCCCACGCGTTATCCCCCGCCTGCAGCTCGTCTAAGTAGCGCGGGATATGAAAACGCAGCAGGTCATCAAGCGTCGCGGCAGGTGGTTTCACCACGCAGAGCTCATCAATCAGCCCGCTGACTTCGAGGATATTCTTCAGCCGTCGTTTGCTCTCCGGGCTTTCCGAGGCGGCCTGGGGCTGTAAGAACTCACCGGGCGCAGAGAACACCCCAATCGCGCCCAGATCATGCCAAAAGCAGCGTTCTTGCCAGTAAAAGCCGGTCGTGCTCATGCCGTAAAGCCCTGCATAAAGGCGGCCAGGTTGGCGCTTAGGTGCTCGGTGGGATAACCGCCCTCCTGGACCAAAACGGTGGGCAACGCCAACGCGGCCAAGCGTTTGCCAAGTTCTACAAAGGCGTCCGTTTCCACGGTTAGCCCTGCCAATGGGTCGTCCTTGTGGGCATCCAACCCGAGTGCGACCACTACGGCATCCGGCGCGTAGCGCTGGAGGTGATCAATTAACACCGCCAGAGCGTCGAGATACACCACCTCGTCGCTGCCTACCGGCAAGGGCAGATTGACATTCGCGCCCACGCCCTCCTCGCTGCCCTCTTCATCGGCGCCACCCCAAAAGAAGGGGTAGAAGTCACTGGGGTCCGCGTGCAGCGAGCCCGTCCAGACATCGCGGCGGTGATAGAAAATATCCTGGGTGCCGTTGCCGTGGTGCAAGTCCACGTCAATGATGGCCACCTTGGCAAAGCGCTCGCGCAGCACCGTGGCCGCCAGCGCCGAGTTATTCAGCAGGCAAAAGCCGCCGGCGCGCTCAGGCCCGGCATGGTGGCCCGGCGGGCGGCACAGCGCGTAGGCCGCTGGCGCGCCATTAAACACCTCTTCTGCGGCGGCTTCAGCGCTTGCCGCCGAGGCCAGCGCGCCTTGAAAGCTGGTCGCACTTAGCGGGCAGGCCATGTCGTGCAGGTGCCAGCCCGCCTGTCCAATGGGATGGCGCGGGTAGTGGTGGCCGCCGCCACAGGGGTGAATATTGGGCGCAACAAACTCTGCTGCATTCGGCAGCGCCTGCCAGCGAGCATAAATGGTGTCCAGAAACGTCAGGTAGCGCGGCGTATGGATCTGCTCCAGGCGCTTGCGCAGTGTCGGTGAGTCGGCCTCGTTCGGTGCGGTCAGGGTCAGTCCCACGCTCGCCAAGCCTTGGGTAAGCAGCTCGGCGCGCAGCGGGCCTTCCGGTGAAGGCGCAGGCTGGCCGCGCAGCAGAAAGGTCGGCGGCGCGTGATAGGCCTGATCAGGATGGTAGAAGCATTTCATATTCAAATTCGCAATCCTTGGCAGCCCGTTAGAGTAAAGAAGGAATCCAGGTAGAAAGCGCTGGGAATGCCGCCAGCAGAACAATCACCGCTAAAAACGACACATAAAACGGCAGCGAGGCAATAATCGCCTTTTCATAGGGCACCTCGGCGATTCGCGCGGCGGTCATCAGCGTCATCCCCACTGGCGGGGTCACATTGGAGATATTGAGCACCACGATCATCAAGATGGCGAAGTGCAGCGGATCAAACCCCAGTTGGATCATCGCGGGCACGAGCACCGGGGCAATCACCACCAGCGCGGGCAGCACATCCATCACCGTGCCAATCACGATGAGCAGCAGGCAGACCAGCATCAACTGCACAAAGGCGGCATCGCTGACGGTGGTGATCATGCTGGCTGCATCCCTTGCTATGCCCGAACGGGTGACGAACCAACCCAGCACCGCCGAGGTGGCTAACAGGAAGAACACCACGCCAGAGAAACGCACCGTGGTCACCAGCGAATCCCAGATTTTGCGCCAGGTCAGGTTGCGGTAGAACACCACGCCAATCACGATGGCGTAAACCGCCGCAAAGCCCGAGGCTTCGGTAATCGTCGTCAACCCTGAGAGAATCCCGCCGAGAATAATCAGCGGCACTACCATGGCCGGCAGCGCGACGAGAAAGGCGACGATCGCCGCTTTGAAGGGCGTCGGCGCTTGCTTGGGGTAGTTGCGCTTCCAGGCCAGAAAAAAGCTCACGCCCAGCAGCGCCAATGCCATTATCAAGCCGGGAATAATGCCACCGGCAAACAGATCAATCACCGAAATATCCCGCAGCAGCGTGGCGTAGACCACCATCACGACGCTTGGCGGGATAATCGGCCCAATGATTGAGGAACAGGCGGTGACCGCCGCGGCGTACTCGGCATCGTAGCCCTGCTTTTTCATCTCGGGGATCATGATTTTGCCGATCGCGACGGTGTCGGTGACCGCCGCGCCTGTCAGCCCAGCAAAAAACACCGAGACCGAGATATTCACGTGGGAGAGCGAGCCGCGCACCCGGCCAAACAGCGCATTGTTGAACGCGATCAGTTTATGGGTCAGCCCACCCTGGTTCATTAGCTCGGCGGTGAAGATAAAGTAGGGTACGGCGATCAGCAGAAAGCCCGACACGCCGGAGAACATGCGGTCGGCAATGATCCCCAGCATGCGCTCGCCGCCCAGCGCAAAGCCACCGGCCAGCCCCGACATGGCCATCACCACCGCCACCGGTGCGCCGATAAACAGCAGCAAGACGAATACCACGATTGCATGCGTCATGAGCGGGGCTCCCCATCGGCCGTTTCAATCAGTTCATCGATCACATGACTGTCATCGAGAAAGTGCTCCAGCAGGGCAAAACCATGCACTAGGTGAAGCAGCATAATGACGCCGCTAATGGGCAGTACAACAGCGGTAAACTTGCTGGAAATTTGAATTTGCGCGGACACCATGTAGACCTGGGTGGCGCTAGTGAAATACTCCCAGCCGTACCAGGTCAGCATCAGCGCAAACAGCCCAATCACCGCCAAACAGAGCCCTGCAGCGATTTTCACCATGATTCTTGGCAAACTTCGGACCAGCAGGGTCATGGCCACGTGTTCGCCGTAGCGCAGCGAAATGGTCATGGAGAGAAAGCCGATCCACGGCAGAAATAGCCGGGCCAGTGAATAGGTCCAGCTTAATGTACTGCCCGTTACCAGCTTGTAGAGAAAGGCGGTAAACGAAATGCCCAGCATCGCCAGGATACAGCCCACACACACCACGATTGCCACCTGATTGACGCCATCGCTCAGGCGACGCAACGGTTGCAATACGCCCATAACACCCCCTCATGACAACGCCCGCTAATCACGTTTTACGCCGGGGCGGTAAGCGCCACCCCGGCGACGGTCAGCAGCGCGTCGCTATGGACATGTGTTTATTGGCCATAAACACGGTAGTCTTCCTCGGCAACTGTTTGGCCGACGCTTTCGACTTCATCCAGCAGACCCTGTACACGGTCTTTGTCCATACCGAAGTCATCGACAATCCATTCCTGCCATGCAGGGCGGGCAATCTCGGCCATGCGTTCGCGCTCGTCATCGGGCATCAGGTAGCATTCTTCAAAGCGCTCACATGACTCCACCCAGCTGGCGGTCGCCAGTGCGCCTGACATACCGTGGCTCATCTGGATCGCTTCCCGCGCGGAGCTAATCAGCACCTGTTGCTGCTCTTCAGGTAACGACTGATACCACGACTCACTGACAACCCAAGGGGCGCTGTTGTAAACGTGCCCGGTAAGGGTGGTGTAGTCGGTCACCGCATCGAAGTTGAAAGTGGTGTTAAGTACGGGCGCATTGAACTGGCCGTCGGCCAAGCCGGTTTCCAGGGCGGTGATCAGCTCGCCCCAGGGTAGCGGTGTGGCAGACGCCCCAAGGGCTTGCATGATGGCGACGTGGGCGGGGTTCTCTTCCGTGCGGATGTTGAGCCCTTCCAGGTCTTCGACGGTCTCAATCAAGCGCACATTGTTGGTAAACGCCACAAAGCCGCCGCCATCGTCGAAGGTGCCCAGGTAGCGCATATCCGCGTCTTCAATGGTGCCGGACATGAAGTCAGCGAACCATTCACTGTCGAAGAAGGTCCAGGCTTGGCGCCAGTTAGTGAACAGGAATGGTGCCGTGACCACCTGGTAGTCTTCATAGAAGGACGACATCGCCCCGGCCGACATGATCGTCGACTGCAAGGTACGCCCGCCCTGTACTTCCGAGCCGTTTTCCACCTCGGAGCCTAACTGGCCGCCACCGAAGATGTTGACCGCAAGATCCCCGTCGGTACGCGCCTCGACAAGGTTTTTGAAGTGCACCAGCGCCGGATAAATCGCGTTATTGCTCATGTCCTCCGGCAGTTGGGTGGCGATCACCATTTCATTGGATTGCGCTTGGGCAGTAGCACTGGCAATCGCCAGCGGGAGTGCTGCCAGTGTGGAAATCAATATGGATTTGTTAGCGTTCATAACATACCTCGTTTTGGTTGTTGGTCGGTCTTGGTTATGACTGGCGTTACCACCTCATCGGTAGCGAATTTTTTGTTGTGTGGGTTATTCGGGAAGTGACTCCCATACCTCGATGGCGGCGGCGAGATCTTCAAGCGAAGCACCTACCGATTTGAATAGCGTAATCGCCTCCTCTCCCGAGCGTCCGGGCTTAGCTTCAGATAGCACTTCGGCAAGCTCCGCCTGAATCTGGTCAAGCTGAAACTCACCTTCGTCAATCGCTTGCAGAATATCCCCCGCCTCGCCTTTGGCACCGGCGTAGGTATCCACAAATACCTCTGAGCGGCGCAAACATAGGGCATCGGTTTCGCGCATTTGCGGACGAAACGCGCCGATCAAGTCCAGATGAGTGCCGGGGGTCAGCCATTCACCCTTGATCAGCGGCTGGGTGGAAAGCGTCACACAGCTGATGATATCGGCCTCGGCTACGGCGTCTGCCAGCTCGTCTACCACCTGTGTCTCGAAGCGTTCGGCGTAATCGTCGGCTATCGCTGCCGCCTTGCTGGGATTACGCCCCCAAATCAGCACCCGCTTGATAGGCCGCACGCTGGCGTGGGCTTCAATCACCATCGGCGCTAGCTTGCCAGTGCCCACAACCAGCAGGGTTTCTGCGTTTTCATTCGCCAAGGCTTGGGCGGCAAGCGCCGAGGCCGCTGCCGTACGCCGCCGGGTAAGCTCGCTGCCATCGATACACGCCAGCGGCTGACCGTGCTTGCCCTCGCTGAGCAGATAAAGCCCGGAGATAGCTGGGACGCCATGGTCGGCGTTTTGCGGAAACACATTGACCATCTTGACGCCGATATACCCCGCTTCTTCCCAGGCGGGCATCAGCAGCATGGTGGCTTCGCCATCTGGCCGGTGCATGGCGTGATGGTGGCGCGGTGGCGACTCAACGCCATTTACGAAAGTGGCATGTAGCCGCTTGACCAACCCCTCCCAACTGAGCGTTTGAGCAACGTCTTGTGCAGATACAACCCGCATATCAGGCCTCCGGCAGCGCGGCAATCACCATGATTTCCACTTTCCATTCGGGCTTGGCGAGCTTGGCTTCGACGGCTGCGCGAACGGGCGGGCGCCCCGGCACGACCCAGGCATCCCAGGCGGCGTTCATGTGGTCGAATTCTGCCATGCTGGTGACCCAGATTTGCGCTGAAAGCAGATGTTCTTTGGAGGTGCCGGCCTGGGCCAGCAGTTGATCGATGCGCGCCAGCACTTGTTCGGTCTGCCCGCGAATATCCGCCGAGGCATCCGTGGGTACTTGCCCCGCGAGGTAAACGGTGCCGTTATGAACCGCCACTTGGCTCATCCGCGCATTGCTGTCTTGGTAGG
The DNA here is from genome assembly GCF_014263395.1 of Halomonas sp. SH5A2. Classification (GTDB taxonomy): domain Bacteria; phylum Pseudomonadota; class Gammaproteobacteria; order Pseudomonadales; family Halomonadaceae; genus Vreelandella. The sequence continues at coordinate 670,019 of NZ_CP058321.1, read as the reverse complement.
TAACGCTCACAGGGTCTCTCCATCAAAAGGGCTTCTTCAGAGACTAGAACGCTATGTGGCAAATTACTTGCCCGACACTGCGGCAAGTTTGCCCGTAAGTCATGCAGACTGTTCTCAGGATGAGGCCAGTTCCAGGAAACGCCTACCTGTCAGACGAGGGAGAGATGTCGAAATAGCGCCGATACGCGCGGGAGAAGCTGCCCTGGTCGCGAAAACCGACCAACATCGCGACATGCCCCAGGCTGAGCGTGCTGTGCCGTACCAACGTACGCGCATGCTCCAGGCGCCTGCGCTGGACATAGGCCAGCGGCGTCACACCGGTCAGCTCGCGAAAGCAGGTGTGGAAATGCCCTGGGCTCAAGGCAGACAGGGCGGCTAGCTGCTCAACACGGATCTCATCGGCCAGATGCTGATCCAGCCAGGCATCCAAACGAGCGAGGTCAAGACGTTCGCTGATACAGTGCTGGCCTAACTGCCCAGTGGCGGCGGGAGTCGCATCCTGAAGGTACATGGTCAGCGCGCGCAGCAGCAGGATAGCAATTTCATTCTGCAGCGCAGGGCACTGCTCAAGCTGATTGGCCAGGGCATGGGTAAGCTGATTTAACGCCGGGGGCACACTGAAAAAACGCGGCTTGTCGAACAAGCGCTCAATCTCGCCACCTTTTTCAAGCCTAGCCAGTTGAGCAACGGGAATATCCAGCACCAGGGTACGGTTGCTGCCGTCGCCCTGATACTCGTGATGGCGCGACGAGGGAATCAAACACCCACGGCGGGCAGTCACCCTTTCCCCCTGCCCTTCCATCGAAAGCTCCGTGACACCACAGGTGGCCAGAATCAACTGATGGAAATCGTGGGTATGGGCCACCTGCTCCTGGGATAAGTTGCGACTATGCAGCTCAAAAAGGGCCATGGTGGGTTACCGTCTTTCGTCGAATGCTGATCAAACACTATAAGACGGCAAGGCTACAAAATGCGAGGGGGCAGCCAACTGTGCGTTAACGGTTTGTCGGGCAGCGCCTCAAAAGGGCCTTAAAAAGAAAAAGGGCCTAACGATAAACGTTAAGCCCTTAAAACTTTGGTGCCGGTGGCCAGACTCGAACTGGCACGCCTTTTACAGCGGCGGATTTTGAAGCCCTGTGACACCAGCTCATTAAAGCAGGCTGCGTTGATTTTACGGGTGTTTTTCCTCAAAAGCTATTCGTTTTGGCTCGCTCAGGCTCAATGACCGTGTCGCAATGTGGACACTTGTATAATTTCCTTGGTAAGCTTTTCCTATATTAGCTTAGGCTTCATGGACGATGAAAAAGCGCTCACTGCTCGTATTTTTGGCCCTGTTACCGCTCTCAGCTCAGGCTGAGCTATACAAGTGCGTCACCAATGGTCACACCACCTTCCAGGACTTCCCCTGTGAGTCGGGTAACGCAGAACCGATACAGCCTAGCGGCATTTCCATCTATACACCACCAGACCTGAGCCCACAGCCCAGGGAATCCCGATCTGTGACGCCTCAACCAAATCGCTCCCGCAATAACTCCAGCGCGTCTAGCGATTACCAATCAACCACAGAACGGCGTAACGCAGAAGTAAGGGCCAGAACGCGCGGGGTGGTCATTCCTGGTATGTCAGAACGCCAGGCCATCAGCATACTTGGCAAACCAGCAAACATATCAACTCGCACCCGCAATGGGCGCACGTGTCGATATCTTTACTGGGATGGAAGCCGCCCCTTCCAGGACGGCTATCATAGGGTGACTATTTGTGGTGGTGAGGTTTCTAGTTATACAGGGCGATAAGTATTACTAGAAAGAGAAGTTTAGAAAATTCCAAAAAGAAAAGAAAAACCCAAATACAATAAAAAAAATACAAAGGTTTTGCTTTTCAGCATAACCTTCCGACCTCTCTTCAAAATTTTTAATTTTTTCGGATAAGACCTTAAACAAACATCGCTGTATCTCAATCAAATTTTCTGAGCTAACACTAAAAACAGGATCTCCTGATGTCACATTATCCCCCTCTGTCAGCCTAGTTGTCCGGTTGGCGATATCGCCTAAATCAAATCCAGAGGGAGCGGCATGGAGCGCGTGTGCCACGTTATTCTAAAGAGCGTAAAGCTGTTGTACTGAAAAAGTTGTTGCCACCCCATAATCGCAGTGTGGTATCTGTCGCCACTGAAGAAGGCATCTCTGACGCGACGCTGTATAGTTGGTTAAAACAGTGTCGAGAAAAAGGAGTGCCTGTGCCGGGTTACACCCAAAGCGACAACGAGTGGTCGCCTGACGCCAAGCTTGCCGTGGTCATCGAAACCGCCACCCTGTCAGAAACAGAGCTTGGTGCTTACTGCCGCGAAAAAGGCCTGTATCCCGAGCAGATCCAACAGTGGAAAGCCGCTTGTCTCCAGGGCGCTGGCCAACAAGAAGACCAGCAAAAAACGGCACAAAAGCAGCGTAAACAAGACCGTAAGACGATCAAACAGCTCAAAGCGGAAGTGCGTCGCAAAGACAGAGCCCTAGCGGAAACGACATCGTTACTGGTGCTCTCAAAAAAGCTCGACGCCTTGTACGGCGAAGACCCGAACAGCGGCGAGGACGACTGACGCCTCTTGAGGAACGTGCAAGGCTCATTACGTTGTTTGATGAAGCGGTCACCGGGGGCGCTTCCCGTTATCAAGCAGCGGCGATGATAGACGTGAGCGAGCGCACGCTGAAACGCTGGCGTTCTGGGTGTGGCGCGGTGGCTGAGGATCAGCGCCCACACGCGGTACAAGGCAGTCAGCCGCATCAACTGACTCACGAGGAGGAACAGGCTATTTTGAGTGCCTGCAATCGCTCCGAGTATCAGAGCCTGCCACCGTCTCAGATCGTGCCGTTACTGGCAGATCAAGGGGTCTACTTGGCTTCCGAGTCGTCGTTTTACCGGGTACTGAAAAAGCACCAACAGCAGCACCATCGAGGGCGAATGAAGCCACGCCGCCCAGTGCCTGAGCCGACGAGCTTCACAGCAACCGGACCCAACCAAGTCTGGTGCTGGGACATCAGCTATTGCTCTTCCGTTGTGCGTGGCCAGCACTGGTATCTCTATCTGATCATGGATATCTACAGTCGCAAAATCATCGCCTGGGAAGTCCACGAGGCGGAATCAGGCGAGTTAGCGAAACACCTGCTGGAACGCGCTTTATTGCGCGAAGGCTGCTGGCACCAGCCTCCAGTGCTGCACTCGGATAACGGCGCACCGATGACGTCTTATACGCTTAAAGCGAGGTTAACAGAGCTGGGGATGTTGATGTCTTACAGTCGACCGAGAGTGAGCAATGACAACCCTTACTCGGAAGCGTTGTTCCGCACCGTCAAGTATTGTCCAGCGTGGCCCACAAAGGGCTTTGCATCGCTGAACGCGGTACGTGACTGGATGCTGACGTTCGAACGCGCTTACAACGAACAGCACCTGCACAGTGGCATTCGGTACGTGACGCCCGCTGATCGGCATCAAGGTGCCGACCGAGAACGTCTTGAGCATCGCAAAGCGGTTTATGAAAGAGCTAAGCGCCGACATCCACAGCGCTGGTCAGGCAACACACGAAACTGGGAAGTACCCGGTTCGGTAGCGCTCAACCCTGGCAAGCTGCAGGAAGTCGAGCGTAATAAACAGGCTGCTTAGAGGCAGCTATTTGGACAACTGGGTTGAAAATCACCGTTATCTTTATCAGCAGTCTTCCTTACACTTAAAATAGCTTCATCAAACAATTTCTCAATTTCATTAATCTCATTTACCGAAGAAACACACAACTTCAGCAACCCTCCTCTGATACGCACAACATTATCCTTTGATATCAAAGTATTCTTCTGATTAACTAATTCATCAAAAAGCTCCCCTCTCCTCTCCCCGGAATACTTAGAATTATGCTCCTGGACATCATTTCCAACAAACTCAGCTCTTCTTTTTTTATTATAAATACTCTCTCTAGAAAGGCCGTCTAATAAAGCAAAACTTTTTATCTTGCTAAAAGTATGAAAAAAATCTGCTGTGCCATGCACAAACCCCAGAACAGCATCTTCATACTCATTTAGATAACGTATAATCTCGTCTCTTCTTCTTACTTCCTTGTTAGTTTCGATTGATAAAAAACTCCAACTACCTGCTATTAAAAAACCAGAAACACCAATCACAGCCTCTTTGTCTTCTGAAAAATAATCTCCTGTAAGCATAAAAAAAAGATAGCTTAATAAACTAGCCACTAGAACATAGGGCCAAAAAGAAAAACGTTTCAACTTCATCTTTTTTTCTTCCACTTTTTAAAAATTTATTTTCAATCCATACATAAAAAATGGCCACCCCACCAAATAGGATCGCCATTTTTAAAATTTGCTGAAATGCTGCTCTCGCTTCTTCCACAACCCTTGCTCCCTATTCCCCTTATCCACAGTGCCTTCCTCCCTGGAACCATCTATCCACAACCCGTTGGGCTAGTCGGTATCCGTCCCTGTTTTCTTCAACATGCGGCGTGCCCTTTCTAACTCAGGGCTTACTTGGCCACACGGCTCGTCTGTCTGTCCTGTCATTAGCCAAAGCGTGTACTTCGGCCATTGCTGGCAAATGGCTTCTAACATCTCGCCTTTAGGTGCCCGACCAGTTAGCTCAATGTTTTCAAGAGTTTTCTTAGGAATTCCAATTAGTTGGGAAAATTCCGCACGCCCGCTCGTCTCGACTTCACGAATTTGACGGATTTTTTCTGTTAGCTTGCTTGACATATCCCGACTTCTCGGTATCCTGAATTTAGGTGATCCCGATTTATCGGGATACTGGGTCAGCAATATAACCGTTTTTACTTATTGCTGGTTTTGAAGATACCACAACATGCCACAGCGAGCAGGTACAGCATGGAAACGAGCAATTCGCCCCACGTCCCCGCACCCCAGGTGCCCGTTATGACGGTCGAGCGTTTCTCCGAGCTATCCGGCCTCACACCCGACACCGTGCGGGGCCAGCTCAACCAGGGAAACCTCCCGCTTATCAAGGTCGGCCGTCGTCGTCTTGTCAACGTCGCGCTCTTTACCGCTGAGTGCCTTCAATCGGAGGACTGGCACTAATGACCGCATTTGCTCCTATTGCCACGCTAGCGACGCCCTGCACGCTGCTGGAAACCGATGACCTCACCATCGCCACGCAAAAGCTATTGCTGGATGGTGAAGCCGTACCGGATGGCGTACTTCTTCATCACCACAACGCCACCAGCGGCGGCTTTTACTTTCTCTCGGTGCCTGCTGCCCACTTGCTCGCCCTCAACCTGGACGACAGCACCATTCTTCGCATGGCCGACATTGACCACGGCAAGCGTTACAGCATCGCCTTCAAGCACCTACAGCAAGCTCTGGCCTACCTCGCCAAGCACTACGGCCTTGCCCTGGCCGACGAACCTGCGCCCACACCTACCGACGCCTCCCCTTGTCCTTCGGCGATTGTGGTACCGGCGCATCTATCCACACCCCCACGGCTAACCCGCCGTCCGTTATCCACAACGGCCTTTAGCCCTTTTGGAGTTATGCACATGAGTAAAAAACAGCCCATTCGGGTCTTCCTCGACCAAGAGATCCACAGCCGGTATCTCATCCAGGCAGGCACCAACGGCCTCACCCCCTCCGCCCTGGGGGAACGCCTGATTCAAAGCGGCCTTACCCAACTGGAACGCGGCGACAAGGCACCGCTGGATGCACCGGCCGGTGATGCCTCCCCCGCTCCCCACGGTAACGGGGCCTGATCCCATGTCCCCTGCCCGTCATCCGTCGCCCGTCGGTCGCACGGCTTCCCGAGTCCGCACCGGCGCGGCTGTCACACCCGAGGCACGAGCGGTTGACAGCCGTGCCGGTGTGGACTGCCGTGCATTTCGACCAGAGGGCCACGGAGGGCGGGTAGGGGACTCCCCCTGCCTCGATTCCCGAGCTCTGAGGGAGCGGGGCCAGCGGTGCCTGCATGGCCGAGACTTTGCACGCGCCGCGACGTACTACGCCCAGGCCGAACACCTGACGTTAATACTGGACGGTGTGACCCCTGATACCACTGAGCTAGCCATTCTCGCGGACTATTGCCTAACCCAAGCCGCCAGAAGCCAACGCTAACGAAAAGGAAACCTAACCATGATCAACACCATTCAAGCCCACGTCATCGGCGCATCACGCTACAGCATGGACAACGGCGTCAAAGGCGCAAAAGTCACCATCATGCAGCCGTCAGCCCAGGACAACGAAAACCAGCTGGGCAACCAGGTCAGCACCATGTCCGCGCCCTATGAAATTCTCGATCAGCTGCACGCCTTCGCCCCGCACATGCCGTGCCCGCTGGAACTCGATATCGAATTTCGCGCCTCGGGCGGTAAAGCCACCATGCACGTCCTCGCCGCCCGCAAGCCAAGCGCTACCGGTGGCCAACAGCAACCCGCCTCTAACGGCGACAAGAAATAGGATTTTGAGCCATGGACACTAACGAACTTTCCAGTCTGTGGCTCCTGGTTTATTGCGTCGGCCTCGTTCTTACGTTCGGGATCGGCGCGATAAATGGGGGGCAACGATGAACGACCCAAGCTTGACGTTTGTTGTTGGTTCCCTATTCACGTCCTACGCCCTCGGTTGGGCGTTTGGGCACATCATTTTAACCCTTAAACGCTTTATGGAGTCTGTCTCATGACCCTTAAAACCATCGCACAACACGTAAAACAAGCCGCAACTTACACACGCGGCAAAGTCGCTGGCGGTGCTGCCCTTATGGTCGCTTCAGCCGCTGCCCATGCACAAACGGCCCCCACCGGCGCAGAAGCCGCCTTCTCTGAGGTGCAATCTGCCGGTGCGGATATGGCCGGTTACGCCTGGCCGGTGGTTGCCTCCATCACCGCCGCGTTAATCGGCATCAAGCTGTTCAAGAAGTTTGCTAACCGCGCTTCTTAACACGATGCCTGTCGGGATCATTGAGGGGCGGAAACGCCCCTTTTTCAATAGCGAGGAGAACATGATTAAAAAAGCCGTTTTACCACTGCTCTTAGCGCCTTTTTTAATGGTGTTTTCATGTTGTGTGTCTGCTGATCCATATTTTTATCAACCTGGTTATAGTAGTCCTTCTGAGGGCTGTAACGCTTATATTAGTAGTATCTCTGTAAACTCTAGCACTGGTGCTTATAACTCATTTGTTGGCGCTACCTATAAAGGTTCTGGTAAATATACTTGTAGATATAGAACGATGTTCCCTGAGACGGGTGGCCAGACTAATGTTAAAACATTTCGCTCTATTGATTCTTATGGCTGTTCAGGCTCTGAATACTGCAACTATTTGGAAAGTAATCCCGAAGCATTGCCCCAATTAACTGATGAACAATGTTCATCGTCTAATGGCTCAACCATTCGCGTCTCATCTGGTGCTGCTAACGCCCTGAATGCAGGCGGTTCCTTTAAGACCCATGGCGGCGCTTGTTCGGTATCATCAACAGGGGGCGTTGAAGCCTGCGATGCTTCCGGCGAGTGCATTGTTTCGATTGAATCCACATCGACCGATGAATACGGCACATGGACGGAAGATTCCGCTTTAAACGGTGCTTGGCCTGACGGCGATTCAGATGGCACCTTTTCCGTTACTGAATTTAATACCCCCGATTACTTAACTCCGCTGGGTAATTCTTCTTGTTCTGATAATTCTTCCTGCGTCACTATCGGTGACACTGATTACATGGTCGATTGGGACTCAGCGCCTGATTACTTCGAGTATGTCGGCCCCGACGGCAACACCTATAGCAACCCTAATTCGGGTGGTGGCTCGGGCGGAGGTTCTGGTGGTGGCGATGGTGACGATAGTGGCGATACTGGCGGCTCTGATCCCAACAACCCCGACAACCCCGACGACAATAACGACAGTGGTTCCGGTGGTAATGACTCAGGCGGAAGTGACGGCGGTTCCGGCGATGATGGCACCGATAACGGCGGTGGTTCCGATGGTGGCTCTGGTGGCGGGTCCGATGGCGGCTCTAGCGTGCCGGATTTTGAATTTGATGAATCCGGCATTATCGAAGCCATTGGTTCAGCTGGCCAAGCCAACCAATCCGCCATTGATGCCATGTCCGGCGACATTACCGGCGCGATTAACGGTCAAACCGATACTCTCTCCGACAGCATAGACGGGGCAGCCGATGGCCTCTTGGAGGGTATCACCGACGCCTTGGATGGCTTTGTCGATGATCTGGCCGACACCTTCACCGAAGACCTGGGCAGCGGTGACGATCTGTTCGATTCCTCCGGCATGGATGAAACCCTGGACGGTGTCAGCCAGGAGGAAGCCGAGTACGGCGACGAAGTACGCGGCTTGATGGATGAGATCGGCGATGGGGAGTCCTCCGGCATCGCTGAACAGGTCACCTCCCGCTTGCCCTCGCTCCCCTCCGGCAGCTGCACCCCCATGCAGTTTGGCCCCATGGAAATTTCCTGTCGTGCGTTCACCACCATCCAGCAATGGCTGACCTGGATCGTCTATTTCTGGACGGTCGTTAGCGTCGTGGACACCTTCTTCCGCTCCAGTCAGAGGACCGCATAAATGGCTTTGCCTGCATTACTTGGCATGGGCGCGATTATCGGCTTTTTCTCCCGCGTCCTGGAATGGTTCATCACCCGCATCGCCGCCCGCTTTACCAACCGCCTCGCGGGCATGCTGGTCTGGACAACGCTGTATATCACGCTCCTGGTCGCCCTGGGGGGAACCCTGGCCGCGATTATCAACGGTCTGAGCGCGACCCTCCCGTCAGAGCTTGCCCAGGGCATCGGCGCGATAAAACCCAACAACTTTGAAGCCTGCATGGCCGCGATTTATAGCAGCAAGATCGCCGTGTGGGTCTTCCAGCAGAAAAAGCAGCTGATCGACTGGGAGCAAGGGAGGCCCGTTCTCTAATGGCTGTCTACGTCGTCACCGGCAAATTGGGCGCCGGTAAAACCCTGGTCGCCGTCGGCAAGATCAAGGACAAACTGGTCCAGGGCTGCAAGGTCGCCACCAACCTGGACTTGAACCTGGATCAGCTGATTGGCGAAAAGGCCAAACAAACCCGTTGTTTTCGTATCCCTGATAAACCGGTTCTTGATGACCTGAAGTCCATCGGCACGGGTACCGAGGATTACGACGAAAGCAACAACGGCCTCTTGGTGCTGGATGAGTGCGGCACCTGGTTCAACGCCCGTTCCTGGAACGATAAAAGCCGCCAGGACGTGATTAATTGGTTCCTGCATGCGCGGAAATTGGGCTGGGATATCATTTTCCTGATCCAGGACCTGTCGATCATGGACAAGCAGGCCCGCGTCGCCCTTGCCGAACACGTGGTCTACTGCCGCCGCCTGGATCGCGTCACCGTCCCCTTTGTCGGCGCGCTTTACTCCCTGTTCATGGGCAAAAAAATACCGCTGCCCAAGGTTCACCTGGGCATCGTCAAATACGGCGACTCACCGCAAAGCCTCACCGTGGAACGCTGGACCTATACCGGCCGCGCGCTCTACCCCGCTTACGACACCAAACAAGCCTTCTCCGACAACTACCCCCACGGCACGTATTCCCTGTTGCCGCCCTGGTACACCCACGGCATGTTCCGCGTGCCTCGGGATGCGAGGTTCTACATGAAGATGACGCGCATCTATTGGAAGCGCTTTAACCGTCCAATTCTTTCCCTGGCGTCGTTTGCCCTGGGCGCGTTCCTTACCGTGTCGGTCCTGGTCGCCGACCGCGTTAACGCTCGCTCTCAGGACGACACGCCACCGCCTGCACCACCTGAACTACCCGACCTTAGCAACACCCGTATCGCCAGCTTTACCCAGCTCGGCGATCAAATTACCTACCGCCTCATTGATAGCGACCACCAGTCCCTAACCACCGACGATCTCGCCCGCCAAGGCTTTCACATCGTCCCCGTTAGCGCCTGCCTTGTTCGCGTAGAAAATGGAGTCTCCCATGCTGAAATTCGCTGCTAACACCGTCGCCGGTATCACCCTGGCTACCCTCTCGATCACCGCTCACGCCACGCCTGTGCAGATGCAGGACACCGATATTCGGGAGTTTGTGCGCTGGTACGTCGAACAAACCGATACCCCGCTGGCGATTCACCCCAAGGCCACCGGCACCTTGACCGTCTACGCGCCCGACGTGGCGGATCATCAACTGGATGAGTTCTTCCAGGGCGTCCTCTCAAGCCACGGTTACACCATTCTGCCTGGCAATCCGCCCACTGTGGCCCCCAGCAGCCAAGCGTCAACGTCTCAACGCGCTGACAGTCCGACCGATCCCCGCGACGTGATCGCCTCACCGCCCACGTTAGAAAAACCACCCGAACCCCAGGCCACCCACCTGTTCCAGTTCGATAACGTACGCGCCGACGATATCTCACCACTGATCACCAGCTTTTTGACCCAGCAATCAGGGGACGGTACCCCGCCGCGTGTTCAAGTGCTGCACGCCTCCAATGCGGTATTGGCGAAGGGCCCAGAGAAGCAACTGACCCAGCTGCAAAACCTAGTGCCCGATATCGACGTGTCACACCCCCAAATCTTGATCCAGGCGGTGATTTTCGAAACCACGGACGGCGACACCTTTGATTTAGGCGTCTCGCTGGGCAAGGCCACGGGTGGCGATGTGGTAGGCGGCTTTAATACCGATAACCTGGGCACCTCATTAAGTGGTACCGGCGGCACCTTCGGCATTTTCGACGGCAACGTATTAGCGTTTGCCATTAATGCCTTGCAGCGTGATTCAAGCTCTAACGTGTTATCCACACCGCAAATTCTGACCCTCTCCGGCAAGCGCGGCATTATTTCCATCGGCCAGAATGTCCCGTTCGTCACCGGCCGCGTAACGGGCGAATCCGCCGACGTGGATAATCCCTTCCAGACCATCGAGCGCCGTGATGTGGGTATCCGTCTGAACGTGCTGCCTGTCGTCACTGCCTCGGGTCTGGTGATCATGGATATCACCACGTCAGCCGATTCGCTTACCGATTCCCTGTTAGCCTCTGATATCATTACCAATCAACGGCAAATCAATACCACCGTTCAAATCCGTTCCGGCCAAACCCTCTTACTAGGCGGCCTATCGTCACAGGACGACAGATCACAGGTCTCCGGCGTTCCAGGCTTATCAGAGGTACCCCTCGCTGGACGGTTGTTTAAGAACGAATCCACCAGCACCCAACGCACCAATCTCCATGTGCTGTTACAGGCAACGGTGCTCCCTCGTTTTGATGCGAATCAGCGCGTCACCGACCAAAACGCCACTTCATCCGTGGCCGGTCTTGTGGCAACTCGCTGGCATCAAGAGGTCGAGACCCTCCCTGTAACACGTCTCGCAGAGTGACAACCAAACCCGAGTTATTGGCTCACTACAGCACGTTTCAGCATTTTGGATTTTTAAGGAAAAAAGCTCATGGAGCGTTGGAACCGTTATTCGATTGCCTCCCTTGAGAAAGGCGAGCAAGACCCGTTTGGAAAATTGTTAATCAGCTCGGCGGGTCAGCGTGAGCTAGACCATATTCGCTTACTCAATGCAGGCGTGGACACCGTACGTCAGCTATACCAGGGCAAGCCCTGCCTAAGCCAATTCGATGAAATCATCACCGTGTACAACGAAGGCAAAGGCGCGACTATGCGCCTCTTTGATGTGGAATGGTCAGTGGGGGCCGGCGCAGCCGGTTCCGGCTTCCGCTATCGCCTCCAGAACAACGAGCTAGGCGTGATCGTCTTTTTCCAGGCACGACACACCAAAATTGAAAACATCGGCACCCACCTGAAAATTGAGCTCTCCCCGCACTTCATCCAGGAGCGCAGCCCCCAGCAGTGCCAAGACTTCATGTACAACATCGCCGCTCACATGCTCGCCTATGTCGAGCCGGTCGGTTGTGCCATTCACCTCGCCTTGGACGTCCAGGGCTGGGAACCCCCCACCGACTTTATGCAGCGCTTCGTCACCCGATCTAAAAAGATCATGCGGATCGACGGTATTGAAGACCTGGAGTTTTCCCACGGCAGCATTGCCACCACCTATGGCCGCGGTGAAACCTACATGTTTGGAACGGCAGGGGCGCTGCAATGCGCGATTTACAACAAGACCTTGGAAGCCAAACACCGCGACAAGATGCACTTTTGGGAAGGCATCTGGAAACACGCCGTTAACGACGACCTAAGCGGTGCTTACGATCCCGACGAAACCGTCTGGCGTATCGAACTGCGTTTTCATCAATCCGTGCTACGGGAGTTTGCCCAGGGCGTCCCCTGCAACGTCGATACTGGCGAAGTCCTGGACGCCTCTCACGGCTTCAACCGCTTCATTGACGTGGTACCCCACCTCTCCGGCCTCTGGCGAACCGCCATGCAGTCTTACCGCCTGGACACTCGCCGCAACCTGATCGATCCCGCTTGGCAGGTCATGCAGGAAGACGCCCGCTTCTACTGCCACGAACCCGCGTTCATGTACAAGCGCGCTCGCAAAACACCAGGCTTGGGCAATGAAAAAAACGTCACCCTGGCGTTTGGCAACCTCATCAGCATTTACGCCCGCCAAGGCTTCCGCACCCATGAAGCCGTCCGCTACCTCCAACGCTCCGGCATGTGGGAAGACCTCGCCGAATACTACCGACGAAGGGGCGTCGACTCCGGTCAATTCCGGCAGATCGTGGAACAGAAGCTGATCGAGCGACGATTGGTAGGGAAGGCAGCGTAATGACCATTAAGAAAGTCAAAAACGGCTGGCAGGTCGATGTTCGCCCCAATGGCGTTGGAGGGAAACGGGTTCGCAAAACTCTGCCTTCACAAGCCAAGGCCAAACGTTTTGAAAGCTATGTGCTTGGCCAAGCGGCGATTGGTGAACCTTACGAGCCCAAAAAGCGCGACAAACGCCGCCTGAAAGATTTGATTCAGCTTTGGTATAACTACCACGGTGTTTCACTCAAAGATGGTAACCGTCGTTACTCTCAGCTGAATGCACTGGCCGATATGATGGGCAACCCGCTTGCTACCACGATCACCCCTGCAGACGCGACACAGCTTCGGCAAAAGCGCCTTGAAGCGGGTATTACCCCAAACACCGTCAATCACGACCAGGCACACTTACGGGCCGTATTTAATAAGCTCATCAAGCTGGACGAGTGGAGCGACGGAAACCCCTTCGCCAAAGTCCAACCCCTTCGCTTGAATGAGAAGGAACTCTCGTACCTCACCCCCGAGGATATCAGTGCCCTTTTCGAAGCCCTCGACGACTCAAATAACCCCGATGTACGGCTTATCACTCACTTGTGCCTGGTAACGGGAGCTCGATGGAGCGAAGCTCAATACTTGCGAGCTGAGATGCTACGTAATGGCCGTGTCACTTTCACCGGTACCAAAAACGGCAGAAATAGAACCATCCCGCTTCCCCAAGATCTCTATCAAGCGCTATTAGCTCACGGCCCCAGGATTGGAAGACTTTTTCCAAACCCAGCCTACAAAGCGTTTTCCACAGCCATTTTAAAAGCAGGCATCGTGTTACCCACAGGCCAACGTACCCATGTTTTACGCCACACGTTTGCCTCTCATTTCATGATGAACGGCGGGGATGTGCTGACGTTACAAAAGATCCTGGGGCACCAGACCATTGCCATGACAATGCGTTATGCCCACCTGTCACCCGACCACCTAGCCGACGCGATTAAGTACGCGCCGAAAATCACGGTGGACAAAAAGTGGACACAAGAGAATTTACAGGAAGGAAAAGCAGGAATTTCAGACACAAAAAAAGGCACTTAAGTGCCTAATTTTAAAGATGGTGCCGGTGGCCAGACTCGAACTGGCACGCCTGTTACAGCGGCGGATTTTGAATCCGCTGCGTCTACCAATTCCGCCACACCGGCAATGGCTGCGCATTATACGTAGATCACCTTCTAGGTCAATCACATTGACTGACTTTATCCACGTAAAGCGCTATCCTATGCCGCCCGTTTGGTCACCGATATAGAGCTTTTACATGCAGCGTGCGGATTTTCACTTTGAGCTACCCGACGAGCTTATCGCCCGTTACCCGTCTGAACAGCGTAGCGACTGCCGTTTGCTGTGCGTAGATGGCCAGAGCGGTGCGCTCGATCACCGCCGTTTTCCCGATTTGCTTGAGCTCCTCGAGCCCGGCGACCTGCTCGTATTCAACGATACCCGGGTGATCCCGGCGCGCCTGCACGGCCAGAAGGCCAGCGGCGGCAAGGTGGAAATGCTGCTTGAGCGACCGTTGGATGCGCACCGTGGCCTGGTGCATATCCGTTCGAGCAAGTCACCCAAGCCCGGCACCGAGCTGATCTTTGAAGGCGATATTCACGCCGTCGTTGAAGGCCGCCGCGATGCGTTGTTCGAACTGCGCTTTTTAGGCGATACGCCAATGATTGCGCTACTGGAAAAGCACGGCCATATGCCGCTGCCACCCTACATTACCCGGGAAGACGAGCTAAGCGACCGCGAACGCTATCAAACCGTTTATGCCCGGCGCGATGGCGCGGTGGCAGCGCCTACGGCTGGCCTGCACTTCGATCAGCCACTGCTCGATGCGCTGGCGGAAAAAGGTATCAACAGCGCCTTTGTGACCTTGCACGTCGGCGCTGGCACCTTCCAGCCGGTGCGTGTGGACAACATTCATGAACACCATATGCATAGCGAGTGGATTGAGGTGACAGAAAACACCTGCCAGCAGGTGCGCGCCACACAGGCAGCGGGCAAGCGGGTGATTGCGGTGGGCACGACCAGCGTGCGCTGCCTGGAGAGCGCCTGCCTCAAGAGCCCAGACAACCAGATTGCCCCGTTCAGTGGCGATACCGATATCTTCATCTACCCGGGCTATGAGTGGCGCTGCGTGGATGCGCTGATCACCAATTTTCACCTGCCCGAATCAACACTGTTAATGCTGGTCTCGGCATTCGCAGGTTACGATAACATCATGCACGCCTATCAAGCGGCGGTTGACGAGCGCTATGCCTTTTTCAGTTATGGCGATGCCATGCTGCTGACCCGCTAATCTTGTCGCGCTTTAACCGCTTTCTGAACGAGTAACAACGATGCGAAACGAATCCTTTATGCGCTTTGAGCGCCTGGCCGAGGACGGTCGCGCGCGCCGGGGCCGCCTTCACTTCCCGCGGGGAACGGTAGAAACACCTGCCTTTATGCCGGTGGGCACCTACGGTACGGTCAAGGGCATGACGCCTGACTCCGTCAAAGAGATCGGTGCCGAGATCATCCTGGGCAATACCTTTCATCTATGGCTGCGCCCCGGCACCGAGGTTATCGAAGCCCATGGCGACCTTCATGACTTTGCCCAATGGGACAAGCCGATTTTGACCGATTCCGGCGGTTTTCAGGTGTTCTCGCTGGGCGAGATGCGCAAAATCACCGAGCAGGGCGTGCATTTCCGCTCGCCGGTGGATGGCAGCAAAGTGTTTATGGGCCCGGAAGAGTCCATGGCGGTTCAACACTCGCTGGGGTCCGATGTGGTGATGATCTTCGACGAGTGCACGCCCTACCCGGCGACGTTTGAAGAAGCCGAGAAATCCATGGAGCTGTCGCTGCGCTGGGCCAAACGCTCGCGGGACGCCCACGGCGATTCGCCCTCGGCGCTGTTTGGCATTATCCAGGGCGGCATGCACCCCGAGCTTCGCGAACGCTCGCTGAAAGGGCTGCTCGATATCGGCTTTGATGGATTGGCGATCGGCGGCTTATCCGTCGGCGAGCCCAAAGAAGAAATGATCAAGGTGCTCGACTATCTGCCCACCTGGATGCCTGACGATACGCCCCGTTACCTGATGGGCGTCGGCAAGCCCGAAGACCTGGTGGAAGGCGTACGCCGCGGCGTGGATATGTTCGACTGCGTGATGCCCACGCGCAACGCGCGCAACGGCCACCTGTTTACCGCTGATGGTACCGTCAAGATCCGCAACGCCGTCCATCGCTTTGATACCCGTCCGCTTGAAGAAGACTGCGATTGCCATACCTGCCAGCATTTCTCACGTGGCTACTTGCACCATCTTGACCGCTGCAACGAAATGCTTGGCTCCATGCTCAATACCATCCACAATCTGCGTTACTATCAAAGGGTGATGGCTGATTTGCGCGCGGCAATCGAAGCGGGTACATTGACGAACTTTGTGGAAGGCTTCTATGCACGGCGCGGCCTGTCGGTGCCTCCCCTTGCGAATTAATCGGCGCGCGTATTAGCGGGCGCTTTTTCTTGCTCAATCATTGAGTTTATAACCCAGGAGTTCTCTGCAATGCTGGATTTCTTCATCTCACCAGCCCACGCCCAAGCAGGCGGTGCTGGCGGTGGTATTGCGCAAATCGTGATGCTGGTCGGTTTTGTGCTGATTTTCTACTTCCTGCTTTGGCGCCCCCAGGCCAAGCGCGCGAAGCAGCATAAGCAATTGATCAGCAACCTGGACAAAGGCGATGAAATCGTCATTGGCGGCGGCATGGTAGGCCGTATCACCAAGGTGAGCGATGAGTTTCTGACCATGGAAATCGCCGAAGGCACCGAGGTCAACGTGCAGAAAAACGCCGTTGCCACCGTGCTGCCAAAGGGCACCATCAAGTCCATCTAATGTAATGATGTAGCACCCCTGCCTTAATGCCAGCCATCCCGGCAGGGGTGACATGGTATCCACGATGGTGAACCTTGCTGCGCATGGTATGTCTATGCGCAGCATTCCGTTTGTAATTGAAGGCAGGGCTTGCATGCTCAACCGTTACCCCCTGTGGAAGTATCTATTGATACTGGCCGTTTTAGTGGCCGGCCTTATCTACGCACTTCCCAACCTGTTTCCTGAAGATCCCGCTGTCCAAATCAGTAGCGCCGAAACCGGCGAAACGCTGGATGAAAGCGAAATTGAGCGTGTCGAAAGCGCCCTCAATGAAGCCGACATCGCAATCAAGTCCATCGAACAAACCAACCAGCAGTGGCTGATTCGCCTGTCTGATTCTGATGATCAGCTGCGTACCAAGGAAATCGCCAGTGACCTACTGGGTGATGACGCCACGGTGGCGCTTAACCTTGCCGAAGCCACCCCCGGCTGGCTGCAGGCATTTTCTGCCTCGCCAATGACGCTTGGCCTCGACTTGCGCGGCGGCGTTCACTTCCTGCTGGAAGTGGACATGGAAGCGGCCCTAACCCAGCGGCTGGAAGTTAACGCCAGCGCCGTCCGCGAAATGCTGCGTAGCGAGCGCATTCGCTATCGCAACACCGAGATAGACGAGCGCAGCCTGTCGATTGACTTCGCAGGCGAAGAAGATCGCGATGAAGCGCGCCGCATGATCAGCCGCGAATTCCCCGACTTTGAATACAGTAGCGAAGAAGAAGGCCGCGCAGCGCGTCTGGTGATGTCACTGACCGACGACTTGGTTAATGAAATACAGGACTACGCGATCAATCAAAACCTGACCACGCTGCGTAACCGGGTGAACGAGCTAGGCGTCGCGGAGCCATTGGTGCAACGCCAAGGGCCCAACCGAATCGTGGTCGAACTACCCGGCGTACAGGATACCGTGGCCGCCAAGCGCGTCGTGGGCGCGACAGCAAACCTGGAGTTCCGCCTGGAGGCGCGCCCTGACGCACCCGACAACGAAACGGAAAGCTTCAGCTTCCGTAATCAACCATCACGTTCAGCCGATCTGATGCGCGACGTCATCGTCACCGGCGACAGCGTTTCAAACGCCAGCCGCAGCTTTGACGAAAACGGACGTCCACAGGTCAACATCGACCTGGATGGCACCGGCGGCACCCTGATGAACCGCGCCACGCGCAGTAATATCGGGCGCAACATGGCGGTGCTGTTCATCGAGCACAAAACCGAAGATCGCACGGTGATAGAAGATGGTGAAGAGACCACGGTTCGCGAACCCTACGTTGAACGTGGACTGATCAGTCTGGCGACGATTCAGAGCGCGTTGGGTAACAGCTTCCGCATTACCGGCCTTGAGTCGCCCACCGAAGCCGCTGAGCTTGCCCTGCTGCTGCGTTCGGGGTCGCTTGCCGCCCCCATCTACTTCGTGCAGGAACGCACTATCGGGCCAAGCCTGGGGGCCGACAACATCGAGCGCGGACTGCTTTCGGTGCAAATTGGGCTACTGCTAGTCGCGCTGTTTATGCTGGTGCGTTACAAGGTGTTTGGCATTTTCGCCAACATTGCCCTGGCGCTTAACCTGACGCTGCTGGTGGCGGTCATGTCGATGCTGGGAGCGACGCTGACGCTTCCAGGGATCGCCGGCATCGTGCTCACGTTGGGCATGGCGGTGGACGCCAACGTACTGATATTCGAGCGAATACGCGAAGAATTGCGCAATGGCATGTCGGTTCACCAGGCGATCTACTCGGGTTACGAGCGGGCATTCACCTCGATCGTCGACGCCAACATCACCACGCTGCTGGTCGCAGTCATTCTTTTCTCGATTGGCACCGGGCCGGTCAAAGGCTTCGCCGTCACCCTGTCTATCGGTATTTTGACCTCGATGTTTACCGCACTGTTGGTGACGCGCGCCATGGTCAACCTGACCTACGGCAGCAAGCCCGTCAAAAAGCTGTGGATCTAACGCCAATGCTCAGCCCAGATTTCACGAGGTGGTCATGAAACCTTTAACACAACGGCAAATCGACTTTATGGGGCGCCGCAAACTGGCGTTCATCGTCGCTGCCGTCCTGCTGATCGTGTCGATTGGCGCGATTTTTTTCCAGCAGCTGAATCTAGGCCTGGACTTCACGGGCGGCACCCTGATTGAAGTGCGCTATGCCGAAGCCCCTGCTCTCGACACGATACGCCAACTGCTGCAAGACAACGGCTTTGAAGACGTCGCCGTACAAACCTTTGGCGCTTCCAGCGAAGTACTGATACGCCTGCGCCAGGCCTTCGACCCAGAAATCGGCAATCAGGTTGTCAGCTTACTGAGAGGCGATGGCGCGAGCGTTGATTTGGTACGCGCCGAATTCGTCGGCGCCCAGGTGGGAGACCAGCTGCGTGACCAAAGCGGTATGGGTCTGCTGGTCGCGCTGGGTGTGGTGATGCTCTACGTGGCGCTTCGCTTCCAATACAAGTTCGCCATTGGTGCACTGCTTGCGTTGATGCATGACGTCATTATCGTGGTCGGTTTTTTCGCCATATTTCAGCTCGATTTCGACCTGACCGTACTGGCGGCGATTCTCGCGGTCATCGGTTACTCGCTTAATGACACCATTGTGGTATACGACCGCATGCGCGAAGAAATCCGTATGTCGCGCATTGACGATATGCCGCAAATTTTCAACGATGCGATCAACGCCACACTTTCGCGGACATTGGCAACCTCAGGCACCACTCTGCTGGTACTCATTGCCCTGTTATTGCTGGGCGGCGACATGATCCAAAACTTCGCTATCGCCCTGCTGGTAGGTATTGTGGTGGGGACATTTTCATCCATCTATGTCTCTGGTGCCCTGCTGCTCCCGCTCAAGCTATCGCGCGAAGACTTGATCCCACCACAGAAAGAAACCGACGAAGAAGAGGAAGAGCTGCCCTAATCGGCCAGGTAATGCTTCCAAAAAAACGCCCCTGCCGTTATCCACGGCAGGGGCGTTTTGTTTTGATGACGGCGTCTTGATAATCGCGTTTAGATGGTTAGGACTTAAACGTGTGGCGCAAGCTGCTTGATAATCGATTTATACAGACGCGGCCCAGCGGCTAACAGCTGGCTTTCGGCTTTTACGTTGGGTTGCCCATCCGGGGTCCCCATCAATGCACCGGCTTCTTTCAACAATAGGCTGCCCACCTGCAGATCCTGCTCTTCAAGACCCAGCACAAAGGCGCTATCAACGCGACCCGTCGCCAGCTCGCAGATATCCAATAGCCCACTGCCCGTGGCCACCAGCGTATCCACCTGGGGAGCCAACTGCTGGGTAATGGTCAAGTAGGCAGGTAACAGACGGGGGCGCAGCCACGCTTCGGGAAGGCTCATCGCCAGGCGGGTAGCGCTGATCGCCTTGGCTTGGCTAACCCGCATACGCTTGCCGTTGTACTGGGCACCGCGGCCACGGCTGGCGATGTACTCGTCGTCGGCAAAGGGGGCGATAATCACCGCATGCTCGGGACGACCTTTAATCAAACACACCACTGACAGTGCAAAGCCCTTACCCGCCACGGCCAGGTTGGAATAGCCGTGCAATGGTTCAATTTTCCAGACGATATCTTCGCTTTCATCCTGCCCGGGCTTGAAGGTCGTGTAGCGACCGATGACGCCGTGCTGGGGATAACCACGCTCCAGTTGCTGAACAATTGTTCCCTCGGCTTTACGCGCCGTGTCTTCAAGAAGCTTGTCGAGGTTGAATTCGTCGTGGGCATTTTCAATGCGCTCGCGCACCTTCAAAAAATGCTCAACAGCGCTACGCGCCGCGCGCAGCGTAAATTGGACCATCGGATTCATGGTTGGGCCTTGTCACAGTGATGTTAAAGAACGTTAGGCGTAGACATCGCCTATGGCGCGCAATTCTAGCAGACCGCTATCGGGCATGCTATCGACTCATGGTAAACTGCGCCTTTTCCGCTTTCAGGGGTCGGGTTTTATCATGCTTGAGCGCGTCCGCATTGTACTTATTGGCACCAGTCATCCTGGCAATATCGGGGGAGTGGCCCGCGCCATGCATAATATGGGGCTCGCTGACCTGGCACTGGTGGCGCCGCGCTGCGACGTCATCACACAAGACAGCATTTCCCGCGCCTCGGGGGCCGACCATCTACTCCACAGCGCCCAGGTGTTCGAAAGCATTGAAAACGCCGTGGCGGACTGCACGCTGGCGGTGGGTGCTAGTGCCCGGTCACGTACCCTGCCATGGCCAATGCTGACTCCCCGTGAGCTGGCCGACCGCCTGCCCGCTGAGTGCCAGCCAGCCGCGTCTCGCGTGGCATTGGTTTTTGGCCGCGAGGACAGCGGCCTGACCAACGCCGAGCTTCAGCGTTGCCATGCTCACGTGCATATCCCCACCAATGCCGATTTCAGCTCGCTTAACCTGGCGGCGGCCGTTCAGGTGCTCGCCTACGAATGCCGCATGGCCTGGCTGTCTCAAGCTAGCCATGAACAGAGCGCCAGTGGACCAACCGCTACGGCTCAACCGGTCACGGTGTCCCAGGCAGACGATGATCTGGCGTCCCATGCGGCCCTTGAAAACTATTTCGAGCACCTGGAACGGGTGCTGATAGCCATCGGGTTCCATGACCCTGAAAAGCCCCGTCAGCTCATGGCGCGCCTGCGGCGTCTTTATCTGCGCGCCCGCCCTGAACAGATGGAAATGAATATTCTGCGCGGCATTTTATCCGCCACCGAAAAGGCGGCACAGCACAAGCAGCCACGTGAGTGAGGCGCTAGACTTGAAGAGAGCGTCATACGCCCCCAATATCAAACGTCTACTGCGCTTAATTACCCTGCGATGCGGGTCAAAACCGCCCGGTGACGAAGTGAACTGCCAACGCCCAAGGGATCCCCATGTTTCAACGCCTGCGTGAAGATATCAACAGCGTCTTTGAACGCGATCCGGCCGCCCGCAACTTTCTTGAAGTGCTGACCAACTACCCCGGGCTTCATGCGCTGCTGCTGCATCGCTGCAGTCACTGGCTGTGGAAAAAAAACCTCAAGTGGCTATCGCGTTCAATCTCGACGTTTGGCCGCTGGCTGACGGGCATAGAAATCCATCCCGGCGCGACCATCGGGCGGCGGTTTTTTATTGACCATGGCATGGGCGTGGTGATTGGCGAGACCGCCAGAGTGGGCAATGACGTAACGCTCTATCAGGGCGTTACGCTGGGGGGCACCAGCTGGCACAAGGGCAAACGCCACCCAACGCTGGGGGATGGCGTGATCGTCGGCGCTGGCGCGAAAATCCTCGGCCCCTTTACCGTCGGCGCGGGGGCTAAAATCGGCTCCAATGCCGTGGTCACCAAGGAAGTCCCAGCCGGGGCGACGGTGGTCGGCATTCCCGGCAAGGTGGTGAAGCGTGCCGACCCGGACGTCGAAGAAGCCCTGGACGTCGACCCGGCTCGCCGCGAGGCGATCTGCCAGAAATTTGGTTTTGATGCCTATGGCGTGAGCGAGGACATGCCCGATCCTGTCGCCCGCTCCATGCAGGCCATGCTGGATCACATGCACGCGGTGGACGAACGCATCGAACGGATGTGCTCGACGCTTCGTAAACTGGATGCCAGCTACCGGGATGGCCAGCTACCGGCGCTACGCGACGAAGATTTCGCCGACATCCTGGATGAAGCAGACGCTGCCTGCTCGGATTCAGCAAAACACACCCGATCAACGGCCTCGACCGAGCAGGACACCTCATCGGGCAATGGTTGACCAAAGCACTCGGGTTTTCCCATAATGGCATTACATTTGCCGTTAGCGCTGAGCCACCGGCGTCGAGGTACCTGTCATGCGTTTGACTACCAAAGGGCGTTACGCCGTAACCGCCATGCTGGACTTGGCACTGAATGCCCAGCATGGGCCCACCAGCCTTAGCGATATTTCCCAGCGTCAAGAAATATCGCTGTCGTATTTGGAGCAGCTGTTTGCACGGCTGCGTCGCTATGGGTTGGTGAATAGCGTGCGGGGGCCGGGTGGCGGTTACCTCCTCGCCCACGCGCCGGACAGCATCAGCGTTTCCCAGGTGATTGATGCGGTTAACGAAACCGTCGACGCCACACGCTGCCAGGGGCTTTCAGACTGCCAGCAGGGGGATACCTGCCTGACACACCACTTATGGTGTGATCTATCGGCGCAAATTCGCCATTTTCTTAACGACGTCACGCTGGCTCAATTGATGCAGCGACCCGATGTGATGCAAGTAGCAGAACGCCAACAGCAACGGGTCGCGGCGGGCATTCTGGCATCGCAATCCTGATATCCAAGCACCCTTTTTCACCACAGGTACATGACCACGATGACTGCTGCTGCGCTTCCCATCTACCTTGATTATGCCGCCACGACGCCGGTCGACCAGCGCGTGGCCGAGGTGATGCAGCGCTACCTGACCGTGGATCAGCTGTTCGCCAACCCTGCTTCGCGCAGCCACATGCTCGGCTGGCAGGCGGAGCAGGCCGTTGAGCAGGCGCGTCGCCAGGTGGCCGATACGATCGGGGCTGACCCACGCGAAATCGTCTGGACCAGCGGTGCCACTGAGGCCGACAACCTGGCACTGATCGGCTTCATGCGCGCCAACCGCGAACGTGGCATGCACCTGGTAACGTCAGCCATTGAACACAAGGCAATTATCGACACCGCCCGGGCACTGGAACTCGAGGGCTTTGAGGTTACATGGCTTTCTCCGGGCGCAGATGGCTGCATCCAGCCCGATCAACTACGTGAGGCCATGCGCGATGACACCGCGCTTGTTTCGCTGATGGCTGTTAACAACGAGCTCGGCAGCATCAATGACATCGCCGCCCTGGCCGCGGTGACCCATGAGTTCGGCGCCGCCTTTCATTGCGATGCTGCCCAGGCCGTCGGCCGCATCGAGCTCTCGGTGGTTGCCCAACAGGTGGATTTGATGTCGCTGTCGGGCCACAAGGCCTATGGGCCGAAGGGCGTGGGGGCGCTCTACGTGAAGCGCCACCCGGATATTCGGATCGAGGCGCTGATTCACGGCGGTGGACACGAGCGCGGCATGCGCTCGGGCACCCTGCCCACCCATCAAATTGCCGGCATGGGTGAAGCCTTTAACCTGATGCAGCAGCAACATGCTGCAGATCAAGCGCATATTACTCAGTTACAGCAACGCTTTTTAAAAGGGCTAGAGGGGCTGGACGGTGTCTATGCCAACACCCCTGTTTCCCAGGCAGTCCCCAACATCTTGAACCTCGCCTTTGAAGGCGTGGAGGGTGAATCGCTACTGATGGGGCTGCGCGATGTCGCCGTTTCTACCGGTTCAGCGTGCAACTCTGCCAGCGTAGATCCGTCATACGTATTACTTGGCATTGGCGTACCGCGACGTCTTGCCCTCTCGTCGATTCGTTTCAGCTTCGGACGCTTTACAACCGAGGCTGACATCGACCACGCTATTACGCTTATCCGCCATGCGGTGAGCGGGCTGCGCGCTTAGCAGCGCTAAGCGGCTGACTACTTACAGGAGGACGCCTCAATGGCCACACTCAACATTACTCCAGCTGCCGCCCAGCAGATCCAACAAGTGCTCGACGAACGCGGTCAAGGTCTGGGCCTGCGCGTTTCCGTCAAGCCCAGCGGCTGCTCAGGCTATAGCTATGTACTGGACTTCGCCGATCAGGTGAACGACGAGGACGTTCGCTTTGAAGCCAATGGTGCGAGCGTTTATGTTGCCCCCGACGCAGTGGAGATGCTCGACGGCAGCGAAGTCGACTACGTTAACGAAGGGCTGAATCGCTTTTTCCGTTTCAATAACCCCAACGTAAAAGACGAATGCGGCTGCGGTGAAAGCTTTACTGTCTAGTGCGCGTCACAGGCTCATGGCACGGCGGTATTCATCCCCCGGCTTAAGCGCTATAATCGCGCCACTCGTCAGTCCATATGACTGCCGACACCTTACTTGCACCGCCCCGGTCACCCGGGGCGGCGATGTTTTTTATCCTTTCAGGAGACGCTGAACATGGCAACTGAACGCACGCTATCTATCATCAAACCCGACGCCGTCGCCAAAAACGCCATCGGCGAGATCATCGCCCGTTTTGAGAATGCCGGGCTGCGCGTTGTCGCCGCCAAAATGCTGCACCTGTCGGAAGAAAAAGCTGGCGGCTTCTACGCAGAACACAAAGAGCGTCCGTTCTTCAAGGACCTGGTCGGTTTCATGACCTCAGGTCCGGTTGTCGTGCAAGTGCTTGAAGGCGAAGGCGCGATTGCCAAAAATCGCGACTTGATGGGGGCCACCAACCCCAAAGAAGCCGCAGCTGGCACGATTCGCGCCGATTTTGCGGAAACAATCGACGCCAACGCTGTCCATGGCTCTGACTCTGTGGAAAGCGCCGAGCGCGAAATTAACTACTTCTTCAGCAACGACGAAATCTGCCCGCGCTAGCCTCTAAGGTAGCGCCGCCGTTTCAACGTCTGTTGCCGGCCATTTACGCGGGGGCCTCGCCCCCGCCATTTCCCTATACGCTGACCGCCATGACCACCACCGTAGCCCAACATACGCCTAGCTCTGCCCCCCAACAAACGCCCAGCGCACAAGCGACGCCCGAGCGTCAAAACTTGTTGGGCATGTCGCGTGAGCAAATGGCGGCCTTTTTTGTCTCTATCGGCGAAAAGAAATTCCGTGCCGCCCAGGTGATGAAGTGGATTCACATCGAAGGGTGCGACGACTTTTCCGCGATGACCAACCTGTCAAAACCGCTGCGGGAAAAGCTCGCCCAGGTGGCGGAAATTCGCGGGCCAGGGGTGATCTACGAGGGCACCTCAAGCGATGGCACGCGCAAGTGGGTGCTGGAAGTGGAGGACGGCAGCTACGTTGAAACCGTGCTGATCCCCGCCGAAAACGGCAAGCGCCGCACCCTGTGCGTCTCTTCCCAGGTGGGCTGCTCGCTGGACTGCAGCTTCTGCTCAACCGGCAAGCAAGGCTTTCAGCGCAACCTCACCGCCGCTGAAATCATCGGCCAGGTCTGGGTCGCCCAGCGCAGCGTCGGGCCGCGTCGGGATACCGCCAACCGGCCGGTGACCAATGTGGTGATGATGGGCATGGGCGAGCCGCTACTCAACTACGACAACGTCGTGCCGGCCATGAAGCTGATGCTCGACGATGACGGCTACGGCCTGTCCAAGCGGCGGGTAACGCTTTCTACCTCGGGCGTGGTACCCATGCTGGACAAGCTCGGCGATGAGCTCGACGTCAGCCTGGCGGTGTCGCTTCACGCCGCCAACGATGAGTTGCGCAACGAACTCGTGCCGCTAAACCGCAAGTACAACATTCGGTCATTGATGGATGCCTGTCACCGCTACTTGGCCAAATGCCCCGAAAACCGGTTGGTGACCATCGAATATACCCTGATCAAAGACGTCAATGATCAGCAAGAGCACGCCGAGCAGTTGGCGGCGCTGCTTGACGAGCTACCCTGTAAGATCAACCTGATTCCGTTCAACCCGTTCCCCCACTCCGGGTATGAAACACCATCGCGGAACCAGACGATGCGTTTTCAGCAGTGGCTGCACGACTTGGGCTACACTGCTCCCATTCGGTCGACTCGCGGCGACGATATTGATGCCGCCTGCGGACAGCTTGTCGGCCGTGTGAAGGATCGCACCAAACGCAGCGCCCGCTATATCCAATCGATTCAATTGGATGCCGACTGATGAGACGCCTTCTTGACTTCCGGTTAACACAGCGCTTTGATGGACACGGTTTAATTTAGCGATCCCTCTTTTTACTGTTACCTTGCGAGGATCTACATGATGCGTCACCGCAGGCTTTACCACCCATCTCGGGTGCCCTTGCTCGCCGCGCTGATCGGCAGCATGTGGCTAGCCGGCTGTGCCTCTACCTCCAATGTACCTTCCTCGCCGTCAACACCCGAGGCCGCATCAGCCTATACCCAGCTCGGCGTTGCCTACCTGGAGCGCAACAACCTGCCAAGAGCCCTCAATGCACTGGACCGTGCGCTTGAGATCGCCCCCGACAATGCGGAAGCGCTGCAGGCCATCGCGTTGGTCTACCAGCAGCAGGGTGAAAGCAACCTGGCTGACCAGCACTTCCGGCGAGCTATAGAGACGGCGCCTGGTTATACCCGTGCGCGCAACAATTACGCCGCGTTTCTTTACCAAGAGGGGCAAGAGGAAGCCGCCTGCAACCAGCTGGAAATCGCTTCCCAGGATGCCCAGTACGATAATCGTACCCAACTTTTTGCCAATTTAGGGCAATGCTATATGGCCCTGGGCAAGACCGAATTAGCACGCGAGCGCTTTAAACGCGCGCAACAGATCGATCCGCGCAACCCACGCGGCTATTTAATGTTAGCTGAACTCGAATATTCACAGGGCAATTACGCCGAGGCATGGTCACCGCTGCAAAAACACCTGCAGCTTGCCGGTCCGAGCCAGGATGCGCTGACGCTGGCCATTGATATTGCCGAGGCCAGAGGCGACCGCGCCGCTGTGGCCGACTATCAACGTCAGCTGAGTGCCAACTGAGCGATGGACGCCCTGATCACCGATTATTTAATGAAGGATGCTCAGCCATGAGCGAGACACCGTCACAAGCCAGCGACACCCCAAACGTTAATGACTCCCCCGGCGAGCTGTTGGCCCGCCGCCGTGAACAACTTGACATCGCCCTTAACGACGCCGCTCGGGCGCTGAACCTGCGCCCTGCCGTCGTAGATGGCTTGGAGCGCGATGATTACAGCGAAATCCCGGTGGTGACCTATCGCCGCGGTTACCTGCGCGCCTATGCCAAATATCTCGACCTCGATGAACGACAGATACTAGAGGCTTACCGGGCACGCTTTGGCGAAGCCGATGTCGAACGCAAAGTCACTCCGGTAGCGGTCACCAGGCCGCCCTCACGCCTGGGCGCCTGGTTATTCAAGCTGGTCACGTTGTTGATCATCGTGGCGTTGATTGCCGTTACCGTCATGTGGTGGCAGAGCCGCGGGGGTAGCGAGCTCCCCGACCTGGATTCATCGTCATCGATGAACGCACCCGCCGAGCAGGATCAGGCAGGTGATTTATCCGACGAGCCCACACAGACTGAACCGGATGCTTCATCCAGCGAACCCGAAGAAGTACCGACATTTGACGATCTGGTCGCTGAAGATGACACCGGCACAGCGGAGAGCGATCTTGCCGCAGAGGGCACCGCAGACGATACCAGTGAGACAAGTAACGATACGTCCTCAACTGAGCCTGATCCTGCATCGCTGGTCGATGGCGATGAGGCGGCTCAGGCCAACGATCTGGCAACAACGGATAGCGAGGAAGATGATAGCAACAACGATGACGGCAGCAACGACGCCAACCCTAACCTTCTGACGCTGACCTTCAACGAACAGTCGTGGACAGAAATTATCGATGCTGATAACCAGCGCGTGCTGGTAGGACTTCAAGAACCTGGCACTTCCGCCAGTGTCGAAGGTCAGCCACCGTTTAGACTCACAGTGGGCAACGTCACTGGCGTTGAAATGCGCTACCAAGGCGAAAATGTCGACTTGACGTCTCGCGCAGGCGCCAACAACGTGGCTCGCTTCACTCTGGGAGAGTAACCGATTTATGCACGCTCATTCGCCCATTAAGCGCCGGGCTTCGCGCCAAATCCATGTGGGTAATGTTGCCGTTGGCGGAGATGCACCCATCGCCGTTCAGAGCATGACCAACACGGATACGCTGGACGTTGAGGCGACCGTTGCGCAAATTGCCCAGTTAGAGAAAGCCGGGGCTGATATCGTTCGCGTGTCAGTACCCGACATGGACGCCGCTGAGGCCTTCGGCAAGATCAAGCGCCTGGCCAACGTGCCGCTGGTCGCCGATATCCACTTTGACTATAAAATCGCCCTGCGCGTGGCCGAGCTGGGCGTTGACTGCTTGCGCATCAATCCAGGCAACATTGGTCGGGAAGATCGCGTCCACGCGGTCGTCAGCGCGGCGCGCGAGCACGGTATTCCTATCCGCATCGGCGTTAATGCGGGTTCTCTCGAAAAAGACCTGCAAAAAAAATACGGCGAACCGACACCGGCGGCCCTGGTCGAATCGGCGATGCGCCATATCGACTATCTGGATCGCCTGGATTTTCCCGACTTCAAGGTCAGCGTCAAGGCCTCGGATGTCTTTATGGCCGTGGCCGCTTACCGCGACCTGGCAACACGTATTGAACAGCCGCTACACCTGGGCATTACCGAAGCAGGCGGACTGCGCTCCGGCACGGTCAAGTCCTCCATCGGCCTTGGCATGCTGCTGATGGATGGCATTGGCGACACGATTCGCGTTTCCCTTGCGGCCGACCCAGTGGAAGAAATCAAGGTCGGCTACGACATGCTGAAAAGCCTCAAGCTACGCTCCAAGGGCATTAACTTCATTGCCTGCCCGAGCTGCTCGCGGCAGAATTTCGATGTCATCAGCACCATGAACCAGCTTGAAGAACGGCTGGAAGACGTCATGACACCGCTCGATGTGTCGGTCATTGGCTGTGTCGTCAACGGCCCTGGCGAAGCCAAGGAAACCGATATCGGCCTGACCGGCGGCAGCCCCGCCAACCTGGTGTATATCGACGGCAAGCCGGCGAGCAAATTACGCAACGACCACCTTGTCGATGACTTGGAGCGGCTGATCCGCGACAAAGTACGTGAAAAACAGCAGCAGGAAGACAACACGATCGCCCGCAGCGTTTAAACGCGACGCGGGATAGCCGACCCAGGGAGTTTGCCTTGAGCAAGTCTGTAGCTAAAAAAATCCAAGCCATTCGAGGCATGAACGATCTATTGCCCAGCGAGAGTTCTCGCTGGCAATTTTTTGAAGGAAAAGTCCGCCAGTTGATGCAACGTTACGGTTTTGCGGAAATTCGCACGCCGATCGTCGAACAAACTGCGCTGTTTGCACGTTCCATCGG
Source organism: Halomonas sp. SH5A2 (assembly GCF_014263395.1). Taxonomy (GTDB): domain Bacteria; phylum Pseudomonadota; class Gammaproteobacteria; order Pseudomonadales; family Halomonadaceae; genus Vreelandella. Next base: position 640,460 of record NZ_CP058321.1, on the reverse strand, counting down.
CGAAGTCACCGACATCGTCGAAAAAGAGATGTACACCTTCGAAGACCGTAACGGCGACAGCCTTACTCTGCGTCCCGAGGGCACCGCCAGCTGCGTTCGCGCCGCCATGGAAAACGGGCTTCTGTACAACCAGACCCAACGGTTGTGGTACCAAGGGCCAATGTTCCGCCATGAGCGGCCGCAGAAGGGTCGCTATCGCCAGTTTCACCAAGTCGGCATCGAGGCTTACGGTTTTGAAGGCCCGGACATTGATGCCGAGGTGATTCTGCTCTCTGCTCGCCTGTGGAAAGAGCTGGGGCTGATGGAGCACGTCACCCTCGAGCTTAACTCACTGGGCTCCAGCGAAGCCCGCGCGGCTTACCGCGACAAGCTGGTCGCCTATTTCGAGCAGCACCGCGACGTGCTCGACGAAGACGCCAAGCGGCGACTGACCAGCAATCCGCTGCGCATTCTCGACTCCAAGAACCCGGCCATGGCCGAGATGCTCGACGGCGCCCCGCGCTTGCTGGATAACCTCGACGAGCCTTCGCAAGCCCACTTTGAGCGGCTAAAAGCCATGCTCGACGCCGCGGGTATTGCGTATGTCATCAACCCGCGACTGGTCCGCGGGCTCGACTACTACTCGCGTACCGTCTTCGAATGGACCACGACGGCGCTGGGCAGCCAGGGCACTGTATGTGCGGGTGGCCGCTACGACGGCCTCGTCGAGCAGTTGGGCGGCAAACCCACCCCCGGGGTCGGTTTTGCCATGGGCATTGAGCGACTTATTCTATTGCTCGAAACCCTCGATCTTATGCCCGACGAAGCCGCCAGCGACGTGTATCTGCTGGCAATGGACGACACGGCGACGATTGCCGCGATGACCCTGGCCGAGCAGCTACGCAGCGAGCTCCCCTGGCTACGCCTGCAGCTGCATTGCGGCGGCGGCAGTTTTAAAAGCCGCATGAAAAAAGCCGATAAAAGCGGTGCGGCGTTCGCCCTGCTGTTAGGTGAAGACGAGATAGCCGAACATACCGTCACGCTCAAGGCATTGCGCGACGACCAGGCACAGCAACGCGTCTCCCAGGCAATGCTGGCTCAAACGCTCAGCGAGCAGCTACCCAACACACCCTAAACGGGTGGCAGGTATTGCCTGCCACTCAGCCCATTATGATCGTTGCCATGAGCGGCGGTTATTGCTGAATAGGAGGCCGCCCGTGGCGGATAGAAGCGAAGACGAACAGCTGGATGTGATCAAGCGCTGGTGGAAAGAAAACGGCACGTCACTGATAGCTGGCGCTGCGCTGGCGGCAGCCGGCGTATTCGGCTGGAACGCCTGGCAGGATTATCAAGCCGGCAAAGCCGAGGCGGCGTCAGTCCGCTATCAGCAGTTGGTTAGCCTCGCCGCTGGCAACGAACTCGAAGGCGACCAGCTCAGTGAAGCCCGTGAGATGGTCGACGAGATTGTCAGCGAGCACGACGACACCCTGTACGCCGAGTTGGCCTTACTGCTTGATGCCCGCCTGGCTGTCCAGCAGGATGAGCTGGACAGCGCCGTTGAGTCACTTACACAGGTGGCGGAATCCTCTTCGCGGCGCTATGTGCAAAGCCTTGCCTGGCTGCGGTTAGCGCGTCTTGCGATCACCAACGAGGACCCCGAACGCGCGCTAGAATTACTCGATGAACCGATCACCGAATCCCTGGCAGCACAGCAAGCCAACGTCCGGGGCGACGCCCACATGGCGCTTGGCCAGAACGATCAGGCCCGAAACGCCTGGCAGGATGCCCTTGAGCTGGCGCAGCAACAAGACCAGCCGCTATACGGCGTGCAGTTCAAGCTTGACGATCTCGGCGCTGAGGAGACAGCTCAATGAAACCCCTGTTTTTAAAATCAATATTTTCAACATCTAGGTTTTCGAAACCTACGCTTTCAACCCCCATGATGCGCGCCACGCTAGGCGCCGCGGCGCTCGCCTTATTAGCTGGCTGTGCGAGCAAAAGCGAACCCGCTTACACGCCCAAAGAGCTTAAAAGCTTCGAAGCAAGCTCAACCCTTGAGAGCCTTTGGCAACACGACGTAGGCGACGGCCTCGGCCGGGCGCGTTATCCCATTGCGCCAGCACGCGAGGGCGATAACGTCTTCGCCGCCGACGCGCAAGGCGTGGTGATGTCGTTTGCTGCCGACGACGGCGAGGAACGCTGGGAAGTCGACCTCGACACGCCCATCTCCAGCGCCTTGACCGCGATTGCCGGTCAGGTCTACCTGGGCACGCGCAACGGCGAAGTCATTTCCCTGAACCAAAGCGACGGCAGCGTTAACTGGCGCTCGCGGGTCTCCAGCGAAGTGCTGGCAGCCCCCCAGGCCAACCCGGAGCTGCTGGTCGTACAAAGCATCGACGGCCAGGTGACCGCCCTTGATCGCGCAAGCGGTGACCAGCGCTGGGTATTTTCCAGTTCGCTGCCGTCACTGACGCTGCGCGGCACCGGCACGCCGCTGGTGATCGAGCCGGTGAGCTTTGTCGGCCTGGCCAACGGTCGCTTGACGACCATTGATAACCGCAATGGCCAGCCACTATGGGATATGCAGATTGCCACTCCTCAAGGTCGCAGCGAAGTCGAGCGCCTTGTCGACCTTTCAGGCCAACCGATTCTCAGCCGGGAAGGCCGCCTGTTCGTGACCAGCTATAACGGCCAGGTGGTGGCCCTGGAGGCAACCCGCGGCAACGTCCTTTGGGAGCGCGAGATATCCAGCCGCCACACGCCCTTACTGGTGGGTGACCTGCTGTTTGTGGTCACCGACGATAGCCACGTAGTCGCTATTGACAGCAATAACGGCGAGGAAGTGTGGCGTAACGACGCCTTGGAAGATCGCTGGCTGACGGCCCCCACCTTCGCCGACGGACGCTTGGTGGTTGGCGATTTTGAAGGCTATGTACACCTGATCGACGCCCGCGAAGGTGAGCTGGTGGGTCGCACCCGAGTCGACAGCTCGGGCATTAGTGTCCCGGCGGTCACTGAAGGCGGCGTGATTCACGTGCTGGCTAATGATGGACATTTTGAAACGCTGGAAGTCTCTCCATGACACCTGTGATTGCGCTAGTTGGCCGCCCTAACGTGGGCAAGTCGACGCTGTTTAACCGCCTTACCCGCTCGCGGGATGCGTTGGTCGCCGACTTTCCTGGCCTGACCCGCGATCGCAAGTATGGCAACGGTATGCTGGGCAATAAAGCCTATACCGTGATCGACACCGGCGGCATCAGCGGCGACGAACAAGGCATCGATGCGGCCATGGCGGAGCAATCGCTGGCCGCCATCGACGAAGCGGATATCGTACTGTTCATGGTCGATGCGCGGGCCGGGCTGAACATGGCCGACGAGGCCATTGCCAACCACCTGCGGGTCAACCAGAAGAAAACCTGGCTGGTGGTCAACAAGACCGATGGGTTGGAAGAACACTCGGCCATGGGCGATTTCTGGTCGCTCGGCCTGGGTGACCCATGGCCGATTGCGGCGGCGCACGGTCGCAACGTCTCGACCCTGATGGATACGGTGCTTGAGCCCTTCCCCGAACGCGATGCCGACATACCCGCCGACACCGGCACCAAGGGCATTCGTATCGGCGTGATCGGGCGGCCCAATGTGGGCAAATCGACACTGGTCAACCGCCTGCTGGGCGAAGAACGCGTTGTCGTCTTCGATGAAGCCGGCACCACGCGTGACGCCATCGAGATCCCTTTCGAGCGCCGCGGCAAGCCCTATGTGCTGGTCGATACCGCCGGTGTCCGGCGACGCAAGAACGTCAGTGAGGTGGCCGAAAAGTTTTCCATCATCAAGACCCTCGACGCCATTAAAGAATGCCATGTCGCGGTGATGGTGCTGGATGCGCGCAGTGGACTGGTCGAACAGGACCTGCATCTGCTCGATTACGTTCTCACCTCGGGCCGTGCACTGGTGCTGGCAGTCAACAAATGGGACGGCCTGGAAAGCGAAGCCAAGGATAAGATGCGCAACGAAATCAAGCGCCGTCTGGGCTTTGCCGACTACGCCGAGATGCACTTTATCTCGGCGCTGCACGGGACGGCGGTAGGCGATCTTTATCCCTCGATCGAGCGCGCCTTCAACGCCGCCAACGCCCACTGGTCCACCAACCGGCTGACCACGCTGCTTCAGGATGCTGTCAGCCAGCACCCGCCACCGATGATTCACGGGCGGCGCATCAAGCTGCGTATGGCCCACCAGGGCGGCAGCAACCCGCCGATTATCGTCGTCCACGGCAACCAGACCGATTCACTGCCCGATGCCTACCGCCGCTACCTGACCAACACCTTCCGCAAGGTGTTGAAAGTACGCGGCACGCCCATGCGCTTCGAGTTTCGCTCCGGCGACAATCCCTTCGATCACATGGCAGGCGCCAGCGACAAGGAAAAGGCCAAAAAGCGCGAACTCAACCGGACCAAAGAGGCACGTAAAAGCCGCCGTTGAAAGTCTAAGCCTTGTCGTGCAAACCCTTGCGGCCTACCCAGTGGGCCGCAAACTGCCAGGCGGTGCGGCCGCTGCGCCCGCCGCGCAGAGTTGCAAAGCGCAGCGCTTCGGCACGCGCCTCATCATCCCAACTGACGTTCTCGCCGCTCACCCGCGCGACCCAATGGGCGCACACGTCCAGGTAGGTTGCCTGGTTGAAGGGATGAAAGCTCAGCCATAGTCCGAATCGGTCCGACAGCGAGATTTTCTCCTCCACCGCATCGCCATGATGCAATTCCTCACCTACCAGTTGCGAGCCGCTGTTGTCATCCATCGATTCGGGCAGCAAATGACGACGGTTCGAGGTGGCATACAGCAATACGTTTTCCGGTGGCCCGGTGAGCGCTCCATCGAGGACGCTCTTGAGCGCCTTGTAGGCATCGTCGTTGCCCTCAAAAGAGAGGTCGTCGCAGTACACGACGAAGCGTTGTGGCTGATGACGCAGCTGTTCGACCAGTACCGGCAAGCTTGAGAGGTCATGGCGGTCAATCTGCACCAGGCGTAAACCTTCCCCTGCCAGTGAGTTTAGCAACGCGCGCACCACCGACGATTTGCCGCTGCCTCGCGCTCCCCACAATAGCGCGTGGTTGGCGGGCAACCCCTTTAAAAACGCCCGGGTATTATCCACCAGCGCCTGCTTTTGCCGTTCAATGCCCAACAGGTCGTCCAGCGTTAATGCATCCCTTGGCGGCACCGCCACCAGACGCCCGCCCAGCGGATGACGCTGCCACAGTGCAGCCACTTCCGTCTGCCAATTAACCGGTTCGGCCGCGGGGGGTAACCAATGGTCCAGTCGATCGAGTAAGCGGGTTAAACGCTGGCTTAATTCGGCATCCATAACGACTCTCTTGGTGAATTATTCGCATGAGGATTGATTTACCCTGTACAGCCGTTATCTTGGGGCAAGGAATTCACTTTCACAAAAGGAAATACGCCATGCGCTGGTTTCGCCCTCTCGCCATTATGGCCCTATGCGTTTCTGTTGCGGCCTGTTCGACATCGCCTACCGGGCGCTCGCAGCTACTGTTGCTATCCGACGACGAACTCAACAACATGGGTAGCCAAGCCTTCAACCAGTATCAGCAGGAATTGCCCAGTGCCGGTCCGGCGAGCCAGCGCTACGCTCAATGCATTGCCGATGCCATCGTCGCGGTACTCCCCCAGGAGCAGCAACGCCTGGACTGGCAAATCCGCGTCTTCGAGGCTGAAGAGCCCAACGCCTTTGCGCTGCCTGGGGGCTATATGGGCTTACACACCGGCATGCTGGATATCGCCACCAACCAGGACCAGGTGGCATCGGTGGTCGCCCACGAAATCGGCCACGTGCTCGCCAAGCACTCCAATGAGCGCGCATCAACGCAAAGCGCTACCCAGTTGGGGCTTTCCGTCATTTCCAGCGCTTCCGGCCTTGAAGGCGCAGGCGGTGAGCAACTGATGGGCGTCCTTGGCATGGGGGCGCAATACGGCATCATGCTGCCCTTCTCGCGCCGCCATGAAAGCGAAGCGGATACCATTGGTCTGAACCTGATGGCCCGGGCCGGGTTTGACCCCCGCGAGAGTGTCTCGCTGTGGCAAAACATGCAGCAGGCGTCTGGCGGCGGCGCACCGCCGGCCTGGATGTCGACCCACCCAAGCCAAGGCCAGCGTATTGAAGGGCTGCAAGCCGGCATGAGCAATGCCATGGCCACCTTTGAACAAGCACGCAACAGCGGCCGCACGCCCAACTGCCCACGCCCGTAACGAACAGCCGCCGCTGCCTCTCGGAAGCGGCGGCTCATCAGGGTGCAATATTCAGGTAAACGCGAAAAGTCGCTACTTAGCTATAGTTCATTAAATATGGCTCATTAAACATCGCTCATTAAACATAGTTCAGCGACTGACGCAGCCGCGCCCGCACCGGCACCGTATCAGGGCGCTGGTTGCGCCACAGATAAAACGACTCTGCCGCCTGCTCGACCAGCATGCCCAGTCCGTCCAGCAGCTTCGCCCCGCGCGGCCCGGCCCACTTTAGAAACACCGTCGGCTCGGCACCGTACATCATGTCGTAGGCCCAGGCGCCGTTGGCAAACAGGTCATCGGGCAGCGGTGGCAAGTCGCCCGAGAGGCTGGCACTGGTACCATTGATGACCACGTCAAATTTACCGTCCAGGCTGTCGAAACCACCACCCTTGATCGGCCCCAAGTCGGCAAAATCCTCGGCCAGCTGCCGGGCTTTTTCCACCGTGCGATTGACCACGACAATTTCACTGGGTTGCTCGGCAAGCAAGGGCTCCAGGATACCGCGCACGGCCCCCCCTGCACCGACTATCAAGACACGCTTTCCCGCTAGCGCCACACGGTGATAAGCCAGATCGCGTACCAGGCCAACGCCATCGGTGGTATCCCCGTAGGTGCGCCCATTACCGCCCAGAATCAGCGTATTCACCGCCCCCGCCCGGCGGGCACGATGGCTCAGCGTATCGCACAGCGCGAAGGCATCCGCTTTGAACGGCACGGTCACATTGGCACCTCGCCCGCCCTCGGTGCAAAACGCCTGCCACGCCGCCGCCAACTCGCCTATCGGCGGCTCTAAGGCGCTATAGTCGATGTCCTGCCCCGTTTGATCAGCAAAGTCAGCGTGAATCATGGGCGATTTGGAGTGGCCAATGGGGTTGCCAAAGACAGCGTAACGATCGGTCATAGAACCTCCTCGCCACGCGTCCTGGTGGCTTCGTCGAGCCAGTCGCGGGGCACAAGATACGCATTGAGCCGCGCTTCGGGGCTATCGTTCTCCGGTGTGAACGCATATTCCCAGCGGGCCAGCGGTGGCATCGACATCAGGATGGACTCGGTACGTCCCCCGCTTTGCAGACCAAACAGCGTCCCCCGATCCCATACCAGGTTGAACTCGACATAGCGACCGCGGCGATAAAGCTGGAATTGACGCTGCCGCTCGTTCCAGGCATCGCCACGGCGACGCTCGACAATCGGCAGGTAGGCATCCAGAAAACTGTCGCCGACGGCACGTTGAAAAGCAAAGCAGTCGTCAAAGCTGCCGTCGTTGAGATCGTCAAAGAACAAGCCGCCCACGCCCCGGGTTTCTTCACGGTGCTTGAGATAGAAGTACTCATCGCACCAGGCCTTGTAGCGCGCGTAAATGTCGTCGCCAAACGGCGCGCAGGCCGCGCTGGCCACCCGGTGCCAGTGCACCACATCGTCAAACACCGGGTAGAACGGCGTTAAGTCATAGCCACCACCAAACCACCAAACCGGCGGCTCGCCCTCTTTTTCGGCGATAAAGAAGCGTACATTGCCGTGGCTGGTGGGCACATGAGGATTTTCCGGATGCAGCACCCAGGAAACCCCGACCGCGTGAAAACTGCGCCCGGCAAGCTCCGGCCGCGCGGCCGTGGCCGAGGGCGGCAACTGGGTGCCGAACACATGCGAGAAATTGACGCCGCCTTTTTCAAACACGCTGCCATTTTCAATCACCCGCGAGCGGCCACCGCCACCTTCTTCACGGTCCCATTCGTCCTGCTTGAAGTTTGCCTGTCCGTCAGCGCTTGCCAGCCCCTCGCAAAGGCGCTCCTGTAGATCTAGCAGGTAATTTTTGACGGTATCCAGATGTTCGTGCGCCACGTCGTCTCCTGATGATCGATTAACTGCGTATCACGCTGCCACTGACGAGATCGCGGATCTTGCTGGGCCGTTGGTTACCGCCGAGCTCACCGTCGATAATCGCCGCCAGCTGGTCGCCAAATATCGCCCTGACGTCATCCGCATGGGTCGCTGGAGGGTCTCCGGCCACATTGGCAGAGGTCGACACCAGCGGGCCACCAAAGGCTTCGCAAAGCGCCTGCATCAGCGGGTGGTCAGTGACCCGTAGCGCCACTTTGCTGTGCGCACCGCGAACCAGGCCGTGACTGCGGCCGTTATCCGGCACCAGCCAGGTATTGGGCCCCGGCCAGCTGGCAATCAACGGCGCATGAAGAGCCAGCGGCAACTGCGTGAGCCACGGCTGAAACTGGCCAATCGAGGCCGCCACCAGAATCACGCCCTTGGCGGGATCGCGGACCTTTAAGCGCATTAACTGAGCCAGCGCTTCGTCGTTATCAGGATCACAGCTTAATCCCCACACCGCTTCCGTTGGGCAGGCAATAACGCCGCCGTTGCGCAATGCGCGAACCGCTTTATCCAGTTCAGCCGCTGTCGTCATGACGTCTCCACCCGTTATGGTAAAGGAAACATTATCTTATCATGGGCGGGGTAGCCGCACCCAACCGCCCGCCCGCGATGCGACCCAGCCGTCGATTTCCAACATCAGCAGGCGCTGCTGGCAGTCACTCACCGAACTGCCGCTTTGTTGAACCAGCGTGTCAATGGGCTTAGGCGAGGCGCTCAGTAAGCTAAGCAGCGCATCGGGCAGCAGTTCGTCTGCCGATTCAGGACCAAGCCGAGGAGAAGCGACATCGTCAACCGGTGGCGGTAGAAACTCGCTCGCCCAATGGTGAAGCTCGTTGACAATGTCCTCGGGGTCGCAAGCCATGGCTGCCCCCTGGCGCAGCAGCTGCAGACAGCCACGGGCCTGCTGATTGTGCAACGAACTGGGCAGGGCAAACACATCGCGGCCCTGCTCCATAGCCAAGCGGGCGCTGACCAGCGAGCCGCTTTTCTCAGTCGCCTCCACCACCAGCGTGCCCAGCGATAAACCTGTGACGATACGGTTACGACGCGGGAAAAATGCGGGGTGAGCCTTGGTACCCGGCGGGTGTTCGGCCAGCACCAGTCCACCCGGCGAATCGCTGAGCTGTTGATAAAGCGCGCGATGGCGGGCGGGATAAATCACATCAATCCCGCAACCCAATACCGCGACGCTGCTACCACCCGCGTCCAGGGCGGCCTGCTGGGCCACCCCGTCAATGCCTAACGCCATTCCGCTGACAATACTCCACCCCCGCCTCGCCATTTCCCGAGCGAAAGTCTGCGCATTGTAGGTCCCTTCCGATGTCGGCCGACGCGTACCCACCATGGCGAGCGTCGGACGCTCAAGGGCGCTCAGGTCGCCCTGTGCCCAGAGGACGGCTGGCGGATCAGGTATTTGATTGAGTAGCCTTGGCCACGCCGGGTGGTCGCGGTGCAAGATTGCACGCCCTGGCGCACTGGACTGCCAGGCCAGGCTCGCCTCGACCTCACGCTGCAAGGGGCTTTTGGTGGGGTGCTCACACCATAATCGCAGCGCACTGGCTGCCTTGCTGGGCAACCCCGCCAGCCACCCTTGTGGCCACTGCGGCTGTTGTGCCACGAGTTCAGCGATTCGCTGGGGTCCCACCCCCGGCAATGCATTGACCACCAACCACTCCCTGGTATCCATCTACATCTCCTTGCTCAATCCATCCATCTCTTGCCCCTCATTTAACGGGGCGGCGTGCGTACCCGATCGCCAACCTCCAGTACACGGGAGGCTTCCATCACCAGCGCATAACTCACACGGTCATAGGGGGTGAAGACCATCAAGGTGCCGGCGGCCTCACTGGGCAGCGTAAGCGGTGCCTGGCTACGTGGATCATTGATCACCTTGCCCTGCTGGGCAATCTGGAAGACATGCCCGGCCTGTACACCATCCAGCGTGCCTAAATCGATCGTCACCACCTGGAGGCGGCCGATAAAGCGCACCCCGCCCGGCACGCCGATCAGTGAGCCGGACAGCGCATTGCGCGGCGCGCGGGGCACCATGTCGTTATCCAGTCGCGGGGTTTCCAGCGGCAAGACAAGGTCGTTATTGCGTATTTCCTGGTTGGCGCTGATCACCCGCAGTTGGGTGATATCCTCTTCGGCGCGCAGGTATCGGGCTTCACCGATCTTGATCAGCTCGGTACCCAACACCGTGCCATCGTTAGCCGTATAGGTGTCGGCAGGCCGATAAATGCCCACGTCTTCTTGCCTGGGCACCTGCCCGCGCACATACAACGAATCGCCCGCCCCGCTGATCAAACGCCCCTGGTCCCCGGCCACGACATAAGCCATGGCGTCTTCGACGAAGTCACCCTCTACAATACGATGATCACGCAAGAACGGCCGGATAATACTTGCGTCGATGGGGGCTATCGCTTCGCGGCGAGGTACGGCGCGCATTTTGGGCGATAGTGTCACTACCCGCTGCCCCCGGGAAAGCGACAGGCAAGGAGCGCCCTTGCAATCGCTGAGGGTGAGCACATCGCCGGGGTAAATAAGATGTGGATTGCGGATAGCAGGGTTGGCCTGCCACAGATCAGGCCACTGCCAGGGCGCATGCAAGAACCGGCCAGCAATGTCCCACAGGGTATCGCCCTCTACCACCGTGTAGCGCTCGGGTGCCGAGTCGCGAATACGCTCCCAGGCGCCAACTTCAAGTGATATCAACAGCGTCAATGCGCCGATGAGCCACCAGCCCGCACCATATCGCCTGCGTTGTCCAACCTCCATCCTGCCCCCTGTTTTTACCTGCGATTACGCCGGTGATCCGCGCTGCGCCACCGGGCAGGCATGCCCGGAACATTGACAGCATGATATAGTGGTCGATCATAAAGTACTCGGATCATAAATAAAGCACTTGGGCATGCGGCCCCATTGGCGCACTGCTCAAGCGATTACTCAGTTCAGCATAACGGTGGTAGCAACGCCATGGCCAAACTCGCCATTCTCGAATTCCCCGACGAGCGCCTGCGCACCAAGGCCAAAGCAGTTCAAAGCGTCGACGATGAAGTGCGCAAGCTCGTCGATGACATGCTGGAAACCATGTACGACGCCAAGGGGATCGGCCTTGCCGCGACCCAGGTGGACGTTCACCGCCGGGTGGTGGTCATGGATGTCAGCGACGATAACTCCCAGCCGCTGGTGCTTATCAACCCCAGTTATACCCCCATCGGCGACGAGAAAGAGCCGCTGTCGGAAGGCTGCCTGTCGATTCCGGAGCACTACGCTGAAGTGCCCCGCTACCTGAACGTGGAGCTGAAAGCGCTGAACCGCAACGGTGAGCCCTACACCCTGGAAGCCGATGGTTTGCTGGCGCACTGTATTCAGCACGAGTACGACCACCTGGAGGGCGTGCTGTTTGTCGACTATCTGTCGCCCCTCAAGCGTGACCGGATTCGCAAGAAGATGGAAAAGCGCCACAAGCAAATGCAGGACGCCTGACCGCGCCCTTGCTGTTCAAATTACCGTCACATTTACTTTTGCCGTCAGGTCCCTGTGTCCATGTCATCATTGCGCGTTGTTTTTGCGGGTACCCCGGAATTCGCTGCCTCAAGTCTGGCCGCCCTGCTGGAAAGCCAGCATCAGGTGGTCGCCGCCTATACCCAGCCCGACCGTCCCGCCGGGCGCGGACGCAAGCTCACCCCAAGCCCTGTCAAGCGCCTGGCAGTTGAGCATGGACTGCCGGTTTACCAGCCTGAAAGCCTGAAGGCGGCCGATGCGCAGGCGAGCCTGGCAGCGCTGAACGCCGATGTAATGGTCGTCGTCGCTTACGGGCTGCTGTTACCCCAGGCCGTGCTGGATATTCCTCGCCTGGGCTGCCTTAACGTTCACGCCTCGCTGCTACCCCGCTGGCGCGGCGCCGCGCCGATCCAGCGCGCCATTGAAGCCGGTGACAACGAGTCCGGCGTGACCATCATGCAAATGGATGCCGGCCTGGATACCGGCGACATGCTGTCAGAGGTGCGTACGCCGATCACCGACCAGACCACCGGCGGCGACCTGCACGACCGGCTGGCTCTGCAAGGGGCCAACGCGCTGGTGAGCGTGCTGGACGAGCTGGAGACAGGGCGCGTCACTGCGTCTCCCCAACCGGAAGACGGCGTCACCTACGCCGCCAAGCTCACCAAGGCCGAGGCCGAGCTGGATTTCAGCCAGCCTGCTGAACAGCTGGTACGCACCATTCACGCCTTCAACCCCTGGCCTGTGGCCTGGAGCGCTCTGGGTGACGACCGTCTGCGCCTGTTGAAGGCAGGTGTCGAGCCGGGCGAACAGCCGCCAACGACACCCGGTATGCTGCTCGAACACGGTGAGGATCACTTGCGCATCGCCTGTGGCCCCGAAGGCCGCCAGGTCCTTTGCGTCAGCCACGCCCAACTCCCCGGAGGCAAGGCGCTGCCAGCCCGCGAATTGCTCAACGCCCGCCAGTCACGCCTCATCCCGGGCACGCGCCTGGGGCAAAATACCCAGCCAGGAGCTTCCTCATGAATCAGCCACGTTCGCCCAAAGAAGGCAGCGGCCAAGAAGTGCGCGCTGCGGCGGCACGCGGACTGGTCCCGGTACTGACCGACCAGGGGTCGCTTGCCGGGTTGGACGAGCACAGCGTGATTGCGCGTGACCGCAGCCTGCTTAAAGAGCTGTGCTACGGCACCTGCCGCCGCCTGCCGCGTCTGGAAGCGCTGGCCGGCCAGTTGCTCAAGCAGCCGTTCAAAAAGCGCGACAGCGATATCCAAGCGCTGCTATTGGTTGGCATCTACCAGTTACTCTATATGCGCATACCGGCTCACGCAGCGGTTGGCGAAACCGCGGGGGCGGCGCGGTTGCTCGGCAAAGCCTGGGCAACGCGGGTTTTGAACGGCTGTCTGCGCCGCTTGCAGCGAGAATCCGCCGAGCTGCAGGCGATCGTCGACCGCAATGCCAACGTGGCGCTTGAGCACCCCGACTGGCTGTTAGAGGCGCTTCGTCAAGCATGGCCTGAGCAGTGGCAGGCCATTGCCAACGCCAACAATCAGTCTGGGCCAATGACGCTGCGGGTCAATCAGCGCCACCAAGACCGTGAAACTTACCTGTCCTTGCTCGATAGCCACGGTTTGGCCGGCCAATTATGTGTCCACGCTCCCGACGGCATTACCCTCGATCAGCCCTGCGACGTCACCACCTTGCCCGGCTTCGAGAAAGGCCTCGTCAGCGTTCAGGATGAAGCTGCCCAACTGAGCGCCGCACTGCTCGGGCCCGTCCTTGCCCCACGCCCCGGCGCTCGTGTGCTGGACGCATGCTGTGCCCCGGGCGGGAAAACCGCTCACCTGCTGGAACAGTTTGATATCACCCTGACCGCCGTGGACAGCGACAACCTGCGCCTGGCGAGGGTTGACGACACGCTACACCGCTTGGGACTGACGGCCGAGTTACAACACGCCGACGCCACCCAGCGCGACTGGTGGAACGGCACGCCATTTGACGCCATTCTGCTTGACGCCCCGTGTTCCGGCACGGGCGTCATTCGCCGCCATCCGGATATCAAGAAGCTGCGCCGCCCCGACGATATCCGTAAGCTGGCCGCGTTGCAGCGCCAACTGATGGATAACCTTTGGCCGCTATTACGCCCGGGTGGCACACTGTTATACGCCACCTGTTCGGTACTGCCTGAAGAGAATGTCGATCAGGTAGAGGCTTTCTTGGCTCGCACGCCTGATGCCAAAGCCACCACACCGGGCGACGTGGCCTGGGGCGTGTCGAGCGGCTCAGGCCGCCAGCTGTTTCCCGAAGACGGCGGTCACGATGGCTTTTTTTATGCCAGACTAGAGAAGCAGGCTGCCTAAAGCATTTCCCGTTATGACAGGCAGTGAATTCATGACACGGATGGAGTTACCATGAGTCATCACACCTATAAGCACATTGAGCTAACCGGTTCTTCCGAAAAAGGAATTGAAGACGCCGTGCAGAGCGCGCTCGCCAAGGCGTCTGAAACCATCAAGCATATGCGCTGGCTGGAAGTGACCGACACCCGCGGCCATATCGAAGACGGCCGGGTCGCACACTGGCAGGTCACGATTAAGGTTGGCTTTACCCTGGAATAATCCCCACCTGCTTTTCGGCGGCGGCTGGTTTACACTGGCCGCCGTCTTTATTGCAGCGCACGATAGGCCGCCTCGCGCAGTTAACGAGGCATCGCTGGCGCTCTTAACGGAACCGATGCTCAGCAATGAAAATCATCATTCTCGGCGCCGGCCAGGTCGGCGGCACCCTCGCGGAACACCTTGCCCGTGAGGAAAACGACATCACCGTCATCGATACCGATGCCAAAAAGCTGCGCGAGCTGCATACCAAGCTCGATATTCGCACGGTGACCGGCGCAGGCTCTTACCCCATTGTGCTGCGTCAGGCCGGCTGTGAAGACGCCGACATGCTGATCGCGGTCACCAGCAGCGACGAAATCAACATGATCGCCTGCCAGGTGGCGCATACCCTGTTCCGCACCCCGACCAAAATCGCCCGGGTGCGCGCAACCGCTTACCTGACCCGCAAGGGGCTCTTCGCCCACGAAGCGATTCCCATCGACGTCCTGATAAGCCCCGAGCAGGTGGTCACCGACCACGTCCGCCGCCTGATTGAGCATCCCGGCGCGCTGCAGGTGTTGGAATTCGCCGGCGGGCTTGTGCAACTGGTCGCCGTCAAGGCGTTTTACGGCGGCCCGCTGGTGGGCCAGGATCTGGCTTTTCTACGCCGTCATATGCCCAATGTGGATACCCGCGTAGCGGCCATTTACCGCCGCAATCGGCCGATCATTCCCCGCGGCGATACGGTCATCGAAGCCGACGACGAAGTCTTCTTCCTGGCGGCGCGGCGCGATATCCGCGCGGTGATGAGCGAACTGCGCCGCGTCGAGCGGGATTTTCGCCGGATAGTGATCGCCGGGGGTGGCAACATCGGCGAGCGTCTGGCGGAGCACCTGGAACACAGCCACCAAGTCAAGATTATCGAACACAGCCTGGAGCGCTGCACCACGCTCTCCGAGCGGCTCGACCGCACCGTCGTGCTTCACGGCAGCGCGACCAGCAAGCGGCTGCTTGAAGAAGAAAATATCGAAGACTGCGATATTTTCTGCGCGCTGACCAACGACGACGAGGTCAATATCATGTCGTCGCTGCTGGCCAAGCGAATGGGCGCCAAAAAAGTCCTGACGTTGATCAACAACGCCGCCTATGTCGATCTGGTTCAGGGCGGCGAGATCGATATTGCCATTTCCCCCCAGCAGGCGACGATCGGCAGCCTGCTGACCCACGTGCGCCGGGGCGACATCGTCAACGTCCACTCGCTGCGCCGGGGTGCCGCCGAGGCCATCGAAGCCATCGCCCATGGCGACAAGCAGTCGTCAAGGGTGGTCGGACGAACCATTCGCGAAATCGACCTGCCCGAGGGCACTACCATTGGCGCGATCGTGCGCGGTAAAGAAGTGATGATCGCCCATGACCACATCGTGGTGGAAAGCGGCGACCACGTGATCCTGTTCGTCATCGACAAGCGGCGCATTCGCGACGTGGAGCGCTTGTTCCAGGTAGGGCTGACGTTCTTCTGATGCTTAAACTCAGCGCGCAACTTACTGACCAGGGGAGCCTACGACAGCCATGAGCCTGAGGGTTATTCTGCGAATCCTGGGGCTGCTGTTGATGCTATTCAGCCTCACCATGCTCCCCCCCATGCTGATCTCCGCGTGGTTTCGCGACGGCGTATGGGACGCCTTTATGATGGCCATGGCAATTACCGTGGCGACGGGGCTGTGCTTCTACTTACCCAACCGTCGCGCTCAAAAAGAGCTGCGCGTTCGCGACGGCTTTATTATCGCCGCCATGTTCTGGACCGTGCTGGCCCTGTTCGGCTCGCTGCCCTTGATGCTGTTTGGCGATGAGGCGCTTGGTTTGACCGATGCGGTCTTCGAGTCTTTCTCCGGGTTGACTACCACCGGGGCTACGGTCATGACCGGCATCGACTTTCTGCCCGAATCGATTCTCTACTATCGCCAGCAGCTCCAATGGCTGGGCGGCATGGGGATCGTGGTTTTGGCCGTAGCTATCTTACCGACACTCGGCGTTGGCGGCATGGCGCTTTACCGCACAGAAATACCGGGCCCTTTAAAAGACTCCAAGCTGACCCCGCGTATCACCGAAACCGCCAAGGCGCTTTGGTATATCTATGCCACGCTCACCGTCGGCTGCATGCTGGCCTATATGGCGGCGGGCATGGGTTGGTTCGACGCCCTGGGGCACAGTTTTTCAACCGTTGCGCTGGGCGGTTTTTCCACCCACGACGCCAGCATCGGTTATTTTGATAGCGCCGCTATTGAGCTGATATGCGTCGGTTTTATGTTGATTTCCGCGTTCAGTTTTAGCCTGCACTTTATCGCCTGGCGCGAAAAACGCCTAACGCACTACTTCCAGGATCCGGAAGCCCGGTTTCTGATGCTGTTCCTGGCCGGGCTAACCATCATTACCGTGACCACCCTGTGGCTCAGTAACACCTACAGCGATATCGAAGTGCTGCGCCATGCGCTGTTTGAAGTTGTGGCGGTGGCGACCACCGCCGGATTTGCCGTGGCCGATTTCTCGGGCTGGCCGGGTGCCCTACCCTTCCTGCTGTTTGTGGCGGCCTTCGTGGGTGGCTGTTCCGGCTCCACCGCGGGCGGGATGAAGGTCATCCGCATCATTCTGATCATGAAGCAGGGCATGCGCGAGGTCATGCGCTTGATCCATCCCAACGCCGTCATTGCCGTTAAAGTCGGCAAAGTCAGCGTGCCCGACGGTATCGCCCAGGCGGTATGGGGCTTTTTCTCGGTGTATGTACTGCTGTTCTTTTTGATGCTGGTAGGCGTCATGGCCACAGGGGTGGATCAGGTAACCGCCTGGTCGACCGTAGGCTCTGCCCTGAACAACCTGGGCCCGGCGCTTGGCGAAGCCAGCAGCCACTATGGCGATATGCCCGGCATCGCGAAATGGATTCTGGTGTTTGCCATGCTGCTGGGTCGTTTGGAAATTTTCACCGTGCTGGTACTGTTTACGCCGGCCTTTTGGCGGCGCTAACCCACCAATGCTGCCTGCTTATTTATTGGAATTGAGACGTTGTCATGACCCAGGAAGACGTTACATCGACAGTGCCCGACAGCGACGCACTGCCCGCGACCAGCGGCCCGATACACGTGATCACGGTGGGCGATACCCGCTACACGCTGCTTGGCACCGCGCACGTCTCGGAAGAAAGCGCCAACGACGTGCGCCAGCTGATCGACACCGATCGCTTTGACGCCGTTGCCATCGAGCTGTGCGATGCCCGACACCACAGCATGGCGAACCCTGACGCCATGGGTGAGCAGGACCTGTTCCAGGTATTCAAGCAAGGCAAGGCCGGCATGGTGGCTGCCAGCCTCGCCCTGGGCGCGTTTCAACAACGTATTGCCGACCAATCGGGTATTCAGCCCGGCGCTGAAATGAGAGCCGCCGTCGAGGCATGCAAGGCCAAAAAGCTGCCGCTGCTGCTGGTCGACCGGGACGTCGGTATCACGCTTAGGCGCATTTACCGCAATGTACCCTGGTGGCAGCGCTTCTCGCTGTTTACCGGCCTGATCGGCAGCGTGCTCTCGCGGGAAAACGTCTCGAAAGAAGATATCGAGAAGCTAAAGGAAGGCGATATGCTGGAAGCCACGTTCAGCGAATTCGCCGCCCAGTCGGAAGCGCTTTATAACCCGCTGATCCGCGAGCGCGACCGCTATATGGCGCTGCGCCTTGCCGAAGAAACGCCTTCAGGGGGCTACCGAAACGTGCTGGTGGTGCTGGGCGCCGGTCATTTGAAGGGCACCGTCGAGCATCTGGAAGCGCCGCTGCCCGCCAACCCCCGCGAGGAAATCGCCACGCTGGAAGCCACGCCGCCGCCGTCTAAAATTTGGAAGCTGGTCCCCTGGCTGATTACCGCCCTGGTACTGATCGGTTTTGCGATTGGTTTTTCGCGCAATACCGACTTGGGCTGGCAGTTAGTGCTTGAGTGGTTTTTGATCAACGGTATTCTTTCTGGCGGTGCCACGATTATTGCCATGGCACATCCGGTTACCGTGATCGCCACCTTCTTTGCCGCGCCGCTGACGTCGCTTAACCCGACGATTGGCGCCGGGTTTGTGGCCGCCGGGGTGGAGCTTTACATGCGCAAACCCAAGGTCCGCGACTTTGCCACCCTGCGCAACGATGTCGTGAACCTGAAAGGCTGGTGGAAAAACCGCGTGTCACGCACGCTACTGGTATTCATCCTCGCCACGCTCGGCTCAGCGGTGGGCACCTGGGTGGCCGGCTTCAGAATCGCCGGTACGCTGTTTGGCGGCTAGCAGCCTGTCGGGCTTGACCGATCGTCGCGAGAAGCACGGATTTTGAGCCAAATTTATCGATCGATTGAGGCGAATAGCACGCTATTTAACGAAATCGATCGAATAAAGTTGGCCAAAATACCGGGATTCGCAGTAGATCAGTGTTAAGTCCGACAGGCTGCTAAGCGCTGCATCGCCGCCGTCGGCGGGTCGATCTTGTGATACGACCGGCTCGCCGCGTAGCTGTCGTTAAACACCTCAAAGTAATCATCCAGCACCTCCGCGGCGGAGGTATCTCCACCCTGACGCAGCAGCTCGATGGCCACTTCGGCGGTGCAAAGATGCGCTTTAGAGGCAGGCTTGCGCAGTCGGTAGCGGGTCTCCCGCTCGGTGCGCAGCGGCAGCACCGGCAACCCATCAAGGTAGGGGCTTTTACGGAAGATTCGCCGCGCCTGTCGCCAAGTGCCGTCCAGCAGGATATACACCGGAATCTTGCCGCTTTGCCTTGCGTCGCTCACCGCCTCCAATGACACCACGCGATCGGCATAGTCGGGCTGATCATCGGGAAATACCACAAAAGGCGCATAGCGCGGGTCATCCAGCAGCGCCAATAGTTGTTCATCGGGCGCGGTGCGGTACCAGGTAAACACCTGTGTTTGCGCCAGTACGTCGCCGATCAATCGCCCCGTGTTGGTTGGTTTATAGTGCTCCAGGGGATGGGTCAGCAGCCACACCTGGGCATGGCTTTCGGCCTTGACCTGATAAGGGCATAAGCAATTGAGCTCGGGCAGATTGCAGCCCTCGCAGCGCCTGACAAAACTGCCCCGCGCCTTGAACTCCCGCCTGGGCGGACGCGGATGGCCCGTCGCCGGGTCTCTCTCGACGTCTGGACTAACGGCATCGGCATTGTGCGTACCGGACTCAGAGACTGACATCTGCGCTCCCACAATTGGCAAGGGGCGCCGAGTATAAAGCAGGTCCCCACTCAAAACGAACCTCTCTCATAACAACCCCATCTCATTTCGAATCCATCCACCACGCCCTTCGCTGTAAACCTATTATCTCTTCTTAGTTGACACTTAAACCGAGTCGCCGATAAAGTCTCGTCAACTTTCAAAAGAACATAGGTTTACCCGTGACCGCCACTGCTGCCAATACCCCGACTGCCGCCGCCCGCCACGACTGGACGCTGGACGAGATCAACGCGCTATTTGCGCTACCCTTCAATGACCTGCTGTTTCAGGCCCAGCAGGTGCACCGCGCGCACTTTGACGCCAATGCAGTGCAGATTTCGACCCTGCTATCGATCAAGACGGGTGCCTGCCCGGAAGACTGCAAGTACTGCCCCCAGTCCGGCCACTACAACACCCAGCTGGAAAAAGAGAAGCTGCTGGAAATCGACAAAGTCGTCGAACAGGCCAAGGCAGCGAAAGAAGCAGGCGCCAGCCGTTTTTGTATGGGCGCGGCATGGCGCAGCCCGCGGGATAAAGATCTGGTGCTGGTGGAAGAGATGGTCCGCCAGGTCAAAGCCCTGGGGTTGGAAACCTGCATGACGCTGGGCATGGTCGATGGCGAACAGGCTAGCCGCCTGGCAACGGCGGGGCTCGATTATTACAACCATAACCTGGACACCTCGCCCGACTATTACGGCGAGATCATCACCACCCGCACCTTTAGTGACCGGCTGGATACCCTGGCCACCGTGCGCGAGGCGGGCATGAAAGTCTGCTCCGGCGGTATCCTCGGCATGGGCGAAGACGCCCAGGACCGTAGCGCCCTGCTGCAACAGTTGGCCAAGCTGTCGCCGCACCCGGAATCGGTGCCGATCAATATGCTGGTCAAGGTGCCCGGCACGCCGCTGGAAAACGTCGAAGACCTGGACCCTATCGAGTTTATCCGCGCCATTGCCGTGGCGCGTATCATGATGCCGCAAAGCCACGTGCGGCTTTCCGCCGGTCGCGAGCAGATGAGCGAGTCCACCCAGGCGCTGGCGTTCCTGGCCGGCGCCAACTCGATCTTCTACGGCGATACATTGCTGACCACAGGCAACCCTCAAGCTGATATCGACCGCGCGCTCTTCGCCAAGCTCGGCCTTCACCCGGAGCGCCGGGAAACCTGCGAAGATGACGCGACCCACGCCCAGCGTCTGGCACAGCAGGCCGAACAGCTCGCTCGCGCAGAACGCGTGGCCGAGCTGGCGGTGGATGCCAGTGTCTGACGCGTGGCACCACCGCTTGGCCGATGCCCGCTCGAGCCGCCAGCAGGCAAATCGCTGGCGATCCCGCCGAGTCATGGCAACGGGTGCGCTCGACTTTGCCGGCAACGACTATCTGGGCTTGGCCCAGGACCCAAGGGTGTGTGACGCCCAGGCAGAGGGCGCACGCCGTTACGGGGCGGGCGCTGGCGCATCGCATCTGGTTAGCGGTCATTTGCAGGTTCACGACGCCCTGGAAGACGCCCTGGCAAGCTGGACAGGCCGCGAGCGTGCCCTGCTTTTTTCAACCGGTTATATGGCCAACCTCGGCGTTTTGCAGGCATTGGCCGACACCGATACGGCGATATTTCAAGACCGCCTCAACCATGCCTCGTTGCTGGATGGCGCCACGCTAAGCGGCGCCCGTTCGCGGCGTTTTCATCACCGCGATGCCAACGACTTGAACCGCCTGCTCGCGCGCAGCGAGTGCCCACATAAGCTTGTGGTCAGCGACGGCGTGTTCAGCATGGATGGCGATGTGGCGGATATTGTCGCGCTGACCCGGGTGAGCCAGCAACACCGCGCCTGGCTGATGATCGACGACGCCCACGGCGTTGGCGTGCTGGGCCATAACGGCAGCGGCTGCGTGGGCGCTTCTTGGAGCAGCGCAGAGGTACCTGTCCTGGTCGGAACCCTGGGCAAGGCACTCGGCACCGCCGGCGCCTTTGTCGCCGGGGATGCCGCGCTGATTGAGCACATCACCCAGTTTGCCCGCAGCTATGTGTACACCACCGCCCAACCCCCCAGCATTGCCGCCGCAACGCTCAGGGCATTGGAGATCGTTCAGGGGGAACCCGAACACCGCGACCATCTTAACGCCAACATCGCTTACTTCCGCCGCGAGGCGTTGCAGTTGTGGCTGCCGTTGAGCGCGTCGACCACCCCGATTCAGCCACTGCTGCTGGGCAGCGAAGCCCGCACCCTCGGCTGGTCGGCAACGCTTGCCGAGCATGGCTTAGAGGTCGGCGCGATTCGTCCGCCCACGGTTGCCAACGGTGAGGCGCGCCTGCGAATCACGCTCAGCGCCCGCCACACCCGCAGTGACATCGATCGTTTACTGGACGGCTTAAAGGTCTGCCAGCGCGAGGAGGCAAGATGCCACGCCCACCTTCACAACGCCTAGTATTGCTCTCGGGCTGGGGCATTGATCAACGCATCTGGCAGCCACTCGAGAGCTGTTGGCCCAGGTCTGTCGAAGCCCACGCCGTTGACTGGCCGGGCTACGGCGATACGCCTGCCCTGCCCGATAACGCCACGCTTGGTCAGTTGGCCAGTACCATGGCCGAACAACTGCCCATTGATGCCATTTGGGTCGGCTGGTCGCTGGGCGGGCTGCTCGCGACGGCGCTGCTTGATTATCTCCCCGCACCGCGCGGTTTGATCCTTATCGGCACAGGCGAGCGGTTTTACAGCGATGATGGCGTCACCTGGTCAGAACTTACCAGTTTTCGGCGCGCTTTTGCCCGTGAGCCCCACGCCACCTGGCGACACTTTTTACGTTGGCAAGCGCAAGGCGAACCCAATGCCCGCCAAGCCCACCGACAGCTGCGGGCGCTTCTGGGTGACACCCCCAGCGCCAACCACAGCACGCTGGCTCAGGGGCTTGATTGGCTTGCCACCCTAGATAACAGCCAACGTCTACACACTGCCCCCTGCCCGGTGACACGCTTGGTCGGCGAGCACGACCCGCTGGTCAGCACATCGGCCCGTGACAAGGCGGCAACGCTAGCAAATGCCGGGCATTGCCCGATGCTCTCCCAGCCCGTTCAACTGGCTGAGTCACTCGCGGCGCAGGCGGCGTTAACCGTGAAGGAGCAGGCATGAGCACGACCGCCACCCCACCGCACCCAGCCAGCTGGCAGGCAAGCGTCGCACATGCGTTTTCCCGCGCGGCCCCGCGCTACGACGCCCTGGCAAACGCCCAGCGGCATATCGGCGAAACTCTTTGGAGCACCTTAGCCGGCAGGGCAAGCCGGGTGCTGGACCTTGGCTGCGGCACCGGTTACTGGACACATCGATTAGTCCAGCGTTACCCCAGCGCCCGGGTAACAGGGCTGGATATTGCGCCCGGCATGCTCGCTCAGGCCCAGGCGCGCTATGGCCACGGCATTCGCTGGCAACTGGCCAATGCCGAGGCACTCCCCTTTGCCGCAGAAACGTTTGATCTGGTGTTTTCCAACCTGGCGATTCAGTGGTGCCGCGATATCGGCGCGGTGATGAACGAACTCCATCGAGTGCTTGCACGTAGGGGCCAGGCGCATCTCACAACGCTGCTGCCCGGCACGCTGACCGAAATCGCCCATGCCTGGCAGCGCCCGGAGGCGCTATTGCAGACGCCCGACCGGAATGAACTGGTGCGCGCCATCGATCACAGCGGCCTGACGCCTATTCAACAGCTTGCCGAGCGGCGCACCTTCCACTATCCCGATCTAAACGCCGTGATGGCCTCCATCAAAGGCGTCGGCGCGCAGGTCTCAAGGCCCCACGCCCAGCGGCTGACCCGTCGCGAGCTGCAGACTGCCCGCGAGCGTTTTGAAACGCTGCGTGAGCCCCAAGGCCTGCCTGTCAGCTACCAGTGTTTTACCCTGCACCTGGAAAAACCGTTATGAGCGCACTCTTCGTTACCGGCACTGACACCGATGCGGGCAAAACGCTGGTGACCAGCACCCTGCTCGCGACTGCCAGCACGCAAGGGCTTACCACGCTGGGCTTGAAGCCGGTCGCCTCGGGCAGTCGCGTCACACCCGAGGGCCTGCGCAACAGTGATGCCCTGGTGCTGCAGGTACAAAGCATGCCGCCAGTCAATTACGCAACGGTCAACCCCTGGGCATTTGAGCCCGCCATTGCACCGCACTTGGCCGCAAGCGAAGCGGGTCAAGCGCTTAACGTCAGCGATATCGTAGCAACACTTGGCGCCACTCTTGCGCAAACACAACGAGACCTCACTCTGATCGAAGGCGCGGGCGGCTGGCGAGTACCGCTCAACGACCAAGACGATTTTTGCGATATTCCCCGCCTCATGCGCCTGCCGGTGATTCTGGTGGTCGGCCTGAAGCTGGGCTGTCTCAACCATGCCAGACTCACCGCCGAGGCCATTACCGCCGACGGGCTAACGCTTGCGGGCTGGGTGGGCAGCGTGGTCGACCCGGTTTTTGCCGCTGAGTCGACCCGCTTTGCTGCCAACCTTGACGTGCTCAAGCGAACCTTGCCAGCCCCCTGCCTGGGCGTTATCCCGTATCTCGAACAACCTTCGCCGGAAACGGCACAGCCTTACCTTTCCATGCCACCGTTACCCACACTGGAGACTCTATGACGTCACCCGTCTGGCATCCCTATGCCGATCTCAAACATCAAACGCCTGCGCCCAAGGTGGTGGGCGGTGACGGCGCTCACTTTGTACTTGAGAGCGGTGAACGCCTGCTGGATGCCACCTGCTCCTGGTGGTGCATGATTCACGGCTACGGCCACCCGCGCCTGGTGGCAGCCATTCGCGAGCAGGCCGGTGAGCTGTGCCACGTGATGCTCGGCGGCCTCACCCACGAGCCCGCCGACCGCCTGGCCCGCGAGCTGGTACGCATCACCCCCGCCGGGCTTAACCACGTGTTCTATTCCGACAGCGGTTCGGTGGGCATGGAAGTGGCGATGAAAATGGCCTTGCAGTACCAGGTGCTCACCGGCAACCCCGGCAAGCGTAAGATGCTGTCGCTGATGAAGGCCTATCACGGCGACACCACCGGCTGCATGGCGGTGTGCGACCCCGAAGAAGGCATGCACGGACTGTTCACGGGCCTGCTGCCCCAGCACCATTTTGCCCCGGCACCCACCGCCCCTTATGACGCCACGCCGGAACAGGTGGAACACGACCTTAGCGCCCTGAGTGAAGTGCTTGAGCGCCACCATGATGAAATTGCCGCGTTGCTGATGGAGCCGCTGTTGCAAGCCGCAGGCGGGCTCAATATGACCTCGCCGGACTATCTGCGTGGGGCGCGAGCACTGTGCGATGCGTTTGGCGTACTGCTGATTTTCGACGAAGTGGCCACCGGCTTTGGCCGCACCGGCAAGCTGTTTGCCGCCGACCACGCGGGCGTCACGCCGGATATCATGGTGCTTTCCAAAGGCTTGACCGGCGGTTATCTGGGCCACGCCGCGACGCTTGCCACGGATCGCGTTCACGACGCCTTTATCGGCGAAAGCGAGCACCACGCCTTTATGCACGGACCAACGTTTATGGGCAATCCGCTGGCCTGTCGCGTGGCGCTAGAAAGCCTGCGGGTGTTCGAAGAAGAGGATTACCTTGGCAAGATCGCAGCACTCAACCAAATACTGTGCCGCGAGCTGCTGGAAGACCGGGCACTCAACGCGCATCCAGCCGTGGCCGATGTTCGCGTACTTGGCGCCACGGCAGTGATTGAAGCCCAGTCCGCAGAAGAACTGAAGGGTGTGGCAAGCTTCGCCCGCGAACGCGGCGTCTGGCTGCGCCCCATCGGCCGCTGGCTGTATACCATGCCCGCCTACATTACTTCGGAAACGGAGATGGTGCAGATTACTGACGTGATGAAGGCGTGGTTTTTTGAAAGTTCAAGGCAGCATTAAATTACCCTGCTTGCGCCACTGGTTGACTAGCGCGGGCACGCCTTCACCGGCGGTGGTGTTAATGGCCAGCACGCCCGGCGGGGTTAACGCATCCGCATCGGGGTCAACCAGCGCGCAGGGCGTATCCATCTCAATATAGGAAAGCAGCGACGCGGCTGGCATGACCGCCAGCGACGTACCCACTACCAGGAAAAAGTCCGCTTGACCCGCGATCTCGCAGGCGTCTTCAAACAGCGGTACCGATTCACCAAACCAGACAACGTCCGGGCGTAACTGGCTGCCCTTATCGCAGATATCTCCCAGCTCAATGCCGCCTTTGGGGAGCGGATAACGCAGCCGTGGATCCACCGTAGAGCGAGCTTTCAGGATTTCACCGTGCAGGTGCAAGACATGACGCGACCCCGCCCGTTCGTGAAGATCATCAATGTTTTGCGTAATCACGCTGACATTGAAGCCCTCCTGCTCAAGTGCAGCCAGCGCTTTATGGGCAGCGTTAGGCTTGGCGCGGCGAATCTGTTCCCGGCGCTGATTGTAAAAGCCCAACACCCGCTCGGGATCGTGCCGCCAGCCTTCCGGTGTCGCCACCTCCTCTACCGGGTACTCTTCCCACAGGCCGTCGCTTGCGCGAAAGGTTTTAATTCCACTCTCGACGCTGATACCTGAACCGGTAAATACCACCAAGTGTGGGGCGTCTGCCATAGTGTCCTCGCCATGATTGCTTTATGTCTTACC
Source organism: Halomonas sp. SH5A2 (assembly GCF_014263395.1). Lineage (GTDB taxonomy): Bacteria > Pseudomonadota > Gammaproteobacteria > Pseudomonadales > Halomonadaceae > Vreelandella. The sequence continues at coordinate 614,331 of NZ_CP058321.1, read as the reverse complement.
CTAATATACCAGCTGGCCCACGGTGCCCGCGAAACGTTGCTTGTTACGATACGGGTAGACGTCTATCACCCGGCCATCGCGAATCGCTTTTTGTACCTCCAGCCAGTAGTCCGGGTCGAAGAGTTCGGGGTGCTGCTCCATGAAAATGTCGCGCAGCGCTTTATTGGCGAACATGAAGGGGCCAAATTCCTCGGGGAAAATATCGTTGGGGCCAATCGACAAACTGGAGGCATCGACGCCCTGGCCTTTCGGCATGTGCCGAAACCGGCACTCGGTGATATAGCACACCTCATCGTAGTCGTAAAAAATCACCCGGCCATGGCGGGTAACGCCAAAATTCTTGAGCAGCATATCGCCGGGGAAAATATTCGCCGCCGCCATTTGCTTGATGGCGTTGCCGTAATCCTTGAGCACCGTGGCCCGCTCGGCCTCGCTGCACTGTTCAAGGTAAATATTCAGCGGTGTCATCATCCGCTCGGTGTAGCAATGCTTGATGATCACCTTGTCGTCTTTGAGCGAGACGATTGAAGGTGCCACCTCCAGAAGATGCGCCAGACACTCGGGCTCAAAGTGATCCTTGCGAACGGTAAAATTGGAGAATTCCTGGGTATCCGCCATGCGCCCTACCCGGTCGTGGCGCTTCACCAGCCGGTACTTTTCGCGCACGACGGCGTGGGTGACGTCCTTGGCCGGGTCGAATTTATCCTTGATGATCTTGAACACGGTGCGAAAGCTCGGCAGCACAAACACCGCCATCACCATGCCACGCACGCCAGGGGCAATAATGAACTTGTCCTCGCGCTTGGCAACCTGTTGGTTCAAGGCACGGAAAAACTCGGTCTTGCCGTGCTTGAAGAAGCCGATCGCGGCATAAAGCTCGCCTTCCGGCTTGTGGGGCATCAGCTGTTTCAAGTAGTCGACAAACTCGCCGGGCACCGGCACATCCACCTGAAAGTAGGCCCGCGTAAAGGAGAAAATAATCGACACCTCGTCGGTCTCGGTGAGCACCGTATCCAGATGCAGACAAGGGTCACCGCCCTGCTTCTCGCCAAATCCCTCACCGTGCAAAATTGGCAGGACCAGCGGAACCTGCTCGCCACCGCCCAGAATCCGCCCCACCAGATAAGCGCCCTTATTACGATAGAAGACACTTTTCAAAAGCTCTATCTGGGCATCATCGGCCTGCAAAATTGCCGCGGGCAGCTGTGCTTCAAGAAGCGCCGTCCCGAGCTCGATATCACGTTCCAGGTCGGCAAATGGGTTATCGAACGGAGCTTCTTCCAGCGCCCACCTCAGGGCACTTGGCCAGTCCCCGTTGACCGGGCAGCGACGGCATAGCTCAATGCCCGAACGGTGCGCGGCGTCTTCGCGCGAGCTATAAACGAACATCCATTCGTTGCGGATGTGGCGGTGCTGAAAAATCGAACAGAACAGTGAGTTGAAAAAGGTTTCTGCCAGTTCGTAATCGAGACGCTGGCTGATCAATTCCGCATAGTGGTGGCGCGCTTCGCCCCAGGTCTCGCAGTGGGCCAGCACGTCGTGGGGAAAGGTGCGCTGCAAGCGCCCCAGGGTGTCATCCACCTTTTCACCGTAGAGGTTGATACGCGCCGCGGATGCCTGCTGGGCATCGCGCCATGCCGCCTCGCGAAAGCGGCGGCTGGCATCGAAGGTAATCTGTTTGAAGCGCGCACGGTACTCGTCAAAACCGTGCAGAATAGTCGTCGCTAAGCGATACGCGGGAGAAAGTTTCACGGGCTGGCCTCCAGTCGATTTTAGCTAGCGTTACCCAACGGCAAACACCATGCAAGGCGACATTGGTGGACTGGGTATCGCGCCAGGCATCGACGCTTACCAGTCAGCCAGCTTACCCATCGCATTGGTGGGCAGGGAATCGCCGTAGTCTACTCTGACGGGGCGCTCTGCGGCAGGCCACAGCGATATGGCTTGAGTGATCGCATCGGCGGCTTCCTGCTCGCTGCCTCGGGGCACCACAAACGCCTTCAGGCGACATTTATCGGTCGAGCCTGTAGTACGTATCGCGCAGTCAACGACGCTTTCCAGCGACTTTAGCCGTTGGGCCACGTGCTGGGGATTTACATTGACCCCACCGATGACAACCACATCATCATGACGACCAAGTAGCGTAAAGGTCGTTTCATCGTGCCAACGCGTGTTATCCAGCAGTGGCGTGACCATGCCCCCCTGAACACGCTCCAAGTGATGCGCATCGTGGCGCTTCCAGTGGCCGAGTAGCTGATAGGCAGCATCCCGCCGCCAGCGGGTAGCGACACCACCGGTTTCGGTGCTGCCATAAATATCCAGCAACCCGGCTAGCCCTCGCGCGATCAATGCATCCGAAGTAGCACTGGATAATGGCGCGGTGGACGACACGCCCATTACACCTTCAGGCCAGTCCTTTCTTGACCTTGCTAAATAGTCCCAACGCGGGGGGACTGTGACCACCAAGTCGCCGGGCAACAAGGGCGGTAAGGTCGTCGTTTGCACGCTCAGGCGGGGGATGCTCACGACGCCAGGCAACGCCACACCCAACATGAAACCATACAGATGATGCAACGGCAGCCAGCTGACCACGCGCTGTATCGGCATCAGCGTCGCAAAACGGTGGCCCAAGGCATGCGCCTCGGCTTCGATATCTTCCCAGCGGTGTAAATGAGGGGAAGGGGTTCCCGTGCTTCCCGATGTTCGGAACGTCACTCCAGACGTATCGGCGACGGCATCCGCAACCAGAGAGGCCCAATCATCGACGCTTTGTGTCATTAACAAGCGGTCTTCGACACCTGTCTCGTGCAGGCAAAAGAATTCATTGACGCAAGCGGCCAGGTGCAGCCTTTCGAGGGAATCAATACTTGGGGAATATTGCCAGTCCGGCACAGGCGTTCCACGGTAGTCCGCCAACTCGGCGCTCAGCAATGACTTAAGGACCGCTTTGCAATCGGCTTTGCTCAGCCACTGAGGCATCTGAGTATCCTTAACGACACCAAAACATAATTTTTAGAAACACAAAGCCGCCCACTCAGGCTACCCGAAGAGCAAACGGCCACGGGGGGTTACAGACGCTTGACGAAGATCCAGTAGGTACCGCCAGACAATGCTTTTTTCATATGCACTTTCACCTTGGTAGGCTTCATCTGATAATCGAAGACGTATTCAAACATGGTGTTTAAATCGTCGTTCTTCACGCCTTCTTTGAAGCGACCCTGGAATTCCTTGCTTTGCGTGCAGGGCGCAACTTCAGTGAAGAAATTCTTGCCGATTACGCTTTTGGGATCGCGCCCCGTTATGCCACCTTCCGCTGCGTTGTACTGCATAATTTTGCCGCTAGCGTCCAGCTGGATCGCGCCAAAGGCCAATTCATCCAGTTTTTTATCGTCCATCTTCGCCAGCGAGTTTTCGATATCATCGCCGCCAAACTTAACCATTTCCATCGCCATTACTACACCTCCCGAAAAAAATAAGCTGCTGGTATTTTTTATCTATCAAAAGCTTTACATGTGTAAAAAATCTGTAAAAGCAGGCTCAAATTAGCAGCATCGGTGAGGCAAGGCAATAAACTAATACAAATGGATGAGACCAGCCTAATCCTTTACAGATCCTGACGTAATGCATCTAGCCTAGCCACCTGCAAACAGAAGGGCCCGGCAGTGCGGTCGGCAATCAAAAAACCCACCTGGGTAATATCGGTTGGCTTGATAGGCGGCGCGTCGGTCAGCAGTGTGCCTCGACGGACGGCTTCGAAAGCCTTCCAGGAAAAATATAGGGTTTCCCAACTATCCTGGGCAGGGGTAAATTTCACTCGATAAGCAGAGGCATCGCCCAGGGAGGTGCTTTTAAGGCGCAGCTGGTAAGTGCGCCCATCGCCGCGTACGGTTAGCGCTATACCCTGGGCACCCGCCAGCGTTGATTCAAAATTGAGGGGCTCACGGCGAACGGAGGCAAAACCGCCCCCGTTTGCCAGCGATACCTCGCCACGAAAGCGCCCTTCACCGTCGACAACACTGAACTGGCTCTGGGATTGGCCGCCCATCACGCCATCATCAACGGCGTACCAGCGTTGCTGTTCACTGGGATCATGAAAGGTCAGCGTCATAAGACCACCTCGCAACGGCTCATTGGTAAGAAAAAGCCCCTGGCGCTATACCGCCAGGGGCTTGTCACAGTAGCCTAATCGTTGGCTTGCTTACAGCTTGGCAGCGTCTGCCGGTGTCGGTGTCGGTGGCAGCTCGTCTTCGTCTAGCTCCTCAGGCGATGCGGATACCAGCGCAAACTCCTCTTCGGCGGTTTTCGCGACCAGATGATTTTTGCTGTAAAGGAAGTAATAGGCCGCCCCGGCGATAAATAGCACGATAGTGTAGTTGAACGCGCGGGGGTCGAAGGCGTATACGCCCGTGAGCGCCACCAGCGAGAGCACTAACGCAATGCCTGAAGTCACTATGCCGCCCGGCGTTTTATACGGGCGCAGCAGGTCGGGCTGTTTTACCCGCAGCATAATGTGGCTCAGCGCCATCAGCGCATAGGAGATAGTCGCGCCGACTACGGCCATCCCCAGCATGAGATCACCCTCACCGCTGAGTGACACCAAGAAACCAAACACACCGGGGACAATCAGCGCTAGATAAGGCACTTTGCGCTCGCTGGTAAGCGATAGCGCTTTAGGTATATAGCCCGCACGGGACAGTGCGAAGACCAGGCGGCTATAGCCGTAGATAATCGAGAAAAATGAAGCGATCAACCCGGCCAGGCCCAATACGTTAACCAAGGTGGCAAGCATTGGGTTACCCGCTGCATTCAGCGCATCGACCAGTGGCACGCCGCTTTGGCCGATCATCTCGGCGCCCGCTGCCCCGGCGAGCAGCACCACCACTAACAAGGCGGTAAACAGCAGAAACAGCATCGCGCCGATAATGCCTTTGGGCATATCCCGGGCGGGGTCTTTGGCTTCTTCCGCTGCCAGCGGCACGCCTTCCACCGCCAGAAACAGCCACATGCCGAAGGGTAGCGCCGCCCAGATACCGTACCAACCAAACGGTATAAAGGTGCTCGCACCTGCGGCATCGGTGGGGGCAATATCAAACAGGTTGGCGGCGTCAAAATTGCCGATCAGTGCCACGGCGGTGGCAATAATGGCGAACACCGCCAAGCCACTAATCACCATCATGACTTTTAGCGCTTCACCCACGCCCGCCAGGTGAATACCAATAAACACAGCGTAGAAAATCAGGTAAACCAGCGGACCGTTAATGCCCAGTAACGACTCCACCGCAGCACCGATAAAAATCACAATCGCTGCTGGCGCCAGGGCGTACTCGATCAATACCGCAAGCCCCGTCAGATACCCACCGGCAGGCCCCATCGCCTGGCGGGCAAAGCTGTAGCCGCCACCCGCGGCGGGTATCGCTGCTGACATTTCCGCAAGCGATAGCACCAACGCCAAGTACATCAATGCCATCAAGCAGGCGGCAATCGCAAAACCGCCCCAGCCCGCCTCGGCGATGCCAAAGTTCCAGCCGGCGAAGTCGCCGGAAATAACGTAGGAAACCCCTAGCCCCGCCAGCAACATCCAGCCTGCAGTGCCTTTACGCAGTTGGCGTTTTGCCAAATACGCCTGATCAACGGATGGTTGTGTCATCGTTTTGCCCTCATGGTGTGGAACGAAAGTGTCGTCAGCGGCGTGCTGTGTTTAATGCTGCTTACTGCGTTCCATATTGTTATTGGAGAATTGTTACGTCGTTGCTTTTATACCTCTGTTGTTATACGGCTGTTGTCGTGCGCCAAGGTCGTTAATCGGCGACCAGAAAGTTGCGTATTGAACCGGGAGCGGCGTCGCCTTCCAGCACATCGTCTTCACTACGGTCTTTCAACTTGACGCCGGACAGCTTGAGCTGGCGGGCCTCTTTTAACAGCAGAAAGAAGCGCCGCGCGGCCTCCTCGATCTGCAAACCTGCCGGGCGCACGTTGGAAATACAGTTGCGGCGGTCATCTTTCAGCCCCGGTTCCGGCGCCCAGGTCATATACAGCCCCAGGCTGTCCGGCGAGCTTAACCCTGGCCGTTCGCCGATCATCACCAGCACGGCATCAGCGTTTAGCAGCGCGCCAATCTCATCGCCAATCGCTACCCGCCCCTGCTCAACAATGGTCAACGGCGCTAGCTGCCAATCAGCAGCATCGCTACTCATCATCTGATACAACGTGCTAAGAAATGGCGCGCTGTTCTGCTGCACGGCCAGCGCAGAGAGCCCATCGACAACCACTACCGCCAGGTCATAGCGCTGCTGCGACGCGGCGGCTTGCTGTAATTGCGCCCGAGTTTCATCGTTGAGGCGGCGGCCATAGTCAGGCCGTTGCAGATACATGGCGCTGTCTTGGGCATGGCTATGTAAGCGTATGGGTGCCTCTGATAAGTCCAGCGTTGCAGTTAACTCGGCGGCGAGCGCGTCGACATCCAGCGGGGTGTGAACGGCATCTTGAGCCTGGGCATGGGCGAGCTGAAAGGCCAGCAACTTGCTGGTCGGCAGGCTGACACCCGCGCGCCCCAGGCCAATACGCGCGTCGGTAAACGCATTTAGCCGCTCCCAGGGGTTTTCAACGACGATGGGCGATGTTGGCTTATCAACCATGGCGAGGCTCCTTGGGCAGGTGGCGCAGGCTATTGGCAAAGGCGGCCGGAAGCTGGTCATTTAACCGGTGGGTGCTGACATCCTGGAAAATCTGCATCTCTTCGAGCCAGCGCTCAAACTCCGGCGCCGCTTTTAGCCCCAGTACTCTCCGCGCATAGAGCGCGTCGTGAAACGAAGTCGTCTGGTAATTGAGCATAATGTCGTCAGAACCGGGGATACCCATGATGAAGTTGCAGCCCGCCACGCCGAGTAGCGTGAGCAGGTTATCCATATCGTTCTGGTCGGCCTCGGCGTGGTTGGTGTAGCAAACGTCGCAGCCCATGGGCACGCCTAGCAGCTTGCCGCAGAAGTGGTCTTCAAGCCCGGCGCGAGTGATCTCTTTGCCGTCGAACAGGTACTCAGGGCCGATAAAGCCCACCACGGTATTTACCAGCAGCGGATTAAACTTGCGCGCCAAAGCGTAGGCGCGGGCTTCGCAGGTTTGTTGGTCAAGCCCGTGGTGGGCATCGGCGGAAAGCGAGCTGCCCTGCCCGGTTTCGAAATACATCACGTTGCGCCCCACCGTGCCGCGATTAAGCGACTGGGCCGCTGCTTCGGCTTCTGCCAGGGTGCCCAAATCAAAGCCGAAGCTGCGATTGGTCGCTTCGGTGCCGCCAATCGACTGGAAGACCAGGTCGACCGGGGCGCCCTGCTCGATCGCTTCCAGGGTGTTCGTTACGTGGGTAAGCACGCAGGACTGGGTGGGGATTTGATACTTCTGAATCACCTCGTCCATCAGGCGCATCAGCTTGACGCTCTGGGCGACGTTATCGGTGGCGGGATTGATGCCGATCACTGCGTCGCCGCTGCCGTAGAGCAGCCCGTCAAGAATACTGGCGGCAATGCCGGTGACGTCATCGGTGGGGTGATTGGGCTGGAGCCTTGTAGAGAGCCGCCCCGGCAGGCCGATGGTATTGCGAAACGCCGTGGTAACCCGGCACTTTTTGGCCACCAGAATCAGATCCTGATTGCGCATCAGCTTGCTGACGGCAGCGGCCATTTCGGGGGTAATACCCTCTTTCACCTCCGCGAGTACCTCGCTGGTGGCATGATCGGAGAGCAGCCAGTTACGAAAGTCGCCCACGGTCAGGTGGCTGATAGGCGCGAAGGAATCGGCGTTATGGTCATCGATAATCAGCCGGGTGATCTCGTCGTCTTCATAGGCGATCAAGGCTTCGTTCAAGAAGGTGGCCAGCGGAAGCTCCGCCAACACCATCTGGGCCACCACCCGCTCTTCGGCACTCTCCGCCATCACGCCCGCCAAACGGTCGCCGGAACGGGGCGGCGTGGCTTTGGCCATCAGCTCGGCCAGGCTTGCGAAGCGATAACTGTGGCTGCCCACCGTGGAGTGATAGGTTTGTGCCATAGAGCGTTCCTTTTGGCAAAATGAGGCGCTACAAAAAAGCATCAAGGTACGAAACTTGCTTGTTTCTACTTTAGCGCTAACCCTTAATGGGAGGTATCGAGTTTTGGCAAACTCACCACATCTTCGATAACTTAAATAAAAACAAAAAGATGCATAAAAAAAAGAAATTAGCATCCTCAAAAAGCACAAAAAGGAGTTGATCATGGGCTCGTCTGGCAGTGCTCGCGCACCAAAAAGATGCATTCAGGAAGCATTTGATGCTGATGAGCACGCCAACAACCTGACGCGCTGGCAGCAGCAATACGACCAGTTAAGCCCCGGCCAATTTTACGGTCGACTGGATGAAATCGAGCTGACCTGTATGCAGGTGTTTAAAGAGCACACTTGCCAAGCGCTGCGTCAGGACTGCTGCGTGTGGCCCAACTCACTGTGGATTGGCATACCGCCATTAACGCGAGGATCGCGCATTAACGGACAGGCGCTGAATGTCGATGAGGTCATGTGTCGACCAGGCGGCCACGACTTTGAACTCGTCACCCCAGATGCGTTTGATATTTACGGTTTAGTGGTTGACCTGCCCACGCTAAACGCCGCCGCAGCGCTACAGGGCATTGCGCTGGATGAGCGATGGCAGCAAGTACCACGCCGCCATGTGGCACATGACACCCTGAGTGCCGTTACGTTTTTGCTGGAAAGGTTAGTGGTTAACCCGAAAGGCGCAATTGCGGATCAACTGCATCAAGATATTTTTTTGATGGCCCTGCTCGAGTTACTTCAGGCCGAAAAGCCGTGCCAGGAAGCACCACCGAGCTATGCACATCGAAAAGAAGTCGTCGACCGCGTTAAGCGTTACGTCGACGAACATCTGGAGGGGCCGGTCACCATGGAAGCGCTGTGTGAACTGACCCATGTCAGCCGGCGCACGCTGCAGTACAGCTTCACCACCATTCTTGGCATCAGCCCGCTGCAGTTTTTGCGCCTTACCCGGCTCAATCGGGTAAGGCGGGCATTACGGGCCGCCGCCCCTGACCAGTCGGTGACCGAGATTGCCACCTATTGGGGGTTCTGGCATCTGGGCCAGTTCGCCCATGACTACAAGCAACAGTTTGGTGAATGTCCCTCACAAACGCTGAGCGCCAACAAGCCAGCGTTCCGCAAATTGATCGGCGGGTAGCGGCCGGTCAAAATAGTAGCCTTGCGCCTGGGTACACCCCATCGCAAGTAGCGCTTCGGCCTGGGAGGCATGTTCAATACCTTCCGCGATCGTTTCGAGCCCCAGGGTGGTGGCCATGGCAATAATGGTCTCGACAATAACGCGGTCATTGTCGCTGGTGAGCATGTCGCGAACGAACGAAATATCAATCTTGATTTTATCTGCAGCAAAGCGCTTTAAATAGGCTAGCGACGAATATCCTGTGCCAAAGTCATCAATGGCCAACCCCAATCCTTGTTCTTTAAGGTGTTGGGTCATGGCAATGGCTTTTTCAGGATTCACCATGATACCGCTTTCGGTGATTTCCAGGCTGAGCATTGAGGCTGCCACCTGAAATTGCTGACAGTGGGCCAATAGTGTGGTTACCAGGTCGCCGTCTTCAAACTGGTCAGCCGCAATGTTGATCGCCAACTGCCCCGGTAGCCGCAGGCCCTGTTGGTACCAATGCGCCAGCTGCCGACAGGCTCCCTCAATAACCCAGTTGCCCAACGCCACTATCATGCCGCGCTCTTCGGCAATGGGAATAAATTTGCCGGGCGAGACGACACCCAGTTCCTCATCGTGCCAACGGCATAACGCTTCGGCACCGATTAACTTTCCATTGCGAAGGTCGACCTGAGGCTGAAAATGCAGACATAGTTTTTTTTCTGTGATGGCATTCGAAAGACGTTTGGCGATCTGCAGCTGCTCAGCGACTTCGCACTCCATCCAGGGCTCAAAGACACAAACAGACAGCTTTTGGCGTTTGGCTTGGTACATGGCAATGTCGGCATCCTTCAGAAGATCCAAAGGCGTTGCAGCATGCCGGGGGTAGAGCGAGATACCTACACTGACAGTGAGTTCGAAGGATTGCTGGTAAACGCTGAAAGGCTGCTCGATGCTCTCACATAATCGCCGGGCAGTTGCCAGTGCATCGGCCTCATCGCGAGCTGAGCAGACCACAACAAACTCATCACCGCCCAATCGAGCCAGATACTCGCTGCTCATCAATGATGCCGCCAAGCGATTTGCCACTTCTTGAAGGACGATATCCCCCAAATCGTGCCCGGCAGTGTCATTGATCTCTTTGAAATGGTTAAGGTCCAGAATTAACAGTGCCAAACCCGAGGTCTGCGTGTCGGCGAGCACATACTTGAGATAGCGCATGAAAGCCGCTCGGTTGGGCAATTGCGTCCCCGAGTCACTAAAGGCCAGTTGCCTTATACGGCTTTCATCTTGCTGGCGCTCCAGCTCAGAGGCTGCCCGGGCGGCAAATATCTGCAGCACATTACGCACGATCTCCACATCGGCCAGTGGCTCTTTGAACATCACGCCAATCAGCCCCATGGGTTGACCATGGCTATTATCCAACCGCCTCCCTACGTAACCGTTTACCCAACTCAGCGCCCCGTTCGTTTCACCGGGAAGCATGATGGCGGTGATTTTCAACCCAGTTGTCCAAATAGCTGCCTCTAAGCAGCCTGTTTATTACGCTCGACTTCCTGCAGCTTGCCAGGGTTGAGCGCTACCGAACCGGGTACTTCCCAGTTTCGTGTGTTGCCTGACCAGCGCTGTGGATGTCGGCGCTTAGCTCTTTCATAAACCGCTTTGCGATGCTCAAGACGTTCTCGGTCGGCACCTTGATGCCGATCAGCGGGCGTCACGTACCGAATGCCACTGTGCAGGTGCTGTTCGTTGTAAGCGCGTTCGAACGTCAGCATCCAGTCACGTACCGCGTTCAGCGATGCAAAGCCCTTTGTGGGCCACGCTGGACAATACTTGACGGTGCGGAACAACGCTTCCGAGTAAGGGTTGTCATTGCTCACTCTCGGTCGACTGTAAGACATCAACATCCCCAGCTCTGTTAACCTCGCTTTAAGCGTATAAGACGTCATCGGTGCGCCGTTATCCGAGTGCAGCACTGGAGGCTGGTGCCAGCAGCCTTCGCGCAATAAAGCGCGTTCCAGCAGGTGTTTCGCTAACTCGCCTGATTCCGCCTCGTGGACTTCCCAGGCGATGATTTTGCGACTGTAGATATCCATGATCAGATAGAGATACCAGTGCTGGCCACGCACAACGGAAGAGCAATAGCTGATGTCCCAGCACCAGACTTGGTTGGGTCCGGTTGCTGTGAAGCTCGTCGGCTCAGGCACTGGGCGGCGTGGCTTCATTCGCCCTCGATGGTGCTGCTGTTGGTGCTTTTTCAGTACCCGGTAAAACGACGACTCGGAAGCCAAGTAGACCCCTTGATCTGCCAGTAACGGCACGATCTGAGACGGTGGCAGGCTCTGATACTCGGAGCGATTGCAGGCACTCAAAATAGCCTGTTCCTCCTCGTGAGTCAGTTGATGCGGCTGACTGCCTTGTACCGCGTGTGGGCGCTGATCCTCAGCCACCGCGCCACACCCAGAACGCCAGCGTTTCAGCGTGCGCTCGCTCACGTCTATCATCGCCGCTGCTTGATAACGGGAAGCGCCCCCGGTGACCGCTTCATCAAACAACGTAATGAGCCTTGCACGTTCCTCAAGAGGCGTCAGTCGTCCTCGCCGCTGTTCGGGTCTTCGCCGTACAAGGCGTCGAGCTTTTTTGAGAGCACCAGTAACGATGTCGTTTCCGCTAGGGCTCTGTCTTTGCGACGCACTTCCGCTTTGAGCTGTTTGATCGTCTTACGGTCTTGTTTACGCTGCTTTTGTGCCGTTTTTTGCTGGTCTTCTTGTTGGCCAGCGCCCTGGAGACAAGCGGCTTTCCACTGTTGGATCTGCTCGGGAAACAGGCCTTTTTCGCGGCAGTAAGCACCAAGCTCTGTTTCTGACAGGGTGGCGGTTTCGATGACCACGGCAAGCTTGGCGTCAGGCGACCACTCGTTGTCGCTTTGGGTGTAACCCGGCACAGGCACTCCTTTTTCTCGACACTGTTTTAACCAACTATACAGCGTCGCGTCAGAGATGCCTTCTTCAGTGGCGACAGATACCACACTGCGATTATGGGGTGGCAACAACTTTTTCAGTACAACAGCTTTACGCTCTTTAGAATAACGTGGCACACGCGCTCCATGCCGCTCCCTCTGGATTTGATTTAGGCGATATCGCCAACCGGACAACTAGGCTGACAGAGGGGGATGGCGGCATCTTTATGAACAATGCACTCCTGTTCGACCATCACCTTGTGGCAAGGCACCCCAGGCAGGTAATAGGCAAAATTATCTTGAAGCTGGCCTTCTACGTAGAGCGTTAATGTACAAGCGAAATCAGCATCTTGTTCGTCCAACAGCGCAATAAACCCGACGTCTGCCGATAAGGCCTCGGCCATGTGCACCGTGAGTTGATGAAGAAACGCCTCGCCATTACTGGCGGAAACAGCCGTCGCAATTCTTGTCACCGCATGCTGAATACGGGCTTCCGCTTGTTGTTGACGACGGCTATAGATACCTAACGATACTTCATCAGCCAGCTCTTGAAGCAGTTGCATTTCATCGGCGTCAAGCATGCCAGGCTGTCGATGATAAAGCGTCATAACGCCGTACTGTTTATCAGTATACTGAAGCGGCAAGGCAACAACCTGTTCGGCTCCCAACACGCTGAGGGCCTGATTAACACCCGAGGGCAATGTTTCATCATTGGGGCGCTCAATGACGACAGGGCGATTAAGCTGCAGGGCTCTCTCAGCCAGCCCTTGGCAGTAACGGGAAATGAATAGCTGGGCAGGGCTCAACCAGGAAGCGGCCTCACCGTCTTCATCCGCCATCGCCTCTATGGATAAAGCATCGTCTGATGCAGCATCAGGCGTTAATGCGGTAACCCAGGCGCCCGCGTACCCGCCGACGCCAACCGCCAGGTTGCACGCCGCTTGCAACAACTGTTGTTCGCTACCGGTATGCATCAATAAATCGTGACGCCGGCTCATTAGCCGCAATGCGCGTTTTTTGCCGCGTAACCGTGCTTGAACGTTATCCTGGGAGAATTGGCGGGCAAGTTCAGCGCCCCCCAATGTCGCGGTGATCCGCAAGATGTCTTCAGCGTAGACAGGCAGTACCAGCGGAGACGAGTGCATGATGGCAAGTACTCCCAGGCAAGTACCATCGGGTGCTTGCATGGCGATGCCCCAATAGCCTTCAGCCGATAACTCATCCAACCGTGCGTCATTCGGGAAGCGTTCGTTTACACCCAACAGGGAGCGCCAACGGGATAGCGTTACGACCTGCTCGCAGGGTGTGCCTTTTAACGCGTGAGCATTTAGCTCGCCAATTGCCCCATGAGACCAGAAGGCCAAAGGCGTTGCGATACCACGCTGAGAATCAATACGTGACAGCAGCACATGGTCAACCCGCAGGATGTCCGAAAGTGCTTTTACAAGGTGATAAAAAAAACCGTTTTCACTGACTGAAGTCAAACTGTCAGCCAACTGCCTAAAAACCACTGGAGCCTTTGTAGAAGACATGATATTAACGCCTTGAAATCCGTCAGGTACGCCACGTCTGCTCGCCAAAGGCTATATACGGCTGCGGTGTGATCATCCCTGAACCATTCGCTAGTAGAGTAAACAACTTCATGTATTACGTCGTAAACCACGACCCGCCGCTTCCAACGGCAGGGCCTGCACCCGCTTTGTGCATAAATCTGCCTTTAGTTTGTCATCATCCAATGACCACTTACGGCTACTTATCAAAAATACTTAATTCGCTTTAATTTACCTCCAAAAAGCTAACTAAAAACACCCAATCTTATTATTACTTAAATGATCAAAAAAATTAATTTTACCATTTGCCGATTTTCTCGGCAGACGTTGCTATCAAAAACTCTCTATCTTGCTCTATATCAACCGAAAAAGTTGATACTCAACCCAAACAGTCCTTAATGTCAATAGGTTGATCCTCAACCATTTAGGTCTATACGGAGGACGCTGTGAACAAAACTGAACAGAAACGGCTGGCTAGCAACATTGGCAGAGCAATTGCCAAGCAGCGAATTCGCAGTCAACTGACCCAGGAAGAAGTGGCTGAACGATTGGGCATAGGCAACGAGGCTGTCTCGCGGATAGAGCGTGGGAGGGTGATCCCCAACATCGTTCGGCTGCTGGAGTTGGCGGAAATCTTCAACTGCGAGGCCGCATTGTTATTAGGGCAAGCCAGCTTTCACTTGGACGATCAGTCAAGCCGAGTAAAACATCTCCTGGCACCACTCGATACAAGTGATCGCCAACTATTACTTGATATTCTCGAGAACCTAACCAATCGTTTTAATAGCAAAAACAATTAAAACTAAAACCAGAAAAGACCAATAAAATATTAAAAAATAACATCACCCATATCTTTAAAAAATCACTTAATAAAGCTAAAGCAGGATCGAGCCCGCCCAAAGCCCCGCGCTTGTTGGTGACCTCACCTCATTCGTGCTATAGGTAACCGATCAACCCAGCATGTCAGTAGGGGCATTTATGCTCAACACCACCGCTTGGAACCGCATACGCTATACCGCCTATGCGCCCCTTTATGATGCCATTGCCAGTCGTGCTTTTCGCAGGCCTCGGCGTGTGGCGTTGGGCCAAGTGGACTGGGAACCTGGAATGCGTGTTTTACTGGTGGGTGCTGGCACTGGGCTAGACCTTCCTTTTATCCCCCGTGAGCTGGAAATTCATTTAACCGACCTGACGCCCGCGATGGTCAAGCGCGCCACTCATCGCGCCCATCGCTATCAGCGCGATGTTACTTGCCGCGTCATGGATGCTGAAGCGCTAACCTACCCAGATGAGCATTTTGATGTTGTGGTCATGCATTTACTGCTCGCTGTTATGCCCAACCCCCAGCAAGGTCTGGCCGAAGCTTACCGTGTGCTCCGGCCTGGCGGTCAGCTATGCGTAATGGACAAATTCCAGCCCGACGGCCAGCCAGCAGGGGCTAGTCGACGCCTCGTTAATATAGTGACGTCGGCACTCGCCACCGATATTACCCGCCAAGCTGAGCCACTGCTGACTCAGGCAGGCTTCCAGATCCGCCACGACGAACCGGTCCTGATGAACGGCTTGTTTCGTGCCCTGCTAGCCGCCAAACCAGAGTGACATGTTTTATTGCGACGCTATGTCACCCGGTTTTACTGGTGCCTGCCAATCCCCTCGCCTACCATGCGGGCTGATTTTTTTAATCCAGGTTCGACCATGGCTCGCCGTTCTTTATTCAGCAAACCGCTGGTGCTGTTGATCAGCCGGCTGCACTTTTATGTTGGCTTGTTTGTGGGCCCGTTCGTTCTTGTCGCGGCCCTTTCCGGCATTGCTTACGTGATCAACCCTGCGCTGGAAGCCTGGGTCTACCAGGACACATTACAGGGCACCCAGCAAGGAAACGTGCAGCCGTTAAGTACACAGATCGCCGCGGCCCAACATTATCTGGACAACGTCGCCTCCCCCAATGCGGTTCGCCCGGCCCCCGAGCCTTTCGATACCACGCGCATCATGTTCAGCGACCCGGCGCTTGGCCCATCTCAGCACAACGCCGTTTTCGTTGACCCCGTTACCCTCAATGTCACAGGGGAAGCCACAGTTTACGGTATCAACAGCATTTTACCGCTGCGTACCCAGATCGACCTGTTTCATCGCCAGCTTCTGTTGGGCGATACAGGCCGCCTGTACAGTGAGCTCGCTGCCTCCTGGTTATGGGTGATGGCACTCGGCGGCATCGTACTATGGTTAACCCGTAGACAAGCATTGAAAGCCACACAGGGACCGCACCGCCTGGCCAAGCGTCATGCCACGCTTGGCGTGGTATTGACCGCCGGACTATTGCTGTTTTCGGCAACAGGGCTTACCTGGTCGCAATGGGCGGGCGGCAATATTGCCGAGCTTCGCCATGCCTGGGGTTGGAGCACGCCCAGTGTCTCGACCGAACTGGCGGCTGGCGACACCACCCCACAGGACGAGCACGCCGAGCACCGGGGTCATACCCAAACCGCCAATACGCAAGCCCCTGCCATCTCACTGATTACCTTTGACCACGCACTGCACGCTGCGCGGCAGGCAGGGCTTGAAGCCAGCCGCCTGCAAATCAACCCGCCGATGTCACAAGGCCAGGCTTGGCGCGTCTCTGAGATAGACCGTCGCTGTCCGACCCAGGTGAATCAGGTGGCATTGCATCCACGCACAATGGCCGTTATCGACCGGACGGACTTCGCCACCTTTCCGTTGGCTGCAAAGCTGACGCGCTGGGGGATCGACCTGCACATGGGTTTACTCTTTGGGGTCATCAATCAGCTTGTTCTTGGCCTGCTCGCAGCGGGCATCGTGGTGCTAGTTGTGTGGGGCTATACCCTTTGGTGGCGACGGGTTTCCCGTGCAAGCGGGCACCACTTCCCCACCATCAGCGAACCCTGGGGATGGCTGCCGCCAGCCACAAAGCTTGGGCTTGCCAGCGTCGCCCTCACGCTGGGTATTGCGCTTCCGGTGCTGGGCGTCAGTTTGGCGGTTTTTGTTGGCATCGACGCTTTGCGCTGGAGCTCCATTAAACGCCGCCAATCGACGCGCACACGCCCTAACACTTCCCGTTGACTATAAAGAGGTATCGTCATGCCCAAAGCTGCTGTCAAACGCTTTCGCCGCCTGCCCGACGACGAACAGTCACGCATCATCGAAATGGCCTGGGAAGACCGCACGCCGTTTGAAGCCATTGAAACGCTCTATGGCCTTGCCGAGCCGGATGTAATCGAGGTGATGCGCCACCAGCTCAAACCGGCTTCGTTTCGCCTATGGCGCAAACGCGTCACCGACCGGGCGACAAAACATACCGCTCTGCGCTCGCCGGATGTCCTCCGCGGCTACTGTCCAACGCAATATAAGCGCTGATTGCTGCCCCTGAAGAGCTTGATGGAAACACCAGGAAAACAGATCTTTCTCTTGTCACTTCTTTATTGTTATATTATCACATAACATAAACCCATTTAGAGGTGACCTAGCAATGACTGCGTTTTCTCCCCTACCCGTGACGGTGCTCTCGGGTTTTCTGGGTGCCGGTAAAACCACCGTGCTCAATCATATCCTTGCCAACCGTGAAGGCCGTCGCGTCGCGGTGATCGTCAACGATATGAGCGAGGTGAACATTGACGGCGCGCTAGTTCGCGGCGGCCCTAGCGAGCCTCCATTGGACGGTGACGTTGCCTTGAACCGCTCACAAGAACGTTTGGTAGAGATGAGCAACGGCTGCATCTGCTGCACCTTGCGCGAAGACTTGCTGGAAGAGGTCAGCCAGTTGGCTCGGGAAGGCAAGTTCGATTACTTGGTGATTGAGTCCACCGGGATTTCCGAGCCGCTGCCCGTCGCGGAAACCTTCACCTTTGAAGACGAAAGCGGCCAGAGCCTTTCCCACCTAGCGCGGCTGGATACGCTGGTCACCGTAGTCGACGGGGCCAACTTTCTGGAGCAGTACCGCGAAGCGCAAAGCCTGGCTGAGGCCGGTGAAAGCCTGGGTGAAGAAGATGAACGCAACGTCGCCGACCTGCTGGTCGATCAAATCGAGTTTTGCGACGTGCTACTGGTCAGCAAGACCGACCTGATCAGCGACAAAGAGCTGGGCGCTCTAAAGGCCATTCTACGCTCGCTGAACCCTGATGCTGAACTGGTGCCGATTACCCAGGGCGGCGTGCCCCTGGATAAAGTGCTGGACACCGGTAAGTTCAGTTTCGAGCGGGCCCAACTGGCACCCGGCTGGCTAAAAGAGATACGCGGCGAGCACGTCCCCGAAACAGAGGAATACGGCATCGGCAGTTTTGCCTACCACGCCCGCCGGCCTTTCCACCCACAGAAGTTTCATGACCTGCTGAATCAGGAATGGTTTGGTGACGGCCTGCTTCGCTCGAAAGGCTTCTTCTGGCTGGCAACTCGCCCACGCTATGCGGGCCAGTGGAGCCAGGCAGGCGGTATCGCCCACCACGGCATGGCCGGCGTGTTCTGGAAAGCCATTCCTGAAGAGCGCTGGCCGGAAGACCCCGAGATTCGCCAGTTCATCATGGATAAGTGGCAGGAACCGTTTGGCGACATGCGCCAGGAACTGGTGTTTATCGGTCAGAGCCTTGATCAAGCCAAAATGCGCGAAGCGCTGGATAACTGCCTGCTGAGCGAGGCTGAGTTACTGGAAGGCATGGAGGCGTGGAAGCAATTGCCCGACCCCTTCCCCACCTGGGAGTAAACGGCTACTCATCCCCCTACGGCCCAGTGCTGCTGCATTTGCAGGAAGGTGAGTGAAGCAGACCAGGTAATCAGCTTGACATCCTCCCCACCCTTCAGCGTTGACGCGTTTCTGGATGAGGATTCCCAGGTCGTTACCTTCCTGGTTCCTGCTTCGTTGTCCGTTGCCTCAATACCTTGGCATTGCCGGTCTTACACAAACTCCACAGGCGTTCATTCCCGAGTGCCCCTCGGTATGCCTTCAACTCTCGGCACCGGCCAGTAGCGCGGTGCCTGCTTTTAGAATGTTGTGGGCCGCGTTCACGTCGCGGTCAATGCGTTGGGTGCCGCAGCCTGGGCAGTCCCAGGTGCGAACGTTCAGCGGTAGCGATTCCATCACATAGCCACAGCCATGGCAGCGCTTGCTGCTGGGATACCAACGGTCGATCTGAACAAACTGTCGATCTGCCCAGGCCGCTTTGTACTCAAGCTGGCGCACCAGCTCACCCCAGCCGACATCGCTGATAGCTTTGGAGAGATGCCGGTTTTTGACCATGCTCTTTATCTGCAAACTCTCCGCTGCGATCACTTGGTTCTCGTTAACGATCTGGCGGGTGAGTTTGTGCAGGTGGTCAAGCCGCGTGTCGGCCATTTTGGCGTGGCATCTCGCCACTTTCTGCTTGGCTTTGGCGCGATTATTCGAGCCTTTTTGCTTGCGGCTGAGATGCCGCTGCGCCCGCGCCAGCTTTCGAGCATAGCGCGCCGTATGGCGTGGGTTGTTGACTTTCTTGCCGTCGCTGGTCACAAACAGGTCTTTCAGCCCCAGGTCGATGCCGACCATCTTGGGCGTTATCGGCAACGCCTCGGTATCCACCTTGCATAGGCAGCTGACGAAGTAACGACCGGCAGCATCTTTCGAGATGCTGATGCTGCTGGGTGCTGCCGGAAGCGCGCGGCTCCACCGAATGTTTAGCGGCTCGCTGCATTTTGCCAGCTTGATGGCCCCGTCACGGTACGAAAACGCGGAGCTGGCAAACGTGGCTGATTGCCGGTGCTTCTTGGATTTAAAACGCGGGTAGCGAGCACGCTTTGAAAAGAAGTTTTTGAAGGCCGTTTGCTGATGCCGCAGACATTGTTGCAGCGGTACCGAACTAACCTCGGCGAGAAATGCCGTATCGGGGTGCTTTTTCAACTCTGTTAAAAACGCACTGGCGTCGTTATAGCCGATTTTCTCCTGACGCTGATAGAACGCGTCGGTGCGAAAGCGCAGCACCGCGTTCCAGACAAACCGAACACACCCAAACGTCCGCGCCAGCAAGGCTTCTTGCTCAGGCGTCGGATAGAAACGGTATTTGTAGGCGCGTTCGGTTTTCATTACTTACATTTTAAATGAAAATATGTAAGAAAGCAAGACACAAGGCGTCCTAGCGGACGCCGCGCTTGTATCCACTCCCTTCTCGCGCCGCGCCTCAGGAAGTGGTTTTACGCGCTTTTGGATAATGACGACCGCCCCGCTTCCGCTTAGCATGGTTGCTCCCTGCTTTAATTTCCCTGAAAGAGCTTAAGCGTAGTCAAGGATCGGCCTTCCATGTCAAAACAGTACTTTTAGCATTCTAAATAACCCGCTAACCATTCACGTACCTCAGGGTAGGCGCGCTGCTCAAAGACCGCGAAGCCGTCAAGGCTACGCGCTTTGAGCGGGGTGAAGACCGGCATGGTGAGGCCGCACAGAAAATGCGCCAGCCGCTGCGCATTGGGCGGCTGGCCAAATTGGTGCGCGTGGCGCTCGATCAGCGGCGTGGCATAGCGCACAAAATCAGCATCGCTTAGCGCGGCCAGCGGCGGCGCATCCGGCAGTCGTACGGGATGGCCGTAACACACCGAGCAGTGCCCGCAGCGGCCCTGCTCGGTGTCAGGTGGCGCATCAAAAGTGCTATCGCCAAAGTGCTCGGCCAGCCGCCGCGTCAGGCAACTTTCCGATTCAAACAGCGCCAGCATGGCCTGTAGCCGCTCAATCTCAATCCGTTCCCGATGTCGGCATTCGTCAAATAACTGGCTCGCCAGCGCTTCAATGGAAAAATTCGGCTGAAGCACCTCGTACACGTCGGTCATCCGCTTGCCTTCCAGGGTCAGCCAGCCTTTATCCTGAAAGTACTCAAGCGCGGTAATCACACGGGCGCGGGAGGCATCGATGTGTTGCGCCTGCCCGGCATTATGTAGCCGATCAAAATCTACCGTGCCCCAGGTACGGGCGATGGGAATATTATCGACAATAAGGCGCACAAAGGCCGCCCGCTCACCTTCAAAGCGGCCTACCAATTCAGAGGGTTCGATATGGTAGCGCAGCCGATACTCGGCCAGAAACGCAAAGCGCGGCGCAATAATGCCGTGCATTTCCAACCGCACTAGTAGTGTTTTCAATGGCAGCGAACGGATATTGGTGTCGCGGGAAAGCGTGAAAAGCAGGACTTCCCATTGGCGATCCGGCTGGCCGCCTGCTGCCGCGATTTCTTCCAGCAAGCGGATAATGCCAGCGTATTCGGGGGTATCACCGTAAACAAAGTTTTCCAGCACCCGTAAGCCATCGCGCCCCGCCATGGTCAGGCAGGTGGAAGGCAAGCCATCACGCCCCGCCCGGCCAATCTCCTGACTGTAATTCTCGATGGACTTGGGCAGGTCGTAGTGCACCACGTTGCGAATATTGCCCTTGTCGATGCCCATACCGAACGCAATGGTGGCCACGATGCAGGGCGAATCACCGCGCATGAACTGGCCCTGAATCGCATCTCGCCGCTCAGAATCCAGCCCGGCGTGATACGCCTGGGCGGCAATGCCCTGAGCCGCCAGCGCTTTCGCCACCTGCTCGGCGGTTTGCTGCAAGGTGACATAGATAATCGTCGGTGCTTCGCTGCCCGGCAGCATCTGTGGCTTCAGCCAGTCAATCAACTGCTGCTGGCGATCTTCCATGGCAGGCGCCACCAACAGTTCAAGATTGGAACGGTAAAAGCCGGTGGTAATGACGTTATCCGGCGCGATAGCAAACTTCTCACGCATATCGGCGATAACAGCGGGCGTTGCCGTGGCGGTGAGCAACAGCACCTGGGGAATAGCGAAGTCGTGCTGATAGTCCGGCAGTTTGAGGTAATCCGGGCGAAAGTTATGCCCCCACTCGGAAAGGCAGTGGGCTTCATCGACGACCATTAGCGAAATACGCACCTGGCGTAGAAAGTGGCGAAAGCGCTCGTTCTTGAGCCGCTCCACCGAGATCATGAGGATTTTAAGTTCGCCGCTTTTGGCGCGTTCCATGACATCACGGGTGGTTTCACGGTCTTGGGTGGAATCTATACTCGCGGCGGCCACACCATGGCGGGCCAGAAAGGAAAGCTGATCCTGCATTAGCGCCAGCAGCGGCGACACGACCAGGGTCAAGTGAGGCAAATGAAGCGCCGGGAGCTGGTAGCAGAGCGATTTTCCCGCGCCAGTGGCAAAAATCGCCGCCGTAGAGTGCCCGTCCAGCACCCTTGACACCACCGCCTGCTGGCCGCCGCGAAAGTCGTCAAAGCCGAAGACGTCTTTGAGCGTTTGCTGCGGCGATGTGCTGGGCATAAGCACTCCTAACGACGATGGGCGATATCCGATACGGTTATTTTGATACAAACGACAGGGGGAATTCCATTCTCAGAGACGAGCAGCCAAATTCATTGCGATCCTACCCATGTTTTTGTGTAGCATGGTGCCGCTTCCATGAAGTGGTGAATTATATTGCTGTGGAGATAAGATGTTCACAATTGCGCTTTTTTTTATTGCCAATGCGCTGTTTTGTTTAGCGTATATTGTTCGCGATATGGCGTGGCTACGCGCAATTACCATTTTGGCGTCATCATCCACGTTGCCGTATTTTTATTTTCAATCCACCCCGCTTTATGGCGCCATGTCCTGGCAAATCGCCTTTATTGCGATTAATACCGTCAACTTAACGTTTTTACTGCTCCAACGCCGCCCGATTAAGCTCACCCAAGAAGAGCAGTGGCTGCACGACACAACCTTTTCGCTGCTTAAACCTCGTCGCATGCGCCGCTTGTTACAGCACGCGGAGTCCCATGAAATACAATCAGGCGAGGCGTTAATCGAACAAGGTAAAGAGCTGCGGGCGCTTATCATTTTGCTTTCAGGCAGTGCCAGCGTTAAGGTTAATGGCATTGAACGCGCCACACTTTCCCCAGGCGACTTTGCCGGTGAAATGAGCTTTATTACCGGCCGGTTAACCAGTGCTGATGTGATTGCAAACGAGCCGGTACGTTACTTAATTTGGCCATCCTCGGTTCTTGAGCGTATGTACCAACGCGACCCCGAGATAAAAAATACAATACAAAGCATTATTGGGTTCGATATGGCAACTAAACTGGCTCGCCAAGCCCCCTGACGCTTCAATAAAAAACAGCAACCACAACAATATACCGTGACTCTATCTCACCCCCGTCATTGATCACTGTTATATATCCAATCCAGCAAAATGGAGTAACAGCACTGTGAACGTTAACACCCTTGGCGCTAGCGGAGGTCTCGAGCCGTCTCAGGGAACGAGTGCCTTTTTGCTGACCCCTTCCATGCTGCTAGATGCGGGTACGGGCGTTAACCAGCTCCGCAATGAAGAAATTAGCGAGCTTAAAAGCGTCCTGTTGACCCATGCCCATATTGATCACATTTCAAGCCTGCCACTGCTTATCGACAACCTGTTTGAAACCCTTGTATCGCATCGCCAAGTCTTGACTATTTACGCACTGCCTGACGTCCTCAAGGCCCTCCAAACACATATTTTCAATCATGTTATTTGGCCCGACTTCACCCAGCTGCCCTCTCCAGAACGTCCTGTGCTGCGTTATATGCCGCTCACTTATTGGCAGACGTATTCGTTTGACGATACCGTCTCTGCGACCCCGTTTCCCGTTTCCCATGGTGTTCCCGCCTGTGGCTATTGGATAAGTTGCCCGACGGGCACCGTCGCATTTAGCGGCGATACCGGGCTTTCCGATACCACCATCCAATCGCTTAACCGGCTAGGCGCACTCGACACGCTGGTGATTGAATGTGCCTTCCCCAACGATCTCGACCGCCTCGCCGCATCGGCTTACCACCTCACCCCCGAGCGACTCGCCGAACTATTTTCCCGGCTGTCGATGCCCCCTAACAAGCTATTGATAACCCACCTAAAACCGCAGCATCGTGAAAAAATCATTCAACAGCTTCATGCCGCTCTTCCCGCGACACAGCCATGGCAGGTGATCTGATAAAACCGCCAGAGGAATACACCACAAGTGTAACGCTGAGTGGAAGCCCTACCTTTTAACAACCCGTACACTGGCACTCGTATAAGTAGCGAGGAACTGGGTTAGCCTATGAGATTAATAACAGTGCAGCCTATTCGACTTTACTGCCTGCTGAGTATGACACTGGGGCTGCTATGCACAACCCATGCCCTGGCATATGAGGAGACGCTACAAAGTGCCCGCCAATTACTCGACCAAGGCGATGCCAACGCGGCGTACGAGCAACTTAAAGCCGCCGAAGTTGAACACAGCGGCGAGCCTGAGTTTGACTACTGGCTGGGTGTCAGCGCTCTGCGCGCCGATGACGTTACCCATGCCATGATGGCCTTGGATCGTGTGTTAGTTATCCAGCCAGAACATGCAGGCGCACGAATGGAGCGCGTCGCCGCGCTCCTGCAACTTGACCAGCGCCGCGCCGCTGAACAGGAAATTGAGCGTTTGGAAGCACTCTCCCCTCCACCCGAAGCACAAGCAGCCATTCGCCGTTTCAAAGAAGTCATCGAACAACGCCGCCGGGGAGACAACGACCCACAGCATAACCTGAGCCTCGGCGTCGCTCTTGGCTACGACAGCAATCCCCAGCGCTACAGTAGTGATATCGCACTTGACCCTTTACCTCCGTCACTCCGCAGTGTGGTGGACCAGCTCATTGAAAGCGGTGCCCTGGAGCCCGACGACCCCAGCCAGCTTGACGACGTTACTTTTGCCAGCCGCTCAAGCCTCTACCACCGGCTGCAAGCCAATTACCGAGGGCAATACCCAATTGACGAACGCTCACACTGGCTGTTTGACGCCACTGCCCAGACCCAGCGTTACTCCCAGGATAGTGCCGAAGAAATCGACCTGACGTTGTTACAGCTGGCGCCTGCCTACCAGCGCGAACTGAGCAATGGCCACACCTGGACGCTGCAACCCAGTGTTTTACAAGGCTGGGGTGGGGCCGACCAAAACCCGCTGTTGACCCGCTGGAGTCTTAGCGGCCGCTACGCCTACACGGTAGGCACCGATAGCCAGCTGACCTGGCAGCTTAGTGCCCAACGCAACGACTTTGACAACACGCTAAGCGATTACGACGCAGGCCGCCTGGGGGTCGAACTCATCACCCCACTCACTCACGTCGACCTGCGCTGGCAGGCCCGACTAGGCCAGGAGTGGGCCCGCGGCACAGGCAACCAACAACGCGCGGGCGGTGACCTAAACCACTGGCAAGTAGGCATGGGCGTGGATATGCCCATTGGCGAGCGCCAACTCATCCGCGGCGATGTGGGTTACCGGGAGCGCAACTATCAGGACGACGTGAACGACATTACTACCCGCTACCAGCCCACTGCCCGTAAAGAGCAGATATGGGAAGCGCGAATTAGCTGGCTCTACCAGCTCAACCGCCACTGGCTGGTCGAAACCTCTGCCAATTATGAACAGCGTGATGCCACCATCGAGTTTTACGACTCGACTCGCCTGCAAACCCAGATTGGCGTGCGCTATCTGTTCTAAGGAGGGCTTATGGCTCGTTTTACACAGCACCCCCTTGCCCGCTGGGTATCGCTCCACGCCACTGTTGGCAGCCTGGTCATCCCCATGGTGGTTTGGGCCAATGCCCCCGCTGGGAAGGTGATGTTCATTCATGGCGATGCCTCAATTGAACGCGATGGCGAGCGCACCGCCGCCGAACGCGGCGAGGATATTTTCGCTGGCGACACCTTCCGAACCCAAAGCGCCAGTACGCTGCAGATCCGCTACAGCGACGGCGGCACAAAGGCTATCCAGCCAGAAAGCACCTACACCCTGGAAAGCTACAACAAAAACGAAGAAAACCCCGAAGAATCCGAACAGAGCGGCGAGCTAGTGCGCGGTGGTTTACGCGCCGTGACCGGGTTAATTGGTCGCAATGCCCCCGAAAACGTCAGCCATAAAACGCCGGTGGCCACCATGGGTATTCGCGGCACCAGCTTTCAACTGGTTCACGTGCCCGAAGGCGAAAAACCCCCAATACCCGGCATGGCAACCGGCAGCTACCTGTATGTCGAAAGCGGCATGCTCTCCATGAGCACCGACGCTGGCGAGCGTATTGTGCGCCCAGGGCAAGTCGTGTTTTCCGCCGCGGCGGATGCCACGCCAGAGTTTCTGACTGACGGCCTAGCGATTTTTGAACAGTTGGAAGAACAGCGCCGCGAGCAAACA
This sequence comes from Halomonas sp. SH5A2, assembly GCF_014263395.1. GTDB lineage: Bacteria > Pseudomonadota > Gammaproteobacteria > Pseudomonadales > Halomonadaceae > Vreelandella. Next base: position 588,447 of record NZ_CP058321.1, on the reverse strand, counting down.
CGCCAAGATGATGAAAACCCAAGCGACGAAACCGCCCAGCAAGATGGCAACAACACTACCGTTACCAGTACCACGCTGGATGCCGATACCGATAGCAATGCCACTGACGGCACATTTTTCGACCGCATAGCGCTGGCACCGGCCACCAACGAGCAGCTTCAAAGCGAGCAAACCAACAACCTCACTCAAGAACAATCTACCCGTGCCCGCGCCTTTGCAGATAATTTAGAAGACGACGTCAACCAAGAGTCTGAACCAGAGACTGAGCTCGAACCTGAGCCAGAACCCGAACCTGAGCCAGACCCCGAACCTGAGCCAGAGCCAGACCCCGAACCTGAGCCGGAGCCAGACCCCGAACCTGAGCCGGAGGCTTGGATCGACTTCCCACCTACCACTGAAAACAGCTTAACCACGCTTTTCGGCAGCGATTTTTTAAATGGCTTTTACGAAGAAAATACAACGCCCACAGAACAAGACAGCCAAAACATAGCGGGTGGCGAGGTGGTTTGGGGCTACTGGGACGCCGGCGCGCCTGACCCTTATTTTGAAGGCGATACGGTGATGGAAAGTATTCCTTTTATTGCCTCTTCAGATGAATTAACCGACACGCTCAGTTTTGACTTGAGCGAACAAGCTCTATCAGCCATAAGCGATCAGTTAGCAGAGGGGGTAACATTCAACTGGGCAGGCGGCACTGGGCTGGTCAACCAGGCTGGCGACGATGTGATAAACATTCTAGGCGACAGCACCATCACACTCGCAAGTACTGGCATGGAAAGCAGCGTTACGGTTGATATAGTGCTGGAAGATTCTGGTCAACTGGTGGGTGGCCTGGTCGCCGAAGAAGGCAGCGCGTCTTTTGAAACCTTCCCGATCGATACCATCGACCTTACCCACGAAAACTGCGAACCAGACTGCTTTGATGGTTTCAACACCTTACAAGGCCAATATATCGGCGAAGAAGCCGCCGCCATTATGAGCCTGATCGAAGCTTCAGGCGATCTGGGCAACTACAGCGGCACCGGACTCTTCGAGCGCTAAGAGGTCACTCCTTGACCTCAAAGCCACTGACAATAAGCCCTTATTTATCCACATGCGTCCACACCCCGTCCCAGTCGGCGGGAGGTGGGGTTTGCTGGAAATACGCAATACGCTGCAAATATAGCTGGGTAGGCGAGTCTTGCTGATCCTCAAGCGCGTTGAACGCCGCCTGGGCCTCACTAAGCGATGCCGCCTGGTAAAGCGCCACAGCCTGCTCGAAAGCCGCCTGCCACTCGCGCTGGCTTTGGGTCAGCGCCTTCCATTTACCCAGCGGCTCCAGCACCCAAAGCGGTGCGCTGCGGCCCTTGACACGTACTTTATCCAGTTTGCGGAAGCACCAGTTGGGCGCTTGCTGCGCGGTTGACTCACTTACCAGCACACTCACCCCGTAGGCTTTGGTCAGCCCCTCCAGGCGCGAACCCAAATTGACGTTATCGCCCATCACGGTATAGGCCATACGGAAGCTGGAGCCCATGTTGCCAACGCTCATGGGTCCCGTGTTCAGGCCCACGCCCATCGCCAGGGCAGGCTTACCTTCCTGGGTGAAGATCTGGTTGATGTCCTCAAGTGCTTCCAGCATGGCAAACGCCCCTTCAAGGGCGTGCTCGGCGTGCGCAGCATCGTGGATCGGTGCCCCCCAAAACGCCATGATCGCATCGCCCATGTATTTATCGATGGTACCGTCGTGGGCGTGAATCGCGCCGGTTAGCGGCGTCAGCAGACGATTCATGACAAGGGTCAACTCAGCAGGCGGAATCGACTCTGAAAACGCCGTAAACCCACGTACGTCTGAAAACAGCACGGTCAACTCACGCTCCTCACCCGCAAGACCCAGGCTCTCGCCACTGTCGACCATGTCATCCACCAGCTTGGGCGGCACATACTGGCCAAAACGCTCGGCCACCCAACGTTTATGCTGCGACTCGCGTAAAAAATTCAGCGCCAAGTGCCAAAGCATCTGCAACACCAACAGCACCGCGAACGAGGCCAGCGGCAACACCAGCCCTTGCTGCCAGGCCCAGAGGTTACCGCCCAGCGTCATGCCCAACAGTCCGGCGCTAACTGCCAGCAACACAGGAGCGCTTAAACGCGGGTACAAAAATGTCATCAGCGCCCCCAGCAAGACCAGGCTCACCAGCTCCGCTCCCGCCACCCACGGCGGCTGGGCCTTAAAGCTCTGGTGCAACATCCCCGCCAGCAGCGTCATGTTGACCTCTGGCCCAGGGAAAACGCTGCCCACCGGGGTCGAGCGCAAATCCATCAAACCGGGGGCTGAAGCCCCCAGAATCAATGTTTTACCTGCCAACGCTTCAGGCTCGACACGCTCGTTGATTACATCGACCGCTGAAATATACGCAAAATGCCCGCGCTCGCCGTACCACGGCACCAGAGCCGCCCCCTGGTTATCCACTGGAATTTTAAAGCCGCCGACGTCCAGCGCCTCCAGTTGGGCCACGCCCGCACCTTCACCCACCTGTGGGTCAATGGTTGGCCCGCCTATCATCGCCATTAACATCGCAAGCGGCAGGCTCGGATAAAGCTCGCCCTCCCAGCGCTGCAATAAGGGCACCCGGCGAAATACACCGTCGTCATCCACCCGAGGGTTATCAAAAAAACCGCCGCCCATCGCGCTTTGCTGCAATTTGGGCAGGTTGCTGGTGAAGCGCTCGGGCTCGGGCACTGCAAGCGAATCCCCTTCGCTCACCGCCACCGGCGAGGGCAACGCACCCACCGGCGGCGGATCATCCACCGCCGCGCTTGCCTGAAAATAATGCCCTAGCACCACCGGGTAGTTAGCCAGGGTATCCGCCAGTACCGCATCGCCACTTTCTGGCGGGGAGCGCTCTTCAAGCTCGGGGTAATCGCTTACTAACGTTTCCCAGTACGATTCAAGTACCCGCCCTTCGGGCTCGGCGAACACAATGTCCACCCCCAGCAGCCCCGCGTCATAGGTCTCAAACAGCATTTCCACCAGCTCGGCGACGACCGTGCGCGGCCATGGCCACTGGCCCACCTCGTAAAGGCTGCGCTCATCAATATCGATGATCGCAAGCGAGGGGTCAGCCTCCTCGCTAAGCGTCGCTCGCACGCGGGTGTCGTAGGTCTGCCACTCCAAGCGCTCTAAAAAAGGCATCGGCATCCAGCCCACCAAGTCCAGCAACAGCGCCACTACGATGGCAATGCCACCGCCCCATTGCAGCCACCGCCCCTTTTTGGCATATACCTTCGACATACCCACGACCCTTTTTGACGGATACTACGACGTTATGGCTGCCATTCTCGAGTACTCACTTCATTACGAAGCACCCAAACATCGGCATGCGTTAACCATCGTATTGCTTATCTTCTTTTAAAGATTTGCTGCAGGTTACACATTCCCATGAGACATTTAGCCTACTTGTTTTCAACGTTCTTAATACTTATTAATGACGGCCAACACTTTTAATAACGCATCAAACAGCCATGGCTTTTTTTTCATTTTCAACAGACGACTTTGCCCCCTGCGAACGCATCGAGGCAGCTCAGGATATTTACAGTGCTATGGCGCAAGTACGGCTTGATGCGCCCAGGAAGCAGGTTCCGCATGTTGAAACACGCATAAGGCTACTGCCGGGAATTTCCATCGCTCGAGTGACCGCATCATCACTGCATGCGGCACGTGAAACCCCACAAGTTGCTGATGGTAACGATGATATTACGCTTTTAATCCACCCTGGAGGCCCAGGTGGCTGGCTCTCTCACCTCCAAGCCCATGATTCTCTTGCCTGCACGCCGGGCAGAGCCCGCGTCGTCTATAACCATCAGTCAGGTAGCGTCGACTTTCACGGCGAGCGGGTCAACTTCCTGAGCGTTGCGTTTTCACGCACGCAGCTGGCGCCGATGCTTGGCGATATGGATCGCCTGCCCAAACACCTGCTTTTGCCCAGCGAATCATTACAGCACCTTAGCCAACTCTCGCTGGCGCTGACAAAATGCCCCGATGCGCTTGACGGTCAGCCCACCTCGCAATTGACCAACCAACTGCTCGACCTTGCGTGCCTGGCACTCGGCGCTACACCGGAGGCAAGCGAGCATGCCCAGCGTGGTGGCCTGCGTGAGGCGCGATTGAAAGCCATTAAAGCCGATATTAACGTTCATGCCAGGACACAGATCACCTTAAATGACCTGGCACGACGCCATGCTGTATCGCCAAGCTATATCCGGGCGCTGTTCAATAATGCGGACACTTCCTTTACCGACTACCTGGTTGAACAGCGTCTTCAACGCGCGTTTAGTGCGCTGACGTCTTCCCACTCGGCACAACGTTCGGTGAGCGACATCGCCCTGCACTCGGGTTTCAATCACCTTTCCTGGTTTTACCGCGCGTTCAAGCAGCGTTTTGGGGTCACGCCAGGGGAGGCTCGAAATATTAGCGCTTGCTGACTGAGCTCTCACCCACCGGACGAACATGAAGACCCACGGTTCTGGTTGTCAGCAAGTTATAATTTTTGAGCGTAGCAATTGGCACTATATGAGCCACTGAGCATCGAGGGTATAACTTAATCCCATGCCGCACCTTCCAGGGCATCCAGCGGAATTTTCAGGTAGCGTTTGCCGTTAGCTTCCGGCTTCGGCAGGCGTCCGCCTTGGGTGTTGACCTGCAGCGCGTGGAGAATCAGCTTGGGCATGGGCAGTTCGCTATCACGCTTGCGGCGCAACGCTATGTAGTCATCCTGGTTTTTGCCCACCAGGTGCGGATTGTTGGCCCGCTGCTCGGCGACGCTGCTTTCCCACTGTGGCTCGCGATCATCAGGCATATAGTCGTGGCCGGTGAACAGCCGCGTTTCGCCAGGTAAGGAAAGAATCTGCTGGATGGACTCCCAAAGCGCTTTGGCACTGCCTCCAGGGAAATCCGCCCTTGCGGTGCCAAAATCCGGCTGAAACAGGGTATCGTGAACAAACGCCGTATCGCCGATCACATAGGTAATCGAGGCCAGCGTGTGGCCCGGTGAATACAGTACTCGGCCGCATAGCTTACCTATTTCAAACGTATCGCCTTGCGCAAATAGCGTGTCCCACTGGCGGCCATCGGTGGGCATCTCCGGCCAGTGATAGATCTCCTTCCACAGCGCCTGCACTTTAGTGACGTGCTGACCAATGGCCGTTGGCGCACCGGTTTTTTGTTGTAAATAGTTGGCCGCCGAAAAGTGGTCGGCGTGGGGATGGGTATCCAGAATCCAGGCAACCGAAAGCCCTTCTTGCTCAATATAAGCCAGCAACTTGTCAGCGCTAAAGGTCGCCGTTGCGCCGGATTTCTCGTCAAAATCCAGCACCGGGTCAATAATCGCGCACTGCTTGGTCGCAGGGTCGCTCACTACGTACTGAACGCTAAAGGTACGGGGATCAAAAAAACCGGCGACGTCCGGCGTGCCTTCTCCCTTGTGCTGGGAAAGCGCGAAGGTCTTCATGCTTATATCCTCAGTGTTTACGGCATGAGCTTTTACGACATGCAATATTGGTTATAAAGATAGCTGATTAGAGAATATAAGCAATACCTCTCACGAAAACGCTTTTTCCAACGCAAAACGGGGCTGGGTCTGACCCTCTTTGGTGACCGTCTCGGTAAACATCTCAAGCGGGCGCACCCAGAGACCGTAGTCGCCATACAGGGCGCGATACACAACCAGCGGTTCTTCAGTTTCACTGTGCTGGGCGGTGCCGAGCACTTCGTAAAGACTGCCTTTATAATGACGATAAATACCGGGGACGGGAGCGTTCATAAAGCTTCCTTTTGAGTGGCGTTTGCGACGGCTGGCTGGTTGGCTTTTTTGGCGAGTCGTTCGAGCACTTTAGAGGCAGCGACAAAACCGAACGTGCCGGTGACAAAGGTGGCGGCACCAAAGCCTGAGGCGCAGTCCAGACGCGTAGCGTCGCCGCTACCGGGCTTTTGCAGGCACACCTCGCCATCGCCGCTCGGGTAAACAAGCTGTTCATCGGAGTAGACGCACTCCACCGAGAAACGTCGCTTGGGATTGCGGGAGAAGCCGTAATCCCGGCGCAGTTGCGAGCGCACTTTGGCAAGTAGCGGATCGTGCTCGGTGCGCGTTAAATCCGCCACTTTAATCTTGGTGGGATCGGTTTGTCCGCCCGCAGCCCCCGTCACCGTAATCTGGATTTTGCGCCGCTTGCACCAGGCGATAAGCGCCGCCTTAGCGATCACGCTGTCGATGGCATCCACCACATGGTCGGCGTCCGTAGGGAGTCGATCGGCCAGATTACTGGGCGTCACAAAGGCAGTGTCGGCGATAATCTCCATCTCGGGGGCAATCAGACGGCAGCGCTCGGCCAGAACTTCAACCTTGGGCTTGCCGATAGTGCCATCCAGCGCGTGGAGCTGGCGGTTGACGTTGGAGACACATACGTCGTCCAGGTCGATCAGCGTCAGCTTGCCAATGCCCGAGCGCGCCAGCGCCTCAACCGTCCAACTGCCTACCCCACCAACGCCAACCACCACCACATGGGCATGGCGAAATACATCCGCGGCACGCTGACCATAAAGGCGGCGAATCCCGCCAAAGCGAAAATCGTAGTCCGCAGACGCCATAGTGTCTCCCAGGCTCAGGTTAAAAGGCGGAATGGCGCTATTGTCACGGCTGGGCAAGACATTGTCATCCACCCATTGGGAAAAGTACTTGATGAACAGGTTGGCAGGTTAGCCTTCATGCAGCTACTTTAAGGAGGTACTTCATCACGAAATTTCCATGGACCAGGAAAGGAGACATCATCATGCGTTATGCAGCATTACTCGGCGGTCTTTCCGCTTCACTACTGCTCGTCGCTACTGCTCAGGCTAACGACAGCATGGATGTAGAAATGCACAAAATCAGCGCCGAAGGCGTTGAGGAGTCCATCGGCAGCATCAAGCTGGAAGACACTGAACATGGCCTGCTATTGACGCCTGACCTCAGCGACCTGGAGGCTGGCCCCCACGGCTTTCACGTACACCAGAACCCAAGCTGCGAGGCCCAGGAAAACGACAGTGGCCACATGACCGCAGGGCTTTATGCCGGGGGCCATTATGACCCCGAAGAAACTGGCAGCCACAAAGGACCATACGAAGACGGCCATTTAGGGGATTTACCTGTACTTATCGTGGATGAAGATGGCAACGCCACCCTGCCTGTCCTCGCGCCGCGCTTGAGTGTCGAGGATATACAAAACCGCAGCATCATGATTCACGAAGGGGGCGATAACTATTCGGATGACCCTGAAGCACTGGGCGGCGGTGGAAGCCGCGTAGGCTGCGGAATAGTGGAATCCTCTGACGACAGTGAATAACGTTTAGAGACCGCTAAAAACAAAACGGGCAGCCAATGATGGCTGCCCGTTTTGCGTTGTGCGATTGGCTCAGCTAATAAGCTGGCTCAACTCAAGCGGTTACTCGTCGCCTGCCATCTGCATCTGGCGCTGCATATAATTCTGAATACCCACCTTATCGATCAGACCAAGCTCGGTTTCGATGTGGTCGATATGATCTTCTTCGTCGGCGAGCAGATCGCGCAGCAAATCGCGGGTAACGTAATCTTTAACGCTCTCGCAATAGGTAATGGCTTCGATGTAATCGTTGCGGCCATCGTGCTCGATCTTTAGATCGCTTTCGAGCATCTCTTTGACGTTTTCACCGATGTACAGCTTGCCGAGATCCTGCAGATTGGGAATGCCTTCGAGGAACAGGATACGCTCGATCAGTTTATCAGCGTGCTGCATCTCTTCGATGGACTCATCGTATTCCCATTTCGCGAGTGACTTGAGGCCCCAATCTTTGTACATTTTGGCGTGCAAAAAATACTGGTTGATCGCAACCAGTTCGTTGCCAAGTGCAATATTGAGATGCTCAATTACTTTCGGATCACCTTTCATGACGTCACCTTTTTGCTGTAATGCTGATAGTTTAGCAGGCTCTATCAAGCAGTTACGTTAATGAAGGAGTATTGGCCATAAAAGGCGTACTCCCAGCCTTACTGGGAGTATAGAGATGAGGAATAAAAATTCAAGCAAATCATATATTTGCTAAAGATAACCCTAACAATAGTGATTCGCGTCACACGGCGTATGCCAAGCCCGCATTGGCTTCCATGCGAGCCTCAAGAACCGCTTCGCGGGTAACCGATTTGGCGAAGCATGCGCACTTGCCGCATTGGGTGGCGCAGCCGGTTGCTTCACGGACTTCCTGCCAGCTACGCGCGCCGTCGCTAACCTGCTGGCGGATCTGATGGTCAGTTACTCCCTTGCACACACACACGTACATGGCTGCACCTCATAAAGTTCATAAGGTGAATGTAAATGAGTCGCATACATCTTTGCAAGTAAAAATGTATGGCCTTTAGTATCGGTTCGTCTTAAGTGATGTGAAGGTGCATGTAAATGGTTGTCGGGAGCGACATTTTGCACTCTTACAAAGAAAAATTAATGCCTGGGTAATTTCACGGTCTGGGTGCCGGAAGCGATGTCCGGCCAGCTGCGACGATGCTTATCAAACAACACCCACCAGTAACCTATTCCCAGCGCTGCCAGGGAAAGCCAAGCAGTGAGGCAGCGCACCAGACTTTGCTTGAGTGAAATGGCCTCTCCATTGAGGGTTTGCACGCGCAGCCGCCATGCTTGCATGCCCAGCGTCATGCCACCGCGCTGCCAGAAGAAAACAAAAAACAGCGTTGTGATCAGCACCAGCAACAGCCGCAGGCTCCAAATATCGACGCCCAGGGTGCCAATATCTTCTGCCTTTTGGCCTAGCACAAACCTGAAAAACGCCAAGTGGGCGACCGTCACGGCGATCCAGATGGCAGTGACCAACAAGCCATCGTAGAGCATCGCGCCCAAACGCGGTGGCAATCCCGCGGGCCTTGTATTGGCCGGTTGAGAAAAACGTCGCTGGGTCATAGGGCTCCTGACGTAAGGGTTAACCGTTGCGCCGCAAGAAATACACACCCACCGCGGCGCAAGCCAGCGTAGGTACTAGTACCGCCCAGACGGGGGAAAAACCAAATAGCGTCGAGGCCGGTGCCAGCAAGTCCTGAACGTATTTAAAGACCAGCCCGGTCACCACGCCGTAAAACACTCGTGTGCCCGCCGCCACGGTACGCAATGGACCAAACACGAACGAGGCGGCGATTAACACTAGTGACCCCATGGTCAGCGGCATTAACATTTTTTGCCAGAAATACAGCAGCGGCTGGTCCGTCTGCATACCTTGCTCTTCAAGGAAGCGCGCGTAGGCCCAAAGTTCGCTGGGTGCCTGGCTTTCTACCGAACGTAACAGTCGCTCCAACTGCAGCGGCGTAAAGTCAGTTTCCCAACGTAATGTGTCGGCTTGCTCAGACTCGGTGTGATCATCAAAAATCCGCGTGGTGGCAACATCTTCCAACTGCCACCCGCCATCGTCCCAATGGGCGCGACGCGCGTGGGTCGCTTCGACAAGGCGCTCCTCATCGAACCGGTAGCGGGTCAGGTCGAGCACCACGTTATCCGCCCGAATCGCGCCAAAGCGGTAAACGCTGTCTCCCTCGACCTGCCAGCCGCTGCGGCTGGTCAACATGGCGCCTTCACCCTGAAGCTGTTCAAGCCGCCACGCTTCAGCATATTGTTCGGTGCGCGGGCTGACATACTCAGCCACCATCAGCACCACAACAACGACGACCAACACGGGCTTCATCACGCTCCAGACAATACGTCCCAGTGAACGTCCCGCCGCGCGCATCACGGTCAGTTCGTTGCTTGACGCCATACTGCCCAGGCCGATCAGCGCACCTATCAGCACCGCTACCGGCGCGTATTGGTAAAACCGCCAGGGGGTACGCATCAACAAATAGAACAGCGCATCCAGGGCCGAATACCCTTCCTGCACATCGCCCAGATCGTCGATGTAGGCGATGGTGATATCCAACCCGAGCAGGACGAACTGCACCACCACAATGGCCGCCAGCACATTGCGAGCAATATAGCGGTCGAGGCGATCAACGATCATCAGCGCATCCCCTTGCGTTGCGAGTGCCAGATTAGCAATAGCCCCAAGACTAGAAACGCGCCGTGAACGGGCCAGATACCCACGGTGGTGGACCACGCGCCGCTACCTACCGCGTCAACGGCTGCCAGCAATAAACTCAGGTAGGCAACGTATAAAAAGACCGCGGGAAGCAACTTGGCAAAGCGCCCTTGCCTAGGGTTAACTCGCGAAAGCGGCTGCGCCATGATCGCCAGAATAAAGACCATCAGCGGCAACCCGGCCCGCCACTGCCATTGGGCCTGGGCGCGATCATTGTCATCCTGCCACAGTGCCAGCGTAGTGGCGTACTCCAGCGAATCCAGCTCCTGGCGGTCACGGCTCAACCCCAGCCGCAGCGTGTAACCCTCGAACGTCAAGCGTTCCGCGTTTCGCTGTCCTGGCGTCACACCGTAACGCTCGCCGTCATTAAGCACCAGAAAGCGGCTCCCGGTATCCATCCGCGTTTCCTGATAGCCGGACTCGGCCCTGGTGATATAGTCGTGTTCGGCATCATCGCCAGGCGTGCGTTGCTCGTGGACGAGAACATCCTGCATTTCACTCCCATCATCATTGAAACCGCTGATATAGGCAGTACGCCCACCGCCGAACTCCTGGAAGCGGCCGGGCGCCAGTACCGACACGTCCAATCGGCTTTCCTGTTCTTCTATAATGGCAGCCGTTTGCAGAGCGCCCGCCGGTGTCAGCCAAAGGCTACAAACGCCTACCGCTATCGCCACCGCCGAGGCGGGCAGTAACGTCACCTTGAGCAGCCGCTTGGGGCTCATGCCGCAGGCCACCATAACGGTGATTTCGCTGTTCATGTACAACTGGCCATAAGCCAGCAGTATGCCCAGAAAGAACGAAAGCGGCAGGATAAGCTCCATGAAACCCGGCAGGTGATAGACCATCAAGCTGCCCAGGATGTTGACCGGAAAGTCCCCCTCCGCGGCGTCGGAAAAATAGCGGATAAAGCGGCTGCCCATGATCACCAACAGCAAAATGCCCGCTACAGCGGACATGGTGACCAGAACTTCTCGGGTTAAATAGCGAAATAAGATCAACGCGCTCTCCGGCTAGTCGTGCAGGATGTTATGCAACACCTGCAGTGCTTGGGTACACTGGAACATTATCCTGAATACCTCGATGCTTGTCTTGTTGGAGACGTCATGGAATTTTCCGTTCAAACGGCCAACCCTGCCAAAATAGAAACGGCCTGCCTGGTCGTTCCTGTTTACAAGGTACCTGACCACAAAAGTAGCGATTTATTGCCCGCCGTTGCCAAACTCGACGATGCCAGCGAACAGTTGATTGGCCAGCTTGTCGCCAGCGGCGACGTTGATGCCAGCCTCGCGAACGTTCAGCTACTGCCGTATGCCCCAGGACTGGGTGCCGAGCGCCTGCTAATTGTCGGCCTGGGCGAACGCGAAAAATGCCATGAAACGGCGTATCTGAAGGCACTGGATGCCGCCATGGCGGCGCTGATCAAACTGCCCATCGACGACGCCAGCGTCATGCTGACCGACGTGCCGCTTGCCGATCGCGATACGAGCTGGAAAGCTCGCAAAGTGCTCGAAAGCATCGAGCGTGCGAGCTACCGGTTTGATCAGTTCAAGCGCAACCCGGCACCAGCGGCCAGCCTAACGCAGTTGAACCTGATGATCAGCAACGCCGCCGACGCCGAGGCGGCCCGGCAGGGCGCCCACCAGGGTAGCGCCATCGGTCAGGGCATCAACTATACGCGTACGCTGGGCAATTTGCCGGGGAATGTGTGCACGCCCAGCTACTTGGCCGACCAGGCGGAGCAGCTTGGACGTGAATCCAAAGGCGCATTGGACGTCGACATTCTGGACGAGGAGGCACTTGCCGAATTAGGCGCAGGCGCCCTGTTATCGGTGGGGCGTGGCAGTCGCGAGCCAAGCCGCCTGATCGTCATGCACTACAAAGGGGCCGACAATGCGGATGAAGCCCCCCATGTCCTGATCGGCAAGGGCATCACCTTCGATACCGGCGGCATTTCGCTCAAGCCCGGCGAGGGCATGGACGAAATGAAATTCGATATGGGCGGTGCCGCCAGCGTGTTTGGCACGGTCAAGGCACTCCTCAACATCAAGCCCAAGCTCAACCTGGTGTTTATCGTTGCCGCGGCGGAAAACATGCCGGACGGCGCCGCCACCAAACCCGGCGATATCATCACCACGCTAAAAGGGCTGACGGTTGAAGTACTCAACACCGACGCCGAAGGCAGGCTAGTGCTGTGCGACGCGTTAACGTACGCCGAGCGATTCAAGCCAGCAAGCGTCGTCGATATCGCCACGCTCACCGGCGCAGCCATTATCGCCCTGGGCCATCACGCCACCGGCCTGCTCTCCAACGATGATGACCTCGCCCTTGACTTGCTCGATGCGGGCGAAGGAGCCTGGGACCGCGCTTGGCACCTGCCGCTGTGGGATGAATATCAGGAGCAGCTCGACTCCAACTTTGCCGACCTGGCCAATATCGGCGGCCGCCCGGCGGGGACGATTACGGCCGCCTGTTTCCTGTCGCGCTTTGCCGAGCACTTCCCCTGGGCGCATCTGGATATTGCGGGCACGGCCTGGCACTCGGGCAAGCAGAAAGGCGCCACTGGACGCCCTGTGGGGCTACTGACGCAATATCTGCTGGACCGCGAAAACGACGCCCAAGTCGAAAATGGCGACGACTGAACAACCAGCGGTTGCCTTTAAGCGTCACAACCGTTAAACCTGAACACATCAAGGCGTACTGAGCTTGACCCAGTGCGCCTGTTTTAATGCCTCTTACTGATACAGTACTCGCCTGAAAAGGCGTATTGCTAGCGGAGACCCACAGCCGTGCCCACTGCAAGTTCTGATACCCGTTTTGACGTGTTGCCGTCCAATCAGCCGACAGACGGCGAGATTCGCGACAACATTCTGAAGAGCCCCGGCTTTGGCCAGTATTTCACCGACCACATGGCCCACGTTCGCTGGACGATCGACGCCGAGTGGCACGGTCACCAGGTGCGCCCTTACGGGCCCTTGATGCTTGACCCCGCCGCCTCGGTGCTGCACTACGGCCAGGAAATCTTCGAAGGCATCAAGGCCTACCGTCACGCCGACGGCTCGGTCTGGACGTTCCGCCCCGAGAAGAACGCCGAGCGCTTTCGTCGCAGCGCCCGCCGCCTTGCGCTGCCGGAGCTTTCCGACGAGGACTTTGTTGGCTCGCTGAAAGCGCTGCTCGCTCAGGATCACGCCTGGGTGCCCACGCCCTCGAGCAATGCCGACGAGTGCAGCCTCTACCTGCGCCCGTTCATGATTGCCTCGGAAGCGTTTCTGGGCGTACGTCCTGCCCATGAGGTGGATTACTACGTGATTGCCTCGCCGGCCGCCGCCTATTTCAAAGGCGGGATTGAGCCCGTCTCCATCTGGCTGTCCTCCCATTACAAGCGCGCCGCGCCAGGCGGCACCGGCTTTGCCAAGTGCGGGGGCAACTATGCGGCCTCGCTGGCAGCGCAAAAGGAAGCGGCCGCCAATGGCTGCAGTCAGGTCGCGTTTTTGGATGCCGCCGAAAACAAGTGGATCGAGGAACTGGGCGGTATGAACCTGTTTTTCGTCTTCAAGGACGGTCGCCTGGTGACGCCCCGCCTGACCGACACCATTCTCGAAGGCGTCACGCGCAACTCGGTACTCACCCTGGCCAAAGACGAAGGCCTGACCCCGGAAGAACGCCCCATCAGCATCGACGAATGGCGCGAGGGAGCGGCCTCCGGCGAGATTAGCGAAGTCTTTGCCTGCGGCACGGCGGCGGTGATCACGCCAGTGGGCGAGTTGGTCAGCGAAGACGAGCGCATTCGTTTAGCAGGCGACGGCAGCAACGAGGTCGCTAAACGCATTCGTACCAAGCTGCTGGATCTGCAGTACGGGCGTAGCGAAGACAAATACGGCTGGCTCACCCAGTTGGCATAACCCCACCCGCTTGCGTCGCCGCGGCATTGCTTGCGGCGGCGCTGCCTTGAGACGCCCTGCCAGGAATCCCCAATGGCGCGTATCGACTTTTATATCCTGCCGGACACAACGCTGGATGCCCGCCTCCAGTTTGCCTGCAAGCTGGCCGAGACTATCTGGCGTAAAGGCTATCGCCTGCATTTGCACTGCGAAGATAAAGCCCTGGCCGAACAGGCCGACGAGGCCCTGTGGGGCTTCCGCGATGACGCCTACCTACCCCACGCGCTGGAAGACAGCGACATGGCCGAAAGCGTGCCGATCACGCTCGGCTGGCAGCAGTTACCGGTGCCCTCGACAGAGACCGCCCTGCTAAATCTGCACCCGGATATTCCCGAAGGCATTGAGCGCTACGCCCGAATCGCCGAGATTATTAACCAGCACCAGCAGGTGCTGGTCGCCAAGCGCGCCTGCTGGCAGCGCTATAAAGAACTCGGCCATGAGGTCGTGCCGCATATGTTGGGGTAATGGCTGAGTTGACCGACATCTCGAAGACCCCCGAGAAAACCACCCGCCACAAACAAGTGACCCCGCACTTGGCGGGGTCGTCAACAGAGATAGACGAACGCTTTCAGTGCGTCTTCGTTTTAGCCTCCCTGCTGTTGCTGCTGCATCTGCTCCTGCATCTGTTTCATTTGCTCTCGCTGCTGAGCCATGGCTTCATCCAGTTGATCGCGCTGTTCCTGAGTGAACACGTCTTCGATCTGAGACTGGATGATGACGCTCTCGGCTGTCATCTCGGCCGTTAGGTCACCAAGACGCTCCGCATCTGCGCGGATGGCCGCTTCATCATAATCTGCCTGAACGTGTTCGCCGAGTTGCTGTTGCAGCTCTCGAGCTTCCTCTTGCTTGGCAGTGTTGTCATTTTGCATCTGGGTCAAAAGATCGTTTAGCTCTTCTTTCTGCCCGTCATTCAGATCCAACATTTCATCGAGTTGGTTAATCTGGTCATCGACGCTGGGTGCACCACCCATGCCGCCACCCATTTGCTGGGCCATGGCGGGAACACTGAATACCAGTGCGGCGACTGCCGGAGCGAAAAGTTTGGCTAGCTGCATAAAAACTCCCATTACGTACAAAGTGCATTTTTTGCCCGACACAATCCTGACGGGTCTTGCGATATCCACGCCTGTGACAATGCTGTTTTCAAAAAATTCGTCATGACAGCAAATTGTTGATTACTATTGAGTAGCTGCGGCTTAACACCGAGCGGGTGAGCCGCCCAGAGACCTGCTGGAATACATCATCGTTCACGAAATGGCGCACTTGATTGAGCCAACGCACAATGAGCAATTTGTCGCTCTATTGGATCTGCATTGTTATCTCATCAACGCGACCCTCCCGCGCAACGCGCACTCAAAGAGGCTCTAAAGTGTTTACACGCTACCCGCTTGTCACAATCGTTATCGCCCAACTATTTGGTACCTCGCTATGGTTCAGTGTTAACGGCGTTGGCCTTGCCCTGCAGGAGGCCGTAGGGCTGAGTGAAGGTGATCTCGGGCTCCTCACCATTGCCGTCCAGGCCGGGTTTATTACCGGCACCCTGGCGATTGCCACCACGGGCCTGGCCGACCGCGTTCGCGCCAGCCATCTGTTTGCCATCTCGGCGGTTCTTGGGGCGCTGGTTAACGCCGCCTTTATTGGCGTGGCGGATAACGTCACGCTCGCCGCGATCGCCCGTTTCGCGACCGGGCTTTGCCTGGCAGGCATCTACCCGCTGGGCATGAAACTGGTGGTCAGCTGGACGCCCAGTCACGCAGGCGCCGCGCTGGGCTGGCTGGTGGGCATGCTGACCCTAGGCATTGCCTCGCCGCACCTGCTGCGTGGTCTGACCCTGCAGTTGCCCTGGCAGTGGCCGCTGCTGCTGGCGTCACTGTTGGCACTGGTCGCCGCGCTGATGATTTATCGACTGGGGGTTGGCTCGCATCTGCCTGCCAAGGCCTCCAGCGGGCGGCCGTGGGCGGGGCTGGCCGCGTTTAAACACAAAGGCTTTCGGGCCGCAGCGCTGGGCTACTTCGGCCACTGCTGGGAACTGTATGCGCTGTGGGCGTTGGTGCCGTTTTTGGTTACTCGTGAATTGGAGCGCCTTGATGCAAGCATCAGCGGCCAGTCCTGGATAAGCTTTGCGATTATCGCTATCGGCTTGCCCGGCTGCGTGCTGGCAGGCCGCTGGAGTCGCCGGTTGGGAAGTGCCCGGGTGGCCTTCATGGCGCTGGCGACCTCGGGTGCCCTGTGCCTGTTTTACCCGCTCCTCGGTGCCGCCCCGCCGCTTTTGCTGATCGCCCTGTTACTGCTTTGGGGCTTTAGCGTGATCGCCGATTCTGCGCAGTTCTCAGCCCTGGCCAGCGCCACCGCGCCGCCCGAACGCTTAGGCGCAGCGCTTGCCATGATGAATGCCATTGGGTTTGGCCTGACCATTCCGTCCATCGCGCTGGTCACTGCCCTTTGGTCGGCTCAAGGCCTGGCGGTGATCTGGTGGCTGTTGCCGGGACCGATACTTGGACTAATTGCCATGCGCGGGCTGAATCGTCACCCGGCTAGGGCCTGACGCCCTACCCTTAATCGCGCTATACTTGACGCCATTTTTTCGACCCTATTTATGAATTCCACGCTTCCCTCCAGGAAGCATCGTTGCGGTGAGCCAATCCATGGAAAAGACCTACCAACCTGAACAGATCGAAACTCGCTGGTACGAGCGCTGGGAAGCCGACAACCGTTTTGCGCCTACCGGCCGCGGCAAACCCTTTTCGATCATGATTCCACCGCCCAACGTGACCGGCAGCCTGCACATGGGCCATGCGTTCCAGGACACCATCATGGACACCCTGACGCGCTGGAAACGGATGCAGGGCAATAACACCCTGTGGCAGGTAGGTACCGACCATGCGGGCATCGCCACGCAAATGCTGGTGGAGCGCAAAATCGCCGCCGAGGAAGGCAAAACCCGCCACGACCTGGGCCGTGAGGCTTTTATCGACAAGGTCTGGGAGTGGAAAGAGGAATCCGGCGACCACATCACCCGCCAGCTGCGCCGCATGGGCGCCAGCGTCGACTGGTCCCGCGAGCGCTTCACCATGGATGACGGCTTCTACAAAGCCGTGCAGGAAGTCTTCGTCCGCCTGCATGAAGAAGGCCTGGTATATCGCGGCAAGCGGCTGGTCAACTGGGACCCGACGCTGCACACGGCTATTTCCGACCTTGAGGTGGAAAACAAGGACCAGCAGGGCAGCTTCTGGCACTTCCGCTACCCGCTGGCCGATGGCGCCAAAACCGCCGACGGCAAGGACTATCTGGTCGTCGCCACCACCCGTCCGGAAACCCTGCTGGGGGATACCGGCGTGGCGGTCAACCCTGAAGACGCGCGCTATGCCTCGCTAGTCGGCAAGTTCATCGAACTGCCGCTGGTCGGTCGCCAACTGCCCATCGTCGCCGACGAGCACGCCGACATGGAAAAAGGCTCGGGCTGCGTGAAGATCACCCCGGCCCACGACTTCAACGACTACGAGGTCGGCAAGCGCCAGGATCACCTGCTGATCAACGTCTTCAGTCAGGACGCCACTATCCTTGAGCGCGCCGAAATTTACGACCTCAAGGGCCAGTCGCAGCCCGATGAAGACGCCACCCTGCCCGCCAAGTACGCCGGACTCGACCGCTTTGAAGCGCGCAAGCTGATCGTCGCCGACATGGAGGCGCTGGGCCTGCTGGAGCAGGTAGAGACCATCAACAACACCATGCCCTATGGCGACCGCTCGGGTGACGTGATCGAGCCGCTGCTTACCGACCAATGGTTTGTGGCCGTCGAGTCCCTCGCCAAGCCCGCCATTGAGGCGGTAGAAAACGGCGACATCCAGTTCGTGCCCAAGAACTACGAAAACATGTACTTCGCCTGGATGCGCGATCTTCAGGACTGGTGTATCTCCCGCCAGCTATGGTGGGGCCATCGCATTCCGGCCTGGTACGACGCCGAAGGCAATGTCTACGTTGCCCGCACGGAAGCCGAAGCCCGCGAGAAGCATGAGCTTGGTGCCGATGTTGAGCTGACACAAGACGAAGACGTACTCGATACCTGGTTCAGCTCGGGCCTCTGGACCTTTGGCACGCTGGGCTGGCCGGAACAAACACCCGAGCTTGAGACTTTCCATCCGTCAAGCGTGCTGGTCACCGGCTTTGACATCATCTTCTTCTGGGTCGCCCGGATGATCATGATGACGCTGAAGTTCACCGGCGAAGTTCCCTTCAAGACGGTCTACGTTCACGGCCTGGTGCGCGACGGCCAGGGCCAGAAGATGTCCAAATCCAAGGGCAACGTACTGGACCCCATCGACCTGATCGACGGCATTACGCTGGATGAACTGCTCGAAAAGCGCACCGGCAACATGATGCAGCCGCAGAAGGCCAAGGCGATTGCCAAAGCGACCAGGGATGAATTCAAGGACGGTATCGAGCCCCATGGCACTGATGCGCTACGCTTTACGTTCCTCTCCCAGGCGACGACCGGGCGCGATATCAAGTTTGATATGAGCCGTCTGGACGGCTACCGCAACTTCTGCAACAAGCTGTGGAACGCCTCGCGCTACGTGCTGATGAACGCCGAAGGCGAGGACTGCGGCACCACGCTGGACGGCGAAGGCGTCAACGATGTCGAGCTTTCCCTGGCTGACCGTTGGATTATTTCCCAGCTGCAGAAAACCGAAGCCCAGGTCACCAAGGCGATGGACGAGTACCGCTTCGACCACGCCTCCCAGGCGCTGTATGAATTCGTCTGGAACGAGTACTGCGACTGGTACCTAGAGCTTTCCAAGCCGGTACTGTGGGATGACAATGCCACGGCTAAGGCCAAGCGGGGAACGCGCCGCACGCTTGTGCGCGTGCTGGAAGCGATTCTGCGCCTCGCCCACCCGATGATGCCCTATATCACCGAAGAGATCTGGCAGCGCGTCGCACCGCTGGCGGGCACTTACGTCGGCGACGACGCCTCCATCATGCTGCAGGCCTGGCCGGAAGCCGACGACAGCAATATCGACGAGCAGGCTACCCGTGATATCGAATGGCTGAAAGGTGTGATCATCGCGGTGCGTAATATCCGCGCCGAGATGAACATCGCCCCCGGCAAACCGCTCGACGTACTGCTCACCAAGGGCCAGCCGGAAGACGCCGAGCGTCTTCAAAGCTACCGCCACTTCCTCGCCAAGCTGGCCAAACTGGAAAGCGCCACCTGGCTTGAAAACCCCGATGACGCGCCGCTCTCCGCCACACAGCTGGTCGGCGACATGGAAGTGCTGGTGCCCATGGCAGACTTGATCGACAAAGACGCCGAGCTGCAACGCCTTGCCAAGGAAATTGACAAGCAGGACAAGCTGATCGGCGGCATCGAGAAGAAACTCGACAACGAAGGCTTTATCGCCAAGGCCCCGGAAGCCGTGGTGAAGAAAGAACGCGACAAGCTCGCCGACTTCCAGGCCGCCAAAAAGCTGTTGGAAGAGCAGCGAGCTAAAATCTCAGCGCTGTAAGCTACTCGGCGCCATACAGCTCTGACTGGATGGCGCTCGTGCTTCCTTGCCCGGCGATCCGATAACGCCTATAACTGGGACATGGACACGCCCAGCACAGACAGCGTTTCGGCCCGACATCCCCTGGCGGTGTTGCGTTTTCTTGGCCTGGTACTATTGGGCAGTGTCGTTGGGGGGAATGGCGGCGCTAGTGGCCGTTGGCTTCGTCAATGCGGTGTTATGGCTCAACGACCTGCTGTTGATCTCCCCCCGAGGCCAGATGATGGCGGCCAACACCACGCTGGTGATCCTGGCCACCCTGCTGGTGCCAACCCTTGGGGGGCTGCTGGTTGGCCAACTGCACCGTGGTCTTCCCAGGGGTCGCCCCCATACTCCTGCCGACGCCATCGCGGCTGTCCAGACCCGCCGGGGTCGCCTGCCTGCCAAGGCGGGTGCGCTCTCGGGGTTAAGCAGCCTGGTGTCGTTGGGCGCCGGCGCCTCGGTGGGTCAGTACGGCCCGCTGGTACATCTCGGCGCGACGCTCGGCTCGCTGATCACTCGCTTGCTGCACCTGGGGCGCTCAGAAGACAATATTACCATCGCTTGCGGAGTGGCGGCTGCCATTGCGGCCGCCTTCAATGCGCCCCTGGCAGGCATTGTCTTCGCCCACGAAGTCGTGCTGCGCCACTATGCCCTACGCGCCTTCGCGCCAGTGGCGGCCGCCGCCATCGTCGGCTATGTGTTGGCCACCCAGTTGCTGGATCAAGGGGCGCTGTTCCATATAACTGAGCCCGGCGTGCCCCAACCCTGGGAATTCGCCCTTTTCCTGGTTCTGGGTGGCCTGGGGGCCTTGGTGGCCGGTGCCTATATGCATGCCGTTCTTGCCATGGGGCAGCTAGCCAAGCGGCTACCGCTGCCCACCAGCCTGCACCCCGCGCTAGCCGGGGCTTTGCTCGGCCTCACCGCGCTGTGGGTGCCCGATATTCTCGGCATGGGCCAGGAAACCCTGCGCTTCGCCACCTTGCCAGGGGCTTACGGCGGCGGCGAGCTGCTGATGGTACTGCTACTCAAGCTGGCCGCGACGGCTTTGTGCCTGGGGCTGGGCTTCGCCGGTGGCG
This sequence comes from Halomonas sp. SH5A2, assembly GCF_014263395.1. GTDB lineage: Bacteria > Pseudomonadota > Gammaproteobacteria > Pseudomonadales > Halomonadaceae > Vreelandella. The sequence continues at coordinate 567,779 of NZ_CP058321.1, read as the reverse complement.
TCTTCAGCCCAGCGCTGGTGATCGGCACCCTCTTCGGCGCCTTGATGGGTACCCTGGTCGCCGAGCTGGGCGGCGGCCAGGAGACGTTCATCTTCTATGCCGTGTGCGGCATGGTCGCGGTCACCGCGCCGGTACTCGGTGCACCTCTTACCACCCTGCTGATCGTCTTCGAACTCACCGGCAGCTATGCCTTGACCACCGCCGCCCTGGCCAGCGTCACGCTCGCCAATCCGTTGGCCGCCCAACTGTTCGGCCGCTCGCTCTTCGATATTCAACTGGCCCGCCGTGGCTTGGATCTCTCCGCTGGCCGCAGTCGCGCCGTGCTCCAGGAGACGCGATTAACCGATTTAATAAGCCACGACGCTGTCACCCTGGCCCCCGCGACCCCGCTGGACGCGGCTATCTCGTGCCTGAGCGCAGCAGGCCATGGCGAAGCTTACCTGGTCGACGACCGAGGGCGTTACCAAGGCTGCGTGACCCTGGCTAGCCTGGAGACCCTCCGCGCAGGCAGCGAGGCGACAACCCTGGCCGACTGTCCCGAGACGCCTCGTCCCGTGCTGGACCCACACTCATCACTCTGGGAGGCAATGCATCAGCTAGAGAAGGTCACCGGTGAGGCCATCGCCGTAGTGGACAACGAACGGCGCTTCTTGGGTGTGGCCTATGAGTCGAGCATTGCGCGAGCCTTCTTGCATCACAGCGACGCCCTGCGACGGGAGGAACACGGTGCTGGCTAGACGATGGACCCCGAGACTCCTGGCTGGGCTGCTCGCCCTGGCAACCCCCATCAGCGCGGAAGTGCCCAACGCTGCCGACTCGCTGACGATACTGAGCTGGGGCGGTGCCTACGAGCAAGCCCAGCGCCGCGCCCTCTTCACACCCTTCACCGACGCCCACGACGTACCGGTGGCAGTGGACAGCTATAACGGCGGCCTGAAGGAACTGCGCCAGGCCGTGGCGGAGAACGACGTCCCCTGGGACGTGATCGATATGACCCGCAGCGAGGCCATGGCGGCCTGCGAGGAGGGGCTGCTGGAAGCGCTGCCTAGCGAACTGGCCGCCCCCGCGCCGGACGGCACACCGGCATCTCAGGATTTCTTTTCTGGCGCCCTGGGGCGCTGTTTTATCAGCCACTCGATCTTTGCCACCGTCGTGGCCTATCGCCGTGATGCCTTTCCAGGGGAGCGTCCTACGCGTATCGCCGATCTCTTCGATCAACAGCGTTTCCCTGGCCCCCGGGCCTTGCAGCGCACCCCGGCGGCTAACCTCGAGTGGGCGCTGCTTTCCTACCAGGTACCCCGGGAAGAACTCTACCGTCTGCTCAGTACCCGTCGCGGACTGGACCTGGCCTTCGCACGGCTGCAAAGCATCGACAATATCAAGTGGTGGGAGTCCGGCGACACCCCGGTGCGCCTGCTCGAGGAGGGCGAGGTGGTCATGGCGTCCGGCTATAATGGCCGCTTCTTCGCAGCCATGGTGGAGCGTGACCTACCCATTGAGATCCTCTGGGACGGCCAGCTCCAGGAACACGAGACCTGGGTGATCCCCCGCGGCGCCCCGAACCCTGAGGCGGCCCAAACGTTTATCCGTTTTGCCACTACCAGCGAGCGCCAAGTGGCGCTGGCCCGGCATATTCCCTATGGCCCAGCGCGACATTCTGCTTCGATGCAGGTCACTACCCACCGCGACACTGGCCTGGACATGCGCCTGCATATTCCCACCCACCCCATCAACGCCCAGGGTGCAGTGACCAAGGACGAAGCCTGGTATGCGCGAACCCAGGAGCGCGTCGAAGCTCTGTTTCATGAGGCCCTGATGACACAGGAGTGAGCGCGAGAATGAGCGCGAAAGTTGAGCGGCTTTACTCGAGCATGAAGGGCACGGCCTGAGACGCTGCCCTTTCAGTGACCCGGCTGCTGCCATACGGGTTGACGCTTGCCCAAAAAGGCGTCAATCCCCTCACCCGCATCCGGCTCGAGCATGTTTTCGGCCATGACATGGCCAGCAAAGTCGTAGGCATCTGCTAGGCTCATCTGTCGCTGGGAATGGAACATGGACTTGCCATAACGCACTGCCGCCGGACTTTTACTCAGAATCTGGGCCACCTTTTCGGCCAGGGCCGCATCCAGACCGGTATCTTCACAGACATCGCTCACCAGCCCCCAGTCCAGCGCCGTCTCCGCGTCGATGAACTCTCCCGATATCAGCATGTTGAACGCCCGTTTGGCGGACACACAGCGCGATAACGCGACCGCGGGGGTCGAGCAGAACAGGCCAGCGTTGATGCCTGATACGGCAAAACTGGCGGACTTGGCGGCGATCGCCAAGTCACAGCTGGCCACCAACTGACAGCCTGCTGCCGTGGCCATTCCTTGCACTTTGGCGATTACTGGTACCGGTAGCGTGACAATGCTCTGCATTAACCGACTGCAGTTGCGAAATAACGCTTGGTAATAGGCCTGATCAGGATTTGCCCGCATTTCCTTCAAGTCGTGACCCGCACAAAATCCACGCCCATTGGCACCAATCACCACACAGCGCACAGCGGGGTCAGCAGCGATATCTTCCAGCTCGTGTTGCAAGGCAGACAGCATGGCCTCGGAAAGGGTGTTGAATTTATCCGGTCTGTTCAATGTGAGGTAGACAGCACCTGACGCATCTTCCCTTAACAGGATGTCTTGCACAGCGTTTTTGTTATTCATCATCATCTCCCCGGAAATGGCTGATCAAAGAGCATTAACCGTCACATCGGCGGTGACCGAGTTGCGAATGAAGCAGCTCTTATGGGCTTTGCTATGGATTTTCGATATCGCTTCCTGGTCGGGCACCTTGTCGCCGCCAAACGTAATCCGAGGAGATAACTCAATCCGCGTCATCTCCATCCCCTTTTTGTCATTACGCTCCAGATACCCTTTAGGGTCATCCCGATAAGATTCCACCTGATAGCCTTGCATTTCGGCGATGGCCAGGAAAAACAACATGTGACAGCTGGATACAGCGCTGATCAGCATCTGCTCCGGGTCGGCACAGTTGGCATCGCCCTTGAATTCAACCGACGCGGAAACGTCCACTTCCTGACGGCCATTCAATGTCACGATGTGATTGCGCGAGTAGGTATCCGCCTCCGACTCGTGAGGGGCGTACTGCCAACTGATGGCGGCTTCATGAACGGACATGGCGGCGACTCCTTTTAAAATCAGTGTAAAACAACATTTACTCTTCCCAAATGCTGCATGCTTAAGACCTGAACGCTACTCATTGCCGCGGCTAGCCGTTTGCAGCCACCGCGACTGACGCCTTATCGGGATGCGCGGTCAGCTGGCGTTTTAGGGCACGAGTTGTATTCAAAAGCAGGCAGGCGATCGTCATGGGGCCTACGCCGCCAGGCACTGGCGTAATGGCACCGGCAACCGGGAAGACCGAATCAAAGGCTACGTCTCCGATGAGCTTGCGCTTGCCATCCACTTCGATGGCGTTGATGCCGACATCGATCACCGTTGCCCCCGGCTTTATCCAGTCAGCGTCAACGAGCTCCATGCGGCCAGCGGCGGCGATCACGATATCGGCATTGCGGCAAACGGCCGCGATATTCTGAGTGCGGGAATGCACAACGGTGACGGTGCAGTTGGCCTGCAAAAGCAGCATTGCCATCGGTTTGCCCACGATGTTGGAACGCCCGACAACCACGGCGTGTTTGCCGCTCAGGTCCGGGTAAACCTGGTTAAGCATGATCATGCAGCCCTGAGGGGTACACGGCACCAGCGTGTCACGTCCGGCGGCAAGCGCCCCGACGTTCAGCGGGTGAAAGCCGTCAACATCCTTGTCCGGATGAATTGAGGCAATCACCACATCCTCATCCAACTGGGAGGGCAGCGGTAGCTGAACCAGAATGCCGTGCACTTCGGGGTCATGATTCAACGCCTCGATCAACTGTCCCAATTCCTGTTGGGTCGTATCACGATTTAGCCTGTGTTCCCTGGAACCGATACCGGCTTCCGCAGACCGCTTCAACTTATTTCTCACGTATACCTGGCTGGCAGGGTCTTCCCCCACCAGCACGACGGCGAGGGTGGGCACGATGCCGTACTCTGCCTTGAGTAACGCAACGTCGGCGGCAACCTGCTGCAACACTTGAGCGGAGAGCGCTTTGCCATCAATTAACTGGGCCATGAAGGTCTCACTACTGTTATTTAAAAATCACGGTTTTGTCACCCGCGAGAAAAATACGCTGCTCGGCATGCAGCTTGACGGCACGCGTCAGTACCGACGTCTCGGTATCACGGCCTAACGCCACCAGTTCTTCCGGGTAGTAAGCGTGATCGACGGGTTGCACGGATTGCTCGATGATCGGGCCTTCATCCAGGTCGGCAGTCACATAGTGCGCCGTCGCGCCGATCAGCTTCACGCCGCGGTCAAAGGCCTGATGATAGGGTTTGGCACCTTTGAAGCCTGGCAGAAAGGAGTGATGAATATTGATGGCACGCCCATGTAATTGACGGCATAGCGGATCTGACAGAATCTGCATATACCGCGCCAGGATCACCAGCTCGGTTTCCGTTTCATTCACCAGCTTCATCAGCTCAGCTTCTTGCGCCGGTTTGTTCTGTTTGGTGACCGGCAAATAAACAAACCGAATACCATCGCGCTCGACAATGGGCCGAAGGTCCAGGTGGTTGGATACCACAGCAGCAATCTCGATATTCAATTCGCCTTTGCGGTGACGATAAAGAAGATCAAGCAAGCAGTGATCGAAGCGGGAGACCATGATCAGGACCCGTGTTGGACGGTCAGCTTCTTTCATCTCCCACTCAAGGCCAAGTCGGTCGGCCAGCTCGATGAACCCCGTGCGTATCTGGTTAAACGTGCAGGTGGAATCCGGGAGAATGTTGAACACGCTTCGCATGAAAAACTGCCCGGTGATTTTATCGTCGAACTGGGCCAATTCGACGATATTGCCGCCATGCTCTGCCAGGTAAGAGGTGACTCCTGAGACGATGCCTGGCCCCGTTTCGCATCTGACGGTCAGCACAAAGTGACGTCTGTTATCCGGATTTTTTGTCACGATAGTCGGCCTGTACAAAATGATAATGAGTGGTCGCGTTGCACGTCGTGTCGTTCCTCGGGTAGCGGGTCGCTCCCCGGAAACCACGGTTGTCGTTCACGCAACACGCCGGATTTCTCGATAATTTCGGCGACCGCCGATTCCTGGCGATGCGCCATGATGTGGACACCGCTCACGCCTTGTATCTCGCGCAACTGTTGAATCATTTCGATGCATATCTGCCGGCCTTCCTGCTTCTGGTCCTGCGCACCTTCCAGGCGTTTGATGACGGCATCCGGAATATGCACACCCGGCACGTGATGCCGCATCCAGTTGGCTGCGCGTGCCGATGCCAGGGGCCCAACACCGGGCAAAATAAAGCATTTCTCGAGTAGCCCCAGGTCGCGCGAGCGGGCCATGAACGTTGCAAAACGGGGTAGATCGAAGCAGTACTGCATCTGGAAAAACTGTGCGCCCGCGGCGATCTTTTTCGCCAGCCGATAAGGCCGGAAATCCAGTGGCGGTACGAATGGGTTTTCAGCCGCCCCCAGAAACACCCGCGGCGGGTCAGTGATTTTTCGGCCGCTAACAAACATCTGCTTGTCGCGTAACCCGGCAATGACTTCCAGCAGCGACATGGAGTCCAGGTCAAACACCGGCTTTGCTTCCGGATGATCGCCTACCTGCACGCCATCCCCCGTCAAACACAGGATATTATTGACCCCCAGCGCGGCGGCCCCCACCACATCCCCCTGAAGGGCAATTCGGTTTCGGTCTCGGCAGGAAACCTGCATCACCGTGTCGTAACCGATGCGTGACAGCAGCGCACACATGGCCACACTGGACATATGGCAGTTGGCGCCGGAGCCGTCCGTCGCGTTCATGCTGTCCACGTAACCATCAAAGACCCGCGCCCGGGCATAGACGTCTTCGGGGTTCGCCGAGTCGGGAGGAGCCAACTCACTGGTAACGGCGAAGTAGCCCGCTTTTAATGTTCGCTCCAGTCGGCTGGCAGAACTGAACGACGCAGTCGCCGTGACGCGACGATCATCACCTGCTTCATGGTTAATCATCACGCCCCTCCTGGTTGTTATGTGGTGCATCATCCGAAGATTTACGCGCCACGCGAAGCCAGGACGAGCTCCCTTGCAGGCGGTGATCAACCGGTAATTGCACGGCATGTATCTGGTCGCCGCCTTGCATTTTTTGGCTTCCCTCCCAAGCGTCCACCCAGACACATCGCTTATCGGGAAGCACTTCACAATGGCCGTTTTGCAGGACGCCGCCACAGGGGCCGTTACGCATGCTTTTGGGGCAGTTCATGGGGCAGGACATGCCGGTAGCGCTGAGGACACACTGGCCACACATCTTGCAGTCGAACAATAATTCCTTGGAGAGTTTCTCCACCTGGCCGACGGGTTTTTCTGCCCGCTGATAACCCACCCAATTCCAGAACGGAGCCAGCTTTATAACGACCGGCTCAAACATCCGATAGGCAGTCTCAACAGACCTCGCATGCCGCACGACCCAACGACGAATCGAATACATAAAGCGCTCCTGTGACGGCTAGGTGAAAGGGGGCAATTTCCACTGCCCCTTGGTGACGCGCTTATGCCGATACCGCGAGTTTCTTTTTAGGGTCGAAGAAAGGCTTCTCGACAACCACTGCCCGAGCAGGTCCAGTCGCGGTGTGAATTTCCAGCTCTGTGCCAAGGTCGGCAACGTCAATCGCCACCATCGCCAGTGCAATATCCTGCCCCAGGCGTGGTGAGTAGACGGCGGAGGTTACCTTGCCAACCGTTTCTCCATTACGTTCAAGCGGCCAGAACGTTGTGTTAGGCCCTTTCAGCGGGGCGGCATCGATCCATAAACCGACCTGTTTGCGGCTCACGCCTTGAGCCTGAATCTTCTTCAAGGCGGCTTTACCAATAAAATCAGTTGCCATGTCCAGGTTCACAAGACGATCCATGCCCAGCTCATAAGGGTTGGTGCTCATGTCTACATCCGCATGATAGGAGAGCATCCCCCCTTCGATGCGACGGATCGACGAAGTGTGCCCCGGTTTCAGTCCGAAGGGCTCACCGGCTGCCATGATCGTTTCCCAGAGTTCATCTCCCCTCGAGCCATCCCGCAGATAGAGCTCGTAACCCAGCTCACTCGACCAGCCCGTGCGTGAGACGATCAGCGGAATACCGTTCAGCTCAACCTCACAAAGCCAGAAGTAGCGAAGTTCCATGATGCTTTCACCCAACAGTGCCCGCATCACGTCGCCTGAGCGTGGCCCCTGTAACTGCAAGGGGGAGACATCAGGTTCGCTGATCGTGACATCAAGCCCGGCGTAGACAGCCAGTCCTTGCGCCCACAGTAAAATGTCGCTGTCGGCCAACGAGATCCAGAAGTGATTTTCTGCCAACCGAAGCAGAATGGGGTCATTCAAAATGCCACCATCTGCGTTGGTCATAAGAATGTATTTGCATTGCCCCACGGCCATGGCCGATAAATCGCGCGGCGTGAGGCGCTGAACGAATTCAGCAGCATCCGGACCGGTAATTTCGACCTGACGCTCGGCAGCTACGTCGCAGAGAATGGCCTCATTCACCAGGTTCCAGAAATTCTGCTCAGGGTCGCCAAAGGCGCGCGGGATATACATGTGGTTGTAGACCGAAAACGCCGTGGCCCCCCATCGAACGGTTGCATCAAAATAAGGCGATTTACGGATCTGTGTGCCGAATCCAAAATCGTCTTCCTTATTGATATTGACGACATTACTCAATGTGACATCTGGCATGCTAACCACCTTGTTTTTATAAGGTTTTATATATTTTCGAACTTAATGGTTCGGTACTTTCACTATAGGCGTCCACAAGGCAATAACGCGGCCTAAAAATACGCGTTGGAAAGTCTGAACAGACCAATTTTTGGGGTTTGCCAAAGGAGGCAGAGACAGCCCACCTGATGCGCCGTGTCGAAGGGGATGACTCGGTAAGAAACGTTTGGATCAGCAGGTCAGTCAACCGTCGCAGGTTGACACTGGCGTTCCGCTTAACGGTGCTTTTCTGTCATCAGACAAGCGAGGTTCAACTGGGTCGATTTAACGTCTCGGGTGGCGATATAGGTCATATATCGGTCGACCCCCAGCTCTGCGGCCAGAAGGCCATCCATTAACTGCTGAAACGCTGACAGACTGGGGGCAACGACTTTCAAGACATAATCCATGCCGCCCCCGGTCGCTATACACTCGATGATCTCATCCACTTGCTGGATGTAACGTTCAAAGCGCTCGAAAGCTGCTTTGTGGTGCTCCTTGAGGGACACGGTCACGACTACCTTTGAAGCATTGGAGATCTGATCAAGCGCAATGTCAGCATGATATCCACGTATCAGGCCTGCGTTCTTTAAGCGGGTAAACCGCACCCAACAGGGAGTCGGAGAGAGATTGACCAACTCTGACAGCTGCATTTTGCTGAGCGGTCCATGCGCTTGCAACGCACAAAGAATGCGAATATCGGCGGCATCAATAGCGGTTTTTTTCATTGACTCTCAGCCCCCTTCACCAGCAGGGAATATCGTCCGTGCCTTTGTTATTTTGATGACTAACAATAAAGTTTAGCTTCTTTTCATTGCGTCCAGGTTCGCCTTTACGACACACCGTATAAGGTTGACGACAATATCGCCATTTAGCGATATTCACAGGCTTGCTAGCTAATGCATACAGATCCCAACAATTGAAGGGCCGCGGACGACGTTGGCTTCGCCTTACCGACAGTTCACTGATTGGACCAGGAACAAAACCTATCATAACCTGACCAATGTAACTGGACCGTTTGTTCCTGCCGCTCAGGACCCTGTCACGGACATTCGCTGAGTGAAGCTGTCCTAAATTCACCCATTGAGGTCACTTCAACCATGCGGACACCCTCCGAAAAGTTCAGCAACACGCCACCCACAATACCGCCGCTCGACCCTAGCCGTGTGGCGCTGTTTGAGGAAGCCGGCCTGACGGTCAAGCAGTTGGAACCGCTTGGCGTCGAGATTTACGGCGCAGATGTTCGTCACCGGCTCCCCGAGCCTGTCATCGAAGCGCTGGAAGTAGAAATGGCGAACCGGGGGTTCATCGTCTTCAAGCACCAGGCGGATCTCTCGGCCGATGAGCTGGTCAACGCGAGCAAGTGGTGGGGCGCGGGTGAAATCCATTCAACCCATGGGGTCCACCCGGCAACGCCTGGCATGAACCGGGATATCTTTCGCTGCTCCAATGATGACCGCTACGGTATCCTGGGCGTGGGCCCGCAATGGCATAACGATGGCAGCTTCGAAGCCGCCACGTTCTCCCACTCCGCCTACTATATGGCCCGCGCCCCTGAGCAGGGCGGCGGCACCCACTTTGCTCACCAGGGGGCCGCCTTCGATGTTCTGCCTGAGGAAAAGCAGGCCTTCTGGGAGCGGCTGGTGTCTGTCAACTCTGCATCAGGTGTGAGTCACCCCGTCGTCCACACACACCCCATCTCGGGGCGCAAGAGCGTATGGCTTCACCTGGGAATGACCGGCGCGGTGCTGGAACGGCTGCCGGAAGAAGGTGTCGCTATCGATGAGTTGCAGCAAACACCCGCCTCCACCGAGCAACTTCGCTTGCTCAACGAAGACGAAATGAAGCAGCTTTTCAATGACTACAACGATCTGCTGAATGCGTCATTCGAAAAAGGCTACGGCATACGCTATCACTATGACACGGGCGATCTCCTCTACATTGACAACTGGGCACTGGCCCATCGGGCAGCGCCTGAAGCGCATATGTCGGCAGAGGACCAGGGCCTGAGGATCATGGATCGCGTGACGATCAAGTCCCCGCAGAATCTGGCGCCCCACTTTGAATTGCCGCAGTACATCAACTTATCCGGCCCGCACCCCTTCAATCGCGACGGCGTCTGGAAAGCCGGTGGCGTAGGGTTCCGCTGGAAAGATGACATCCCCATGCAAAACTAGGGCGTTAGATATTCCCATTGGACTGTATGGCTGCGCCTTTCAGCCGCGCCTGCGTCATTTTTAGCGACGAACCGTGTAAGGTTGGCGTTAGAACAGCCACTTAGTCGTGGCACCAAAGACTTGTTCAACACGGATGACGCCATGCCGACACCATTAGAGGCGCGCCTGCAGTCCCTGGAAACAGTGCTGCAACAGGCCAAGATTAGCTATCAATCGTTATCACCGATGGCGGATACCGGGCTTGCCCACGACCATGTTTGGCTACACCGCGACGGTGGCGATTGGGTGGCGAGGCTGCCCAAGCAAAGCCAGATGAACCTGGCGCCAGCCGACAACCTCGCCTACGAAGCCGCCTGCTACGAGCGTGCCAGCCAAGGCGGCCATGTGCCGCGGTTACATGGTGTGCTCGACGTTAGCGATGCCCTACCACGAGGCGGACTATTGGTGGATGCCATCGATGGGCGCCTGGCTCAACTGCCACAAGACCTGCCGCGCATCGCCGAGACGCTTGCCAGCCTACACCACCTGCCAACTCCCCAGCAGCCGTCGCCGCTGCAGGCCCCTTGCGAGCCGTGGCAGGCCATGCGCGAGGAAGTTGGCCGTCAGGCAGAGTGGTTGGACCAGGCAAATTTAAGCGCCTCGGTCATTTCCCGTATTCGCGATGAACTCTCCGCCCTGCCGGTAGAGCTTCCCGACGCCGAGCGGTGTCTGATCAGTTTTGATACCCACCCCGGCAACTTCCTGATAGACGACCAGGGGCGCGCGGTACTGGTGGATCTGGAGAAGTGCCGCTACGGGTTACCGGGTATCGATCTCGCCCATACCAGCCTCTATACCTCGACCACCTGGGACCTGAATAGCCAGGCAGTGCTGTCACTGGATGAGGTCATCGGGTTTTACCGCCGCTGGCAGGCCGCCATGGGCTCATCACCTAGCGCCGAAACGCTTGTGGCCTGCCGTCGTGCCACCTGGCTATGGTCGCTGACCTGGTGCGCCAAGTGGCGTGCCCAACACCTGAACGCTAAAGATGCCCAACAGCGGGGGGAGGACTGGTCGGCAGAACTGACAGATGCCGCCGTGATTGACCACGTGCGCGACCGCGTTGAGCACTACCTGTCACCGCCCATTATCGATCACGTTCAAGACGAACTTCAGCGCCTGCGCGCGACACTTTAATTTACGCTAATTGATTCACGCCTGCTCATCCTGAAAGAGGTACACCATGCTGACCCCCCGTTCCCCCCGCCGCTTAGCGTCGATAGCGCCCCTGCTGGCACTGGCGCTTCCCGCCGTGGCAGCCCCAGATCCCAGCGACTGGCAAAACGTCGTGGCACAAGCCGAAGGCCAAACCGTGTACTGGAATGCCTGGGGTGGCGAAGCCCGCACCAACGCCTACATCGACTGGGTGGCGCAACAGGTCGACGAGCGTTATGGCATCGAACTGGTGCACGTCAAACTCGGCGACACCTCGGAAGCTGTGTCACGCGTGCTGGCGGAAAAGCAGGCGGGCAACGACGATGCCGGCAGTGTGGATATGATCTGGATTAACGGCGAGAACTTTGCCGCCATGAAAGAAAACGACCTGCTGTTTGGGCCCTGGGCAGAGTCGCTGCCCAACTACCCGCTCACCGATCCGGACAACACCCCCGCCGTGCGCTACGACTGGACAATCCCTGTCGAGGGGCTCGAGTCGCCCTGGAGCAGCTCCCAAGTGGTGTTTTACTACGATACGGCGCTGGTAGAAGAGCACCCCAACAACATGCCAGAACTGTTGGACTGGGCGGCGCAGAACCCTGGCGAATTTACTTACCCGCAGGTGCCCAACTTCCTGGGCAATGCGTTTATTACCCAGGCGCTATTGGAACTGAGCGATAACACCGAGGTGTTCTACGCGCCGATGCAGGAAGGAGATTTTGACGAAGCCACCGAGCCGCTTTGGGCGTACCTGGATGAACTGCACCCCCATCTATGGCGCTCTGGCAGGGCTTTCCCCTCTAACAGTGCCGATCTGCGCAGCTTGATGGGCGATAGCGAAATCAGCATTGCACTGTCGTTCAGCACTACAGAGGCATCAGGGGCTATCGCCAACTATGAGCTTCCCGACACAGTACGCAGCTACGTTCACGACAGCGGCATGATCGGCAATATCAGTTTTATGGCGATTCCTTACAACGCCGAAAACAAGGCAGGCGCCATGGTGGTGGCCAACTACCTGATGTCCCCCGAGGCTCAGGCAGAAAAACAGGACCCCGACGTATGGGGAAGTAACACCGTTCTTTCCATGAAGCAGCTCTCTGCCGAGGAGCGTGCCCTGTTCGATGATATTGATCTAGGCATCGCCACACTGCCGCCCAGCGAGCTTGGCGAGGTGCTCGGCCAGCCCCACCCCAGTTGGGTCGATGCCCTGGCCGAGGCGTGGCAAAAACGCTACGTGAACTAGTCCATGCTGCTTCGCCTGGCCCCATGGATATTGATCAGCGTGCTGGTGGTGCCATTAGCGGCGGGGCTGCTGATGGTTATCCTCCCGGCGTTTGGCTACTTGCCGGTACTCGGCGGCGAGACGTTTCATTTTGACGCCTGGCAGGCGCTTTGGCAGCGCCCAGGATTATACCGCTCCATACTGTTGAGTTATGCGAGCGGGCTGATCACCACCCTGGTGGCACTCTCCATCGTGGCACTGTTTCTGGCGGCCAGCCGGGGCACCTGGCTGGATCGTGGCATTCGGCGGCTGGTATCGCCGCTGCTGGCGATACCCCATGCGGCAGTCGCCTTTGGCCTGGCCTTTCTTATCGCCCCTTCGGGGCTGTTCGTGCGTTGGGTATCGCCTGGGTTAACCGGCTGGGAGCGCCCGCCAGACATCCTCATCGTCAACGACCCGTTGGGGCTTTCCCTAATGGCCGGGCTGGTGCTCAAAGAAGTGCCTTTTCTACTTTTGATGTGCCTGGCGGCGCTGCCCCAGTTGGACCCTGAAAAGCGCGTCACCCTGGCGCGCTCGCTCGGCTACTCGGCGAACATCGCCTGGCTGAAAAGCGTCTTTCCGGTCCTCTATCCGCTAATTCGACTGCCGGTCTATGCGGTGATTGCCTACGCTACCTCGGTGGTCGATATGGCCATGATTCTCGGCCCGACATTGCCGCCCACGCTGAGCGTGTCGATTCTTGGCTGGTTCAATGACCCAGACCTGGATCACCGTTATATGGCCTCCGCCGGTGCGGTATTGCAGTTCGGCGTCACTTTGGCCGCACTATTGACCTGGTGGCTTGGCGAGCAGTGCGTCAAACGGGTCAGCCAAGGCTGGTTGGTCAATGGTGCACGCAACACGGGGGCGATGGCGATTGCCGTTGGCGGCCGACTATTGCTGGCCACCACGACGCTGCTGGCCATCAGCGCGATTGGAGGGCTGGTCATCTTTTCAGTCGCCGGTTTCTGGCGCTTCCCTGATGCCTTGCCCGGCACCTTTACCCTGGATCACTGGCAGCGCATTTTGCCAAGCGTCACCACCCCGCTGCTGAATACGCTCAGCGTGGGGCTAGCCGCCACGCTGATGGCCGCTGTAATGGTCGTGGCAACCCTTGAGAATGCGGTACGCCATCATCTGCCGGTCAGTCGCTCCCAATGGCTGCTGTATCTGCCGCTGATTGTGCCCCAGGTCGCCTTTCTGTTTGGCCTGGTGGTCGCCGCGGAGAGTATTAACCTTCGCCCCCAAGTGGCACTGGTGATTGCCGCCCATCTGCTGTTTGTGGCGCCTTATCTCTACCTGTCACTCTCGGAAGCCTATCGACGCCTGGACCCACGCTGGATGCAGGTTGCCCATTCGCTGGGCGCCTCGCCATGGCGGGCCTTCTGGCGGGTGCGTCTGCCGCTGCTGCTGGCACCCCTGCTGACCGCCTGCGCGGTCAGTTTGGCGGTGAGTATCGGCCAGTATTTACCCACGCTGTTGCTCGGCGGTGGGCGCGTCCCCACCATCACCACCGAAGCGGTGGCCATGGCCTCCGGGGGCAATCGACGCCTCATCGCCGTCCTTGCACTGCTCCAGGCCCTGCTTCCCTTTATCGGTTTTAGTCTGGCGCTATTGATACCGCGCCTGGCCTGGGCCAAACGTCGCCAGATGCGAGGAGTTGCATGACACCGAACCCGACGCTGCTCATCCAGCAGGTACAGATCACGCTGCATGGCGAAACGCTGCTGGACATTGATCGAGCCATTGCGCCCGGCGAGGTGCTCACCGTCATGGGCCCTTCCGGCTCGGGTAAATCAACCCTGCTGGCCTACCTGGCAGGGTTTATGTCGCCTGTCTTCAAGGCCCAGGGGCAAGTCTTTCTGGCGAACACACGGCTGGACACCCTGCCTGCCGAAAAACGCGGCCTAGGGCTGTTATTTCAGGACCCACTGCTGTTTCCTCACTTGAGCGTGGGCGGTAATCTGCGCTTTGGCCTCCCTCAGCGCACAGCCAACAAACAGGCGAAGCTTGCCCAGGCGCTACACCAAGTCGGGCTTTCAGGCTATGAGGATCGCGACCCGGCCACGCTTTCCGGCGGCCAGCAGGCGCGCGTGGCGTTGATGCGCCTGCTGCTCTCCCAGCCGCGCGCGGTGCTGCTCGATGAGCCGTTTTCCAAACTGGATACGGCGCTGCGCCAGGAAATGCGCTCGCTAGTGTTTAATCAACTGCGCGACGCAGGTCTACCTGCACTGCTGGTCACCCATGACCACGCGGATGCCAAGGCAGCAGGAGGGCCTGTGATTGAACTCGGTTGAAAACTCGGCTGAAAAGACGCCTCACCTCAGCATCGTGATACCGGTGCTCAACGAGGCAGCTGCCCTGGCGCACCATTTAACGGCACTGCCATCGTTGGGCAGCCAAGGCATCGAAATCATTGTGGTCGATGGCGGCAGCAGCGACAACAGCGCTGGCATCGCCACACCGCTGGCTGATCGCGTGCTCAGCGGCCCTTCCGGGCGAGCACTGCAAATGAACCTGGGCGCACAGCACGCGACCGCCCCGGCGCTGCTGTTCCTGCATGCCGACACCTACCTGCCAGACGATGCCGTTGAGCAGATTACCCAGGCGCTTGAACGCCATGCCTGGGGGCGCTTTGCTATCAAGCTCTCAGGCCGCAGCCGCTGGCTGCCCGTGGTGAGTTGGATGATGAACCGGCGTTCGCGGCTCACTGGCATAGCCACCGGCGACCAGGGCATCTTTGTGCGCGCGGACACCTTCAAGGCAGTCGGTGGTTTTCCCGAACAGCCGTTGATGGAAGATATCGAGCTTAGCAAACGGCTCAAACGGGTATCGCACCCCGCCTGCCTGACGGCGAAAGTGATAAGCTCGGGCAGGCGCTGGGATCAATTCGGCGCTTGGCAAACCATATGCCTGATGTGGCGACTGCGCTATCGCTACTGGCGCGGCGTTAGCGCCACCCAACTGGCCAAGGAGTATCGCGATGCCCGCTGACACGCCCCACCTGCACCTGCTGGCCAAAGCGCCGCTGGCAGGGCAGGCGAAAACGCGCCTGACGCCGTTACTGGGGGCAGAAGGCGCCGCCAACGCTCACGCGGAGCTGGTCCACCACTGCGTGGCCAATGCCTGCCGTGCGCTGCCTGCGGGCCACATCACGCTCTGGACAGCACTCAATCACACTCACCCATTGTTTGGCGAGCTGCACGAGCAGTTTGGCGTGATGCTCGCCCCCCAGCCTGAAGGCAATTTGGGGGACCGCATTCGTCACGCGCTGAACAGCGCTTGCGGCCCCGCCATGGTGATGGGCAGCGACTGCCCGAGCATCACCAGCGACCTGATCACCACCTGCGCGCAGCAGCTGAGTACCCATGACGTGGTCATGCTTCCCGCTGAGGACGGCGGCTATGGGCTGATTGGCACCCACCGCGACTATCCGGGTCTGTTTGAGCTGATTCCCTGGGGAAGCGACAGGGTGCTTAGCGCGACCCGACAACGTATTGAAGCACTCGGCCTTCACGCCAGTTACCCCGCCACCGTATGGGACGTTGACCGACCGCAAGATTGGCAACGCTGGCAAGCCATCAAGTCCTCGGTGTAAGGAAACACGCTGCACGCCCACTGACCCCTACCCTGACATGTTTTCGCTGGAGATGACCGTGACCCGACAACGTTTACTGATGGCAGCGCTACTCATCCTGGCCATCGGCGCTTTTTTTCTGAGCGGCGCCCACCAGTGGTTTACCCTCGATACCCTCAAAGCCTACCAGAGCGACTTTCAGACGGCGTTCAATCAATCCCCCTGGCAGGTAGCGGGTCTCTTTTTCGCTGTGTATGTGGTGATGACCGCGCTATCGCTCCCCGGGGCGACGCTGCTGACGCTGTTGGGGGGGACACTATTTGGGCTGGGCTGGGGGTTATTGATCATCTCCTTTGCCAGCACAATAGGCGCCACGCTGGCCTTTTTACTGTCGCGCTTTTTATTCCGCCAGCCGATCGAAAAACGCTTTCCGCGTCAGTTTGAATCGGTGAACCGCGGCGTCGAGCGTGACGGTGCTCTCTATCTGTTCACCCTGCGTTTAGTGCCGGTATTTCCGTTTTTCATGATCAACCTGGTGATGGGCCTGACGCGGATTAAAACCACCACCTTCTATTGGGTGAGCCAGGTCGCCATGCTTCCCGGTACCGCCATTTACGTTAATGCAGGCGGGCAACTGGGCGAGCTTGAAAGCCTCGGCGGAATTATTTCACCGACGCTGCTGGCGTCATTTGCGCTACTGGCGATTTTCCCCTGGATCGCCCGGCGCATTGTGCTGCTGGTGCAGAAGCGCAAGGCCTACAAAGGCTTTACCCGGCCAGCGCGCTTTGACTACGACATTGTCGTCATTGGCGGCGGCTCGGCCGGGCTGGTGACCAGCTATATCGCCAGCGCCGTCAACGCCAAGGTGGCATTGGTCGAAAAGCACAAGATGGGCGGCGACTGCCTGAATACCGGCTGCGTACCGTCCAAGGCATTGATACGCGCCGCCCGCGCCGCCCACGAGATTCGCACCGCGCCACGCTTCGGCGTAACGGCAAGCGAACCAGCGATCGACTTCGCCAAGGTGATGGGGCATGTGCATCAGGCGATTCGCGATATTGAGCCCCATGACAGCGTCGAGCGCTATACCCAACTGGGCGTTGAGGTGTATCAGGATCATGCCACCCTGACCACCCCCTGGGAAGTTCGGGTAGGCGAAAAAAACCTTACCGCTCGCCATATCGTGCTGGCCACCGGCGCCCGCCCCAAGGTGCCGTCGCTGCCGGGGATTGAGCACGCGCCCGTGCTCACCTCTGAAAATTTATGGTCACTGACAGAATTACCCAAGCGTTTGGTGGTGCTTGGCGGCGGTGCCATTGGTTGCGAACTTAGCCAGAGCTTTGCCCGTCTGGGCAGCCAGGTCACGCTGGTGGAAGGCATGCCTCAATTGCTGGGGCGGGAGGATCAGGAGGTCGGCGAGGCGGTCAAAAACACCCTGGCAAGCGAGGGTGTCACGGTGATGACCGACAGCAAAGCACTGGAAGTTATCAGCGACGCGTCAGGCTATCAGTTGGCCGTGGAGCATCAGGGGGAGCGCTCGGTAATCGCCTTCGACTATCTACTGGTGAGTGTCGGCCGCCAAGCCAATATCGAAGGGCTGGGCCTTGAAGGACTAGGGGTATCCACTTCGCCCACCGGTATGCTGGAGCTTAACGAGCGACTGCAAACCCGCCTACCCAATATCTGGGCCTGCGGTGACCTCGCCGGGCCCTACCAGTTGACCCACGCCGCCGCTCACCAGGCCTGGCATGCGGCGGTTAACGCGCTGTTTGGCGAGCTGAAAAGCTTTGCCGTGGATTATCGGTACATGCCCGCGGTCACCTACGTCCAGCCGGAAGTCGCCCGGGTCGGCCTAAACGAGAAGGAAGCCAGGGAGAAACACATCGCCTTCGAGGTAACCCGCTACGCCATGGCAGACAGTGACCGCGCCATTGCCGAAGGCGCCACCGAGGGGTTTATCAAGGTGCTCACCGTACCAGGCAAAGACAAGATTCTCGGCGCGACCATCGTGGCGGAAAATGCCGGCGAATGGCTGGGTGAATTCACCATCGCCATGAAACACGGCCTCGGCCTCAACAAGCTGCTCGGTACCATTCACCCTTACCCTACCCTGGGCGAAGCGGCCAAGGCCACGGCCGGGGTATGGAAAAATGCTCACAAGCCAGCGCGAGTGCTGGCGTTATTGAAGCGCTACTTCAACTGGCGGCGCGGTGAGTCATAGCGGAAGCTCGTTCAAGACAGTACCTATTTATTCGGGCTATCTGTCGTTGAATAGGCTTTCGCAAACGTCTCCATCACTTCTAGAACGACCTTACGTTGCTCGGCAGGCAAGCGGCGATATAACGCTAATAAGCGCCGCTCTTCGTTGCTGGAAATATCCCAAACGGCCGATGGCTCCTTGATGGACGACTGTGCAACACCACCATAGCGTAATTGGTGAGGATCAATTGCCAGCCAGTGTGCCAATACCTGAAGCTTTTCCTGGCTGGGAATGGAATCGCCGCGCAGCCAGCGTCTGACCGCCTGATACGTAACCGGCTTTCCCCAGTAGCGCAGGTTGAACTCACGCTCCAGAACAGAGGAGCGTACGTCGTACCCGGCTGCTTGCATGGCGTTTTTTAATCGCTCGGCGAACATCTGTTTTTCATTCATGCCGCCAATGTGAAGCGATTCTTCAATAAAAGTTGAATAACGGTTAACCTTTTGATTGAATCGTTACTTCAATTCCAATCCATCGTTTCACCCATACCAAGGCACGACCTGGCTGTTAGGGAGGCACCGTGCTTTAGGAGTCATTCAGGATGAGTGGCGTACCTTCTACACCAGCCAATACTTTCGATGACCTGTGCCTCGCATTAGGCCTCATCAGCTCTTCGAAAACACCGCAGGAGCTTTTCGAACGGCTCGCCAAAACGCTTCACAAACTGGCGGACAACCAACCCATTGCGCTTTATCGACGGTTAAGCTCAGGAGAGGTTCGCCTGACCTATTGCTACCCCGCAGCCAGTGCCATAACGTCTTACAGGCAACTGCTTACCTTTCGCTCACTGGATGAATTAAGGACGTCCGACTATCACTATTATGAATTAAAAGGCGAACATGGCGTATGGGGTTACATAGGGCACCCGACTGCCCCACCTACAGACGCCTTGCAGTGGGTAACCGTCCTTATTGACATCGCCGCGCAGCGGTTACACCTGCTGAAAGCAGAACACATGACCGAGCGTCAGCTTGGTCTCAAAGCACGCCGACGTCTACTTTCCCGTGACATAAAACGACTAACGTCGCTTGCCGACTTTTTACAGCATCATGGTCACGGCTGGTGTGAAATCTTTCAAGCAAACGGTATCGCGTTGGCCCACAAGGGCGAGCTTTATGCTTTCGGAGAATGCCCAGATCGCCAGCGAATTTTTCAGCAACTGGAAGATTTGGAGGCGACAGCTGACCAGAACAGCACGGTCGAGTTGGAAGGCGATTGCCAGGGCGGGCTCGCGGCACCTTTAAGCCTGGCCAGCAGCCACTTGGGCTGGTTGCTGATCTTCAGACAACAAGCCATAGTGCCACCTACTGAGGTCGCCTCTGTCGTCCAGTTTAGTTTCTGGTTGCCGATTGAAGCCTCCATGGTACTGGAGCTCGCCGATGACTTGGCCGTTGCGGTTACGGCCCTGGATGTCGTACACGTCAACCGCCAATTGCGAAAAACCAATCAGCGACTGGAAAGCCTTGCACACACTGATCTGCTCACTCGATGCTGGAATCGCTACTATACCGAGCTCGTTATTGAAGAATGGTGCGCTTCCAACGCGACCTGTGCGGTTTTGATGTTTGATATTGATGACTTCAAACGTATCAACGATACCTATGGCCATCCTACGGGGGACGACATTCTTCGTGAGATTGCACGTCTAGCGACTCAAACGTTACGCAGCAACGACCATCTGGGCCGATGGGGTGGAGAAGAGTTTATCGTGGTCATTGCTGACGCGACGCTAAACGAAGGGGTTTGCATCGCCAAACGACTCTGCCGTCATATCGAACAACACCCGTTTTCTATTCCAGATTCCGTCACCATCAGCGCAGGGCTTACGACCATTCGAACGGGTGAGAGTCCCCGTCAATTGTTAGAGCGAGTGGATAAGGGCATGTATCTTGCTAAAACAGCAGGTAAAAATCAGGTTATGATCTGTTAGCTTCATAGCCAAAATATCGTTTCAATACACTCGCGTTTTAAGGGCCATTGGCATGCAGCATCTTTTACTGATCGGTGCGGGCCATGCCCACGCCTTTGTGCTGGAAGCCTTTGCCAATCAGCCAGAGGCGGATCTCGCCATCACCGTAGTCAGCGACAGCCCGCTGTCGGCGTATTCCGGCAGCGTACCGGCCTGGCTTTCGGGCGAATGCACACTGCGCGAGACGCAGATTGACGTGGCGGCACTTTGCCAGCGAGCAGGCGCGCGTTTTATCGCCTCTCCGGCGGTGGCGTTGGACTCGACAGCACGCCATGTCACCCTGGCCAACGGCGATGTGCTTCACTTTGACATGGCCTCGCTCAATGTGGGGTCGGCGCTGACACTCCCCGAGCAGCATGGCCAACACCTACCCCACCTGCTGGCCATGCGCCCGCTCAGCTCACTCCACCACCGCTGGCAGGCATTACGCGATGACGTCGAACAGCTGCCCCCTAGCGTCAGCCAGCGGGTGGTAAGCGTGGGCGGCGGCGCGGCCGGCTGCGAAACCTTGATGAGCGTGATGGAACAACTCCGCCGCCAGCGACCGGACATTCACTGGCAGGGCCATCTGCTCAGCGCGTCACCCAGGCTGCTCCCCGAGGCTGGGCGTTTGCCACGCTGGCTGATTCAACGGGCGTTAGCCAAGGCAGGCATCCAGGTTCACTACCGCGTGCGCGGCGAAGCGCTGGTCGACGGCGGCATATCGGCCCGCGATGGCAAACGCATCGAGGCGGATATCGTGCTCTGGGCCACCGGGGCTGTCGGCCACGGCTGGCTTACTGATACCCGACTGCCCCTGGATGCGCGGGGGTTTATTCAGGTGGAAAACACCCTGGCCGTGGTCGGCCAGCGGAACATCTTTGCGGCCGGCGACTGCACCGCCTTTGACCCACCGCTGCCCAACGCGGGGGTCTATGCGGTACGTATGGGGACACGCCTGGCAGATAACCTGCGGGCGGCGTGCCGCGGAGAAACGTTGTCGGCCTGGCAGCCACCCAAACGGGTACTGGCGCTGATCGGCACCGGTGGCGGCCGCGCCATTGCCAGCCGCGGTGCCATGGGCTTTTCCGGCAGGTGGGTGTGGCAATGGAAAAAGCGGATTGATGCGCGCTTTATCGCCCGCTTCAATCCGCCTTTTGAGGACTAACTGGCTAAATCAGTTCGATTCGCGCCAGCCGCCTAATACCCGACTATCCGGCCCGAAAAACACCAGCCGGTCATGGTCGATCAGGTAACGATAAGCAGTCTCCAGCATATCGGTCACCTTCTCTGCATCGCCCATTTTCGGACACGCCATGCGGGTGGTTGAAAGCTCGCTGATCTCGATACGCTGGTTGTCGCCCAGTTTGGCTTCACCGGTAAAGCGATTGCAGCCATCGTGGCCGCGCACGCTACCGTCACGGCTAATTTCAAAGAACGGGGTGCCAGGCATCGACAGCCGCTCGTTGGTACCGACCAGCAACAGATTCCAGCGCTGTTCGATGACCGGCCCAGTGAGCGAGTCTCCACCTGGTTCCGGGGCTGGCGTGGAGCCTGGGCCGGGCGCGCTGCTACAGGCGCTCAGCAATAGCGTTGCCGTGGCAAGCCATGGCAGTATCCGCCAGTTTCTGATGGTCATGGTGATCTTTCCTTATCGCAAGGTTACCAGCTGCCGGTATTTTCCATGGAGGCCCAGGGCTCTTGCGGCGCCAGGGCGTCGCCTTTTTGCAACAGTTCAACCGAGATGCCATCCGGCGACTTGACGAACGCCATATGGCCATCACGGGGTGGGCGGTTGATGGTCACCCCGTTATCCTGAAGCTTCTGACAAAGCGCATAGATATCGTCTACACGGTAGGCCAGGTGGCCGAAGTTTCGCCCGACGGTATATTCTTCGGGATCCCAGTTATAGGTTAACTCGAGTTCGGGGGCGGTGAGACGCGCGGAGCGCGCTTCATCAAACGGTGCGGCGAGAAACACCAGGGTGAAACGGCCTTTATCGTTTTCTTTACGACGGACTTCCTTGAGTCCCAGCAGCTCACAGTAGAAGTGCAGCGATGCATCAAGATCACTGACGCGTACCATTGTGTGCAGGTATTGCATGCCATCTCTCCTTGTTGCGTCGTGTGACGAAATTAGACGCGTTCAGCTTAGCATTCCAACGGCATTTTTGCGGCCGATTATACGAGTCAGGGATAATCAACGATCCATCGCTTTAAATTATACAGCATCTATACAGCTATAAATTTTAACGGTAGTGTCGTACCACCGATATGGTGATGGAGAAATACCCGTGGATTCAGTCACACAGGCCGCGTTGGGGGCTGCCGTTGGGGGCGCCGTTTTAGGGCATCGGCTAGGCCGTAAAGCGGTCATCCTCGGCGCATTGGTAGGCACCCTGCCCGACCTCGACGTGGTGATCGACTACGGCGATGCGGTGGTCAACGTCACCGAACACCGTGGCTTTAGCCATTCGCTGTTTGTGCTCACGGGCGTTGCCGGTTTGCTGGCGTTACTCAGTGCCCGATTTGCGCCTGCCAGGGATATATCAACTGCTCGATGGAGCACTTTCTTTGGCCTGATCCTGATCACCCACCCGCTTCTGGATGCCTTGACCACCTACGGGACTCAGCTTTTATGGCCGCTTGAGTCCCCACCG
This sequence comes from Halomonas sp. SH5A2, assembly GCF_014263395.1. Lineage (GTDB taxonomy): Bacteria > Pseudomonadota > Gammaproteobacteria > Pseudomonadales > Halomonadaceae > Vreelandella. The sequence continues at coordinate 544,853 of NZ_CP058321.1, read as the reverse complement.
ATAGCCTGGCCGATTGTTTTCATTATCGACCCCTTTTACTCGCTGCCTTTGCTGGCCTGCTTGGTCATCGCCTTTCTCACCCGTCGAGTCAGGCGCTGGTGCGCCTGGGGCCTGGGAATATCCTGCGTTTACCTGTTACTGGCCTTCAGCGCAAAGCTGACCGTTGAGCACCGGCTTTCCCCTGTACTCGCCGAGCAGGGGCTTGAGGACGCCCCGATCCTGGTCCAGCCGACACCGTTCAATATTCTGCTGTGGCGCGCCACCGTGGTTGACGGTGACCGCTACCATGAAAGCCTGGTGAGCGTTTTTGATCACGACGCGCCCCCAAGGCTTGAACCCTTACGGCGCGGGGCGGCACTGGAAAGCGCCGCGCTTGATAGTCAGGCAGGGCAGCGTTTGGCGTGGTTTGCGGGGCCATTTTTACGCTACGAGATGCGCCCAATCGATGGTGAGCTTACTCTGCTGGCCACCGATCTTCGGCTGGGCTTTCCGGGCTATCATCCGTTCAGCTTTACCCTCGCCACGCGCCAGGACAATGCCTGGCAGCCGGTCACCACCAGCGTGGAAATTGGCAGCGAGCGAGGCGTAGAGCTCACAACGCTATCGCGCTTGGCGGCACGTGCAGTGGGCGACCGCAACGCGCTTTGCGCCACTGCCTTTGTCATGGCCAAATGGCAGCCCGAGCCCCTTGCGCTGCCTTGCGCGCCATCCACCAACCATTAGGCTGACGGCGCTATCCCCTGACCGCAACCACTGTACTGCTCGCCGTCGATGGTGAGCGTGACCCGCGCCGGGAAGGGGTAACCGCTCATGTCGTCGAAGCAGGCGCCAGCTTCGATACGTACCCGGAAAAAGTCATCGGCATCGGCGTTCTCAAGCACCACACGGCCTGCTTCGTTATCCATTACGCTGACCATGTAAGGCAGCGTTTCGACGTTTTCGCCGTAGTCGGTCGATAGCGTAAGCTCGGGGGCGTCATGGGCAAGTTCAACCGTCCAACCCGGCTCATTGCCCTGGCCACGGAACATGACACCGGGATGATTCTTACGGGTGGAAGCATCACGCCGGGCGGCCAGCTCGCACTTGAGTTGACCACGCGGTGTTTCGACCAGCGCCTGTTCACCGCGGTTCCAGAAGCTGATCTCGCCATCCTGGTAGCGGGCACCACTGGCGACAACTGCTTGCGGCAAGCGCCAGGCACCGTGCAACGACCATAGTCGCAGCACTTCACCATCGACGGCCGTGATTAAGTGCTGGTTCGCCGGGCTACAATGCCATGCGTCGAACTGCTCGGCCTGACCGGAAAACAGGGCCGAGGGAAATAAAGGCGCTTTAGTATCAAGCGTAGCACCGTCTTTCACAGCCTCTGAACGAGAAGGCGACTCCATCCCGGCGCAACCGCTGATCGCTACAAAAGCACAACCTAATACAAAAAACCTTGACGGTGTCATCATGGCGATACGCTCCTGGAGTAACGGATAGATAAATTAGCCACGCTTAAATGCATGCAAATCTTGGGTATCAAACTGCTCGACCTGGACAGGTAAAGCAAGCGCCTCGCGCCGCTCAATGACTCGTTGGCGTTCGCCATCGTCGCTGGGGGTACGGCCATTGAACTCGGCCAGTTGCGCCAGCCCCTGATGATAAAACGCCAAAACATCCAGCGCCGTGCGATTATCTTCCTGCATCGCCTGGCGTAGTGCCGGCAGATGGCCGTTGATCCGCGATAGATGCTGCTTTAGCTGCCATACATAGCCCACTTCCTGCATCCACGGCCGGTCGCGCAGCGCCGCAAACATGGCGCTGGTGGCCAGCAACCCCAGGATACCGCCTAACACATTCAGCCAAAGGCTCTGACCAAAGGTAGCGGTCAGCAGCATGGCAAACAGCAGGCCAAAAATCAGCAGTTGCCCGACCATGATGAAGGTGATCATACGCGCCTTGCGGCGGTAGGTAGTGGAATCATAAGGCTCTAGGGTAAACACCATGGCCAACCTCGCAGACAAGAAAAGAGTGACATCCACCCATGATACGGGGCTGGCCAGGGCAAACAAGTCATACTGCTATAGAGCTAAAAGCATAATGACGATTGCTAATACTCCCCGTTAGCGGTAAGCGAGTGCAGGATTCTGCGAGGGTTTTTCGCCATGGATGGCGAAAGTAGCGCCCATGGAAGGGTTCACAGCGCCCTCGCAGAAACCTGCGCTCGGCTTCGATGCACGTATAATACGCTAATGCGCTTAACTTAAGCGCTCTGCGGCGGTTTTCAGCAGGTGCTCGGTGGTTTCCCAGCCCACGCAGGCGTCGGTGACCGATACGCCGTAACGCATGGCACCGGGCTTTAACGGCTGTTTGCCTTCAAACAGATGGCTTTCCAGCATGAGCGCCACCAGATTGGCCTCACCCGCCTGGCGCTGGGCGAGCACATCAAGCATTACCTCGCTTTGGCGACGGTGGTCTTTTCGCGCATTGGCGTGGCTGCAGTCAACCATCAAGCGTGGGTTTTGCCCCGCTTCACGCAGCGTGTTGACCGCCTTACGTACATGGTGGGCCTGGTAATTGGGTTCACCATGGCCACCCCGCAGCACCACATGGGTATGCGGATTGCCAGCCGTTTGCTGCATGACCGGGCGGCCTTCGTCATCAAGGGCAAACCGCTGATGCGAATGCGCTGCCGCTTGCATGGCATCGATCGCCACCTGGACATCGCCGCTCGTGGCGTTCTTGAAGCCGACTGCCGCCGCCAGGTCGCTGGCAAGCTCCCGGTGCAGCTGCGATTCAGTGGTACGCGCGCCGATGGCAACCCAACTGAGGACATCCTGTAGATAGGGCGCCAGCATGGGTTGGAGCAGTTCCGTCGCGACCGGTAAGCCCCGCCGTGCCACGCCCTGCATCAACTCACGGGATAGCGCCAGGCCCTGCGCCATGTCACCACGGCCATCCAGATGGGGGTCGTACGCCAGCCCTTTCCAGCCGACGGTGGTACGCGGTTTTTCGACGTAAACCCGCATCACCGGCAGGAGGTAATCGCTTACCTCGTCACTCAAGGCAGCAAGACGGTCAGCGTACTCGAGCGCGGCGTCTGGGTCGTGTACCGAGCAGGGGCCGACCACCACCAGCAACCGGTCGTCCTGGCCGGTTAGGATGAGCTGTACAGCGCGGCGCTGCTCGGCAATTTGTTCGTCAAGGGCGCCATCCAGCGGCAGGTCGCGACGTAATTCGAGAGGCGTAGGCAGCATCGCGGCTGGCTCGCTGATGGCAGTAGAGGTGGCGGCAGTGTTGAGCATCGAGCTTGCAGTGGCATTCATTGGGTTAACTCTCCGTAGGGGTCTGACATCGACCGTGACATCGTGTATCCAGCGCGCCACCTGCTAAGGCACAGTCGGAGGTGGCAGCTGTCACCGACCGCGCGTCGCTAAATCGCCAGCCATAGCGGTAGCCGGGATAGCGGTTCACCATGGTGTGGAAAAAAGCGCGATAGGTCATGGGTCAGCTCCTTAATGAAATACCTGTGAACAGGAAAGAACGCTCGAAACGCAAGAAGCCCCGGTGGGGTTACCAACCGGGGCTTCTTTGCATTCGGCAGGCAACCCGTGGGGTGTGCCTGCAGGCGCGACGTTAGGCGTCGGCCATCGGCACACCGTCGCTAAACCAATAGCCATAGCCAAAGACGCCTTGCACGCAGCTTCCACCCGCCATTTCTGGTAAGCAGTGAGTCGTTAAGTTAGCGCGTGATGATGACATAAAGCGTCCCGATGGAAATATTGGCCGAATGCGGGCCGAACGTTGCAATCTCAAGACTTATCCTGCCTGTATGCGCCGCGAATAGCAACTAGTCACCCAGGTCTATTGGTTGCGCGGTGCGTACGAGAACACATCTGAGAATACCCGATCCTCATCGAGTCCCTTGCGCTCCAGTACATCCATGCAGGCGTATACCATGCCGGGCGAGCCGGAAATATAGACGTCCCACTCGCTGGGCGTCATGGAGGCCTGTTCAAGCGCCAGGTCAATGCGACCCTGATGATGGCTAATGCGCTCGCCAGCTGCCATCGGTTCAGTCAGCGGAAACTCGGTGACGGCCTGAAAGTCGACATTGGGATAACGCTGCGCCCAGTCACAGGCCAGCACTTCGGCATAAAGGTCGCGATGCTCGCGCACCGCCCACCACAGCGAAATCTTCCGTTCAGGCTGGTTTTTCAGCGATGCCTCAATGATCGCCTTCATTTGCGCGAAGCCGGTACCCGCCGCAATCAGCCACAGCGGGCGCGTGCTTTGGGTATCCAGAACGCAGTCACCACCGGGCAGCCGCACGGTGAGTTGATTGGCGACCTGAAGCAGCTCCCGAAGACGCGCCGAGTTTTCACGCTCTGGCCAGTGCTGAATGTGCAGCTCAATGATACCGTCGCCGCGCTCGGCACTGGCAATCGAAAAGGGTACCCAGGTCGACTCATCGAGCTTGAGCTCTAAATATTGCCCTGGCGCGTGCTGCATGGCTTCGGCGCGCCCTTCAAGGGTGACACCGAATACGTCGGGATTGAGGTCCTCGACGGCCGTAACCTGGCAAGTCAACATCCTTGCACTCATGAAAGCCTCTTTCGTTAAAAATCAGTCGGGATACTGGCTAAGCGCCGCTGCCTTTACGCGGGGACGGCAAGGGAATATCAATTCCCAGACTTTCCCAGCGCGCATCGACCCGGGCTTTGATGTCTTCGTCCATCACGATGGGCGTTCCCCACTCGCGATCGGTTTCACCCGGCCACTTGTTGGTGGCGTCCAGGCCCATTTTCGACCCCAGCCCCGACACGGGCGACGCAAAATCGAGATAATCGATCGGCGTGTTTTCCACCATCACGGTATCGCGGGCCGGGTCCATGCGCGTGGTGATCGCCCACATGACATCTTCCCAATTGCGCGCGTCAACATCGTCATCCAGCACGATCACAAACTTGGTGTACATGAACTGTCGCAAAAAGCTCCATACCCCCATCATCACGCGCTTGGCATGGCCGGGGTACTGCTTCTTCATGGTCACGACGGCCATCCGGTAGGAACAGCCTTCCGGCGGCAGATAGAAATCGATGATTTCGGGAAACTGCTTATGCAGAATAGGCACAAACACTTCGTTGAGCGCCACGCCCAAAATGGCAGGTTCGTCCGGCGGCCGGCCGGTGTAGGTCGAGTGATAGATCGCGTCGCGGCGCATGGTCATGCGCGTCACGGTAAATACCGGGAAGTGATCAACCTCGTTGTAATACCCGGTGTGGTCGCCGTAGGGGCCTTCGGGCGCCATGTCGTCAGGGTAGATAAAGCCTTCGAGGATAATTTCCGCCGAGGCGGGCACGTCCAGCTCCGCGTGTGCACACTTCACCAATTCGGTACGCGAACCGCGCAGCAACCCGGCAAAGGCATACTCGGACAGTGTATCGGGTACCGGGGTCACCGCGCCCAGAATGGTCGCCGGGTCAGCACCAAGGGCAACCGCCACAGGGAACGGCTCGCCCGGATGCGCCTTTTGAAATTCCTGGAAATCCAGCGCCCCGCCGCGATGGGATAGCCAACGCATGATCAGGCGGTTTTTGGCAATTTTCTGCTGACGGTAGATCCCCAGGTTCTGGCGCTTTTTATGCGGACCCTGGGTGATCACCAGCGGCCAGGTCACCAGCGGTGCCGCGTCGCCAGGCCAGCAGTGCTGAATGGGCAGACGCCCAAGGTCGACCTCATCGCCTTCAAACACGACCTCCTGCACCGGCGCCCGTTTGACCTGCTTGGGCCCCATGCTGAGCACTTGCTTGAAGATGGGCAGCTTGCTCCAGGCGTCTTTAAGGCCCTTGGGGGGGTCCGGCTCTTTCAAAAAGGCCAGCAGCTTACCGACTTCGCGCAGCGCCTCGACCGACTCCTGCCCCATGCCCAGCGCCACCCGCTTGGGCGTGCCGAACAAGTTGCCCAGCAGCGGCATGTTGTGACCCTTGACGTTTTCAAACAGCAGCGCCGGGCCACCGGCACGCAGCGTGCGGTCGCAGATTTCGGTAATTTCCAGGTAGGGATCAACTTCAGCGGTAATTCGCTTCAGTTCGCCTTGGGCTTCAAGGGCCGTGATGAACTCGCGCAAATCATGGTACTTCAATGCACACTCCCTGGCCGGCCATCATGCCGCTAGGTCTGTTTGAGGAAACCCTAGCGGCGCTTCATCGCGTCGAAAAACTCCAGATTGGTCTTGGTATCTTTCAAGCGGTCAATCAGGAATTCGGTGGCAGCGGTGTCCTCCATGGGATTCAACAGCTTGCGCAATATCCACATGCGCTGCATCTCTTCTTCGGAGGCCAGCAGGTCTTCGCGACGCGTACCGCTGCGACGGATATTGATCGCAGGGAAGACGCGTTTTTCCGCCAGCTTGCGGTCCAGGTGCGCTTCCATGTTACCGGTGCCCTTGAACTCCTCGAAAATGACTTCGTCCATTTTCGAGCCGGTATCCACCAGCGCGGTAGCGATAATCGTCAGGCTGCCGCCCTCTTCGATATTACGCGCCGCCCCGAAGAAGCGTTTCGGCTTCTCGAGCGCGTGGGCGTCAACACCACCGGTAAGCACTTTGCCGGAGCTTGGCACCACGGTGTTGTAAGCACGCGCCAGACGTGTGATCGAGTCGAGCAGAATCACCACGTCCTTTTTGTGTTCAACCAGCCGCTTGGCTTTTTCGATGACCATTTCGGCCACCTGCACGTGGCGGGCGGGCGGCTCATCGAAGGTCGAGGCAACCACTTCGCCACGCACGGTGCGCGACATCTCGGTCACTTCCTCGGGACGTTCATCGATCAACAGGACGATCAAATGACACTCGGGGTTATTGCGCGTGATCGAGGTGGCGATGTTCTGCAACATCAGCGTCTTACCCGCTTTGGGCGGTGACACCAGCAGGCCACGCTGACCTTTGCCGATCGGCGCTGTCAGGTCGATGATCCGCGAGGTCAGATCCTCGGTGGAACCATTACCGATTTCCATGCGCAGTCGGTCATCCGGGAAAAGCGGCGTCAGGTTCTCGAAGAGAATCTTGTGCTTGGCGTTTTCCGGGCGGTCAAAGTTGATCTGGCTGACCTTGAGCAGCGCAAAGTAACGCTCGCCCTCTTTGGGCGGCCGGATCTTGCCCGAGATGGAGTCGCCTTTACGCAGGTTGAAGCGACGGATTTGCGAGGGCGAGACGTAGATATCGTCCGGCCCGGCGAGATAAGAGCTGTCGGCGCTGCGCAAAAAGCCAAAGCCATCCTGAAGAATTTCCAGCACCCCATCGCCGTAAATATCCTCACCGCTTTTGGCGTGCTTTTTGAGGATGGCGAAGATGATGTCCTGCTTGCGCGAACGGGCCAAGTTATCGATACCCATTTCACGGGCGATATCGAGCAGCTCGGGAACGGTTTTTTGCTTGAGTTCAGTGAGATTCATCGGTGTGATTAGAAAGTTGCTCATGAAAGCTGGGCGCTAAGCGCCGAAATAGGACAGGAGGCGTAGCTCTTGATTATATGGCTAGGCGCCGTGTGATGCGTTCAGACCCCGAGAAGGCACTCACTCGAATAAAGGGGCTAGACTGAGACTTATTAACCACATGATTAATGGTGACTCAGTTCGAGGGTGCTAGTGCTGATTAGTCTGGTCAACACAGGAACGGCTGGACCAGCGGGCTATCTGACGACTTGGACATCTGGCCGACATCATCGGGCGCGATATACATAACCTTCACCGCGCAGTCACGCCAATTACAGCGCTAAATAATATCTGGGGCGACCTGGGTTATATATGGGTAAATCCGGTCGTATCAAGCCAGTAGCTCGATGTTAGTCAACCCCCGCGTCAAACGCAAGCTTTTGGCAATTGACATTAAATAAAGCCCCCCGCAACCTTGGGTCAGTCAACACGAAGGATAGCTCATGCCCAAGGACATTTCGCTCACCACCGACGCCCCTGACGTAGCGGCCGAAAAGGGGGCACCACAACGTTTAGCGGCCATCGACATGGGGTCGAACAGCTTTCATCTGCTGGTGGCCAACTACCAGAATGAGCGCCTTCAAGTCGTGGCGCGCCTCGGCGAAAAGGTCCAGCTTGCCGCCGGTTTGGATGAAGAGGGCCAGCTCAGCGAGGCCGCCATTCAACGGGCGTTGGATTGTTTGGGACGCTTTGCGCCCTTCCTTACCGGTATCACCCAGCAAAATCTGCGTATCGTGGGGACGAACGCGCTGCGCGATGCGCATAACAGCCAAGCCTTTATCGAACGCGCCGAGGCCCAGCTTGGCCATCCCATCGAGATTATTGCCGGCCGCGAAGAAGCCCGCCTGATCTACCTGGGCGCTGCCCATGCATTGGCGGAAAACGGTCGCCGCCTGATTGTCGATATCGGTGGCGGGTCCACCGAGTTCATCATTGGCGAGGCCTTCGAGCCCAGAGCGCTGGAGAGTCTGCGCATGGGCTGCGTGACATTTTCTCGGCGCTTTTTCCCCGAAGGCGAGCTCAGCGAAAAACGCATGCGCCGTGCCGAGTTGGCCGCGCTGTCGGAGCTGGCCAATATTCAGCGCCCTTATCAGCGCCTGGGCTGGGACGACCCGGTGGGTTCCAGTGGCACGATCAAGGCAGCGGCCAGCGTGCTCTTCGCCTACGGCGACACGACTCAGGAGGGTCTGATCACCCGCGGCGGCTTAAAAAAGCTGCGCGAGCGGCTTATCAAGTGCAAACGGCTCGACAAGGTCGAGCTCGACGGTTTGAAGTCCGACCGCGCCAAGGTGTTTCCTGCCGGGATCGCCATTCTGAGCGCTATTTTCGAAGCCTTTGACCTTGAGCAGATGCGCTTTGCTGACGGGGCCCTGCGCGAAGGTGTGCTGTATGACATGGCGGGGCGTAATAGCGCCGAAGACACCCGCTCGAAAAGCCTCGACGTGCTGAAGCGCACCTATGACGTGGATAGCCGACAGGCGGACAACGTGGCGGATACCGCCAGTCGACTATTTGATGCCCTGCACGATGATTGGTCGCTGAACGACTCGCTCAAGCGTTACTTACGCTGGGCGAGTCACGTGCACGAAATTGGCCTGGCAATTTCCCACAGCCAGTTTCACCGCCACGGTGCCTACCTGCTTGAGCATTCGGACCTCGCTGGTTTTTCGCGCCCGGAGCAGCGGCTGCTGGCGTTTTTAGTCCGCGCCCACCGGCGCAAGTTTCCCCTCAAAGAGTGGCAGGCGCTGCCTAAAAACCAGCAGGCACAAAGTGCCAAGCTGGCACGCCTACTACGGCTGGCGGTGTTGCTCAATCATTCACGGCCCGAATCCGCCCCGCCACTGCCCGAGGTAAGCGCTGACGGTGATCAGTTGACGATCACCTTGCCCGAAAGCGACGAGCCAACGCTGCTGAGTACTGACCTGGAACAGGAGCAAGGCTACATGGAGACGGCAGGATTCCGGCTGCAGCTTGTTGAGTAATCCAGCTAGCGAAACCTGACGCCGTCCGCCCGCCACATTAACGTGGCGGGTGGCTGAACCACGCCCAGGCATTCTTCCTCTTGCATCACCAAGACCACCCACTCGCGCTGCCAGGGCGGCAAACCGGCTTCTTGCAAAAGCCGCTTGACCGCCCGGCGCCCTCGTTTGGGCAGACGAATCACCTCACCTCCCTGGCGCCAGCGCAACGTCACCGGTTGGTCGGTCTCGAGCGTCAGCGCGAGCGGGCCCAGCGGCGTTTCGATACCCGCCTGGCCGTTCCAGCTCGCTTGCCAGGGTGGCGGATTTTCTAAAGGCAGCATGACAAATAACTGCTCATGCCACACCCGCGCTTCGGCCCCCGGCCAAGTCACTCGCACCTGGGCGTCACGCCCGGCAATCAGTTGATCAAGCAAGGTTTCCAGGCGTTCACGCGGCGGCGTGGGCAAGCCCGCCTGCTGGCACAGTGTACGCACCAATAGGCGCTGGCGCGGACGGTCGCGTAAGCTCAACGCAGCCACGTCCAGACCTCCATCAACACCCTGCAGGGTTTGCAACTCTTCGCTGGCGTAGCCGGCCAGCAATTCGTCGGCTTCTCCGGCGTGCCGGGCGCTTTGTGAAAGCGCCCGGCACGCCGCAGGCCAGCGCGCTTCAAGTAGCGGCACTACCTGGTGACGCAGCAGGTTGCGGTCCAGGGCAACATCATCGTTGGTCGGGTCGTCGCACCAGGCTAGCTGAATGGCCTTGGCCGTTTCGGCAAGCTGATCACGGCTGATCGCCAACCATGGCCGCAAAAGAGTAATGCCCTGCCAATCGCGACGATAGGGCATGGCGGCGAGTCCGCGAACCCCGCTACCCCGCATCGCGGCCAGCAGCAGCGTTTCAGCCTGATCGTTTTGATGCTGAGCCAGCCACAGTGTATCGCCAGGCGGGAGATGCTGCTGGAAGGCGGCCAGGCGCGCCCGACGAGCGGCACCTTCGATCCCTTCGCCTTGGTGTTCGACGGTTACCCTTGCCACGGTGAGGGGCACGCCGAGCCTTGCGCACAACGCATGACAGTGCGCTTCAAAGGCGTCGGCGGCAGGTTGCAGGGCATGATTGACATGTAGCGCTCGCAGCGGTTGTTGGGCCTTACGGCAGACGTCCGCGGCCAGGGTCAGCAGTAGCGACGAATCCAGCCCGCCGGAAACGGCCACCCAAACAGAGCGCCCCGGTGGGGTTTCCACCAGGGCGTCGTTAAGCGGGTCAACAAGCGATTCAGGCGGCTGGGGCGCCATAGCTCATCAGACGGTCATAGCGGCGCGCCAGCAGGGCATCGGTATCCATCCGCTGCAGCCGGTCGATACTTGCTACAAGCGCCTCCTTGACGCGCTCGGACGTTGTCACCGGATGCCGGTGCGCGCCACCCAGCGGCTCCTTGATCAGCGAGTCAACGAAACCCAGCTCCTTGAGCCGCTCAGCGGTGATGCCCATGGCTTGGGCCGCGTCTGAAGCTTTTTCGGCGCTCTTCCACAGAATCGACGCGCAGCCTTCCGGGGAAATCACCGAATAGGTCGAGTACTGAAGCATCTGCAGTTCGTCGCACACGCCAATCGCCAGCGCGCCGCCGGAGCCACCTTCTCCGACCACCGTGGAGATGATCGGCGTTTTCAGGCGCGACATAACGGCCAGATTGTAGGCGATGGCTTCCGACTGGCCGCGCTGCTCGGCATCGATCCCCGGGTAGGCCCCTGGCGTATCGATAAAGGTCAGCACGGGCATTTTGAAGCGCTCGGCCATTTCCATTAACCGGCAGGCTTTGCGGTAGCCTTCCGGGCGCGGCATGCCAAAGTTACGGCGCACTTTTTCTTTAACGTCGCGGCCCTTTTGATGACCAATCACCATGACAGGCTTGTCATTCAGGCGCGCCACCCCTCCCACCAGTGCGGCGTCGTCACCAAAGTTGCGGTCGCCATGCAGCTCGTCAAAGTCGCTGAAGATGTGCTCAAGGTAATCCAGCGTGTAGGGGCGCTGGGGATGGCGTGACAGCTGGGACACCTGCCAAGGGGTTAAATCCTTGAAAATCGACTCCGTCAGCTTGCGGCTTTTCTCTTCCAGCCGGGCGATTTCGTCGGAAAGGTTGACCTGGCTATCGGAGCTGACCAAACGCAGCTCTTCAATTTTTGCCTGAAGTTCGGCAATGGGCTGTTCAAAATCGAGATAATTAGGATTCATCGGCTCTGCCTGTTAAAAATAAGCCTTGTCGAAACGCGCACAGATGCAACCATTATCGCACCCTGGCCCTGCCACGCAAGGCGACTCGCGGAACGCGTCTACTTGTAGCGTAGCTGGACACCCACCTGACCCTGCACATCGCGCAGGGTCAGCAGCAAATCATCGCTGGGGGCGACTTTCCACTCATCCGCCAGTTCCAGCCAGCCCACGGCATCGGGGTGGCGATACTGCAGGCGGACGGGCAGCCCGGCTTCGTCGCGAAATGGCGACAGGCTGGCGCGCAAACTCTCGACCAGACGGCCGTTGAGCTGCTGGGCATCCAGCGCCAGCTCCACCGCCTGACCAAAGCGTGCGCGCGCCGCCACCATGGGGGTGACATCCTTGCCGCGCAGCTTGAGACCGCCGGAGAAGTCATCGTTGGACACCTCGCCTTCGACAATCACCACTTCGTCGGCAGCGATTTGCCCACGCAACTGCTCGAACAGTTCGCCAAACAGCGAGGCTTCGATGCGCCCGGTGCGGTCATCCAGGGTAATGAACGCCATGGTATCGCCGCGCTTTGATTTCATGGTGCGCATGGCCACCACCAAACCAGCGATCCGCTGGGGCTCCCAGGACGCTTTTAAATCGCTGATCCGCGTCGATACAAAGCGTTTTAGTTCACGCTCGTACTCATCAATCGGGTGGCCTGTCAGGTAGAGGCCGAGGGTATCTTTCTCGCCTGACAGCCGTTCGCGGTCGGTCCATTCGCGGACATGGCGGTATTCGGCGTAGACATCGACCGCCTCTTCTTCAGCAGTAAACGCCTCGCCGAACATATCCAGCATGCCCAAGTTCTGGTTGGCGTGATTTTGCGCGGCGGCCTTGAGGGCATCTTCCATGGCAGCGGCGAGCACGGCACGATTGGGGCCCAGGTTATCCAGCGCGCCGGAGCGGATCAGCGCTTCCAGCGTGCGTTTGTTCATGCGCTTGGGGTCAATACGCTTGCAGAAGTCGAAGAGGTCGCTGAACGCGCCGCCCGCTTCACGGGCGTCGACGATCGCGCCAATAGGGCCTTCACCCACGCCGCGAATCGCCCCCAGTCCGTACACCACGCGGCCCTGTGTATCCACGGTGAACTTGTAACCGCCCACGTTGACGTCTGGCGGGGTCACCGTCAGCTTGAGGTTTCGGCACTCCTCGATCAGCGGTACGACTTTATCCAGGTTGTCCATTTCCGTGGACATGACCGCCGCCATGAAAGGCCCCGGATAGTGCGCCTTGAGCCAGGCCGTCTGGTACGACACCAGCGCGTAAGCAGCCGAGTGCGATTTGTTAAAACCATAACCGGCGAATTTTTCCACCAGGTCAAAGATATTGCCCGCCAGATCTTTATCAATGCCGTTGGCCGCGCAGCCTTCCATGAAACCGGCGCGCTGCTTGGCCATTTCCTCGGGCTTTTTCTTACCCATCGCCCGGCGCAGCATGTCGGCCTGGCCGAGCGTGTAGCCCGCCATCACCTGAGCGATCTGCATGACCTGCTCTTGGTACAAGATGATACCGTAGGTGGGGGCCAGCACCGGTTTCAACAGCTCGTGCTGGTAATCCGGGTGTGGATAAGACACTTCCGCGCGGCCGTGCTTACGGTTGATGAAGTCGTCCACCATGCCCGACTGCAGCGGCCCGGGGCGGAACAGGGCCACCAGGGCGATCATGTCATCGAGGGAATCGGGCAACAGGCGCTTGATCAACTCCTTCATACCCCGGGATTCCAACTGGAACACCGCCGTGGTCTCGGCACGCTTGAGCATCTCGAAGGTCTTGCCATCATCCAGGGGAATGGCGTCGATGTTGAGCGGCCCCTGGTCGTTGGCGTCGCGCACCTTGTCGACCATTTCCAGCGCCCAGTCGATGATCGTCAGCGTGCGCAGCCCCAGAAAGTCGAACTTCACCAGCCCGGCATCTTCGATATCGTTTTTATCGAACTGCACCATCAGGCCAGCGCCGTCCTCATCGCAAAGCAGCGGCGAAAAGTCGGTGAGCTTGGTGGGTGCAATTACCACGCCCCCGGCGTGCTTGCCGGTACCCCGGGTGGTGCCCTCGAGCTTGAGGGCCATTTCCCAGATTTCCTCGGCCTCTTCGTCGCTGTCGATAAATTCTTTCAGCGCGGCTTCCTGCTCGATCGCCTTATCGAGCGTCATACCGACTTCAAAGGGAATCAGCTTGGAGAGCTTGTCGCCCAGTGAATAGGGCTTGCCCTGGGCACGAGCGACGTCGCGCACCACCGCCTTCGCGGCCATGGTGCCAAAGGTGACAATCTGCGATACCGCATCACGCCCATAGCGCTCGGCCACGTACTCGATGACCTTGTCGCGCTTCTCCATGCAGAAGTCGACGTCAAAGTCGGGCATGGAAACCCGCTCGGGGTTCAGGAACCGCTCGAAAAGCAGGTCGTAGCCGATGGGATCGAGGTCGGTGATCTTCTGCGCGTAGGCCACCAGTGAACCCGCACCGGAGCCGCGCCCGGGCCCGACCGGCACATCGTTATCCTTGGCCCACTGGATAAAGTCCATCACGATCAGGAAGTAGCCGGGAAAGCCCATCTGGATGATGATGTTCAACTCGAAATCGAGCCGCTCCCGATAGCGCTGGTCGATCGCCTTGTACTCGTCACCGTCGCGCGGATAACGTTCGGCGGGAAACAGAAAATCCAGCCGGTCCGTCAGGCCATCGTGGGAAATCTTGCGGAAAAACTCGTCCTGGGTCATGCCCTCGGGAATTTCGAATTCGGGCAGGAATATCTCGCCGAGGCGCACGTCGACGCTGCAGCGCTCGGCGATCATCACGCTGTTTTCCAGCGCCTCGGGAATGTCGGCAAACAGCTCGGCCATCTCGGCAGGGCTTTTGAGGTACTGCTCTTCGGTATAGCGACGCTCGCGGCGGGGATCGTCGAGCGCCTTGCCTTCACCGATCGCCACGCGGGTTTCATGGGCCCAATAATCATCACGCTCCAGAAAGCGCACATCGTTGGTCGCCACCACCGGCGTCTGGGTATCAATCGCCAGTTTCACGCTGGCGTGCACACAGTCTTCTTCCAGGGGCCGCCCGGTGCGGATGAGTTCAAGGTAGAAGCGGTCGGGGAAGGCCTGCTGCCACTCCTCCAGCAACCCACGTGCTTCACGCTCGTGGTCGGAAAGCAGGTGGCGGCCTATTTCACCGTCGCGCGCCCCTGACAGCGCAATCAGTCCTTCACTTTGCGAAAGCACCCACTGCTTATCCAGAATGGCGCGGCCCTGCCGCTGGCCGTCGGTCCAGCCCCTGGAAATCAGTTCAGTCAAATTGCGATAACCCACCTCGTTCATCGCCAGCAGCGTCAGGCGGTAGGGATGCGCCTCGTCGTGGGGATTATGCAGCCACAAGTCGCTGCCGATAATAGGCTTCAGGCCAGCGCCCTGGGCGGCCTTATAAAACTTTACCAGACCGAACAGGTTGGCTTCGTCGGTCAGCGCCAGCGCTGGCATCTCGCGCTCAGCAGTCGTGCTGACCAGCGACTTGAGCTTGACCAAGCCATCGACCAGGGAATATTCACTGTGCAAACGTAGATGAACGAACGGAACCGTCATGAGACTCTCGGTAAAAACGCTAGATAAATAGAAAGGCTACAGCAGTGCTAACTGGCGCTGCACTGGCGCAAAGCTTCTTCGATGGTCGGCTAATGGTCCATGAACCGCAAGCGCCGATAAGTGCTCTTTGGTCGGGTAGCCCTTGTGGCGGGCAAACCCATACTCAGGATAGCGCATATCCAGGGCAACCATTTGGGCATCCCTGGCAACCTTAGCCAAAATAGACGCCGCCGCAATCGCCGGATGCCGGGCATCCCCTTTGACGACCGCCTGGCCGGGCAGCGCATGCCCCGGTAGCCGGTTACCGTCCACCAACAGGTACTCAGCCGCCGGCGCAAGACCATCGATGGCCCGGCGCATGGCCAGGTGCGTGGCATGGTAAATATTGAGCTGGTCCACTTCGGCGGCGCTGGCCTCGGCCACTGTGAAAGCCAGTGCCTGCTCGCGAATCAAGTTGTCCAGCGCTTCCCGCTTGCGCGCCGTCAGCTTTTTGGAATCGGTCAGACCGTCGATGGGCCTGGCAGGATCAAGGATCACGGCAGCGGCGACTACACTGCCCACCAGCGGCCCTCGTCCTACTTCGTCGACCCCCGCCAGGCGCGCACCGGCGTAGTCAATCTGCAGCGGCGGAAAATCGGTTGCTTTAACAGCCATCGATGCGGTCATCCTGCAAGGGGAGTGGCTGACCGGCGATCAGCGCGTCGATGGCATCTGCCGCACGGCGGCTGGCATGGCGCTGAAGCGCCTGGTGCATCGAGGCAAAGCGGGCTTCTAGCGCGTGCCGACCCACATCGTCGGTCAATAGCGCGCTGAGCTGCTCGGCGATCGCCTCGGGGGTGGCGGCGTCCTGGATCAGCTCGGGCACAATCGACTGCTGGGCAATCAGGTTGGGTAATGACACCCAGGACGTCTTGACCAGCCGTTTGGCCAGCCAGTGCGTCATCGGGGCCATTTTGTAGGCCACCACCATGGCGCGGTGGCAGAGCATGGCCTCCAACGCAGCGGTGCCTGACGCCAACAGCACGGCATCGCTTGCCACCATCGCTTCGCGGGCCTGACCATCGAGTAACACCACGCGTTCGCCAAGCGCTGGATAGGCTTGCAAGAGTCGATCAATTTCGTCGCGGCGCTGCGCGCTGGCTGCCGGGATCACCACCCGGAGCGTGCGATGCTGTTGGCAAAGCAGCTCGGCGGCTTGCAAGAAGGTAGCGCCTAAGAAGCGTATCTCGTTGCTTCGTGAACCGGGCAGCAGCGCCAGCACCGGCACCTGCTCATCCAACCCAAGCGACTGACGAGTGCTTGAGCGATCATTTTCGAGCGGCAGCTCGTCGGCCAGCGGGTGGCCAACGAAGGCAACCGGCACCCGATGACGGCGATAGAAAGCAGCTTCAAAAGGCAGCAGCGTCAGCATGCCGTCCACGGCTTTGGCAATCTTCTTTACCCGCCCTTGCCGCCATGCCCACACCGACGGGCTGACATAATGCGCCGTCGTTATGCCCGTCTCGCGAAGCTTTTTCTCCAAGCCAATATTAAAGTCGGGCGCATCAATTCCGATCATGATATCGGGCTGCCAGGCGATGGCTTCTTCGCGAAGCGTACGGCGTACGCGAATCAGTTCAGGCAGATGCTTGATGACCTCCACCAGCCCCATCACTGATAGAGTTTCGAGGGGAAAGCGACTATTGAGGCCCTGAGCTTGCATGCGCGGGCCGCCGATGCCACGAAACTCAACGTCCGGGTGGCGCGCATTAAGTTCGCGCATCAGCCCTGCGCCGAGGATATCCCCGGAAAGCTCGCCTGCCACTAGGTAAATGCGCTGTGGTTCCATGAAAAACCGCCGGTTAGCGGGTAATGCCGCGCGTTGAACGCTCGATGGAATCAGCGAAGTGGGACACTTCAGGGATGGGATACTGGCGGCGCATTTCGGCAAGTGCCTGCTCCACCGTCAAGCCTTGCCGGTACACCAATTTATAGGAAGCACTCAGGGCGTTGATGGCTTCGCTACTGAAACCACGGCGCTTCAGTCCAACAAGGTTGAGGCCGCGAGCTTCAGCAGGGTTGCCGTTGATCATCACGTACGCAGGCGTATCCTTGGTGATGATCGAGCCACCGCCTGCCATGGCATGATCGCCGAAATAGCAAAACTGATGAATCGCCGCCAATCCGCCCAGGATGGCAAAATTGCCGACCGTCACGTGACCGGCCAACGTTACCTGATTGGCCAAAATACAGTCATCGCCAATCACACAGTCGTGACCCACATGCACATACGCCATGATCAAGTTGCGCGACCCGATGGTGGTTTCACCACGGTCCTGAATCGTGCCGCGGTGCAACGTGGCACCTTCGCGAATGACGTTATCATCACCCATCGCAAGGCGCGTTGGCTCGCCCGCGTACTTTTTATCCTGGCAATCCTCACCCACGGAGGCAAACTGGAAAATGCGCGTGCGCTCGCCCAACGTTGTCGGCCCCTTGACCACCACATGAGGGCCGACAACCGACCCCGCACCAATGGTGACATCCGGGCCAATCACACTAAAAGGGCCGACCTCGACATCGTCGGCAAGCCGCGCGGCGGGATCAACAAGGGCAGTAGGATGTATCAAGCCACTTTCCTCTCAGCACAAATAATCTCTGCTTCGCAGGCCAGTTCACCATCGACCGTCGCCCGGCAGGCGAATTTCCAGATGCCCCGCTTGCCGCGGATAACATCGGCTTCGAGCACCATCTGGTCGCCAGGCATCACCGGACGCTTGAAACGTACTTTATCACTACCCACCAGGTAATACACATAGCCATCGGCGGGGAGTTTATTAACCGTTTTAAAACCTAGAATACCGCAGGCCTGAGCCAGCGCTTCAATCACCAGGACACCCGGCATGATGGGATGGTGGGGGAAATGGCCATTAAAAAACGGCTCGTTAATGCTGACGTTTTTATACGCAACGATGGATTCGCCCTTGGTTAGCTGCGTTACCCGATCAACCAGCAAAAACGGGTAGCGGTGCGGCAAGTACTCGCGAATTTCGTTAATATCCATAACCATCGTAGCGACCTCTAAAAAGACAAGACACCTGTTACATCAGGCAAACATCGGCACAAAGGCCGATCAAAAAGCAGTGGATTATAACGCGCTGCGGATGAGCCTCAACCGGCCCACTGCCATATTCACACAGTCACGACTGGCCACGGTGATTTTTTTCCAAGCGTGACAAACGCTTAGCAATGTCATCGAGCTGTTTAAAACGAACAGCATTTTTTCGCCATTGAGCGTTGCCCATGGCCCCGGTGCCGGAAGAATAAACCCCGGGTTTGTGAATAGAGTTAGTCACCAGGCTCATTCCGGTCACCTGGACACCATCACAAATCGTCAGGTGGCCTGAAAGGCCAACGCCTCCACCCAGCATGCAGTGCCGCCCCACATGAGTGGAGCCGGCAATACCCACGCAGCCGGCTAATGCACTGTGGTCACCGACCGTGACGTTATGGGCAATCTGCACTTGGCTGTCGATCTTCACATCGTTACCGATCACGGTATTACCCAGCGCGCCCCGGTCGATGCTCGAGCAACTGCCGACCTCGACGTCATCGCCGAGCTCCACACCGCCTAATTGAGCAATTTTGTGCCATTGGCCGCCATCGTGGGCAAAGCCAAACCCATCCCCGCCGATCACACAGCCGCTCTGCAGGATGACCCGTTTGCCTATCACGACGCCATGACACACGGTGACGTTGGCGTGTAAACGCGTTCCCTCACCGATAATACTGTCGGCGCCCACCATACTGCCTGCGCCAATGACCACGTCGTCACCCAGCACCACACCTTCCTCAATGACCGCATTGGCCTGCACACTAACGCCATCCCCAAGCGAAGCGCTTTCAGCGACAACCGCACTTGGGTGGATTCCCGGCATATCCCGGGCAGGTAACGGGTCAAAAAGCTGGGAGAGTGTGGCATAACCCAAATAAGGGTTATCGATTTCCAGGCGCGGGACCGGGCAGCTTTTGCCATGCTCAGGGTGGAGTAGAACCGCTGCTGCCTGCGTCACGGCCAGATCTTTCAGGTAGGCACGATTAGCCAAAAAAGCCACCTGATCTGCCCGGGCGTCTTTAAGCGTCGCCAATCCCCTGATGGGCTGGCTCCCGTCACCCTCGAAGGCAACATTCAAATGGCGGGCAATATCCGCAAGCGTTAGGTCGTGAGAAGCGTGGGTCATGGGCGGCCAAGGAACCTTTGGTGCGGCTGAGCCGCACCGAGCATTATGGGTATTTTAGTTGAGCGAGTTAAAAATCTGCGTCACTTCATCCGTCACGTTGGGTAAGTCTCTGGATGAATGCAGCACGCCTTGGGGCTCAACCAAGACTTCAATACCGTGTCGGTCAATCACTTGTTCAACCGCCTGTTCCAGTTTGGGTTCGGCGCCCTCAAGGAATTGTTGCTCTGAGCGTTGTTGCGCCTGACCAATTTGTTGGCGTAACTGCTCAAAGCGACGACCTTTTTCTTGCAGTTCAGCAATCAGCGACTCGCGCTGTGCCTCGGACATCGTCTCGCCCTCGTTCTGCAAGCGCTCCTGCAAGCCCTGCAATTCGCTGCCAAGACTTTCAGCTTCGCGCTGCTGATCACCAATTTCGCTTTCTAGTCGGCTGATCGATGATTGAGCGGAATCGCTATTCATCAATGCCGCACGCCAGTCAAGAACAGCCACTTCGTCCGCCTGAGCCTGCGCTGATAACACCATGGCACCCAATAGACAAACAACCCTAGTGAGCTTAAGCATGGTCATAACTCCTTTTTGTAAAACGGATGCGCCTTGCGGCGCATCTCAACACGTTAGAATGACTGGCCTAACGAGAACTGGAAGAACTGGGTGTCATCGCCACTCTCTTCATTGAGGGGCTCAGCCACAGCAAAGGTCAACGGACCTACCGGCGTCAGCCAGGACAACCCAACCCCGGCGCTATAGCGTAAATCGCCAAGATCAACGCCAGAATTGCAGCGTTGGCGGCTGGCGTCTTCCTCGAGCACGTCATAGCAGGATGACAGGAACGTATTACCTGCATCTAAGAACAGCGATGCCTGGAAAGAGTTCTGATCTTCAACAAACGGAACCGGGAAAATGACTTCGGCGCTACCTTCGACGAGTACGTTACCCCCCAGGGTGCGGTCTCGCCCACCTTCGCGCGCCGGCGTAGTCCGCTGCCCAAGGGTGTTGGAGGTAAACCCGCGCACGGACCCTAGGCCCCCGGCGTAAAAGTTCTCGTAGAACGGATAAGGGTCATCTCCCACCGTATCGGCATAGCCGAGATCACCGGTAAATTTCAGTGACCACGCATCGCTGAGCGCAAACAATTGCTGCGCTCGGGCGCTGGCTTTGTAGTATTGCGTGTCGCTGCCAGGCGCACCGGTTTCAATGGCGATACGCTGGTAGTTACCCGCCGTGGGCATGATGCCACGATTGAGATTATTGCGCGTCCAGTTGGCGTTCAGCTTGAGGGTTTGCGCATTTTCTCCCTCATCTTCAACATAACGACGAATTTCGGAGGCGGTATCAAAGTAGGTTTTTACCGTTAAGTCTTCGGCGCTGGCGCCAAAGTTCAACCGCGATAGTTCACTGACCGGGTAGCCGAAGTTAATGCCGGCACCATACGCGTCTGTGGAGTAGGTCGAAATATCGGAGTCTTCGTAGTCGGTTTCGCGGTAGAAGACGTTGTAGCCCCGCGAAATGCCGTCAAGTGTCCAGTAGGGGTCGGTAAAACCGAAGTTGACGCTGGTAAAAGTGTCACTGCGCTGAGCGCCAATATTGACGCGGTTACCGGTGCCCAGAAAATTATTCTGCGCCAGTGACGCCCCATAGATCACCCCCGCACTTTGCGAGAAACCAACGCTTGCTGAAACAGAGCCCGATGGCTGTTCTTCAACGTTATAGGTAACGTCCAGCTTGTCGGGCTCGCCTGGGACCCGCTCGGTATCGACTTCGACCTGACTGAAAAAGCCTAATCGCTCGAGGCGTTGACGTGACTGGGTAATCGACTCTGTGGAAGCAGGTGCGCCTTCCATCTGGATCATTTCGCGGCGCAACACTTCGTCATCAGTGGTCGTGTTGCCGATAAACTCGATACGTCGTACATAGGCACGCTGCCCCGGATCGACGTTAATCACCAGATCGACCGTCTCACCGTCGCTGGCCACCTCAGGCACGCCCTGGACATCAGCAAAGGCAAAGCCTTCTGCACCGAGGCGTTGACGTAGCGCCTCGGTCGAAGCGTTGAGGTCCTGACGTGAGAAGATCTCACCGCGCTCAATAGTGAGTAGATCCCGGGCTTCCTGCTCGCCAATTTCCAGGTCACCCCTGAAACGCACATCGCCGACGCGATACTGCTGACCTTCGTCCACATTGAGCGTTATGAATATCTCTGACTTGTCGGCGCCGATCGATACTTGTGTAGAGGTCACGTCGAAGTTGACATAGCCGCGATCCAGATAATAAGACCGCAAGCGCTCAATATCCCCACCTAGTGCTTCACGGGAATACTCATCGCTTGAGAACCAGCCAAACCAAAAGCCCGGGCGGTCTTCGAGCTCGAAAATACCCAGCAGCGTTTCATCGTCGAAAGCCTCGTTGCCGACGATGTTTATCTGGCGGATCTTGGCGACCTCGCCTTCGTTGATATCGATATTAACGCGCACGCGCCCTTCATCGATTTCTTCGACGTCCGTTTCGATACCTGCACTGTAACGGCCCTGGGATTGGTAAACGCCTTCCAGCTCACGCTCCATTTCCTCGAGCGTCGAGAGTTGAAGCACCTCGCCTTCAGCCAGGCCTGCTTCCGTCAGCCCACGCCGCAGATCATCTTCCGAGATTTGCTCGTTACCGTTGATGTTCAACTGGGAAATAGTGGGCCGCTCGACAACCTGAATCACGAGCACGTCGCCTTCCCGGGCGAGGGATACGTCTTCAAACAACCCGGTTTCGAAAAGTTGCCGCGCCGCATCTGCCAGTTCGCTTTCGCTCACCTGGTCATTGGCACTGACAGGAAACGCATTAAAGACCGAGGCGGCGGAAACCCGCTGCAGTCCTTCCACACGAATGTCCGAAACATCAAAGGATTGTGCTTGGGCACCGCTGGCACCCGCCAGCAAGAGTACCGCCATTCCAAAGGTCTTGATTTTCATGCAGTCATTTCGCTCGCGTTGGTCTGCCTATGCATTCAAACAGGCACCATATACATTTGTGCAGGCAGATGACAAGGCATCTTAGGCACTACACGCGTCGTTACCAGAGGCGCATCAGATCAAAATACAGGGCCATCAGCATCAGGGTACCAACCATGGCAAGCCCGATACGTAAGCCGATGGCTTGGGTTTGCTCGGAGACCGGCCGCCCGCGCACGATCTCCAGAAAATAATAAAGCAGATGCCCTCCATCAAGCACGGGGATCGGCAGCAAATTCAATACCCCGAGGCTGATGGAAAGATAAGCTAGAAAGCCGACAAATGCCTCCAGCCCCGCCCGTGCGGAATCCCCTGAAATCTGGGCAATCGTCACAGGACCAGACAGGTTGGACGGCGATATCAGCCCCACCAGCATCTTGCGAATGGCGTCAACGGTCAACAATGTCATGTCTGCCGTGCGCGACAATGACTGCCCCACAGCTTCCACTGGGCCATAGCGGATTTCACGCTGATACTCTTCTGGCCATTCGACAGGCTCGGCACCCGCCCCAATGTACCCAATTTCAACGCCTGTCTCCAGGTTGTTGCGACCGGGGGTCAGGGTAGTGGTTTGTCGTTCGCCGTCTCGCTCAAATTCAACCGTCAAGGCTTCATCAGGGCTACCACGGATCACGTTAACGAACGCCATCCAGTCCTCGATAGGCTGTTCATCTACCGCGATAATGCGGTCACCCACCTGTAAACCCGCCTCGGCGGCCGCTTCGCCCTCAATCACCTGGCCAAGCAGGGCTGGGACATCCGGCTGCCAGGGGGTCAAGCCCAATGTTTCCAGTGGCTGCGGCGGATCCTGACGGGTCATGTAATCGCGTAGCGGAAGTTGGTAAACCGCCGCAT
Source organism: Halomonas sp. SH5A2 (assembly GCF_014263395.1). Taxonomy (GTDB): domain Bacteria; phylum Pseudomonadota; class Gammaproteobacteria; order Pseudomonadales; family Halomonadaceae; genus Vreelandella. The sequence goes on along the minus strand of NZ_CP058321.1, from coordinate 521,511 downwards.
TGCTCTCACCCTCAGGGCGAGCTTCAATGGTAAGCTCTCCACTGAAACCGATCATCGACACCAGCTTCAGATTGATCGCTTCCCAGTTGCTGACGGCTTCACCCTGAATCGCAGTGATCTCGTCACCGTGGGCCAGCCCCGCTTCGGCGGCAGGGGAGTCCGGCACTGTTTCCCCGACCATCGGTGCAACGGCCGTTGTGCCCGCTACAAACAGCGCCCAGTAGGCGACAATCGCCAGCAGAAAGTTGGCGATCGGCCCCGCCGCCACCACTGCTATTCGTTGCCAGACACTTTTACGGTTAAACGCCTGATCAAGCTGATCGTCAGGTACCGGTGCCTCGCGTTCATCGAGCATCTTGACGTACCCGCCAAGCGGGATGGCGGCAATCGCAAACTCGGTACCGTGGCGGTCAACCCGCGACCACAGCGGCTTGCCAAACCCGACCGAAAAGCGCAGTACTTTGACCCCACAGCGACGTGCCACCCAAAAGTGGCCAAATTCGTGGAAGGTAACCAGCAGCCCCAGTACCACGATCACCGCTAAAATGTTTTGTATCAGGCCCACAGGGTACTCCTCGATATGCGCCTCAGGCGGGCTAAGGCTAAGCGGACCAACGTTCCAGCCATCCGGCAGCACGCTGACGCGCGCGTTGATCGGCCCATAAAATACTCTCAAGGCAATCGGCAGGCCCATCGATAGTCGAGGACAGCGCCTCTTCGACCAGTTGACCGATGCCTAAAAACCCCAACCGGTGATTCAAAAAGGCCTCGACAGCCACTTCATTGGCGGCGTTAAGCACGACAGGCGCCAAACCACCACTGCGCATCGCCTCGCGGGCCAGGGACAGGCACGGAAAGCGCACTTCATCCGCGGTTTCAAAATCGAGCCGCGCTACCTGAAACAGATCCAGTGCCTCAACGCCCGCATCGATCCTTTCGGGCCATGCCAGCCCATAAGCGATGGGCGTACGCATATCGGGATTGCCCAGCTGCGCAATCACGGAGCCGTCCTGATAAGCCGCCATCGAGTGAATGACACTTTGCGGATGCACGACAACCTGGATCTGGTCGGGGCGAGCATCAAATAGCCAGCAGGCTTCAATCAGCTCCAGCCCTTTATTCATCAAGGTGGCGCTATCCACCGAGATTTTACGCCCCATCGACCAGTTGGGATGCGCGCAGGCCTGCTCGGGCGTGACCTGGGCAATGGCCGCCTCACTCCAGGTTCTAAAAGGTCCACCGGAGGCCGTCAGCAGCAATTGCGAGACACCGTGGCGCGAAAGCCCTCCCCGATGCTCCGGAGGTAGACACTGAAAGATCGCATTATGTTCGGAATCAATGGGTAATAGCGTAGCGCCGGAGCGAGCGACCGCTTGCATGAAGAGTGCGCCGCTCATCACCAGTGCCTCTTTATTGGCCAGCAAGACACGCTTGCCCGCTTCTGCCGCCGCGAGCGAGGGCAGCAACCCTGCCGCGCCAACAATCGCTGCCATGACAACATCGACACTAGCATCACGGGCTACATCGCACAGCGCTTGCGGCCCCACCATGACTTCGGTGGGCTGGCTTGCCCGGCGCAACTCAGCGCGCAGCCAATGCGCATCAGCATCGCTGTGGAGGACCGCAACGGCAGGGCAAAAGCGGAGGCATTGGCTGAGCAGCGTCTCTTTTGAGGTATGCGCGGTTAACGCATGCACTTGGTAGCGATCGGGATGACGGGCGATGACATCAAGCGTGCTGGTACCGATTGAGCCGGTGGAGCCCAGCACCGTTACACGCTGTATGGTTATCGAGGTCATAGGCCCAGCACCTGTAGGTAGAGCAGCGCAAACAGCGGAATCGCCGCCGTCAAGCTGTCAATGCGGTCCAGCACGCCGCCGTGTCCCGGCAGCAACTGACTAGAATCTTTCACGTCGCGGTAGCGTTTGAGCATGCTTTCCAATAAATCGCCCAACACCGAGATCAGCGTGACCAGCAGCGTAATCACCACCAGGGCTGCCCCTTCGGCTAATCCCAGCGATAGTCCTACTGCAAACCCGATCGCCAAGAGAGCTGTGGCCACCATACCACCCACCACACCTTCCCAGGATTTACCGGGGCTGACCCGGGGTGCCAGTTTGCGCTTACCCCAGCGGCGCCCTGCAAAGTAGGCGCCGATATCCGCCGACCAAACGAGCAGCAGTACGAACAACAGCCACACGGCCCCGGTCTCGCGCAGAATGTTGAACCCTACCCAGCACGGCAGCAGCACCCACAGCCCCATCAATAGACGGCCTGGCGTGGAATGCCACTGGGCGGCCAGATTCGGGTAACGGGTGACCCATACCAGATTGAGCAACCAGCCCGCCGCGGCAAGCCACAGCGGCCATTCGGCATGGGTGATGCCACTGATCCACATCACCAGCATCAAGGCAGCACAACACGCGACCAGCACGGCACGCTTAAACGGCTGAGTCACACCCGCCAGATTGGTCCACTCCCATGCACCCAGCAACATGACGAAGGCCGTGAACAGGGCATAGCTTTCACCCTGCAGACCGAACAGGCCGACCAGCACCACAGGCGCTAGCCAGACCGCGGTGATCACTCGTTGCTTAAGCACCCTGGGCCTCTAACTGTTCGTCGGTCATGCCGAAACGACGCTGCCGGCGACAGAAATCAGCCAGGGCGTCATCGAAAGCCTGGGCATGGAAATCGGGCCAGAGTAACGGCGAAAAGTGCAGCTCGGCGTAAGCCAGTTGCCAGAGCATGAAATTCGACAGCCGCTGTTCACCGCTGGTCCGAATGCACAAATCGATGGGTGGAACATAAGCACCCTCACCCATCGCCTGGTCCATCTGGACTTCGTCAATAGCGGATGGGGAGATTTCCCCCGCGACCGCCTGTTCAGCCAGTCGGCGAGCCGCCTGAGCAATATCCCACTGGCCGCCGTAATTCGCGGCAATCACCAGGTGCATGCCGGTATTGTTGGCGGTCAGCGATTCGGCACGCTGAATATGCTTCTGAATCGCATGGGAAAAACCACGCTGCTCGCCGATAATCGACAGGCGGATATTACGCTCGTGCAGCTTCTTGACCTCGCGCTTGAGGGCCATCAGAAAAAGCTCCATCAGCGCATTGACTTCCGTTGCTGGCCGCTTCCAGTTTTCGCTTGAGAAGGCGAACAGGCTAAGCGTTTCGACCCCACGCTCGGCCGCACGCTGAATAACCGCCCTGACGGCCTCTACACCTGCGCGGTGCCCGCGCGCACCTGAAAGGCCACGCGCACGTGCCCAGCGATTATTACCGTCCATGATAATGGCCACATGGGACGGCAACGAATCCTGCTCTACCTCCATCGCGTTGGCATCGTCCGGTCGTTGTCCGGGGAGCTGCGGTGACGTCATGAATGCTTGCACCAAAGGTCAATCATAGAAAAGCCAATCGTGGATGGCTGAGCGGGCAGCCCCTGCTGCCCGCGGAATGAACGTCCGCTTCTTATACTTGCATCAGGTCGTGTTCTTTTGAAGCGAGTGCCTGGTCGATCTCAGCGATATATTTATCGGTCAGCTTTTGAATCGCATCTTCGCCTTCACGCTGATCGTCTTCGGTTATCTCTTTGTCTTTTAATAACGACTTGAAGTCGCCATTGGCATCGCGGCGCACGTTGCGCACCGCGACACGCGCGTGCTCAGCTTCACTGCGAGCCTGCTTGATATAGCCTTTGCGGGTCTCTTCGGTGAGCATTGGCATCGGCACGCGGATAACGTTGCCTGCGCTTGCCGGATTCAAACCCAGGTCAGAGGTCATGATTGCCTTTTCGATTTTCTGCACCATGCTCTGTTCCCATGGCGAAATCGTCAGCGTCCGTGCGTCTTCAACGTTGACCGAAGCCACCTGATTCAGCGGCACCTGACCACCGTAATAGTCCACCGTAACCGCATCTAGAATGCTCGGATGGGCACGCCCGGTACGAATCTTGTTAAAGTTGCTGTGCAGCGCCTCGACACTTTTTTTCATGCGCGACGCGGCATCTTTCTGAATGTCATTAATCACGTGGTTACCCTCTGTCTATCAGCGTGCCTTCCTTGCCCCCAACTACTAAATTTAGCAGGGCACCAGGCTTGTTCATATCAAACACCCGCACTGGCATGTCATGGTCACGTACCAGGCAGATAGCGGTCAAATCCATAACGCCAAGCTTTTGTTCAAGCGCATCATCATAGGAAAGCTGTTCATACTTGACGGCATCAGGGTGTTTTACCGGGTCTTTATTGTAGACGCCGTCGACCTTGGTCGCTTTGATCACCACATCAACGTCAACCTCGATACCCCGCAGGCAGGCAGCCGAGTCAGTGGTAAAGAAAGGATTGCCGGTACCGGCTGAAAACAACACCACGTCACCGGACGTCAAATAGCGAATCGCCGTGCGCCGATCATAATGCTCGACCACCCCGCTCATGGGGATTGCCGACATCACTCGCGAGCGAATATTGGAACGTTCCAGCGCATCACGCATCGCCAGGGCATTCATCACCGTTGCCAGCATGCCCATATGATCACCGGTGACGCGGTCCATACCGGCTTCATTAAGCGCCGCGCCGCGAAACAAATTACCACCGCCAATGACGATACCCACTTGAACGCCAATACCCACTAGCTGGCCAATTTCCAGCGCCATCCGATCCAGCACCTTCGGGTCAATGCCAAAGTCATGCTCTCCCATCAGCGCTTCACCCGACAGCTTGAGCAAAATACGTTTGTATTTTGACTTGGAACCGTCGGTTTTCGATTTGCTAGACAGGGAGGTAAGCGGTTCTTGAACATCACGCGACATGGCAGTTCTCCTAGGGCAGATCTTGGCGCCGACAAGCGGCATCACCCCTTTTATTATGCAGGGGCCGGATACGCGAAGGCGTGCGCTCGCGCGCACGCCAACCTACAGCTGGAACATCAGACCTTAGCGACGGCCAGCCTGTTCCATAACTTCTTTCGCGAAGTCGACTTCTTCTTTCTCGATGCCTTCGCCCACGCCAAAGCGGGTGAAGCCAACCACTTCGCCGCCCGCTGCTTTGACGTACTCAGCCACCGTCTGGTTCTGATCTTTCACAAACGGCTGCTCGGTCAGGCTGTTTTCTGCCAGGTACTTCTTCAAGCGACCTTGCACCATTTTTTCAGCGATCTGTTCCGGCTTACCGGCCATATCAGGCTGAGCGAGGATAATCGCTTTTTCGTTATCCAGCTCTTCCTGAGGCATGTTCTCCGGATGCGCAACCGACGGGTTGATGGCAGCAACGTGCATCGCCACGTCTTTCGCCACCTGGGCATTGCCGCCTTTAAGAACGGTCAACACACCGATACGGCCACCGTGAACGTATTCACCGACCACGCCACCGTCAGCAGCGTCGACAACAACAGCACGACGCACGCCTATGTTTTCGCCGATTTTCTGCACCAACTGCTCACGGGCGGTTTCCAGTTCACCGTCCATCACAGCGGCAACATCTTCGCTCTTAGCGGCGAAGAAGGCGTCGGCAATTTTGTTGGTGAAGTCGATGAAGTTGTCATCGCGAGCCACAAAGTCGGTCTCGGAATTGATTTCCACCATAACGCCGTAGCTGCCGTCGTCGGCAACGCGGGTTACAACGGCGCCTTCCGCAGCGGTACGGCCGGCTTTTTTCGCGGCTTTTAGGCCCGAACTCTTACGCAGGTTTTCAATCGCAACCTCGATTTCACCACCTGCTTCGGTGAGTGCTTTTTTACACTCCATCATGCCCAAGCCGGTACGTTCGCGAAGTTCTTTAACCTGAGAGGCGCTGATAGCTGCCATGAGATTTCACCTCTGAAATGGTTCTAGCTGAGAGTTAAACGCCTTACAGAGCATAGTGACGGCAGATGACCGAATGATCTCACTCCGCACGGCGCTGCCGACATTGATGTCGGCCCAAGACTGCCCACTCCAAGCATTCACCCAAAGCGGGAAAAAAGGGGGCACAGGCCCCCTCTTAAGTGATGCGATACCGATGACGACACCGCATCGACCACCGGTTTACTCGGCGGCAGCGCTGCTGTCGGGTTCAGCGGCTTCTTCAGTATCCGTCACTTCGACGAACTCTTCGGCGCGACTTGCTTTAGCGCGACCACAGGCATCGGCAATAGCTTTTACGTAAATCTGGATAGCGCGGATGGAATCATCGTTGCCCGGAATCACGTAGTCCACACCATCGGGGTTGGAATTGGTATCCACCACGCCGATGACCGGAATGCCCAGCTTGTTGGCTTCGTTGATCGCGATACGCTCATGGTCAACGTCAATCACGAACAGTGCGTCCGGAAGGCCGCCCATGTTCTTGATACCGCCCACGGAGCGCTCGAGTTTGTCCTGCTCGCGAGTTGCCATCAAAACTTCTTTCTTGGTCAACTTCTCGAACGTGCCGTCTTCGTGCATCGCTTCAAGTTCGCGCAGGCGCTTGATGGACACGCGAATGGTCTTGAAGTTGGTCAGCATACCGCCCAACCAGCGATGGTTGACGAATGGCTGGCTGACGCGGTTGGCTTCTTCTTTGATGATCTTGCTAGCGCTGCGCTTGGTGCCAACAAACAAAATCTTGTTGTTGGATGCCGCCATCTTCTCGACCACGTCGATCGCTTCGTTCAGCGCCGGCAGGGTGTGCTCGAGGTTGATGATGTGAATCTTGTTGCGCGCGCCGAAGATGAACTTGCTCATCTTCGGATTCCAGTACTTGGTCTGGTGACCGAAGTGAGCGCCTGCTTTGAGCAGGTCACGCATATTAACGTGAGACATGGTAAAACTCCTGAAACTCGGGTTAGGCCTCCACGCACCCCATGGATCCGACCATTGGCATCGTAAGACGCTGCCAGCGGCACCCGGGACCATGTGCCGGTGCATGTGTGTTTTCAAGGCTTGCTATTCAATATCGCAAGGTTATCCGCCCGTGAGCAGCTAATCCCTGCGATGCCGTGATAACGCTTTGCTTATGCATCAACCTCGACAAGCAAAAGTTTGCAGCGGATGACGATTGCAGGAAAGCGCGCGGCTTTATACCATAGATCATCGTCAAGATGAAGCCGTCATCCGTTCAGCGGGCCTTTTATTGCCGCTCAACTTGCCATTCTGAGTCAACATCGAGAATCCATGAACGTTCCCATTAAAACGCCTTCTGAAATCGACAAAATGCGCGAAGCTGGACGCCAGGCGGCCAGCGTCATCGAAATGATTACGCCCCATGTCCAGGCGGGCATCAGTACCGGTGAAATCGATCGACTGTGTCACGAATACATCGTCAACGAGCTGGGTTCGACGCCTGCGCCACTCAATTACCATGGCTTCCCCAAAGCGACCTGTACCTCAATCAATCACGTGGTCTGCCACGGGATTCCCGACGACGCCAAAAAGCTCAAGAACGGCGATATCATGAACCTGGATATTACCGTGCGCACAGCCGATGGCTATCACGGCGACTCCAGTGTGATGTTCGTAGTCGGTGAGACCATCCAGGGCGATCGGCTGTGCCGCATTACCCAGGAATGTCTGTATAAAAGTATTGAGCAGGTCAAACCCGGCGTGCGCCTTTCAGAACTCGCCCGAGTGATTCAGAAGCACGCCGAAGCCAATGGCTATTCGGTTGTCCGCGATTTCTGCGGCCACGGCATCGGCGCTGAATTTCACGAAGATCCGCAGTTCCTGCATTACGATGGCTACGCGCCCAGCGCTGACATCAGCCTCGAAGCAGGCATGTGCTTCACCATCGAGCCAATGATCAATGTCGGGGGCTACAAAACCAAGGTGTTACGCGACGGCTGGACGGCGATCACCAAGGACCGCAGCCTGTCGGCCCAGTGGGAACACACCCTGCTGGTCACCGACACCGGTGTTGACGTGCTGACCGCACGCGCCGACGAAGACTTCAGTTTCTTGAATAATTGATGCTTTTACACCACTACCGGTTTGAACCGGACACCACGCTGTTCGATCTCGAGCTATTTCGCACCGAGCTTGCGGGGTCACGCTCGCCCATCGCGCCGTTCAAGGCAGCGCTTGACGAAATTCAGACACGCCTGGACGAACGCTTTCGCGCCGGGGCCGACATTCGCGACCTGGTGCGTGGCCGCGCGTGGTACCTGGATCAACTGCTGGCCATCGCCTGGGAACAGCATGACTGGCCCGACGACGGCGTCGCCCTTGTGGCCGTGGGCGGTTACGGGCGCGGCGAACTGCACCCGCATTCGGACATCGACCTGCTGTTGCTGCTGGAACACGACGACGATAGCCCCTATCGGGAGCCGCTGACCGCCTTTATCACCTTTTTATGGGATATCGGTCTGGAAATCGGCCACAGCGTGCGCTCGCTCAACGACTGCGAGCGCGAAGCGGCCGCCGATGTCACGGTGATCACCAACCTGCTTGAATCACGCCTGATTGCCGGCCCTGAGTCGCTACGCGACAAGATGCGTGAACGACTGACCACCGAGCATGTATGGCCGGCGGACCGTTTTTTCGAAGCCAAGTGGCAGGAGCAGATCGCTCGCCACTATCGCTATAACAACTCCGAGTATCATCTTGAGCCAAACCTCAAAAGCTCGCCCGGCGGGCTGCGCGATATCCAGATGATCGGCTGGGTGGCCAAGCGCCATTTCGGTACCGAGCAGTACACCGACATCGTCGCCAACGGCTTCATGAACGATGCCGAACTGCGCATTTTAAGCCAGGGGCAGGCGTTTCTGTGGCAAGTACGCTACGCCCTGCATATGCTCACCGACCGCGCCGAAGACCGCCTGCTGTTTGACCACCAGCGTACCATCGCCGAGATGTTTGGCTTTCGCGACACCCCCGAGGGCCTGGCGGTCGAGCAGTTCATGAAGCGCTACTATCGGCACGTGACTGCCCTGGCCGGGCTTAACGACATGCTGCTGCAGCACTTCGACGAAGTCATCCTGCGCGGCAAGGAAGCGCTGGAGACGGTAAAGCTCAACGAGCGCTTTGAAACCAAGGGCGGCTATATTCAGGTGCGCTCGCGCAGCCTGTTCCGCGAACAGCCTTCGGCCATGCTGGAGCTGTTCTTACTGATGGCCAAGCACCCTGAAATAGAAGGGGTCCGCGCCGACACCATCCGTCTGATCCGTGACCATCGCCATCAGATCGACGACCACTACCGCGAAGACCCACGCCATCAGCGGCTGTTCATGGCCATCATGCGCGCGCCTGGCAATGTTCCCCGCCAGCTGCGGCGCATGAACCGTTACGGCATCCTGGGTAAATACCTGCCCGAGTTTGGCCGCGCAATAGGGCTGATGCAGCATGACCTCTTCCATATCTACACCGTGGATGCCCATACCCTGCGGCTGCTCAAGTTCTTGCACGGTTTCCGCAAACCCGAGGCGAAAGACGATTTCCCGGTGGCTGCCTCATTGATGCAGCAACTGCCCAAGCTGGATCTTTTGTGGATAACCGGACTGTTTCACGATATCGGCAAGGGGCGCGGTGGCGATCACTCGGAAATTGGCGCTCGGGACGTCGAACAGTTCTGCCAGCGCCACCATATTCCCCAGCACGATACCAAGCTGGTCAGCTGGCTGGTTGAGCATCATCTACTGATGTCCATGACCGCGCAAAAGCGCGACATCAGCGACCCGGATGTGATTCGCGACTTCGCCATGGAGGTACGCAACGAAACGCGGCTGGATTACCTTTATGTGCTGACCGTCGCCGACATCAATGCCACCAACCCGACGCTGTGGAACGGCTGGCGGGCATCGCTATTGCGCCAGCTGCATGCGGAAACCAAGCGCGCCCTGCGGCGCGGTCTGAATAACCCGCCCGACCGCGACGACTGGGTACGCGAAACCCGCACCGAAGCCCGCTCACTGCTGCAAACGATTGGCGTTGATGAAGCCGGTATCGACCGGCTATGGGAGTCGCTTGGCGAGGACTATTTTCTGCAGTACGCGCCCAGCGAAATCGTCTGGCAAACCCAGGGGATTCTTGCCCACCAGCCGTCGCCACTGCCGTTGGTATTGATCAGCGCGCCCACGGCCGACATGTCCGAGGGCGGTACCAAAGTATTCATTCACACCCGCTCGGTGGACGATCTGTTCGCGGCGACCGCCGCTGCCATGGAACAGCTGGGGCTGTCGATTCACGATGCTCGTATCGCCACGTCAAACAACGACTGGACACTCAATACCTTTATCGTGCTGGACAATCAGGGCCAGCCAATACGTGACTCGGCGCGTATCGAAGAAATGCGCCAGCACCTGGTGGAAGAACTCGACGACCCCGACGACTATCCCGACATCGTCACGCGCCACACGCCGCGCCAGCTCAAGCACTTCCGGGTGGCGACCGAAGTGCTGATTGAACAGGACCCGGCCAACGACCGCACGCTGCTCGAGCTCAGCGCCCCTGACCGCCCGGGGCTTCTGGCACGCGTCGGGCGCATCTTCATGGAGCAGGATATCGCCCTGTCGGCGGCCAAAATCGCCACCCTGGGCGAGCGCGTGGAAGACGTGTTCTTTATCACCACCAAGGCAGGCGAGCCGCTGACCGACCCGGACCGTCAACAACAACTGCGCGAACGCTTGATTGAGGTGCTGGGGGTTTAAGTCGCAACACACTCCCCCGGGGCTGAGGGCGGGTTTCTGCGAGGGCGCTGTGAACCCATCCATGGGCGCTACTTTCGCCATCCATGGCGAAAAACCCTCGCAGAAACCCGCCCTCGCACCATGCTACGGAGCATGTATAAAAGTAGCCATTGCTCTATCTCAATCTCATCAGGTTTGAGCCCACAGCGGCGCTTGCCTATAATCGTCGGCTACTTTTCGCGACACGACGCCTACAACGACGCCAGCACGGCGTTCTGGATACTCATGAACCCTGATCTCGACGCCCTGCATCCGTATCCGTTCGAAAAGCTCGCGGCGCTCAAGGCGGACCTGACACCGCCCGAATCGCTTGCGCACATCCCGCTGACCATCGGCGAACCCCAGCACGCGCCCTACCCGGGCGCACTGGCCGCACTGGTGGCGCATCAAGCAGGGATGGCACGCTACCCGGCCACCAACGGCCTGGCCGCCCTGCGCGAGACCATTGCTGCCTGGGCCTGCCAGCGTTTCGCGCTTGCAGGGCTGGATACCGAGCGTCAGATCCTGCCGGTTAACGGCACGCGCGAAGCCATTTTTGCCTTTGTTCAAGCCGCGCTTGACCGAAGCCGCCCGGCCAAAGTAGCAGTGCCCAACCCCTTCTATCAGATCTACGAAGGCGCCACCCTGCTTGCCGGTGGGGAACCGCTATATCTCGACTGCACCGCCGAGAACGGCTTTCGCCCGGATTTCTCCGCCGTAAGCGCCGACACCTGGCGCGATGTGCAAATCGTCTTTATCTGCTCGCCGGGCAACCCCACCGGTGCGGTTACGCCACTCGCCGAATTCAAGCAGCTAATAGCGCTGGCCGATGAACACGACTTCATCATTGCCTCCGATGAGTGCTACTCGGAGCTTTACCTTGACGAGACAACGCCTCCGCCCGGGTTGTTGCAAGCCTGCGCCGAGCTGGGCCGCGATGACTACCAGCGCTGCGTGGTGTTTCATTCGCTCTCCAAGCGCTCCAATCTGCCAGGGCTGCGCTCGGGCTTTGTGGCGGGCGATGCTGACCTGATAATGCCCTTCAAGCGCTATCGCACCTACCACGGCTGCGCCATGTCACTGCCGATGCAGCACGCTTCCATTGCCGCCTGGCAGGATGAAAACCACGTATTTGCCAATCGCGAGGCTTATCGTGAAAAGTTTAGCGCCGTGACTGAGGTGCTCTCCCCGGTGATGGATTTCCCCACGCCCGAGGCCAGCTTTTACCTGTGGCCCGCCGTACCCGGGGGCGACGACATCGCCTTTACCCAGCGGCTGTTTGTCGAGCAGCATGTCAGCGTGTTGCCCGGCAGCTTGATGGGCCGCCCCGGGCGCGAAGGCCACAACCCAGGAAGTGGTCGACTACGCTTAGCGTTAGTGGCGGAGCTGGCTCCCACGCTGGAAGCTGCCGAGCGCCTGCGCCGACTTGTCGAGCGCGGCTAACGCAAACATTGACGACATGACGCCATCGTCGGAGGTCATACATGCTAACGCTTTATATCATCAGTAACTGCGACACCTGCCGCAAAGCGGCCAAAGCGCTGGACGAAAAGGGCATGCCCTTTAAAACCTACGACCTGCGCAAAGACGGGCTGTCAGCACCGCTGCTGGAACATATCCTGCACCGCGTCCCGCTGGTACAGGCGATCAACAAGCAAAGCAAAACCTGGCGCGAGTTATCGGATGAAGAGAAAGATTTTGATGCCAACTCGGGCCGCGAGCTGCTCTTGAAGCACCCCACACTGTTAAAGCGCCCCCTTTTGGAAGTCGACGACGAGACCATCCTGGTCGGCTACAAAGATGGCGACTACGACAAACTTTAAGACGAAACACTGACCTAAAGGAACGCAGTTATGCTGAGCTTTGCGCTTGGAATCGGCACCCAAAATACCCAGGGCGACTGGCTGGAAATCTACTACCCGGCACCGCTGATCAATCCACCGGAAAGCCTGGTGAGTGCCGCCAAGGAAGTCGTCGACGCGCCCCAGGGTAACGCGGCTATCAGCTTCCTGCCGGAAGACTGCGCACGCCTGGCCAATGCCCTCCAGGCAGCGGGCCATCCTGAACAGGCAGAGCTTGCTGAATCTTTCGCGTCCAGCCAGCGCCCGCTGGTCGCCATGTTCCTGGAAACCGACCAGCCGCCGCAAACCGCACCAGAGGTCTACCTCAAACTGCACCTGCTTTCCCATCGCCTGGTGAAACCCCACGGGCTGGATTTGACCGGCATGTTCGGTCTGCTGCGCAACATTGCCTGGACCAACGAAGGCCCGATCGACATTGAAGAACTCCCCGCCCGCCGCCTTAAAGCACGCTTGGCAGGCCGCGCGCTGTCGGTGGACTGCGTCGACAAATTCCCCAAGATGACCGACTACGTGGTCCCCCACGGCATCCGCATTGGCGACACCGCTCGGGTGCGCCTGGGCGCCTACCTGGGCGAAGGTACAACGGTCATGCACGAAGGTTTCGTCAACTTCAATGCGGGCACCGAAGGCCCCGGCATGGTAGAGGGACGTATTGCAGCAGGGGTCATGGTCGGCAAGGGCTCTGATCTGGGCGGCGGTTGCTCCACCATGGGCACGCTTTCCGGCGGCGGCAATATGGTGATCAAAGTCGGCGAAGGCTGCCTGATCGGCGCCAATGCGGGCATCGGCATCCCGCTTGGCGACCGCTGCACTGTCGAAGCAGGCCTGTACATTACCGCAGGGGTGAAAGTAACGCTGCTGGATGACCAGGGCCAGGAGGTCAACACCGTCGCCGCGCGCGAGTTGGCAGGCCAGGACGATCTGTTGCTGCGCCGCAACTCACAAAGCGGCCGTATTGAGTGCCTGACCAATAAGAGCGCCATCGCACTCAACGAGGCACTGCATGCCCATAACTGAGCCAGAAGGTTTATCACCGACGCTGCAGTTGGCGTTTGACCTGCTCAGCCGGGCATCGGTGACGCCAGATGACGAGGGCTGCCAGGACTTGATGATCGAGCGCCTGGTGGCGCTCGGGTTTCATATCGAGCCACTGCCGTTTGGTGATGTAAAGAATTTCTGGGCGGTGCGCGGTCATCATGGCCCGGTGTTGGCCTTTGCTGGCCACACCGATGTAGTACCCAGCGGGCCTCACACCAACTGGGAGTTTCCTCCCTTTTCCCCATGTATCAACGACGAGGGCATGCTGTGCGGACGCGGCGCTTCCGACATGAAAGGCAGCCTCGCGGCAATGCTTACCGCCGTCGAGCGCTTCGTGACCGAGCACCCCAACCACGATGGCCGCATTGCCTTTCTGATCACCTCCGATGAAGAAGGCCCCGCCGTCGACGGCACCCGCGCGGTGGTCGAGCATTTGCGCGAGCGCAATGAACGCCTCGACTACTGCATCGTCGGCGAACCTTCCTCGACGGCACGGCTGGGGGATGCGATCAAGAACGGCCGACGCGGCTCACTGGGTGGCGTGCTGCATATTAAAGGCGTGCAGGGCCACGTGGCCTACCCGCACCTGGCGCGCAATCCTATCCACCAGGCAATGCCCGCGCTGGATGCACTCGTCAACGAGCACTGGGACGCGGGCAACGATTTCTTCCCCGCCACCAGCTTTCAGGTTTCCAACTTCCGAGCGGGGACCGGCGCCACCAACGTGATTCCCGGTGAGGTCGAAGTCGTCTTCAACTTCCGCTACTCAACGGAAGTCACCCATGAAACGCTCAAGGCACGCTGCGAAGCAATTCTTGATCAGCACGGTATCGAGTATCACATTGACTGGATGCTCAACGGCGAGCCGTTTTTGACCGCCGAAGGCGAGCTGGTCGATGCGGCCATGCGTGGCGTTGAGGCTGTCACTGGCGAGCGCCCCGCGCTATCCACCAGCGGCGGCACTTCGGATGGGCGTTTTATCGCCACGCTGGGCGCCCAGGTAGTTGAACTGGGGCCGCTCAACGATACGATCCACAAGGTGGACGAGCGCGTGCGTGCAAGCGACCTGGACGATTTAAGCCGGATCTACGAAGCCACCCTGCAAGCGTTGTTCATCTCCGACGAGGGGCGCGCATGATGGAACGTTTCCCGGATATCGAAATTTACCTGGCCGAGGTTTCCCACTCTGCGCTGAATGACTGGCTCGCCAACGCCCTGAACGCCCCGCCGCTTACATCGGCAGGGAAAGGGAAGTGGCGCACCCAAGGCACCTGCCAAGGGCACGCCGTGCCCGTGTTGTTGGTAGAGAAAGCCGCCGACGGCTTCGCCAGCCTATGGCTGGACAGCAGCCATAGCCCCTGGCACACCGACCAGGAAGCCGCACAGCACGCGGCGGAAGCCTTGCAGACCGAAATTCGCTGCTCGCTGGGCGGCTGGCATCCCGGCGATGATCCCGACCGCTTTTGGCAGGTACTGCCCGGAGGCCGCGAAGGACCCATACAATGGCCCGACTCAGGCCGTTAAGACCAAGCCCAAACGCAGATGACCCCGCCTTGGCGGGGTCATCTGCGTTCTAACAGGCTAGCAAAAATACTACTCAATAATACTCACATCGTCGGCCTGCAAACCACGCTCATTTTTAATCACGTGGTAGCGAACAATCTGGCCTTCCGCGAGCATGCGCGGGCCGCGACCACGAATTGCCCGAAAATGGACAAACACATCGTCGCCGTTATCGCGGGTAATAAAGCCGTAGCCTTTATTGGTATTAAACCACTTCACTTCACCTTCTTCGCGGCCGTCGTTAGGGTCGATGAGGTCTTCATCATCGTCCGCCGCTGGGGCTTGAGATTGACGCGGTGCCGGCTTGGAACGAACGGCAACATCGGGCGACACCACGACAGGTGGCGCGAGTGCGGCGGTTGCCAGGGTGGCAATACACAGCACGATGAAGCTTCCGATGGCAACGGCAATATAAATGCCGCCAGCGCCTGTCACGGCCAGCTCGGCCAGCCATTGCTCAGCCAGTGGTGCGTCGGTTAAATGAACAATCCCCGCCAGCAACAGCGGCGTGGGGGCGGCAAGTAAAATACTGATCAAGATACTGCGAAACACAACTTTTGGGTTCATGGATAAAAAAAGCTCTCTTGTTGTATGGGTAACAGAAGAAGGACAATACTCAATTCAACGGGTTTTGACGACCCGATGTATCGAGCCACTACATAAGGTTGCAATGTTACCATGACATCTACGTTATCGCCCGCTGAGCTCACTCAACAACTTGAATCTTTAGAAAGCCGCCTGGCTTATCAAGAACACTGGCTCGATACCCTGGATCAAGCCGTCGCCCAGCAGGAGCGCCGACTAGCGACATTGGAGCAACTCAGCGCGCTGATGCGCGAGCGGCTTCGCGAACAGCATCAGGCGCTCCATGCGGATGACGCCCCCGATGCCAGCCGGCCCGAGGACGACATACCGCCCCACTACTAATTAATAATAACCAACAGTGATCTACAGTTTCACCGCGTCGGCAGGGTTAACACTTTCAAGGCCAAACGCCTCAGCTACCGCCGCATAGGTCACCTGACCACTGTGGACGTTAAGCCCCGGCAAGAAGTGCGGGTTATCGCGCAGCGCCTGTTGCCAGCCTTTATCGGCCAACGCAAGCACAAACGGCAGCGTCGCATTGGTCAGCCCAAGGGTGGAGGTGCGCGCCACGGCTCCCGGCATGTTGGCCACGCAGTAATGGACAATGCCATCAACGAGATAGGTCGGCTCGGCATGGGTGGTGGGTCGGCTGGTTTCGAAACAGCCGCCCTGGTCGATCGCCACATCGACTAGCACGCTACCGGGCTGCATATCCGCCAGCATGGCACGGGTAATCAGTTTAGGTGCTGCCGCCCCTGGGATGAGTACCGCGCCGATGATCATATCGGACGTTTTGGCGGCTTCATCGAGCGCATCCGCCGTCGAATAGACGGTTTTGATGCGGCCCTGATAGCGGTCATCCAGCACTTCCAGGCGGTCGATTGATTTGTCCAGAATGGTGACGTCGGCACCTAATCCCAAGGCCATACGCGCGGCGTTTTCGCCGACCACACCGCCACCGATGACGGTCACTTTCCCGGGTGCCACGCCCGGCACGCCCGGCAACAGCACGCCAGCGCCACCCTGGGCTTTTTCAAGGCTATGGGCGCCCGCCTGCACGGCCATGCGCCCCGCCACAGTGCTCATCGGCGCGAGCAGCGGCAAACCGCCCTTGGCGTCGGTAATCGTTTCGTAAGCAATGCAGGTCGCGCCACTTTCCATCAACCCCTTGGTGAGCGTCTTCTCGGCGGCCAGGTGCAGGTAGGTAAACAGGGTATGCTGAGGTGTCAGCCGCGCGACCTCTTCGGCCTGGGGTTCTTTTACTTTCAAAATCAGCTCGGCGTTTTGCCACAACAGCGCGACATCCGCCTCGACGCTTGCCCCCGCCGCTTCGTAGTCGCGGTCATGAAACCCGGCACCTTCACCCGCGCCCGTTTGAACCGTCACCTGATGACCACGCCCGGTCAATTCCCGTGCACCGGTGGGCGTCAAGGCCACCCGGTATTCATGATTTTTGATTTCTTTAGGGACAGCGATGCGCATGTTGGCTCCTCGTTATTGAGCGAGAAATTCGTCAATATTGACGCCATTACAGCACAGCTTTTACGCGCCTCCATCCCCCGGCCTATAAAACAAAAAAAACGCCGGTTAAGGCGTTTATCAGGAGAAAAATCTAGCGATTAGCGGCTTTTGGCAAAAAAATCATCGCTATTCAGCAACGACCGCATCACCGTAAATACGCCGATACTCATCGGGCAGACGCATCGGTCGCCCGCTGGATAGCGCCACGCAGGCAAAGCGGGTGCGAGCCTTAAGCAAGGTTTTAGCGTCGTGTTTGCGCTGCAGCTGGAAGCGACGGGTTAAGCTAAAGCGTCCATCGCAGGCCACGATCCAGGTAGCCAACTGAAGCCGGTCACCCGCATAGCCGGGAGCCAGGTAGTCCAACTCGTGGCGGTGTACCACCATGGCCCGGTCCAGCTCGCGATAGCGCTCGAGCGTAAGCCCCAGCGCTTCTGAATGCGCCCAGCTGATTTGCTCAACCCAGCGCAGGTATTCACTGTTATTGACGTGCCGGTAGGCATCAATGGCCTCATCCGTCACGTCGATATCCATCACAAAAGGCTCGGGTAGCGCCCATTCCATCGTCTTGGCCCCTCCACCGGTTGCTGTACGATCTAGTCGCGGAAAACGCGCACACCCAGCGCCTTCAGGTACGACGTTTCGGGAATTGCCGGATGCACTGGGTGGTCCGGCCCTTGATGCCCCTGGAAAATCACCTGAGCGTGGCGGTCCTGATGGCGCGACGCGCCGCGTACCACCTCTACCAAACGCTCGGGCGCCAGGTGCATGGAGCAAGACGCCGACAGCAGCAGGCCATCACGCCCCAGCAAGCGCATCGCTTCGCGGTTCAGACGATTGTAGGCACGTTCGCCGTTGGGGATATCCTTGCGCTTCTTGATAAATGCGGGTGGATCCAGAATCACCACGTCGAATTGTTCGCCGTCGGCTTTAAGCGCCGCCAAGGCTTCAAACGCATCGCCTTCACCAATAGCAACCTGCTCTTGTACACCGTTTAACTCGGCGTTGCGGGCCACTTGCTCAAGCGCAGGACCAGATGAGTCGACACACAGCACCTCAGAGGCACCGCTGGCGGCGGCCTGAACCCCCCAACCACCGACATAACTGAAGACGTCCAGCACCCGCTTACCGGCAACCTGGCCATTGAGCCAAGCACGATTGACCCGATGGTCGAAGAACCAGCCGGTTTTCTGACCATCAATGACCGGTACCACAAAACGCACACCGTTCTCTTCCAGCAGCACTTCATCGGGTAGCGTGCCTTTGACCACTTCCACCTGGGCATCCAAGCCTTCCTGGCGACGCCCGCCGGTATCATTGCGAAACACAATCGCGCTGGGCTTGAGAACTTTCTCAAGGGCATCCACGATCTCTTCGGCGAGGGTCTGCATACCCGCGGTGTTCAACTGCACCACCACCACATCGCCGAAGCGATCGATCACCAACCCTGGCAACAGGTCGCCTTCCCCATGGATCAGACGGTAAAACGGCTGTTCAAACAGACGCTGACGCAAGGCAAGCGCCTGGTTAAAGCGGTGTACAAACAGCGAACGATCCAGACGCATCTCGGGGTC
Organism: Halomonas sp. SH5A2; assembly: GCF_014263395.1. Lineage (GTDB taxonomy): Bacteria > Pseudomonadota > Gammaproteobacteria > Pseudomonadales > Halomonadaceae > Vreelandella. The sequence goes on along the minus strand of NZ_CP058321.1, from coordinate 502,751 downwards.
ACGTGACATCACCCGCGCCGCAATAAGCGAATGCGGGTTCACGTAAGCGACCCCGAGAGTTTTACCGTTCGACGCCTCGACCAGGGCAGCCTCACCCGCGGTAAAGTTCTTCAGCGGGGTTTCCTTGATATCGACTTCGTTGGAATAGATCCACAGATGGCCCGCTTTCAGGCGGCGGTCAGCGTTTTTATTCAGGCGCAGGCGTTGGGTCACAACAATCTCCAAAACAGCTTTGGCTTCAAAAGCTCGGGCTTAAAAACATATAAAAACAAAAGGCGCGGCGCCCCGATTAGCGCTGGCAGCCGGGGCAAAAAACGCTGGCCCGCTGGCCGAGCGTAATACGGCGTAGCTCCACCCCGCAGCGCATGCAGGGCTGGCCATGCCGACCATAAACATTGAGCCGCTGGGCAAAATAGCCGGGCTCGCCCTGGCCGCTGACGAAATCCCGTAGCGTGGTACCGCCCTGGATGATGGCAGCCGCCAGCACTTCCTTCACAGCGGCTGCCAGCTTCTCGTAACGAGCCAGGGAAATACGCCCCGCCGCCCGCCGGGGATCAATTCCCGCCATGAATAACGCTTCAGCCGCGTAGATGTTGCCGGCACCGACGACCACACGGTTATCCATCAAAAAGGGCTTTACGGATACCCGTTTATTGCGTGATATGCGATACAGCCACCGCCCGTTAAAAGCGTCATCCAGAGGCTCGGGGCCCAGGTGCGCCAGGCGCTTGTCGGCGCTGCCATCGCCCTGCTGCCAATCGACAAAGCCAAACCGACGGGGATCATGGTAGCGCAGCACATGGCCGCTTTGGGTCACCACATCCACATGATCATGCTTTTTAGGCAAGTCACCCACCCGCGCAATCCGCAAGCTGCCCGACATACCCAAATGCCACAGCAGCGTGGCGTCTCCCTCGGCGGTGGCAAGCGGGACCTGCAGATACTTGGCTCGGCGCATCAACTCACCGACACGCGCCCCGACGAGCCGTTCAGCGAGGTCCTCAGGCACCGGCACGCGCAGGCGGGATTGGCGCACCAATACCTCGGTGATCTCCTGGCCTTCCAGATAAGGTGCAATACCCCGCCGAGTGGTTTCAACTTCGGGCAGCTCGGGCATGATGAGAGCCTTTGATGACAGTGTGGTGACGGTCGTTAACGTCTGCAGTGCTCACGCTTAGCCGCGCAGAACACCCAGGCATGCAAAAACCCGGCTTAGGGCCGGGTTTTTAACAGGCACTTGCCTGCGGTGAAAGCCAGTCATCGTAACCGTAGTTACTTGATTTTGGCTTCCTTGTACATGACGTGCTTACGGACCACCGGGTCGTATTTCTTGAATTCGAACTTATCCGGGGTATTCCGCTTGTTTTTATCAGTGGTGTAGAAGTGACCTGTACCGGCACTGGACACCAGCTTGATTTTATCGCGCATGGTTTAACTCTCCCAATTTTTGGCGAATGGTTAGCCAAATAAATAGCTTAGATGGCGTCGCCGCGCTTGCGGATATCAGCCAGAACCGTCTCGATGCCTTTCTTGTCAATGATGCGCATACCCTTGGAGGAAACGCGCAGCTTGACGAAGCGGCTTTCAGCTTCAACCCAAAAACGATGGGTGTGCAGGTTCGGCAAGAAACGACGACGTGTCTTGCGCTGGGAGTGTGAAACGTTATTACCAGTTACCGGACGCTTACCGGTAACCTGACATACTTTGGACATGAGAGCCTCCAACTGCTTGGCCAGGATATAATAACCTGAGTGTTCAAAACTGTCGGGCAAACCGGAGCAGGGAAGGAGTCGACGCCGTTAACCGCCAAGCTTTATCCAAATCCGTTATTCAACCCAAGTTTAAAGGTGGCACTTTATACCAGAGCAACTGCCAATCAGCAAGAGAAACCGTCGCAACCGGGTAAAAATCGCCGCTTACGTCAGCTTACTTTGCTAATTCACTATGATTCACAGCGCGCTTATAGCCAGCCACGCTCGGCAAATGACACCACGTCTCCGTCTCCCACAACGAAATGATCGAGTACCCGCACATCAAACAGGGCGAGTGCTTCTTTCAGACGATCAGTTATTCGTCGATCAGCATCGCTCGGCTCGGCAACACCCGAAGGGTGATTGTGAGCCAGGATAACGGCACCAGCGTTGTGCGCTAAGGCACGCTTGGCAACTTCGCGGGGATAAACGGATGCGCTATCTATGGTACCGCGGAACAGGGATTCATAGCGAATAATTCGGTGCTGTGTATCCAAAAAAAGCACTGCAAATTCTTCATGACCCAAATGACGCAGTTGCGCACTCAGGTAGTGGCGCACCAGGGTGGGCGATGTCAGCGCTTCACCGCGGGCAAGCTGGGAAGCCAGATGCCGCCTTGAAAGCTCGAGCGTGGCCTGCAACTGGACGAACTTGGCGCTCCCCAGCCCGCGCGCTTCACAGAAACTTTCCTGGTCGGCCTCCAGCAACTGACGCAGCCCGCCAAAACTGGCGAGCAGGTCCCGCGCCAGATCGACCGCGGAACGGCCCTGAACGCCGACACGCAGAAAAATTGCCAGTAGCTCGGCATCGGATAGCGCTTGCGCGCCCAGATTCAATAGCTTTTCTCTTGGCCGCTCGCCTTCTGGCCAGTGGTTAATGCCCATTATCGCCTCCCTGCGCGGTGTTTCACCTGTCCCTATGCGTGAATGCAGCATGCCAAATTGTGCAGACGAATGGTATGGTAAGCCTCCTAAAGAACGCTCAATATGGATCCCATGCCATGACGTCCGTGACTTCGACCACAATGCCAACCGCTAACGGTAAGCGCGTGCTGCTGGGCATCAGCGCCGGCATCGCCGCGTATAAAAGCGCGCTGATCTTACGACTGCTGAAACAGGCGGGCTGTGAGGTTCGCGTCGTCATGACCGACGGCGCCCAGGCATTCATCACCCCGTTGACGCTACAGGCGCTGTCGGGTGAGCCTGTTCGCACCTCGCTGCTCGACCCGGAAGCCGAAGCGGGCATGGGTCACATTGAGCTTGCCCGCTGGGCCGATGTCTTGCTAATTGCCCCAGCCACTGCCGACCTCATTGCACGCCTGGTCCACGGCATGGCCGACGACCTGCTGACCACGCTTTGCCTGGCCTCGGAAGCGCCCAAATTGATCGCCCCCGCCATGAACCAGGCCATGTGGCGTCACCCCGCCACCCAGCGCAATGTCGAACAGCTCGCCTGCGATGGCTGGCAGCTGATTGGCCCGGCGGCCGGCGACCAAGCCTGCGGCGACGTTGGTCCAGGACGCATGAGCGAACCCGACGCCATTGTTGACGCGCTATTGCGTCAGCTTTCGCCGCCGACCAGCGCGACGCCGAATGCGTCAGCGCCGCATGTCGTGATTACCGCAGGCCCCACCCGTGAAGCCCTCGACCCGGTGCGCTATCTCTCCAATCACAGCTCGGGGAAGATGGGCTACGCCCTTGCCGCTGCGGCCGCCGCCAAGGGGGCCAGGGTCACGCTGATCAGCGGGCCTGTAGCGATGGCAACGCCTGCAGGCGTCACCCGCATTGACGTGGAAACCGCCGAGCAGATGCACCAGGAATCGCTGCGACTGGCCCCTCAGGCAGCGCTGTTTATCGGCTGTGCCGCCGTTGCCGATTACCGCGCGGCGAGTGCCGCTGAGCATAAGCTGAAAAAGACCGATGACAGCGACACGCTGACGCTGACCCTGGTCAAAAACCCTGACATCATTGCCTCGGTGGCGGCACTTCCACCCGCCAGTCGCCCTGTGGTGGTCGGCTTTGCCGCCGAAACCCAGGACGTTGAACGCTATGCAGCGGCCAAGCTGACCCGCAAACGCCTCGACATGATTGTCGCCAACGACGTTAGCCAGCAAGGCATGGGCTTTGGCAGCGACGACAACGCGGCGCTGCTGCTATGGCGCTCCCCCCAGGGTATCGAGCGTCGCATGGAAGCCCCTCAGCCCAAAACACAGTTAGCGGAGCGCGTGATCCAACAAGCCCTGACGCTACTCCCCTCGTCTACCGGAGCGACCTTATGAGCCCCCGCCCTCGCCTGCAGTGCAAAGTGCTGGATGAACGACTGCGTGACTACTTACCCCATTATGCGACCGACGGGTCAGCGGGCATGGATCTGCGTGCACTGCTTGACGAGCCGCTTACCCTGAACCCAGGCGACACACAGCTCGTACGAACAGGCCTGGCGATCTATATTGAAGACCCCGGCCTTGCCGGTATGATTTTGCCGCGCTCCGGTTTGGGGCATAAGCACGGTATTGTGCTAGGCAATCTGGTGGGGTTGATCGATGCCGACTACCAGGGCGAGCTGATGATTTCCGTCTGGAATCGAGGGCAAAGCGCTTTCACACTTGCCCCGTTTGAGCGATTGGCACAGTACGTGCTTGTTCCGGTGGTACAGGCTGAACTTGATCTGGTCGATCAGTTTAGCGACTCCACCCGTGGCAGCGGCGGCTTCGGCAGCACGGGCCGCCATTAATCGGCACTGGCCACTTTTGTAAGGATACTCTCATGACAACACCCACAATTCCTGCTTCGATTTTTCGCGCTTACGACATCCGCGGCATTGTCGATGACACCCTTACCGAGGACACGGTGGAATGGATTGGCCGCGCCATTGGCTCTGAAGCCGCCGCGCGGGGCGAGTCCACCGTTGTGGTGGCCCGCGATGGCAGGCTCTCGGGCCCACGCCTGCAGGCCGCGTTAATGCGCGGCCTGAACGCGGCCGGGCGCGACGTAATCGATATCGGCATGGTGCCCACCCCGGTGCTGTATTTCGCCACCCACATTCTCGACGGCACCCGCTCGGGCGTCATGGTCACCGGCAGCCATAACCCGCCCGACTACAACGGCTTTAAAATCGTGCTCGACGGCGAGACGCTCTCCGGCGATGCCATCACCGCACTTTATGAACGGCTTGAGTCGGGCGCACTGGAAAGCGGCGACGGCAGCATCCGGCAAGAGGACGTGCGCGACGTTTATCTGCAGCGCATTCTCGGCGATGTCAGCGTCAGCCGCCCCATCAAGGCGGTGGTCGACTGCGGCAATGGCGTTGCGGGCGAGCTTGGTCCGCAATTGATCGAGCGCCTGGGCGTTGAAACGATACCGCTGTTTGACGAGATTGATGGCACCTTCCCGAACCACCACCCTGACCCCGGCAAGCCTGAAAACCTGAAGGATTTGATCCTTACGGTTCAAGAAACAAACGCCGATATCGGCCTGGCCTTCGACGGCGATGGCGACCGGCTAGGCGTGATTACCCCAAGCGGCCGATTGATCTACCCCGATCACCTGCTAATGGCGTTCGCCACTGACATGCTGAGCCGCAACCCCGGCGCCAAGGTAATTTTCGACGTCAAATGCACCGGAAACCTGACCCAGGTGATCAGTGACGCGGGTGGCGAACCGGAAATGTGGCGTACGGGCCACTCGCTTATCAAGGCACGCATGAAAGAAACCGGCGCCCAACTGGCCGGAGAAATGAGCGGGCATATTTTCTTCAAGGAACGCTGGTACGGTTTTGACGACGGTATTTATGCCGCCGCACGACTTGTTGAGATCCTGGCCAACTATCCAGGCGATGCCGATGCGTATTTTGACAGCTTCCCCCAGGATATCGGCACGCCGGAAATCAACATCACCGTCACCGACAGCAACAAATTCAACTTGGTGGATAAACTTGCTCGTGAGGGCGACTTCGGCGATGGTATCAAGACCACGTTGGATGGCATTCGGGTCGACTACCCCGACGGCTGGGGTCTTTGCCGTGCCTCAAACACCACGCCCGTGCTAGTGCTACGTTTTGAAGGGAAAAATGAAGCCGCTTTAACGCGTATTAAAGCGCAGTTTGCCAACGCACTGAAAGACGTCGACCCCGCCTTGACGCTACCCCAGGCTTGACCTGGAACGTCATCATGCCGCGGGACCGAGCCCACAAGAAGGCGTGGCCCGGCATGGGCGCCACAGTGCGCTGAATACCCATAAATTAGCCACATCATTATCAAGGGACAACGTCATGAGTTCAGCCAGTCGCGACCCCCAGGTCGTTGTGGAGGTGCTTTCCGAAGCCCTCCCCTATATTCAGCAGTTTTCCGGCAAAACGGTTGTCGTCAAATATGGCGGCAACGCAATGACGGAAACCACCCTGATCGACTCCTTTGCCCGCAATATCGTGTTAATGAAGGAAGTGGGCATCAATCCGGTGGTCGTTCATGGCGGCGGCCCCCAGATTGGCGACTTGCTGGCCAAGCTCAATATCGAATCGCGTTTCGTCAACGGCATGCGCGTCACCGACTCGCAGACCATGGACGTGGTGGAAATGGTCCTCGGCGGGCTGGTCAACAAGAGCATCGTCAACCTCATCAACCAGAGTGGCGGCAAAGCCATCGGCCTGACCGGTAAAGACGGTGCGCAAATCCGCGCGCGCCAGCTCAGGGTGGAGCATCAAAGCCCTGAAATGAAAGCTCCGGAAATCATCGATATCGGCCATGTGGGCGAGGTCGAATCGATCTCCACCGACCTGATTGAAATGCTCGCCGCGCGTGACTTCATCCCCGTGATCGCGCCGATTGGCGTGGACGGCGAAGGCCATAGCTACAACATCAACGCGGACCTGGTGGCCGGCAAGATTGCCGAGGCGCTCAACGCCGAGAAGCTCATGCTGCTGACCAACGTGGCAGGCCTGATGAATGCCGATAGCGAAGTACTCACCGGTTTGACCACGGCTCAAGTTGACGCCCTGATTGCCGATGGGACTATTCATGGCGGCATGCTGCCTAAAATTCAGTGCGCGCTGGATGCCGTGAAAGGCGGCGTCAACAGTGCCCACATCATCGATGGTCGCGTACCGCATGCCGTGCTGTTGGAGATTTTCACCAACGCCGGGGTCGGCACGCTGATCACCGACACTCACTAACCGCGACGGAGAGCAACATCATGAGCGATGAACGCAAGCCTCGCCGCCGCGAGCAGATCCTTCAGGCCCTTGCCCTGATGCTTGAAGAAGACAGTGGCAAGCGGATTACCACCGCGGCACTGGCCCGCCAGGTAGGCGTCTCGGAAGCCGCTCTGTATCGCCACTTCCCAAGCAAGGCGCGCATGTTCGAAGGGCTGATCGATTTTATCGAAGAAAGCATCTTTGCCCGCATTACCCGGATCATGGAAGAGGTCCCCGACGCCACCGACCGCTGCGGCACCATCCTGTCGTTGGTGCTCGGTTTTGCCGAGAAGAACCCGGGCCTCGCCCGCGTCATGGGTGGCGATGTTTTGACCGGCGAGACCGCCCGGCTACGCCATCGGATCCACCAGCTGTTCGAACGACTGGAAGCCCAGTTCAAGCAAATCCTCCGTGAAGCCGAACTGCGTGAAGGGCGTCGCCCGAGCATCCCCGCCTCGGCGGCGGCGAACCTGCTGATCGCCCACGCCGAAGGGCGTATCTCCCAGTATGTGCGCAGCGATTTCAAACGCCTGCCCACCGACTACTGGGACGACCAGTGGACGCTGCTGTCAAGCCAGCTGCTGCGCGAAGCAGTGCAGCCCGCTTAGCGACTAACCGGGCGGGTTTAAAATACAGCCCTTCATAAAAAAACGGCGCCCCCCTCTAAGGGAGCGCCGTTTTTATTAGGCCGAACCTGCTTGTTTATGCCGCGATGGCATCGCCCATTTTCTGGCGCAACTTTTTCATGGCATTTTTTTCGAGCTGACGGATACGTTCGGCACTGACACCGTAAACATCGGCCAGGTCGTGCAACGTCGCCTTGTTCTCGGCCAGCCAACGGCGCTGGAGAATGTCCCGAGAGCGCTCGTCCAGACCTTCAAGCGCCAACTGCAGACGGCGCGTCGAGTCTTCCTCAAAATCGCTGTCTTCCAGTTGCGTTGCCGGGTCGGCCGCCATGTCATCCAGAAAGTTGACCGGCGCCTGGTAAGCACTGTCTTCATCTTCGCTGGGCGAGGCATCGAAACCGGCATCGTAGGACGACAGCCGACCTTCCATATCACGCACAACGCCGGGTTTGACATTAAGGTCCTTGGCGATGGCGTCAACTTCGTCGTTGTTGAGCCAGGCCAGACGCTTCTTCGCGCTGCGCAGGTTGAAAAACAGCTTGCGTTGCGCCTTGGTGGTCGCAATTTTGACAATACGCCAGTTACGCAACACAAACTCGTGAATCTCGGCTTTGATCCAGTGCACCGCAAATGACACCAGGCGAACGCCCTGATTGGGGTCGAAGCGCTTGACGGCTTTCATCAGGCCCACATTGCCTTCCTGAATTAAATCGGCTTGTGGCAGGCCATACCCCGAATAACTACGGGCGATGTGCACGACAAAGCGCAAATGCGATAGTACCAGACGTCGCGCTGCTTCCAGATCGCCTTCATCGTGCAGGCGGAACGCAAGCTCACGCTCTTCTTCGGCACTCAAAACCGCAATGCCGTTGACCGCTTTGATATAGCCGCCCAGGTCATTGCCTGGGGAAAGCTGTCCCACCGGTAGAAGACTAGTGCTCATGTGCAGGTGGTCTCCCTTGTAACCCTTACGTGGTTAGTGTGTCTCTGTGACCTTGCCATTTGGGCAAGGTTCCTTCGCCGTCGCCTGATGAGCAACGCGGGCCATTCAGCGCGGACGGATACTGGCAAGATGCCGGGACACGGCAAGCCATGCGCCGAGCCAGCCAAGTAGTGTACTGCAAGATAGCAAAATTGTGGAGCCTGTGAAGTCCAATCGGGGCAATGAAAAGCTGGCGCCGTAACTTTCCGCCAAGGCGGCCACCGGCAGCGATAACCAGTGGTTGCCCAACGACAGAAGCCCCAGCGCCAGCACGCCGCCGCCAAAGCCGTACCAGGCGCCGCTGTACAGGAAAGGACGCCTGACAAACGCATGGGTCGCGCCGATCAGCATCACCACTTCAATTTCACGCCGCCGGCTCTCCACCGAAAGCCGGATGGTATTGCCTACCACCAGCAATACCCCAAGGCCAAACAGGACGCCCAGTGCGAGGGCCACGCGCGTGCCCAGCGCCGCCAGATGGCGCAGTCGCTCCACCCAGGCCAGGTCGAGGCGCACCTCGTCGACACCGGCCATGTTACCTAACCGCTTGGCCAGCGCCTGCATGAGCTCAGGGTCAACGCTTCCAGGGCGCACCACGATGCTGTTCGGCAGAGGGTTATCGTCAAGCCCCGAGAGCGCATCCTCAACGCCCAGCGATTGCTGAAAATCGGCCATGCCCTGCTCCGCGCTGACCAGGCGGGTACCTTGCACCGCTTCGTCGGCGCTGACCGCTTGCTCGATGCGCTCGGCCTCAGGCATCTCAACGCCGGTTTCAAGGTAAACGGTGAGAGTAGCGCTATCGTCGAGTTCCGCATCCAGCAGCCGAGCGCTGTCCAGGGTCAGCCACAGCGCGGCGGGAAGCACCAGCGCAATGGCAATCGCCAGCATGGTCAGTAAGTTACCCAGCGGATAGCGAATCAGTCGCTGCAGGCTGTCGAGCGCCATTGCCCGGTGGTGACGTCCCCAAGCGCGCAAACGGCTGGACCGGCGCGGCTGCTGGGTTCGTGCCCCGCGTTGTGCAGGACGCTGGGACTGCTGGGGAGCGGCACGTGGACGACTCGCCCGGGGAGCCGCACCTTTCGGTTTAAGGCCGGTAGGTCGTTTCATGCTGCCCCCTCGTCCGCTACCAGACGGCCATCGCGCAGGCGTATGATCCGATGCTGCAATCCCGCGATCAACGCCAGGTCGTGACTGGCAATCATGACGGTCGTGCCGATCCGGTTAAAGTCTTCAAACAGCCCCATGATGTCAGCGGACAGTTGAGGGTCCAGGTTGCCCGTCGGCTCGTCGGCGAGCAGCAGGGCCGGTTTGTTGACGACGGCGCGGGCGATCCCCACGCGCTGCTGCTCACCGCCGGAAAGCTCAATGGGTAACGCTTTTTCACGGTGCAGCAGCCCGACTTTATCCAGGGCAGCGCGCACGCGGCGGGCCGACTCGCGGGGCTCGATGCCCTGGATATCCAGGGGTAGCGAGACGTTGTGGTATATGCTGCGGTCAAACAGCAACTGGTGATCCTGGAAGACCACACCGATCTGGCGCCGGTAAAACGGCACCTGGCTGGCATGCAGCTCGGCGATGTCATGCCCCGCCACCACCACTCGCCCGCGGCTCGGCTTCTCGAGGCGCATAATCAAACGCAGCAGCGAGCTCTTGCCCGCGCCGGAGTGACCGGTGAGAAACACCATCTCGCCCCTCGCCACACGGAAGTTCAGGTGCGACAGCGCCTCAAAGCGCCCTCCGTAGCGTTTACCCACATGCTCAAAGGCGATCATGGGTTGGCATCGTCTCCCTGGCGATCAAACAGCGCGTTGACAAAGTCTTGCGACTCGAAGGGACGCAGGTCATCCAGCCCTTCGCCAACACCGATAAAGCGGATCGGCGTGTTGAGCTGCTTCGCCAGGGCGAAAATAATCCCGCCTTTGGCGGTACCATCCAGTTTGGTCAGCGTAATACCGCTGACCGGCACAGCCTCGTTGAAGGTACTGGCCTGGGAAATGGCGTTTTGCCCGGTGCCCGCATCCAGCACCAGCATCACTTCGTGGGGGGCTGACTCGTCGATCTTTTTCATCACCCGATGGACTTTTTTCAACTCCTCCATCAGGTGGCCCTTGTTGTGCAGTCGACCCGCCGTATCGGCGATTAGCACATCGACGCCACGCGACTTGGCTGCCGCCACCGCGTCATAAATCACCGAGGCACTATCGGCCCCCGTGTGCTGGGCAATGACCGGTACGCTATTGCGCTCCCCCCACACTTTGAGCTGCTCCACGGCGGCGGCACGGAAGGTGTCCCCCGCCGCCAGCATGACGCTTTTGCCTTCGCGCTGAAAACGCTGGGTAAGCTTGCCGATGGTGGTGGTCTTGCCCACGCCATTGACCCCGACGACCAATATCACGAAGGGGCCGTCGCTGGCTTTATCAAAGCTCAGTGGCACGGTGACGGGCTCTAGCATGGCTGCCAGTTCTTCCTGCAGGCCGCGATACAGCGCTTCAGGATCTTTAAGCTCTTTGCGGGAAACCCGGGCTTCCAGACGCTCGATAATTTCACTGGTCGCTTCAATCCCCACGTCGGCCATCAGCAACTGGGTTTCAAGATCTTCAAGCAGCTCGTCGTCGATCTGCTTTTTTCCCAGAAACAGATCGGCAATGCCATCGGTCAGGTTCGAGCGGGTTTTGCCCAGGCCCGACTTAATGCGCGAAAACCAGCCTTTCTTATCGCCTTTATCAGCCGTCGGCTTCTCTTGCAGCGCCGGTTTTTTAATCGGCTCTGGCTCTGGCTCTGGCTCTGGCTCTGGCTCTGGCTCTGGCTCTGGCTCTGGCTCTGGCTCTGGCTCTGGCTCTGGCTCTGGCTCTGGCTCTGGCTCTGGCTCTGGCTCTGGCTCTGGCTCTGGCTCTGGCACAGCGTCAGGGGCAGACGAACGCTCGTCAACGTCAGCTTCCTCGCGGCGGGCATTTCCTGACGCCTGCTCATCGTCGCTTAGCTCGTCAGTCGCCTGTTCCTGGGAGGGGTCGACCTGAGACTCGTCCAGCGCTTCCTGCTGGGAATCCTGCTTTTGTTTACGCTTAAAAAAACCAAACATGGATGTCATCCGACTGATAAAGGTAAAGAATGGGATTATCCTACCACCGCCAACCAAGACTTTGGATAACTAGCCCGCTACAATCCGCGTTATGACTCGAAACCGCTCCACTCGCTCATCCTCGTCGCGCCGTTCGGCTGCCAAGCCGCTTGGCAAACTACGCATTATTGGCGGTGATTTTCGCCGCCGCCAGCTACCGGTCCTCGACAGCCCGGGGTTGCGGCCCACCCCCGACCGCGTGCGTGAAACGCTGTTCAACTGGCTTGGCCAGGCGCTTGACGGCAAAAAGGTGCTCGACCTTTTCGCAGGCACCGGCGCGCTTGGCATTGAAGCGCTGTCACGCGGGGCGGCCCAGGTCACCTTTGTCGAAAGCGACCGCCAAGTCGCCGCCCACATTACCCGCAACCTCGAAACGCTCAAAGCGTATCAGGGTGATGTCGTCGCTGGTGATGCGCAGTCTTTTCTCACCCAACCGGCCCAATGTTTCGATATCGTATTTCTCGACCCGCCATTTAATAAGGGCTGGGTAGCCGAGTGTTGCGCTGCCCTTGAAGCCGGCCACTGGCTCGCACCGGAGGCCATGATTTACCTGGAGACCGAACGCGACCTGACCCCTGACGTCCCCACACATTGGGTGCTGCACCGCGAGACCCAAGCAGGGGAAAGCACCGCCAGGCTTTATCAACGCCACGCCCCCTAATCAGCGCTTGCGGCTTTGCACTGCGGGCGTTACGCTCGCCCCACTGTTTTATATCCGATTGTTTTACAGGCAAGCATGTCGCTTGTTTTTATCTGGAGGTGGGCATGAGCCTAGAGTTATTTAATCAGCTTGAGCAGCGCGTTACCGATACCGTCGAGGCGCTGGAAATGATGAAGCTGGAAAACGAGACGCTGCGTAATGAAAACACCCAGCTCAAGCAGGAACACGAAGAGTGGGAGCGTCGTCTCAGCGCTCTGCTGACTAAATTTGATGACGACCAGTCCTGAGGCAAGACCCGCCTTAAACAGAGCGTGACATCAATAGCGCGCTCTCTTGCCCGGCGCCCCCATCGGCCGCCGGGTAGTAGTTCCGCCGAAAGCCATCCTGCTGAAAACCAGCGCCTTGATAGAGCCGAATCGCCGCCGCGTTGCTTTCGCGTACCTCCAGCAGCACTCGCTCACTTTGCCAGCGAGCTGCAACGGCCAATACCGCTTTAAGTAACCGATCGCCAACGCCCTGCCCGCGCTGTTCAGGTCGTACGCCAATGGCTTGAAGTTCGGCGTCGTAAGGTAACCTGGCCAGCAGCGCGTAACCGATCAGCTGATTTTCCTGCCAATTGCCCATCACACAGGCCGTATCCGCCTCCAACGCTTCTCTAAGCAGCGCAGTGCTTACGCCACTAAGGGCGCACGCCTCAAGCGCTTCCAGTGCTGAAACGTCATTATCGCGAAGCTCAGTGATCATCGCTTTCCGATGGCGACGCCTGAAAGCGCTGTGCCAACGCGTGCAATTCGGGCCATAACTCGCGCTTTGCGCGAGTGCTATGCAATAAGGTATCCAACGAAGGCGCCTGCCATACCGGCAGCTCCAGCGTACGGCTTTGCTGGTTATCAACGTCAAGCACCTTGGCGAGCGAGGCACTATCCGGGTCGGTGGCGTCAGCGCCCCACCATAGAATCTTTTCCAGTTGCCATTGCTGACGACTGGCCGCCCCGCTGATAAACGCATTAACCCCCTCGCGCGCTTCTTCGAGGGGGTCTTCTGGTTCAAAGGCGTTGGCCATGGGCGGCCACTTGAAGAACATCGCCTCAGGCAGCGACCCGTCGGCAAGCCCGGCCGCCTGGTATATATTGGCGAGCAGGCGCTGCTCGGCCGCATTGATCTCGCCCGCATGAATACTTAGCCAGCGCCCGCCGATACACACACACGACACGCTAAACTGCAGCAATTCCTTAACCACCGGGGCTTCGCTGGGCGTTGGCTCGGCGGACGTTTCTGCAGGCTTGCTGGGAGCTGACGGGCGCTCTTCCAGCAGCGCGCGCACGGCCGACGGCGACGCTGGCACCTCGTCTGTGACGGGTGGCGCTTGCGCAGGCGCACGAGGCGCGGGGGCATCATCTAGAAGGGCCTGCAACCGCTCCCGCGGCGGTGTGGGCGCTGCGGGCGTGTCATCCCATTCACAGGCTTCCGTGGGCCGCGCATTGGGCAACTGATAACGCGATGCCCAAGCGGTAATCCCCATGGCCTCCAGGTAATGTCGGCGAACAACCTCTGGGGTCACTGCCCGCCCCCTCGGCAGTTGGGTGAGTCAGGGCGCTGGCCGCCGCGTACTTCCCATTCATGAGGGGTATACAGATGAAGGGCTAGTGCGTGCACCGGGCCGGATAGCTCGTCGGCCAGCAGCGCATAGATTTTCTGGTGGCGTTTGACGGGCATCAGGCCGTCAAAGGTGTCGCTCACCAACGTCACCTTGAAATGCGTCTCAGAATTCGCGGGGACGTTATGCATATGGCTTTCATTTTCTACCTGCAGCACGTCGGGCGCTAGCGCCGCTAACTTCTGCTCTATCTGTGCCTGCAGCGTCATGGAGGCTCTCCTTAGGTCGGAAACCCTTCCATTGTACGCGCTTACTGGCCGCCAGACGATGCCCGACGCGCAACCAACGCACGCCGCGCCAGCGACACCCGCGAAAGGCTCGCCAGCAGCGCCAACAACGTGGTGGCGGCGCCCAGCCATAACGTGACCTGCACCGGGGCACCCAGCGCCAGCGTGGCGCCCACCAGGGCAACCCCTAGCGATTGCCCTACCGTTCTTGTGGTGCTCATCACGCCAGACACATTGGCGCTGCGCTCGGGCGGCAGGCTGCCCATCATTTCGCGGTTGTTGGGCGGCTGGAAAAGACCGAACCCCATGCCGCATAGCGCGGTACGCCAAAGACTCCCTACGACACCGGTTGACTCATCCACCAGCGCCAGGGCAATCAAGCCGATAATCAGCAGCACCAGGCCGGTGCTCGAGAGCACGCTCGGGTTCACCCGGTCGGCCAGTCGCCCGGCTAACGGCCCGACGACCATAATGGCCAGCGGCCAGGGTGTGAACAGCCAGGCCGTCTCCAGCGGGGAAAAGCCCATCTGCTCCTGATAGAAGAACGACAGCGCGACAAAGGCCAGCCCCTGGCCGATAAACGCCAGCCCTGACGCCGACACTGCCAGGGTAAAGCGCTTTTCCGCGAACACACTTAGCGGTAACAACGGGTAGGGAGCGCGCCGCTGACGGGCAATAAACAAACCATCGGCGATCACTGCAAGCACGGCCCAGCCCGCACTCTGCCATACGGGGGCAGCGTGGCCCACAGCGTCCATGGCCAGGAAAAAACTCGCCAGCATCAACATAGAAAGCAGCGCGCCCTGGATATCGAAGCCCCCTTGACGCGGCGTATCCCTGGGCAGCGCCCGGCTTGCCAGCCAAAGTGAGCACACCCCCAGGGGCACATTCAGCGCAAACAACCAGGGCCAGTCGGCAAAGGACAAGATCACACCGCTTAGCGTGGGGCCCGCAGCGTAGCCACCCGCCACCACCAGGGCGCTCAATCCCAGGGCGCTGCCCAGCAGCCGAGAGGGGAAAATCGCCCGATACAGTGACGGGCCAATGGACAGCGTCGCCGCCGCACCCAGACCCTGCAGCGCGCGAAACACCAGCAGCGTTTCCAGGTTTCGCGACAGGGCGGCCCCCAGCGCAGCAATGACAAAGGTTGCCAGGCCAATCAGGTACAGCCGCCGGCGCGTCACCAGTTCGCTGATACCCGCAAATACCAGCAGAAAAGCCGCACAGACCACCTGAAACACATTGGTGATCCACACCGATCGGGAGGCTGATACGTCAAGGTCTGCCGCAATGGTCGGCAGGGCCAGGTTGATCATGGTGGTATCGACAACCGCCATCAAGGTACCGGTCACCAATGCCATGACAGCCAAGGCGCGCTCGCCCCCTGGCAGGCCATCATCACCGGGTCGGGTTTCAAACAGTCGCATGGTGATCCGTTCCTGAACATCCCTATGGAAACAACAAAACCGGCCAAAAGCCGGTTTTACAAGAAACTCAAGTTATAACCACAGCGCACTAGTCGAGTTCGTTATCAAGCAGCAAGGCGTCATCAACGTCGGATATTTCCAGGGCCGTATCGTCGTCAAGGTCGATAGCGAGGTAGCTATGCTCGATACGCAAAAAGGTTTGAAACAGCGACCAGTCGAGCGTCTCGGGCCACTGACGTTCGTCCTCTTCCCAAGCGCGCAGCTCGGTTTCGAGGATTTCCGCATAGCGTTCACGAACAAAGGCTTCGAGCGCCTCGGGCGTATCCATCTCGGGGATCAGATACACCGTGCTTTCACGTTCGACGTCGTCCAGGGTCAGGTCGTCGTCTCCCATGGTGGGTTCGAGCGCATTGATCCAGTCCACAAAGGACTGGGTCGGCCTGACGCTCAGGGCAGAGCGATTTAGCAGTTTCATGGGATTCTCCTCGCCGTCGAAACGTGGACATTATGGGCGCTAAATCGCGCCCTTACCAACTTTTCGTCCGTACCCGCACAGTTCGCTGACGTTAATCCGCCTCTGGGCGCATCGCCGGGAACAGCAGAACGTCGCGAATCGAGGGACTGTCGGTAAACAGCATCACCAACCGGTCGATGCCGATGCCTTCGCCGGCCGTGGGTGGCAGGCCATATTCAAGCGCACGCACGTAATCCGCGTCGTAATACATGGCCTCCAGGTCGCCAGCGTCTTTTTCTGCTGACTGCTCGCGGAAGCGCTCGGCCTGGTCTTCGGCGTCGTTAAGCTCCGAGAAACCGTTGGCGATCTCGCGGCCACCCACAAAGAACTCAAAGCGATCCGTCACGAACGGGTTGGCATCGTTACGGCGTGCCAACGGGCTGACCTCGGCCGGGTATTCGGTGATAAAGGTCGGCTGGTCGAGCTTGTGTTCGGCCACTTCTTCAAAGATTTCGGTCTGGACCTTACCCAGTCCCCAGCTCTCCTTGACCTTGATGCCCTGCTTTTCAGCGAGGGCACGGGCGGCGTCCAGCGTGTCCAGATCCGCATCAGTGATGCCATCACCGTGGTCAAGAATTGCCTGGCGCAGCGTCAGGCGGTCAAACGACTTGCCGAAGTCGTAGCTGGCGCCCTGGTATTCAATGGTCGTGGTGCCCAAGACTTCCTGTGCCGCCGTGCGCAGCATGGTTTCGGTCATATCCAGCAGATCGTTGTAATCCGCATAGGCCCAGTAGAATTCGACCATGGTGAACTCGGGGTTATGCCGGGTCGACAGCCCTTCGTTGCGGAAATTACGATTAATTTCAAAAACTTTTTCAAAGCCGCCCACCACCAGGCGCTTGAGGTAAAGCTCCGGGGCAATACGCAGATACATGTCGATATCCAGCGCATTATGGTGGGTGATAAACGGCCGCGCCGCCGCACCGCCGGGAATCTGCTGGAGCATCGGCGTTTCGACTTCCATAAAGCCGCGGGCTTCAAAGAAACGGCGCATGGAGCTGATGACCGCCGCGCGGGTCTCGAACACCTTGCGCGATTGCGGGTTCATGATCAGGTCGACATAGCGCTGGCGGTAGCGGGCTTCTTGGTCGGTCAGACCGTGGAATTTATCCGGCAGCGGACGCAGACTTTTGGTGAGCAGCTGCGCCTCTTTCATCATCACGTACAGATCGCCCTTGCCGGATTTATGGACGGGCCCGTGGCCGGCGACGATGTCACCGATGTCCCAGCTTTTAACGTCGTCCAGCACCTCGGCGGGCAGGCCTTTTTTATCAACGTAGAGCTGGATCTGCCCGGCCACGTCCTGAATAACAATAAAGGGGCCTCGTTGACGCATTACGCGACCCGCTACCGAAGCGTGGTGATCCAGCGCTTCAAGCTCGGCCTTGTCTTTATCGCCAAAGGCGTCTTGCAGCTCAACGGTTAAACTATCGCGGCGAAAATCGTTCGGGAAAGCGCTCTTGCCCTGCTCAGCCGCCTGCTCACGGCGGGCCGCGAGCTTGGCCCGGCGCTCCGCAATCAGGTGGTTTTCGTTATCGAGAGAAGACGCGTCTTGATTAGCCATCGGGCACCCTATTAATGATCAAACCCTGAAAAGATTACAAACCCTGCTTGAGGCTGGCGACGATAAACTGGTCCAGATCGCCATCGAGCACTTTTTCACAGTTGCTGGACTGGACGTTGGTACGCAAATCCTTGATGCGCTGGTCGTCAAGCACATAGGAGCGAATCTGACTGCCCCAGCCGATGTCGGATTTAGCGTCTTCCGCCTGCTGCTTGGCCTCATTACGCCGCTGCATCTCGTGTTCCCACAGCTTCGCCTTCAACTGTTTCATGGCAAAGTCGCGGTTGGCGTGCTGGCTACGCTGGCTCTGGCACGCCACCACAATGCCGCTGGGATCGTGAGTGATGCGCACCGCTGAGTCGGTGGTATTGACGTGCTGACCGCCCGCCCCGCTTGAGCGGTAGGTATCCACACGAATATCCGACGGGTTGATGTCCACTTCGAAGCTGTCGTCAATTTCCGGTGACAGAAACACCGACGCAAAGGAGGTATGGCGACGACCGCCCGAATCGAACGGGCTTTTACGCACCAGGCGATGAACGCCGGTTTCGGTACGCAGCCAACCGAAGGCGTATTCCCCCTGAATATGCAGCGACGCTGATTTTATGCCGGCCACATCGCCCTCGGAAATTTCGAGAATATCCGTTTTGAAACCGTGGCTTTCTGCCCAGCGCAGGTACATGCGCAGCAGGATATTGGCCCAATCCTGGGCTTCTGTGCCGCCCGACCCGGACTGGATATCCATGTAGGCGTTGTTCTCGTCCATGTCCCCGGAGAACATGCGACGAAACTCGAGCTTCTCAAGGGTGGCCTGCTGGTTATCCAGCTCTTTGCGCACCTCGTCGACGGTGCCTTCGTCGTCTTCCATTTCGGCAAGCTCAAGCAGATCCCGGCTGTCGCCCAAACCCTGTGCGAGGCCGTCAATGGTCGCCACGGTGCTCTCAAGAGACGCACGCTCTTTACCGAGCTTCTGCGCGTAGTCTGGGTCGCTCCAGACATTGGGATCTTCCAGTTCGCGGGTGACCTCTTCTAGCCGATCCTGCTTCTCGGCATAGTCAAAGATACCCCCTAAGAACCTCTGTCCGTTCAGACAGGTCCTTGAGCTGGAGGTGAATCGGGTTAGTTTCCAACATGGAGTGTTCTGGCCTTAGTCGATAGAAATTCAGTCAGTAAGAATAAGGTTCAAAATTAAGAAGCGCATTGTAACGAAATTGGCTTCCAACAACCATCAACACCGCACTATCGAAAATCCGCATAGCTACATGTGTAATTTCTGATAGACACCCCCTTTTCAGCGGTGCTAGTACTAAATTGTCAAACAACCGTATTAGGACAATTCTTGAGGGATCGACATGACAAAAACACGCACTCTCCTAGGCTCTGCCGCATTGGCTCTAAGCTTTGCTGCCCCCCTCCAAGCAGACACGCTCCGCCTGGCCATCATGGGCGAACCGGCGTCGCTTGATCCGCACAAAATTAGCGGCACCTGGGAAAACGATGTGGTGGGTGACCTGTTTGAAGGCCTAGTCACTGAAGCAGCCGATGGAAGCCGCATCCCCGGGGTTGCCGAATCCTGGGAAATCTCCGATGACGGTACGGTATACACTTTCACCTTAAGAGACGATGCCAAGTGGTCAGACGGTGAACCCGTGACGGCTGACGATTTTGTTTACGCCTTTCAGCGCATCCTATCGCCAGCCACCGCCGCTGATTACGCCTATCTGCTGTATCCGATCAAAAATGCCGAAGCCGTCTATGCAGGCGACGCCGAAACAAGCACGCTGGGCGTCGAGGCTCTGGACGCGTCTACCCTGCAAATCACTCTCGAACGTTCAACGCCTTACTTTTTAGACCAGCTTTCCCACTATACCGCCTACCCGGTGCCCAGCCACACGGTAGACACTTACGGCGACGAGTGGTCACGCCCTGGCAATATGGTCTCAAACGGTGCTTTCCAGCTCGAAGAGTGGCAGTCGCAAACGCGTATCACGGCAACGCGCAACCCGCATTTTCATGACGTTGACAATGTCGCCCTGGAAGAAATCGTCTACTTCCCTATTGAAGAGCGCAATACGGCGCTGAACCGCTTCCGCGCCGGCGAGATCGATATCGCTCGGGAGTTTCCCACTCAGCAGTACGACTGGCTGATGGAGAACCTGCCTGAAGCCGTCCAGGTGGCTCCCTACCTCGGCATTTATTACTACGTTTTCAATGCCCGAGACGGCCATCCAACCACTGACCCGCGTGTCCGTGAAGCGCTTAGCCTAGCCGTTCGTCGCGAAGTCATTACCGATCAAATACTCGGCACCGGCGAAGTGCCTGCGTACAGTTTCGTTCCGCCCAACGTCAGCCACTATGAAGCGCCCACTGCTAGCTTCGCCGAACTATCCCAGGATGAACGCTTGGAACGCGCCCGTGAATTGCTCCAAGAGGCCGGCTATGGCCCAGACAATCCGCTGGAACTCATGCTGCGCTATAACACCAGCGAGGACCATCGCAAGGTCGCCATCGCCATTGCTGCCATGTGGAAGCCCCTGGGCGTTGAGGTAGAGCTGTATAATTCAGAGGTAGCCGTTCACTACGCGGATATTCGCCAAGGCGACTTCGACGTTGCCCGGGCGGGCTGGATTGGTGACTACAACGACGCGCAAAACTTTCTCAGCCTACTGGAGAGCAACGTCTCCAATAACTACGGTGCCTACAGTTCGCCTGAATTTGATGCGCTGATGAGCGAAGCCGCGAATACCCAGGACCTGGATGAGCGCGCCGACATCATGGCCGAGGCAGAAACCATCGCCCTGGAAAATAGCGCCACGCTGCCCATCTATTACTACGTCTCGCGCAATCTGGTCAGCCCCGACATTTCCGGCTGGGAAACCAATATTGAAGATATCCATCGCTCGCGCTGGGTTCACTTCGACGATTGATTTCCTTTAGTTCGTTGTTTCTTATCACGACTGACTGCCGCTACATCCTCAGGCCTTTGGCCTGAGGAGCGAGGCCCAAAATGCTCAGCTACACCCTAAAACGCTTGCTTCAGGCGATCCCGACACTGTGGATTGTCATTACACTGTCGTTCTTTTTAATGCACCTGGCCCCCGGCGGGCCTTTCGACGGCGAGCGACAACTTCCGCCGGAAATCGAGGCCAATTTAATGGCCTCTTACGGCCTGGACAAACCCGTCTGGGAACAGTACCTCACCTACATGGGGAACCTGCTCCAGGGCGATCTTGGCCCCTCGTTCAAGTACAAGGATTTTTCGGTTACCGAGCTCGTTGCCCAGGGCTTCCCTGTCAGCCTGGAACTTGGCTTATGGGCCATCGCTCTCGCACTTCTGGTCGGTATTCCCATGGGGATTATTGCAGCGCTTAAACGCAACTCCACCATCGACTACATGGTGATGGGCACGGCGCTGGCCGGGGTGGCCATTCCCAACTTTGTGATTGCCCCGCTACTGGCACTGGTATTCGGCGTCTTTCTGGCCTGGCTACCGGTCGGTGGTTGGAACGACGGTCATTGGAAAAACATGATTCTCCCCGTCGTGGCACTTTCCATTCAGCAGATTGCGTATATCGCGCGGATGATGCGCGCCAGCATGATTGAAGTGCTGGGCAGTCACTTTGTCCGCACGGCCCGGGCCAAAGGCCTCAGCGAGAGCGAAGTGATCTTTCGTCACGCCCTGCGCCCGTCAATGCTTCCGGTAACGTCCTACCTGGGTCCCGCCATTGCCGGGATCATTACCGGCTCGGTGGTGATTGAACAGATTTTCGGGATACCCGGGATTGGCCGTTACTTCGTCCAGGCAGCGCTCAACCGGGACTACACCCTGGTGATGGGCACGGTGGTTTTTTACGGCGGCCTGATCGTCCTTCTCAACCTAATTGTCGATTTACTCTACTCGGCTCTGGACCCGCAGATTCGCTATGATAATGAATAATGCAACATCGGCCCCGCCGGTCGCCAGCAACAGCCTGGGGCGTGAAGCCTGGCGGCGGCTTCGCCAGAACAGTGCAGCGACCGCCAGTCTTGTGCTCCTTGTCGTCATTTCCCTGGCCTGCTTGCTGGGCCCCTTGCTGACCCCCTGGGCACTTGATGAAGTTGACTGGAATGCTTTTCTGGCCCCACCAAGCTTAGAAAGCGGCCACTATGCGGGCACTGACGCCAATGGCCGGGACCTACTAACACGTGTATTGCACGGGGGGCAGATTTCACTCTCCGTCGCCCTGGTGGCGACCCTTGTTTCGCTGGTGATCGGCGTTCTTTACGGCGCGATTGCCGGCTACGTGGGCGGCCGGGTCGACAACCTGATGATGCGCTTTGTCGACATCATGTACTCGCTGCCCTTCATGTTCATGGTCATCCTGCTGATGGTGGTGTTTGGGCGTAACATCCTGTTGATCTATGCCGCCATTGGCGCCGTTGAATGGCTCGACATGTCACGCATCGTGCGCGGACAGGTGCTCGCTTTAAAACGCCGCGAATTCGTCGAAGCCGCCCATGCCCTCGGCGTGAACAGTTTCAAGATCGTCACACGCCACCTGATCCCCAATGCCATCGGGCCGGTGATCATTTATGTCACCCTCACTGTCCCCAAGGTCATTTTGCTGGAAAGCTTTCTCTCCTTTCTAGGCCTCGGCGTTCAAGAACCCCTGACCAGTTGGGGCGTGCTGATCAGCGAAGGCAAGGACATGATGGAAACGGCGCCCTGGATGCTGATTATCCCCTCTGTGTTTCTGGCCACCACGCTGCTGTGCTTAAACTTCCTGGGCGACGGTCTGCGCGACGCCCTCGATCCCAAAACACGTTAACAAAAGACGCGTTAATAAAGGCAAGGAGGCGATATGCCACAACCACTGCTGGAATTTGATCACCTGCGCGTCGACTTCGAGCTTCCCGATGGACCCGTCACGGCCGTCAGGGACGTTAGCTTCACCCTGCATCAAGGCGAAACGCTTGCGCTCGTCGGTGAGTCAGGCTCGGGCAAGTCGGTTACCTCGACCGCCGCGATGGGGCTACTCCCGGAATTAGCTCGCGCCACCGGCGCCATTCGCTGGCACGGCGGTTCCGGCGATGAAAACTTGCTCGCCGTTAGCCGAAAGCGCCTGCGGGCCATCCGCGGCAATGAGATCTCAATGATCTTCCAGGAGCCGATGACCTCGCTCAACCCGATGCATCGCGTGGGTCAGCAGATTCGTGAAGTCCTGCACAAACACACGCCCCTGCGGGGCAACAATGCTCGCCTGCGGGTAATGGAGCTGCTGGAACAGGTGGGCATTCCCGAGCCCAAGCGCCGCATCGACAGCTACCCCCACGAGCTTTCCGGCGGTCAGCGCCAGCGGGTGATGATTGCTATGGCGCTGGCCTGTGAACCTCAGTTGCTGATTGCCGATGAGCCGACCACCGCCCTTGATGTCACCGTTCAGGCGCAGATTCTCGCGCTGCTGAAAGACCTCCAGACCCGTTATGGCATGGCGATCCTGTTTATCACCCACGACCTGGGGGTCGTCCGGCACTTGGCCGATAGCGTGTGCGTCATGCAACACGGTGAAATCGTCGAAGCAGGCGCCACCAAGGCGCTGTTTCAGTCACCCCAGCACGCCTATACCCGGATGCTGATTGACGCCAACCCAAGTGGCCAAAAAGCACCCGTACCCGACTCAGCGCCCACCCTGCTCAGGGCGCAAGACATTGGCGTTCGCTTCCCGATCAAAAAGCGCCTGTTTGGCCCCAACCGCTATTTTGAAGCGGTGAAAAATATCGACCTGACGCTTAGGAAAGGCCAAACCCTGGGTATCGTGGGCGAATCGGGTTCAGGCAAGACGACATTGGGCCGTGCACTTCTTCGGCTGGTAAAAAGTCACGGCAACATACATTTCGATGATATTGATGTCGGCCAGCTTGACCATGCGGGGATGCGCCCGCTGCGATCACGCATGCAAGTTGTCTTCCAGGACCCCTTTGGTTCGCTTTCCCCGCGCATGACCGTGGGTGAGATTATCGGTGAGGGACTGCGCGTTCATCAGCCGTTACTGAAGCGCACCGAACGTGATGCCCTGGTCATTCAAGCCCTTGAAGAAGTCGCCCTGGACCCCGCCCACCGACACCGCTACCCCCATGAGTTTTCCGGTGGCCAGCGGCAACGGATTGCCATCGCCCGGGCATTGGTCGTCAAGCCTGAGTTTCTGCTGCTGGATGAACCAACCTCGGCCCTTGACCGCTCGGTTCAAATGACCGTTATTGAACTGTTACGCGATTTGCAACAACGCCACGGCCTGACCTACCTGTTCATTAGCCATGACCTTGCCGTTGTTCGAGCGCTGGCCGATGAGGTCATTGTCATGCGGGAAGGCGAGATCATCGAACAACGCGACACCCAATCTCTGTTCAACGCCCCTCGCGAGACCTATACCCGCGAGCTGATGCGCGCCGCTTTCCTGGAAAGCCCTGCGGCATAAGCGGTAGCAAATGATTCATCAAAAAACCCGGCCGAGGCCGGGTTTAGGTCGCTACTGTTACTAACGCATTAGAAGCGGTAGGTCAGCTGAGCACCGAAGCCATGGGCTTCGTTTTTGTAGTCGGCGGAGTAATCAGCCGTGCCAATAGTGGTGCCACCATTTTCATAACTACGAGATTGCTCAACTTGAGTACCACGCTCAGTCAGGTAAGAGTAAGCAACGTCGATGGTCATATCCTCAACCGGCGTCCAGCCAGCACCCAGCGAGAAGATACGGCGGTCGTCAGATGGAATCCGCACGCTGCGGGTAGCGTCATTTGTGGGTGTATTGTCAATCGCCAAACCTGCTCGCAGCACCCATTCAGGGTTTAACTGGTATTCCGCACCCGTCGCAAACGCCCAGGCATTAGAGTAATTTTGTTGTTCATTGATGATCTGATCATCCACGCTTCCCTGAACCAGAATCTGATCAAAACGGCTCCAGCGCGTCCACGAAGCACCAAACATTAACGTCAGTCTATCAGTCATTTCCTGAGTCAGAGAGAAATTGACAGTTTCAGGTGTGGTGATATCAAGCGAAGCATCTTGATTAGCTCTTGCACCTTCATAACCCTCACTGGTTCGCGAGGTGCCGTCCAGGGTGTAATCTACTTTGGAACGGTACGTCAGGCCCAGCGTGGTTTCTGGCGCGGGGCGATAAATCACGCCTAGATTGTAACCCCATGCCTCATCATCGCCTTTAACCCTAGTTTCACCGTCCGTTTCCGGACTAGGGGGCTGTCCAACTAAAGCAGCTGGAATGCGTGAGGCGAGTTCGCCATCCATTTGGTTATAGGTTAACCCTGCACCGACGGAAAGCTCTTCGCTGAATTTGAACGACAGGGTCGGCTGCGCGCTGACCACTTCCACCCGCGTGTGGTTGCCGTGATAACGCCCCTCAAAGCTGTCCTCGTATTCGGTTTCCGACCCAAACGGCGCGTAAACCCCGAAACCAAAGCTCCAACGGTCGTTAATCGGCTGTGCGTAAAAACCATAAGGAATGGTTGATCCTGGAACCATATCTCCTTCGTTAGTGCCCTCAACGGGCCCACTAGCAGCACCAAGTAGTGGGGCCGAGAAATCCGATGTCGTATTATCAATATCGGTACTGACATCTAAATACGTGGCACCCACTGAAATCTGGGCACGATCCAAAAACGACATACCTGCCGGGTTGCCGAACACAATGGTAGCGTCGTTGACGTTGGAGCTTCGGCCAGCGTGGCTATAACCCTGCCCGCTTGTGCTTTGCTCATTCAGTTGAAAACCACCCGCTTGGGCTTGGCTGGCGAAGGCGGCGGTGGCAACAGCAACTGCCAGGGTGAGCTTGTTAAATTTATTGTGCATAGTAGGTCTCTCTTCCCAATGATCCGACGGGATGGCGTCCATCCGTCATGCTTTTTTTGTACACGTCAGTTTTGGCCTAAAAGCCCGGTTGGTTCAAGGGCAAACGAGCGTTTTATTTTATTTTTGTCTTATACATTAGTCGCACGACCGTTTTAAATCATTGTTTTAGGGTTTCCAGTCTATTTTCTTTCACCTCGCTTGACCTTTGTGTAACCCATAGGTTTTAGACTCTTGTTAGTCATCAACACTTTCCTTTGGAGCGCACAATGAAAGTCAGCGAGCTGGCAAAACGTGGTGGCGTCACCTCCGAAACGGTGCGCCATTACACACGGGAGCAATTGCTTGCGCCCAAACGACATCCCGATAACGGCTACCAGCTTTACTCCACGACGGATCTAGAACGGCTGCAGTTTATCCAGCGGGCACGCAAGCTCGGGTTCAGCGTGGCCGAGATTCGCGACATCCTCGCGCACGCCGACCAGGGCGACTCCCCCTGCCCACTGGTGCGCGACTTGCTGGCCAACCGGCTGCCGCAGATCCGCGCGCAGATCCAGGAGCTTGAGGCGCTTGCCCAGCGCATGGAGCAGGCGCTGGAGAGCTGGCAGCACATGCCCGACGGTACGCCGGACGGCCACAGCCTTTGCCGCTTGATCGAGAGCTTCCCTGAGAAGCAGGAGGCAACATGAGCCAGCACACCCTGACGCGCACAGTGCCCGGCATGAACTGCCAGGGCTGTGTAAAGCGCATGCGCGAGGCGGTTCAGCAACAGGACAGCGACGCCGAGGTGGTAGGCGCACCGGGGGAAAAACGCCTGGAAGTCACCACCACGCTGGACGACGCCACCCTCGACCAAACGCTGCGCCAAGCCGGCTATCCGCCCGGCACGGCCGAGACGCCGGACGTGAAACGAGACCAGACGACTGACGCCACGCCCGCCAAAAATGCTCCCCAGGGCAGCCACCATCAAACCCGCCTGGCGATCAGCGGCATGACCTGTGCCAGCTGCGTGAAAAGTGTTCAGAAAGCACTGGAGCGTACCGAAGGCGTTGAGACAGCGAGCGTCAATTTTGGCACCCATACCGCGCAAATTTTTGGCGATGCCGACCCGCAGGCCCTGATAGCGGCCGTGGAATCGGTGGGTTACGGCGCCGAGCCCATTGTCGATATGCGCGAAGCGGAAAGAACGCGCTCGGAACAGGAAGCTCTCGACTACAAGCGTCGCTTAAAAGGTAGCGCCTGGTCGCTGGCGCTTGCCGTTCCGCTGATGCTCAGCATGTTCGTCTATCACCCACATCCGATGGGCACCGGGCGGCTGTTCTGGCTGGTGATCGGGCTTCTGACACTGGCGATCCTGGCGTTTCCCGGGCGGCACTTTTTTGTCAATGCCTGGAAGAACCTCAAGCATCATCAAGCCAACATGGACACCCTGGTAGCCATGGGCACCGGTACCGCCTGGCTCTACTCGATGGCGGTCGTGCTGTTTGCCCCCTGGCTTCCCGAGGTCGCCCACGGCATCTACTTTGAAGCCTCCGCCATGGTGATTGGCCTGATTCTGCTCGGCAACGCCATGGAGCTTAAAGCGCGCGGACGCACCAGCGAGGCGCTAAAACGCCTGCTCGACCTGCAAAGCCGCACCGCCCGGGTGATTCGGGACGGCGACGAACGTGAGGTGGACATCGATGCCGTACGTGAAGGCGACCGGATCCGCGTTCGCCCCGGCGAGCGCCTCCCGGTAGATGGCGAGGTCGTGGAAGGCGCAAGCCACATCGACGAATCCATGCTCACCGGCGAACCCGAACCGGTGAAAAAGGGCCAGGGTGATGAGGTCAGCGCCGGTACGGTCAATGGCAAAGGTGGCCTGGTGTACCGCGCAACAAGGGTGGGTGCCGATACCCGCCTGGGGCAGATCACCGAACAGGTCGCCAGCGCCCAGAACTCGCGCCCGCCGATTGGCGAGCTGGCCGATAAAGTGTCCAGCGTGTTTGTCCCCTCGGTGATGATCATCGCCGTGCTTACCGCACTGGTATGGTTCAACATCGGCGCCGAGCCGCGCGTCATTCACATGCTGGTGACGGCCACGACAGTGCTGATTATCGCCTGCCCCTGCGCGCTAGGCCTGGCCACGCCGATTTCCACCATGATCGGCGTGGGCAAGGCCGCTGAACACGGTGTGCTGGTGAGAAACGGCGACGCCCTGCAAACCGCCAGCAAACTGACCACGCTGGTCGTGGACAAGACCGGCACGCTCACCGAGGGCAAACCCCGTGTCACTGAGGCGGAATTGCTGGGCGAGGATACGGCCCAGACGCTTGGCTATATCGCCGCCCTGGAGCGCGGCTCCGAGCACCCGCTGGCAGCAGCGTTAATGGCCTATGCCGACGAGCATGACGCTGAGCCTGCCGAGATTCACGGCTTCGACAGCGTCACCGGCGGCGGGGTGAAAGCACAAACCGCCGACGGGAAGTCACTGCTGCTGGGTAACGCACGCCTGATGGAAGACGCCGGGGTCGATCTTTCCAGAAGCCAGGACGACGCACGCGCATTGGAAGAAAAAGCCCGCACGCTGGTGTACTTTGCTCTGGATGGCCACTTGACGGCGCTTTTCGGCATCAGCGACCCGCTGCGTGACGATGCCGTTGCCGCCGTCAAACGGCTGCAGGAAGACGGTTTGAACGTCGTCATGCTGACGGGTGACAACCCTCACACGGCAGCAGCGATCGCGCGCCAGGTGGGCATTGATGATTACCGCGCCGGGCTGCTGCCCGAAGACAAGCACGCCGACATTGAACGGCGGCAAGCTAGCGGCGAGATCGTCGGCATGGTCGGCGATGGTATCAACGACGCCCCGGCCTTGGCCCGCGCCCATGTGGGTTTCGCGATTGGTCAAGGCACCGATGTGGCGATCGAAAGCGCCGGCATGACGCTGATGCGTGGCTCGCTGCACGGCGTGGCCGATGCCATCGAAATCAGCCGCGCCACCCTGCGCAACATCAAGCAGAACCTGATCGGTGCCTTTGGCTACAACGTGCTGTGTATTCCGATTGCCGCCGGGGTGCTTTACCCGCTTACCGGCACGCTGCTTTCGCCGATGATCGCGGGCGCAGCGATGTCGCTGTCTTCCATCACCGTGGTCAGCAACGCCAACCGCCTGCGGCTATGGAAAACCAGCGCCGCCCCATCCAAAGGAGGCACTGCATGAGCCTACTGGTCAACCTCGCCGGAGCCGGCCTGGTCGCGCTGATTGTTTGGTGGTTCTGGCTGAGCTAGGCGTCTCTAGCTAACGCCAATATAGCGCCCTGGCTTATGATTCAGGGCGATAATCAGATTGAGCGTCAACGCGCCCAGCACCGAGTAGGCCACGCGGTCCAGCGGCAGCTGGGTGAGCGCTACCAGCAAGATCAGCCCGTCGATACCCAATTGCACGTAGCCTGCACGCAGGCCGTGCTTGTCTTGCAGATAAAGCGCCAGAATGTTGATGCCGCCAAGGCTGGTGCGGTGGCGAAATAGCATCAGCATGCCGATGCCCATCAGGCCACCGCCCATCAGCGCCGCATAAAGCGAGGGCACGGCGGCAAACTGCACCCAACTCTGGGTCAGTTCCGAAAAAATCGACACCAAACCAATCGCCGTAATGGTGCGCAGCGTGAAGCTCCAGCCCATGCGTTTGATGGCCAGGTAGTAAAACGGCAGGTTAATGGCAAAAAACCACACCCCGAAGCCCCAGCCGGTCATGTAGTTTAAAAGCAACGCCAAGCCAGCGGTGCTGCCCGTCAACAATACGGCATGGGTATAAAAGGTTACGCCAAGCGCCACAAAGAACGTACCCAGCAACATCGCCATCACATCTTCATAGGGGCGATGAGGGTCCTTGGGAAGGTCTTCCACACGCATGGGAGCGTCCTTACTTGAATCGTTAAGGTTATAAAACGCTGAGTCTAGATGGCGCTGGCATGCTCAACCATCAACTGCAGCGTCTCACGCCCACGCCAGCGGTTGCGGTTAAGCTTGTAGGCGCAATGCAGCGTATCGCCGACGCCGAATGCGGGCAGCTCACCGGGGGTCAGTGCACGGAACCAGATGGCCTTGCAGGTCACGGGGCCCATGGAAAGCTCCATCATCAGATGCGCGCCTTCCGCGCCCACCGGGCGCAGCGCTTCGACGATAAAGCGCCCTTCAAACAGCGGCGGGTCGAACTCGCGGCCATAGGGGCCCAGGACCTCGATATCACCAAGCGTTGCCAGCGATAGCTGTGTTGTGGATAGCTCACCGTCGGTCCACAGGCGCGGATAGAGCTCTTGACCTGCCAACTGCTCATCCACTGCCTTTAGAAAAGCGACTTTAAAGGCCTCCAATTGCTCTCTGGGAACACCCACCCCGGCCGCCCCACTATGGCCGCCAAAACGTGGCAGTGCCTCAGGGGCGAGTTCATAGGTGCGCTGAAGCGCATCGCGCAGGTGCAAGCCGTCGATCGAGCGGCCGGAACCGGTGAGCATATCAGGGGCCGCCGCCCGGGTAAGCACCAGCGCCGGGCGGCCATAGGCCTGCACCAGCCTTGAAGCGACAATGCCCTGCACGCCTGGGTGGCCATCTTCCAGTAAAACGACGACCGCCGACTCGTTGGCTTCCAGCGCGGACGCGGCCAGGGCGCGAGCCTCTTCCGCCATATCGGCCTCGATGGCCTTGCGCGACTGATTATCCTGGTCAAGCACCTCAAGCTGGCGATTGGCCACGCCCTCGGTTTCCGCGAGCATAAAATGCAGCGCCGCGTAAGGGTCGTCCAGCCGCGAGCGAGCATTGATACGCGGCCCCATCTGGAAGGCCAGCGTTTCGGCATTGAACGGTACGCTGTCGGCGCCCAATCGCGTGGCCATGGCCCGCCAGCAGGCGGCTTCCATGCGGTTGATCAGTTTTAAACCTTGATTGACCACCGCACGGTTGGCGGGGCTGCCGCCCAGCGACACGCAATCCGCGACCGTGCCGAGCGCTACGTAAGAGAGCCAGGGCGACAGTTTAGGGGTGGATTCTGACAGCGCGCCCCACTCGATCAACACGCCGCGGGCAAGCGACATCAATAGCCACGCCACCATGCATCCGGCGATGGTTTTATCAGGATACTCGCAGTCATCACGGGTTGGATTCACGCAGGCATAGGCCGAAGGGGGCGGGCCTTCCAGCGGCAACGCATGGTGGTCGCTGACCACGACATCGATGCCCGCGGCTTTCAAGCGGGCAATACGCGGCTCGTCGCTACTGCCGCAGTCGGCGGTGATGACCAGCGATGGTAGCGGCTTCAGGTTCAGCGTGCGTTCGACCAGCGGCAGGCTGATCCCGTAGCCGTCATGGATACGGTGGCCAATCAGACTGTGCAGCTTATGTTCCGGCACGCCAAACAGCTCGACCAGGGTACGGCGAATCACCACGTGGGAGGTGATGCCATCTACGTCGTAGTCGGTGAGAATCCCGATCGATTCGCCTTCAGCCACCGCCTGGGCAATGCGCTCGGCGGCCCGGCGACCGTCCGCGAGTTTCTCCGGGTGCGCCAGATAACGCAGGCTGGGCGATACCAGCGGCGCGAGCTCGCCTTGATAACCCGGTAGCCGCGAGGCGAGCAGGCGCGCCTGAAGCTCATTCAAGCCTTCCGCCTGGGCACGGGCATAAACCGCCTCGTCCAGTGGACGAGGCTCCAGCCGTGGACGGCTAGCGTGTTGCAGCGGCGACGGCGCCTGGCTGGCAGGTAGGTCAGTCACGTCGGCCATCATTCCTAGCGCCGATTGTCAGCGACAAACTGCTGCACCGCGGCGAGCTCAGCGGGCAACACCGCATAACGCTCTTCGCGTTCAAGCAGGTCGTCCATGTGTGTCGGCAGCGGCACGCCCTGGAAGCCGGCCTTCACCACCGCGTCAGCAAACTTAGCGGGATGCGCCGTGGCCAGCGTAATCACCGGTGTGGTCTGGTCAGCCCGGGCACGCTCGGCGGCGCGATAGCCGGTGGCCGTATGCGGGTCGAGCATTTCCCCGGTCCGGTGGTGGGCTTCACGAATCACTTCCAGAATCGTGGCGTCGTCAACGCTGTGGCTTGAGAACTTTTCACGCAGCTTGGCAAGCGGCGCGTCGGCAAGTGCCGTGGGTTCCTGCTGAAAGCGCTCCAGCAGCGCCGCCACTGCGGCGCCATCCTGGTCGTAGGCATCAAACAGCAGGCGTTCGAAGTTCGACGACACCACGATATCCATGGACGGGGCGAGGGTTGCGGCCAGCTCTTTCTTGGAGAAGTCATTGGCGGCCAGCGTGCGGTGCAGAATGTCGTTGGCGTTGGTGGCAATGATGAACTGCTTGACCGGCAGGCCCATTTTATAGGCCATATAGCCAGCAAAGACGTTACCGAAGTTGGCCGACGGTACGCAGAAACTCACTTCGCGCTTGGGCGCACCCAGCGCCACGCCGGCGGCAACGTAATAGACGATCTGGGCCATGATGCGCGCCCAGTTGATCGAATTCACCGCCACCAGGCGCGTGCCGTTCAGAAAGTCCTGATTGGCGAAGCTGGCCTTGACCATTGCCTGGGCGTCATCAAAGTTACCTTCGATGGCAATGTTGAACACGTTGTTGGCCAGCACCGTGGTCATCTGACGACGCTGCACTTCCGACACCCGGTTGTGGGGGTGCAGGATAAAGATATCCAGGTTGTCACAGTGGCGGCAGCCTTCAATGGCCGCCGAGCCGGTATCGCCGGAGGTGGCGCCCATGATGACCGCCCGCTCACCGCGCTTTTGCAGGAAGTGGTCGAGCAGGCGACCCAACAGCTGCAGCGCGACGTCCTTGAACGCCAGGGTGGGACCGTGGAACTGCTCGAGCAGAAAATGGCTGGCGTCCAGTTGCTTGAGGGGCAGCACCGCGTCGTGATTAAAAGCCGCGTAGGCATCGGTGACGATCTGGCGGAAGGTCTCGTCGTCGATCTCGCCGTTCACAAACGGCTTCATGACACGAAACGCAATCTCCGCGTAGGACAATCCGGCCATCGCTTCCAGATCTTCTGGCGAGAACGACGGCAGCGTTTCCGGCACGTAAAGCCCGCCGTCGCTGGCCATGCCGGTCAACACCACCTCTTCAAAGGTGAGCGCGGGGGCTTGCCCGCGCGTGCTGATATAACGCATGTGGTGGGTTACTCCCCTTCGTCCAGGCTTTCCACGCGGATACGCGTTACAGGGCCAGCAATATCCGCCATGGCTTCAATTTCACGGATTGCTTCGTTCATCTGCTTTTCCTTGGTGCGGTGGGTCAGCAGAATGATCGGCACCAGCTCGCCTTCGGTGGCTTCTTTCTGGATCAGTGCTTCGATGGACATGCCCTGCTCGGCAAGGATTGTCGCCACGCGGGCCAGTACACCGGGACGGTCGACAGCCAGCAGGCGCAGGTAATACGCCGTGGTAATGTCTTCCATCGGCATGATCGGCAGCTGGCTGACGTCTTCGTCAATGCCACTGAAGGCCAGGTAAGGCACCCGGTAATGGTGGTCGGTGGCAATATCCCGCGCGACGTCCAGCACGTCGGCCACGACCGCGGAGGCGGTCGGCTCAGCCCCGGCGCCAGCACCGTAATAAAGGGTCGGCCCCACGGCGTCGCCCATCACCGCGATGGCGTTCTTGACGCCGTGAACATTGGCGAGCAGGCGCTCTTTGGGGATCAGCGTGGGGTGTACCCGCAGTTCAAGCCCATGGTCGGTGCGCTTGGAGATGCCCAGGTGCTTGATGACATAGCCAAGGTTATCGGCCTGCTCAACGTCTTCCGCGGTGATCCGCGAAATCCCCTCGGTGAAGGCTTTCTCGAACTGCAGCGGCACGCCATAAGCGATTGAGGCCAGAATGGTCAGCTTGTGCGCCGCGTCGATACCTTCAACGTCAAAGGTCGGGTCGGATTCGGCGTAGCCCAGCGCCTGGGCTTCGGCGAGCACGTCTTCGAAGGCGCGGCCTTCATCGCGCATATGGGTCAGAATATAGTTGCCGGTGCCGTTGATGATACCCGCCACCCACTCGATGCGGTTGGCCCCCAGGCCTTCACGCAGCGATTTGATAACCGGGATACCACCCGCAACGGCGGCCTCAAACGCCACGATCACGCCCTTTTCGTGGGCCGCCTTGAAGATTTCGTTGCCGTGGACGGCGATCAGCGCCTTGTTGGCCGTGACCACGTGCTTGCCGTTTTCAATCGCGGTAAGTACCAGTTCGCGGGCAACGTCGTAGCCGCCAATCAGCTCAACCAGAACATCCACATTCGGGTTGGTGGCCACTTCAAAAACATCTGTAGTGGCATTGATACCGGTAATGTCGCAATCGGGGTGAATACTGCGGTGGCCCACCTGCTCAATCACAATCGGACGCCCTGCACGGCGTGCAATATCGTCAGCGTTGCGCGTCAGTACGTTAAAAGTACCGCCACCGACGGTGCCCAGCCCACAAATGCCTACTCTTACCGGTTTCAAAATACTTCCCCTTTCATGTTGTGCACTCAGAGGTGCAGTGTCTCAGCGTGATAATGTTTGATCAATTGGTTCAGGGGCTACTGACCCTAGGCGTCATCCAGTTCCAGCATTTCCATCATGCGGTCCGGCGGCACAAACCCTGGCACCATCTGCCCATCAGGCAGGATAATCGCTGGTGTCCCCTGGACGCCTAACGCGCGGCCCAGCTCGTACTGCTCGGCTACCGGATTGTCGCAGCTGGCCGAACTGGACAGCGTTTCGCCTTGCTTGGCACGCGACATGGCTTCGCTGGGGTTATCGGCACACCAGACCTGCTGAAGCGTTCTACCCGCGTTGGCGTTAACGCCACTACGCGGAAAGGCCAGATAGTGTACCGCAATACCACGCTCGTTGAGCTCTGGAACGGTTTCATGAAGCCTTACGCAATACGGGCAGCTTGGGTCGGTAAACACCACGACCGTCGCCTTGGGGGTCTCTTCACCACGAAACACCACCCGATCGTCTTCCGGTATCGCCGAAATGGCGTCCGCACGCTCCTGGTTGCGCGCCTGTTCGGTCAGGTTCACCAGCCCACTATCGGCGTTTTCGTAAAGATCGCCGACCAGAAAATGACTGCCGTCGGCATTTGAGTAAAAGGACTCGCCGTTTTCCAGACGAACATGGTAAATCCCTTCCATCGGCGTTTCACGCACCTCGTCAACCGGCATTGCCTGTCCGTTGACACTTAAGGAGTCGCGAAGCGCATCGGTCGCGCTACTCGCCTGCGCTGCCATGGGTAACATCGCACCGACCATCAGCCAGCCTATCAGCCTGCGCGGCTTGCTTTGAGACGTCGTTGGTTCTGTGTTTCGGCGCATCATGCAATTCAACCTCTTGGGTGATGTTCAGCATGCAGGCTTTCCAGGCGAGCCTGGGCCACATGCGTGTAAATTTGCGTGGTGGATAGGTCGCTATGACCTAGCAACAGCTGTACGACCCGTAAATTCGCCCCATGATTCAATAAATGGGTCGCAAACGCATGGCGAAGCGTATGCGGCGACAGGGGACGCGTTATACCCGCCGTGATGGCGTGCACCTTGAGGCGATGCCAGAAAGTCTGTCGCGTCATCGCTTTATCACCACGGCCTGGAAACAGGGCCGGACGCGTCGGGTCCTGCATCAGCATGGGGCGCGTCGTTTTCATATACTGGGCCAGCCAATCGGCGGCCTCCTCACCCATCGGTATCAGGCGATCTTTATCGCCTTTGCCGCGCACTCGCACCACTCCTTGGCGCAAATTGACCGCGTCGCTGGTTAACCCCACCAACTCCGAGACACGCAGTCCGCAGGCGTAGAGCAACTCCAGCATCGTACGATCGCGCACGCCCAATGGCGTATCCAGCACCGGAGCCTGAAGCAAGCGCTCCACTTCGTCTTCTTCCAGCGTGTTGGGCAGGCCTGGCTGTACGCGCGGCAGTCGCACCTCAGCCAGTGGATCACTTGAAACATGACCATGGACGCGTGCCCAGCGGTAAAAGCTGCGCAGACTCGACAACAATCGCGCATTGGTGCGTACCTGATAGCCCGCTTCACGGCGACTGGTGAACCATGCATCCAGTCGTTCAGGCGAGGGCGACAATAATGACTCGCCGTGTTCCTCCAGGTGCTGCTGCCAGGCGTTCAGGTCGCGTCGATAAGCCGCTAGCGTATGCTCACTGGCCCCGCGCTCCAGCCACAGGGCATCCAAAAAAGCATCAATGACACGCATACGCAAGCCGCCCGTTAGGATTCACATCTGTTAGATAAACAAAACCCCGCCCCGCAGAGCGGTGACGGGGTTTTGGTACCCAGGCGCAAGCGCCTGCGGAAACGACTCGCCTTAGGCCAGCTTTTCCTTGATACGCGCCGATTTACCGCTGCGCTCGCGCAGGTAGTAAAGCTTGGCTTGACGCACGTCACCACGGCGCTTGACTTCAAGAGAGTCAACCAGCGGGCTGTAGGTCTGGAAGGTACGCTCAACGCCAACGCCGTGAGAAATCTTGCGCACGGTGAACGCGGAGTTCAGGCCACGGTTACGCTTACCGATGACCACACCTTCAAATGCCTGCAGACGTTCGCGGTTGCCTTCTTTGACTTTCACCTGAACGACGATGGTGTCGCCCGGTGCAAAGTTCGGCACCTCTTTGGACATTTGCTCGTTTTCGAGCGCCTGGATCACCTTGTTTTTACTGCTCATCATCATGCTCCTAAATAACGTGGTGGCAAAGCCGCTCAGTCATGGAAGGCGGTCGCCGTGATCCCGGCGCTCAATAACGAGCGACGCGGGAGTCGTTATGGGTGACACAGGTGCGTTGGCTGTCGCCATTGTCGCCCTGCACCGCCGCTCATGCCGGTTCAGTCTTGACTACCTAGTCAGTCTTGGCTGACGAACCAGAAAGAGCGTATTCCTCGATAAACTCGTTCAACAGCTTGCGCTGTTCGGCATCCAACGGTCGCCCTTCCAACAGGTCGGGTCGACGCTGCCAGGTGCGGCCCAAGGATTGCTTCAACCGCCAGCGCTTGATCGCGGCATGATTACCGCTCAGCAGCACGTCCGGCACCTGTCGCCCGTCGATTACCTCGGGACGGGTGTAGTGCGGGCAGTCTAACAAACCATCGTTAAACGAGTCTTCGATGGCGGAATCCTGATGCCCCAAAACACCGGGAATCAGCCTTGCCGCCGCGTCAATCAACACCATGGCCGGCAGCTCGCCGCCGCTTAGCACATAGTCGCCAATTGACCATTCTTCATCGATATCACTTTCCACTACCCGCTCGTCGATGCCCTCATAGCGCCCGGCTACAACAACCAGCGGACCTTTAGACGCCAGTGACGTCACGCCCTGCTGATCCAGCTTGCGCCCCTGGGGTGACAGGTAAATCACCGTGGGCGTTTGGCCGGTCGCGTCATGCGCCTGCTGTCGGGCGTCATGAATGGCAGCACGTAAGGTGTCGACTTTCATCAACATCCCGGGGCCGCCGCCATAGGGGCGGTCATCAACGCTACGATGGCGGTCAGTGGCATAATCGCGCGGATTCCAGAACGCGAGCTCTATGTGCCGTTTTTCGATCGCTCGACCGACCACGCCCTGCTGGGTGAGCGCATCGAACATCTCAGGAAACAGCGATACCACACCTATCCACATCGCGGGGTGTGAAACGTCATTTCCACCGCCCGGCCGCTGTTCACTGTTCAAAACTCAGGATCCCAATCAACGACCATCCGGCCGTCTTCAAGACTGACTTCAACAATGACGTCGCCCGGCAAAAAAGGCAGCAGGCGCTCACGCTTGTCGATCGCATCGACATCGCCACGAACGACCATGACATCGTTGGCACCGGTTTCGAACAGGTAACTGACCTGCCCCAACCGTTCGCCGGCTTGAGTGAAAACCGCAAGGCCTTCAAGCTCATGCCAATAATACTCATCGTCGGAAAGCTCAGGGAGGGCTGCTTTGGGCATCAATATGTCCGCTTGAGCCAATGCGTCGGCCGCGTCACGGTCATCGATCCCTTTAAGCTGAACCACAAGGCCTTTACCTTGCCGACGGCCCTGAACAATGGTCATTTGCGTCAGGCTGTCGCCTTGGCGCACCCACCATTCGGGGTAGTCCAAAATGCTGTCCATGGGGCTGGTATAAGAATATACCTTCAGCCAGCCTTTCACTCCGTGGGAGCTTGTCAGCTTGCCGAGCACCACATGCGTGTCGTCAGTATGGCTTGTTTCAAAACGCGTCATTGACGACCTCAACGTACAACAGCACTTGCCACATCGCGAACAGGTTTAGGCCTGCTTACGCGCTTCTTTTACCAGCTCAGCAACACGGCCTGACAGCTGGGCACCATGATTCTGCCAGTGCACAACACGGTCCAGGTCAACGCGCAGGCGTTCTTCCTGACCACGTGCGACAGGGTTGAAGAAACCGATACGCTCAATGAAACGGCCATCACGGGCGTTACGTGAGTCAGTAACAGTCAGGTGGTAAAAGGGACGCTTCTTGGCGCCACCACGTGCCAAACGAATGGTAACCATACGATAACTATCCTTCGGTTGAGGTTACGAGAGTGCGCCTTAGCGGCGTTCGCTACCGGAAACACTCTTCATACTATAAAAGTCTTCAGCATAAGGGTTAGCCACTATATGACCAACGCCCACGCACGAAGACGCCGCATTCTACGCAAATGCGCTCGGCTTGGAAAGCCTGACAGCCAGAAAACTATCAGCCCGTCAAGCATGCCACCCGGCGGCAACGCTTAGCGACGAGGAAATCCACCCGGGCCACCCATGCCGCCCATACCACCAGGGCCACCCATTCCACCGGGACCGCCCGGGCCGCCACCGCCGCCGCCCATCATGCCGGACATGCCACGCATCATTTTTTCCATGCCGCCTTTTTTGCCGGCTTTCTTCATCATTTTCTGCATCTGCTTGTGCTGCTTGAGCAGACGATTCAAGTCCGGCACCTGAAGCCCCGCACCCGCGGCAATACGGCGCTTGCGTGAACCGTTGATAATCTCGGGCTTGTGGCGTTCTTTAGGGGTCATGGAATTGATCAACGCTTCAAGCTTGCCGAGCTCTTTTTCGGGGCCAGGCCCCTGGGCCATATCAGCCATCTGCCCCATGCCCGGCAGCTTGCCGAGCAAACCACCCATGCCACCCATTTTCTTAAGTTGCTGCAGCTGTTCGCGAAAATCTTCCAAATCGAAGCCGTCGCCTTTCTTGACCTTTTTGGCCAGTTGGTCGGCTTTGGACTTGTCGACCGTGCGCTCGGCTTCCTCGATCAACGAGAGCATGTCGCCCATGCCCAAAATCCGCGAGGCGACCCGGTCAGGGTGGAAGGGCTCCAGGGCGTCGACCTTTTCCCCCACACCCATGAACTTGATCGGCTTGCCAGTAACATGGCGCACGGAAAGCGCAGCACCGCCCCGCGCGTCACCGTCGGCCTTGGTCAGGATCACCCCGGTGAGCGGCAAGGCGTCGTGAAACGCTTTTGCCGTATTGACCGCATCCTGGCCGGTCATGGCATCGACCACGAACAACGTTTCGTCAGGGGTGACCGCTTTGTGGAGTGCCTGAATTTCCGCCATCATGGCTTCGTCGATGGCCAGACGGCCCGCCGTATCGATCAACACAACGTCGTGGAATTGAATCTTGGCGTGCTTGATGGCCGCTTCAGCAATCGATACAGGCGCTTGATCCGAGCGGGAGGGGAAGAAGTCGACTTCCACCTCTTTGGCCAGGGTTTCCAACTGGTCAATCGCCGCGGGGCGATAGACATCCGCGGACACCACCAGGACCTTTTTCTTCTCGCGTTCCCGCAGGTAGCGCGCCAGCTTGGCCACCGAGGTGGTCTTACCCGCGCCCTGCAAACCGGCCATCAGCACAACGGCAGGGGAGCTTTTTAACGTTAGCCCCTCGTTCGCTTCGCCCATGGTGGCTTCCAGCTCTTGCTGGACAATCTTGACGAACTGCTGCCCGGGCGAAAGGCTTTTGGATACCTCTTGCCCGACGGCACGCTCGCGCACCCGTTCGACGAAGTCCTTGACGACGGGCAGCGCCACATCTGCCTCAAGCAGCGCACGGCGGACTTCCCGCAGGGTATCTTTAATGTTGTCTTCGGTCAGGCGCGCCTGACCTTTGATCGATTTTAACGTCTGGGAAAGACGCTCACTAAGAGTCGAAAACATGGGGCCTCTTGCCTCCGTCGCTGTCGCCGGGCTTGACCGGCCCTAGGCTAATGAAAAAGATTATACGCGCTCGCAGCTTGAGTCTCCATGGGCTCAAGATATAGATGACTGTGCGTCACTGTAAGGATTCGTTATAGTAGTGGCTTATCAATTCGATTTGTTTCATTACGACGCGCTGCAAGGCGCACGGATAGCATCATGCAGGCGCTCCCTTTCGCCACCATCGCCTTTATTCTCTATGTAGCCGCTGCCATCTGGCAGGGCATGGCGCTGTTCCGGCGCGTTCCCCCTCGCCAGGTCATTGTACGGCTCTTAGCCGCTCTGGGTCTGCTGCTGCATATCCCGGTGGTGGTTCATCTGGTCGGGCAAACGCCGGGCTTGTTGCCCGGCTTTACCACCAGCGCCACGCTGCTTATGGCGGTTGCCGTCAACGTGGTCCTGGTAGCAAGCCTGTTCAAGCCCGTGCTCAACGCCGGCATTGCGCTCTTCCCGCTAGCCGGCATCGCGCTGATGGCTGCGACCTGGCTGCCCAGCCAAAGCGGTCAAAGTGGGCTGACGCCGGGTATTTTGATGCACGCCATCAGCTCCGCGCTGGCCTTTGCGGTGCTGGCGATTGCCGCCGCACAAGCGGTACTGGTAGGCTTGCAGAATCAGGCATTGCGCCACCATCACATCCGCGGCATTGTCCAGTCACTCCCTCCGCTTACCACAATGGAGCGGGTGCTCTTCGAGTTAGTGTGGGTCGGCATCATATTGCTGACGCTATCCATCATCAGCGGTTTGCTGTTCCTGGATAACTTCTTTGCCCAGCACCTCGCCCACAAAACGGTACTATCGCTTCTCGCCTGGGTGATTTTCACCGCGCTATTGATTGGCCGTTATCGGTTTGGATGGCGCGGCATGCGCGCGGTGCGCTGGACGCTTGGCGGCTGCGCGATCCTGGTATTAGCCTACTTTGGCAGCAAGTTCGTGCTGGAAGTGGTACTTAACCGCTAATCTTGCAGGCACTGTGTGTATTGACACCTCTGTTGCAACCTCTTACAAATCGAGCTGAACACGGCATAAAGGAAATTCTGACTTGAGTGATGACTTCCCGCTGGGATTACTCTTTGGCTTGCTGGCCCTTCTCATTGCCCTATCCGCTTTTTTCTCAAGCTCTGAAACAGGCATGATGTCGATTAACCGCTATCGGCTCAGCCATAACGCCAATAGCGGCGACCGTCGTGCCAAGCGCGTCATGCGTTTACTGGCGCGCCCCGACCGACTGATTGGCGTTATCCTGATCGGCAATAACTTCGTCAATAACCTTGCCGCCTCCATTGCCACGATTATTGCCATCCACTTTTTTGGCGACGTGTCGGGGCCCGCCATTTCTACCGCGCTGCTGACCATCACCATTCTGATTTTTTCCGAGGTGACGCCCAAGACCTACGCGGCCATCAAGCCCGAGCGCATTGCCTACCCAAGTTCTTATGCGCTTGAGCCACTGCTTAAAATGCTCTACCCACTGGTATGGCTGGTCAATGCGGTCTCCAACGGGCTGCTGCGTCTGATCGGTGTCAAGAGCGTCGAAAACGGTGGCGACAACCTTACACGGGACGAACTGCGCACCGTGGTTCATGAAGCAGGCACGCTGATTCCCTATCGTCACCGCGCCATGTTGCTATCGATCCTCGATCTGGAAAACGTCACCGTTAATGACATCATGGTGCCCCGCCATGAAGTGCTGGGCATCGACCTGGATGACTCACTGGAAGACATCCTGGCGCAAATCCGCACCAGCCAGCATACCCGCCTGCCGGTCTACAAAGGCGATATCAATAACATTATCGGCATGCTGCACTTACGCAATGCGGCTCGCTTTTTATCGCGTAGCGAAGTCACCAAGGCAGCGATTGTGCAGGAAGCCCGCGAGCCCTACTTCATTCCGGAATCCACGCCGCTTCACACCCAACTGCTCAACTTCCAGAAACAAAAGCGCCGCATCGGCATCGTGGTCGACGAGTACGGGGATGTTGAAGGACTTGTCACCCTGGAAGACATTCTTGAAGAGATTGTCGGTGAATTCACCACCGACGTATCGGAAGATGATGATATTCACCAACAGGATGACGGCAGTCATGTCATCGAAGGCACCGCGACCATTCGAGACATCAATAAGATGCTTGGCTGGCAGTTGCCTACCGAC
This sequence comes from Halomonas sp. SH5A2, assembly GCF_014263395.1. Taxonomy (GTDB): domain Bacteria; phylum Pseudomonadota; class Gammaproteobacteria; order Pseudomonadales; family Halomonadaceae; genus Vreelandella. The sequence goes on along the minus strand of NZ_CP058321.1, from coordinate 460,825 downwards.
GGTCCCAAAACCCTCAACGGGTTAATTCTCGAGCACTTGGAAGGGTTTCCTGAAGGGCCTGCCTGCTTGCAGGTAGGGGCAACACGGATGGAGATTCTGGCGATTCGAGACAACCTGATCACCTCAGCGCGCTGCTGGAAGGCGACGCGAAGCGGGTTAGGTCAATAGGCTGATGCAATGTCACTGGCGCGGCGCGATATCCTGATCCGCCTCGACTTTAAGTTGCCTCACCTGCTGTTCAAGGTAGCGCCGTAGCGCCAGCCCCCCGGTATCACTCGGGTCAATAGGGTCTCCAAAGTGGAGGCTCACCGGCGCCCGGAAACGCCTGGGCCATTTCTTTAACGCCTTGCCATCATAGTGAGATGTCCACGAGCCCCAGAGCCCCGCAAGCGCAGCGGGCACTACCGGCACGCAATCTCGCATCACAATCGCCTCAAGCCCACGACGGAAGGGGTGAATGTCGCCGTCGGGCGTTAGTCGCCCTTCGGGAAACACCATCACCACTTCACCCTGGCGCAATGCCTGACTGACTTCCTCCAGGGCACGACGTAACGCGCCTGGACTGCGACGCTCAGACTCGATGGGAATGGCACCGACTAGTTGAAACCACCATCTGAGCCAGGGAGAGTCAAAGATCGGCTGATCCATGACAAAACGCAACGGGCGGGGACTGCCGCCACCCAGCACCAACGCATCCATAAAGCTGACGTGGTTACACACCACCAGCGCCGGCCCTTGTTTGGGAATATGGCAACGCCCTCTAACACGCAGGCGATAGCAAAGCCGCATCGCTAGGAAGATACCGCCGCGCAGCAAGTGGCGCACTGGCTTAACCAATCCCATTACTCGAGTTGCTCGCGGTTGCGTAGCCCAGCAAGAACGGTGCTCAACAGCTGGTCAAGCAGTTCATCCACCTTGAGTTGATGCCCCTGCCAGTAACCCAGGCGTTCATTCAACCCAAGTTGAACCAGCCCGTGCACACTGCCCCAGAGGGTGCGTCCCAAGCGTCGCGCCTCGGCATCATCCAGTAGCGGTTGATACTCTTTGAGCGACGTTTCAACCTGGGTAAACAACGCCTCGATCAACTGGCTCTGACGCTGGTCCAGCTCCCCTTCCTGCGCCAACGGATGATCAAACAACAGCTGCCACCGGTAACAATCCTTTTCAGCAAATCGCCAATAGGCATTGGCCAGCGCACGCAGCCAGGGTTCGGGATCATCCGACGCAAGGTTTGTAATAGTGGACTGCAAGCGCGCCAGGGTTTCGACGTTGACGTACTGCAACAGAACATTAAAGCTGCCATACAGCTTGAGCAATGTACTGGGGGCGCAGCCGACCTCTCTGGCCAGGGCACGCAGCGATAAACCATGGATGGACTGTTGAGCCAACCATTCATCGCAAGCGTGCATGACCTGCGCGTGTAGTGCATCGGGCGCGTGCTGTCTGGGGCGAGCCATGGCGATCTCTTAATGTGAACGGCAAACAGGAAGAATGCCTCATCGCGCTTTAGCGTGAACAAGGGATACTATAGGATACCCCACATCGAACACTGTTTTCGACTCCAAACCTCGACATTTCATGCTTAATACCCTCTAAAAGGGTACAGACAACGCGTTAGCGTAAAAGGAGACCTGCATGGCTGGGCGCTTACACGTGCAGCAACTGCCTCTTGCCCGCCTACTCCCAAGCCTGAAGATGGCTGAACCCTTGATCGAGTCACCCAACGTGGCACCGCGGCAACCGATATCGGCCATCCGTATGGTTGAGGGTCAACTCTGTTTACAGTCGTTATTCTGGGGGCTAACACCGCCCTGGCTAAAAGTCCTGGATAATGCCCCACACTGCGCTCGAGCGGAAACCCTGAACCAACGCGGAATGTTTCAGGAAGCCTATCGCTCGCGTCGCTGCCTGGTACCAGTCAGCGGCTTTTACATCTGGAAACGGCTACCCCGTGCCAAGCAACCTTACCTGGTCACGCAGGTCAATCGTGGGCCACTGCTGTTGGCGGGCCTGTGGTGTCGTTACCACACCACACTCACTAGCTACAACGACTCCACCGCTCTGGTAACCGTCCCCGCCAACGCCTGTTTATCGCACCTGACGGACCGACTGCCTGCGGTGGTCGACGCGCAGGACGCAGATGAATGGTTAAATCCCGACACGGACCACGCTCGCCTCGATCGCTTATTGGCGCCGGCACCGTTGGAACTGTTGGGCGCTTTTCCGGTATCAAAGCAGATCAACTTTCCTACCTACCAGTCTCCGGCCTGTGCTCACCCCGTCGGGCCGATGATACGCTGGACCACGCCATAGGAGCTTACATGCGTCAACTTATTGGTTTAAAACGCTTTGCAAGATGGAAAATGGCGTTGCCTGGTGGCGCCCTGATGGGCATGGCCATGGGCAGCCTTTGGCTTGCGCCCGCGGCGCTTGCTGCCAACGAAGACGACATCAAGGACGTCACCACGCCCCACGTCAGCCCGTATGACGAGCGCGACTACCGCGTGCTCGAGCTGGAAAACGGCTTGAATGTGCTACTCGTCAGTGATGACGAGGCAGATAAAGCGGCAGCATCGATGAACGTACGGGTCGGCAGCGCCCAGGACCCTGACGACCTGCAGGGGCTCGCCCACTTCCTTGAACACATGCTGTTTTTGGGCACCGAGGCCTACCCTGAAGCCGACGCCTATCAGCGCTATCTGTCGCGCAATGCGGGGTCGCACAACGCTTTTACCGCTTCTCAGGATACCAATTATTTTTTCAGCATTGAGCCTTCGGCCTTCGAGGGCGCCCTGGATAGGTTCAGCGCTTTTTTCGTGTCACCGCTGTTTAATGCCGACAAGCTTGAAAGCGAGCGCAATGTGGTGCACTCCGAGTACGTGTCACGCCGTCAGGATGAAGGAAGGCGCGAAAACGCGGTACTCAACCAGTTGTTGAACCCGGATAACCCGACCACCCAGTTTGCCGTGGGTACCCGCGAGACGCTGGCCAATCCACCGGACGGCGAAGCCACCCTTCGCGAACGGGTAATGGCGTTTTATCAGCGTCACTACGACGCCAATGTGATGAACCTGGCCGTGGTGGCGCCCCAGCCGCTGGATACCCTGGAAGACTGGGTGGTCGAGCGCTTTGCCGAGATTCCCGACAACGACCGGGAAGCCCCCAGCATCGACGCACCGCTCGTGGATCGCGACACGCTGCCCCGTTATGTGGAACGCCAGTCGATTGAAGATCGTCACCAACTGCGTTTCTACTTTCCCATTCCCGACCCCACCGACGCTTATCGCCAGAAGCCCACCCAACTGATTTCCCATTTGCTGGGCGATGAAAGCGATGGCAGTCTGTTCGCGGTCCTCAAGGATGCCGGGCTTGCCGACGCACTGTCGGCGGGGGTCGGCCGCGGCGATGGTCAGCATGCGCTTCTCACTGTCTCCATCAGCCTGACCGAGGAGGGCGCGCAGCGCCTGGACGATATTGAAGCCACGCTGTTTGCCGCTATCGAGCGTATCCGCCAGGGCGGGCTTGAAGAGTGGCGCTACAGCGAGCAAGCCGACCTCAACGAACAGGCCTTCCGCTTTCAACAGCACGGCGAACCCCAGCAGGAAGCCACGCGACTATCGATGAGCCTGTCACGCTACCCGGTGGAGGACGTCCAGTACGCCGCGTACCGGATGGATGATTTCGATGCCGAGCAGCATCAACGCTACCTGGATGCGCTGACCCAGGACAATATGCTGCGCATTTACTCAGCCCCCGACATCGAAAGTGATCAGGTAACGCCCTGGTTCGACACCGCCTGGCGCGAACAGCCGCCCAGCCAAAGCGGCCAAGCCTTGACCGGGCTGTCGCTCCCTGCACCCAACCCGTTTATTGCCAGCGATCTTAGCCTGCTGGACGGCCAGAACGAACACCCCAGCACGCTGATCGACACGCCTTCGTTCACCGCCTGGCATATGCAGGATGCCCAGTTCAACACGCCCAAGGTGGAGTGGCGGCTGAGCTTGCAGCACCCCAGTGCCAGCTATTCCGCCGAGGAAGCGGTGCTCACCCGGCTATTGGCCAACTGGCTGAACGATAGCCTTAACGAAGCGCTTTACCCTGCCTGGCTGGCCGGCCAGTCGTTCAGCGCCTATGCCCATTCACGAGGCATGACGCTGTCGTTTTCCGGCTGGCGGGACGGCCAGACACCGCTGATCGAGCAAGCGCTCGACCAGCTCAGCGACGCCAACATAGGTCAGCGCGACTTCGAGCGGGTGCTCAACCGTTTACAGCGCGAGTGGCGCAATGCCCCCCAAGCCTCCCTGTACGCCCAAGCCAGCGGAACCATTGGCGAAGCCCTGCTAACGCCGCAGTGGTCGACCCAAGCGCTGCTTGAGGCCAGCCAGCGACTGAAGCATGGTCACTTGATCGACTTCCGTCGGCGTTTTCTTGCCGACCTGTACGTGGATGCCATGGCGGTCGGTAACCTGGGGCCCGAACTCGCCCGAGAGCAGGCGAACCTGATGCGCGGTAAGCTCACTCCCCGGCTAACGCGCGACGATATCGCCAATCTCACGCCGCTCGCCGTCAACAGCGACGACACGGTCTTGCATCCTAATAGCGAACGCGAAGAATCCATCGTGCTGCGTTACCTGCAAGGCCGTGATCAAACACTGCACGAGCAAGCCGCGACACAGGTGCTCGCCCAGTGGCTGGAAACGCCTTTCTACCAGCAACTGCGCACCGAGGAGCAGCTTGGTTACATCGTCAACGCGGGTTACTCACCGCTGCTGGACGCCCCTGGCATTGCCATGGTCGTGCAGTCACCCGACGCCGATAGCAACACGATCGCCGAGCGCATGGATGCGTTTCTGGAGGGCACCGGCGAGCGGCTTGAGCAGTTGGAAGACGGTGAGCTGGACGCCTACCGTCAAGCAGTGAATACCCGCTTGCGCCAGCGCGACACGCGGTTGGCGCAGATGGCCAATCGCTACTGGCAGGCAACCGCGCGGGAGGAGGTGCGTTTTGACCGCCGCGAACAACTCGCTGAGCTGGCCCTTGAGGTGACGTTAGACGACCTGCAGGCCCTGTGGCCAGCGCTGCGTGAACGCCAACTGGACGTGCGCTTCAACCCAGGCGACGAACCCAGCGACGTGGCAGCGATCCGCCAGCAGTTTACGCCTTTCCCCGAAAAAGCCGGCGACTGACCGCTGAGCCCTACCGGCTCAGGCGTCAAACGCCTGGGCCGGTAGCATGGCCTCAACATAGAGCACGAGTTCTTCGAGTATCTGGCGCTGATGATCGGTCAGCGTCTGCTGGTTGTAGTTTTCGATCTCCCGAGCAAAGGCTTTCAGGGTAAAACCTGACAGCGTGGCATCGTTCAGACGCATCCAGCGAAACGCCTCCCACTGCTCCAGTTCGTCTCCCTCGAGTGTTTCCGGGTAGCTTCGCGCGCGGAAGCGAAACAGCATTTCTTCAAGTCGCGGGTCCTGAAAGGCAAACCGCTCGCCCACCAGATCCCAGGGGTCCATGGCCCTGACCCGCTCCATCTGCTTACGATCGGCAGCCGAGAAGAAAGCCCCGGCATAAAGCATCAGGTCGGGGTCCTGCGGGGCATCGTCGTAGCCTGCGCTGAAGACCTCGGCAACTTTCTGGGACACCCCGGACGCCTCGCGGAGCATTTTCCAGTGACGGCGACAGGCGTTCATATCCAGCCCCAAACGGGCCACGATGTCGCCATACTCACCTTTCTGCGACCCCTCCACGTCTTTCAGCGCAGTGGTGGGAAAGACCACCGGGCAGCGATTGATGTGAATGACCTTGAGCGGAATGCGGGTTTCGCCCTCCGCCAGGTCCTGCTGACTGACGAAGACCCGCTCGCGAATTTGCGCCGCCGACATGGTCAGTAACTCACTGGGATCCACGCTCAGGTCGTAGACGATCACCCCGTTGGGATTGCTCGGGTGCTCGGCCAACGGCATCACAAGCGCACTGCACGCCCGGCTTGCCGGATAACGACGCGAAATATGCAAAATCGGTTTGGCACTGGGCAAGTCGAGCTGCTTGGCTACAGCCCGCTTGCCGCGCAGACCGAGCAAATAATCAAACAGCTTGGCATTGCGCGACTTCAGCAGACGCGCCAGCGCAATCGTCGCGCGCACGTCGGCCACCGCATCGTGGGCCCCTTCGTGGGCAATCCCATTGGCCGCCGTTAGGTCTTCAAGCTTGAAACTCGGGGCGCCATCGTCGCGCAGCGGCCACTCGATCCCCTCGGGCCTCAAGGCGTAAAACGCTCGGACCACATCGATAAGATCCCAGCGCGAGTTGCCGTTTTGCCACTCACGGGCGTAGGGGTCGAGAAGATTACGGTAGAACAAGTGGCGCGACACTTCATCATCGAAGCGCAGGCTGTTATAGCCCACCACACAGGTGCCCGGCTCGCTCATGTGGCGCTGCACCTCAGCGGCGAACTCGGCTTCTGGGAGGCCGTGGCGCTGGGCCTTTTGCGGGGTAATACCGGTAATCAGACAGGCGGCGGGATGGGGCAGATAATCATCAGCGGGGCGACAGAACAGCTCGACCGGTTCGCCGATTTCGTTCAAGTCAGCGTCAGTGCGCAGGGCGGCGAACTGAGCGGGCCGATCACGACGCGGATCAGCCCCAAAGGTCTCGTAGTCATGCCATAAAAAGCTGGCGGGGGCAGCATTGGGTGACACCATGGACAAGCACTCCGCTGGGCAATGAAAAGCCCAAGCCTAGCATATCCACGCTGGGTTTCGCCGCGTATTCAAAAATGCGTCGATCAGCTTTTGGGCAGCGTAACGTTCAACTCCAACACCGAGCAGTTATCCTCGCTATCCAGCGAAATCTGAATCGCATCGTCGTCCACGTGAACGTAGCGGCGAATGACCTCCAGCAACTCACGTTCCAGCATCGGCATGTAATCGGGCTGTCCCCGTTGGCTTCGTTGATGCGCCACGATAATTTGCAGGCGTTCTTTTGCCACCGAGGCTGACTTCTTGCGCTCACGCTTCAAGAACTCCAGCAGTTTCATCGCCGACCTCCACCAAACATGCGGCTGAGCAAGCCTTTACGCTGCATTTCGTGAAAGCGCAGTGGCATGTCCTCACCGAGCAGACGCGATACGGTATCGCTATAGGCCTGGCCCGCGTCGCTTGAAATATCGTGGGTCACCGGCACACCCTGGTTCGAGGCTCGCAGCACCGCCTCGGACTCGGGAATCAGGCCGAGCAGATTAATCGCCAATATTTCACGGATATCGTCCAGCGTTAGCATGTCACCCGACGTGACCCGCTCAGGGTTATAGCGCGTGACCAGCAGGTGCTCTTTAATCGGGTCACTGCTTTCCTCGGCGCGGCGTGTCTTGGAGGCCAGCAGGCCAAGAATCCGATCAGAATCGCGCACCGAGGATACTTCCGGGTTCGTCACCACGATGGCCTCATCGGCAAAGTACATGGCCAACTGGGCGCCACGTTCGATACCGGCAGGCGAATCACACATGATGAAATCGAAGTCCTCTTTCAGCTTGTCGAGCACTTCGGCAACGCCTTCCTGGGTCAAGGCATCCTTATCACGGGTTTGCGAGGCCGGCAGAATAAACAGGTTCTCAACCCGCTTATCGCGGATCAGCGCTTGATTCAGCCCCGCTTCGCCTTGAATCACATTGACCAGGTCGTAAACAACGCGGCGCTCGCAGCCCATTATCAGGTCAAGATTACGCAAGCCCACATCGAAATCGATCACCACCGTTTTCTTACCGCGTAGGGCTAAGCCTGTCGAAATAGCGGCGGCACTGGTGGTTTTGCCGACCCCCCCTTTACCCGAGGTCACTACAATAATTTTGGCCAAAAGTTACTTCCTTCTTGAAGTCGTTCATCGCAAGCGCGCCGTTAGCGCACTACGTACAACGGGAACGTCTATGTCATCAGTAGACCACGCGGTGACTCCGCGTGGCTGGCATTCTCAACGATTTACGCTTTCGGCGCTAATTAAGCGGCTTAATTTCCAATTGTTGTTGCGTAAAGTGCACCTCAGCGGGGGCACCCAATAGTTGAGAATCAATATCTTCCAGACGCTTGTAATTACCCGCCACCGACAGTAATTCAGCGGCCAGCTCCCGGCAATAGATACCCGCTTGGGTATTGCCATGAATACCCGCTAATGCCCGCCCGCGCAATGCGCCATAAACATGAATACTACCGGCTGCCAGAACTTCCGCTCCCGCATTGACCGCACCGATGACGACCAAGTCACCCCCTGAAGCGCTCACCTGCTGCCCGGAGCGCACCGTACCCCGGTAGAGACGCGTGGCTTCCGCACCGTTGCTTTCTTGCGCCTGGGCGGCCTCTTCAGCGGTGTTTGCGTCCGACACGGCGACGGGTGCTGCACTTTCGCTATCACTGCTAACACTCTTGAGCATTTGCGCACGACTTTCATCGACCGGCGCAAACCAGCCAAGGCCGAGCGCCCACGCCGATTGACGAACCGGCTCAGTGCCACCTCTCACTGCCACGGGAAGCAACTTGTGATCCCGGCAGACGGCGCAAATACGCTCCAGCGAAAGATGGGGCTCATCGAGCTTTTCCACGCTAAGCACAACCGGTGTATGCTGAAAGAACGCGGGCGACTGAGACAGTTTGCTCGCCAGCTGACGTCGGATATGCTCTGGGTCAGCGCTGCTTAGCTCCATGACGGTCATCGGCAGCATGCCGCCTTTAAAGGTAAAGGCCACGTCGGCACTATCCACATTGAGGCTCATGGCCGAACTCCATGTCATGTTCAGGTAAGATATTAAGATATAAGGTAGCGCATTTGAGCGCTTTTGGGCGGTGAGAATTACCCCTCACCAAACCCACATCATAAGTCAACGCTAAGCGACAGCGCCGACAACTGCAACCTTCTAAAGGTCGACGTCTGATTTTTTTCACGCAAAGCGCCTCACAGCAGGATGATCCATGCACGGACTGTTAAGACGCCTGTTCGCACCTCGCTGGCAGCACCCCAATGCCGAGGTACGCCGCCAGGCTCTCCACCGCCTTGACCCTGACCATAGCGAACAGCGCCAAGCGCTCGCTTCGCTTGCGCAGGACCCGGATAGCGACATACAGCTTGCCGCATTACTTGCCCTTGATGACCTTGAAGGGCTCATGGCGGCTTACCCGGCCCACCAGGACGACTCGGCTTGGCAAGAGGCGCTATGCCAGCGACTTAGCGGCCAACAAGGGCAAACGGGGCTTGGCCAGCGTGAGGCACTTGCCGAGCGCATTGACGATACCAAGATACTCAACGCTCTTGTGCATAAGGGTGACAACCTCAATTTACGGCTTACCGCGCTCGCCCGGTTGACCGATGAACACGACCTTATCGAACACGCCTGCCATAACGGCGTCGCGGCCGTTCGTCACCAGGCAGCTGATCGCGTCGTCAGTGAAGAAGGCTTGAAGAAGCTGTTGAAGGAAGCCCGCCGGGACCGCCAGGTCGTGCGTATGGCCAAAGATCGGCTGCAAGAACGGCGTGCCGACGCCGAGTGGAAAGAAGCCCAACAGCAAAAGCGCGAGACACTTTTGCAACAGTTGGAAAAACACGCCCAAGCCACCTGGGAGCCCCTCTACGGTGGTCGGCTGCGTCACCTGCAACGTGAATGGGAACAGCTCAGCCAATCGCCTGACGCCGACCAGGAGGCACGTTACCATCAAGCCGTTCTCGCGTGCCGCAAAACGCTGCACGACCACGAAACTCACGAGCAGGCGCGTCAGCAGAACGACCAGCAGCGCGAAGCCACCGATCAGACCCGCGAGCAGTTACTGGAAGGCCTGGAAGAAACCCTGGAAGGCCTGCACCTTGGCAATGGGTTGACGGCACAGGATATCGATAGCCTCCGCGCCCAGCGTCAGTTGCTTGGCCAGCGCTGGCAGCATCTGTCCGACGAGCACCCGCCCAGCGATTCACTACGCCAACGCTACACCCAGGCCCTGAAAGAGTACGAAGCCTGTATCGAAGCCTGGCAGCGCTGGCAACAGCTTAGCGCAGACCTTGAGCAAGCGCTTGCCGACGCCGACCATTCCGCCATGGCGTCACTGCTCGACCAGTGCCAATGGCCTGATCATCTGACCATGCCAACGCTTGCCCGCCAAGCACAGGAGGCGCTTGCCGCTGCCAACGAAACAGCCGATACGCAAACCGATGCCCAATCCATCAGCGCTTACCGCAACGAGCTTGACGCCTTCGAGCAGCTGCTTGAACGGGGCGCCTTCAAAAGCGCCAGCCGCCTTCACCAACGGCTAAAACCGCGCATTGACGCACTCAAGGGCGACGATGCCCGACCGCTCAAAACGAGGCTGAAACAGCTTGGCGCGCAACTCGCTGAACTGCGGGACTGGCGAGGGTTTGTCGCAGGCCCCAAACGTGAACAACTATGCGCTTCCATTGAAGTGCTTGCCGACGACCAACACATGGCGGATGCGGCAGTGGATCGCCACCACCGCCAGCTCGTCAAAGAATGGAAAGCCCTGGGTGATGCGGCGGCCAATCGAGCGTTATCCGCGCGTTTTCGCGCCGCCTCAGACCGCATCCATGAACGCCTTGCTCCCTGGCGAGAGCAATTGGCTGAAGAGCGGGCGGCCAACTTGCGTGCCCGCGAAGCGCTCTGTGAGCAGCTCGAGACCCTGCTTGAGCAGCCAGCGCAGGACGCCGACCCGGATGTGCTGCGCGACATTCGCGATAAAGCGCGCCAACAGTGGCGCCATCACTCTCCCGTACCACGCGAACAGGCAGAAGCCATTGGTCGCCGGTTTGGCCGCGTTCGCCATCAACTACAAAGCTTGATCGATACCCGCGCCGAACATATCGCCGACCAGAAAAAAGCCCTGATCAATAGCGTACAGGCGCTGCACCAGGACGAGCGCCCGCTCAACGAGCGCATTGAAAAAGCCAAACAGCTACAGCAGCAGTGGCGTCAATTGGGGCGGGCGCCTAAAGGGGAAGAACAAACGCTCTGGAAGGCCTTCCGCCACGAATGCGACCAGCTATTCGCGCTACGCGACGCGCATAAAAACGAGCAGCTCGCCCAGCAGCAACGCCAGCTCGACACCCTGCAAGCGCTGATCGACGAAATGGACAGCTGGCAACCTCAAGACGCCAGCGACCACGCCAAGCTGGACGCTTTCATTGAACAGGCAACGCATTTGGAACCACTGCCACGCAGCCGCCGCAGCGAAGGTATGCAACGGCGTCTGAGTGGTATTATTCGTGCCCGGCGTGAACGCCTGAACCGCCTTGAAGTCGCCGACACGGTAACCGCCTGGCAGCAGCTGACGCCTCTTATCGAGGCCCACTTGCGCGCAGATGAACGCAAGCTGGCCGACCAGCAAGCCGACACGGTGGACGCCCAGGCGGTGCTGGGCGAAACGCCCTTGAAAGCGCCTTTTGAACAGGCTCATCAGCAGCGTAACCAGCGCCGCCAGGAAACACTCCCCGAGGCACACGAAGCCAGCCTGAAAGACCAGCTGGACCGGCTTCGTGTTCACTTATCACTGCTCGCCATGGGGCGCGTGCATCAGCAAGATGAACCCATGAGGCTGGCCATCCAGGTGGAACGCCTCAACGACGGGCTGCAAAAAGAGCGCAGCCGCGCGCAAGAAGTCAGCGAAGTACTTGCGGACCTGATTGCCCTCGGGCCCATGCCCAGGTCGCTGTGGGATCAAGAGGTCGGTGAGTTGGATGAGCTGCTCACCCGGCTCGCCCGAACACCGCCGCCTTGATCCATCACAAAAGCCTCAATCACAAAAGCCAGCGAGGGATCTCGCTGGCTTTGCCATCATGGAGAAAAATGAACGGCTTGGTTAGCCCATGAACTGACCACCATTGATATCGATGTTAGCCCCGGTGATGAACCCGGACTCCTTATCGGCTATGAAGGTCACGAGTCGACCAATTTCCTCTGGCGTACCATAGCGTTTAACGGGGATCGTCTCACGGATCGCCTCGCGCACTTTTTCTGGAATGTTCATGATCATGTCGGTGGCAATGTAGCCGGGCGACACGGTGTTTACGGTAATGCCTTTCGTGGCTGTCTCCTGGGCAAGCGACATGGTCAACCCGTGCATCCCCGCTTTCGCCGCCGCGTAATTCGCTTGGCCAAACTGCCCTTTGCGGCCGTTGATGGACGAAATATTAATAATCCGCCCATAACCGTTTTCGAGCATCATCTCAATCACGCTTCGGCAGGTATTGAAGACACTGTTCAGGTTGGTATCGATCACCTCATACCATTGCTCGTATGACATTTTCTTCATGGTGCCGTCACGGGTGATGCCTGCACAGTTCACCAACACACTGATGGGACCATGCTGCTCCTGAATTTGCTGAGCACCTTGCAGGCAGGCTTGATGGTCGGCAAGGTCGACACCCGACAGCGCGATATTGTTATAGCCATCGGCTTGCTGCGATGCCAGCCAGGTTTTGGCCTTTTCGGGGTTGTGATAACCCGCTACGACCAGATAACCCGCATCCGCCAGCGAACGACAAATCGCCGTGCCGATTCCACCAGTTCCACCAGTTACCCAGGCGACGGGGGCTTGATTGGCCATTGACTACCTCCCTGATATGACGAATGGCATGAGCGGTACAGAACGAGAACCGCGAGCCATTGTGAAAAGCGCCTTGGCGCTTGAGTACCAACGGCAAATCGCCATACAGATGCGCGACTTGCCGAGAGTCAGCATTGTTCTTGTTGCACTAACTTCAGCATAGCGCTACTCGGCTCATGTTGCAGCACTCAGACCATCAACGGCTATAGCCCAAACGTTTTAAAAGCGCCTATTGACGAAGCACAAAAAAAGCGTAGAATACGCCACACGTTGATGCGGGGTGGAGCAGTCTGGTAGCTCGTCGGGCTCATAACCCGAAGGTCATCGGTTCAAATCCGGTCCCCGCTACCAATATTTTGAAAGGCAGATCAGTAACTTACTGGTCTGCCTTTTTTTATGCTCGCCTGCTAACTTCCTATGGCGCATATGACACATTCGCTCCTTTTTTCTGCGCTCAGCCATTTTGTCCAATGACCTTCAGGCAACTTGTTGCCAATCTCCATTAGCTCCCCTTTTTTCTCACGCTTTTCTTGAAACGCCAATAGGTCCCCCACACCACTATTGAATTGGATGCACAGCTTATTCAGTGCGTCCAATTCGTCCCGTTGGGCTGACCTTTTCGGCGTAGCGTGATCATGCTGCGATTAAGACCGCCCTGTGTATTTTTTATTTAGAGAAGCAATTCCTCTGCCCATCATCTTTTACCCTGCGTCGCGCAGACGCACCCAACTCCCCGATAACAGCATGATTTAATTCAAGCAGCGCTGGGTAATATAAAAACCCCAAATTCAGCCTATTTCGTATCGTCATGCCAATTCCCGATAATCACGCGACCCTTTTGATAAGCTTATCCTCTCCATAAAGGCGAACAGGAGCGATGCCTCCTGACGGACCGCGCTCCGGCCATTACTCATTTTTATAATAAGGAGGCTGCGCTTGGAAATTCTTCAATACGCCCTAGGCAGTGCGGGCCTGCTGCTATCACGCACGTTAGAGCATATTGCCCTGGTCGGCGTTGCCGTAGGCATTGCGACATTGACCGGCGTGCCGATTGGCATTGCGATCACCAAAAACGAGCGCGTGGCGCAAGGGGTGCTGTACCTGGCCTCGATTATCGTCACCATCCCGTCAATCGCGCTTTTCGGCATCATGATTCCGGTGCTATCGCTGATTGGGCACGGTATCGGCTATGTGCCTGCCGTCATCGCGGTACTGCTTTATTCCCAGTTGCCCATCATTCGTAACACCTATACCGCGATAAACAACGTGAACCCTGCGTTGCGCGAAGCGGCTAGAGGCATCGGCATGAGCCCCAATCAGCGGCTGCGTCTGGTCGAGATTCCGCTCGCCATACCGGTCATCATGGCGGGGGTTCGCACGGCCGTGGTGCTCAATATCGGCGTGATGGCGATTGCTGCCTACATCGGCGCGGGCGGCTTGGGAACCTTCATCAGCCGTGGCATTTCGCAGTCAGACCCGCGTCAGCTTATCGTCGGCGCAGTCGCCGTCAGCATACTGGCGATTATCGTTGACTACTCACTGCTGTATGTACAAAAGCGCCTGACGCCCAGAGGGATGAGCCGCCAGGCCGCCGCGACCTAATGCCCCTTTCCTGATGTCATTTCTACTATAAGAGACACCCCTATGATTCGACTTGACAGCTTGACCAAGGTGTTCGATACGCCGAAAGGTGCGGTGGTGGCCGCTGACCATATCGATATGGAAGTACCGGAAGGCGACATTTGCGTTCTTCTGGGGCCATCGGGCTGCGGCAAGACCACGACGCTGAAAATGATCAACCGGATCGTCAAGCCCACTTCCGGCAAAGTATTTATTAACGGCGACGATACCACCGGCCTCGACACCCAGACACTGCGACGCAATATCGGCTACGTGATCCAGCAGATCGGCCTGTTTCCCAACATGACCATTGAGGAAAACATCACCATCGTGCCCAAGCTACTGGGCTGGGATAAGGCCAAGTACAAGGCCCGCGCGCGCGAGATGATGGCAATGATCGCGATGGAGCCAGACGCCTTTCTAAAGCGCTTCCCGAGTGAATTATCCGGTGGCCAACAGCAACGCATTGGCGTCGCCCGCGCGCTTGCCGCTGACCCGCCGGTGATGTTGATGGACGAGCCGTTTGGGGCCATCGACCCGATCAACCGCGCCGTCATTCAAGACGAGTTTCTAAAGATGCAGCAGGAACTCAATAAAACCATCATGTTCGTCAGCCACGACATTGATGAAGCCATCAAGATGGGCGATCGCGTGGCGGTTTTCCGGGAAGGCAAGCTGGTTCAATACTCCACACCCGATGATTTGCTGGCGGCACCCAAAAACGCCTTCGTGGAATCGTTCCTCGGCGAAGACCGCGCGCTCAAGCGTTTGAACCTGGTAAGAGTACGCGAGATTGTCACGGACGAAATTGGCACGGTAACGCCCAGCGATACCCTGGAAGCCGCACTGGCCAAAATCGAAGACTACGGTTATCAGAACGCCATTCTGATGGTCAATGACCGCAAGCAGCCCGCCGGTATTGTCAGCCGTTCTGTCGCGCGCACCACTAAAGGCTACTGCCGAGATCACTTCCAGGCCGTCCCGGCCGTTGTGGGTCTCGACGACGACCTGCGCAAAGCTGCGTCCTTGATGTTTGCCCACGACCAGACCTGGCTCCCCTGTGTCAACGACGAAGGCACGGTGTGCGGGCAAATTACCCAGCGCGCCATGACCAGCCACTTGGGCGCACGCTATCGCGCTCGCCAGGGGGATGACCGCACGCCATCGCCGGCCATCAAGGAGTAACCATGCCGATTCGATCCATGAAAGGGGCGCTCAAGGCACTGGTGCTGGTGGCTATTTTTTTCGCCGGCGTATGGAGCCAGTCCAGCGGCGTCATTGATGACTTTATCTGGTATCTACCCGATGTTCAGTACCTGGTGGTTCAGCACATCTGGCTGACCGTCATGTCAGGCAGCCTGGCCATTCTCGTTGCCATTCCGCTGGGTATCGTGCTCTCTCGCCCCAGCATGGCGCGGGTCGCCGAGTCATTGATGCAGGTACTCAACGTGGGCACCACGATCCCCACCCTGGCCGTGCTCGCGCTATCGATGAGTTTTCTGGGTATTGGTACGGTGCCAGCCGTCTTTGGCCTATTCGTGGCCACGCTGCTGCCGATTACCCGGAATACCTATGCCGGCTTAAAGGGCGTTAACCCGGCACTTATGGAAGCGGCTGCGGGCATTGGCATGTCACCCATGCAGCGGCTTTTCAAAGTCGAGCTGCCCAATGCGCTCTACGTCATTTTTGCCGGCATGCGCACCGCGCTAACCATCAATGTGGGCACCGTGCCGCTGGCGTTCTTGATTGGCGCGGGCGGCCTTGGTGAACTGATCTTCACCGGTATTGATCTGTACGACCCAGTCATGATGCTTTCGGGTGCCATTCCCACCGCGTTGCTGGCAATCGTAGTCGATGCGCTGATTGCAACGACTGCGTTCCTCGTTGTCCCCCGCGGGGTCAACCCCGGCCGCGCTTAACGACCCACCGTGACGTACGCTTCACTAACAAAAGAAGGATTCGATGATGAAAACATTAACCACCGCATTGACCAGTATTGCCCTTGCCAGCGGCATCTCGCTCGCTAACGCCAACGAAATCAGCGTTGGCGGCAAGAATTTCACCGAGCAGCAGATCCTCTCCACCATGACGACCCAGTATCTGGATAACCTGGGCTACGACGTCGATAACCGCTCCGGCATGGGTTCCGCCGTTTTGCGTCAAGCGCAGGAAAACGGTCAGATCGATCTTTACTGGGAATACACCGGCACGTCCCTGATCAACTATAACGACATCACGGAAAGCCTGAGCCCTGAAGATACCTACCAGCGGGTGAAAGAGCTCGATGCCGAGAAAGGCCTGACCTGGCTCGAGCCGTCGGATGCCAACAACACCTATGCGCTCGCCATGCGCGAAGAGGCTGCCAAAGAACGTGGTATCGAGACGCTCTCCGACCTGGCCGAGGCCGTCAACAACGAGGAAGGCCTGACCTTTGCGCTTAACGCCGAGTTCTACGCCCGTGAAGACGGCTGGCGGCCGCTGATGGAAGCTTACGACTTCCGCGTAGGGCGCGGTGAAGTAAGCCGCATGGACTCCGGCCTGGTCTATCAAGCGCTGCGTGACGAAGAAGTCGATGTTGGCCTGGTGTTTGCCACCGACGGGCGTATCCCCGCCTTTGACTTTTACGTGCTCGAAGACGACCAGGGCTTCTTCCCGGCCTATGCCCTCGCCCCGGTCGTACGCACCGAAACCCTTGAGGCCAACCCTGAGCTCGCTGAGCAAATGAACCGCCTATCGGCGCTGTTAAACGACGAAACCATGGCCGCACTCAACGCCCGTGTCGATGTTGAGCGCGAGACGATTGAAGACGTGGCAGAGAGCTTTCTTGAAGAGAATGATCTGATTTAACTACTGCCATATCCGCTAAACACCGCCCCGAACTCCTCGGGGCGGACTGCTTTACCCACCTAACAAAGAGGCCACATGAAAATCCAACTAAAAGCTCTGACGCTATCCGTACTAACTCTTTGCGTTGCAAGCCTGGCTCAGGCTCAGACCCTCAATGTCGGTGGTAAGAACTTTACCGAACAGCTCATCCTAGCCTCCATGACCAGCCAATACCTGGAAGACAAAGGCTACGATGTTGATGAACGATCCGGTATGGGCACTTCAGTGTTGCGACAAGCTCAAGAAAGCGGCCAAATCGACCTTTACTGGGAATATACTGGCACCTCATTGATCAGCTATAACAAGGTAGAAGAAAAACTATCTCCTCAAGCAACCTATGAGCGCGTCAAACAACTTGATGCCGAGAAAGGCCTAACTTGGCTTGACCCATCCGACGCGAACAACACGTATGCGTTAGCCATGCGCGAGCATCACGCTGAATCGCTGGGTATCAGCAGCATCTCCGATTTGGCTCAGGTGATAAACGAGGGTAACGCGCTGACGCTGGCTTCCAATGCCACCTTCTATTCCCGTGACGATGGCCTCCGTCCCATGCAGGAAACCTACGACTTCGAATTCGGTCGGCGTAACGTGTCACGCATGGACCAAGGGCTCACCTTGACCGCGCTGGACAATGAAGAGGTCGACGTGGCCATGACCACCGCTACAAACGGGCGCATCCCAGCCCTAGACCTGACAGTGCTGGAAGATGACAAGGAATTCTTTCCTGATTATGCCCTCACCCCGGTCGTACGCACCGAGACCCTCGAGGCCAATCCTGAGCTCGCTGAGCAAATGAACCGCCTGTCGGCGCTGTTAAACGACGCGACCATGGCCGCGCTCAACGCCCGTGTCGATGTCGAGCGCGAGTCGGTTGACGACGTGGCAGAAAGCTTTCTCGAAGAAAATGATCTGCTCTAGTCGCTAGTAGATAGCACTGGCATAATGCTTGCCATCACAGTAAAGCCGCTCCTATGGAGCGGCTTTTTCAATGGGGAAGCCAATGCATTATCAAAACACGCTTCGCGTCGGCGCTGCCCAGATCAATACCACGCTCGGCGAGGTGGATGACAACCTTGAGCGCCATTTGGCACTGATTGCTGACGCCCAGCATGACGATGTCGAACTACTGGTATTTCCCGAGCTTTCGCTGACGGGGTATCGTCTGGCAAGTCGTGTCATGCAGGTGGCAATGCCGCTGGAAGACCCACGCCTGCAAACACTGGCCCGCGCCTGCGGCCCGATGCAGGTCGTCGTCGGTTTCGTGGAAGAGGCAAGCCCGGGGGAATATTACAACGCGCTGGCTATCTTTCAGCACGGCCAGCTTATCGCCGTCCACCGCAAACTGAACCTACCTACCTATGGCGGGCTTGAGGAAGGCAAGTGGTTCACCCACGGCAGTGAGCTCACCCACACGGATATCTGCCCCGGCTGGTCAGCCACCCAGCTCATTTGTGCCGACTTATGGAACCCCGGGCTGGTGCATGCCGCCTTGCTTTCCCGCCCCACGGTGCTCTGCGCACCGATCAATTCGGCCAGCGGCATCGTCAGCGACGACTTTTCCAACGAAGAAAACTGGGCGCTGAATACCCGCTTTTATGCCATGACTTATGGCACGCCCGTGATTATGGCGAACCGCTTCGGCCCGGAAGGCGACAGCCACTTCTGGGGCGGCTCGCGCATTCTCGGGCCGAGTGGCGAAATATTGGCGCAGGCCGATGATGAGGAAGCGCTGATTGTCGCGGATCTGTCACGCACAGCGATTGCCAAGGCGCGCTTTGAGCTGCCCACCCACCGCGATGCGGACACACCGCTGGTGAGAGAGCTGATGGCGGGATACCGCTAGCGACGTTGAAACGCCACTAGCGGCTGGGTCAAGCGGCTACTGTTCGCGGTTCAATAACACGTCGTTAAACGGGTAGCGGGAAAGCCGCTCAATGCCGGTCTCGGTGATCAGCACCTCTTCTTCCAGCTTGACGCCATCAGCAGCCCCGACTTCGCCAATATAGCTTTCCACCGATACCACCATGCCAGGTTCCAGAATGCCATCCTTGGAGAAACGGTCGAAATCCATGTGGTGGGCGACCAGCGGTGTCTCGCCGTGCATGCCCACCCCGTGAATGATCGACGGGTAGCGACGGTCAATAAAGCGTTCGGGGATTTTCCATGCCTGCTCGGCGATTTCACGGTAGCTGATACCCGGTTTCAGCAAGCTCATGTTGTGGTGCACCTGGTCGTAGGCCATGCGATATATTTCGCGCTGATAGGCCGTCGGCTTGCCCGGCCCCACATGGAAGGTGCGTGAAAAATCCGAGTAGTAGCCATGGCAGCCGATGGTATCGGTATCCAGCGCCACCAATTCACCGGGGCGGATCTTGCGGTCGCTGGCTTCGTTAAACCAGGGATTGGTGCGCGGCCCTGAGGACAGCAGGCGGGTTTCGATAAACTCGCCACCGCCTCTGATCACCTCGCCGTACATGATCGCAAACAGCTCGTTTTCGGTAACCCCCGGTTTAATCGCCGCTTCGACTTCAGCGACAGCGGCTTCACTGGCGGCCATCGACTGCGCCAGGCAGGCAATTTCCTCGGGCGTTTTAATGCGTCGACAGTGCAGCGTGTCCTGCATGCAGTCATACACATCGAGCCCCTGCGCTTCCAATGCCCGCGCCAGATTCAGTGCGCAGCGATCCAGCCCGATTTTTTTGTTGCCCTTACCGTGCTCTTCGATCAGCTCGGCAATCTCCACTCCAAAAGGGTCGGATGACATACCATCGCGCTGGTTAACCGCCGACCATACGACCTTGGAGGTTCGCGCTTCATCGATGGTTTCAAGCCAGGTGGATACGTGCGCGCTGCCGGGGTATTCGAACAGAATAATCGGCCCTTCCAGCGGCACGTACACATAACGCGTGGAGTTGCGCAAAAAATAACCAAACATATTGCGCGATCCCGTCGCATAACGCTGGTTGTTCGGGTCGAACAGGACCAGCGCCGCGTAGCCTTCTTCCGCCATCATGGCGCGCAGGCGCTCAAGGCGTCCGGCGCGCAGCTGCTTGGGGTCAAACGCCGTGGGGATACTGTCGCCGTTGGCCATGGAAGCCGAAGGGACAACGGGAATGTGGTCCGGCTCGTTATCGGTAAGGCTTTCGCTTTCGACAATGCTCATGAATATCTCGCGTAGGGAATGGGGTAAGGAACGTAATGAGCGCTGCGCGGCCTTAATCTGCCAGGCTATCGCTGCGCTGCATGCCGTCTTTAAGAATCTGTTCATGGACCGGCGCCATGCGGCCGAAGATGCGCTGCGCACGCTCGGGACGACCCACGAAACCAGGCTCTTTGGCATAGGCGAAAATCACCGTATGGCGCTCTTTATCCCCCACCACTGGCGTCACTCGGTGGAGCGAGTAACGGCCAAAGAAAATCTGCAGATCACCTGGCTGAAGATCCAGCGCCTTCAAGCGCGAGCGATCACCGTCGATCACCTTTTCCACTTCAGCGAAGTTTTCACCCTCTGGATTGCGAATCCCCGGTGCATATTCAAACCGCCCACCACCGTGGGATTGCCGGGTCATCATGGTGACGATGAACTCGTTGGTATCGTAGTGCCAGGGGTGCTGACACCCTTCGCGCAGCACGTTCACTACCAGGTCGGCCAAGGGATCAGCGTACTGGTGGATCTCTTCGATACCCACCACCGCACCGATAAACCGCTGGAATTCCGGGTGCTCATACACCTGGCGGATAATGGTGTCATGGTCGATACGATCTCCGGCGACAAAGCCGTTAGTCCGATCATCAAAGCGGTTTTTAGGGTGCGTCGCGGGCAGCGATGCGTCGCCATCGCTGTTGTACGGATTGGTCTCAGTCTGATTGTAGTGGGCGTCTGGCGATAGCCGTTCGGTTTCACGCTCAAGCCGAGCTAATGCAGCTTCAGGAACAAAGTTTTTAAGCACCACACAGCCATCTACTTCAAGTTGGCGACGGCAATCGGCGATAAACGTCTTTCCTGCCGGCGATGACAACTCATCGAGCGGGTAGCGCTCAAGATCGATCAGCCCTTCAAGGGCGTTCGCGGGTTGTTCAGTGGCAGTTATTGTCATGGGGTCACGCTCCTGTCGCGTTAAAAACTCACTTGGACAGGCTAGTGAAGGCTCTTCCATAATAGAAATGAATAGTTAAGATAACACCCATTTAAATGGCTCATTCATCATGGACACAGACTTACTACGCGCGTTTGTCACCGTCGCCGAATGCCAAGGATTTAGCGCGGCGGGTAAAGTGCTGCACCGAACCCAATCGGCGATGAGCCTGCAAATAAAGCGTCTTGAAGATCAGATGCATCAAGCGCTTTTCGAGCGCACCAGCCGTAGCGTTCTGCTGACGGCCGCCGGGGAGCGCCTGCTTCCCTATGCGCGCCATATGCTCAAGCTTGAGGATGAGGCCAAAGACCTCCTCAAGGGTGGAATGCACGGCGAGCTTATTCGGTTGGGGACCTCGGAAGAACAGGCAGCCACCTACCTGCCCGACTTGCTGCCACGCTTTGCGGCCCAGTTTCCGCAGATTCAGCTAGAGGTGCATTGCGACATCAGTGACACCCTAGTCAAGCGGTTCCAGGAAGGGCTGTTAGACGTGGTGCTCTCGGTAAGGCATAAGCCCACCCAATCCGGACACTTGCTTGGCTGGGAACCGATGGTGTGGGTCATGGCCGATCACGTCTCACTTTCGCAATGGCAAACACTGCCGTTGGCCCTGAATCCCGAGGGCTGCATTTTCAGGGCGCATGCGTTATCTGCGCTGGGCCGCGATGAGACGCGCTGGGAACTTCGCTACGTCAGCCAATCCCCGACAGGCATCAACGTCCCGGTGCAAAACGGACTGGCGATAACCGTTAAAACCCCGCGCAGCGTACCACCGGGCTGCCGGATAGTGACCGAAGAAGAAGGCCTACCCAATCTGGGACATGTCGAAATTGAACTCCACCAACGCCCTGGACACTCCAGTGAGGCGTTTCAAGCGTTATGCAAATCCCTTGAAAGCGTGGTCGCCGAGCACGAGTCGATTGCCTGCCTCAGGAGCAGGGAAGAGACGTAACACATCGCTTGTTTTTATTGGCCTGAATGTCAATTTAGGCACAGCAGCTTGTGCAAAGGAGCTGAGATTGATTGGGTGAGGTGAGCCAGCCGCGCAACTCGCTGTAATAAATATAACGTCACTTCTGACTCTAAATCCGGCTGCTACTGAGGATAGGGTGTCGTCGAGCCATGTATAATGCGCTGCTTCCCCCAGCCTCCTTAGGCTGAGAGTGATGTTTCCTCTGCATAAACCTCGGCGAAGATAGCGGTGATCGGCCGGTTTGGCTGCTGGGCATGGCGCTGTCTGACTTCTTTTGATAGGCGCGTGAGCTCTGCGCTAGGCTTGGCCCACTGTTCTTCAGGAAGAGGTTGCGACCACTCATCAAGACTCGCTGGTAGCGTCTTCTGACCGGCTTTTTGGATGGTGCTTATTTCCCATTCGGCAAGATGGAAGGGAATCGTCCATAGGTCGATAATGTGCCACAGGTACCACATCGTGACCTTGAACAGCCCAATGTCGCCCTCGCGGTAGCGACGGTGCAGACGGTGCCGGGCATTGTGGAAGGTATGCACGCCTTCGTAGGGCGGATCGCCGGGGCGATGCAGCCCGTGCGGGTCTTGGAGTTCCTCGCGGGTGTTGACCTCGTACTCCATGTAAGCCCGCACCGCTTCCCAAAGCCCCAATGCCAATGGCATGCCGGGCTGTGATAATTCAAGAAAGTGCTGCTGCCCTGTTTCAGGCTCGATAAAGCCTATCCCCAAGCCATACTGACGCTGCACACCGTATTGCGTCATACCCTGCGCCTCAGTCACCCAGGCCGCCACACTCTCCCAGGGCACGATGATAGGCGGCTTTCCGTCGCCCGGCGCAAAAGCAACCTCGCGACGCTGGCGGTGGAAGCGAGTTGGCACAGCCTCACGAAACTTAAAGTGGTAGTGGGCTTTAATCACTAAGGCTAATAGTAATACCAATGTCGAGAACACTACGGCCTGAGCAAATACCTCATTAAAGAGCCCAGCAATCCCTACGTAAAATAGTGCGATATCCTTTCCTGTTATCCACATTAGCCCCCCCCCAACATTGGGATAACAAAAACCAACATTAAAAAACCTATAAAGGGTATGCCTAACGTGAACTGCCAAGTGAAGGGCGTGGGAAGGCTGCCTCCGAAATCCAAATAAGCATCGTTCACTTCCCCAATCGCCTGGTTGAAATCCAGAGGTGCGGATTTTGTGGGCAAAGGAGACGGCGACAGGTAAATAACCTTGCCACCTGGAAAGGACTCAATATCTCCAGCCCGGTGGGGCCGGAGGATATCAGGGCGCGGCGTTGGATTTTGTTTGGCCGACATAGGGGAGCCTTAAATCAAGTAAAAAGAAGGGGATCAATGTATCGCCAGGGGGCTTCCTCGCCACGAATAGCAACATCCGATGGTGTGTAGCCCCCTCTGTCAGCCTAGTTGTCCGGTTGGCGATATCGCCTAAATCAAATCCAGAGGGAGCGGCATGGAGCGCGTGTGCCACGTTATTCTAAAGAGCGTAAAGCTGTTGTACTGAAAAAGTTGTTGCCACCCCATAATCGCAGTGTGGTATCTGTCGCCACTGAAGAAGGCATCTCTGACGCGACGCTGTATAGTTGGTTAAAACAGTGTCGAGAAAAAGGAGTGCCTGTGCCGGGTTACACCCAAAGCGACAACGAGTGGTCGCCTGACGCCAAGCTTGCCGTGGTCATCGAAACCGCCACCCTGTCAGAAACAGAGCTTGGTGCTTACTGCCGCGAAAAAGGCCTGTATCCCGAGCAGATCCAACAGTGGAAAGCCGCTTGTCTCCAGGGCGCTGGCCAACAAGAAGACCAGCAAAAAACGGCACAAAAGCAGCGTAAACAAGACCGTAAGACGATCAAACAGCTCAAAGCGGAAGTGCGTCGCAAAGACAGAGCCCTAGCGGAAACGACATCGTTACTGGTGCTCTCAAAAAAGCTCGACGCCTTGTACGGCGAAGACCCGAACAGCGGCGAGGACGACTGACGCCTCTTGAGGAACGTGCAAGGCTCATTACGTTGTTTGATGAAGCGGTCACCGGGGGCGCTTCCCGTTATCAAGCAGCGGCGATGATAGACGTGAGCGAGCGCACGCTGAAACGCTGGCGTTCTGGGTGTGGCGCGGTGGCTGAGGATCAGCGCCCACACGCGGTACAAGGCAGTCAGCCGCATCAACTGACTCACGAGGAGGAACAGGCTATTTTGAGTGCCTGCAATCGCTCCGAGTATCAGAGCCTGCCACCGTCTCAGATCGTGCCGTTACTGGCAGATCAAGGGGTCTACTTGGCTTCCGAGTCGTCGTTTTACCGGGTACTGAAAAAGCACCAACAGCAGCACCATCGAGGGCGAATGAAGCCACGCCGCCCAGTGCCTGAGCCGACGAGCTTCACAGCAACCGGACCCAACCAAGTCTGGTGCTGGGACATCAGCTATTGCTCTTCCGTTGTGCGTGGCCAGCACTGGTATCTCTATCTGATCATGGATATCTACAGTCGCAAAATCATCGCCTGGGAAGTCCACGAGGCGGAATCAGGCGAGTTAGCGAAACACCTGCTGGAACGCGCTTTATTGCGCGAAGGCTGCTGGCACCAGCCTCCAGTGCTGCACTCGGATAACGGCGCACCGATGACGTCTTATACGCTTAAAGCGAGGTTAACAGAGCTGGGGATGTTGATGTCTTACAGTCGACCGAGAGTGAGCAATGACAACCCTTACTCGGAAGCGTTGTTCCGCACCGTCAAGTATTGTCCAGCGTGGCCCACAAAGGGCTTTGCATCGCTGAACGCGGTACGTGACTGGATGCTGACGTTCGAACGCGCTTACAACGAACAGCACCTGCACAGTGGCATTCGGTACGTGACGCCCGCTGATCGGCATCAAGGTGCCGACCGAGAACGTCTTGAGCATCGCAAAGCGGTTTATGAAAGAGCTAAGCGCCGACATCCACAGCGCTGGTCAGGCAACACACGAAACTGGGAAGTACCCGGTTCGGTAGCGCTCAACCCTGGCAAGCTGCAGGAAGTCGAGCGTAATAAACAGGCTGCTTAGAGGCAGCTATTTGGACAACTGGGTTGAAAATCACCGGTAGTCCCCTCCGCCGCCAGCAGGCGACACGTAAATATGATAATCATTAGCCTGATACTGGCCATCGCTGCCCAGCACTTCCAGCCGAACGGCAAAAACATTATGGGTGGGGCGCGCCGATATTGAGCTCAATGGCTCGGGCCGAGGCAGGGCAAAAGCGAGTGGCGCTTTATCAGCAAGCGTCAAGCTTTCCACGATTTTATCGGTAGCCGTCACCCAGCGCTCAGGCCGATAATCTCGCCCACCATCTTCAGGTTGCACCTGGTAGCCGCCCAGGGAAAGACGCACCGGCGCTTTGCCGCCAAACGGTGCTGTGAGGTCCTGCAGGCTGATAGGTAAGGCAAGTTTAAAATCGACCGATTCTGGTCCGTTTATTTGCCTCCGCCACCAGCTGTCAGCTTCTTCAATACTGACATTGACTTTGGGCGCCTGGGCAATCTCTTGTAACCTCGCCTGATACCTTTCAAGCGTATCATTGCCGGCCTTAGAGGCATCCTGGCTCCAAGGCGTTGACAGTAGCCATTCGTCATGACGGCTGATGCTGTAGTGGTTATAGAGCCAGCTACCGCTTAGTAGCTAATACTTTACGAGGAGCGTACTTTTTAGCCACTTATCACCTTTAATAAAAATCCTAAAACTACTAACAATGCAACTTAAATCAATCATATTTATTAAATAACTTCACGGACTCAAAAGAACCATTCCTTTATGTATAAAAAACTCCCTCCCGCGAGTATAAACAACGCACAAGGAATATAAGTGCAGATAGGAAACGCTACAATAAATTTTATTTTCCTAGGCACCTTAGCTAGTTCAACCGTTTCGAAAGCATGCGGAAATTTCTTTCGGACAAACCTAGAGTTTCGGAAAAATAAAAAAAATCCATAGCTTGCCGCTCTACCCATTTCCCAAGGCCATAAGCCTTTAATACCTCTATGTGGAAAGTCGGGGCTATCGAAATACCGATCTATTGTTTCCATATAAAAAAGCAACATCACTCCCCATATTACAAGTGACAAAACAGCAACAGCTATTACGAAAACTACAAACAAACCAAAAACCATATTAAATTCATTCATTTTCGTTACCGTATATAAACTCCCCCAACGACTCTCCACCTAGCCCACCTAGTTTTCCACCTACGTCACCACCAACATACCCAGCGCCGCCAACCACGACTAGACCGCACACTAGAGCGCCTACGCCAGCACTAGAAACACCCAGCGCCACGCACATCCCACCGGCAAAATAACCCGCAGCACCACCTGCCACTGCACCACCTGCAAGCCCCCCACCAAAACTGGCCCCCTCTCGAATTCGAGCCCTTTGGCACTCTTCTTCACGCCCAGAGGTACAGGCTTCCACTGTATTTGAATATGCTGAAAATGCACTGAATCCAAGCCCTAAGTAACCGGCTCTTCCCATCCATTTGCTCGCATTAGCAATGCCTACATAGTTATCTGCGTATCCAGGTATTCCCGACGCTGCCGACCCTGCCTGTCGCCAATGATGAACTGTTGTCTTCGTCGTTACTCCAAGCGCATGGCGTAAATTAGGATGCTCGGGTATGCCTAACCCCATCCGCGTTACCCGGTCAAGCAGCGCATCTAGATCTCTGAATAAATTTTGACGGCTAGCATAAAACTCAGGACTATTAAGCCTCCCTGTTCGTTCATAAGTACGCTGGTACAGCGCTTCCAACTGATTTAGTTTCGCCTTAACTTGGCTAGCATGTTTTTCTATACCCTTAGCAGTATTGCCTATAGCAGCTCCGGCACCGCCCGTTGCAGCCCCTAATAAATTATAGTAATCAACCGTATGTTGAGCTTCCTCGTGAGTTAACTCAGCGTTTATTTTATTGACGTCGCTCGCGACTTGCATCAGAAGTGTTTCTTCACGCGTGCATTGCATGCTTCTTGGATCGCTTAGAACAATAACTTGTCCAGGAAAAACGCCTTCACCCAACTGCGGGTTTAAGCGCTCAAGCATAGCATCCACTTCACTACTGAGATTGCTTGCAAATAAGTGTTCTTTTAGTTCTCCAACTGTTTGTGGTCGCTCCACAACATAGAATCCTGGCTCGACCTCATCTTGCTCCACGCAAGGGCTATCAGCCATGATATCATCAGGACAGTTGCGATCATGTATTTCACTAGTGTCTGGAAGGATTAACTCCGTATCAGCTTGCAGTCTATTTGGATTATCTAGAGCTGGATTCAGCTCCATAATAGCAGAAATTGATACCGCTTTGTCTCTAGCAATCCCACTTAACGTATCACCGCTTTGCACTATATAGCCCATCAATCCGTCCTTTCTTCTTTAATTCCCCAAATAGCTTCTTCGACTTGAAGCTGTCGCTCGAGCGCTGCCACTTCGATATTTTCAATTGATTTTTTGATATCAGATCTGCTCATTAAGCCAGGGTATTTATAATTCGTGACAGTGAACCACTCAATTTCATAATTACTTTTAAAACCCAGACTTTCGGCTATAGCAACAGTTTTTAAAACGTCTTCCCTGCACAGACCCTCAAAACTCACATTGCTTATTTCACTAGCCAGCTTTTCCTCCAAGCGAATGTAAAACTCTTCTTTCTTTGCGTTTTTTAGTTTTTCTATGCAATTTTGAGACAGCTGAAACCACCCTTCCTCTTTATTTGTCTCAACAGAACTATGGCTGACAGCATCATATAGTTCCCAGCGACCGTCGACATACGCCGCCCATTGATTCACCGGGCCATTAAACTTTGAAAAGTCCTCATCACTCAGCGCCTTCATTATTTTTGACAACCATTCAGGAGAATAAAATCTCCAATAGGCTAGCTGATTATTAGGAAGGCGTACGCTTATCAAGCTCTTTAAATAATCGAGCACTTCAAAGTAAGAGCAAGCGCTTACAAAAACCACTCCTTGAGTACGCCAGTGCTCCTCACAGTTCCATACTTCACTTTCGCCACTAGGCTGATATAAGCAAGGACTTGCATCTAAAGATGCCCCATGCCGAGTTCCATAGTAAATAGGTGAAACCTGAGGCGACATTTCGTAACTATATACCCGTTGCATTGCTGGAAAGACAGCCCCATCAAGCAATATAAATACCGATTCGTCTTCTTTCTTATGCAACATCTCTAACACTGAATACTCACTCATTGCATAACCTTTATTTACATGGGCATGAAGCTAATGGACAGCTGCCGTCTGCCTGCTGATAGCATTGAGCACTGAGAAGTTGCCCCTCTTTCGCGACTTGTTTTAGCTGCTCTGATGAGTTAGGAAAAACGGGAAGTACCGCTTCATGGTTCTCAGTTTCAGCGTTAAGCGAGAGAAGGGGTCCCTGCGCGGCCTGCCTACTCCCACTGCCAGGACTGCCCCCGGAGTTGATCTTGACCTGCGGGCCGACAATGGTGATGCCGCTGGGATCGATTTTCAGGAAGCTTCCCCCGGCCTTGAGGGTAATTTCGGCGCCTGCTTCGATCACGACCTTCATGCCCGCCTTGTGGTGCACCTCCTGCCCGGCTTCCAGCAGTTGCGCTCGGCCGACCTTTTCATGACGAGTGCCGTCGATCATCAGGTGGTCGTCGCCGTCTACCTTCGTGTGGCGGTTGTTATGCACCGTGTGGTGATCGTCGTTGTCGATCTCGCTGATGCGGTCGTTTTGAACCTTGATATGGCTGTCGCGGCGGATCTCTTCGGTGCGGTCATTAAGCGTCAGCAGCTCCAGGTCTTTCTGGGCGTGGAGCCAGATTTGCTCTTCGCCCGCTTCGTCTTCAAAGCGCAGTTCGTTAAAGCCGTCGGCCTTGTGGCTTTGGGTGCGGATGACGGTGCGAGTCTTGTGTTCCGGCAGCGAGTAAGGCGCGGTATTCACGGCGTGATAGGTTCGCCCGGTAACCAAGGGTTGATCCGGGTCGCCCTCCAGAAACGAGACAATCACCTCATGGCCGATACGCGGAATGGCGATGCTGCCATAGCCGCCGCCTGCCCAGCCCTGGGCAACTCGCACCCAGCAGCTGGCCGTTTCATTGGATTCAGCGTAGCGGTCCCAGGGGAACTGGACCTTGACCCAGCCGTGCTCGTCGCAGTGAATCTCTTCGCCTTCCGGGCCAACCACAAAGGCGACCTGGGGGCCATCGACACGGGGCTTGGGGTTGGGGGACGCCCGCCAGGGTGCATCGCCGGGAATCAACGTGACCTGGTTGTGGTAGCGGGTCATCCCGGCAGCGTCGCCCTGCGTGATGCCATCCTCTTCCAGCGCTTGAGGCTGTTCGCCGTGGTGAAGAACACTGATAGCCTGCCAGTCGCGGTTGAGGCTGTCGGCGTCGTGATCCGTCAGGCTAAAGCGCAGGCCGGGGGCGAGTTCGGGCAAGTCGCTTTCGGCGCTGGCGGTGATCGCTTCCCGGCGCAGCTGTTCCAGGCGAATACGGGTAAAGGGCTCGCCTGAAGCATCCTGCTTATAGCGACCGGGGTAGTCGTAGTGTTCGTACCCTTTATCAACGACGCCCTGCTGTCCATGGCCTTCCACATCACGGCCCAGGTGGTCGTGGAGCTGCGCATAGGCGGGATTTTTAAAGCTGTAGTCTTTCAGCGTGGCGGACGAACTCGCCACCCTGGCGGTATGGCTGAGTTTACGCACATGACGTGTGGGCGCGGTGCCACCGGCGCGGCTGTGGTACGTGCGCTCGCCAAGATGGGTCAGCACCTGGGGGTCGTCGGCGAAGATCAGCCGATGGGCGCCGTTGTCACTGTCCTCAAACTCATGGAAGTAAAAAAGCCCCTCTTCGGCGGCCAGGCGCTCGATAAAGGCGAGGTCGGTCTCGCGGTACTGCACGAAGTACTCACGCTCGGCAAGCTCGCGAGTGACCGCAAAGGCCACGTCGCGAATGCCCCGCTCATCGCAGAGGGTATTGATGATGGTCAGCGGATCGACTTTCTGAAAAATCCGCGAGTTGTGGCGCAGCGAGAGCCGCCATAGCGCCGGGCGCAGCACCAGGGAGTAGAAGGTACGCCGATGGCCGCGGTCGCCCCGGCCAAATTCGCTGACAATGCCGTGCACACGGCGCAGCGGTTCGCCGTCCTGCCAGATCGTCAATGAAGCCTCGCGATCCAGCAGCTCGGCGGCATCCAGGCTGCCATCGCGGCTGGCCAGGTTCAGCGCCAGCTCGAAAGGCTGGGAGAGCGCTTCGCGGTGGGTGAAGTCGATCACCGCGATATCCTCAACCCCGGGGAGTGTTAAGGTAAATTGCAAACCTATCATGATTTCATACTCTAGTTTCAGTGCTTAAGCAGGAGTCAGCGTTCTTGCTGAAGGAAAGGGCACTGTCGTCAGATGGGATTCTCTCAAGCCTGTAAAACCACCCGTCTAAAAACATCCAAAGGTTACCCTCCACCACTTCAAACATATAAGGGGGCTCATTTGGCTCTTGGCTATACACACTTAGGGTTCTAATCTTCTCTCTTTCCTGACCATAGCCAAAGAAGTTCCCAAACTTTTCACTTGCACTAGGCACATCACCTTCCATATTCAATACAGAATGACCTTTTATTTCATAAATAGGGTTTTCATAAATATTTCCATCCCAAAATAAAAACTCACCTTTTTTAACTTTCACTAATCTATCTAACTGTTTAAAAGCTTCTTCTCTACTCGTTAGTCCACCACGATATCGTTCTATATCGGCCACTTCGTAAACACCGTAAAGTTTCTCCAGTAGTTCGCCTTCTTCAACACCGCCAGCATAAGCTGAAGAAAAAGGCATTAGAAAAACAAAGCATATTAATGCATTCAATATTTTCACCATCTTTCATAAACCCCTTTTGAGAACATTTCCCATTCTGCGGAACGTCGATTTATCAGACCTTGATTTACTTTACCTTGCGATATATTCCATGCCTTCCACGCATCCTCAAGTGAAGAATAGGGTGTTTCTGTGTTAGGGTCATTGATTAGTTTGGCTGCAGAAGATGTGCTGAAACCACTAATACCAGCGTTATAAGCCAGCATAACGGCAGCATCAAATTGGTGAGGTTTAAGAGGGACATCAATCACGCGATTTACTATATTGACGAACGGGGCAAGGTCATCTTCAAAAATTTGATCCGCTTGATCTGAAGTAATGCCGTTTTGATAAATTGACCACTCCTGTTGAGCGATAAGATGTCCATAACCGATAGTGGCACCGGGCATCCACTGCTCAATATATTCCCCTGTTTGATCGTCATAGGGTTTCAAGCGTAGCCGCTCAACACTCTTTAGCCACTGCCGTCCTTCTGAGCTTAGGGATGTGGCGTCAGAAGAAGTAGCCTCCTCATTGTTAGTCGACTCAGTTGCGGGCGCAGCAGCTGCAGCTGCCGACGCCATAAATCCCATCGCGGACGCTCCACTGACACCGGTCAGATCTCCTCCCACCCCTGAGCCAGAGCCAATCACCACGCCGCCGCAATCCACCGCGTGGCCCGTCAGCGCAGCCGGTTTGCCATCGATTAAAATAGTGCTTGAACCCTGTGCGATGGCCCGCGGGTGCGGCGGATGGTCGGGTTTGTCATGCGGTGCCAGGGGGTCACCTACGCGGGCGACTGGCTTGCCGTCCATCATCACCGTGCCACTGCCTGCCGTAACCGGCGTCGGTGGAAAGCCATCGTGGTCGGTCCCCATGTCACCGACGAGTACAAATTTCTGGCCCATTGCGCTACTCCTTATGCAATCCTGCTTATTCGTGCTTGGTCGCCCTGCTTATTCATCCCGCTCATTCATCCCACATGGCAGGCGCTTCATAGCTGGCGACGTCGAAGGCATCTACGTATTGGCGGGTGAACCCCGCTGCCTCGAGGCTATCGATGGCCGAGTGGCAAGACACCGGCAGGCGTGTTTGCAGCGGTACGCCATTCAAGCTGCGGCGTACGGCCCTCAATAGCCGCGTGCCATGGCCACTGCCTTTCCATTCCTGGCTGATGTAGAAAAACCGCAGTTGCCAAGCCGCTTCATCATCCGGCCGGCAGGCAAGCACCATACCCAGCGGGGGTCCCTCGCCAAGATGCAGTGCCAGCAGGCGCCCTTGCCAATGCGCCACTTGGCCCTCTACTTGCTGTAGCCACAGGCCACGGTGAACGGTGAATTCCAGTGCGCGGCGCAATGTTTCAAGCACACTGTTATCACGCAGCACCCAGGGCGAATGTCCCTTGGCATCCGCCTGATAGACCGCTTCGAGAAACTTATCGATATCCTCATCGCGCGCCGCTTCTAACGGGCGAGCACGCTTCGCACTCTGCCGCGTAGGGTGCGAAGCGGGCCGGGTATTACCCGAGGCAAACAGCTGCTTAAGTTTCTTAAGCATCGTTACCTCGCTCCGCATAGAGGGCTGACGGCAGTTGGAAGCCTGTCACCTGTGAGCGCGTAAAGGGATTAGGCGCTCCGTTGGCAAACAGGCGATAGCGCATCGTGCCGCCGTCTACGTTGAAGCGCAGTTCCAGCTCACGCTCGCCGACGTTGGTGATATCGGCCTGTTCCAGCAAGCGGAACCATGCCCAGGCACCATCCCGCGTCATGCTGCGGGGCGAGCGGTTGACCTCACTGGGCACCATCGTGACGCGGCTCTCCGTTCCACCTCGCAGCGAGTTGGGCCATACCATCGACACACGCTGGCTGGGGCTATGGGCATACTCGATCAACTGGCCATCCACGCTGATCACGCTTCGCCGTTTATCGGGGCTCATGCTGATGGGTTCGAGGGCAAACTCAACGTCCAGAGCACCATCACGGCTGAAGTAAGCGCGACGAATCTGCTCTGCCTGGTCGACTGCGCTATGCACGCTGTCACGCAGTATCGAATTACCCTGAGCGTCCACTAGATGTTCGGGGGCACCCTCAATGAACGGCTTGAGGTTATCTTTATAGAAAGCATCCAGGATGCCGTCGGGCGCGAAGAAATCCTCGAAGTCGCTCAGCGACACGTCTTGGCTTGCATTGGGGACCAGGGGATAACGCCCGGCCAGCCGCTCCTGGTAGGGTGCCACGACGTCGTCAAGCCATTGCCGTTCAAGGTGGCGAGTGGCACTGGCCATCAGTAACTGCCAGCTTTGGTCGGCCAGATCTTGCAGCATGCCACCCACCGGCTGAGGCGTATTTTCGGCTATCTTTTCCAGGTTATTGATGGGGTCGTCACCCCGCAGCGATAGACGATCGCGCACGTTCACAAAGGCAGCGCGACCAGCGTCACCGGATTCTTCAATATCGAGCAGATAGTCACGTAGTTCAGTGACCGCTGTCTTGATTTCCTCGAGTGAAGACGGAGTATCATCGCCGGCTTCGCTGAGTTGGTTGATGGATGTGAAAGGCTGCTCAATCTGGGCAGCGAGTTCATAGCGCGGAGAGTGCCTTAATGCCTCACGCGCTTTTTCATCGCCTTCTGGAAGCTCTGGGTAAAGGCTTGTGTTGTGCTCAACGGCCGATAGCAAACGATCCAGTGGACGCTTGGCCCCCACCAGGGCGTCGGCCACCACAATGGCTTGATGAATATCCGGCAGAGGAACCAGTTGGGTATCGCGCAGGGCATCGCGCCAACTGACATGGTAGTCACTGACATAGTGCTCACGCAGGTCGGTTTTCAACTGCTGTTTATCAGCGTCGCTAAAGTTGATGTCGTCCCGCTGACCCAGCGTCCACGCATCGATGAGCGCTAACTCAGTGGCATGCTCCAACTCTTGTAAAAAGTAGTCTTCAAAGCCCTCACGCGTGAGCAAATACGGTAGCGTCACATGGTCTGGGTTGTCGTTGCGAGCCATGAAAACGGTATCAAACAGCGTGCCCACACGCCGCCGTAGATCCAAGGGTTCACCTTCACGACTTCCCGCTGTTTTCAATGCCTCATACACGCGCTCATCAATCGGCTGGCGTGACAGCTCCTCCTGTGCGGCGATCAGGCTGCCTCTGAGCGGCTCCATCGCCTGCTCGGCTCGCTGGCTGCCATCCGCGATATGCCCTTCCAGGTCGGTATGAACCATGGCGAAGTCAAGATGATCCAGGAGACGCTCCTGGACCGCGCCCCGCTGGGGAAAGTCGCCTTGCCAGCGCCGCGCCATGAAACGCATCACCCGGTCTGGCTGACGGCCGCTGTCATCAGACATCATGCGCAGCACGCGCAGCAGGGCGAGCTTTTCGTTGCTGCCCGCTTCGGCGCGGTTCATGTCATCCATGATGCCGATCATCAGTGCAGGCAGGAATTGATGCTCCAGCATCGCCACGTAGGCACGCTCTACCTGAGCCCCGATGACATGCCCCTGATATAGCCCCATATCGGCCAGATACGGGGTGTGCGTACGGTATTCATCGAAGGTTTCCAGCGCGCTGCGTAAACGATCAAGCGGCTCCAGCAGTTCATAACCGGTGGGGTCATCACTTCTAAAAGCGTCAGGATCAGTGGCCAGAAAGGTTTCGGCACGGGCTTCCACGGCAGATAAGGAAACGCTGTTTTTCTGATAAAAATGCGTCCAGCCACCCACCAGGACGACGCCCATGATCAGGCAGGCCGCCAGGCTAATATTGCGCGTACGGCGCCGACGCCGGGTCACACGGGCATTGTCACCTGCCAGCCCCGCTTCGGGATAAATGATATTTTCGAACAGCTCCTCGGTAAAATAGAGAGCGCTGCGCGTCGCCCGGTGTGCAGGCTGAACGCTTTCATCCATGCCATAGCGTCGAGCGGCGGCACCCACAAAGGGATCTTCGGGCACCCCCTGCTGATAGACCGAGGTGAAGTAGGTACCGCGCACCATGGCGGCCGTCGAGAAACGATCGCTGGAAAGCGACTCGGTCAAAAAGCCCAGTAGCACATCGCGCAGACCGGCCAGTTGACGCACGAAACGGAATACGGACTCGCGCTCTTCCCGGTCTCGGCATTCCGACAACATGGTGGGCAACTGCTTGTTCAGACGCGCAAGCATTTCGTCGTATTCGGCTTCGAATTCGGCTTCCCACTTCCCTTGGGTTTCCATTGAGGCAGGGGTAAACGTAAAACCAAGCGGGGCTTTGCGGGCTGCGCGAGAGTAATGCCGGAAGAAGTCGTCAAAACCATGCAGCAAATCCATTTTGCTGAAGGTGACATACACCGGCAGTCGCGTGCCGTGACGCTCCATGAGTTCGCGCAACCGGGTGCGCAACAGTGCCGCATAGGCCTTGCGCACGGCGACCTGGGCATGGCTTAAACGCGCGAGATCGAGCACCAAGACAACGCCATCGAGTGGCCGCTGGGCCCGGTTACGTTCCAACCACTCCACAAAGTGGTCCCATAACCGACTCTGAAGCGCTTGGGGTTCGCCGCCTTCCATCGCGCCCTGGGTGAGCAATTCACCGTCAGGATCGATCAGTACGGCTTGGTCACCGATCCACCAGTCAAAGCCAAGGTGCCCTTGTTTAGTACTTTGACCAGAAGCTTTCATCACATGGGTCAACGCAAAGTTCTGTCCAGAGCGGTTGATAAGGCTGGTTTTGCCGGCGTTTTCCACCCCCATGACCAGGTACCAGGGCAAGCGGTATCGGCTACTATCGCCCCCGCCCAGGTTGGCGGTAATTTCACTCAGAACGTTGTTGAGTGCCGTTTCCTGACGTTCGACCTGGAGCATCACCGGGTCTTGTTGGCGGGCCTCTTCCTGCTCGCGTTCGTCATTCAGCGAGCGTAAACGCCGTGCAAGACGAACGCCCCAGATCACGACGACCAAGGTGACGATGGCCAACGTCGCTAGCAAGCGGTTGGTCAGCGGGGCCAGGGGCGTCACGCCGAAGACCTCCCAGCGCGGCCCTAACCACCAAATGGCAATCAATAACGCCACCACCAAAAGCGCCCAAAGCAGCGTTGAAAGCCGTAACAGCCCTTTTGCCTTGTTGCTCCGGGCCTTGGCACTATTGTGCGCTGTTTGTGCTCTCGATAATCCCGGCACCCAGCGGCCCAGTTTTGATTTTAACGTTGACCACATTAGCCTTTATCCCTCGTCCCTTGTATTAACGATATCGTCAGTGCGATGCATTGAGTGCGGCTTCCAGCCGCGAGACCAATGTCGGCTCCCACTGCTCTAGCGCCAGCGCTGTTACTGTTTGATGAAGCGTTCGGTAGTGCTGCTGAGCCAGACTTTCCAGTCCGGCTTCATGTAACAAATCGGCGCTTGCCAAACGCCAATAGGCGCTATCACGTGGCGAGTGGGCACGACTCAATCCTTGATCAAGCACCTTTAACGCGGCCCCGACATTGCCATCCGCCATGGCATCGCGAGCTTCTTGCAGGCCTGCCTGCCACGCTTCCCCTCCGTCGCTCGATGCTCCCGCACCCTGCGAACTGCTGAATAACCACCGCTTTGTTTCATCATCAATAAATGCCGCCCCGTTATTAAAGGCCAGGGCGTCGATACCCGATAACCGCTCCACAAAGCGCTGGGCTTCCTCGCGAATCGCCTCGGCGCAGCGTGGGTGCCCTAACTGTTTCGCAACCCCCGCGCTCAAGCGATGCCCTTCCAGCCAATAAGGGCTTAACGTCAAACTATTCTCAATGCGCTCCCACAGGTCGTGATCGCTTCCCCGTGCAATCGCTTCGCGGTAATCGGCAACCCGATCGGCTGAAACAGGCGCCAGTTCGGTTTTACCGTCCTCCCTGGCATTGGGAAGTGCCTGAATCGCGCCCCAGATCGCGAAACGACGCAGCCGATAGGCCAAAGGCTCACCGGGGGTTTGTTCGAGCAGGAAATCGGCCATCTTCAACAGGCTTTGCCGATTCGAGCGCTCGTTTCCGGCTTCCATGCGTAGCTCAGGCGCTTTGGCTGAAGGGGGTTGCGTTGTCGTCGCCGCCTGTTTATTCGCGTCAGGCTGTTCAGTCACCGTGTTGCCCGACGGCGTTTTCTCGGCAGTGGACGTTGAT
This sequence comes from Halomonas sp. SH5A2, assembly GCF_014263395.1. Lineage (GTDB taxonomy): Bacteria > Pseudomonadota > Gammaproteobacteria > Pseudomonadales > Halomonadaceae > Vreelandella. Next base: position 423,643 of record NZ_CP058321.1, on the reverse strand, counting down.
GCTGTCGGCCGTTGGGCAAGCAGTTGTCGGCTCAGCTCGTCCAGGTTCTGCCTGGGCAACGCGTTCGCTTCTGCTTGCTGCTGGAGCTCTTCAAGCGATGCCTGGCAGGCCTCAAACTCATCCTCTGCGTTGTGAAAATCGAGGCTCGACACCAACTTCACGCTGCGCTGGATGAACTGCTGAAATAAACGGGTACGTAGCTTGGCCCCTCGGCTACCCGCGAACGGGTAAGCCTGCGACCACCAGGGCTGGCCCACGCTGCGTGCAAGTAGACGCAACGAAAGCGCAAAACGCACGCCATTCCCGCCATGCTGCAGGCAATGTACTAAGTGCCCCAGCACCTTTAGATCCTTGCCTTTACCGCTCAGCATCCGCACGGCCAGCGTTTCAGCGGTCTCCCAGTCGACGTGGGCATGCTGCAACGAGCCTACCTTCATCATTTCTTCATCGAGCGCCAGATAGTCATTGGTGTCTTCCAGCGGCTCGCCGACAGGGTGCCCCTCATCGTTAACGTGCAGCGGAGCCAATACGGGCGCCAGGTGATCTTCAACGGTGATGCGCATTGGGTGACTCCTTTACCAGCGGCACGCATCGCGCAGTGGTTGAATATCTTCACGAAGGCCTGACACATCAAAGCGCAGCCCGTCCAAGGCACTCTCATCGCTGCGTAATGTCAGTTCCTCAGCACTGAGTAACTGGCGAAGCGTATCAATGGCAGGTAAACCGCGGCCGCCGCTAATCACCTGCCCGCCGTCACGAACCCGCCACTGCTGCTCAATGACGCCTCCATGCCCGGTAAGCTCAAGCGTCACTCGGGCGCTATCAATGGCTACTGGCATATGCAGTTGAAACCGGGTAATCAGCTTTTCACAGGCCATCACCATGATGGGCCTGGGCGGCGTCGTGCCTAATGCAGGCACACTGATCAGCACGTCGTTGCCCGTTTCGCGTATGGCCAACCCCATGTCGTCGCCGGAGCGTGCCGCCTCTTGGTGTTCAATGGCGTGCCATAACGCGGGCAACTCACTGGTATCGCCGCTTGGAGTTGGCGTTTTAAACAGCGCGTCGTAGCAGTTCAGGCGTTCTAAACGGGATGACTCCTCGGCACATGCCTGGGCCTTTTCCAGCAACGCGGTGCGCCCTTCTGCGCGAGAGGGGTGGCTTAATAGCGTCAATAGCACCAGCAAACCACCGGCTAAGACATGGCGGTTTAACAACATCGTGTTCATTTGGTATCCAGTTCTAATAGCTGGCATTTATGGGCCAGGGTTCGCTTGGGTAAACCGAGGCTCTCTGCTACCCGGGCGCGGTTGCCCCCGAATCGCCGCAAGCGTTGACGAATAATGGCGGACTCGACATCGCGCAGGGCTTGGCGCAGGTCATCAATGTCATCGGGTAGTGCGAACCCAGCGTCTTCCGTCGCCTCCGAGGAGGCTTGATCGCTTTGCTCACCAGGCAACAGGTAAGCGTCGATATCGGCCCCCTGAGGCGTCATGGCGCAGGCATAATCGATCACGTTTTTGAGTTCGCGGACGTTGCCCGGGTAATCGCGGCGATACAGCAGGCGCAGTGCGGCGGGGGTAATGCCCATTTCGTCACGTGCTTCACGCTCACAAAAGTCGCGAATAAAGGCCTGGGCTAGCGTGGCGATATCGTCGCGTCGTTCGCAAAGTGCCGGCAACGTTAGGGGGAACTGGCCTAACCGGTAGTAAAGGTCTGCGCGAAACCGCTGCTCACGAATCTGTTCACGCAGCGGTTGATGCGTGGCCGCCACCAGGCGCAAATTCGCGCAGCGTTCCTCACTGGCCCCGAGGGGTCGATAGCGGCCGCTTTCCAGCACACGCAACAGTTTGGCTTGCAGGGCTAACGGCATATCGCCAATTTCATCAAGAAATAACGTGCCGCCGTCCGCTTGGCTGATGAGTCCTTCGCGAGCCTGGTCAGCCCCGGAAAATGCCCCCTTGGCATGGCCAAACAGCTCCGACTCAAGCAGCGCTTCGGGAATGGCAGCACAGTTAATCGCCATGAAGGGGGCTTTTGCCCGTCCTGAAAGCTGATGGATAGCGCGTGCTACCCGGTCTTTACCCGTGCCGGTTTCACCCTGCAGGAGGACTGCCAGGTTCGTTTCGGCCGCACGCACCACGTGTCGGCGCAGTGCTTGCATGGCCGACGACTGACCCAGCAGGTCGTCGGCGAGCTGGTCGGCCAGTGCCTGACGACGGGCACCATCGTTCAGTTTGGCAAGCGAATCTTGCAGCAGGCGGGAGCGCTGACGCTCACCCTGCTCGCGGGCCAATCGGGCCCATACACGGCACAGTAGGGCATCAAACGCCGTCATGCCGGGATCTTCCGTCAGGCTGCGTAGGCTAGCCTGGGTACCTACCAATACCATCACCCCCAGCCATTCGCGGCCTTTGTCCGCCGCCCGCAGGGGTCGGATGTGCAGGTACAAACCTGCACCTAGCGCAGCCACCTGTTGCTGGAAAGTGGCATCATCCAGGCGCGTGCGTGCATCGGCGACGCTCAGGGTCAACGCTTTGCCGCTACGAATGACGTGGGCATAGGGGTGATTGAAATCGCTGCAATCAAACTGCCCGTCGTCGCCATCCCGCCCCAGCCAGCGGCCGCTGCCATCGATATACAGGCACTCGGCCGATGTCAGCCCCAGGTGGTCTTGCAGCAGTTGGGCTGCTCGCTGGCGCAACATCGACGTTGAGCGACTTTCCACCAGCATCAATGCCAATGGCATAGCCGCCAGTTCAGCTGATAGCGCGCTCTTGGCAGTGGAAGTGGCATCGGCAGCAGACGTCATAGTGTCAGGCTACCTCAGCAGTGAAGCTGCCGTGGTCAGGGTCGACCCCCAACACAACGCTAGCCACGCTTTCACGGCGCGCCATCCGTTCAAGCAGTGCGCGGGAGAGCGGCGGTAACAACTCGCCATCGATCACCGACTCCAACATGCGCGCCCCATTTTCACTGCGCGTTGCCCGGGCGCAGATCGCCTCGACCAGCGCGTCATCCAGTGTCACGTCTGCCTGACGGTGGCGTTCGCGGATGCGCGCCGCCAGGGTGGCAAGCTTGGCATTGACGATAGTGCGGAGGGTATCGCCCTCTAGCGGTAAGTAAGTAACCACTTCCATACGTGCCAACAGGGCCGGCTTGAAGAAGTCGGCCAACTGCGGATAAAGCGCATCATCGAGTGCCGCGGGGTTATCGCGGTGAGCGACGATGGTTTCATAACCCAGGTTGGAAGTGAGGAAGAAAAGCACGTTCTTACAGTCGATCAAACGGCCTTCCCCATCCGCCAGCTCGCCTTTATCGAACGCCTGGTAAAACAGATTCAGCACATCGGGGTGGGCTTTTTCCACTTCGTCCAGCAGGACGACCGAATAAGGGCGCTGGCGAATCGCCTCTGTCAGTAGCCCACCTTCACCAAAACCGACATAACCGGGCGGCGAGCCAATAAGGCGGGAAACCGTGTGCTTCTCCTGGTACTCGGACATGTTGATCGTGGTAAGAAACTGGCGACCGCCATACAACTGGTCGGCGATCTGTACCACGGTTTCGGTCTTGCCTACCCCGCTTGGGCCAACGAGCAGGAAGGCACCCAGCGGCCGCCCAGGGCGACGCAGGTCGGCACGCGCGGTCAGTAGATGCCGGTGGATGCGCTCAATGGCGGCGTCTTGACCCTGAATCATGTCACTCAGGTAGGCGGGTAACGCGGTCAAACGCGTTAACTCATCGCTGGTCATCCGCTCAACCGGCACGCCGGTCCAGTCGCCAATCACCTGAGCAATTTGCGCTTCTTCAACGCTTGGATTGACCAGGGTAAAGGTCTGCTGCAGTTGGGCCAGCTGCTGTTCACGCGCCGTCAGCTCGGCGTGCAGGGAAGAGGCAAGCGGGTCTTCAGTATGACTGTCGTCATCGAGCAGTTGGCGGTGCAAGGCGACGATGGCATCGACACACTCCCGCTGCTCGCCCCAGGCCGCCTGCAGGGTGGCCAGTTCATCGTCAAGGTTGGCTAAACGCTCGTCGAGTTCCTGACGGCGCGATGCGTCGACGTCTCGGCCCAACAGCGCTTCACGGGCGAGCTGGTCACGTTCACGCAGCGTCGCGGTATGCTCACTTTGCAGATGGCTCAGCTTTCGCGGCGGTGTATCAAGCGTTTGCGCCAAGCGCGTGCAGGCGGTATCCAGCACGTCGATCGCCTTATCCGGCAGTTGCCGCCCGGCAAGATAGCGAGCGGACAGCGCCGCTGCCGCTCTTAGGCCACTGTCGCCAATCAGTACGCCGTGGGCCTGTTCATAGACATCCCGTAAGCCGCGCAGAATCACCAGGGCTTGATCGACGCTGGGCTCGGACAGCGTAACGGGCTGAAAGCGCCGCGAGAGCGCCGGGTCTTTTTCAAAGTATTTCTTGTATTCCCGCCAGGTAGTGGCGGCGATGGTGCGCAGCTCCCCTCGCGCCAGCGCGGGCTTGAGCAGGTTGGCCGCATCACCCCCGCCCTCCTGGTTACCAGCACCAATCAGGGTATGCGCTTCATCAATAAACAACAGCGTGGGGCGCGCTGCGTTCTTGACCTCGTCAATAACGGCTTTAAGTCGTTTTTCAAACTCACCTTTGACAGCCGCCCCCGCTTGCAGGGCCCCAAGGTCAAGCGTGAGCAGCTCGACATCGGCAAGCGCAGCGGGCACCTGGCCGGCCACAATGCGCGACGCGAGACCTTCAACGACAGCACTTTTGCCGACCCCTGCATCGCCAATCACGATGGGATTGTTTTTGCGTCGACGCCCCAGGATATCGAGCATCTGGTCGATCTCCGGGTCGCGCCCCAATACAGGGTCGAGCGTGCCTTGTCGCGCCTGCTCGGTGAGTGAGGTGGCGAAGCGGGCCAGCGCACTGTCGTCAGCATCGGCGGGCACTTGGCGTGCGTGCCCCGTTGCCTCGTCCTGAGGAGCTTCGGCTGAGTGCGCGGTTATCTGATCCAGGTGACGGCGCAGATTTTCCCGGTTGATGCCGGCCAGCAGTCTAACCACACCTGTTCCCAGATAACGCTCCGGGTTATGCAACAGCGCGGTAAATACAGCGCCGCTTCGCAGGGTTGGGTGCTGATACTCAGTGGAGGCAAGCAACCAGGCATCCTGAAGCAGCTCGACCAAAAGCGGTGAAAAGCTTGGCGTCGCCACGTCTACCTCGCGGGGCGGGCGTGTTTCTTCCGCCAATTGCGCGCGTAACGGTGCGACATCCATCTCCAGGTGTTCGCATATGGCGCGCACATCGCACAGAGGCTGGTCCAGCATGGCTTGCAACAAGTGCCCCACCGTCACTTCGGGCGCCTGCTGTTGCGCACACAGCAACGCGGCTTGCTCTAACCCTTGGCGAGCAATCGTATTAAGACGGCCAATCAGCGCTGGTAGCTCTACCCTGAGCATGGTTTCTCCTAACGGTAAAGTTGATTAAGTAGCGAAGTAATTTGTGCTTCCTGTTGGTCCAGCGACCAGGAAAAGCCCCAATAAACGCCGACCATGGCGATACCAAATAACGCAAAGATGCCCCAGGTAGGAAAATGCGATGAACGGCGTTGATGCCCCTCCACGACATTATCGAGGGGGTGGGTTAGCGCTTCTTCACCCGGTTCCTCGAGACTGTTTAATTGGTCACCCAAGGCCCTGACAATTTGCTCGTACTCCTCGCGACCGTGAGACATCACCCGGTAACGACCTTCGAAGCCAAGGCACAGGCACAGGTAAATGAACGCCAGCATGTCTCGGTAGCGTTGGGGTTCCTGCTGGAGGCGGGCAAGAATCGAAAACACTTTCTCACCGCCCCAGGTTTCGTTATGGAAGCGCGTCAACAGTGAGTGTTCGGCCCATTTACTTTGCCGCCCCCAGGGCATGCCCATCACGGCCTCGTCGATAAACGAACACAGCACGTAGCGATAGGCGAGCAGCGTGGCACGATCATAGCCCTGCTCGGTCAGCTCGATTTCAATGGCGGCGATTTCATCGACAACCTGACGGTAAAGGCGCTCAATATCGCCCGATTCATCCAGTTGCCGCACCCTGACCACCATGCCCAGCAGGCTGCTGGCCGCGTCAACCAACGGATTCAGGTTATGCCCGCGCAAGCGGAACCAATAATCCTCATCAGCATCAAGCTGCTCGGCGTGGCTATGAATCAAATGCTCCAAGCCGCGCTCGTTAATGAGATCCTCATGACGCACGCTGTCATTAGGTGCCTGGGAACGGCTCAAGCTGTGCGAATCGGTGGCAAGCTGCTGCATGGTTTAACTCCTGATAGCCCAGAACTGCATTTCCAGCCCTGGAAATTCACCGGCGACGTGAAACGCAAAGCCGCTGGCACCGTTGAGCATGCCCCACGCCTCGCTTTGGCGATCGAGCTGGAAATAGCTATAGCCAGCGTGATAAGGCAGTTCGCGGGGAGCCACCGGTAACGGCTCAAGCGGAATACCGGGTAGCTGAAGGCTGATGAGATCGCGGATACGCTCGACGCTCGCCACCTTGGTTTGCTGTAAAAACAGCTTGCGTAGCCGTTCATTGGGCATGTCGGCGCGCACGGCGAGAATGAATTCCGCAGATTCGATCAGGCTAAGGTCAGACAGCGGCGCCACTTGCAGGCCATAGCGTCGTGTCTGCAGCTGGATAGCCACGGCACGAGGTTCGAGCACTGTCGACAGCGCCTGGCGAAGCATTTTCATCAACGGATGAAAGGCCCCTTCGGGATGATCGTGGTCGTAGGCGGGGCACTCTGGGGGCAGCCGGGATTCGTCGGTGAAGGTGACAAGCTCACAGGCCACTTCATGCATGGTGTCGTAAAGTCGCTCAGGGTGCAGTTGACCCAGACGAGCGAGGTGCTGAAAACGCGGCTGGGCGCGGTTAAGCAATTGCAGCAACATAAAGTCGGAGACATCAGCGACGCCCGCCTGGTGCGGCGTTGACAGGCGCTGGGCAATGTTACGCGCGCGTTCACGCATCAACCCGGCCATCTCGCCCACAAAGCGCTGCAACCCAGGTGCTGCCTGCACGTTGAGTAGCGTTGGCAAGAATTGCTCATCAAGCACCAGGCTGCCGTCAGGGCGACGCTCAACAATGCGCGCAACGGCGAGGCAGGCGTAACCGCTACGGTCATCGCGCTCGAGCAGCAGGCGGGGCGACACCCGAGCGACATTGATATCGGTGGACACGCCCTCCTGCGAGTGAAGATCGCGCACGCTGCGCGACAATAACCGGTAGCGCGCCGGCAAGTTGTCTTCAGGCCAACGCACTTCGCCAATGCCATCGGTTGCCAGCGGCAAGCCAAGGTACACAATCTGGTTGGTAATACTGGCATCGCTGATTTCCAGCGGCGCGGGCTCAACGTCATCGTCTGGCAGATGAAACGCCACGCCGTCGGGCATGACGCCACTTGCCCGACTGATGGCGATGCGGCCAAAACTGAGAAATTCATTATTGAGTTCCAGCGAGAGAAAGCCGTATAGATAGTGGCTTACCCCTTTTAAGCGCGTATCCAACGCCCCTTCCAGGCTGCGCTGCTGTTGCTGGAAGTGCTGAGGCTTAATGAATAAGCCCTCGCTCCAAACCACACGGTTCCGGCTGGCCATTATCCCTCCTTCCTTAACTCAACTTCGCTGTCACGGAGGTGAACCAGCAGATGATAGTGCTCGCCACGGCTTTTCACTTTGACGACTTTCTTCCATTCCGCCTCATTAGGAGAGGCGTAAAACGCAATCAGCCCGATATAGCGAGTGTTTTCATCAACCTCGAAGGGCGCGTAGAACTTCCATTGCTCTGGCAGCAACGTAAAGTCATCGTGGGCTAGGTAATTCGTTCCCAGGGTTTCTTCCAGGTCGTTTTCCAACTGACCTAAATCCGCTGCCATTAGCATTGAATCATCTTTTAACTGCAGGACTTGAAAGCGAAGCGGTGTCCCCTCGCCTTCCACGTTAGGGTTTACGTCGGGTTCCGCCAGCATGCTGAGGTCAATCTTGGTAGGCTGATCACCGGGATAACCGACCGGGATGTCGGGGTCCTTCATGACCTGCCAGGCTTTACTGGTGGCTTCCCGTGTCGACGCGCAGCTTGTCAGCAGCAAGGTGAGGCAAAGCAGTCCGGCAAGCCTTGCGATACCGGGCGCAATCATGCGTCCTCCCGCTGCTGACGACGCACAGACTGGTCATAGGCTTGCTCGAACACTTCCCAAAACAGCTTTTGAAACCCTTGCTGCCGATCAGAATTCAGTTCGCGGTAATAGTGGTCATACATTTCCCACGCCCAGCCGCTTTCGTTATCGATACGGTTTCCGGCGCCGCGATAGGCATGAAAGCGTTTAAGCAGCGCTTCGGGGGAAAAGGCGTCCAAAATGGCGCTCAATGCGTGGCCAATGGCATCTTCGACCGCCGCTTGATGCTGGCCCTGGTGGCGCAAACTCTCGGCCACGGCTTCCGGTGCTGACAGGTGCACAGGGCTGCGTGACGCTGACAGCATGGTTTCAGCCGTTTCCTCGAATGACTGACCCAAGCGCAGCGGATTGTCTTCGATCGGTTGCAGGCGCCGATCACGCAGTGGGTACTTACTGTCATTTTGGGTCTGTTGTAATACCCGCAGCCCGTCGATGGCGGCACGCAGGGTTTGGCCCGCTTCTTCTAAGAAGGCTTGTTGTTCTTCACTGTCCCGAAAAGGCAGGTCAATACCCAATCCCCGCAGTAATGGGTCAGCACCAACATGGCTTAGCGAGCGAGTCGTTGGCTTTTGCCAACGGTCTTCCAATTGCTCACCCACCGAGCGTTCCAGGTCGTCTAATTGCCGCTCATCCATGTCATTGCTCCTGTGCGTTTTTTGGCCGTTAAGAGAGGGTATGTCTGGCAGGCTCACCGCTTCGTGACGGCGTTCTTGCTGAGCCCATTGCTGATATTCATGGCGCTGGGAAACAGGCAGGGTATCGACCGATTCCAACATGGCCGGTCCGGGAACGTCGTCCTCCAGTGCCACCATCGGGTCGTGCTGCAGCGACCCGGGGATGACGCCGCCCAGCGCTTCGATAGGGTCTTCGCGTTGCGGTTGCTCGCGCCCGGGACCGTGGCTTCCCACCGGCGACGCATGCCCATGGACGGTGACGTCTTCGTGCTCCTCGTCAACCAGGGTGGCGAGGGAGTGCGCGCCAGGCTGCCATGACTGACGATCGCCAAGATGCACTTTCAAGCGGTACTCGCCGATCAGCAGCTCGTCTCCATCACGCAGCGCTACCTTCCGGCCACGCCCCAAGGGCAAGGTCGAACGGTTGATGAAGGTTTGCCCACTGCTATCGATGAGGCAGAACTTTCCGTCAATTTTGGTGATGTCGGCGTGACCGGGCCGGATACGCCATCTATGGTCTTGCAGCAGCCAGTTATCGTGCGCGCCACTGCCCAAGGTGCCACCGTCACCACGGAAAACGAAGCTGCTCGTCGAGCGCCCTTCGAGCGCTTCACTATTGATGACCACCAAGGTGATGGCATCGGTCTGAATGGCATACATGGCTTAACTCGTCATTTGGATGCGCACGCGGCGGCGACTTGGATTATCACCGCTCTCTGGGTCGACAAAGGTGGTCCAGCCAAGCTGGCACGAACCACCATCTCCCAGACGCATGGGTTTAACGGCGCTTGGCAACAGTTCAAGTTCAAGGTCATAGGCCAACGGCTCACGCAGCACAAAACTCACCAGCGTTTTCAAAGGATGATGCTCCTCACCATCAGGCAAAAAGTCTCTGAAACGAGATAGGCTCAAGCCCCGCAAGCACAGCGCGAACTTGCCCTTGACGTCGGCAACACGCTCCCCGGCCACCACGTCCTCGCCCAAGGTCATACCGGCAAGGCCCGCGCGGCTTCGTTGGTCGGGGGGGATGTCGACCCAACGCAACACCCACTCATCGATCTCTACCTGATCCAGGTCAAAACAGTGACCGACAATGCCGCATACCACGTCGGGAGCGCGCGAGCGGCCTGCCAGCAGCCCTGCGTAGGCCAGCATCTTGCTCCAGTTGATCGGCGTCTCGCCGCGCAGATCACCGTCGGCCAGTCCCACCAACGCAAAAATTGCCGCTGAAAACCCGTCCTTGGCATCATTCTGGTAACGCACGTAGTGGCGGTATTTGCGCCAATTACGGTGCATCAGCGTCAGCAGGCGATGATTAAAAAAATCCAGAAAATCGCCCGCAGCCCCTTCCTGGTGTGCTGACTCATGGGCCAACGCTTCAAGGTAATAGCTGGGGAGCGGTGACTGGGCGCCCTGCAACCCCAGAAAGCTGACCTTCATCTCGTACTGGCCACTTTCGTTCATCGCCAAGGTCAGCACATCGCTACCGGGGAAGCCCAATGAAGCCGATGCCTTGAAGCGCACGCGCTGCAGTGAGGGCATGCTACCGCCAGGCCCCTGCTCTAAATCATCGCCATGATGACGGTGCAGGAGCTCAACCAACTGGAAAAACTCGTAACGTCTCGCCTCTTTGATGAGAGGCGTCAGCGCTACATCAGGGGCTGCTGCCCCGCCTGTAAACTCCATGTGTAGCGCTCTTGGTTATGTCGATTAACAACATGCAACTCATGAAACGAGTTGATGCTGGCGTAAAGAGAGAAAAACCGCGCCAGCACACTGCCAAACAGATACAAGCTGCCTTCGTCGCCAAAGGCGTCCTGGTCCAACGTCATCACTGAGCGAAGGCCACGTATGGGCATGCCTTTGCGCAATCGATCAACTGACTGTGTTTCGATATCCACGATGCCGGCCCATCTTTTTTGCGCAATGCGCTCGGCTTGACGATCGACAAGTGCGCGAAAGTCATATGCTCGCAGCACCGAACACAGGGCATCACGCTCCAGTAACGAGAGGTAGTTGAGTGACAGGTTGGAGATCAGCATCCAGAGCAGCCCATCATCCAATGCGGGGCGCAGCACAGGCGTTGGCTGGGTGATATTGCGAAAATCGGCATAGGCCGGGCTGTTCTCAGTCGGCACGCAAACATCGCCCACCGTCAGTTGCTCTGGCAATTCACGATTGCTGCACGTCAACTGCAATGAGATTGTTTCCCGGCTTTCAAGGTGTGCCTGCTCGTCGCCGCGCATAAAGGCAATATCGTGGTCAAAGCCATCGCTGCGCAGGCTGTCACGCACTCGCAACCGGTAATAGAGGGCTTCGCGCCCCCGGTCGCGCTCTATTTGATGCTGAAAACTTTCAAAGGGAACGTAGCGCCGGGGCTCACCCTGTCGGTCTGCTTCTGCTCGCCCTACCCAACCGTGAACATTGTCCACACTGAACACCTCGTAATGCGACGGTGAGCGTGTACTGGGCCGCAGGCGATACTCGCTACGCTCTCCACTCAGGTCGATCGGCTCGGCATCGTGGCTGAACAAGTTAATCGCGGGCGTGCAATAAAGCGCCAGGTGTTCATCCTGAACCCGCACATCCGTCGGCAGGGTGCGCGAAAACTCAAAGCGCAACGTGACCCTTTCCGCGGGTCTTGACGGTAAGTACTGGTTCAGCCTTGTGACATCGAAGAAGTGAAACGCTTCGGGAAAGCAAAGGTACTCTTGTAAAATTCGGTAGCCCTGGTGCACATTACGGGGGTAAGGCAATAGTGCTTGATCGCGCTCAAAACCTACCGCTTGAAGCGCATCGGTGGGCAGGGATTGCTGCCAGCCATCAACGTCCAGCTCGACGCTGGTCAGGTAATGGTTAAGCCATAGATACAACGTTCTTGCCGTATAGGCATCGCCGCCCAGATGCAGTCGCAGCGACTCAATCCCCATGGCGTCCATCGGCTGGTCGCTATGCACATCCATCGCCAGCTCGACCACCGAGGCTTCACGGGTATGGCGCGCGCTCACACCACTATGAGCAAGCGGGTATAGCGTTACGTCGTGACAGGTGCGGAACAAACAGGCGGTATTTTCTACGGGCGTGCTGGCCAGTGATGTACCTCTTGCAACGGGCTGCTGATGGCTTATCGCATGCCACGCCGGGGTAAATTGCACGACCGTCATGCTGGGTACGGGCCGCAGGTAGTTCGGCCACAACATGCTGATAAGCGAATGGGTGAGCTCAGGAAACTCGTCTTCCACTTTCTCACGCATACGACCGGTTAAAAAGGCAAACCCTTCCAGCAGGCGCTCGACATCCGGGTCGGTACTACGTTCGGACAGAAAACGACTCAGGCCGGGATTTGCTTCCGCAAACTCCCGCCCCTGACGCTTCAGAAAGTTGAGTTCATCTCGATAATAGCGATTGAGCATGCGAGCCCCTCAGCCCATCAGTTGAGACACTGATAACGCTTGTTGTTAAGCAACAGATCGATGGTGGTATGGGCATTCGACTTCCCAAGCGCAACGGTGGCATGGACTTGAAAACGCAGTTGCAATGGATCGCCTGCACTGGGTAACGACTCAACATCCACGCGCTGCACCCGCGGCTCAAAGTGCTCAATGCACTGCCGAATCGCTTGTTGAACGCTGAGCTCCAGATCGAGCACGCCGATCGTGGCATCGTTAAAATCCAGCAGCCCCAATTCCGGCGCGCAGGTGCAGTTCCCCGGATGACTGTTCAGCAACTCCACCAGATGTCGCTTGATCGACTCAACGACCTCCTCAAGCCGACCGTCTTCTTCTTGCCTCACCGGTTGATGAGGTGCAGCCAGGCGCTCGAACAAGCGAGTGCCTAATAGCCCATTGCTGTTAGCCGCCATCGACCTGCCGTCCCTATTATTCCTTGTCGAGACGCCCGACGAGTGATAGCTCGAAGTTAGCTCCCATGTATTTAAAATGCGGCCGAACCGCCATTGAGACCTGATACCAGCCAGGATCGCCCTCTACATCTGATACCTGAATAGAGGCCGCACGGAGGGGGCGTCGACTACGCACATCAGCGGGCGGGTTCTCTTGGTCAGCGACGTATTGGCGAATCCAGGTGTTAAGCTCACGCTCAAGATCCTGACGCTCTTTCCAGGAACCAATCTGCTCGCGCTGAAGCACCTTCACGTAGTGCGCCAAGCGGTTGATAATGAACATGTAGGGCAGCTGAGTGCCTAACTTGAAGTTGGTTTCTGCCGCTTTGCCTTCGGCGGTATTGGGGAATACCTTGGGCTTTTGCACAGAATTCGCCGAGAAGAAAGCTGCGTTGTCGCTACCTTTTCGCATGGTCAGCGAGATAAAGCCCTCTTCGGCCATTTCAAATTCACGCCGATCCGTGATCAGCACTTCCGTGGGGATTTTGGCCTGCAGTTGACCAAATGCCTCATAGGTGTGGACCGGCAGGTTTTCGACGGCTCCTCCACTTTGCGGGCCGATGATATTGGGACACCAACGGTATTTAGCGAAGCTGTCAGTCAAACGTTCGGCGAGCAGGTACGCGGTATTGCCCCACAGATAATGATCATGGTCTTCACTTACCGTTTCCCGGTAATTAAATGTTTTAACAGGGTTTTCGACGGGATCGTAAGGCGTACGCAACAGGAAGCGTGGCGCTGTCAACCCTAGGTACCGCGCATCCTCAGACTCACGCAAGCTGCGCCAGCGCGCATATTTGGGGCCTTCGAAGATGGCTTTGAAATCTTTGATGTTCGGCAATTCTTCAAAGCTTTCAATACCGAAGAATGACGGCGCTACCGATGACATAAAGGGGGCGTGCGCCATGGCGCCCACCGCTGCGGTGTGCTGCAGCAACTTCATGTCAGGGGTAGAAGGCGAAAAATCGTAATGCCCGATAATTCCCGCTACCGGCTCGCCACCAAACTGGCCATAACCGGCGTTGTAAACATGGTGATAGAGGCCGCTCTGGCTGATTTCGGGCGCGAACTCGAAGTCTTCCAGTAGCTCTTGCTTGGTGGCGTGCAACACATCAAGCTTAATGTTTTCACGAAAGTCAGTCCGATCAACAAGCAGCTTCAGGCCGCGCCACGCCGATTCCAACTGCTGGAACCCAGGCTCATGCAAAATTTCATCGACTTGATGGCTGATCTTGCGATCCAGCTCCACGATCATGTTATCGACCAGCGACTTATTGACACTGGGTGTTGCTTCACTGCCTTTAAGCAACTCTGATATGAACGCTGCAACTCCCTGCTTGGCGACGTCGTACCCCTCATCGGCTGGCGCCATACGCGTCTGGGCCATTACCTGATCAAGAAGCGAAACGTCCTCTGATTCCGTCTCTGCCGTCGTTGTCTGCTGCTTTGCTGTTTTACTCATCATTTCGCCCTGAATTCGCTGAAACGCACGCTTGAAAAATCCACCTGACTAAGCGCTACCCACCCTTGCCCTGGGTATCCAGCAACGCCAGCTCATCCAGCAGTTGCTGTCGGGCCTCGTCGCTTTCCAACAACTTTTGCAAGCGATCACGAAAGGCGGGAACATTGCCCAGCGGCCCTTTCAAGGCCACCAGGGCTTCGCGCAACTCGACCAGTTGGCGCAATTCTGGCACCTGCTTGGCGATCGAATCAGGGGAGAAATCGCTGAGCGACTTGAAGGACAGGTCCACCGCCATGTCGCCTGACTCTTCGCTGTCTTCAGCGAGGCGGTTAGGCACAGACGCCTGCAAGGTAAGCCCGGCCTCGCGCATGACCGACTGAAAGTTGTTTTTATCAACAGAAACGGCTTGACGCTCTTCTATCGGCGCTTCTTCCTCTTCGCCTTTAAAATCGCCCACAACCAGCAGCTTAAGCGGCAACTCAGTTTCCGCCTGCTGATCACCAGTCGCCGGTACATATTTGATATTGATGCGCTCTTTTGGCGCGACGGTGCCTTGTTTAGCCATGGTGGTTCGCTCTGTCCCGGAGCCTAGCAAAAGGCTTCCTACAACTATGAATGGTTATCAATCCCGGGAATGTAGCGAATTCAACAACTGCCCGCCAACCTGGACACTTAGCAACTATGAGCCACCCTTGCCTAGCAGGATTACAAACTTTGATTACTTTTCTTGAATTTCGACGCTTTTAGCCTCCAATTTTGTTTCAAAAAACCAAGCCCAAACCTCCATGTAGGAAATATCTTACAAACGAATCGTCAATCTCTTATAAAAATGAACTGCTTTTTCTTACAAACCAACTTATCTTTTATCGCGAAAAGGCCAATCTCATCGCTAATGTGAAATAAACAACACAACAAAAAAAAGCACCCAAAAGGCCGGGCAAGATACCGCCACAAGGGGCAAAACTTTGCTTAAAGTCAGGCAATAAATTGCCTAATTTAAAATAGTTATATGAAAAATTAAAAATAAGTTTCTGAAATAAAATAAAAATATAGTTTAGGCATGATAGTTGCTGAATTATAAAACCCACACTGGGTGTTTTTCTTTCATTTATTCCGTCAAGGAGCAGACTTATGCCAACCCCATGTTATATCAGCATCGAAGGGCAGTCTCAGGGCAACATTACAGCAGGCGCATTCACCCCCGACTCGGTAGGCAATATTTATGTCGAGGGTCACGAAGATGAAATGCTGGTTCAGGAATTCAAGCATGTGGTAACGGTTCCCACCGACCCACAATCAGGGCAGCCTTCAGGGCAACGTGCGCATAAACCTTTTGTGTTTACCGTGGCTCTGAATAAAGCCGTACCGCTGATGTATAACGCGCTGGCATCTGGCGAAATGCTGCCAAAAGTGGAACTGAAGTGGTACCGCACGTCGGTAGAAGGCAAGCAAGAGCACTTCTTTACTACGGCGCTAACCGACGCCACCATAGTTGATATCAACCTGCGCATGCCGCACGCCCAAGACGTCACCAAATCTGAGTTTACTCAGTTGATGGACGTATCCCTGTCTTACCGCAAGATTGATTGGGAGCACACAGTCGCGGGCACATCAGGCTCTGACGACTGGCGCGCACCTGTCGAGAGTTAATCTCTTCACCCTGCGTCGCCTTTGAAGGCGACGCAGGGGTTCATATCGAAGCTCACCCGCCTCAGTGAGCCTCATCCCAGTTGTTACCGCTTTCGGCTTCCACAATGAGTGGCACACTCAGTTTGGCGGCGCCCTGCATGCGCGTCTGCACCTCTTCAATGAAGGTATTTACCTGGCCTTCGGCGACTTCAAACACCAGTTCGTCGTGCACCTGCATGACCATCAGCGCATCAAACTTCCCTTCTGCCAGCCAGGCATCCACATCGATCATCGCCTGCTTGATGATATCCGCCGCGGTGCCCTGCATGGGCGCGTTAATCGCGGTGCGCTCGGCCCCCTGCCGACGGTTACGGTTTTGCGAGTGAATCTCCGGTAAATAGAGGCGGCGCCCTCTTACGGTCTCCACGTAGCCGTCTTCTGCTGCCTGGGAGCGAATCCTGTCCATATAACGGGCGACGCCTGGGTAGCGGTCAAAATAGCGATCAATGTAGGTTTGTGCCTGATTGCGCTCAATATGCAGCTGGCGCGACAGGCCCCAGGCACTCATGCCGTAGATCAAGCCGAAGTTGATGGCCTTGGCGCTGCGCCGCTGGTCGGCGGACACCTTCTCCAGTGACGTGCCAAACACCTCTGCCGCTGTCGACGTGTGAATATCGCGGCCTTCTGCAAACGCTTCCAACAAGCCTTTGTCTTCCGACAGGTGCGCCATGATGCGCAGCTCGATCTGCGAGTAGTCGGCCGCGACAATACGGTAGCCGGGGCGGGCCACAAACGCCTGACGGATTTTGCGCCCTTCTTCGGTGCGGATGGGGATATTCTGCAGATTGGGATCGGACGATGACAGCCGCCCCGTGGCCGTGACGGCCTGGTGGTAGCTGGTGTGTACGCGCCCGGTGGCTTTGTTCAAAAGACGCGGCAGCTTATCGGTATAGGTGGACTTCAACTTAGCAAGCCCACGGTGTTGCATAATCACCTTAGGTAGCGGGTAATCCAGCGCCAGCTCTTCAAGCACCGCTTCGGCCGTAGAGGGCGCGCCCTTGGGGGTTTTCTTGATCACCGGGATCTTCTGTTCTTCAAACAGGATCTGCCCCAATTGCTTGGGCGAGCCCAGGTTGAACTCGCGGCCCGCCAGTTCATACGCCTGGCTTTCCAGTTCGCGAATACGCGACTCAAGCTGCTGGCTGTGCTCATGCAGTCGCTCCGCGTCCAAGGCCACGCCGTTACGCTCGATGCGCGACAGCACGCTGATCAACGGCAGCTCCAGATGATCCAGCACCTCGGAGAGGCGCCCTTCGCGTTCTACCTGGGGACGCAAGGTTTCCTGCAGCCGCAGGGTAATATCCACGTCTTCACAGGCGTACGGCGCCGCCTGCTCCAGAGCGATCTGGTTGAAGGTCAGCTGCTTGGCACCCTTTCCGGCGATGTCTTCAAACGAAATAGTGCTTTCACCCAGATACTTCAGCGCCAGGGAGTCCATATCGTGTCGCGTGGCGGTGGAGTTGAGCACGTAGGAGGCCAGCATGGTATCGGCCAGCGGCCCCGCCACGGCAATCTCATAGTTGGCCAGCACGGAAATATCGTACTTGAGGTTCTGGCCAATCTTGGTTTTCTGGGCGTCTTCCAACAGCGGTTTAAGTGCGGCCAACACCGCTTTGCGGTCAAGCTGCGCCGGGGCATCCAGGTAGTTGTGAGCCACCGGAATATAGGCGGCTTCACCGGCCTCAAGCGCCAGACCAATGCCGACGATTTCGGCGTCCATGTAGTTGAGACTGGTGGTTTCCAGGTCGAAGCAGAAGCGCTCAGCGCTGTTCAAACGCTTAAGCCAAGCATCAAACTCACCCTGCTCGACAATTACATGGTCACGGCGCTCGCTGGGCGTGGCAGGGCTATCGTCGGCGGCGCTGGCGGGCGCGGGCTCGCCGCCCTTGACGTCATCAACGCCCTCGTCGTGGCCTTCAAGAAGCTCACCCAGCCACTGCTTGAACTCCATCTCTTTGTAGAGCTCTACCAGCGCTTCGCGGTCGGGGTGCGCGATATCCAGATCGTCCAGCCCCACCGGCAAGTCACAGTCGACCTTGATGGTGGCGAGTTGGTAAGAGAGAAACGCTTGCTCACGGTGCTCTTCCAGCTTTTTGGGTAGTGTTTTGGCACCCCGGAATGACAAGGTTTTAACCCGCTCCAAATCCCCGTAAATGGTATCCAATCCACCGCTCATCCCCTGCAGCAAGCCAATGGCGGTTTTTTCGCCAACTCCAGGCACGCCGGGAATGTTATCGACCTTGTCGCCCATCAAGGCGAGAAAATCGATGACCAAGGCGGGCGGTAGACCAAATTTCTGCTCAACGCCTGCCTCATCCAGCGTCTCATCCTTCATGGTGTTGACCAGCGTGATGTGGGCATTGACCAGTTGCGCCATGTCCTTATCACCGGTAGAAATTACCGCGTCGCGCCCTGCCTGGGTAGCGTGGTGCGCCAGGGTGCCAATTACATCGTCGGCTTCAACGCCTTCAATACATAACAGCGGCAGGCCGAGGGCTTTCACGCACTCGTGCAGCGGCTTGACCTGACTGCGCAGGTCGTCGGGCATCGGCGGGCGATGGGCCTTGTAGTCGCTGTACAGGTCATCGCGAAAGGTCTTACCCGGCGCATCAAACACGACGGCCATGGGGCTTTCGGGATAATCTTTTATCAGCCGCTTGAGCATGTTCAACACCCCCTTCACGGCGCCCGTAGGCTGGCCGTTGGAGGTGGTTAGCGGCGGCAGCGCATGAAACGCGCGGTACAGGTAAGAGGAGCCATCGACAAGCACGATCGGAGCACGGGCCATAACCAAATTCCATTGTTGGCAAACAGTAAGATATCTGCTTGCCATGATACGCGTTCAGCGCCCACGCTGCAGACCCAAGATGGTGGGATGGTGTTATTCAACATGACACAACGCTGCCAACTGACGCATCAAGCCGCTACAATAATGGGCTTAGCAACCTGGGCGAGATTCTCATGGCTGTATTCACTCCGCTTAGCGACGCACAGGTCGCTATGTTTTTAGAAAAATTTGATGTTGGCAGCTTCGTTTCCCTGCAGGGCGTCGCGGCGGGCACGGAAAATTCAACCTTCTTTGTGACCACAGACCGCCGCGAGCTGGTGTTAACCCTGTTTGAACAGGGCGAGCATGCCGAGCTGCCGTTTTTTGTCGAGTTATTGGATTATCTGGATGAGCACCGCCTGCCTGTGCCCGGCACGGTGCATGACCGCGAAGGTATCTCGCTACACAGCCTGGCCGGTAAGCCCGCGCTGCTGTTTCCGCGTTTGCGGGGACGTCACCCAGAGGCGCCCAACCTCACTCAATGCCGAGCGCTGGGCGATACCCTTGGGCGTATGCACGTGGTGTCAAAACACTTCCATGGGCACCGCCCCAACCCGAGAGACCTGCATTGGCTGCATGCCATGCATCACAGGGTGTTGTCCTACCTGAGCTCTGACGACCAGACGCTGATGAAAGACGAGGTCGATGACTTCGAAAGCGCCTTCGCGCAGTATGATGAGCTACCCCAGGGCGCACTTCATGGCGACTTGTTCCGCGACAACACGCTGTTTGAAGGCGATGAGCTTCGCGGCATTATCGACTTTTACAATGGCTGCACCGGTGACTTGCTGTTTGACCTCGCCATTGTGATAAACGATTGGGCGTCCAACGACGACGGTACGCTGAACAGCGAACGCTATGCGGCGCTCTTGAGCGCTTATCAGGCCCGCCGTCCGTTAACGGCGGATGAGCAAGCACTATGGCCAACCATGCTGCGCATGACGGCGCTGCGTTACTGGCTCTCACGCCTGCTGGTGGTTTATGTGGACCCGCCCGCCCACAACTTGACTCCCCACGACCCCGACCGTTTCCGCACCATCCTGAAAGCGCGTATCGCCCATGGTGCATTACCACTGCCCGAGGCATCTTCATGAGCGAAGCGTCCACCACCCGTTCAGCCCAGCGTGCTCGTCGCACCTGGAACATTGACCAGTGGGGGAGTGGCTACTTCGACGTGGATGACCAGGGCCAGGCATTGGTGCGGCCTTTAGGCAATGCTACTGAGGGGCCAGCACTGCCGCTGAGCGGCCTCGTGCGCCAACTTCAGAAAACCGGATTACGCCTGCCGGTACTGGTGCGCTTTAGCGATATTCTGCATGACCGCGTCGAGCAGCTATGCGGCGCCTTTGACGTTGCCATGCACGACCTTGACTACCAGGGTGGCTACACGGCGGTTTACCCCATCAAAGTCAACCAGCAGCGACGCGTGGTGGAAGAGATTCTGGCTACCGCCGAGCGTGGCAATGGCCGTGTCGGGCTGGAAGCCGGCAGCAAGCCTGAGCTGCTGGCGGTGCTTGCCCTCTCGGAGGGCGGCTCTTCGCTGATTGTTTGCAACGGCTATAAAGATCGCGAGTACATCCGCCTGGCACTGCTGGGTGAGAAACTCGGCCACCGGGTTTACCTGGTGGTAGAAAAACTTTCGGAGCTTGACGTCATTCTTGAAGAGGCCCGAGAACTGGACGTGACGCCGCGTATCGGCCTGCGCGCCCGGCTTGCCTCCGTCGGCAAAGGCAAATGGCAAAATACCGGCGGCGAAAAATCCAAGTTTGGCCTTACGGCCAGCCAGATCCTGACCGTCGTTGAGACACTGCGTGCCCAGGAGGCCCTCAATAGCCTGCAGCTTGTGCACTTCCACCTAGGCTCCCAGATTGCCAATATCCGCGATATTCAGCGCGGCCTGCGCGAGTGCGCCCGCTTCTATCAAAACCTGATTACGCTCGGCGCCCCGATTGATACCGTCGATGTAGGCGGTGGCCTGGGTATCGATTATGAAGGCACCCGCTCGCGCAGCGACTGCTCGGCCAACTATTCGATGCGCGAGTATGCGCGCAATGTGGTCAGCGCCTTTGCCCAACTGTGCCAGGACACCAACATGGCTCAGCCGCACTTGATCAGCGAATCCGGCCGAGCACTCACGGCCCATCATGCCGTGCTAATTACCAACGTGATTGGTGACGAACGTATCGACGACACGCCGCCCGAACGTTCACAGCAGAATGACCTGCAAGTGGCCGCGTTATGGCGCGTCTTTGAGCAGTTGGCAGAACCCCAGGAGCCTCGCGTACTGGTCGAAGCGTGGCATGATTTGTTCCAGGCAGTCAGCGAATTACAGGACCGCTTCGTGCTGGGGCTCAGTGATATCAATGCCCGCGCCGAAGGTGAGCGCCTGTATATGGCCGCGTGCGCCAGACTGCGCAGCCAGTTGGATACGCGCAACCGAGCGCACCGCGACATCATGGATGAGCTCGCGGAGAAGCTGGCCGATAAGCTGTTCGTCAATTTCTCGCTGTTCCAGTCAGTGCCCGACGTCTGGGGCATCGAGCAGATTTTCCCGGTACTGCCGTTAAGCGGGCTGGACCAGCCCCCGACGCGCCGAGCGATTATCCAGGACATCACCTGCGATTCCGACGGCCGCATCGATAACTACGTGGATGGCCAGGGTGTTGAAAGTACCTTGCCAATTCCCGAGTGGGCAACCGAGGATGAGCGCTGGCTGGGCTTTTTCCTGGTGGGGGCTTATCAGGAAATTCTCGGTGATTTGCACAACTTATTCGGCGATACCGACTCGGTGGATGCGGCCCTTGGCCCCGACGGCGAGTGGCAGCTTTCCAATGCCCAGGCCGGCGATACGGTGGCGGAGGTACTCGCCTACGTGAACTTCGATGCCCGGGTATTGAAGCAAAAGCTCACCGAACAACTTGCCACCAGTGGTTTTTCCGCCAGCGAGCAGACGCGCTTTGCCGCCAGTCTGAGCGACGGGCTGGAAGGCTACACCTACCTGGAATAGCACTGGCTTAGGCTTACCCTGCCTTTTTCAAAACAAAGGCCACCGACACTGTCGGTGGCCTTTTGCTCTCGACGGCTCACTCAACCACGCTGGTGGTGATATCCAAACCGCCAGTCAGTGTCATGCGCAGCGTGGACCCCCGCTGGAGCTCCCCTACCCCTGAAGGCGTCCCGGTCAAAATGACGTCTCCCGCTTCCAGGGTGAAGTGACGGCTCATCTCCGCGACCAGAGTGGGGATGGTGAAAATCATATCGGCCCCCTCACCGTGCTGGCGTTCCTCGCCGTCAATTTCCAGTTTGAACGCCAGCGCGTTCCAGTTCGGTTCGCGGCTTAACGGTAGAAACGGCGAAAGCGGGCAGGCACCGTCAAAAGCCTTGGCAATCTCCCAGGGATGCCCTTTCTCTTTCAGTTCGGTTTGAACATCGCGCAGCGTTAAATCGAGCGCCAGGCCCAGTCCGGTAATCGCCGCACTGGCTTCATCCGGCGTTGCATCGCTGATGGTTTTCCCGACTAACAGGGCCAATTCAATCTCGTAGTGAACCTCACCACGATGGAAGGGAGGTGACAATGGCTGCTGGAGATCCACGACGCTGGTCGCCGGTTTGATAAACAGCAATGGCTGGCTGGGAACCGGATTATCCAGCTCTTTAGCATGATCGGCATAGTTGCGCCCAACACATACAACCTTGCCCAGCTCGTGGGAAAACGCTTGACCATCGGTAAATTGAGGAACAAAACGCATGATGGGGTGACTCCTTATGATGCACACACAGTAACAAGCGCACCAGTCTACCCCACCCATGCGATTGTTCCACACCTGAGTGGGTACCGGGTTTACTCTGTTAACGACTGGGCGTCGTCATCAGGTTCGTGGGCAAGAAAGCCAGGACGCTGTGCTGGCGCTGCATAAGGCTCGCGGCAGCGGTTATCGGGGCGGTTAAACACAAAAAAAACGTTGCTGCGCGGATCCGGCGACAAGTTGGCATTGGAAGCATGCAGAGTGTTGCAGTCGAACAGCAACAGGCCGCCCGCCTTGCCTTTGGGCGCTTCAATGCCATGTTCGGCGACCAGCTCCGTCAGTGCCTTCTCGCTTGGTACGCCGACTTCCTGAGCCTTCAGCGAGCGTTTGTGGTTGTCCTTGGGCGTTTCCCCCAAGCACGGCACAAACTTCTTGTGCGACCCAGGAATCAGCATCAAGGGGCCGTTAAATTCGTGGTTATCCGTCAGGATCAGCGATGCACTGACGGCATGCATATTGGGCATGCCGTCTTCAGCGTGCCAGGTTTCAAAATCCGAGTGCCAGTTAAAGCCTTTACCGGCAAACCCCGGCTTATAATTGATACGCGATTGATGCACATAAGGGTCGGCGCCGATAAGTTGCCGCGCAGCGCCCGCCAGGCACTCATACTGGGCGAGTTCACCCATGCGCTGCGAAAGAAGATGCACAGCAAACAGCGAACGGATTTCCTGACTTTCCGGTTCGGTAACGCTATACGGTTTATCCCGATAGGCATCATGATTCATTAGCGCCCGCAACTCCCGACGCAGCTCATCGAGCTCTGAACCGGTGATCAGGTCAGGGATAAACAGAAACCCGTTGCGTTCGAACTCGTCGAGTTGCGCCTGGCTGAGAGGGCCAGTCAAGTGTCCGCCTTTTACCACTGCCTCCTGACGTGGTCGCCAGAGTGACGCTGGCGCGTCAGCCAGCCGCGATGGATAGGGGTCCTTGACCATCGAAAGCTGCGCAGACGGCATATCCGTCATTTCGCTATATTGCTTGCGTGTGTTAACTACATTGAGAGGTGTTTTGCTGACTGTCATCTAATCCACTCCTTGTATGATTAAATTTCAGATCAAATTCGGGTTACTCATCTTGCAGTGCACAAGGTAGACAATCTCAGATTCCCTGCAAGCCGTGCATGCGCACCCCGTAACATGGGTTACGTGAAAAAAATTCACTCTTTTGCGCCTGTATATCCAGAGAGGATTTACATCGTCGATAGCCCGATTCAGCCTGCTCAAGACAGGGCCGACCACACCAGCATCACAATAGCTTTCAACTTAACCACTACAAAAGCGTCACCGAAAATATTATATGTAAAATATCTGTATACTTTATAGTCAGTCATATTGCGGGTAACAGGAGGCCCCATGCTGGTCCTGCATCAGGTACACAAAACCTTCAGCACCCCGCAGGGGACGCTGCCGGTCCTCAACGGTATCGACCTGACGCTCCAACAGGGCGACAGCCTGGCCTTGATGGGCGAGTCGGGCAGTGGCAAATCAACGCTGCTGCATTTGGCGGCAGGCCTCGACCTGCCAAGCGATGGCGAGATCAGTATTGACGGTCATGCGCTCTCCTCCCTGGATGAACCTGCTCGCGCCAGGCTGCGACGCCAGTCGCTGGGGCTGGTGTTTCAGCAGTTCCACCTAGTGCCCAGCCTGAGCGTCATTGATAACCTGCGACTCCAGGCACGCCTGGCAGACCGCGAGGACGCGGAGTGGACCGCCCACCTGATGGCGCGCCTGGGGCTTTCCGGACGCGACGCCTATTACCCCGAGCAGCTGTCGGGTGGCCAACAGCAGCGCCTGGCGATTGGTCGCGCGCTGGCCGTCCGCCCCCGCCTATTGCTCGCTGATGAGCCCACCGGCAACCTTGACGAGCAAAGCGCTGATACGGTTCTCGCGCTATTGCTCGATCTGGTGAAAGAAACGCGCTGCGCCTTATTGATGGTGACACACAGTGCTCGCGTCGCGGCTCCGCTTGACCGCCTGGTACACCTCCACCTGGGGCGCCTGGGGGATAACGCTTCATGATCCTGCGCGTGCTGGCGACATTGCTGGCCCACTACCGCCGCCATCCAGGGCAGCTAGCCATGTTGCTACTAGGGCTGTGGGTCGCAAGCGCCCTGTGGAGCAGCGTTCAGGCCGTTAACGCCACCGCCAAGGACAGCTACGCCCGTGCCAATGCACTGTTCAGCGCCAACGTTGACGAGCTGACACGGCGCGATGGCCAGCCCCTCACCCGCGAAGACTACCTGATGCTCAGGCGAGCAGGTCTCCCCGTCTCGCCGATGCTCGAAGGCACCCTGCAAATCGATGGAGAACGCCTGACCATCGTAGGCATTGACCCGCTCACCTTGCCGAGCAACAACATGCTGGGCGCCAGCGGTACCGCGTTAACGGCCTTTATCACGCCACCCTGGCAAACCCGGATCGCGCCCGACACGCTCGACTTGCTGGGGCTTTCACGCCGACAGGCGCCAGGCATGACGCCTGCTGTCGATAGTGCTGGAGACAGTGCTGGAGATAGTACGGGTGATAGCGGCCAGCGCCTTCCGCCACTGGCGCTGCGCGCCGACCTTCCGCCGAATACCCTGGTGATGGACATCGCCGCAGCCGCCCTGTTGCTGGATCGCGATAACACCCTGAGCCAACTGGTCACGGCCCCGGATGCTTTATCCACAGCGCCCGATGGGTATCGGCTGACCCGAGCCGCTACGCTGGCATCGCCTGAGCAACTTACCGAAAGCTTTCACCTCAACCTCACCGCACTGGCACTGCTGTCGTTAGTCGTCGGGCTATTTATCGTCCAGGCCGCGCTGGGGCTTGCCATGGAACAGCGCCTCACCACACTGAGAACGCTTCGCGCCTTGGGCGTCCCCGCCGCCACGCTGGTCATGGCCATGCTGCTTGAGCTGCTGGTACTCGGTGTACTGGGCGCCGCACTTGGGCTGGCCAGCGGCATTTGGCTGGCTGGCCAGTTACTGCCCGATGTAGCCACGACGCTTTCGTCACTTTATCAGGCCGACGTCAATCGGAGCCTGGTGCTGCCGTGGCACTACTGGGTGGGCAGCCTGGCGATTACCTTCGGCGGCCTGCTGCTGGCGGGCAGCGGCGTACTTTGGCGGGCCGCCCGCCTGAACGTGCTGGCACTCGGCCAGTCCCAGGCGTGGCGGCTAGCCTACCAGCGCCAGCTAAAACGCATGACGCTTGGCGCCGCTGCGGTGGCCGTTCTCGCCCTCGGGTTAGCGCTATGGCTTGGCTTTCTACCACCCGGCCAGGGTGTCCTGGTCAGCTTTGGGTTTGTCGCCGCGCTACTGTTGAGCAGCGCGCTATGCCTGCCGCCACTGATAAATGGCGTGCTCCGTCTGCTGCAGCGATGGCTTCGCCGTCACCCGCTTGCCCATTGGGCGGTGGCCGATATTCAGCTACAGCTACCGCGGCTTTCGCTGGCCATGATGGCGTTGCTGATTGCGCTTGCCACCAACCTGGGCGTCAGCAGCATGGTCGGTGGTTTTCGCCTTACCTTTCTGGACTGGCTGGATCAGCGGTTGGCCGCCCCGTTATATATCAATGCGTCGCCGTCGACCTTGGCGCCCATGCTGGATTGGCTCGATGCGCGGCCCGATGTTGCCGAAACACTGCCGACTGCCCGCGGCAGCGTCGACTTGCTGGCGAAGGATGATGCACAGGAGCAGGGTGCCCGCGAGCCCATTGCGCTGTTCGGCATTACCCCTGCCCCAACGATCACCAACGGCTGGCCACTACTTGAGACAACGGCGGGACGGCCCGCCGCCTGGGCGTCGCTATCGGCGAACAGCGTGTTTATCAACGAGCAGATGGCCGTGGCAAAACAGCTCGCACCGGGTGACGAAGTCACGCTGGATACCCCGCAAGGGGCGAGGCCTTTTGAGATTACAGCGGTTTACCCCGACTACGGCAATCCGCGCCAGCAGATCCTGGTACCTACTAAGGTGCTTATCCAGCGTTTCGGTGGCGAGATGGCCTCGATTGGGTTGGTGGTCAACGATAGCGCCGACCGCCAGGCATTCCGTCAGGCGCTGGCGGATCGTTTCGATGTCGCCCCGGAGGCGATGGTCGATCAGCAGGAAATCAAACGGCTGGCGACGCAAATTTTCGAGCGTACCTTTACCATCACCCGCGCATTGAACGGCCTCACTCTGGGCGTCGCGGCATTAGCGCTGCTTGCCACGTTGCTGGCCCAGGCGCGCGAACGACAGCGCCAGTTGGCTTCGCTATGGGCACTTGGCGTGCCGCGCAAGACGCTGACCTTACTGCCGCTTTTTCAACTCGGCGGGCTGGCACTGTTTACCGGTGTGGTGGCGATTCCGCTGGGCATTGCCATCACCTGGACGCTCGTGGCCGTCATCAACGTTGCGGCATTTGGCTGGCGGCTACCGCTCTACCTTTTCCCGTGGGACATGCTTATTACGCTTGCCACCGCGCTGGGCGTGGCTCTGGCCGCCGCCGCCCTGCCATCGATTCAGCTTTGGCGCACTTCGCCCCAGGCGATGCTCAACCAGGGGGCCACATGAATCATTCCCGGTTATCGGCTGCACTCGTGGCGATGGCTTGTCTCATGCTCATCGGCTGCCAGGAGCCCTCATCCGATGCGGCGCCCCAGGGCTTTGCGGGGCTGGGTGAAGACGCGGCGGCATTTGCTCAGGCGGATGCGTCCACGCCGCTGAGCTTCCCGGAGGATCACGGCCCGCACCCCAACTATCGCATCGAATGGTGGTACCTGACAGCCAACCTCGAAGACGACCAGGGCGAGCCGCTCGGCTTGCAATGGACGCTGTTTCGCCAGGCGCTGACACCCCCTGACGAGCGACCTGCGCCATCGCCATGGGCGGCCGACCAGGTATGGATGGCACACCTGGGGATTTCCCAGGGCGAAACCCATGTTGCCGCCGAACGCTTTGCGCGTAGCCACAGTGAACACGCCAATGGGCAAGCCGGCGTCAAGGCAGCCCCGTTTCAGGCCTGGATTGATGACTGGTCACTCGAAAGCCCACCAGAGGCCAACTTCGAGGATTTTACGCTACAGGCCTACAGCGGTGAGGGCGCTGACCGGTTCGGTTACACGCTGACCCTCAGCGCTCAAGGCCCATTGGTCTGGCACGGAGAGAACGGCTTTAATGCGAAAACTGTTGAGGGCCAGGGGTCACGCTACTACAGCCAGCCGTTTTTAAGCATCACCGGCCGCGTCACGCTGAACGGCCAAACCCGCGAGGTCAGCGGCCAAGGCTGGCTGGACCGCGAATGGAGCAGTCAACTGCTCTCCCAGGAACAAACCGGCTGGGACTGGTTTTCGTTGCATCTGGAGGATGGGCGCAAGTTGATGGCCTACCGGTTAAGAGGCGGCGGCCCGGAAGGAGGTGACTATGTCTTTGCCCATTTGTTCTCGGCGGACGGGCAAACCGACCTTATCGGGCCCGATAGCGTCACCTTGACGCCATTGGCGACCCACAGCGTGGCGGGCAGAGACATCCCCACACGCTGGTCGCTTACGCTGCCCAATGTGGATCTGCAGCTTACCGTTGAGGCACGCCATCCCAATCGATGGATGCCCACCTCGGTACCTTACTGGGAAGGCGATGTCGTGGTTCGTCAGACAGCCACGCAGGAAAACGTCGGTGTCGGCTATTTGGAAATGACCGGATATTGATCACGCCAACAGACGCATGAAATAAACCGCCTGAGAGCGTGATGGCGGCCCCGTTCGACGGTCTGGTGTCACTATGCCATGATCGTGATTAAGCATTGATCCGCGAGGAGGAGATACCAATTACCATGCCTGAGGATTACTTCTGGATGGAACTGTTGGGTAACCGTGGTGTGAGTTCGGTTGCGCTGGTGGCGATTCTTGTCACGTTACGCATCCTTGCTGTGCGCGTCATACGCGGGCGAAAGGAGATTCTGTCCGATTATCGTCGTGCGTGGCTAGCCCGCATCCGCAACGCGACCGTCATCCTCACCATACTCGGCCTGGCGCTGATCTGGTTGCCTTCCCTGCACGCCTTTGCGTTGTCGATCACCGCCTTTGCCGTCGCCTTGGTGATCGCCACCAAGGAGTTGATTCTCTGCCTTTCGGGAACCGTCCTGCGTATTGTCAACCAGCCTTTCGAGATTGGCGACTGGGTGGAAATAGGCGACTTGCGCGGCCAGGTGGTCGACGAGACGATGCTGGCCACAACCCTGCAGGAAATCGGAGGGGCAGTAGGCCGCTTTGAATACTCAGGCAAAACCATCGTGGTTCCCAACAGCGTGTTCCTGACCACCCCGGTACAGAATCAGAACTTCTTCAAGAAGTGGGTATACCTTGAAGTCTGCGTCGTTTTAGAGCCCAACGTGGATATGCGCTCTGAACTTCCAGCCCTTGAACGCGAAGTGGCAACGCTGCATGCCCCACACTCCGAATTGGCCCAACGCTACAGCGAGGCCATCCGAAAACGCAGCGGCATCGACATCGCCGACCCCCAACCACGCGTGACCCTTTCCACCACGGACATCGGCAAGCAGCGCATTGGCGTCACGCTTTTCTGCCCCACTCCCAGCGCCTTTGAAATGGAGCACGCCATCAACGACGCCGTACTGCGCCGATATTGGGATTTGCGCAATCAGACGAACGCCGCGACAGAAGCATGATCAGAAACTGCTAGCGACTTCGGGATCTATGCGCATCTATGCGTGGGCTGACGTTTCATCGATACCACGCCTCAAAAAAGATGCAGTATCACACCAAATCTAGCGCGCGGTTACAGCGCTACAGCAATGTCTATAACTGTAAGACGGTGCTCTCAGCCCCACGCGGTGCGTGAAAGGTGCCAGCAAACATCAGGCGCGTTTTGTCGCCGGAGGTTTGCACGCTCAGGGCGCTTTGGGCTGGGTATGTAGGCTGTGTGTTGTCATACCCCATGATCGCAGACTTAGGGCAGGGCGTGGTTTTAAAGCGCTTTAGGAATTAATAGAGGTTTGATTGTGGCTCTTTCCAATAGCCCATAGCTTGATACCCCATGTGAATCTCTTCGCCAAATCTCATAGGCGTTACTTCAAGAATCAGATAATTCTCAGTTGCTGTTTTTGAAGTGATACAAGAAATTTTCCCAGACAAAATAACTGCAGGTGGAGATATGAATGGAAGGGGAAACTCCACGTAGACCTTATCTTCTGATTGATGTTGTTTTATCGTAAATTCGTCCTGGCAAGTTAAGCTCCCATTATCCTCCCTGAAATACGTGCCAAAGCTATTACTATCGGCCTCATTTCGTGGAATAGCTGTACGAATTAACTTGAAGAGATTCTCCAAAAGGGGCTGCTGCTCTGGGAGCTGCTTGGCGACAGGCTTAAACCACTCGGGAACCTCTACAGAGCTCTTTTTGTAGAAGTGCCGAGATATTGCCCAAGAGCTCAGTGCGCCAGCAATTAACCCAATTACAAGAAATAGCACGTTTTCTGTGATTAGAGCGTCCTGTAATGTGACTCCCCATGATTTCAACCAATCTTCTACCGGCTCCATAATCTGGGCATGAGCCTGAATCCGTTCTTCTGCTGTCATTATTCATTCCCATAAGCAAAGACCAGTCCCTCAACAAGCCTACCTTGGAAATCTAACACGGGTCTAACGCGACTTGCGGGGAAAAGTCGGGCCAGCTGTAGCAGGTAATGCCTTAGCAGCGCTCATAGAGCCGTGTTGGTTATCCCTAGTAGCTCGCCGAGGTAGGGTAGGAATGCATCAAGCGATATGACCGCCCACACACCTTTTTGTATATGGACCCACCCTACTGGCAGACAGAAGGATATGGGGTACCCTTTGGAATAGAATATTACGAGAAAATGGCGAGCATGCTGGCCAAGCTGAAAGGCAAGGCCATCATCAGCCTCAACGACCACCCAGACATCCGCTACACCGTCGGCGGCGGCAAAGGCTCAGAAGCCAAAGAAGTGCTGATGATCTTCAGCTGGGATGTGGACGCCGAGCCAGCGGGGCTTTTTAACCAAGTAGGGGGTACAAGTATGGAGATTGGGGCAGCAGTAACAGCTGTTAAGGGAGCGCTTGACCTAGCGCGTACGGCGAAGGACGTAAACGACCGTGCGCAGCTCAATGCAGCAATGAGTGACATCATGGATAAGCTGACCACAGCGCAGTCCGATCTCCTGGACCTTCTCACAGAGCACCATCGCCTGATAGATGAAAACAGGGAATTGAAGGGCCAGCTAAGCAAGGAAGAGCGTTTCAATCAATATCGCCTTTCCAAGACCCCAGTAGGACACTACATATACGAGCTCAAGGAAGAGTATGTGAATGAAAATCAGCCAGCACATGCCATCTGCGTCAAATGCCGTGAAGATGGTCTAAGGTCAATTCTTCAGGAAGATGATTATGGTTATTTCTGCCCGACCTGCAAGACTGTAGCAGACTTCAGGAGGCAACCCGGCTTCGCTATTAGTTCGGGACCTACATACGATGAGCCATGGTGAGTAATCGAACTATGCCAAACAAACCGCAAATTTGGCCTAAGGCGCCGCGCGTTTACATGTCCACACCGTAGACACTTTGTAGACACCCACAAAAAAGCCGCCCTAGAAGGCGGCCTTTTAAGATTCTGTAACGTGCTGTTTTTAAACCACTTTAGGTGGTGCCGACACCAGGAGTCGAACCCGGGACCTACTGATTACAAGTCAGTTGCTCTACCAACTGAGCTATGTCGGCTACACGCAAAGTCAGCAATGGCTGGGGTACCAGGATTCGAACCTGGGAATGCCGCTACCAAAAAGCGGTGCCTTACCACTTGGCGATACCCCAACATTTGGTGGCCAGAGACGGAATCGAACCGCCGACACGGGGATTTTCAATCCCCTGCTCTACCGACTGAGCTATCTGGCCGCTGCCAACGGTGCGTATTAAACAAGAATCTCAGCTTTCCGTCAACTCCTTTGTAAAACTTTCCGTTTTGTCGGCATGTTACGTGGCTTCCGACGGCGGCACGTAACCTTCGGCCCGGTCGGTCTCCTGATTGTCGAAAAAGCGCTGCATCTGTTCCATCAGGTAGGCGCGTGCATCGGGATCTAGCATGTTGAGATGTTTTTCATTAATTAAGCGCGTTTGCAGTGCCTGCCAGTCTTCCCAGGCCTGCTTGGAAACGGTTGCCTGGATTTCCTGGCCCTGCTTGCCTGGCAAGGGTGGAAATGGCAGGGCTTCCAGCTCTTGTTGGTACTTGCGGCAAAATACAGTCTGCGGCATGGAGTAGGCTCCTAAATTTAGCGGTTACCAAGGGTCAGGCGTGCCCTGGCGTCGATGTAAGTGAGAAAGGCATTAGTTGATTGATCAGCGACTTTACCGGAGCGGCAAGGCCGATCTCAGCCGGTTGGCTGGGATCGTACCAGACACCTCCCTCGCGCACGCCCTTCAGCCTATCGCACCTGACTGGCTGCGGGGTAATCGCCAGGCGAAAATGGCTGAAGGTATGCTGGAAACAGGCCAACGGCGGCAAACGCTCAGGCGCCAGCACATGGTCATCCAACCATGAGGCCAGCTCGCTTTGGCTGTCAAACTGCGGCGGGCTCCAAAGCCCGCCCCAAAGGCCGCTTGCCGGGCGTTGTTCAAGCCACACCCGCCCGTCGGGGTCGTATAGCATCAGCATGATGGTTTCCCGGGTGGGCAAGGGTTTCTTGGGCTTTGATTCGGGGTAGCGCTTTGTCTCGCCTTGCGCGTAGGCCAGGCAGACATCATTGAAAGGACAATGCCCGCAAAGCGGGGCACTGCGCTTACATAGCGTGGCACCAAAATCCATCATGGCCTGGGTGTAATCCGCCACGCGCGCGTCGGGCGTGTAATAGTCAGCGAGTGCCCACAGCTGGCGCTCTACGGCAGGCTTGCCCGGCCAGCCCGCCACTGCATGCAAGCGCGCAAGCGAACGCTTGACGTTGCCATCCAGAATAGTGGCACGTCGCCCGGTGCTCTGGGCGATAATCGCTCCCGCCGTTGAACGGCCAATGCCGGGTAGCGCCATGAGCGCCTCGACGCTGTCGACGGGTAGCTGACCGTTGTGAGTCTCAAGCGCGACCTGTGCAGCTTTATGCAGGTTGCGCGCTCGGGCGTAATAGCCAAGCCCGGTCCACAGGTGAAGCACTTCGTCCTGCGGGGCCTCGGCCAGCATCTCCAGCGTTGGAAAACGCGCCATAAAGCGCTCGAAATAGGCAATGACCGTGGCCACCTGGGTCTGCTGCAGCATGATTTCTGAAACCCAAACGCGGTAGGCACTGCGCGGTGATTGCCAAGGCAGATCATGGCGACCGTGGCGGTCAAACCAGTCAAGCAAACGCTGCTGAAACACCTCAGCGGCCAGCCGCGGCGCGGGCATGTCCGTCATGCAAACTCCTTAATCCAGCGGTGTGCTGATATAAAAAAACAGCGCCGGTTCAAGACCGGCGCTGTTCGGACAATTGGCGGCTAATCAAACAAACGCTGGAGCCCTTCGCGCAATGCGTTGCCACTGCCCTCACCGAGACGTTCGTCAAGTGAATCAAGCGATTCACCCAGGCGCTTTTCCAGAGCTTCGCTTACCTGCCCGCCAGCTTCCTCTTGAATGAGTTCGACAACGGCCCCCTGAAAGGCAGCGCGATCGAAACGGCACCACTCGCCACGCGCGTCGCTGATATGGCCTTCGCAACGCAATGGCAGCGGCAATGCTTCGAGACGGGGATTGACCTCGCATGCTGCATCGGCGGTATCAACGAGCCGGGCGTTGGCCTGGGTATCAAACCGCTGGCTGGTGAGGTCGTATTCGCCCTCGCCTTGCACGTCGATCCCCGGCACGGTAATGAGCAAATCGTCGCTTTGCACCACGCCGCCTCGAATCTGCAGCGTTGCGGCAAACTCATCGAAGGCGGTATCGCTTGACCAGTCACGCTGGATTTCCTCGCCTTCCAGCTGGGCAGCGAGCTCACACATCTCCTGAGAGACATTAATATCGAGGATGGCCCCCTCTGTCAGCCGGGCCTTCAGGTCGCCATTCAGGTGGCGCAGCAATACCTCGCGTTGATTACCGCGAGACGTGAGGTCACCGCTGAGATTAAGTCGACCACGCAGCGGGGACGCCTCTTCGCCCTCACTGAGCGTCTCGATAAGCGGCGCTACCTGAACATTCTGTATGGTGGGCGAAAGCGCCCACTGCAATTCATCCTGCGTGGCATCTATGCGTCCGTTAGCGGTCAACTCGCCCTCGTAAAAGCCTGCTTCAAAATTGCTGAGCTGATGCTGGCCTTGTTCGCCCTGCAACTGGAGGCGCGCATCGCTGAATGCCATGCCCGCCAGCTCAAGCGACTCGATATTCAGGTCGCCATTCACGCTTGACGACGTCAGCCACGCCTGAGGCAGGAGCTCACCCGAGCTGTCGGCAACGGCGGCATTGATAACCCCCAAGCTCGCTTGCTGTTGGGTTTCTTGGCGCGGCAGATAACGGTCCAGGTTGAGCGCGTCACCTTGCAGGTCAAACTCGATACGCGACCCATCCAGCCGCGACGCGATATTGCCGGTAAAGGTGCTGTCATCCACTATCAGCGAGAGACTGGGGAACGCTATTTCCTGCAGGTCTCCCTCAAAGGGGCTGGTCATGGCGACATCGCTGAGGGCCGCTTCACTGGCCGTCTCAAGCGTCACTCCTGCCCGAGCCAACCAGGGCCGCAAGGTGAATGGCGCGGCGGTTAGCTGGCCCTGGTATTCAGGCGCATCGCGCAATTGCGACACATTAAGGTGTCCACTGACGCGCAAATCATCAGGTCCGGTAAGCTGCAAATCTTTGAACTGGGCGGTTTGCGCCTGCCAGTCTCCCTCCAGAGCAAACGCAAGCGCCAGCGCCAGACCACCGTCCCAGTTTTCCGGATGGCGAAGACTGGTCTCCAACGTTCCATTGCGGATGCTCAACTGCTGCTCAGCGAGCCGAACAGTGGCTTCAGCCGCTGATACGTCAAGCTGTTGCGGTTCGCCTTCAGCCTCAAAGCGTGTACGCGTACTAAGCTGGGTGTTTTCCAGCACGAACCTTTGTTCTGACAAGCCAAGCTGCATACGGGTTTCAAGGCCGATATCGCTTGATATATTGGGCGCTCGCTCCAATGCCTCAGCGTCCAGGTTATTGTGCTTGGTCAAGGTGAACATGGCTTTAAGCGGAAAGGCACGAACGGGATTGACGTTACTGCCGGAGACATTCAGGTCTCGCACATGCCACAGCGCCTGGGACTGCTCATCGCGGAAACGAATATTGGCTTCGTTAATATTGACATTGGCAATACTCAGCACGACTTCCAGGTTGCCAGCATCCACGTTGGGCCCCGCACTCGCTGGTGCCAGCACGGTTTCGGCTTCTTCGCTTTGCTCTAAGAGTCTGTCCAGGAGTGACTCCCAGTTGCCCTCGCCGTCGGCATTACGCTGCAGATTTAAACGCACGCCATTCAGGGTCAAGCCATCAACGGCAATTTCACCGCGTAATAACGGCGCAAAAGCGACGCTGACCTCAGCACGGTCGACTGCCGCAAATACAGTGTCTTCTTCACCTTGACTGGGAAGCCTTGCATTGGCTGTCTCTACGCTGACGCCAATACGCGGGTAAAACGACCAGTTAATCGGTCCATCCAGATCCAGATTCAGCCCTGTCTGTTCTTCGACCACGGCAGTGAGGCGAGGCTTAAAATCCTCCGGGTCTAAAAA
This sequence comes from Halomonas sp. SH5A2, assembly GCF_014263395.1. Classification (GTDB taxonomy): domain Bacteria; phylum Pseudomonadota; class Gammaproteobacteria; order Pseudomonadales; family Halomonadaceae; genus Vreelandella. Next base: position 388,374 of record NZ_CP058321.1, on the reverse strand, counting down.
AGTCGTGACGTAAACAACCGCCGCGACGGCCACAATCGCCAAAATACCGATTGCAGCGAGTACAATACGTAATAATTGTCTCATTACCCTTTCCTTGTGGGTTTAATTCAACGAGGGTCTAATTCAACAAAATCGCTGGTCACTGGGGCCTCTAAAGACGGCTTTTCAGTGTTTGCGACGGGCCGGTACCCAAGCTTTGACAACAAGACCCGGTCTGCCAACGGTAGCGACGACGTAGCGATGCGCAGGACACGCCCATCTTGCTTGGCTTTTTCACCGAGTAACGCCATCAAACGGGACCCCACGCCCCGGCGCCGGGTTGTCTTGCGAACGCACAAGTCCGATAGCCACCAGGCGCCGTCTTGCGCCTGTTTGATCGCGACAGCCCCCAACAAGCGGTCATTGAAATGGGCGCAGCCGAAAAAATGCTGTTGCAAATGCTGCTCGATAAAAGGCTCGACCGTTTGGCTGGGCATTCGGTCCTTTGGCGCATCATAATAGATACGTACCAGATCAAGGCGCACTTGCTCATCGGCTTGCCATCGGGCTTGGTCGACGTAGTGCAGTGTCACCGGCATGGAGTATTCCTCTTCACCAACGCAGCAAGGCTGCTTTTTCTTCACAATGGAAGGCGGTTACCTTTTAAGCATTGTAGCGGATGGGGGCACCGATTCACTATAATGGCCGCTTTGCAGAAGGCTTTATCCTTCTCGCTCGGTGGTATGTTCATTTGGGCCATCGGCTTTCTTCTAGAGTGCGCAATAGCGCAGGAGTTGCATGATGTCAGCGCGAATCGCCACGGTAAGCCGTGACACCAACGAAACGCAGATCAGCGTCAGCGTCAATCTGGACGGCGAAGGTCGTCTGGCTGGCCAGTCCGGCGTACCGTTTCTCGATCACATGCTCGACCAGATAGCACGCCATGGCATGATAGACCTCGACATCAATGCCAAGGGCGACCTGCACATTGATGACCACCACACCGTTGAGGATTTGGGCATCACGCTTGGTCAGGCATTTGCCGATGCCGTGGGCGACAAGCGCGGCATTTATCGCTACGGCCATGCCTATGTCCCGCTGGATGAGGCACTATCCCGTGTCGTGGTGGATTTCTCGGGCCGCCCCGGCCTGTATATGAATGCCGACTTTACACGCGATACCATCGGTCACTTCGAAACCCAACTGGTTGCCGAGTTTTTCCAAGGCTTTGTCAACCATGCGCGTGTTACGTTGCACATCGATAACCTGAAGGGCCTGAACGCTCACCACCAGGTCGAGACCATTTTCAAAGCCTTCGGCCGAGCACTGCGCATGGCGGTTAGCGAAGATCCGCGCATGGCGGGGCAAATGCCCTCGACCAAGGGAAGCTTATAAGGAGCGCTTAATGACCATCGCTGTCATCGACTATGGCATGGGTAACCTGCACTCGGTCGCCAAGGCACTTGAGCATGTTACCCATGAAAACGTGGTCATTACCCGTGACCCGCGACGCATTTTAGGGGCCACCCGGCTGGTATTGCCCGGTCAGGGGGCGATCCGCGACTGCGTCGGCGAACTGGAGCGGACTGAACTTCGCGGATTGGTCGACGACATCCTCACGCGCCAGGCCAAGCCACTTTTGGGTATCTGTGTCGGCCAGCAGATGCTGTTGGAGCGCAGCGACGAAAACGGCGGCGTTGATTGTCTGGGCTTTTTCCCTGGCAACGTGAAGCGCTTTCCCGCCACCATGCGCGACCAGCACGAGCAGCGCTTGAAAGTGCCGCACATGGGCTGGAACTTGTTACACCAGCGTCAGCCGCACCCGCTATGGGAAGGCATTGAGCAGCATGAGCATTTCTACTTTGTGCATAGCTACTATGTGGAAGCGGCGGATGACGCTCATGTATTCGGCACAACGGACTATGGCAGTGTGAATGCCCATGTCGCCATCGGCCGTGACAGCACCTTTGCCGTGCAGTTTCACCCCGAAAAAAGTGCCCGCGCGGGTCTACGCCTGCTGGAAAACTTTGTCACCTGGACGCCCTGAGAGGTTTGGTTATGTTGGTAATTCCCGCGATTGATCTCAAAGACGGCCAGTGCGTCCGTTTGAAGCAAGGCCGCATGGACGACGCCACCTCTTACGGCGATGATCCCGTTGCCATGGCAGCCCGTTGGGTGGAAGCGGGGGCGCGCCGCCTGCACCTGGTGGATTTGAACGGTGCTTTTGAAGGCAAACCGGTAAATGGCGACGCGGTGACGGCCATTGCCCGGGCTTATCCGGACCTTCCCATTCAGATTGGCGGCGGTATCCGCTCGGCCGAGACCATTGAGCACTACCTCGAAGCAGGCGTTTCCTACGTCATCATCGGCACCAAAGCGGTGAAAGAGCCGGACTTCGTCACTGATATGTGCCGCGCTTTCCCGGGCCATATCATTGTCGGGCTCGATGCAAAGGAAGGCTTTGTGGCCACCGACGGCTGGGCGGAGGTCTCCACGCTCAAGGCCACCGACCTGGCCAAACGCTTCGCCGACGACGGGGTATCGAGTATTGTTTACACCGACATCGCCCGTGACGGCATGATGCAAGGCGTCAATATTGAGGCGACCGCGGAGCTTGCCCGCGAAGGCGGCCTGCCGGTCATCGCCTCAGGCGGTGTGACTAACCTTGACGATATCAACGCCCTTTGCAAGGTCGCTGACAGCGGCATCCTGGGCGCCATCACCGGGCGCGCCATTTATGAAGGCAGCCTGGACCTTGCCGACGCTCAGCGCCTGAGCGATCAACTGACGGGAGGCCGCAAATGAGTCTCGCCAAACGCATTATCCCCTGCCTGGATGTCGATGCAGGCAGAGTGGTCAAAGGCGTGAATTTCGTGGGTATCCGCGATGCCGGCGACCCGGTGGAAATCGCCAAACGCTACAACCAGCAGGGCGCCGACGAGATCACCTTTCTGGACATCACCGCGAGCCACGAAGACCGTGCCACCACGGTTGATATGGTGGAGCGTATTGCCGGCGAGGTGTTTATTCCGCTTACCGTGGGCGGCGGCATTCGTAGCTGCGACGACATTCGTACCATGCTGAATGCGGGCGCCGATAAAGTCTCCATCAACACGGCGGCGGTGACCAACCCCGAGTTCGTCTTTGAGGCGGCAGAGCGCTTCGGCAGTCAGTGCATTGTGGTGGCCATTGATGCCAAAAAAGTGTCCAAGGAGGGTGAGCCGCCACGCTGGGAGATTTTCACCCACGGCGGACGCCGCCCGACGGGGCTGGATGCCGTCGAGTGGGCAAAAAAGATGGTGGACTTCGGTGCAGGCGAGCTACTGCTTACCAGCATGGACCGCGACGGCACCAAGTCAGGCTTTGACCTGGGGGTTACCCACGCGATTGCCGAAGCCGTCAGCGTTCCGGTGATTGCATCGGGCGGAGTAGGCAATCTGGACCACCTCGTGGATGGGGTACTGAAAGGCGGTGCTGACGCCGTATTGGCCGCCAGCATTTTCCACTTTGGCGAATACACCATCCCTGAAGCGAAGCGTTACATGGCGGAACGCGGAATCGACATGCGCTTGTAACCCACGCAAAGCCTTTGACCTGCCGGGCGGCGGCCAGCGTTATGCATCGTCCAGCGATAATCCCAGGTTACTGACGCCGCCATTACGGCCAAGCTGGCGAATGTCTTTCAGAGTATCCTTGGTCAGCGGCTGCGACACTTCTTCTAAAACAGCGTCCTGGAAGTTATTTTCGTCTTCCGTCAACGGATGGTCACGGATGAGGAGCGCCAACGCGTTGGCGTCTTCTTCGCCTTCGGTCAGTTCGATAAAAGCGCGCACGCCAGCGCGGGAGGTACGGCTGACATCCAGCACGGCTTCCGGCGATTCGCCCTGCAGCGTATCCAGCAACGCTGATATCGACACGACCGCATCCAGCGCCCGACGCGCCCCAAAGCTTTCGTCGTCTTCGGGCGGCTCACATTCCGCCAGTTTTTCTGCCTGGCGGGCAAAATCGATACTCGCGCCAGGCACACTGAGGCGCTCCCAGACCAGATTGAGCACCGCCCGCAGTGTATGCCCATCGCCATGCCCGGTGGTTTGTTCATAAAGCGCATAGTTGGGCAGTAGTCGCTCGCAGAGTGCGGCCATAAATGCTTGCTGAGCAGCTAACGGCAACTGCTGTAGCCGTTGATAAAATCCGGGTGGATTGGTGGACGCCATACGGTATTCCTGGATTGAGTGTCTCAAGTTATTGGTGAACGTCGGACAATACGTTATCGTCGCAATCGTGTCGGCAGCCTCTGTTGGCAAATTGCCGCACGGCCGGCGAGGAGATTACCATGCATATTCATCTGCTACAGCACGGCCCTGACCATGGACCCGCCCGATTAATCGACTGGCTAACCAGTATGGGGCACAGCTTCACCATTTTTCACCTCTATGACCAGGAATTAGCCCCACGCGTCAGCGATAGTGACGCCCTTATCGTGCTGGATGGGCCAGACAGCTTCATCGAGCAGCCACCGGCCTGGTTCAAGGCCGAAAATAAACTGATTAATCGCTATCTGGATGGTCAAAAACCATTATTGGGCATTGGCCTCGGGGCGCTATGGATCGCCGATGCGCTCGGCAGCGTGGTCGCCCTCGGCACCTACCCCGAATCGGGCTGGCACACCATCCACCTTGCACCGGAAAGCCCCATCGACCTGCCCGAGCAGTTCGATGCCTTCATGTGGCATCGCTACGTCTTCAGCCTGCCCGACAAAGCCTTACCCTGCGGAGGGAGCGAAGCCGCGCCGCTTCAGGGTTTCAGCTGGGACGCAGGCCGCGTAGTCGGGCTGCTATGCCACCTGGAAGTCACCCAACAAAGCATTGAGCCGCTATTGGCGCATCATCCTCTCGAGGCAGAACGCCGCGACTTCTTGCAGACCGAGGAGGATATACGCCAGAGCCCCAAGCGCTTTGACGCGCTGGCTGCACTGCTTGACCGCTTGATGAGTCAGTGGCTTCGCCCAGCATCGCTATAGCCACCTCTATCGCTTAACGAGCGGCTGCCTGGTCGCGGCTCCATTGGTGGGCCGCCGCCAGACAGCTTTCCCAGTCCCCAACGTGGTATTCAGGTACGCCAGCGTCACGCTGGCGCTCTAGGTGATAGCGATACATGGGGTCGTAATATTCCGTGAGCAGCGGCGCTAGCCAGGCCTCGTGCGCTTGTGTATTGCCCTGCTCATGCGCCGTAAAAGCCAGCATCTGCAGTCGCTGTAGTCGCTGCAACCTCGCGCTGCCCAGTCGCTTCTTCAACCGCAGCAAGGCGTTACTTAGCTGCTGACACATCCGTTGCCACCCTTCTTCAGGTCCGTAACGAAGCTGGTAGGCGTGCTCGAGATCAAGAATATAGTCACGCCGTAGCTGCTCCAGACGCCAGTCCAGCGGCATCTCGACGCGCAAGCGCGGCGCGCGCTCCATGGCGCCCCAAAAGCTTAACGGCACGTTCACTTCTCCTATTTGCCGCGACTCGTCTTCAACCACCAAGGGACCGGGAAGCGCGAGCAAGCGCTTCGACAATCGGTGTTCAAAGTCGATCTGGCAAGGCGGTGGCTCGGGCGAACGACCAAACGCGGAGCCTTTGTGCTGCGCAAAGCCCTCCAGGTCGACGCCATTGGCTAATCGATTGATCAGCACCGTTTTAGCGCAGCCCGTCAAGCCGCCCACCACCAGTAGCGGTTGCTGAGCAGCCACATCGATATGGGCGAGCAAGCGTTGGCGCAGCGCTTTCCAGCCTCCCTCGATACGTGGCCTGACCACGCCTGACTCGGCAAGCCACTGCTGGACAATTTGCGAGCGCAAGCCACCCCGAAAGCAGTAAATCACTGCCTCGGGATGACGGGCCAAATAATCTCGCCAAGCCGCAATACGAGCCTCTTTGACTGACCCGCTAACCAGCTCGTTGCCCAGTGCAATCGCCGCCTGCTGGCCCTGCTCCTTGTAAGCAATGCCGACGCGGCGACGCTCTTCATCTTCCATCAGTGGCAAGTTGACGGCGCCCGGCAAGGCCCCTTTGGCAAACTCCACGGGCGCGCGTACATCAATCAATGGGTGGTCCTGGCGAATAAGCTGAGGATCGGCAGACACCGTTGGCAATATCACCCGATAACCTCGATCAGCGACTCGCCCTGGGGCTTTTTAAGCGTACCAAACGGCTGCAGCGTCAATCCGAAAGTACGCCCGATGCGTTCGACGTCGTCTTCCCACGCCGGGTCAACCGCCAATAGCAAGCCACCTGACGTTTGTGGATCGCATAGCCACTGCCAATGAGCTTCATCCATATCGGGTAGCGCACTGCCGAGCGCATCGCGATTGCGCTGTGTGCCACCGGGTACCGCTCCTTGCCGACGATAGCTTTCCGCTTCGGCCAGACGCGGCAGGCGACGAAAATCAATTTGCGCCATGACCTGACTGGCTTGGCACATTTCTGCCAGGTGACCGGCCAAACCAAAGCCTGTGACATCCGTCATGGCATTGACGCCTTTGATCTCAGCCAGCGGCACCCCGATACGGTTCGATTTCAGCATGGTTTCGCGTGCCAACCCATGATGGCCTGCGGCTAGCAGGCCACGCTTTTCGGCCGTCGTGAGTATGCCGACACCAATCGGCTTGGTAAGGAACAGCAAGTCACCGGGCTTGGCATGTGAATTCAGCTTCAATTTATCAAGCTCCACCAAGCCATTCACCGACAGCCCAAACATCGGCTCAGGCGCGTCGATGGAGTGTCCTCCCGCCAGAGACACACCGAGCTCACGGCAGACGGCCTGGGCACCGGCCACCACATCACCAGCGACGTCGGCACTTAATTTATCCAGCGGCCACCCCAGAATCCCCAACGCCATGACCGGCGTGCCGCCCATGGCGTAAACATCGCTGATCGCATTGGTGGCGGCAATCCGCCCAAAATCAAACGGGTCGTCGACAATAGGCATAAAGAAATCAGTGGTGGCTATCATGCCGCGGCCGTCACCCAAATCGTAAACGGCCGCGTCTTCGCGCCCCTGATTACCAACGATAAGGCGTTTATTCTTGGCCGCGGGGCCTGCCTTGGCAAGAATATGATCCAAGACGTCCGGGGCAATCTTGCAGCCACAGCCAGCACCATGACTGTATTGCGTTAATCGGATGGAACTCATGGTGTCTCTCCTTGGCTCATTGATGTCGTTTAAGTGTAACCCAACTGCAACCCATTAGAGGGCATCGAGCGCATCACTCAATTTATCCACGGCGATGACCTCCATACCTTTTGGCGGCTGCTTGGGGGCGTTGGCGCGGGGCACGATGGCGCGCAGAAAGCCATGCTTGGCCGCCTCGGTAATCCGTTCCTGCCCACTCGGCACCGGGCGTATTTCACCCGACAGGCCGACTTCACCAAACACGACCAGTTCTCGTGGTAATGCACGGTTTTGCAGGCTGGAAACAACCGCCAAAAGCACGGCCAGGTCCGCGCTGGTTTCGAGTACTTTGATGCCCCCCACGACGTTTAAAAAGACGTCCTGGTCGCCCGTAAACAAGCCGCCATGGCGATTAAGAACAGCCAGCAGCATGGCAAGGCGATTTTGATCCACCCCGACGGCGACTCGTCGTGGATTACCCAGCGCCGACTCATCGACCAGTGCCTGCACCTCTACCAATATAGGTCGCGTGCCTTCCCAAACCACCATCACCAGGCTACCCGGCGCCTGCTCTTCCTGCCGGGACAAGAAAATCGCACTGGGGTTTTTGACCTCTTTCAAGCCCTGCTCGAGCATCGCAAACACGCCCAGTTCATTGACGGCGCCAAAGCGGTTTTTCTGGCCGCGCAGGGTACGAAAACGGGAGTCGGCCCCACCCTCCAGCAACAGCGAGGCATCAATCATGTGCTCAAGCACTTTCGGCCCTGCCAGTGTGCCATCTTTGGTCACATGCCCTACCAGCAGCAGCACGGTATTCGTTTGCTTGGCAAAACGCGTCAGCGCCGCGGCGGACTCACGTACCTGGGCAACCCCACCCGGCGCCGAGGCGATATCTTCAAGATGCATGGTTTGAATCGAATCGATCACCAGAATCTCGGGTTTTTCACGTTCGGCGACTGCCAGGATGGTTTCCACACTGGTTTCTGCCAGCATCTTCAGGCCCTGGGTGGGGAGCTGCAGCCGATGGGCACGCATGGCCACCTGGGAAAGCGACTCCTCGCCCGTCACGTACACGATACGCCGTTGCTGAGCCAGCTTGCAGGCGGTTTGCAGCAGGAGCGTCGATTTCCCTGCCCCTGGGTTACCGCCCAACAGCACCGCAGAGCCTGGCACCAGGCCACCGCCCAGCACGCGGTCAAATTCGGCGAAGGTCGACGTCAGCCGCGGCACCTCACTGAGATCAACCTGCCCCAGGTCTACAATTTGTCGAGAGTGATCCCCTGCATAGCCTGCACGCCCAGAGCCAGCAGCTCCACTGCCTGGGCGGGCGCTGGCCAGACGCACCTCACTTAGCGTGTTCCATTCCTGGCAACTGGAACATTGCCCCTGCCATTTCCGGTATTCCGCACCGCATTCAGTGCAAACGAAAGCGCTTTTGGCTTTTGCCACCGCAGTGAGTCTCCATTTCGTTCATTACATACACAAAAGGCGGCCAGTGGCCGCCTTTACATGTGCAACATGCGCCGTTATTGGCGGGTAAGCCGCAGCGTTTCACCGTTTTCAAAGCGACGACGCTCGGGGTCGATTAACTCCAAGGTGCTTTCATCAATGCGTAAAAAGTAATAGATCTGACCATCGCCATTAGGCGTCAGCTCGTAAACAGTGGCATCGGGATTCGATGGCGTTCCACTGAGAACTTCCCAATTACCTTCGTAGTTTTCATCCGGCGGATTTTGCGGATGGTTGCGATAGGACGCGTTCAGCGTGAAGGTGCGCTCTTCGGCAGCGCTCATTTCTTCACCCATCATTGTGACATCCAGATCGATACCGTCGCAGTTACGGCAAGGCAGTGAGCCCTGATAACTAGCCTGTGCGGTCGCTTCCTCTTCTTGCGGCTGTTCCATCGGGCCGCTCGCGCAGCCAGCTAGAAGTGCCAACATAGCCGAACCGGCTAGCAAACTCCTGAGTTGCATTGGGTCTCTCCTTATCGTGTTGGACATTTTCTTTGTTACGCGCACTTGTGACAGCATAACGCCTACAAGGTGCAACGCCCACCCCTGTGAGCTGAATGCTTGCGCTCAGTTAGCCTTCAAGCGACCATGGGCTATCTTGCAAGGATAATCAGGTTACCCCCATGAGCCAATATTGGAGTCCGGCCGTTCGCGAACTTACGCCATACGTGCCCGGTGAGCAGCCACGCGAGCAGCTTGTAAAACTCAATACCAATGAAAACCCTTACCCACCTGCTCCAGGCGTCGGCGAGGCGCTGCGCAATTACGCGACCGATCATCTGCGCCTCTACCCAGACCCAACGTCTGCTGCGTTGCGTGAAGCGTTAGCGGAGACGTTTAAGAAGGTGGCGAGTAGTCAAGTGTTCGTGGGTAACGGTTCCGATGAGGTCCTGGCGCTTGCCTTTCAGGCGTTTTTCCGCCACGGCGCACCGCTAGACGTTCCCTCGATTACCTACAGCTTCTATCCCGTTTACGCCAATCTTTATGGCGTTGAGTTGCGTAAACATCCGCTCAATAAGCAGTGGGAAGTCGATATTGACGCGCTGGCGGCGGCTACTGACCGCAGCGGCGTTATCTTTGCCAACCCGAATGCACCTACCGGCCACGCGCACTCATTGGAGGCCATTGAGGCGCTGCTTAACCGGGTCACGGATCGTGTGGTGCTGGTAGATGAAGCGTATGTCGATTTCGGTGCTGAGAGTGCCGTCGCACTCATTGAGCGCTATCCTAACCTGCTTGTCACCGGCACATTTTCTAAATCCCGCAGCCTGGCAGGCTTGCGCTTGGGTTATGCGGTGGGTTCAGAAGAGTTAATCGATGGCCTGCTGCGGGTAAAGGACTCCTTTAACTCTTATCCAGTGGATAGTCTGGCAAGCTTGGTGGGTATTGCAGCGCTCAACGACCAGGAACACTTTGAAGCCTGCCGTGAGCATGTGATTACCACGCGTGAGCGTACCCGTCAGCGTCTGGAAGCAATGGGATTTGAGGTACTGCCCTCCAAGGCTAACTTTGTACTTGCTCAACATCCTGATTACGAAGGCGCTCAGTTATTTGCAGACTTACGCGAACGCGGCATTCTGGTGCGTCACTTCAATACCTCGGAACTCAACAATTTTCTGCGTATCACCATCGGCACCGATGATGAGATGGATAGCCTGATTGAAGCGCTAGAGACGATCTGCGGATAACCTTTTCTTATTTAATTTTTAGGCGGCGCAAGCCGCCTTTTTTAAGGGCGGTTTTTCTTCCACGCAAGCAAAAACCCCCGAGCACAGTATGCTCGGGGGCTTTTACGATATAGGTGCCTGACGATGACCTACTCTCGCATGGGGAGACCCCACACTACCATCGGCGCGAAGCGGTTTCACTGCTGAGTTCGGCAAGGGATCAGGTGGTTCACGCTTGCTATGGTCGTCAGGCGTAACTTTAAATGGATATCATGCTGTGTTTTGTGTGCGTCTCTTACCAAGCCCTGTGTCTTAAACAGTCGGCTCAGCGCGCGTATCCGGTTCTCGTTATCATCACGACCAGACCCCTTGGGTGTTATAGGGTCAAGCCTCACGGGCCATTAGTACACGTTAGCTCAACGCCTTGCAGCGCGTCCACACCGTGCCTATCAACCAGCTGGTCTCGCTGGGCCCTTCAGGAGGCTCTAGGCCTCAGGGATGTCTCATCTTGAAGGGGGCTTCCCGCTTAGATGCTTTCAGCGGTTATCCCGTCCGCACATAGCTACCCGGCAATGCCACTGGCGTGACAACCGGAACACCAGAGGTGCGTCCACTCCGGTCCTCTCGTACTAGGAGCAGCCCTTCTCAAACATCCAACGCCCACGGCAGATAGGGACCGAACTGTCTCACGACGTTCTAAACCCAGCTCGCGTACCACTTTAAATGGCGAACAGCCATACCCTTGGGACCGACTTCAGCCCCAGGATGTGATGAGCCGACATCGAGGTGCCAAACACCGCCGTCGATGTGAACTCTTGGGCGGTATCAGCCTGTTATCCCCGGAGTACCTTTTATCCGTTGAGCGATGGCCCTTCCATACAGAACCACCGGATCACTAGAACCTGCTTTCGCACCTGCTCGACGTGTCTGTCTCGCAGTCAAGCACCCTTATGCTCTTGCACTCATTGCACGATGTCCGACCGTGCTGAGGGTACCTTCGTGCTCCTCCGTTACGCTTTGGGAGGAGACCGCCCCAGTCAAACTACCCACCACACACTGTCCTCGATCCGGATAACGGACCTGAGTGAGAACGCCAATGATGCCAGGCTGGTATTTCAAGGTTGGCTCCACTCGAACTGGCGTCCGGGTTTCTAAGCCTCCCAGCTATCCTACACAGGCAACATCAGCGTCCAGTGTGAAGCTATAGTAAAGGTTCACGGGGTCTTTCCGTCTAGCCGCGGGTACACCGCATCTTCACGGCGATTTCAATTTCACTGAGTCTCGGGTGGAGACAGCGTGGCCATCATTACGCCATTCGTGCAGGTCGGAACTTACCCGACAAGGAATTTCGCTACCTTAGGACCGTTATAGTTACGGCCGCCGTTTACCGGGGCTTCAATCAAGAGCTTCGCCTTGCGGCTAACACCATCATTTAACCTTCCGGCACCGGGCAGGCGTCACACCCTATACGTCCGCTTACGCGTTAGCAGAGTGCTGTGTTTTTACTAAACAGTTGCAGCCACCTGGTATCTTCGACCGGTTCTCGCTTAAGCCGCGAGGGCTCTCACAATATGCCGGCGTGCCTTCTCCCGAAGTTACGGCACCATTTTGCCTAGTTCCTTCACCCGAGTTCTCTCAAGCGCCTTGGGATTCTCACCCTGACCACCTGTGTCGGTTTGGGGTACGGTCGCACATGATCTGAAGCTTAGAGGCTTTTCCTGGAAGCGTGGCATCGATGACTTCAACACCGTGGTGTCTTCGTCTCGTCTCTCGGCCTTGAGCGCCCGGATTTACCTGAGCCCTCAGCCTACCGACTTTCACCAGGGCTACCAACGCCTGGCTCACCTAGCCTTCTTCGTCCCCCCATCGCAATCATGTCCGGTACGGGAATATTGACCCGTTTCCCATCGACTACGCCTTTCGGCCTCGCCTTAGGGGCCGACTCACTCTGCTCCGATTAGCGTCGAACAGAAACCCTTGGTCTTCCGGCGAGGGAGTTTTTCACTCCCTTTATCGTTACTCATGTCAGCATTCGCACTCGTGATACCTCCAGCGAACTTCTCAATTCACCTTCATCGGCGTACACGACGCTCCTCTACCGCTCATTCCGAAGAATGAACCCGTAGCTTCGGTACCTGGTTTAGCCCCGTTACATCTTCCGCGCAGGCCGACTCGACTAGTGAGCTATTACGCTTTCTTTAAAGGATGGCTGCTTCTAAGCCAACCTCCTAGCTGTCTGAGCCTTCCCACATCGTTTCCCACTTAACCAGGATTTCGGGACCTTAGCTGACGGTCTGGGTTGTTTCCCTTTTCACAACGGACGTTAGCACCCGCTGTGTGTCTCCCACGCTCGCACTCACCGGTATTCGGAGTTTGCCTCGGGTTGGTAAGTCGGGATGACCCCCTAGCCGAAACAGTGCTCTACCCCCGGCGGTGATACGTGAGGCGCTACCTAAATAGCTTTCGAGGAGAACCAGCTATCTCCGAGCTTGATTAGCCTTTCACTCCGATCCACAAGTCATCCAAATCTTTTTCAACAGATCCTGGTTCGGGCCTCCAATTGATGTTACTCAATCTTCACCCTGCTCATGGATAGATCGCTCGGTTTCGGGTCTATATCCAGCGACTGTGTCGCCCAGTTAAGACTCGGTTTCCCTACGGCTCCCCTATACGGTTAACCTCGCCACTGAATATAAGTCGCTGACCCATTATACAAAAGGTACGCAGTCACAGAACAAGTCTGCTCCTACTGCTTGTACGCACACGGTTTCAGGATCTATTTCACTCCCCTCTCCGGGGTTCTTTTCGCCTTTCCCTCACGGTACTGGTTCACTATCGGTCAGCCAGGAGTATTTAGCCTTGGAGGATGGTCCCCCCGTCTTCAGTCAAGGTTTCTCGTGCCCCGACCTACTCGATTTCACATGATCAGATTTTCGACTACGGGGCTATCACCCGCTACGGCCAAGGTTCCCACCTTGTTCGTCTAATCAGTCACATGCTTAAGGGCTGATCCCCGTTCGCTCGCCGCTACTGGGGGAATCTCGGTTGATTTCTTTTCCTCAGGGTACTTAGATGTTTCAGTTCCCCTGGTTCGCCTCCCCCACCTATAGATTCAGTGGGGGATACTCATCTGATGATGAGTGGGTTTCCCCATTCAGAAATGCCCGGGTCACAGGTTGTTTGCCACCTCGCCGAGCCTTATCGCAGGCTTCCACGTCTTTCATCGCCTCTGGCTGCCTAGGCATCCACCGTGTGCGCTTCATTGCTTGACCCTATAACCCGAAGGGGTCTGGTGTCTCGCAATGATAACGATTGCCGGATACGCTTGAGACGTATCACAAAACAATTACGTATGAACGTTTCAAAAAACGTTCATGTCAGCATGATATACATTGTTAAAGAGCGACTGCTATGCGCAGTGATAAGCGTTTTCTTCACGTTAAAAAAAGAGAAAAGACCTTTCTTTTTCTTTTAATGTGAAAAAAGCCTTCGCTTATCACTGCGTATCAACAGTCATCTGATCAGATAATTCATTGTGAGCGCTTACCGCGAGGATGATGCATCGTTTAAGGAGGTGATCCAGCCGCAGGTTCCCCTACGGCTACCTTGTTACGACTTCACCCCAGTCATGAACCACACCGTGGTGATCGCCCTCCAAAGTTAGGCTAACCACTTCTGGTGCAGTCCACTCCCATGGTGTGACGGGCGGTGTGTACAAGGCCCGGGAACGTATTCACCGTGACATTCTGATTCACGATTACTAGCGATTCCGACTTCACGGAGTCGAGTTGCAGACTCCGATCCGGACTGAGACCGGCTTTAAGGGATTCGCTGACTCTCGCGAGCTCGCTGCCCTTTGTACCGGCCATTGTAGCACGTGTGTAGCCCTACCCGTAAGGGCCATGATGACTTGACGTCGTCCCCACCTTCCTCCGGTTTGTCACCGGCAGTCTCCTTAGAGTTCCCGCCATTACGCGCTGGCAAATAAGGACAAGGGTTGCGCTCGTTACGGGACTTAACCCAACATTTCACAACACGAGCTGACGACAGCCATGCAGCACCTGTCTCTGCGCTCCCGAAGGCACCAAGTGATCTCTCACAAGTTCGCAGGATGTCAAGGGTAGGTAAGGTTCTTCGCGTTGCATCGAATTAAACCACATGCTCCACCGCTTGTGCGGGCCCCCGTCAATTCATTTGAGTTTTAACCTTGCGGCCGTACTCCCCAGGCGGTCGACTTATCGCGTTAACTTCGCCACAAAGTGCGCTAGGCACCCAACGGCTGGTCGACATCGTTTACGGCGTGGACTACCAGGGTATCTAATCCTGTTTGCTACCCACGCTTTCGCACCTCAGTGTCAGTGTCAGTCCAGAAGGCCGCCTTCGCCACTGGTATTCCTCCCGATCTCTACGCATTTCACCGCTACACCGGGAATTCTACCTTCCTCTCCTGCACTCTAGCCTCATAGTTCCGGATGCCGTTCCCAGGTTGAGCCCGGGGCTTTCACAACCGGCTTATCAAGCCACCTACGCGCGCTTTACGCCCAGTAATTCCGATTAACGCTTGCACCCTCCGTATTACCGCGGCTGCTGGCACGGAGTTAGCCGGTGCTTCTTCTGCGAGTGATGTCTTTCCTGCCGGGTATTAACCGACAGGCGTTCTTCCTCGCTGAAAGTGCTTTACAACCCGAGGGCCTTCTTCACACACGCGGCATGGCTGGATCAGGGTTGCCCCCATTGTCCAATATTCCCCACTGCTGCCTCCCGTAGGAGTTCGGGCCGTGTCTCAGTCCCGATGTGGCTGATCATCCTCTCAGACCAGCTACGGATCGTCGCCTTGGTGAGCCATTACCTCACCAACCAGCTAATCCGGCATAGGCTCATCCAATAGCGGGAGCCGAAGCCCCCTTTCTCCCGTAGGACGTATGCGGTATTAGCCTGGGTTTCCCCAGGTTATCCCCCACTACCGGGTAGATTCCTATGCGTTACTCACCCGTCCGCCGCTCGACGCCTCCTAGCAAGCTAGGATCGTTTCCGCTCGACTTGCATGTGTTAGGCCTGCCGCCAGCGTTCAATCTGAGCCATGATCAAACTCTTCAGTTTACAATCATTGTGGTTCTTACTTGTCACTCGAAAGCAACAAAAGCGAACCAAACTTGGCTCAAGGTTCAAACGAATTCATTCAAACTTTCGTCTTCATGACCGCTTGCCTTGATATTTGGTGATTTATCACCCTCATCGGCAAGCGCCCACATGAATTACCTGATCACATTATTAAAGAGCGTTTCGCTGTGCTGTCTAACTGACCGAAGTCAGTGGCATACAACCGGCCAAGCGTTGAACTGTTTGGCCTCAGCGAGGAAGGCGTATTCTACCGACTTCCGTGTGGTTGTCAATGACTGGTTGGCGAAACTTGATGCGACGTGACACAACACATTGATCACGCTCGCTTGCCTAACCGGCTGACAAACCTAGGTTTTTACACCTCAATCACCGCTGGCGACGCCTTGCGTCCCCGGCAGCGGATGCGTACTTTAAGGCCTCAGCATCTGCTTGGCAAGGGGGGTGCGAAAAAAAATCTGCCTAAACAACAGCCCCCAAACTAACCCCTTCATCTCAAGCACTGATAAAAGCGTTCTGTCTGCCCGGTAGCTTGAGTTCACTACGCGATAAATCTATTATTGGTCTTACCAATTTAGAGAGCCATTCGATGAACTACCCCCCGTTACGCCAGCAGCGATTAGCCGATGTGATTACCGAGCGCCTGGAGGCCATGATATTAGAAGGTAGCTTGAAGCCTGGGCAGCGCCTACCGCCCGAGCGTGAGCTTGCTGAAAGGTTTGGTGTATCACGGCCTTCATTAAGAGAAGCGATACAGAAATTATCGGCTCGCGGCTTGTTAATGAGTCGTCAAGGCGAAGGTACCTTTGTCGAAGAGTCGCTGAACAGTGGTTACACCGACCCTTTACTGGAAATGCTTTCCCGACATAAAGAGTTTCATCTAGATCTACTTGAGTTTCGCGACGCCATGGAGGGCATTTCGGCTTATTACGCGGCATTGCGCTCTACGCCAGCCGATAAAGCCGTTCTTATACAACGCTTCGAAGAACTTGACGGCGGATTTGTGGGGGCCGACCCGGCCCAGGAAGCAAAACTAGATGCGGCCTTTCACCTGGCCATTGCGGAAGCTGCCCATAATGTTCTGCTGTTACATACGATTCGTGGCATTTTCCATCTACTTGAACAAAGTATCGTAGATAATTTGGCCCACCTCTTTGCCAAACCGGATTCACGCAGCCAACTGATGCAGCAGCACCGGTCACTGCTGGATGCCATCATTGAAGGACGTCCTGAAGACGCACGCACCCGCGCTCACGAACACCTGGTATTTGTCGAGGACGGTTTGCTAGAAGTGGCTCGCGCTGAAACACGCGCGCAGCGCGCCTTGCGCCGTGCCCAAGGGACGAGTTCGGCCCCGGCATGAACATTTCTTTATTCCGCTGGCGATATCTATGGTTGATCGCTGTAACGCTAGGGCTTTTCTTATGCATGTGGCAAGCATCGCTCCTGGCCCGCGAACAGGCACTGAACAACCTTCAGCAAGAGGCGGAAAACGAACTTCGCCTGTCTGCCGCCAACCTTAATGGCTACCTATTACGTTACGACTACCTCCCCCAGATGCTTGCCACGCGCGAAGGTGTCCAGCGTTTTCTCGCCTCGCCGGACAGCCAGGACCCGATGCCCCTCAATTTATTGCTGGATCGGTTCCGCTTTACCTCTGGCGTTTCTGACGTTTATCTATTGGACCGCAATGCTGACACGATCGCGGCCAGCAACTGGCACCGTCCAAATACCTTCATCGGACAAAATTACGCGTTTCGTAGCTATTACCGCGATGCAATCGAAGGGGGACAGGGGCGCTTTTACGGACTCGGCTTGCAATCGCAGGAACGCGGTTATTACTTCTCGTCCCCGGTATGGCTCGATGACACCTCACCGGATGCCCGACCCGATGGCGTCCTGGTCATTAAAGTACTACTCAACGATGTAGAAGAAAGTTGGGCCGAACAGGAATCCACCCTGTTCGTTACCGATGACGACAATATTATTTTCCTCGCCAGCCAACCTGAACTGCGCATGAACGCGCTTTATCCACTCACCGAAGAACAGCGGCAGTCACTACATGCAACAAAGCGCTACGGCCAAGAACCTTTACCCCCCTCGGGCATTCAGGTGCAAGACAACTTAAATGTGCATAGCCGCGTGGTGACCTTTAAAGAAGGCCCGCTCAGTAACGGACACTATCTGAACCTGACCCGAGAAATTCCTGAGTTTAACTGGCAAATGCATATACTCAAGCCGCTTAGCCCAGTCGTAAACGCCCAATGGATGGCCGCTTTAATGGCTGGCGGCTTCTATGGAATCGTCGCTCTGGCCGCAGGGATCGGCTGGCAGCGGCTTCGGCTTCGCCGTGAGCGCGAGACATTTGCCGAACGCGAGCGGCAGACACTGGCCCGTGTGCGCGATGAACTGGAGATGAGCGTTGAGCGTCGCACCCGCGACCTGGTCGCCAGCAACCAGCGGCTTTCTGATGAAATAGATGAACGTCGCCGCGCAGAAGCCAACCTGCGTCAAACCCAGGACGAGCTAATCCAGGCGGCCAAGCTCGCGGTATTGGGCCAGCTAGCCGCCGGCATTAACCACGAGCTTAACCAGCCGCTCGCGGCTATTCGCGCCTACAGCGAAAACGCCCGACGCTTTATCGAACTATCCCGAGTGGAACAGGCAGATGCCAACCTCGAGCAGATTATCGAGCTCACCCACCGGATGGCCGACATTAGCGCCCAGCTACGCCAGTTTTCCCGTAAAAGCAGCGACCATCCGGAGACTGTTTCCGTTCAAGCCTGTGCCGATTATGCCTTGCGTCTTTTCCAGAGCCGCCTTCGTGATGACCGCATTGATGTTGAACAGCAATGGCCCGAGGAAACGCTCTGGGTAAAAGCTGATCTTGTACGCCTGGAACAAGTACTGGTCAACTTAATCGGCAATGCCCTCCAGGCCATGAAAGAGACCCCTTCACCCCGACTTACGCTCAGCGCTCAAACCTCGAGTCAGCAGGTGATTATCCGGGTTGCCGATAACGGGCCTGGCATTCCGTCTCAATATCTTGAACAGGTTTTCGAGCCGTTTTTCACTACCAAAGCACCCGGTAGCGGGCTAGGATTAGGGCTTTCCATTTCATCGCGTATCATGGACGATCTAGGCGGAAAGTTGCAGGCGGCCAATCTGCCTGGCGACGGCGCCTGCTTTACCATCACACTTCCTCTCGCTCCCGCCCCGCGGGCTACCCAGGAGACTGTTTCCGATGCATGAGCCGTCGACGCTGCCGGTCATGGTGATTGACGACGAACCGCATCTGCGCATCACCGCCAGCCAGACCCTTGAACTTGCCGGTTATACACCACACTGCTTTGAATCCGCCGAAGAAGCCCTGGCCGCACTGCCCGCCAACTTTCCGGGTGTCATTGTCAGCGACATTCGCATGCCGGGTATGGATGGCATGACATTGCTGCACGAACTCCATCGTCGCGACAGCACCCTGCCGATCATATTGATTACCGGCCACGGTGATATTTCAACGGCCGTCGAGGCCATGCGCGCCGGGGCGTGGGATTTTCTGGAAAAGCCTTTTGCCGGTGACGAACTGCTCGACGTGGTGCGCCGAGGTATCGAAAAACGCCAGCTCAGCCTGGAAAATAATCGTCTCAAAGCGGAACTCGAAGCTCAGCAAGCGGCGCTTGGCCCGCGCCTGGTGGGTAGAACGCCGGTGATCTCGCGCTTGGCGGCGATGATTCAGCGCATCAGCCAGGTCGAAGCTGACGTACTGCTGTTCGGCGAAACCGGTACCGGCAAAGACCTGGTGGCCCGCGCTATTCACGAGCGCAGCGCAAGGCGCAACCACCCCTTCATGGCGATTAACTGTGGCGCCGTGCCTGAACACACCATTGAGTCTGAACTGTTTGGCCATGAAAAAGGCGCCTTTACCGGTGCGGTTGAAAGGCGAATCGGCAAGTTTGAGCACGCTAACGGCGGTACCGTCTTTTTGGATGAAATTGAATCCATGCCCCTTGCCCTGCAGGTCAAACTCTTGCGCGTACTGCAGGAGCGGCATATTGAGCGGCTGGGTGCCAACGATGTGATACCTCTCGATATCCGCGTGATTGCCGCTACAAAAATCGACCTCAAAGCAGCCGCCGAGGACGGTCGCTTTCGCGAGGATCTTTATTATCGACTCAACGTGGTGACCTTGCCGTTACCGGCACTGCGCGAACGGCGTGAGGATATACCGCTGCTTTTCCAGCATTTTGCCGTCGTGGCCGCCAACCGTAGCGGTCTGGAAGCGCCCACCATTGACAGCCATGGTATTGCCAGCCTGCTTGCCCACGACTGGCCGGGTAACGTACGCGAATTGCGCAACCTGGCCGAGCGCTACGTGCTGCTCGGCGCGGCCTTCGACTACCGGCTGGATGCCCTGCT
Source organism: Halomonas sp. SH5A2 (assembly GCF_014263395.1). GTDB lineage: Bacteria > Pseudomonadota > Gammaproteobacteria > Pseudomonadales > Halomonadaceae > Vreelandella. The sequence goes on along the minus strand of NZ_CP058321.1, from coordinate 368,530 downwards.
TGAAGGCGCTCAGGCAGATACCGAAGAGCCAACGCTTCCCCGACAAGTCGAGCTGTTTGAAAAAAGCCTGATCAGCCAGTCACTTTCCCGCCATCACGGGCGCGTCACCGAGGTCTGCCAGCATCTTGGTATTCCACGCAAAACGTTCTACGACAAGCTGAAAAAACATGGGCTACATGCTGACGACTACCGCCATAGCAGCGATCCTTGAGCGATCAGCTCGCCCAACACCCCCCAGGGAGGAAGGCAGGGCCAGAGAGGCAGCAAGGCAATCAGCATTAACATATTCGACAGCGGGCGGCGGCCATCGCCAAACTTCAGCGCCGTACCAAAGGACCGCTTAAGCCGCGCGCCTTCTAAGTCGACGCTGTAGATTTCGTCCAGCAGCAAGTGAATAACAAACCCGATCCATATCGCCGCTCCATGCGACCAGGCCAGCCACGCTGGCTGGGCAAGCAGTTGAAAGCTCACGGCCGTTGTCAGCAGCGCGCATAAAAGGCTCGCCAGCAGTGAATGCCAGATACCGCGGTGTACCGTAAAGCGTGAAAACGTGATTCCCGCGATATAACGCACCGCGACGTAAACCCCACCGCAGGCCATTAACAACTGCCCTGAGGATAACCAGGGCTGCAGTATAAGCACGCCCAGCACCAGTGCCGGTATGGACAGGATATTGAAAATAAGTCGTATGGAATGTGACCGGTCGGCATCGATATCGGGCAAAATACCGCCAAATGCAGTCAAGACCACCACCAATAACGCCTGGGAAGGTGCCCACCACTGCAATTGCCAGCCAGCATAAGCCAGCAGCATACCGCCTGTAGAGGCTACTGTGATGTGGGTGCGAAAGTTCGCCATGTCGCGCTCGACCAGAAAACTGTATAAATTAACAGATTTCTGATCGGCACAATACGGCTTTCCAACAAAAAAAGAGGGGAATGAAGCGCTTAAGAATCACTCGATTCGGCAAGAAAGCTATCTTTCAATTTGACGTAATTACCGGCGGTGTAAGCAAAGAAAGCGCGCTCCTTATCTTTAAGGGGACGCAATGCTTTGGCCGGATTACCCGCATACACATAGCCACTTTCCAGATGCTTACCCGGCGTCACGACCGCGCCAGCGGCAATGATGACTTCATCGTCCACCACGGCACCGTCCATGACAATAGCCCCCATGCCGACCAGAATACGGCTCCCCAGCGTACAGCCATGGAGGATAGCTTTATGACCAATGGTCACGTCGTCACCCACGGTAAGCGGGAAACCCTCGGGGTTAAAATCACTGGCATGGGTAATATGCAGAACGCTGCCATCCTGAACGCTGGTACGGGCACCAATACGGATACGGTGCATATCACCCCGTATCACTGTCATCGGCCATACCGAGCAGTCGTCACCCAGCTCGACGTCACCAATCACGACGCTTGCCAAATCAATATACACCCGCTCACCCAGACGCGGCGTCATGCTGTTGAAGCTTCTCAACGCACTGCTCATTGCATTCTCCTCACTTTCGATGCAGGGATGGTACCCCACTATAGCAACCCGCTAAGCAGAACCATAAGCGTCAGCGGAATCGACACCCAGCGAACCACGTTGCGCCAGCATAGATAACCGCGCTCACCCACGCCCAATGCGGCTGCGGCCGTACCGCGAGGCAGCACCCAGGCGGCAAAGATCGCGATTAACAGACCGCCTAAAGGCAAGAAAATATCCGGCGGAATACTGCTTACCAATTCGAATACGTTACGCCCTAACAGCGGACGAAAATCAGCGAGCGTTGAGAAGGACAACGCCGATAGCAGACCAATCGACCACACGCTAAGCGCCACGACGGCCGTTGATACGCTCCGCCGCCAGCCAAAACCCAGCAACGTAGCCACCATAGGCTCGGCCAGGTTAATCGCCGATGTCCAGGTCGCCAACAGTAACAGTAGAAAGAACACACTCAGCCACAGCGACCCCCAGGGCAGCTCTGAAAAGGCGATCGGCAGGGTCACAAACATCAGTCCTGGGCCATCGGCGGGATCCATTCCCTGGGAAAATACCACCGAAAAGATCGCAATACCGGCCAGTAGCGCCACACTGATATCCAATACCGCAACCGCCATAGCAGCCCGCGGCAGGCTCTGCTCGTCAGGCATATAGGCCCCATAAGCCATCAACGCGCACGCCCCCACGGCCAGAGTGAAAAAAGCGTGCCCCATGGCATGTAGCACAACAGTCGGCGTTAGCGCTTCCATGGAGGGTAAGAATAGCCAGGACAGGGCTGTGCCAAAACCGCTGGTCGTGGCCGCATAGGCCGCCAGAAACAGCAACAGGCCATACAGCAGGGGCATTAACAGATTGTTTAACCGTTCCAGGCCTTTGGCAACGCCCGCCGCGACAACCACCATGGTCATCAACAGAAACAGCGTGTGATTAAAAATCAGCAGGCCGGGATTCGCCAGAAAGGCATCAAAACCGGCACCAATCTCAGCGGCACTGGCGCCTTTGAAGTTGCCGTTGATGGATGCCACCAAAAATTCAATGGACCAGCCGGATACCACCGAGTAAAACGATAGGATGCAAAACACCGTGAAAGCACCGAAAAGGCCCAGCCAGCGCCAGTGTCGTGAGGCACCCGCTTCCGCCGCCAGTGCCCCCAGTGCCTGCATGGGCCCTCGGCGCCCAGCGCGGCCAATTAAAATTTCCGCCATCATCACGGGTATGCCGAGCAGTATGACGAAGGCCACGTAAATCAATAAAAACGCCGCTCCGCCGTTCTCTCCGGCCACGTAAGGGAAGCGCCAAATATTACCCAGGCCCACCGCAGCACCCGTCACCGCCAGGATAAAGGCCCGTTTTGACCCCCAGCGCTCTAGCGTTTTACTCATTGATGATTCTCGCCTTGGTGGCCCTAAAAGCCCGCAAGACTAACAGGCGCTGGGCTGAAGGCAAGTCAAGGAGTGCCCCAGCATTGAAACAACCCACGTTCGCCCGCACTCTAACGGTATGACAGCGCTTGTCGCGCTCCCACGATACCCAAAGAGGTGACTATGTCCCGCAATCCGCTGCTCGAGACTCACTCGCTGCCCCCTTTCAACGACATCCGCGCCGAGCACGTGGTCCCAGCGGTTGAAACCCTGATCAGCGAAAGTCGTGACACGATTGATCGCCTTGCTCAACAGGCCACTGACACAACACCCACATGGGAGAACTTTGCCGAACCCATCGAAGCTGTTAATGACCGGCTCACCCAAGCGTGGTCGCCGGTCTCGCACCTCAACGGGACCATGAATACCCCCGCACTTCGCGACGCCTACCAGACTTGCCTGGAACAGCTTTCCGAGTTCAGCACCTGGGTGGGCCAACATGAGGGCCTTTTCAATGGTTGGCAAGCGCTCAAGGCAGGGCCCGCGTGGACTCAGCTAAGCCCAGCTCAGCAGCGCACTGTCGATAACGCGCTACGTGATTTCCGCTTGGCTGGCGTCGACCTGCCCGCCGATAAAAAAGCCCGTTACGGCGATATTCAGGCGCGCCTCTCGGTGCTATCCAACCAGTTTTCCAATAACGTGCTCGACGCCACTCAGGCCTGGCACAAAGATATCAAAGATGCAGACACGCTGGCGGGCTTGCCGCAAAGCGCGCTGGATACGCTGAAGGCAACGGCGGATGCCAAGGGCATCGATGGGTTTCGTATCACCCTCGACTTCCCCAGTTTTTTTCCGGTGATCAGTTATGCCGATAACCGCGAACTGCGCCGCGAAGTGTATACCGCTTTCGTCACCCGTGCGTCTGACCAAGGGCCAGACGCCGGCAAGTTCGACAATGCGCCCATTCTCGAAGAAATTCTGACGCTGCGCCAGGAACTCGCTCACCTGCTGGGCTTTGATACTTACGCCGACTATTCGCTGGTCACCAAGATGGCCGACTCGCCTGAACAGGTGCTTGCGTTTCTAACCGACCTGGCGAACCGCGCCGTCCCACAAGCCCAGCAGGAGGTTGCCGAACTCAGCGAGTTTGCGCGTAATGAGCTGGGTATCGAGACGCTTGAACCCTGGGATGTGGCCTATGCCAGCGAAAAACTGCGTGAAGCACGCTATGCCATTTCGCAGGAACAGCTGCGCCCTTATTTCCCCGCGCCGCAGGTCATCGACGGACTGTTCCGGGTGGTTGAACGGCTCTACGGCGTGGGCTTTGCAGAAGATACTGACGTTGCCCACTACAACGACGACGTGCGCTTCTACTGGATCACCGACAATGATCAGCCGATTGCTGGCTTCTACCTTGACTTGTATGCCCGCGAAGGCAAGCGTGGCGGGGCCTGGATGGCGGATTGCCGGGTGCGCCGCCAGACGCACGATGGTTTGCAGCTTCCCGTCGCTTTTCTGACCTGCAATTTCACCCCGCCGGTGGACAACAAACCCGCGCTGCTGACCCACGATGAAGTCACCACGCTGTTCCACGAGTTTGGCCATGGTTTGCACCACATGCTGACCAAGCAAACCATTGCTGACATCTCAGGCATTAACGGCGTTGCCTGGGATGCTGTCGAACTACCCAGCCAGTTCATGGAAAACTATTGCTGGGAACGCGAAGGGCTCGACCTGATTGCCGGCCACGTCGACAACGGCGACCCTCTGCCCGAATCTTTGCTGGAGCGCCTACAGGCCGCCAAAAACTTCCAATCCGCAATAGGCATGGCGCGTCAGATCGAATTCTCGCTATTCGACTTGCGCTTGCACCACGAGCTCGAATCTCCCAGCGCCAGCGATGTCCAGGCGCTACTCGACGAGGTACGCCAGAGCGTTTCCGTGGTCCCCACCGTTGCATTCAACCGCTTTCAAAACAGTTTTGGGCACATTTTTGCAGGCGGCTACGCGGCGGGTTACTACAGCTACAAATGGGCAGAAGTGTTATCGGCCGATGCCTGGAGCGCGTTTGAAGAAGCCGGTATCTTTGACCCCACTACCGGCCAACGCTTCCGGCAAGAGATTCTCGAGCAAGGCGGCGCACGCGATGCTGCTGACATATTCCGTGCCTTTCGTGGCCGCGAACCTAGCGTCGACCCGTTATTACGTCATAGCGGAATCCGTGCCGCTTAAACCCGCCCTACCTAAGCGCGACCTCCTTGGGGGTCGCGCCATTGGAGCCTGATGATGTCGAGTGTAAAACGTTTTATTGCAGGCGTGACCTGCCCCCGCTGTGCGGCCATGGATCGCATTCGCGCCTGGGAGCAGAACGGTATCCGTTACCGGGAGTGCGTCAGCTGTGATTTTTTCGAACAGCTACCCATCGAGGATGAAGCACCCGGCGAGCTGACCACCCGCGTCAATCAAGCCCGCCCGGAGCCCGCTCAGAATGAGATCCAGCCTGTGCGGATTATGGACCCTGACCACAAGTCGTCCGACTCATAGTGAATAAATGATCGCTGCCCTACCTTCACGATGCCATCATGTGTGCGGATTAACGCACACAAATCCATGCTTACCGTGCGCAACACCAGACACATTGCTCTTTCCTCTCTACGACTAACGTTGAAAAGAAAAATTTTAAGCCTCTGTTTTTAAAAACAAAGCCTTGTTTTGGCATGACAATCGCTCTAGTTTATAGCTCACCGCTGGTGGTGTTGCTTCATTCGCATACCGCCAGTGCGTTAACAACCTCAATAAACAACTAGGGAAATTCGCCATGCGCAATTTTAAACCGACCACATTGGCATTACTGACCAGCAGCGCGATTCTGGCTGCCGGTAGCGTCCATGCCGACCGCGAAGACTGGCCGGACAACTTCACCGTCGGCACCGCGAGTCAGGGTGGCACTTACTTCGTTTATGGCTCTGGCTGGGCCAACTTTATTGCTGATGAGTTAGACGTCTCAGGTGGCGGCGAAGTGACCGGTGGCCCCACCCAGAACCTGGCACTGGTACACAACGGCGATGCTGCCTTCGGTCTAGCGACCATGGGTCCGGCTGCCGATGCGGTAAATGGTGAAAGCCCCCTCGCCCCGGGCCTGAAGATGGACAACGTCTGCGCGATGTTCCCGATGTATGAAACGCCGTTCTCAATCACCGTACTCTCCGACAGCGGGATTGAATCAATTTCCGATATTCCTGACGGCGCACGTATCGGTTTTGGCCCATCGGCTTCCACGTCTGATACCTACTTCCCGGCCATGCTGGAAGAGCTAGGCGTCAACTTTGAACGCCGCAACGGCGGCTGGTCTGATCTGGGCGGTCAGTTGCAGGACGGGTTGCTGGACGTTATTGCTTTCGCCGCTGGCATTCCAATCCCGGCCGTCAGCCAACTCGAAGTGCAAACCGATGTGAACATCCTCGAGTTCACTGAAGAAGAGCTGGAAACGGTGATGAACGCCTTCCCCGTGGCAGAATTCTCCATCCCGGCTAGCACTTACCAAACACTGGAAGAAGACGCCCGCGCTGTTTCCATGTGGAACTTTGCCATCGCCGGTTGTGACCTGCCGGAAGACTTTGTTTATGAAGTCACCAAAGCCACCATGGAAAACAATGACCGTATGATGTCGGTCCACCGCAGTGCAGCGACCACCATTCCGGAAAACATCAAGCACAACACCGTGCTGCCTTTCCATCCGGGTGCTGCTCGCTGGTATGAAGAGAACGGCTACGAGATCGACGAAGACATGATCAAGTAAGTCATACTCGTTGCTTTCTGCCCCGTGCCAACCAAGGTTGGGCGGGGCAGCTTTCGCTAATGCCCCTTTGTTTGCTGTGAGGGTGAACTCAAATGAGTCACAAAACCGATCAAGAACCCAACGGTCTCAAGGATGATGCCCAGGATACTGAATCGGCCCCTGAGTCTATTGTCGAGGGTGTCGATGAAGAGATTGTTGAATCCAACCGCCGTCTTTTTACCGGCTGGCAGTTTTTCTTGTTTGCGGCGTTAGCCATTGGCTATTCAAGCTTCCACCTGATTTCACTCAATGTGTTCCCCTTGGAAACTTGGTCGTTTCGTATCTTGCACATTGCCGGTGCGCTTATTCTCGGTTACGGGCTATTTGCCGGTGCCCGTTTTGCCGAAGACGACCACCACGCATCTGGCCCTGCCTTGAAGTGGGCCAGCTACGCGCTGCTTATTCCCGCTGTCTACACATTGGCGCAAGTGTTCTTGATGCACCAGACACTCAGCGGCGAAGCAATGCGTATCGACCCCAGCGTCGAAAACTGGCATTACGGTTATCCGCTCATGGCGACCACAGCCGGTGCCATTATACTGTCTTGGTTTTATCGCCAAGCACGCCATCGTTTTAATCCGGCAGACCTGGTACTCATGGTTTGCGCAGCCGCAAGTGCCGGCTATCTGCTGGTGGCCTTCAACACCAATATACGCATGTCGACGGGCACATCCTTTGCCCCATCAGGTATTTCCTGGGCGGCAATTGCAGGCTCCATGCTGATTCTGGAGCTGACCCGCCGAGTAGCCGGGTTGGCGTTGGTGGTTATCTCAGCGGTATTTTTGACCTATGTTTTTGCGGGGCCTGCATTGCCCGGTTTCTTGGGCTACCCCGGCTTGTCCCTGCAGCGCTTCTTCAGCCAGGTGTATACCGATACCGGCATTCTAGGGCCCACCACGGCCGTATCATCGACGTACATTATCCTGTTCATTATTTTCGCCGCCTTTCTGCAAGCGTCCAAAGTGGGCGATTATTTCGTCAACTTCGCCTTTGCGGCGGCTGGGCGAGCTCGCGGTGGCCCGGCCAAGGTGTCCATCTTCGCTTCGGGCCTGATGGGCATGATCAACGGCACATCCGCCGGTAACGTCGTCTCGACCGGCTCGCTGACAATCCCGCTGATGAAAAAGGTCGGCTATCCCCCGCGCAGTGCCGGCGCGATTGAAGCGGCCGCCTCTACCGGCGGGCAGATCATGCCGCCTATCATGGGCGCGGGCGCCTTCATCATGGCCGAAGTGACCGGCATTCCGTATACCGAGATTGCTATTGCGGCCATTATTCCTGCCGTCCTCTACTTTGCATCCGTCTACTTCATGGTCGACTTTGAGGCGGCCCGTAAAGGCATGCGCGGCATGCGCAAAGAAGAGATCCCGCTCTTCTCCAAGCTAGTCAAGCAGGTCTACCTGTTCGCGCCCATTATCATCCTGATCGTTGCTCTGTTCATGGGTTATTCGGTGATTCGTGCGGGTACCCTGGCCACAGCGTCAGCCGCCGTTGTCAGTTGGATTTCACCAAACAAAATGGGCCTTCGTGCCATTTTGAGAGCGCTCCAACTGGCTGGCACCATGTCGATTCAGATCATCGCGGTTTGTGCCTGTGCTGGTTTGATCGTCGGTGTTATCTCGCTGACCGGCGTAGGCGCACGCTTCTCGTCGCTGCTACTCGGTCTGGCGGGCGTGAGCCAGCTTCTGGCGCTGGTATTTGCCATGCTGATCAGTATTCTGCTGGGGATGGGCATGCCAACCACGGCGGCATATGCCGTGGCGGCCTCGGTCGTCGCGCCTGGCTTGATCAACATCGGCATCGAACCCCTGGTTGCCCACTTCTTCGTGTTCTACTTTGCGGTGGTCTCCGCGATTACCCCGCCAGTGGCACTGGCCTCCTACGCAGCAGCGGGTATTTCCGGCGACAACCCCATGGGCACGTCGGTGGCATCGTTCAAGATTGGGCTAGCCGCATTCATCGTGCCGTTCATGTTCTTCTACAGCCCGGCCATGCTGATGGAAGGCTCCGCCATGCAGATTCTGCGCGTGGGGGTAACCGCAACACTGGGTATCGTATTGCTCTCGGGTATGGTCCAGAAATGGTTCTTCGGTCCGGTGAATACACTCCAGCGCATCATCATGCTAGTGGGTGCGATGTTCATGATTTACGGCGGTATTTATACCGATGTAGCGGGCCTGGCCATTGGTGCCATCCTGTTTATCATGCAGCGCAGACAGTACGGTGGTGATAACAAGACACCGCAAACAGGCTAATTGGTTTTAGCCGCTAGACGCTAAGCGTAAAAAACCCCGCTCAGATAGCTGAGCGGGGTTTTCGCATTAAGGGGTAATCAATCGGCCTAGCCGCTCAAATTATCAACGATCTTCAACACCGGCTTGGATTGATTGAGGGTATAAAAATGCAGGCCTGGCGCCCCACCATCCAGTAATCGCTGGCAAAGACGGCTCACCACATCGGTGCCAAAGTCAGCAATTGCCTCGCTGTCGTCGCCGTAGGATTCCAACTGTTTGCGAATCCAGCGGGGAATTTCAGCACCACAAGCATCGGAAAAACGCGCCAGTTTGGTGTAGTTGGTAATTGGCATGATGCCGGGAATGATCGGCTGTTCAACGCCCAGCGCACGGGCTTTTTCTACGAAGTGGAAATAGGCATCAGCGGTAAAGAAATACTGGGTAATCGCCATATTGGCGCCAGCCTTCATCTTGCGGGCAAAGTTTTCCACATCCTTGTCGAGATTGGGGGCCTGTGGATGAGACTCGGGATACGCGGCGACGGCAATATTGAAATGATCGCCGGTTTCATCACGGATGAAGTCGACCAGCTCATTGGCGTAGCGCAGTTCACCAATGCTGGCCATACCGGAGGGCATGTCGCCGCGCAGGGCGACCAGACTGTCGACACCTTCTTCACGGTACTGAGCCAAAAGATCTCGCAGCTGGGCTTTCTCGCTCCCAATACAGGAAAGGTGCGGGGCAGTGGTAATACCGCTCTGACTCACCTTGCGGACAACCTCGCGAGTACGCGCCTGGGTCGATCCTCCGGCACCGTAGGTAACCGAGAAAAAGCGTGGTTTGCGGGTAGCCAGCTCATCTCGAGTCTGGATTAGCTTGTCGCGCCCGGCATCAGTGCCTGGTGGAAAGAATTCAAAGCTAATACCTAGCGGATGCTCGTGGCGGCTCATGGGGTTTCCTCAATAATGTGTCAATAGTCATGATATTTTGGGGTATTCTCGCTGTTCCGTCGCGCTGGGGCTAATGAAAGATTCCACGCTCGGCCTTTAATTCGGCTCATGTTCATCAGTTACACACGTATTATGGGAGGGTAAATGGATCTTACGCCTGGGGCATTGGTTGGGCCGCTATTCATGTTACTCAGCTATGTGGGTTTAGGCTGGCTGGCTGCACAACGGCTCAAGTTAGATCCTCGCCCGATTGCGACGCTGCTGGTGTATCTGATTGCCCCCTTTACCATTTTTCGCGCGCTGATGAACGGCGGGCCAACGCCTGATTACTTACTGCTCACATTAGCGCTGTTCATTGTAGCGAGCCTGATGGCGCTGTTGGTACAACGCTTCACGCGCCACCGCTTTGGCGAACAGGAAGCCGCCCTGCTGGCATTTTCCTCGGGAACAGGCAATACCGGCTATTTTGGTCTGCCGATTGCGTTGATTTTGCTACCCCCCGAAGGCGTTACCCTTTACCTGTTCTGCATGCTGGGGATTAACATTTATGAGTTTACCGTTGGTTTTTACCTCAGCGCTCGCGGGCGCTTTTCGGTACGCGAGAGCTTTATAAAAATTTCTCGCCTGCCGCTTATCTACGCCTTCCTATTCGCGTTACTACTGAGCAGCCTTGACATCACCCTACCCACGGCCGTCATGAGTGCGCTGCAAGTGTTCCCCGCCACCTATACCCTGTTGGGCATGATGATTATTGGCATGACGCTTAGCCAAGTGACGCTTTCCGCCTGGGATACGCGCTTTGTGGCCACTTGCTTAGGACTACGTTACCTGATGTGGCCATTGGTCATGCTAGCGGCCGTTTTAATACTGCAGTGGGTGGCGCCACTTTCCACAGAACTGGCCTTGGCACTGCTGTTAATGGGCGTAGTGCCCATGGCCGCCAATGTCGTGGTCGTGGCCATGGAACTGGGCATCCAGCCGCAAAAAGGCGCATTAGCGGTGCTGGTCACTACACTGCTTGCGCCGCTGCTGATTCCGCTTTATCTCGGTTTAATGCTGCGCATGACGGGGCTGGGCTAGGTTCGTTAATCAGTTGATCACTCATTGCGTTAAAAACCCTCAACCCCCATTTCGTTTAACTGTGCTGCCATACGCTGCACGTCGGGATGGCTAAAGAACGCCACCAGGGCCTCGGCACGAACCGGGCCGACACCCGGCTGGGCCTGCCACTCGGAACGCGTAAGGCCCGACAGGGTAGACCAGTCGCCCAAGCGTGCACTACCGCCTGGTGGCATCCCCAGCGCTTCAAGCCAAGTGGCGTAGGGGGCGAAGCGCGCGGCTTGAAACTGCTCCATCAACGCCGCGGCGGTGGCATTGCCAATACCATAAGCCTGCTCAAGCTCGGCTGGCTCAACGGTTAGCCAGTCAAGCAGCCCTGTGACCACGCCCGCCTCGATCAACGCCTGCCAAGTGCCTTCACCAACTCCCTGCATCGTCAAGTGGTCGCCAAGGTAAGTGAGCCGCGCCAGCAGTTGGCTTTCGCAACCGGGGGTTAACTCAAAACAGCTCAGCAAGTGGTAGCGCTGGGGTGACGGCGGAGACAGCGGCGAGCGTTCCTGGGTGTGCCACACCACCTCGGTCAACTGCGGAATCGTCAACCCGCCCAGGGTGACTGCCACCTGGTCGCCGGGGCGAACGTCCAGTGATTCCCAGCGCTCCAAGGAGCCTAATGAAACACGGCTAATGCGCCGCCCTTCCAACAGGACTGGGTTAAGCCATACCAGAGGCGTTACTCGCCCGGTGCGCCCGACGCGAAACTCGATACCGCGCACTTCCGCCAGCGCCTGCTGGGCCGGGTATTTCCAAGCAATGGCCCACTCCGGGGGCGACGATGACCAACGGCGCACGCCGGGCCGCTCGGCTTGTTTAATCACCACGCCATCGGTGGCAAACGGCAGCGGGCCGTTGAACCAGGTATCGCGCCAGTAAGCGGCATCGTGGCGATCATCCAACGAATAGGTGTAGTCGGCGGTATCAAAGCCCAGCGCACTCAGTTGGGCTAAGCGGTTTTCCATTCCGGTCGGGCCGTCAGGCCAGCCCCAGACAAACAGGCCAATACCTTCAAGGGTGGCCGCGTCAGGCGAAGACTGCGCCATGGCACCTGCCACGGCCCCCCGGGCACCAGAGGAGGGTGAGCGTGACTGAACGTGCTCGTCCAAACGCCAATACAACTCGCCTTGGAGTAGCGCAGAAACCGGTTCGGGAAGCCTATTGGGAACGGCAGAAAGCTGTCGCACACGGGCCGTCCAGTCCTGGCCCCGCTCGCCGTCCCCGCGGCTGATGGCTTCGACCAGTTCGCCATCAGCATAGCGCAACGTAATCGCCACGCCGTCGACTTTGGGTTGGATCCACAGATCTTCCCGGCGACTGGTAAAGCGCCTGATACCCTCGTCATCGGCTTTATTGAGACCGCGCTGGGCTGCTGGGTGTTCAAGGGTTCCGCTACTGCTGGTCACCCGCGTCAGCGGGCGGTGATCGGGCACATGGCCCAAGCAGCGCTGCCAAGTGGTTAGGCGCTCTACCGCTTGGTCGTAAAGGGCATCGTCGATCAGCGCAACACCCTCGTCGTGGTAAGCAGTGTCCCAGAGCCGTACCTGCTCGGCCAGCGCCTGGCTTTCACGGCTTAAGCGCTCTTCCGGCCAATCGGGGCATTCCTCCCCCTGCGCAGTGAGCGCCATGGCTAACAGGCCACCCAGCCACCCCACTTTCATGATCCATCGCCAGCCCTGCATACCCATCCTCACATGATGACAAGGAAAAGACACGGCGCTTGCACTAGCAACCGTTAAGTTTAATTTACCTTAAACTGACCATGATGCAATGCGGGAAACAAGGATTGGCGTGTTATCGACTAGCGCACAAACTGAATATGCGGCCGAGCATGGTGGGGCGAGGTCTCCACATGGGCGTCTACCGAGAAGACATCACGCAGCAGGCGTTGGGTCAACACCTCTTCAGGAGCACCGGAGGCAACGATCCTGCCCGCCTGCATGACCAGCAGCCGATCACAATACATAGCGGCGTGGTTGAGGTCATGGAGTGCCATGATACTGGTCATCGGCAGGCTGGAGACCAGCCGCAACAGGTTGATCTGATGTTGCACATCCAAATGGTTGGTGGGCTCGTCAAGAATGAGTTCTTTGGGTGACTGGGCCAGGGCCCGCGCCAAATGGGTGCGCTGTTTCTCACCGCCGGATAGGCTATGCCAGGCATCATCGCGCTTTACGCTCATCCCGGTACGCTCCAGCGCCTCGTTGACCGCCGTATCGTCCTCGCGCGTCCAGCCCGATAGCATCGAACGGTGCGGGAAACGGCCAAGCTTGACCACATCGATCACCTTGAGGTTGGCATTGGTCGTGGCGTGCTGTTCGATGAAGGCGACTCGCTGGGCAATGGCCCGGCGGCGAAAGGTCGAGAGCTCCTGCCCATCCAGCATGACCCGCCCAGCATGCGGTCGCTTCAGCCTGGCCAGCAGCCGTAGCAACGAGGTTTTGCCAGAGCCATTGGGGCCCAGCACGCCCAGTAGCTTACCCGGTTCGACTTCGAAGGAGACACCATCGATCACTGTCTTGGTGCCGATTTTCCAGATCAGATTCTCGGCCTTGATACTCATGATGCGCGCTGTAACCGGTAAAGAATGATAGAGAAGAACGGCACGCCCACCAGCGCCGTGACCACGCCGATCGGCAGGGATTGCTGCGGAATCAGCACGCGGGAGGCGATATCCGCTACCACCATGAAGATCGCCCCCACGATGGCACAGGCGGGTAGCAAGACGGCGTGGCGTGGCCCCACCACGAAACGCGCCGCGTGGGGAACCACCAAGCCAACGAAGCCAATGGTGCCGACCATGCTGACGATAGTGGCCGTTATAACAGCCGTCAGCGCAAACAGGATGATCCGCGTTTGTGCGACATTGACCCCCAACGAGGCCGCCGCTTCATCACCAAAGGCAAACGCATCCAGTACCCGCGCGTAGCATAGGCAAACGACCAGCCCGAGGCCCACGACCGTCGAGGCCAGAAAGAACTCTGGCCAGCGCACACCGCCAAAACTGCCGAGCAGCCAGAACATCACATCCCGCGCCTGCTGTGCATTACCCGCCGTCGTGACGATATAGGAGGTCACGGCGTTGAACAGCTGCGATGCCGCCACCCCAGCCAAAATGGTTCGGTCGGCCCCACCGCGCGCACCATTCGACAGCAGCGCCACAAATAGGAAAGCGGCAAAAGCGCCGATAAAGGCCCCCGAGGAGAGCGATACCGCGCCAGCGCCGAGCCCCAGAATGACGATCAGAACCGCCCCCGTCGATGCACCGGCCGAAATACCCAGCACATACGGCTCGGCCAGAGGGTTACGCAGTATCGACTGCATGATGGCACCGGCCAACGCCAGCCCGGCACCACACAGTGCCGCCACTAACGCCCGGCTCAAGCGGTAATCCCAGATAATGGTTTCGTGGATACGGTTGAGCTCGAAGGAAGTCAAGCCGAGCTTGTTGGTGATCACCGCATAGGTCGTGGACATCGGAATCGGCATATCGCCGATCCCGACACTGATGCCCACCACCAAACCAATGATTAGCAGTGATGCCAACAGCAGCCCTGCCTCCCCTGCCAGGCGCGGCAAACGCTCGAGGGCCTGTGGCATGCTAATCGTCACACTCATCTCAGACCCAGCGCCTCAAGCTGTTCGGCCACCTGCTCGGCACCGAAAATCGTCCTGAGCGTAGGGTTCATCGCTTGACCGTCCATGACCACAATGGCGCCGTTTTTGACCGCCCTCATCTCACGTGTCGCCGTATCCGAGTTAAGGAACTCGATCTTCGCGTCGGCGTCGTCGAGCTCCCAACGGTCACGCTCGACGCGAGCCACGACGATCACATCCGGATCAGTGGCGATAATGCCTTCCCAGCCTAGCGTCGGCCACTCCGCCTCGGACTCGATGGCATTGGTGCCACCCAATACGTCAGCGATAAAGCCGGATGCGCTGTACTTGCCACCCAGGTGGGCATCCGCTGCGGGAGAAGAACTGGAGAACCAGAACAGATAGGAGAGCGGCTCGTCACTGTCAGGAGACGCTGCGCGCAGCGCGGCCTCACGTTGCTTCAGGTCATCGATCAAGGCGTCGCCTCGGTCGTTTACATCGAAAATCCGGGCGAGGTCTTCGATCTCTTGATACAAGGCGCCCATATTCCACAGTTGGGCTCGATCGCCATAGCCGTACTTGTCCTGGGCCATGCCTTCAGCGACGCAGGTACCGGGCGACAGGTAGGTCGGTATGCCCATCTTAGTGAAATCGTCGCGAGTGGCCACTCGACTGGATTCCCCCAGCAAGCTGGGGAGCGCCGCTGCTACGAAATCCGGCTGTTCGGCCAGAATCGATTCGAAGGTAGGGAACTCCACCGTCAGCACTTTTACCTGGTCGTTGGCATCGGCCAGTTGAGGCAAGACGCTGTTGGGCCAGAAGGCCGTGCCCGCCATTCTGTCTTCCAGGCCGAGCATCAGCATCAGCTCAGCGCTGTTTTGACCGAGGCCAATCGCCCGCTCAGGCGCCTGTTCGAAGGTCACTTCTACCCCGCAGTTGTTAAGCGTCAAGGGGTATTGCGTGTCGCCCGCCAGGGCCGAGGACGAAGCCAGGCCCAGCAGGGAGCAGAATCCAGTCACAGCAAGAAGACGTGTCATGGAGCACCCATCACTATTGGTAGAGGTTTAACGTTTACATCGGCTAATCGTCCAGCGCCTGCACTGATCAGATAACGATAGCACTGATACGCATTACCAGCGCGCGCAATATAATCGAAAACCATTCTCATCGCAACCTCCATCCATACGCGCCCAATAAAAACGCCCCCTGGTATTGAGCAGGAGGCGCTGAGGGGTAGCATCAAGCGTCTATGCGCTTACAAGGCGGCTGCCTGACGGAGCGTATCGGCCTTGTCGGTGCGCTCCCAAGGGAAAGCGATAAACGTCTCTTGTTGGGTATGGCCTTTATCATCGACCCAGTGGTAGCTGTGCTCGAACGGCTCGCGGCCAAAGTGTCCGTAGGCGGCGGTCAGTTGGTACATCGGGTGAAGCAGGTCGAGCATTCGGGTAATCGCAAAAGGACGCAGATCAAAGTGCCCACGCACCAGTTTGACGATCTGGGCATCACTCACCTTGCCGGTGCCGAAGGTATCGATGGATACGGAGGTCGGCTCGGCCACGCCGATCGCGTAGGAGATCTGGATTTCACACTTGTCGGCGAGGCCCGCCGCCACGATGTTTTTGGCCACGTAGCGCCCGGCATAAGCCGCGCTGCGGTCAACCTTGGACGGATCCTTGCCCGAGAAGGCACCGCCACCGTGGCGTGCCATGCCGCCGTAGGTATCGACAATGATCTTGCGGCCGGTCAAGCCACAGTCGCCCACCGGGCCGCCAATCACGAATTTACCGGTCGGGTTGATGTGGTATTGGGTATCGTCATCGAGCCATTCGGCGGGGATCACCTGCTCGATAATTTCCCGCTTGACCATTGTACGCAGGTCTTCCTGGTCGATATCCGGGTCGTGCTGGGTGGAGAGCACTACGGCATCGACGCCGCAGGGTTGCCCTTCCTCATTATAGCGGAAGGTCACCTGGCTCTTGGCATCCGGGCGCAGCCACGGCAGCAGGCCGTTCTTGCGCAGCTCAGCCTGGCGTTCCACCAGCCGGTGCGAGTAATGGATCGGCGCCGGCATGAAGGAGTCGGTCTCGTTGGTGGCGTAGCCAAACATCAAGCCCTGATCGCCGGCGCCCTGATCTTCCGGCTTGCTACGGTCAACGCCCTGGGCAATATCGACGCTCTGTTTACCGATCAGATTGACCACGCCGCAGGTGGCGCCATCGAAGCCTACATCGGAAGACGTATAGCCAATGTCGGTAATCACCTCACGCACCAAGGTTTCGAGATCCACCCAAGCGTTGGTGCTGATTTCACCAGCAATGATCGCGACGCCGGTCTTGACCATGGTTTCACAGGCAACCCGCGCCTGCTTGTCACGGGCAATAATGGCATCCAGCACCGCATCGGAAATCTGGTCGGCAATTTTATCAGGATGGCCTTCGGAGACAGACTCGGAGGTAAACAGGGAATATTCGCTCATCGCGCACTCGACCCTCGGTGTGACGGCGGCAAGTCACCGCAGCATCAGCAGGAAATCATGGCAGGAAGTTGCCCTGCCCACCTATTAAAGAAGCAACACCGCGCTTCGGGGGCCAAAGTCTACACGCTGTTGGAAGTTCTTCCCAGAACGAGCCCATAGAATTTGCCGACGCCCGGGAAGTCAGCGACAATAGCGCCTCTATTATTCACGTTTCCAGGCGAGGAGCACCCCATGCCGTCCCGTTTTGAGCTGGCCAATGCCATTCGCGCCCTTTCCATGGATGCCGTCCAGAAGGCCAAGTCCGGCCATCCGGGCGCTCCCATGGGGATGGCGGATATTGCCGAAGTGCTGTGGAATGACCACCTCAAGCACAACCCCGAAGACCCTAGATGGGCCGATCGTGATCGGTTCGTGTTGTCTAACGGGCACGGTTCCATGCTGCTCTATTCGTTGTTGCACCTGACCGGTTATGAGTTGAGCCTGGAACAGTTGCAGAATTTCCGTCAGTTGCATTCGCCGACTGCCGGGCACCCGGAATATGGCTACGCGCCCGGCATTGAAACCACCACGGGCCCCCTGGGCCAGGGCTTCGCCAACTCGGTGGGCTTTGCGATAGCTGAAAAAACCCTGGCGGCGCAATTCAACCGCCCAGGCCACACCATTGTCGACCACCACACCTGGTGTTTCCTGGGTGACGGTTGCCTGATGGAAGGCATTTCCCACGAAGCGGCGTCGCTGGCAGGCACCCAGCAGTTGGGTAAGTTGATCGCGCTTTACGACGACAATGGCATTTCCATCGATGGCGAGGTGAAAGGCTGGTTTACCGACGATACCGCCAAGCGCTTTGAAGCATACGGCTGGCACGTGGTGCCCAATGTGGATGGCCACAAGCCGGAAGAAATCAACGCGGCCATTGAACTGGCCAAGAGCCACAACGATAAACCCAGCCTGATTATCTGCAAGACCGTGATTGGCTTTGGTGCACCCAACAAGCAAGGCAAAGAGGAAGCCCACGGTGCGCCGTTAGGCGATGACGAAGTGGCCGCCGCGCGCCAGCAGCTTGACTGGCCCCATGCGCCCTTCCACGTGCCTGAGCCGATCTATTCGGCCTGGGATGCCCGCGAGGCTGGCCAATCACGCCAGCAGGCGTGGAATGCCCGTTTTGAGCGCTACGCGGAGGCTTTCCCTACTGAAGCACGCGAGTTCCAGCGTCGCATGAAGGCCCAACTGCCTGCAGAACTGCCCACCGAAGCGTTGCTCGAACAGGCGCAGGAGAAAGGCGACAGCATTGCTTCACGCAAGGCGTCGTTTGAAGCACTTAACGTGATTGGCCCGCAGATGCCGGAACTATTGGGCGGCAGTGCCGACCTGGCCCCGTCGAACCTGACGTTCTGGAACGGCGCCAAAGCGATCACGCCGGAAGACGCCAGTGGCAACTACCTGCATTACGGCGTGCGCGAGTTTGGCATGGGCGCGGTCATGAATGGGATAGGTCTGCACGGCGGCTTTGTGCCCTATGGTGCGACCTTCCTGATCTTCATGGAGTACATGCGTAATTCAGTGCGCATGGCGTCGTTAATGGGGCAACAGGCGATTTACGTCTTCACCCATGACTCCATCGGCCTTGGCGAAGATGGCCCGACCCACCAACCGATCGAGCAGTTGACCAGCCTGCGCACCACGCCGAATCTGAATACGTGGCGCCCCTGCGATGCGGTAGAAACCGTGGCCGCCTGGGACGCTGCCCTCAAACGCCATTCCGGCCCCACCGCGCTGGTTCTCTCGCGTCAGGGCCTGCCCCACCAGCAGCGCACCAAGGCACAGCTGGCGTCGATTCAAAACGGGGCCTATGTCCTTAAAGACAGTGAAAGCACACCTGAGCTGATTCTGATTGCCACTGGTTCAGAAGTATCGTTGGCGATGGACGCAGCCGCCGAGCTTGAGCAGCAGGGCAAGGCTGTGCGCGTTGTGTCCATGCCCTCGGCTTACCGTTTTAACGGCCAGGATGCCGAGTACCGTGAAAGCGTACTGCCCAAGGCGGTCACCAAGCGTATCGCAATCGAAGCCGGGCATGCGGACTATTGGTACAAGTACGTGGGCCTTGATGGCCGCGTGATCGGCATGACCACGTACGGCGAATCCGCGCCCGCAGGCGACTTGTTCAAGCATTTCGGCTTTACCGTTGAGAACGTCGTCAAACAGGCCCATGAGCTGCTGGGATGAGCAGGCGAGGGTAGGTAGGTCATGCCAGCGTTGAACGGCCTGTTATGGCTGATTGGCTACTGGCTGCTAGGAGAAGTGATCATCTACTTCTCCGGCTTGCCCATTTCTTCAGGCGTGGTCGGCATGCTGCTGATGTGCGCCACCCTGGCCGTCATTGGCCGCGTGCCATCCAGCATCGCTGCCGCCGCCCAGCCGCTGATTGGGCTGCTCGCCATGCTCATCATGCCCGGCGTTGTGGGCGTCTTCTTTATTCTCGATGAACTGGCAGGCCAGTGGCTTGCCATTTTCGCAGCGCTGCTACTCGGCACGCTGCTCAGTGTGATCACCACGCTCTGGCTGCTGAAAAGGCTCATGGGGCACCATGCCCACTGACGTATTGGCGATACTCACCGCAACGCCGCTGTTTGCCGTCGGGCTGACACTAGCGGCGTACTTGTTGGGCAGCGAGCTCTTCAATCGCCTGAAACAGCCCGCCTGGCTGCCCGCCATCCTGGTTGCTGCGTTACTGCTCGCCGGAGCGTTAGCGCTGATAGGCATGCCTTATGCAACCTACAAGCAGGGCGCTGATTGGCTGACGGTCCTGTTAGGGCCGGCGACGATTGCCCTGGGGATGCCACTTTACCAGCAGTTGCCACGTATTCGCGGACTCTGGCGCCCGCTCGCGATATGTCTGCCGATCTCTGCGGCACTGGCAGCTTGCTATGCGTTGGGCATTGCCTGGTTAATGGGCAGCCCTGGTCAGATATTGGCCTCCATCGCCGCCAAATCGGTCACTGCGCCCATCGCCATTGGCATTACCGAGCAGCTCGGTGGCAACGTGGCCCTATTGATGGGTGCCCTGCTGGTGACAGGGGTCGTAACTATTCCGTTTGTCAGCCTTTGCGCAAGGGTTTTACACATCAACGACGAACGCATTATTGGCTTTGCACTGGGGCTGAATGGTCACGCGATTGGCACCGTGCGAGCCTTTGAGCTAAGTTCCACCGCTGGTGCCTTTGCCTCATTGGGGATGAGCCTGACCGGCATTTTTACCGCGCTATTGTTACCCCTGGCGTGGGAGTTGGTAGGCGTAGGCAGTGGGTAAGCATCGCCAGCTGAAATACGTTATCATCGCGCCTACTTTCATGCCCACCGTGGCCCCTGCTTCACTTTAAAGAGCCGCTTCGCGACATGGCTAACTCCACAAGGTATCGCATCGCCATTAATGGCTACGGACGCATTGGTCAATGCGTCCTGCGCGCGCTGGTCGAGCGTGGCCACCCTGAGATTGAAGTGGTGGCGATTAACGAGCTTTCTGACCTGGCGACCATTACCTATCTCACCCGATACGATACCACTCACGGTCGTTTTCCCGGCGAGGTGGATAACGACGGCGAGGCGCTGCTGATCAACGGTCAGCGCATTCATGTCCTCTGTGAACAAGATCCAAGGTCTCTACCCTGGGCCGCCCTGGATATTGACCTGGTATTGGAGTGCTCGGGCAGCTTCAAGGATCGCGCCACCGCTGAGCTTCACCTGGCCGCCGGGGCCAAGCGCCTGCTGTTTTCTCAACCCGCCGAAAGCGATGTCGATGCCACCATTGTATGGGGCATCAACCAGGACGAGCTGACACACTCGCAGCGCATTATCTCGGCGGCCTCGTGTACCACCAATTGCCTGGTACCCTTATTGACCGTCTTGGACAACGCACTGGGATTGGAGCACGGCGTAACCACCACGATTCATTCGGCCATGAATGATCAACCGGTAATTGACGCCTACCATCAAACCGATCTGCGCCTGACTCGCTCGGCGATGCAATCCATCGTGCCGGTAGACACCGGCCTGGCGTTGGGCATCAGCCGCTTGATGCCGAGTCTTGCCGATCGTTTTGAGTGCCTGCACGTGCGCGTCCCCACCATTAACGTATCCGCCATGGATGCTGCCCTGACGGTTCGCCGGGACACCGATGCCAACCAGGTGAATGCGCTGCTTCGGGAAGCCAGCCAACAGCGATTGGCGGAAGTATTAGGCTATACCGAAGCCCCCATGGCATCGATTGATTTTAATCACGACCCGCGCTCTGGCATCCTAGACGCCACACAGACAAGGGTGGCCGGTAAACGCCTGGTCAAACTACTGTGCTGGTTTGATAACGAATGGGGGTTTGCCAACCGTATGCTGGACATCACCCAGCGCTTGGCCACACTGACGGATGGCAGCGCACGCTGACTTGCAGGGCCGCACCATGACTTTTCACCCGCTTGAACACGAGGAAATACTCGCATGAACGTGCAAAAAATGACCGACCTGCCCTTGAAAGGACAGCGCGTACTGATTCGTGAAGACCTCAACGTACCGATCAAGAACGGGCGTGTGTCCAGCGATGCGCGTCTGCGAGCGGCGCTTCCGACCATCCAGGCAGCCGCCGAGGCTGGAGCCAAGGTGCTGCTGATGAGCCACCTGGGCCGCCCTACGGAAGGCGAGTCAGCCGACGAATTTTCACTGGCGCCCGTGGCCGCGCATCTGAGTGAACTGCTGGGTCGCCCTGTTACGCTCATCACCGACTATCTTGATAGCGCCCCAACACTGGAAGAGGGCGGCGTCGCGCTGCTGGAAAACGTACGTTTCAACACCGGCGAGAAGAAGGACGACGAACATCTCGCCAAACAGTATGCCAGCCTTTGCGATATTTTCGTAATGGATGCCTTCGGGACTGCCCACCGCGCTCAGGCATCGACCCATGGCGTTGCGCGTTTTGCCACCAAGGCGTGCGCAGGCCCGCTGCTCGCCCAGGAACTTGATGCGCTGGAAAAGGCCCTGGCGCATCCCGCTCGTCCCATGGTAGCGATTGTTGGCGGCTCCAAAGTCTCGACCAAACTGGACGTGCTGACCGCGCTTTCCGATAAGTGCGATCAACTGATTGTTGGCGGCGGAATCGCCAACACGTTTATTGCCGCCGCAGGTTACAATGTCGGCAAGTCGCTCCATGAAGCGGACTTAATCGGCCAGGCAAAAGCGCTGATGGAAAAAGTCGCTATTCCGCTACCCACCGATGTGGTGGTGGCGACCGAATTTTCCGAATCCGCCGACGCGGTGGTCAAGCCGGTCGATCAGGTGGCTGATGACGAAATGATCCTGGACATCGGCCCCGATACTGCCGCGCACCTGGCCAGCCTGTTGAAAGACGCCGGCACCATTTTATGGAATGGCCCGGTTGGCGTGTTTGAAATTGACCAGTTTGGCAAAGGCACCGAGGTAATCGCCCACGCCATTGCCGAAAGTAGCGCTTTCTCAATCGCCGGGGGCGGTGATACCTTGGCGGCCATCGATAAATACGCCATTGAAGACCGTGTGTCGTACATCTCAACCGGCGGCGGCGCATTTCTTGAATACGTCGAAGGCAAACAGCTACCTGCTGTCGCCGCGCTCGAAGCCGCCGCCAACGCGGATAATCATTAACATTCTAACGGGTGCTCACTGCGCCCGTTGACTCCAATACCAGCATTAACCTCACAGATAAGGTAACTCAATGGCTTTGATCAGCATGCGCCAAATGCTCGACCATGCGGCCGAATACGGCTACGGCGTTCCGGCATTCAACGTTAATAACCTGGAACAGATGCGCGCCATCATGGAAGCCGCCGATGCGACTGACTCACCGGTTATCGTACAAGCGTCCGCCGGTGCCCGTAAGTATGCGGGCGCCCCTTTTCTGCGCCACTTGATTCTGGCGGCCGTTGAAGAGTTTCCGCATATTCCTGTCGCCATGCACCAGGACCATGGGACCAGCCCGGCCGTCTGCCAACGCTCTATCCAGCTCGGTTTCTCATCAGTAATGATGGATGGATCGCTGGGCGAAGACGGTAAAACCCCCACAGATTACGCGTATAACGTTGATGTAACACGCCGCGCCGTCGACATGGCGCATGCCTGCGGTGTTTCCGTCGAGGGCGAACTGGGTTGCCTGGGGAGTCTGGAAACCGGCATGGCCGGTGAAGAAGACGGTATCGGTGCCGAAGGCAAGCTCGGCATGGAGCAACTGCTCACCGACCCGGAAGAAGCCGCTGAGTTTGTCAAAGCTACCCATGTGGATGCGCTTGCCATTGCCATTGGCACCAGCCACGGTGCTTACAAATTCACCAAGCCGCCCACGGGCGACACGCTGTCGATCCAGCGCATCAAAGAAATCCATGCGCGCATTCCCGACACCCATCTGGTGATGCACGGTTCATCGTCTGTGCCTCAGGAATGGCTCGATGTCATCAATCAGTATGGCGGCGAGATTCCCGAAACCTACGGGGTGCCGGTGGAAGAGATTGTGGAAGGCATCAAGCACGGCGTACGCAAGGTGAATGTGGATACCGACTTACGTCTAGCATCTACCGGGGCAGTACGCCGCTTCCTGGCTGAAAATCCGTCTGAATTTGATCCGCGCAAATTTCTCAAAGAGACCGTGTCGGCCATGCGTGAATTGTGTATTGCACGTTATGAAGCCTTTGGCACGGCAGGTAATGCCAGCAAAATAAAACCCATCAGCTTGGAAGACATGTACCAGCGTTACGAGCGTGGTGAGCTAGCGCCCAAGGTTAAGTAACCAGAAGACATCGTATCTTTAGCGATAGAATCGAGTAGGAGGGGGATTGCCTCCCCCGTCCTCTCACACCACCGGGCACCGAAGCGTCGGACCGACGGTTCCGTACCACGGCGGTTCATGCAGAACGTTTGAGCCATCTTACCGTATCGAGTATCGAGATCAGCCCTTGATCGTAGAACCATTTCCTTGGCAGGGCCTGATTCATGTGCGAGGCGCCGGCGTTCCACCAGGGGCCTCGACCATTAGCCGCCGATGTCCAAGCCCGGTAAGCGTCCAGTCCCAGCCCTCGAAGTTGCCGATACCGGGTCGCCGGGCGCTTCCATTGCCGCCAGACCAGACCGCGTAAGCGGCGGCGTATCCATTGATCCAGTGCTTCCAAGGGGCGCTTCACGTCAACGAGACTGAAGTAGTTGGCCCATCCTCGTAAGACTGGCCTCAACCCTTCGATTATCCGTTTCATGTTACGCCCCCTGCCACGCTTCAGGATCTCACGGACTCGCTGCATCATGCGCTTCAGGCTGCTCTTGGCAAGCGTCAGTTTCGACTGCTTGTGCCGAGTGAGACTGTAGCCCAGGTAGCCGCGTCGCCATGGCCTGTCCACCGCACTTTTACTGCGATTGACCGTCAGCCGAAGTGAGTTCTCGAGATGCTCACTCAGACTGGTCATGACACGCTCGCCTGCTCGCCGACTCTTGACGTACACCTGCACGTCATCGGCGTAGCGGCAGAAGCGATGGCCGCGGCGTTCCAGCTCCTTATCCATGTCGTCCAACAGGATGTTCGCCAGCAGCGGGCTGAGTGGTCCGCCTTGGGGCGTTCCCTGCCGCCTTGGCGTGGGCAAGCCGTGTTGGAACATGCCCGCCTCCAGATAGCGGCGGATCAGACGCAGCACGCGCTTGTCGTCAACGCGCCGCGCGACCCGGGCCATCAGCAGGTCGTGATTCACGCGGTCGAAGCAGGCTTCCAGGTCAAGGTCGACCACCCAGCGGTGACCGGCGGTGACGTGGGCCTTCATGGCCGAGACGGCCTGCTTGGCGCTCCGCTTGGGGCGGTAGCCGTAACTCGACTCGGAGAACGCCGGGTCGAAGATCGGCATGAGCGCCTGGGACAGCGCTTGCTGGATTAGGCGGTCGGTAACCGTGGGAATACCGAGCTGCCGCGTCCCTCCCTTGGGCTTGGGGATCGTGGCGGCTCGGACCGGGCTAGGGTGATACACGTCAGCCAACAGCCGCTCGCGCAGCGTTGGCCAGTGCTGCTTTAGGTGGTCAGCCAGTTGATGCACCGTCATGCCGTCGACACCCGGTGCGCCTTTGTTGGTAACCACCTTACGGTAAGCTCGCTCCATGTTCTTCGGGTCGACGACCCGTTCCATGAGCGGGGCTGGCTCCGCTTTCGTCCACGATAACGACGCCGGGCTCGTCTCGACGCTCACCGGCTGGGACGCGGAGTACTGCTCCGGCCCCTCTGGGTGAGTGACGGTATTAGCGCCATGGTCTGTCTTCATGATCGATCCTCGAGACGTTATCGCCTACTCGCGGTTCTTCATGTTCGGCCCTTGGTGCCGTGGTGAACCGGCACTTACTATGGCCTCGGCTGACGTCTGGTGATCCATCCCGCCGCCTCTCGACGCCGGTAGCACCGTGGCAGACCACCAGACCTCCCAGGGTAAGACGCGCGACCTTCCCGCTTATGCCTGTCGGATTTACGTCATGGCGTTCCGTGCAAGTATCGGGCTTTGATGATTGGTGCCATCTCACCCCGCCATGACGCCTCGTATCCGCTTCCTGTCCGTCAGGCCAGCGTTTTGCCTCGGACTGCCTTCAGATTCCCCCTCGCGGGGGACACCCTTGTCGTCGGCTAGCACTTCCCCTTGCCGGGCGTGCAGGGGACTTCCACCCCCAAGTCATCCTGAGGCACCACCCTCAGGAACAGCGCCAGTCAGGCGCTGCGCGCCATGCCTGGCGCACACCAAAAAGACGGCCACTTGGCCGTCTTTTTCATGCCTCTTTTGGGCTATTGCCTTCTACTCAGCCCTCATCTTCGGCACTTTGCTCGCTTTCCCCTTCCTCAATAGCGTCTTCAGCACTGCCTGTTCCGCCAGTACCTGCCTCGGTATCTCCTCTTTCCTCTTCCTCTTTAGCTTGATCTTGATCTTCTCCACCATTGCTATCGGGTTCAGAGACCTCACTGCTACGGCCTTGCTCATCCCGCTTCACAGCACCTTCTTTAATACCATACTGTTCTTCAAGCGCTGCATCGTCGAGAGGTTCGTGCTCATGCTCGTCAGCGCTGGCCAAACTCGCAGCGGAAAGCATCGCAGCGGCAAACGCAAACGGCATGATCCAAGGGGTTAGTCGCATTGTCACGGTCTCCTTATTTTGGTTTCAACAGCTTAGCACGTAACTTCGTACCCTGCGCCTCTCTGTACAACGTAGCAATGGCGCTCAATAAACGGCCTAAAACGTCGTAGCTGCCGCACGTTTTGATTAATCTGAATCAGCTCAACCGACCAGGCAAGCAAAAAATTACAGAACACTGTTCACAAATACGCTAAAATCTCGTTCAATGGTCTTATGATTAATTTATCTGTTTGTCACTGCAGCTGCTAAGTCTCTGCTAGGAAATCTCCCATGCCGCTCCCCCTGTTATTATTTGATTGTGATGGCACCTTGGTTGATAGCGAACCTCTCCTTGCCGAAGAGATGTCGACAGGGCTGAATAGTGTGGGACTTCCTTTCGTACCATCTGACTATTTGGGTGAATTTAGAGGCTCACGCTTTCGCAATATCGTTGCTCAGTTACAGTTACGCCATGGCGACGTCTGCAATGATCAGCTAAACAGCATGGAAACTGCCATGCGTACCAACCTGGCTAAACGCCTCGCCAATGAACTCACCACCATTCCCGGCGCTAAAGAAGCCCTTGAGCAGCTATCCGCTTATCCGAGTGCTGTGGTCTCTAACGGCCCTGAAGGCAAAATCCGCACTGCGCTCAAGGCAACAGGGCTCGATAGCTATTTCGCAGAACGTCTTTTCAGTGGCTACACCGCCAACTGCTGGAAACCTGAACCCTGTTTGCATCTCTACGCTGCGAGTATCATGGGATTCAACGCGGCTAATTGTATTGCCATTGATGATGCATTAGTCGGCGTACGGGCTGCCCTTGAAGCTGGCATGAAGGTCATTCATTTGAATCGCTTTCCCGACGCGGAAACCACGCCGGAAAATGCCATCATGATTAGCAACATGTTTCAGCTACCTGGCGTAATCAGGCAGTTAAGCCAGGAAATGGGCAAGGCAGTCGAGCCTTATTACTCTGAAGGGAAATAACGCGATGGCTTCATTACGCGATCAGCTTGGTGGGCTGGTTTATTCCACCGAAAAAGGCAACACTTGCCCTATTTGCCGTGAACCTTTGGAATCCTGTCGCTGTGATGCCGATAGCGAACAGGCGCGTATCGCCGCCCTTGACGGCGTCGTCCGTATTCGTCGCGAAACCAGCGGTCGTAAAGGCAAGGGGGTCACGACGATTAGCGGCATCCCGCTAACGACCACGGATCTCAAAGACCTCGCCAAAGCGCTCAAAAAACGCTGTGGCACAGGCGGTGCTGTTAAAGATGGCATCATTGAAATTCAAGGTGATCACCGTGATAGCCTAAAGCAGGAATTAACCGCACGCGGCTATCAAGTCAAACTGGCTGGTGGCTAATCCATGCGTCTCAGGACGGAGCGTCACTCTACAGTCACGCCGCACTAGGACTTTGTAATGAGCTGGCTAGAATATTTGCTCCCGCTGATTTTTCTGTTTCCCATGGCGGCGATGGCCAGCATTGTCTTGGCACTCCGTAGCCTGCATGACGCTCGTGTCCAATCTCCCTTCGACACCCCGCTACGCGAGCCCGGCCAGGCATTGCGCTATCGGCTGGATCAAGCATTCTCAAGCCTGTTTCTCAACGGCGCATTAGGCCCTTTAATCAGTCTTTCACCACTGGTCTATGGGATGGGGCGAATGCTGTTTGCCGAACAACAGGACTGGGTGGAATGGGCACTGTATGGCTTGCTTAGTACGCTGCTGGTCCTGGCATTTTCATTGCTTTTAGTGCGCGACTACCAACGCATTCGGCGGTTGAAGTTGGGTCTGGCCTGCGAGCTTGCTGTTGGCCAGGAACTTGAGCGGCTTATCCGCCCCGATGCGCACCCCTACTACGTTTTTCACGACGTGCCGACGGATAGCTTTACGATTGATCATGTAGTGGTGACCCCGCACGGCGTTTTCGTGGTCGAAACCCGCGCACGCACTGTTCCCATCAGCAACGCAGGGCGTGGGCAAAATACGGTTGCCGTCGAGCGTGAGCGCCTTCGCTTTCCCTATTGGCAAGAACGGCGTCCACTGCATAAAACGCGTCAAGGGGTTGATTGGCTTAGCCAATGGCTAGAACAACGCTGCGGCGTACCAGTGCCCGTGCGAGGGGTGCTGGTGTTACCCGGGTGGAATATAGACACCGATGACGCGGCGCCTGACGTCCTGGTAGTGAGTGGTGATATGCTTGCAAGTCAACTGACTGCGCTCATACCCGGTCAGATCAGCGATCCCATCCACGATAAAATCATCAATATTCTACTCGAACGCGCCAAGCTCATGGAGCTGACGCATCTTCGCCAGCCTTCGGTATGATGAAGCCTAATCGCCTCGCAAACGCCCGCCCATTTCCTGGGCCAGGTCGACCGCATAGTGATCCGTCATCCCGCCAATAAAATCCAGCATTCGCCGATAGCTTTCATAGAGCGGCCAGGATGCCAGTGGCGTGTTCTCGCCTATCAAGGCGAGTACCCGCTGATGCTTGAACGAGCTACGCCCGGTGTGGTGCAGCTCGTGTGCAGCGCCAATAAAAGCTTCAAGCAAAATGCCCAGCGTTGTATAGGCACCAATTTCCAGTTTTGCCTTTCGCTCATTCTGGAAAATGCGCTCCCGAGCCAACTGCTTTGCCGCCTGAACGCCCCATCCCAGATCGGGATGACACAGTTCTAGAAGGTCATCGCTGAGCGTGCCGCTCAGTAGGGCCTGTTCATGTTGCACAAACACCGCGCCAACGTCATTGACCGCACGCTCCATAGCCGCACCGCGCAGCAGTGCAATGCGTCGACGTTGTGATACATTGCGGGCTTGCATCTCGGCATACTCGGGCGGAAATTCTCCCGCTATCTGGCGCAAGACCTCGACAACTTCTTCATAACGCAGAATCCCCATTTCCAAGCCATCTTCCAAATCCAACAGTGCATAGCAGATGTCATCTGCCGCTTCGACCAGCCAGGCTAACGGATGTCGACACCAGCGCTGCTCCCCCTGGGGCAGCAGACCCACTGCTTCAGCGACTTCTTTGAGCAACGCCTGCTCTGACTGATAGGCGCCAAACTTACCCGCTCGCCCACTGTAACGAACCGTCCAAGGGTATTTAAGTAACGCACCCAACGTCGCCGCAGACAGCCGCATACCGCCATTGAACTGGTTATATTCGATCTGGGTAATCACTCGGAAACCCTGGGCGTTGCCCTCGTAGGTCAACAAATCCTCGCGCTCAGCATCTGACAGACCTTCTAACAGGCCACTGCTCTGAGCACGCTGAAACCAATCACGGATAGCATACTCACCGGCGTGCCCAAAAGGAGGGTTACCAATATCATGGCCCAGGCATGCCGTTTGAACGATCACTCCCAAATCAGCAGGCGTTATCCATTTCGGCAACCTGTCGCGTAACAGCTCGCCAACAATCATTCCCAAAGAGCGTCCCACACAGCCGACTTCCAACGAGTGGGTCAAGCGGGTGTGGATATGATCGTTTTCAGTCAGGGGATGGACCTGCGTTTTGCGCCCAAGGCGCCTGAAGGAACCGGAAAAAACAATACGGTCGTGATCTTTGTGAAACGGACTACGCCCTATTTCGCGGTTACTGGTCGAGCGTTGATCGTGGAGCCGTTTGGGGGAAAGCAACTGTTCCCAGCTCATTTGTGTCATGACATTCCTCCTTGGAGGCGGTATTTTGACACAAAAGCCAGCCAGATAAACGAATCCTACCGACCATAATGCGGTTAAAAAGAGCGGCATAAAAAAATCCCCCAGCCTCAAAGAGACTAGGGGATTTTTTCGAATAGGTGCCTGACGATGACCTACTCTCGCATGGGGAGACCCCACACTACCATCGGCGCGAAGCGGTTTCACTGCTGAGTTCGGCAAGGGATCAGGTGGTTCACGCTTGCTATGGTCGTCAGGCGTAACTTTAAATGGATATCATGCTGTGTTTTGTGTGCGTCTCTTACCAAGCCCTGTGTCTTAAACAGTCGGCTCAGCGCGCGTATCCGGTTCTCGTTATCATCACGACCAGACCCCTTGGGTGTTATAGGGTCAAGCCTCACGGGCCATTAGTACACGTTAGCTCAACGCCTTGCAGCGCGTCCACACCGTGCCTATCAACCAGCTGGTCTCGCTGGGCCCTTCAGGAGGCTCTAGGCCTCAGGGATGTCTCATCTTGAAGGGGGCTTCCCGCTTAGATGCTTTCAGCGGTTATCCCGTCCGCACATAGCTACCCGGCAATGCCACTGGCGTGACAACCGGAACACCAGAGGTGCGTCCACTCCGGTCCTCTCGTACTAGGAGCAGCCCTTCTCAAACATCCAACGCCCACGGCAGATAGGGACCGAACTGTCTCACGACGTTCTAAACCCAGCTCGCGTACCACTTTAAATGGCGAACAGCCATACCCTTGGGACCGACTTCAGCCCCAGGATGTGATGAGCCGACATCGAGGTGCCAAACACCGCCGTCGATGTGAACTCTTGGGCGGTATCAGCCTGTTATCCCCGGAGTACCTTTTATCCGTTGAGCGATGGCCCTTCCATACAGAACCACCGGATCACTAGAACCTGCTTTCGCACCTGCTCGACGTGTCTGTCTCGCAGTCAAGCACCCTTATGCTCTTGCACTCATTGCACGATGTCCGACCGTGCTGAGGGTACCTTCGTGCTCCTCCGTTACGCTTTGGGAGGAGACCGCCCCAGTCAAACTACCCACCACACACTGTCCTCGATCCGGATAACGGACCTGAGTGAGAACGCCAATGATGCCAGGCTGGTATTTCAAGGTTGGCTCCACTCGAACTGGCGTCCGGGTTTCTAAGCCTCCCAGCTATCCTACACAGGCAACATCAGCGTCCAGTGTGAAGCTATAGTAAAGGTTCACGGGGTCTTTCCGTCTAGCCGCGGGTACACCGCATCTTCACGGCGATTTCAATTTCACTGAGTCTCGGGTGGAGACAGCGTGGCCATCATTACGCCATTCGTGCAGGTCGGAACTTACCCGACAAGGAATTTCGCTACCTTAGGACCGTTATAGTTACGGCCGCCGTTTACCGGGGCTTCAATCAAGAGCTTCGCCTTGCGGCTAACACCATCATTTAACCTTCCGGCACCGGGCAGGCGTCACACCCTATACGTCCGCTTACGCGTTAGCAGAGTGCTGTGTTTTTACTAAACAGTTGCAGCCACCTGGTATCTTCGACCGGTTCTCGCTTAAGCCGCGAGGGCTCTCACAATATGCCGGCGTGCCTTCTCCCGAAGTTACGGCACCATTTTGCCTAGTTCCTTCACCCGAGTTCTCTCAAGCGCCTTGGGATTCTCACCCTGACCACCTGTGTCGGTTTGGGGTACGGTCGCACATGATCTGAAGCTTAGAGGCTTTTCCTGGAAGCGTGGCATCGATGACTTCAACACCGTGGTGTCTTCGTCTCGTCTCTCGGCCTTGAGCGCCCGGATTTACCTGAGCCCTCAGCCTACCGACTTTCACCAGGGCTACCAACGCCTGGCTCACCTAGCCTTCTTCGTCCCCCCATCGCAATCATGTCCGGTACGGGAATATTGACCCGTTTCCCATCGACTACGCCTTTCGGCCTCGCCTTAGGGGCCGACTCACTCTGCTCCGATTAGCGTCGAACAGAAACCCTTGGTCTTCCGGCGAGGGAGTTTTTCACTCCCTTTATCGTTACTCATGTCAGCATTCGCACTCGTGATACCTCCAGCGAACTTCTCAATTCACCTTCATCGGCGTACACGACGCTCCTCTACCGCTCATTCCGAAGAATGAACCCGTAGCTTCGGTACCTGGTTTAGCCCCGTTACATCTTCCGCGCAGGCCGACTCGACTAGTGAGCTATTACGCTTTCTTTAAAGGATGGCTGCTTCTAAGCCAACCTCCTAGCTGTCTGAGCCTTCCCACATCGTTTCCCACTTAACCAGGATTTCGGGACCTTAGCTGACGGTCTGGGTTGTTTCCCTTTTCACAACGGACGTTAGCACCCGCTGTGTGTCTCCCACGCTCGCACTCACCGGTATTCGGAGTTTGCCTCGGGTTGGTAAGTCGGGATGACCCCCTAGCCGAAACAGTGCTCTACCCCCGGCGGTGATACGTGAGGCGCTACCTAAATAGCTTTCGAGGAGAACCAGCTATCTCCGAGCTTGATTAGCCTTTCACTCCGATCCACAAGTCATCCAAATCTTTTTCAACAGATCCTGGTTCGGGCCTCCAATTGATGTTACTCAATCTTCACCCTGCTCATGGATAGATCGCTCGGTTTCGGGTCTATATCCAGCGACTGTGTCGCCCAGTTAAGACTCGGTTTCCCTACGGCTCCCCTATACGGTTAACCTCGCCACTGAATATAAGTCGCTGACCCATTATACAAAAGGTACGCAGTCACAGAACAAGTCTGCTCCTACTGCTTGTACGCACACGGTTTCAGGATCTATTTCACTCCCCTCTCCGGGGTTCTTTTCGCCTTTCCCTCACGGTACTGGTTCACTATCGGTCAGCCAGGAGTATTTAGCCTTGGAGGATGGTCCCCCCGTCTTCAGTCAAGGTTTCTCGTGCCCCGACCTACTCGATTTCACATGATCAGATTTTCGACTACGGGGCTATCACCCGCTACGGCCAAGGTTCCCACCTTGTTCGTCTAATCAGTCACATGCTTAAGGGCTGATCCCCGTTCGCTCGCCGCTACTGGGGGAATCTCGGTTGATTTCTTTTCCTCAGGGTACTTAGATGTTTCAGTTCCCCTGGTTCGCCTCCCCCACCTATAGATTCAGTGGGGGATACTCATCTGATGATGAGTGGGTTTCCCCATTCAGAAATGCCCGGGTCACAGGTTGTTTGCCACCTCGCCGAGCCTTATCGCAGGCTTCCACGTCTTTCATCGCCTCTGGCTGCCTAGGCATCCACCGTGTGCGCTTCATTGCTTGACCCTATAACCCGAAGGGGTCTGGTGTCTCGCAATGATAACGATTGCCGGATACGCTTGAGACGTATCACAAAACAATTACGTATGAACGTTTCAAAAAACGTTCATGTCAGCATGATATACATTGTTAAAGAGCGACTGCTATGCGCAGTGATAAGCGTTTTCTTCACGTTAAAAAAAGAGAAAAGACCTTTCTTTTTCTTTTAATGTGAAAAAAGCCTTCGCTTATCACTGCGTATCAACAGTCATCTGATCAGATAATTCATTGTGAGCGCTTACCGCGAGGATGATGCATCGTTTAAGGAGGTGATCCAGCCGCAGGTTCCCCTACGGCTACCTTGTTACGACTTCACCCCAGTCATGAACCACACCGTGGTGATCGCCCTCCAAAGTTAGGCTAACCACTTCTGGTGCAGTCCACTCCCATGGTGTGACGGGCGGTGTGTACAAGGCCCGGGAACGTATTCACCGTGACATTCTGATTCACGATTACTAGCGATTCCGACTTCACGGAGTCGAGTTGCAGACTCCGATCCGGACTGAGACCGGCTTTAAGGGATTCGCTGACTCTCGCGAGCTCGCTGCCCTTTGTACCGGCCATTGTAGCACGTGTGTAGCCCTACCCGTAAGGGCCATGATGACTTGACGTCGTCCCCACCTTCCTCCGGTTTGTCACCGGCAGTCTCCTTAGAGTTCCCGCCATTACGCGCTGGCAAATAAGGACAAGGGTTGCGCTCGTTACGGGACTTAACCCAACATTTCACAACACGAGCTGACGACAGCCATGCAGCACCTGTCTCTGCGCTCCCGAAGGCACCAAGTGATCTCTCACAAGTTCGCAGGATGTCAAGGGTAGGTAAGGTTCTTCGCGTTGCATCGAATTAAACCACATGCTCCACCGCTTGTGCGGGCCCCCGTCAATTCATTTGAGTTTTAACCTTGCGGCCGTACTCCCCAGGCGGTCGACTTATCGCGTTAACTTCGCCACAAAGTGCGCTAGGCACCCAACGGCTGGTCGACATCGTTTACGGCGTGGACTACCAGGGTATCTAATCCTGTTTGCTACCCACGCTTTCGCACCTCAGTGTCAGTGTCAGTCCAGAAGGCCGCCTTCGCCACTGGTATTCCTCCCGATCTCTACGCATTTCACCGCTACACCGGGAATTCTACCTTCCTCTCCTGCACTCTAGCCTCATAGTTCCGGATGCCGTTCCCAGGTTGAGCCCGGGGCTTTCACAACCGGCTTATCAAGCCACCTACGCGCGCTTTACGCCCAGTAATTCCGATTAACGCTTGCACCCTCCGTATTACCGCGGCTGCTGGCACGGAGTTAGCCGGTGCTTCTTCTGCGAGTGATGTCTTTCCTGCCGGGTATTAACCGACAGGCGTTCTTCCTCGCTGAAAGTGCTTTACAACCCGAGGGCCTTCTTCACACACGCGGCATGGCTGGATCAGGGTTGCCCCCATTGTCCAATATTCCCCACTGCTGCCTCCCGTAGGAGTTCGGGCCGTGTCTCAGTCCCGATGTGGCTGATCATCCTCTCAGACCAGCTACGGATCGTCGCCTTGGTGAGCCATTACCTCACCAACCAGCTAATCCGGCATAGGCTCATCCAATAGCGGGAGCCGAAGCCCCCTTTCTCCCGTAGGACGTATGCGGTATTAGCCTGGGTTTCCCCAGGTTATCCCCCACTACCGGGTAGATTCCTATGCGTTACTCACCCGTCCGCCGCTCGACGCCTCCTAGCAAGCTAGGATCGTTTCCGCTCGACTTGCATGTGTTAGGCCTGCCGCCAGCGTTCAATCTGAGCCATGATCAAACTCTTCAGTTTACAATCATTGTGGTTCTTACTTGTCACTCGAAAGCAACAAAAGCGAACCAAACTTGGCTCAAGGTTCAAACGAATTCATTCAAACTTTCGTCTTCATGACCGCTTGCCTTGATATTTGGTGATTTATCACCCTCATCGGCAAGCGCCCACATGAATTACCTGATCACATTATTAAAGAGCGTTTCGCTGTGCTGTCTAACTGACCGAAGTCAGTGGCATACAACCGGCCAAGCGTTGAACTGTTTGGCCTCAGCGAGGAAGGCGTATTCTACCGACTTCCGTGTGGTTGTCAATGACTGGTTGGCGAAACTTGATGCGACGTGACACAACCTATTGATCACGCTCGCTTGCCTAACCAACTGACAAACCTGGGTTTTTACACCTCAATCACCGCTGGTGACGCCCTGCGTCCCCGGCAGCGGATGCGTACTTTAAGGCTTAACTGACAAGGACGCAAGAGGTACGCATCGAAATGAGCACAAAAAATTCAGAGAAGCGTCACACGGGCGTAACGTTTTTTGCCTGCCTGAATAACGTAAGCGTTGCCTGTTGCCAGCATAGTGTCTTGAGCAACGACCTCACCCTCAACTTTGACACTGCCATTTTTGAGCATGTCTTTCGCCTGGGCACTGTTCTTGGTCAGCCCCGAACGGTTGAGAACCGCAGCAATCGGCGCTTCGCTACCGCCTTCAAAATCGACTTCCACTTCGGGCAGGTCTTCTGGCAGTTCGCCGTCCGCCAACTGATTACCCGCTGACCGATGGGCATTAGCGGCCGCTTCGTCGCCGTGGTAACGCGCGATCAGCTCTCGCGCCAACGCCATTTTAACATCGCGCGGGTTCGCGCCCTGCTCAACGCTCTGCTTAAGCGCGTCGATTTCTTCGTTGGATTTCAGCGAAAGCAAATCGAAATAGCGCCAAATCAAAGTATCCGGCATGGAAACCAGTTTGTTGAACATGGAACCGGGTGTTTCATCGACGCCAACATAGTTACCCAGCGATTTAGACATCTTCTGCACACCATCCAAACCTTCAAGCAGTGGCATGGTGATGACCACCTGCGGCGCCTGACCGAAGTGCTTTTGAATCTCTCGGCCCATCAGCAGGTTGAATTTCTGGTCAGTGCCGCCTAATTCGACATCCGCGTCTAACGCGACCGAGTCGTAGCCCTGAACCAGCGGGTAGAGAAATTCATGGATGGCAATCGACTGATTGGCTTTATAGCGTTTTTCAAAGTCGTCGCGCTCGAGCATACGCGCAACGGTACTTTGCGCGGCCAACTCGATCATTTTGGCGGCGGATAGATCGCCAAACCATTCAGCGTTAAAGCGCACCTCGGTTTTATCGGGATCAAGGATTTTAAATACCTGCTCCCTGTAGGTATCGGCATTGGCTTTAACGTCGGCTTCGGTCAGCGGTTTGCGGGTTACGCTTTTACCGGTGGGGTCACCAATACGGCCGGTGAAATCGCCGATGAGGAAGATAACGGTGTGGCCCAGGTCCTGGAACTGGCGCATCTTGGTCAGCAGGACGCTGTGACCTAAATGTAGATCGGGGGCTGTGGGGTCGAAACCTGCCTTGATACGCAGCGTACGGCCAGAGGCCAGCTTTTCGCGCAGCTCATCCTCCAGCAAAATTTCATGCGTCCCCCGCGACAGCAACGCTAGCGCCTGATCCACCTCACTCATTGCTTTTCTCCACGTAAGCATCGCCTTGTTGGCATTCGGATAATAAATTGTGGGCGATGTTACCATGCTCACGGGTATTGGTTGAGCCTTAACGCGCTTTGTATGGGTCGTCTTATGAAATCTGCACCACATTATTATATTGGCCTGATGTCAGGTACCAGCCTTGACGGTATTGACGCCGCCCTGGTGGCGATTGGCCTCGATACCCCGCCAGAACTGCTGGGCACCATTGCCGTCGCAATGCCTGACACGCTGCATGAACAGCTGCTATACCTTTGCCATGCGCAAGAAGCAAGTTTTGCCGAGTTGGCCGCCGCGGAAGACGCCTTTTGCCGGGTGCAAGCCGAGGCGGTGAAAGCCCTGCTAACCGCACAGCAACTTTCGCCTGGACAGATACAGGCGGTAGGCAGCCACGGGCAGACCATTGAGCACGCCCCAGGCGGCCATGATGGCGGCCCGGCCTACACTCTACAGTTGGATAACCCCAGCCTGCTGGCTGAGTTGACCGGCTGCACCGTTGTGGCTGATTTTCGCCGTCGCGACCTGGCGGCAGGCGGGCAGGCAGCGCCGCTGGCACCTGCCTTTCATCAGTCGCTGTTTGGGCGCCAGGAAGGCGAACAACTCATCTTGAACTTGGGCGGTTTTGCCAACCTGACGTGGTTGCCCAGCAACGCACAAACGCCTGTGACCGGTTTTGATACGGGGCCTGCGAATGTATTGCTGGATGCCTGGTTCTCAAAACATAAGGGCGGCCGTTTTGACCAGAACGGGGCCTGGGCGGCCAGCGGCAAGGTGGACCCCGGGTTACTGGAACGCCTGCTGGATGCCCCCTTCTTTCAACAAGCGCCACCGCGTAGCACGGGGCGAGAGCTGTTTCACCTGGCGTGGCTGGAACGTCACCTGATCGGTAACGAAGCGCCTGGTGACGTCCAGGCAACGCTTGCCGAACTCACTGCGGTCAGCGTTGCGCAAGGCATCCAGCAGCTGCCTCTCTCTCATCAGGGCATCACGTTGATCACTTGCGGGGGCGGCGCACATAACGCTGATCTGATGGCCAGACTGGCCGCTCACTTGCCCTTTGCCACCTTTGAGTCACCATCAAGCCACGGCTGGCCGGAAGACTGGATAGAGGCAGGCGCCTTTGCCTGGCTGGCCCATCAGCGCCTGAACCAGCTACCCGGCAATGTACCCTCAGTGACCGGTGCCAAAGGGCCGCGCGTCCTTGGCGGCATTTACGCGCCCTAGGGCATCCGTGTCACCATGCATCGTCGCGGTCGCGCAGGGTCCAATGGCT
Source organism: Halomonas sp. SH5A2 (assembly GCF_014263395.1). Taxonomy (GTDB): domain Bacteria; phylum Pseudomonadota; class Gammaproteobacteria; order Pseudomonadales; family Halomonadaceae; genus Vreelandella. The sequence continues at coordinate 330,576 of NZ_CP058321.1, read as the reverse complement.
CGGAGCGCGCTCATCCAGCGGGCGAGACGTCGCCTCCCCCTGCAGCTTCAGCATGAGCCGCAAGTCATTGGTGGAGTCCGCGTGGGCAAGCGCCACCTCCTGACTGATCTGTGATGCCTGAAAAAGATCGAAGAGCGCTTGGTCAAAAGTCTGCATGCCGTCATCACGCGATGCCGCCATGGCGGCTTTCATCTCGTCGACCCTGCCTTTACGAATCAAGTCGGCAATCCGTGACGACTGCAGCATGATTTCAACCGCCGCACAACGACCACCGTTCAGGCTGGGCAACAGCTGTTGAGCCACCACCGCGCGGAGGTTGAGGGAAAGATCCATCCATATCTGCTCATGTCGCTCATGGGGAAAGAAATGGATGATCCGCTCCAACGCCTGATTGGCGTTGTTGGCGTGCAAGGTGGCCAGGCAGAGATGCCCGGTTTCAGAGAACGTCAAGGCGTGTTCCATGGTTTCACGGCTGCGAATCTCACCGATCAGGATCACATCCGGGGCTTGGCGCAGGGTGTTCTTGAGCGCTACTTCAAATGACTCGGTATCAATGCCCACTTCACGCTGGTTAACGATGGCGCGTTTGTGCGGGTGCAGGTATTCGATCGGATCTTCAATGCTGATGATGTGTCCACCGACCGTTTCATTACGTTCCTGCACCATCGCCGCCAGGGTGGTGGATTTTCCGGTACCCGTGCCACCCACCACCAGCACCAACCCCCGTTTGGCATGGGCAAGAGAGGCAAGCGTCGTCGGCACACCCAATGTTTCCAGGGTAGGAATGTGTTGCTCAATACGGCGTATCACCATGGCGGGCTGGTTTCTCTGCTGGAAGGCGCTAACGCGAAAGCGCCCCTTGTCTTCAAACCCCAGCGCAAAATTCGCCTCGCGCTGTTGACTGAAACGCTCGCGCAGCCCTTCAGGCACGGTGTGTGTTACCAGCTCACTGACCTGATGTTCACTCAAGGGCTGTTGGCCCAGGGGAACCAGCCCGCTGGACACCTTGAGGCTGGGCGGCGCGCCCGTTGAAATGAGCAGGTCTGAAGCTTGCTGCGTCACCATGATATCCAGCAGCTGATGCAGCCACTGGCCAGGCGTCAGCGTTGAGACGTCATTGTTCGCCATGGATTACGCCTCCCGCGAAGCGAGAGTGCCCTTGGCCAGCGCCTGGGCGTCTTCCATGCCGACATTACCCTCTTTGACCAGTTGCGCCAGTGCGGCGTCCAACGTTTGCATGCCCAGGCCGCCGCCGGTTTGAATCGCCGAGAAGATCTGCGCCACCTTGTCTTCACGAATCAGATTACGCACCGCCGAGGTCGCGATCAGAATTTCATGGGCCGCCACACGGCCGCCCCCCTGGCGCTTCAATAGCACCTGGGATACCACCGCCTGCAGCGACTCAGACAGCATCGAACGCACCATGGCTTTCTCTTCACCAGGAAAGACATCAATAATCCGGTCAATGGTCTTGGCCGCCGACGTGGTATGCAGCGTCCCCAGCACCAGATGGCCGGTCTCTGCCGCCGTTAATGCCAGACGGATGGTTTCCTGATCGCGAAGCTCTCCCACCAGAATCACATCCGGGTCTTCGCGTAGCGCGCTGCGCAACGCCTCTGTAAAGCTATGCGTGTCACGATGGACTTCCCGCTGATTAATCAGGCAACGCTTGCTGGCATGCACGAACTCAACCGGGTCTTCGATGGTTAAAATGTGCTCAAAGCGATGATCGTTGATGTAATCGATCATCGCCGCAAGCGTGGTGCTTTTGCCCGAACCGGTTGGCCCGGTCACCAACACCAGGCCGCGCGGCAGCATGGCAAGGCGCTCGAACACCTCCCCCAACCCAAGGGTCTGCATGGATAGCACCTGGTTGGGAATGGTGCGAAATACCGCCCCGGCACCGCGCGCCTGATTAAAGGCGTTGACCCGAAAACGCGCCACGCCCGGCACTTCGAAAGAAAAGTCGACTTCGAGGTGCTCTTCGTAGTCGCGACGCTGGCGATCGTTCATGATGTCGTGAATCAACCGACGCACCTCGCTGTTGTCCATGGCGGGCACATTCAGCCGACGGATATCGCCATCAACCCGTATCATGGGCGGCAAACCAGCGGATAAGTGCAGGTCGGATGCATTCTGCTTTGCCGAGAATGCCAGCAGTTCGGTAATATCCATCTTTCTTCCCCAGCTGCGGTAAGGTGCCTGAGTATGACAGATAACGCGCTTCCAGCGTCACTAGCCCGGGCGCGCGAGCGCCTAGAGCGTGCCCTTATTGACGCTGACCGCCCGGCTGATGATGCCGCGCTGCTGGCCGTGAGCAAAACCAAACCGGCCTCGATGATTCGCCAGGCAAGTGCGCTTGGTCAGCGTGAGTTTGGTGAAAACTACCTTCAGGAGGCGTTAGACAAACAGGCAGAGTTGGCCGACCTGGACGATCTTGTGTGGCATTTTATCGGCCCTCTTCAATCGAATAAAACGCGCGCCGTTGCCGAACATTTCGCCTGGCTGCACACCGTTGACCGCCTGAAAATTGCCAAGCGGCTTAGCGAACAGCGACCCGCCCATTTGGCGCCACTCAACGTTTGCTTACAGGTCAACATCAGCCGCGAGCCCTCAAAATCAGGCGTCATGCCAGAAGACGTGGAAGCCCTAGCCCGAGAGGTCACAGCGCTACCCGGCCTCAAGCTGCGGGGCCTGATGGCAATCCCTGCCCCGGCAGAAAGCCTGGCAGCTCAGCGTCAGCCGCTGGCCGAGATGCGAAAGCTTTTGTCAGCGTTACAGAAGGCACTGCCCGATGCGCCGCTCGATACGCTTTCCATGGGCATGAGCGACGACCTGGAAGCAGCTGTGCTGGAAGGTGCCACACTGGTACGTTTAGGGACGGCGGTCTTTGGCGCGCGGGATACGACCTGAACGAACCATCGAGCTAACCGGGAACACATTACCCCGACGAGTGATATAACGCGGCTCAACGCAGCCTTTTGCAACAGAGGATACCCCCATGACGAACAAGATCACCTTCATTGGCGCAGGCAACATGGCAAGCGCCATCATTGGCGGCCTGATCGACAGCGGTGTCACGCCTGCCGACATCACGGCTACTGCGCCGCGGGAAAGCGAACTGGACACGATTCGCACACGCTTGAACATCCAGACGCAAACCGATAACAACGCCGCCGCGAGTCAGGCCGACGTCCTGGTGCTGGCGGTTAAACCGCAGATCATGCGCGACGTATGCGAAGCGCTCAGCGACACGGTTAAACAACGCAATCCTTTGGTCATTTCCATCGCCGCTGGCCTTGATGCGGCCACCATTGACCAATGGTTGGGCGGTGGTAACGCCGTGGTTCGCTGCATGCCGAATACACCGTCTTTGGTAGGCCGCGGTGCCAGTGGCCTGTATGCTAATGCGCGGGTCAGCGATGCCCAGCGCGATGTAGCGACTCAGCTAATGGAAGCGGTGGGTATCGTCGAGTGGGTCGAGGAAGAAGCCTTGCTGGACGCAGTGACAGCAGTCTCCGGCAGCGCACCGGCGTATTTTTTCCTGATGCTGGAAGCCATGGAAGATGCCGCCGTCGAGCTTGGCCTTCCCGCCGATACGGCGCGCCGCCTGGCGATTCAAACCGCGCTGGGTGCCGCTACCATGGCGCAACAGAGCGATAAAGACCCGGCAACACTCAAACAGAATGTCATGTCGCCCGGCGGAACTACCGAACAAGCGATTCAACACATGGAAGATGCCCAGCTAAGGACGACTATCGCCGATGCGATGCAGGCCTGCGCCAAGCGTGCCCAAGCCATGTCCAAGGAACTGAGCGGCCACTAAACCACGCAGATTTTTATAGGAGAAACAGCCATGGGCAACGAATTGGGCAGCGCCGGGTTGATGCTGGTTAACTCGCTAATCAACATTTACTTGTTTTTACTCATGCTGCGATTTTTATTGCAGGCCTCAAGGGCCGACTATTACAACCCCATGAGCCAGACCGTCGTCAAGATTACCCAGCCGGTCGTGGGTCTTTTCCAGGGTTTTCTAGGGCCGGTTGCCGGTCGCTTTGATCTCGCGACACTGGCGGCAGGTTTTGTCCTGAAAGTCATCAGCATTATCGCCATTTTCATGGTGATCGGCGTGGGCATGCCGCCTGTTACAGGGCTATTGATTGCCGGCATCGCCGCACTGGCCAACGCCATCCTGAAGATTTACTTCTTCGCCTTGATCGTAATGATCATTTTGAGCTGGGTCGCGCCCAACGCCAGCCACCCAGGCGCACTGTTAATCATGCAACTGGTGGAGCCCATCATGGCGCCGGTACGCAAGGTTATCCCGCCGCTGGGCATGATTGATTTGTCACCCATTGTGGTATTCATCGCCATTAATCTGGTGGATGGACTACTGGTTGGCTCACTGATTCGCGCGGCCGGCATTTCCGGCGCCCTGGTCGGCCTGTAATCACTGATGGTAACGGCTTATACACGACGACTGACTCAGCAGGACTAACGCTTTCGATGCCCGATTCAGACACGCTTGCTTTTGAAGACCGGCCGACGAATTCCGTCGGACTGGTCACCCCGCATGTCGCCAAATTCGACACGCCACTTCCGCTCGCCTGTGGCAAGGTGCTGCCCGAGTACGAGTTGATTTACGAGACCTACGGCACCCTCAACGCCGAACGTAGCAACGCAGTCCTGATCTGCCATGCGCTCTCGGGCCACCATCACTCGGCCGGTTATCACAGTCAGGAAGACCGCAAACCCGGCTGGTGGGACGCCCATATCGGCCCCGGCAAACCGATCGACACCAACCGCTTTTTCGTTGTCTCACTGAACAACCTGGGCGGCTGTCACGGCAGCACCGGCCCGGTGAGCCACAACCCCGAAACGGGGCGCCAGTGGGGGCCTGACTTCCCCGTGATCACGGTGAGTGACTGGGTGGCCAGCCAGGCTCGCCTGGCCGACCAGTTGGGGATCGAGCGCTGGGCGGCCGCTGTGGGGGGCAGCCTGGGGGGCATGCAGGTGCTCGAGTGGACGATGACCTACCCTGAGCGGGTTGCCAATGCAGTGGTCATCGCCGCGACGCCACGCCTGTCGGCGCAGAACATCGCCTTCAATGAAGTCGCCCGTCAGGCGATTCGCTCCGACCCGGATTTTTTTGACGGCTGGTACGCCGAGCATAATACCGTGCCCAAGCGTGGGCTAAAGCTGGCCCGAATGGTGGGCCATATCACCTATCTTTCCGAAGATGCCATGGGCAGCAAGTTCGGCCGCGACCTGCGCAGCAACGACTTGAACTTCGGCTTCGGGGTCGAATTTCAGGTGGAGTCCTACCTGCGCTACCAGGGTGATACGTTTTCCACTGCCTTTGACGCCAACACCTACCTGCTGATGACCAAGGCGCTGGATTACTTTGACCCGTCGGCCACGCAGGGCGGGGATCTCGCCAATGCCCTCGCCCCGGCACAGTGCCCGTTCTTGATTGTCAGCTTCACCACCGACTGGCGCTTTCCGCCGCCACGCTCGCGGGAGTTGGTCGATGCCCTCACTCGCGCGGGCAAACCGGTGAGCTACGCCAATATCGACTCACCCCATGGCCACGACGCGTTCTTATTACCCGAGCCCCGCTACGAAGCGGTATTCGGCGCCTTCATGAACCGCGCGGCCCGAGAGCTTAATCTCCCTCATCCGGATACAGAGGAGACGCCATGATGCGCGCTGATCTGGAACTGATTTACGATTGGGTCCCCGAAGGCGCGCACGTGCTGGACCTAGCCTGCGGCGATGGCGTGTTACTCGAGGCGCTGGCCCAGCACAAAGGCGTAACCGGCTATGGCCTTGAAATCGATCACGACGGCATTACCGGATGCATTGCCCGGGGTGTCAATGTGATCGAGCATAACCTTGACGATGGCCTGGGTAGCTTTTGCGATAACAGCTACGATCAGGTGATCATGACCCAGGCCCTGCAAGCCCTGCGGCGCCCCGATAAAATGCTCGATGAAATGCTGCGCGTTGCCGAAGAGGGTATCATCACGTTTCCCAACTTCGCCTACTGGCGCCACCGCGTCCACCTGGGCCTGCGCGGCTACATGCCGGTTTCCAAGTCACTGCCCCACGCCTGGTACGACACCCCCAACATTCATCTCTCGACCTTCAATGATTTTGAACACCTGTGCCGTGAAAAAGGCATGGTGATTGTTGATCGCGCCGTGGGCGTGGGTGACCACCGTGGGCATTGGACGTCTCGGCTATGGCCCAACCTGTTCGGTGAAATCGCCATTTTCCGCGTACGCCATCGTTAGCGACTCTGGCCAACGCACCGGCAAAACCCGCGATAAACGCACGACCGCGGGTTTTGCCGCCGCCCACTGCACGTCAATCCCGTATGCCAACACCTCGACCCCCGCCTCTAACGCGTCACCCAGCGCCGCGGCATAGGCGGGGTCGATATGCGCGGCGGGCGCCACGTCGTCGATGCTTTCATGGGCGACACAAAACAGCAGCACCGCTCGCTGGCCCTGCTCGGCCAGGGCTTGAAGCGCACGTAGGTGCCTGGTGCCCCGCACGCTGACCGAGTCGGGGAAATAGCCGTGGCCATCGGGTTCTTTCAGCGTCACCTGCTTCACTTCGATGTAGGCGGCACCACGCTCAAGGTCATCCAGGCGAAAGTCGAGCCGTGCATCGGTTATTTTCACCTCGCGCTTGAGGGCTTGATAGCCTGCCAGCGGCGCGATATCACCTGCCTCAATAGCTGCCTCCACAATACGGTTGGCGCGCCCGGTATGCACCGAGGCCAGCGCCACCGTGCCATCCGGCTGCGGCAGCTCGATCCATTCCCAGGTCCAGGCCAGCTTACGGCTAGGGTTATTGCTTGGCGACAGCCATACGCGGCAGCCGGGCACATTGACCGCCTTCATCGAGCCGGTATTGGGGCAGTGGGCGACAACGTCCCGACCATCGTCCAGGCGCACATCGGCCAGAAAGCGCTTGTAGCGGCGCAGCAAGGTACCGGGCACCAAGCCCTGGTAGGCAAGGCTCATAGCCGGCTCACAAAGCGGGCAATGCGCTCCACGGCGTCTTCCAGCCGTTCAACGTCATTGGTGAAGGCAATACGCACATGATGCTCGCCGCCCTGTACGGCAAAATCGATACCCGGGGTGATCGCGACGTTCTCCTCGCGCAGAAGCCGTTCGCAAAAATCCTGGCTGTCACGACTATAGCGGGAGATGTCCAGCCACAGATAAAAAGCGCCCTGGGGCGGCAGGTCCGGCGCCAGCCCTAGCTGCGCCAAGCCCTCAAGCAGTACCTGACGGCGCTGCTTGAGCGTCTCCCGCCGGGTTTCGAGAATGTCGCGACACTCGGGGGTAAAGGCGGCCAATGCAGCGTGCTGGGAAGGCGTCGGGGCGGCAAGAAATACGTTCTGGGCAAGCCTGGTGAGCGGCTCAATCGCGCGTTCAGGGGCCACCAGCCAGCCCAGGCGCCAGCCGGTCATGCCGAAGTATTTGGAAAAGCTGTTGACCACGAACGCCTCGTTTGACAGCGACGTTGCCGACAGGGGCGCGTCGTCGTAATTCAGCCCCTGATAAATCTCGTCGACCAGCACCTCACCGCCACGTTCGGCTACCGCCTTGAACACCGCTTGCAAGGCATCGGCACCCAACGTATGGCCGGTGGGGTTGGAAGGCGACGCCAGCATCGCCAATCGCGTGCGCGGTTGCCAGTGCTGACCAATCAGCGTGGCGTCCAGTTGCCAGCCGCTGTCACGCCCTACCGGGATCGCATCGACGTCGGCACCGGCCAGGGCCATGAAATGGCGATTACACGGGTAGTTGGGGTCGGCCATCATCACCCGTTCACCCGCCTCGACCAGTAGCTGGCTGGCCAACAACAACGCCCCCGATGCGCCGGGAGTGACCAGAATCCGGGCAGGGTCTACCGAGGCATTGAAGTGCTCAGCGTAGTGACCGGCAATGGCCTCGCGCAGTGCGGGCAGGCCAGCGGCAGGCGTGTAGCGGGTTTTGCCTGTCGCCAATGCCTGCTGACCTGCGGCCACCACCGGTGCGGGGGTAGCGAAATCCGGCTCCCCTACTTCGAGGTGAATCACATCATGGCCCGCTGCCTCACGCGCCTGAGCCATTTCCAGTAGATGCATCACACGAAAAGGCGCGACATGATTGACACGTGAATTCCAGGCCATAGCGGCTCCTTACCTAGCGGTAGTAAAAACATGAGCTTGGTCGCACTGGAGACAAGTTCATGGTAGAAAGCATTCTATTATGCTTGCAACGCAGCCAATTATCAGCTAAATAAGCATCCCTTTGGCGTGAGATCGTGACACACGCTCATGGTCGATCAGTAGTCACATACGTAAGGGGCACTCCCATGCCAGTAGCGGAAAAAAAACCGGAAGCGTCCAAGCCCTTCACACCGTATGAGCCGACAACGGGTGAAGAATATATGAATGATCAACAGCTGGCGCACTTCCGCCAGCTGCTGTTGGATTGGAAACAGGACCTCATGGAAGAGGTGGACCGTACCGTACGCCACCTGCAGGAAGATGCTAACAACTACGCCGATCCGGCCGATCGGGCGACCCAGGAAGAAGGCTTCAGTCTTGAGCTGCGCACCCGGGACCGCGAGCGCAAGCTGCTCAAGAAAATTAACGAAACCATCGAAAAGATCGACGAAGACGATTACGGCTTCTGCGAAGCCTGCGGCGTCGAGATTGGTATCCGCCGTCTCGAAGCGCGCCCGACCGCCACGCTATGCGTCGACTGCAAGACCCTGGCCGAGCTCAAGGAGAAGCAACTCGGCGGTTAAGCCAGGCATAATCGACCTGTATGTTATTGTGGAATGCGGGCACCCTGTGGTGCCCGTTTTGGTTTCTGGAAGGCTTTGATGACGCAATCAACTCGCTACCGCGGACGTTTTGCCCCCACGCCGTCAGGGCCGCTGCATTTTGGCTCGCTGGTGGCGGCCCTGGGCAGTTACCTGGACGCGCGCGCGGCGGGCGGCGATTGGCTGGTCCGCATTGAAGACATCGACCCGCCGCGCTGCCCGTCAGGCACTGACAGCACCATTTTGCGCCAGTTGGAAGCGTTTGGGCTCCACTGGGACGAAACCATTCGCTGGCAGCATGACCGTGACGCTGCCTATCAACAGGCACTCGACACCCTGGCCAATCAGGGGCTGGCCTACCCTTGCAGCTGTTCGCGCAAACAGTGGCGGGCCTATCCGGTATATCCAGGCTGGTGCCGTACGGGGCTGAGTGACCCCACCCAGCCGGTCGCCTGGCGGCTGCGCAGCGACCTGGCCAAACGTCCGATCCAATGGCACGACCGCCTGTTTGGCTGGCAGCAGTTCGACCCTGAAACACTGGGGGACGTCGTCCTCAAACGCAAAGATGCTCTCTGGGCGTATCAACTGGCGGTGGTTGTCGACGACGCCGAGCAGGGCATAACCGACGTTGTCAGAGGCTTTGACCTGCTCGACAACACGCCCTGGCAGCGCCAGCTGCAAGTGGCACTGGCATTTCCCGAGCCGCGTTACCTGCATTTGCCGTTGGTGGTGACGTCGCAGGGCCAAAAGCTCTCCAAGCAGAACCTTGCACCGGCGCTGGCCGATGAGCCGCGCGCCATACGCCGCCAGCTGTTTCAGGCGCTGCAGGTACTCGACCAAGCGCCGCCCAGTGACCTTTCCCGAGAGCCGGTGACCACGCAGCTAGACTGGGCGGTGACGCATTGGTCGGTCGAACAACTGTCACCATCAGCCCAGCGCGAATGGCCACAGGAGCCCTGACATGTACGTTTACCGCATCATGCTGTTTCTGGTCTTCGGCGGCTATCTGCTCTCCCCCTTGTTGATGGATGGCTGGAGCGACCCGAGCGTGGCCTGGTATCGGCCCTTTGTTATCTGGGGCGGGCTGATCGCCCTGACGCTGTGGCTTGAACAGAAGAGGAAACTGGATGAGCGTTGAGGTTCTTGGCGCGCTATTTCTCGGCCTGGGTTATCTCGCCCTCCTGTGGGGCTGTGCCATGGCGGTGGAACGGGGCTGGATACCGCTGCGCATCAGCCGTCACCCTGCCGTCTACACCCTGGCGCTGGGCGTTTATGCCAGCGCCTGGGCGATTTATGGCAGCGTCGAATTAGCCGCTAATGTCGGCTTTGGTTATCTCGCCTACTACCTGGGTGCTGCCGGTGCGTTTCTGCTTGCCCCGGTGCTGCTGGTCCCCATTCAACGGATCACCCGTACCTACCAACTCGCCTCATTGGCGGACCTGTTCGCCTTTCGTTTTCGCTCCCGCTGGGCGGGTACCCTGGTAACGGTGGTCAGTCTGCTCGCGGTATTGCCATTGCTGGGCATTCAGGTCAAAACCATGAGCGAGGCGGTCAATCTTTTCACCCAGAGCCAGGCTGGGCCTGCCGTGGCGCTTACATTTTGCACGGTCATCGCCGCGTTAGCAGTGATGCTCGGCGCTCGCCATAGCCATGTGCATAGCCGCCACAACAGTCTGTTGAGCACCATTGCGATCGAGTCGGTCGTCAAACTACTGGCCATGCTGGGGCTGGGTGCCGTGGCCTTGTGGCTGGTGTTCAGCGGTCCTGGCGACTTGCAGGCATGGCTCGAAGGCCCCGGCTACCTTGCCCAGGCGCACACCGCACGTTTTGATCCCGCCCAATGGCGTACCCTGCTGCTGTTATTCTTTGCCGCCGCCTTCATGATGCCGCACCTGTTTCACATCACCTTTGCGGAGAGCCTGTCACCCAATACCCTGCTACAGGCAAGCTGGACCTTGCCGCTGTTTTTGCTGCTGATGGCATTGCCTGTCCCGCTTATCTGGTGGGCCGCGCAGTCGGTCAACGAGACGATCCCCATATCGGCCTACGCCGCCTATGCATTGAGCGAGCACTGGTGGGTCGGTGCGTTGGCATTTATCGGTGGCCTGGCCGCTGCCAGCGGCACCATGATGCTGATTGCGCTGGCACTCTCGGGTATGGTGCTCAATCACATCGTGCTGGTGGCAAGGCCACCCGAAGCACGTAGCGACTTGTATGGCTGGCTGTTATGGCTGCGCCGGGGTCTGGTGGTTGGGGTTATTTTAAGCGGCTGGCTGTTTTATCAGTGGATTGGCCGTCATCACCCGCTGACCAGCCTTGGGCTCGCCGCCTTCATCGGCATGGCCCAGTGTTTGCCAGGCATGCTGGCGCTGCTCTACTGGCCGGGTGCCAACCGCAAAGGCATGGTGGCGGGCCTGATCGGGGGAGTCGCCGTCTGGCTCTGGGGGCTATGGCTGCCCCTGGTGGCAGGCTATACCCCACCCGCCCTGCCATTGACACCGCTGACACCCACGGATGCGCCCGTCTGGTATGGCGTCACGCTGCTTTCCCAGTCACTTAACATCCTGCTGCTGATTGTCGTATCGCTGTTCACACGCACCTCGGAAGGCGAAAAATCGGCGGCCGAAGCCTGCTCGGTTGACGCGGTCATTCGCTCGAAGCGCCTGCCGCTGGAAGCGGCCACAGCGGGTGACTTTTCTACCCACCTGGCTCAGGCACTGGGCGATGATGCGGCTCATCGTGAGGTCGACCGTGCGCTCAAGGCACTCAACCTTACCCGCCAGGAGCGCCGTCCCTACGCACTACGCCGCCTGCGCGACCGTATCCAGGCCAACCTTTCCGGCTTGATGGGCCCTTCAGTGGCGCGCGATATCGTCGACCGTTACCTCCCCTACCGTCACGACGATGCGCCGATCACCGATGACATTCATTTTGTCGAAAGCCGCCTGGAAGCCTACCGTTCGCGGCTCACCGGGCTTGCCAGGGAACTCGACGGGCTGCGCCGCCACCATCGCCAAACGCTGGCCTATCTGCCCGTCGGGCTTTGTGTCCTCGGCGACGACGAAGAGCTGGTCATGTGGAATCAAGCGCTCTCGCAGCTCTCTGGCATCAGCGGTGAAAGCGTGATCGGTTCGCGACGGGACAGCTTGCCCTCCCCCTGGCCATGGCTGCTGGGGAGCGTGCTTAACGAGGGGCCGTCACCGCTGTACAAACAGGCTGTGAGGCTCCACGATAAAGACTACTTCCTGACGCTGCACAAAGCCGACCTGAGTGGCCATGACAGTCGCGGTGGCAGCGTCATTCTGGTGGAAGACCATACCGAGATGAAGTGGCTGGAGGATGAACTGGTCCACGCCGCCCGCCTCGCCTCCATCGGTCAATTGGCGGCGGGCGTTGCCCATGAAATCGGCAACCCGATCACCGGCATCTCGTCGCTGGCGCAAAACCTACGCTATGACACCCAGGATCCCGTCTTGCTGGAAACCGCCGACCATATTCAGCAGCTGACCGAGCGGGTGACCAAGATCGTCAATTCGCTGGTCGGCTTTGCCCACGCCGGGCGCGACTCGCCCGGGTTGCCTCGCTCACCCGTCGAGCTCAGAACGATCACCGACGATGCCTTGCACTTGATCCACTTGGCCCGCTCGGGCGAGGATGTCATCTTTACCAATGAGTGTGCAGAAGAGCTGGTCGTACAAGGTGATGCCCAGCGCTTGACCCAGGTGATGGTCAATCTAATGGGCAACGCACGGGATGCCTGCAGACCTGAAGGCAGCGTGCACATCACGGCAGGCAAGCAGTCTGATCAGGCATGGTGGTGTATTACCGATGACGGTCAAGGTATTGATCCCAAGGTACGTGACCACCTGTTCGAGCCCTTTACCACCACCAAAGCGGCCGGTGAAGGCACTGGGCTTGGGTTATCATTGGCCTATCAAATTATCAATGAACATCACGGCAGAATAGAGGTGGCGTCGCCACCGCCCGGAACATCTCGCGGTACGGCCATTACCCTGTGGCTACCGCTTTTCCAACAGGATGATCAGCTGCCCCATGTCTAGGATTCTGATTGTTGAAGATGAAGCCATTATTCGCAGTGCGCTCAAGCGCCTTCTCGAGCGTCACGACTATGAGGTCAGCGAAGCGGGCAGTGCCGAAGAGGCAGAGACGTTTGAGCTTGCCGGCTTTGATCTGATTATCAGCGACCTGCGCCTGCCCGGCGAGCAGGGCACTAGCCTGATCCAGGCCGCCGCTCCGGCGCCGGTTCTGATCATGACCAGCTATGCCAGCATGCGCTCGGCCGTCGACTCCCTCAAACAGGGCGCGGTGGATTACGTTGCCAAACCGTTTGACCACGCAGAGCTTCTGGAAACCGTCGCGCGGATTCTTCACCAGCAGTCGATGCAGCATAGTCCGCCGCCCGACATAACCGATGATGGAGGCGGCCGCCAGACCATGATCGGCAACTGCGTGGCCATGCAGCAGGTCTATACCCGCATTCGCAAAACCGCACCCGCCGATGTCACAGTGCTCATCCTGGGGGAGTCCGGCACCGGCAAGGAGCTCGTCGCCCGCGCCCTGCATCAACAAAGCAAACGGGCCAAGGCCCCGCTGATATGCGTCAACTGCGCGGCCATCCCCGAGACGCTGATCGAGTCGGAGCTGTTTGGCCATGAAAAAGGGGCCTTTACCGGCGCCAGCGCCGCGCGCACCGGGCTGGTCGAAGCCGCCGATGGCGGCACCTTGTTTCTGGACGAAATTGGCGAACTGCCCCTCGACGCTCAAGCACGCCTGTTGCGCGTGCTCCAGGAAGGCGAAATACGCAAAATCGGCTCGGTGGAAACCCGCCATGTGGATGTCCGCCTGATCGCCGCGACCCACCGCGACCTTCGCGCGCTCTCCAAGAGCGGTGAATTTCGCCTGGACCTGTATTACCGGCTGAACGTCATGCAGATAGAGCTGCCGCCCTTGCGTGAGCGTGAGGACGACGTGCTAGAAATCGCCGACATCCTGCTCGACAAGGCCTGCAAGCGCCACGAACGCCAAGGGCTGCGCTTATCCCGGGCGGCACGCCATGAACTGCGCGATTACCCCTGGCCCGGCAACGTGCGTGAACTGGAAAACGCCCTCGAGCGCGGCGTCATTCTGGCCGAAGGCCATTTGATCCACCCCGACGACCTGGGGCTTGCTCCTGTTCCTCATCGCCAGCCGCCGGCGGCTGGTACCACCCCGTCGCTTGCCAATGCCGACGCCCTTCAACCCGGCGCTGAAGAAGATGACCTGTCATTGGAAGACTATTTCCAACACTTTGTACTTGAGCATCAGGACCAGATGAGCGAAACCGAGCTAGCACAGAAGTTGGGGATCAGCCGCAAAAACTTATGGGAGCGACGCCAGCGGCTGGGCATACCGCGCAAGAAGACGGCACGTCGGCCTACCTGAAAAGCTCAACCGCGCCTACAACTAACGTCTAATACACTGATTTATCAAAGAAATATCCACGAAATTCGTTACCCGCATGCTGTTACTTTCCCACACGAAAAACCCCTCAAAACGGGTAACACTTATTTCTCATGATCGTTCCTTGGCATAGCGGAAAAATCTTAAATATTTGAATTTAATGCATTATCTAACGAGTGGCACGGCGAGTGCAGTATAACTGGGTAAGAAAAACAAACTGGGCAACGCGGTAAGTCGTTAACAAAAACAATATGACACCGCCCAGACCTGAGCCACAACAAAAACAACAGGGCCAGGCAGAGATAACGGTACTAATAAAAACAATAGGCTTGTATCTCGTTACTTGCTTGCGCTAAGAAAAATAAGCGCCACACACAACAACAACATACAGCAAGTGCCCAAAATGGACGCGACGTACACCTGAAGGGCTGCGCTCTAACAAGAACAACAGCAGTCAGTGTGTACACCCCGGACCCAACAATAACTCGCCGGGGGATGAAAAGTTCGCGGTTGGATTATTGTTTTGAATACGAGGCGGTCGGAATCCACGTGATTGCCACGCCTACCGACTGCGGTGCGTATTCAGGGCGATGTGCCATCATGAAGAAAAACAGCAGCAACGGACGCTGATTGTCGCTTTTATAGGGGAGGCCTTATTAGCCTCCCCTTTCTGCGTTTAGCGGTTTTGCTCATGCCACAACCCTGCCAAGGCTTTGCAAGCCTCTAGTGGTCGGCTACACTCAGCGACTCGTCGCTTACATTACGGCCATTTTTTCGATATCCTGCGAGTCGATTCCGCCGCATGCTTAAAGGATTTACCCGTTTATTACACAGTCCGGGAGAGCAATTGAAATCTCTGCTCGAACCCCAACAGGGCGCATCAGGCGCGCTTAGCCCCCGCATTATACCTCGCTCCGAGCACCCCGTTTCTCGTCAGCAGATCAGTGATGCTGCCCTGAAGGTGCTTTATCGCCTTAATGGCGCTGGGTTTGAGGCCTATCTGGTGGGCGGCTGCATTCGCGACGCCTTGCTTGGCAAAATGCCCAAGGATTTTGACGTTGCTACCAACGCAACACCCGAGCAGGTGCGCGATCTATTTCGCAATTCGCGCCTGATAGGACGTCGTTTTCGTATTGTGCATGTGCGCTTTGGCCGAGAGGTCATCGAAGTCACGACCTTCCGCGGCAAACCGCAAGATGAGCACGGCGACCATATCGCCCAGCAATCCGACGACGGCCTACTGTTGCGGGATAACGTGTGGGGTAGCATCGAAGAAGACGCCCTGCGGCGCGACTTCACCGTGAATGCGCTGTATTACAACATCGCCGACTTCACCATCCATGATTTTGCCAACGGGGCGCAGGATATCGAGGCGCGGACGCTGCGCTTGATTGGAGACCCCGCCACGCGCTATCGCGAGGACCCCGTTCGCATGCTGCGGGCCGTGCGGTTTGCCGCCAAGCTTGGCTTTACGATCGATGCCGACACCGAAGCGCCCATGTACGATCTGGCGCCGCTGCTGTTGAGCATCCCCCCGGCAAGGCTGTTCGATGAAGCGCTCAAGCTATTCATGTCGGGTCACGGACTGGTGACCTTCCGGCTGCTGAGCCACTATGGCTTGTTTGGCATGCTGTTCCCCGAAGCCGAAGAAGCCATGGCGGATGCGGCATGGGCAGAAGATTTAATTGAAAAGGCGCTTGCCAATACCGATAAGCGTATCGCCGAAGACCGCCCCGTTACACCTGCCTTCTTGCTGGCGGCGTTCTTGTGGGCCCCGGTTGCCCACCGCCAGGCAGCGCTTGAAAGCGAAGGCATGCCGTCCATTCCCGCCCTACAAGCGGCCGCTCAGCAGGTAGTGACTCGACAGCTACAGCACATCTCGATCCCCAAACGTTTCGGCATGCCGATGCGCGATATTTGGGAGCTTCAGGGGCGCTTACCCCTGCGCCGGGGTAAAAAAGCGTTTCAGACCCGCGAGCACCCGCGTTTCCGGGCCGCTTATGACCTGCTGCTGCTGCGCGAACAGGCAGGAGAAATCCCGAGCGGGCTGGGCGAATGGTGGAACGCCTTCCAGACAGGCGACGAGCACGATCAACGCCGGCTGTTGCAAAAAGTGGGCGGCGACCCTGCTGGCCAGGGCGACCGCCGCCGCAAACGGCGACGCAAACCGCGTAAAAGCGAAGAGTAACCGCGCATGTCGCTTGCCTATGTCGGCCTGGGAAGCAATCTGGATAATCCTGTGGCCCAGGTTCGCCAGGCGCTTGGCGAGCTTGGCCGTCTACCGCTAAGCGACATGGTCAACGCCTCGTCACTGTATGCGACGCCGCCACTGGGGCCCCAGGATCAGCCCGATTTCATTAACGCCGTCGCCGCGCTTGAAACATCGCTGTCACCACTTGCGCTCCTTGACCAGCTGCAGGCACTGGAGCAACGTCATCGCCGCCAAAGGCGTCGTCACTGGGGGCCGCGCACGCTCGATTTAGACCTGCTGCTTTACGATCAGCTAGCGCTCGACAGCCCCCGCCTCAAGCTGCCCCATTTGCATATGCACGCACGCGCCTTTGTCCTTGTACCGCTTTACGAGCTAGCCCCAGGATTAAGCTTCCACCAGCGCCCGCTTGGCGACTGGCTGGCTGAACTCGATAGCGCGCCGATACATCGGCTAACGGATGCTGATGTAACGCCGACTGCTACCATCTGACACAAATCTCGACACCGAGGCCGCATTCAGGTAACAATTGCCGGTTACGCCACTCAGCGTCCGCCGCAAGGCGGCGTTAACACTGGCCGAACGCGGATGTCGCGTCGGCCTCACGTAGAAACATGAGAGCACGCCATGAAAACCGTCACCCTGAGCACGCTACAGGCGCACAAGCGCGCTGGCGAGACGTTCAGTTGTCTGACCGCTTATGATGCCTCCTTTGCCAACGCTGCCAGCCATGCAGGGATTGATGTGTTACTGGTGGGCGATTCGCTGGGCATGGTCCTACAGGGCCACAACAGCACCCTGCCGGTGACCATCGACGACATCTGTTACCACACCCGCTGTACAGCGCGTGGCAAAGGCCATAGCCTGCTGATGGTCGACCTGCCCTTCATGAGCAATGCGACCACCGAGCGCTTGCTGGAAGACTCAGCCGCCTTGATGCGCGCCGGTGCCGAGCTAGTCAAAGTGGAAGGGGAAGCCTGGATGGCCGACGGCATCCGCGAGCTGACTCGCCGTGGCGTCCCCGTCTGCGCGCACCTGGGATTGACCCCGCAGGCGGTCTATCAGCTTGGCGGCTACAAGGTACAAGGCCGTGAGACCGCTCAGGCAGAGCAGATCATCAACGATGCCAAAACCCTCGTTGAGGCGGGCGCATCGGTGATTTTGCTGGAGTGCGTGCCCGCAAGCCTGGGCAAGGCGGTGACGGAAGCGCTGGATGTGCCGGTGATCGGTATTGGCGCTGGGCCGGATACCGACGGCCAGATTCTGGTGATGCACGATGTTCTAGGCGTTACCCACGGCCGCACGCCGCGCTTTGTAAAAAACTTCATGGCTGACGCTGACAGCATTCAATCAGCGTTTCAGCACTATCATGAAGCGGTCAAAACACGAACCTTTCCCGCGCAAGAGCACTGCTTTTAGGCGGTGCATTTTAGTGCGACGCCTGTAACGACGATAATTCCCTTATGCGTACTTTACGAGACATCAACGACCTGCGCCACACGCTGCATGAGCAGCGTCTGCGTCATCATCGGATCGCCCTGGTACCCACCATGGGCAACCTTCACGCCGGGCACCTTGCCCTGGTCGCCAGTGCCCGACAGCACGCCGATGTGGTCGTCGCCAGCCTGTTCGTCAACCCGATGCAGTTTGGCCCCGACGAAGACCTGGACGCCTATCCGCGTACCTTCGAGGCGGACCAGGCACAGCTAACCGAGGCAGGCTGCGATATCCTGTTCAGCCCGACCGTCAGCGCTCTCTACCCTAATGGTTTAACCGCACAAACCCGTGTGCATGTACCCGAGATGGGGGAAGGACTGTGTGGCGGCTCCCGGCCTGGGCACTTTGACGGCGTTTCGACCGTGGTCAGCATGCTGTTTAACCTGGTGCAGCCAGATGTGGCTTTTTTTGGCCAAAAGGACTACCAGCAGCTTGCGGTGATTCGCAAGCTGGTCAGCGACCTGCACCTGCCCATTGAGATTATCGGCGTGCCCATTGTACGCGCCGAGGATGGCCTTGCGCTGTCTTCGCGTAACGGATACCTGAGCCAGCAGGAGCGGGCGATCGCCCCCACGCTCTATCGCACCCTGTGCGAGTTGCGCGATGCTTTAGAGCACGGCGAATCCGTTGAACAGGTACTACACCGGGGCCAAACGGCCCTGTATGATGCGGGTTTTACGCCAGACTACCTGGAGCTGCGTGACACCATGCTAGGCCCAGTGACCCCCTCGACGCGCCACGCCGTTCTGCTAGCCGCCGCCCAGCTCGGCCCTGCCCGACTTATTGACAACCTCAGCGTGAAGCTACCGGCTGCTTCCGACGCTAACCGCTGACACTTGCTTTTTATCTAGGAGTTTCCATGCATACGATTATGCTCAAAGCCAAGCTGCATATGGCACGCGTGACCCACGCGGTACTCAACTACGAAGGCTCCTGCGCCATCGACGGTGACCTGCTGGATATGGCGGGTATCCGCGAAAACGAACAGATCCAGATCTATAACGTGGAAAATGGCGAACGCTTCACCACCTACGCCATCCGCGGTGAAGAAGGCTCCCGCTTGATCTCGATCAACGGTGCCGCCGCCCATCTTGCCGCACCTGGCCATCGCATCATTATCTGCAGCTATGCGCATTACGCGGAAGCCGAGCTGGATAACCATCAGCCCGCGCTTGTGTATCTTCAGGAAGGCAACCACGTCAGCCACACCAGCAATGCAATCCCCGTCCAGCTTGCCTAGGTCAGGCTGACACAAAACGAGGATTCACGGGCCATACGTTGGCCCGTTTTCATTTGGGTCAAAAAGCGTATTGCCGCCAACCACACCCTTCCCCTATGCTGAGACAAGACCTATGCTGAGACAATAACGGTTACAACAACGCTAAACACAAACGCTGGCATTTTATCTCCGGCGTTACCTAGACCAGGAGTCTGTTATGCAAGAAGTAGTCATTGTGGCGGCACGCCGCACCGCTGTAGGCGCTTTTGGAGGATCTCTTGCCGGCATTCCGGCGAGTGACCTGGGCGCACTCGTCATCAAAGACATTCTTTCATCAACGGGCGTTGCCGCCGACCAGGTCGATGAAGTCCTGCTGGGCCAGGTGCTAACCGCCGGTGTCGGTCAAAACCCCGCCCGTCAAGCATCGATCAAGGCCGGCCTTCCCGAGGCCGTACCGGCCATGACGATCAACAAGGTCTGCGGCTCGGGCCTTAAAGCCCTGCATCTCGCCACTCAGGCCATTCGCTGTGGCGATGCCGAGCTGATTCTGGCCGGTGGTCAGGAAAACATGTCGGCCTCGCCCCACGTGCTGCCCAACTCGCGTAACGGCCAGCGTATGGGCGATTGGAAAGCGATTGACTCCATGGTGCACGACGGTCTGTGGGATGCCTTCAATAACTACCACATGGGTATTACCGCCGAGAACCTGGCCGAGAAATACGGCATTACCCGTGAAGAAATGGATGAATTCGCCGCCGCGTCGCAGCAGAAAGCCTCAGCCGCCATTAAAGAGGGCAGGTTCAAAAGCCAGATCGTGCCGGTGGAAGTTCCCCAGCGCAAAGGCGATCCATTGGTCTTTGATACCGATGAAAACCCACGCGAAGTCACCGCCGAGAAGCTCGGTGGCATGAAGCCCGCGTTCAAGAAAGACGGCACCGTGACCGCCGGTAACGCCTCGGCGCTCAACGACGGCGCCGCTGTGGTGATGATCTGCTCGGCTGAAAAGGCCAAACAGCTTGGCCTGGAGCCGCTGGCCCGCATTGCCGGCTACGCCAACGCCGGCGTCGATCCCGCCATCATGGGCATTGGTCCAGCACCGGCCACTCGCCGCTGCCTGGAAAAAGCCGGCTGGAGCCTCGACGACCTGGACCTGGTGGAAGCCAACGAAGCCTTTGCTGCCCAAGCGCTTTCGGTCAACAAAGAACTCGGTTGGGACACCAGCAAAGTCAACGTCAACGGCGGTGCAATCGCCCTGGGCCACCCCATCGGCGCCTCCGGCTGCCGCGTATTCGTCACGCTGCTCCACGAAATGATCGCCCGCGACGCCAAGAAAGGCCTCGCAACCCTGTGTATCGGCGGCGGCCAGGGGGTAGCGCTGGCGATTGAGCGAAGCTAGCGTAGACTGCCGAGGCGACTGACGCATCGCCTCTCATGCCCCCGCATAAACGGGGGCATTTTTTTGCCTGATCGCTGGCTCAACGATGCTTCTCTCCCACGACCCGCGACGGCGTTCGCCACACTAACAGTGTGCCCAGTAAAAACAGCCCCGAGGCGGCCCACATGGCGACCGGCAGGCTGGTGCCATCGACAATGCGGCCGCCCACCATGGCGCCAAAGCCAATGGACAAATTGAAGGTAAAGGCCATCAGCGCGGTGGCCGCTTCGGTATTGGGCGCCGTCCGCAAAATCCAGGTTTGAATGCTCACCGAGACACTACCAAATACCGCGCCCCATACCATGAGCAACATCACACCGCTGCTTGGCTGAACACCCAGCAACGGGAAGCTAGCGACGACAAGCAGCAACAGACTGGGAATCGCCAGCACCGCTCGGTAAGGATGACGCCCGGCGAACATGCCAGCCGCGATGTTACCCAGGATACCTGCCGCCCCATATAGCAACAGCAAGCTGCCCACATGACGCTGGGCAATACCGCTGATGTCCTGCAGCACAGGGCTGATAAAGGTATAGGCCGCAAAGTGCCCCACCACGACAAAGCCGGTGGTCAGCACCGCCACCCGCACCCCGCGATTGCTGAATTGCTGCGCCAGAATACGCAGGCGAACTGGCTCCCTCGGTGGTAACGGCGGCAACCACCACCACAACGCAATCGCTGTTAACAGGCTCAACCCGCCCAGCGATCCAAAAGCGACCCGCCAGCTACTGAATTCGCCCAGCAGGGTGCCTAGCGGCACCCCCAGCACCGACGCCGCCGCAACGCCGCCAAAAATCACCGTCATCGCTTTGGAAACCTGGGCCTCGGGCACCAGACGCGGAGCAATACTCCCAGCCACTGCCCAGAAACCGCCGATACTCAGCCCTACCAGCACGCGCGAGGCCAGCAGCCATACGAAGCTGCTGGCCAGTGACGTCAGCACGCTACCGACCACCATAACGCCCATCAACAGCGTTAGCATGATTCGGCGATCAAGACGCCCTACCGCAACTGGCAAAAGCGGCGCCGAAAAGGCCGCCACCACACCGGGTACCGTTACCATCAAGCCTGCCATACCTGGCGTAACGCCCATGGAAGACGCTACCTGGGATAGCAACCCAATCGGCAATTGCTCGGCGGTCACCAGCAGGAAGATTCCCATCATCACCGCGACCACCGCCCACCAGCGCGGTGCTTGTGGCTGTTCCATCGCTCACTCCTCCTCGCCTCCAAACAATACCGCCCCCGCAACGAGACGCTGCGAGGGCGGTAATGGCGACGCTGTCGCTGGGTTAGTCAGCGATTTCCGCGTCGGCAGCTTCGAAGGCCGCTTTCTCTTCTTCGGTGATCTCCTTGATCGAGAGCTTCACCCGGTTGCGGTTATCGATATCGAGGACTTTAACGAGCACGTCGTCACCTTCGTTCAGGAAGTCGCGGACATTGTTAACCCGCTCCTGAACAATTTGCGAGATATGCACCAGACCATCGGTACCCGGCATGATATTCACGAAAGCGCCGAAGTCGGCAATGCGCACCACTTTACCCATGTATAGCTTGCCGATTTCCGCTTCCGCAGTAATCGCCAGCACGGTGTCGATGGCTTTTTTCGCGGCAGCTTTATCTTCCGCGTAGATACGCACGGTGCCGTCGTCGTCCAGATCGACCGATGCGCCGGTATCTTCACAGATCTTACGAATCGTGGCGCCGCCCTTACCGATTACGTCACGGATCTTGTCCGGCGCGATTTTGATCGTCGCCATGGACGGGGCGTTTTCAGACACTTCGGTACGGCTCTGGGAGATCACGGCATTCATCTGCTCAAGAATACCCAGGCGTGCTTTCAGCGCCTGCTGCAGCGCCGTTTCCATGATCTCTTCGTTGATGCCTTCGATCTTGATGTCCATCTGAAGGGCGGTCACGCCCTCTTCTGAACCGGCAACTTTAAAGTCCATATCGCCAAGGTGGTCTTCGTCACCCAGGATATCGGTCAATACCGCAAAACCGTCTTCGTCTTTCACCAGACCCATGGCAATACCGGCCACCGGCGCCTTCAGCGGTACACCGGCATCCATCAGGGCCAGCGACGAACCACAGACAGAGGCCATCGAGCTTGAGCCGTTGGACTCGGTAATTTCCGACACCACACGAATGGTATAGGGAAACGCATCTTCAGCCGGCAGCATGGCCTGAACACCACGACGCGCCAAGCGGCCATGACCAATTTCGCGGCGTTTCGGCCCGCCAAAGAAGCCTGCTTCACCGACGCAGTACGGAGGAAAGTTGTAGTGCAGCATGAAGCGGTCTTTGCGTTCGCCTTCCAGCGACTCGATAAGCTGCGAATCGCGCAGCGTGCCCAAGGTCGCAATGGCGATGGCCTGAGTTTCGCCGCGGGCAAAGACAGCAGAGCCGTGGGTTTTGGGCAGGGTACCGACCTCAATATCCAGCGGCCGCACCGTGTCATTGTCGCGACCGTCGATGCGCGGCTCGCCTTTGACGACGCGAG
Organism: Halomonas sp. SH5A2; assembly: GCF_014263395.1. Taxonomy (GTDB): domain Bacteria; phylum Pseudomonadota; class Gammaproteobacteria; order Pseudomonadales; family Halomonadaceae; genus Vreelandella. The sequence goes on along the minus strand of NZ_CP058321.1, from coordinate 307,421 downwards.
AGCGAACGACACGTTTTTCAAGGCCCGCAAACGCGCCTTTAACGTCATCCTTGCTGAACTTGCCGTCTGTCTCTTCGCCTTCGGCAGCCACAAACTGGGCAACCGCTTCGTCTTTCAAGGCTGACAGGGCGTCCTGACGCGCCATTTTATCGGTAATCCGATAGGCTTCGCCGACTTTGGCTTCGAAGGCGTCCGCCATGGCCGCTTTCAGCGTCATGTTCTCTTCGGGGGGCTGCCAATCCCAGCGCGGCTTACCGGCTTCGGCGACCAGCTCATTGATCGCGCTGATCGCGACCTGCATTTCCTGGTGGCCAAACAGCACGGCACCCAGCATTTCGTCTTCCAGCAGCTCTTTGGCTTCGGACTCGACCATCAGCACGGCTTGTTGCGTACCCGCGACGACCATATCCAGTTCTGAGCTGGCAAGCTCTTCAACGGTGGGGTTCAGGAAGTAGCCCTGCTCTTCGTTGAAGCCGACCCGGGCACAGCCAATCGGGCCGCTAAACGGCACACCTGAAATCGACAGCGCCGCTGAGGTACCGATCATGGCCGCGACATCCGGATCGTGATTGCGATCGGTGGAGAGAACGGTACAGATCACTTGCACTTCATTCATGAACCCCTTGGGGAACAGCGGACGGATCGGGCGGTCGATCAGGCGCGAAGTGAGCGTCTCTTTCTCGGTTGGGCGTCCTTCGCGTTTAAAGAAGCCGCCAGGAATCTTGCCTACCGCGTAGGTCTTCTCCTGGTAATGAACCGCGAGGGGGAAGAAGGGTTGGTTGGGGTTTGCTTCTTTCTTTGCAACAACCGTACACAGCACCACGGTGTCATCCATGGTGACCATCACGGCGCCAGTGGCCTGACGAGCAATGCGCCCAGTTTCTAGCGTGACGGTGCTACGACCGTATTGGAACGTTTTTTTTACCGGATTCACGGCGACTTCCTTTAACATTAATAGCTACTTGTCTTTTCGTTTGGGTCGTTTGGACTCGCCACCATTCTAGGCGTTGCCGCGCAATAGGGCTACCACAAACAAAAAAACGGGCAGCCCCTGGGGAGCTGCCCGTTTCTCGACCTTCGCCAACAATAACTTAGCGGCGGATGCCCAAGCTCTGAATCAGAGACTGATAGCGCTCGAAATCTTTACGCTTCAGGTAATCCAGCAGCTTACGACGCTGGTTTACCATGCGGATCAGACCACGACGCGAGTGGTGATCCTGCTTGTTGGTTTTGAAGTGGTCCTGCAGGCCGTTGATGTTGGCGCTCAGCAGGGCAACCTGCACTTCAGGTGATCCGGTGTCGTTCTCGCCGCGGCCGTATTCGTTGACGATTTCGGCCTTCTTTTCAGCGGTTAATGCCATCTGTCTCTCCAGTAAGCAATATGCCTAACAATGAATGGGTGAGACCACGCATATTTGCAGTCTCAAGCTACTATTCTTCACGTACAATTTTCGCGCAAATCGCCGCACTGATGCAACGCTTTACGAGATAGCGACCGTACTTAACAGCCGCTTGGGTGCCACTTCCTGGCCTTCTTTTACAACGCCAAGCCCAATGAACGACTCAGCGTAATAAAGTCTTGCCAACGCCTCGGGTGGCAGCGATTGACCAGACACCACATTGGCCGACTGACCATGAGCCAAGCGCCCATAAGCCGGTTCATCCAATGTAAGCGATGGCAAATGATCTACCAGCACGTCAACCGGCATCAGTTCGGCTTCGCGCGCCGCTTGGTCGGCTAACGCCTCAAGCGCTTCCAGCGTCCACATGGCATCGCCATTGAAAGGGCCGGTCTTGAGCCTTCTCAACTGGCTGATGTGGCCACCACAGCCCAGAGCCTTACCAATGTCTTCAGCCAGGGTACGGATGTAGGTCCCTTTGCTGCAGCTGACTTCCAGTTCGAAGGCCGTGCCTTCAAATGACAGCAGGCGCGCATCATACACGCTTACCCGCCGCGCTGCACGCTCAACCTGCTTGCCTTCGCGGGCCAGCTCGTAGAGTTTTTTACCTTCGTGCTTCAGCGCCGAGTACATCGGCGGCACCTGATCGATCTCACCACGAAAGCCGGATAACGCCGCCTCAATATCGTCGGCCGTCAGGCTTGGCACAGCATGCTGTTCAATGACCGCGCCTTCTGCATCCCCCGTGTCAGTGATCGTCCCCAGTTCTACCCGGGTGCGATACACCTTGTCGGCTTCCAACAGGTGCGACGAGAACTTGGTGGCCTCACCCAGGCAGATGGGCAGCAAGCCCGTCGCCATAGGATCCAGGGTGCCGGTGTGGCCGGCTTTTTGCGCCTCGAAAAGACGCCGAACCCGTTGCAGGGCATGGTTGCTGGAAAGCCCTTTCGGTTTATCCAGCAAGACAATACCGTTCACCGGCAGACCCCGACGGCGACGCGCCATTAACGCGTCTCCCCGCCTGACTCATCCGCGCTTTCATCATCCTGTTCCTGACGGGCACGGTCGGTTGAAACCGCTTCGTCAATCAGCGACGACAGCTGTTGGCCACGCACCACGCTCTCATCGAAATGAAAACGCAATTCGGGTACGTGGCGCAGTTTAATGCGCTTGGCAATCTGGCTTCTCAAGAAACCTGCCGCCCGTTTCAGCACCTGCAGGTTTTCCTTGATACGCTCGGGATCCTGCTCACCCAACAGGGTGACGTAGATATCGGCATAACCCAGATCGCGGCTCACGGTGACACCGCTGACCGTAACCATGCCGAGGCGCGGGTCTTTCACTTCGCGCTGGATCAACACCGCCAGCTCCTTCTGGAGCTGGTCGGCTACCCGGTCGGTACGCTTGAATTCGCGCATGCTTGCTCCTCAGCCCTACAGGCTGCGCTCGACCTTCACCTGGTCAAAGACTTCGATCTTGTCGCCGACCTGGACATCGGTGTAGTTCTTCACGCCGATGCCGCATTCAACGCCGTTACGCACTTCCTGTACGTCGTCTTTATAGCGGCGCAGCGATTCGAGCTCACCTTCGTAGATGACCACGTCTTCACGCAGCACGCGAATCTTCTTGTTACGATGCACGCTGCCTTCAACCACCATACAGCCCGCGATCGCACCAATCTTCGGCGCACGGAATACGTCGCGAACTTCAGCCACACCGACGATTTCTTCTTTCCACTCCGGCGCGAGCATACCGCTCATGGCCTGCTTGACCTCGTCGATCAGCTGGTAGATGACGCTGTAGTAGCGCAGATCCAGGCCTTCACGTTCGATGATCTCACGGGCAGCGGCGTCAGCACGGACGTTGAAGCCGACAACGATGGCCTCAGACGCTAGCGCCAGGTTGGCATCGGTACCGGTGATACCGCCAACGCCGGAAGAAACAACCGCCACCTCGACTTCGCTGGTCGAGAGCTCTTCCAACGCCCCTTTGATCGCTTCCAGCGAGCCCTGTACGTCGGCTTTCAGCACGATGTTGACCTTGGCCACTTCGTCTTGGCCCATCTGGCTGAACATGTTCTCCAGCTTGGCCTTCTGCTGACGCGCCAGACGGACTTCGCGGTATTTGCCCTGACGGAAGTTGGCCACTTCACGGGCTTTCTTCTCGTCCGCCACGACCATGAAATCGTCACCGGCATCCGGCGTACCGTCCAGGCCCTGGATCTCAACCGGCATGGCCGGGCCAACTTCATCGACCTGCTGGGCCAGTTCGTTGGTCAGGGCACGTACGCGACCGTAGTGCAGGCCGGCAAGCACGATATCACCTTTCTTGAGCGTTCCGTTCTGCACCAGCACGGTAGCGACCGGGCCACGGCCTTTATCGAGGCGCGACTCGACCACAACGCCTTTACCCGGTGCTTCAGGTACGGCTTTAAGCTCCAGCACTTCAGACACCAGCTGGATCGCTTCCAGCAGCTCTTCGATGCCTTCACCCGTGTGGGCTGATACATGCACAAACTGCGTGTCGCCGCCCCACTCTTCAGAGATGACGCCATGCTGAGACAGTTCGTTTTTAATACGATCAAGGTCGATACCGTCTTTATCGATCTTGTTGACCGCCACCACCATGGGCACGTCGGCCGCCTTGGAGTGCTCGATCGCCTCGATGGTTTGCGGCATCACGCCATCATCTGCGGCCACCACCAGGATGACCACGTCAGTTGCCTGGGCACCGCGGGCACGCATGGCGGTAAACGCCGCGTGGCCTGGCGTATCCAGGAAGGTAACACCGCCGTGGTCGTCTTCCACGTGGTAAGCACCGATGTGCTGGGTAATACCACCCGCTTCGCCGGTAGCCACTTTGGCACGACGGATATAGTCCAGAAGCGATGTCTTACCGTGGTCGACGTGACCCATCACGGTCACGACCGGCGAACGGGTGATCTCGTCGCCTTCATAGGAGATGCCTTCGAGCATTTCCGTTTCCAGCGCGTCATCCTTCACCAGCTTGACCTTGTGGCCCATCTCCTCGACGACGATGGCCGCCGTGTCCTGATCGATGGTCTGGTTGATGGTGACCGCCGCGCCCATGTTGAACATCGCCTTGATGACTTCATTGGCTTTGATCGACATCTTGTCGGCCAGATCCGCCACGCTGATGGACTCGGGAATCGAGACTTCGCGCACGATTGGCTGGGTCGGCTTCTGGAAGCCATGCTTGCCATTACCACCGCTTGCACCACCACCACGACGACCGCCGCGACGTTCGGCACGTTTGGCTTTCTTGCCGCCAGCGCCGCGCTTGCGCTCTTCGCGATCACCGCGATCTTCCTCGTCATCACGACGGCCTTTCTTCTTGGCCGCTGATTTCTTGGGCGGTGCTGTCCGGCGATCGGTGCGGCCTTCTTTCGGCGGCGCCGGCGGCATTTCTTCAGGTGCCGGGGTATCGTCGACTTGCAGCTCGGGCACTTGAGCGTCAGATGCCTTCTGCGCTTCGACCTGGGCCGCTTGCTCGGCTTCTTTACGCGTCGCTTCTTCAGCCGCCTTGGCTTTTTCTGCAGCGGCCTTTTCTTCGGCTTCACGCGCATCGCGTGCCTTGCTTTCAGCTTCGGCTTCCGCCATGTCGCCGACTAGCTGACGCGGCCCAGTATGCTTGGGCTCGGGCGCTTTCGGCTTATCCTCTTCTTCAGAGCGCTTGACGTACGTCTTCTTCTTGCGCACCTGAACTTCGATCGTCTTACCACGCTCACCGGTTTTGATCCGGCTGCGCGTTTTACGCGTCAGCGTGATGCGACCTTTACCGCTTTCGCTTTCATCGCCACCGTGGCTTTTCTTCAGAAAATTAAGCAAGGTGCGCTTATCTTCTTCCGATACCGCATCGGTTTCCGAAGCGTGCTGCAAGCCCGCCTCTTTCATCTGCTCTAGCAGGCGGGGCACATCACGGCCCACCTTTACTGCAAAATCTTTAACTGTCATATCTGACATATTGACCCTCCTCAGCCCGTGACCTGTTTACTGTGTGTTCGAATCCGACGCGTCATCGTCTTCAAACCAGGGCGCACGGGCAGTCATGATCAGTGCCGCTGCGCGCGCTTCGTCCAACTCCTCGATATCGACCAGATCGTCAACAGACTGCTCGGCGAGATCTTCCATGGTGACAATGCCGCGGCTGGCAAAAATGAAGGCCAGGTGGCGCTCCATACCGTCCATTGTCAGCAGATCGTCTGCTGGCTGGGCACCGTCTAGCGCTTCTTCCGAGGCAATGGCCATCGTCAGCAGCTCGTCTTTCGCTCGTGCACGCAACTCTTCAACCAGATCCTCGTCGAACTCTTCGATTTCGAGCATCTCTTCAAGCGGCACGTAGGCGACTTCTTCAAGGGTAGTGAACCCTTCTTCCACTAACAGGCGGGCAACATCTTCATCGACCTGGAGATGGCTGACGAAAGAATCTACCAGACTATCAATTTCCTGGTCGCGCTTGGCTTCTGCTTCATCTTCGGTCATGACATTAATGCGCCATCCGGTAAGATCAGAGGCCAAACGCACGTTCTGACCGCTGCGGCCAATGGCCTGGGCCAGATTATCCTGGGCAACGGCGACGTCCATCGCATGAGCATCTTCGTCAACAAGGATAGACGCCACGTCAGCGGGTGCCATGGCGTTAATCACCAATTGTGCTGGATTGTCATCCCACAGCACGATATCGACACGCTCGTTTTGCAGTTCGGTCGATACCGCCTGAACGCGAGAGCCGCGCATACCGACACAGGCACCGACCGGATCAATGCGCCGATCGTTGGTTTTAACGGCAATTTTGGCACGTGAACCCGGGTCCCTTGCCGCCCCCTTGATTTCGATCAGCTGCTCGGCAATTTCCGGCACTTCAATCTTGAACAGCTCGATAATCAGCTCGGGGCAGGTACGCGATAGCTGTAACTGGGCACCGCGGGCGTCTGGATCCACCTTGACCAGCAGCGCGCGGACGCGCTCGTTCATGCGGTAGCGCTCACCGTGGATCATTTCGTTGCGCGGCAGAAACGCTTCCGCGTTGTCGCCCAAGTCAATGATCAAGCCGTCGCGCGTGGTCTTTTTGACAATACCAGCGACCAGTTCACCTTCACGATCCGTGTATTGGCGCACGACTTCAGCACGCTCGGCCTCGCGCACTTTTTGCACGATGACCTGCTTGGCCGTTTGTGCGGCAATGCGACCAAACACGGCGTTTTCGATTTTCTGCTCGACGACATCGCCAAGCGCCAGCGGCGGATCGCGCTGTTCAGCGATGGTCTGCTTAATTTCGTAATCTGGCGTTTCGAATTCGTCGTCTTCAACGACCGTCCAGTAGCGAAACGTCTCGTAATCGCCCGTGCGACGGTCAATATGTACCCGCACGCTGGCTTCTTCTTTGTCAAAACGCTTGCGTGACGCGCTCGCAAGAGCAGATTCCACCGCTTCAAAAATAACGTCGCGGGGAACACCTTTTTCGTTGGAGATCGCGTCAACGACCATTAATATTTCTTTACTCATGCGTTTGCCTCGCCAGAAAACCTGTCCTTATGTGCATCGTGCCAGCTGCCTGCCGGCCACCACGCCACCTGGTTAATCGTCGTACTGCGGTACAATGTGCGCAGAATCAATGCCTTCAATCGGAAAACAATATTCTTCGCCATCCATCTGTAGCAGTATTTCGTCGCCCTCGACACCTGCCAGCAATCCTTGAAACTTGCGCCGACCGTCAAAAGGGGCGCGCAGTTTTAATGCGACATGATGGCCTTGAAAACGGGAAAAATGATCCAGGGTATACAGCGGGCGTGCCATGCCCGGCGAAGACACTTCGAGTCGATACTCCCCCGGAATAGGATCTTCGACGTCCAATATCGCACTGACTTGACGACTTATATCGGCGCAGTCTTCAACATTGACGCCGCTTTCGCGTTCGATATAAATCACCAACCGCGAATGCTTACCCTGCGAAAGATGGTCGATGCCCCATAGCTCAAAGCCCATGGCAGCAACAACAGGTTCTATCAGCGCGTGCAGCGCCGCATGTTTTGTGGCCACAGACAGTGCTCCTATAGCCGTTGCATCAGGCACCTGGCCAGGAGACATATGAAAAGCTAGGTGGCTGATTGGCGTTACCCGGAAATGTGCCTCCGGCAAGCCGATGGGCATCCGCCCTTGAGACACGCTTGTTAACGAAAAGCTGCTAACAAAAAGCCCCTTCACAGGAAGGGGCTTTTCGAAAGAAACCTGTTACACCAACATGACGGTAAGCATTGGGAAAACCCCTTAATGATAGCGTCGCCTATTAAGACATGGAACGCTCACACATGCTTGCTTATCGCCAGAAAGTGGTAGCGGGGACCGGATTTGAACCGATGACCTTCGGGTTATGAGCCCGACGAGCTACCAGACTGCTCCACCCCGCATCAATCTAGGTCGCAGATAATAGACGCTTAAGCTTATTTCGTCAAGCTGTCTTTTACCCTTACACGCTCCAACCAAGTAGCGTTTATTACGTCTGGGGAGCTGGTAAACCAGCGCAACAGATGGTGCCGAAGGCGGGACTTGAACCCGCACGACCGTAAGGTCACTACCCCCTCAAGATAGCGTGTCTACCAATTCCACCACTTCGGCATCAGGGGAGGCTCGAGAAAGCAAGATCAATCAGTTACTCGCTGCTTTCCTCTAGCACTGGCGCGGCATTATCCGCACTTTCGTCACCTTCGTCAAGCATTGGTGCATTTTGCTGTTGCTCGATCAGGTTTGCATCGGGAATACCCGCTTCTGGTGCTTGCCCTGCCTGGGTGGCAAAGTAGGCCAACGCCATCGACGTGACGAAAAAGCCTGCGGCAAGGATAGCCGTGAAACGGGACAGAAAATTACCGCTGCCGCGTGAACCAAATACCGTTTGCGACGCACCGCCACCAAAGGCGGCACCTGCTTCGGCACCTTTACCCTGCTGAAGCAGGATGAGCACAACCAGGGCGATCGCAATCACCACGTGGACCATAAGAATTGCAACTTGCATGGCGTTATCCTGCTGACTGACAAATGGCGTGAAAATCGTCGGTTTTGAGCGAAGCGCCGCCCACCAAACCGCCGTCGATATCCGGCTGAGCAAGCAGCTCAGCCGCATTATTTGCGTTCATACTGCCGCCGTACAACAGCTTGAGTTGCTCGGCAAGTACCGTGTCGAACGAGGCCTGGTAAGACCGAATACCGACCATGACCTCTTGAGCTTGCTCAGGCGTTGCTGTGCGCCCTGTGCCAATCGCCCAAACCGGCTCATAGGCGATGACCACCTCGACACGCTGGGCGGATTCCAAGCGAGACATTACGTAGCCTACCTGGCGCAGCACGACATCCATGGTGCGACCCGCATCGCGTTCTTCCAGGGTTTCTCCGACACAGAGAATCGGCGTAAGCCCTGACACCAGGGCCGCCATCAGACGGTCAAATACCTGCTCGTCATTTTCCCGATAAAGCTGCCGTCGCTCTGAATGGCCAACCAGTACGTAAGCGACATCAAACTCTTGAAGCATACTGCCACTGACTTCGCCGGTATGAGCGCCTGAGTGCTGAGGATTGAGCGTCTGCGCACCCAGTTTTAACGACGTATTTTTGAAGGCCTGCCGAGCCGTTTCCAGATAGGGGAAAGGCGGAATCACGACCACATCAACGCTGGCAGGCAATTTGGCGGCTGCAAACGCATCGCCAAACGCTTTAACCAGGGCCGTCGAACCGTTCATTTTCCAGTTACCGGCAATTAATGGCCTACGCATGGAGTCTCCTCACACTCAAGGTGGAGCGAAATGGTATAGGAGCGGACTTGTCAAGACAACCGCTGTTGTCAGCAGACGCTATTTAAGCAGCGCTTGCACCTGTTCGGCCAACCGATTTGCCAGCTTGTCGACATCCAGATGCGCGCGACCCTCCACCATGACACGAATCAGTGGTTCAGTACCTGAGGCCCTGAGCAAGACACGACCTTCATCGCCCAACTCATTTTCGAGAGCAGCAACTGCCTTCTTAAGCGGCTCTGAGGCCATCACGTCCTTGGCATTCGTCCCCGCAGGCAATCTGACGTTCACCAGCACCTGCGGGACTTTTTCCAACCCTCTTAACAAGGCGGGGAGCGGCTGCTGTTCACGCATCATCAGCGCCAACACCTGCAGCGCAGAGACGATGCCGTCTCCCGTAGTCTGAACATGGCTGCACAGGATATGGCCCGACGATTCGCCACCCAACTCCCACTGATTGGCCGCCATTCGCTCCATCACGAAACGGTCGCCGACGTTGGCGCGCTCAAACGGAATACCCATTTTCTCGAGCGCCATCGCCAGGCCAAAGTTACTCATGAGCGTCCCCACCACACCGCCATCCAGCAAACCACGTGCGTGACGGTCTCGGGCAATCAGGTAAAGAATATCGTCACCGTCGACTTCACGACCATCGGAGTCGACCAGTAATACACGGTCGCCGTCGCCGTCAAAGGCAATTCCCAGGTCGGCGCCTTGCTGGATTACCGCCGCGCGCAGCGCTGCCGGGTGCGTCGAGCCAACGTCCTGGTTGATATTCAGTCCATCCGGTGTGCCACCAATGACGCTGACCTCTGCCCCCAATTCACGAAACACACTCGGCGCGATGTGGTAGGTGGCACCATGAGCGCAGTCGAGAACAATGGTCAAGCCATGCAGACTAAGGCGATCTGGCAGGGTTGACTTGCAGAATTCAATATAGCGACCCGCCGCATCGTCAATCCGCATGGCCTTGCCCAGTTGCGCGGCCCCTGCGGTGGTTAACGGCGTGTCGAGCATGGTCTCGATACGGTCTTCGATGGCATCCGGCAGTTTTTTGCCCTCTGCCGAAAAAAACTTGATGCCATTGTCATCAAAAGGGTTGTGCGAAGCCGAGATTACAATGCCGGCATCGGCCCGAAAGGTGCGCGTTAAATAGGCAATACCGGGGGTCGGCATGGGCCCCAGTAGCGCCACGTCGGCCCCCGCTGCGGACAGCCCTGATTCAAGCGCAGACTCGAACATGTAACCCGAGATACGCGTGTCCTTGCCGATCAACACCCGGGTGCGACCTTTCTCTCGGCGTAATACCTGACCCGCCGCCCAACCCAGCTTGAGCATGAAGTCGGCGGTAATCGGTGACTGGCCGACCGTCCCGCGAATACCGTCCGTGCCAAAATAGCGTCTTGTCATGCGTTACTCTCCTTGGTGGTAGAGGCCTCACAGCCTTCCTGACACACAGCCCACGCCATATTGACGGCGTCGACCGTCGGCCCCACATCATGGACGCGAATGATACTCGCCCCGCGCTCAACCGCCATGGCCGCTAGCGCAAGTCCGCCTGGTAGCCGTTCGTCTATAGGCCGGCCCAACACTTTACCGATCATGCTTTTGCGCGACATGCCAGCGAGTACCGGCAGGCCCAGCGTCTGAAGGGCATCCATGCGATTCAGCAAACGTAAATTGTGCTCAACCGTTTTACCAAAGCCAAAGCCTGGATCCACGAGCAGGCGATGACGGCGCAAACCTGCGGCTTCGCACTCGGCGACCCGGGCCGCCAGATAGTCGACCACCACTTCTTCGATGGGTTTAGCATAGGCAGGCGCCTGCTGCATATCCTGCGGCTCGCCCTGGCGGTGCATCAAGCACACCGGCAACCCGCTACCCATGGCGGCCGCCAAGGCCCCATCCTTCTCAAGTGCCCGCACGTCGTTGATCATGCCCGCCCCTAGCGTACTCGCCTCGTGCATCACGGCGGGGCAACTGGTATCCACCGAAACAAGCGCATCCAGCTCGCGGACCAGTGCTTCTACGACCGGCGCAACACGGTCAAGCTCCTCCTGCTCACCGACGGGCGAAGCGCCAGGGCGGGTCGATTCACCGCCCACATCAATCATGGCGGCACCTTCCGCCAGCATTTGCTCGGCGCGGCGCAACGCATCGTCCAATGCCACGTGCTGGCCACCGTCAGAAAATGAATCCGGTGTGACGTTCAAAACGCCCATAACACGAGGAAAAGAAAGGTCAAGTAGATGCCGACCACAACGCAATTGCGCAGGAAGCTGCGCCGGTGGAGCCGACGGGGTGGGACGTGCCGTAGAAGTCATGCTGTCGCCTGGTCGAAAAAATATATCGGTATTATAGATGCACAGCATAACAAAAAGGCGTCCCGTTTGGGGACGCCTTAATGTTAGCGCAACGGCCGGACTTGAGACTAAGGACCGGCAGGGCCACCTAGCGGGTCGGAGGGCCGACGGCTAGGCTCTTCGTCGTCTGAATCACCATCGCCGCCCGGCTCGTCACCGTTACGCGTGTCGCTGGGCGACGCGCTGGGCTGATCGCTTGATGCGGGCGTTCCACCACCGGGTGAATCGCCATCATTCCAGCCTTCCGGCGGACGCGGGTCGCGACCGTCCATAATATCTTTCAACTGGTCAGCATCTATGGTTTCAAACTTCATCAGCGCTTCCGCCATCGCGTCGAGTTTATCGCGATTGTCGGTCAGAATCTGGCGCGCCTCCTCGTAGCAATCATCGATAATCTTGCGAACTTCCTTATCGAGCCGCGTGGTGGTTTCACCAGACTTCATCTTGGAACCGCCCTGACCAGGACCGCCGAGGAACTGGTGAGACTCGTCCTCGTCGTACATGATCGGGCCCATTTCATCCGACAGCCCCCACTTGGCGACCATGTTATGGGCGAGTTCAGTGGCGCGCTTGATGTCATTGGACGCACCGGTGGTGACACCGTTAGGCCCAAGTGTCATCTCTTCGGCAATACGACCACCGAAAAGCGAGCAGATCTGGCTCAGGATTTGCTGACGCGACAGACTGTAACGATCTTCTTCAGGCAGGAACATGGTGACACCCAATGCCCGCCCCCGAGGAATGATCGTTACCTTATAAACCGGGTCGTGGCCCGGCGCGACTAAGCCGATAATCGCGTGACCCGACTCATGGTAAGCCGTATTCAGCTTTTCCTTGTCGGTCATGACCATGGATTTGCGCTCAGCGCCCATCATGATCTTGTCCTTGGCCAGGTCGAGCTCTTCCATGCTGACCAACCGCTTGTTACGACGGGCAGCAAAGAGGGCAGCTTCATTGACCAGGTTGGCCAGATCGGCACCCGAAAAGCCGGGTGTACCGCGTGCAATCAGTTGCGGTTTGACATCGTCAGCCAGCGGCACTTTGCGCAGGTGCACACCGAGAATGTGCTCACGACCCCGGATGTCGGGCAAGGCAACGGTCACCTGACGGTCAAAGCGTCCCGGACGCAGCAATGCGGGATCAAGCACGTCAGGACGGTTGGTCGCCGCAATCACGATGACACCTTCGTTAGCCTCGAAGCCGTCCATCTCGACCAGCAGCTGGTTCAGGGTCTGTTCACGCTCGTCGTTACCGCCACCCATGCCGGCACCGCGTGAGCGACCGACCGCATCAATCTCATCAATGAAGATAATGCACGGCGCCTGCTTCTTGGCCTGCTCGAACATATCGCGAACGCGCGACGCACCGACACCGACAAACATTTCCACGAAGTCAGAGCCGGAGATGGAGAAGAACGGTACTTTAGCTTCGCCGGCAATCGATTTCGCCAGCAGCGTTTTACCGGTGCCCGGTGGCCCCACCATCAGAACACCACGCGGAATGGTACCGCCCAGACGCTGGAACTTGGTCGGGTCGCGCAGGAAGTCGACAAGCTCTTCAACTTCTTCCTTGGCTTCATCGCAACCGGCAACGTCCGAGAACGTCGTCTTGACCTGGTCGTGGGAGAGCAGCTTGGCTTTGGACTTACCAAAGCTCATCGGGCCACCTTTACCCCCGCCGGCACCGCCCTGCATCTGGCGCATGAAAAACATGAAAATGGCCAGGATCAGCAGAATCGGGAAGCTGGCAATCAGTAGACGCGTCCAGATGCTTTGCTGCTCCGGCTCTTTACCAATAACCGTCACATCGTTGCTCAGCAAGTCATCCATCAGCTTGGGATCTTCTGCCGCAGGACGAATTGTCTGAAACTGTGACCCATCTGTCCGCTCACCAGTGATGGTGTAGCCATCAATGGTAACGTTGCGCACTTCCTGGTCCTGCACCTGCTCAACGAACTGGGTGTAGTTCATTGTCTGGGGTGCGCTCTCGGTACTGAAATTATTGAACACTGTCAGTAGAACGGCCGCGATGACCAACCACAGAATCAGGTTCTTTGCCATATCGTTCAAGGGGCTACCCTCATTACAAGAATCCGTCAGTTAAACCTACTAATGAGACCTTACACTAGCCTCAAGGGTTCAACCATTGCCAAGGCGTCTAATGCCTTGGGCCATCTGTGCCACGCTCGCCTTTGAGGCCTAATGTGACACACTTTGCAACTGTCTGTCTGGCTATCGCGGTGATAAATCCTATCGATAGGCCTAGCGCTGATCATGTCCCCGAAACCCCTCCGCCAGCAGATAGACTTCACGGGACCGCGCCCGAGAAGCACCGGGTTTGCGCGTCACCACCCGCTTGAAGCTTTCGCGAAGCTCTTTTAAATAACTGTCAAAGCCTTCGCCCTGGAAGACCTTTACCAGCAACTGCCCCCCTGGAGAGAGCGTTTCACGCGCCAGTTCAAGCGCCAGCTCCACCAGATACATGGCTTGAGGCTGGTCAATCGCCGCCATGCCACTCATATTGGGGGCCATATCCGACATCACAAGGTCTACCGGACGATTTTCCAACTGCTCAAGAATCGCATTGAGTACCGAATCCTCGGTAAAGTCCCCCTGAACAAAGGACACATCGGCCAGCCCATCCATGTCGAGAATATCGGAGGCGATGACCATGCCCTGCGGGCCTACTTTTTCGGCGGCGATTTGACTCCACCCCCCTGGCGCAGCGCCAAGGTCAATGACGGTCATCCCAGGCCGCAACAGCTTATCCTTTTCGTCGATCTCAAGCAGTTTATAGCTCGCCCGCGAGCGATAGCCATCCTGCCAACTCTGTTTGACGTAAGGATCGTCAAAATGCTCTTTCATCCAGCTTGCGCTGGTTTTACTTGATGGCCGCTTACGGCCTGAAGGCGTTTGCTGCATGAAAAAAATCTAACACTGGAAGAGGCGATGGCACGCTTTTACACCATGTCTTTCACTCGGTGGCGTTTCACCGTAAGATGGAACGTTAAGCGCAAACTGGGATACCGCAAGATACCATGAGCTTGTCACAGGCACAAAAGAAAGCATTCCGCAGCATTGGTCACCACTTGAATCCGGTCGTCACCGTTTCAGAAAACGGCGTCTCCGATAATTTACTGGCTGAACTCGACCGTGCGCTCAACGACCACGAACTGATCAAGGTAAAACTGGCATTGCCGGAACGCGATGAGCGCGCCGCTATGCTCGAGGAACTGATCAACCACAGCCAATCAGAACCGGTTCAGACCATTGGCAAAATGGCGCTGCTTTATCGCCGCAATCCGCAAGTGAACCCCAAGCTTTCGAACATCAAACGCTTCGAAAATCACCACGGTCGTCACTAACACCTCGCGCGAGCTAGAAGCTACCGCCAGTATGACTCATCCGCTGTCATACGAAACACCCCCGCAGCCATGGTTGCGGGGGTGTTTTTCTTCAGGCTTCCAGCTTAAAGCTTGAGTCAGAGGTGCTCAACGCTCTCGATCTCGTACTCGACGTCGCCACCCGGGGTCGTCACCACGACTACATCGCCTTCCTCTTTACCGATAAGCGCACGGGCAATCGGTGAGGTCACGGAAATAAGCCCTGACTTAATATTGGCTTCATCTTCACCCACAATCCGGTACGTCACCTTAGCGTCGGTATCCAGATTAAGCAGTGCTACCGTCACGCCAAAAATCACCTTACCTGTCTTCGGCAGCTTAGTGACATCGATGACCTGGGCGCCTGACAGCTTGCTTTCAATTTCCTGGATACGCCCTTCGATAAACCCTTGCTGTTCACGCGCGGCATGATACTCGGCGTTTTCCTTAAGGTCGCCGTGCTCGCGCGCTTCAGCGATAGCCGCAATCACCTGGGGACGAGCCTCGCCCTTGAGGTGATTGAGTTCATCGCGAAGACTTTTCTCGCCCGCTATCGTCATCGGGACCTTATTCATTGACTTGCTCCTGCATGCAGATCCTGAAGGCGCCGCACCGTAATCTCCCTACCGTACTCAAGCGCCATGCAAACGGCATTAGCACCCGCCAAGGTGGTCGCATAGGGCACCTTGCGCGCGAGAGCAGTACGGCGAATGACCGAAGAATCGTTAATGGCTTGGCGACCTTCGGTAGTGTTCACGATGTAGGCGATTTCGTCGTTCTTCAACAGATCGACGATATGGGGACGACCTTCGTAGACTTTATTGACGTGCTCCACTGACAGACCAGCCGCTTCGAGGGCGACTGCCGTGCCACGCGTTGCACAAAGAGTAAAACCCAATGTTAGCAGAGAACGGGCCACTTCGATAATACCCTGCTTGTCTGGTTCACGTACGGACAGAAACGCCTTGCGCTCGCCGGTGAGCGCAGGAATCGCCTCCCCCGCCCCCAACTGGGCCTTGAAGAAGGCTTCAGCAAAGGTATCGCCTGACCCCATCACTTCGCCGGTGGATTTCATTTCCGGCGACAGGATCGGGTCCACGCCCGGAAACTTGTTGAACGGGAACACCGCTTCTTTAACGCTGTAGAAGTGCGGCACGATTTCCCGCTCAAAACCCTGCTCAGCAAGGGTTTTACCGGCCATACAGCGCGCCGCCACCTGCGCCAGAGAGGTACCGATGCACTTGGAGACGAACGGCACGGTTCGCGACGCACGAGGATTGACTTCAATCACGTAGATCTCGCCATCCTGCCAGGCAAGCTGTACGTTCATCAGGCCCTTGACGCCCAGCTCCACGGCCATCTGCTTGACCTGATCGCGCATTTCATCCTGCACCGCCACAGGCAGTGAATAAGGCGGCAGCGAACAGGCCGAGTCACCCGAGTGAACGCCCGCCTGCTCGACGTGCTGCATGATACCGCCAATCACCACCTGCTGACCGTCGGAAACCGCATCGATATCGATCTCGACTGCCGCGCTCAAAAAGTGATCCAACAGCACCGGCGAGTCGTTGGAGACCTTCACCGCGTTGGTCATATAGTTCTCGAGCTCGGAGGCGTCGTAGACGATTTCCATTGCCCGACCGCCAAGTACGTAACTGGGCCGCACCACCAGCGGATAGCCAATCGCATCAGCTTTGGAGAAAGCTTCTTCAAAGCTACGGGCGGTGGCGTTGGGCGGTTGCTTGAGGCCCAGTTTGTCGATCATCTGCTGGAAGCGCTCACGGTCTTCGGCGCGGTCGATGGCGTCCGGCGTGGTGCCGATAATTGGCACGCCGGCGGCTTCCAGTTCGCGCGCCAATTTCAGCGGCGTTTGGCCACCGAACTGAACGATCACGCCCACCGGCTTCTCTTTGTCGGCGATTTCCAGCACGTCTTCCAGGGTCACCGGCTCAAAGTAGAGGCGATCAGAGGTATCGTAGTCGGTCGAGACGGTTTCCGGGTTGCAGTTGACCATGATGGTTTCATAGCCATCGTCATGCATGGCAAACGCCGCGTGCACACAGCAATAGTCGAACTCGATGCCCTGACCAATCCGGTTGGGACCGCCGCCCAGTACCATGATCTTCTGACGGTCAGAAACATCTGCTTCACACTCTTCTTCATAGGTGGAGTACATGTAGGCGGTATCTGAGGCGAACTCCGCCGCACAGGTATCCACGCGCTTGTAGACCGGACGAATACCCGCAGCCTGGCGCGTTTTGCGGAAGTCTTTCTCCGCGACGCCCAGTAACTTGGCCAGCCTGGCATCCGAGAAGCCCTTGCGCTTGAGCTGATAAAGCTCACGTGCGGAAAACTCGCTGAGCGAACGCGTTTGCACGGCGGCTTCGCTCAATACCAGATCTTCCAGCTGTACCAGGAACCAGCGGTCGATGTTGGTTAGCGCAAACACCTCATCAACACTCATGCCTGAGCGCAGAGCGTCCGCCACGTAGAAAATACGCTCGGCACCGGCGGCCTGCAGCTCGCCCTGGATCACCGCCATGTTGTCCGGCGTGAAGTCGGTGATGATCGGATCAAGGCCGTCGTTACCGGTTTCCATGCCGCGCAGCGCCTTCTGCAGCGACTCCTGGAAGGTACGGCCAATCGCCATCACCTCGCCCACCGACTTCATCTGGGTCGTCAGGCGGTCGTTGGCCTGAGGGAATTTCTCGAAGGTGAAGCGTGGAATCTTAGTAACCACGTAATCGATGGAGGGCTCAAACGACGCCGGCGTTTGACCACCGGTAATGTCGTTCTGCAGCTCATCCAGCGTATAACCCACCGCCAGTTTGGCGGCGATCTTGGCAATCGGGAAGCCAGTGGCTTTCGAGGCCAGCGCCGACGAGCGGGACACCCGCGGGTTCATTTCAATGACCACCAGACGCCCGGTGTCGGGGTCCATACCAAACTGTACGTTGGAGCCGCCGGTCTCCACACCAATCTCGCGAAGTACCGCGAGGCTGGCGTCGCGCATGATCTGGTACTCTTTATCGGTCAGCGTTTGCGCGGGCGCGACGGTGATGGAGTCACCGGTATGCACCCCCATAGGGTCGAAGTTCTCGATCGCGCAGACGATGATGCAGTTGTCGTTCTTATCGCGGACGACTTCCATCTCGAACTCTTTCCAGCCCAGCAGCGACTCGTCGATCAGCAGCTCATGGTTGTTGGAGAGCTCGAAACCGCGGGTACAGATCTCCTCGAACTCTTCCTTGTTGTAGGCCACGCCGCCGCCAGAACCGCCCATGGTATAGGAAGGACGAATAATCGTCGGGAAACCGAGCTCGGCCTGAATCTCCCAGGCTTCTTCCATGGTATGGGCGACTTTCGCCTTCGGGCACTGCAAACCAATCCGCTTCATGGCCTGATCGAAAAGATCGCGGTCTTCAGCCATGTTGATCGCATCGGCGTTGGCACCGATCATCTCGACGCCGTGCTTGGCCAGCACACCGTATTTTTCCAGATTTAGTGCGCAGTTAAGCGCGGTCTGGCCGCCCATGGTGGGCAGAATGGCGTCCGGCTGCTCGGCTTCTATAATTTTCTCAACCGCTTGCCAGGTGATCGGTTCGATGTAAGTGGCATCGGCCATGACCGGGTCGGTCATGATGGTCGCCGGGTTGGAGTTGACCAAAATAACCCGGAAACCTTCCTCACGTAGCGCCTTGCACGCCTGGGCGCCGGAGTAGTCGAATTCGCAGGCCTGGCCGATCACGATCGGGCCTGCGCCAATGATGAGTATGCTTTTGATATCGGTACGCTTAGGCATAACGGTTCCCGCAAAAAAATGGGTGGCGATGAGCGACAAAAGACGGCGATGCAACAGGGCGCGTTAGCGACGCGCCTGCATCATGGCGACAAAGCGATCGAACAGCGGCGCCACGTCACGCGGGCCGGGGCTCGCTTCCGGGTGCCCCTGAAAGCTGAACGCCGGACGGTCAGTGCGCTCAATTCCCTGCAAGGTGCCGTCGAACAATGAACGGTGCGTAGCACGCAGGTTGGCGGGCAGGCTCGCTTCATCAGCGGCAAAGCCGTGGTTTTGGCTGGTAATCATCACCGTACCACTGTCCAGATCCTGCACCGGGTGGTTGGCACCATGGTGGCCGTGGCTCATTTTGACTGTTTTGGCGCCGGAGGCGAGCGCCAGCAGCTGGTGGCCAAGGCAAATACCAAACACCGGCGTGTCGCTTTCCAGTACGTCCTGAATCGCTTTAATGGCGTAGTCGCAGGGCTCCGGGTCGCCGGGGCCGTTGGCCAGAAAGACGCCATCGGGCTTCATGGCCAGCACGTCGGCGGCGCTGGTTTGCGCCGGAACAACGGTCAGTCGACAGCCGCGCGACGCCAGCATGCGCAGAATGTTGAATTTCACGCCGTAATCATAGGCCACGACATGGTAGGGTCGATCACCTTGCGTCGCATCCGCATAGCCTTCACCCAGCGCCCACTCGCCTTCCGACCACTCGTAAGCCTCTTTACAAGAAACTTCCTTGGCCAGATCCATGCCCTTCAGCCCTGGAAACGCGCGGGCGGCTTCCAGCGCTCGCGCTACCGCATCGTCGCCCTCGGCATCAGCGCCCGCCAGAATCGCCCCGTTCTGAGCGCCTTTATCGCGCAGAATGCGTGTCAACCGGCGGGTGTCGATGTCCGCGATACCCAGCACGTTCTGGCTATTCAAGTAGTCTGAAAGCGTTTGCTGTGAGCGGAAGCTGCTGGCCATAAGCGGCAAATCGCGAATCACCAGCCCCGCCGCGGCAATCGAGGCAGACTCCACGTCTTCACTGTTAGTGCCGGTATTACCGATATGGGGATAAGTAAGGGTGACGATTTGGCGGGTATAGGAAGGGTCGGTGAGGATTTCCTGGTAGCCGGTCATGGCTGTATTGAACACCACCTCACCGCTTGTGACGCCATCCGCGCCAATGGCGGTTCCGTGGAAGACACTGCCATCCTCCAGAGCCAATATTGCGGGTTTGCTCAATGCGGGGTTATTCAAAACAAGGTCCTCCCAGGCTGGTGGGAGCCTGTGGGCGCAGGCTCGGCAATTTCTTCATTATCCACGACGCTCATTAGTGAAACTATCGTCATTAAATTGGGGCCGTAAAAAAGCGGGATGACGCCGATAAAAAACCGGTTTCATCCCGCTTGTTGTTCTCATCCATGGCTAACCGTCATGGCGCAGCAATTAGCTATCTCTCTAACCTAAGGCCAGTGCAACAAGCGCGGTGCTTTCGCTGCAGACATTTTTCTACCTGTAGGCAGCCTACTAGGCCAAAATTTTTGGAATGTTACAGGATTTTTTGGCCTAGGACTACCCCTTGCAGCTACTCAGGCTAGAGGTTGCGTTGAATTCTTGCTGAGTACGCCGGGGATAGGCCGTAGAGGGGATCATTTGCCATGGTCGACGTAATATTATTCCAGCCCCAAAACATCCTGCATATCGTAACGGCCGTTCTCTTTACCCGCGACCCAGCGGGCGGCACGCACCGCGCCTTTGGCAAAGGTCATGCGGCTGGAGGCCTTATGGGTAATTTCGATGCGCTCACCTTCAGTGGCAAACATCACCGTATGCTCACCCACGATATCGCCCGCGCGAACGGTGGCAAAGCCGATTTCTTTATCGGTGCGCGGGCCGCACTGCCCCACCCGCTCGAACACGCCATGCTCTTTTAGCGTGCGGTCCAGGCTTTGCGCGACAACTTCCCCCATCTTGATGGCGGTACCCGACGGTGAATCAACCTTGTGACGATGGTGGGACTCGATCACTTCAATATCGTAGCCTTCATCGCCCAGCGCTTTGGCAGCCGTTTCCAATAGCTTCAGGGTCAGGTTGACGCCTACGCTCATATTGGGCGCAAACACCATCGCGACATCATCACGGTAACTATCCAACTGAGCCAGCTGATCATCATTCATACCCGTGGTACCAATCACGATGCGCTTGCCATGCTTGGCACAGAACGCCAGGTTGGCCAGAGTCACCTGCGGTGCGGTGAAATCGATTAGTACATCGAAATCGTCCACGATGGCCTCCAGCGAATCCACCGCCGAAACACCGCGCTTGCCAACACCTGCCAGCTCGCCAATATCCGCACCCGCCAGGGAACTCCCTGGCTCGACGATACCACCGGCCAGGGTGGCATCAGCCTCTTGTTCAACAGCGTTTACCAGTGTGCGGCCCATCCGGCCAGCGACGCCAACAATGGCAACTCGGGTCATGGAAACTCCTGCGCTTAGTGTTCTAATGCATCAACGTAGAGGGAAAATACGTAAATGATTATAACAGACCCGCCACCCTATTCGGCGCCGGGCCTCGCTCAGTTTTCCCAAATGATGACCAGCGCTTCGTCACCGGCCGTATCCACAAGCTGCCGCTCCACGACACCTTCCAATTCGTCCAGGTGACCTTCCTCCAGTGTTTCGATCGCCACCGTCAACACCTCGTCATCGGCGCGCATCAGGCAAGTGCCGGAAACAAAGGTGATTTTCGCCTCCTGCTCCGAGTGTTCGACCTCAAACTCATGCGCCCAGTGCTTGCACAGGCGATTGATTAAGCGCTCGCCAGAGGGCGTCGCGATTTCAGCACGGGATAGCGGCATGCTGCTTTCTCCAAATAAATGGCAAGTGAGTACCTACTAGCCTAATGCGCGCAACAATAAGTGCCAAGCAGCGTTTACACCCTAGGCGTGATGCGGTGTTCACCGGATTACCCCTCTCGACAGCCGCCGTCGTTTACGCAATAATAATCTCTGTTGCAAATAGGAATTAAACGCAGAACATCGTTTAAGCATTCGCGTCGCGCTGTGTCGGCGAACATTGCTACACCCACCCCACTGATTCCATTTATCGACTGGTAATACAAATGCGTATGGCTTCCCACTTTTCAAAATTACTATTTGGTGCACTGTCGACATTGAGCTGTACCGCTTCCGCTGACGACATTTCCGTGACCGACGTTGCCGGTCGCGACGTCACGCTAGAGGCACCGGCCGAGCGGGTTATTTTAGGCGAAGGCAGGCAAATCTACCTGGTGGGCATACTGGAGCCCGAAGACCCCTTTGCGCATGTGGTGGGCTGGCGCGAAGATTTTTCCCAAGCCGACCCCGACAACTACGCACGCTATCTTGAGCGCTTCCCCGAGATTGAAGCGATCCCGACCTTTGGCGGCTTTAAAGACGGCACCTTCGATGTTGAACAGGCCGCGTCGCTTACCCCCGACGTGGTACTGATGAACATTGAAGCCAAAGCCGCCACCGAGGACGCCGGCTACGATGACAAACTGGCCGAGCTGGACATTCCTATCGTCTATGTCGATTTCCGTGAGGACCCCATCGAAAACACCATTCCCTCGATGCGCATCATCGGCAAGCTGATGGGCGATGAAGCCGCCGCCGAGGAATTCATCACCTTCGCCGAGGAACAGCTGGCAAGGGTCACTGATGTCATCGAACAGGCCGACCCCGAGCGGCCCAGCGTCTTTATTGATCGAGCAGGCGGTTATTCAGATGAATGCTGCATGAGCTTTGGCCCTGCCAACTTTGGCGAATACGTCACCCTGGCGGGTGGCTCCAACATTGCTGCGGATATTATCCCCAACACCTTCGGAACGCTTAATCCCGAGCAGATTATCGCCGCTGACCCAGACCACATGGTGGTGACCGGCGGCAGTTGGGATGCCTACGTGCCGGGCGGTGATTGGGTCGGCGTCGGGCCTGGCGCTGACATGGAGAAGGCGCAGGCCAAGCTCGAAGCCCTCACCGAACGCACCGCCATGACCGGCATTCAGGCGGTCGAATCAGATAATGTCCACGCCATTTGGCACCAGTTCTACAACAGCCCCTACTATTTTGTCGCCATCCAGCAATTGGCGAAGTGGCTACACCCTGACCTGTTTGCCGATCTGGACCCGGAAGCTACCATGGCGGAACTGCACGATCGCTTTTTACCCATCGACTATGAACCCGGCTACTGGCTATCCTTGAATGACGACTGAAAGCATCGCGAAAACGCCTAACGCGCCTGATTCAAAGGGGCGCGCCTTTTATCGCAGCCAGGTGTTTCGCCGCCAGATGATTCTGGCGGCGCTGGTCGTAGCGCTCTTCTTCAGTCTATGCGTCGACCTTGCGCTTGGCCCCGCGCGTTATAGCCTGGGCGAGGTCATGACTGCGCTGTTTACCCCCGACAGCGTTAGCCAGCAGGCCCGTGTGATTCTCTGGGAAATCCGCATGCCGGTGGCGCTGCTGGCCCTCGTGGTCGGCGCGAGCCTTTCCATCGCCGGGGCGCAGATGCAAACCATCCTGAGCAACCCGCTGGCCAGCCCCTTCACACTGGGCATTTCGGCGGGCGCAAGTTTTGGTGCTGCTCTGGGGCTGGCCTTTGGCGTCGCCATTATCCCGGCGGCCATCGAATACGTGGTGCCTATCAATGCGTTTCTGATGGCCATGGTCACCGCCTTTCTTATCCATGCAATCAGCCTCAAGCGCGGCGTGACGGTCGAGACCATCGTACTGCTGGGCATTGCGATGGTGTTTATCTTCAATTCCCTCATGGCGCTGATTCAGTTTTTTGCCAGCCAGCAGGCCGTGGCCGCAGTGGTTTTCTGGACCATGGGCAGCCTCACCAAAGCCACCTGGCCAAAATTCTGGATCGCGCTGAGCATTTTGACCATGGTGATGCCGCTACTGGCGCGCCACGGCTGGGCACTCACCGCGATGCGCCTGGGCGACGCCAAGGCCGAGAGCATGGGGGTCAATCCCCGTGCGCTGCGACTGGAAGTGCTGGTGCTGGTATCGCTACTTGCCGCGATTGCGGTGGCATTTGTGGGCACCATCGGCTTTATTGGCCTGGTAGGGCCGCATATTGCACGCATTCTTCTAGGCGAAGATCAGCGCTTCTTCCTGCCCGGCTCGGCGTTGTGCGGCGCGCTGATTCTTTCCGTCGGGTCCGTGATTTCCAAAATCATCATCCCCGGCACCATCATTCCCATTGGTATCATCACCTCACTCGTGGGCATTCCCTTCTTTCTATTTCTCGTGCTTAACAACAAGAAGGCGTCATGGTAACCCTACAGCTGACTCATGTTTCTGCCCGTTACGGGCGCACCCCCATTATCCAGGACATCACGACACCGCCCTTTCAGGGTGGGCAAATGATCGCCCTGCTGGGGCCTAACGCCGCCGGTAAATCGACCCTGTTCCGTCGCATTCTGGGGCTATTGAAAGGTGACGGTGAGGTCACGATCAGCGGCACCAGTGCCGAGCGCCCCGTGGCCTATATGCCCCAGGACACGGGGGCAAGAGCGGCACTGACGGTGTACGAGTCGGTGCTGTTAGCGCGCATGCAGGGGCGCAGCCTGAAAGTGCAAAGCGAGGACCTGGCACAGGTTGACCGCGCCCTCGATGAGTTGAACATTGCCGTGCTTGGCGAGCGTGATATCGGCGACCTGAGCGGCGGGCAGCGCCAACTGGTCAGCGCCGCCCAGGCGCTGGTGCAGGAGCCCGAGATCCTGATGCTCGACGAGCCCACCTCGGCGCTCGACCTCAACCGCCAGATTAGCCTCCTTGGCGTGCTACGCCGCCTGGCCGACGAACGCCAGATGCTCATCCTGGTGGCGCTGCACGACCTGGGCCACGCGCTGCGCTTCACCGATGCCTCCATGGTCCTCGAACACGGCCGGCTGATTGCCTGCGGCCCCACGGAGGACGTCATCACGCCCTCGCTGCTGCAATCCGTTTACCGGGTAAACGCGCGGATCGAGCCCTGCTCAAAAGGCAGCCCGCAGCTCATCGTCGAAGAGGCCATTTAAGCCGCCGCCCTTCCATGGCGGCCAGCGCCACCCCGCTTAACATCAGCGGCAGCGCCAGCAGGAAAGCACTCGAGACAGGAATCCCGAACAGCACCCAATCCGCCAATACGGGCCAAACCAGGGCAATGTACTCAAAGGGTGCCAGGCGGGACGCCTCCGCGTAGCGTAACGCCAGCGTCATCGCGATATGTGCCGCCCCGCCAAACAGGCCCGAGAGCACCAGTAACCCAAACTCGACCGGACTAAGCGCCGCCCAGCCCAGAGGCAGCGTTGCCAGGCCCGCCAGCGACGACACCAGAATAAAATAGAACGCGATAGAACCTGCCGTTTCCGTGCGTGAAATCCGCCGAACGGTCAACAGCGCCCCTGCCGTTAACAAAGCGCTAAGCGCGCCTAGTGCATAGCCTGCCACCTGGCCATGCGCCCCATCCGCGCCCAGTCCTGGCAGCACCAGTACCGCCATCCCCGAGAGCGCCAGCACGATAGCCCCTGCCCGATAGAGCGAAAACCGCTCACCCAGCAGCAAGATCCCACCGATCGCCATGAACACCGGTGTCAGTTGAGCGAGCAGCGTGGCCTCGGCAACCGGCAATAGCGCGACCGCCGCAAAGGACGCAAACATGGCCGCCGCCCCCAGCCCAGATCGCAGGGCATGTCCCAGCGGGCGACGCGTTGCCAGCCCCCGGGGAAACTCCCGCCGCAGGGCAAGAAACACTACGATCGGCAACAGCGCAAACAGCGAGCGGAAAAACACCGACTGGCCGACCGGCACGGCGTCGCTGACCGCCTTGATGCTCACCAGCATGCCGGTAAACAGCAGGCCGGACAGAACCCTGAGAAAAATCCCTTTGGCGGGCCTATCCTGGAGGTTATCCATGATGCGCAGCACTCCCTGTACAGCAAAAACCCCCGGCGAACCGAGGGTTTTTGAACTTAACATCCAACTGCTGGCCATTATCCCAGAATTACGGCTTCATCTCTTCAAAAAACTTCTTCACGCTATCGAAGAAGCCGGTTTTCTTGGGTGAGTGATGGCTGTTGCTGCCTTCCAGGCTTTCCTGGAACTGGCGCAGCAGATTTTTCTGTTCCTCGCTGAGCTTGACGGGCGTTTCCACCACGACTTTGCACAGCAGGTCGCCAGGGGCGCCGCCGCGAACCGGTTTGACGCCCTTGCCCTTGAGCCTGAACATCTTGCCGGTTTGGGTTTCCGGCGGAATCTTCAGCTTCACTCGGCCATCGAGCGTGGGCACTTCCAGCTCACCGCCCAGTGCCGCATCGACGAAGTTAATCGGCACGTCACACTGCAGGTGCTTACCGTCACGCTGGAAGATATGGTGCGGCTTGATGGCCACCTGGACATACAGATCGCCTGGCGGGCCACCATTGATACCGCTTTCGCCTTCCGCGTTCAGGCGGATACGGTCGCCGGTATCCACACCCGGTGGAATCTTCACCGACAGTGTCCGGGTCTCGCGTACGCGCCCTTCGCCGTTACACTTATGACACGGCACCTTGATGTGCTGGCCTGAGCCATGGCAGGTCGGGCAGGTTTGCTGAACCGCAAAGAACCCCTGCTGCATACGCACCTGACCGTGGCCATGGCACGTCGGACAGGTATCTTTGGTTGAGCCCGGCTCGGCGCCACCGCCATCACAACGGTCGCATTCAATGTGGCGCGGCACACGGATATCGACCGTGGTGCCGGCGACCGCATTTTCCAGATCCAGCTCCAGGTTGTAGCGCAGGTCAGAACCGCGCGCCGGGGCATTGGGACCACGACGACGCCCGCCGCCACCGCCGAAAATATCGCCAAACACATCGCCGAAAATGTCGCTGAAATCGCCAGCGCCACCGCCGCCGAAACCACCGCCACCAAAGCCTCCGCCTTGGCCGTCTACGCCGGCATGACCAAACTGGTCGTAGGCCGCACGTTTTTCGCTGTCGGTCAGGACTTCGTAGGCTTCCGACACTTCGCGGAATTTTTCCGCCGCGGTATCGTCTTCCGGGTTGCGGTCGGGGTGGTATTTTTGCGCAAGGCGACGGTAGGCTTTCTTGATCTCTTTCTGATCGGCCCCTTTGTCGACACCCAGGACTTCATAATAATCGCGTTGGGACATGGGTCCTACGCCTCTTGGTTAGCTACGCATTCAACTGCACATTTAACTATGTATTTTTAACTACACATTAAGCTTCGTGCGTCTTGGACGTGGAAACAGCAACGCGGGAGTTACCCCCCGCGTCACCGCCTGCCTTGTCAGAAAGAGCGCTTACTGCTTTTTCTGCTCGTCGTTGACTTCTTCATACTCGGCGTCGACCACGTCTTCATCGGGCTTGGCGTTGGCCTGCTCGGCACCTTCCTCGCCCGGCTGCTCAGCGCCCTCTGCCTGCTCGGCGTACATTTTTTGCGCCAGCTGGCCAGACGCTTCAGTGAGCGCGTCGAGTTTCTGCTGAATCAGCTCCTGGTCGTCGCCTTTAGTAGCTTCTTCCAGCTCGGTGATCGCGGTTTCGATGGACTGTTTCTCGTCATCGGTCGCTTTGTCACCGGCTTCTTCCAGCGTTTTGCGGGTGGCGTGGATCATGCCGTCCGCCTGGTTACGCAGCTGCACCAGCGCTTCGAACTTTTTATCTTCGTCCGCGTGGGCTTCGGCGTCGCGTACCATCTGCTCGATTTCATCATCGGTCAGACCGCTGGATGCCTTGATAACGATCGACTGTTCCTTGCCCGTCGCTTTGTCTTTTGCGGAGACGTTCAGGATACCGTTGGCATCAAGATCGAAGGCCACTTCGATCTGCGGCACGCCACGCGGCGCAGGCGGAATATCGGCAAGATCAAAACGACCCAGCGATTTGTTCTGCGATACCTGCTTACGCTCGCCCTGCACGGCGTGAATGGTGACCGCCGTCTGGTTGTCATCCGCCGTGGAGAAGGTTTGCGTCTTCTTGGTCGGGATGGTGGTGTTTTTCTCGATCAGCGGCGTCATCACGCCACCCAGGGTTTCGATACCCAGGGTCAGGGGCGTTACGTCCAGCAGCAGTACGTCTTTCACGTCACCGCCGAGAACGCCACCCTGAATCGCGGCACCCACAGCCACGGCTTCGTCTGGGTTCACGTCTTTACGTGCATCCTTGCCGAAGAACTCAGCGGCTTTCTGCTGGACCATCGGCATGCGGGTCTGACCGCCCACCAGGATAACGTCATCAATTTCAGACGCCGACAGGCCAGCATCTTTCAATGCCACCTTGCACGGCTCCAGCGAACGTTTCACCAGGTCGTCGACCAGCGATTCCAGCTTGGCACGCGTGACCTTGACGTTCAGGTGCTTCGGACCGGTGTTGTCGGCCGTGATGTAGGGCAGATTGACGTCGGTCTGCTGGGCACTGGAAAGCTCGATCTTGGCTTTCTCGGCAGCTTCTTTGAGACGCTGCATGGCCAGGTTGTCGCCTGACAGATCAATGCCGCTGTCCGACTTGAACTGGTCAACCAGATAGTTGATCAGCGCCAGGTCGAAGTCTTCACCACCCAAGAAGGTGTCACCGTTGGTGGCCAACACTTCAAACTGGGTTTCGCCGTCGACATCAGCCACTTCAATGATCGAAATGTCGAAAGTACCGCCGCCCAGGTCGTATACCGCGATGGTTTTATCACCGCGTGACTTGTCCATGCCATAAGCAAGCGCCGCCGCAGTCGGCTCGTTGATGATGCGCTTGACGTCCAAACCGGCGATACGGCCGGCATCTTTGGTGGCCTGGCGCTGGCTGTCGTTGAAGTAAGCCGGCACGGTGATAACCGCTTCGGTGACGGTTTCACCGAGGTAATCTTCTGCCGTCTTCTTCATTTTCTTGAGCACTTCCGCGCTGACCTGCGGCGGTGCCATTTTCTGGCCTTTCACTTCTACCCAGGCATCACCGTTATCGGCTTCGGTGATTTTGTACGGCACCATCTTGATGTCTTTTTGCACGACATCATCTTTAAAACGACGGCCGATCAGACGCTTGATAGCGTACAGCGTATTTTCGGGGTTGGTCACCGCCTGGCGCTTGGCGGCCTGACCAACGAGCGTCTCACCGTCTTCAGTGTAAGCAATGATGGACGGTGTCGTGCGACCGCCTTCTGCGTTTTCAATGACTTTTGCACTGTCGCCATCGAGCACCGATACACAAGAGTTTGTGGTGCCCAAATCAATACCAATAATGCGTCCCATAATAAGAACCTCGTATTCGGTTGTTTCAATACATCAAACTGGTTGCGGGATTTCCCGCGGGGTTGCCCCTTTATCTGGGGGCCACCTGAAACTTTTCAAGGCCCTTTTAGGCCTTTACTGCGTTATGACTCACTCGCTTTCTGACTGACCACGACCATGGCCGGGCGGACCAGACGTCCGTTCAGCAAGTAACCTTTCTGCATCACTTCCATAACCGTATTCGGCTCTTGCTCAGGATTCGGCACCATCGCCATGGCTTCGTGGACCTGCGGGTCAAACGGCTCGCCCTGGGGCTCGATGCTTTCAACACCAAACTTGCCCAGCACATCAAGCTGCATCTTCAGGGTCATCGAGACCCCTTCGCGATGGACCTCGGAGGCGTCTTCCTGCATCGACTCAAGCGCTTTTTCCAGGCTGTCGATGACCGGCAGAAGCTCTTTAACAAACTTCTCCAAGGCAAATTTGCGCGCCTTTTCAGCCTCATGCTCCGCCCGGCGGCGCACGTTTTGCGCTTCGGCGGCTTCTCTTAGCGACTGGTCCTTGGCTTCTGCCAGGCGCTGCTCCAGGTCTTGTACCTGAGCGGCCAGCACGTCGACTTCAGCCTCATCCTCGACACGATCGACGACGGCTTCATCGTCATTAATAAGGCCTTCCAGCTCACCTTCAACCAGGCGATCTTCAGATTCTTGCTCCGGCGTCTCTGTTTCCTGCTCGTGACGAGCCAGCTCGTCATCCATCGGGGTTTGCGGTTCTTTTGCCATGCCTTGCTCCTGCAACGTTCGGGGGGGCGTGCGCTACGCCCAAATAGTAAGTAGCAATGTAAATTGGCTCTGCACCGTATATGGGGACCATAAAAGCCATCTCAAGTGGGCATTGAAGCGCGTTTTCGACTACTGTATAAAACAACAATATTCAGACGCATTAACTGCGCTCGTCCCGCTGCGCCTCAGGAGGCCCTCATGCTGATTCAGCTTGCCATTCGAGATTATGCGATCGTTGAGCACCTGGAACTCGACCTGACCCATGGCATGACCGCCATTACCGGCGAGACCGGGGCAGGCAAATCGATTCTGCTGGGCGCACTGGGTCTTTGCCTGGGCGAACGCGCCGATGCAGGCAGCGTGCGCCACGGTAGCGAGCGCACTGACCTCTCGGCACGGTTTGATATTCAGCATTTACCTGCGGCCAGCGAATGGCTAAGCAGCCGCGAGCTTCCCAGCGACGAATGCCTGTTAAGGCGGGTGGTAACCGCGAGCGGGCGCTCCAAGGCATGGATCAATGGCCAACCGGCCACGATCAGCGACCTCAAATCGCTGGGCGAACACCTGGTCCAGATACACGGCCAGCATGCCCATCAGGCGCTGATGCGCGAAGAAACCCATCTCGCGCTGCTGGACGATTATGCGGGCCTTCGCGACACGGCTCATCAGCTTGCCGAGACATACCGTGACTGGCGCAGCGCCAACCGTCGCCTCAAGCAGCGCAAGGAAGCCGGCAGCGAGGTAGAAGCCAAGCGGCAGTTACTGCGTTATCAGGTAGAAGAACTGGATCAGTTGGGTCTGGCAGAAGGCGAACTGCAGACTCTAGAGGAAGAACAGCACACCCTGGCCCACGCCGACGAAACACTCCGCGAAACCCAGTTTGCCGCTGACTGCTGCGCCAGCGACGAAGGCGGAGCGCTATCACTGCTTAATCAGGCTTATACACACTTAAGCGCCTTGCCGGGCAGCGACAAGGGCACGCTGTCCAATACCCTGGCGATGCTCAGCGACGCGCGCATTCAGATCGAAGAGGCCGCGGGCGAACTCAACCGCCTCGCCAGCACCACCGAACTCGACCCCGAACGCCTGACATGGGTGGAAGAGCGTTTAGCCGATGTGCATCGTATTGCCCGCAAGCACCATGTGGCACCGGAAGAGGTCTGTGCGCTACATGCTGAGCTGAGCCGGGAAGTCGCCGAGTTGGACAACAGCGAGAACGACATCGAAGCCCTCGGCGCCCAGGTTGCAGAACTTCGCGAGCGCTATCGGCGTGACGCCAAGCACCTGAGCGAGGCACGCCAGAAAGCCGCCGTTCGTCTAGGCAAAGAGGTCCAGCAGCAGCTGAGTTTCCTGGCCATGGGCAAGGCGCGCTTTGAAGTGGAGGTCACGCCCCGCGACACACCAGCGGCAGAAGGCCTCGACCAGGTTCACTTCTTGATCAGCGCCAACCCCGGGCAGCCCGCCAGGCCGCTTACCAAAGTGGCCTCTGGCGGTGAGCTTTCTCGCATCAGCCTGGCGATTCAGGTCGTCGCCGCCTCTCACTCGACCATCCCCAGCCTGGTGTTTGATGAAGTCGACGTCGGGGTTTCCGGGGCCACCGCAGAGATTGTCGGCCAGCTGCTACGCAAGCTAGGTGAAAACGGCCAGGTAATGACCGTCACCCACCTGCCTCAGGTGGCCGCCCAGGCCCACCAGCACTTACACATCGAAAAGCGCGCCCAGCGCGATACCACCTTGACGCATATGGCCTTGTTGGATGAGCAAGGCCGGGTGAGCGAACTGGCCCGCATGCTGGGCGGCGTCAAACTCTCGGATCAAACCCTGGCCCACGCCCGTGAAATGCTCAACGCCAGCCAGCGCCAACCGCACTGACGATGGCGGACTGCGCTAGAGCACAGCGTTTATCCAGCGCGCAGAAAAACGCCCCCAGGCCGCCTAACATTCAAGCTAGGCAGCCTAGGGGCGATGGATCGTGCATCAAAGCCTGGGCTTAGGCATGACCCTATTTCTTATTAGTGGGCCCGCTGTCCTGGCGCGTTACGTCCGATCCTCGGGGGCGCACGTATAACACCAAAGCATGGTCAACTAATTCGTAGCCGTGCTCTTCAGCGATTTCTTGCTGGCGTCGCTCAATGATCTCGTCAACGAACTCGACGATTTCACCACTTTCCAGACACACCATGTGGTCATGGTGGTCTTCTTGCGTCATCTCGAATACCGCGTGGCCGCCATCGAAATTATGACGAATGACAAGGCCCGCCGACTCAAACTGAGTCAGCACACGGTAAACAGTTGCCAGCCCCACATCTTCGCCCGCATCTATCAGTGTTTTATACACTTCTTCTGCGCTAAGGTGGTGCTGACCCGATGCAGTTTCGAGAATCTGCAGGATTTTGACACGCGGCAGGGTCACTTTCAGCCCGGCTTTACGTAATTCATGGTTCTTATCGGCCATGGTTGCTCTTCGCAGTAACAGGTTAGGTCGGGTATGATCGACCGAAACCACGATAGTGAAGAATAGGCCCAAATGCAAAAATTGACTCGAATCATCACGCTTTCCGTTTCCATTGCCGTGATCAGCGGCTGTAGCTACGTTGGCGTGTACAAACGCGACATCCCGCAAGGCAACCTGGTCACCGAAGAAATGGTCGACCAACTGCAACCGGGAATGACCCAGGAACAGGTTACCTATGTGATGGGCCGCCCACTGCTAGAAGCACCCTTTGATGCTCGCGAGTGGGATTACGTTTTCCGACTCGATAAAGCTTACGCAGGGGTTGAGAGGCGGCGTGTCACGCTGACGTTTGATGACCAGGGGCGGCTTGCCAATATCGACCAGGAAGGCGACTTATCCGAAGACCTCCCTCTCAAGGCCGACAGCACTCGCGGCCCAGCGACGGACACAGCCGACCCAACAGAAGCGATTCCTAACGAGCCGAGGCAAAACACAACGCCCAATACCACCAATTGATCACGCGATTCCCAGCCTTAATCGGCGCCCCCGCTCGCCTGGCGTTTTGCACGCTCACGGCGAGCGGCTTTGGGATCAATCAGCAGCGGTCGATAAACTTCAACCCGATCGCCAGGCGCTACGTTATACCGCGAAGGTTCACGTAGCGCCTGACCGAAAATGCCCAATGGCGCGTTTTCAAACGTTTCCGGGGGCAGCTCGGGGAACTGGTGGGGCAAATCTGCCAGGGCGACGGCTTCACGAGCCGTCGTCCCCGGCGGCACGCTCAGTGCAACCAGGCGTTGTTTATGCGCAAGACCAAACGCCACCTCGATGGCAAAGGTGTCATCGACCATGGATCTCGTCGGCACGGCGGGTAAAGGCATCCACTAACTGCCCGGCAATCTGCTGGAACAACCTGCCGAATGCCATACCCAACAGCCGGTTAGCAAACTCGAATTCCATGTCCAGACTCACCTTGCAGGCGCCATCACCCATCGGAATGAATTGCCAGCGCCCTTTCAAACGCTTGAAAGGACCGCTAACCAACGACATTTCAATAAGTTCAGGAGCAAAAAGGTCGTTGCGGGTAGTAACCGATTGCTCAACGCCGGCGCGCCCCAGGGTCATTTCGCCGATTAAATGGTCATCGTCGTGCTCGAGCAAACGCGCACGCCGACAGCCCGGCAAGAACTCTGGATAGCGTTCGAAATCGTTGACCAGATCGAACATTTGTTTCGGGGTGTGCCGCACCAAGGCGGAACGATTGACGGTTGGCATTGACCTCTCCGCTGACTTCACAGTGCCCAAGGCGTATCATGGGAATCATAGTTAAGACCTTGAATGGTATCACGCCTCCCCACATAACGAAGGGGGTGTCACAGACAGATCGAATATGAGGTTTCATGGCCACGAAAAAAGGTAAGAGCAAAGGCCCTACCAGCCACGTTATTGCCCAGAACAAGAAGGCACGTTTCGAATATCATATCAATGAAACCTTCGAAGCGGGCCTATCCCTGGCAGGATGGGAAGTCAAAAGCCTTCGCGCAGGCAAAGCACAGCTCACCGACACCTATATTTTAATTCGCAATGGCGAAGCGTGGTTACTGGGTAGCCATATCATGCCGCTGAATACCGCCAGCACTCATGAAATCGCCGATCCCACGCGGACGCGAAAATTACTGCTGCATCGCAAAGAAATCGCCAAGCTGTTTTCGGTGACCCAGGATAAGGGCCACACCTGTGTGCCGCTAAAACTTTACTGGAAGCGCAACAAGGTGAAGTGCGAGCTTGCCCTGGTGACCGGTAAGAAAATCCACGATAAGCGGGCCACCGAGAAGGACCGCGACTGGAATCGCCAAAAAGGCAGAATCATGCGGGAACATAACAAGGCATAGCTGGTCAATTCAGGGTGAGCACGTTAGAATGCTCAGGTAACTAAGGGGGCGACATGGTTTCGACGCCGGTGACAAACCCTGCGGTGCATGCCGAGAGCGTGATGTATCTCGTAAATACCACATCACGAAAAATAGTCGCAAACGACGAAAACTATGCTCAGGGCGCGCTAGCAGCGTAAAGCTGGTAGCTTCTTGTCCGGCCCCAAGGCGATGTGCCTATTCATCGCTGAGGGGATACGAGCTAAAAATGATAGGACCGCGGTTGGCGGTGTCTTCTCGTCAACCGTTAAACCTTAGAAGACTCGCAAGACTGAATCCTGATCGTCGGAGTCAGTCGAGCTAAAGCAAAAGACGAAATCTAAGCATGTAGAGCCAATGGGGGAGTGCTGGCGGACGCGGGTTCAATTCCCGCCGCCTCCACCAGACACCCCTTCAAATCAAGCACCTACGGGTGCTTTTTTTGTTTTGTATCCCTTATACCGGGTTAATCGTGATTTTTTAGCGCGGGCAGCTCAAATCGCCTTCTTCGCAATGTGCATGCTCGCGCAGTCTCTCGGTGCGCTGTTTTGTCAGCGTTGCAAGACACCCGTTACGTACCATAGGTTGTGCGCTGCCGCCTTCTACGCCGCTGCTCTCAAGCGCGCATTCAGCATCACGAAAAGTGATCCAGGCTCGCTGGGCCTCTCGCAGTTTTTCAAGCGTTGCTGGATTTTCCTTCAGCTTACTGACAAACGCCTGATACGCCTCGTTAAGCTCATCATCGGCCGATTGATACGCCTGCGCGGAACATTCCGTTAGCGCTAATTGCGTACTCGCGTTATCGCACCCCGCGTCTGCGGTTACCATACTGCTCAATACCAAAAGCCCCATCCCCAGCAGGCGTGAGAATGAAGCCACAGTGATGGATAAAGGCCAATAGGGCGTCATGGATCGACTCTTCACAGTTTTCGTTTTCCCCCATACAAGCAAAGCGCTGGCATTTCTGCCAGCGCTTTTTTTACAGTGCTAGACCGCCCCGTCGGTATGGGCCGCTTTGAGCGCAAATGTCAGTGCGCCAGCATTTCATCGACGATCTCATCACCATCCAGCGCTGAGGGATAGTATGTCGGCCAGTTAGTGACCTCTTCTAGCAGCGCTTCACGGTCATCGCCCCAATAGAGGTGGAAGTGGGACGCATCGGTGGGATAGATACTGTGATCGCTAAACTGGATATATTGCGGCAGGTCGTCAGATGCCTCTTCAAGCTCGAAGATAAAACGAACCCCCCGGTTGCCGGCCTCGTAGGTTAATATTTCATAGCCATCGTATTGATACTCCCCCGTACGCGGCTCCCCGTCCTCGTGGAAAGTGACGTTATGCCCTTCAATCACGATACGGTTCACGTCCGTTTGGTACCCGGTATCGTAATACGCCTTGTACTCTTCAGCCGTTTTGTCACCTTCCGATGCTTTATGTGCAAAAACCTCGTCAAGCGTACCGTCTTCCAGGTATGGGTAGACGGATTGCCAGTCACCCTCCCAGTCTGAAAGAGGGCGATCCTTTACTTGCTCATCGTCAAAGTAGCCTGCATAGATATCGCTGTCATGGCTGTGGTCGTGGTCGTGGTCGTGGTCGTGGTCGTGGTCGTGAGCATGGTCATGATCGTGCGAATGGTCATGGTCATTCGCCTGCACACTTTGAATTCCCGCAATGAGCAAGGCACTTAGCGCAACGGCACTCGCTTTTTGGCGATACGTCATCAACATGTCGATATACTTCCTCTGCAAAATCACAAGACTGGAATGTCGAAAACAAAGATAAGTTATAACATAACAAACGTCAATTACCCGGACGATGTTGTCGCCCATATAAAATGCTAGGCGGAAACCGGTACTCTCCGCTATGTTATGCCAACGCCTGACGCTTGCAGGCCAACACCGGAAGGAAAACGCAACATGCTGCATGCTTTAAGCTTATTGGCGGGAATAGGCTTTTTGACCCTGGGCGGAGAAGCCTTGATACGCGGTGCCGTGGCAGGCGCACGACGAGTAGGCGTCTCTCCTTTGTTGACCGGGTTAGTGGTTGTGGGATTTGGCACCTCAGCTCCCGAGCTGGTGGTATCGATACACGCAGCCATCAACCAACAGCCCGATATTGCCGTGGGCAATATCGTCGGCAGCAATATCGGCAATATCTTATTGATTCTGGGATTATGCGCTGTCATTTGCCCGATGACCGTTCAACCCAAGGCGCTTAGCCGAGACGGCGTCGTAATGGTCGCGGCGAGCGTGTTGTTTATCGGCTTGGCGTGGGGTGGTGACCTGGGACGATTTGATGCCGCCCTTTTCCTGGCCGCATTGGTTAGCTATCTCGTTTGGGCTTACCTCAGCGAACGGCAGCAGTCGATTCCCGCTGCTCAGATGCACGCCGCAGAAGCGGATGAAATGAACGCACTGCCTATGACGTCAGGCGGGATTATCATCGCGCTGGTGCTGGGCCTTGGCTTACTGATTGGTGGTTCCCAGCTATTACTCTATGGCGCGATTGGGCTGGCCCAAGCCATGGGCATTTCAGAAGCGGTGATTGGCTTGACCATTGTGGCCGTCGGCACATCGCTACCGGAAATGGCCGTGTCGGTTATCGCCGCTCTCCGGCGGCACGCTGATGTTGCCGTGGGCAACATTTTGGGCAGCAATATTTTTAATATTCTTGGCATTTTAGGTATTTCGGCGTTTTTACAGCCACTGCCCATGGCTGCGCGCGTGACCATGTTCGATCAGTGGGTGATGCTGGGTGCTGCGGGCTTACTGGTGCTGTTTTTGTATACCGGTATGCGGCTATCGCGTCTTGAAGGGGCTTTATTGTTAGCAGGTTACATAATTTATCTAGTGCTAAGCTTCACCGTTATAAGTGCCATCTAACATGTAAGATTCACTAATTTACCATTACCTAAACGGTTAATTTGCTAAAAAATGATCTTTAACGGTTAAGAACCGCTATATTCATTCGCTTTTATTACATATTGCATCGCAGTACAGGCTGGTAGACTAACGCGGCTTATAAGTCCCTCCTATAATCCACACGAAAGGAAACGCATCGCCATGCCTTTTTTTCGCCCCTCCTGCCAGCCACGATTTGATCGTCGCTGGCTTTTTTTGTTGGCAGCCTTATTGCTGCTCTTCAGCCCCGCCGTTCTAGCCGTTACGGGTGAACTCGATCTTACCCAGTCCATCATCGGCTTTTTCGCTCTGGCTATTTTTGTGCTGGCCTACGCGCTAGTAATGGCCGAAGAAAAAATCCACATGCGCAAGTCCAAGCCCGTACTGGTCGCCGCCGGTATTATTTGGAGCCTCATCGGCTGGGTGTATGTCCAAAACGGTATGTCGGAGGCATCTGAGCATGCCTTTCGCATAACGCTTTTGGAGTTCACCGAGCTGATGCTGTTCCTGCTGGTGGCCATGACGTACATCAACGCCCTGGAAGAGCGCCGGGTGTTTGATGCACTGCGTTCTTGGATGCTGCGCAAGGGGTTCAATTACCGCACGCTCTTTTGGTTAACGGGCGGACTGGCCTTCATTCTGTCGCCGATTGCCGACAACCTGACCACAGCACTGCTGATGTGTGCGGTGGTCACCAAAGTGGCCGAAGGTGATAAGCGCTTC
The DNA here is from genome assembly GCF_014263395.1 of Halomonas sp. SH5A2. GTDB lineage: Bacteria > Pseudomonadota > Gammaproteobacteria > Pseudomonadales > Halomonadaceae > Vreelandella. Next base: position 269,689 of record NZ_CP058321.1, on the reverse strand, counting down.
ATCAACGTTGCGTGTATCAATATCGTAGTAGCGGCCAATGCTGGCGGTGCCTTTAGCCCCTTCGGCGACATTACCACCTTGATGGTATGGCAAGCGGGCATCGTGCCGTTCCAGGACTTCTTTATTCTGTTTTTGCCCTCGCTGGTCAACTTCCTGATCCCTGCTGTGATCATGAGCTTTTTCATCCCCAACAAGAAGCCGGAAAGCGTGTACGAAGACGTATGGATGAAGCGTGGCGCGCGGCGCATTGTAGTGCTTTTCCTACTAACGATCACCACCGCTGTCCTATGCCATATAGTGCTCCACCTACCACCGGTGCTTGGCATGATGACCGGCCTTGGTTACCTGCAGTTTTTTGGTTATTACCTGCGCCGCAGCCTGCCGCGTTCACTGGAGCGCAAGCGCGAACGCTACAGCCGCCGTGGCGACAACAAGAAGCTTCAGCAATTGGGTAGTGTGGTGCCATTCGATGTCTTCAACCGTGTGGCGCGCGCCGAGTGGGATACGCTGCTGTTTTTCTACGGCGTTGTAATGTGTGTTGGTGGGCTGGGCTTTATGGGTTATCTCGGCCTGCTCTCGGAAGCGCTATATCTCGGCTGGAACCCCACAGCGGCCAATATTGTGCTCGGTGTCGTCTCTGCCGTTGTCGATAATATCCCCGTGATGTTTGCCGTACTGACCATGGAACCCGATATGTCGCATGGACACTGGTTGCTCATCACCCTCACAGCCGGGGTCGGCGGCAGCTTGTTATCGATTGGCTCCGCGGCAGGTGTGGCGGTCATGGGACAGGCGCGTGGCGCCTATACCTTTATGGGCCATTTGAAGTGGTCGCCGGTCATTTTGCTGGGCTACGCTGCCAGTATTCTGGTCCATATGTGGCTAAACGCAGAAAGCTTTGCCCTGTTTGGCTAACCTCGAATAGCCGCACCAAGCGGTAATGATTCATGCCCTGCCGCTCTAAGCGGCGGGGCATTTTTTATTCAAACAGGTCTTCAATGGGCTTGGGGCGACCCAATAAATAGCCCTGGTACCGATAGCAGCCATGACCTTTCAACCAATCCAGTTGGGCTTGGGTTTCTACACCTTCAGCCACTACCACCAGGCCTAAACTAACCGCTAACAGAATAATCGTATCGACGATCGCAGCGTCCGCCTTATCCGTCAGCAACTCACTGATAAACGACTGATCGACCTTGAGCTCATCGAGAGGTAATCGTTTTAGATAGCTTAGCGACGAATACCCCGTGCCAAAATCATCCAAGGCAAAGCGTATCCCCTGTTCACGCAGTTTGAGCATGGTGTGACGCACGCGAGTCGGCTCGCGCATCAGCAGGCTTTCAGTGACTTCCAACACCAATCGATTAGCAGGCGCTTGCGTCTGTTTAAGGCGCTTTTCCACGAGGTTGACAAAGTCCGGCTGCTGGAACTGAACCGAGCTGACATTGACCGAAATGCTCAACGGTGCGTAGGCGGTTTGCCGAGACCACCTGGCAAGTTGCTGGCAAGCCTGGGTCAATACCCAGTCGCCAATCGGGATAATCAGGCCGCTTTCTTCGGCTAGCGGAATAAACTCGGCGGGCGAAACCCAGCCACGCTCCGGGTGATACCAGCGCAGTAACGCTTCGACACCGGTCGTGACGCCCTTGTGATTCACCTGAATCTGGTAATGCAGTTGCAGTTCATGGCGGGCCAGAGCATGGTGGAGGTCGGCTTCCAGGTTCGCCCGCTCCAGCACGCTGGCTTGCATGTCGGGGTTGAAAAAGCGCAGCGTATTGCCGCCCGACGCTTTGGCCTGCTGAAGCGCCATATCTGCCTGCTGAAGGACCGCGTCAAGCGAACCCGATTCGCCATTGAAAAGCGCCAACCCTACGCTTGCACTGATGGGCAGCGAGCGACTATTGCGCAACTGATGGATTGTCGTCATCAGCTGTCGTGCAATGCGCTCGGCCTTGGCAGCAGCCTCCGCCTGTTGCGGGTCTAAATGGTTGACCAGCACTACGAACTCGTCGCTACTGAAGCGCGCCAACATGGCGTCTTTGTCCAACGCCTGGCGGAGTTGTTCGGCTACATTGATCAATAGCTGGTCGCCGCTCGCATGCCCCTGCAGATCATTAACCAACCGAAAATGATCGAGGTCGACGACCATTAAGGCTCCGAACTGCCTATCCTGTGCGTCTTCCTCTATGGTAGACGCCAGCGACTCCATCAGCAGGCGCCGGTTTGGCAGGCCCGTCAGCGCATCGTAATACGCCAGATAGTGTGTGCGGGACTGCATCTCGAGATACTCGGTCAACTCGGTCGAGATCCCACACAGCGAGGGAGGACTGCCCGGCGTGAACGTCAGCGGCATCTTGATCGACAAAAAGGTTCTCACCCGGTCGTCGTGCTTGAGGGCGTGACGCTCTTCCAAGGTGATTTTTTCGCCCGACGCCAGCACGCGGCGGTCTACCTGGGTAATCTCGGCGACCGTCGCAGGGTCGAAAAAAGCCTCGTCGCGCTGCCCTATCACCGCTTCTGCGGGATGACCAAAAAGCTCGCAAATCCGATGATTGACATACTGGTAGGTCAGGTCAGGCGATTTGATGTAGATATAGGCATCCACGCTATCCAGAATAGTGCCCAGCATGGCCTCATTGGTTGCCAACCGTACCCGCTGCCTTGCCATTCGCCGTTTCAATACAAGGTTCACCAGCAGCGCCGCGACCAGTGATCCGATCAATGCAGCCACTCCCCAGCGCAGCCATTTGGAGGCCTCGGGTGGGCTTGGTGCTCCCGCCTGCCAGGCTTGAAGCGTGGTAAAATAAAGTGAATCTGTGTCCGCATTCCAGCGCATCAGATAGTCATCAAGGCGCTCAAGAACCGCCTGAGGCACCGATGGTGACCCTGCAAAATAAAGCTGGACGGGCTGAAACATCAACGGAGTATCAACAAGCCCCGCCTCACCAGCGCGCCACTCGCCAAACTGACGATTCGCTGCAGCGGCGTCAGCCTCACCGCTGGCGACCTTTGCAAAGCCTTCTTCAAAATTGGGAACGTTGATCCAGTCAACCGGTATATCAAAGCGTTGGGTAAGCGCTAACAGATGGTCTTCCTGAATTGACTCATCGACCACCGTCACGCGCTGTTCGGCTAAATCCACTACCGCTTCTATCGACAGCCCTTCCCGCTGGTAAATTTGTGACCAGCTGTGCAGTGCGGGTTCGCTATGAAACCTGAATCGCTCGGCCCTTGCCTCGCTCCATGCCACATCGGGTAACAGATCGATATCGCCGCGTTCGAGAAGCCCCAGGCAGCGCTGCCATTCACAAGCAACCGGCTCGACCTGCCAGCCTTCGCGCTCGGCAATGGCCAGTAGCAGATCGCCAAAAATACCATCCAGGTGCTGCTGGTCATTAAGAAACAGTTTAGGCGGGTTGTGATGCACCCCGACACGCAGAGACTCATCTGCCATTAACGCCGAGGCTATCAGCATGCTGCTAAGCGCGAAGACGGCTCGGCCGATGCGAGGCCCTCGCAACCGGCGCACGTTGGGGCCTAACCGGGTCACCGTCAACGCTACCATGACGACAATTACGCCCCAGGCATGGTGAGCGGACCTGCTCGCTCAACAACGCGCTGCCAGGCGGGGTCGGCTTCAACACGCTCGACGAAACGGGCAATCGCCGGGTACGACGTCAATGAATGCGTGGCGGCTACCGCCTGAAGGGGGAAACTCATCTGCACATCCGCTCCACTCGGCCATGGGCCGGCAAAGTGTTCGTGTGTCGCCAGGTAATCATCAATAAAGCGCAGGTGCTGATTGATTTGCGGGTGCAAGAAAGTGCGGTTAACGGTTTGGGTAATGCCTTTGGCGACCGGCTTCACCAACCAGGGCGCGCGTTTGGGGAGCTGGCCAAAAACCAGTTGCATGACCAGCAGCGGCATCAAGGAGCCTTCGGCATAGTGCAGCCAGTAACGATAATCGACCCAGTCACTGGCGTTATCGATATTCGGCTGGCAGCGGCCGTTGCCATAGCGTTGCGTTAGATAGTCGATGATCGCGCCGGACTCGGCAACCGTCAGCTCACCGTCAGTGATTACCGGCGACTTACCCAGCGGGTGTACTTCCTTGAGCGTTGCGGGGGCCTGCTGAGTGGAAGCATCACGTTGATAAACGATGATCTCGTAGTCCAGCCCAAGCGTTTCGAGGAGCCATAAGATACGATGTGAGCGGGATTTTTCGAGATGGTGAACGTGGATCATAATCACTCCATGGGCAATTGAGCACGCCAGCCATGGACTGGCGCCAGTCTTCCTTTCACTGTGCCCATTCAGCATAGCAGCGTTGGCCGCGTAGAAGAAAACCTCTCTATGACCCTGCAGCCAACGCTAACGTCAACTTAGATACTACGTTCAGAAAGGCGCCGCAGGAGAGCTCGCAATGGAGATACCTTACCTGCAAGCCAAGGCGCCAATAACCGCATCGAAAGCGGAATAAAGACGAACACCATGACCGGCGTCAGCATCAGCGTGCTGACCATAACCCGCGGAAGCACCGGCCAATTGGCGAACGTGCTGCCGAATAGCCAATGAAAAAGCAGTGATACAGGAAAAAAGGCGAGCCACACGGCCACGGCCTGCTTCCAGCGGGGCGGCGCTGGCGAATGCGGCTGGAACCAAGCATCGAGACCGATAGCTCGGTGCTCGTGCGGGGCATCGAACAGGCCTTTGCCACGGGCCAACCAAGCGCGCCGAGAAGCCGAATGTTCCCAGGCAGCCAGTGTCTCGGCGCTGCTGAAACGAAAGATAATCTGATATTCATCGTCATCGGCAGGCGGTGCCAACACCCCCGACCCCAGGTAACCGGGAAAGTCCGCGGCCAGATGGCGGCCTTCATTCAGCCAGCGGGTGAAATGCGGATAACGCCCTTTGGCGACGCGACGCGCCACCATCAAGGTGACCGGTGAGGCAGACATGGTATATCTCCTGATAGCTCAGCAGCCATCGCCGGATAGGCAGGCTGCCAACGCACCGGCGGGTAAGCCAGAACGCTGCATTGAAGATCTTATTATACCCCAAGTCTCTTGCTTGGCACCTTTTGGTCACTGAAGATGTCGGTTAGCGGCCTGGCACAGGATGGCGTCGCTCGCCACGCTGATACGCCCGGACGTGTTGATAAATATCCACGGCACTGCGAATCGCTTGTGCCTCAGAAGGGTCTGGGGTCACTACCGGGCCTTTTTCGCGGCCTTCGGCACGAACCAGCTCAGTCACTTCTTCCCGGTAACGTTCCAATAAGTGCTCAAGGTTCATGCGCACACGGTGGATTTCCAGACCGAAAGCGTCTTGCTGTTCCTTACGGCGCATAATGTCCAAGGGATTGGAGGCCGACTCCAGGATGCTTTCCAGGGTGTTCTTGACCAGCTTTTCGGCCGTATTGAGGTTGGGAATCACCTCGTAGACGACCTCATGTAATGACACGTCAGAGCTAGTGGGGGACATATAAACTCAACAGATAACAAGCGGATGAATACTGATAAATCGGCCTGTCTCAGAAAACTTTAGCCGGTAGTGACCATAAACACCGTCGTGGGTCATGACACGACGCAGCGCTTCTGCCGGAAACACCACACGGCGGCCATCGAGGCTATGCGTATAGACCTGGGCAATGCGTCCCTCGTAGTGCGCCAAGCACGCCTCATAAGAGAGGTTAATCACCACATCAATCGTCTGCATCGCCTGTTTTCCTCGTCTCTGAGGTCCGCTCGTCCAACGTTAACTTGCGCGACCGACTTACCTCACCGATACTTTACGACACTTCTTTGTTTTCATGGAGCGCTTGCCATGACAATCGCCGTGCTGGGGGCCGCCTCTCTATCAGCCTGGGCATCCCCCACATTTAATGCAGGTTCGGCCAAAGTCACAACAGCTGAGCCCAAAGCGGCTAACGAGTCATCTGCAGAGCCGCAAACCTCATCCGACGATGCGACACGTGGCGAATCTGCGGGTCCAAAGGGTGCCGACGGTACGTCGCTAGCCCCCGAAGAAATTGAGCAGCTGGAGCAGCTCAAGCAGACCGACCGCGCCGTCAGGCAACACGAGATGGCCCACCAGACCGTCGGCGGGGCTTATGCGGGCGGGGCAAGTTACGATTACGAGATAGGCCCTGACGGTCACCGTTACGCCGTTGCCGGTGAGGTTTCAATTGATTACGGCCCGGTACCCAACGATCCCAAGGCCACCATCGAGAAAATGCAAACCGTGATTGCTGCCGCGCTAGCCCCTGCCGACCCCTCGCCAAAAGACTATCAGGTGGCTGCCCAGGCCAGGCAATATCTGCTGGAAGCCAAACTTGAAGCGGCCATGCAGACCAGCGAAATGGCCCAGGCACGCGCTGGGGCTGAAGGCGTAATACCGTCCAACGATGCAACCACCGACAGCGCAGAGGCTCTTAAACCCAATGCACCGAGCGCTGCTTAGCCTGCCAGCCTCTGCAGCTGTTAATGTATCTTTCCAAGCGCGCTCCAATCGGCCCGCTTCGGCCATGCGGCTAGCCATTGCGGCATCTCAGCAGGCGGCATGGGACGTGCGATGCCATAGCCTTGTGCCAACTCACAGCCCAAGGCGATCAGCGCTTTAGCATGCGCCAGCGTTTCAACACCTTCCGCCAGCATTGGCCGCTGAAAGCGATTCGCCATATAGATCACGCTTTCAACAATCGCCATATCGTCCGCGTCGCTTAACATATCGCGGATAAAACTCTGGTCAATCTTGATAAGGTTCACTGGCAGTTGGCGCAAGTGAGTTAGCGATGAGAAGCCGGTACCAAAATCATCAATCGCAAAGTTGACCCCCAAGGCCTGGCATTTCGCCATGGTGTCCAATGCCGCTTGAATGTCGTGCATCGCCGCACTTTCCAGCACTTCGAGCTTGAGCATGGCCGGTGGAACGCTGGGGTAACGCGCTAGCAGCTCGCCCAGGCGCTGACTGAAGTTGCTCAAGAGTAGGTGCGATGGGCTGATATTGACATTGACGGGCAGCGAAATTCCCGCCGCTTGCCACTTCACCAGTTGGCGCATCGCCTCTTCCAACACCCACTCGCCAAGGTCAACCTCGAGCGGAGTCGCCTCAATGATAGGCAGAAATTGGCCAGGCGCCAGCAGCCCCTTCTCGGGATGCTGCCAGCGAATCAGCGCTTCCACGCCCACGACCTGACCGGAACGCATATCGACTTGCGGCTGGTAATAAAGCCGCAACTCGTCGTTTGCCAATGCATCCACAAAGCGCTGACGCTGCTCGTGGCGCACCTGCAGCAAACGGTCATGGTTCGGGTCAAAGACATGTAAGGTGTCACGCCCACGCTGCTTGGCCCGGTACATCGCCTGATTGGCATGGCGTAGCAAACCATCGCCCTGCGCCGGGTCGTTAGGGTAAAACGTTACCCCCAAGCTGACCGTGAGATGGATGGTGTGTCCTTCAATAAAGAGCGGCCGCCGGATCGATGCGAGCAGCTTCTCGAGGAACACTTCGTCCACCCCATGGTGGAGCAGCAGTACAAATTCATCACCGCCTACCCGAGCCAACACATCGTCGCCAAACAGCAAATGACTGATACGCTGCGCAAAGCTCGATAGCAGCGCATCGCCTACGCTTGAGCCCAGACGGTCGTTAATGGCTTTAAAAAGGTCGATATCCAGCGAACACACCGCCAGCGACTGCTGCTTGCTTTCAGCGTGCTGTATGGATTCCTGGATAAGTTGTGTCAGCAGTTGCAGATTGGGCAGGCCAGTCAAGGCATCAAAGTACACTTCCCGGTTAAGATGCCGCGCGTGAGCAGGAATCGCGGACAGGTCTGCCAGTACGATCACATGGTGGTCAACGTTACCCTCAGCGTCGCGCACTCGATTAATCGACATCATGCCAGGATAGAACTGACCATCGTGGCTGCAGTAACTCACCTGACTTTTACTGCGGTCACGAAGCTGCAGCTCTTCACGCATCAGCCGGGTGGTGCGGCTGTCGTCCAACGGCAGGATACTGAATGCCTCGGGCGTCTTACCCTTCACAGCGTCAAGCGTACAGCCGGTGAGTTCACTGAAGGCCGGATTGACATCGATCACGCGGTTTTCCGCGTCGGTAATGATAATTGCCTCGTTAGCATGCAAGAAAGCCGCTTGGGCGGGTCGCTCGGCTGACAGGGTGGCAGCGTCGGTGTCGCCAAGCGCATCGGCTTCGCCAGGGGGTAACGATGAAGCATGGGAATGAGGCAAAGACTGCGCCTTTGGCGTCGTGAAAGACTGGCTCATACGTCCCTGCGCTCCTCAATTTATAATAGTCATCAATGCGTTGTTAGCTGCGTCAGAGGCCTCCCATACACAGCAGGCTCGTTATATTATCACCCGCTGTTAAACCTAGCGCGACACGACAATCGTCGCTAATCAACGCATTAGGTAATTATCGGGAAAAATACAGATAACTTTAGGGCTATTGCGAAAATGCGTATTGGCCTGGTTCATCAAATTGATCGTTGGGAAGGCTCAGGGGGCGGGGCTGGCAGCGCCCAGAAAACGCTGCTGCCAGTAGTCGACATCCAACGGCACACTCACCACTTCGCGGCCGCTGCCGGGGGCGTGAATCATCTGCCCTTGCCCGCGGTAAATGCCCACGTGGGTGGCTTTCTGGCGTGAACCAAAAAACAGCAGGTCACCGGGCCGCGGGGCATCCACTGTAGCCAGTTGGCGAAACTGCTGGTCGGCGGTGCGAGGCACATTAATGCCCGCCGCTTGGTAGACCATCTCGACCAGCCCGGAGCAGTCCAGGCCGTCGGGGGAGTTACCGCCGAAGCGGTAGGGAGTGCCCAGCGCTTGCTGAGCGTGGGAAAGGATCAGCGCGCGCTCCATGGACAAGCCCTGAGCGTCGTCGAGGCGTTCATTGAGCGCGGTGTCGCGGCTGGCGCAACCTGACACCATCATGAGGATTAACAAAGCAACGATAGGCAAACCGCGCGCGCAGGGCATGGAGGCATCTCTACTTTGGCCGATTCGCCTATAGCATGGCGCAAACACCGCAACTCTGCCAAATGGTTATATAATCGCGTGGCGTACCCGGGCGGATATCCACTCCGACACCAGTACGGTGGCAAAAATCATGATGAAAATCACGCTGACCTGATCCCAGGCGAGGCTGTTGATCGAGGCGTTCAACTGCAAACCAATACCGCCTGCCCCCACCAGGCCCAGCACTGTTGATTCGCGGATATTGATATCCCAGCGGTAAACGCTGATACCGGCGAACGCGGGCATGACCTGGGGCAGTACGCCATAGCTCATTACCTGCATGCGGCTTGCGCCGGTCGCGCTAATCGCCTCAACCGGCGTGGGGTGAATCTCTTCGATGGATTCGTAGAGCAGCTTGCCCACAAAGCCAATGGAGCGCAGGGCGATGGCGATGATCCCCGCCAGCACGCCAGGCCCTAAAATGGTTACCAGCAGCATCGCCCAAATCAGCGAGTTGATAGAGCGCGACGACACTATCACCATCAGCGCGGCACTGCGGATCAGCGGATGCGGCGTCGTATTGCGAGCGGCTAGAAACGCCACCGGAAACGCCATGATAATGCCCAGCGCCGTCCCCAGGGTGGCAATGTTCAGGGTGTCCCACATGGGTTTCCAGAGCACATTGGCGTAGCCCCACTCTGGTGGGGTCATACGGCTGATCAGATCGGCCCCCTGGCGGCCGGCGTCTTCAACAAACACCCACATGGTGTTATCGGAAATCAGCTTCCAGCAGAGCAGAAACAGGCTGATACCTGCCAGCCAAGCCAGGTATTGCAGCCACTGGGCACGCGTCGTACGCCGCCGCCAAACCGGCTGACCCTGAGGTGAGGTGGAAACGGGCATTTAACTTCTCCACAAAGTATCGATTCAGAAAAGACTGATCCAGAGATTATTGGGTCCAGCGGCGGACATGGCTTGAGCTGTATTCGCACAGCAGCACGATGGCGATGATGATCAGCAGGATCGCCGCGGAGGTATCGTATTCGTAGCGGCTCAGCGAGGTGTTCAAGGTGGCGCCGATACCGCCTGCCCCGACAATGCCAATCACCGAAGACTCGCGGAAGTTGATATCCAGGCGGTACATGGAAAGCCCGATCAAACGCGGCATGACCTGGGGCTGGATGGCATGATTCATGGTTTGCCACCAACTGGCGCCGGTCGCGCGCACCGCCTCAACCTGACGCCAATCCAGATCCTCGATGTCTTCCGCCAGCAGCTTGGCCATGAAACCAATCGTTGCAAACGCCAGGGTGATCATGCCTGCCAGCGGGCCAAAGCCGAACATCACCACAAACAGGATGGCAATGATGACCTCTTGAAAGGTTCGCGATACCGCAATGATGGCTCGGCACACAGTGTAAATCGGCAAGGGGGCAATATTGCGCGCGCCTCCCAGCCCAACGGGTATCGCGAGCAATACCCCCAGCACCGTGGAGGTCAGCGTCATGGTCAAGCTTTCCAGCAGGCCCGCCATGATATCGTCGTAGCGGCTGATAAAATCGGGCTGCATGAACGCGCCCAGAAAATTCAGCGCCCGGCTTGAGCCTTCTGCCACTCGCGCCCAGTCCACCTCCACTGAGGCCAGCGCCAAAACAAGATACACCGCCGCCCCGAGGACAATGCCCCAGCGCAATCGCGGGCTTTCGATCAGCGGCAGCCGCCGCCATTCGCCGCGATGCGCCGCTTGCTGGCGCGCTGTCAACCTCTCGACCTGGTCGCTCATCGTCCGCCTCCGGCGGCCATCGCAGGGGCCACGCTTGGGTAAGAGGCTGTATCGGGCGGGGCATCGCTAACCTCGTCATCCATTGGCTCGGGTGTGGTATCCCAGTCCTCTTCGCCGTAGATCGTGGTGAGAATCTCGCTGGTGAGTTCGCTGGGGTCACCGTCAAAGACGATTTCACCCTCCCGCAGTCCGACGATACGGTCGGCAAATTGCTTCGCCAGCGCCACGTCATGGATGTTGATAATCGCCGCCAGGTCGCGCTCGGCACACAGCTCGCGAATCAAGCGCATGATTTGGCGGGAGGTTTTCGGGTCAAGGCTGGCGGTGGGCTCATCCACCAACAACAGCTTGGGGCTTTGCAACAGAGCCCGGGCGATCCCTACACGCTGACGCTGCCCGCCCGATAGCGCATCGGCACGTTTGTCAATCGCGTGGGTCAGGCCGACCCGCTCCAACAGCCGAAACGCCTCCACGACCGCTTCCTGAGGGTACCGGCGCAGAAAGCTGCGCCAGAAACCCACGTAACCAAGCTGACCGGAGAGCACGTTTTCCATCACGGTGAGCCGGTCAACCAGTGCATATTCCTGGAAAATCATGCCCATGGAACGCCGCGCATGGCGCAGTTTGTGGCCCGAGAGTTTGGTGATCTCGGTGTCTTCCAGGCGAATGCTGCCCTGGGTGGGCTCTACCAGCCGGTTCACACAGCGAATCAGGGTGCTTTTACCGGCGCCTGATGGCCCAATCAGCGCCATCACCTGGCCCTTGGGGAGCGTCAAATCTATATCGGTCAGCGCCCGGTCCCCGGTTGGGTAGCGCTTGGCTACGCCACTGAGTGTCAACATTTTCTTCCCTCGCATGTATAGCGAAACGGCCAGAAAGGCGAGCCTTCCTGGCCGGTTAATAACGTCTACCTAGCGATCAGTCGCAGTCGTAGGTCACCCCATTGGCATCGGCGATGGTGCGAATGACTTCCCAGTTATCCTGATAGGTGATGGGGATAAACTGAGCTTCACCGGAGTTGGAGAACTCCTCCTCCAGGGCGGTGCCTTCCCAGTCGTAGCTGAAGAAGGCGTCCTGGATATCCTCCGCCAGTTCGGGTGCCAGGTTATGGGCCGTGCCGTAGGCAGTGGTCGGGAACGTTTGCGAGGTATAAACCACCTCGTAATCGCCCTCTTCCACGACACCACGCGACAGCATCCGCCGAGCGACCGAGTTGGCGATGGCCGCCGCTTCGTAGTCTTCGTTGACCACCCCTAAAACAGAGTTGTCGTGAGAGCCCGAGAACGCTGTCTCAAAATCTTCCCCTGCTTCCATGCCGTACTCAGAGCGCAGCAGCGCTGAAGGCGCACGGAAGCCCGAATTGGAAGTCTCGGAGGTGAATGCCAGTTGGCGTCCCTGCAGGTCTTCAACGGACTCAATACCGCTACTCGGGTAGGTGATAATTTCCATTTCATAGCCAAAGCTGCCGTCCTCGGCGGCCATCATGGCAAAGGGACGGAAACCACCGCAGTTGACCGCCACGGGGACGCCTCCGGTGTTAAAGCCGGCGACGTGCAAACGGCCCGCGCGCATGGCTTCCTGCTGGGCAGCGTTGGACTGCACCGGGAAGAACTGCACCTCTTTGCCCGTGGCTTCGCTCAAATGGTCCAGGAAGTCAGACCAGACATCGGCATAGACAGCGGGGTCCTCGACCGGCGTATAAGCAAATACCAGCGTATCCGGGTCCACCCACTGGGACTCATCGCTGGGTGCATCTGCAATCAGATCGCCATCCGCATCTTGGTAGCGGCTGGAAAGATCGGCCTGAACCGCCACTGCCGAAAAAGCAAAGGTACTGGCAACGGCGGCGCTAATGAGGGTACGAGGAAGAGATAACATCTGCATGGGTCACCTGATGCGTTGTTAGAAGACACAACGATAGTGACGCTCTCAGATGACAGGGGCGGGACATTTAGATGACCCGTTAGTGACGTTTTGACGAAGGTAATGTGATACGCGGTTGGCGCCGCTTACGAATCCTAACGCGCCGGTATATCCGGCGGTGGGAAGCAGGCTTCGCCGCCACTGGCGTCCAACTGGCGAATATCGACCGGGCAGCCGTCTTCGTCGAGGGTCACCAGCCCGATACCGCTGGCGTTCCAGAGTCGTTCCCCGGCGCTTGCACGGTCGGGGTCGCGGGGATGAATACTCAGCTTGCGGCGCTTGGTGAACCAGTTAAGCGGCGACCAGGGGGCATAAAGCCAGCGATTGAGCCGGTCAAAGGTATCCAAAAGCGAATCGGGAAAGGTATTTTTGACCCCGCTGGAGGTGATCTGCCACAGCCTAGGCGCATGCTTGCGGTGGCGCACCACGATGTCGTAAGCGAAGGAATAGTGCACATCGCCGGAGAGAATCACGTAGTTGCCGGGCGTTTTGGAATGCTGCCAAATCTGCAGCAGCACGTTCGCGGCCCCGCGATGCGCCATCCAGTTTTCGGCATCGACCATCAGCGGCTTGCCGATCAGGGTAAACAGCTTCTGGATGCCTTCGATCAGTTTGACGCCAAACATCGGCGCGGGTGAAATGATCACCGCGCTGGGCGCACCGATCAGCGCCTGCTGCATTTCGATCAATGCCTCCCAGTCCATCAATCCGGAAGGGCGTTGCGGGTGTCGCTCGTTACGCCAACGGCGCGTCCGCGTGTCCAGCACGATCAACGGCGGCGTGCCCGGCACCTGAAAGGCCCACCCTTGAAACGCCAGCAGGCGGTCAATCAGCCCGTCCTGGGCCACGTTGGCGAGATAGCCGGCGCTGTCTACCGACTCAAGCATCGCCGCGGTCTCATCAATCAGCGGGTTAAGCTTTTCTGGCGCGTTACCCCACCCCTGACAAAGCAGGTAGGCGATCAAGGCGTTGCCAATAATCTGCTTCGAGAACGGGTGACCATAGGCACTGCGCTCCCACTCGGCGGTCAGGTTCCAGTCGTCGGTCACGTCGTGGTCGTCGAAGATCATCAGGCTGGGCAAATGCGCCATGGCGCGCGCGCATTGCGGCAACCCCGCCACAAATCCCTCGATCACGGACTGCTCCTGCTGATAAAGCGCGGCGTCCTGCTCACCCAGTGGTGGCTGAGTGGGCGCAATGATCTGCCATACCGCGGGCGACCACACCAGGCAATACATGGCCAGCATTTCGCCTAGCGTCATCAGGTGATTCTGCGCATTGGCCGAGGTAAAGACGGGCTTTTTCACGCCGCCAAAGAAGCGTTCGCGTAACGCCACGTTGCTGGTGGTATCAGGTAGCAACTGGCTGCGCTGGTAGTAGCTGTCCGGGGACGAATAGAGCGCCTGGCTGTCGCTAATCGTCGCCCCTTCCAAATACTCATCGACCAGCCCCAGGCGTTGTATCAAGGCATGTATTGCGCGCAGCATCGGCCCCGCCACGTCATCCACATACACCTGATCGCCGGTCATCAGCAGCCACGCGGGCCATTCGCCTGGCGTCGTTTGACGTTCGGCCAACCACTGGTCGGCGCGCACCAAACCATCGGCGCTATCGTGGTGAGGCTTGCGGCAGGAGCCGTGCATCAAGCGATGATGCCGCGAGGCGATAACGCAGCCCGGGTAGTCCTGGCCGTCGTAACATAACCATGGCGCCCATTCGGGCAGTGACTGGTAACCGCCATCGCGCTGCTGCACTTGCAGGTCATAGGCAATACGCTCATCGCAGGGCAAGGGACTCGCCAACGGCACATCGATCAAATGGATAAACGCATATTGCCCGACCGGCAGGCATTGCTGGTAATCCGCGAGCGGATACGTCTGCGCTTGCGGCCCATCGGGATGCAGCACCAGCGACATGGTCAGCGGCTGTGACGTCAGGCACCACATCACCCACCGAGAGGGGGTGATGCGACGCAGAATGGGGCCAACCAATACATCCGGGAGGGCTGCCGCGGGGTGGCTCATTGATGGCTCCTTGGCTTATCGGCGTTCATGCTCATTAGCGACTATCCGAGCGGCGCACCACGACGACGGGCAGTGTGATGGTGACCGCTAACCCGCCCAAGGTGGACCGCTGAAGTTGCATATCGCCGCGATACAGGGCAACCAGATCAGTAACGATGGCAAGTCCCAAACCACTGCCCGAACGCTTCTCATCCAACCGTTTGCCCCGCTGAAGCGCTGATTGGCAATCAGCGGCGGACATTCCGGGGCCATCGTCGCTGACATACAACTGGAGGTTTTCGCCCTGTGCCTCCAGAGTCAAGATAACCTCGCCCTTCGCCCAACGCAGCGCGTTATCCAGGATATTGCCGACGATCTCCTGGGCGTCCTGAGCATCCATGTGCGCTTGAATATCGCGTTGCAGGGTATGCTGAAGGTGGATATCGCGGCGCTGGGCCAACCTTACCAGTCCAGTAATAAGCGGCGTCAGGGCGTCGTCGAGCGACACGGGCGCTACCCTGCCGCCTTCACCGGCTGCCGAGGCGCGTGCCAAATGGTGGCGCACGGCGCTGTCGATTCGCGTCAGTTCCGCCTCCCAGGCGCTCTGCTGCTCGGCCGGCGCCTGACGAGCCAGCAGGCGCAACACGCTGAGCGGCGTTTTCAGCGCGTGAGCCAGGTTGCCAGCGGCATGGCGGCCACGTTCAATCAAGCGTTGGTCGCGAGCCAGTACGGCGTTCATGGTGGCGGCCAGGCCGGCCAGTTCATCGGGCAACCGGGTATCCAACTGCTGCGCCTCGCCGTTTTCCACCTCGCGCAAGTTGGTCCGCATGCGTCGCAATGGGGCCAGCCCCCAGCGAATCTGTAGCGCCAGCACCGCCAACAGCAGCGCTCCCAAGCCGACTAAACCGCCCCATAACCACTGCTGAAATTGGCGCACATTGTCCACCAACGCCTGGTCTTCGGCGGCAACGCTGATATGCAGCGGTTGCTCCAGCGGTGCCAGTTGGATATCGCGCTCGACCAGGCGCAACGAGCTGGCCCGGGGGCCGTCAATGGTTCGGGCGCTCAGCGCCTCATTGTCGTGGGTTGGCAGACGCTGATCCCATAGCGAGCGCGAGGTGAGCGTGTGCTGCTGACCATCGGTCATCTGCCAATACCAGCCGGAGTACACCTGGTCGAAACGCGGATCGCCCAGATCTCGATCAAAGGTCAGCCGTTGTTCAATACGATCAAAGGCGACCCCGGCGATGACCACATTGAGCAACGCTTCCAGGCGATCATCGAAGGCCTGCGTCGCCGACTCGCGGTAGTGGTGGGACAGCAAGAACCCCGCCACCGGCAGCCCGGCGATGACGATCACCAGGGTCGCTACCAACAGACGGCTGGCGATTGAGCGACGCGCAAAGCGGCCTTGCCAATATGGCCAGGGCATCATCCCGCCGCAGGCTCCTCGGCCATCAGGCGGTAGCCCTGGCCGCGCTGGGTGGCAATGCGCCATGCGCCTAACTTGCGGCGTAATCGGCTGACCTGAACATCAATTACGTTGGAATCGGGTTCATGGTCACGGTCGTAGACGTGTTCGGACAGCTCGGTGCGGCTCACCACCCGGGGAGCGGCATGCATCAAATAGCTCAACAGTCGCGTTTCCTGGGCGGTCAGCGACACGGGGCGGCCCGCTAACGCCACGTGCTGGGTATGGGTATCCAGGCTTAACTCACCCATCCTGAGCACCGGGTGCGCGTGCCCGTGGCTGCGGCGTACCAGCGCACGCAGGCGAAATAGAACTTCAGCGGATTCAAACGGTTTGGTGACGTAGTCGTCAGCCCCGGCGGAAAAACCGGCCGCTTTATCGGCCCAACGCTCACGCGCGGTTAAGATCAGCACCGGCAAATCAATGCCGTCTTCCCGCCACGCCGCCAGCCAGCGAATACCGTCCCCATCGGGCAGCCCAACGTCCAGAATCAAGCTGTCATACGCTTCGGTGCGTACCAGAAAATCGGCTTCCTGGCCGTTGAACGCATGCTCGACCAGCCAGTCACCATCGCGTAGAGCCTGGCCCAGCTCGCGGGCTAACGCCTGGTCGTCCTCTACCAACAAACACTTCATCGGCTCACCACTGTTTGCCCTTTACTGTGGGCGGCGCATGTCGTTGATCCGCACGCCTTCCATCTTCATAAGCTGCCCGGTCTGACCATCAAATTCAAACTCCACCACCTGGTTTTGCGGACCGAGCAGCTTGATTTCATACTCGACGTAGTTACCTTCACGCTCGACCTCAACTTCCAGTACTTCGCCGATATAGCGGGCCTCCAACCAGTCGAGAATGGTTTCCAGCGGTACCACATCACCTTCGCGGACCTCGCCGTGCAGCGTTTCCCACGAGGAATCAGAAAATGCCTGACCCGCGACCAGGCCAAGCACCATTACCCCACCCAGCATCAAGCGGCGCAGAGTCAGCGGCGTATTACGGCGTTGCCGCGTTGTCAGGAAGGAAGTCACATGTTTCATTATCACAGCATGCCAAAGTCAACATGAACGCTAGATGAACCGCTTTGTCAGCTTAAGGAAAGCATAGTGGGGGTATAACGTCACTGTCGCATTCGCAGAATGCCGTTTACTACCCTGAATGGAAAGAAGGAATTAACCATGAATACGATGAAAAAAATGCTGATCATCCCGACCTCTGCTTTACTGCTTGTTGCGGCAGCAGGCACTGCCCAGGCGGATTCTCTGGCGATGGATCGGATTGACGAGGTGCTGACCCACGCCAATGATTACGGCTTTACGCATTTCGAAGAAGTCAGCATCAAGAGCCGTGGCCGCGCAGAAGTCGAAGGCTGGCTGGACGATGAATGGTACGCCGATGTGGACTTTTCACTAGACGATGGCGAAACACTGGAAGAAAAACGCGAGCGGCTGATTACCGGTGCCTGGGGCATGAGCGAAGACGATATTCGCCAGGCACTGGACGTCGCCAGTCAGGAAGGCATGGTCGAGTTTGAAGATATCGATATCGACGAAAGCGGCGTTATCGAGATTGAAGGGCGCGATGAAAACGACCGTGAAATCGAAATCAGCTTGCGCCAAGGCACTGGGCAAGTGAGTGAGGTTGACCGCGATTAAACCCTGTCCCATTAGCAAGGCGCAAACGACACCGCGGCTCCCGACCTGGGAGCCTGCGGTTTTTTGCGTCTCTGACGCCAGGATGAATGCCGCTTGAAGCCGCCCAGCTATCTGGAAGGTGTGGCGTCAGCACACCATGACGCATTATTACGTGACCTCGCCTGGCTGGTCGTGACACCGGATATCGTGGCATTTCCGCCATCCAGCCCATTCGCAGGCCGCCCAAGCCTGGCCGAGCTGGGGCTAAGTGACGCCCTGGAAGCCTGGCTGGATGGTTTGGCGATACCTGAGCTGGCCCGCAATGGTCGCCAAGCTAGCCGCATGGGCCACTATCATGAACAGCTATGGCATTGGCTGCTGGACCGCGCGCCCAATACGCGCCTGCTGGCCCATAACGTGCGGATTACCCGCAAGCGCATCACCTTGGGCGAGCTGGATATGCTCTACCGCAGGCGGGATCAACCGGCACCGGTGCATTTGGAAGTGGCGATCAAGTTTTATCTGGGCTTGCCCGAAGGGCCGGGAGAGGCTACCAGCCAGAGCCGCTGGATAGGCCCGGGCGGGCTGGATAGCTTGGCACTGAAATACCGCCATTTGCAGCATCATCAGTTGCCACTTTCCTCGACCATACCCGCGCTGGAAACACTCGCCTATTGGCTAGCACCGCGGGATACAGGCCATCTAGAGGCAGGTCTGGGCGAGCAGCTAACCCAGCGGCTGGCCATGCCGGGTGTGCTGTTTTATCCGTGGCATGCGCCCATGCCATCGCCGAAAGGGGCCACTACCGAGCACCGCAGAGGATGCTGGTGCCACGTTCGTGATTGGCCAGCGCTTGCCGCGACGCTACCCGCTGACTTTCTGGTGGCCTGGCTCGAAAAACCGCACTGGCTGGCACCGCCACCGTTTGAAGCCTTCAAGCCAGCGTCAGAATTACGAATGCCATTATTGGCGATGGCCCAGCATCAACCGCAGCAGGTCATGATGTATCTGCCGTCAACGCAGCGCTGCGAGCGGCTGTTTATCGTGCCCGATAACTGGCCGCGCCAGGTACCTCTGCCACCGCCTTTGCAATCGCGTTAAACCACCACCAGGTTATCGCGATGGATCAGTTCGTGGGCTTCCACGTAGCCCAGGATGACTTCAATTTGATGGCTTGGCTTGCCCGCTAGCTGGCGGGCTTCATCGGCACCGTAGTTGACCAATCCTTTTGCCACGGTCGTGCCCTGATCATCGACACAGGCCACCATATCGCCACGCTTGAAGCTGCCCTGGACAGTTCGCACGCCAACGGCCAGCAGGCTGGAACCTTTATCGCGCAGTACCTTGACCGCGCCAGGGTCGAGCACCAGTGTACCGCGTACCTGTAATTGCCCCGCCAGCCAGCGCTTGCGTGCGGCGATGGGGGCTTGCTCCGGGCGCAGCAGCGTACCCAGCGCGTCGCCCGCCATGACCCGCGTGATGATATCGGACTGTCGGCCACCGGCAATCACCGTGACCGCACCGGAACGGGCCGCCAACTGGGCAGCGCGCACCTTGGTGGTCATGCCACCCCGCCCCAGCGACCCGCCGCTACCGGCAACGGCCACCAAGCGCGGGTCGTCGGCCCGGGCCTCGCCAATCAGCTGTGCACCTGGAACGTGGCGGGGATCAGCATCGAACAAACCTTCCTGGTCGGTCAGCAACAGCAATGCGTCAGCTTCGAGCAGGTTGGCAACCAGAGCGCCCAGGGTGTCGTTATCGCCAAAGCGAATCTCGTCGGTGACGACGGTGTCGTTTTCATTGATCACCGGCACCACGCGCATTTCCACCAGAGTACGCAGCGCCGAGCGCGCATTGAGGTAACGTTTGCGGTTGGAGAGGTCGTCGTGGGTCAGCAGAATCTGCGCCGTAAGCATATCGTGGCGGGCGAAGTGCTGCTCGTAGCACTGGGTCAGGCCGTTTTGGCCCACCGCGGCGGCGGCCTGCAATTCATGCACGGCGCTGGGGCGTACCTGCCAGCCGAGACGCACCATACCCGCCGCGACGGCACCAGACGACACCAGCACTACCTCGATGCCCCGCTCGTGCAAGGCCGCAATCTGATCGACCCAGTGGCCGATGGCTACTTCATCCAGGCCACGGCCGTCGTTGGTCAACAGCGAGCTGCCCAGTTTGACGACCACGCGGCGGGCACGACTTAGCGCCGCCCTGTCTAGCACCGACTCGTTGCTTAGCACGTCGCCCTACTCCTGACCATGTTAGCTACCCAGAATGCCCCAATGCGTCTCAAGGGGCGTATTCAACGTCCACGTCGTAATCATCGTCGTCGAAGTCGTCATCATCATCGTCGCGCTTACGGCGACGGCCCAGCCGCGCTTCGGTACGCGCGACGGACTCTTCTTCCATGCGGCGGCGCATTTCCTGCTCGCGGGCATGGGCTTCTTCGTCTTCGTGCTCCAGACGGCGCTGTTCGGTGAGCCAACGATAGGCCGCCTGTACCAGTTTGTCGGTGCCGTCGTTGCTGATCGCCGAAATGCGGAATACCGGCCCTTGCCAGTTCAAGGCGTCGATGATCGCCTGAGCGCGCGCTTCACGCTCGTCTTCCGGCAGCAGGTCGAACTTGTTGAGCACCAGCCAGCGGGGGCGCTCGGCAAGCGCCGGTGAGAACTGGCCCAGCTCATGAACGATCGCTTTGGCCGCCTCGACCGGATCCGACTCGTCGAACGGCGCCACGTCGACCACATGGAACAGCAGCCGTGTACGGGTCAGGTGTTTCAAAAAGCGCAACCCAAGCCCCGCGCCGTCGGAAGCGCCTTCGATCAGGCCCGGCACGTCAGCCATGACGAAATGCTCGTGCATACCCAGCTTCACCACGCCCAGGTTAGGCACCAGGGTGGTAAACGGATAGTTGGCCACCTTGGGCTTGGCCGCCGATACCGAACGAATCAGCGTCGACTTGCCCGCGTTGGGCATACCCAGCAACCCCACATCCGCCATGACTTTCATTTCAAAGCGCAGGTTGCGGCGATCGCCTTCGGTGCCCGGTGTGGTTCGCCTGGGCGCACGGTTGGTGGACGACTTGAAGTGGATATTACCCAACCCACGGCGGCCACCTTCGGCCACCAGCACGACCTGACCAATCTCGGTCACATCGGCAATCACTTCGAGGGTATCTTCGTCGATTACTGTCGTCCCCACGGGCACTTTGACGTGCAGGTCTTCACCCGCTTTGCCGCTCATTTGGCGACCCATGCCGCCCTGCCCGTTTTCGGCTTTGTAAAAACGCTGGTACTTGAAGTCGATCAGCGTATTCAGCGCATCGTCACCGATCAGGTAAACGCTGCCGCCGTGGCCGCCGTCGCCCCCATCAGGGCCGCCTTTGGGCACGTACTTTTCGCGGCGAAAGCTGAGACAGCCATTGCCGCCTTTTCCCGCCTCAACAATGATGGAGGCTTCATCGACGAACTGCATTGGTTTCTCCCGGCCGCTTTCGCCGCCCTGATATGCGCTACTTTTTTCCAATCATTTATTCCACCAGCATGATGGAAAAGCGTATTGGAAAAAGGGGTTAACCGACAAAAAAGCCCCGCCATGGCGGGGCTTTTTTCTCGTAACTTTTTCTAGCCGTTACGAGCGCAACGCTAGCCGTTTACTCAGAAACGATGCTAACAAACTTGCGGTTGTGCGGACCTTTGGTCTCGAACTTCACAAAGCCTTCGTTCAAAGCGAAGAGCGTGTGGTCACGACCCAGGCCAACGCCAGTGCCGGCGTGGAAACGCGTGCCGCGCTGACGAACGATAATGCTGCCTGCGCTCGCTGCCTGACCGCCAAAGAGTTTCACACCTAAGCGTTTGGACTCGGAATCGCGACCGTTACGCGTGGAGCCAGCTGCCTTTTTATGTGCCATTGCAAAATCCTCCTAAAAGGGAATTGACCGCTTACGCGGAAATTCCGGTAATTTTGACTTCAGTAAACCACTGGCGGTGGCCCTGGCGCTTCATGCTGTGCTTACGACGACGGAACTTGATGATCGTCACCTTATCGCCGCGGCCGTGGGAAACCACCTCGGCAGACACTTTTGCACCGCCAACCAGCGGTGCACCGACATTGACGTCGTCACCGTCGGCTACCAGCAGCACTTGGTCAAACTCGATCGTTTCGCCAGTGGCGACTTCGATCTTTTCAAGCTTGAGGGTCTGGCCTTCCTGAACGCGGTACTGCTTGCCACCGCTTTTAATAACTGCGTACATGTCTCTCTCCGGACGTCAATATTGCCGCTTTGATCACCGAAAACGGCGCTCATCAGAAATCGCTCTTGTCGACCTGCGGCGAGTGGCGCCCCTTTTGGCAGCCATCTGACAGGGAGCATGATGAGTGGGTCGCGGATTATAACGATGTTTGCGTTTTGCCACAAGACCTATTGCGCCATTGCAGATGATAGGGTATCACACACCCGCAGGCGCCTTGACGCCCAACGGACAGCCCCATAGCATGGCTTCAACTTAGCGCGGCATATGCCGCCTTCATCTGCCGCGACGAACATTCCATGACCGCTAACGTCTCATCACCCCAGCCTGCCAGCTCCACGCCCTCACCGCTGCACGCAGTGGTAGCTGATGACTTCGATGCCGTTAACCGGACCATCGTCGCCCAGCTCAATTCCAAAGTGCCGCTGGTCGAAACCATCGGCCAGTACATCACCGAGAGTGGCGGAAAGCGCTTGAGGCCGCTGCTAGCGTTGCTGGCCGCGCGTTCGCTGGATTACACCGGCGACAAGCATATCCCGCTGGCCACGCTGATCGAGTTCATGCACACCTCCACGCTGCTGCACGACGATGTGGTCGATGAGTCTCACATGCGCCGGGGCAAGAAAACCGCCAACGACGCCTGGGGCAATGCGCCCTCAGTACTGGTTGGCGACTTCCTCTACGCGCGCTCGTTTCAAATGATGGTCGACGTCGGTTCGATGCGCATCATGGCGATTCTTTCCGGCGCCACCTGCGTCATCGCTGAAGGCGAAGTGCAGCAGTTGACCAACATCGGCAACCCGAGTATTTCCGAAGCGGATTACTTCGACACCATCCTCGGCAAGACCGCCATGCTGTTCGAAGCCGCTTCCCACAGCGGCGCAGTACTTGCTGAAGCCACCCCCGAACAGGAACAGGCGCTGCAGTACTACGGGCGTTATCTGGGATTGGCGTTTCAACTGATCGATGACCTGCTGGATTACCAGGGCGACGCCGAAGCCATGGGCAAGAACGTCGGCGACGACCTGGCCGAAGGCAAGCCGACCCTGCCGCTGATCCATGCCATGGAACAAGGCACGCCCGAGCAGGCCAAGCTGATTCGCCAGGTCATCCGCCAGGGCGGGCTCGAACAGCTCGACGCGGTGCTCGACATTGTGCACGCCACAGGCGCTCTGAATTACACTCGTGCGCGGGCCGAAGAAATGGCCGATAAAGCGCTGTCCCAGCTTGACGCACTGCCTCCCAGTCCCTACCGCGACACGATGGCAGAGCTCGCTCGCCTGGCCGTCGAGCGGCAAACATAATTGCGTTTTCAGGCCTGGCAAGACTTGAAAAAAACCACTTGGCTACGTATTATGCCTCTCCGTTGCCGCACCATCGGCAACGCATCGGAATATAGCTCAGCTTGGTAGAGCGCTGCCTTCGGGAGGCAGAGGTCGTAGGTTCGAATCCTGCTATTCCGACCAAGAACATCATTAAAAACGGCCACTTAGCTCTTAGAGCAGGTGGCCGTTTTTTGTTGGGTGGGCGCTTCTACGGCATTGACCAGCCTAGAAATGTCCGAAAACGAACATACTGTCGGAAACTTATCAGGCGTCAGGAACTGACAGGATCCGGTTGCGCCCGTCACGCTTCGCTTTGTAAAGGGCATCATCGGCATCCTTGAGCAGCGATGAAAGACTTTCAGACGCTCCAATATCCCGACTGGCAAGGCCCATGCTTAGGGTCACCAGACCAGAGTCTGTAGCGGGGTGCGGGATGGCACTTGCAGACAAACGATTTCTGATTCGCTGGGCCACCTGCTGAGCGAGTGACAGTGATGCATCCAGCATCAGAACCAAGAATTCGTCACCACCCAGCCTTATTGGATAGGCCTCGCCCTCCCTAAGGCCACTCCGGATTATACCGGCCACCTGCTGCAAGCATAGGTCACCCTGCAAATGCCCCAGCGTATCGTTGTAGGGTTTGAACTGATCAATATCGATCATCAAAGCTGTCACCTGGAAGTGGCGTCCCTTACTTACCAGAATCTTGCGCAATCGCTCCAGGGCACGGCGATTGCCCATACCTGTCAGCAGGTCAGTTTCCGCTTTGACCAATGCATTCTGGTATTCCTGCTTTAACGCCGTCGTTATGTTCTTTGCCTGAGTGATATCCACGCCAATATTTAGCAGGCCGCCACCTGAAACCAGGGTCTCCGTCATCAACAGCCAGCGGCCATCCCATGCGTCAACTTCAAACTGGCGGTAATGTTGCGTGCGCCGCTTGGAAAGCGCCGTCCGAATCCACAATTTAATATCATCTGTCTCAACAATCAGCCCGTGCCCCTTGACGTAGTTGTCACGAACGATATCCGGCCAAGTAGGGTGCGTGCCCGGGGTATGGCAGATGAGGTCATAATAGGGGTCATTGCCATAAAGCAGCCGGTCCTGATCATCAAACAGGGAAACGGCTGCGTCACTGTTATCAAACAGGCGGGCCGTCACCGGCAAGATATCCGCCAGTAGGTCTGTCTTATCATTCGACGAAAACGCCACAATAAACTGCCCTCTGCCGCTATTTAGTCAGATTGCCAGCAATAACAGATAGGCGTTAGCACGCCTATTCAATTAACCATGGGTCGGCACTATCAATACTTTTGACGCTGACACTGCCCGGCTACCCGGGTGGATGGATCAACCCTACCACGCTGACCAGAATCAGCACGGCCCCCAACACACGAAAGAACAGCCCGGTGTCCGCTTTGAGCATATAGCGGTGGGCCTTCTCGCCGAGCAAATGGCCAATAAAGGCGCAGGGCAGCAGCCACAGCTGGTGAATCAGTTGAAGGTCGACGCCTGCGATGACGAACGACACCATCTTGATCACCACCAGGATAAACCACAGCACAAAGAGGGTATCCCGCAGCTGTTCCTTGGCAACGTGAGTGGCAAACACCGCCACGATCAGTGGCGCGCCAATTAGCGAGGTGCCGCTGACATAGCCGCCCAGCGCCAGCAACACATAGTCCACGTACTTGTTCTTGCTCTTGAACGGCTTGTTGAGCACGTAGCCAATGGCATAGATGATCACGATGCCGAAGATAATGCTGGTCATCACGTTAGCCGGCAGTGTTAACAGCCCCACCACCCCAATCAGCTTGGGGATAATCATGATTTTTAGGGCTTTGGTTAGGTAGCCCCAATCGATATTACTCTGCGGCGCAGCACCTCCCGCTCCCTCTTGCTGCACTTGACGATGCCCGCGCCAGGCAATCCAGCTGGAGAAAATCAGCAGATGAATGGCAATAATCGGCAGGAAAACCAGTGGCTGATTGGTCACTAAAAGCAAGAAGGGCAACGCCAGCACAGCGCCGCCAAAGCCCAGGCTCGTCCTGACAAAACCGCTCCAGGCAAAAATCAGCCCGATCAGCGCATACTGGTACCAGAGTAGATCCGTCATTGGTTTGCCTAACCATCGTCGTTATTGAAAGCCGTTATTGGGTCATCGTCTCCACCTCCCACCAGGAAGGGAATAGCGCACTTACATTGGCTTGCGCGAATCGATCATCCATTAATACCACAACGCCTTCATCTTCTGGACTGCGAATCACCCGGCCAGCGGCCTGCACCACTTTGATCATGCCGGGTATGCGATAGGTATAGTCGTCACCCTGGCCAAAGCGCGCGCCCAAACGCGCTTTCAGCGCTTCATTGAAGTCGTTAAACGGCGGCAACCCCAAGGTGGCGATAAAGGCGCCGATTAGCCGGTCGCCGGGCAGGTCGATGCCCTCCGCGAAGACACCGCCCAGCACCGCAAAGCCGATACCTTTTCCACCGAGGGTAAAGCGCGCCAGAAACGCCTCGCGCTGCGCCTCCGGCATCCCCCGGGTTTGGCTGAACACGGGCACCTCCGGGTGCGACTCACGAAACCGCGCCAGCGCCGCCGCCAGGTAGGCAAAGCTGCTGAAGAACGCCAGGTAGTGGCCCGGCCTGCTCTGATACTGCTGCGCCATGGTGGCGACAATGGGCTCGATGGAGGCATCCCGATCACGAAACCGGGTGGAAATATCGCGCCGTATGCGCACCTCAAGCTGGCGGGCGGCAAACGGCGATGCTACTTCGCGCCAGACGGTCTTTTCCGGCAAGCCGAGAAGGTCCCGATAGTAGTGACCAGGCGTAAGCGTTGCCGAGAACAGCACCACCGAGTGTGCGGCGTTAAAGCGCGGGGCCAGAAAATCAGCGGGAATCAGGTTGCGGAGTCCCAGCACCGCCCGCCCCCGCCCGTAGCGGGTAAGGTCGCACAGCGAATGCTCGCCAAAACGCTCGGCGAGGCGGCAGAACGCCAGCGCTTCGAACAGCAGTTCCTGGAGTTCTAGACTGGCGTCTTCAGGGTGCTCACCCAGGTGATCGGTCACCGAAGCCCCCACCTGCTGAGCGGCGGCCACCAGCTTGTCGGGCAGCGCCGAGAGCAGCCGGTAGCTTGGCTTGCCCGGTTCGCCTACCGCATCCAGCCCCGTATCTTTAAGCGACGTGTCTTTAAACGATGTATCTTTAAACAATGCCTGCCACTGGCGGGCTAAACGGTTTAAAGGCCGTGAAAGCGCTGGCGGCGCGGCACGGCGCACCCGGTTAAGGCGCTGCTGGTCGAGCTCGGCGCTGTACATGCCGCGGGCGCGCTCCACCAGGTTATGCGCCTCATCGACCAGTACGCCCGTTCGCCAGTCGTTGGCCTGGGCCAGGCCGTGCAGCAGCGCGTGGCTGTCGAACCAGTGGTTAACGTCGCCGACGACCACGTCCGTCCAGCGCGCCAGTTCCTGGCCCAGGTAATACGGGCACACGTCATGGGCGAGCGCCACTTCCCGCAGCGCCTCGCGATCCAGCCAGGCTTGCTCGACTGCCGCTTGCCGGGCGGCTGGCAGGCGGTCGTAAAAGCCTGCCGCCAACGGGCACGACTCGCCGTGGCAGGCGCGGTCAGGGTATTCGCAGGCTTTGTCGCGGGCCACCAGTTCCAGCACCCGCAGCGGCTGGGCTTCCTCGCCCTGGCTAGCGCGCAGGGCGGCAAGCGCATCCAGCGCCAAACGGCGACCGGGGGTCTTCATGGTGAGAAAGGCGATACGGTCGAGTTGCTGGCGCGGCATGGCCGAGAGCATGGGGAACAACGTCGCCACCGTTTTGCCAATGCCCGTGGGCGCCTGAGCAAGCAGGCAGCGCCCGGTACTGGTGGCTTTATAGACGTCTTCAGCGAGCTCGCGTTGGCCGGGACGAAACGTGCTGTGAGGAAAACGTAGCGTTTGTAGGCGGCTGTCGCGGCGCTGGCGATGGTCGGCCTCCTGCTCCGCCCAGGCGAGAAAGCGTTGGCACTGGGCGGTAAAAAACGCCTGCAATTCGGTAGCGGACGCTTCCTGGCTAAGCAAGGTTTCCTTACCGCTGGCGATCTCCAGGTACACCAGCGTCAAGGTGACGTGCTCCAGGCCGCGCTCGGCACACAGCAGCGCGCCGTAGACTTTCACCTGCGCCCAGTGCAGCGCGCGCTGGTTATCGGCCATGCGTTCCAGGCTGCCGCGGTGGGTTTTGACTTCTTCCAGACGGTTGGCCATGGGGTCAAAACCATCGGCCCGCCCCGTCACCGTCAGCCCCTCGAAGGTGCCTGACAGCGGCAGTTCGGCTATGTAGTCTGCCCCGCGGCGGCTGGCCACCAGCGTATGCCCTTGTATGCCTTCCTGAGCACTGGGCGCAGGGGTAAAGCGGTGGTCGAGATCGCCTTCCCGGGCGGTGAAATCGCACAGCGCCCGCACCGCTACCCGATAGGTCGCCCTCATGACGCTGGCTCGGCGCTATCCGCCCAGCGGACGTAGCATACCGCGACGGGGATCTCATGACGGTGAAAGAACGTTAGCCAGCGGCGCTGGTTATCCTGTAGCCGATCGCCAGGGCCTTTAACTTCGATCATCCGGTAGCGCGGCTTGTCCGCGGGGGCATCGGGCAATAACTGAATCAGATCCGGCAGCCCGGCGCGGTTGGCCTTGAGATCCCCCAGCAGCCGCTCAAAACAGGCCCGCAAGTGTCCAGCGGGGATACACTCAAGCGCCAGCTCGACAAGCGTCTCATCGACAATTGGCCAGTGGACAAAGGGCGATGCAAGACCAAACTTCTCTTGCCAGGTCGCCTGAATCACCTCGCGATAACTGCCGTCTTCCAGACGCGCCAGACAGGCACCAAAGGCTTCACGCCGCCGCGCCACGAAATCGTCGCGGTATAAATCTGCGGGGCCATGATGAAAGGGATGAAAGAAAGCACCCGGCAACGGCGCAAATATCGCGGGCCAGCAGAGCAGGCCAAACAGCCCGGTGATCAGGCTATTTTCCACATAGCAGACCGGCGCTTGAGGTTCACTCAGGGCCTCAGCCACCGCCCGCTCGACACATTGCGGCCCCGGCAGTGTGAGATCCCAACGCTCATGGGCCAGCTCAATGTCGCTCGGCACAGCAGACAGTTTAAGCCGCCGCCGCAAACGGGGCAGAATCCGCGCCAGCGCCTGGCGCTCGGTTTCGTTGGGGCTGCTCTCGAGGGCTTGGGTGGCCAGCTCAAATGCTGTTTGGTGCTCGCCCAGCCGCTCCAGTACCCGCAGCTGGCGAATGCGCGCCTCACTACTGCCCGCTTCGCCATAGAGCGTCAGCGCGAGCGCCGATTCGCCATTCCGCTCCGCCTCGCGGCCCAACTGCAACAACAGCCGTGCGCGCCGCGTGGCCAGCCAGCGGTTATCCGACGGCGGCGGTACTTCAGGATGAAGCTCGGCGGGAAGCTCGCCTTCATCGAGACGTTGGCGCAAATAATGGAGCGCCAGGTAGGTATCGACTTCCTGACGCGTCTGGAAAGCGCGGGATTGCGGCGTAAAGGGAACCGCTTCGAACCGCTGCAGGCCTAATTCGGTTAAAACGAACTCCGCCCAGTCCTGGCGCAGGTTGCCAAAGAACATCAGGCGCAGCCGGTCGCAAATATTCATCACGGTGAGGCGCACCACCCGGTCAGATGCGTCGGGCCACCAAGTCTGAAGAGGAACAGCTTTTGTGAACCGGCTTGCCAGCGTGTCGAAAAGTACCGTTTTAGCGCTCGACGCGTTTAACCCAGCGGCGCGTATCTCGTCGGCTAAAATGTGGCGAAGTTCAGCCAGGCGCAGCTGATTAAACAGCTCGTCAATCCCCAGCGCTGGCTGATCATCGACCCAATCCAGCGCGATCAAGGGCGCTATCGCCGTCGCGCTGTCGCCAATCTCGGCATAGTTGAGTTTGCTGAGCCGGAACAGCTCGCCTTTGCGCATCACCATGCGCACCAGCAGCGCCTGGGAAGCGCGCGGCAAGTTGTCGAATTGATCCAGGAAATCATGCTCGTCTGCCGAAAGCAGGTCAGCATGACGCTTCCCTACCCAATCCAGAACGAAGCGAAAGTTCGTCAGGTAGTAGAAAGGGTCATCGAGGGAAGCAGTAGGTGTCGCGAGGGCACTGTTCATTTATCCATTGTAACAGTGCAACGCCATTGTGACAGTCTTGCCGTCATGGCGTATGGAGGTATGTTTACCCCACCCGATGCTGCTTAAGCACGGTAAGGCTTCGCTCTTCTTCGTTTTGCGGCTGGGTGGGCGCTTGGCGGGTTCCGACCAGCACGTACCACTCCGCCTCACTCAGATAGCCTTCGCACCAGCGCCCCAGATCGGCGGCACAATCCTCTCGGGTGAGCTCACCGGCTCGATAGTCATTGGCCAGGAGTAACAAGCTCTGGCGTGCCGCGCGCGCGCGCGCATCGCCACCGTGCACCTTGGAAAGCGGGCAGCGCCTATCGTAGGCAGCGTTGGTCAAGGCATTTAACCAACGCTCCAGCTCATGTGCTTGAATACCGCCGTAAACGGCCACACGCGTACTCCCTGCCCTGTGTAAAGGGCGACAGACTGCCCGAATTGGCTTCGAGTGTCATCTTTTGGTGTCTTAACTTATACCCTGTTTAAAGCCTTGTAGCACATTGACGACATTGATACCAATGTCGTCCACGGCATAGCCGCCTTCCATGAGCAATACAGTCGGCAGGCCAGCCTGTGCAAGTCGTTGACCTAACAAGCTAAAGTCGCTGCTTGTGAAGGTAAAAGCGCTGATGGGGTCACCTTCGAAGATATCCACACCCAGCGACACGATCAGCATGTCGCATTGCGCCTCCTTAATCTTGGCCAGGGCGTTATCCAGCGTGGCCATCCAGGTATCAACGGTCGTGCCCGGCGGCAGCGGGTAGTTGACGTTGAAACCTTCGCCGCTGCCCCGCCCCGTTTCATCCGCATAGCCGAGGTAATAAGGAAAGGTCACCTCGGGGTCGCCGTGTAGCGAGATAAACAGCACGTCATCGCGTTCATAGAAGATCTGCTGGGTGCCGTTGCCATGGTGAAAATCCACGTCCAGAATCGCCACGCGGCGCTTGCCCGATGCCAGTGCTCGCTGCGCGGCGATTGCGGCATTATTGAAAAAGCAGTAGCCGCCAAACTGGTCAAAAGCGGCATGGTGACCTGGCGGCCGACACAGGCCAAAACTGGGGTCACCAGTCGCAAGCGTCTGTTCGACAGCCCCTAGCGCCACGTCTTTACTCGCCATCGCGGCTTCAAAGGTGCCCTCGCTAATCGAGGTTTCCGCCGCCAGGGCGTAATAGCCCAGCTTGGCGCTTACTACGCGGGGTATACGGTCACTGCGCATGGTGCGCGCAGGCCAGATATTGGGAATTGCTTCCCCCTCGTGCCCGGCGGCTACCCATTCGTGCCAGCAGTCTGCCAGGAAATTGACGTAGTCAGCATCGTGCACTGCCAGCACCGGCTCCAGGCCATAGGCGCGCGGCTCGTAAAGTTCGCCCACTGCCGCCTGCTGGATTTTCTTCAATACCAGATCAACGCGCTCGGGGCATTCGAAGGGGGCGACCAGCGCGCCGTCATGGAGCTCCGTTCGTGCCTGTCGCAGGCGGGTCTTGTCTGAATAAAAAATGTGCATGGTGTCTCCTGCCATCGGCAAAGGGGCTGGGCTTGGCCAAGCTGATGCCCAGGCACGCTTTTGCTGCGCCGACAGACGCTTGAGTTGGTATTCGGCGCGGCTGGCGCTCGCCCGGTCGGGAAACGGCTGTGCACCCAGCAGGGCCACCGGCGGGTTCGCACGGGTAAAGCGCGCGCCTTTACCTGAAGCGTGGGCGCGGTAACGCCTGGTCAAATCATTGGTGATGCCCACGTAAGTGCCGCGCTGGCATTCAAGCAAATAAAGATACCACCCGTCGCGCCCAGGCGCAGGCACGCGATTGACTGACTGGGTCACCGCAGGCTCCTGACGCTTGGCCGCTCGTTGAGTGAATCGATGAAAGTCACCAGGCTCGCCAACGGCATGGGCCTCGCCAAGCCAAAGCCCTGAAAGGCATCGCAGTGATAGTCCAGCAGTTGGCGATGCTGATCAGAGGTTTCAACGCCCTCTGCAACGACGTTCAATCCCAGGTGATGGGCCATGGAAATAATGCCTTTGACGATTGCGCTGTCGGCCTCGCTTTGATGCAGTTCGTGTATAAAGCTGCGGTCGATTTTCACCGTATTCACCGGCAGGTGCTTCAAGTAGCTGAGGCTTGAAAAGCCCGTACCAAAATCATCGATGGAGACCCGAATATCCATATTGCGCAAGGCGCGCAAGGTATCGATGGCGACCTCGGTGTTTTCCATCAGAATCCCTTCAGTAATCTCCAGCGCCAGCTGCTGAGGCGGCAAGCCGGTGTCCGAAAGCGTCTGTTGCAGGGTGGCGAGAAAATCCACGCGCTGAAATTGCAACGGCGATAAATTCACAGCCACCGCCAGATTTCCCCGCCCTTGCTGGGCGAGGGCTTGCATATCACGGCAGGCGCGGTTCAACACCCATTCGCTGATCGGCATGATCTGACCGGTGGCTTCCGCCAGCGGAATAAAACGCGCCGGCGAGATAAACCCTTTTGTCGGGTGCGGCCAACGCAGCAAGGCCTCAACGCTGACGAGCTGGCCGTTGCGGTTAAGCAGCGGCTGATAATACAGTTCAAACGCCTGGCTCTCGATGGCCTCCTGCAGTTCGTTGCGCAACACCAGCCGCTCGCTGGCGGTATCGTTAAATGCCGCCGAAAACCATTGATAAGCATTGCGCCCCCGCTGCTTGGCTTTATACATCGCCATGTCAGCCTGCTGGATCAGCATTTGCGGCTCTAATAAAGCCTCCTCACTAATGGCAATGCCCACGCTTGCGGTCAGGTATAACTCGTGCCCCTCAATACAATAAGGACGCGACAGCGTCGCCAGCAGCCGATCGGCAACCTCCACCACATCGGCTTCATCGTTGACCCATGGGTGCAGAATGACGAACTCGTCGCCGCCCAGTCGCGCTACCAGGTGGTATTCATCTACCGCGCTGAGCAGTCGCTTGGCCACCTCCTCCAGCACCCTGTCGCCGACGGCGTGCCCCAAGTTGTCGTTGATCGGCTTGAAGTCATCCAGGTCGACAAACAGCACCGCGACCCGATGTTGCTGCGATTGTGCTTTCGTAAAGGCATCAATCAGGGTTTCTTCAAAAAGCGAACGATTGGGCAGTTGGGTCAGGTCATCGTGGGTCGCGTGATAGGCTAGCCGCGCCTCGAAGGCTTTGTGTTCTGTGATGTCGTGCTGCACGCCCACGAAATGGGTCAACTGCGCATCGGGGCTGCGCACCGGGGCGATATACAGATCATTCCAGAACAGGCTGCCATCTTTGCGGTAATTGCGTAGGGTCACATGAATATCACGCTGATCGCTCAACCGCTGACGAATTTTCTCAACAGTCTCTGGGTCAGTCTCCTCGCCTTGCAGGAAACGGCAGTTGCGGCCCAGTATTTCCGCCTGCTCATAGCCCGTCATCTCGGTAAAGGCCTGATTAGCATAGACAATCGGCAACCCCGGCTGCGTAGCATCGGCGATGACCACCCCGTTAACGCTGGCTTCCACGCTGCGCTCTAGGGTGCGCAGACGAGACTCCTGCTGCCGCTTATCGGTAACCTCCTGGGCAATCCCATAAAGCCCCTGAATCTCGCCGTCGATCACGATGGGCAGATTGATCAGGTCCATAATATGCGGTTCGCCAGCGCGATCACGGATAACCAACTCGTAACGAATGATGCTGCCCTGCATGACGGATTGGTAACGCTGATTGACTAAATCGATGTCTTCATCGTAGATAAAACAGTTGAAGTGGCTACCGACAATCTCCTCAACCGCGTAGCCGCTAATTGTCGCGCAAGTGGCATTGGCCGTGGCGAAACGGCCTTGCTCATCAAGCGAAAAAACCGCATCCGGGTGGTGGGTGAACAATGAGCGGTAGCGCTGCTCGCTTTCCTCGAGCGAGCGTCGGACCTGAAAACGCTCAACCGCCAGCGCCATTAGCCCAGCTGCCTTGTCGATCAGTAAGTTATCTTGCTCAGTAGGCACCCTCAGTCGGTGGGAATAGGTCGCGAAAGTCCCCAGCAGTTGGCCATTGCTGCCCATCACCGGGCTCGACCAACATGCGACCAATCCCGCTTGCCGGGCAACGTCATGATACCCTTGCCAGCGCTCATCGTTGGCGATGCACTCACTGATCACCTGGCTACGCTGGTAAGCCGCGCTGCCGCATGCGCCCATTGAAGGCCCAATGGCCACCTTCTGGATAGCTTCTCGGTAGACATCGGGCAACCGCTTACCCGCCGCCAACGTAAGGTGCGTCTTCGCTTTATTCGCCAGCATGACCGAACACAGCGAACCAGGCAGTTGGCGCTCAAGCAACTGACAAAGGCTTTCCAGAATATCGTCGAGGGGCGCCTCCTGGGCGATCATCCGCTGTATATGCTGCTGGTCCTCAAGGGTTTGACGCGCCTCGGCAAGTTCTCTCGCCCGAGCGACAATGGCCTCGACAAGCCCCAGGGAAAACGCCAGCAGGCCGCTTAACATTAGCCCGACCATGGCCACGATGACCGGCATGAAGCCCGCCAGATACCAGTTGTAATGGCTGCCCGGAAACGCCTCCAGATCCAGGCTAACCCCACCGGGCAACCCCGTCTTACGGGTGGCCAATGCCATATCGGGATTTAACGTTGTGTCGGCATTAAACCCAGGTGGGTGGAGCATCAGCAGTGAGTTATCGTCACGGCTAACGTTGACCTGAAACGGCCCCAGCTCAAGGCGCAGCTCGTTATTGAGCATGACGGCCAGATCAAGGCTGGCCACAAGCTGTTGGTCCTGCTGAGGAATCGGCACCGTCAAGAGCGCCGCGCTGGGCATCTGCTGATCGCTGATCATCAGGCGGGCCCGACTAAACGGCACGGCCAGCCACGCCTGTATTGCGGGCTTGTCGAGCTGTTGTTGAAGCCACTCCCCACTGCTCGACGTGCGCCACTGAGTCCAGGTGGTGCGCATGTCGTCATCCACTAACGCCATAGCCTGCAGGCTGGGCGTATCGCGCAGATAGCTCTGCCCATCCTGGGTCAGCAGCTCGCTGTTGAAGTCACCTGGATACGCATCGATGCGCTCGGCCATACGCTGCATCAAGCTTAGCCGGGCGTTCATCGCCTGCTCGGCATTGATCTGAACATTATCAAGCAGGTACATGGCTTGCTGCTGGGTGGTCGTGAACTGCTGCAGACTAAGTATCCACCAGACCACGCCGCTAACGATAACCCCCGCCAGGCCGGACAACGCTGTCAAGCGGCTCAGTTGCAGGGTTTCGGTGAGGCGACGGCTGGCGACCCCAATCTTGGCCGCCCCCAGCAGCAGCATGAAAACCACCACGCCCACCGGCGACGATGAAAAAATCGGATGATCCAGCTCAACCCCTACCCACAGCCTGGCCAATAGCAGCCCGCCAAACAGCCATAGACCAATCCCGGTGGCCAGCCATAGCCAACGCCGCCGGGCAGTTGAGCACCCCCACCATAAACACAGCGCCACCGCTAACAACGCCCCTGCTCCCAGGCTGGTCATGCGTTCCTGACCCGTTAGCCAGGAGGATAACAGCGAGCCGGAAGACGCATTGTGGCTAAGGGTGTACAGCGATATTCCCATTATCCCCAATGCGCACAGCCACCGAACACGCCGCCAGCGTTGAAGGGTGGCCAGCACACCAATGCTTGCGAGACAGGTAGCAAGCGCAGCATCCGGCACCAGGGCAACGGCAAACAGCGAGTGGGTATCAGACACGCCATACAAAACGTCTACCACGCCCATCAGAAGCAGGGTTGCGGCGGCCATCATTAGTAGCGTGTCTAGCGCAAGGTCGCGGGCATTGATCGGCACGAGGACAGTTTCTCCTATGGGTGTCTCACTTCACACTGGCTAACGTGAGAAGGCTATTTCCTCGGTCAACGATTGGAGCACTGTGTACTGATCGTCAAGATATCGGGCGTAGTCATCCAGGGGGCGATAATCCACCAGCGAACCATGCGCCTTCTCGATCCGACTGGCCAGCTCAGGGTTCTGGATGGCTTGGCCAAAAGCCTCAGCCAGCCTCGCCAGGACCGTGACCGGCGTTCCGGGCGGCGCAAAGAGACCGCGATTGGTGGTATTGACAAGATCGATGCCTTGTTCCCTGAGGGTAGGCACTGTCGGCAGGCTAGCCAGCCGCTGCTCACCCGCAACGCCCAGCGGGGTTAAAGCCCCAGCTTCAAACAGACGCCCGGCAGATGGTAAATTGAGCATTGAAAAATCGATCTCGTGTGCAAGCAGCGCCTCGACCTGAGAGCCGGTATCGGGATAGTGGATAATCTCGACGGCTTCGAGCGGAATATTGGCCTGACGGAAAAAATGCAGCCAGAAAAAATGGTCAGTGGAGCTGGGAATCACCCCAAAACTAAGCTTCCCAGGTTGTTCTTTGACCAGCATGGCAATATCACTGGCCCGCTTGGCATCATGCCCGGTGTAGGTCGCAGGGATATTCACCGTTCGAGTGAGCAAAGCAATCGGCGAAAAGGCGTGATGAGAATAGGCAGCAAGACCGGCAAAATAGGATAAATCGATGGTTTGGTGACTGCCCAGAAGGGTATGGCCATCAGGCAGGGCGTTTTTGACGAACTGGGAGCCACGGGTTGCGCCGCTTCCCGCCATGTTGACCGTCACAATGGGCGTATCCAGATAGTCTTGAGCGTACTCCGCGATATCGCGAAACAGCACATTGGTGGCGCCTCCGGTTCCAAAGGGCACTACCAGGGTAATTTCCGAAGCAGGAAAGCCGTCATCCGCGCAGGCAATGCTTAGCCAACCCCACAGCCAACAGCCTAGCCACCAGCGGTTTAATGTTATTGTTCCAGGCAATGCCATCGCTTTTCCCCACCATGCTAGTCGTTATGCTTGCCTGCGTCACTCAACCGCTGCATTGCCTGAGCTAACGCCTAATGCCTTTCCTCAACCGCATTTTCTGCCGCCTGCCGGGCATGGATCAACGCACTTGTATGACGATTATTACGCTATATCGGCAGCTCGGCGACTTGCGTGAGGCATTCATCTTCAACAGTTAGCCGAACAGCGTAGCAGAGTCGCGGAATCGCCTCATGATGTACGGAGCGTAAGATTAAGTGTACTTCATCAACGCGCCTTGTGGTCATCATGCGAAAGACGATATGCGTTTTGTTTAGGGGATAGGCGGTAAGTTAGGTATAGTGGTAGCGCACTAACATCAGACAGACGGAGTACGAATCACGATCGATCATTCTTTCCAAATTGCAGGAGGTTCTCCCTATGAAGGTTTACAAACCCGAGTGGCAGTGCACGTTTAGCGTAAACGAAGGCGCGGAAGAATCAGCTGGCTGGAAAGATAGAATCGCGTGGCGTCTAAGAGGGGTCGCAGATTGGTTAGAGGGCGGTGGACGTACGGTAAAAATTGACTATCGCGTGACGCCGACCATTAGCCAACACGAGGTTGATACCTGCCTGGGTAAAGGCTTTGAAGTGACCCAGCGCTTGCTGTCTCAATTAGCACAACAGCAGGCCTGTGAAGATGTGATGCGCCATGCCAAAGCTGAGCTTTATGTAGAAGATACTCAGCATTGATACGGTAATAACTGTCCCACCCGACACCGGGTGGGACACCCGCCGATTTTACTCCCGACGTTCCGTCGCTTGCTGCAACGCCTCTGTCATGTTGTCCAAGAACACCGTGCACGCTTCCAACTGACTGCGCTCGACATATTCATCCGGCTGATGCGCCTGGGCAATGCTGCCTGGCCCCAAGATGATCGTCTGTAAGCCCTGCCCCTGAAACTGCCCGGCCTCTGTCGCATAGGCCACCGCGTGGTCGCAGCATCCTGCTGGCAAATGATCTTTCGCCAGGCGTAGGACTCGGTCATTATCACGATCCGCCAGCCCCGGCACTGTCACGTTCAACGCCTCGGTCGTGATCTCGACCTGCTTGCCTCTGGCCTGCAGCTCAGCGCTTAGCTGGGCACAAAACGCTTCATAGCGGGCATATATCTCGTCAAACGTATCCGTCGGCAGGTGGCGAATCTCCCACTCAAACTGGCACTCCCGCGCCATGATATTGATCGCCGTGCCGCCTTTGATTTTGCCGACGTGCAGGCTGGTATGGGGCACGTTGAAGGCCTCATCGACACGGCCCTCTTCTACCAACGCCGCCATGGTGTCCTCGATAAAGGTCACCAGTCTTGCCGCGACGTGAATCGCCGAGGTGCCCTGGTTGACCTGGCTGCTGTGGGCTTCGCGCCCGGTGACGGTGGTGCGTAGGTTCGTCGCGCCCTTTTGTGCCACGACAGGCTGCATGCTGGTCGGCTCTCCGACAATTACATGCGCGGTGGTCGAGTAATGCTCGTAGAAACGCCGAATCAGATCCGGCGCGCCCACACAGCCGATTTCTTCATCGTAGGAAAACCCCAGATAAACAGGTTGCTTGAGTGGCGCGTTCACCCACTCGGGCACTTTGGCCAGGGCGCAGGCAAGAAAGCCTTTCATGTCGCAGGTGCCGCGCCCGTATAACCGACCATCGCCACCATCGCGCAGAGTGAAAGGGTCGCTCGACCAGGGCTGACACGCCACCGGCACCACATCCGTATGCCCAGATAGCATGACACCGCCCGGCGCATCGGGGCCGATACGGGCAATCAAATTGGCTTTATTGCCACACGGGCTCATTACCCGCTCGGCTTCCACACCATGGGAAGCCAAGTAGTCTTCCACATAGCGGACCAGCGCCAGGTTGGATTCGCTCGAGG
Organism: Halomonas sp. SH5A2; assembly: GCF_014263395.1. GTDB lineage: Bacteria > Pseudomonadota > Gammaproteobacteria > Pseudomonadales > Halomonadaceae > Vreelandella. The sequence goes on along the minus strand of NZ_CP058321.1, from coordinate 231,427 downwards.
TGGTATCAAACGCCACCAGCCTTGCTAACAGTCGCTCCGCGTCGCTCATCATGCCCTTCCTGTCATTGGCTATCTTGCTTGCCAGCCTATCACCCCGCCCCCGGGACGCCTACATCGGCAAGTTGTCATGGGTAGTTCATCTGGCGTTCACCTAAACGTCATCTACACTTTTTACAGTCTATGCATCCAACAACCTTAACAAACGCATGGTACTGCCTGATTCATTTCAGGCCCACAAGGAGCTTTTATGTCTCGTTTTACACTGCACGCGCTTGCCGTTGGGGTAGCGACTGCCAGCCTCAGTTTCTCTGCTCACGCCACTACCGAAGTAGACTGGTGGCATGCCATGGGCGGTGAGTTGGGTAACATCCTCGAAGGCATCACCGCAGATTTTAACGAATCGCAGGATGACTATCGGGTCACGCCCAGCTACCGCGGTACCTATACCGAAACCATGACCGGTGCGATCGCTGCCTTCCGTGCCAATGAGCAGCCGCACATCCTGCAGGTCTTTGAAGTCGGCACCGGCACCATGATGAACGCCGAAGGCGCCATTTATCCCGTGCATGAGCTGATGGAAGCTCACGGCCGTGCTTTTGATAACAATGACTTTCTGCCCGCCGTCGTCGGTTACTACACCGACACCAACGGCGACATGCTGTCGTTCCCGTTCAACTCCTCCACCCCGATCATGTACTACAACCGCGACATGTTCGAGGAAGCCGGCCTGGATCCCGAGCAGCCCCCCGAGACATGGGAAGAAGTGGTGGGTTTCTCTCGCCAACTGGTTGATTCCGGCGCAGCCAGCTGCGGTTTTACCACCTCCTGGCCAAGCTGGGTAATGCTGGAAAACTTCTCCGCCATGCATAATTCGCCGTTAGGCACGCTGGAAAATGGCTTTGGCGGGATGGAAACCGAGCTCAATTTCAACAACGAGCTGGTTGCTCGCCACTGGGATAACCTCCACGACTGGCAGGAACAAGACATCTTCCGCTGGGCTGGCCCCGGCACCGGCCCTGACTCTGAACCGATGTTCTATTCCCAGGACTGCGCGATTTTCTTTGGCTCTTCTGCTTCACGTGCGGACGTCGCCGCCAATTCAGAATTTGACGTCGGCTTTGGCATGCAGCCCTACTACGACGACGTAGAAGGCGCACCGCAGAACTCGATTATCGGTGGCGCTACGCTGTGGGCGCTGCAAGGCCATAGCGAAGAAGAGTACGCAGCCGTTGCGGCATTCTTTGAGTATCTCTCCCAGCCAGAGGTTCAGGCCGACTGGCACCAGCAAACCGGTTACCTGCCGATCACCCAAGCCGCGTGGGACCTGAGCGAAGAGCAGGGTTATTACGAAGAGAACCCGGGTGCGGATATCTCGCTTGAGCAGATGACCCTTAACGAGCCAACCGAGAACTCGAAAGGCCTACGCTTTGGTAACTTCGTGCAGATCCGCGACATCATCTCCGAAGAAATGGAAGCCGTGATGACCGGTGAAAAATCAGGCCAGGAAGCGACGGACGATGCGGTGGAGCGGGGCAATGACCTGCTGCGCGATTTCCAATCCGCTAATCAGTAACTAACTACTCACTTCGCCGCCTGCCCTTTGGGGTAGGCGGCGCTGTCGCTTATATGTGAGTTGCCCATGCAAACCAAACGCATGACCTTTCCAGGGCGCTGGCTGCCTTTCGCGCTGCTGGCGCCTCAGGTGATCATCACCCTGATCTTTTTTATCTGGCCAGCCGGTCAGGCGCTGTATCAATCGCTGTTGCGCGAAGATGCCTTTGGGCTACGCTCGACGTTTGTGGGGCTCGAAAATTTTGCCCGCCTTTTTCGCGACGGCAGCTATGTGAACTCGCTGTCGGTGACTGTCGTGTTTGCCGTGGGAACCACGCTATTGTCGATGTCGGTGGCCCTGCTCTTGGCCAGTACCGTCAACCGCATGATTCGCTCACGCAGCACCTACACCACTCTGCTGGTATGGCCCTACGCCATTGCACCCGCGCTTGCCGGCGTCTTGTGGTGGTTTATCTTCAACCCTTCCATTGGCATTGTGCCCTATATGCTGGAAATGGTGGGCTACAGCTGGAACCACCGCAATTCAGGCAGCGATGCCATGCTGCTGGTGATTTTAGCCGCCGCCTGGAAGCAGATCTCCTACAACTTTCTGTTTTTCCTGGCAGGCATGCAGTCCATACCACAATCACTGATTGAAGCGGCCTCCATTGATGGCGCCAGCCCCATCAAGCGCTTCTGGACGATTATTTTCCCCCTGCTCACGCCCACCACCTTTTTCTTGATGGTCGTTAACGTGGTCTACGCCATGTTCGACACCTTTGGGATTATCCACGCCACCACCGAAGGCGGGCCGGCACAGGCTACCAACATCTTGGTTTATAAGGTGTATGCGGATGGCTTCATAGGGCTGAACCTGGGTTCTTCCGCCGCTCAGTCGGTGATTCTGATGGTCATCGTGGTCGCGCTGACCGTGATCCAGTTCCGCTTTATAGAGCGGCGCGTTAACTATTGATAAGCACGTTTCTACGTCCTCGTTGCCCGGCCTTGAGTGACCGTCCTTTCTGGAGATAGTACAAGATGGTTGAAAACCGACCCTGGGCCAATTGCTTTGCCCATACTGTGTTGATCATCGGCGTGGCGCTGGTGGTTTTCCCCGTGTATATCGCCATTGTGGCGTCGACCCAGGCACCCGACGCGTTACTGCGCGACACCCTGCCGTTGCTGCCCGGCAGCTATGGGATCGAAAACTATACCCAAATGTGGCAATCCGGCGTGTCGTCGGCCAACTCTCCCCCCGCCGCGCTGATGCTGTGGAACAGCTTTGTGATGGCCATGGCGATCACCGTGGGCAAGCTGTTTATTTCGCTGCTATCCGCCTTTGCCATCGTCTACTTCCGCTTTCGCTTCCGGATGTTCTTTTTCTGGCTGATCTTCGTCACTCTGATGCTGCCGGTGGAAGTACGCATTATTCCCACTTTTCAGGTGGTCGCTAACCTCAATATGCTCAACAGCTTTGCTGGACTGTCGATCCCGTTGATTGCCTCGGCCACCGCGACGTTTCTGTTCCGCCAGTTCTTCATGACCATTCCCGAAGAGATGCTCGAAGCCGCGCGGGTGGACGGCGCGGGGCCCATGAAGTTCTTTAAAGACATCCTGATGCCGCTTTCGGTGACCAATATCGCCGCGCTGTTCGTGATCATGTTTATCTACGGCTGGAACCAATACCTCTGGCCGCTGCTTATTACCACCGACCCCGACTACACCACCATCGTGATGGGTATTCAGCGCATGACCTCGGAAGAGAACCCCCAGTGGCACCTGGTGATGGCGGCGGTGGTCATGGCCGCGCTGCCGCCGGTATTAGTGATTTTGTTTATGCAACGCCTGTTTGTGAAAGGCCTGACCGAGACGGAGAAATAACATGGCCAGCATTACCCTGGAGGGAATAACGAAGACCTATACCGGCGATGTTCAGGCAGTCAAAGGCGTTGACCTGCAAATCGAAGATGGCGAATTTGTCGTACTGGTGGGGCCTTCCGGCTGCGGCAAATCTACCCTGCTGCGCATGGTGGCCGGGCTTGAAACCATCACCGACGGCACGCTCAAAATCGGCGAGAGAATAGTGAACAAGCTCGAACCCGCCGAGCGTGATATCGCCATGGTGTTCCAGAACTACGCGCTCTATCCGCATATGACGGTGTACAACAACCTCGCTTATGGCCTGAAAAACCGCGGTTTCAAAAAAGACGAGATTGATAAGCGCGTTCAAGTCGCCGCCAAGATGCTCGAGATTGAGGAGTTTCTCGAACGCAAACCGCGCAAGCTTTCCGGCGGCCAGCGCCAGCGGGTGGCCATGGGCCGCGCCCTGGTTCGCGACCCGGCAGCGTTTCTGTTCGACGAGCCGCTTTCCAACCTGGACGCCAAACTGCGCGTGCAGATGCGTGTCGAGATCAAGCAGCTCCAGCGACGTTTGAAAACCACCAGCCTGTATGTGACCCACGACCAGTTGGAAGCCATGACCCTGGGTGACCGCTTGGTAGTGCTAAACGCCGGGCAGATCGAGCAGGTGGGCACGCCCATGGAGATCTACGCCCGCCCCGCGACCATGTTTGTGGCCGGGTTTATCGGCTCTCCCGCCATGAATATGCTGCCGGTGGACTACCTGAAGGCTCAAGGTGCCAATGGCCTGCTGAATAACCTGCCAGATGGCACCGATACCGTCGGCATTCGCCCGGATGATATGCACTTAGCGCCGCCCACAGCGCCTCACTTAACCGTCGACTCAACGCTTGCACTGTTTGAAGCCGCCGGGGCCGAAAGCCACCTGTATGTGAACCTCGCCGACAGCGACCAGCCCACGGTCATCCGCGTCTCGGGCCAACCGCCGGTCGCCGAAGGCGAGACCCTGCGTTTCTACGTGACCCGCGACGCGCTACATCCTTTCAATAGCATCACGGGGCAGCGGACGGAGGTTTGAGTTGGCTGTGATCAGGACTGCTTGTTGAAAAGCCATCATAGCGGAGCGTAGCGGCGTTCATATCACTGTCATGGTTGACCGTTAGCGTGCCATTAAAGGCCTGACTAAACGGTGACCATAATGGCTAAACAAAGGCGTAAACCGCTTAGCGAAGAAGAAATTATCTACTTGGTGGAGCTGGCGAACGGCAATGCGCTGGCAAAACAGCGCAGGCGTGAGCGCAAGGACTCACGCCCGCTCCGCACGCCGTCACCAGGGGAGTGACTCGCCGTTGCTGTGCCAAAATCCACCGCTGTTGTCGAGGTTCAGTGCCTCAATCCGCTCGGCAATGCCAAGCGCGGCATCCTGCGGGCTGATAAATCCGCCAAAATTGACCATGCGCGTTTGCACATAGCCGGGATGCAGTTGGGCCACCGCAATGCCGTGCGGCTTTAAATCCATCGCCAGCGATTTACCAAAGGCATTGAGCGCCGCCTTCGACGCACGGTACCCATAGCGGCCGCCCGAGTCGTTATCCGCGATGGACCCCATGCGGCTGGTGATATTGGCGATCTTACTGCCTTTGCCGAGATTGGGCAGCAGTGCTTCCGCCACCCGTAGCGGCGCATAGGCATTGATTTCCATCTGCTCGCGGATACTGTCGAAATCAAGGCTGCCCAGGGATTCATCGCGCAGCAATCCGGCATTGTTGATCAACAAGTCCAGCGTCTGGCCCTTCAGGGCCTCGGCAAGGCTGGCAACATCATCAGGCTGAGTGACATCAATCGACTCGATCACCTGATCCGTCACGCGGTCCAGCGCTTCGGATGACTGGCGGCAAACACCGATAACGCGATAGCCTTCATCAAAATAGTGCTCTGCCAGCGCCAGCCCGACACCCCGGTTGGCCCCCGTGATTAACACCGTTGATTGCATCGGTAACTCCCCATTGATGGAACATGAACCACGGCTACATCGTACATCCTTGCCGCCCCCTTATGCTGGCGTCTTTTGCACACTGACAGGCACCTGACTGTCATCGCTTATTCACCTGCCTGTCTTAGGCATGTCATGCCCGCCGCCCACACTGTGTATCAATAGACAAGAGGGCGGATAGCACATGCGGCTTTGCATCGTCAGTGAAACATGGGCACCCGAAATCAATGGTGTCGCGCACACCCTGAGCCGGCTCAGCCGCGAGCTTGACCGCTATCAGGTCCGCATTGATGTGATTCGGCCAAAGCCGCCGCTTGCCGCCAAAGCATCTCAGGCACTGGCTGAGCTACAAGTGCCTCGCTTTGCAATCCCTGGCTACCGCGATGTTCAGGTGGGCTTTTGCCGACCCGCGACCTTGCGCAAGTTCTGGAAAGCGCAGCGCCCTGATGTGATTTACCTGGCCACCCAAGGCCCGCTGGGCTGGTCGGCACGCTTGGCAGCACGGCAAATGGGCATTCCGCTGGTGGCGGGCTGGCACACCAATTTCGACCACTACTGCGGCGATTACGGCGTTCCCTGGCTCGCCTCGGCAACTCGCCGCTATTTGCGCTATTTCCACAACGGTTGCGGGTTAACCCTGGTGCCTACCCAACTGCAGGCCGGTCAACTTCGCCAGCAAGGCATCCACGACGTTGCGGTGATGTCACGCGGCATCGATGGTGAGCGTTTTTCGCCTGCACACCGCGACCCTGAATTACGCCGTGCCTGGGGCGTTAACGACCATCAACCGGTGGCGCTTTACGTCGGGCGGCTCGCCGCAGAGAAAAACCTCGCGTTGCTGCAGGAAACCTATCACGCGATGCGTAACGTCCGCCCTGATATGGCCCACGTTATCGTTGGCGATGGCCCCGCAAAGGCCCAACTTGAAAGCGCGCTCCCGGATGTCCATTTTACCGGATTTATTGACCCCGACGCGCTTGCCCGACATTACGCAAGCGCCGACCTGTTCATCTTCCCCTCGCTTTCCGAAACCTGGGGCAACGTGGTCAGTGAAGCCATGGCCAGCGGGCTCGCCGTGGTGGCCTATCGGCACGCCGCCAGCGCCGAGCTGATTCACAGCGGCTATAACGGCATTACCGTGCCCATCAACGACGCTGCGGCCTTTTGTCAGGCGGCGGTGACCCTGTGCCAACACCCGGCGGACTATGCCAAATACAGTCGGCTCGCCCGGCTGAAAGCCCTTGAGCAAAGCTGGGCGGGCATTGCCCGGCAGTTTCTTGATTATCTTCTAGAGGCCCAGGAGGCTTATCATGCGACCCCGTCCCCTCGTCGTATTCGATCGTCTTGATTTGCTGGAATGGCAGTTTTGCCAGCGCGTGTCGCGCCTATCGCTCTACCGCCCCTGGCGACTGACCCTCCAGGCCGCCAGCCGGTTGGGAGATTGGCCGGTCTGGGTGCTGCTGATCCTGGCGCAACCCTGGCTTCAGCCTGACGGCGCCTGGCGGGTAGTGCAGTACACCCTGATCGCCAGCCTCGCCGTCGCCATTTACCGGCTGGTGAAAACCCGTCTGTGCCGTGAGCGGCCGTATATTACCTATCGCAGCGGTATTCAATGCAACGCACCAGCCCGGGATCGCTATAGCTTTCCCAGCGGACATACCATGCACGCCGTGATGTTCAGCGTGCTGGTCGCCGCCCACACCCCCTGGTTACTGCCGGTGATCATCCCCCTGGCGGTGCTGATTGCGATATCCCGGGTTGGCCTGGGCCTGCACTACACAAGCGATGTGATCGCCGGCGCTGCCATGGGCTATGGTTTTGCCCTGCTCAGCCTTTACCTGATGGGCTAATCGGTTAGCGATGGGTCATCGACCAGACGCAAAAAAACCACCTCGCCGAAACAAGGTGGTAATTTCGCATCGTCGCCATTCCATGGCAGTGATGTTTAGCGTGTCCTTACGCTAAAGCGGGGAGTGCCCATTCCTTTGAATGTTCCATTCATTATCACTCGGCTTCCTGCCTTCCTTTCAGTACCGTGACACTCCCCTGACCCGCTTTACCTTTCTACTAACGTTCTACTTCCTACCTCTACGACTTGCCTTTCTACTGCTTATCTCTCTACTGCTTCCTTTTCTACTACTTACCTTCCAGCCCATTACCTTCCAACCTTCCAACACGAGAGCAAACTTCCTACATAACAACTTTCCTGCGTAACAACATTTCTGACCAACCGATTTGACCTGTATGACGGTGACGTTAATCAATGCGAATAAAAAAGCATCCATGACATTTCGCATACAACCCTAACGAAGCAGACATCAGGCCAAGTGGGCTTAAAGAAACAAATACTTATTTAAAACAGTCACTTGAATTAATACACGATAGTGCATTCATCGCCCCAGTGGCGCATAAAATATGTAGCGTTATGACACATGCGACATAAAGTCATGGCGATACAAGCCACGCCTTAAACCATTGGTGTGTCGCCAAACCGCCAACATTTGCTAATCTAGCTAATACCCCAATGACGGGGACTTGCCTGGAAGGAGACTCCCATGAAACGCGCGACTGCCATTGGCATTATCTGCATTACCACCTTACTGCTGGTCAGCGGCTGCAATACCATGCGCGGTGCAGGCGAAGACATCGAGCGAGGTGGAGAAGCCATCCAGCGATCAGCGAGCTAATCACTTTATGCTAACGGTCTACCTATCACACGGTTTGGAAAGCGGCCCCGGCGCGCTAAAAATGCAGGCCCTGAAAGGCATTGCCGAAAAGCTCGACGACTGTGAAGCCGTCGTGATGGATTATCGAGAACAACCCGAGCCCCAGCAGCGTCTTCAGCACCTGCTGGCGACGCTGACAGATCGGGGCGATGACCCCGAGCGCTGTGTTTTTGCCGGTTCAAGCCTGGGCGGCTGGCTAAGCGCAGCGGTCAGTTCACAGCAGCCCGTCCTGGGCTGCTTTTTATTGGCCCCGGCCATCGGCCTGCCGCATTATCCGGAAACCGCCCCCTCGCTCCAGGCCAGCTGCACTCACGTGATTCACGGCTGGCAGGATGATGTGATTCCACCCCGTCCGGTCATTGACTGGGCAGAACGTCAGCGGCTGTCGTTGCGCATGGTAGATGACGATCATCGCCTCCACGAAAGCCTTGATACCCTGCTCAGCGACTTCGACGCTTTCCTGACGCGTTGCAGCGCCGTTTTGCACGCCAGTTCGATTGCCTGTTCGCGTGACTAAAAGCTGTCGCCGCATTAGACAAACGCTCCCCAAAGGTGTACAAACAATGTACATATAAAAGGAGAGCGTCCATGTTTGGCCCTTTCAAGCGCGACCCGAAAAAGAAGCTACAGCAAGACTACGAACGCAAGCTGCAGGCTGCCATGGAGGCATCGCGTAATGGCGATATGCGCGCAAACGCCACCTTGACGGAAGAAGCCGATGCGCTCCTCGCTGAAATCGAGCGCCTTAAGAAAGAAGGCAAGTAGCGTTAGCCCTTGCTTTACGCTACTCGTCCGCCAGCGCAGGTAACAGCGTTTTCAGCTTGCGAGTCAGCGTATTGCGTCCCCAGCCCAGCAGCTCAGCGGCCTCGCCTTTACGCCCGCCGGTGTGCTTGAGCGCGGTTTCTATCAAGATGCGTTCGAAATCCGGTACGGCCTCTTCCAGCAAATGGGTATGGCCTTCCGCCAGGGCGTGATCCGCCCAGTCGCGAAAAGCGCTGCGCCAATCGCCATGTGCACTGGACTCCGAGGCGCTGGGTGAGCGCAGTTCCGTCGGCAAATCTTCCACCAGCACTTCACGCCCCGAGGCCATCACCGTCAGCCAGCGGCAGATGTTTTCCAACTGGCGAACATTACCCGGCCAGGGCAGGCGGGTTAGATGTGCTTCTGCTTCAGGGGTCAACACCTTCACATCCGTGGACAGCTCTTTGGCCGCCTCGGCCAGAAAATGACTCGTTAGCCGCGGGATATCCTCACGACGCTCGGCCAGCTTCGGCAAGTGGATGCGAATGACGTTCAGGCGGTGAAACAAGTCTTCCCGGAAGCGCCCATCGTCGACCAGTGATTCAAGATTTTGGTGAGTGGCCGCGATAATCCGCACGTCGACTTTTGTCGGCGTATGCCCCCCCACGCGGTAAAACTCACCGTCGGCCAGTACGCGCAGCAAACGCGTCTGGGTTTCAGCCGGCATATCGCCAATTTCATCCAGAAACAGCGTACCGCCATTGGCCTGCTCAAAGCGCCCCTGACGCTGCGAGGTGGCGCCGGTAAAGGCCCCTTTCTCGTGGCCAAACAGCTCGGATTCGATCAAATCCCGGGGAATCGCCGCCATGTTCAGCGCAATAAACGGTTTGCCCTGACGCGGGCTGTGCTGGTGTAGCGCCTCCGCAACACGTTCTTTACCGGTGCCCGATTCGCCGTTGATCAGCACGGTAATATGCGAGTGCGACAGCCGCCCGATCGCCCGAAACACCTCCTGCATGGCAGGGGCTTCACCAATAATTTCTGCATTGAGCCCCTCCGGCACCGTGACCGGGCGCTGGCGTTCGCGAGCATGGGCAATGGCGCGACGCACCAGCGCCAGCGCCTCATCAACGTCAAACGGCTTGGGGAGATACTCGAAGGCCCCGCCCTGATAAGACGCCACGGCGCTGTCCAGATCCGAGTGCGCGGTCATCACGATGACCGGCAAATCGGGGTGAGCCTCGCGTACCCGGGCCATCAGGTCCAGCCCATCGATCCCCGGCATGCGAATATCGGTCACCAGGACATCCGGCGGGCTTTCGATCAATCGCTCAAGGGCCGTATCAGCACGCTCGATACATTCAACATCGAGATCGGGTTGCGCCAGCGCGCGTTCAAGTACCCAGCGAATCGCACGGTCATCGTCAATTATAACGACCCGCGCAACATCATTACGGGCAGGCTCAGTCATGACGCTTCTCCGGTGGAATTAATAACCAAGGGAATCAATAAACGAAATTCGGTGCGCCCTGGGCGTGAGTCGCATTCGATCAGTCCTTGATGTTGGTGCAAAATTGATTGGGCAATCGACAGGCCCAGCCCGCTACCTTCGGCACGGCCCGAGACCATCGGATAAAACAGGGTTTCTTGCAGAGAACCGGGAATGCCCGGGCCGTTGTCGATAATGCCCAATTCGCTGACCAGGCGGTGCCGCTCGGCGCCCAGCGTAAACTGGCGGCGCGCACGGGTGCGCAGCACCAGTGTCGGCGTCGGCGTCTCAGCATCGCCCATGGCCTGAACCGCATTGCGCGCCACATTCAGCACCGCCTGGATCATCTGCGCTTCATCGCCGAACATGTCCGGCAGACTGGGATCGTAATCGCGCTGAATATCAACCCACGAATGCTCGGCAATCAGCAATGAACGCACGCGTTCGAGCACCTTGTGAATGTTGACCGGCTCGTGCTTGACGATGTAATTGGGCCCCAGCATGGAATCCACCATGTCGCGCAGCCGGTCGACCTCCTCGACGATGATATGGGTAAATTCACGCAGCGCCGGGTTATCCAGGTCGCGCTCGAGCAACTGCGCCGCGCCACGAATACCGCCTAGCGGGTTTTTGACTTCGTGGGCTAGGCCACGGGCCAGCACCTTGATGGTTTCCTGGCGGGTGGTGAGCGCTTCCTCGCGGGAAATCTGCATGAGCCGGTCGCGGGGCTCTACCTCCAGCAACAGTTCCGTTTCAGACAGGGGTGTCACCGTGTAGTCGACGGTGAGCTGGTCGCTATTCAGCGGCGTAATACGCGCTTCGCGCTGGGTAAAGGGATGAAAGGCATCGCGGGCTTTGGCCAGCACCTCGTCGATGCTTTCATCACCGCCCAGCATCCCGTCAAGGCTCATCCCCTGCACACGGCTCAGGCTCACGGCAAACAGCGCCTCTGCGGCAGGATTCATCCAGCGCACATTGAGGCGGCCGTCCAGCAGCAGCACCGCCGTGGTGAGGTGTTCAAGTAAACGCTGGTGCATGGTGGTGTCTTGCAAAGTCGCCTCATCCATTATCTTGGGTCAGCCTTCCGCTGGAAAGATGTAGAGAGAACTGCAAAAAGCGCGCCAAATGCGGCAGCGCGCTGATTTGCACGGCACTTGCGCCGTTTAGCGGTGCATGGCGAGCCGTTTTAGCGCAGGCTACCACCTCTTCCAGCGACTAGATGCACCATAATGGCGCATTAACGCTATTCTGCCACCACAATCGTCACCGCAGTTGTGCGGTGCTGCCGCCGCCCCTGGCTATCCAATAGCTCAGCCTGAAGCCGATGCCGACCGGCGGGCAAGTTTGCCAGCCAAAACACATCGCTGTGCAGCGCCGACTGGCTAATCTCGCCATTAACCCTTAGCTGTACCCGATGGTCATCGCGTAACCGAGGAACAATGCTTAGCATTACCGGCGTGTCGGCGCCTACCTCAGCGCCAGCGCCTGGCGAGCGAATCTGGAAGCGGTCGTAAGGCATGAAGGGTTGGCCGGGTGATGCGCTCGCTGGCGGCTCATCGGGCACCTCCGCGTACTGGCTGGGCAATCCCGGCAGCGGCGCCAGCTCAAGCGCTTCACCGCCATCGCTCGGCGAGTCGGAAAAGGTGACATTACCGCGCTCATCGACCACCCGATAGACGGTCGACGACGCCGCCGTGATATCCACCCATACGGCCAACACCAGGCCAAGGCCTATGCCCCAGCCCTTTGCCTGCCCCATTAACGCTTTGCGCACCATGCGTCCCCCATAACTAAAAAACCCCGCCGTGGCGGGGTTTAGGCTTATCTGCACCACATAGGTGAGATTAGCAGCTGTAGTACATATCAAACTCGACCGGGTGCGTGGTCATGCGGATACGCTCCACGTCTTCCATCTTGAGTTCGATGTAGGCATCGATCATTTCGTCGGTGAACACGCCACCTTCGGTTAGGAAGGCACGGTCTGTGTCCAGCGCTTCCAGTGCCTGATCCAGGCTGCTTGCCACGGTGGGTACCGACTTGCCTTCTTCCGGTGGCAGGTCGTACAAGTTCTTGTCCATGGCATCGCCAGGATGGATCTTGTTCTTGATACCGTCGATACCGGCCATCAGCATGGCGGCGAATGCCAGGTACGGGTTGGCCGTCGGATCAGGGAAGCGGGTTTCAACACGCTTGCCTTTCGGGCTGGCCGTATACGGAATACGAATGGACGCCGAACGGTTACGCGCGCTGTAAGCCAGCATGACCGGCGCTTCAAAGCCAGGTACCAGACGCTTGTAAGAGTTGGTCGAGGCGTTGGTGAAGGCGTTCAGTGCACGGGCGTGCTTGATGATCCCGCCAATGTAGTACAGCGCCATTTCGGAGAGACCCGCATACTCATCGCCCGCGAACTGGTTGGCACCGTCCTTCCAGAACGACTGGTGAACGTGCATGCCCGAGCCGTTATCACCCACCAGCGGCTTCGGCATGAAGGTCGCCGTTTTGCCGTAGGCATGCGCCACGTTGTGGATCACGTACTTCATTTCCTGAACTTCGTCGGCCTTCTTCACCAGCGTGTTGAACTTCACGCCGATTTCGTTCTGACCAGCGTTGGAAACTTCGTGGTGGTGAACCTCTACCGACTGGCCGATCGCTTCCAGGGTGTTACACATGGCACCACGGATATCGTGGAAGCTGTCGACCGGGGGAACCGGAAAGTAACCGCCTTTAACACGCGGGCGGTGGCCCAGGTTGCCGCCTTCTATCTGGCTGTCCGTCGACCATGCACCTTCTTCAGAGGTGATCTTGTACATGGAACCTTGGATGTCGGATTTCCAGTGGACTTCGTCAAAAATGAAGAACTCAGGCTCAGGACCGAAGAAAGCAGTGTCGCCAAGACCGGTTGACTGCAGGTACGCCTCGGCGCGCTTGGCAATGGAGCGTGGGTCACGGTCATAGCCCTGCATGGTGGCCGGCTCGATAATGTCGCAGCGCAGTACCAGTGTGGCGTCTTCGGTGAAGGGATCGAGATAGGCAGTGCCATCTTCGGGACGCAGAATCATATCGGATTCGTTGATGCCCTTCCAGCCGTTGATGGACGAACCATCAAACATCTGACCGTTTTCAAAAAATTCTTCATCGACATCGCGTGCAGGCACGGTCACGTGCTGCTCTTTACCGCGGGTGTCGGTGAAACGCAGATCTACCCACTTAACATCATGCTCTTCAATTAGCGCGAGAGTCTTGGCTGACATAGTGTCCTCCGGTATGAGCGTGGCTTAAAGCTAATGACAGTAAGCTACCAATAAATGTTGTTCGACATGTCACGTGCATCTTGGCACGCCTGCCTTGCTTATTCACTCAACGTTTGTCCGTTGCAATCAACAGAACGTCTAGCGATAGAAACCGGCTAATGTTGTAGCACGCCGCAAGGCGATTTGCCTATGACCTACTAGCCGCTGGCTTAAACAATGCAGTTTGCGTGCCACTCTTGCACCAAGATGGTATGAAGAAATAGCAAATAGTTGTTTTTAAAACACTTTAAAAATCATTCTGGCGCCACTTCATGTTGCATATCAAGCGTGTTTACCCATTCGAGACCCAATGCCATCAAATTTCGCACCAAAAAGCAGCAATGCCAAACTTTATTGCACAATAAAGGTGCACTTAACTTTAAAGCCTAATACATCCGCATAATTTGCTTGCGCGCCAAGCGATAGATACTATATTAACTTTCACACACAATAAGTTACAATTGGAAAAATCTGAGTACATAGGCCGGAGGGCACCCCATGAAGTCGGTCTGCTTTATTATCGACACCAGCGTAACGGGTGCCCAACTGCCCCGCCATTTGCGCAACATTTACCTAGCAGCCGCCGATCATCCCGCTTGCACACTGCAGGTGACCAGCTTGCACCGTGACCCCCGGTTAACGCCGATGGAACAGCGTTACACTGCTCACTGCACGACCTTGCCAGACACCGCACTAGGCGCTCGGCTTAACCATGCGGCTGGTGCCAGCCAGGCCGAATGGCTGGTGTTTGCCCTGCACGCTTCGGCCCTGCCGGTCACCCTTTGGGTGGCGATGTTTCCCATGCTGGATAGCTACGCCGTGGATGCCGTGGTGCTTGGGTCCAGCGAGCCCACCTTTCCCGCGCGCCTGTTGCAACGCTTTTTAGCTACCACGCTACAGTCGCCACCCTACATTGCCGTGCGCCGCACCTGGCTGGAACGCCTGGGAGGCTTCGACCCCGACCTCGACCGCAGCGCTCTACACGACTTTCTGCAGCGACTTCACGCCTGCCCGACACGCATACACTCGCTGACCAACGCCACCGCCACCGCCTCGCCAGGGGTCGCCTAGCGCATTGCCACATTCAGCTGCTTGCCAAACATCATCGACCCGATTCGGGACGTATTGACCACTTTGCTTAGCACGACGCAACCAGTCATGCTCACCACCGCAAGAATCACGGCATAAACCCCGATGGGCAGCGATAAAGGCGAAATGATCAGATCGGTGGCGATGAAAAACATCGGATGTGCCAGATAGATACCAAACGAATAGACATTGATTTGGCGGACCCAATTCGGTGCGGTATAGCCCTTGAGCTGACGCGTTGCGCAGAGGGTAAACAACACAAAGAACGGAATGACCCAGACCTCTTTAGAGGTGAAGTCCGGCAGGTGGGCGAGTGTTGCCACGCAAAGCCCAAGCACAAACGAACCTAGGCAGGCCGGATGAGCCAGGTACTTCATCCACATCGGTCGCTGAGCTTTGTCGCCATTAGGCGCCAATGGGTAGTAACGCACGAGCACCAAGGCCAGGAAAAACAGATACAGCCAGCCCAGTGGTGCCACCCAGAGCAGATACCCCGGGGGATCGACGCCATGCCAATACGCCGTTCCCCAGTAAGCCATGCTGATCAGACAGGATAGCCAGAACCACGGCACCGGATTGACCCGCCAGAGGCGCAAACGGGTAAACAGCCAATAGCCGACATAAAACTGCATCGCAATGATCAGGAAGTAACCGTGCCAGCCCGCATAAATAAAATACTCGACGGCATTGGCCCAGAAACTGACCGGGTCGCCCTCTGCCCACCTTGTTACCCACTCCGCCGTCGAATAGATAAACCCATAAACGAGATACGGCAGCATGACGTATTTAACCCGCTGGCGTATAAACCCTTCAGGTACCGCTTTATCGTAGCGAACGGCAAATACAAACACGGAAATAAACAGGAAAATCGGCGTCCCTAATACCATGGGAATACGCATGAAATCGGTGACGAGATTGTCGACGTAGTTGTTAACCTGGTCCATCAAATGGAATAAAAAAACGGCTATACAGCCGTACGCTCTTAACCAAAAGATTTCTTCCACTTTCTGCATGAACCCTCCCGCCACGTTGTGTTGCGCTACGCTAACGCATAAGCGCTTTGAACATCCCACTCCGTGTGCTGTCCGACCCCAGCAGAACACGATAATTCCCAACAGATGAGGTGCTCATGAGAAAACGCCCCCTATGGCGGCTCGGATTCATCAGCCTGTTTGGTTTATTCGCGGGCCTGTTGGCGGCCACGTCAACCGCCCTCGCCAGCAGCGTGGAGCGGCACCATTTCGATTCGCCGACGCTGGGCGCTCCCTACCCCTTCACGGTTTACCTGCCTGATGGCTATGCTGAAAACAGCGATACGGTATACCCCGTGGTTTACCTATTACACGGCTCGTTCGGTAACGAACGCGACTGGCTGTCCAAGGGTAATTTGCAGCAGACCGCTGACCGGCTGATTCGCGCCGGGCACATTCCGCCCAGCGTCTTCATCATGCCCGGCAGCCGTAGCTGGTGGGTCGACGGCCATAACGGCGCGGCCCGCAGCGCCTTTTTCAACGACCTCATGCCTCATGTGGAAGAGCGCTACCGCGTTGGCGATGAGCGCTCGATGCGCGGCGTGGGCGGGCTCTCGGCCGGCGGTTTTGGAGCGATTAACTTCGCCCTGGAACGCCCCGACCTTTTCGCGGCCGTCGCCGCGCTAAGCCCTGCCAGTTACGCGCCTTTTCCGCCTGGTAACTCCTCGGCCAACCGGCACCCTGCTTTTCTTGACGAACAGGGGGATTTCGACCGCGAGCTTTGGCAGCAGTTGAATTACACGGCGTACCTTGAGGATTACCGTATCAAAGTGACGCCTCGCCCCTTGGAAGAGCGTAGCGACGTGCCCCACGTTCCCATGTATATCAGCGCAGGTCGCAGTGACGTATACGACGCCGAGTTTCACGCGCGCCAACTGCGCCTAGCCATGGAAAAGATTCAGCCCACCTCAGTCCACATGGACCTTTATCCCGGCGGCCACACCTGGAAAGTCTGGCGGGCCAGCCTGCCCGCAGCGCTTAACTTTATGTTTCAGCACATTGGTGAGCCCACACTGAACGAAAGCGGCGTATAAGCTACGCTAGAAAAATGACATTCCCATGCAACGCATTATGAACAAGGAGTTTTCAATGCATAGACACATTGAGTGGGACGAGCCAGGCAGCGCCAGCGTCACCCGACTCTACGCCAGCGACCCCAATGCCGACCCCACGCCGCACACCGGCGATATCATATCGGCACGGTATCAGGGCTGTTCGGTACGCATCGACGTACGCAGCTACCGCGAAGACGACGCCGTCAGCATTGGGGACGTCGTCGCCATCATCAACGCCCAAGGCCAACGCCTCGACAGCCGCGGCAAACTCCACAAAGGCGACACCGTCCGCCTACCCGACGACAAACGCGCCATAGAGCCGAGTCCGGAGGAGTAGGTTTATTATCTAGCAGACTGCCTGGGCGGTGGCTAACGTGGTCGTCGTCGGTATCCCAGCCCAGGAGCCTTTCTGAGCTGCCTGGGCGGCAGCTAACATCTGTTGTTAATAGCATCCTCTTCGACACCTTGATAATACGTACACCATAACTACAATGTAATTGATGAGCCATCTTACCTTTGAATGGGATCCTCGCAAGGATGCCGCTAATCACAGGAAGCATGCCGTCTCGTTCCACGAGGCCAAAACCGCCTTTACAGACGAGTTCGGCCGTTTAATAGCGGACCCAGACCATTCGGATGAGGAGGATCGGTTCATACTCCTCGGAACGAGCATCCATTCTCGTTTGCTGGTGGTATGCCACTGCGTTAGAGACGGTGAGACCATTCGGATCATCTCTGCACGGAAAGCGGACAAACGAGAACGAAAGGCTTATGAGAGGTATAGACATGCGTGATCATTACGATTTTTCAGAATCCGTTAAGAATCCATACGCCAAGAAGCTCAAGAAGCAGGTGACGATCCGGCTGGATGAGGATACCGTTGCATATTTCAAGAATCTGGCCGAGGAAAAAGACCTTCCGTATCAGAGCCTCATCAATCTCTACCTTCGCGACTGCGCACAATCTCAAAAGGATCTTAAAATTGAGTGGCGATAAATAGCTGCCTGGGCGGCAGCGCACCGTTCTCTTTTATGTGTAGCTCGGCACTTTTCTTTCTGAGCTGCCTGGGCGGCAGCGCACTCACGAAACAGGATTTGCGCCTGGTCTTTCTTTTTCTGAGCTGCCTGGGCGGCAGCGCACGTCAATTCATCATGCAGGCGTCGCTTATCCATTTTCTGAGCTGCCTGGGCGGCAGCGCACGAGCCCTTTTTCACGTACTGCTGGACTATCTCTTTCTGAGCTGCCTGGGCGGCAGCGCACGCGATCCATCCAGCCGTCAGTGATGCCGTAGTTTTCTGAGCTGCCTGGGCGGCAGCGCACGTGACGATCACTGCCAGCACCTCAATCACGCTTTTCTGAGCTGCCTAGGCGGCAGCGCACCTCCACACGTACTGGTAGCGGTCGGAAATGCGTTTCTGAGCTGCCTGGGCGGCAGCGCACGTCCAGATGTAATAGTCCAGAGTATGGCCGCTTTTCTGAGCTGCCTGGGCGGCAGCGCACCTGGGCATTTTCCCGCCGCTCAAGCCGAAGATTTTCTGAGCTGCCTGGGCGGCAGCGCACCAGGCGATAGGCTTGGGGCAGCTAGGCATGCATTTCTGAGCTGCCTGGGCGGCAGCGCACGCTGATCGGCGGGCGCGCTACAAACGATGCCATTTCTGAGCTGCCTGGGCGGCAGCTAACGAAGCGGTGCCCGCATCAAAGCAGGGCGATACTTTCTGAGCTGCCTGGGCGGCAGCGCACAGTTTCGGAGCGCCACTCAATAACGCTGCCGGTTTCTGAGCTGCCTGGGCGGCAGCTAACTAGCGTCTGGCTGCTGAGCGGCGTTACCTTCACTTCTGAGCTGCCTGGGCGGCAGCTAACTGGCAGCGTGAGTTCCTGGAGGACTGGGGCAACTTCTGAGCTGCCTGGGCGGCAGCTAACCTAGCACAGTCCCGCAAGCGCTTCCTGCTCGTTTTCTGAGCTGCCTGGGCGGCAGCGCACATATAAAAGCGCTTGAGATTCATAGGCACTCTTTTCTGAGCTGCCTGGGCGGCAGCGCACGACGCGACCGCCATAGGCAGTTCGCTTGTGATTTTCTGAGCTGCCTGGGCGGCAGCGCACTAAGGGGCGCGCTCAGGCTCCCAAAGGGTTTTTTTCTGAACTGCCTGGGCGGCAGCGCACGAACACGTGGTGTTAACCGAGTCACCCTTATTTTTCTGAGCTGCCTGGGCGGCAGCGCACTGGGCGGTGGCGGATCTCCCGGCCGCACTGGCTTTCTGAGCTGCCTGGGCGGCAGCGCACTCAGGGTTTGCTCGCCGGTCACGCATGGATCATTTCTGAGCTGCCTGGGCGGCAGCGCACAGCCACGGTGGGCGACGACAGTATTTCCGGCGTTTCTGAGCTGCCTGGGCGGCAGCGCACGGGTGAGACGGATCTCGAACGGTATGGGCGAATTTCTGAGCTGCCTGGGCGGCAGCGCACATCACCCGCGTGTGGATCGCACGCCACAAGCCTTTCTGAGCTGCCTGGGCGGCAGCGCACTTACCGAAGTGCAGCTGCTCCTCGATGAGCGCTTTCTGAGCTGCCTGGGCGGCAGCGCACCAAGCGGTGCCTCTGGACGTGCGAAAGATGAATTTCTGAGCTGCCTGGGCGGCAGCGCACTGCTGGTGTTTTCCAATCCGGTATGGCGTCCATTTCTGAGCTGCCTGGGCGGCAGCGCACCCCTCCTCGGTACTGCATGGGGTCGTGCTCAGTTTCTGAGCTGCCTGGGCGGCAGCGCACTGCCCAGCAAGCCGCTCCCTTGTCTTCGTAATTTTCTGAGCTGCCTGGGCGGCAGCGCACAAAATCGCGGAGGCTATTGAGCAGCACCCGCTTTTCTGAGCTGCCTGGGCGGCAGCGCACGCAACTCTCACAGTGCCAGTGCATTCGTTGATTTTCTGAGCTGCCTGGGCGGCAGCGCACAACGCAAGTTCGGCACATTCCGCCAGCAGGCTTTTCTGAGCTGCCTGGGCGGCAGCGCACTCATTCGATGAAGCCCGCTACCTATCGGCCCTTTTCTGAGCTGCCTGGGCGGCAGCGCACGGTCAGCGATGACATTGTGTATGACCAGATACTTTCTGAGCTGCCTGGGCGGCAGCGCACATGGTCGGAAGGCGAGCTATCGCGGCGATCAGTTTCTGAGCTGCCTGGGCGGCAGCGCACGGACAGGACGCTTTCCATCCGCGCCATGCATTTTTCTGAGCTGCCTGGGCGGCAGCGCACTACACGTTCAAAGCGTCGTACCTGCCGGTCACTTTCTGAGCTGCCTGGGCGGCAGCGCACTTGAACCTCGAAACAGTGATGTCGGCGTACTATTTCTGAGCTGCCTGGGCGGCAGCGCACTTACGCATGACGCACCCCCATGAAAGCGGTTATTTCTGAGCTGCCTGGGCGGCAGCGCACGTTTTACGAGCTTATGGATGAACGCATGCATCTTTTCTGAGCTGCCTGGGCGGCAGCGCACTTCTGAATCACGCTGTTTCGCTCGGCGCGCTCTTTCTGAGCTGCCTGGGCGGCAGCGCACGCTGAGAGTGGGCATCGGGAAGGAAGTCGGCATTTCTGAGCTGCCTGGGCGGCAGCGCACCAGTTCTTTAAGAATCGATCATTCCTTCTCCATTTCTGAGCTGCCTGGGCGGCAGCGCACGAGAAAACGCGCTGCAACGAATGAGCCTATAATTTCTGAGCTGCCTGGGCGGCAGCGCACTTCTTTCCTTTCTTTAAGTGCATCACCATCTTTTTCTGAGCTGCCTGGGCGGCAGCGCACCGGCTCATGCCGTGGCTTTCATCCGGTAAGTGTTTCTGAGCTGCCTGGGCGGCAGCGCACTTCCAGATTCATCGTTGTGTGGCTGCTCGGTTTTTCTGAGCTGCCTGGGCGGCAGCGCACTTTGCCGTTTCATGCCTCCGCCATTTTTCTTATTTCTGAGCTGCCTGGGCGGCAGCGCACCTGGCTGGAAACCACGCTGGACAACATCGCCGTTTCTGAGCTGCCTGGGCGGCAGCGCACAAGGGAAGAATGACGCGGGAGCCTCACCATAGTTTCTGAGCTGCCTGGGCGGCAGCGCACCCGCTGAGTAGCGGTTTGTATTTAGATCAACATTTCTGAGCTGCCTGGGCGGCAGCGCACAAAAACGCCCGCGTGAAGCGCTTGAGCAGCTATTTCTGAGCTGCCTGGGCGGCAGCGCACGGCTAAATCAGAAAGAATTAGCTTTTTCCATATTTCTGAGCTGCCTGGGCGGCAGCGCACCTCTTCAGAGTTATCGCTGACCACCCGCACGCTTTCTGAGCTGCCTGGGCGGCAGCGCACAATACCAGTATCGCGTGCTGTCGCTGGAAGATTTTCTGAGCTGCCTGGGCGGCAGCGCACCCTGCGCATTCCGTCATCTGAGCCTGTGAGCATTTCTGAGCTGCCTGGGCGGCAGCGCACGCTACCAGGTGGCCACGGGCACCGCCGACTGATTTCTGAGCTGCCTGGGCGGCAGCGCACTCCAAGTTAAGCAACTCCCCGCGGCGGCATCCTTTCTGAGCTGCCTGGGCGGCAGCGCACATGCACAGCCAGCTAGACGAACTTAAGGGTGATTTCTGAGCTGCCTGGGCGGCAGCGCACGCACGTAGACAGTAGAACCGCAGGTCCGGCACTTTCTGAGCTGCCTGGGCGGCAGCGCACGCAGCGGCAATGAACACCGATCTTATGCAGATTTTCTGAGCTGCCTGGGCGGCAGCGCACTTAACATTGGTGTGGTCGCCGGTGCGGGCATTTTTCTGAGCTGCCTGGGCGGCAGCGCACGACAAGCTCGCTATCGTCTTTATCGCAGTCGTTTTCTGAGCTGCCTGGGCGGCAGCGCACCTCCAGGGCCTCTGCGCTTGGCTCGGCTGGCGTTTCTGAGCTGCCTGGGCGGCAGCGCACGCGGCGCGAGGTGAGCCAGGCGTTGGCTTCAATTTCTGAGCTGCCTGGGCGGCAGCGCACATCACAAACGACGCACGACTAGCATGGGTATTTTTCTGAGCTGCCTGGGCGGCAGCGCACCGAGGCGTAGGAATGGTGCCGCCCCTGTCTCAGTTTCTGAGCTGCCTGGGCGGCAGCGCACCTTCATAATCGGCGGGCCAGTCTTCGTGTTTTTTTCTGAGCTGCCTGGGCGGCAGCGCACGGGTCGTTACGCCCTGGAAGTTGAGGGCTATCTTTCTGAGCTGCCTGGGCGGCAGCGCACGGCCACGATCAATGACGGGCAGCATTGGTTTATTTCTGAGCTGCCTGGGCGGCAGCGCACGGGCCGCTCAGTAGAGAAAGGCATCCGCTCCTTTTCTGAGCTGCCTGGGCGGCAGCGCACACCGTAAGCGCAAATCTAATAGGTGATCATATTTTCTGAGCTGCCTGGGCGGCAGCGCACAAGACGAGGACTCTCCGCCAGCACCCGACGATTTTCTGAGCTGCCTGGGCGGCAGCGCACGACGTAATGACTCCGACCCTTCCGGTGGTGGCTTTCTGAGCTGCCTGGGCGGCAGCGCACGTATTAAGCGCAACGCAAATAGCCCCATTCATTTTCTGAGCTGCCTGGGCGGCAGCGCACGGAAACGCCGGAACATCGATGGCAGCGCATGATTTCTGAGCTGCCTGGGCGGCAGCGCACGGTATAATTAACGCGGAATATTACATACGCGATTTCTGAGCTGCCTGGGCGGCAGCGCACAATATGTCCGTCATCATCGCCATTCTGAAACTTTTCTGAGCTGCCTGGGCGGCAGCGCACTAGGTTTACGCAAGGCACACGTAAGAGTCATTTTTCTGAGCTGCCTGGGCGGCAGCGCACCGTAGTTGAGCTATCTGGGCGAGTAGCTGAGCTTTCTGAGCTGCCTGGGCGGCAGCGCACTAGAGCTTATCAAAATTAATGTGCTGATTGTTAAAGAGCTTTAGCCGAAAAAAGCGGTATCACCCTTTTTTGAGCAATACCGCTAAGTGATTGATTATTAGTGGCCTATTTTATCGCTGAAAAAAAGGGTCAAAACCAGGGCACCGTGGCGTTGGGGCTTAGGCCGTAATGGCTGAACGTGCCTTCCGTGGCAGACGCGGTAGGTTTGCCATGTTCAATAAAAAGGCTAAAACGTTGCTGGGTGGAACGGCTATTGATCTGCACAAAGGGAAGTTCAATACGCCGTTCGGCCAACTTAGCGTAAATCTGCTGCGCTTCGTCTTCCGAGATGTCATGCCGCTTGGCATAGCGCTTGGCACGACTTGGGCTGCCCGTATTGAACTGCTTACGCGCCACGTTGATATGTTGAGCACCAGCAGGCACCGGAAGCACCTCGCTCACCTGGGTGTGATCGCGCATACCGGTTAGCCAGCCTGCACTCATTAGCTGCTGCAAACGCGTTTGTGTGCCGTGTAGGCGAAGATGATCACCCAGCGTACGAGCGCGAACACCGTGCTTATGGCCAGGGAAGCTGATACCTACGTCCTCAGCCTGTAAATCAAACAGCGCCCGGTGCAGCTTGTTATAAAGCGCGCCCATCAACATTGCCGGGGCAAAGTCAGGGTCGGGCCTTAATCGGATATCGATATAGTGATCCATGGCTTACCCCGCTTCGCCGAACACGCCACCGCGAATCAGCGTTGCCATCACAAAGTGCTGGTCCTCTTTGGAAGGCACTTGGTCTTTGATCATCCAGTTATCCAGCAGTGAGTAGAAGTCGGCTTTCTGCTTGGGCTGGCGGTACGCTTTGCCCTGGGTAGTCACTGAGCCATAGGGTTCCACGGCAATAGGCCCAAGGTCTTCATCGTTCTCATTGGGGTACCAAGTATCAATGGTGCGAATAGCGTTACCCAGTTTCTGCGAGTGAATACCGGCAATCTGGCTAACGTGATAAAGCGTTTTGCTCTTATCACCACGGCCCCGTTCAAGAATCAGCTCTTGGGACGGGAACACCTCTTGGCCACTGCCCACGCGCACATAGGCCACTACTTCAAGCAGTAAGTGCTGTTCACCTGAAAGCGCAGCGGCGATAACTCCGGCGAGTTCTTTAAGCTCGGCGGTGTCCTCAAAAGCCCGCAACGAGAGCGACAGCGCATCAAACGTCCACTCTTTGGTTGTTTTGCCCTGGGCCAATTGGCGAACACTGACCTCGACTTGTTCTGCGCCCATGCGGTTGCGCCACAAAAAACGGCCATTGGCGAGGTTATTGGCATAGCGATACGCCAGCTCGCCAAAGCCCTGTGCTTGTTTATACTCGGCGACTGCTTGTTCCAGCTTGGCTTGGTACTCGGCGTTGTTGCAGGCCGAGGGCGTTCCCGCACCGGCCAATACGCGCAGCGTAAAACGCGCCACTAAGGTATCTGAATCATGGGGCAAAGTGGCGACATCGACGGTTTGAAGGTTGGGGTCTTCGATTTTCGCATCAAGCTTAGCGGGGTCTTGGTCTTTGGCTTTCAGGCGGTTGGAAATGGTGCCGCGCACCGATTTTTCGCGTACTTCTACCGGCTGCCACCGCTGATTATCTTGGCGCTTATCCCAGCTGCTGGCGTAAAGCAGGGCATCGGAGGGATCGAGTTTGCGCTCAAAAGCGAGGACGGAAGCGGTTTTAAGGGTATCGTTTTTAGCCATGATTAAGCTCCTTGTTTACTGTGCTGAGGCGCGAAGGTGGTAATCGTTGTTGAGTCGGTAGAGTCCCGCTTCTTCGTCGTTATCAACGTACCAAAGCAGGTCTTCAGGTTGCTTCATGCGGTGGGGGCTGACCCATTCGCCAATGGAGTAGAGGCTTTCAACAAAACGAAAATGGGTCTTGGCATCGCGGGCATTGGCCACTTCTCCGGGCGGGAAAAGTTCAGAAATAGCGCCGTAACCTACGGGGATAGGCACTAGCCAGCCGCGATAGGGCCGCTGCACCTGCCAAACGGGCTTCTCGTTGGATTCACCTTCATTTTCCAGGGTGCAGTGGTGATTGAGCCGTGAAAGGTCTAGCCACGCATCCAGCAAATTGGCCTCCGGGTTTTGCTGTTGCAGCGCTTGGTGGTGCTCGGCGAGGTAGTCATCGCGCAGCGTTAGCGCAAAGCCCGGTAACCAGCGCCGCTTCAGACGCGCGAACTGCTTTTGCCGTTTTTCTTCATCGCCATCAAGCGTGACCCATTGCGGGCGTTGCTTATGGCTAGGCACAGCGCGGTTAGGGATGACGCTGCCACCGGCAATGCGCATGCCCGCCACTATCTCACCGATTTTTTCGGCAATGCGCTCGCGCTCACTTTCTGCCGCCGCTGTATCAATCGCGAAGATCAGCGTGATATCCAGATGGATGCGCCCTTCTTCTACAATGGCTGCCGTTCCGCCCGTTTTATCCACTGGATTACGGGTCAGATGAAAGCCTCGAATGTAGCCACCCTCTGTGGCCTGGGCGTCAAAATCGTGGCAAATAACACCGACGTTACCGAGCGAAACGTTGATACCTGCTGCATAGAGCTTGCGCTCCAGAGCGTGCATCAATCCCACAAAGGCACTCATGGCAGGAAAACCCCAGGTCATTGGGCTCGAAATCGCGTTGGCGTTTTGTACCCGCAGGTGCGGCAGGACCAGGAGATTTTTCACTTCACTCATCGTCATCACCTCCTGGTAGGTTGGCTAAGTCTTCCATTAGGCTTTCCATCCAGTGGCGGTCACGATCCTGCAGGCGTTGATGAGTCGCATCTTTCTCCAGTGTTTTCTGCCAGCGGCGAAACTCCACATCGCCTAATGGGAGCTTTTCACCCAAAGCAGCATTCAGCCAGCTAGCGAAACGGTGGCGAATGTCATCGGCCCACTCCACGCTATTTCGTGCTTCACGAAAAGCGGCATCTTCCTCGGCTCGGCCAGGGTCTAGCCAGAAGGCTTCTTCAGTGACCAATTCGCATTTTTCATCGTCGCTCCAACCGGCTGGCAGGCTATGCATTTGCATGGCAAATAGCGCCAACTCATCCATCAGCATGGCAGTGTAGTCATCGCGTAAATCGCGGGTGTGCATATCGGTGGAAGGATTGGTCTCCAGAAAACGCTTGAGGTCTTTAACAAGGGAGCGCACTTCTGAGCGGCTGCCAAATACGCCTGGGTGGGAGAAAACCGATGCTACTTTCAGCGGTGGGCGAATATCACGGACATTCCAACTGGGCGGGAGTGATGCCAATAAGTAGTTGTTACCGCCTCGCTCGCTGTTAAGTTGCGAGATATTTTGTGGTTTGGTTCCGCCCATTTTCTGTGCAGCTAAATTGGGGTAGCTGTGCACGGCTTGCTCGGCGTATTTGCCTTCCCGCTTGGCTTTACGTGTATCTTTAGCCTCTTCGCTAAAGCGGTCATGGTTAATGGCTTGGAATACGCGGTGGGCCAGCGAGGTGGCATAGAGTGGAGCTAGCAGATGGAAGTCTTCACTTTCCAAGGCCTCATCACCCACCAGCCAATAGAGCTGTTTGCCTCGGGTATGTGAAGCATGTTCGCCACGCGGTTCGGTAATCGCAGCAAAGGCGCTTAACCACGCCTGGGCTTGTTCGGGGTTATCGCTTAATGCTTTGGCAAACTCGCTATCATTTTCTAGCGCACGCTCAAGAAGCGATTTTCCCTCGAACTGCAGCTTCAAGAACTTATAAACATCCAAGGCTGCGGCGTTCCCAACAACATCGCCCGCAAAATCAGCGGGTAGCACGTGGCTGCCGACAAGACGATGGTTGTTTAGCGATTCAGGTGGTGCGTAAAGATTGGAGCCTTTGGCATCGGGGTGGATAGGCTTGAGGGAGTGGGTAACAACTTGCAGTTGACCAACGCGCCTTGCCGCATCGTTGATCCAGGTATCGAACTGGAACTGCTCAACCAGTGCCTGGTATTTCGGGTCATCGGGAGCTAGCTTTTCCGCTTTGGTATCGAAGCGCTCTTTTAAGAAGGCTTCAATCCCAGAGCGAATTTCCGCTGCTCTGCTATTATCTGCCATACGTTTTCCCTTTGGTTATCACACTCTGTTGGCATAGAAATGATGATAAATCACAGTGACCACATCTTTAGTATTCTTTGGTCTGAAGAAGATCAACAATTTGTAGGCTTATGCTCTGATTTCCCCAGTCTTTCCTGGCTTGCGAATGACAGCGCTGAGGCTCTTGTGGCATACAAGCACTTGCACGTGAAACGCTCGCAGATATTAACGAGCATGCTTAACGTCATTTGCTCCGCCAAAACCCCAACACCGGGTGATATCCCCAGCGTTGGTTTCTAGCCGAGGCCGTTACCGTGCCGAAGGTTCGGGCGGCGCGATCCAAGGAGATATCCAGGTCTTCGGCCAAGTCAGCCAATGCTGTTAAGTAGTCACTGGCGCCCCAGGGTTGAATCCGCTCGCCCTGCTCTTTTGCAAGATCCACCCGCACCAGCAGGCTCTCCTCCACTGGAACGTAGAGCTTTTCACCCCGCCTTGCGCCATCGTCTACGCGGTGCAACGTCCAGGTTTCGCCTCCCTCATCGGGCATCAGCGCTAGCGTTATTTCAGGTTCGAGCTGCTTGCGAAATGGATCACGCTGAATCAATACACCGGTTAAGTGCACCTGTGGCACGGCGTACCAACTATAGGCCCCCAGCGGTGGCGGCTTGGGCTGCTTGCCAAGCCTGATCTCTTTTTTGGTTAACGGTTCAGCGGGCTGTTCAATCATCAGTTGATGCAGCCGCTCATGCTCCAGATCGACGAGACTTTCTGTGGCGTGCAGCGTTTCCCGCGCCAGCACGCGGGGGCGAGCGTCAATCACCTGGTATTCATCCGGCGTTAACAAGGTGTTAAGTGAGTGGTTTTTGAGACGCCAGGTAGCGTTTGTTTCAAAGCCTGGTTTATGAAAAGCAGGTTCGCCCGGCCGCTCAAGGTCTTTTAAATTGGTCTCTAACAGCAAAATATTGGGCACTTCGCAGGCCTGCCCGCGATGGCGACGTACGCGCCCCGCTAGCTGGATAATCGAGCGCATGGAAGAAGGCTCTACGATCGCCCAGTCGTAATCGTGGTCGCGGCCCACTTCGGTGACCGGCGAGCCCAGCACAATAAACAGGTGGTCGTTTTCTTCGCTGCTATCGAGCAGGCGGCGGATATCGGGCTGCTGAAACACGCGCTCTGGCTCGGCGCGTTGCAGCGTTTTATCCAACCGGCGCTCGATCTCCGAGCGCATCACCAGTGGGTGGCGGGAGTGGTAAACGCAGAGGTGAATGCGCACACCTTCCGGCGCGCCCTGCTGGAACAGCGCCCTGGCCACATCCACTAAGGGGTCGATATTGGCCATGCGAATAAGGCCAAAACTGACGCGTTTGCTGGTGTGAGGATCAACGGAGTGGTGCCGCTGGTGCAGCGCCAGCGCATGCTCGCGTAGCAGCGCTGCAACCGCGGGCCTTATTTCTTCTGGCCGTTTACCCAACGCTGGCAACGCTAAAACATCGCCACGGCGGCGCACCGGGCTAGCGGCTAGGCGTTCTAACCGGCGTTTGGCGAAGGCGTGATGCGTTGCTTTGAAGGCCTCGCTGCTGGCGCAGTTTTCATGCTGACGGTCGTGCTCGTCGAACCAGGCGCAGCAGATATCCACCGCCAAACCCGGCTCGCCACGGTGGCGCTGGAAGGCTTCGCGGCCGCTGCGGTAGGCTTCATACAACCCTTCGACCAGCGCTGGCGGCAAGGTGGCGGATGAAAGAAGTACCCGCGAGCCCAGCAGCCCCGCCCAATTCACTAATCGAGCAAGCGCGGGCAGGTCGTTGATATCGAAATCGTCGATTTCATCGAGCACTAAGTCGCTGCTCATTAGCCGCAGCATGGGCACGATCTGCCGTCCGCCACGGGTGCTTTCCGTAGCGGGCACCAGATGGTCAACGGTACATACCAATATGGGCGCGGCGATCAGGGCGCGGGTGCCCGGTTCATTATTCAGGCGGCGCAGCACCGGATGGTTATCGAAGTTGCCGTCAAAAACCACGTGGGCGTCTTCTTCGATCAGCGCCTGTTGAGACGCTGAACCGCTGGCTTCGGCTTCTTGTTCGTAGTGCTCAAATAGCGTTTTATTAGCGCTACCGCCCACGCGAACAGCGAGTTCATCTTCCCCCAGGTGCAAACGCTCGCGAAGGGCTTGACCGGTCTGCAGCGTTAACGTGCGTAGCCCAAGCGCAATGCTAAAGCGTGCGCCCTGCTGAGGATCAGCCAGCGCGTACATAATGCGCCCATTCGCCAGGGTTTTGCCGCAGCCGGTGGAAGCCATATTGATGCCAAAAAAGCCTTGTCGTTGGCTGCGTTCTCTAAGTGATTGGGCCAGGTCAAAGGCTTTGTCCTGCCAGCGAAAGCGCGGGTGACTGCTGCGTTTACGAAAACCTTTATGGCGCGCTAAACGCGGCAGGTGACTGTCGACGCTAGGCAGCGCGCGCGCAATCGTAGCGGCGTGTTTTTCCACGCCCAGGATATGCTCATCAAGCGGCTGATTGGGCTTGCCGGTTTTGCGCACGGTGTTGGCAACCAGCGGATAGCTGGGTTCGCCACGCACGCGATGCTGGGGGTCTTCCAGGCTTGAGTAGTGGTGGTCGGCGAGCATTAAGCTTAGCCGCGCCAAGTGCATGACGTAGTGGCTTTCCAGCCAATGACGATCTGCTTTTAGCCGTGCCTGCAACCGCCTTGCCAGTTTAGTGGCGCGTTCGCGCCAGCGGGGCGTGCTAACGGGCAATCCACCCTTGAACTGCCAATAGGGCGCAATTCGTTTAGGGTCTTGCGTCTCGGGAATCTCGTTCCATTCAGCATTGATGGACTCAAATAACTGGGGAAGCTGCTCTGCTTGCAGGCTAGTGCTCCCTCGCCCCCAGCGCCTTGGGGCGTCATCCTCTTTGTCCGGCGGTTTTAACGGCAGGCGGTGGTGGCTAAGCACCAGCCACCCCAGCGCGGCCGCCAGCGGTGGTAGGTCGCTAAACACCGCCGACGTGGTGTTATCCAATCCGTCGCGTTCGACGCCTTTCAGCCAGTCCTGCTCTTGATAGTCGCCTTCGGCTAGTCGCGCCAGCCAGGTGGCGTCGTCGTTACTCCCCACAAACGCTTGGAATAGCCTTAACGATACCCACTCATGACGATATAAATTGCGCCCTTCCAGCTTGCCTTTGAGCCGCTGCTGAAAGGCATCGCAGGCTTTGCCCAGGTCATGCAGTAACGCAGCCAGGGCGGTGAGCAGGAGAATATCTTCACCGTTGTGCCAGTCGTTTTCATCCTGACGGCGCAGAATATCGCGGGCAGTGGTATTGGTCGGTACTGCGCCATTGAGATTGAACTGGGCGGCATCCCCCACCACCCACAGCAGCTCACTGTGGTCGTGGCCTCGAATCCAGTGGCAGGCAACGGCGGTATTCTTGCGGGCGGTTTTACGCAATAGTTTGCGCAAGGTATCCAGCCCGGCTTGGGTGATCGGTGTTTGCCAGGTACGGTCGCCGCGGCGTTCGGCAAACTGATCAAGGACGCGGCGGGTTTGTTTAAGGGCGTTCTTGTTGCACTGGGAAATCAGCAGCACATTCATGATTCGCCGCTCCCCAGCTCTTGCCCCAACTCCTGAGCAACTTCCTTGAGCGTGTCGATCATGAAATCGAGGGATTCGGTGCGGGTTAAGCGCTCGATGCAGGCTTGGCGAAACTCCTGCTCTTCATCGCCACGCATGGCAGAAATAAACGCTTGGGGCAGAATCACCGCGTCTTTCACTAAGTCCGCCACATCAAAGACCAAGCCGCCCCGGCGGGTTTTGCCGTGGAGTACCGCAAGCCCGTGGGGAATACCCAGCACCCAAGTAGCGGTCGCCGCCAAGCCGTAGGCTAAATAGTTGCCGTGATCGAGAAAGCGGTTGGCGGGGTCGGTGCCTGCACCGCGCTTGGCACGGGTGAAGTCGCCGTAATCAACGGCATTCACCGCCAGCTTGAACAGCGTTTTGGTTAACCGCGCTTCCAAGGTGAGCAAATCAACGGTGCTGGGGGCTTTGTTGATCGCTTCGCGATGGTGGTTCAGAGCGCTGTGCAGGTGATCGGTGGAGATGCTAAAGCCTGCGTCTTTCATCACGCGGCTTGTCCACAGGGCTTCTATACGGGCAAGGCGGGCTTGCTGAAAGGCGCGGGCGGCATCCAGGCGTTTTGCATCGTCAAACCAGAAGCGCACCCAGTATTGCAGGTACTCCGTAGGCCGGTACTCGCTCTGCGGGGTCAGCCAGGCAACGTCTACATCCACCTCATTGGCGGCAAACAGCGGCGTGCCACCGCCGCCGCAAAACCCGACTAACACACCGGCTTTAGCAAGCTCGCGCATCGCCGCCTGGGTAATCGAGGTGCCGGTGCCCAACAGTATCGAGGTGGTGTTGGCAATGGGGATATTCCAATAGCGGGATTTGCTGCCCTCATCGGTGACGTACTCCACCCGGCCACCGTTCACCAGCACCCGGCAGTGCTGCAGGTAATAGAGGTTAGCGCGCTTGGAATGAAGAATGGTTTTTAAATCATTGGGCGAAAAGTCATCCATGCGGCGCTCCTGGTTGTCGTTTCATTTATCTAATCATTCTTTATAACGAAACACCATTGACCTTCGTCATACATCGCCAACCCAGAATCCACCCTAGCCTGATTTGATGGCATCGCGGCATGATTAGCGTTGCCCTGCGCCGCTGAGCGCGTAGAATATGCGGCAAATTTTTGGCTTTGCCATCGTTATGTTATAACCTATTCGATTATTCACGAGGTCGGCTTAATGAGTGAGCATTCGCATCGCCACAACAAGGAAGGCCCTTGCCATTTTTCGCTGATGTCGCTGTCGGCGTTGCGGCGGCTGCTGTCGGTCTCGGTGCCCTTGCTGGTGCTTTGGTTGATGGTGTGGTGGGCTAACGGGTGGGCGCTATGAGTCAGCGTTCACTAGCACGGCTGCAGTTGCACAACCTGCATTTGGCTCAGGGGCACCGCACGGTGCTTGAGCATGTGGAAGGCGACTTTCAGCCCGGGGCGATTACCGCGTTGATTGGCGCTAACGGGTCGGGCAAAAGCACCCTGATTCAAGCCATCATGGGTGAGTTACGCCCGATCAGCGGCAAGGTGGTTTGCACCGTGCCCAAGGAACGCCGCGCCTGGCTGCCGCAGCAGTTGGCGTTGGACCTGACCTTCCCGATGAGCGTGGAAGAGCTGGTAATGACCGGCAGTTGGCCGAGCCATGGGGCGCTGAAAGGCTACTGCGCGTCGCATTACCGCAAGGGTCGCGAGATCATGGCGCGGCTGGGCATTTCGCATCTGGCGCACCGCCCGCTGGGCGAGCTTTCCGGCGGCCAGCGCCAGCGCGCCTTGATCGGCCGTACGCTGATGCAGGAAGCCGAGCTGTTACTGCTCGACGAGCCGTTTGCCAACGTGGATAGCGAGACGGTGGATATCCTGATCCGCATCTTGCGCCAGATGGCCGACGACGGGGCAACCCTGATCTTGGTGCTGCACGATATGGACCACCTGCGCCGCCTGGCCGATGAGGTGCTGATGCTCAACGGCGGTCACGGTCGCTGGGTCTCGCCAAGCGCCCTGACGCACCAGCACGCCCCCGCGGAAGTGGTGCCGTTCACGCTGGGAGGTCAACATGCTGGCACTGCTTGATGCCTGGTTTATCGCGCCTTTCGATTACGGCTTTATGCGCCGGGCAGTGGTCGGTGGTCTCGCGCTCTCGTTGGCGGCACCCACGCTTGGGGTATTTCTGGTGTTGCGCGGCATGAGCCTGATTGGCGACGCCATGGCCCACGCCATTCTGCCCGGGGTTGCATTAGGCTTTTTGCTGGCCGGGTTTTCACTGCCGGTCATGAGCATCGGCGGCGTGCTGTTTGGTGTCATGGTGGCGTTGCTTGCCGGGGCCGTTTCCAAGATGGGCGGCCAGCGCGAAGACGCGGCCATGGCGAGCTTTTTCATTATTTCACTGGCTGCTGGCGTGATGCTGATTTCCATTGGTGGTAGCAGCGTCGACCTGACCCACGTGCTGTTTGGTTCGATTCTGGCGATCAACTCCACCGCGCTGCTGCTGATCGCCGGGATGAGCACGCTGATTGTGCTGACCCTGGCGGTGATTTTCCGCGCCCTGGTGGTGGAATGCCTGGACCCGCTGTTTCTGCGCGGCCAGAGCCGCCGAAGCGGCTGGGTACACAGCGTGTTTTTGGGGCTGTTGGTGCTCAACCTTACTGCCGGGTTCCAAACCCTGGGGACGCTGATGGCGGTAGGCCTGATGATGCTGCCTGCCACGTCGGCGCGCTTCTGGAGCAAGCGCCTGGAGGGCTTGATCGGCATTGCCGTGGCGCTTGCGATGATTGCCAGCACCGGCGGGCTGTTGCTGTCGTTCCATCTCGATATTCCCTCAGGCCCCAGCATTATTCTGCTGGCCGGCAGTGGCTATCTGTTGTCTGCCCTGTTCGGCCGTTATCACAGTTTGGCGGCACGGTGGCGGCGTAAAACGGCGCCGCTACCGGCCGAGCCGAGTACTTAACGTTCGGGCGTGGCCCGTTGTATTTCCACAGGAGCGATGACATGAAATTGCACCCTTCCCGCTGGCTGGTTGGCGTATCAGCCCTGCTGGCGTTACCCGCCGCCATGGCGTCTGAACGTGTTCAGGTGGTCACCAGTTTTTCGATACTGGCCGATATGGTCGAAGAAGTAGGCGGCGAGCACGTCGAGGTGACCTCGCTGGTCGGCGCCGACGGTGATGCTCACGTCTATACCCCAAGCCCGGGTGACGCGCGAGCGCTGGCTGATGCGGACCTGGTGGTGTTCAACGGGCTGCTGTTTGAAGGCTGGATGGAGCGCTTGATCGACTCCAGCGATTACACCGGGGCGCTGGTGACGGCAACCGCGGGCATTGAGCCACTAGACCGGTCAAGCCACGATGACCACGACGATCACGGGCACGGTCATGACGATCACGCTCACGACGACCATGGACACGACGATCATGGGCATGAAGAAGACGGTCACGCTGAACACGCCCATGGCGATGATGACCCGCACGCCTGGCAGGACCTAGCCCGCGCCGAAACCTATGTCGCGAATATCCGTGATGGCTTGATCGAAGCCGATGGCGACAATCGCAAGGCTTATCAGGACAATGCTGAGCGCTACCTGGCCGAGATCCGAGCGGCCGATGAAGAAATCCGCGCGCTGATTGACGAGATCCCTGGCTCTACCAGTGTGATTACCGGCCACGATTCGTTTGGCTACTTTGCTGATGCCTACGGCGTGCGTTTTCTGTCACCGGTTGGGCTTTCGACGGAAGCCGACCCTAGCGGGGCCAGCATGGCCGAGCTGATCGACGTTATTGAAGAAGAGAATGTCGAGGCGCTGTTCCATGAAAACATGACCAATCAGTCGGTGCTTGATCAATTGGCAGAAGAAACCGGGTTGAGCGTGGCTGGCACGCTATATGCGGATGCACTGAGCAGCGAAGGCGAAGCAAGTACTTACTTAGGCATGATGCGCCACAATGCCAAAACGCTCCACGATGCGTTAGCTGAACCCGGCCATAGTGAGACGGATCATGATGATCACGGTCATTCTCACGACCACGATCATGACCACAGCGAGCATAGCCACTGATCGGCCCGGATCAACAAGCGCTGCTCAGGCGTTGGTTGCCTTGAGCAGCCATGCTCGGAAACACGCCATGGCGTGAGTTTCGGTGCGTGTCTGCAGGCGCGTCAGCCAGTAGCCGCCCAAACTGACGGCGGTGTTAAAAGGCTGTACCAATGCGCCGCTGCTCAGTTGACGGGGAAACATCCGCGGTGGCGCCAGTGCCACCCCTGCTCCTTGCAAGGCCGCTTCCACCATCGCGATGGATGAGTCGAACACAATGCTTTTGGTCATCGGATAGCTACTGGGTAATCCTGCCGCCAGTAGCCATTCAGTCCATTCATCAGCGCGATAGGAGCGTAACCAGGTCTCGCCCAGTACATCGGCTGGCGTGTTGAGACGAGCCGCTATCTCCGGAATGCACATTACCGATAGCGACGCCGGAAATAAGGGCTGCGCGGCGGTACCGTGCCAAGCCCCGGTGCCAAAGCGGATTGCAAAGTCGAGGCCCTCGGCGGCTAGCTCGGCGCGATTGTTATGGGTGGAAAGGCGCAGGTCGATAAACGGGTACTGTTGCTGAAAATCATCCAGACGTGGCAATAGCCAACCGACGGCAAAGGTCCCCACCACCCCCACATGCAGTACTCCCCGGTAACCGCTCTCGCCTATCCGATCCAGGGTGTGCGCCATCTGGTCAAAGGCGCTATTCAGCACCGGCAACAGCCGCTCACCCTCCTGTGTCAGCATCAGCCCTCGGGGCAAGCGTTTAAACAGCGGTACCTTCAGTTGCGTTTCAAGCAGCTTGACCTGGTGGCTAACGGCCGCCTGGGTGACACAAAGCTCATCCGCTGCCCCGGTAAAGCTCAAATGCCTCGCCGACGCCTCAAAGGCACGCAGCGCGTTTAACGGCAGATAAGAACGTGCCATCCAGACCCCCTAATTTTTCTAATGGCTTGGGCAAAATATCACTGTTTGTCACCCACGCGTGCCCACCGTATCTTAAGCCTATACCGGCTGGCGATAGCGCCCAGCCAACGGGCACTCACACTTTCATTCACAACGGCAACAGGATCTAGGTATGCACAGGATATTAGCAGCAAAAGCCGGCTTTATCATGACAGGTTCGCTTCTTTTCGCCAGCACTGCCTGGGCGCTTGAAGACGCTGACAAAGCAGATATTGAGGCACTGACGGACGACACGATCACCTCGCTCATGGCCGAGCACCGTATTCCAGGGATGTCAGTCGCGATTAGCATCAACGGCCAGCCATATTACTTTAATTATGGCGTTGCCGATCTGGAAGCGAAAACCCCGGTCACCGAAGAGACGCTGTTCGAGCTTGGTTCCGTCAGCAAGATTTTTACCGCTACGCTGGCGGCTTATGCGGCATCCAATGGCACCCTGTCGCTTTCTGATTCGGCCAGCCAGCACTTGCCGGCCCTTGAAGACAGCGCCTTCGATGAGGTCACCCTGCTGGAACTGGGCACCTACACAGCAGGTGAGCTTCCTCTGCAATTCCCGGAAGCGGTGCAAGATGAAGCGGCCATGGTGGGCTATTATCGCCAGTGGCAGCCTGAATCAACTCCCGGTAGCCATCGCCTCTACTCCAACCCGAGCATGGGTCTGTTCGGTTATCTCGCCGCGCAAAGCCTTGGCAAGCGGTTCGAGACGTTAATGCAGGAAGACCTGTTCGCACCGCTAGGGCTTGAGAACAGCTATTACCAGGTGCCAGACACGCAACAGCCGCATTACGCCTACGGTTACTCTCAAGACGACGAGCCGATCAGGGTGAATCCTGGCATGCTGGATGCCCAGGCCTACGGTTTGAAATCGACCGCGGCAGACGTGCTGACCTTTGTGGAAGCGAATATGGACGCTGCCGGGCTTGATGAATCACTCAGCCAAGCCATGGCGACTACGCGCACGGGTTACTTTGACGTCGGCAATATGACCCAGGGGCTGGGTTGGGAAAGCTACGCCTACCCGGTCGCCCTTGATGAGCTTATCCAGGGCAATTCGCTCGAAATGATACTCGAGGCCAATCCCGTCAGCCGCTTGAGCCCACCGCTGGCCCCTCGGCAGCAAGCGCTCTACAACAAGACCGGCTCCACCAATGGTTTTGGCGGCTATGTGGCGTTTGTGCCCAGCGAGCAGATCGGTATCGTGATGCTGGCAAACCGCAACTACCCCAATCAGGCGCGCATCGAGGCGGCTCATCAACTCCTTACCGCGCTGACCGACGGGCGCTGAGTGCAGGAACGGCATCAGCGAAAGTTGCATTTTTCGCTGTCGATAAGGAGACTAGCACCACTTCCTTTGCCTGCAAGAGTCAGCCCCATGCGTTTAAACGCCGACTTTACCCGCTTTGCCTGTGTGACACCGGAAGATTACCGCTGGGTGACCTCGCCCAGCGCTGGCGTCGAACGGATGATGCTCGACCGTATTGGCGACGAAGTCGCGCGCGCCACCAGCCTCGTCCGCTACGCCCCCAATAGCCAGTTTGACCCGCATATCCACGGGGGCGGCGAGGAGATTTTAGTGCTGGAGGGCGTGTTTGCCGACGAGTATGGCCGCTATGCCGCTGGCAGCTACTTAAGAAACCCCATCGGTACCGGCCATACGCCGCAAATTGGCGATGAAGGCGCGCTGATACTGGTCAAGCTGCACCAGTTCGACCAAAACGATGAGTTGCAGCTTGCCGTCCCTGCCCACCGCCTGCCCTGGCAACCGGACCGTCGCCCTGGCATTAGCTACAAGATGCTACACACGTTTAAACAAGAGCGGGTCAGCCTGGAACACTGGGAGGCTGGTCAGGCCATTGAGTATCCGGTGCTAGCGGGTGGGCTTGAGTTTTTCGTGCTGGAGGGCACCCTGAGCGACGGTGACCGCGAATACACCGCCGGGAGTTGGTGCCGCTACCCCAGCGGCATGGCGCTGACCCTCACAGCCGGGGAAAACGGTGTGCAGATGTATCTCAAACGCGGCCACCTACCGCCTGTGCAGGACGATTCAGCCTAGTGCCAGAAAGGGCAACAGCGTTAAC
This sequence comes from Halomonas sp. SH5A2, assembly GCF_014263395.1. Lineage (GTDB taxonomy): Bacteria > Pseudomonadota > Gammaproteobacteria > Pseudomonadales > Halomonadaceae > Vreelandella. The sequence continues at coordinate 194,000 of NZ_CP058321.1, read as the reverse complement.
GCCACCAGCAATACGATGGCGACGCCCACCAGCGTGATTTGCACGGGGTGGGCACTAAAACGCCGCCATAGGGTGGACGCATCGCCCCGTGCGAGCGCCTCGTGGTGTTCTTGCCTGGCCCGCGCCTGGCGTTCGGCCTGATACTCGGCCATCAGCGCATTGGCGTCCTCAAGCTGGCTTAAATCACGCAGCCAGATGGCATCTACGCCCAGTCGAAAGAAGCCAGCCTGTGTCTCGTAAGTATCCATGCCGTGGGCATCGAGTAACTGACGGACCTCCATGGCTTCTTCGTCGGTCACGTGGCGCAGACGAAACAGCAAATGCGCCATGCTAATCGCCCTTGCCGGCCATCAGATCCGCTTGAATCACTTCAATCCAGTAGCCATCCGGGTCTTTAACGAAAATCACATCTTGCATCTTGCCCTGATCGGCACGCTTGACGAAGGTGACGTCGTGCTCGTCAAACCACGCCTGCGCCGCCGTCAGATCGGGCACGCTGAAGCAGATATGGCCAAACCCCTGAGGCTCCGCGTTGCCATCGTGGTAGGCAAAGCCGTCCTGGTTTTCCGTGCCCCAGTTGTGGGTCAGCTCTAAAAGGCCCTTCTGGCTGAATGTCCAGGCGGTTCTTGCCTGCGTTTCTTCAGGAACTTGATCGCCGTCTTCCAGATTAGCCAGAAAGTAGAGTGAGAATTGCATTTCTTCAAAATCAAGCCGACGCATCACCTGCATGCCAAACACCTGTGAATAAAACGCCAGCGCACGCTCGGGGTCCTTGACCCGCAACATGGTGTGGTTCAGGCGGAATCCCTGGGTTTGCTTGGGTGCAGGGGCAACCCCTGGATGCTGCTCACCTTGGAACGACATGCGCTATCTCCTTTGACGTATCGGTTACTTTGTACAAGGCTGTAGAATCCTGGCTACCAGTCTTTAGAGACAGTCTGTACCAATAGCCTCTAACGACAGTTTTTAACAACTGTCTTTAACAAGAGTCTTTAACAAGAGTCTTTAACAAACATCGTGACTCGCCCTCATGGCTCACCAAGATGATCGGTGTCTATCGTTTCATCATGAGGGCAGTCTGACAAAATACCAGCCCTTGCGCTAAGGAGGCCTTATGGCCCGCGATCTCAATGTGCTGGGTGAACCGCTCACCCCGTGCTGCCATGACCCCAAAACCGGCTTTTACCGCGATGGATTTTGTCGTGTGGGAGCGGATGATGTGGGCGTTCACTCAGTATGCGCCATGCTGACGGAAGAGTTTCTGGCCTTTTCGCTGGCGCAGGGCAACGACTTGGTAACACCACGGCCTGAATTTGGCTTTCCCGGCCTGCAGCCCGGCGACCGTTGGTGTCTGTGCGCGTCACGCTGGTTGGAAGCCGCCGAGGTGGGCTTGGCACCTCCCGTCGTCTTATCCGGCACTAACCAGAAAACCCTCGACATCATCGGCCTGGACACTTTACGCCAGCACGCCCTGGACGCCGTGCATTGATGGGGTTGCGCCTTGGATATTCTGTGCAAACATCCTACACTTCCATTATAAATTTTATACACCTCATCAGTTGATCCCCACCGGACGGGTATCCCAAAGGAGTAGGTCATGACCTCGATTGATATGACCCTTGGCGATCACATCACCTTGAAGCAGCTTTCCCAGGCGCTCCGCAACGGCTTCTCGCCGATTGTGGAGGTTGAATCAATGGACGGCATCTATAAGGTCCGCTTTCACCACGCCAATGGGGTGTCTGATTTATCCAATGCCGAGGGGCATGTCAGCACCTTTCTGGGTACTGGCGAAATCCGCGATACCCTGGGTGCATTAGGCTTGACCCATGGTGTACTTACCTTTGCCGATCAGTGCGGGGACGAAATGATTGGCGTTGAGGGGAAAGCCATGACGCCAGATGAAATGCTCGCCTACGGCACACGTATCTCGTTTCGTTAAACGAGCCTCTCCAGGGCTTTACAGACCCGCCAAAGCCACGGATAGTATGTTCAACGACAGGGGCGCTCGTCATAGAACGGGCTGAGAAGCACCCTTATAACCTGAACCGGCTAATACCGGCGTAGGGAGTCGTGGTGCCCTGTCACCACCTCCCTGCCGGGAGGACTCCATGACTATCCCCACCTTTGGCGACAGCTTGACGGCGCTGCGCGATGCCACTCCGCTTATTCACTGCATCACCAATTATGTCGCGATGAACAGCACTGCCAATGTGCTGCTGGCCACCGGGGCGTCACCTGCCATGCTGCATGCCACCCAGGAAGTGTCTGAATTCGTCGCGCTAGCCGATGCGCTGTCGGTCAATATCGGGACGCTTTCATCGCCCTGGGCGGAGTCCATGCTGCTTGCCGCTCGCACGGCACGCGAGCACAACACGCCCTGGGTGCTGGACCCCGTCGCCGTCGGTGCGACCCGTTATCGCCAGACGGTCTGCGCAGACCTGTTGGCCCTTCAGCCCAGCGTCATTCGTGGCAACGCCTCTGAAATACTGGCGCTCAATGGACTGGCCCACCAGGGCCGAGGGGTTGATGCCACCGCGTCGACCGACGATGCCATAACGGCCGCCATGGCATTGGCCGAGCGGCAACAGTGTATCGTCGCCATGACCGGAGAACGGGACAGAGTAACCGACGGGAAAGCATGCTACACGATCAATGGCGGCCATCCTTTGATGCCCCGAGTCACGACGTTAGGCTGCGGGCTTAGCGCGCTGGTAGCCGCGTTTGTCGCCGCCAACCCGGACGAGCCGCTAAATGCCAGCAGTGCCGCCGTGGCGTGCTTTGCGGCAGCCGGTGAACGTGCCGGGGAGACCGCCAAGGGGCCGGGCAGCTTTTACGTTGCCTTATTGGATGCGCTTTATCAGCTCACCCCTGATGAGCTTAACCACTTCGCCCGGCGGGAGGTCAGCGATGTCCTTTGATCTGTCACTCTACCTGGTCACCGACGCGACGCTTTGCCAGCACCATGGCCTCGAGCGTACCGTCATAGAGGCTGTCCGCGGCGGTGTCAGCATGGTGCAACTGCGCGACAAGCAGGCAAGCGATGCGCAGATGATCGACCAGGCGCGGCGCCTGAAAGCCCTCCTGGCCGGCAGCGGAGTGGCGTTGATCATCAACGATCGCCTTGAGGTGGCCCTTGCCAGCCAGGCCGATGGGCTGCATGTCGGTCAGAGCGATACCACGGTTCGCCAGGCCCGGGCCGCGATGGGGCCACAGGCCATATTGGGGCTCTCGATCAACACCGTGGAGCAACTTCATGACGCGCCCACAGATCAGCTTGACTACGTTGGCATCGGGCCGATTTTTGCCACTCCCAGCAAACAGGATCACGCCCAACCGATAGGCTTTGGCGGCCTTGCCTCCTTGATCAAGGATTGCCCGCTACCCAGCGTGGCGATCGGCGGGCTTAATGCCAGCCACGTGAATGCGATACGGCGAGCCGGCGCTGACGGGCTGGCGGTCATCTCTGCGATATGCGGGCAGCCCGACCCCGAGGCGGCAGCTCGCGCCTTCCAGCGATAATAGCCGGCACTAGGCGGTTGGGCGGCGCTTCAAGGTGGTACGCCGGTCATGATAGGCAATCGCCAGGCCGCTCGCCATGATCAAGGCGCTGCCTACCCATACCCAGAGGTCGGGCAGTTCGCCCCAGAACCACCAGCCGAGCAGCACTGCCCAGAGCATGGCGGTGTAATCAAACGGGGCAGCTATCGCCGCCGGCGTGAAACGAAACGCCAGGGTAATAAACGCCGTCGCGCCCACACCCAGCACGCCAGACGCCAAAAACCCCAGCCAGTGCCAGGGCAGCGGCGTCTGCCAAACCCAAGGCAAGGTCAGCCCCGTCACCACCAAGGGCACAGAAGTCATGTAGAACAGCATCGCCCAAAGGTGCTCACGGCCCCCGTAGCGGCGTGCGGTAATCATCATCAGGGCATAGAACAGTGCCGCCCCCACCAGCACCAGGGCGCCCAGTTGAAAGGCATCGCTATTAGGACGAACAATAATCAACACGCCGACAAACCCCACCAGTGAGGCAATAAGCACCGGTGGTTCAATACGCTCTCCTAACAACGGCACCGACAGCACGGTGACAAACAACGGCGCGACGAAGGCTATCGCCGTGGCTTCGGCCAGCGGTAATAGCGTTAAACCCCATACGAAACAGGCCATGGTGGCGGTATAGATCAACCCGCGTAACAAATGCACGCCCGGGCGCCGGGTCTGCAGCTTGCGCAAGCCACCGGCAAAGTGGGCAAGCAGGGCAATCAGCGGTAGCGAGACCAGCGCCCGAAAGAAGATGATCTGCAGTGGCGAATGCACCTCACCTAACCACTTGGAGACGGCGTCCCCCAGTGCCAGGAACAGCACGCCCGTACACATGCAGAGTATGCCTTTCAGCGACGTCGTCACCGCAGTCTCCTTTTTTTATTGCCTAGCTAAAATTAATTACCTAAAAAGTAAAAACCCCGCCAAAAAGCCTTTGGCGGGGTTTTTGGCACTTTTCTGCGCTATAGGCTTGCATTGACGACCATGCAGTCCATTCCCCGCGAGCGCAACTGTTCGCATGCCTGGCGCGCCTGTTGCTCTTCCAGCGCCATCAGCCGGGCGCGAAATATCGGGCTTTGGCCTACCGAGGTGTCTATCGCCACCTGACCGTCGAGGTCGCGGGGCAAGTACCTGGCGGCTTCACGTGCATAGCGCTGGGCTTGATCTTCCTGACTGAAAGCGCCCACCTGGATACCCCAGCCACCTGCCGCACGAGACGCCATGGCACGTTCACGGTCGATAAAGGCCTGCAACGGATCCGCTTGCGGCTCAGGGTCTTGCGTTGCTGCGTTAGGCGGCTCGAACGGGGCAGTTTCAGGCGAGTAAGACGCCACCACGGGTGATGATTCAACCGGTGCGGGTGTTGGCGTCGGCGAAGGTGTGGGCGTGTGTGAAGGTGTTGGCGCAAAGGCCATGTATTCGGCAGAAAAATCAAGGTCGGCCATCCAGTTAGACTTATCCAGAAGGGCAGCACGAGTAAAACTTCGATCCAGCAGATTGGCCATGTGCTTATCCCGCGACTGGGCGGTAAAGCCACCCATCACGATGGCCATCAAGCGACGATCCCCGCGCTTGGCCGTGGTGATCACGTTGAAGCCTGAAGCACGGATAAAACCGGTTTTCAGGCCATCTGCACCGGGATAGTCACGTACCAGTCGGTTGTGGCTAGTGTGCCGGGTGCCGCGATAAGTAAACGCCTGCAGACCAAAATAATGATAATAGTCAGGGAAGTCCTGCATCACGCGAACCGCAAGCGTGACCATGTCGCGTGCTGTCGTAATCTGCCGGTCATCGGGAAGCCCAGAGGCATTGCGGAAGGTGGTATTGCGCATCCCCAGCTCGCGGGCTTTTTCGGTCATCAACTGGGCAAAGCGACGTTCGCTACCACCCAACGCCTCCGCCATGACGACCGCTACGTCATTGGCTGAGCGCACGGCGAGCGCCCGAATGGCTTCATCGACCAGAATCGAGCTGCCAGGGGACAGCCATAACTTTGTTGCGGGCATGGACGCCGCCTGTGACGATACCGGCAGCGGCTGATCCAGCTGCAATCGCCCTTCTTCAAGCGCTTCAAAGGCCAGATAGAGGGTCATGATCTTGGTCAGCGAGGCTGGGTAGCGACGCGCATCCGCGTTTTCCGAATACAGTACCTCGCCTTCATCGAGGTCGACCACCATACCGGCATAGCGGGGGTTAGCCGCTTGAAGAGGCAGTGCCATAACAATGCACAACATCCCTATCAAAAGCGATGCTGCTCTGATGGATGCGCCTCGCCGACATTGTCTCGCTATCATACGTCCCCCTAACATTTTGTTTTATACCACCACGATACTTGCCTTTGTCTCAGGCTAATGCCCTGAGTATATACGTTGAACGGCTTATACGGCGATATAAAAAAACCGACCCACAAGGGGTCGGTTTTGGTATTGAAAAGGTGCAGCAAAAGCGAATTACTCTTCTGCAACGGCCTCTTCAACCACCGGACGATCGACAAGCTCAACGAATGCCATAGGCGCGTTGTCGCCGGTGCGATAACCGCACTTGAGAATACGGACGTAACCGCCCGGACGCTCGGCGTAACGCGGACCCAACTCGTTGAACAGTTTGCCGACGGCTTCTTTAGAGCGCGTGCGGGCAAATGCCAAACGGCGGTTGGCAACGCTATCCTGCTTAGACAAGGTGATCAGCGGCTCGATAACGCGACGCAGCTCCTTGGCTTTGGGCAGGGTTGTCTTGATAACTTCATGTTCGACCAGCGAGACAGACATGTTCTTGAACATGGCCTGCCGATGCGAGCTGGTACGATTCAGATGACGACCACTCTTACGATGACGCATGGTTGTAATTCCTTACCAAACTGGGACTCGAGTCGACACTCACGCGGAGGCCTTGTCGTCCTTCAGGCTAGCCGGCGGCCAATTTTCCAACCGCATGCCGAGGGACAAGCCGCGCGCCGCCAATACATCCTTGATTTCATTCAAGGACTTTTTACCGAGGTTCGGGGTCTTCAACAGCTCAACTTCAGTGCGCTGAATCAGATCACCAATATAATAGATATTCTCGGCTTTCAGGCAGTTCGCGCTGCGAACGGTCAACTCAAGATCGTCTACGGGGCGCAATAGGATCGGATCAACGTGATCCTCTTCCTCTTCGACTTCCTGCTCTTTATCTGCTTCCAGGTCGACGAAGGCGGCCAGCTGCTCTTGCAGGATGGTCGCACTGCGGCGGATAGCCTCTTCCGGATCCAGGGTACCGTCGGTTTCCAAGTCGATAATCAGCTTATCGAGGTCGGTCCGCTGTTCGACACGAGCAGCTTCGACCGCGTAGGAAACACGGCGGACAGGGCTGAAGGTAGCATCCAGCTGCAGGCGGCCAATAGCACGGGACTCTTCATCAGAGCCACGGGCGTCAGCCGGTTCGTAGCCACGACCCATCGCTACCTTAAGCTGAATCTTCAGCTCGGCACCTTCATTGACGTGCGCAATGACGTGGTCCGGGTTGACGATTTCGACGCTATGATCAAGCGCAATGTCGCCAGCGGTGACGACGGCTGGGCCCTGCTTGTTCAGCGAGAGCACCGCCTCATCGCGGCTGTGCATCTTGATCGCAACATCTTTCAAGTTCAGGAGGATTTCAATGACATCTTCCTGCACCCCTTCGAGAGCACTATATTCGTGCTCGACACCCGCAATCTCAGCCTCTACCACGGCACAGCCGGGCATGGATGAAAGCAGAATGCGACGCAGTGCATTCCCCAGGGTGTGACCAAAGCCGCGCTCGAACGGTTCGAGAACGATTTTGGCATGATGTGCGCTGATTTCTTCGACCTTGATGTCACGAGGACGGAGAAACTCTGTCACTGAACGCTGCATATGAACACCTTTCAGGCTGCCAAACGGATACTTGATACTCGGTACGACCTGGCGCTGGCGTTAGACCGGCACCAAGTCGACAAGAAACAGAAAACTGCTTACTTGGAGTACAGCTCGACGATCAGGTTTTCGTTGATGTCGGCAGACAGGTCACCGCGTTCAGGCAGAGCCTTGAAAGTGCCTTCCATCTTCTTGGCGTCGGTTTCGATCCACGCCACATCACCACGGTTGGCCGCAATGGACAACGCGTTTTGAATGCGAGCCTGGTTCTTCGCCTTTTCGCGAATGGAAACAACGTCACCCGGCTTCACTTGGTAGGAAGCTACGTTAACGCTGCGACCGTTCACGCTAATCGCCTTGTGGCTGACCAGCTGACGCGCTTCAGAGCGAGTCGAGCCGAAGCCCATACGGTAGACGACGTTATCCAGTCGGGATTCGAGCAACTGCAACAAAACTTCACCGGTCGCGCCTTTCAGGCGAGCGGCTTCTTTGTAGTAGTTACGGAACTGCTTTTCGAGTACGCCGTACATACGACGCACTTTTTGCTTCTCGCGAAGCTGCAAGCCGTAGTCTGAAAGACGTTGACGGCGCTGGCCGTGTACACCCGGAATCTGCTCGGATTTACACTTCTTCTCGAAGGGAGTCACGCCACTCTTCAAAAAGAGATCGGTGCCTTCACGACGAGACAGTTTGCACTTCGGTCCAATATAACGAGCCATGAATCTGTCTCCTTAAACGCGGCGTTTCTTCGGCGGACGGCAGCCATTATGGGGGATGGGCGTCGCGTCGATAATGCTTTGCACGCGGAAGCCGGCGGCATTCAGTGCGCGCACGGCGGATTCACGACCGGGTCCTGGGCCTTTGACCAGCACGTCGACATTTTTCACACCATACTCGGCTGCAGCCGTTGCTGCACGTTCACTTGCCACTTGAGCAGCGAACGGGGTGCTCTTGCGAGAACCACGAAAACCCGAACCACCGGCAGTCGCCCATGACAGAGCGTTGCCCTGGCGGTCTGTGATCGTCACGATCGTGTTGTTAAAAGAGGCATGGATATGCGCTACGGCATCCACTACCTGCTTTTTAACCTTTTTACGGTTACTACGCGGGTTAGCCATGTTGATGTCTATTCCTGTCTTTACGCCGACTCTCTATTAAAGAGCCTGCGTGTTATTTGCGGATCGGCTTACGCGGGCCCTTACGGGTACGCGCGTTAGTCTTAGTCCGCTGACCACGCAGCGGAAGACTACGACGATGACGCAGACCACGGAAACAACCTAAGTCCATGAGACGCTTAATATTAAGCGTAACATCACGACGAAGGTCGCCCTCTACGGTGTACTTACCAACTTCAGAACGCAGGGTGTCGACTTCGTCAGAAGACAGGTCCTGGATCTTGGCAGTCGGCGCGATACCGGCAGCAACACAGATGTGCTCTGCACGTGTACGGCCAATCCCGAAGATATAGGTCAGCGAGATCGCCGCATGCTTGTTGTCCGGGATATTGACGCCTGCAATACGGGCCATCAGCTTACTCCGAAATTTGAGCGGCTTGCTCGTTAATCATCTTTAAAAGGCGCAACAGCATACCCCCTTTGTACACCCGAAGGCAAGGGGTATGCCGGCACCCGCTTAATACAGACCAGGCAATTAACCCTGGCGCTGCTTGTGCCGCGGTTCGATGCAGATGACGCGGACTGCGCCATTGCGACGAATGATCTTGCAGTTACGGCACATTTTCTTTACGGAAGCTCGAACTTTCATCGTTCTCTCCAATACGGACGGCAGGCGCCTTAGCGCATGATGCCGCCACTACCGTAGCCTTTCAGGTTGGACTTCTTCATCACTGAGTCATATTGATGCGACATGAGATGCGACTGCACCTGGGCCATGAAGTCCATGATGACCACTACCACGATCAACAGCGAGGTACCGCCAAAGAAGAACGGCACGTTCCACGCTACGATCAGGAACTGGGGCATCAGGGAAACCGCAGTGATGTACAAGGCACCAAACAACGTTAAACGCGTCATGACCTTGTCAATATAGCGAGCGGTCTGCTCGCCAGGACGAATACCCGGCAGGAAAGCACCTGACTTTTTCAGATTGTCAGCCACATCCTTGGGGTTGAAGACCAGCGCTGTGTAAAAGAAGCAGAAGAATACCACTGCCGCCCCAAAAAGCAAGATGTAAAGCGGTTGGCCGGGGCCTAATGCTTGCGAAGCACGCTGCAACCACTCCATACCTTCGCCTGACCCAACCCATTGGCCAATCGAGGCCGGGAAGAGCAGGATACTGGAAGCGAAGATGGCCGGAATAACACCCGCCATGTTCACTTTCAGTGGCAGGTAGCTGCTTTGCCCTGCATACATCTTGTTGCCGACCTGGCGTCGCGGGTAATTCACTTTAAGGCGGCGTTGACCGCGTTCAATGAACACCACGAACGCAACAGTCGCGATACCCAGTGCCGATAGCGCTAACAGTGGCAGTACGTTCCAGGCCCCTTCGTTGCGAGCCAATTCAAACGCCTGACCTGCCGCACTGGGCAGCCCAGCCACAATACCGGCGAAGATCAGCAACGAAATACCGTTGCCAATGCCTTTTTCGGTAATTTGCTCACCTAGCCACATCATGAATACCGCGCCCGATACGAACGTAATCACGGCGGTAAAATAGAAGCTGAAGTCAGCGGTGTACGCGATACCCTGGCTAGCCAGACCGACAGACATACCGACAGCCTGAATAAACGCCAGCAGCACCGTGCCGTAGCGGGTGTACTGGCTAATCTTGCGGCGGCCGGCCTCGCCTTCCTTCTTGAGCTGTTCAAGATGGGGAGAGACCGCAGTCATCAGCTGCATGATAATCGACGCCGAAATATAGGGCATTATGCCCAGGGCGAGGACACTCATGCGCTCCAGCGCACCACCTGAGAACATGTTGAACATGCCCAGAATGGTGCCCTGTTGCTCCCTGAACAAGGCAGCAAGCTGGTCAGGATTGATACCGGGAACGGGAATGTGGGCACCAATACGGTACACCACGATGGCGAGGAGCACGAAGCGCAAACGCGCCCACAGTTCACTCAGACCGCTGCCCATCGCCGGCATGTTTCCTGACTTGGCCATTTAGTCCTCTACCTTGCCGCCAGCGGCTTCGATCGCTTCACGGGCACCTTTGGTGACCTTGATTCCGCGAACGGTAACCGCTTTTTTCAGTTCGCCAGAAAGGATGATCTTCGCGTGTAGCGTTGCATCCTTCAGCACGTTTGCCTGCTTCAGCGTCTCGAGCGTTACCTCTTCGCCGGCCACTTGGGCCAGCTCAGCTAGGCGAACTTCTTCCGAGACCATCGACTTGGCCGAGGTAAAACCAAACTTCGGCAGACGACGCTGCAACGGCATCTGACCGCCTTCGAAACCTGGCTTAACAGTACCGCCACTACGTGCTTTCTGGCCTTTGTGGCCTCGGCCACCGGTCTTGCCCAGACCAGAGCCGATACCACGACCAACGCGCTTTGCAGCGTGTTTAGAGCCCGCTGCCGGGCTCAAGGTATTGAGTTTCATGGATTACTCTCCCTCAACGCGCACAAGGTAGTTTACCTTGTGGATCATGCCGCGCACGGCAGGGGTGTCTTCCAGCTCAACCGAATGACCGATGCGACGCAGACCCAGGCCGTTGATAGTGGCCTTGTGCTTGGGCTGAACGCCGATGGTGCTGCGGATCTGGGTAACCTTGATCGTTGCTGCCATGGTGCCTTACCCCGTGATCGCTTCGATAGACAGACCGCGCTTGGCGGCCACGTCATCCGGTGCTTGCATGGAAGCGAGACCTTTCACAGTCGCTCGCACCACGTTGACCGGGTTGGTGGAACCGTAGCACTTGGCCAGTACGTCATGGACACCAGCGAGCTCCAGTACGGAGCGCATGGCGCCACCGGCGATAATGCCGGTACCTTCAGAAGCCGGCTGCATGTATACCTTGGAAGCACCGTGACGGGCTTTAACCGGGTATTGCAGCGTATGGCCTGAAAGATTGACCTTGACCATGTTGCGACGAGCTTGGTCCATGGCTTTCTGAATCGCGATCGGCACTTCACGCGCCTTGCCACGACCGAAACCAACACGACCTTTACCATCGCCAACGACGGTCAGTGCGGTGAAGCCGAAAATACGACCACCTTTGACCACCTTGGCGACGCGGTTAACCTGCACAAGTTTTTCCTGCAGATCACCGCTTTGCTGTTCGTTCTTCGCCATCGTAAAAACCCTTTAGAATTCCAGGCCGCCTTCACGCGCGGCGTCGGCCAGAGCCTTGACGCGACCGTGATACTTAAAGCCAGCACGATCGAAGGCCACCTGGGTGATGCCTGCTTCTTTAGCGCGTTCGGCAATCAGTTCGCCAACCTTCGTGGCGGCTTCCGAGTTACCAGTCGCACCCTCGCGCAGTGCTTTGTCTAGCGTAGATGCGCTAGCCAACACTTTGCCACCATCCGGCGAGATAATCTGCGCATAGATGTGACGCGGGGTACGGTTGACGCACAGGCGATACACGCCCAGCTCGCGGATCTTGGCGCGAGCACGGCGGGCACGACGGAGACGAGATTCTTTCTTCGCGTTCATAACCCTGCCTTACTTCTTCTTGGCTTCTTTGCGACGCACCTGCTCGTCGGCGTACCGAACACCCTTGCCTTTATACGGCTCAGGGGGACGGAAGGCGCGGATTTCCGCGGCGCACTGACCGAGCTGCTGCTTGTCCGCGCTTTTCAGCACGATCACGGTGTTTTTCGGCGTTTCCGCTGAGACACCTTCAGGCAGTTCGTAGTCGACCGGGTGCGAGAAGCCCAGTGAAAGATTGAGCGTCTGGCCCTTTACTTGGGCACGATAACCGACGCCAACAATTTCGAGAGTTCGTGTAAAACCCTCGGATACGCCCGTCACCAGGTTCTGAACCAAGGCGCGGGTAGTACCGGCCATTGCCCAGCTCTTGGCAGATTCACTCGGGGCGAAGGTCAGCTGGCCATCTTCTTGACCCACCACCACATCGTGGTGAATGGTCATTGATAGCGTGCCCTGGCCGCCCTTGGCGGTCAGCTGGTCGGCATCGATTTTAATCTCAACGCCGGCAGGCACTTTAACCGGATATTTCGCTATGCGGGACATTCCAGCCTCCTAGAATACGGTGCAGATGACTTCGCCACCAACACCCGCCTGGCGAGCGGCACGATCGGTCATCACCCCATTAGAGGTGGTAACGATCGCAATACCCAGACCATCGGCGACCTTAGGCAGGTTGTCCTTGCCCATATAACGGCGCAAAGACGGCTTGGAAACCCGCTGGATATGGTCGATAACCGGCTTGCCCTCAAAGTACTTGAGGGTCACGGTTAATTCGGGCTTGGTGCTTTCAGCCACCGTGAAATCGGTGATGTAGCCCTCTTCTTTCAGCACGCGGGCCACTTCCACTTTCAGCTTGGAAGACGGCATGGAGACCGTCTCTTTGGTGGCCATCTGCGCATTGCGGATACGGGTAAACATATCCGCCAGAGTGTCTTGCATGCTCATTTAATGTGCGCTCCTGATGATTCTACGTGGCGTTACCAGCTGGACTTTTTCAGACCAGGAACGTCGCCACGCATGGCGGCTTCACGCAGCTTGTTACGGCCGAGGCCGAACTTGTTGTAAAAACCGTGCGGACGGCCTGTGACGCGGCAGCGGTTACGCTGGCGCACCGGGCTTGAGTCGCGCGGCAGTTGCTGCAGCTTCAGCGTCGCCTCGAAGCGATCTTCCTCAGAAGCGTTCACATCTACGATGATTGCTTTGAGCTCAGCGCGCTTGGCCGCGTACTTCTCGACCAATTTGGTGCGCTTGAGCTCACGCTCTACCATGCTTTTTTTAGCCATGATCCAACCCTTATTTCTTGAACGGGAAGTTCAGCGCGGTTAATAGCGCGCGACCTTCCTCGTCGGTGTTGGCGGTAGTGGTGATAGTGACGTCCAACCCACGGATACGATCGATCTTATCATACTCGATCTCCGGGAAGATGATCTGCTCACGCACACCCATGGAGTAGTTGCCGCGACCGTCGAAGGACTTCGGGTTGAGACCACGGAAGTCACGCACGCGAGGAATCGCGATGTTGACCAGACGGTCCAGGAAGTCCCACATACGCTCAGCGCGCAGTGTTACCTTGATCCCGATCGGCCAACCTTCACGCACCTTGAAGCCCGCGATGGACTTGCGTGCCTTGGTCACCAGCGGCTTTTGACCGGACAACATCTCCAGGTCGCCGATGGCATTGTCGATCAGCTTTTTATCGCTGACCGCATCGCCGATACCCATATTAAGCGTCACTTTCGTGATGCGGGGTACCTGCATTACGTTGGCGTAGCTGAACTGCTCTTTGAGCTGTGCTACGACCTCGTTTTGATAACGTTCTTTCAAGTTCGCCATTTTGCTACCCGACTCGCGTTAGGCGTCGATCTGCGTCTGCGTCGACTTGTAGATACGTACCTTGGTACCGTCTTCCTTCACTTGGAAGCCGACGCGATCCGCCTTACCGGTCTCCGAATTGAAGATGGCTACGTTGGACGCGTGAATCGGAGCCTCACGCTCGACGATACCGCCCTGATTTCCCGCCATGGGATTTGGCTTGGTGTGACGTTTAATCATGTTCACACCGGACACCAAGAAACGGTTTTCTAGTACCCGCTTAACGGTGCCACGCTTGCCCTTATCCTTCCCGGCGATGACGATGACTTCATCGTCACGTTTGATTTTTTGCATATCCGCCTCGCTCCTTACAGCACTTCAGGCGCTAAGGAAATGATCTTCATGAACTTCTCGTTACGAAGCTCACGAGTGACCGGCCCGAAAATACGAGTACCGACTGGCTGTTCGTTGGTGTTATTCAACAAAACCGCCGCATTTCCATCGAAACGGATCAGCGAACCGTCGTTACGACGGACGCCACTACGGGTCCGGACTACAACCGCTTTCATGACCTGGCCTTTCTTGACCTTGCCACGCGGAATGGCTTCCTTCACCGTTACCTTAATGATGTCACCAATGCGAGCGTAGCGACGGTGTGAACCGCCTAACACCTTGATGCACTGCACCCGGCGCGCTCCGCTGTTGTCGGCGACATCCAGCATTGTCTGAGTCTGAATCATCGGTTTTCTCCAAACCTAATCTGACTGCACTGGTTAAGCAGGTTCATGGGTTACCCCTTGGCCTGCTCGACCACCTCGATTAGCGCCCAGGCTTTCTTCTTGGAAAGCGGACGGCACTCCTGAATGGAAACCGTATCGCCTGCCTTAGCCTGGTTCGCCTCATCATGGGCGTGCAGCTTGGTGGAGCGCTTAACGTATTTTCCGTAGATCGGGTGACGCTCACGACGCTCGATCATTACGACGATGGACTTATCCATCTTGTCGCTCACCACCTTGCCGGTGAGCGTACGTGCTTTTTTCTCTTCGGCCATCTCAGTCACCTGCCTTCTCGTTGAGCACAGTCTTCACACGGGCAATATCCCGACGGACCTGCTTGAGCAGATGAGTCTGGCTCAGTTGGCCGGTGGCCTTCTGCATGCGCAGGTTGAACTGCTCGCGGAGGAGTTCGAGGAGCTGCTCATGGAGCTCTCCTGCGGACTTTTCACGAATTTCCTGGGCTTTCATCACATCACCGTCCGTTTCGCAAAGGTGGTGGATATGGGCATTTTCTGTGCGGCAAGCTCAAACGCTTCACGAGCGAGCTCTTCAGGCACACCTTCGATTTCATACAGGACCCGACCCGGCTGGATCTGGGCTACCCAGTATTCGACGGAGCCTTTACCTTTACCCATACGAACTTCGAGCGGCTTCTTGGAAATCGGCTTATCAGGGAACACGCGGATCCAAATCTTACCGCCACGTTTAACGTGACGTGTGATCGCACGACGGCCGGCTTCGATCTGGCGCGCAGTAACGCGACCACGACCGGTAGCTTTCAGACCGTACTCCCCGAAGCTGATCTTGCTTCCGCGATGCGCCAAGCCACGGTTGCGGCCTTTCTGCATCTTGCGGAATTTCATACGCTTGGGCTGTAACATCGACTCGCTCTCCCCTTACCTGGAACCTTTCTTCTTGGGCGCGTTGCCGGAAGGCTGCTGTTGCTTAGCCTTGGCACGAACTTCCTCGATACCGCCGAGGATTTCACCCTTGAAGATCCACACTTTGACGCCGATAACGCCATAGGTGGTGTGAGCTTCGTAAGTGGCGTAGTCGATGTCCGCACGCAATGTATGCAACGGAACTCGACCTTCGCGGTACCATTCGGTACGTGCGATTTCAGCACCACCCAGACGACCTGACAGCTGAATCTTGATGCCGCCAGCGCCAAGACGCATGGCGTTTTGCACCGCGCGCTTCATGGCACGACGGAACATCACACGACGCTCAAGCTGGCCCGCTACGTTAGCAGCGACGAGCTTGGCATCCAGCTCCGGCTTGCGAACTTCTTCGATGTTCACGTGAACAGGAACACCCATCAGCTCAGTGAGATCGCGACGTAGACGGTCGACATCTTCACCTTTTTTACCGATCACGATACCCGGACGGGCAGTGTGAATGGTGATGCGGGCGTTGTTCGCCGGACGCTCGATGTGAATACGGCTAACAGAGGCGTTTTTGAGACGCTGCTCCAGGAAGCTTCGCACTTCGAGATCGTTATTGAGCTTATCGGCATATGCGCCGCGCTCGGCATACCAGACAGAAGCATGGTCTTTGACGATGCCCAGTCGAATGCCTGTTGGATTGACTTTCTGACCCATCGGTCGACTCCTACTTCTCGGCTACCTTGACGGTGATGTGGCAGG
The DNA here is from genome assembly GCF_014263395.1 of Halomonas sp. SH5A2. Lineage (GTDB taxonomy): Bacteria > Pseudomonadota > Gammaproteobacteria > Pseudomonadales > Halomonadaceae > Vreelandella. The sequence continues at coordinate 177,738 of NZ_CP058321.1, read as the reverse complement.
TGCGCTTCAAGATACGATCCGCCCGCCCCTTGGCGCGCGGCTTGATACGCTTGAGCGTCATGCCCTCATCGACGCAGATGGTCGAGACACGCAGCTCGTCAATATCCATGCCGTTATTTTCTTCCGCGTTTGCAATGGCGGACTGAAGCACTTTCTTGACCAGTTGGGCAGCCTTCTTCGGTGAGAAGGTCAGCAGGTCGAGTGCCTCGGCGACAGGTTTACCGCGCACCTGATCAGCCACCAAACGGGCCTTCTGGGCGGATAATCCGGCGCCACGCAGCTTAGCTGTGACTTCCATCTCTCAATCCTCTTTGGCTTACCGTTTGGCTTTCTTGTCCGCCACGTGCCCGCGATAAGTGCGAGTGGCAGCGAATTCGCCTAGCTTGTGACCAACCATTTCCTCGGAGACGTGCACCGGGACGTGTTGGCGACCATTATGGACTGCGATGGTCAGACCCACCATGTTTGGCAGGATCATCGAACGACGCGACCAAGTCTTGATCGGTTTGCGATCGTTCTTTTCCACTGCAGCCTCTACCTTCTTCAAAAGATGAAGGTCAATGAAAGGACCTTTCTTTAGTGAACGTGGCACAGCCGTTACCTCTTAATGTCTTGGCAATTTAGATCAGCTACGAGCCTTGCGGCGACGTACGATCAGCTTGTCGGTGCGCTTGTTCTTACGCGTCTTATAACCCTTGGTCGGCACACCCCATGGAGTGACCGGGTTACGACCACCACTGGTGCGGCCTTCACCACCACCGTGCGGGTGATCCACCGGGTTCATTGCGACACCGCGAACAGTCGGACGCACACCTCTCCAGCGCTTCGCACCGGCCTTGCCAAGTTGACGCAGGCTGTGCTCGGAGTTGCTCACTTCGCCCAGGGTCGCACGGCACTCAGCCAGCACCTTGCGCATTTCGCCAGAGCGAAGACGCAGGGTGGCGTAGTTGCCTTCACGCGCAACCAGCTGAGCGCTAGTACCGGCACTGCGAGCAATCTGCGCGCCTTTACCCGGCTTCAGTTCGATACCGTGAACGGTCGAACCCAGCGGAATGTTGCGCAGCGGCAAGGCATTGCCTTTCTTGATGGGCGCGTTAACACCAGATTCCAGCACGGCACCCGCACTGACACCTTTCGGTGCGATGATGTAACGACGCTCGCCATCGGCGTATTTCAGCAGCGCTATGTGCGCACTGCGGTTCGGGTCATGCTCCAGGCGCTCAACGGTGGCAGGAATGCCATCCTTGGTGCGCTTGAAGTCGATCAACCGATAGTGATGACGGTGACCACCGCCCACATGGCGGGTGGTGATGCGACCGTAGTTATTACGGCCACCGGACTTGGACTGTTTTTCCAAAAGCGGTGCATAAGCACGGCCTTTGTACAGTTCCTCGCCAACGATCTTGACGACGTGACGACGACCGGCGGATGTGGGTTTGGTCTTGACGATTGCCATTATCCGTACTCCTGCCCTTATTCGGCGCCAGAGAAGTCTTCGAGCGTTTCACCAGCAGCGAGGGTCACATACGCTTTACGGTAACCCTTACGCAAGCCAACGCCGTTTGCAGTACGCTTGGTTTTCCCCTTCACGTTCAGTACCTGAACGCTAGCGACCTTTTTGCCGAAAAGAACTTCAACGGCTTTTTTGATCTCGGGTTTGGCAGCATCAGTTGCCACCTTAAAAACGTACTGGTTGCGCTCGGCAGCCATCGCGGCCTTCTCGGTCACGTGCGGTCCAAGCAGAACCTTGAATACGCGTTCCTGGTTCATGCCAGCTTCTCCTCGAATTTACGCAGGGCGGAGACGGTGACCAGGACCTTATCAAAGGCAACCAGGCTCACCGGGTCAGCGGCCGCAACATCCACCACATCAACGTGAGGAAGGTTGCGTGCAGCTAGATAGAGCTTTTCGTCAACGTCTTCGGTGACGATCAACACTTTTTCAAGGTTGAGCTCTTTCAGCTTGGCAGCGACCTGCTTGGTTTTCGGCGCTTCAACGTTGAACTCTTCAACCACGACCAGGCGCTCTTGACGTACCAGCTCTGACAAGATGGAACGCATGGCGGCGCGGTACATCTTGCGGTTCACCTTCTGGGTATAGTCTTGCGGACGTGCCGCGAAGGTGACACCGCCGCTACGCCATATCGGCGAACGGATGGTACCGGCACGAGCACGGCCAGTCCCTTTCTGACGCCACGGCTTTTTACCACCACCGCGAACATCGGAACGGTTCTTTTGAGCGCGGGTGCCCTGACGGCCAGCAGCCAAGTAGGCAGTGACGACCTGGTGAACCAGCGCTTCGTTGAATTCTTTGCCAAAGGTGGCGTCGGCTACTTCAACGGTACCCGCGCCTGCAGCAAGATTCAGATTCATTGGTAATTATCCCCTTCAGCCTGCTTTGACGGCGCTGCGAACGATAACGTCACTACCGGTTGCACCCGGCACGGCGCCCTTGATCAGCAGCAGGTTACGCTCGGCGTCGACACGGACGATCTCTAGGCTCTGCACGGTGCAACGGGCGTTACCCATTTGACCGGCCATCTTTTTGCCTTTGAAAACGCGACCCGGGGTCTGACACATACCGATGGAGCCCGGCGCACGATGCGACAGAGAGTTACCATGGCTGTTGTCTTGGGTACGGAAATTCCAGCGCTTAACGGCACCCTGGAAACCTTTACCCTTAGAGGTACCGGTCACATCGATCATCTGACCAGCTTCGAAGAGGGATACGGTGAGTTCGCCGCCGACTTCAGGAGCTTCTTCGCCATCTTCCAGACGAAACTCCATCAGTGAACGACCAGCCTCAACACCCGCTTTAGCAAATTGGCCCGCCTGGGCTTTGCTGAGGTGTTTGGCCTTGCGAGAGCCGGTTGTTACCTGAACCGCTGCGTATCCGTCAGACTCGACAGACTTAACGCGTGTAACACGGTTAGGATCAACCTCAATAACGGTTACGGGCACTGATGCACCGTCTTCGGTAAAGACACGAGTCATCCCGGCCTTTTTACCGACTAAACCGATAGTCATTCTCAGTTCTCCTATAGTGTACGGGGCTATCACCCGCTATGGCTGCCCTTTCCAGAGCATTCCACTAGCACATTGTGTGGCGCCTCACGGCGCGGCGGCTGCTGCTCAATGTCAATTCGTAATGAGCGCTGGGCCGCAAGTGTCTAGTGTGATTAGTCGAGCTTGATTTGCACGTCTACGCCAGCGGCGAGATCGAGCTTCATCAGCGCATCAACGGTTTTCTCGGTCGGCTCAACGATGTCGAGCACACGCTTGTGCGTACGAATCTCATACTGGTCACGCGCGTCCTTGTTGACGTGCGGCGAGATCAGAATGGTGTAGCGCTCGCGGTTGGTTGGCAGCGGAATCGGACCACGAACCTGAGCACCAGTACGCTTAGCGGTTTCAACAATCTCCGCTGTGGACTGATCGATCAGGCGATGGTCGAAAGCTTTCAACCGAATGCGAATCTTTTGGTTCTGCATTTGCCCTAAACTCCAATGGATGTCGACGGCGCGAGCCGTCTACCCACGCATTCAAAGGATGCGCATTATAGGCACGCCAAAAGCCCATGTCAAACATTTGCTAGAGGTGCGCAGAAAAGGGGGCTCAATCGAGCCCCCTTTCACATTCAGCGAATCAACTTACTGAATGATTTTGGCCACAACACCAGCGCCAACGGTACGACCGCCTTCACGAATCGCGAAGCGCAGACCGTCATCCATGGCGATCGGAGCGATCAGGGTGACAACCATTTTTACGTTGTCGCCCGGCATGACCATCTCAACGCCTTCCGGCAGTTCACAGGTACCGGTGACATCGGTGGTACGGAAGTAGAACTGCGGACGATAGCCCTTGAAGAAAGGCGTGTGACGACCGCCTTCTTCTTTGGACAGCACGTAGACTTCTGCTTCGAAAACGGTGTGCGGTGTGATGGTGCCGGTTTTCGCCAGAACCTGACCACGCTCAACGTCATCACGCTTGGTACCACGCAGCAGGGCGCCAACGTTCTCGCCAGCACGACCTTCGTCGAGCAGCTTACGGAACATTTCAACACCGGTAACGACCGTCTTGGTCGTGTCGCGCATACCAACGATTTCGACTTCTTCGCCCGCCTTGATAACGCCACGCTCTACACGACCGGTAACAACGGTACCACGGCCAGAGATAGAGAATACGTCTTCGATCGGCATCAGGAACGGCTGATCGATGGCACGCTCGGGCTCCGGAATGTACTCATCCAGCGCCTTGATCAGGTTGGCAACGGCGGTTGTACCCATGCCGTTATCATCCTTGCCTTCAAGGGCCATCAACGCAGAACCAGTGATGATCGGCGTGTCGTCACCCGGGAAGTCGTACTGGTCGAGAAGTTCACGAACTTCCATTTCAACCAGCTCGAGCAGCTCTTCGTCATCGACCATGTCCGCTTTGTTCAGGAACACGACGATGAACGGAACGCCAACCTGACGCGACAGCAGGATGTGCTCGCGAGTCTGCGGCATCGGGCCGTCGGCGGCAGAACATACCAGGATTGCGCCGTCCATCTGCGCAGCACCGGTGATCATGTTCTTGACGTAGTCGGCGTGCCCCGGGCAGTCAACGTGCGCGTAGTGACGCGTCTCGGACTGGTATTCCACGTGAGACGTGGCGATTGTGATACCGCGTTCACGCTCTTCCGGCGCATTATCGATAGCGTCGAACTCACTCCAGTCGCCACCGAATACTTCAGCGGAAACGCGGGTCAAGGCCGCAGTCAGAGTCGTTTTACCGTGGTCGACGTGACCAATGGTGCCGACGTTGATATGCGGTTTGGAACGTTCAAATTTTTCCTTAGCCACTGCTATAACCTCTTTACGTTAGCTAACGGTTAACCGTTTTGGTTGATGACGGCTTCAACGACGCTGGAGGGCGCCTCCTCGTACCTCGCGAACTCCATAGAGTAGCTCGCACGGCCCTGGGTTTGCGAGCGAAGATCGGTTGCGTAACCGAACATCTCACCCAGCGGCACCGTTGCACGAATGATTTTACCAGAAGAAGAATCATCCATGCCCTGGACCAGGCCGCGACGACGGTTCAGGTCGCCCATGACGTCACCCATAAACTCTTCGGGGGTCACGACTTCGACCTTCATCACCGGCTCCAGCAGCACGGCCTTGGCTTTCCTGGCACCTTCTTTCACTGCCATAGAAGAAGCAATCTTGAACGCAGTCTCGTTGGAGTCCACGTCGTGATAGGAACCATCAAACAGCGTCACTTTAACGTCAATCATCGGGTAACCCGCAATGACGCCATTTTTCAGCTGTTCGTATGCCCCTTTCTCTACTGCCGGGATGTATTCCTTGGGAACCACACCACCGACGATTTCCGAGTTGAACTTGAAGAAGATTTCATCATCTCCTTCGCCTTTCTCCTCGTAGGTCAACGGTTCGATACGCATGATAACGTGACCGTATTGACCACGACCGCCAGACTGACGTACGAACTTGCCTTCCTGCTCGACGCTGCCGCGAATCGTTTCACGGTAGGCCACCTGCGGCTTACCAATATTGGCCTCTACCTTGAACTCGCGACGCATACGGTCGACAAGAATATCCAGGTGAAGCTCACCCATTCCCGAGATGATCGTCTGACCAGTCTCTTCATCGGTTTTCACCTGGAAGGACGGGTCTTCCTGGGCCAGTTTACCCAGAGCGACACCCATCTTCTCCTGGTCAGCCTTGGATTTAGGCTCAACCGCTACCGAGATAACCGGGTCGGGGAATTCCATACGCTCAAGCACGATCTTGTGATTGATATCACACAAGGTATCCCCTGTTGTGACGTCTTTCAGACCGATACAAGCCGCGATATCACCGGCGCGTACTTCCTTGATCTCTTCACGCGAGTTCGAGTGCATCTGAACGATACGACCCACGCGCTCTTTCTTACTCTTGACCGAGTTGTAGACGCCATCACCAGAATTCAACACGCCCGAATAGACACGGATAAAGGTCAACGTGCCGACGAACGGATCGGTGGCGATCTTGAACGCCAACGCGGCAAACGGCTGATTATCATCCGCTTCACGGGTATCGATGGTGCCGTCTTTATCGTCAAGCTCACCTTCGATCGCCTTAACTTCAGTCGGCGACGGCATGTACTCGATGACACAGTCCAGTACCGCTTGAACGCCCTTGTTCTTGAAGGCAGACCCGCAAGTGATGAGGACGATCTCGTTGGCCAAGGTGCGCGCGCGCAGACCCGCCTTGATCTCTTCAGTGGTCAACTCACCACCTTCGAGATATTTTTCCATCAACTCGTCAGAACCCTCCGCCGCGGCTTCGATCATCTGCTCGCGGTAGGTTTCAGCGGTCTCCAGGAGCTCTTCGGGAATATCAACCAGGTCATAGTTCATGCCCAGGTTCTCTTCGTCCCAAAGGATACCCTTCATCTGGATCAGGTCGATGACGCCCTTGAAATTCTCTTCGGTGCCCCAGTTGATCTGAATGGGCACAGCATTGGCACCCAGACGCTCTTTCAACTGCTCAACGACCATGAAGTAGTCAGCACCGGTCCGGTCCATCTTGTTGACGAAGACCATACGCGGCACTTCGTACTTGTTGGCCTGGCGCCATACTGTTTCGGTCTGCGGCTGAACGCCGGAAGAACCACACAGCACGACAACCGCGCCATCAAGTACGCGCAAGGAACGTTCAACTTCGATAGTGAAGTCAACGTGCCCCGGGGTGTCGATGATATTGATACGGTGCTCAGGGAACTGCTTGCTCATGCCCTGCCAGAAACAGGTCGTTGCAGCTGAGGTGATAGTAATACCACGCTCCTGCTCCTGCTCCATCCAGTCCATGGTCGCCGCACCGTCGTGTACCTCACCCACTTTGTGGGAAAGGCCGGTGTAGAATAGTACACGCTCAGTCGTCGTGGTTTTACCCGCGTCGACGTGAGCGACGATACCGATATTACGGTAACGATTTAGTGGAGTCTTGCGTGCCACGGTGGAACTCCCGTTTGTTGGCGATGCTCGTGAATCTGGTGGTGCGTTTCATGCTTATGCCACCGCCGCCATCGATCATGATAGCGGCGGCGTGTTGCCAACTGGCGCCCAAAAACTTCGACCCAGCGCAGCACAGCAAAAAACACAAACCCAGATAACGCCGAATTTAAAAACGCTGATGCTAAAAGCGCCGATCTTAAAAACGGTAGTGCGAGAAGGCCTTGTTGGCTTCTGCCATACGATGCACGTCTTCGCGCTTCTTGACGGCAGAACCTTTGCCTTCAGCGGCATCCAGCATTTCGCCTGCAAGACGCTGAACCATCGTTTTCTCACCGCGACGACGCGCCGCGTCAACCAGCCAGCGCATTGCAAGCGCCTGGCGGCGTGACGGACGAACTTCAACCGGCACCTGATACGTCGCACCACCTACGCGGCGCGACTTCACTTCGACCATCGGCTGGATAGCTTCCAGCGCCTTGTCGAAGATCTCCAGCGGCTCTTCTTTACTACGCTCGGCAACCTTGTCCAACGCACCATAGACGATGCGCTCAGCTATGGACTTTTTGCCGCTGAACATCAGGTGGTTCATGAACTTCGCCAGGCGCTCACTTCCGAACTTGGGATCCGGCAGGATTTCGCGCTTAGCTACAACTCTTCTTCTAGGCATGATAAGCCCTCAATTTAAGGATCCTTCAGGTAAACTCGGAACCCACACTGGATATTTCGCTGAGTGCCGCCCGACCTTACTCTTATCAGACCATCATATGCGTGATAAACATTTCGTACGGACGCCGCTTACGCGGCGCAGCACCGAATTAAGACTTCGGACGCTTGGTACCGTACTTCGAACGACCCTGCTTACGATTCTGTACGCCAGAGGTGTCAAGGGCGCCGCGCACGGTGTGATAACGCACACCGGGCAAGTCCTTCACACGACCGCCGCGAATCAGCACAACAGAGTGCTCCTGGAGGTTGTGACCTTCACCACCGATGTAGGAAGCCACTTCGAAGCCGTTGGTAAGGCGCACACGGCAAACCTTACGCAAGGCCGAGTTGGGCTTCTTCGGGGTGGTGGTGTAAACGCGGGTACATACGCCGCGCTTTTGCGGACAAGCCTGAAGCGCGGGCACGTCACTCTTGGTGACGGGGCGCTTACGCGGCTTGCGCACTAGCTGATTAATCGTTGCCATGGTGTTTAGCTGACTCCAATGGTTGCCTGGCCTTCCAGTGGCTGCGGGCGTACCCACCCCACTGTTAAAGGCTGCGCATTCTAAAGGCTGACCCTAGTCGACGTCAAGCCCTGCCGGTCGCTAAACCGGCAGAACCGTGATGCCAAGAGGTCAGGTCGCAATGTTAGAGCTCGTCGTCGGAATCCAATGCGGTCAACTGAGCTCCCAGCTCCTGCTCTACCTCGGTTGCCGAGGGATTGTACAGGCGCTCTACGTCTTCGCGTTTGCGACGACGTTCCGCGTGGTGAGTCAGACCGGTACCTGCCGGAATCAGACGACCCACTACGACGTTTTCTTTCAGGCCGCGCAGATAATCGCGCTTGCCGGTTACCGCTGCTTCGGTCAATACGCGGGTCGTTTCCTGGAACGACGCCGCCGAAATGAACGATTCGGTGGCCAGACTGGCCTTGGTGATACCCAGCAACAAGCGCTGATACTTGGCGGGGAATTTGCCTTCCTTCTCGAGCACTGCGTTCTGCTCCAGCACCCGCACAAGCTCAGCCTGATCGCCGGTGATGAAGTCGGAATCGCCAGAGTCGGTGATCTCAACCTTGCGCAGCATCTGACGCACAATCACTTCGATGTGCTTGTCATCGATGCCGACGCCTTGCAGGCGGTAAACATCCTGAACTTCAGCGGCGATGTACTTGGCAAGCTCGGCAACGCCCAGCAGACGCAGGATATCGTGAGGGTTGCTCGGCCCGTCGGAAATCACCTCGCCCTTCTCGACCGCTTCACCTTCGAAGACGGCAATCTGGCGCCATTTGGGGATCAGCGCTTCGAACGGATCACCGGATTCCGGCGTGATCGTCAGGCGACGCTTGCCTTTGGTTTCTTTACCAAAGCTCACCACCCCGCTGATCTCGGCCAGAATGGACGACTCTTTCGGCTTACGCGCTTCGAACAGATCTGCCACGCGTGGCAGACCACCGGTGATGTCCTTGTTACCCGACGCCTCGACCGGAATACGGGCAACGACTTCACCCACGCCGATCGCCGCACCGTCATCAACGGAAATGATCGATTTACCCGGTAGCAGATACTGTACCGGGGTGTTCGCCCCGGATACCGATACGTATTCACCCGCGCTGTCTTGCAGCATGACCATCGGGCGCTTGTCGCGACCGGCCATGGGACGTGCCGCAGCCTCGATCACCTCGATGGACGACAGACCCGTCATCTCGTCGACGGTACGGTGCATGGTGACACCTTCGTCGAGATCGATGAACTGCGCCTTACCTTCCACTTCGGCAACGATCGGGTGAGTGTGCGGATCCCACTTGGCGACCGTTGCACCGGCGTCGACGACATCGCCGTCACGTACGGAAAGCTCTGCACCGTAAGGCAGCTTGTAGTACTCACGCTCGCGACCATGGTCGTCAGCAACGGCCAGGGCGCTGGAGCGGGATACCACGACCAGCTTGCCGTCGGCACGCTCAACGTGCTTGATGTTGTGCAGGCGTACCTTACCGCCGTGCTTGACCTGTACGCTATCCACCGCCGACGTCCGCGAAGCCGCACCACCGATGTGGAAGGTCCGCATGGTCAGCTGGGTACCAGGCTCACCGATGGACTGAGCAGCGATAACGCCGACAGATTCACCGATGTTGACCTGATGACCACGAGCAAGGTCACGACCGTAACAGGCAGAACACACACCATGGGGCGTATCGCAGGTAATCGTCGAACGGACAATGATTTCGTCGACACCCATGGTATCCAGCGACGCACACCATTTTTCATCGAGCAGCGTGCCGCGCGGGATCAGGACCTCTTCCGTACCCGGATCGACCACGTCCTGCGCCACCACACGACCCAGCACACGCTGAGACAGCGGCACGATGATATCGCCGCCTTCGATGATCGGGTGCAACGTGAGGCCGTTTTCGGTACCGCAATCGGAGTCGGTAATCACCAGGTCCTGAGCCACATCGACCAGACGACGGGTCAGGTAACCGGAGTTGGCCGTCTTCAGGGCCGTATCCGCGAGACCTTTCCGCGCGCCGTGGGTCGAGATGAAGTACTGCAGTACGTTCAGACCTTCACGGAAGTTGGCGACGATCGGCGTTTCGATGATCGAACCGTCCGGCTTGGCCATCAGGCCACGCATACCCGCAAGCTGGCGGATCTGGGCGGCGGAACCACGTGCCCCGGAGTCGGCCATGATGAAGACACTGTTGAAGGAGTCCTGCTCGACTTCGTTGCCGTCGCGGTCAACCACTGTCTCTTTCGAGATACCGGTCATCATCGCCTTGGCAACTTTATCGTTGGCCTTGGACCAGATATCGATAACCTTGTTGTACTTCTCGCCCGCTGTTACCAGGCCAGAAGAGAACTGGTCTTCGATTTCTTTAACTTCCGCCTCGGCGGCGTCGACGATTTCGGTCTTCGCTTCGGGAATAACAAAGTCGTTAACACCGATAGAGGCGCCGGACATCGTCGCCAGACGGAAGCCGGTGTACATCAACTGGTCCGCGAAGATGACGGTCGGCTTGAGGCCGGCACGACGGTACACTTCGTTGATCAGGTTGGAGATGGCCTTTTTCTTCATCGGCTGGTCGATCAGCTCGAACGGCACGGCTTCCGGAAGGATGCGGAACAGCAGAGCCCGGCCCACTGTCGTGTCGTAGACACGGCGGTGGTGAGAGCGGTCACCCGTCTCTTCGTCAACATCCACTTCGTCCAGGCGCACTTTTACCCGCGCGTGGAGCGATACCGTCTGGGTGCCAAAGGCGCGCTCGACCTCATCGAGGCCGGAAAATATCATGCCCTCGCCTTTATCGTTGATCCTTTCCCGGGTCATATAGTAAAGACCCAGAACAACGTCCTGCGACGGTACGATGATCGGTTCGCCGTTGGCGGGCGACAGCACGTTGTTGGTTGCCATCATCAACGCCCGGGCTTCGAGCTGGGCTTCCAGGGTCAGCGGTACGTGGACCGCCATCTGGTCACCGTCAAAGTCGGCGTTGTAGGCGGCACACACCAGCGGATGCAGCTGAATCGCCTTACCTTCGATCAGCAGCGGCTCAAACGCCTGAATACCTAGACGATGCAGCGTTGGCGCACGGTTGAGCATGACCGGGTGCTCGCGGATAACATCGGCGAGGATATCCCATACTTCCGGCAGTTCGCGCTCGACCATCTTCTTGGCGGCTTTGATCGTTGACGCGTAGTCCAACGACTGAAGCTTGGAGTAGATGAACGGCTTGAACAGCTCCAATGCCATTTTCTTGGGCAGACCGCACTGGTGCAGGCGCAGGGTCGGACCCACGGTAATCACCGACCGACCCGAGTAGTCGACGCGCTTACCCAGCAGGTTCTGACGGAAACGACCCTGCTTACCTTTGATCATGTCGGCAAGCGACTTCAGCGGACGCTTGTTAGTGCCGGTGATCGCCCGGCCACGACGGCCGTTATCCAGCAGCGCATCGACCGCTTCCTGAAGCATACGCTTCTCGTTGCGCACGATAATATCCGGCGCGTTGAGATCGAGCAGGCGCTTAAGGCGGTTGTTACGGTTGATCACGCGACGGTAAAGGTCGTTGAGATCTGAGGTTGCGAAGCGGCCACCATCCAGCGGTACCAGCGGACGCAAATCCGGCGGCAGCACGGGCAGCACTTCCATGACCATCCAGGCTGGGGCGTTACCTGAATTGTAGAAGGCTTCCAGCAGCTTCAAGCGTTTGGAGAGCTTCTTGATCTTGGTTTCAGAGTTGGTCTGCGGAATCTCTTCGCGCAGATGGTTGATCTCTTCTTCAAGATCGATGTCTTTCAGAAGCTCCTGAACGGCTTCGGCCCCCATCCGTGCATCGAAGTCGTCGCCAAATTCTTCCAGCGCTTCGAAATACTGCTCGTCGTTCAGCAGTTGACCGCGTTCCAGCGTCGTCATGCCCGGATCGATCACCACAAAGCTTTCGAAGTACAGCACGCGCTCGATATCACGCAGGGTCATATCGAGGAACATGCCGATACGCGACGGCAGTGATTTCAGGAACCAAATGTGCGCGACCGGCGAGGCGAGCTCAATGTGCCCCATGCGCTCACGGCGCACGGCGGCCTTGGTCACTTCTACGCCACACTTTTCACAGATGATGCCGCGGTGCTTCATGCGCTTATACTTGCCGCACAAACACTCGTAGTCTTTGACTGGGCCGAAGATCTTGGCGCAGAACAGACCATCCCGCTCCGGTTTAAAGGTGCGGTAGTTGATGGTCTCGGGCTTCTTCACCTCGCCAAACGACCAGGAGCGAATCATGTCCGGCGACGCCAGGGTAATCTTGATCGCGTCAAACTCTTCGGACTGAGATTGCGATTTGAGTACTTTCACCAAATCTTTCATGGGACGGCTCCTAGCTCTCTAACTCGATATCGATGCCCAGCGAGCGGATTTCCTTCACAAGTACGTTGAAGGATTCCGGCATGCCTGCCTGCATGGTGTGGTCGCCATCCACGATGTTTTTATACATCTTGGTGCGCCCTTCGACGTCGTCCGATTTGACGGTGAGCATCTCTTGCAGCGTGTAGGCCGCGCCATAAGCTTCCAGCGCCCACACTTCCATCTCACCAAAGCGCTGGCCACCGAACTGCGCTTTACCGCCCAGCGGCTGCTGGGTGACGAGCGAGTAAGAACCGGTAGAACGCGCGTGCATCTTATCGTCGACCAAGTGGTTCAGCTTGAGCATGTACATGTAGCCAACGGTAACAGGGCGGTCAAACGCATCCCCGGAACGACCGTCGTACAATGTCATCTGACCCGACTCGGGAATGTCCGCCAGCTTGAGCAGATGCTTGATTTCGTGCTCTTGAGCACCGTCAAACACCGGCGTTGCCATGGGCACACCCGCTTTAAGATTTTTCGCCAGCGCAATGACTTCGTCATCACTCAGCGAATCGATGTCTTCGACCCGCGTGCCTGGCGTGTTGTATACCTGCCCCAGGAAGTCGCGAATCTCTGCCACTTGCTGTTCACGTGCGTCGCGCAGCATGGCTTCAATCTTGACGCCTAGACCACGCGCGGCCATGCCCAGGTGGGTTTCGAGAATCTGGCCCACGTTCATCCGCGACGGGACACCCAAGGGGTTCAGCACCACGTCAACCGGCTCGCCTTGATCGTCGAACGGCATGTCTTCGACGGGCATGATCGCCGAGATAACACCCTTGTTACCGTGGCGGCCAGCCATCTTGTCGCCCGGCTGAATGCGGCGCTTCACAGCCATGTAAACCTTGACGATTTTGAGCACGCCCGGTGCGAGATCATCGCCCTGGGTCAGCTTGCGCTTCTTGTCTTCAAAGCGCTCGTCCATTTCTTTACGGCGGTTTTCCAGCTGCTCATCGGCCTGGGCCAGCAGCTCGTTAACGCTTTCATCCTGCATGCGCAGCTTGAACCACTGCTGACGCGGCAACTCGTCCAGGTACGCTGCATCAAGCGTATCGCCTTTCTTGAGGTTCGGGCCGCCGTTAACTACCTGACCTTCCAGGGTCCGCTTGAGACGCACGAACGTCGCATCTTCAGCGATACGGTAAGTTTCCTGCAGATCCTTACGCACCTCATCCAGCTGCATTTGCTCGATGGCAAGCGCACGGGAGTCTTTCTCGACGCCGTCACGAGTAAACACCTGAACGTCGATGACCGTGCCTTTCATGCCGGTGGGGGCACGCAGCGAGGTATCTTTTACGTCAGATGCTTTCTCGCCGAAGATGGCACGTAGCAGCTTTTCTTCCGGCGTCAGCTGGGTTTCGCCCTTGGGCGTTACCTTACCGACCAGGATGTCCCCCGGACCGACTTCGGCACCGATGTAAACGACACCCGCCTCGTCCAGCTTGCCAAGCGCCGATTCACCGACGTTGGGGATATCCGCGGTAATCTCTTCCGGCCCCAACTTGGTGTCACGCGACACGCTGGTCAGTTCCTGAATGTGAATGGTGGTGAAACGGTCTTCCTGGGCCGCCCGCTCGGAAAGCAGGATGGAGTCCTCGAAGTTGTAGCCGTTCCAGGGCATAAAGGCGATGCGCATGTTCTGACCCAGCGCCAGATCGCCCATGTCCACCGACGGGCCATCGGCGAGGATATCGCCACGCGCCACGTCGTCACCAGGCCGCACGATGGGGCGCTGGTTCATACAGGTGTTCTGGTTCGAACGGGTGTACTTGGTCAGGTTGTAGATATCGACCCCGGCTTCGCCGCCGATGATCTCGTCCTCATTGACCCTTACCACCACACGACGCGCATCGACGGAATCGATCACCCCGCCACGACGGGCAACAGCACAGACACCCGAGTCACGCGCTACGAAGCGTTCCATGCCCGTACCCACCAGCGGCTTCTCGGCACGCAGCGTGGGCACCGCCTGACGCTGCATGTTGGAGCCCATCAAGGCACGGTTAGCATCGTCGTGCTCAAGGAACGGGATCAATGCTGCTGCCACCGATACCACCTGGCGCGGCGACACATCCATCAGCGTGACCTGCTCAGGGCGCATGAAGGTGGTTTCGCCCTTGTGACGCGCCTGTACCAGATCGTCACTCAGCTTGCCGGATTCATCCACGGCGGCAGATGCCTGAGCGATGACGAAGTCACCCTCTTCGATTGCCGAGAGGTGAACGATGTCGTCGGTCAACTGGCGATCCACGACCTTACGGTAAGGCGTTTCCAGGAAACCGTAGCTGTTGGTGTGGCTGTAGGTGGCCAGCGAGTTGATCAGACCGATGTTCGGGCCTTCCGGCGTTTCGATCGGGCATAGACGACCGTAGTGCGTGGCGTGTACGTCACGTACTTCGAAGCCAGCGCGCTCACGGGTCAAACCACCCGGGCCGAGAGCAGAAACACGGCGCTTGTGAGTCACCTCGGAAAGCGGGTTGTTCTGGTCCATGAACTGAGAAAGCTGCGAGGAACCAAAGAACTCTTTCACCGCCGCTGCCACTGGCTTGGCGTTGATCAGGTCTTGCGGCATCAGGCCTTCGCTTTCCGCCATGGAAAGGCGCTCTTTCACCGCGCGCTCAACACGCACCAGGCCGACACGGAACTGGTTCTCGGCCATTTCACCAACGCAGCGAATACGGCGGTTGCCCAAGTGGTCGATATCGTCAACGTCGCCAAAGCCGTTACGGATATTGATCAGCTCGCGGAGGACATCGAGGATATCTTTACGGTCCAATATGCCGGAGCCGGTATCCCCATCACCGCGTAAGCGGCGATTGAACTTCATGCGGCCCACGCCCGAAAGGTCGTAACGGTCTTCAGTGAAGAACAGATTGTGGAACAGCGTCTCGGCAGCTTCCTTGGTAGGCGGCTCGCCGGGGCGCATCATGCGGTAGATTTCCACCAGCGCTTCCAGCTGCGACCCGGTGGTATCGAGCTTCAGCGTGTCTGAGATGAAAGAACCGCAGTCCAGATCGTTGGTATACAGCGTTTCAATCCGCTTGATACCGCCCTTGGCCATGGCTTCCAGAATCTCTGGCGTGATTTCAGTATTGCATGGGCAGATCAGCTCGCCAGTCTTGCTGTCGACCTGGTCTTTGGCCAGGGTTTTACCGAACAGGTACTCCATCGGCACATCCAGGCGATCAAGACCGGCTTTTTCGAGCTGGCGGATGTGCTTTTGGGTAATCCGGCGACCTTCTTCAACGATGGTCTCTCCGTTGCCGTCCTTGATGTCAAAGGTGGCGGTTTCACCACGCAGACGCGACGGCACCAGCTCCACGGAAAAGCCTGACTTTTCAACGTGGAAGATGCTGGTTTCAAAGAATTCGCCGAGAATCTCTTCGGCACTCATGCCCAGCGCACGCATCAATACCGTAGCCGGCAATTTACGGCGACGGTCAATACGAACGAAGACGTTGTCTTTGGGATCGAACTCGAAGTCCAGCCAGGAACCACGGTAAGGAATCACCCGCGCTGAATAGAGCAGCTTGCCGGATGAGTGGCTCTTACCTTTGTCATGATCGAAGAAAACACCGGGTGAGCGGTGGAGCTGGGACACAATGACCCGCTCGGTACCGTTGATCACAAAGGTACCGTTCTCCGTCATCAGGGGGATCTCCCCCATGTAGACTTCTTGCTCTTTGATATCTTTGATTGCTTTATTCGAGGAATCGCGATCATAAATGATCAAGCGAACCTTGACGCGCAGCGGCGCAGAATACGTGACTCCGCGCAGCTGGCACTCCTTAACATCGAACGCCGGCGTGCCGAACCGGTAGCTGACATACTCAAGCGCCGCATTACCGGAGAAGCTCTCAATCGGAAACACGGACTTGAACGCCGCGTGCAGACCGATCTCGTGCCGCTCGTCGGGCGAACGATCTTGCTGGAGGAAGTCGTAATAGGAATCAAGCTGGATGGCCAGCAAGTAAGGCACATCCATCACTTGTGGCAGTTTGCCGAAATCCTTGCGGATGCGTTTTTTCTCAGTATATGAGTAAGCCATCTGTATTCCCCAGCTTGTTCACCATGGGTGACCGATGCGTGGTCATCTGCCCTGCGGCCGTGTCAGACGCGAACAGCAAGCTCCTGATCGGGTAGCTCGCCGTCGAAAATCTTGATCGATAACAGTCTTGCGATAACCGTACTACAACGATTCTGCTTCACCGTTCAGTTACAACAGAAAAAGGCCGGCAGCGGGAGTTCCCGCCGCCAGCCGTGGAAGCTTACGCAGCGCGTAAAGCCATCGGCACAAGAATTACTTGAGCTCGACGCTTGCGCCGGCTTCTTCCAGCTTCGTCTTAGCTGTTTCAGCGTCTTCCTTGGCCATACCTTCTTTGATGGTCGCCGGTGCGCCGTCAACGGCACCCTTAGCTTCCTTAAGGCCAAGACCGGTGATCTCACGTACTGCTTTGATGACGTTAACTTTCTTGTCACCAGCAGAGGTCAGCACCAGGTCAAATTCGGTCTGCTCTTCTTCAACAGCCGCTTCGCCGCCGCCAGGGCCAGCAACAACAGCTGCCGCGGCAGTAACGCCGAATTTTTCTTCCATTGCTTCAATTAGCTCGACAACTTCCATGACGGACATGTCGGCTACAGCATTGATGATATCGTCTTTGGTCAGTGCCATTGTTTCATTCCTAACTTTGCGGGAGTCTCGGTTTGCCGACGACTCGGGATTCATTGCTCGGTTCAAGCAACCTCAGGCTGCACGAAAAAAGCGTTTAAGCCGCTTCTTCTTTCTGGCTGCGCAGGGCATCCAGTGTGCGAACCAGCTTGCCAGCGGAGGCTTCTTTCATTACCGACATCAGTTGGGCAATTGCTTCATCGTAAGTCGGCAGGGTTGCCAGACGGTCGATGTCAGCAGCCGGGATCAGCTCACCTTCGTAGGCCAGCGCTTTAACTTCGAAGTCTTTGTCATCTTTGGCGAACTCTTTGAACAAACGAGCGGCAGCGCCCGGATGATCAGTCGAGAAAGCCAACAGAGTTGGACCAACGAAGCTCTCGGTCAGGCACTCCCATTGAGTGCCTTCGAGAGCGCGGCGAGCCAGCGTATTACGTACAACACGCAGCTCTACGCCGTTCTCACGTGCCTGCTTACGCAGATCGGTCATTTTGCTGACCGGTACACCGCGAGAATCGGCAACTACGACGGAGAGTGCGCCCTTGGCCGCTTCACTGACCTCGGCAACAATCGCTTTCTTGCCTTCAAGTGCTAGTGGCACAGTGATCACTCCTTCGTGCCGAAACCTGTTTATAAGGTCTCGGTGGTTACCATCTCTTCCAGGTGGTCAGTTGACCATCGCTGGAAGCCTTGGGGATGGTGCTCACCAGAAAGCGGCTTGCTAAAAAGCGTTACCAACTGGCGGCCACACCATCTGCGCAGGCGCTTTGAGCAATTAAGCCGCGTTTTTTAGTACCAACTGCATACGTCCAAAGCGCGGCACCTGCGGTCTTTGACGGTGCCTCGGCATGACCGAGGGACCGCAAAGTTATTGCTCGGTTGTTGCTAGAACCTGACGAACACCCGCTTATACGTAAGCGGAATGATCGATCGTCAAACCCGGCCCCATGGTAGTAGACAGGGTGACTTTCTTAAAGTAGATGCCTTTTGACGTGCTTGGCTTGAGACGCTTCAGGTCGGCAACCAACGCTTCAACGTTGCCGTTGATAGACGCCGCATCGAAATCCACTTTACCGACGGTAGTATGGATGATGCCGTTCTTGTCGGTACGGAAGCGCACCTGACCCGCCTTGGCATTTTTAACCGCCGTCGCCACATCGGGCGTGACGGTACCAACTTTCGGGTTAGGCATCAGGCCGCGCGGACCCAGAATCTGACCCAGCTGACCGACAACGCGCATGGCGTCTGGAGAGGCAATCACGACGTCAAAGTCCATCACGCCTTTCTTGACCTGCTCGGCCAGATCGTCCATGCCTACAATGTCGGCGCCTGCTTCTTTAGCGGCATCGGCATTGGCACCCTGGGTAAAGACAGCAACACGCACGTCTTTACCGGTGCCGTTAGGCATGACAGTAGCGCCACGCACCACCTGGTCTGATTTACGCGGGTCAACGCCCAGATTAATCGCCACGTCGACAGATTCTTTGAACTTGACCGTCGACAGCTCGGAAAGCAGGGAAACCGCCTCTTCAAGCGAATAGACCTTGTTGGTATCGATCTTTTCGCGAATCAGCTTGGCACGCTTAGTAAGTTTCGCCATGATTAGAGACCCTCCACGTTGAGGCCCATGCTACGAGCACTGCCCGCGATGGTGCGAACCGCTGCGTCCATATCAGCCGCTGTCAAATCCGGCTCTTTGGTCGTAGCGATTTCTTCAAGCTGCTCGCGCGTTACCGTGCCGACCTTCTTCTTGTTCGGCTCGCCGGAACCCGACTTGATGCCAGCTGCTTTCTTAAGCAGCACAGCCGCCGGCGGCGTCTTGGTAATGAACGTGAAGCTGCGGTCAGAGTAGACCGTAATCACGACAGGCGTCGGCAGACCAGGCTCGATGTCCTGAGTCTCTGCGTTGAACGCCTTACAGAATTCCATGATATTCACGCCGTGCTGACCCAGCGCAGGGCCGACGGGCGGACTTGGATTGGCTTTACCTGCAGCAACCTGCAGTTTGATGTAAGCCTGTACTTTCTTGGCCATCGTTTTACTCCAGTTGGGTAATAACGCCTCTCGGCTCCCCGGTAACAGCCAGATGACATTATCGCCACCTGACACGAATCAAATCAAAACATGACGTATCACGAACGCCTGGCGACTTTTACCCGCCAGGATATCGCCCGCTATTCTTTCTCTACCTGCGCAAACTCGAGCTCTACAGGCGTTGCACGCCCAAAGATCAGCACACTGACCTGCAGGCGGCTTTTCTCGTAATTGACTTCTTCCACAACGCCATTGAAATCAGCGAAGGGACCATCAACCACACGAACCGACTGACCCGGCTCGAACATATGTTTCGGCCGCGGCTTGTCGGTACCGTCTTTCACGCGACGCAGAATGGCATCGGCTTCACGGGTAGTAATGGGCGCCGGCTTTTCCTTGGTACCACCAATGAAACCCATCACGCGGGGCGTTTCATTGACCAGATGCCAAGTGTCGTCGGCCATTTCCATCTCGACAAGCACGTAGCCGGGATAGAACTTGCGCTCACTCTTGCGACGCTTGCCGTCACGCATTTCAACGACTTCTTCAGTCGGCACCAGAATCTCGCCAAAACGATCTTCCACGCCGTACATCTTGACGCGCTCGATCAAGGAGCGCATCACGTGCTTTTCAAAGCCGGAATAGGCGTGAACGACGTACCAACGTTTGGACATGCAAACTCCTAACCAATAACGCCGGACATCGCCCAGCCAAGAAGAGTGTCAATCAACCAGAGCATCAACCCAACCACCAGCACAGCGACAAGCACAATGGCCGTAGTCTGAATGGTCTCGGGCCGAGTTGGCCATACAACGCGCTGAATCTCTTTCTTAGCGCTTATTGCCAGCTCTACCAACTCACGCCCTTTGGTCGTAGTAAGCGCCAGCAGACCCGCTGCAACACACAACACCACGACACCCAACACGCGGTAGATCAGACCAATATCGGCAAAATAGGTATTACCTACAACGGCAACGACAAGCAACGCAATGACTGCAGCCCACTTGAGCCCGTCATGGCGCGACTGTTGCACCTCAGCGCCATGTTTTACAGAACTCGGCTTCATAAAAACGAGACTCCTCAGGGTGCAGCAAGCGACAAAGGAATTCTTTAAAAGACATACCAATCTGGGGAAGATTGGCAGGCCAGGAGGGAATCGAACCCCCAACCTGCGGTTTTGGAGACCGCTGCTCTGCCAATTGAGCTACTGGCCTGTATCAATTATTACGCAGGTAACTTCTTCAGCCTACGCAACAGCGGGCGCCATGATAGCGGACAAAAAGCCACCTGACAACCCTTACTCACACCAACCGCTTTCCAACAGTTGGGGACAGCGACAAAAAAAGCGAGCATCGCTCGCTTTTTGAATATGGAGCTCATGGACGGATTTGAACCGTCGACCTCACCCTTACCAAGGGTGTGCTCTACCCCTGAGCTACATGAGCCAATTACCTATACAGACTAAGCACCCATATGAACTAAGCACTTAACTGGAGCGGGCGGCGGGAATCGAACCCGCACCATCAGCTTGGAAGGCTGAGGTTCTACCATTGAACTACGCCCGCACAACTTGCTTCAGAATGTCCATCCGCAGCGCGCCTGCTCGTGATATCACCCGCTTTCGGCTTTCATTCTACGGCATCGACATTTGTCGCTGACGCTTAAAACTGGTGGAGAGGGAAGGATTCGAACCTTCGAAGCTTTCGCGGCAGATTTACAGTCTGCTCCCTTTGGCCACTCGGGAACCTCTCCAACTAAGGCGGCACATTATGCCAAGCTCCAAAGCCGTGTCAAGCTCACTTTAACTTGCAGTGACCCCAACGGCCTTTGCCTTCAACAACATAGGGTTTTATCACCCTACGCATGCTGGCCGCATGCCTTGGAACGCGCTGCATTTTGTCAAAGCAGCATGGAGAATGCAAGGCCCGCACGGATTTTTTCCAATGACACCGGCTCAGGAACACGGGGGGCGCCCGCCATTTTGCCCGCGCGTTCGGCAAAGGTGAGCGGGAAGCGTGCCTCAAGCCCGCCGTAGACCATATCAGGCCACACCGCATGGGGCACCTGCACCCCTCGCGAAACCACGCGAGCATCGCCCCCCGTCAGCAGCATCGGCAGGGCAACGCCTTCTTGGTCACACACCTCGCTGTAAATGCGGTTAATGGCACTCACCGCCGCCATATAAATGCCATGGTTCACGGCGTCGACCGTTCGCCGTCCTGGCTCCAGCAAGGCGTCCGCTTCGCTTTCCGGGTCAATCGCTACATTACGCGTTCCCAGCTTCAGGCTTTCCTTCATCAGACGCAGTCCGGGGACGATAAAACCACCCAGGTGCTGCCCGCCTGGCAGCACGAAGTCGATGGTAATGGCACTACCACAGTCTACCGCACAGCAGCCGCCCGCCAGCTGATAGCCGGCCAGGGCACCCAGCCAACGGTCAACGCCTAACCGCTCGGGCTCTTCATAGCCGTTGACCACGCCCAGCGCCTCAGCGGTTGACCGGGCAACGTGGACATTACGCACGCGCCGACGCAACAGCCCAACGGTCTCCTCTAGCACGGCCGCCCGAGCAACACTTGAAATACGCACGGCCTCAACCACGTCGAGGTCGGGTATATCCGCCCCGGGCCGCCATTCCTCACGCGTCCATACGGCCCCACGCGACCGTATCTCACTGCTGTCAGCGTCTTTAAGGCGCCACTTGGACAAGGTGTTGCCAATATCTAAATCTAGAATCATAAGCGCCTACGTACGCTGATTTCACCGCCCGACAAGCGTTTTGACTGCCCCGATGCCGTTACCCACAAGCTACCGCTGTCGTCGACATCGCAAGCAACGGCCTCGTAGACCTGGCTTCCCTGAGTGACGCGAATGGATTGACCAGCATAAGCATGTCGTTCATTCCAAGCAGCGCGCCAAGACGCGAAACCTTGCTGCTCAAAACCGGCAAGCATAGCCAGTAGCCCCGCCACAACATCCGCCGCTAGCTGGTTACGGGAAAGCGACGGCAAGTCATCAAACAGTGCCGCTACCGGTTGTTCAATGGCTTCACGCATTGCGTCGGGCAGCGAGAGGTTCATCCCCATGCCTATCACCACCTCGCACGGGCCGGCCGCATCCCCGGTCACTTCTACCAATATGCCCGCCAGCTTGCCCAACTCATCGCTGTCGCGCTGGGCGAGTAAAATATCGTTGGGCCATTTCAGCCGAGGGGCGACGCCGTGCTGCTCAAGCACCTGGGCGACCACCACGCCAACCGCCAGACTCAAGCCTTCCAGGGCATTCACACCTGCCTCGAAACGCCAACCGACTGAGAGCATCAGACTTTGCCCCCAGGGCGTTGTCCATACCCGCCCCCGCCGACCGCGCCCCGCCGTTTGCAGCTCGACGAGACACACTTCTGCGTGGCCAGCTCCCTGTTCAAACCGCTCACGCAGGTAGGCATTGCTCGAGGGCAACTGGTCTTCGACAAATAGGCGGGCAAGGTGATGGCGTGCCGAGGCGGGCAGGCGCTCCACAATTTTTGCCCCGACAAGAGGCTCCAATGGCTGGGCGAGACGATAGCCACGTCCCTTTACCGCCACCAGCGACACGCCGAGCGCCTCTAGCTTTTTTAGCTGCTTCCATACAGCAGCGCGTGAAACGCCTAGCGCCTCGCCTAATTGTTCACCGGAATGAACCTCGCCATCGCTTAGCAGCCGCATCAGGTTGCCGATGCTCATGTCCTTGCCCCATCTGGGAAAACGTCTATCTTACCGGATGCGCCAGCAGCGCGAAAACTACTACCAAAAGTTAATGTATTGATGCCTTGCACAATACAATGCTGGTAGTGGACCGCACCGAGACCCTATAATGCCGCCCTATTTTTCTAGCAGGATCGCGTCGTGATCGAGAATCTTCGCAACATTGCCATTATCGCCCACGTTGACCATGGTAAAACTACCCTGGTCGATAAACTTTTGAGCCAGTCCGGCACGCTCGACCGCAAAGCCGAAGGGCAAGAGCGGATCATGGACTCCAATGACCAGGAAAAGGAGCGTGGCATCACCATCCTGGCCAAAAATACGGCGATCAAGTGGCAGGATGGCAACGGTACTGACTACCACATCAATATCGTGGACACGCCCGGACACGCTGATTTCGGCGGTGAAGTCGAGCGTGTCATGTCGATGGTGGACTCGGTATTGCTACTCGTTGACGCCGTTGATGGCCCGATGCCGCAGACCCGCTTTGTTACCCAGAAAGCCTTCGACCGTGGCCTGAAGCCGATCGTCGTGGTCAATAAGATCGACCGCCCCGGCGCGCGCCCCGACTGGGTTATCGACCAGATCTTTGACCTGTTCGATAACCTGGGCGCTTCCGACGACCAGCTCGATTTCCCGATTATTTATTGCTCTGCCTTGAACGGCATTGCCGGCCCCGACCCGGAAGAGCTGGCCGACGACATGACGCCCATGTTCCAGTCGATTGTCGATATCGTCGATGCCCCCAAGGTCGAAAGCGACGGCCCCTTCCAGATGCAGATTTCAGCACTGGACTACAACAGCTATGTGGGCGTTATCGGCCTGGGCCGTATTTCCCGCGGCAGCGTCAAGCCCAACCAGCAGATCACCATCGTGACCAAGGAAGGCCAGTCGCGCAAAGGCAAGATCGGCCAGGTGATGACCCACATGGGCCTTGACCGGGTACAGACCGACGAAGCCACAGCCGGCGATATCATCTGCATCACCGGCATCGAGAACCTGGCGATTTCCGACACGCTGTGCGACGTCAACAACGTTGAAGCTTTGCCGCCTCTAACCGTCGACGAACCGACTGTGTCGATGACCTTTCAGGTCAACGACTCGCCGTTTGCCGGGAAAGACGGCAAGTTCGTGACCAGCCGCAACATCAAGGATCGCCTGGAGCAGGAACTCATCCACAACGTCGCGCTGCGCGTTGAGCAGGGCGAGACCCCGGAGAAATTCAAGGTCTCCGGGCGTGGCGAACTGCACCTGTCCGTGTTGATCGAATCCATGCGTCGTGAAGGCTTCGAGCTGGCAGTCGGTCGTCCCGAGGTGATCATCAGGGAAATCGACGGTGAGCAGCAGGAGCCCTACGAAGAAGTCATTATCGACTGTGAGGAGCAGCACCAGGGCGCCATCATGGAAGAACTTGGCTATCGCAAGGGCGAGATGACCAACATGAACCCGGATGGCAAAGGCCGCGTTCGCTTGGACTTCATCATCCCTGCTCGCGGCCTGATCGGCTTCCGTGGCCAGTTCCTAACCCTGACCTCGGGCACCGGCATTTTGACCAGCCGCTTTGACCACTACGGCCCGCTGAAGCCGGATGCCTCTATCGAGCGGCGTAACGGCGTGATGGTGTCGATGGTCGATGGCAAAGCACTGGCCTATGCGCTTTACACCCTTCAGGAACGCGGCAAGCTGATCGTCGATCACGCCACCGAAGTTTATGAAGGCATGCTGATCGGCATCAACAACCGTGCCAACGACATGGTGGTTAACCCGACCAAGGGTAAAAAGCTCGATAACATGCGCTCAACGGGTAACGATGAAAACATCGTGCTGACACCGCCGATCAACTTCACCCTGGAGCAGGCCATCGAGTTCCTTGACTCCGACGAGCTGGTGGAAGTGACGCCGAGCCATATTCGCCTGCGCAAGAAGCTACTCAAGGAAAACGAGCGTAAACGCTCCAGCAAGAAGTAAGCCCTCGAAGCCCGCCTATCTCAGCGGGCTTTTTTTTGCCTGCCCCGACCCTGCCATGTTGACCACACGCGTTTGCCAAGCGACTCCCCCAACGCAACCTTAACGGTTACCTGCTGGAAAGCCGCTTCGGTGTAGCGCAAAGTAGCGCTATCCCTGGTACAGGGAATCATTTTATTATCCAATTCATACAAACGTTTTGATCATCACTGCCGTCAAGGAAACCCATGACCCCGCTTATCGAGGTTCAACAGGTCAATAAGGCCTTTGGTGGCCTGCAGGTCATCAACGACTGCTCTATTCGCGTCGAGAAAGGTTCGATTACCGGCATGATCGGTCCTAACGGCGCGGGTAAGTCGACGTTATTCAACTTGATGGCCGGCGCGTTACAGCCCGATAGCGGACGTATCCTGCTGGAAGGCGAGGATATTACCGCGCTCAGCGCGGATCAGCGCTTTCATAAAGGCCTGTTGCGCACCTTCCAGATTGCCCATGAGTTCACCCACATGAGCGCTCTGGAAAACTTGATGATGGTACCCCCGCAGCAAGCCGGGGAAAACCTGTTCACGACCTGGTTCAAACCCGGCCTGGTGCGCCGCGAGGAAGCCGAGGTGCGCCGTCGCGCGCTTGAGGTCATCGACTTTATAGGCCTTCACCATGTGCGCAATGAGCTGGCTGGCAACCTGTCCGGCGGCCAGAAGAAGCTGTTGGAGCTGGGCCGCACGATGATGACCGACGCCAAAATCGTACTTCTCGATGAAATCGCCGCTGGCGTCAACCGCACCTTGCTCGGCGACCTGGTCGGCAACATCGAACGCCTCAATCGCGAGATGGGCTACACCTTCCTGGTCATCGAGCACGACATGGACATGATCGCCCGGCTCTGCGACCCGGTCATCGTGCTGGCCCAGGGCCAGGTCATGGTCGAAGGCCATATTCAGGATATCCAGAATAACCCCGAGGTCATCGAGGCCTATTTCGGTGCCGGGGCAGCGTGACGGATGAAGGCGCCAAGCTTCCTTAAATGCCACGAGCCATCAGTTGGCAATCAACAAGAGACTTTTTCACCATGCCTTTAATCGAAGCGCGCGACGTTTATGGCGGCTATGGCGGCATGAATATCCTCAATGGGGTGGACATGTCGCTGGAAGCTGACGAAATCGGGGTGATTGTCGGCCCGAACGGAGCGGGTAAATCGACCCTACTGAAAGCGATCTTCGGGCTTCTGCACGTCAATCAGGGTGACATTCTGCTCCATGGCAAGCCCATTCAAAATTTACCCCCCCACCAGCTGGTGGAACGCGGTATGGGTTTTGTTCCCCAGGAAAAGAACGTTTTCCCAAGCCTCACCGTGCAGGAAAACCTGGAAATGGGGGCCTTTCTGAAGCCGCAGAACGTGAAGCGCATGCTGGGCCAGGTTTACGAGTTCTTTCTGCCCCTGCAGGAAAAGCGTCACCAGCCGGCGGGGGAGCTGTCCGGTGGTCAGCGCCAGATGGTCGCCATGGGCCGCGCGCTAATGGCCGAACCCAGCTTGCTGCTGCTCGATGAACCCACCGCCGGGCTTTCGCCGCTATTTATGAACGAGATTTTTGACCGCGTCAGGCACATCAACGCAGCTGGGGTGGGCATCCTGATGGTAGAACAAAACGCCAAGCAAGCGCTGGCCATTGCCGATAAAGGCTTTGTGTTGGCAGCGGGCCAAAACCGCTTTACCGATACCGGCGCGGCACTGCTTGCCGACCCGGACGTGGCGAAAAGCTTTTTGGGCGGATAGCCCAGGGGACAATAACGTGAATGAACTGGTTTTCTTTGTTAACAACGTCGTGATCGCCGGTAGCGTGACGGGCGCCATCTACGCCATTGGGGCCATCGGTGTCACGCTGATTTTCAGCATCATGCGCTTTGCCCATTTCGCCCACGCCGACATGATGACCTTCGGCGCCTTTATGGTGCTGCTGCTCACGACCCTCTTCCCAGGCGTGGGGATGAGCATCGGCGTGCCCACGGCGATCGTCATGCTGCCTGTTGCCATGCTGCTGACCGCCTGCCTGGCGGTGGGCATTGATAAAGCGTTTTATAAGCCGCTGCGCGCCCACGGGGTCAAGCCCATCGTCATGGTCATCGCTTCGCTGGGTGTCACCTTGATCTTACAGGGCTTGATTCGCCTGTTTTCAGGCACCGGCGGCCAGGGCCTGTACGTTGATGACCGTAAGGCGATTTTCCGCATGCTGCCATTTGAAGACGTTCGCGTGCCCATCGTGATTACCGAGCCGCAAATTTACCTGTTCGGGATCACCCTGGTGGCGGTGATCGCCCTGCACCTGTTTTTAAGTCGCTCGCGACTCGGTAAAGCCATGCGGGCCATGTCCGACAACCCCGAGCTGGCCCAAGCCTCGGGCATCAACACCAATACCATTGTCGCCGTAACCTGGGTGATTGCCGGTGGACTTGCCGCCATTGCCGGCACGCTGCTGTCGCTGGACGTGACGTTTAAACCCGACCTGAGCTTTTTCCTGCTGCTACCGATTTTCGCAGCCGCCATCGTGGGGGGCGTAGGCCACCCCTACGGGGCCGTCGCGGGCGGATTTGTAGTCGCCTTTGCCGAAACCCTGGCGGTGTTTAACTGGGCCGTCTTGTTGCGCCCCTTCCGCGATAGCCTGCCCACCTGGCTCGAGTTGCCGTCCAATTTAGCCTTTGTGGGGACCGAGTATAAAATCGTCGTGCCGTTTTTCATTCTGGTCGCCATCCTCGTTTGGCGACCCACCGGCATCTTTAAAGGCAAGGTGATCTGATGGCTGATAATAATCCGTCCTATACCCCGCAGGATGCCACGCCCAAGGCGTCGCGGCTGCCACTGCGCGAACTTTGCCTGTTCGGCGCACTACTGATCACCATTGTCGGCGTCTATGCGGCGATGGGGGCGGCCTATAGTACCCGCATGCTGGTCGAAGCCGCGTGTTACGCCGTCTTGGCGCTGGGGCTGACCATTCAATGGGGCTATGCGGGCCAATTCAATGCCGGTGTCATGGGTTTCGTCGCCCTGGGCGGTGTCAGCGCCATGCTGTTCAGCGTCCCGGTCAACGACGCTTTCTGGGACAGCGAACTGCCTGCCGAGCTTGGCAAGGTGTTGCTGTATGCCATCGGGGCCACGCTACTGGTCGTGGCCGCCACCAAGCTCACTCGGCTGGGCGTGCCCAAACGGGTGCGCACCGTGTTCGCTGTGCTGCTGGCCATCGTGCTGTACCTTGTCGTCATCAGTATGCTGCGTGACGTGACCGCCGATATTGAGTCCCAGGCTGACTTCGTCGGCGGGTTGGGCTTGCCCCCCTGGCTCGGCTGGATCTTTGGCGGCGCGCTGGCAGGCGTCGTGGGCTACTTCATCGGCCATGTATGCCTGGGTTTGCGCAGTGACTATCTGGCCATCGCCACCCTGGGTATCGCCGAGATCATCAAGGCATTCCTGAAAAATTCCGACTGGCTGACCCGCGGCACCGCGACAGTCTCACCACTGCCCTGGCCAACGCCCGGACCGGCAGAACTGGGCTTTACCCTTTCCCGGGCGATATACCTGTCGCTGACGGCGGTGATCATTGCCGCGATCTTCTTTCTGCTCCACCGGGCTTATCATGCCCCCTGGGGACGCATGATCCGCGCCATTCGTGACAACGAGATATCGTCGGCGGCCATGGGCAAGGATATCAACAGGCGGCGTCTGGAGATTTTCGTCCTCGGCTGCATTCTGATGGGCATTGGTGGCGGGATGCTGGCCAGCTTCAACAGCCTGTTTGACCCCAACGGTTACCTGCCGCTCAACCATACCTTTCTGGTGCTGGTCATGGTGATTCTGGGGGGGCCGGGCAACAACTTGGGCACCATTTTCGGCGCTGTCGCGGTGTATATCATCTGGATCATGTCGGAACCGCTGGCGCTGTACCTGATGGATCTCGCCGTGGCTTTCGGTAGCTTTGCCTTCGACTGGCAAGCTCCTGCCAACATCGACAGCCGCGCCCTCCAGGCGAGGGTATTGGTGATTGGCGTATTGGTGACGCTGGTATTGCGCTTCGCGCCTAAAGGACTACTGCCGGAGCGCGTCAAGCAGCACGACTAAGCCCTAAAAAAACCGCCCCAGCGATTGGCCGGGGCGGTGGTTGACTTTGCTTATCCGTTGACGGCTATTCGTCGGCGAGTTCGCCTACCCGTTTGAATTCGCCGTCTTCAACGGTCATTTCCACAACGATACCGGGCACGTCGCCACTTTCGTTGAACTCATGACTGCCGGAGGCGCCTTCATAGTTGATGTCTTCGCCCTGGGCAATCAGCTCAACCGCTTTTTCCCACTCGCCGGGCAAAATGGTTTCACCGGGTGCCGTCGCCACCGAGCGCAATGCGTCAGATAACCCTTCTCGCTCGGCGTTGCCGTTCTGCTCGATGGCCAAGGCCACCAGAAACGCCGCATCATAGGCCTGGGCGGCAAATACCGCTTCGGGGTCAATATCTTCAGCTTCGGCGGCTTCAATAAAGATGTCCGTGCCGGGCAAATCCGGGCTGCCGGGGCGCGTTGCGATCATGCCTTCAAGCACGTTGGCACCCACCGCTTCGACGAGGCTATTGCCCACCATGCCGTCAGCGCCGACATACTGGGTGAATACCCCGCTTTCCGCTGCCTGGCGCAGTACGGTTTGGCCCGATGTATCGGCGTAGGCCAGCACTACTAACGTTTGTACACCGGTCGACGACAGGATGCCCAGTTCAGAGCGGTAGTCGGCACGGTTGTCTTCGTGGGCGAGGCTTTCCACCACGCTGCCACCTTCCGCTTCAAAGGTGCTGGTAAAGGCGTCGGACAACCCCTGACCATAGTCGTTATTAACGAAGGTCACGGCAACGTCTTCAATGCCTTTCTCGATCAGGAGCTTGGCCAGCATTTCGCCCTGGAAGGCGTCAGAGGGCACGGTGCGGAATACCAGGTCGTTGTCGTCAAGCTCGGAGACTGCAGGCGCGGTGGAGGCAGGTGATACCATGAGAACACCGCCGGGGATCGCAGCATTATTGGCCGCCGCGATAGTGGCACCGGTACACAGGGCGCCAACAATGGCGGTGACATCTTCCGAATTGACCATACGGTCCGCCGAATTCGAGGCGGCCGATGCGTCAGAGCAGGTGGTATCGCCCGACGGCATTTCCAGCGTCTGGCCGTCCAGAATGCCGCCCTGCTCGTTAATCTGCTTGACCGCCAACTGCGCGCCATCAAAAATCGGCGGTGTCAGGCTTTCGATGCCCCCGGTAAAGCCCCCCAAAAAGCCCACCTTGACCTGAGCCTGGGCCGCACCTGCCAATGCCAGTGAAGAAACGGCCACGGCCGTGGCAATTATGCGTTTATTCATCATGTTATTAATCGCTCCCTGTAGGAATTAGCGCCCCATCGTCTCGCGCTGGGGTCTGTTCTTAATCTGGAACTGGAACGCTAAAAATACAAGCAACGTTTTCCAACGCTAGCTGTCGCGATCATCCTCGACGCGCTCAGCCCAGCGCTTGCGAGCCAGATTGCGTCGGTAAAGCCGTAATAGTGCGATCGTCAGCGCCGTCGCCAGCATGGCGGCCAGCGTGACACCTTGCCAGGGGCGGGCCGCGTTGCCCATTACCGTCTCCAACGTAATAACCAGTGTCAGGCCAACTGCCTGGGAGCCGATCGCTAGCGCGCGCAGCCTATCG
Organism: Halomonas sp. SH5A2; assembly: GCF_014263395.1. Classification (GTDB taxonomy): domain Bacteria; phylum Pseudomonadota; class Gammaproteobacteria; order Pseudomonadales; family Halomonadaceae; genus Vreelandella. Next base: position 147,018 of record NZ_CP058321.1, on the reverse strand, counting down.
AAAGCGGGTGGGGGCATAACGTCTCCGTAATTTGCAACTCGCATGGTATGGTGCGCCAGTGTAACTGCTAAACGGGAAAACCATGAACGCCATCACCCTTGGCCCGCTACTGATTTCGCTGCCCCGCCTCTACGCCATTGCCTGCGCGCTGGCACTGCTGGTTAGTACACGATATTTATTGGGGCTGCCCCAACGCCGCCATCAGAGGTGGTTTTTGGGCCTGGTGGTCATCTGGCTGGTCGCGGCCCGCTTCGGGCATGTCGCCCTGCATATCGAGAGTTACAGTACCGCTCCGCTGGAGACGCTGAAGCTCTGGAAGCCTGGCTATCAAGGGCTTTGGGGCTTGGCAGCGGGTCTGCTGTGGACGATCTGGTCGCTGCGCGCTCGGCTAATTGCCATGGGCGGTGCCATGGCGCTACTGATCGGGGCCTCGAGCCTGTGGCTGGTACTGGTAACGCTCGCCCCGCTGGGCAGCGACATGAGCTTGAGAAGCCTGCCTGACATTACCCTGGAAGATATCGATGGCGAGCCGGTGCACCTTCCCTCCCTGGCCGACGATCACGACAAGGTCATCGTCAATCTGTGGGCCACCTGGTGTCCGCCCTGCCTGCGCGAAATGCCGCTGCTTGAAGACGCCGACCAACACGCAGGCGTGGCCGTTGTAATCGCCAACCAGGGCGAAGACCTTCTGCCCATTGTGCGCTACCTGGATGAGCAATCGCTGCGCTTTCGCTACGCCCTTCGCGATCCCAGTCAAATGCTGATGTCGCTCGTCGAGGCCCCGGGGCTGCCCACGACGGTGCTGTTCGATGGCGACGGCAATACCCTGGATATTCATGTGGGCGAGCTCACCCAGGCCCATCTGGACCGTTGGCTCGAAGATTGACGACGATACACCTTAATCCTCTAGCGCCTTTGCGTTAGAATCCCTCGCCCTGTTTGTTGCCGGTCATCATGACCGGCCGCGTACGCCCCGTTTTGCAGACTTCCTTGAGGCATCATGAGCGATTTTTCCCCCGGCCAACGCTGGATTAGTGACGGCGAAGCCGAGCTTGGGCTCGGTACCGTGCTTAACTGCGACACCCGTAGCGTTACCATCTTGTTCAGTGCCAGCCAGGAAACCCGCACCTATAATACCCATCAGGCCCCGTTAACCCGCGTCATGTTCGGCAGCGGCGACCGCATTCAGTCGGCTGACGGCTGGCAAATGATCGTCGATGACAGCCAAACAGCCAACGGCTTGATCACCTATAGTGGCGAAGATAACCAGGGCCAACGGCGCGAACTGCCGGAAGCCAAGCTCGCCGACACCATGCAGTTCGACCAGGCCCGCGACCGACTGCTCACTGGTCAGGTCGACCGCAACGACTGGTTCGACCTGCGTTTTCGAACCCTGCACCATCACCAGCGTATCGAGCAGCACAGCGCACTAGGCTTTGCCGGGCCGCGCATCGACCTGGTTCCTCACCAGCTGTATATCGCCGATGAAGTCGCCCGGCGCCATGCGCCGCGCGTCCTGCTGGCCGACGAAGTCGGGCTTGGTAAAACCATTGAGGCCGGTTTGATACTGCATCGGCTGCTTCTGACCGGACGCGCCGAACGGGCACTGATCCTGGTGCCGGACAGCCTGACTCATCAGTGGCTGGTCGAGTTGCTGCGCCGTTTCTCGCTCAACGTCACCCTGTTAGACGAAACCCAGAGCCAGGCCCACGGCAGCGCCAACCCGTTTGAAAGCGCCCAGCTGGTGCTGGCAAGCCAGGGCTGGCTGTTTGCCAATAGCCACCGCCAGGAACAGGCGCAGGCCAGCCACTTTGACCTGCTGATTGTCGACGAAGCCCACCATCTCGACTGGAGCAGCGAGGGCAGCGGCCCCGGCTATCAGTGCGTCGAGCAGCTGGCGGGCGATATTCCCAGCCTGTTGCTGCTCACCGCCACCCCCGAGCAGATGGGCATCGAAAGCCACTTTGCCCGCCTGCGGCTGCTCGACCCCGAACGCTACCACGACCTGGCGCGCTTCAAAGACGAAGAACGTCACTACGGCGAAGTGGCCAGCGCCATTGAGGCCCTCGACGCATTACCCGCCACGCCTGACGCCCGCGTCCATGTCGAAGCCGTTGCCGACGACCGCGACAGCCAGGCGCTGCTTGCCACCCTTTGCAACCCTGAGGCCAGCGCCGACCAGCAAGACGCTGCCCGTGCCCAGCTGCGCGACGCCCTGCTTGACCGCCACGGCACCGGCCGGGTGATGTTTCGCAACAGCCGCCGCCATGTGGGTGGTTTCCCCGAGCGCCGCCTGCACCTGGACGCGCTGGCATTGCCGTCGGCCTATCGCCGTATGCTGCGCCGCCTGGAGCGCGACGACGATTACCTCGACGAACTTCTGATCGAAACCGGCATGGATCACCCGGACGTGCTGATCTACCCGGATGCTGCGTATCGCGAGCTGAGTAACGACCCGCTTCACGGCGAACCCTGGTGGCATATCGACCCGCGGGTTAACTGGCTGCTGGAAAAACTTAGCGACGACAGTGACACCGGTTTCGCCAACGACAAGGTGTTGGTGATTGCCCATCACCGCGACACCGCTGAAGGCCTGGCCGAGGGTCTTCGCGTACTGGGTGGCTATCATGCCCCGGTGTTTCACGAGGGCCTGTCACTGGTCGAACGCGACCGGGCCGCCGCGGCCTTTGCCGATGAAGAAGACGGCTGCCAGGTATTGGTGTGCTCTGAGATTGGCTCAGAGGGGCGAAATTTCCAGTTTTGCCGGCACCTGGTGATGTTTGATATGCCCCAGCATCCCGACCAGTTGGAGCAACGCATTGGTCGCCTTGACAGGATCGGTCAGCGCCACGCCATCGAGATGCACGTGCCCACGTTTACCGGCAGCCCCGGCGAACGCCTGATGCGCTGGTATCACGAGGGCATGGATGCGTTCAGCGCGCCCCACGGTATTGGCAGTGATCTGTTCGACGCCTTTGGCGACGCCCTGGCCGACGCGCTGCTCGACGACGAGATGCTCGATGAAATCATCACCGAGACCCGTGAGATGTTTATCGCCAAATTGGCCGAGCGGGATGCAGGCCGTAACCGCCTGCTGGAGCTCAATGCCTGCCGCCCGGCGCGCGCCCAGCAGGTGGTCGAGGCGGTGCGCGAGCTGGACGACGACAGCGCCCTGCCGCGCTACGTAGAACGCGCGCTGGATGTGTTTGGCGTGGATAGCCAGGAGATCGGCAATGGGCTACTTCACCTCCAGCCGGGGCAGCATATGCTGGACGGGCTGCCTGGGCTGGTAAAAGGCGAAGAAGGGTTTTCGGCTACCTTTGATCGCCATCAGGCACTCGCCCGCGATGACATTCAACGGCTTTCCTGGGAGCATCCGCTGCTGCGTGAAATGATGGGCCGCATTATTGACGGCACCATGGGCAATACCGCGCTGGCATTGCTGGGCCACCCGGCCATCCCCAGCGGCCGTCTGATGACCGAGCTGGTATTCCGCACCCATTGCCCAGCGCCCGCATCGCTGCACCTCAACCGGTTCCTGCCGCCGACGGCAGTCCGCGTATTGCTCGACGAATCGGGAGGCAACCTGACCGACAAGATTTCCTTCACGGGGCTTGGCAAAAACCTGCAAAAGGTCAATAAATCCCTGGCAAGGGACCTGATCAAGAGCCATCACGACAAACTTCGCGGATTGCTCAGACAGGGGGAAGGTGAAGCCGAACGAGAACTACCCAGCATTGTGGAAGCCGCCGAGGCGCGCATGCGCACTCAGTTGGATGGGGAGCTTGCCCGTCTCGCAGCACTGGCGGAACACAACCCGTCAGTGCGCAGCGAAGAATTGGACGCCCTGAAAAAGGAACGCCAGGCCCTCAGTGACGCAATTGAAAACACCCGCCTGCGGCTGGACGCCGTGCGGGTGATTATCACCGTTGACCCAAACGCCTAGGGCCTAAGCACCCTGGTCGGGCTTAAGAATTGCCTCGAGTGCTTTATCGAGGGTCGGATACGAGAACGTGAAACCGGCCTCTTCAAGGCGCTCGGGGCGCATATCGGCACCGGTCAGCAGCAACTGGGACATCTCCCCCAGCCCCGCTTTCAAGACGCAGGCGGGCACGGGTAATACCGCCGGACGGTGCAGCTGCCTGGCCAGGGTCTGGGTGAACTCGGCGTTGGTCACTGGATGCGGCGCACTGCCGTTGAAGGCGCCTGACAGCGAAGCGTCATTGAGCAGGAAAATGATCGCCTCGACCAGGTCATCGCGATGGATCCAGGGCATGAACTGCTTGCCGTCGCCAAAACGGCCCCCCAGCCCCAGCTTGAACGGCGGCAGCATCTTTTGCAGCGTACCGCCGCCTGCCCCCAGGACCAGCCCGATACGCAAAACCGCCAAGCGCACGCCCATGTCCTCGATGGGCTTCGCCGCGGCCTCCCATTCGGCGCACAGCCGGTGGGCAAACTCATCGTGGGGCAAGGTTTTCTCGGTGACGCGCTTACCGCCTTGATCACCGTAATAGCCCATCGCGGAACCACTGACCATCACCTGGGGCAGCGGCTGGCCATTCTCGCCCAACTGCTCGCACAGCGAGACAAGCTGCTCGGTCATCTCGACCCGCGAGCGAATCAGTTCCGTTTTCTGACTATCGCTCCAGCGCTTGGCCGCGATTGACTCGCCCGCCAAGTTAACCAACGCATCCGGCGGGCTGTCGATGAACGCCTGGGCGCTGTCACGGATGTCACATTCACGGGGAAGACGCTCGCGTACTTTATGAGGCGTACGGGAAACCACCTGCACCTCATATCCCTGCGCGATCAACGCTGGACAGAGTCGCTGGCCGACAAAACCACTGCCGCCGGTCACTAGTACACGCATGGTGTTTCTCCCTCTGGTATCGACGAGCAAGCTACGCTCTTTAAGGTTTACATTTCAACTTATTTATACAAGACTATTACGTAGAAAATAAATCGTACATGAATATATGCCAATTCTTTACATCGCGCTGGGCAAGTTCCCTATCAGGTCACCATGACAACCGTCACCTCTGCTTTTCTCTCAAACGTCGCCATTGTCGGTGCTGGCATAGCGGGGCTGGCTTGCGCCAACCTGTTGGCGGAACGCGGCGTCTCAGTGACTGTGTTCGACAAAGCGCGCGGCCCGGGCGGGCGCATGTCGACCAAGCGCCTTGACCAGGCCCAGCTTGATCTGGGTGCCCAGGCATTTACTGCGCGCGATCCAGCCTTCAGGGACGCTGTTGCCGATTGGCTTGCATCGGGGCTCGTTGCTCGCTGGCCGATCATCAGTTATCAGGCTAGTCCAAACGGCTGGCAGCTGCATCATGACCCACACTCCCGCTACACCGGCGTACCCCGCATGAGCGCCATCACCCGCTATCTGGCGGATAGCTTCCAGACCCATCCGCAGACTACGCTGCAGCTTTCAACGCGCATTGAGGCGTTGCAACGCTCACCCAAAGGCTGGCAGCTTCAAGATGCCCAGGGGCATAGTTACGGGCCGTTCGACTACGTCGTGTTGACTACTCCACCGCCGCAGGCATTGCCGCTGGTGGCACCCTGGGAGGCGACACTGGCTGAGGCATGCCGGGCGCGTGACCAGCGCAGCTGTTGGGCGGCCTGGGCGGTGCTGGATGGGCCCCTGCCCGCTCCGCCAGGCGGCCAGAGCGACTGGCAGATGGCCCGTCTTGAGCACCCTGCGCTGCGACTGGTGTCGCGCAACCAGACCAAACCGGGCCGCGAGCAGCAGCCTGAAAGCCTCAGCCTACTGGCGCATCTGGACTGGAGCGATACCCACCTGGAAGACGACCCGCAAGTGGTTGCCGAGTCACTATGGGCTGCCTTTGCTGCGCTTTTCCCGCCCAGCACGCCGTTACCGGAAAGGATTAACAGCGGTGCGCACCGCTGGCGTTACGCTCAGCCAAGCACTGCCGATGACCAGCTATACCTATACAGCGACAGCGGCTTGGCAATGTGCGGGGATAGTTTCACAGTCAGCAGGGTGGAATCGGCATGGGTCTCTGGAACGCAACTAGCCCAGGCGTTAATAGATCGGTCGGTTCATAACAGGGCCTGATAATCACGCACCAATAAGTGAATCCAAAGGTTGTACCTTGGGGCTACAAGTTGTACAAAGGAACGTTAGTTATTCAAGATTGTTGATCGGTTAATTAGATATTAGGTAATTGCTATGGATAGCAAACCACATCGCCCGCCGCAGCAAACCACGATAGGCCCATGCGGCTTGGCTCCGCAGACAACGAAGAGGCAATGGCGCCCATGAATAATAAGGCGACCCACCCACCCGATACCCCACTTTATCCCATTCGGGAAGTTTCCCGTCTGACGGGCGTAAACTCGGTTACCCTGCGTGCCTGGGAGCGACGTTACGGTTTAATATGCCCCAAGCGCACCCCCAAGGGTCATCGGCTGTATGCCCAGGATGACATTACGCGCATCGAGCGTATTCTCCAGTGGCTCAATCGCGGCGTCCCGGTCAGCCAAGTCGCGGACCTGCTCGACCAGCCCGACACCGTTGAAGCTCCAGTGCCCGACGCTGGCGACTGGGTAAGCCAGCGTCAGCAGTTGCAGGCGATTATCGAAGCCCTCGATCTGCCCAAACTGGAAGCCTTCTATCACCAGAGCCTGGCGCTCTATCCGTTGAGCACCGCTATTAATGAACTGTGGCAGCCGGTGGTGCTGACGTTGGAAGCCAAGTGGGCGGTGCAACCGGACGCCCTCGTCCGCCGCACCTTCGAAGCCTTCCTGCGCAGCCAGGTGGGTATTCGCCTGCATTACGCCAATCAAGCCACCCGCGGCCCGCTGATTCTGCTTAATGTCATGCCCGATGACCCAGGCCCCTTGTGGGTCCTGATGGCAGCGCTGATGGCCAGCGAACAGGGTTACCGTGTGCAGCTGCTGGATCACTCCTTGCCGCTTGAAGATCTCCCCCAGGCGGTCGCGCGACTGCATTCTTCAATGGTGCTGCTGTCCAGCGGCCAGCGGGAAGATGACCGCTATATTCGCCAGTCGCTGCCGGATGCCGCCGCGGCGCTGAATGTGCCCATCGGCGTTTGCGGTGAAGTCGCCAGACTCCGCGACGCCGACCTGCGCGATACCTCTGTGCATATGCTGGGCGATGATCTCCCCCAAGCCATCGCCCGCTTGCGCCCGTTACTGCGCGAATCAGGCGTTCTTTGACAAACTGACTGACACCGCCGCTGCGGCGGTGGCTAACCGTGTGCCCATCGCCTTGCTGGAGTTCCCATGTCTCGACAGTTGGTTTGGCTGCGTAGTGACCTGCGCATCCACGATAACACCGCGCTTGCCGCCGCCGCTGCCAAAGGGCCGGTGGTTGCCGTGTTTCTGCGCTCGGTGGCCCAGTGGCAGGCGCACGGCCATGGCATTAACAAGATCGACTTCTGGGCACGCGGCGTTGCTGCCCTCAAAGAGGCACTCGATGGGCTGAATATTCCGCTCCTGCATCGCGATATCGCGTCGTTTGACGATGCCCCCGCCACCCTGCTGGAGATTGCCCATGAGCATCAGATTGAACAGCTGCATTTCAATCTTGAGTACCCCCTCAATGAACAGCGTCGCGACCAGGCGGTCATTGAGTCTTTCAAGCAGGCGGATATTGCGGCGCACGGGTATCACGATGCGGTGGCCTTTGCCCCCGGGACGCTCCTCACCGGCAAGGGCGACTATTACGGCGTGTTCACGCCGTTTGCCAAGGCCTGGCACAAGCAGATCACGGCAGACCAACTGACACTGCGCGACACCCCGGATGCCCAATCGCCACTGGGCATCGAAAGCGACCCATTGCCCGCACTGCCTGACCTCGATGCTCTCCCCGTCGATGCTCACCAGTGGCCCGCAGGGGAACACGCCGCCAGTGACCGTCTGGAGCGCTTTTTACGCTTCCGCGGCCGTCACTATAACGATCAACGGGATTTCCCGAAGGTGCGCGGCACCAGCGAGCTTTCGCCCTATCTGGCGCTGGGAATGATGTCCTATCGCCAGTGCATGCAGGCCGTCATGAGCGAGAATGGTGGGCATTTGGCCGATGGCGATAAAGGCCTGATCACCTGGGTAAGTGAGCTTATCTGGCGGGAATTTTACCAGCACGTGGCCGTCGGTTTTCCGCAGGTGTGCCGCTACCAGCCGTTCCAGGCCCACACCCGCAAGCTTGCCTGGCGCGACGACCCCGATGCCTTTGACGCCTGGTGCGAAGGACGTACCGGCTACCCGCTGGTCGACGCCGCCATGCGCCAGCTGGTCGCCACCGGCTGGATGCATAATCGGCTGCGCATGGTGACCGCGATGTTCTTGAGTAAGCACTTGCTGATCGACTGGCGGCAGGGTGAAGCGTTTTTCCTGCGCCACCTGGTCGATGGCGAGTTTTGCGCCAATAACGGCGGCTGGCAGTGGGCGGCCTCGACGGGTACCGACGCCGCCCCGTATTTCCGAATTTTCAATCCCACCACGCAATCCACGCGCTTTGACCCCAACGGCGAGTTTATTGCTTACTGGCTGCCCGAGTTTGCCACCTTGCCAGCCAAGGCCCGCCATGCACCCCCGCGCGACTTGCTGACCCAGTTGGACTACCCCGCCCCTATTGTCGACCACAAGGCAGCGCGTCAGCGGGCACTCGATGCCTTCAAGGCACTGTCAGACTGACACCGGCCCTCTAACCGTCTAACCGCTTCAGGAGTCTTCATGTCACAGGACAAGGCACTGGAAGATTTTTGCGCTTTTTTTAATAAACTTGACAATACCTGTACAGAAAAACTGTACGAAGTATATACTGATGATGTAATTTTCAAAGATCCGCTGCACCGCGTTGAAGGTCGTCCTGCGCTGTCGCGTTATTTCGCCGCGATGTATGAAAACGTCGAGCGCTGCCAATTTGTTTATCACACCCGCCAGCGCCAGGGTAGCCAGGCATTTGTCACCTGGACCATGACATTCGTGCATCCAAAGCTGGCGGGGGGACGTACGATCAAGGTAGAGGGGTGCAGTACATTGACGTTTGCTGACGATGGGCGTGTATCCCGACACCGGGACTACTTTGACGCCGGCGAGATGCTTTACGAGCACCTCCCGGTGATGGGGCGCGTCATTCGCTGGTTAAAGCATCGTCTTGATTAATCATTACGTGGCCTGGGGCATCTGACCAAGGTGCCCGCAGGGTGGAACAGGAGAGGTTCGATGAGCACATGGACAGCCCCCAGCGTATCTGGCTGACGGGTGCGACCTCGGGGATTGGTGAAGCCTTGGCCAGAAAGCTTATTGCCCAGGGTCATCAGGTTGTACTCAGCGCCCGCAACCACGAGGCGTTGGATGCTCTGTGCCAAGACCACCCCAATGCCCACCCGCTGCCACTCGACATCAGCGACCGCCATGCCGTGTTGGCGGCGGGCCAGCAGATCGGCGAGCAGTTGGGCGCCCTTGACCTCGTTCTGCTCAACGCAGGTACCTGTGAATATCTCGATTCCCAGCAGTTTGACATAGACCTGGTCGAACGTGTTTTTACTCCGAACCTATTTGGCACCCTGTATGGCGTCGAGGCGGCCCTTCCTTTATTGCGTGCCGCCCGCCAGGAAGGCAAGCCCGCCCGGCTTGCGGCTACATCGAGCGCTTCCGCCTACCTGCCACTACCGCGGGCCGAAGCCTATGGCGCCTCCAAAGCAGCAGTTAGCTATTTTCTGGAATCGCTGCGCCTTGACCTTGACCAGGAAGGCATTGCTATCAGCTTGATACACCCAGGGTTTGTCAAAACGCCATTGACCGATCGCAACGACTTTCCCATGCCCATGCAGGTCACCGCTGAGGCCGCCGCTGACGCCATTATCGAGGGCCTGGCCAAAGGCCGTTTGGATATTCATTTTCCGCGTCGCTTTACCTACATCGTCAAACTGCTGGGCATTTTACCCCCCGCCTTGCGACGCCAAATCGGCCTGCGCATGACACGCAAGCAAGGGGCGTCCCGATGAGCAATATGGGTTCGCAACGCATCGCCGTAATCGGCAGTGGCATCAGCGGCATGGCGGCTGGCTGGTATCTTTCCGCCCAGCACGAGGTCACCTTGTTCGAGGCCGACAGCCGGCTGGGCGGTCACACCGCCACCATGGACGTCGAAGTATCTGGCACCCCCTATGCCATCGATACCGGCTTCATTGTGTTTAACGACTGGACCTATCCGCATTTTCAGCGCCTGCTGGATACGTTGGATGTGCCAAGTCAGGCCACCGAAATGAGTTTTTCGGTACACGAAACTAGCGTTGACTTTGAATACAACGGCCACACCCTGACCTCACTGTTTGCCCAGCGTCGTAACCTGTTGAACCCGGCTTTTTATCGGTTACTCGGCGATATCATGCGCTTTAACAAGCAGGCCACTGCGGATCTTGAGAGCGGTCGGCTTCCCCAGGACATGACGCTTGGCGACTATCTCGACCATAACGGTTACGACCAGGCCTTCCAGCGCCGCTACCTGCTGCCCATGGGTGCGGCGATCTGGTCGGCGAGTATCGGCGACTTGCGATCTTTTCCGCTGACCTTTTTTGTCCGCTTTTTCCGCAACCATGGCCTGCTATCGGTCAACCATCGTCCGCAGTGGTACACGCTAGTCGGCGGTTCACGCCGCTATATTCCACGCTTGACCGCGCCCTATGCGAGCCGTATTCACCTGAACACACCGGTCACCGGGATCACCCGCACGAATACTGGGGTGGTGATCACCACCGCTCAAGGCACCCAGCGCTATGATCAAGTCGTACTGGCGTGCCACGCCGACCAGGCGCTGGCCATGCTGGATGACCCGACCGCAGCTGAAAGCGAGATTCTCGGCGCCATGCCCTACCAGGACAACGAGGTGGTCCTGCACACCGACACCTCGCTATTGCCGCGTCGGCAGCGTGCCTGGGCCAGTTGGAATTACCGCCTTGACGGTCGCGGCGCCGACGAACGGGTCTCGGTGACCTACAACATGAACATTCTTCAGCGGCTGGACGCGGACACCACGTTTTGCGTCACACTCAACGATTCAGACAGTATTGATCCCGCCAAGGTGCTGGGTCGCTACACCTACGCCCACCCGCAGTTCACCCTTGCAGGGCACGCCGCCCAGCAGCGTCACGACGAGATTTCATCACCCGCCCGACGCACCCACTTCTGCGGTGCCTACTGGCGCAACGGCTTCCATGAGGATGGCGTCTGGAGCGCACTGCGTATCGCCCGCTCGCTGGGTTGCGATGAAGCGCACACCCCGCCCAACGCCCCCACGGTGCTGCCGACTACGGAACTGTTCGATGCCTATCAGGGGAGTGACGTGGGATGACAGCAACGCCACATTCGCGGGTTTATCGCGGCACCCTGCGCCACCGGCGCTTCACCCCTCACGCGCACCGCTTTGATTACCAGCTGTGGATGGCCTGGCTGGACCTGGACGAGTTGCCGACACTGTTTGACGGCGTGCCAGGATTCAGCGCCCGAGGCGCGGCGCTGGCGCGTTTTCGCCGTGAAGACTACCTCGGCCCGACAGATCGCCCGCTGGCCACCGCCGTGCGCGAAGAGCTGACACGCCAGTTGGGCAGCGCCCCCGAGGGCCGAATCTGCGTACTGACGCAGCTGCGCACGCTGGGTGCCATGTTCAACCCCATTTCGATGTATTACGCCTACGACCGGCAAGGCCAACTGGCAGCGGTGCTTGGCGAAGTGACCAACATGCCCTGGCGTGAGCGCACCTGCTACGCCTGCCGTGTCGATAGCCACCGCCACAGCCACCATGCGACCTTCGATAAAGCCATGCACGTCTCACCGTTTAACCCCATGGACATGACTTACCGATGGCGGTTTAACACGCCGGGCGACCAGCTATTACTGCACATGGAAAACTGGCAGGCCGGGCAGCGCCACTTCGACGCCACCTTGACCCTAGAAGCAGCCCCCGCCACCGCCAAGGTGTTGCTGGCCACTCTGGCGCGCCAGCCATGGATAAGCCTGAAAACCATCACCGGTATTCATTTTGAGGCGCTTCGGCTGTGGTTGAAGCGCAACCCTATCTACAACCACCCCAAGCGCAAGGAGACCTCGAAATGACGACCCTGCGTTCCACGCCGCCTGATATTCAACCCGCCCCCCAGGGGCGTGTAACCCGCTGGCTGAAAAAGCGTTTGATCGCACAGCTGGATACCTTCTCCGGCGGGCGGATCACCTTGATTGAAGGCAACCAATGCCACCATCTGGGCCAGGGTGGGGAGCTTCACGTGACCGTCGTCATCCGCCATGCGCGCGCCTGGAAGCGGCTGGCTTTTGGCGGCACTGTAGGCGCCGCCGAGGCTTACATGGACAATGACTGGGACGCCGATGACCTGGTCGCTTTGATACGTCTATTTGCCATCAACCTGGACCAGGTTAACGGTAATATCGAGAACGGTAGCGCGCGCATGGCACGCTGGCTGATGGGCTTGATGCACCGCTTTCAGCGCAACAGCCTGACCGGTTCGAAACGCAATATCGCCGCGCACTATGATATTGGCAACGACCTGTTTGCCACCTTTCTCGACAAGCACCACTGGATGTACTCGAGCGCCGTCTTTCCCTACCCGGATGCCAGCCTGGAAGAGGCCTCGACCTACAAACTGGACGTCATGCTCGACAAGCTCAACGTGCAACCCGAGCACCATTTACTGGAAATCGGCACGGGCTGGGGCGGACTTGCCATCCACGCGGCCAAGACCCGAGGCTGCCGCGTGACGACAACGACCATTTCCGAAGAACAGTACGCCTATACGGCTAACCGCATTCAGGAAGAAGGCCTGGAAGCCCAGATTACGCTGCTGAAACAGGACTACCGTGAACTGACCGGGCGCTTTGATCGGTTAATTTCCGTCGAAATGATTGAAGCCGTCGGCCACCAGTACCTGGATACCTATCTGAGCAAAGTCGACAGCCTGTTAACCGATGACGGTCAAGCCATGCTTCAGGCAATTACCATCCGTGACCAGCGTTTTGATGGCGCCAAACGGGATATGGACTTTATTAAGCGGTATATTTTCCCAGGGGGCTTTTTACCTTCCCACCACGCCATTGCCAGCAGCCTGATGCGCAAGACCTCGCTCAACATGGTAGCGCTCGATGAAATTGGCCAGCATTACGCGCGCACCCTGCGTGAATGGCGGCATCGCTTCGAGGCCCACCTGGAACATATCCAGACGCTTGGGTACGACGAACGCTTTATTCGCATGTGGCGTTATTATCTGTGCTATTGCGAGGGCGGCTTCCTTGAGCGTTCGATTGGCACCTGCCACTTATTGCTGGCCAAGCCCGCCGCCAAACCGGCCCCCTTGACCGGAGCGTTGTAATGCTCGCCCGACGGCGCTTGATGGGGGTACTCGTCAATGCCCTGGGCTTTGAAGTGATCTGGACGCTGTGCGTGCTGGGAGGTTCCTGGGTTGCAGCGGTTGCTGGCAGCGCCTGGATTGCATTGCATTTGCGGTATGTCGGCAAACCGGGGGAGTGGCGCCTGGTGGCGGCCTTTGCCTTGTTAGGGCTCGCGGTCGACGGCGGTCTACAGCTGGCCGGGGGGTTGATATTTGATGATCAACGGCTCATTGCGGGCTTACTGCCGCTATGGCTGTGGATGCTCTGGCCACTGTTCGCCACCCTGGTGCATCACTCGCTTGGTTGGCTATGGCAATGGCCCTGGCTGGCGGCAGCGCTGGGTGCGCTGGGCGGCCCGCTGTCCTATTTTGCGGGTGCGGCACTTACCGATGTCACCCTGGCACCTTGGCTGTTACCTGCCCAGGCGTTGGTATGGTCACTTCTCTGCCTGGGCGTTTGCCGTTATTACCGTCGCTGGCAAGATCGCCATGCTGCCGCCGGAGCGCATTAGGGGCCTGCTTTAGCCACGTCGCCGGTACGTGCCTTTGCAGGCTGCGCTTTAGGAAGCAAACGTTGCTCCAATTCGTGCGCAGGCAGCGGGCGGGCAAAATAGAACCCCTGTACCATGTGGCAGCCAGCATTGACCAGAAAGTCACACTGCTCTTTGGTTTCGACGCCTTCGGCAATCACATCAAGATCCAGTCCTTTGGCCATCGATAGCACCGCCTTCACAATCGCGGCATCGGCCTGGTCACCGGGGAGCTCCCGAATGAAAGCGCGGTCGAGCTTTATCTTGTCGACCGGTAAGCGCTTCAGGTAACCAAGCGACGAATAGCCGGTACCGAAGTCATCAATCGCGATGGAATAGCCCTGATTACGTAACGCTTTCAGGCGCGGCCCCATATCCCCCGCACGTTCGTCCAGCAGGACCGATTCGGTGAGCTCCAGGCCGATATGCGCTGGCGTAAGCCGGTAGCGGTTCAGGCAGGTGGCCAGTTGGGTTTCAAGGTCACCGTGAAAGAGTTGCAGCGCCGAGATGTTCACCCACATGGTCAGCATCGGCATGTCATTATTGGCCCAGTGCGCCTGCTGCGCGCAGGCCTTTTCAATCACCCAGCTACCCAGCTCGGCCATCAGGCCGTGGCGCTCGGCCAAGGGGATGAATTCACCGGGCGAGATCATTCCATCGCGTGGGTGCTGCCAGCGCAGTAGCGCCTCCATACCGAGCAGCTCGCCCGTACCAGGATGATGCTGGGTCTGAAAATACAGCTCCAACTGATCCCCCGAAACGAGGGCGGCGCGTAGGTCGCTGACCAGCGCCAACTGCGGATTGTCCTGCTTGTCCAAGGCGGGACGAAAACGCAGGCTGTGGTTACGCCCCAGCCGTTTGGCATTGTATAACGCCGATTCCAGACGCTGGAACAAAACGCCCGAGTCACGCCCATCTTCCGGCGCTCGACAGCTGCCAATGGTCAAGCCAAGACGTAGCGACTGCTCGTGGATTTCAAACGGGCTGCTCATGTGGTCGCGCAGGTTACTGACCCATTTATCGTGATCATCATAGGTGGTGGTGCGAATCACCATGAATTCGTCCCCCCCTAGACGACCCACCACGCTACCCGCCATATAGCTGGTCAACCGCTGGGCAAAACGCGCCAGCAAACGGTCACCCTGCTCAACGCCCATGCTGTCGTTCACCGATTTCAGTCCGTCAATATCCACCAGCGCGATATCCAGGCTTTCTCCCGCGCGCACACTGCGCAGCCGTGACTCCATCAAGTCGTGCAAGCGACGCCGGTTGGGCAGCCCGGTCAGCGGGTCTTCATAGCCAATGCGACGCAGATCGCGCTCACGGGCTTTTTGGGCGGAAATGTCGGCAAACAGGCTGATATAGTGGGTTATCTTGCCGCGTTTATCGGTGACGGCACGCACCTTGAGCCACTCAGGGTATTCATCACCGTGCTTGCGCCGGTTCCACATCTCGCCTTCCCAGCGCCCGGTGCTTTTAAGCGTGCTCCAGAAATGCTGGTAAAACGTTTTATCGTGCCTGGGCGCCGCCAGCGTTTCGAGCTTGAGGCCCAGCATTTCATGGCTTTCATAGCCGGTAATTTCGGTGAACGCTGCGTTAACGGCGATAACGCGATTATCGACATCACTGATCACCATCGCATCATTGGCAAGACCGATCGCATCCTGCGAGAGGCGCAGCCTGAGACGCTGGTGGCGCACCTGACGCCACGCATCCCAGAGTCCGAGCGCCACTATCGATGCCGCGACCATACGCAGCGCGGCATCGGGTATCCAGATGCAGGCAGGCAATGCCACCAACGCTGCCCAGACCAAGGGGCGACTAAGGGAAACGGGAAGCCACATGCTTGTTCACGACATCCTATAAAAAACGGGCTAAGAGTTGCTCCCAAAAGAATTAGATCAACGTCATAATGCCGCCTGATAAGCGACTGATCGTCAATCTTACGTCAATAAGTCGTTTAATGTGCATAACCAGTCATTCGACTTTACACTATTCGCCTCATTATACTTTCGGCCGCTGATAAAAAATCTGTAGGGCACACCAATAATAAGCCCGTTACGTGCATTAAGCGGTTTCGGGAAGTAGACTAGGCCCAACCTTTTACCCTGATACTCGGAACGATTCAGTGACCAAGCAACACTCCTTTGATCGCGATGAACTGCTGGCCTGCTCGCAAGGCGAACTTTTTGGCCCGGGCAATGCCCAACTGCCAGCTCCCAACATGCTGATGCTTGACCGCATCACGCACATTCACGAAGCAGGCGGCGAGTATAATAAAGGCGAATTGATTGCCGAATTGGATATCTCACCCGACCTGTGGTTTTTTGATTGCCACTTCCCCGGTGACCCGGTCATGCCAGGCTGCCTGGGGCTTGATGCCATGTGGCAACTGGTTGGCTTCTACCTGGGCTGGCTGGGCCACCCTGGCCGCGGTCGTGCACTCGGCTGCGGCGAAGTCAAATTCAGCGGCCAGATACTTCCCGAAGCGCGAAAAGTAACTTATCGTATCAATATGAAACGCATTATTACTCGTCGGCTGATTCTGGGCATGGCCGACGGCACCGTCTCGGTAGACGGTCGTGACATCTATCAGGCTAATGATTTGCGCGTTGGCCTATTCACCTCCACTGCGAATTTTTAACAGGAGGCTCCCATGCGACGAGTGGTAGTCACCGGCCTTGGCATTGTGTCGTGCCTGGGCAACGACCAACAACAGGTCCTTGAGGCGCTTAGAAGTGGCCGTAGCGGCATTCGCTTCAAAGAAGACTATGCTGAACGTGGCTTTCGCAGCCAGGTAGCAGGCAGCGTTGACATTGACCTCGAATCGCTCATTGACCGCAAATTGTTGCGTTTTATGGGCGATGCAGCGGCCTATGCGTATATTTCCATGGCGCAGGCCATCGAAGACGCCGGTCTCCCCGACGATCAGGTATCCAACGAGCGAACCGGACTGATTGCCGGTTCGGGTGGCGCCTCGAGTGCTAACCAAGTTGAAGCCGCGGATGTACTGCGCGAAAAGGGACTACGCCGCGTGGGTCCTTACCGTGTCACCCGTACCATGGGCAGTACCGTCTCGGCTTGTCTGGCGACGCCGTTTAAAATCAAGGGCGTGAACTATTCCATTTCGTCGGCCTGCGCCACCTCGGCCCACTGTATCGGCAGTGCCATGGAGCAGATTCAGCTCGGTAAGCAGGACGTGGTTTTCGCCGGCGGTGGTGAAGAAGAACACTGGACGCTGTCCTGCCTGTTCGACGCCATGGGCGCTCTTTCCACCCACTATAACGAGTCGCCCGACAAGGCATCGCGCCCTTACGACCAAGCCCGTGACGGTTTTGTGATCGCTGGCGGCGGCGGCATGCTGGTGCTTGAAGAGCTGGAACACGCCAAGGCACGCGGCGCCAAGATTTATGGTGAACTGGTGGGCTATGGTGCCACGTCCGACGGCTATGACATGGTGGCGCCTTCCGGCGAAGGGGCGACACGTTGCATGCGCCAGGCCATGGCGACCGTTGAGGGTGCTATTGATTATATCAACACCCACGGCACATCCACACCGGTAGGCGATGTGGCCGAGCTCAAAGCAGTCCGCGAGGTATTTGGCAATTCAACACCGGCGATGAGCTCGACCAAATCGCTGACTGGCCACTCGCTGGGCGCGACCGGCGTGCAGGAAGCGGTCTACTCGCTGCTCATGATGCAACACGGCTTCGTGGCTGCTTCGGCCAACGTGGATCAGCTCGACGAGCAAGCTGACGGTTTCGATATCGTTACCGAACGCCGCGATGGCGTAACGATCGACCGCGTGTTGTCCAACAGCTTTGGCTTTGGCGGCACCAATGCTTGCCTGGTGTTCCAACGCTACGCCGAGTAACCTGCGGGATAATATCTGTGGTAAGCACCATGAAAACGCCCCCTGTGGAATCCACAGGGGGCGTTTTTTATACTCAGCTCATATGAGCGTTATTGCGGTCTTGGGACATCCGAGATGTCCACCAGTTGGGTCTCTATCCACGCCTCGACATCGGCCAGCACCTCATCCGAGGTTCGGCCGGCAGTTTCGATTGGCGCGCCAATGCGTACACGCAGCACACCCGGACGCTTGACCCAGTGGCGTCCCGGCCACCGTTCCCCCGCATTGTGGGCCACGGGTAATACCGGAACCCCTGCACGGCAGGCGACCACACTGCCGCTTTTGTTGTAGCGCTTGCGCTCGCCTGGTTCGACCCGGGTGCCCTCCGGGAAAATCAGCACCGAAAGCCCTCCATTCAACCGTACGACACCCTGGCTCAGGACCTGCTTGATGGCCCGCGCGGG
Source organism: Halomonas sp. SH5A2 (assembly GCF_014263395.1). Taxonomy (GTDB): domain Bacteria; phylum Pseudomonadota; class Gammaproteobacteria; order Pseudomonadales; family Halomonadaceae; genus Vreelandella. Next base: position 128,777 of record NZ_CP058321.1, on the reverse strand, counting down.
CTTGGAACGGTCCAGGCTGATCGGGTGCAGCAAACGTAAGCCCCAGCCAAAGATGGGCAGGCGCAGCAGTTCGCGTTTCAACACGGTACACACTGGCGGCTTCATCACCTGCAGAAAGACCGTTTCCCACTCGCTCTGGTGGTTGGCCTGAATCACGCAGGGCCCGTCCGGCAGGTTGTGTGCGCCCTGAATGTCGTAGCGCACGCCGCAAGCAATGCGAAACCAGAACATCAGAAAGTGATTATATAAATTGAGCAGGCGATATCGACCGGCCAGGGGTAGAAAAGGCGCAATCGGCAGAAACAATACGCCAATCACCAACAAGGCAGCAAAATACCCTGCGTAAAATACAACGCTACGAACCACTTGCTTCAAGACGACGCTCCTGTGTCGTCGACACCCTTTTGATCACGCGTTAAACACCATGCATCGAGCATGCGCCCAACTTCCAACCGCCACGGCTTTTGATGGACACCGAACACGTTAAGCACCCGGCGGCAATTCAGCACGCGCCGCAGCTTGGCATCGTGGTGATGCTTCAATGCCTTGACCTCGCCTAATGTCACTTGCTCGCCGCGACCTTCAAGGTGGGTCAACAATTGAGTTCTTACCATGGAGGTAAAGGTAAAGGCACTCACTGGCTCAGTGCCTGCCAGATGATAGGCGCCCCAGGCGTCTGCCCCGCAGGACTGCTGCTGGAGCATGCCGATCAGCGCGAGCGCCACGGCATCCGCCGAGGTGGGGCAGAAGATGACATCTTCCGCCGCGCGCACGCTGTCGCCCATGACCAGGCTATCCAAAAGCTCGTTGAGCCACGCATGACTGCCCTCAAGGGCAAACAGCGGCCCCAGACGAACAATCAGATGGCGCGCGTAATCGGCTCGGATACGATTGCCGGTTTGCACCAGACGGCGCAGGCTTTCATCACGGGGAGCCGGCACGACATGCTCATCGATGGCGACGTCAAAGCCGTCTTCGTAGAGCTGATCAGACACGCACCAGACGAGTGCTACGCCTTCTGACCGGCAGGCCTCAAGACATGCCTCAACGGCGTCGGCGTGCTCCATAACGGCGGCGGGGGCCATGCTCAAGGGGTGTGCCAGCGGCGGCATAATCACCGCATCCGGCGACACCTCGCGCAGGCGCTCGGCGCTCACCTGCGTCGCTTGCTCAATCACCAGCTCAGTATCTGAGCGACGACTGGTCTCGCGCGCCAGCGCCAGACTCAAGCAGTGCCCCGCATCGAGTATCAAAAGCTTCAAGACGGCCTGTCTCCCTTACCTGCACTCGCGTCATTGACCGTCACTTAAAACGGAATCTCATCGTCGAAATCATCAAAATTGCCGGGATCAGGCGCGCCGTATTGGTTGTTTTGGTTGTTTTGCTGGCCTTGCGGCGGTGCGGGCTGGTTTTGCTGGGGCGCTCGCTGCGGCTGGGCATTGCCTTGCCCGCCGTATTGATCACCCTGAGGCGGCTGCGATTGACCTCCCTGTTGAGGGTAGCCGCCATCCTGCCCACCTTGTGCGTAGTTATTTGGCGCCGCACCGCCGCCTTGGTAATCACCGCCACGGGAATCAAGCATCTGCATATCGTTGGCAACGATTTCGGTGCTGTAGCGATCCTGGCCGTTCTGGTCCTGCCATTTGCGGGTTTGCAAACGCCCTTCGATGTAAACCTTGGAGCCTTTCTTGAGGTATTGCTGGGCAATCTCGGCGGTTTTGTTGAACATCACCACTCGGTGCCACTCGGTGCGCTCCTGGCGCTGACCGCTCTGGCGATCCATCCAGGTATCAGTGGTGGCCAGATTAAGATTGGCGACCGCCGTGCCGGAAGGCGTGAATCGTACCTCAGGATCCTGTCCGAGGTTGCCGATCAAGATAACCTTGTTAATGCCGCGAGCCATAAGGCGCTCCTTTCAATTGAATCGATAAACGTCGACAGCGTTCCAGCGACGCACTATTACCCCGCCCCGTTGAGTTACGATTTCGGGGGCGTTACCAGCTTGGCAAGCGCTGCTTGATCAAGCTGCTGTCGATTAACCTTTAAATACGCTAGCCGCTCTTCGGGCACGACCATGACATCCTCGACGCCTGCCACACCTGCCAGGTGATCCAGCAGCACGTCCATAGTATCGCCTTCGGTGACGCCCAGTGCCACCACCTCACTGCTCAACGGCGGTGGTGATGGCATATTCAGCATCGCGCCCCACCATAATAGCGCCAGCAGTGCGCAGCCGAGAAATACCGCATCCAGCCCACCGACACTTGCCAGTACACCCCCCAGGGTACCGCCTAGAAACGCCCCCAGGAATTGGCTGGTGGAATAAACGCCCATGGCGGTACCTTTCGCCCCAGCCGGTGCCAGCTTACTGAGCATCGACGGGAGGGTGGCTTCCAGCAGGTTAAAGCCGGTAAAGAAAATAAACAGCCATGGAAACAACCAGTAGCCTTCAGAGACCGGCAGCCCCAACCCCGCCAAGCTAAACGCAATCGCGCCAATCGCCAGTAGGCAGATGCGCGTCATGCGTTGACGCTTTTCGGCCACAATCATCAGCGGCAGCATGGCCACAAACGAAAACCCCATGATCACCAGGTAGGCCAGACCATGATGTGCCGCACTGATACCTGTCTCAAGCAAGCGAAACGGCACCGCCACAAAAATCGCCATCAGCACAAAGTGCAGCGCAAAAATCGACACGTCGAGTCGCCAGAGGTCCGGACGTGACAATACGCTTTTCAACTGCCGTCGATCCATGCCCACATCGCGGTGCTGAACCCGGCGCGGCGCGGGTGGCACCCAGCGCCATAACACGATCAGGCCCAGCAGTGTCAGCAGTACGGTCGACCAGAACACACCGGCAAGCCCGGCCCACGCCGCCAGCCAGGGCCCAATCACCATGGCCAGGGCGAACGCTACCCCAATCGATAAGCCAATCGTTGCCATCGCCGCTGTACGTACCTGCTCGCGAGTCTGGTCCGCAAGCAGCGCCATGATAGCTGCAGCCACCGCACCACTGCCCTGCAGGGCACGGCCGGCAATCATCGCGCCAATAGAATCAGCGAGCGCTGCCACCACACTGCCCAGGGCAAACAGTACCAGGCCGAAGGCAATCACGCGCTTGCGGCCAATCCGGTCAGACCATAAACCAAAGGGGATTTGCAGAAGCGCCTGGGTCAGTCCATAGATCCCTAACGCCACACCCACCAGAAGCGGCGTCGAACCTGCCAGGCCATCGGCATACAGCGCCAACACGGGCAGGACCATGAAAAGCCCCAGCATACGAGACGCGTAGAGCCCCGCCAGGCCGCTGATGGCACGGCGTTCAGAGGCCAGCAACAGTGCAGAAACCTTGCGCATAGAGCCCTTGAAATGGTCCTCGGGGTGATGACCGTCGATGGTAAATGCCCATAGGGGCTTGGATAGCCGCCCATTCTAGCGCGTTGGGTGATTCAGCGAAACGTCATCAAACCGTTGCCGAGTGAAACCGCTTTGCCGGGAGGGCCCAGAGAAACGTATAATCACGCTTTTGCCGCGCGATTCGAGGTGTTGATGGACAGCATTCTGGTCAGGGGTGCACGCACCCACAACCTCAAGCAGATCGATGTGGAACTGCCCCGCAATAAGTTGATCGTGATTACCGGCCTTTCCGGGTCGGGTAAGTCCTCGTTAGCGTTCGACACCCTTTACGCCGAGGGGCAGCGCCGCTATGTGGAATCGCTCTCCACCTATGCGCGCCAATTCCTGTCGATGATGGAGAAGCCCGATGTGGATCACATCGAGGGGCTTTCGCCGGCCATATCCATCGAGCAGAAGTCCACCTCGCACAACCCGCGTTCGACGGTTGGCACGATTACCGAGATTTACGACTACCTGCGCCTGCTGTTTGCCCGCGCGGGCACGCCACGCTGCCCGGAGCACGGCGAAGACCTGGAAGCCCAGACGATTTCGCAAATGGTCGACCAGGTGATGAACCTAGCCGAAGGCACCAAGCTGATGCTGCTGGCCCCAGTGGTCAAAGGCCGCAAAGGCGAGCACTTGCAACTGCTGGCGGAGCTGCGCGCGCAAGGGTTTGTACGCGCGCTGATCGATGGTCAGGTGCTGGAACTGGACGACATCGCCCCGCTGGACAAGCGCAAAAAGCACGACATCAGCGTGGTGGTCGACCGTTTCAAGGTGCGTGATGATCTCGCCCAGCGCTTGGCCGAATCCTTTGAAACCGCGCTGAACCTGGCCGACGGCACCGCCATGATCCACTTCATGGACGGTGGCCACGAGGATATCGCCTTCTCGTCGCGCTTTGCCTGCCCGGTGTGCGGTTACTCGCTGGCAGAGCTCGAGCCGCGCATGTTCTCGTTCAATAACCCGGCAGGTGCCTGCCCCACCTGCGACGGCCTGGGTGTCCAGCAGTACTTCGACCCTGCCAAACTGATCAGCCACCCGGAGCTGTCTCTGGCTGAAGGCGTGATCAAGGGCTGGGACCGGCGCAATATCTACTATTTCACCCAGCTTCAGGCGTTGGCCAAACACTATCGCTTTGAACTGGAAACGCCCTGGAATGAGCTTGCTCGCCACGAGCAGGAGATTATTCTCAACGGCAGCGGCGATGAAACCATCCCGTTTGTCTATGTCGGCGACCGTGGCCGCAAGGTCACCCGCGAACATGCGTTTGAGGGCGTGCTGCCCAATATGCAGCGCCGCTACCGGGAAACCGAATCCAACATGGTCCGCGACGACCTGGCCAAGTATATCGCGGTACAGCCCTGCGCCACCTGTAGCGGTACGCGTCTGCGTAAAGAATCACGCCATGTGTATGTCGACGACCGCAACATTGCCGACATGGTACATTTGCCGATCGGCGACGCGTGGCGCTACTTTGCCGACCTGCGCCTGCCGGGGCGCAAGGGCGAGATCGCCGACAAGATCGTTCATGAAATTCATGCGCGGCTGGAGTTTCTGGTCAATGTCGGGCTCGATTACCTCAACCTGGAACGCAGCGCCGACACCCTCTCCGGCGGCGAGGCCCAGCGCATTCGCTTGGCAAGCCAGATTGGCGCGGGCCTGGTCGGTGTGATGTACATTCTTGACGAGCCTTCCATTGGCTTGCACCAGCGCGACAACGACCGGCTGCTTAAAACCCTGGAGCGGCTGCGCGATCTGGGCAACACCGTGATCGTGGTCGAGCACGACGAAGAGGCCATTCGCGCCGCCGACCACGTGCTGGATATCGGGCCCGGGGCGGGCGTCCACGGCGGCGAGATTGTCGCCCAGGGCACCCCGCAAGACGTCATGGACAATCCCAAGTCGCTGACCGGCCAGTACCTTTCCGGCACGCGGGAAATCGCCGTGCCGCCCTACCGCATTCCCGGCAATCCGGAAAAGCAGCTCATCGTGCGCGGCGCCACCGGCAATAACCTGCAAGACGTATCGCTGTCGCTGCCGCTGGGGCTGTTTGTCGCCATTACGGGCGTATCTGGCTCGGGTAAATCGACGTTGATCAACGGCACCCTGATGCCCATCGCCGCCCGGGAATTGAACCGTGCGACCTCGCTCACCCCTGCGCCTTATCAAAAAATCGAAGGGCTCGATCAGCTGGATAAAGTGATCGATATTGACCAAAGCCCGATTGGCCGCACGCCGCGCTCCAACCCGGCCACCTATACCGGCATTTTCACGCCCATCCGCGAACTGTTTGCCGGTACCCAGGAAGCCCGTTCGCGGGGCTACAAGCCCGGCCGGTTCAGCTTTAACGTCAAGGGCGGGCGCTGCGAAGCCTGTCAGGGCGAAGGCATGATCAAGGTCGAGATGCACTTCCTGCCGGACATCTATGTGCCCTGCGACGTGTGCAAGGGCAAGCGCTATAACCGTGAAACCCTGGATATCCATTACAAGGGCAAAACCATCCACGAAGTGCTGGCCATGACGGTGGAAGATGCCCTGGAATTCTTCAGTCCAGTACCGGCCATTGCTCGCCGCTTGCAAACTCTGCTCGACGTGGGCCTGTCCTATATTCGCCTGGGGCAAAGTGCGACGACGCTATCGGGCGGTGAGGCCCAGCGGATCAAGCTCGCCCGCGAGCTGGCCAAGCGCGATACCGGCAAAACGCTGTATATCCTCGATGAGCCGACCACCGGTCTGCACTTTGAGGATATTCGCCAGTTGCTGACGGTGCTTCACCGCCTGCGCGACCACGGCAACACCATCGTGGTGATCGAGCATAACCTGGATGTGATCAAGACCGCCGACTGGATTGTCGACCTGGGTCCCGAGGGTGGCTCCGGAGGCGGCCGAATCATCGCTGAAGGCACGCCGGAGCAGGTCGTCAAACAATCGACATCGCATACCGGGCGTTTCCTGGCGCCGTTACTCAAACGCCAACAGCGCGCGTCCGCCTGATGGTCAACAAGGGGGCTTGCGCGAGCCGCCGCCACGCTGCGAGACTCATAGGCTAAGCATTTTTAATCGGCGTCGTTTATAGTAGCGATCGGTTGAATCATCGATTTTGTGCGCACATCATTTTAGAGGTCGTTAGCCGTGGGCCAGAATAAAAGCTGCATCATTAAGCATTTCAGCCACTACTGCTCGCTTAGTGAAGACGAAAAACAACTGCTCATCTCGCTGGAGGATAGCCCCACCGATATTAAAGCAGGCACGCTACTCTGGGAGATGGGCGACCCGGCCAACGAGTTTTGCACCCTGAAAAGCGGCTGGGCCTACTCGTATCGCCATCTGGAAAACGGCGACCGCCAGATACTGGAAGTCTTTTTGCCAGGCGATATCATTGGCCTGCGCGAGTTTGCCTTTAACCAGCGTCTTGAGAACGTGCGCATGATCAACGATGGCGTTATCTGCCATTTTCCCCATCGCCGCATGCTTGAGCTATTTCGTCAGTCGCTGACGTTAACCTCGGTCATGTTCGCCATCGGCAGCCGTCAGCAGGCACTGTTAACTGAGCGGCTGGTAAACATTGCCCGGCGCAGCGCCCGCCAGAAAATGGCCCACTTTCTTCATGAAATGTATTTACGCCTACGCCAAACCAACGACGATATCAGCGGTGAGTTCCGCCTGCCGCTTTCCCAGGAGCAGCTGGCCGATATTCTGGGCTTGAGCCCGGTTCACGTCAGCCGGACATTCAGCGCGCTAAGCGAGGACGGCCTGGTGTTCCGCGACCGTCATAACGTCACCATTCCGGACCTGGATGCCCTTTCGGTAGAAGGCGAGTTTGACGCGGCTTACCTGACCGATAACGTTCGCCCGCTGTTCGATGCCACCGGCTAGCACCTGCACCCACCAACCCATAAATCAAAAAACGCCGCAAGCTGATTAGCTCGCGGCGTTTTTGATACGGCGATGACTCACATTAGCCGCACTTCGACCAGCCGCACCCTGCGTAGCAGGTCGGGCAGCCGTCCATCATGATCAGCTCTCCGCGGCATTCAGGGCAGTGACCGACGATAGCAGGACCGTTATGTGAGGCATTAGAGGTGGGAGCATCTTGACCGATGGGTTCGGCCGCGCCGTTTGCAGTCTCATCCGAGGCGTCATCGGCGGGGGGCTGCCAAGCATGGCCGTGCTGCATGCGATGGGCGTAGCGCTCCACCAGGCTTTCCACCGGCACCTGGTTGCCGTCCTGGTCCAGAAAGCCCCGACGGTAGAGGATCTGCTGGATCGACCAGGCAATGGCGGCCACCTCGGAATCATGGAACATGGGCTTGTTCCAGCGATTCATGCCACAACGCACCAGGCCTTTGTCCCAGGCCACTTTGCGCAAGTCGGCCACCGCCTGCGTGACGTAACCGCCGCGTGCCGCCAGTGACAGGCTACGCATGGTAGCCGTAATCCATTGGTGTTCGCTTGAAAGCTGCCCGGAGGGAAAGAAAAACTCCACCGGACGCTCGATGACCACGCGTTTGCCGCCGACCACGCCTTCCACCGGCATGAAAGACACCAGCAGATACACTTTTTTGCGGCCTTCAGCGCCCACGTAGGAAATCTTTTCAGAGACGGCCTCCAGAGTGCCTTCGGGGCGCGAGGGTATCCGCACTGTCAGCGGGTCTTCTTCAAACAGTGTCGGAGCAGGCTCGGCCGGGTCCTGCTGCTTGATACGGTAACCGACGATTTTCGAGGTGATTTCAACAGTCATAACGGTCTCCACTTGGCTGAGCTATACGGTCTGAACGTGCGTTGTGCACAAGAAGGCGTGGCTCTGCTTTACCATTTGCCGTAGGTGCCTTCTTTCAACGCATCAAACAGGTTGGCGGCGTTATGCTCCTCGCCGTCGTACATCACTTTCTCGTCGCCGGTTAGCTCTAGCGTTTCGCCGTTTTCCAGCTCAAACACATAGGTGGTATTTTTCAGGTCGTCCTCGCGCACCAGTACGCCCTGGAAGGCTTCCGGGTTAAAGCGGAAGGTCGTGCAGCCTTTCAGGCGGCTTTCATAGGCTTGCAGATACAGGTCCTGGAACTTTTCAAACGCAAACTCGGTGGGCACATTGACCGTTTTCGAAATCGCCGAGTCGATCCATTGCTGGGCCGCCGCCTGCACCGCGACGTGCTGCTCGGGGGTCACGGCATCAGCGGTAATAAAGTAGTCGGGAAGGTCACTGTCCACCGCATCGGCGGCGATAAAGTGGCGATAGGCTGCCAGTTCGAAGGACACCACTTCGACCTGCTCTTTGGTTTTCTTGCCCGTCTGGATGATATTGCGGAAATAACGGTGCGAGAACGACGGCTCGATGCCGTTGGATGCGTTGTTGCCCATCGACAGCGAAATCGTACCGGTCGGCGCGATCGAGCTGTGGTGGGTAAAGCGTGCACCGTGTTCGGCCAACTGCGCCACCAGCTCGGGTTCCAGCTCGGCCACTTTGCTCATGTACTGGCTATAGCGGGCATGCAGAATGCGACCGGGCACCTTATCACCCACTTCATAGCCGTCTTTGGCAAGCTGAGGACGCTCACGCATCATCTTCGGGGTGATCACGTGCTCTTCGGCAAGTACCGGCGCCATGCCTTTCTCTTGGGAAAGCGCCAGGGCCTGCTTCCAGCCTTCTAGTGCCAGGTGGCGGCTGACTTCTTCCGTGAAGGCCAGCGACGCCTGCGAACCGTAGGGGATCTTGAGCATGGTCAGCGTCGAGCCCAGCCCCAAGAAGCCCATGCCGTGACGACGCTTGGCCTCGATTTCACGCTGCTGCTGGGGCAGCGGCAGGCCAGCAATCTCGACCACGTTGTCGAGCATGCGGGTGAAAATCGCCACGACCTTGCGGTAGCGCTCCCAATCAAAGCGCGGCTGGTCGCTGAACGGCTCGATGACGAACTGGGTCAGGTTGACCGAGCCCAGCAGGCAGGCGCCTTCCGGCGGCAAAGGCTGTTCGCCGCAGGGGTTCGTGGCGCGAATGTCTTCGCAGAACCAGTTATTGTTCATACGGTTAACCTGATCGATCAGGATGAACCCGGGCTCGGCGTAGTCGTAGGTGGAGGACATGATGGTGTCCCACAGTTCCCGCGCCTTGATCACCTCGACAATGCGGCAGGCGACGCGGCCTTCATCATCGACCGTGTAGCCTTCCTCAACCACCGGCCAGTCGCGGTAGATCAGGTCTTCGTCTTTGACGTCGTCCTGCTCGCCGGGGTGTAGCGGAAAAGCCAGCGGCCAGTCGGCGTTATGCTTGACGGCCTCCATGAACTCGTCAGTAATCAACAGGCTGAGGTTGAACTGACGCAGCCGACCCGCTTCGCGCTTGGCCTGGATAAACTCGCGCACGTCCGGGTGGCCGACATCAAAGGTGCCCATCTGGGCGCCGCGGCGGCCGCCAGCGGAGGCCACGGTAAAGCACATCTTGTCGTAGATATCCATGAACGCCAGCGGGCCGTTGGTGCCTGCGCCCGCGCCAAACACAAAGGCGCCCTTGTGGCGCAGCGTGGAGAAGTCGTAGCCGATACCGGCGCCGGACTTGAGCGTCATCCCGGCGTCTACCACGGAGTCCAGGATATCGCGCATCGAATCGCGAATGGTGCGCGACACCGTGCAGTTGATCAGGCTCACCGCGGGCTTGTACGCTTCAGCCCCGGCATTGGAGAGAATCCGCCCGGCAGGAACCGCACCATTTTCCAGCGCCCAACGGAATTGCGGCAGCCACTCTTGCGCCTTGTCGCCTTCTACATCCGCCAGGGCTTTCGCCACCCGCTCGAAGGTCGCGCCCAGGTCCTGATCCACCGGCTGACTATGACGATCCTTAAGACGATACTTGGCATCCCAAATCTCCCGCGACGGCGCCTGCAGCGGGACATCGTTAGAGGTGTTCATAGCCTGGGTAGCAGTACTCATGTCGCGAAACTCCTTAACGGCAGTGAAAATGGCGCTTGGTCCAAGCGATTATACGAGGCAACCGGGTGAAGTATAGTCTTGACTTTGCACTACATCGGCTGTCTTTTCACTTTTTTTCTACCATATATAGAAAAATCAGCGTGTTAGTCTTTTGTCGTCGAGCATCAGACGATAGGCTTAGAGTTTTCCAGATGGTGGGCCTGCCAATGCCGTTGATATCGCGCTTTTATTCAGCACTTGCTTACCCTGCACTTGGCGCTGCGTTGGTGTTAGCACTTCCTTCGGCTCATGCCACGTCGTTTAACGTCGAAGACGACCAAACTCACGGTCATTGGCAGTCGATGGCTTTGACCCTCGGTAACGAGCGGCATTTTCGTGCCGTGGAGACGCACAGTTATTCGGATGCCACCCTGAGTGTCAATGCCACCCAGGGCGTTTGCGACCTGCCTTGGCTGGAAATGCGCGTCGAGCTGGAGGCCGCTCAAGGGGAAAGCCGGGCGGTTAATCAGGTGCCTGCGCGACTACGTGTCGATGAGCGCGAGCGCATTCACAGCGTTGCCGAATTTATCACCGAGCGCGGCGATAACGGCTTTTATGCCCACTTTTATCTCAACGACATTGATCAATTGATCGCCGACATGAGCGATGGCGAGCAGATTTTCCTGGGTTTTGATCAGGGGGATAAAGACCCTTGGTACATGATCTTCAATCTGGAGGGCGCAGGGGAAGCGCTGGCAAGGATGCAGCGCCTGTGCCGGGATGCTTCCTAGGCGAGCAGCGTTGGCGACGACATTTATTTATTCGCGGCTTGGCGGCTGCCTGAGCACAAGCTCAACGCGACGGTTGGCGGCTCGCCCCTGTGCCGTAGCGTTACTTTCCATCGGTTGGGTGTCGGCATAGCCAACGGCCCGCATGCGACCAACCTCCAGCCCCTGGCTATCCAGGTGGCGGACCACCGCAATCGCGCGTGCCGATGATAGCTCCCAGTTGGAAGGAAAGCGTGAGGTCGCGATGGGCACGTTATCGGTATGCCCTTCGATCGATACCTGCCCGTCGAAGGCACTGAGCACCCCGACAAGACTTTCGATGAGATCGCGGCCCTGCCCGGTGAGTTGCGCCCGGCCGCTATCGAACAGCAGATTGTCGTTGATGCGCAGCGTCACGCCTTCCTGGCCCTGGGAGACGTCCACCCCGGGAATGCTGATACCTTCAAAGCGCGGCTGCAGGCCGCTGTGACGGGGCTCGATACCCGTCGCCAATGAGGCCAGAGGCAGGTCGGCAATCGCGCCGGAAGACGCCTCAACGACACTGGCTTGCGAGCCGGCATCGTTGCCGCCGGGCGGCGCCAGCGAGAGCAGCAACACGAACAAGGTCAGCAACAGCGTCAATACATCCAGATAGCTGGTCAACCAGCCATCGTCGTCACTGCCCCTTGGCGGGGGCGCTTCTAATGTATGACGCGTATCCCGGTCTAACATACCGGCTACCCCTTGGCGGGAGCGTTACTCGAGACGCGCGGCTTCTTTTTGACCTCCGGCTCACGGATTTCGTCGTGGTAGTTGGCGACAAAGGAATTGAGCGTTTCTTCGATAAAGGAAGGTAGCCGCCGCTTGGTAATCAGTGAGATGCCTTCCAGCACCATGTTCATGGTGATCAAGCGCTCTTCGGTGCGCCGCTCCAGCTTGACCGCAACGGGCTTGAACACCAGGTTGGCCAGCAGAATACCGTAGAAGGTGGTCAGCAATGCTACCGCCATACGCGGGCCGATCACATCGAGATTGCCGGAATCCATGACTTCCAGCATGTTGACCAGCCCCACCAGCGTGCCAATCATGCCGAAAGCTGGCGCGTAAGTCGCCATGGTGCGGAATATCTGCGCCTCCGCGTGTTCACGCGCCTTCAGTCGCGCAATGCGCCAGCGCAACATATCGAAGATCTCGTCTTCTTTGGTATTGGCGATCACCAGCTGGATACCGGTCCGCAAAAACGGATTGCGAGTGTTTTCGAGCTCTCTTTCAACGGCGCGGACATCGCCCTTGAACCACAGCCGGGACATGGCCACCAGCTCGTTGATATCGTCACGCACATAGGTGTTTTCACGCCGGAAGACCAGCCCGACCAGGCGCACCACGCGCAGCACTTCCTTGAGGGGATAGCTGATAAAGGTGGCGGCAAGTGTGCCGGTGACCACGATGGCAAGCCCGGGCAGGTTGAGGAAGCTGCCTGGCGATTCGGCGGTAAAAAACAGGACGCTTACCAGCAGCAGGATGCTGGCGAAAATACCGATCAGCGTCGATGGGTTCATGTCGTGCTCCTTAAAGCAATATAACGGGGCGCATCAGCGCTAAAACATCAGCCAATCGCCGTTGCCCTGGCCGTGAGCGAAACGTCAACAGACCCTAAACCGCGTCGTTTAACTTGGCGCGCAGACGGCTGACCGCCTGACTGTGCAGCTGGGAAACGCGTGACTCCGTGACGCCGAGCACGGCACCCACTTCTTTCAGGTTGAGCTCTTCCTGGTAATACAGCGCCATGAGCAGTTTTTCGCGCTCGGGCAGCGCCTCGATGGCCGCCACCAGGGTTTCCCGCTGTTGGCCATCGAGTAAATGATCGAACGGCGAACTCACGGCTTCACGATTGTGCGGTTCGCTGCCATCGGCCACCAGCTCTTCATAGGGCAGCAACTGGCCGCTATTGGTGTCGTGCAATAACTGCTGATAGTCGCCCAGCGGCATTTCCATGGCGTCGGCGATTTCCGTTTCTTCGGGGGGACGCCCCAGCGATTGCTCCAACCGCCTGACGGTTTCATCAACGGCTCGCGCCGAACGGCGGACGCTACGAGGCAGCCAATCACGGGTACGCAACTCGTCCACCATCGCCCCACGTATGCGCTGACTGGCAAATGTCGCAAAGGTGGCGCCCTGAGTGGCATCGAAACGTCCCAAGGCTTCCAGTAGCCCCATCATGCCTGCCTGGATTAAGTCATCCAGCTCTATGCTGGCCGGCAACCTGACCTGAAGCGTCAAGGCCTGACGTCTTACCAGTGGCATGTACTCCGTCATCAGCTCACTTTGTTTGATCCTGCCTTGTGCTGTGTACATCCTATTGCCTCGCGGCTAAACCACCTGTGCTCACTGGTAATTCACAATCATCTGCAATCCTTTAACGCTAACGGGCCGCTGCCCTGGGCTTAGCGCAAATTGAAAATGCAGGGGCGTTGTCGCACGTATTCCTGATAGCGCACGGGTTTCCCCACGCATACCCGATAACGACACGCAGCGTTCAGGGTGACATAGCCAAGCCTGTAGCGCTGCCCCGGGGGCATGTTGGTACTGCCACTGGACTCGCTCAATGACCGCCGCTGGCGTGGTCGCCCCCGCTGGAGGACGAACCGGTTCACTGCGGCTGGCGCGGTCGCTCATGGCCACCATGAGCCCGGGCACTTGTGTCACCCAGCTGCTGGAAGCGCCCTGAGCAAACGAACTGAGCCCCAAGGCTAATACCAAAATGCTAATCGCATAACGCCAATAGCCTAGCATGCTTCATTCCTTCTCATGAGCGGATTAACCCCGATTATTAGACGCTTTACCGACGTTAACTGAGTCAGCGGGCCAGCAACAGCAACTCAATACCCAGATAGTCCCCGGCCGCTTGCTGGAGGTTGGCCAATAGACCTTGCCTGGGCAGGTGGGGTTCGTGCAGTGCCAACAAGCGTTGCGGCCCGTTATGCTGCCGCAGCTGTTTCAATAGATGGTACATACGTCCAAAGGCATCGGCATCGCTGTTGATCCACAGCGCCCAGCGACGGTGTTGCTGACTGAGCGTCGCCAGTTCAGACGCATCCGGCATCACGATACGAATATCCCAGTCGGCTGGATCCCCGGCCCAGGCTCGCCCTAGCGCGGCCCACTGACCCAGGCGCGCACTGACCTTGCGCACCTCTACCGGCCCATCGCCAGATAGCCCAATGACCATTAACGGCGTTTTAGGCTTGGGCGGTGTGACAGGCGGCTCCATGGCCGCAGCGCTGGGCACCACGGGTGAGCGGTAGGTCATCGGCCCGGGTGATTCCGTTGCTTCAGGGGGCGCTTCATCGCCCCGCTGCTGACGCTGTAGGTCCGCCCACTTACGCAGCCCAGCAGCCTGGTCTTGTGCGCTCATACCAGGCCCTCACGGTTAACACTACCCAACTGGCGGATCGCATCACGGGCCATAAAGGCATACACCAGCGCATCCAGTAATGCCGTATCGCGCCGACGGCGACGGCTGCTTAGCAGGTTCAGTACATCACCGTGCAATGCACTGGCGGCCTCGTCCTCGGCGCAGTCAAGATGTCCGGCGATGGCGGCTATACCGCTGGCCATTAGCAGGCGGACCTCAGGGCTGACCTCACCGCTATCAGCGTCTTTCAACTGCTGCCAGGCTCGTCGTGTCAGCGCTGCAAGGCCTTCACTTTGCAACTGGGTCACCAGCAGGCTCAATACCTCGTTCCCCAAGCGCGCTGGCGTGAGCCAGTAACGACGGGTAACCACCTTGGCGCTTTCGGGGTCGCGCACTTCGCCATACCATGCCAGCAGCGCCCGCCCCTCCTGGTCGGTGACTTCGGCATACGCCGTCCACAGGGCCATCGGCTGGCCACGGAAACGCACATTGACGCGGTGGTTGAGCGTGCTTTCGGCAAACAGCTGGCGTAGCGGATAGCGCTCGCCGTGCAAGTGTACTCTGAGAGCCGGTGGGGCCAGGCTGACCCAGGTCAGGTATTGGCGCTCCAACCAGGTCAGCGCCTCGCTATCGGGTAACGCTGGCAGCAGGTGCACGGCGACGCCATCGCGCTCGCTAAAGGTGGCCATGCGCGGCTGCCAGCCAGCAGGTTGGCGATGCTGCAGCCAAGGTAGCGCCATCCAGGCACCGTCTGCATCCAGCCCTATATCCGGCATGGCCCAATCACAGCCGCGCTCATTGCGGCGCGGCGACCAGGCCATACCCAGCATCCGCTGGGGAGGCGGGTAACCCTCCAGCAGCTCGTCCAAGCGCTGATCCTGCAACACGCTCGGCAGGTTAGCGATGTCCCAGACGCCTTCGAGGCGCTCAAAGCCCACCATACGCTCGCGCAGGCGTGCAAACAGCGACGACAGACGGCGCCCCTGGCCCAGCACATCCCGCGACCAGCGCGGCATGCTGATCGGTGACGCCGGGGCCAACGCACTGCCTGATCTGGCCGCGTCGGTATTCAGCGCCTGGTCGACCAGCGCGGCAGGATCGGCAACCGCCATATCCTCGGGGACCTGCTGACCATAGGAGCCAAACAGCACACGCATGCCATGACGCATGACAATATCCAGAATGGGCGCCAAGCGTCCCGCTTCGTCCTGCTTGGTGATGATGCAGTCATCCAGCTCGGCGCCCGCCGCGCGGGCCGCCTGTCGATAGCGAAGCACCACTTCTTCCAGGGTTTCCGGCTGACTGGCGGCATTCAGCAACAGCACCAACCTGACCTTGGAGCGGCCACCCTGTAAGTGGGCAATCTGCTCGATGACCCGCTGGTCGCGCTGGCTCATGCCCACGGTATCGATGATGACCCACTGCTTGCCCTGCAGGCGACTCAGCAGGTCGTCGATGGGCTGTTCCGCATCCAGTGCGTACATCGGGATGTCCAGCAGACGGGCGTAAATGCGCAGCTGTTCATGGGCACCGATACGGAAGCTGTCCGTGGTGACCAGGGCAACCGGGCGGGTGCCATGGCGCATGACAAAGCGGGCCGCGAGCTTGGCGGTGGTGGTTGTCTTGCCAACCCCGGTGGGCCCCACCAGCGCGACAATGCCCGTTTGATCGAAGAATTCGGGCTCATCCTCTAGCACGGCCAGGCGTGCCATGAGCCGTTTGCGCAACCATGCCAGTGCCTGCTCACTGTCCGCACCTTGCGCCGCCAGGTCGTCTGGCAGATCCATCAGGATATCGTCGGCCAGCTCGCGGCTGAAACCGACGCCGCAAAGCAGCTGCCGCCAGCGCTCTGGACCACTGGCGGTCGAAGCGGTGGGTGCACTGCGCTCGCTTTGTTGGGAAGCGAGCAGCGAGCGCATGTCCTGCATTTCGCGCAGTAAGCGCTCACTCATGGACTCCAGCGGGTCCTTCGGTGTAGCCGGTGGCTCGTTGGCGGGAGGGGGCGAAGGTTCGAAATGATCAACGGCTTCATCGGCCATGGCGAGAATTTCAACGCCGCCCTCGGTGCGACGATTGGCGACAATCAACGCGTCGTCACCCAGCGCTTCACGCACCTGGCGCATCACATCGCGGCTGTTGGCGCCCACGAAACGTCTAACACTCATGTATTACCCCTGGCCGTGAGTCAAATAGTGACGCTGGCATCAGCGGCCCCCTACCACAGTGGTTACCCGCAGCGTGCGGTCATCGGGTATCTCAGCTTGGGACAGGACCGCCATATGGCGCAAGCGACGGCGCAAGAACCGCGACAATACCGCACGCAGGGAATGCTGGACCACCAGTACCGGCGGCTCGCCACTGCTTTCGTGGCGCTCCAGTGCCTGCTGGGCCTGCGTCATCAGCGTTTCGGCAAGCCCTGGCTCCATCGCCCCGTTGCCGTTCATGGCCTGCACCAGCACCTGCTCTAGCTGAGCGTCCAGGCCCATCACGTTCAAGGTGTCCTGTCCGGCAAACCATTGCTGGGTAATTGCCCGGCCCAGAGCAACACGCACCAGGGCAGTAAGCTCGTTGGCGTCCTGCTGCTGGCCAGCGTACTCGGCCAGGGTATCGAGGATGGTGCGCATGTCGCGAATCGACACGTCTTCATCCAGCAGGTTTTGCAGGATACGTTGCAGCACCGTAAGCGAAATGGCCTTGGGTACGACTTCTTCCACCAGCGATTTCTGCTCGTCGCCCAGCTTGTCCAGCAGCTTCTGGACTTCCTGGCGGCCAAGCATTTCCGGCGAGTGGCGGTGCAATAGGTGATTGAGGTGCGTGGCAATAACGGTACTGGCGTCGACGACCGTGTAGCCGTAGACCTGGGCATGCTCGCGCTGACTGGCCTCAATCCACACCGCGGGCAACCCAAAGGCTGGGTCTTCGGTGGGTGTGCCCTGCAGCTCCCCCGACACCTGACCCGGGTTAATTGCCAGCCATTTGCCCGGATAGGCATCAGCACGGCCAATTTCGGCGCCTTTCATTGACAGCACATAGGTGTTTGGCGACAACTCCAGGTTGTCGCGTATATGCACCACCGGGGGCAAAAAGCCGACTTCCTGGGCAAACTTTTTACGTACGCTTTTAACACGCGCCAACAACTCGCCCTTTTGTCGTGAATCAACCAGCGGAATCAGACGATGACCCACTTCCAGACCGAGCGTGTCGACCAGCTGGACATCTTCCCAACTGGCTTCAGGCGCCTCCTGGGTCGGCGGTGGTGCGGCGGTAATTTCCTCCTTGACCAACGCCTGCTCCTGGCGGCGCATGATGAACCAGGCCAGCCCGGCAAGCAGCAGGGTAAACAGCAGGAAGACCATGTTGGGCATACCGGGAACGATACCTAGCAGGCCCATGACCATCGCTGCCAGGATCATCACCTGGGGATTGACGAACAGCTGGCTGATCATCTGCTGACCAACATCCTGGTCGGTATTGACTCGCGACACCGTCACACCGGCGGCCGTCGAAATAACCAGAGCAGGAATTTGCGCTACCAGACCATCGCCAATGGCCAACAACATATAGCTGCGGCCTGCATCGCCGAAGCTCATATCGTGTTGCAGCATGCCAATCATCAGGCCGCCAATGATGTTGACGACCATGATCACAAGGCCCGCCACGGCGTCGCCACGCACGAACTTGCTGGCACCGTCCATCGACCCGTAAAAGTCGGCTTCCTGAGCAATTTCCGCACGCCGGTGCTTGGCGTCTTCCTCGCCGATCAGTCCCGCATTGAGGTCGGCGTCGATCGCCATCTGCTTGCCAGGCATGGCGTCCAGCGTGAAGCGAGCGCCCACTTCGGCGATACGACCTGCCCCTTTGGTGATCACCATGAAGTTGATGATCACCAAAATCAGAAAGACCACCAAGCCTACGGCAAAATTACCGCCGACTAGAAACGCCCCAAAGGCCTCGATCACTTTACCTGCAGAGGCGCCGCCCTGGTGGCCTTCCATCAGCACCACGCGGGTCGACGCCACGTTCAGCGAGAGCCGCAGCAGCGTGGTGAACAGCAGTACGGCAGGAAAGGCGGCAAAGTCGAGGGGCTTCTGGGCAAACATGCTGACCATCAGCACCATGATGGCCATGGCAATATTGAAGGTGAACAGCAAATCCAGCGCAAACGGCGGCATGGGCACGATCATCATGCCCAGAATCATCAGGATCAGCAGTGGCCCGGCGAGCAACTGGACCTTTACGTCGCTCACCCAGTCACGCCGACTCATTAGTTGGGTAAAGCCTTTCATGTTTGGGCCTCATCGCCACCGGCACCGCGCCCGGGGGTTTCCATTTCCGGGGGAACCGGCAGATTATCGGGGGTAGGCGGCACTTCGCCTCCTTGTTGCGCTACATTTTTCAAGCGATATGCCCAAGCCATGACCTCAGCCACGGCCGTATATAAATTTGCCGGTATTTCGGCGTCCAGGTCGACGTGATGATACAGGGCTCGCGCCAGTGGTGCTGCTTCTAATCGTGGCACTTCCGCCTCATTGGCAATTTCACGGATGCGCTCAGCGACCGCATCGGTGCCTTTGGCGACCAGGCGTGGTGCGCCCATCTGGCCCTCTTGATACGACAGTGCCACCGCATAGTGGGTCGGGTTGGTAATGATGACGTCCGCCTCCGGCACTTTGCTCATCATGCGGCCCCGCGCCATGGCCTGCTGCTGTTGGCGAATACGGGCCTTCACCTGAGGATCGCCTTCCGATTCTTTATGCTCGCGCTTGACTTCTTCCTGGCTCATGCGCAACTTCTTAGCATTGCTCCACAGCTGGAAGGGCACATCGATCAAAATCACCACGATCAGCGACAGGATCATCAACCCCGCTGCCTGGGCCGCCATGTTCAAGGCGCTGGCCAACGCTTGCTGAATGGGCTGATTCATCAGCGACATGAACTTGCCCATATTAAAGTATAAAAAGGCCGCACCCACACTACCGACCAGCAGTGACTTGGCAATCGCCTTGGCCAGCTCGATCAGCGCCTGAGTAGCGAAGATACGCTTCATCCCCGCTAGCGGATTCAGCTTGGACAGTTTGGGCTGCATCGACTTGCCTGAAATCAAAAAGCCGCCCAGCAGCGCGGGAGACACCAGCGCGATCACTGTCAACAGTAAAAACAGCGGCATCATGGCAAACAGTGTGCGCCTGCCGAGGTCTATGGCATGGGTCACCATCGGCATACCTTCCATGGCGTGGCGGCGCTCAAATAGAAACGCCTGCTCCATCACCATGCCGAGCTGATTGTAGAGCATTTGTCCCATGGTCCAGAGGCCAATGACCCCACCCAGCAGTACAAGGAAGGTAGTCAGCTCCCGCGAGCGCGGCACCTGCCCTTCTTCACGCGCCTTTTCCAGTCGTCGGGGCGTGGCCTCTTCGGTCTTTTCCTGGTCGCTGTCGTCTTCTGCCATGCGGTCATCCGGCCAGGTAATTTATCGCGGCTAAACACGAAAAGCCGCCCCTAAGGACGGCTGAGCGAAACGTCGTGTAGCCCGAGCGAGGGCTCAACACCGTGCGTTAGAAGCCCAATTCGTCCAACAGATCGTCGACCTGATCTTGCCCGGTCACGATATCAGGTGCATTGTCCTTCACTTGAGGCCCATTCAAAAGCTCTTCGTTACGCCGTGCACTATCGTTTTTCCACTGATCTTCGGCCTTGCGTTGCATCGTTTCTCGTGCCTGGGCACCCGGAACGTTATCAATGAGCACCTGAACCAGCTGATGTTCGATTTCGCGGATGACGTCCATCATCTTCTTGATGACCTGACCGGTGAGGTCCTGGAAATCCTGTGCCATCATGATTTCCATCAACTCTTTATTGGTCGCTGCGGTCATCTCCGGCACGCTTCCCAGGTAGCCACGCGTCTCTTTGACCAACGCTTTAGCGTCGTCCAGCTCCTGAGGAGCCTCAAACCATTCTGCCCAGCGCTTGTCCAGTGACTGCGCCTGGTCGCTGAGTTTATCCTGAAGCGGTTGCGCACGATCAATAGCGTTCAGCGAGCGATCTGCCGCCTGCTCGGTCATGGTGGCCACGTAGTGGAGACGGTCGCGTGCGTCTGGAATGGCTTCCGCTGCTCTCTCGATTTCCTTATCCAGCCCCAGCTCGCGCATGTTTTCCCTCAACATGCGGGTCAGCTTACCGACGCGGTGAATAAGGTCTTCGGCGGCCTCATCGGACAGCTGGGTAGAACCGGACTGCTCATTCTGGCTCATAATGTTCTCTCCTCGTAATCCCGGCCCGTAGGCCTTGCCGCGTTACTTACCCAATTTGTCAAAGATCTTATTGAGCTTTTCTTCTAGGGTGGCGGCTGTAAACGGCTTCACAACATAACCATTAGCGCCCGCCTGGGCCGCCGCGATGATGTTTTCCTTCTTGGCTTCCGCCGTCACCATTAAAACCGGCAGGTCTTTTAGAGCGTCATCCTGACGGATTTCCTTAAGCATCTCCAGGCCATCCAGATTGGGCATGTTCCAATCAGAGACCACAAATTCGAAGTTGCCGGCTCGCAGCTTGTTCAGTGCGTCTTGGCCATCTTCTGCTTCTTCGACGTTGGTAAAGCCGAGTTCTTTCAACAAGCTGCGTACAATGCGCCGCATCGTGGGGAAGTCATCCACCACCAAAAAGCTCATGTTCTTATCTGCCATGGGTCATCCTCTTATCAGTTAGGGCTGGTTAAAACTCTTCCCAGTCGTCGTGTCCACTGGTTGATGACACTGGACGGCTGGGCTGTGTAGATGGTGTTTTGGTGGCTGGCGCAGCCACTGCTTTAGGCGCTGAGCTCGAACTTGCTCGCCGGGATTGCTGATGAGTCACCTGCATGCCGACCAGTTTAAAGACAGCCACCGCTTCTTCAAGGCGGTTGGCTTGCTCTTCCAATGAGGACGCCGCGGCGGTGGCCTGCTGCACCAAGGAGGCATTCTGCTGGGTCACCTGGTCCATCTGGCCGACCGCTTGGCTGACTTGCTCGATACCGTCGCTCTGCTCCTGAGACGCGGCCGAGATTTCGTCCATGATGTCGGTGACACGGCGTACAGACGTCACCACATCAGACATGGTTGTCCCTGCCTGTTCAACAAGGGTGGACCCCTGTTGAATCTGGGTCACCGAGTCATCAATCAGCGCTTTAATCTCTTTGGCGGCATCGGCACTTCGGCTGGCAAGATTGCGCACTTCCCCGGCCACGACGGCAAAGCCTCGGCCTTGCTCACCGGCACGGGCCGCTTCAACGGACGCATTGAGCGCCAAAATATTGGTCTGAAAGGCGATCGAATCGATCACGCTGGTAATATCGGAAACTTTTTTCGAGCTTCTGGAAATACCGTGCATGGTGGACACCACCTGCTGAACCACATCGCCGCCGCGCTCAGCCGTGGAAGATGCGTCCGCTGCCAGCGTACTGGCCTGACGTGCGTTATCGGCATTCTGCTTCACCGTCGCCGTCATCTCTTCCATGCTGGAGGCAGTCTCTTCGATAGAAGCCGCCTGCTGTTCGGTACGCGATGACAGGTCGGCATTGCCGCTGGCAATTTCGCGGGTGCCGTGGTGAATTTCACGGCTGCCTTCACGCACTCGCGCTACGATATCGTTGAGGCTGTTCTGCATCCGCTGCATGGCCGTATAAAGCTGGCCAATTTCGTTTTTGCCGCCGTTGGGGATCGACGTGGTTAGATCAGCATCGGCAATGGTATCGAGCATCTGCACAGCTTCTTTTAGTGGTCGAATCACCACGCTGCGCAAGCCAACATAAATCAATAACAGCAGAAGAAGCGTTAAAGCAAAAATGATCCACTCAATGAAGGTGTAGAACTGGTTAATGTCGTCCAGCTCCTGCTGCAGCGCATCGCCTCGCTCGCTGGCATAGCGTACGAATTCTGTCAGCAATTTTTCCTGACGCTCAGCTACTGGCGCCAATTCTCCGCGGATAGCGTTGAAACCGGTTGTATCCATCTGGTCCAGCGCTTCTATCTGCTGGTACGTCAACTCAAACACCGCTTCAAAAACCGTTTCGATCTCGCTACCCAGCGCATCCCCGGCGTCTGTACGTGGTACGGAAGCAAAGCTATTAAAACGTTCTTCAGCCCGGCTCAGCTGATCCTCGGCGGCTTCCAAGCGAGCCGTCGCTTGGCGGCTGCGCCCTAGCATAAATTCGTTTGAAGCCACTTCCAGATCAACCATCGCACCGCTCCATAGCGCATCAGCACGGTTAAGTTCGTTAAGCTGCTCCACATTTATCTGTTCCAGCGTTCCGATGGTCTCCGTGGTGGCCTGCTCGGCAAGACGCCCCATCACCACGTTGCTAACAATTGCCAGCAAGAATAAAAGCAGCGCCACGATCACCGCGACGTTAACACTTAAATTGCGTAATGCTCGGTTCATCCGGTTCCCTTACAGCCAAAGCTGACCCATTGTTGTCGTTATACCCGCTGTGCCCGTCCCGAAGAGGCAATCAGCGACATTAATTTCGCCGGAATCTCATCCAGCGACGTAACATCAGCGGCAGCACCCATGGCAATCGCCTCGCGCGGCATACCAAACACCACACAGCTGTCTTCGTCCTGGGCAATGGTGGCTGATCCAGCCTGGCGCATTTCCAGCAGTCCGGCGGCACCGTCTTTGCCCATGCCAGTGAGAATCACGCCAATGGCGTTTTTGCCGGCCTGGTCGGCGGCGGAATGAAACAGCACGTCCACCGAGGGACGGTGGCGATTGACCGGTGGTCCATCGTCAAGCCGCGCGACGTAGTTGGCCCCGCTGCGCGCCAGCTTGAGGTGCTGATCCCCGGGTGCAATGTAGGCATGACCGGGCAACACACGCTCGCCGTCGGTGGCTTCCTTGACGGTAATGCGGCATAGCCGGTCCAGTCGCTCAGCAAATGACCGAGTAAATCCACCGGGCATGTGCTGGGTAATTAAAATCGCTGGCGCGTTGGCGGGTAGCGGCTCGAGCACTGCCCTGATCGCTTCGGTACCGCCAGTAGAAGCGCCGATGATAATCAGCTTCTCG
The DNA here is from genome assembly GCF_014263395.1 of Halomonas sp. SH5A2. GTDB lineage: Bacteria > Pseudomonadota > Gammaproteobacteria > Pseudomonadales > Halomonadaceae > Vreelandella. Next base: position 105,254 of record NZ_CP058321.1, on the reverse strand, counting down.
CTCGATACCATGGGCGCTTTGAGTTGAGCGGGGGGCGGGGTATTTTTGTGCCGGGCCTGGCGGGGCCGTGAACGCGCCGCCGCACGCAGTTTTTCGGCAATCTCATTGGCGTAATCCATCATCCCGCTGCGAATACCCAGGCTGGGCTTGGCAACGAAGTCCAGCGCCCCAAGTTCCAGTGCACGCAGGGTGATTTCCGAACCGCTTTGGGTCAGCGACGACACCATCAATACCGGCATCGGGCGCAGGCGCATCAGGCGCTCAAGAAAGTCCAGCCCGTCCATGCGCGGCATTTCAACATCAAGCGTCAGGACATCCGGATTATGCTGTTTGATGAGGTCGCGGGCGGCAATCGGGTCGGGGGCGACGGCCACTACTTCCATATCCGGCTGGGTATTGATAATTTCTGTCAACAGATCGCGAATCAGCGCCGAGTCGTCAACACATAACACTTTTATTTTGGCTGCACTCAAAGTACGCCTCCTTATCCGTCAAGCCGTTTGCCGCGCTAAGGCACGTTGGCGTTTTATTTGTTTGCCAGGGTATAAACTGTTTGCCCACGTAGCTTGAAGGCATCGCTGATGTAGGAAAAATTCTCCGAGTGACCGGCAAACAGAAGGCCGTCGGGCTTGAGCAGGGGCGCGAAACGTTTAAGAATTTTTGCCTGTGTATCTTTATCAAAATAAATCATGATGTTCCGGCAAAAGATCACGTCAAAAGGACCTTTAACGGGCCACTGGGGCGCCAGCAGGTTCATGGGCATAAACTCGACCAGCGATGATACGTCAGGTCGCACGCGGGCCAGTCCGAGGTGGTTGCCGGTGCCCTTCTGGAAGAAACGCTTTACCCGCGCTTCTTCCAGCTTGCGCACCTGTTCCTGGGGATAGACGCCCTTACGCGCTTTATTCAGGGCGTCAGTGTCAATATCCGTCGCGATGACGCTGGACTGGGAGGCTCGTCCACCCAGCGTTTCGAGCAGCGTCATGGCAATCGAGTAAGGCTCTTCCCCGGTGGACGCAGCCGAGCACCACACCGACACAGGCTCCTGCTTATCCTTGATATGCTCAGCCAGCAGCGGGAAGTGGTGGGCCTCACGGAAAAACGCAGTGAGATTGGTCGTTAGTGCATTGGTAAATGCTTCCCACTCTTTAGCATCCGGCTGACGCTCAAGGCGCGCAAGGTAGTCGCCAAACCGAGTCATCCCATGGTGACGTAGCCGCTTGGCTAAACGGCTATAGACCATTTCGCGCTTATGTTCGGCCAGCACAATGCCGGCACGCTGGTAAATAAGCTCACGTACACGGGTAAAGTCGGCATCCGTCAGTTCCAGGTCGCGCTCGATCTGGCTACCGGATGCCCATTGGCCGATGTCGACTCGTTCACGTTGCTCGGTCAAAATTTGCGCCACTCCTCTACAAAGCCTTAACCCGCCTGCTTGTCAGCCAACGGGTGGTTGCACGACACGGTGAGTCTGAAAAACAACCGACTGCTGACACCAGAGGCACGCCGCCTGGTAGAGCGACATGCCTCTGGTCAAAGTGCTATTCACACCCAGCTTGTATATTATCGGCTCGAAACCCGCTGACTTGAGCGTGTTTGTACTCCGTCTTTAACGTTTGTCTTTAACGTTTAAAACGCTTCCCATTCATCCGCCGTTGCAGCGGACGCTGGCGCGGCAGAACGGGCTGGCTTAGCGGGTAATGACGTGGCTGAACGGGGCTTGCTCACGGGGGCCGTCAGCGACTCGGCAACGCGAAAACGCTCAACGGCTTCGCGCAATCGCCCGGCTTCGTCTTCCAACTCGTTAGCGCTGAATGAAGCTTGTTGCACTAACTCGGCATTTTGCTGAACCACTTGATCCATTTGCGCCACGGCTTGGTTAACCTGACCGATACCATTGCTCTGCTCTTCGGAAGCAGCCGCAATTTCGTCCATGATGTCGCTGACCCGTTGCACGGCAGCCACTAGATCCTGCATTGTCTTACCGGCCTGATTGACCCGCTCAGTACCGACATCGACTTTGCTCAACGAGGTGTCGATCAGGGTTCGAATATCCTTTGCCGCACTGGCGCTGCGGCTGGCGAGACTGCGAACTTCCTGGGCAACTACGGCAAACCCCCTGCCATGCTCGCCAGCCCGCGCCGCTTCCACCGACGCGTTTAACGCCAGGATATTGGTCTGGAAGGCGATATTATCGATGAGGGTAATGATATCGGCGACCTGGTGCGAACTGGCGCTGATATCCTGCATGGTATTGACGATCTCGCTAACTTCCTCGCCGCTGCGCTGCGCCGTCTGGGTGGCGTTTTGCGCCAACTGGCTTGCCTGGCGGGCGTTATCCGCGTTATGGCCTACCGTTGAGGCGAGCTGTTCCATACTCGAGGCCGTTTCCTCCAATGAGGACGCCTGCTGCTCGGTGCGTGATGACAAATCGTTATTGCCACTGGCAATCTGCTGCGAGCGGTCAAAAATTGACGCCCCACTGGTGCGTACCACGCCCACCGTTTGCGACAACGACGCTTGCATATGTGCCATCGCAACGTACAAACGACCAATTTCGTTATTACCAGGCGCGGTAATCTGCTGGTTTAAATCGCCTTTTGCCATGCGCTCGAAGTAACCCACCAGATTATCCAGCGGGCGTAGTACATTCGCCGCCACGCCCCATACCACGGCCACTACCGTGGTGAACGTCACCAGCACCACCGCTAGCAGACTCCAGCGTATTTGCTCAGCAAAGGCCGTAAACGCCTGCTGCTGGGAGGCTAGATCGCTGCTGTTTTGCACGATATTTGCCCCATGATGCAGGGCATACAGACCAATACCACACGCCACCAGCACCATCGTCGATAGCGTCACCAGCACCAGCCCCCAACTCAGCCGGACGGTCATGTTATTCATTACTTGCCGAATCACCTGCGCCACTCACCGCACTCCTCATCGCCAGCCGCGCCACCCACTCCATTGTGTGTGGTTCAGGCGCTGACCACATTATCCCTGGGACCCTTCCCTGTGCCATCGACTTTCTTTAACTCTGGCTGGCACCGTCTACCAAGGCCATCTCTTCGCTGGTGAGCAGCTTGTCGATATCGACGATCACCAGCATGCGGTCTTCCAGGCTGCCGAGTCCGCTCAGGAAATCGGAAGACAGGGTGACGCCAAATTCAGGCGCGGGCTTGATTTGATCGGGCGTCAGCGTCATCACATCAGACACACCGTCAACCACGATACCCACAACCCGATCGGCCACATTGACAACGATCACCACGGTTTGGCCGCCGTACTCGACATTCTCCAGGTGGAACTTGATGCGCAGGTCGACGATCGGCACGATCACGCCGCGCAAATTGGTCACCCCTTTTATAAAGTCAGGCGCGTTGGCAATGCGCGTGACGTTCTCGTAGCCGCGAATTTCTTGAACTTTCAGGATATCGATGGCGTACTCTTCGTCGCCCAACGAGAACACCAAAAATTCGCTATTATCCGCTTCAGTCGCGAGGACAGCACCATTGTTTGCTTGGCTCATGACGGTTCAGACTCCTTGTAAAAAGACATTGTTTGCGTTTTGGCTGGCTTAGCAGCCTCTTTTTTTGCCCGACTCAGTCGATGCAGGCCGGAAATATCCAGAATCAGTGCCACACTGCCGTCGCCAAGGATTGTGGCCGCCGAGATGCCGGGCACTTTGCGATAGTTATCTTCCAGGTTTTTGACCACGACTTGCTGCTGGCCTACCAGTTCGTCGACCAACATGGCATAACGGCGCCCTTCGCCTTGCACAATCACCGCAATGCTCTTGGTCGGGTCGGTAATGGCATTTTCGACGTCCAGCACTTCGTGAATGGCGATCACCGGCAGGTATTCGTCGCGCACCTTGAGGACGACGTCGTCGCCCGCCATGGCATACATGTCATCTTTATTGGGCTGCAAAGACTCCAACACCGTGGAAAGCGGCAGAATAAAGGTTTCACCTCCCACTTTAATCGACATGCCGTCCAGGATGGCCAGCGTCAGCGGCAACACGATACTTGTGATGGTGCCTTCGCCTTTTTTGGATTGGATCTCGACACGCCCGCCCATGCCCTGGATGTTGCGTTTGACAACATCCATACCAACGCCGCGCCCCGATACATCGGTGACTTCATTGGCAGTTGAGAAACCCGGCGCAAAAATCAGCTGGTAGACATCTTCATCCGACATCGTATCCGATACGTTCAGGCCATTTTCTCTGGCTTTGGCGAGCAGGCGGTCGCGGTCAAGGCCAGCGCCGTCATCACGCACTTCAATCAGGATGTTACCGCCCTGGTGGCGAGCAGACAGGGTCAGTTTGCCGGTGCGCGGCTTGCCGATCGACTCGCGTACATCGGGCATTTCAATGCCATGATCAAGGCTGTTGCGCACCAGGTGGGTTAGCGGATCGGTAATTCGTTCTACCAGGCTTTTATCCAGTTCAGTGGATTTGCCTTCGGTGACAAGCTCGATTTCCTTGCCCAGCTTACCGGCGGTATCGCGTACGACCCGGGGGAAACGGCTAAACACAAATTCCATGGGAATCATGCGGATCGACATGACCGATTCCTGCAGGTCCCGGGCATTGCGCTGCAACAGGCTCATGCCGTTTTGCAGCGAGCTGTTGGCGCCCGACTGGTCATCCAGGTCGCTGACTGTTTGATCGAGCATCGACTGGGTGATGATTAGCTCGCCAACCAGATTGATAATCTGATCGACCTTGTCCACCGATACACGTATCGACGAGGACTCGGGGGCTGCTTTCTTCGCCTTGCCCTTGGCCTGCCCATCGCCAGTCTCGGCTTTGGCAGGCGCAGGCGGCGACGCTTTTTGTTCAGCTGAGGGCACTGATGCCGAGGCTTTTTGCTCGGCAGGTGGCTTAGTGGCTTCAGGCTGCGCTGCTGCTGGAGCGTCTGCCTTCACCTCGCCAGACGCTAGCGGCTGAATATCAATTTGATCGGGCTCGATGATAAAGCACATAACCGCTTCAATATCGTCGGCGCTCACGCTACCACTGAGTACGACTTCGTAGCGCTTGTCGTCGCCCGACTGGGACTCGATATCACCTAGTTGCTCCAGCTCTTCAACCAGCAAGAGACGGTCCTTGTCGTCCACATTGATCAGCACCACTTTCAACTTGCCAGCGCTATCCGCCTCAGGTGCTTCACCCGCGGACGGATTTTCAGCAGGCTCCTCGTCAGTGGCAGGTGCCGGGGGATTCGGCGCTGTTTCTGCCGGCGCATCGAGCGACTGGCCAATCTCTTCAAGAGCAATCTGCTGTAGCGTACGAGTGATTCGCTCGTATGTTTCCTGGTCCGGCTCTTCCTCGTTGCGGTAGGCATTCAATTGCTCGTGCATGATGTCTTTGGCCTCTAAAAATGTATCAACGAGGTCAGCCCGCAGCGCTAGCTCCCCTTTACGCGCGTAATCCAGAAGATTCTCTAGGATGTGTGTGGTGTTTTGCAGAACACTAAATCCGAAGGTGCCTGCGCCACCTTTAATCGAATGTGCGGCACGAAAAATAGCGCCGAGCTGCTCACTGTCAGGATCATCAACATCAAGCTCTAACAGGTGCTGCTCCATATCCGCGAGCAGCTCTTCTGCCTCTTCAAAAAAGGTGTCAAAAAAATCGGCTATATCCATGCACCATCCCCTACCTTCACGTCAAAGTGTTAGCACAAGCGCAGCGTTATTCGGCGCTCGTTGCCTCTTGTTCTAAGTCTGGTTGTTCTGGGTCTATCGCTTGCTCCGGGTTTTCAGCCGGTGGCGCATCGTCAGCTACACCACCTGCGTCTTCCGCGGTTTCTGATAGCACCCTGGAAACATCGGTCTCCATTACCACCGGGTTGCGGATGGCCTCGGCAATTTCGGGCAATAACACAATCAACTCAATGCGCCGGTTAATCGGATCGTCGGGCTCAGTGTCGGGCAGTAGCACCCGGTCTGCATAACCGGAAACGCGCAACAGTTGACCCGGATCAAGTCCCCCCGTGACCAACTCGCGGCGGGAAGCGTTGGCTCGATCATTCGACAGTTCCCAGTTGCTGTACCCACGATAGCCACCGGCATAAGGCACGTTATCCGTGTGGCCCCCAATACTCAGGTCGTTGGGCAACTCATTGAGCAGCGGCGCAATGGTCCGCAAGAGATTACGCATGTAAGGGGCGACTTGGTCGCTGCCCAACTCGAACATGGGGCGCTGCTCAGTATCCAAGACCTGAATACGCAAGCCCTCGCGCGTCAGGTCAAAACGCAGCTGTGAACGCAACTGGCGTAGTTCAGGGTCGAGCTCGATGGCGCGTTCGATGCGTTCCTGTACGTCCATGAAAAAGCGCCGCTCTTGCTCGCTGGGACGCGTCGCCTGCCTTAAATCAATGCGGGCGCGCTCACCATCGCTATGCGTCGGATCTGGACCACCGCCAGGAATCGCACTCGTGCTTCCGGAGCGGTCACCGCCGGTAATCGCAGTCGTCAGCGGCGTACTGAAATATTCGGCGACGCCCTGGCGTTCTTCGTCGCTGGATACACTGAGTATCCATAGCACCAGGAACAACGCCATCAACGCGGTCATGAAGTCGGCAAGGGCTATTTTCCATGCGCCACCGTGGTGTGCATGCACAACTTTCTTGCGCCGAATAATGATCGGCCGCTTATCTCCCGCCGCACTCATGCACTACCAGCCTTTTTCGCGTCGCGTACGTAGTCTTCCAGCTCATTAAAGGTGGGACGCTCGGTGCTGTGCAGCGCCTTCCTGCCAAATTCAACTGCCAACTGAGGCGCGTAGCCGTGCAGGCTCGCCAAAAGCGTCACGCGAACGCACTGGAGCATTTTTTCCGCTTCTTTCGCCTGTCGATCAATCGTGCTGGATATCGGGCTGATAAACCCGTAGCCCAGCAGAATCCCCAGGAAGGTACCCACCAGCGCGTGGGCGATCATCTCCCCCATCTGTTCCGGACCAGCATCGGCATAGGTCAGCGCTTTCACAACGCCCATTACCGCCGCCACGATGCCAAAGGCGGGCATCGCGTCGCCGACTTTGGCAATCGCGTCAATAGGGATGTGGGCTTCCTGCTCGAACGCCTCAATTTCATGCAGCATCAGCTCATCAATTTCCATGGGCTCCATGCCGCCGCTGACCATCAGGCGTAGATAGTCGGTGAGGAAATTCATGATGTGCGGATCCGCCAACACTGTGGGGTGTTCCTGAAACAACGGACTTTCCTGAGGGTTGTCGATATCCCGCTCAATCCCCAACATGCCCTCACGACGAACCTTGGAAAGCAGCTTGTACTGCAACGCCATCAGCTCCATGTACATCGTTTTGTTGTACTTCTTGGTGCGCTTCAGCTTCGGCATGATTTTGAAGGTAGCCTTGATGGCCTTGCCGTTGTTAGAGGCAAGAAAGGCCCCGACACCAGCACCACCAATCATTAAAAGCTCAAGCGGCTGAAAAAGGGGGCCTAAGCTACCCCCTGCCAGCACGTAGCCACCAAATACCGAAAATAATACAACGATGTAACCTAAGAGGATCAGCACAGGCAGTGTCCTTCGCTATTTCAATGGTCTATAACGGAACCAACGGTGACCCGTTACGTCAAAAAGTCATGTAATGTCCGATGCCGATTTACACATCTGCCGCGTTTTGCCTGCCCGGGATGGCGGCTGGCAAATGCCGCACACATAGTCGTGCATCGGGTTATGGGCGTGAGCGACAAAGTGACCACCGCAACGTGTACACGGCGTCAGCTGGAGCAAGTCGCTCTCAAAGAAACGCACCAGCGTCCAGGCGCGCGTCAGCCCCAAAACCGGCTCTACGCCCTCAACATCAATCTGCTCGCCGTATAGCCGATAGGCCTTCACAAAGGCATCAATGCGCTCACAGCCAGCTTCTTCCACCAAGCTGGTATAAATGTTGTAAAACAAGGAGGAGTGGATGTTGGGCAGCCAAGTGATAAACCAGTCGGTCGAAAACGGCAGCATGCCTTTTGGCGGCGACATCCCTCTTACCTCTTTGTACAGCTTGATGAGACGGGTGCGGCTAAGCTCTGTCTCCGTCTCCAACACCTGTAGCCTTGCCCCAAGCTCAATCAGCTCAATAGCGAGCTGCACCTGGTGCATTTCGTCTACCAAGCTTTTTTGACTCACGTGCTGTCCTCCGGCGGCATCGATTCGTACTCTTCGCCAGCCAGCAACAGCGACGCATGCAGACTAGCGAGGCCTTGATCACGCGGATTGGCTGTCACCTGTTTCAAGCGCTCGACGCTTGCCTGACCGAACCGGCAAATCAACTGATTGGTTCGCGATAGCTTGGTCAGCTGCCGGGCGTTGAGCGATACGATAAGATCCGCCACCTCGCCGTCGATTTTCAGACGGAACATGGCGGCCTCACGGTCTTCACTCAACAAGCGCTGTGCAAGCAGCAAGTACGCTAGATTGATTTCCTGTATTTCATCGAGAAAGCTGGTTTGACTCATAGTGGCCTATCGAACGAAACTGACGCCTCTATTGCTGTGGTACTGGCGCCATGAGTGGTTTTTTTTCATACTGATCCAAACATCATGGTTGCATACCACGTTTGTATTGGCTACTCAGCCCTCTCACGCTTATGTAGCCCAGCCTCCGACAACTCAAATACCCATACCAACAGCTCGGCAATGACCTGATACAGGTTGGCAGGAATCTCCGCGTCCAAATCCAACTGCATCAATAACGCGACAAGCTCGGGCGCGTCATGTACATAAATACCCTGCCGCTGTGCCTCGGCCATGATGCGCTCAGCCAGCTCGCCATAACCCTTGGCTACAACCCGTGGCGCCCGCTCATGGTCTTGATAGGCCAGTGCCACGGCCTGACGTCTTGATTCATCCGAGGACATCCGGTGCCTCCTCGACATAGCGTGCGCGAACCTGGACCTTACGCAGATCCAGCGCCTCCAGGCGCGATTCAAGCGCAGGCACACCGGCATCCAGACGTTGATGGACTAACGAATCACTGGCGGTTAAATCAATGTTCAAAACACCTCGATAAAGCCGTAGTGACACGCTAAAGGCACCAAAACCCGGCACGTCAAGCTGCATGTCGGACTGCCAGCTGTCCTCAGGCGCCTCCTGCCCTTCCCCGTCTTCCTGCTGCTGCCCGCGTGTCGGCAGGTTAATCGCCAGCGCCATAAAAATGCCCGCCCATACGTCCCCTTCCCAGCGGATCGTAGGCGTCACCAGCATTTCAAGCTGCTGACGCACCAAACTTTGCAGACTTTCATGCACTACTTCGCGCGGTTGGCGGTTGGGCATGATATCCAAGGTGTCGCGAGCCAGACGCGCATCAATGTTCGCTTGCTGCGACTCTTTCGCATGGGTGGCGAGTTCAGCCGTGTTAAATGCTCCCGGACTCCCAACCGGCGGCTGAGTGCTGGATGGTATATTGCCCATCGGTGCACGCGCCGCCGCGGAGTCACTGGCAGCCGGTATTAACGATGTATTGGGCAATATGGCGGCATTACCCGGCGTCGGTGGCGCTATCAGCATTGGTGAGGCGCCACCAGGCACCATGCCGGATGACGGCATTCCACTCCCCCCACCTTGAGGCACCAGACCAGCCCCCAGCGCTGTCGATACCAAGGGCGTGGGTACCGAAGCGCGCGGGCCAGGCTGCATTTGCGGCTCTCTCAATAGCTGCTGTCGGCTGGCTTCACCTTGAAACCAGCGCTTGAGATGCGCCTCATAAAACAGGCCACTGTCGCGCACGCTGGCTTCAAGCCGCGTCGCCAACTGCGTTGATGACGGCGGCTCAGTCGCATTCATCAATGGCGCTTCGGCACGCATGACGGTGGGTGGCGCAGGAAAGCGCAGCAATACATCCGCAATACTGCGTGCCGCTGGGCTAAAGTGCGTCTGGGTTGAGCCAGGCGGCAATGCCTGAGCATCACCTCGCTGAGGCTGTCGTCCGCCGTCTAACTGGGGCGGCAGCCCCCTCATATCTCTCAGCGCCGTATCGCGCAGCGCCGTTGAGGCTGCATCACGGCCATCCAGGCGCGCATCCCCCATCAGGGCACGCGGACCCTCGCCCGGCACGACCGGCTTGATCGGCTGATCCATTAACCGCTGGCTCGACGCATCGCCCCGCCGCCCCAACACCTGATGAAGCAGGGTATCGATCAGCGGATTAATGGTACTCACGACGACCTCGGCGCCTGATCATTGTTATCGCCAAACGCATTGTCACTTGCCTGCTGCGGCGCATAGGCACGGTGCAAGCTGCGCTGACGTTGAGACACATTGATCAACCGCCCCAATTCATCACGACGGGCAATAAGCTGTCGACGGATCTCCACGTCCTGCTCCAGAATCGCTTCCAGAAGCTCTGCTTTACGCTGCTGTGCAGAAGATTCGAGCGTTACCGACGTGTCTAACTCGCGCAGCTTTTCCACCAGCAGGACATAGTGGGTCCGCTGATCGATCAACTCTGCCCACTGATCATTATCGGCGAGTTCATGCATATGCATAACGCTATCGAGTAGCGCCGCATAGGTATCAATGAGCGTCTGTTGCGCGTCATCTCGAGTCGTGGTGGAAGCCGCCATTAGTGCCTCATGCAGATTGCCGTTGGCCAATTTCGCGCCATGCAGAAGCAATGTCCTCAAGCAGCCGCTCGGCTTCGTCCAGGCTCGCTTCGTCGTTGCGCAAATTAGCGGTCAACAACAGACGTGCAATATAGCTGTACAAGGAGCCTAGTTGCTCTGCAATATCGCCGCCTTGCTCGAGGTCGAGTGCCGCCGCCAGACCATTGTTGACGATATCGAGCGCTTTCGAAATGGAACGTCCTTTCTCAGCTGAGTTACCCGCTTGCATATGGATACGGGCTGCGCGAATAGCGGCTTGCGCGCCATCGAATAGCATAACGATCAGCTGATGGGGATCAGCCGACATCACGCCGCTTTCAACGCCAACCCTTGCATACGCATTGGCCCCTCGACCATAGGCGGCTGCACCGCGCGAGTATGTCATACGTGATACTCCTCATCGCGTGGCGACCGGATGCGGTCAGCCACTAAGCAAATTACTGGCAAGCATATCGCTGGGAACGCCTACCTTTAATGATTATCGGCGAGCGACATAGCGACTTTAATGCTTCAAGGTGTTTTTCTTCGCCTGATATCTACCCGCTGCAAAAGTCACCGCTATGTCGATACAGCCACCTCACTCACCGGGCGCCCCAGCTTCTCGACAACATTACCGCGTATCGTCTCACCCAGATTATCGCGCATCGGTGCACTCGCTGACGCCGCCAGTTGAACCTCCTCGAGGTTACCCTGCTCATCAATACGCAACACCCACGCCAACTGTTCACTGGAAAAGCGCACCAAGGCGCCAACCGGCAAGGCTTTAAAATGCGCGACGCAGCGCTTGATCCAACGAGGGTCAAACTGATGGGAATGGGTCAGCAGATGGCGGTAAATTTGCTGTGCGGTTTTCGCGGGGCGATCGCTCCGGTCGCGCCGCAGGGCTTCCGCGACATCCACAATGGCGCCGGCCTTGGCAAGCTCGTTCAACGACTCTCCCGCCACCCCATCCGGATAGCCGCTACCGTCCATCCGCTCGTTAATACCCCCGATCACGGCAGACGCAACGCCCGAAGATAGCCACTGGCAACTATCCAGTCGTTCCAGCACAAGCGGAACGTGTTCACTCAAGGCCTGGCGGTGCGTCGCCTCAAAGTGAGCAGCTTTAAACAGCACCTGCGGCACCAGTGCCTTGCCCAAGTCGTGGACCAGACCGCTGGCAACCACTGCTTTGCGAACATCGCGAGGCATACCGGCGCCGACCAAATCCAGCAAGTGAACCGCCACGGAGATACCATGGCGGACCAGTAGCGGCTCGGGCGACAGGCACCGACAAGCGAAAAGCAGCGATTCGCGATCCTCTTCATGCAGATCCATTAACCGGTCGGCATGCAAGGAAAGTTGGCGTGAATCGATATCACTGCCTTGCTGCAGCGCCAGCATTTGCCCATCAAGAAACGCGGCAACCTTGACCAGCCGGCGAGCCATTGGCGTGGCATAGCGCTTTACATCGCGCCGCCCGACATGCTCACCGGCGCCCACTCGACCAGCGGGCGAGGTAAATAGTGGCGATGGCTGGCGCTCCTCCTGATTTTCTTTGGAATATCGAGCCGACTCCCGCTCGATCTCACATACGAAGTACCAGACCTGACGCTCCTGATCAGCACTGCATGAACCGAAATAAAATCCGACGCGCAGTAAATTCCGCTCCGGGTCCGGGCGCTGATGGCGAGCCAAGGCCTGAATCTCAAAGTGCGTCCCGTCGGGAAACTCGAAGGCAATATCCAGAGGCCCTTCAGCGGTTGCCAGCATACCGCTTGCCGTCATGGGCAATTCCAACTGACAACCCCTCTGGGACAAGTCGCGCAACTCGCCATGGATCGCCTCCTGGCCTGGCACGCTAACCCTAGCGGCTACCGGCATACCAATGCGAAGCTCGGCACGAAAAGCATCGCGCCGCTGAAGCACGTCCAGATACGCCGGATAATCACTGCAGCATAAAAAACGCCCGCCGGCGCGGCGGGTTTCGGTTAACGATAGCAACGGCGTGCGCAACACCTTGCCTTGCGTTTCGCCCACCAGGTAAAAAGCTTTTCCCTCCTGAAGACGGCCGAGCAGATAGTCTACCGACGAAAGATCCAATACCAGCGTTTCGCCCGGGTGCTGCTCCATAAGCACGACCGGCTCCGGCCGCCCGCTATCACCTTCCAAACAAAGCGACGCACCGCCGCTTTCCACCAATGTATCCAATAGCGACGCCACCGCTACCGGGTTTGCGACTCGCTCATATTCTTCCTCAGGGGCCACCATGCTCTCCTCACCTCTCCCATTGCCTCAGCGGATTATGCGCAAAGTGCTACACAATACCAGAAGCTGACAATAACCAGGATGCGCCACTCACCCTAAATGCAAGATTTCAACTAGTGACTATACTGAGCTGGGTGTCAAAATTAACTTAATTACAAGCACGGCTTCGCCGCCGCTAAAGTTATCTTTAGCCGAGCCGATAACTTTAGCGTAAGTATCAGAAGCTAAAAGCTTAAAAAAAGCCGCTCCAATAGAGCCTCGTGCCAACAGAGGTCATCAGCTAATGCTGGCAAACCAGGGGTGGATACGAAAACAGGGGAACACGAACGATGAACTCATCCAGCATTGACGCTATCAACCGCATTCAGACAGCTCAGTTGAATACGCTTTCGCCGCGCCAGCGTCTTGACGACGTACTGGAGAACCTTCCAGCACCCGGAAGCCAACTCAGTGAGAATCAACAAATTGAACCCACTGCCGGGGAGCTCGTCGAGCCCGTCCAGCGCATCAATGAGGTGATGCGAGAGCGGGGGATAGAGTTTGAGATCAGCGAGAATTCGTCGCGAGTCATTACTCGTGTCGTTGACCGTGATTCGGGTGATATTATTCGCCAGATTCCCGCCGAGGAAGTCATCCGCATTGCCGAACAACTGCAAGACATGCGCGGCCGGTTTGTCTCATTGGAAGCTTGAATCACTCTCACAGAAACCGGCAACCAAAGTGCGTAGCACAAATAGCGCGTTACGGGGTTACACCTGCATATTCATGACATCGCGGTAGGCAGACACCAGGCGATTACGCACCTGTAACCCCATTTGAGAAGCAACACTCGCCTTTTGCATATCAACCATGACATCAGCTAATTCCAGATTAGGGTCTCCCGCCTGAAATGCCTTCGCTTTATTGTTGGCATCCAGCTTTAGCTGATTGATGCGTTGAATGGACGCCTGCAGTTCGCCGCCAAAACTGCCATGCCCTCCTGACTGGACAAGTGCGCCACCTTGCATTGGCTGGTTTGCCGCCTGGCTGGCCAACCCCTGCATTTGCTGCAGCGTTGCCTGTATGGCAGGAGTACTCATGTTGTCGCCTCAATCAGTAAAATGGCTGAATGCGCAAAGCCTACCACCAGTATGACAAAGCTCATACGGACAATTACGTACAAAAAGCCAGGCTTTTCGTTCCTTTATGGTTGCCCAGCCACCGGATAATGGCGTCCATCATAATTACGCCTCATCTTTTCGGCGGATAACCGCGATTGACGGAATTTAGCCTATGCCTTCTATGGTGATGTGCCTAGGCAGTTACCTGTTTTGCCTATCCCAAGGGAGGGATTCATGAGCGAAGCGGGTGCTGCGGCGGGCCGTCAGACGAACACTACCACGCCCTCAGCTCGTGACAGCGCAGGTAGTGATAATACGAAAACTTCATTTGCTGACCGCGTGCTGTCTCAGTTGCGCGGTAATCCGCTTGTCGCTCTACTGGTGGCCGGCGCCGCGACTATTGCCGTGATTGCCGTCCTCATGATGTGGGCAAGCAGTCCAGATTATCGCGTGCTGTATAACAATCTTGATGAGGCAGACGGCGGCCGCATCATCACCGAACTTGACGGCCGTGGCGTGCCTTACCGCTTCAGCGACAACGGTCAAGCGTTGATGGTTCCAGGCGATCAGGTGCACTCTCTGCGTCTTTATCTTGCTGAGCAGGGCCTACCTCAAGGGGGCAATGTTGGCCTGGAACTCATGGACAACCAGGCGTTCGGGATCAGTCAGTTTGCCGAGCAGGTCAATTATCAACGGGGACTGGAAGGTGAGTTAAGCCGCTCCATTGAGTCACTAGGGCCTGTAGAAGGTGTTCGCGTTCACCTATCGATGGCCAAGCCATCGGTGTTTATTCGCGACCGAGAGCCTGCGAAAGCGTCGGTAGTACTGACCCTATTGCCAGGGCGCGTACTTGGCGACGGTCAGGTCAGCGCCATTGTTCACATGGTATCGAGCAGTGTGCCTGAACTGGCGCCTGAAGATGTCTCCGTAGTCAACCAAAATGGCCGCTTACTGTCGGCAGACACCGGCGGCAGCAACGATCTTGACGGCAGCCAGCTGGAGTACCTGGCTGAAGTCGAGCGTTCTTATCAGCGGCGCATCGAACACATCCTGACGCCGATTTTGGGTGAAGAAAACGTACGCGCGCAGGTCGCCGCACAGGTGGACTTCTCCCAGCGGGAAGAAACCTCTGAGCGCTACGGCCCCAACCAGCCGCCTAACGAAGCCGCCGTTCGCAGTCGCCAGTTAAGCCTCTCGTTTGACGGTGAAAACCTTCTTGGCAACGGCATCCCGGGCGCACTCACCAACACGCCCCCCGGAATAGCGCCCTCGCCCATCAATCAGCCTGACGAAGACGGCGAAGGTGAGGAGGGCGAAGACGATGAAGAGGCCCCCGAGGATGCCCTTCGCAACTTGCAGCAGGACGATGTCGTCAATTACGAAGTTGACCGCAGCATTGAACACATTCAACACCGGCTTGGTCGCGTCGAGCGCCTGACAGCAGCGGTTGTCATCAACTACCGTGAAACCATCAACGAAGAAGGTGAGCCCGAGCAGGTCCCTCTCTCGAACGAGGAAGTGCAACAGATCGAGCGCCTGGTGCGCCAGTCGATGGGTTTCTCCGAAGCGCGCGGCGATGCCATCGATGTGGTCAACACCCCGTTTGTCGATATCGAAGAAGAGACGGGCGACACGCCGGAGTGGTGGCAACGTCGGGGCACTCTGGAGCTCGCTGGGCAACTCGGTCGTTACCTGCTGGTCGCGCTTGCCGCCCTGCTGCTGTACCTACTGATTCTAAGGCCGCTTATCAAGCGCTATACCGAGTCACCTGTCATGGCGACAGCAGCGCCTGGTGCAGGCGTTCAGGCCAGGGTTGGGGATGATGAAGATGAGTCGGCTGAAGACGAGGAAGACGCCGACGAGACGTATCAAAAGCCGAAACGCCGGCGCAAGACATCGCTGTACGAGCACAACCTCAATGATCTGCGTGAAATGGCGCAAGAGGACCCCCGCATGGTAGCGATGATCGTGCGCAGCTGGATGAATGCCAATGAGTGATGTAGTTGCCAAGATGGGCGGCGCTCGCAAGAGCGCCATCCTGTTACTCGCCCTGGACGAGGACAGCGCCGCGGAAGTGTTCAAATACATGAACGCGTCGGAAGTCCAGGAAATCAGCATGGAAATGACGCGCCTTCAGCAAGTCTCCCACGACGACATGAAGGCGGTACTCGAGGCTTTCCATAAAGAGACGGAAGAATTTGTCGCCCTTAACCTTAACTCCAGCGACCATATCCGCTCGGTACTTACCAAGGCACTGGGCAGTGATCGCGCCTCCAGCCTGATTGAAGACATCCTGGAAAGCAGCGCCGAAACATCCGGGATCGACTCGCTCAACCTGATGGAGGCCTCGATGGTCGCCGAGCTCATCCGCGATGAGCATCCGCAGATCATTGCCACCATTCTGGTCCATCTGGATCGTCACCAGGCGTCAGATGTGCTTGAGCTATTCGAGGAAAAGCAGCGTAACGACGTGGTGTTGCGTATTGCCACCTTCAGCGGCGTTCAGCCCGCTGCCCTGCAGGAGTTGACCGAAGTCCTCTCCAGCATGCTCGATGGCCAGAACCTCAAGCGCAGCAAGATGGGTGGCGTGAGAACGGCAGCTGAAATTCTCAACCTGATGAATTCGTCTCAGGAAGAAACGGCGATCGAAACCGTGCGTTCGCATAGCGAAGATCTGGCGCAAAAGATTATCGACGAGATGTTCCTGTTCGAGAACTTGCTCGATCTGGACAACCGCGCCATCCAGATGGTCCTGCAGGAAGTCGAGACCAATTCACTGGTAATCGCCCTCAAAGGTGCCCAGGACGCTCTAGTAGACAAGTTCCTGCGCAACATGTCCCAACGCGCTGCTGATCTGGTCCGTGAGGACATGGAAGCCCGCGGGCCCATTCGCGTGTCTCAGGTTGAAACCGAGCAGAAGACGGTTCTTCAGGTAGTGCGCCGCCTGGCGGATTCAGGAGAAATCGTCCTGGCAGGTGGAGACGATGAGTATGTCTGAGACCCAATCGCCGCAGTTTGATCGCCATCACCAATGGCGGCGCTGGCAGATGGACGAACTCCTCCGCCCCGCTGGCGATAACGAAGCGCCAGCTTCGGAGTCACCCCATCAGCGCAAGATAGACGCGGCCCAGAAAGCTGCCAAGGAGGCGCAGCGGCGCGAAGCGCAGGCTCGCCAGGAAGAATACGACAAGTTACGCGAGCAAGCCGAAGCGGACGGTTATCAGGCGGGCCTCGCCCGCGGACATGAAGAGGGCTTGGCAAAAGGCCTTGAGGAAGGTCGCCAGCAGGCCGAACAGGAACTTGCTCAGCAAACAAAAGACACTTTGGCACCGCTTGGCAACCTCGCCAAGCAGTTTTCGGAAGCACTCACGCAAATTGACGATGCCATTGCCCACGACCTTGTGGCGTTGGCCACAACGACAGGCAAACAGCTTGCTGCCGAGGCACTGAATGAAACGCCCGAGCGTATTTTGACACTGGTACGCGAGCTACTGCATACCGAGCCCCCGCTTGTCGGCCAACAGCGGCTGTGGCTAAACCCCGACGATCACGCGATTGTCGCAGAGCATCTCGGGTCTGAGCTTGAAGCTGCCAACTGGAAACTCCAGCCCGATGATCAACTGGCCCGCGGTGGGTGCCGTGTTACCAGTGCCCAAGGCGAGCTCGATGCCACCTTCGAGAGCCGCTGGCAAGCCGTGCAAGCCCAGGAGCGCAAGCGCCAATCCAGTTCATCCAAGTCGTCGACGTCATAGGGGCTGCCATGACCACTTCGTGCCCTCACCAATTCCGCTGGCAAAAAGCCATCCGCCGCACCACGCAGCGGGTCGGTGCTTTGCCGCGGGTGGGCACCAGTGGTCGCGTCGTGCGGGCAACCGGCATGGTCGTCGAAGT
The DNA here is from genome assembly GCF_014263395.1 of Halomonas sp. SH5A2. GTDB lineage: Bacteria > Pseudomonadota > Gammaproteobacteria > Pseudomonadales > Halomonadaceae > Vreelandella. Next base: position 87,392 of record NZ_CP058321.1, on the reverse strand, counting down.
GGTCGGGCTACGTGTTGCGGTCGGCAGCGCCTGTAAAATCGAGCTACCCAAAAGCGATGCACATCATGAACAGCCTTATGCCGAAGCCGAAGTCGTCGGGTTCGCTGGGGATAAGCTCTATCTAATGCCCCTTGAGCAAATCTCAGGCCTGATGCCCGGCGCCCGCGTATCACCGCTGAGCGATGGAAGCGGCCACAGCGCAAGACGCTTTCCCATCGGCGAGGAGCTTCTGGGTCGAGTGCTTGACGGCAACGGCAATCCGCTCGATGACCGTGAGCACCTGGATGACACTGCCCGCGCCACCCTGGATACGCCACCGCTTAACCCGCTATCCCGGGCGCCTATCGAGTCTCAGATCGATGTCGGCATTCGCTCGATTAACGCACTACTGAGCGTCGGCCGGGGTCAGCGCATGGGGCTTTTCGCGGGTTCGGGGGTCGGCAAATCGGTGCTTTTGGGCATGATGGCACGCTATACCAAGGCGGATGTCATTGTCGTAGGTCTGATCGGCGAGCGTGGCCGTGAAGTACAGGATTTCATCGACAATATTCTTGGCCCCGAAGGCCGACGTCGCGCCGTGGTAGTCGCCGCACCGGCTGATACATCTCCCCTCCAGCGCCTCCAAGGGGCGTCCTACGCCACGCGACTAGCCGAAGGGTTTCGCGATGAAGGCCGCGACGTTCTGCTGATCATGGATTCCTTGACGCGTTTTTCCATGGCCCAACGCGAGATCGCCCTGGCCATTGGCGAGCCCCCGGCCACCAAGGGGTATCCGCCGTCGGTATTTGCCAAACTGCCTAGCCTGGTCGAGCGCGCGGGTAATGCGGAACGGGGCGGTGGCTCGATTACCGCGTTTTACACTGTCTTGACCGAGGGTGACGACCAGCAGGATCCGATCGCGGATTCCGCCCGAGCGATTCTCGATGGCCATATTGTCCTCTCGCGTACGTTAGCCGAAGCCGGGCACTACCCGGCTATCGATATTGAAGCATCCATCAGCCGCGCAATGACCGCGATCACCGACGAAGCCCAGCAGCGTCAGTCGCGTATCTTCAAGCAGTATTTCTCGCGTTATCAGCGTAATCGCGACCTGATTAGCGTCGGCGCCTACTCACCTGGTCACGACCCGCAGCTTGATGAGGCAGTGAAGCGTTTTCCCGAGCTTGAGCATTTTTTGCAGCAGAACATTAACGAAAGCGCCACGATCGATGCTTCACGACAAGCCCTGAATGCCCTGGTTGGAGAGTCAGCATGAGCCGAACGCAGTTGGAGATGCTTGCCGATTTAGCCCGTGAAGCCCGCGACCAGGCAGGTATTGCCCTGGCTCAAGAGCGGCAAGGCGAGCAACAGACGACAGCTCAATTGAATTCGCTCAAGCGTTACCGTGCAGAGTACGCCGAACGTTTACAGCTCGCGATGCGCGACGGTATTGACCCGGCCACGATGTACAACTACCAGCAATTTCTCGGCTCGCTGGATGCTGCATTGGAACGCGCCCGCCATACGCTGGCGGCACAGCAAAAACGGGTGGAAAAACGTCAACAACATTGGCAACAAGAGCAGCGTAAGCTGTCTTCCTACGATACACTGACCTCACGACGGCTAGTGGAAGAACACCGACGCCTTGAGCGTTATGAACAGAAAACCAATGACGATTTGGTGACTAGCCGTTTGGCTCGCCAACGTAATGAGACACCGCAGTAGCGGTGCCAGGGAACTGAGCATGAATATTCACCAGTTGCTATCAACGACGCAAGGTCAGGCGACCAGCAGCCAACAAGGCAATACGGCAACGGCTGACAGTGCGCGTGGGTTCTTTCAGCAGGCGCTTTCCCAGGCCTCTGTTTCGCCTCATCAGCGCCTTGCCAATGCGCAGGTTACCTCCCCTTTAAACCAGGCAGGCAATAGCCCCACGGATAAGGGTCAGCCAACAGAAGCCACATCTCTGTCGGGGTGGCTGGAATCGCTTGGTTTAGACATCAGCCCCGAGGCCCTGGAGGCATTGGTGGCACGCTTTGCATCTGACGGTGGCGAGTCAATGCCTGAGGAAATGACCCGCCTTGAAGCTTCCGAGAGCCTGGATAACGCCACACTTGATGAAATTGCCCAGCGCCTCGCGCTGATGGCAAGCTTCAGCGATACCGCCAGCGAGTCCCAACAGCTCCCCGGCAACGAGGAAGCGGCGCCAACCGCCACCGAGCTTGCCGAGCAGCTAGGCATTGAGGAAGGTGAAGCAGAGCAGTTGGTGAGCCTGCTCAGCGCCTTCGCTGCCTCCCAGGGCCAAACGACCAGCACAGCCAATACCACCTCATCAGGCTCATCACGGGGGCTGGGGGATATTGCTCAAGCACTAGGTGCTTCGTCTCAAACCGCTGATGCGAGCAAGCCCTCGCGCGCGGAGAGCCTATTAAGCCAGGTCGACGCGCGGTCAGCTTCTCGTCAAGCTCCAGATACCTGGGTGAGCGCACTCGACACATCAGGACGTGCGGCTGACGGATCTGCCAAAGCTAACCTGATTCTGCCCACTTCGTCCTCGGAAACACTGTTAAACACTCTGTCGTCGAATAACGCCGGGCAGACCAACGGTCAGGCATCCGCACAAGCAGCTAGCGGTCAGCCTGCACCGACGGCCAATCTGGGTAGCGCTGCCAACCCGACACCTGCCGCGGTCAACACCCCGGTGACCAGTCCCGCCTGGCCGCAACAATTAGGTCAGCAGCTCGTCCAGTTCGCCCAGCGAGGCGGGGATCAGCTTGTGCAAATGCAACTGCATCCCGCCGAGCTAGGCGCGCTTTCCATCTCCTTGAAGTTTGGCGAACAAGGGGCCCAGGCACATTTTTTATCCAGCCACGCCCAGGTTCGCCAGGTAATCGAGCAGGCCATTCCTCAGTTGCGTGAGGCGCTGGCGGAGCAAGGCATTGCGCTTGGCGAAACCTCGGTTGGCGAGCAGCGCGAATCTAGCGAGCAAGGCTTTGCTCAGCAGCAGGCTGGCCCAGGCGGCCAAACCGGCGCTGAAGGGGGCGAGGAAGGCAGCGGCTTAGCACCAACTACCCTGAATGCGCCTATCACACTGGATGGCAGGGTTGATCTGTACGCTTAACCCGATAATCCGCCAGGGCAACACGTCTTCCATGCCATTCACGTGGCATTTGGAATGCTAAGCCAAAAGATAGGCTCGCCAAGCGAGCCTGTTCATTTCATCACTAGCATGCGCTTTAGGCATAATGCCACGTTAACGCCTCGCATGGAGATTACAGGAACGACCAATGGCTGAATCAAGCGGCGGACCCAAAAAACTGCTCTGGGTAATGATCATTTTAGTACTGCTCTCGTCTGCCGGTGCAGCAGCCGCCATTTATATGGTGCTGGATCAGGGCGACGATGATAATCCGGAAGACACTTCCGAACAGGTCGCTGAGTCAAAGCCACCGGTGTTTCTGACTATCGAGCCTTTCACTGTTAATCTGGCCGATGACCGTCATGGTACACGCTTGTTATATACAGGTATTACGCTTCGTGTTGAAGATGAAGACACACGTGAATTGCTGGAAGAACACATGCCGCAGGTACGCAGTCGGCTGCTTACAGTGCTATCAGGTCAGGAGGCCGGCGAGCTGACATCCTCAGAAGGCAAACAGCGGCTCGCCTCCGCCATCAATGAAAGGCTGAGCGAGCCTTTCGACGAGAACCAGCCACCGCCTGAACTGCGTGAAGTGCTGTTTACTGAATTCATTGTGCAATAATTTCGGGAACTGGAGCCGTTCATGTCGCAGGACGATCTACTGTCCCAGGAAGAAATTGATGCCCTACTCAAAGGGGTCAGTGGTGATGACGAGTCATCAGCTTCCTCGGCCCAGTCGCAGGATGAATCCAAGGTACGGCCTTACGATCCATCCACACAGCATCGCGTTATTCGCGAGCGACTGCATGCCCTGGACTTCATTAATGAGCGCTTCGCACGTTACTTCCGTACGGGCTTATTCAACTTGCTTCGGCGCAGCGCCGACATAACGGTTGAATCGGTTCGTTACCAGAGCTTTAGTGATTTTTCGCGCAATGTGCCCGTGCCAACCAACCTGAACATCGTCTCGATGCGCCCGTTGCGTGGCTCTGGCTTGATCGTATTTCCACCTAATTTAGTTTTCATGGTGGTCGATAACCTGTTTGGCGGCGATGGACGTTTTGTCACCAAATCGGACGGACGCGAGTTTACCAATACCGAGCAGCGCATCATCCACCGGCTGCTAGGCTTGGCCATTGATGCCTACCAAGAAGCCTGGAAAGTCGTTTATCCGCTGGAAATCAGCTTCTTGCGTTCGGAAGTGCAGTCAAAATTTGCCAACATTACTAATTCACCCAATGAAATCGTGGTGAATACGAAGTTCAATATCGAGGTGGGTAACCTGTCGAGCAACTTTCAGGTCTGCATGCCTTACGCCATGATCGAACCACTTCGCGATCTTTTGGCGAACCCGATCAATGACAGTAACCACGATCAAGACGGCACTTGGTCGCGCCGAATGGCAAGTGAGTTGCGCCAGTCAGAAATCGAGTTAGTCGCTGAGTTTGCACACATACCCAGCCGTATCTCCCATGTCATGGGACTCAAGAAAGGCGACGTACTACCGTTGGAAATTCCCTCTACGGTTACCGCCAACGTTGATGGCGTACCCGTGATGGAGTGCGAGTACGGTAGCCAGCGCCAGCAGCGCGCCTTGCGTGTCAAACGCTTGATTGATCACGCCGCCATGAACAATGTACCGTCCAACGACCTCGCCAAAGGGTCGACGCGACAGAAAGCCAAGGAATCTAAAGCATGACGGATCCTAACAAACCCGATCAGAACATCTCTGACGACGACTGGGCATCTGCCATGTCGGAACAAGAGCAGGAAGAAACCGCTGCCTCATCTGAAGCCGCTGACGGCGAGGATGAAGATCCATGGGCGGCGGCGATGGCAGAACAGCAAGCTGTCGAGGAAGAAGCGTCAGCAGAAGATGACAGCACAGCCGATGAAGCGCCCGCAAGCGAAGCCAAAGCGGCAAGCGACGATGTATTCCGCCCGCTGACCCAGGAAGGTGGCGCCACACCCTCGCGTGATCTCGAAATGATCATGGATATTCCGGTCAAGCTTACCGTTGAGCTGGGGCGCACAAAGCTGACCATCAAACAGCTGCTTGAACTGGCACAAGGGTCGGTGATCGAACTTGATGGGCTCGCCGGAGAGCCCATGGATATCCTGATTAACGGCTATTTGGTTGCTCAGGGGGAAGTCGTTGTCATCGAAGACAAGTATGGTATCCGTATCACCGAAATCATCACGCCCTCTGAGCGCATTCACAAACTGAACCGATGAGCAGTGAAACCGCTTCAACACAAAATGGTTCGCTCGACGCACTCAGTAGCGGTGGAGATTCCCTGATTGGCATGGCCATGCTGGGTAAGACCGCAGCAGCGCTTGCGCTGGTTATTGCGATCATTTTACTGTGCACCTCATTACTCAAGCGCCTCGGCAACGCCAAACGCGCTGGAGGCCAGCTTCATGTCGTCAGCAGTGCCGCGGTAGGCAATCGAGAGCGCGTGGTCATCGTACAGGTTGAAGATACGTGGCTGGTGCTGGGCGTTGGCAGTGGTCGTGTTACCAAACTGCATGAACGGCCGGCACCTGCTACACCGCCAGCTGAGACGCCTCAGACACCATCCAGCTTTGCTAAACGATTTTCCCAGGCGCTTGCCCATAATGTGAACCAAAAGCGCCGGGGGCAAACTCCCTCACCTACCTCTGAAACAGACCGAACTCCATGAGGACTAAAACCTTGCGTCAACCGCACTATCAGCGGTGGCGGTGGCTTATTGTTGTTGGCTTACTGCTGTGCCTCTTTCCAGTCATCGGTAATGCGCAAGAGCTGCCCGGGATCACAACTCAGCCGCTTGAAGATGGCGGCCAACAGTGGTCAGTTTCTCTGCAGACGCTGTTATTTCTGAGTTCGCTGGCGTTTTTACCCTCCATGCTACTGATGATGACCAGCTTTACGCGCATCATCATTGTGCTGAGCTTGCTGCGAACGGCCATGGGCACCCAGGCGACACCACCCAACCAGGTACTGCTGGGCGTCGCGCTGTTTTTAACTTTTTTTATCATGTCGCCGGTATTAGCACAGGTCTATGACACTGCCTGGGTGCCGTTAAGCGAAGAAACTATCAACTTTGAAGAGTTTTTGCGCCTTGCGCAGGTGCCGTTTCGTGAGTTTATGCTGGCCCAGACGCGGGAGACCGACTTGGCACTCTTCGTTCGCCTGGCCGATGTTGGTCCCATGCAGGGGCCTGACGATTTGCCAATGCGCGTTTTACTGCCTGCGTTCGTTACCAGCGAGCTGAAAACCGCTTTTCAGATCGGCTTTACGATTTTTATTCCTTTCTTGATTATCGACCTGGTCGTTGCGAGTACGTTGATGGCACTGGGCATGATGATGGTCCCGCCGATCACCATTTCGTTACCGTTCAAGCTAATGCTGTTTGTTCTGGTCGATGGCTGGCAGCTGATTGTCGGGTCGTTAGCTGAAAGCTTCTACATGATATAGCCGTCATTACGACGATGGAGGCAGAATGACCCCTGAAATGGTCATGACGATTGCGTATCAAGGCATGCGGGTAACGCTGTTTCTCGCGGGCCCCATGTTGCTTGCGGCTTTGTTTACTGGCTTGATCATCAGCCTTTTTCAAGCCGCGACGCAAATCAATGAGATGACGCTGACGTTTATCCCCAAAATTCTGGCGGTCTTTGCCGTCCTGGTGCTGGCAGGTCCGTGGCTTCTTGGGCTAATCACCGATTTTACCCATCGCTTATTCACCAACATTCCCAGTATGGTGATGTAAGCTAATGATTGATGTCACCTTTGCCCAGCTGCAGGCATGGCTGGTGGCGTTTATCTGGCCGTTTGCCCGCATTACCGCGTTCATGGCGGCTTCGCCTCTGTGGGGGCATTCAAGTGTCCCCAACCAGGCCAAGGTGGGCCTCGCGGCGGTAATCTCAGTGGTGATCGCGCCGATTCTTCCTCCCATGCCCGACGTACCGCTGATGTCCTGGGCTGGCGCAGGTATCATGGTCGAGCAAATCCTGATTGGCATTGCCATCGGCCTGGTCATGCACATTGTATTCGCCGTGGTTCAAGCCGCCGGGGAATTCATTGGCCTGCAGATGGGTCTGGCATTTGCCAGCTTTTTTGACGCGGCCAGCGGCACCAACATCATGGTGCTATCGCGGATTTTATATATGGTCACGCTACTGATGTTTCTCGCTCTGAATGGCCACCTGATGGTGCTGGAAACACTCGTGATGAGCTTCCAGAGTCTGCCCATTGGCATCGGCACGTTTAACCCCAACGCCTTCGAGCTAATGGCCCGCTATGCAGGCACCATTTTCGCCTCAGGCATGTTACTGGCCTTGCCGCTGGTTGGCTCGTTGTTGGTCATTAATCTGGCGCTGGGGATTTTGAACCGTTCCGCCCCGCAGTTGACGGTGTTCAATATCGGTTTCCCAACATCATTAACCGTCGGTCTACTGTTGATGATGGTGCTGATGACGGATCTTGAGCGCTTTTTACAGCGCCTATTCAGCCAGGGGATCGACTTTATGCAAGGGTTGATCGATACCTTGGCGCCATTGTCTTAAGCTCTCTGCGAAAACGGTTGGCGCCATATAAAAAGCCCTTGGCCATCATTGGCAAAGGGCTTTTTAACGTTTCAGAACAGTGTCACTTAATTAGCAGGACTAACGCTACAGGTAATCAAACAGCGACATACCCTTCACATCAACAAAGGCTTTTTGAGAAGCCTGCAGACCTACCTGGCGCAAACTGTATTCGGAAATAGCCTCGTTGTAGTCGAGGTCGACCAGATCCGACAGCGTCTGTTCGTAGTTTAGGCTACGATTACTTCCCACCGCGTCGATCACGTCCAGCTCGTTGAGGCGTGCGCCTGCTGACGCGCGTACTGTAAGGACGTTGTCCAACGCATTATCCAGGTCACGCATCGAGGTATTGAGCGTGTTGCGCAAATCAGCTTTATCTGCGTCGGTCTCAACGGGGTTTTCTAATACGCGAATAGCTTCTTCCATGGTGCGGAACAGATTAGGTTCGCGTTGATCGCTACCTGCCTGGGCTACCAGGATTTCATCCCCCACTTCTGGCTCGCCTTTCAGGTCAACAGACACCCCGCCGAAAGAAACACTCATGCCTGGGGTGTAAGCTTGATCGGTAAAATCACCATTATTGCCTGGATCGTATGCAACCCAGTTTTCGTTGTCCTCGTCATAGGTCTCGATGCTATAGGTCGGGTTGTTCCCAGCATCCTCATCGAACTGAATGCGATAGCTATCACCATAGCCCTCGTCATTAACATCGCTGACCTGTGGGCCACCAAACGTCACGTTGCCAGCGTTATCGCTATCCGCTTCAGCCACATAGCCTGCACTGCTGGGTACGCTTTTGAAAATTGATTCGCCATTTTCAGTGACTGGCATTAGCCGCGATGAATCAACTCGCTGTTCGCGCGCATTGTTGTCGCCTTTATACTCGGCAGCGCCATCGGCATTTTTGATAAAGGGCGGGTTACTATCATTATAGCCGCCAAATAGATAGCGCCCGTTGCCGTCAGTAGCATTGGCCTGGCCCAGCATGGTTTCGTAGACGCCTTTCAGCTCGCTGGCGATCGAATCACGGTCAACATTGCTGAGCGTGTCGCTCGATGCCTGGATTAGCAGCGTCTTAGCGCTGGTCACAGCATCGCTGACGCTATTGAGGATGCTTTCCGTTTGGGCAAGCGAGTTACGCGCCGAGGTGCGGGCATCAGCGTATTGCTGGGTGACCGCCTTGGCCTGGTCAACACCGACGGCGCGCGAGGCGGCCTGAGGGTCGTCGGAGGGGTTGACAACGCGGCGGCCACTGGCAATTTGCTGGCTAACTTTCAAAAAATCGCTTTGCTGGCGATTCATTGACGCCGTGCTTTGGTCAAACATAGTAACGCTGCTAATACGCATGGCTGTCTATCCTCGAATTAACCGCGTAAATTCAAAATGGTGTCCATTATCGTACCGGCCGTGTCGATAACACGGGCGTTGGCCTGATAGAACTGCTGATAGCGAATCAAATTGGCGGCTTCCTCATCCAGATTGACCCCGGACTCGGACTGCTGCACCGCGGTTAACTGATCAGTAAGCCCTTGCCGTGCGTCCAGATTGACCTCGGTAATATTGGTGCGGTTACCCACGTCGCTGACCATCGACCCATAGGCGCCGCTCACTGTGGCGCTGCCGCCAACGACATTCTGGCTTTGAAGGTTCTGCATGGCCAGGGCATTGCGGTTGTCGCCGGTATTGGCATCGCTAAGGCTGATAGAAAATGTCGCCCCATTAGCCCCAGGTAGCTCATCAAGCGTAAACTCGACGCCATCAACAGCAATACGGTCACCAACTTCTAACGTATCTCCATCTACTAAGGCCTCGCCGTTTACGGTCATAGCCCCCTCTAACTCGCTGACGGTCCCGTCCATTGCAACCCGCAGAGAGTACTCACCATCTTCTGGCAGCGCGCCTAATGCACCATCAGCCACGCTGACATCGCCAATATCCAAGTCGCCTTCAAACTCAGCAAAACTACCCGCTGCGATCTTATCCAAATCGCTGATATTGGCTTCCATACCGGCACCGGCACGACGAACCGGCTGAATTTCAAACTGATCACCGTCAACCGGCGCTGGAGTCTCGCTAAATTCAATAGTGACACCGCCGAATTTTAATTGCTCGTCATCGTTCCAGGCATCCTGGTCAAACTCGACTTCCTGGCCGTTATCGTTGCGCGTCACAACGGGAGCACCGCCGTCGAAACTGACGGTGTAATCCGTCGCGCGCAGTTCGTCTGCGCGATCAGGGGCGAACTCGGCAGCGGTAATGGTGGCATCGCTGTTAGACTCATAACCATAGGTCTGGGGCGCGCGAATGTTGAATAAATCCCCGCCCTGGTCACCGTTGAGATCGACGCCTTGCTTGTGTTGCTCATTCATTGCGGAAGACAGCGACACGGCCAGCTGTCCGATCTGGTTCTGGGTCTTGTCCAGGGTTTCCTGGCGGAAGTTCATTAATCCGCCAAGGGAGCCACCCGTCACCGTGTCTTCATCCAACTGCGAAAGATTACCGCCGCCATCACGGTAGCCGATGACGGTCCGTTGGGGATCGTAATCAGCTTCCATGGTTTCCAGTTGAAAAGAATTTGTGCCGGTAACCAGCGGCTGACCGTTGGGTAAGCTGAGGTTGTAGGTCTTGCCATCCTGAATATTCAGGCGCAGGTCCATGCGCTCATTCAGATCGGAGACAAGCTTATCGCGCTGGTTGAGCAGGCTGTTAGGGGCTTCGCCAGTACGGGCACGAGCAAGGGCAATCTCTTTATTCAGCCCAGCCACTTGCTCAGTGGTGTTATTGATCTGGGTAACTTCGTCTTTCAGCTGACTGTTGATATTGGTCTGCATATCCTGCAGATAGCTATCGAACGAGCGAAACTGGGCGCTTAACGTTTCGGCATTACCCAACACACCCTGACGCGCCGCCGGGTCTGAGGGCGAACTTGCCAGATCTTCTAGCGAGGAAAAGAAATTTTGCATCAGTGGCGCGAGACCTGCTTCACGGTCAGCGAGCAGGTTGTCAATCTGGCTTACCTGATTGTAGTAGGTCTCCAGCGCGCTCGACTGGGTCTTGGCACTATTGAGCTGCTCCGCCACGTATTGATTGAACTGGCGTTCAATATCGTTAACCTGGACACCTGATGTTCCCGCGCTGCTCTCACCGAGCTTGGTGATTTCTCGGTTGTAGCCGGGTGTGTACACGTTGCTGATATTGTTGCTGGTTGTGTTCAACGAGTTTTGCGCCGCGTTCAAGCCGCTTAGCCCAACAGAAAACATGCTCATGGTTCGATTCCTTTAGCCGATATTTCTATGATCGGCAACGCGGTACAAAACTTGAATGGTGATCTAGCGAGAATCTGCCAGGAAGTTACCGGCATCCGGCATCGGACCCAGGGTGTCCATCACACTCACCAGCTTTTCAGCATAGCGAGGGTCAGTGGCGTAGCCGCCACGCTGCAGCTCGCGCGCTGCCTGCTCGGCTGACGGCGCCTGTGTCACGCCCGCGTAGCGTGGGTTGTTGCCAATCAGGTTGGCATAGTCGGTAAACGCATGTTCATAGGAATCATAGACACGGAAGGTATCGACGACTTTCTGGCGACGGCCATCTATGTATTCGTGCGTCACGACATCCGTCGTGTCGCCATCCCAATACCCGCCGGCCTTGATGCCAAAGACGTTATGACTGTTCCTGCCATTTTGCGTGGCAATTTCATGTTGCCCCCAGCCTGTTTCCAGCGCGGCTTGGGCCAGAATCAATTCAGCGGGAACCCCAGTGGTACGGCTAGCCGCCTGAGCGGAGGGGGCCAATGTGTTCATAAACTGATCAACGTGGGGCAGTTGCCCTGTCGCTTGGCGCTGGGCCTCAGGCTGCGCAGGCTCTGCTTTAACCGCCTGGCCCTGACGCACTGCATCCAACTCAGCCAAGAAGTCGCTTTCCGAATTCGCTTCGGGGACACGCTCTACCCCGGGGTTAAGCGGGCTGTCCAATACCCGTGGCGTACCTCTTGGAATACCCGCGATCAATTCCTGCATTTGTTGATCAGCGGTGGACGACGTCCCTTCTCCTTTGGGCACCAAGCCTTCCCGCTCTAACTGCTGAACAAGTGCATCTGCAAGGCCAACGCCTCGCGAAGCAATCACCTGTGACCACTGCTGGTCCAGCATCTTTTGGTAGCTATCGGTCGCACTACTGTTCATCAGGCCAGACGCCGGAATCGCATCACGCATGCTTTTCATCATCATCTGCACGAATAACGCTTCGAACTGTTGAGCGGCCGACTGCACGCCGGCTTCCGGATCGACCCTGGCTGTGTGCTGCATCCGCTGAAAGCCTTGTACATCAAGCGCAAATTGACTGCTCATATCAGTGGCATTCATTAGATGATCTCCAGCTCTGCACGCAGTGAGCCCGAGGCCCTTAACGCTTCAAGAATCGTCATCAAGTCCATGGGTGTAGCACCCAGGGCATTTAGCGCGTTGACCACTTCATTCAGGTCCGCTCCTTCTACCACCTGCAGATACGCTTCCTGCTGTTCGATATCGATGTCGGCGTCAGGGACCACCGCGGTCTCTCCCTCGCCAAAGGGGGCAGGCTGGCTAACACCAAACTGGGTATCGATCATGATCGACAGGTTGCCGTGGGCGACGGCCGCCTGCCGCAACGTGACGGCGCTGTTCATGACGACCGAACCAGTACGTGCATTAAGGATCACTTTCGCCGGTGCCTCCATGGGCGTGACGTTAACGTTCTCAACCCGGGCCATAAAATTAACGCGCTCGTTATCGTCTACTGGTCCGTCAAGCGCGATCACCCGACCATTGCGGCCGTAGGCTACCGATCGACCAAATTCATTGTTAATGGCGGTCACCATACGCTGGACGGTGCCAAAATCAGCGTCATCCAGCTGTAGCTCTAGCGTGCCGCCATTGCTACCCAGATTGAGCGGCACTTCCTGCTCTACCAGGCCGCCGTTGGGAATTCTGCCCGTTGCCTGCTGGTTGATCTGTACGCTACTTCCCCCGGCTTCTGCCCCCGCACCGCCTACAAGCATGTTGCCCTGAGCAATGGCATAGGTATCGCCATCGGCGCCTTTCATTGGCGTCATCAGCAGAGTGCCGCCGCGCAGGCTACGCGCATTGGCAATGGATGACACCACGACATCGAGCCGCTGGCCCGGACGGGAAAAAGGCGGCAGGTCCGCTGTCACCATTACTGCTGCAACGTTACGCAGCTGTAAATTAGTGCCAGAGGGGACCGTCACGCCCAACTGCGACAGCATGTTGGTCAAACTCTGGCTGGTAAAGGGTGCCTGGGTCGTCTGGTCGCCGGTGTTGTCCAACCCGACCACCAGTCCATAACCCACCAACTGGTTGTCCCGCACGCCGGAGAAATTCGCTAGCTCGCGGATGCGCTCTGCTTGAACAGGCATAGCCAAAAGACAAACCAGGGCCACGATACCAAGCTGCCAGATCCGTTTTACCAGTGCGTGGGGCGTTATACGTTGCATGTTATTGACCCGCATATTGTCAACCATCGTGTCAGGCGCGATTAGAAAGGCGAAACATTGAGGAAGAAGCGCTGCAGCCAGCCCATGTGCTGCGCTTCGTTAATATAACCATCCCCTACATATTCAATCCGCGCGTCGGCTACCTGGGTAGAAGGAACGGTATTTTGCCCACTGACGGCGCGGGGATTTACCACGCCCGAGAAGCGAATAAACTCGGTCCCTTGATTGATGGCAATCTGTTTTTCACCGCGTACGCGCAGGTTGCCGTTATTCATGACCTCCAGTACCGAGACGGTGATAGTGCCGGTAAATGAGTTATTCGCTTGCGAACCGCCCCCCCCGGAAAAGTCGCTTTGACCATCCACCTCGAAGCCATACTCCGCCAACGTTTCAAGCGCATCGGGCAGTGCGCCAAACTCCAGACCAGCGCTGCCGGCGCGGTCAGCATTGGACTCAGAGTTCTTACTGGCACTGACCTCTTCATCCAGCACAATCGTCAGGATATCGCCAACGGACCTTGGGCGGCGGTCTTCAAATAACGGCTGGTACCCCCGGCGTGCCTGGTAGATAGAGCCATTGGGCACCGGCGGGGGGCGATCAACAATATTGATCTGCTCCTGTTCGCCCACCACCGACGCCCTGGGTATTTGGGCACAGCCAGCGACCACCAGCAGAAAACACGCCAGCCCGGCCAGCGCAATGCTTCGCAAACTACAATGTCGTTGCATGACCCAACCTGTCAGTAAACGTCGTTACAGCTGACCCAAACGCGCCAACATTTCATCGCTGGTCGAAACGGCCTGACTATTGATTTCGTAAGCGCGCTGGGTCTGGATCATGTTGACCATTTCCTCGACCACATTGACGTTCGACGTTTCTACATAGCCCTGTGAAAGACGCCCAGCACCGTTCATACCCGGCATGTTTTGATTAGGCACGCCTGAAGAACCCGTTTCCTGATAGAGGTTGCCCCCCATGCTTTGCAGGCCAGCAGGATTGACGAAGGTAGCAACGTTAATCTGACCAATCTGATTTGCCTGATTATCGCCCGGTTGACGCACGCTAACCGTACCGTCTTCGCCCACGCTGACCGAGAGCGCGTTTTCCGGGATGAAAATCGCCGGCTCAATGGGGTAACCATTGGCCGTGACCATCTGACCGTTTTCATTGAGCTGAAAACTGCCATCGCGTGTGTAAGCGGTATTGCCATCGGGCAAAAGCACCTGGAAGAAGCCATCGCCGTTGATCGCCAGATCGCGGGAGTTCTCGGTTTGCTCCAGGCCGCCCTGAGTGTGCAAGCGCTCCGTGGCGACTGCACGCACGCCGGTACCTACCTGCATGCCGGATGGCAGCCGATCCTGCACATTATTCTGTGCACCCGGTTGACGCATGTTTTGGTACAGAAGATCTTCAAATACCGGGCGTGAGCGCTTGAAGCCATTGGTGCTGACGTTGGCCAGGTTGTTGGAAATTACATCCAGCTTGGTTTGCTGGGATTCCAAACCGGTTTTGGCCGTCCACAAAGACGAAATCATAAAAATACCCTCTTGGCTGACAACAGTTTATCAGCCCTGAATCGATAACATGCTGTTGGCGCGCTGGGCGTTTTCGTCCGCCGAGCTCAGCATTTTCATTTGCATATCGTAGCGGCGTGCCGCATCAATCATGGTCACCATGGCGTCCACCGCGCTGACATTACTACCTTCCAGCGCGCCACTGACCAGTGTCGCGTCTCCATCGGCCGCTAGTGCCCCCGGCTCGCCTTCTTCATTCGGAGGTGCGCGGAAAAGTCCGTCTTCACCGCGGGTGAGTTCACCCTCTTCTGGCGTCACCAGTTTGATTCGGCCTACGTTCACTAAGGCTTCAGGACCTTCGCCCTGGGGGATCGCACTAATGGTGCCGTCAGCACCAATAGATATTTGCGCCCCTTGAGGCAGGGCGATAGGTCCTCCATCGCCCACTACCGGGCGACCGACGCTCATCAATATACCGTCGTTGTCGACCTGGAGATCGCCGCGCCGCGTATAGGTTTCAACGCCCTCACCATCCTGCACTGCCATCCAGGCATCATCCTGCATGGCGACATCAAGCGTGCGACCGGTTTGCTCTATCGGCCCTTGAGAGTAGTCGGTGCCCGGCGTGGTAGTCACGGCAGACGTGCGAGTAGGCAGCAAGGCGTCACCTTCTACAGGCACAGAGCGCGCTGCCTGCAGCTGGGCGCGGAAACCCGATGTGGCAACGTTCGCCAGGTTATTACTCACCACCGACTGCTGGTCCATCGTATGCTTGGCGCCACTCATGGCGGTATACAGCATTCTATCCACGACCTTGCTCCCTTAAATTCCTTCAGCCGTTACAGGTTGATGATGGTCTGCAGCAACTCATCCTGGGTACTGATGGTCTGAGAGTTGGCCTGGTAGGCACGCTGAGCGACGATCATATCGACCAGTTCACCCGCCATGTCCACATTGGAGGTTTCCACCGCGCCCGGTTCTATCAAGCCGCGCTGGCCGGTACCCGGCGCCCCGACCAGTTCCTGCCCTGAAGAGCCGGTGGCGGTCCAGAGGTTGTCACCGTTGGGGCTCAAACCTTCAGGATTGCGGAAGCTCACTAGGGCAACCTGGCCCGCGGCGCGCGATTCCTCGTTAGAGTAGTTGCGCATGATCGAACCATCGTCGTCGATGGTCACACCCACCAAAGAGCCCGAAGTGTAGCCGTCTTGAGACAAGTCATTGACGGTCGAGCTATTGGCAAACTGAGTGGTATTGGCGAAATCTACCTGGATTTGCTGGCTAGTCAATGCACCACCGCCGCCGAACTCACTAGCCGCAACATTATTACCTTCCGCATCACGGATAGCACCGGGATTGTCCAGATTAAGATCAAAAGCGGTAAAGTTATTGTTGAGGCGACCATCAGTCGTGAAGTCGAAGTTTTCACCATCAGCAATATTGGTAAAACCGTAATTAGGCGCGCCTTGTGGACCACCCGACATACGCGCATCGACCTGCCAGTCATTCGCGGCGGTTTTGGTAAAGTACATAGTCAGGTTGCGCGCATTACCCTGGGAGTCGTAAATCGTGCCGTTGGTGGAGTAGGAATACTGGCTAGAATCCAGACCATTGGCCACCTCCGCGGCCGTGGGGGTGGTATACCCATCTTGACCATCGACCAAGGTGGCTTCTTCCGCGTCAAGGTTAAGCGACACATCAAGGTTCTGTGTGGCATTGGCTGCCAAGTCGCCTGCATCAACGCTCAAGGCCTCAACGTCGCCGCCGCCTTGAATGTTGCCCTGATCATCCGCCGGGTAGCCCATGATCTGTGCGCCCTGAGCGTTAACCAGATCACCGTTGGCCGTCATGGTCAGCTGGCCGTTGCGCGAGTAGCCAATTTCACCGTTGGGCTGCTGAAAGCGGAAGAAGCCTTCGCCAGCAATTGCCAAGTCCATATTGCGATTCGATGACTCGATATTGCCCTGGTTGAAATTCTGCAGCACGGAAGAGGTTCGCGTACCCAGACCAATACGTGACTCGGCGTAAACATCAGCAAACTGTACGTTCGAGCTCTTGAAGCCGACCGTTTGCGAGTTGGCGATGTTGTTACCAACGGCCCCCAGTTTGTCTTGCTGGGCATTCAGGCCACTTAACGCTTGTGAAAAACTCATGATAGTCCCCTGCTAAATCGATTAATAAGTATTGGTTCAGAGAATTTGTTTGACTTGGTCAAGTGTTACCTGGCCATAGATGGCGCCGAGATCAAGACGGACTTCGTCTCCAGATTCAGCCGGCGTCACGCCCTGAACCTGGGCATAATTCAACGTCTCGGATTCAAGCTCTTCGCCTTCGGCATCGGTCGCTTTATAGCTGACGTTGTATGACCCCTCAGCGACAGCGCCTCCGTCATTATTTAAGCCACTCCAGCTGAACGATTCGACCCCCGCACCAACTCCCTCAACATTGTTGGTATAGACGACTTCACCTGCTTTACTGGTCACGGTAATTTCGACGTTATCTGCTGGCTTATCCAGCTCGATACCAAACGGTGTAGCGAAACTTTTGCCGTCTTCATCAATATTGACCTTCACCTGATTACCCGGCACAAGCACGGCGTTACCGATCAACCCCGAGGCTTGCAACATCTGCGAGGCATTCATCTGCTGGGTGATGCCACTGAGGGTGTCGTTCAACTCCTCGATGCCGCTGACCGTGTTGATCTGGGCCAGCTGAGACGTCATCTCAGAGTTTTCCATGGGGTTGAGCGGGTCTTGATTTTCCAACTGGGTAATCAGCAGGGTCATGAAGCTTTCACGCAGCTCTTCAGACTGACGAGCCGGCATACCACTCGATCCGCCGCCATTGACGTTGCTTAGTACACTTGTATCGATATTCATGGCTTACCCTTCACCCAGCGAGAGTGTTTGCATCATCATCTGTTTACTAGTGTTAAAGACCTCGACGTTGGCTTGATAAGAGCGTGAGGCTGAAATCATGTTGACCATTTCATGAACCGGCTCAACGTTGGGCTTGGCAACGTAGCCGTCCTCGTCTGCAGCAGGATGGTTGGGCATGTACTCAAGCCGTAGTGGCGAATCGTCCTCCACGACCTCGGTAGCACGTACCCCCCCCACGCCGTAGCGTGAATTATTGGCTTGTGATTCGAACATGACCTGCTTAGCCCGATACGTCTCACCGTCAGGGCCCGCCACGCTATCGGCATTGGCCATGTTGCTGGCGGTCACATTCATACGCTGCGACTGAGCACTCATGGCGGAACCTGCGATATCAAACGCAGAAAACATTGACATAACTACCTCCTAACCGTTTCGGGCCAGTTTATTCTGGCTGCATGGCCGTTTTTAGCCCTTGAATCCGGCTATTCATTATCGTGAGGCCCGCTTGATAGCGAACTGCATTGTCTGCGAACTGCGAACGCTCACGGTCCATTTCGACGGTGTTACCATCTAAGCTGGGCTGGCTGGGGGTCCGGTAAAGCAGATCCGCATTGTTGCCAGCAGCTCGCGCGGGCCCTTCGCCTGCAAGGTGGCGATCTGAGGTCCGCGACAACGCCAGTCCCCCGCCATCGTTGCCCTGTGCACGCTGACCACCGTCAACGGCTTTTTTCAATTCGCTTGCAAAGTCGATATCCCTGGCTTTGTAATTCGGGGTATCGGCATTGGCAATATTCGCCGCAAGCACTTCATGCCGCGCTTGACGCAGCCCCAGCGCTTGCTGGTGGTAATTCAAAGAAGCTTCTAATTGGTCGATCATGCCAACCCTCGCTTACTGAGAGGCAAAATAGGATTTGTTGATGATGAAGAATACGCCGACGCCTGTCAGCCTAAAGCATGGAACAACCTTCGTTTCACCCAGCATTTCTCGTGATAATCATCAGGCTTTTTCGTTAGAATCATAAATGGTTTATATCTGCCTCTTTTATTGAGCACCCTCCTCCATGCGTCAATCGTCGCTTAATTCTGCATCAAGCCCTCTACTGCGGTGGATGTGTCGCCTGCTGACGATCAGTCTGGCGGCATTGACTGCCCTATCTTTCGCTAATGCGTCAGACACCAAGCATGACGCGCTCATGGAAAGCGTGCATCAGTTCCTTTACCAAGAAACACAGGCACTGGGTAACGACGTGGTTATTAACCTGCGTCCGCCTTCACCCCACCTTTCCGTCTGCACTAACCCCGACCCATTCTTGACCAACCAGAATGAGGCGCCACTTGGGCGTGTTTCCGTGGGTGTTCGCTGCGGCACTGATAGCCAGCAAGTTCGCTATCTACAGGCAGAAGTCGACGTCATCGGCAGTTACATGGTTGCCGCCGTCGATATCGAACGCGGCCGTCAAATTACCCCTGACATGCTTGGCGAAAAAACCGGCAATTTAGGCGACTTATCCTCACGAGCTGTCACTCAACTTGATGACATCGTGGGTAAAGTCGCTCGCCAACCAATTGCTAACGGGACGACAATTCAATCACATTTTATTCAGGCGCCTCTTCTCATTGAACGAGGCCAGCGGGTTAAGGTCATAGCTGAAGGAGATTCTTTTCGCGTATCCCGCGAAGGGGAGGCTCTCAATAATGGCGCTATGGGCGAAGAAGTCAGGGTACGCTTTGGTTCTCGCGAGGTGATGTCTGCACGCGTAGTTGAACGCGGCACTCTGATGGTCGATTTTTAATTAAATAGCTAAAGTTTTACCCAGCGGCGCCGATAGTCCACGTAATCCGCGCACCGCGCTCTAAACGTTGACGATGAGGCACACAACGTGAAAATTGATAACGTCAATAATCCGCCACTTCGCTCCAATCATGCCCAGCAGCGTGATGAACCCCAGAAGGCGGGAAATTCAGCATCTACCACGACAGGTGCTGAAGCCAAGG
This sequence comes from Halomonas sp. SH5A2, assembly GCF_014263395.1. Lineage (GTDB taxonomy): Bacteria > Pseudomonadota > Gammaproteobacteria > Pseudomonadales > Halomonadaceae > Vreelandella. Next base: position 67,826 of record NZ_CP058321.1, on the reverse strand, counting down.
GCTCAACACACATCAGCACGATGAGCGCCGATGAAACGCATGATATTGACAGTGCGAAGGTTGAAGATATTCGTGATGCGATTCGTGATGGCCGCCTAGAAATCCGAGCTGATCGTATTGCTGATGGCTTGATTGCCAATCTTCAAGAATCTCAGGAGTAATTTATGAGCCTCGCCAGCTTGTTGACTGATCAGCAGCAGCGCGTTGATGCGTTGATATCACTGCTGGGCAACGAGCAGACGCTGTTAACTCAGGGAGACATCGACGGCGATGCGCTGGCGGAGGTTGCTCATCAAAAACAGCAATTGTTGACTGAGCTTGAGCGTATTGAAACCCTTCGGCGCAGCGTACAAAAACGCCTAGGGTACGAGAGTGGTGCACAAGGCGCCAAGGCAGCCGCGCGTGATGCTGGCTGTACCGAAACCTGGAACCAGTTGCTTGAAAAAAGTGAACGCGCTGCCCGCATGAACGCGTTAACAGGTGAAATGCTTTCTCTACGCATGCAGCACAATCAAAAGATGCTCGATTATATTCGACAGATTGCCGAGAAGACGCTTTATAATCCGAATGGTCGTAACTCTGCCCAACCGGGTCGGATCAACGCTTCCGCCTGAACAAAGCTTATATAAAACCCTCTATTAGCTAGACAACTCTTCTGCAAAACACTTCAATGGGTAGCATGATATCCCTTTATGGAGTCGTTACATGCTTCCCTATCTGCCCGAAAAGTTTACCGCCGTTGTCATCGGCGCCAACGGTGGTATTGGCAACGCCATGGTTAATACGCTCCTCGCCAATAGCCAGGTAGGCACTATCATCGCGGTTAGCCGCTCTTCTTTTTTGCCAACACGCCCTAATGTGGAATCCGTGGCCGTCGATGTTTCGACATCTACTGGGCGTGAAGCGTTAGCGCAACACCTGGATGGTCGCCCCGTACACCTCTTCTTTAATGCAATGGGAATACTTCACGATACGGCAAGCAGCATCCAACCTGAAAAACGGCTTGAGCAGCTCAATGAAACCTCCATTGCCCATGTCATGCATATTAACGCGGTGACACCCGCGCTTTTGCTTTCGTCCTTGAAGCCGTGTTTACAAGGTAAGCATCCAACGATCATCGCCAGCCTCTCGGCTCGTGTAGGATCAATTGGCGATAACGGTTACGGGGGCTGGTATAGCTATCGAGCCAGTAAAGCGGCTCACAATATGCTGATGAAAACAGCGGCTATCGAGCTGTCACGGCTTAACAAGCAGTCTATCGTGTTATGCCTGCACCCTGGCACTACCGACACAGCGCTATCCGAGCCCTTTCAAGCGCGCGTGCCCTCCGAGAAGTTATTCAACCCCACCTTTGTTGCCGAGCAACTGATCAGTGTAATGGCCAAGCGCACACCTGAGGACACCGGCAGTTTCTGGGACTGGGCAGGCGAACCCATTGAATGGTGATTGCTTTCCTTCCACGCAAGCAAAAGCCCCCGAGCACACTATGCTCGGGGGCTTTTACGGTATAGGTGCCTGACTATGATCCGGCCGGCGCTCCGGGGGCCGGCCATCCGGAGGGCGGCTCTCCGCTATTCTCCATGGGAGACCCCTAAACAAAAAACCCAGCCGGGTGGCTGGGTTTTCTGCGGTATAGGTGCCTGACGATGACCTACTCTCGCATGGGGAGACCCCACACTACCATCGGCGCGAAGCGGTTTCACTGCTGAGTTCGGCAAGGGATCAGGTGGTTCACGCTTGCTATGGTCGTCAGGCGTAACTTTAAATGGATATCATGCTGTGTTTTGTGTGCGTCTCTTACCAAGCCCTGTGTCTTAAACAGTCGGCTCAGCGCGCGTATCCGGTTCTCGTTATCATCACGACCAGACCCCTTGGGTGTTATAGGGTCAAGCCTCACGGGCCATTAGTACACGTTAGCTCAACGCCTTGCAGCGCGTCCACACCGTGCCTATCAACCAGCTGGTCTCGCTGGGCCCTTCAGGAGGCTCTAGGCCTCAGGGATGTCTCATCTTGAAGGGGGCTTCCCGCTTAGATGCTTTCAGCGGTTATCCCGTCCGCACATAGCTACCCGGCAATGCCACTGGCGTGACAACCGGAACACCAGAGGTGCGTCCACTCCGGTCCTCTCGTACTAGGAGCAGCCCTTCTCAAACATCCAACGCCCACGGCAGATAGGGACCGAACTGTCTCACGACGTTCTAAACCCAGCTCGCGTACCACTTTAAATGGCGAACAGCCATACCCTTGGGACCGACTTCAGCCCCAGGATGTGATGAGCCGACATCGAGGTGCCAAACACCGCCGTCGATGTGAACTCTTGGGCGGTATCAGCCTGTTATCCCCGGAGTACCTTTTATCCGTTGAGCGATGGCCCTTCCATACAGAACCACCGGATCACTAGAACCTGCTTTCGCACCTGCTCGACGTGTCTGTCTCGCAGTCAAGCACCCTTATGCTCTTGCACTCATTGCACGATGTCCGACCGTGCTGAGGGTACCTTCGTGCTCCTCCGTTACGCTTTGGGAGGAGACCGCCCCAGTCAAACTACCCACCACACACTGTCCTCGATCCGGATAACGGACCTGAGTGAGAACGCCAATGATGCCAGGCTGGTATTTCAAGGTTGGCTCCACTCGAACTGGCGTCCGGGTTTCTAAGCCTCCCAGCTATCCTACACAGGCAACATCAGCGTCCAGTGTGAAGCTATAGTAAAGGTTCACGGGGTCTTTCCGTCTAGCCGCGGGTACACCGCATCTTCACGGCGATTTCAATTTCACTGAGTCTCGGGTGGAGACAGCGTGGCCATCATTACGCCATTCGTGCAGGTCGGAACTTACCCGACAAGGAATTTCGCTACCTTAGGACCGTTATAGTTACGGCCGCCGTTTACCGGGGCTTCAATCAAGAGCTTCGCCTTGCGGCTAACACCATCATTTAACCTTCCGGCACCGGGCAGGCGTCACACCCTATACGTCCGCTTACGCGTTAGCAGAGTGCTGTGTTTTTACTAAACAGTTGCAGCCACCTGGTATCTTCGACCGGTTCTCGCTTAAGCCGCGAGGGCTCTCACAATATGCCGGCGTGCCTTCTCCCGAAGTTACGGCACCATTTTGCCTAGTTCCTTCACCCGAGTTCTCTCAAGCGCCTTGGGATTCTCACCCTGACCACCTGTGTCGGTTTGGGGTACGGTCGCACATGATCTGAAGCTTAGAGGCTTTTCCTGGAAGCGTGGCATCGATGACTTCAACACCGTGGTGTCTTCGTCTCGTCTCTCGGCCTTGAGCGCCCGGATTTACCTGAGCCCTCAGCCTACCGACTTTCACCAGGGCTACCAACGCCTGGCTCACCTAGCCTTCTTCGTCCCCCCATCGCAATCATGTCCGGTACGGGAATATTGACCCGTTTCCCATCGACTACGCCTTTCGGCCTCGCCTTAGGGGCCGACTCACTCTGCTCCGATTAGCGTCGAACAGAAACCCTTGGTCTTCCGGCGAGGGAGTTTTTCACTCCCTTTATCGTTACTCATGTCAGCATTCGCACTCGTGATACCTCCAGCGAACTTCTCAATTCACCTTCATCGGCGTACACGACGCTCCTCTACCGCTCATTCCGAAGAATGAACCCGTAGCTTCGGTACCTGGTTTAGCCCCGTTACATCTTCCGCGCAGGCCGACTCGACTAGTGAGCTATTACGCTTTCTTTAAAGGATGGCTGCTTCTAAGCCAACCTCCTAGCTGTCTGAGCCTTCCCACATCGTTTCCCACTTAACCAGGATTTCGGGACCTTAGCTGACGGTCTGGGTTGTTTCCCTTTTCACAACGGACGTTAGCACCCGCTGTGTGTCTCCCACGCTCGCACTCACCGGTATTCGGAGTTTGCCTCGGGTTGGTAAGTCGGGATGACCCCCTAGCCGAAACAGTGCTCTACCCCCGGCGGTGATACGTGAGGCGCTACCTAAATAGCTTTCGAGGAGAACCAGCTATCTCCGAGCTTGATTAGCCTTTCACTCCGATCCACAAGTCATCCAAATCTTTTTCAACAGATCCTGGTTCGGGCCTCCAATTGATGTTACTCAATCTTCACCCTGCTCATGGATAGATCGCTCGGTTTCGGGTCTATATCCAGCGACTGTGTCGCCCAGTTAAGACTCGGTTTCCCTACGGCTCCCCTATACGGTTAACCTCGCCACTGAATATAAGTCGCTGACCCATTATACAAAAGGTACGCAGTCACAGAACAAGTCTGCTCCTACTGCTTGTACGCACACGGTTTCAGGATCTATTTCACTCCCCTCTCCGGGGTTCTTTTCGCCTTTCCCTCACGGTACTGGTTCACTATCGGTCAGCCAGGAGTATTTAGCCTTGGAGGATGGTCCCCCCGTCTTCAGTCAAGGTTTCTCGTGCCCCGACCTACTCGATTTCACATGATCAGATTTTCGACTACGGGGCTATCACCCGCTACGGCCAAGGTTCCCACCTTGTTCGTCTAATCAGTCACATGCTTAAGGGCTGATCCCCGTTCGCTCGCCGCTACTGGGGGAATCTCGGTTGATTTCTTTTCCTCAGGGTACTTAGATGTTTCAGTTCCCCTGGTTCGCCTCCCCCACCTATAGATTCAGTGGGGGATACTCATCTGATGATGAGTGGGTTTCCCCATTCAGAAATGCCCGGGTCACAGGTTGTTTGCCACCTCGCCGAGCCTTATCGCAGGCTTCCACGTCTTTCATCGCCTCTGGCTGCCTAGGCATCCACCGTGTGCGCTTCATTGCTTGACCCTATAACCCGAAGGGGTCTGGTGTCTCGCAATGATAACGATTGCCGGATACGCTTGAGACGTATCACAAAACAATTACGTATGAACGTTTCAAAAAACGTTCATGTCAGCATGATATACATTGTTAAAGAGCGTTTAGAGCTGGAAGCCCTAAGCTGGAAGCTTAAAGAGAAAACCTTCTCCCAAACACCTAGCTTAAAACTTCGTCAAGACGGTTTTGATGTCGTTCAAGTCGGGCTTTTTCTTCAAGCTTTCAACTTCAAGCTTGAGTGGTGGAGCCAAGCGGGATCGAACCGCTGACCTCCTGCGTGCAAGGCAGGCGCTCTCCCAGCTGAGCTATGGCCCCATCTATCAACACTTGCCTCTGGGTAATTTGTGTGAGACTAGGCGCTTCAGTGCGACGCATAGCCTGCTATGCGAGTAGTGAAGCAACGACGTATCACGCAAATTTGGTGGGTCTGGGCAGACTTGAACTGCCGACCTCACCCTTATCAGGGGTGCGCTCTAACCAACTGAGCTACAGACCCAAGAGGGCTAATGCTTAAACCGTTTGCTCTATCACGTGATCAGGTAATTCATTGTGAGCGCTTACCGCGAGGATGATGCATCGTTTAAGGAGGTGATCCAGCCGCAGGTTCCCCTACGGCTACCTTGTTACGACTTCACCCCAGTCATGAACCACACCGTGGTGATCGCCCTCCAAAGTTAGGCTAACCACTTCTGGTGCAGTCCACTCCCATGGTGTGACGGGCGGTGTGTACAAGGCCCGGGAACGTATTCACCGTGACATTCTGATTCACGATTACTAGCGATTCCGACTTCACGGAGTCGAGTTGCAGACTCCGATCCGGACTGAGACCGGCTTTAAGGGATTCGCTGACTCTCGCGAGCTCGCTGCCCTTTGTACCGGCCATTGTAGCACGTGTGTAGCCCTACCCGTAAGGGCCATGATGACTTGACGTCGTCCCCACCTTCCTCCGGTTTGTCACCGGCAGTCTCCTTAGAGTTCCCGCCATTACGCGCTGGCAAATAAGGACAAGGGTTGCGCTCGTTACGGGACTTAACCCAACATTTCACAACACGAGCTGACGACAGCCATGCAGCACCTGTCTCTGCGCTCCCGAAGGCACCAAGTGATCTCTCACAAGTTCGCAGGATGTCAAGGGTAGGTAAGGTTCTTCGCGTTGCATCGAATTAAACCACATGCTCCACCGCTTGTGCGGGCCCCCGTCAATTCATTTGAGTTTTAACCTTGCGGCCGTACTCCCCAGGCGGTCGACTTATCGCGTTAACTTCGCCACAAAGTGCGCTAGGCACCCAACGGCTGGTCGACATCGTTTACGGCGTGGACTACCAGGGTATCTAATCCTGTTTGCTACCCACGCTTTCGCACCTCAGTGTCAGTGTCAGTCCAGAAGGCCGCCTTCGCCACTGGTATTCCTCCCGATCTCTACGCATTTCACCGCTACACCGGGAATTCTACCTTCCTCTCCTGCACTCTAGCCTCATAGTTCCGGATGCCGTTCCCAGGTTGAGCCCGGGGCTTTCACAACCGGCTTATCAAGCCACCTACGCGCGCTTTACGCCCAGTAATTCCGATTAACGCTTGCACCCTCCGTATTACCGCGGCTGCTGGCACGGAGTTAGCCGGTGCTTCTTCTGCGAGTGATGTCTTTCCTGCCGGGTATTAACCGACAGGCGTTCTTCCTCGCTGAAAGTGCTTTACAACCCGAGGGCCTTCTTCACACACGCGGCATGGCTGGATCAGGGTTGCCCCCATTGTCCAATATTCCCCACTGCTGCCTCCCGTAGGAGTTCGGGCCGTGTCTCAGTCCCGATGTGGCTGATCATCCTCTCAGACCAGCTACGGATCGTCGCCTTGGTGAGCCATTACCTCACCAACCAGCTAATCCGACATAGGCTCATCCAATAGCGGGAGCCGAAGCCCCCTTTCTCCCGTAGGACGTATGCGGTATTAGCCTGGGTTTCCCCAGGTTATCCCCCACTACCGGGTAGATTCCTATGCGTTACTCACCCGTCCGCCGCTCGACGCCTCCTAGCAAGCTAGGATCGTTTCCGCTCGACTTGCATGTGTTAGGCCTGCCGCCAGCGTTCAATCTGAGCCATGATCAAACTCTTCAGTTTACAATCATTGTGGTTCTTACTTGTCGCCCGAAAGCAACAAAAGCGAACCAAACTTGGCTCAAGGTTCAAACGAATTCATTCAAACTTTCGTCTTCATGACCGCTTGCCTTGATATTTGGTGATTTATCACCCTCATCGGCAAGCGCCCACATGAATTACCTGATCACATTATTAAAGAGCGTTTCGCTGTGCTGTCTAACTGACCGAAGTCAGTGGCATACAACCGGCCAAGCGTTGAACTGTTTGGCCTCAGCGAGGAAGACGTATTCTACCGACTTCCTTGTGGTTGTCAATGACTGGTTGGCGAAACTTGATGCGACGTGACACAACCTATTGATCACACTCGCTTGCCTAACCAACTGACAAACCTGGGTTTTTACACCTCAATCACCGCTGGTGACGCTCTGCGTCCCCGGCAGCGGATGCGTACTTTACGGCCTCAGCAGCCGCTTGACAAGAGGTTATGCGAAAAAGTTTTATGGCTAGACACTATCTACCGTGAAAGCGCTTCGGCGACAGCCCAATTGGCGGTTACACTAGCAGCACTACTTTATTGCCGAGGTCCGTGATGAGCCAGCGTCAGCATCTATTAACTGTCGATTCATTAAACCGCGAAAGCGTTGACCATTTGCTGCGTGTCGCCGCGCGCATGGAACCAATTGCCCAGCGTCGCCAGGTTACCCGCGTTTTGGAGGGGGCGGTTCTCGGCAACCTTTTTTTTGAGGCCAGTACGCGTACCCGCGTTAGCTTCAATGCCGCCTTCTGCCGTTTGGGCGGCAGCGTGTGCGACACCACCGGCTTTACCTTTTCATCGATGGCCAAGGGGGAGTCGCTGTACGACACCAGTCGCGTGATGAGCGGCTACTGCGACGCCATTGTCATGCGTCACCCTGATCAAGGTTCAGTCGCTGAGTTTGCCGCGGCGACAAATGTTCCTGTCATCAATGGCGGCGACGGCCCAGGGGAGCACCCCAGCCAGGCGCTACTGGATCTCTACACCATTGATAAAGAATTTCAGCGCCTGGGTAAATCACTGGAGGGTGCGCATATACTGCTCACCGGTGATTTAAAGTACGGTCGTACCGTTCACTCACTGATCAAGCTCTTGTCGCTCTATGGACCACTGCGCATTACGCTGGTGTCACCACCAGGGCTCGAGATGCCATCAACGCTGATTGATAAGGTAACGTCTCGCGGCCACCGCATTGAGCAGCGCAACTCGCTGGCCAGCGACTTCTCGGATCTGGACGTGGTATACACCACGCGTATTCAGAAGGAACGCTTTACCGACGAGATGAACGAGAGTTTTCAGGGGCTTTCCGATGACTTCATGGTTAACCGGGACTTCCTCGATCAACGCTGCAACGAAAACACCATTGTCATGCACCCACTACCTCGCGATAGCCGCCCGGGGGCAAATGACTTGAACGTGGATCTAAACGGCGACCCACGGCTGGCCATTTTCCGCCAAACCGATAACGGGATTCCCATGCGCATGGCAATCTTCGCAACGCTACTTGAGGTTGACGAACTGGTTGAAAAGGAAATGCAGCCCGTACGCTGGTTTGTACCCGCCCAGACCGGTACGCTCGACCGTTAGCGAGATACGCGCCCGCCAGGGAGTCCTTCCTGGTGGGCAAACCAGCCCTCCAGAATAATCACCGCGGCAATACCATCGACACTCTCTTCACGGTAATTGCCGCGATGACCCGCCGCGAGGGCGATCTGTTTCGCTTCCCGGGTAGAGCCGCGCTCGTCGACCATTTCGCAGGGTTTACCAAAGCGCCCGTGAAGTCGATTACCGAACTTGCGCGCGCGAACACTCATGGCCGACTCGGTGCCATCCATATTGAGCGGCAAGCCGACGACAAACAGATCGGGCTGCCACTCTTTGACGAGGCGCGTCACTAGGTCCCAGTCGGGAATACCGTCACGCGCGGTGAGTGGAGCAAGCTCTCGGGCACTGTTCAACAACTCATTGCCGACGGCCACGCCGATGCGCCGGGTACCAAAATCAAACGCCAGCACAAGGCGCTGACCGTTTTCAGCCATTACGCTCGACCATTAGGCATGACCTGCATCGCGGGTCATCAGATTAAGATCTACCCCGAGAATACCTGCCGCCGCGGCGAGTCGTTCGGCAGGCGGCGTATCAAATAGCACCGACGCCTCACCTTCCACCGTCAGCCAGGCGTTTTCCTTTAATTCTTCTTCAAGCTGACCCACTTCCCAGCCAGCACAACCCAGGCAGACCAGGAACTGTTCAGGGCCTTCACCGTTCGCCAATGCCTGCAAGATATCCATCGACGTCGTGAGTGAAATGTTGTCTTCGACCTGAAGGCTGGAATCCCATGCCTGACTATCACCCGTATGCAGAATAAAACCGCGGTCTTTATGCATCGGCCCACCGTAATACACCGGCGAGTTGCGGTAGGGGCTATGATCTCCCCCTAATTCCAGTTGCTCGAAGAGCGCGTCGAGGGTGATCTCCAAGGGGCGGTTGGCAATCACGCCCATGCAACCATTGTGGTCATGATCACACAGGTAGATAAGGCTTCCCGCAAAATTGGGATCGTCTTGGTGCGGCATCGCCATCAAAAAATGATGCTTTAAACTTTGCATGCGTCTCCTGCGGCCAGCTGACAACATCAGCCAGCCTAAAAATCAGTAAATAAGTCGCGACAGAGCGATAAAGAGCCGCTTAAGCGGCAAGGCGGCGTTCTATGGCGTCCAGCAGCAATCCTGCGATATCCGTACCGCGCTGATCGTCGATTTCGCGCACGCAGGTGGGGCTTGTCACGTTAATCTCTGTAATATAATCGCCGATCACATCCAGACCGACGAACATCAATCCTTTTTCGCGGATCATGGGCTGCACTTGTTCAACAAGCCACTGGTCTCGGCGGGTCAGCTCGCGACTCACGCCGCGCCCACCGGCGGCCAGATTGCCGCGCGTCTCCCCCGCTGAAGGGATGCGCGCCAGACCATAAGGTACCGGCTCGCCATCGACCAGCAAAATCCGCGTGTCACCTTCCTTGATAGCGGGCAGATAGCGCTGCGCCATGATCTGGCGCTGGCCACGCAGGGTCAGCTGCTCGATCACAGCACCGATGTTGCGCCCCTCGGGACCAATGTGAAAGATACCGGTACCGCCCATGCCATCCAGCGGTTTGAAGATGACATCACCGTGCTCGGCGTGAAAAGCACGCAGCACATCGGCCCGGCTGGCCACCAGCGTAGGCGCGCAACACTGCGGAAACTGCTGGGCAAACAGCTTCTCATTACACTGCAACAGGGCGCCCGTTGGATTGACAATCAACACACCCTCTCGTTCAGCAAAGCCGAGTAGATGAACCGCATTGGTAAAATCCGCATCCACCGGGGGATCTTTGCGCATCAGCACCGCGTCAAGCTCATCAAGCGGTCGGGCAGACGGCTCCCCCAGTTCATACCAATGTGCAGGGTCTCGATACACCGTCAGCGGTCGCATGCGCGCGTATGCCTGCCCTGCATTCAAGAAAAGATCTTCCTGCTCCATGTAGTGCAGCGTATAGCCGCGGTCCTGGGCCGCCCATAGCATCGCCATGGTGGTATCTTTCTTGTAAGCGATGTCGCTGATGGGATCCATCACGACACCAAGGTGCAAGGTTGACTGACTCATCGAACGCTATCCATACATGAACATATAAGGGGGCAGTATGCCGCACTGCTTCTCAGGCTCCAACCGCGAGCCGTGTTACTCGCTAAGCGCACCGGGTACTAGGCGTATGGCATTGGGCTCAAGGGTAATCAGCTGTTGCTTGTAAAGTCGCCCAATCGCCTGCTTGTAGGCACTCTTGCTCACACCCAGCCGCGCCTTGATATCGTGAGCGGTACTCTTGTCCCCTAAGGCCAGGTAGCCGCCGCTCTCGCGCAGCGCCTGGAGCACTTGATCGCCTACCACGTCCAGGCGGGCAGCGCCTGGCGGCAGCAGCGAAATATCCACGCGTCCATCTTCACGGCGTTGCTTGACATACCCCGTTAACGACTGGCCACGCCGCAGCGGCTGGCTGATATCGTCCTGATAGATCAACCCCCAATAACGGTGATTGACGACGACCTTCATGCCCAGGTCGGTGCGGTCAGCCACCACCACGGCCACTTGGTCACCGGTATCCAGCGCCCAGGCGTCGTCGGTTAAAAAACGATCAAGACGCATGGTCGCCACCGGCCGCCCCTGGTCGTCGCTATACAGCATGACCAGCACGCGTTTGCCAGGGTCGGGGCGAAAACGCTGCTCGCTGTAGGGCAATAGCACATCCTTGGATGGCCCCCAGCGCAAAAAGGCACCGGTATTGTTCACGGCGGTAACGGTTAAGTACGCCACTTCGCCCAGTTGAGCGGAAGCATCGCTGGCGGGTCGGGTGGAAGAGTGAGGCTCACGGACCATGGGTGCCGTCCTTACAATAAATAGGATTTCATTATGGGGGCTTGGTAACGTAAGACAAAATGGTAGATAAAGGAGGGCTTACAAATCGCCGAAGTAATGCTGCAGAAGGGTTAACGCCACCACCGGTGCCGTCTCCGTACGCAAAACCCGCGGGCCGAGTGTTAGCGGTGTAAAGGCAGCATTTTGGGCAGCATCAATATCACTCTCGCTCAAACCACCTTCCGGGCCGATAAGCAGAGCAGCCGAAGTGGGGCGATCTTGGCGATCGAAGGCATGGCCAGTCGCTAGGTGCAGCATTAAACGCAGCGGTTCCTGACGTGCCTCAAGCCATGCCTTGAGAGTAATGGGCGGATTGACCGGCGGCACGAACGCACGCCCGCTTTGCTCACAGGCGCTGGCCGCCACCGCCTGCCAATGAGCCAGTTTTTTGGCTTCCCGGTCGCTTTTAAGGCGCACATCGCCCCGCTCGGTATACAGCGGCGTAATGGCCGACACGCCAAGTTCGACGGTTTTCTGAATGGCATAGTCCATTCGGTCGCCTTTGGATATCGCCTGGCCTAAGTGCACGGCCAGCGGCGATTCGCCATTACCCGGCCAAACCGCCTCAACACACACCGTTGCCTGCTTGCGGCCTACGGCGATAAGGCGCACACCCGCCTCCTGGCCATGCCCATCGAACAGTACCAGGGGCGAGCCTTCGCCCAACCGCAGCACCCGCGTCACATGCCGCGCGGGGCCTTCCGGCAGCACCACCTCATCGCCTGGGCGAAACACCCCGGGGACATAAAGGCGCGGCATTTTCCCATGCCGGGCGAACCAGTCGGCAGCCAACATCGCTTAGTGCGTATTCTCTTCAGCCTGGTCGGCTTGTTGTTTCTCGCGTTGCTTGCGCTGTGCGTACATCGCTTCAAAATTTACCGGCGCCAGCATCAGCGGCGGGAAGCCACCACGGTTGACCAGGTTATCCACGCATTCACGGGCATAGGGGAACAGCAGGTTTGGGCAGAAAGCCCCCAGGGTTTGATCAAGCTGGGCACCTTCGATACCGGCAATGCGGAACAGGCCTGCCTGCTCAACTTCCGCCAAAAAGGAAGTCGTGCCAGTTTCTTTATCGTTAACCTGCGCCGTCACTTTAACGACCACTTCGTACTGATCATCGGCAATTTTAGTGCTGCTGGTATTGAGGTCGAGGTTGACCTTGGGCTTGAATGCGTCCTTGAACACCGACGGCGAATTGGGCGCTTCAAACGAAATATCTTTTACGTAAATGCGTTGCAGCGAAAATTTGAGCTGCGGTTTGTCGTCGGCTTGCGCGCCAGCCTGCGGGGTGTTGTTATCTTCCGCCATGGGAGAACTCCTCGTTGTTGATGCAATCGTCAATTCAATCGTTGATGCAATAAATGAAGTGCGTGTCTAGCTAGACCTATTTTTTAACCACTGGAAGGCCATCGGCCTGCCACTGCGCCATGCCGCCTTTTAATTTAAAGGCGCGTTCAAAACCTGCCTTGGCAAGCTTCGCCTGGGCAGCACCTGAGCTTTGTCCGTGTTTACACACCACAATGACCGGCTTGTCTTTCACTTTATTAAGCTCATTCATGCGGCTATCAAGGCTGCTCTGGGGAATATTGCGCGCACCGGCGATATGCCCCGTTTTGAAGTCTTTACTTTCACGGATATCCACTACAACGGCATCTTCACGGTTAATGAGCTGCGTGGCCTCGGTGGCCGTTAGCGCATTGGTTGAGGCGCTGCGTGTTTCATACACAATCCACGCAATCAGCGCCAGCACAAACGCCCCCACCAATAGGGGATGATTCATTACGAATTCGAACAGCTGATCGATCATTGCGACACAATCTCTTGGTCAATACGGAAAAAAAGCGGCGTTGTCACCATTAAAACGCGACAAGTATACACGTCTGACGGCAGCGCGCGCAGGCCCGAGCCATGACGCTTAGCCACTGGCTGCGTTATGATGCCCCAAGCATGCGTTAGCCGCGACCCCGATCTGCCCAACGTCGTTCGGTTTGCCACTTATTAGGAGAATTTAATGGACACTGCAAGCACTCCCCGCCCCGTCGCGTTGATTATTTTAGATGGCTACGGCCATAACCCCGACAGTGCGCACAATGCGGTGGCCGCCGCCAACACCCCGGTAATGGATAAACTCTGGGCTGACCGGCCGCATGCCTTTGTTCACACCGATGGGCGCCACGTCGGGCTACCTGACGGGCAAATGGGCAACTCCGAAGTAGGCCACATGAACCTGGGCGCCGGGCGCATTGTTTACCAGGACTTTACTCGCATCACCAAAGCGATTGAAGACGGCGACCTGGACACCATCGAGGTGCTCACCCAGCCCATCGACGAGGCAGTGGCCAACGGACGCCCCGTACACCTACTGGGTCTGCTCTCGCCCGGCGGCGTTCACAGTCACGAGGACCACTTTATTGCCATGGCGGAACTGGCGGCCCGTCGCGGAGCCCAGCGTATCTATGTGCACGCCTTCCTGGACGGCCGGGATATGCCGCCACAAAGTGCGCTGCGCTCCATAGAACGCGCCAACGCCCGCCTGGCTGAACTGGTAGGCGCCGATAACGGCTTTGTTGCCTCGATTATCGGTCGCTTTTACGCCATGGATCGCGACAACCGCTGGGAGCGTGTTGAGCAAGCCTACCGCCTGCTCACTGACGGCCACGCCGATTACTATGCCACCAGCGCTGAAACGGCGTTGCGTGATGCCTACGAGCGTGGTGAAACCGATGAATTTGTGGCCGCCAGCAGTGTTCCGCTGGGCGACGGCTACAATGATCAGGCCATCACATTACAGGATGGCGACGCGGCAATTTTCCTTAACTTCCGATCGGACCGGGCTCGCGAACTGACCCGCGCCTTAGTCGAGCCTGACTTCAATGGTTTCGAGCGGCGCGCTTGCCCCAAACTCGCGGGAGATGGGCTGGTCATGATGACCCAATATGCCGCCGATATTCCCGCGCCGGCCGCCTTCCCGCCCTCGGATCTCAACGACACTCTGGGTGAAGTGGTGGCCCAACGCGGTTTGAAACAGCTGCGCATTGCCGAAACTGAAAAATACCCCCACGTCACTTTCTTCTTTTCGGGCGGCAATGAAGCCGAGTATGAAGGCGAAGAGCGCATTCTCGTCCCCTCACCGCGGGACGTGAAAACCTACGACGAAAAGCCTGAAATGAGCGCCGTCGAGATTACCGACAAGTTGGTTGAGGCCATTGATAGCGGCCGCTTCGACCTGATGGTATGCAACTACGCCAACGGCGACATGGTGGGCCACACCGGTGACTTTGACGCCGCGGTAAAAGCCATCGAAACCGTCGATACCTGTGCAGGTCGAGTGGTCGAGGCCATTGAGCGCGCAGGCGGGGCCTGCCTGATTACCGCTGATCATGGCAACGCCGAGCAGATGGTTCATCCCGAGACCGGCGCACCGCAAACCGCTCACACCACCTTTATGGTGCCGCTGGTTTACGTGGGGGAACGCTCAGGGACGCTGGAGGATGGTCGGCTGTGTGATCTTGCCCCGACGCTTTTGCGCATGATGAATCAAGAGGTGCCTCAAGCGATGACCGGCCACCCATTGATCACCTTCGGTTAATCCGCTTCATGCGACGACTTGTCGGCATAGCGGCTGGGGTAGCGCTGTTATACGCCACACATGGCGCTGCCCAGCCCAGCGAAACCCAGGCGCGCCAGCAGCTGGATAACCTTGGCCAGGCGATCGAGGCGCTTTCCGAGCGCTTGAGCGAAACCAATGAAGCTCGCGAGGGGGCCAAACGCGAGCTGCGCGAGGTCGAAACCGAGCTCGCCGAGACCCACCAGCGTCTCGACCAGTTGCAAAGCGAGCGCCGCAAGCTCAATGAGGAAACCGATCAGCTTCGCACGCATCGCGACCGCCTTGAGGCAGACCGCGAGGCTCAATCAGCCGCCCTCGGCCAACAGCTGGCAGCGCTTTATCGGTTGGGGCCAACCCCCCAACTCAAACTGCTATTGAATCAGGGTGACCCAGCCGAACTTGACCGCATGCAGGCTTACTTGAATCGGCTGACCGAGGCGCGTCAGCAGCGTATGGCCGAGATAGCCCGGCTGGATAGTGCGCTTGCCGACACCCAACAAGCACTTGCCGAGCGCCAGGACCGACTGGACACCCTGTCCGAAGAATTGGAAGCCGAAAGTGCACGGCTCGCCGAACGCACCCAGGAACGTCGCGGCGTCGTGGACAACCTCGATGACCGCTATGGCAGCGAAGCCGCGCGTCTGGCCGACCTGAATGATGACCGCGAGCAGGCCGAACAGCGACTGCGCGAGATTCAGGCCGAACTGGCCCGCCTTGACGAGCCTACGCCGACGACCCATATTGCCCGTACTCAAGGGGATTTGCCCTGGCCGGTCCAGGGCGATATCACGGCGGCTTTTCAACGCCGTGATGGTGTCCATTATAACGGCATTGTCATTCAGGCCTCGGCAGGCACCTCGGTTAGCGCGGTGCACCCCGGCCGTGTGGTGTTTGCCGACTGGATGCGTGGGTTTGGCAATTTATTGATTATCGACCACGGTGATCAAATCATGACGCTATACGCCCACCTGCAGCAGTTCACCGCGCGACCGGGTCAGCAGATCGAGCGCGGCGACGAGATTGGCCGGGTTGGCGATAGCGGCGGCCAGTCACGTAGCGCGCTCTACTTTGAAGTTCGCAGTCGTGGTGAACCAATTAACCCGCAACGTTGGATTGCACGCCGCTGACGGGATAAGCTGGGTCATTCTTGTTGTCATTGGGGTAGCGGCGCGCGCTGCCCACCTATCGCTTCGCGGAGTCTGCATGACGCTATCTGTTACCGAGGGATCGGCCCCTGTCAAACGCCTCTTGGCAACCCTGCTCCCTATCGCTTTACTTTCGGTCCCGTTACCGCTGCTGGCTCAGCCCAGTAGTGACAACTCTGGGACGGTTGATAGCGTCAGCGATGATCTGCCGCTTGAAGAAATTCAGACGTTTGCCGAGGTGTTTGAGCGCATCAAGCGCGCCTATGTCGAAGACGTCGAAGACCGCACTCTGCTGCGCAACGCCATGCGCGGCATGCTGAGTGAGCTGGACCCTCACTCAGCCTATCTGGATAAAGAGGAATATCAAAGCCTGCGCGAATCCACCGAAGGCGAGTTCGGCGGGATCGGCATCGAAGTGGGCATGGAAAACGGTCAGCTCATGATCATTACCCCGATCGACGACACCCCGGCCTCAGAGGCGGGGCTGATGTCCCGGGATATCATCATCAGTATCGAGGGCACCCCCACCGAAGGCATGTCACTGCAGGAAGCCGTCACCTTGATGCGTGGCGAACCCGATACGACACTGGACATTTCCGTGCTCCGCGCGGGCGAGGAATCACCCCGTGAGTTCACGCTTACCCGCGAGATTATCCGCAGTGAAAGCGTCAAGCACGAGTTACTGGAAACCGGCTATGGCTATTTACGCATCAGCCAGTTCCAGTCGCGTACGCCTGAGCAGGCGAAACAAGCTTTGGAACGCATGGGCCGTGAACAGCCGTTGGACGGTCTGGTGCTCGATTTACGTAATAACCCCGGTGGGGTTTTACAGGCAGCCGTCGGCGTGGCAGACCTATTCCTGGACGAGGGACTGATTGTCTACACCGAGGGCCGCATTCCCGACAACGAGCTTTCTTTCTCCGCCTCGGCTGATACGCCAGCAAATGATGTGCCGCTCGTCGTGCTGATCAACAGCGGTAGCGCCTCCGCCGCCGAGATCGTCGCCGGCGCTCTCCAGGACCAGCGTCGCGGCGTGATCATGGGCACCGATAGCTTCGGCAAGGGGTCGGTACAGCAGATCATGCCGCTAGGCAATGGTGAGGGTCTGAAGCTCACCACGGCGCTTTACTACACCCCAGAAGGCCGCTCCATTCAGGCCCAGGGCATCGAACCCGATGTTAATGTGGTTCGCGGGCGCCTGGAAGTCGCCGAAGGACGGCGCGAAATCCGCGAGGCCGACCTCGAAGGCCATTTGCGCTCCCAACAGGCCCCACGTGACCAAGAAGAAGTGTCACAGCGCCTGCGCGAAGACTACCAGCTAGGCGAAGCGCTTAACCTGCTCAAAGCGCTGAACGTGGTCGACCGCCGCCGCAATTAACGGCACGTCATCGGCAAGCGGCCGCGTTCACCGGTGGCTTGCCGCATCACGGTGCGCTTGAGCGGGGTGAGCCGGTGCAAGCCGTTCATGCCCAGATTACGCACCAGCGTCAGCGCCGGATCATGGCTGCCGAACAGAGTTTTAAAGCCTTTCATTAATGCCAGCATGGCGCGATTATCACCGCGCCGGCGGCGTGCATAGCGACTCAAGGTGCTGAGTTCGCCCCACGGCGCGCCCCGCCGCCAGGCCAAGGTGACCTCGTCGGCCAAAACGGCAGCATCCATCAACCCCAGGTTGGCACCCTGCCCAGCCAGGGGATGAAGGCTATGGGCCGCATCGCCCACCAGCGCAAAATGCGGCTGCACGTAATCGACCGCATGGCGTTGCACTAACGCAAATCGATACGCTTGATCGCAGGCGCTCACCGCTCCCATGCGCTCCCCCAGGGCGTTGCCCAGGGCCTCACCCAGCGCCTCTCGGGAGAGCTGGCACAGCACTTCGGCATGGTCGGGGGTGGTCGACCACACAATCGAGCAGTAGTGGGCGTCGCCCTCCACCGTCAGCGGCAAGAATGCCAACGGACACCCGTCGATAAAGGCTTGCCGCGCGGTATCGCCATGGGTATGGTCGCAGCGCACCGTGGTGACGACCGCCTCCTGGCCCATCGCCTCGCTGACCACGTCGATGCCCGCCATATCGCGCAAGACCGAACGCGCGCCGTCCGCCGCAACGACCAGCGGTGCATGCAGCGACTGGCCATTCGCCAAGCCCAGCCGACGCCCCGATGCTGTAGACGTCAGGGTGTCGACCGGCGCATCAAAAAACGTACTAACCCGGCCCTGGTCTTGAAGCTTTGCGTGCAACGCCGATAACGTCACGTCGTTCTCGACGATATGCCCCAGCACCGACACCCCCGCTTCGTCGGCGGAAAAGCCAATCTCACCGCTGCCCTCGGCGTCCCACACCTGCATATAACGATAAGGGGTCACACGGGCATTAACCATTAACGGCCAGGCCCCCATATGGGTTAACAGGCGTTGCGAGACCGGCGTCAGAGCACTCACCCGGGGTGACGGAAGACGACCCACCTCATGTAGTGCAGGCCGCGCATTGGCTTCCACCAATGCCACTCGCATGCCCGCATCGGCAAGCAGCCAGCTCAGCGTGGAGCCCACCATGCCTGCGCCGACCACGATGGCGTCGAAGCCGTTCTCCGCCGGTGCATCTGACTCATTGGACGTCTGCATAACACTCCTTTTGTTGGCTTCCTTCCTGCATAACCCCTGGAGCACTCAACGTTCCAGCCCCATCGCCCTGCGTGCCAGGCCTTTACGTAATGGCCCAACGATATTGAGCCCCACCAGGCCGGCGGCTCTGGCGTGGGGCAAAAGCGGTAAGTTCATGCCAAACAGACGAATAAGACCGTCGCTAAAACGAATCACGTTGGCTCGGTCCTGCGCGCGCTGGCGCTCGAACGTCTGAAGCGTGGTCATGTCACCCAATGGCCGCCTCGCCAACTCGCCTTGCTCAAGCGCCTCGACCAGGTCCATCACCCCGCGTAGGGCCAGATTAAAGCCTTGGCCGGCCACCGGGTGCAGCGCATGGGCCGCATTGCCCAGCACCGCTAGACCGGGGCGGACAGGCTCTTCGGCAGTGATTAAGGCCAAGGGATAGCTGTGGCGCTGGCCCACCTGCGTAAAGCGCCCGACCCTGTCGCCAAAGGCGGCCTGGAGCTGCGCCAGGAAGTCTCCGTCCGATAGTTCCAGGCGCGCTTGTTCATGCCCGGTGGTATGCGTCCAGATCAGCTCCATCGCCTGCCCTGGCAAGGGTAACAGGGCGATTGGCCCGGCCCGGGTAAATCGCTCGTAGGCCACGCCCTGGTGTGGCTGGCTGACGCCCACATGGGTAATCAACGCCGTTTGCTGATAGGCCTCGCGGCGACTGCCAATGCCAAGCTGTTCCTTTAATCCCGACCGTCCACCGTCCGCCAGCACTGTCAGGGCACCGTGAAGGCGGCTACCATCAGACAGCATCAAATCGTGCCCTTGGGGCGTCGGCGTGATGCTTTCAACCTTGGCGGGGCAGTGCCATTCAAGGGGTAATGTACTCAGCCGCTGATGCAGCACGCGCCCCATCCAGGCATTGGGAATCACGTGCCCCAGCGCATCGACGCCAAGCTCGTCGGCATTGAGCCGGGTTGCCCCCAGCCGCCCCCGCTCACTGATGTGGATACGCTTGATGGGCGTTGCCTCGGTTTGCATAGCTTCCCATACGCCCAGTTGGCGAAAGCGCTGGGCCGAACCTTCCGCAATGGCACTGGCGCGAGCGTCGAAACTGGGTTGCCAGGCCTCATCGAGCGATTTCGCCGGTAACGGTGCCGCTTCAATAATAGCGACTTTCCAGCCATAACGCTCAATCAAAGGCGCAAGGGCGCAGCCCAGACTTGCGCCAACTAACCCGCCCCCGACAATCACAATGTCATGGGTTACCGTTTGCCCAGACGCTTGCATTGGCTCTACTCCCGCTGGTGACAACGCTCTTAAGAACAGCGCTTATTGCGTAACGTAAATTACATAATGCGCCGCTTTGACTTAATCAGGCGCCATGAGTGCTTCAATTTCGGCTACCCGTTTAGGAACCTGGTTAGTCAGCACCTCATGCCCCTGGGCGGTGACCACCACGTCATCTTCGATACGGATGCCGATGCCCCGGTACGCGGCCGGAATGTCCGCTTCATCGGGAATATAAAGTCCCGGCTCAACGGTCAGCACCATGCCGGGCTCAAGTGAGCGCGGAGTTTCTTCGTCCAAGCGATAGGCACCTACATCGTGCACATCCAGCCCCAGCCAGTGCGACGTCGAATGCAGATAAAACCGCCGGTAGCGCTGCTCGTCGATGCAGGTTTGCAGATCGCCTTCCAGCAGGCCAAGTTCAATCAACCCAGTGGTCAAATCGGTCACAACGCCCTGATGGATCGCGGCGAGGGTGGTGCCGGGCTGAACAGCCTCGACGGCCCGCTCCTGGGCATCAAGCACCACCTGATAAAGCGCTCGCTGGGCATCGCTGAAGCGTCCGGATACCGGGAAAGTGCGGGTAATATCCCCCGCGTAAAGCGCGACTTCAGCACCGGCATCGATCAACACCAGATCACCGTCAACCAGCGATGCGCTGTTCTCAATGTAGTGCAATACGCAAGCATTGGCTCCGCCTCCGACAATCGTGCTGTAAGCCGGCCCGCTACCACCCTGCCAGACAAACTCATGCTCCAGCTCAGCCTGAAGCTGGTACTCGCTCAACCCAGGGCGCGCCACCCGCATGGCACGCACATGCGCACGGGCCGAGATTGCCGCAGCGTGCCTTAACAGGGCGATTTCTGTCTCGCTCTTGATCTGACGCATGGCATGTATCAGCGAACTAATATCCATCCAGCCTTTCAGCATGGGATGACCGCGACGTTGGCCCGCCTTGGCCTGGGACAGGGCATCTCCGGCAATGTCGAGAGCGTCGTCCTGATCAAGCGGTAAATAGAGCCACTCACGACCCGCCAACAGTTCGAGCAACTTTGTCTCGCGCTCGGCGTTCTCGAACGCCTGGTCGATGCCATACGCTGTCACGACCCCCTGAGCGCCCAACCGCCGCCCGGTCCAAGCTTCCATGGTGGGGTCACGGTCCTGGCAGAACACCACGCTTTGCCCTGCCTCGCGCTCGGGTAACAGAACCAACAGGGCATCCGGCTCGCTAATGCCGGTCAGGTAGTAGAAATCGCTGCTTTGCCGGAACGCATACTCACTGTCATGAGAACGCGTTACCAACGACGCGCCGGGCACAATAACGGCGGCATTCGGCGGTAGTTGGGCCATGAGGGTCTCGCGCCGCTGGTGGTATTCCGCCAACGAGATAGCCGGAGGGCGAGGCAGTACATCAGGCAACATAGCGTTTTCCCAAAACAGATTAATGAACGGGGGTATCGGTTTGCTCGACCTGCGGTTGGCCAGGGTGCTGCTCGGTATACAGCAGCATGGCGGCCATGCGGGCATGCTCGGTCAAGGCAAATAGATCGTTTTCGTTTTCAGGGCTATCGTCGATATCAGTATCGATTCGGCCTAATCCTTCCAGGTCACTTACCGCCTCGCGTAACGCTTGCGACCACCGCTCACGTAGCTCATTGTCAGTCACCTCATCGACTACCTCGATAAAGCCTAGCGTCCATTCCTTCAGGCCCTGGGCCTGCTCAGCCAGGCTGAACAGCTCATCTGGCAGCAGGGGCGCATAGTTCATATCACTGGCGCTTAGCGCCTCCAGGGTTTGCCGTCGCCAGCCCAACAGACGTTCGGCACTCGCCGGGTCGCGTGGTTGATCCACGCCCAAGCTTAAGCAGACCTCTTCCAGCCAAGTCTGGGCATCCATATCGCGCAGCGCGAGCAGCGCGCATAACCGACCATCCAGAAAGGCAGGCGACTGCATGCTCCCGTGCAACAAAAAAACATCGGCGATATCCGAGAAATCCTGGCGTTCGTCTATTAGCGACATCATCTTCACTCGTTAATGGGTTTAGGGTCGCTCAGGCTTGCGCGTTGACCCCGTGCAAGCGGCTCTCTTATAGTGAGCGACATCGTCCTTCCTATGCAGTGATGTTAACGCATTGGGCATCCCTTTGACCCGTGCCGGAGCCTGTCATGAGTAACACTAAACGGCCTACTACCGAAATCAGCCTGTTAGGGCGTGATTACGTGATTGCCTGCGACCCCGGTGAAGAAGCCCAACTGGAACGGGCCGCCCGCTACCTGGACCGCGCCATGCAAGGGATTCAGGCCCAAAGCAGCCTGCTGGGAAGCGAACGTATCGCGATCATGGCGGCACTCAACATTACCCACGAACTGCTTGAGGCCATGGATGAACATCGCGCCGGAGAAGCCAGCCTGAACCGGCTTAACGAGCGGCTTGAGCACGCCTTGTCACAAACTCGCAAGCCGTAAAGACCGTTTAACGCATGCCTTTGGCATTGGCCCCCGCTCTGTTAGGATAATGACGTTCTCTGGGGTGTGCGCCAGTCGTTACAGTCCCTCGAGCCTATGCGTAATACCTAGGGGGCCAAATGCTAGCCAGGCCCGTGTGCATGTCCGTGCGTCGGAAAGCCTGACGGCTTGGCTGCGGCCACCCACCTGAACCAGTAGGTTCAGGGCCAGAACGACAGCGGCACTCTGGGGAACACTAATGATGAACAGCCTCCACAGCGCTGAAGATAAACGCGCGTTGCGCCGTGAACTACGCCGGCGACGTCAATCGCTCTCGCCTCAAGCACAACGCGATGCGGCTCACCGCCTTTGCCAGCAGCTTAAGCGCCTTCCCGAAATTCGCCGCGCAAGACGTATCAGTCTTTACCTACCCGTCATGGGTGAAATCGACCCGACCCCGCTACTTCCCTGGCTGCGCCGACGAGGGGTTTCGGTTTATTTACCTGTCTTGCGGCCTTTCAGCGCCAATACGCTCTGGTTTGTCGCCTACCATGCCAACACGCCGATGATCAAAAACCGCTTCGGCATTGCCGAGCCGGATACCCGTTTTGCGGCTAAACGCCAGCGTCGTTTGCCGGCGTGGGCGTTGGATACAGTGATCGTACCGTTGGTCGGTTTTGACGCCCAGGCCAACCGCATGGGCATGGGCGGCGGCTTTTACGATCGCAGTCTTGCCTTCATGCGCCGTCCGGGTCCCAAACCTACGCTGCTGGGCGTGGCCCACGCCTGCCAGCAGGTAGACACCTTACCCGTCGAGCCCTGGGACATACCGTTAAACGCCGTGGTGAGTGACCAACATATTGTTCGCCCTGGGTCTATTTCATAGGCTACCTAACAAAATGGGCTGGCCCGTAAGGCCAGCCCATTGAGCCGGTGACGCTTTGATACCCAGCGCTACAGCTTAACTCCCCGAAAGCGCCTGCGCGTAGCCGGTAGCCAATACCCCGAGCGCAAACACAATCATCAGTGTGAGTACCATATCGGGTTTCTTACGCCGCATATTGCTTCTCCAGCCCCTTAAATGTTGTCAACTTTAAGGCGTCACCCTGCTTACCTGTCGTTAATGAGCAGCCTAATACTGCCCTGATGACGCTTTTCATTAATATCGACTGTGACTATAGGGCCAATAGGCTATCGTTGACAACGGCTAAAACAGCAATATGACATTAAAAAATAAACGCACACTGTTTCTTAACAAACTGACTCACGCTGGCCTGCGCTGTGAGTAACCGCTCACAAATATGGCGGCGCAAGATCAAGCCATGAACAGCCGGTAGGCGGGGTTATCGCTTTCCCGCCAATAGCGGTAGCCAATCGCGTCCAGATGCTCGGCAACATGCGAGCGGTCACCGTTAGGTACCTGCATGCCCACCAGGACACGGCCATAAGCGGCACCATGGTTCCGATAATGAAACAGCGAGATATTCCAATCATGGGGCAGTTGGGTGAGAAAGTTCATTAGCGCCCCCGGCCGCTCAGGAAATTCAAAACGATACAGTTCTTCTTCAAAATGCTCGCTGGGGCGCCCGCCGCTCAAGTGGCGAATGTGCAATTTCGCAAGCTCGTTGTCGGTCAGGTCCTCGACCTGATAACCCGCCTCCTGAAGCTTGTCGATAACTGACTGGCGATCCTCACCGCCAGGTTTGACCTGTACCCCGACAAAAATATGCGCCTCGCTGTTATCCGCATAGCGGTAGCTAAATTCCGTCACCATGCGCTTGCCAAGCGTGCGGCAGAACTTTTTAAAGCTGCCTGGCTTTTCGGCAATCGTCACCGCCAGAATCGCCTCCCGCTGCTCGCCAAGCTCGGTCCGCTCGGCAATATGCTGTAGACGGTCAAAGTTGGTGTTGGCGCCGGAATTGATGCACAGCAGGGTTTCACCTTCTGCGCCGGTTTGCTGGACATACTTTTTCAGCCCCGCCAGCGACAGCGCGCCCGAGGTTTCCGCGACGGCACGAGTATCTTCAAAGATATCTTTGACAGCAGCGCACATTTCATCAGCGGTGACAGTAATCACATCGTCGATAATATCTTTCACCAGCGAGAAGGGCACTTCGCCAATCTGCGCCACGGCGACACCTTCGGCAAAAACACCCACTTGGTCCAGCACCACCCGCTCACCGGCTTCTAGTGCCGCTTTCAGGCAGGCACTGTCCTCGGATTCAACACCTATCACCTTGATGTCCGGACGCAGGTATTTAACGTAAGCAGCAATCCCGGCAATCAGGCCGCCACCACCCACCGGCACGAAGATAGCGTCGAGACGCCCCGCCTGCTGGCGCAGAATTTCCACCGCGATAGTGCCCTGGCCGGCGACAACGTCAATATCATCGAAGGGCGGAATATAGGTATAGCCGTGCTCCTTGATCAGTTCCTGGGCGTGCTCGGCGGCGGCAGCAAAGGCATCTCCCTTGAGGATAACCTTGGCGCCCCGAGCGCGTACCGCCTGCACTTTGATCTCGGGGGTAATCCGCGGCATCACGATCACCGCTTTGACGCCCATCAATTTGGCGGCCATGGCAAGCCCCTGGGCATGGTTACCCGCCGAGGCGGCAATCACGCCTTTGGCTTTCTGTTCTTCGCTGAGCTGGGCCATTTTGTTGTAGGCCCCGCGAATCTTGAACGAGAAAACCGGCTGCAGGTCTTCGCGCTTGATTAAAATCTGGTTATTGAAACGACGCGACAAAAAGGGGGCGGGCGAAATGGGCGTTTCACAAGCGGCTTCGTAAACGTGGGCCTGGAGAATCTTTTTGACGGTAGCTTCAAGCATGCGGAAAATTCCAAGAAAGAACATAACCCTGACGGGCACGGGGAAAGCCTCTATTGGTAGCAGATTACGCCGTTCGCCGTCCAGCGGCGTTTTGATCGGCAGACCGCGTTTACGCCGTTATAATGGGCAATGAGCCCAACCTTCCCAGCGAAAAGGCATACCATGACCCAAGACGAACTCAAGGCCGCCGTCGCCGATAAAGCGATCAGTGAAATTGAACCCTGGCTGGAAAAAGACACCGTGCTGGGCATCGGCACCGGCTCGACAGCCAACCTGTTTATCGACCGCTTAAAGCCGCTACGTGATCAGTTCAAGGGGGCGGTGGCAAGCTCTGAGGCCAGTGCCAAACGCCTGGAAGCATTGGGCATCGAGGTGTTCGAACTCAATAGCGTTGGTACTTTGCCCTTTTATATCGATGGCGCTGACGAAGTGAACGCTCACTTACAGATGATCAAAGGCGGCGGGGCCGCACTCACCCGGGAAAAAATCGTGGCGGCCTGCGCCGAGCGTTTCATTTGCATTGCCGACCAATCCAAATATGTCAGCCAGCTTGGTCACTTTCCGTTACCGGTGGAAGTCATTCCCATGGCCCGCTCCTACGTTGCGCGCCAGCTCGTCACTCTGGGTGCCGAACCGGTATACCGGCAAGGCGTGGTCACCGACAACGGCAACCAGATTATCGACTGCTATGAGTTCATGATCGACGACCCAGTCGCCATGGAAGCCACACTTAACGCCATCGTGGGCGTGGTCACCAACGGCTTATTTGCCGCCCGGGGAGCCGACATCCTGCTATTGGGCAACCCGGAGGGCGTTGAGCGGATAGCGCTACGCTAAAGACTCGTCAGCTTTCACTTTTCTCAGGCCAGCTTTTACGCTGGCCTTTGTTTTATGGGACAAAAATGACTCACTGCCCCCTTCCCACCTCGCCACCTCGCCACCCGGGCCAAGAGTATGAGTAAAAGCATGCTTTGAAAGTGAGCAAATTCACTCGCCCGACTATTGCATATAATTGTAATTATAATTAAACATAAAGATACAAAATGTTTCAAAAATAAGCGCTGGCTAACACCTTGCGGCAAAGGTGTTATCAGCCAATAAGGGGAAGGGGAATGCCATGATGGATCACAATGATCAATGCGTCTTGGTAACGGGTGGGGCTGGCTTTATTGGCTCGCATACGGTTGATTTGCTTCTGGCATACGGCTACTCGGTACGCGTACTCGATAATTTTTCAACTGGCCGCCGGGTCAATCTTCCTACACACGAACAACTCGACGTGGTGCGCGGTGATATCCGGTCCCAAGACGATGTCTTCTCAGCGATGCAAGGGGTCACTCACTGCCTGCATTTAGCCGCTCAGGTATCCGTTCCACGCTCGGTCGAGGACCCTTACGACTCTGCCACACATAACATCCTAGGGGCGCTTAACGTGATGCAAGCGGCGGCCCAGGCAAAGGTTACCAAGCTTGTTTATGCATCGTCAGCGGCCGTATACGGAGCGCCAGCACAGCTGCCGCTAACCGAAGCGTCATGTTTGCAACCATTGTCACCTTATGGGCTGGAAAAATGGGTGGATGAACGCTACGCGACCCTTTTAAACAGTTTGCACGGTTTACCCAGCCTGGGGCTGAGGTACTTTAATGTTTATGGCCCACGCCAAGATCCGCAATCACCCTATGCCGGGGTTGTGGCACGCTTTATCGACAGACTGCTTGCTGATCAAGCACCCATCGTCTTTGGCGATGGTCAGCAATCACGCGATTTTATCTATGTCGGCGATGTGGCCCGCGCCAACCTTGCCGCGCTGTTCAGCGAGCAATGTGGCATTTGCAACGTAGCGACTGGTCAGCGGATTAATCTGCTCGAGCTTATCGATCTTCTGAACCAATTCACCGGATGCTCATTACCTACCCAGCATCTACCCGCCAAGGCAGAAGATATTCAACATTCTTACGGGGACACTCAGCGGCTGGCCGAATGGCTATCGCTGACCCCGCAATGGACGCTGAGCGAAGGCCTGAGCGAACTCGTTCAGGAGTACCGCCAAACGATAGCCAACGAGACGGGCTACCCGCTAACAGCGAATGCTTGATAAGCGCGTTGTGTGAATGGTCAATCCCGATTAAAGGTGATGCTGTGGCTAACTTTATTTTCCGTGGCTGGTTATTGGCGCTGAGTATGGTCATCAGTGCTCTGGTACAGGCGGCTCCCGCGTCCGACCAGCCCAGCGTTGCTTTTTATTACGGTAATGACGCCCCTACGGAGTTGCTCTCGCAGTTCGACTGGATTGTTGTCGAGGCGGCAAATATTGATCAAGAGCAGGCGCGGCGACTCAACCAGCATGGGGGTCAGCTTTTTGCCTATGTAAGCATTGGCGAGCTTGATGCATGGCGGGAGACTAATACACCGATTGCTGAACACGCATTTGTCACCCGCAACGATGCCTGGAATAGCCAGGTTGCCGACCTGACCGCCCCAGAATGGCAACAGTGGTTAATCGAGGAGCACGTGCGGCCTTTATGGGAGGCGGGCTACCGGGGACTGTTTCTCGACACCTTGGATAGCTATCGTCTCTTCGCCCCCGATGGAGACGCCGCCGGGCGCCAGCAAGATGCACTGGTAGACATCATTACCCGGATCAAGCGCCAGTTTCCGGATATGCGACTGGTACTGAACCGCGGCTTTGAAATCCTCGACCGCGTTCACCACGATGTGGATGGGGTAGCAGCAGAATCACTTTATCGCGGCTGGAACCCCAGCACCAAGGTCTACGGCGAGGTGCCTGCCGATGACCAGGAGTGGCTGTATGCTCAACTTTCGAAGGTAAAAGATGCGTATCAATTACCCGCCATTGCCATCGATTACGTCCCCGCCAATAACCGTTCGTTAGCGCGTGCTACCGCCGAACGCATTCACGCCGAAGGATTTATTCCCTGGGTCAGTGTGCCGCATCTCAATCAGATGGGCGTCGGGCTGATCGAGGCCATGCCGCGACGCGTGTTGATCTTGTTTGATAAAGCCAAAACGGAAGCTGGCGAGTTAGCGTATACCAACGCCCACCGTTATCTGGCCATGCCCCTTGAGTATCTTGGCTACGGTGCCGAGTATCGCGATGTCAACGAGCCGTTACCCAGCGACATCTTGCATGGCCGCTACGCCGGCGTGGTCACATGGTTTAATGAGTCGCTAATGGATGCCCCGCACTATGCTCCCTGGCTGCAGCACCAAATGGAAAATGGCCTGCGTGCGGTCATCGTCGGTGACCCAGGCGTACCCCTAACGGGTTCGCTGGGCAGTTTGATGGGGGTACGTGAAGTCAGCGGTCTGGCGGCTTCTTCGTTAACACCGCTGGAACATGATGACCTGGTCGATTTCGAGGGATTTCCTCACCCTTCTCCCGCGCCGCAAACCAGCTACCAGATACTCGACAGCGCCATCACCTCGCATCTTACGCTGAGCGATGACCGGCAACGACGCTTTTCACCAATTCTCACCGGACCATGGGGCGGCCTTGCAAGCTACCCGTGGATTTTCGAGCAGGCAAGTGAAACGCAATTTCGCTGGAACCTTGACCCCTTCAAGTTTTTACAGCGCGCTCTGGCACTACCCGAAATGCCGATTCCCGACGCCACCACCGAAAATGGCGCCCGCTACTGGATGACCCAGATTGACGGTGATGCCTTCGTTAGCCGCGCCGACATGCCCGGCACGCCCTTCACCGGCGAGCTGATGCTATCCGACATTTTAAGGCGCTACCAAGTGCCGACTACGGTGTCAATCATCGAAGGGGAAATTGGCCCTGAGGGCCTCTACCCCGGGCTTCGTGCGACGTTAGAACCGCTAGCGCGACGTATTTTCAGCCTGCCCTGGGTCGAGGTGGCAACGCACACCTTTAGCCATCCTTTCGAGTGGGAAAGCCTCCAGGAGAACGACCTGTCCGGCCAAGGCCAGACCCTTGCCAATTTCAATTACAACCTGCCGATTCCCGGCTACCGCTTCTCACTACGACGCGAAATCGAGGGGTCGAGCGACTATATCAACCGTGAGCTGGCACCCGCGGATAAACCGGTCAAAGTCGTTCTGTGGACAGGTAATGCCCTGCCGCCTGAAAAAGCCTTGGCGATTGCCGATGAACTGGGGCTGCGCAACATTAATGGTGGCAACACAAGCGTAACCCAAAGCAACCCGACCATGACCAAGGTATCCCCCATGTTGCGCCCGCTGGGCCGCTACCTTCAGGTTTACGCTCCACAGATCAATGAGAATGTGTATACCAACAACATGTTAGGCCCACTATGGGGCTACCGACGGGCAATCGAGACCTATCAGTTGACCGACCTGCCCCGGCGTTTGAAGCCCATCGATATCTACTATCACTTTTACTCTGCTGCAAGCCCTGGGGCACTACGTGCACTCCACCAAGTATATGAGTATGTACTCACCCAGGAGACATTGCCGCTTTACACAAGCGCCTGGAGCGACGTTGCTACCCAGTGGTACCACACCGGTATCGCGAGGCGATTGGACGGCGGCTGGCAGATCAAAGGGGCTAACCACATGCGCACCCTACGGCTACCCACGGACCTGGGCTGGCCTGACCTTGAGCGCTCTGACGGTATTGCAGGCGTTCGCGACATTTCTGCCGGTCGCTATATCGCACTCTCGGGCGACGGAAGTGCCACGCTCTACACAACGACTAGTCAACCGCAAAAACCCCACCTCCGCTATGCCAACGGGCGTATCACTGATTGGCACGCAAGCTCGCCCGGGCAGCTCAGCTTTGGCCTTGCCTCCGAAAAAGTGCCCTTGAAGGTTGAACTTGCCGCCGTGCAAAACTGCCAAGTCTCGGCGCCTGGGGCGCGCATTGATCAGCGCGAGAACGTCATCCAGCTAGCCTTTAACCGCGCTGATGCTGAGCGTATCGAGGTGCGTTGTGCAACGCGCTAACCCCAAAGCGACCACCGTGCTGCGCCAACGGCGATTGATCCGCCCGTTGACGCTGCGCCTGATGGCATTGGCCATTGCACTTATGCTGGTGCTGCTGTTTCCTGCCCACCACCTGCTGACACTTGAAAGCAGCGACAGCATGCCGAGTCGTATTTCACTGCTCTACTCCCAGGCGCTGCTCAATGCCAACCCTGATAACGTTGAGCTGCGCGTCAACCTGGCAAGCAAACTGCTCCAAGTGGGCGACGCGCCGCTTGCCCGTTCCATCCTGATGCCACTGCAAGACGCCGACGACATGGCGATTCAATGGTTACGGCTATCCATTGAGTGGCAATTGCTTGCGGCGATCACGCCAGAACAGCCAGGCCGTAAGCAAGCCATTCAGCAGTTTCAGGCGCTTCTCCAGACGTTTCAAACCAACACCCGCCTGCCTGCAGAGTATCTGGAGCGCATGGCGGACTATTGGCTCGCCATCGAGCATCCCTCACAGGCTGCCACGATTTACGAGCGTCTCGCTGATCAGCAAATTGACCGTCAGTATCATTGGCTGTCACTGGCCGGTTATTGGTGGCTACGTGCCGGCTATCCCGAGCGCTCGGCCGCCGCATGGCACCGCGCTTATCGGGTCGCGGAAACCCCCAGGGTGACTCTGGGCTGGCTTTCCTGGCTGATTGCCCCAGCGCACGCCCAAGGCGAGGATAGCGCCGAATCACCGCGTCGGGCAGCGGCGCTGGAGGCCTTGCGCGCTGCCCAACAGAGCCAGCGGGGTGATGGTGTCGAATATGCCCGCGAATACCTCGCCGCGTTTCCCAACGACCGCGAACTGCTCGACCTGGGTATTCGCCTCGCACTTGCCCACAACCAGCCTCAGCAGGCACTTGGCTGGTCGCAGCGGTTGATTGAACAACAACCGGACATTGCAAACCTGGAACGCCATGTGAGCATCGCGCTGGGCCTCAACGAATTAGCCAGCGCTCTGGAAGCACTCAATCAGCTGCGCCGCCAAGCCCCCGACAATGACGCTTACCTGGAGCAACTGACCCAAACCCTGCAGTGGTCCGGCGATGCCGCTCGCGCACTGCAAAATGCTGAGCAACTTGCTCGCCAAACCGGCGAGGAACGCCATAATCGCTGGGTCATTTCGTTGGCACTTAGTGTCCGAGAGCGGTCTGCGGCCATAGGCGCCCTGAGCCGCCTGGAAAGCCAAGGCCAGCTGACGCTTGAAGACCGCCGCTTATGGGCCGACCTGCTTGAAGAATTGGGTGACCCCGACGCCGCGATTGCGCAGATTCAAGCTTGGCAGGCGGCCGGCATTCACGATCAAGCGTTAGGCGTTCGCCTGGCCACCTGGCTTGAACAGACCGGACGCCTGGATGAAGCGGCTGACAGTTGGGCAGCCCTCAGTGCCCGCTACGGGTCGCAGCCTGATTTTATCCAGGCCCAGCACCAGTTGATGAATCAAAACTGGCAGCTGGACAGTGCCCTGCAACTATTAGGCCCGCCCACAAACGGCATTAGCTCAGGCACCAACAATGACAAGCAACGCGCCGAGCTTGCCTGGCAGTTGGGCGATCGCCTAGCCAGTTTGGCCGCCTATCGTGCCCTTTTTGAGCAGGATGCCCTGGACGCCGAAGGCGCCTCTAGGCTCATCCAAATGGCTGGCGATAACGACAACCTCGACCTTGCCATGCGGGTAACCGAGCACCGCTGGTCACAGGCGCGCGATGGCGATGCCCTGATCCAAATGTTCTATCTGGCTCAGCGCGACCGCAATCCGGCCTTGTCCCAGGCGCTGCTTGCCATGGCGGAACAGGCCCCTGACACATTCGAGCAATCGTCGGATTATTGGGCCGTGGTGGCCCAGCAGGCACTGCTTCAGCAAGAACCTGACGAATCGGTCGACGCTTACCAACGGGCGTTGGAACGCTCACCTCAGGACCCAAGCCTGCGCGCCGGCATGCTCTACGCGCTCATCGCTTCAGGCAATGAAGCGATATTGCGAGAGCGCCTCACAGAGTGGCAGGAGCAGGCCGCTCAAACCCCCGGCATGATGAGCGCCATGGCCGACGCCCAACGTTTTTTAGGCAATCTTGATCAAGCGCTTGTCTGGTATGGCTTGGCCAGTGACGCGGGCGTACTGGATGCATGGCAGCAACTCTATCACGCCGACGCCCTCAGTCAGCGCGGTGAAGAAGCGCTAGCATTTAACATGCGCTTAGCCGCCTTCGAAGAGCTTTCCCCAACGTTCAGCTCATCGCTAACGGCGCCTATGAACGAAGCGCAACGTCGTGATCACACCCAGGCCATGGCACTGGTAGCCGATCAGAATGGCCCTGACAGCGTGCGCGGCTGGTACCACCAGGTCGTGACAAATGCCTTTGCGGATACACCCCCCAAGCTCAGTGATAGTGAGTGGCTGTTCGGTGCACACATGGTCATGCAGCAGCCCATTCACGCCCGCTATCTATTGCTCCGCGCGCAGTCACAAGGGTATGTCAGCCCCGCCTGGCAAACACTGGCCGTGGCCTTGGAGAAGAACGATCGCGACACGCTGAAACAGTTGCCGGATAGCGATGCGGGTCGCGCACTATCTGCCACCGACCGCTTAGCGATCATGCGCCAGCTTGACCGTCGACAAGCAGCCTGGACGCTCGCCGAACAGCTCACCGCCTCCGGGATGGACCGACGTCGGGATGTCGTCGAATTAGCCGCCGACATGCCTCACCGACTGGCCACTTCCGCTGAATATCGACGCTTGGGCGACCTGGATATCGCCTCACAAGGCGTGTTGTATCAGCGGAGCGGAGAGCGCCTATGGGGCCAGCTTGAACTGGTGCAGCGTCGTCTAGACAGCCAGGATGACACTGTCGATAGCCAAGGCATTCGCGATGAACAAGCCGCTGAACTGACGCTGGGCAGGAACGGCCCGCGCCTTGATACCGAGCTATCGCTGGGCCAGCTA
Source organism: Halomonas sp. SH5A2 (assembly GCF_014263395.1). Classification (GTDB taxonomy): domain Bacteria; phylum Pseudomonadota; class Gammaproteobacteria; order Pseudomonadales; family Halomonadaceae; genus Vreelandella. The sequence goes on along the minus strand of NZ_CP058321.1, from coordinate 34,613 downwards.
AACACTGACCGTCATAACCGGATTTACGGTGGCGTATCCCAACGCTGGCAGGCCACCTCACGCCTGGCCGGCACACTATACGGCGAAATAAGCCACGTGTCTGATATCAACGACTCCCTGCGGCTGCTAGCCGTCGAAGACCAGGTCGGTGCGCGACTGGAATGGACCCCTACCGCCCGAGACACCCTGAAGCTGGACGCTAGCCACGTGAATCTACGCAGCCGCGAAACCCGGCATACATTGGGCGATGGCTATCGGGTGGACGCCGAACTGCGCCATGCGTTGCTGAAAGGGGCCACGCGCCAGCTGGATCTCAGCTTGTTGGCCAATCATGCCGACTATTCCATCGATCGGCTGCCTGATGATATCCGCCAGCGGCTACCCGCCAATTTTCAAGCTGATGACTTGCTCTCCGATCAATCGAGCTTTGTCGGGGTCGGCGTTGCACTGCGACGCGGGGACCCGACCAGCATTTCACCTTTGCAGGCTTCGCCGAGTTTCGAGGTGGCCTTGGAAGCGGGCTATCAGTTACCCGAAAAAGATATCGGCCTTAACGCCCGTTTTGCCTTGGGTAGCCGACTTTTCGGCAACGATTCACTCAGCCTGAGCATCGAGGCTGACCAGGGAACGGGGAATGATGGCGACACCAACCTTGGCGTTTCACTGACGTATCAATACTTCCTGGGGCACTGACCATGCCACGGGCGACAAAACGGCAACGCCGTTACCCTGACCACTGTTTGAGGCGCCAAGCTGGCGCCCTGGAGATACAGCGATGCGTATTCGACATTTAGCACAACTTGCGCTGGTTGTTGGCGTGATATTACTCAGTGGCTGCGCGGTCACGGACGTTCACCGAACAGAGCCGCTAAGCCGCCAGGCGCAATGGGCATTACTGCCGCTTGCCAACCATTCTGAAACGCCGCTGGCAGGGCAAAAGGCCGAGGCCAGCCTGATAACGCTTTTGCATCAGCGAGGCATTAGCTCCCTGAGCCAGGCACCTCGTCCGACCCAGCAAAACTTCTTGGCGCTGCCCAGTGAGCAGGACTACCAGGCGTCGCTGGATTGGGCTCAGCAGCAAGGAGTGCGCTATGGGGTGACGGGGTCGGTAGATGAGTGGCAATACAAAGCCGGTTTGGATGGCGAGCCCGCTATCGGCATTAGTTTGCGCGTAGTCGATGTTAACACCGGGACTATTTTATGGAGCGCCAGCGGCGCACGCACGGGTTGGGGCTTCAGTACCACCAGCGGCGTGGCGCAGAAACTGATGGCGGATCTCGTCGACACCCTGCCGGTACAGCAGTGAGGCCAACATGACCCCATCTATTGATGAACTTCAGCCGACCCTGCCCTCCCGTGGTTTACGCCTGCTAGAGGCCTGCGCGATCACCCTCGCGTTTCCAGTTATCGGCTGGCTGATCAACCCCGATGACCCCCTGCTACTGGGCAGTGGCTTAACCTGGTTATTGGCAATCGCCCCCTTGCTGGTGGGCATGCGATACGGCTTCGCGCTGGGTTTCAGTAGTGGTTTGGTTAGCGTCATGCTGATGGGTTTCGAGGGTTGGTGGTACCACGGTGATCTGCTCAGCGACGCGTCACAGCGTCTGCCGGTTGCCATCGCGCTGATATTGGTAGGCATGGTGGCAGGTGAAATGGCCGATACCTGGCGCCGGCGTTTACAGCAAATGACGGTTGTCCACCGCGCGCAGTCGATGCGACTGGAGGAATTTATCCGCCACTATCAGCTACTGCGCGTTTCCCACGACCAACTGGCAGAACGCCTGGCGGCCAATCCCTTCACTCTGCGCGATGCCCTGAAAGCCTTGGAAGCAAAATATCGGGCGCTGACGCCTGGAGGCGATATGCTCAGGCAACACGGCAGCGAACTGCTGAGTTTCCTGGCGCTACATGCCCGGGTCCAACAGGCAGCGTTGATACCCGTGAGTCGCCAACAGCAATTACAGCCACAGTCTGCCATCTGGTTCGGCGGCGAGATAGCTCTCTCATGGCATGACCCAATGCTGTTAGCCTGTCTTGAACAGCGCCGCATGATCTGCCTGAAAAGCGCCATGGATCAGGGTATTAACATTGATGCCGCACCGCTGCTTGCCGTCGTACCGCTCATTGATATCGAGCAACGTATCTACGCTGTCGTGGCGATCACCGCCATGCCCTTCATCGATTTTCATCGTGGCCACTTACACCTGCTGGCCGTATTGGGAGCCCAGTTGGGTGATCTGTTGCAACAGGCCCAACACACACTGCAGGGAGAAAGCACTGACCATCGCGCCCTCGTCGCCCAATGGGTTCGACACGCCCGCGACCATCAACTGACCTCACTGCTAATCGCCATTGATTTCTCAGCCCAGCTCAGCGATATCCAGATAACCTCCGCCATCGATAGTATTGTCAGCGAGCAACGCGGCCTCGACCGTAGCTGGGTCACTCAAAAAAGTGACCATTCGCAGCGACTCTACGTGCTGCTGCCGCTAACCAAGCAGGGCGCCTTTACGATTTATGCCGAGCGGTTAAAAGAAACAATGGCCGCACAGCCGGGTATCGGTGAAGCCTGCCAACACATTGTTATCAGCTGCCAGGTGATTGACGGTCGTCGGTCGGCCAAAAAACTGCTCTTGGCCAAGTCTCGCCCCGAGGTTAGCCATGCTCATGCATAGTCCTGCAAGACGTTTGGCAGCCGGCTTACCCTGGCTGGTCGTCGGCCTTGGGGCTGACGCCTGGGCCGTGTCTTTATGGTGGGCCACGGCAGCGGCACCTTCGCTACACATCATTTTGCTCCATGGGGCTGGGGCACTACTGATGGCGGAAGGTATCCGACAACTATTGCCTGCCGACTACCAACAGCCCGCCTTGGGGTGCATTCTTCTGCTGTTTTTACTGTTTTTTTTGTTGCCAGGTATTGGCTTACTGGGTTTATCACTAGCCGTGGTACCCGCACTGTATCGCGCCGCCCCCAAACGAGACGTGCCCTGGCAGGCGTTGGATTTCCCCCCTCTGCCCTACCAACCGCTCTCGCCGCCCAGCCCTGACACCACGGCCATGCGCGAAGGCTTGGCCAGTGTACTGAGTTATTCCGATAGCCTAGCGCTACGCCAGGAAGCCATTCTGGCCTGTCGCCATCTGCCTCGGCGTCAGGCGGTAAACCTGCTTCGTATAGGCTTGGCTGATCCGACCGATGACGTAAGGCTGCTGGCCTATTCGATGCTCAGCGGCATCGAACGCGAGGTAGACGAGCGTATCCAGCAGCTTGTCCAGCAACGTGAGCGCGATGGTGACCCACGTGGGCATTACGCCGAAGCGTTGGCCGTTCTCCACTGGGAATATGACTATCTGACGCTCGCTCAAGGCAGTACGGCAGGGTTCTATTCAGCCCGCGCTCTTGACTACATTAATCAGGCAATTGGCCATGCCAATCGCGCTGACCGGCAGCTATTGCGCGGCCGTATATGTCTCGCTTTGAAAGATTATCAAAGTGCTGAAGCCGCCTTTCGCCAATGTGAATTGCTCGGCATGCATGACGACGATCTCGCGCCGTATCGCGCCGAACAGGCCTTTCAAACCCATCACTACCCTATGCTGCGTGACCAATTGTCACGACTGAGCGCTACGGCCCAGCGGCACCCGGTGTTACGCCCTATAGCGGAGTATTGGCGATGAGTTGGCCGAGACTTGAGCAGCGCGACGCCCCCGCGGATGTCACCTTGCTGCTGGAAGGTACCTATCCCATGGTGCGGGGAGGGGTAAGTGCCTGGGTGGACCAGCTGATCCGTGGCCTGCCCCAGCTTCGTTTTGCACTGGTTTTTCTGGGTGGAAGCCGCGACCATTACGACGGCATCTTGTTTGAACGCCCCGCAAATGTGGTGCATTTAGAGTGCCACTACTTAATGGAGGCTTTACCCGCACATATCGCCGTCAAAGCCAGCCGGGGGCGCGCCAGCACCTTTGCCAAGGTCCGCGAACTTCACGAAACGTTGCGTCAACCAGCGGCCAGTGACCAGCAGCGAGCGCTGTGCGACGTTGCCCGGATGATCGGCCAGCGCGGAGGCTTAAACCAGGAAGACTTTCTCCACAGTCAGGAAGCCTGGCAATACATCGTCGATCACTACCTTGAACATGCCACAGAACCTTCGTTCATTGATTACTTTTGGTCAGTGCGCAATATTCATGCGCCGCTCTTCATGCTGGCGAAAATTGCCAATGACTTGCCAAAAAGCCGCTGCCTGCACGCCATCTCGACCGGCTATGCGGGTTTTTTAGGCGCGCTGGCGCACCATATTCACCAGCGGCCATTAGTGATCACCGAGCACGGTATCTATACCAAAGAGCGTCAAATTGACCTGCTTGAAGCCAAATGGATTAAAACATCACGCGATGCGCTGTCCCACGGCTTTCAGATCGATACCGGCTATATTCGCCAGATGTGGATCCGTTTTTTCCAGGGGCTTGGCCGAATGGCCTACGCCAGTGCCGCGCAAATCACCACGCTCCATGAAGGCAACCGTTTGCGTCAATTGCAGGATGGGGCATCTGAAGCACGTACCCGACTGATCCCCAACGGCATTCACATTGAGCGTTTTGCACCATTGCGCGATGCCACCGCGGATAACCAGGCCCCGATTGTGGCGTTACTGGGTCGCGTCACGCCGATCAAGGATATCAAGACGTTCATCCGCGCTATGCGCCAGTTGGTCAGCCAATTGCCTGACGCCGAGGGTTGGATCGTGGGTCCGGATAGCGAGGACCCGATCTATGCTCAGGAGTGCCGCGACCTGGTGGCACAACTCGGTGTGGAAAAGAACGTCAGATTTCTGGGCTTTCAGCGCACCGAAGACATTCTCGCCCAGGTGCGCTTGGTGGTGCTGACCTCAATTAGCGAAGCGCAGCCGCTGGTGGTGCTTGAAGCCCTGGCAGCTGGCGTACCCGTGGTGTGCAGCGATGTCGGTGCCTGCCGCGAACTGGTCATGGGCAATCAGGATATTCACCAGGCGGCAGGAGAAATCGTACCAATCGCCAACCCCATGGCGACGGCCAGTGCCATGCATTATCTGCTTGCCAACCCGGCGGCATGGCACAGCGCACGCGCCACAGGTATTGCCCGCGTTGAGGCCCAGTACACCGACATTTTAATGATGGAGCGTTATCAGCAACTGTATAAAGATGTCATGCAGCCCTCTTTAGCCGCCAGCGATTCATCGGCACCCGCAGGCTGCCCACTATCAACATTAGCCGCACGTTAACCCCTTGGCGTTGGGAGATCATATAGATGGCCGGCATTGGTTTTGAACTGCGGCGGTTGCTACGTCAGGATAGCTATTTCAGCCTGTTGCGTGCTTATGGCTATGCGGGATTGATCAGCTCAGGCCCATGGGTGCTGTCCATTCTGGCGGTCATGGCGCTGGGCATCTTATCTGCGGCAGCAAACCCTTCCAACACCACGCATGTGACAGCGTTTCTAGTATCTGTCACCTGGCTCGTCGCCGGATCTCTGCTGCTGACGTCACTGGTGCAGTTGTTGTTTACTCGCTTTGTTGCCGACCGGCTGTTTGAAAAGCGCGATGTCACGATCCTGCCCAACGTGATGGGGCTGCTGACACTGGTCATGCTTATAGCCGCCGCCGTCGGTAGCGCTCTGCTGTGGTGGACCTTCGGACAGACACCCTGGCTCTATCAACTGGAAATGCTGGTCAGCTTTGTGGCGCTGTGCATGATCTGGTGCGTCACCGTGTTTGTCGCGGGGGTCAAAGCTTATCGGCAGGTGCTGCTGGCATTTGCGTGCGGCTATGGGGCCACGTTTATTGGCGGTGTACTGCTCAAAGATTACGGGCTTGAGGGCCTGCTGGGTGGCTTTGTGATCGGCCAAAGCCTGCTACTTTTCATGCTGCTGGCCATGGTGATTCGCCATTACCCCAGTGATCGACTCTGGGATTTCGAGTTGCATCGTGCCGGGCAGTGCCAGCGTTCGTTGATCGCCATCGGGCTGTTCTATCAGGCCGGTATTTGGGCGGACAAGCTGGTGTTCTGGTTCAACCCGGCCACCTCCGAGCCCATTATTGGCCCGCTGCGCGCCTCGCCGATTTACGACCTGCCCATCTTTCTGGCCTATCTTTCCATCGTGCCGGGCATGGCAGTGTTCATCATGCGCATGGAAACCGACTTTGCCGAGCGGTGCCATGCCTATTACGACGCTATTCGGGGCGGGGATACACTGGGGCATATCGAGACACTGCGCGGCGAAATGGTCGCCAGCGTTCGTCACGGTATCTACGATATTTTCAAAGTACAGGGCATCACAGTGGCCGGGCTGTTACTCAGTGGTCCGCTATTATTTTCCTGGCTGGGTTTTTCCCACTGGTACTTGCCACTGTTTAATATCGATATTGTGGCCGTGGGAATCCAAGTACTGCTGATGGCCATCCTGAACGTGCTGTTCTATCTCGACCGACTCAAACCGGCATTATGGCTCTGCCTGCTCTTCTTGTTGAGCAACCTGATACTCACGCTACTCAGCCAACTACTGGGCCCGGTCTTCTACGGTTACGGGTACGCACTATCGCTGCTTTTCACCACCTTGGTTGGCTTGGCGGTGCTGGACCACGAGTTCGAGCAGTTGACCTACCAGACGTTTATGCTGCAACCCAGCAAGGGCTAATCCGAAGAGACCACCAAAGAGGGCGGTACAAGCTCACCAAGCCCGTCCAGCGTACGTTTGAGAGCGCCCTGCTGGGCCTGGATAACCGCCAGGGCGGCTTGGCCTTTTTGCTGTGCATCACCGGGATGATCAAAATAATCAATCAGCGCCTCTGCGAGGGCGTCGGGGCTATCCACCAGAGCAAGCGCTCCGGCAGCTAACAGCGGCTCGGCCACGTCGCTAAAATTTTCGATCGAGGGCCCGCTAAGCACGGGCCTGCCCAGAGCAGCAGGTTCCAGCACGTTTTGGCCGCCCAGCGGCACTAAACTGCCCCCCACATAAGCCACATTGCCCGCCGCATAGAGCACCGCCAGCTCCCCCAGCGTATCCGCCAGGTAGACCTGCGTCTGCTCCGTTACGGGCTGCTTCTCGCTGCGACGACTGAACAACCAGCGTTCATCGCGACACAGGTAGGCAACCTCATCAAATCGCTGGGGATGGCGCGGCGCCAGTACCAAAAGCGCGTTTGAATGGCGTCTACGCAACTGAGAATGCGCCTGAAGCAATAGCGTCTCTTCACCATCACGGGTAGAACCCGCTACCCATACTGGGCGCTCACCCCACTCACGATGTAAGTACTCACCTTCTCTGCGAGCCTCATCTTGTAGGGACATTTCAAATTTCAGCGACCCCACCACGCTGGTTACCTCAGCGGGGCATCCCAGCGCGTTAAAGCGCTCCGCATCTTCCGATGACTTGGCTGCCAGCCAGCCAACGTTAGCCAGGGCAATGGTCATCAAGGGTCGCAAGCGTCGATAACGTTGGTAGGCGCGGGGCGATAAACGGCCGTTGACCACCGCGACGGGCACTGCCTGGCGACGACAGGCGTGTAGCAGGTTGGGCCACAGTTCGGTTTCAAACAGCAGCGCCATCGCGGGTTTTACCCGTGCGACAAACCGCTTGGCCGCGCCTGGGTAGTCCAGCGGCAGAAAGCGGTGGGCAAGGCGTCTTTGATCGCTTTCAGGTTGCTCATGGATGAGTGCCTGTGCCTGCTGGGCGCCCGTTGCGGTCATGGTAGTGAGCAGCAGGCTGTGCTGGGGATAGCGGGTCAGCAAGCCGTCTATCAGGGGGCGGGCGGCGCGCACTTCACCCACCGAGGCGCAGTGCAGCCAAAGGCGTGGTGCTGGCGGCAGCGTGCCAAGGCACATACCAAGGCGCTGCAGGCGCGAGTAAGTGGGCACTTGCTCTCGCCAGATGCGCCACATGATCAGCGGCGACAGGGCATACAGGGCCGTTGAGTAAGCCAGCCGAGGCCAGATAGGTGCCGCCATTAGCGCTCACGATCCAGAATTGAGCTGATCATCGCCGTCGTCGAAACACCATCTTCAAAGCCCAGTACTTTCACCTCACCGCCGTTGGCAATCACCGCTTTACCCCCGGCAATGTCTTCCGGGCGATAGTCGCCGCCTTTGACGAGAATATCCGGTAGTACCGTTTCGATAAGCGCTTGAGGGGTGTCATCGCTGAAGGGGACGACCCAATCCACCGCGCCCAATCCGGCCAGCACCTGCATACGGCGATGGAGTGGATTGATTGGCCGCGTTGGGCCTTTCAGGCGGCCGATGGAGGCATCGTCATTGACTGCCACAATCAACCGATCCCCCAACCGTTTTGCCTGTTCGAGATAAGCCACGTGGCCCGCATGCAAAATATCGAAACAGCCGTTGGTCATGACCACGCGCTCGCCCCGCACTTGGGCAGCGCGCACAGCATCAACCAGCTGGGTTGGCTCAATCACCCCGAATTCAGCGAGCTTATCGCCGTGCAGGGCAGTGTAAAGCTCGGCAATCGACAGCGTGGCTGTACCCGGCTTGGCCACTACCAGCCCTGCCCCCAGATTGGCCAGCATCATGGCCTCGGGCAGTTCATGATTTGCCGCCATTGCCAGCCCCATCAGGCCAATCACTGTATCGCCAGCACCCGTCACATCAAAAACTTCCTGGGCACGGGTGGGTAAATGCAGCGGTTCATGCCCTTCCCAAATCAGCGTCATGCCTTTTTCGCTGCGTGTGATTAATAGCGCGTCCAGCTCAAGGTCAACGCGCAGTGCTTCGCCACGCTGCGAGAGCTCGGCATCCGTGCTACACGGGCCGACAATCGCTTCAAACTCCGTCAAATTCGGCGTTATCAGGCTGGCACCGCGGTATTTGCTGAAATCGCCGCCCTTGGGATCAACCAATACCCTTTTCCCCTGGGCACGCGCCAATGAGATCAGCTTCTCAACCTGATTCAACGTGCCCTTGCCGTAGTCAGAAAGAATCATCACGTCGCAATCGGGAAGCGCCTGCTCCACATGAGCCAACAAATCCGTGGTATCGACACCGTCCAGACGCTCCTCGAAGTCCAGACGCAGCAACTGTTGGTTGCGACTCATGACCCGTAACTTGGTAATCGTTGGTATCTCTGCGCTGTGCTGAAAGTGAGTGCTTACATTTGCGGCAGACAATTGACTCGAAAGCAGCTCAGCATTTTCATCAGCGCCCACCAGCCCAGCGAGGCCGACCTGTGCCCCCAACGCCGCAATATTCAACGCAACGTTCGCCGCCCCGCCGGGACGGTCATCCGCATCCTCGACGCGTACCACCGGCACAGGCGCTTCCGGCGATATGCGCGAGGTGCCACCGTGCCAGTAGCGGTCTAACATCACATCGCCCACCACAAGAACGCGGGCATACTCCAAGGCGTTTAAATCAACTTTCATCCGTGGTTCCTGTTGTTGAACGCGCCGCCGTATAGGTCAGCAGTGCCTCTAACTTGGCGATGACGTCATCGGTTTTGATGAGTGCCATGGCGTCGGCGTGGCGAACGCGCTGCCCCCAGCTTACCTCTTCCACCAATTTTTGCAGGTAGGTGTGCAGCGCCTCCGGGTAGGCATTAACGGCAAAATCACGCCACAGATAGGGCGCCGCACGTTGGGGATTAGTCGTCGCGTAAAGCCCTAGTGTCGGCGTCCCCATGGCGTTGGACATGTGCGCAGGGCCGGTATCCGGCGAAACTACTGCGCGCGCGCCATCAATTAACGCTAAAAGACCTTTTAACGACGTTTGGCCAATGGCATTGATCACGCTGCCTGGCTGACAGAGCGCTTCAATTTGCTCACCGACCTCGCGCTCAAGGGAACTGCCTCCTCCTGTCAACACGCTTTTCAGGCCGTGCTGTACCCACGCATATTCAACGACGCTTGCGTACCCTTCCACCGACCAGTTACGAAAATTGCGGAGCCGCACGTTACTGCATGGATTAATCACCAGATAAGGCGCTTCACCGCTGATCAAACGCGCTTCATCGTAAGCAGCAGCGGGCACCGGCAAATTCCACTCCAAGGGGCCATCTTCGACACCCATCAAACGCGCGAAATCCATGAAGGATTCCAGTACATGAGGGTTGGTCCTGGGCGCAATATGCAGCTGGGTAAATCGGTGCTGGGCATCTTTGGCCCGCGCCTTGTCGTAGCCCACACGCACCTTGGCCTTCAGCCCAAGCGATAAAACACTCGCACGAATGGCTTGCTGCATATGCAAAAGCACATCAAAGCGCGTATCCGCGAGCTCACACCATAGGGCACGCATCCCCTTGAACCCCGTCGATTTGTCATACACAACAAACTCGACCCCGGACAGGCCGGCCAGTAGACTATATTCCCCTTTGCCGATGATCCAGGTAATGCGCGCTTGTGGCCACTGGCGCTGCAACGCTCGCACGGTGGGCACAAGGTTGCAGACGTCTCCTAACGCAGAGAGGCGCAGAATCGCAATATGGTTAGGTTGATCAGGCAGAGAGGGCTCCATGCGCTTAGCGGCACTCCGGCAAAAAAATAGTCACATTTTACATGATGCAGACAGTTTATGTGACGCTGGCATATCTCACCAACCCGATCCCGCACTGTTCAGCGCTGAATACTGGCGATCCCGCGATTTAGTGATCGGCGAAGCCCCTGGCCGGGGCAGCAGCCTTTTTTTACAGGCCACCCCTGGAGAGCAATGGGTTTTACGCCCATACCGGCGAGGCGGTTTAGTCGCCAAACTAAGCCAAAAACGCTATTTCTGGGTAGGTGCTGAACGCACCCGCGGCTTTTGCGAAATGCGCCTCACGGCCAACTTGTTCGAGCAGGGTTTACCTGTTCCGCGTCCTGTCGCCACCTGCGTGGCTCGCCATGGGCTCAGCTACGAAGCCGCCTTGATCACTCAACGCATCACCGGTGCCAAAGCGTTAGCCGAATTGATCGTCAACCACTTGGCGGATGAAGCACTCTTGCAACGCATAGGCGCCATGATTCGACGTTTTCACCAGGCAAAGCTTGATCATGTCGATCTGAATGCCCGCAATATTCTGGTCGATAACAGCGGCGCACCATGGTTGATTGACCTGGACCGCTGTCGGTTACGCCAACCGGGGAAGTGGCAGAACGCCAATCTGAAGAGGCTTGAGAGATCCATACACAAGTTTGATTCCACCTTGTCGATCTCCGCTATTCTTCAAGGATATCGCGCTGCGGGTTGATCAAACGCGGCCGTATTGATCCTCGAAGCGGACAATATCGTCTTCGCCCAGGTAGCTGCCGGACTGCACCTCTATTAGTTCGAGAGGCAGCGTGCCGGGATTTTTCAGCGCGTGAACCTGGCCGATGGGGATGTAAGTCGATTCATTTTCGAATACAAGGGAGGTGGACTCCCCATTAGTGACTTCCGCCGTGCCGGATACCACTATCCAGTGCTCTGCCCGATGATGATGCATCTGTACCGAGAGCTTGGCACCAGGGTTCACCGTAATACGTTTGACCTGATAACGCTGGCCTCTATCGACCGATTCGTAGCGCCCCCAGGGACGATAGACAACGCGATGATTTTTGAACTCGTCACGACCTTCAGACTTGAGTCGCTCGACAATTTTTTTAACGTCTTGCGTCTTATGCCTATCAGCGACTAATACCGCATCCTTGGTTTCGATAATGACGAGGTCTTCAAGGCCTATCGCGGCCACCAAGCGGCTCTCGGAACGCAGCATGGTATTGCGGGTATCCTCCTGGATAACATCACCATGATAGCTGTTACCTGCCTCGCACTTATCGCTTAACTCCCATATGGACGACCAGGCACCTAGATCACTCCAGCGTGCCGACAAGGGCACGACGGCGGCATGCTGCGTTTTCTCCATCACGGCATAATCGACCGATATGTCCTCACATTGGGCAAAGGCGCTCTTATCGACACGCGTGAAATCCAGGTCTTTCTCTGTACGCGCCATCGCCTGATGACAAGCATGCAGCATATCGGGGTAGAAGCGTTCAAGCTCCTCCAGGTAGCGGCTCGCTCGAAACAGGAACATGCCGCTATTCCACAAGTATTCACCACTTTCCACGTAGCCAGTGGCCGTCACCGCATCCGGCTTTTCGACGAAGCGCCGGACACTAAAGCCTGGCCCCAACGCAGCCCCCTGATGGATATAGCCGTACCCCGTTTCAGGAGAGGTGGGCACGACACCGAAGGTAACCAAATAATCGCGCTCTGCGAGCGACTGCGCCTTCTTGATACTGTCATGGAAAGGCGCGATATCCTGCACCAGGTGATCAGCCGCCAACACAAGCAATAAAGGGTCATCACCGTCTTGGGTAGCCGCGATAGCCGCCAAAGCAATCGCGGGCGCCGTATTACGACCAACCGGTTCCAACAACAACTGACCGTCGCACACGTCAATTTGACGTAATTGCTCTGCCACGAGAAAACGATGTTCTTCATTACATATGACAATGGGTGCTTGTGTATCAAGCCCGTCAAGACGCCCCAGCGTCTTTTGTAGCATGGTGAGCCCGCCATCGAGTGACAGGAACTGCTTGGGATACAATTGCCGTGACAATGGCCATAATCTCGATCCCGCTCCTCCCGCCAGGACAACAGGCAATAATGACATATCAGGATATTCCTAGGGTTATGAGAAAATCACAGTGTTTAGAGTACCGAAGCTTACAAAGGTTCGAGTATCAAAGAGCTTCCTCCGCGTGACAGGCTTACCACTGTAGGGAAGCATACCTGACGCCATTAAATTACACTGTGCATGCTATCAATATTCATCCAAAGGGTTTCTATGAAGGACACTATCGAAGTACCGCTATCGTTCGGTGAAGTGCTCGACAAGATCACGATATTGGAAATTAAAGCCGAGCGTATCAAGAACGCTGAAAAAGTCAGCAACGTGCGCCTGGAACTGGACGCTTTGAATCGTATATGGGAGCACGAGATTCAGGATCCATCACTCATTGCAGACTTGCGTGTTCAATTGAAAGCCGTCAACGAAGAGCTTTGGGACATTGAGGACGATATCCGTGCCCAGGAGGCAAAGCAGGATTTCGGCCCCCATTTTATATCCCTTGCGCGCTCTGTCTATTTTACCAATGATCGACGTGCGGCCATCAAAAAAGAGGTAAACCTGCTGCTGGGATCGCGATTTGTTGAAGAGAAATCGTATCAGGATTACAGCTCAACCCATTGATATTTCATTTTTTTGTTGATTAATACGTTGTGCCACCCATCTGTCCAACATGTCGGTGGCATCATCAACCGAAATCATGTCCATGGCACCCTCGAATTCCGCTTTTGCTCCCCAGCGAGCCTGTGCAACCGTCTTACCCGTAAACGTGCGCAATGCATCAGGATAGCGGTTTACACACCATGTTAAAGAGCTGTAAGGGCCGGATCGATCAGGATTGCTGGCAGCATAAAGACCCAGCACATCGGTTCCCATGGCATTGGCGATGTGGGCAGGCCCGGTATCAGGCGAGACAAGCAGGTCCGCTCGCTCAAGAAGTGCCGCCAATTGTTTGAGGGTATCCTGCCCACAGATATTCATGACCCTTTCTTTCATTGATTCCTCAATATCGCGACAAACGTCCTTCTCGAAGTCTGCCGGGCTGCCCACCAGAATGACGTTAGCACCATGTGCGGCGACCGCGTAGTCAGCCAGCGCCGCGTACCGTTGTGATGACCAATTGCGAAGGACATGGCTGGCACAGGGGCTGATAACAAGGTTTATCCGGTCATGCGCGAGGTATTCGCGAGCCAGCGAATAATCTGCATCTTTCAATGGAATATGCCAGTCAGGAGGCGCCGACTTCAGCCCAAGGGGTTCGAGAAAGCTGGCCAGACAGTCGCGGACGTGTTGTTCGGCGTTGGCAGCAATACGTCGATTGATGAAAAGGCTGTGGAGATCCTTACTACGCGCCTTATCGTAGCCAATCTTGATGGTCGCCGGGATCAATGCCGCGGCAAGATTGGCGCGAAAAGAGACCTGCATATGCAGAAGCGCATCGAAATGCCTTCCTCGCATGGCACGGCGTAACGCTTTGTAGCCTTCAAGCCCCGATTTTTTATCAAAGACGATGAATTCCACACCCGGTAGGTCACCGATCAACCTGGCTTCCAACTTGCCGACCACCCAGGTGATCTCAATATCAGGCACCTGAGCCTGCAAGCTTTTTACAACCGGTATAACGTGCGTTACATCACCTAACGCAGACAGCCGCATGATGCAGATGGAGTTAAGCATACGTGCTCGCCTCTTGTACCACGTGATTCGCTAGCTATTCGCTAAACGCAAAGTGCTCCATTCAACCTGGATTCAGGGGGCTAGAGCATGAGCTTAACCAGCAAAATGCGCACTATATTACGCCAACAGTCGCTGACTATCACATCCTTCACGGCGATCGTGTAAAACGTTGATCTAGACTTTCTTGGATGGCCACGTAAAGTTTTCAGGGGTTTGCTCAAGATCTCGGGGGCTCGGCTCGGTTTCCGGCTCACAATGTTGCAGTTCTTCCACCACGCGATCAAGCGCTTCAGCACCATGTGTATTCTGGGTTACTTTTTCCCACCACTCCATATGGACCGCTTTCACTTTCACTGGCACCGTCGGCAAGCCTAAGTATTGCGCCATGGCAAGCCGATGTAAGCCACGGTTTATTTTTATCAAACGACCGTCTCTGCTTACCACAACGCCTAATTCATCTTTGCCTCTATCCTGGTCAAAACCATTACGCTTCATATCATCCATGAAGTTCAAGTAGACGCGCAGGTAGGCGAGAATGCGTTCTTCCGAGTCCAGAAGAAAACCTTGTCGGTAGGAGGACCAGGGACGCCCATCATCCAGACGGGTCTTTAGGCGTTTAAATGCATCACACCCCGTTAGGTCATCATGATGTGCATTCAAATCACTGATGAAACGGTAGCGCGAGCCATAGCGCAGATCCCCTCGTTGCAGGTCCCAATCACCATCCCAAATAAACGCCGAGGATGACGGACGCAGACGCTTGGGAAGCCGACGCCAATCGCGAATACAGATCAATTCACGTGGAGCGACGTGAAGGCTTAGACGAAAGTCTAGCTCTTGCTCAACTGCACGGCGTGGCAAGCCAAGCTTTGTCACCCAAGTGTTCCCAGGCAAGCTGTACTTCCATAAACCGAAGACCACGCGCTCGCAGGGGTTACCTATTACTCTCTGAAAACCATCGAGCACAGCCGCCTGGAGACGGGCACGCTGAACTGGCCAGTACATCCGATCGTTAATAAGTGAGGAAAATGCTGGCTCTCCTCCAGGGGGTACGGGTAATTGACGTGGCACTATGACTCCATTGCGATAAGTGAGTTTGTTGTTCAGCCTCACTAATAATAAAAAATTCGCCATCAGGGGCTTAGGCAGTAAACGACAAGAAGCTCGAAATAACACCTTATTCACGAAGGTCACACCGACCTAGCCATACCGAACAAAGCACATGCCATAAATAATGTCACTCATACTCGACGATATCACTGTGATACCGCCCAGCCCAATGTTGCTAAACAGAGCACACCCAACGTTCAAATTACCAAACAGGGCTCTGCTAGTATAACCCTCCGGCCAAGTCAGATTCTTACACCGTTTAAAATACAACATTATCTCTGAAATATTACATGCGTGGCCTCAAGTTCCAATTGCAACGTTATCGGAGGGTGCTCGCCTCCAATTTTGCATCTTTTTCCAGAAGGGCCACCACGCGAAGCGGGTATTTCCAGCAGTGAGCCTGATACGAGAAACCGAACGTCTTCGCCATTTTCCCTTCTATATGCTATTGGGTTATGCGCATCAGCATCATGGGCACATCAACCTTTTTGAGCAGTCGACTGTTCTTGCTGATACCCACGACAAACCTACCAGATGTGGCTATCCTCAGTGCCTGTTATTGATGCGAGCGCGATTTTGTCATAGACAACGCATCAGGACGCGGCAGTAGCCTTTTTCTCCAGGCCACCGAAACCGAGTAGTGGGTACCGCGCTTCTACTGACCAAGCGGAATTGGAAAAAGGTTACTTTTTCGAGCAAAATACATAGTTAGCCTTGTTAAAATATGGATTATCAAATGCTGGCAAAAAAAACACGTCCTTTAGCCGCTATCGCTATTCGCCAAGTTGAAAAAAACACGGGGGCGAGCCGTAATGCTTTCGAACAAACAAAAGCTCTTTCAGAGCTTGGGTACAACGTTATTATCCTTGCAGAGAGAGGAAATCGCCAGAATGCAAAACAGCAAGGTGCGAAGCTTGTAAAGCTTCCGCGCTGGCCAATAAAAGGACCATTCCGGCGTTTTTGGTTTAATCGACTTGTTAAGGCATGGTGCAAAATCAAGTCTCCTGATTTACTAATTAGCCATGGAGATGCTGAAAGCACTGACGTAATATATATGCATAACTGCGTTCATTTAGCAAGCGACCGAATTAGCGGGATGCTACTGCCAGAAAAACATGAGACAGGCTCCATACACGACTATGTCTTATCCAAAAGAAACTACAATTTGGTAGTTGCAAACTCATTTCTGATGGCTAACGATCTAAGAGAACGCTATGACATACCAGATAATAAAATTGAAGTTATTTACCCCTGTTATGACGCTGATTTTTTCAACATAGAGAAAGCACAGAAATACCGCAACTCGGCCCGCAGAGAGTTAAATATCTGTGACGATAAGCTATTGATTGGGCTTATAACTTCGGGAAATTTCAAGAAACGCAATGTTAGTGGTTTTATAAACATCTGCAAATTAATAAATGAAAAAATTCCGCATCGTTGTCATTTTTTAGTTGTCGGCAAAGACAACATGCAAGAATATCAGCAGCTAGCTACAGATAATGGTATAGAAGATCAGTTTACCTGGCGAACAACGACACATAATGTCACGAAACTCTACGGTGCTCTTGATCTCTTCTTGCTTCCAGCGCACATAGAGGAATTTGGGCGAGTAGCTCTTGAAGCAATGGCATGTGGCACGCCAACACTTGTTTCCTCATGGGTCGGCGCTTCAGAGATTTTAGAAGATCACTTCAAAGACTTGATTCTAGAGGACTACAACAGTGAAAAATGGGCTGAGCGTGCAGTTTCAATATTAACTTCTGAAGATCATAAAAACCTTGGCAAAGAGCTAGCCATTTTGGCCAAAAACCATTCACATGAAAAACAGTTAATTACTCTAAAAAATTCATTCCGAAAAATAAATACATAGGATAAAAAGCTAACAGATTAGCGGGAAGCTTACTCACCTATGGCATGTATAGCCCAGCTTTCCCGCTATATCCTTAGTTGCATTTTTAACGAGCCCCAACAGCCACCCTTGGTGGCTAACCACCATTATATCCAATCCCAAGCGATGCCTGACGTGCAGCGAGCTTCATCAGGCGTTAATATAAGCCTGTGGCAACGGGAGATCGAAAGTGGTTCCGTTTGGCTTCAGTACTCAGCGAAACTGGCTTCATACACAATGTCAGTCCTGATCACATTGCGGCACGAGTTACTTTTGCGAGCCGCCAATTAAATCCGTACCCCTGGATGCATCATGCTGGTTTATTTATCCTGAGCTAGCACATGAAGGGCTTGGTATCGTACTGCTCGAAGCGCTGGCCTGCCAAACCCCCATTGTCTCTGTCGATTGTCCAGGCGGGGTACGTGATATCATGAAAGGTGAGTTGGAAGCTTACCTTTGTGAAATGACACCAGAGGCGTTAGCAGCCCGCGTTGATGGCATTCTTGAAGCTGACGGCTACGCTATTGATGAACGTTGGCTGGAGCGTTTTTCTCCAGCGCACATTACTTCCGCCTTTCTGCAAGAGATGCCCGTTTCATGATATCGGCTAATATTATTACCTTTAACGAAGAAGCCAATATTGCGGACTGTATTGCTTCCGCTCACCAAGTTTGTGATGACGTTGTTGTGGTAGATTCCGGCAGCCAGGATCGAACCGTGGCGATAGCGACCGAGCTGGGTGCCAGGGTGGTACATCAGGCATACTTGGGCGACGGCATTCAGAAAAATGTCGCGCTTGAACATGTCAAGTATGACTGGGTTCTGAGTCTGGACGCCGATGAACGCCTGACGCCAGAATTGGTCGAAGCAATTCGTCAGCTCAACCTTGCTGCAACCGAGCACGATGCCTTCGCGTTTCGCCGACGCAATATGATTGGGTCGCGCTGGATCAAAGTCTGCGGCTGGTATCCAGATTACTGTATTCGACTCTACAACCATCGCCATGCACGTTTTGCGGACGTCAAGCAGCATGCGAGAGTCATCGCCGCCAATCCAAAGCGACTTAATGCAGATATGATACATCTCTCATTTGATAATCTGGGTCAGCTGTTTGCCAAGCCAGGGCGCAATTTCAGCGGTCGCGCGGCCAAGATCATGTTTCAGAAAGGAAAGCGGGCCAATGCTTTTTCACCGTTTGCACATGGCCTGAATGCGTTTGTGCGTAAATATCTATTCCAGCGCGGCTTTTTGGGCGGGGTTGATGGTATGACCGTTGCGATCAGCGCAGGGCTCAATAGTTATTTAAAGTATGCCAAGCTACTCGAGTATCAGCGCGATCCCAAAGTGCTTGAAGCGGAAGATTTTAATAAGGTTTGGTGATTAATGCACATTACTCATGTCAATTTGGCGCGTGGCTTTCGTGGCGGCGAACGCCAAACTGAGTTATTAATCAAGACATTGGCAGAGCAGTCATACAACGACCTTTCACAAACACTGGTTTGCCGCCATGATTCTCCCATGCGTCAACACCTGCATGGTGTAGCGAAACTCGATTTTCAAACGGCCAATCATCAGTTGGCTGGACACGTTCATCTCGGCGAGACATCGCTCGACGACACTCAGCTGGTACATGCCCACGATGCAAAAGGCGTTCATTGGGCCTATTTGCACTATCGTTTAAAAGGCACGCCCTATTTAATTACTCGTCGCGTTGATGCGCCTGTTAAACGAAAGTGGTTTAACCAGCAAAGTTACTCGCATGCATCCGCCAGAGTTGCCCTTTCTCAGGTTATAAAGCGTCTTTTAGAAGACAACCATTGGGGCAACGTAACCTTAATACCAAGTGCCTATGCTCATTTGATGCCCTCGCCTGAGGCAACCAATAGCTTTCGCGAGGATTTTGCGGATAAGTTTTTGGTGGGTCACGCAGGCGCTGTGGTTGATCGTCATAAGGGACAACGCGTTCTATTGCAGGCCGCACTCACGCTTGAGCATCAAGCACCTGATATACAGTTTGTTTTCTTAGGTGATGGCAAAGACGCAGAGACGTTGAAAGAAGAGTACTCGTCGCTCCAAAATGTTTCCTGGCTTGGTTTTAAAAGCAATATTGCCGATTATCTTGCTGGGCTGGATGTATTTGCATTTCCGTCGCGCAATGAAGGCTTGGGCTCCGTTATTCTGGATGTCATGCAGTTAGGCGTTCCCGTCATCGCTACCGATGTTGGTGGCATACCCGATATCGTAAAGCATGATCAGACAGGCTTACTTATACCTTCCGGCGATGCTGATGCACTGGCTAACGGTATTTTACAATTAAAGGATAATTCAGATCTTCGTCAACGATTGACTAAAGGAGCTACTAAGAATTTAGATCAATATAGTCCTCAGACAATGGCTGAATCTTACTGGCATCTCTATCAATCAATAGTGAATTAATATTATGCTTACCATGTCTGCAAAAGCACATAAAAATCTTCACAAGTTAAGATTTTATTCGCAGCAGACTATCCATCACCTTATCCCAAGAGCTTTTCTTCAGCGGAAAAGGGAAAGCTTGTTTCGGTCTTTAGAGAACTTATCTAAGGAGGATCAGCAGAACATACTTTATCGTGTTAATTACTGTAACAAATTGAATAAAGGCATCGACCTTCCTGAGCAAGCAACCTGTTTATCTAATTTTAAGCGCGAAAAAAGTGGCACTTATTATCTGGACTTGCTTAGCGTGTTGCGCTACTTTCCTCCTGAGTCACGTTTTTTCTATCTCTTTGGCGATGTAACCGTCGTGCCAGATGTGCCTACTATCGTTAAGAGTCGACCCATAAATGATCTTAATCAAAACTCAGTTTTGCTCAAGTTAAATGGTGTTCGTCACTACTATATGGTGAAAGATCCTTACAGCTACGATGACAAGCTTGATTATTTGGTCTGGCGGGGTTCTTGCAATCAAGATCATCGACGTGAATTTGTACGCAAGTTTTATGATCACTCGCTATGTAATGTGGGCGACATTCACAAAAATGCGCTCGGCCAGCCTTGGCATAAACATTTTATGTCGGTCCCGGAGCAGTTGAAGTACAAATTTGTGTTGAGTATAGAAGGCAAGGATGTTGCCACAAACCTCAAATGGATAATGTCCTCTAACTCACTGTGCTTCATGAGACGACCAAGTTTTGAAACATGGTTCATGGAAGGCACGTTGCTGCCTGGCTATCACTATGTACTACTCAAGGATGATTACTCGGACCTTGAAGATAAAGTCATCTACTACCGGGAACACCCCTGCGAAGCAAAAGAGGTTATTAGCAATGCCAACCGTTACGTAGCTCAATTTATGAATACCGAAAAAGAACGCTTGATTGGTCTTTTAATTATGCAAAAATATTTCGAGCGTACCCATCAACTTTTCTCTCATTAACGCTATTATTAACATCAATCATCAGTCTTGCTGTAGTTTGTTTCTCACTATTTATATCAGGTAAATGTCATCATACATCATCGCCTTTTCACTAAACTGGATAACGCTAGGTTAGCCGTCGTTGCCGTCACCCTGATCGGTCTCTCCCTTGGCTATGCGATCACCGTGCTAACTCGCCTGCCCTGGTGGACGCTGTTCCTGTTTGCCACCGTATGGGTAGGCGTCGGTATAAAGTTACGCTGGGGGCGCCCTCTCAATGCACGTTATCGAAACGTATGGCCGTGGTCACTTGCGCCGTTAAGTCTATGGGGCATTTATATCTACCTGGCAGACAGCTTCGGCAATGTCGACTTGGGGGCTGTGTTTTTCCATCTGCAGGCAGGCATGGCAGAACACGGCGGGGCAGGGAAAATGCTCACTGCCATTGTGTATACCCTGGGTATGCTCGCCGTATTGGCTTCTGTCACCTGGTTGTCGCGGCATGATCAGCGTTGGCGATTGATGGAGCGATTCCTGGCGATTGGGTTGCTCGCCAGTAATCCTTTACTCTTCGGCCTGGGCCAGCGCAGTGCGGCCGTGGTGGCCGACGATGCTGATTGGCTGGATCATCGCTATGTAGCGCCACCCACATCTGATCAGGAAGAAGCCCCTAACTTACTTGTGCTTTATTTAGAAAGCATCGAACGCACTTATGATGCCGCTCAGTTTGGTGATGCTTACGATGACCTCAACCTCCTAGGTGAGCGGGGCGTTGTCTTTGAGGGTGTCCGACAAATGGAGAATACCGGCTGGACCATGGCCGGTATGATCGCCAGTCAGTGCGGTGTTCCCCTGATGCCTGCAGGGCTTCTCCACGACAGCCAGTTCGAGCCACTGCAGAGTGTTGTTCCAGGTATTGACTGCCTGGGCGATATTCTAGCCGCCCAAGGATACCGACTCAGCTACTTGGGTGGGGCTAGCACGGAGTTTGCCGGTAAAGGACTGTTCTACCGCGGGCATCAGTTTCAAAGCGTTCAAGGCAAGGAAGAACTCGTACATCGACTCGATGACCCGGACTACGTCAACAGTTGGGGAATCTACGACGACAGCCTTTATGACATAACGGTTGATGAAATTCGCCGCCTTAACGAGGCGGATGATGGCCCCTGGGGAGTGGTGACGCTGAGCATTACAGGCCACGCACCCAACGGATTTCCTGCTCAGCGCTGTCGCGAACGCCAAGGCCCTTTTGATGAGCAAGACATCCTTTATTCAGTTGAGTGTTCTGCCTGGCTGGCACGCGATCTGATTGATCGCCTGGACAATGAAGGGTTATTGGATGACACCATCGTTGCGATCATGAGTGATCACCTCACCATGCGCGTATCGGTATGGGACGAGTTGACCACGATGGACCGTGAAAACACCTTTATTCTACTCGGCGATCATTTATCTCCCCAGCGAATACAGCGTGATGCCACTATGTTGGATGCCTTCCCCACGATTCTTGAGGCTCTCGACTTCACATTGGATGGACACCGTGCGGGACTGGGTGTCTCGCTGCTGAGCGACCAGGACACCCTGATGGAACGTCATGGCCTGGACACCTTGAATGAACACTTACGAGAGGAAACCGCCTTGCAGCACCGTCTGTGGGAGGGACTGGCACCCCAGCGCCAGGAAACCAGCTCTCCTCCACTGGAACAGGTGATTGAAACGCCGGCAGACCGAACAGATGAAGTCGATATTATGCGTTGACGATCACTTTTTCACGCTGACGGTCGGCCAAAATTGCCTGGTAGACAGATTCTACGTGTAACTCATTTAAGCAGTTAGTGTGGCCCAATGGGCAAGTACGCTCAAAACACGGTGAGCAGGAAAGTCCAAGATAATGAATTACTGCATTATCGGTAAGCGGTGGCGTATAAGCAGGCGAAGAAGAACCATAAAGCGCATGTATCCGCACACCGACGGCGGCCGCTACGTGCATAAGACCCGAGTCATTGGTCACGACCTGGCGACAGTCGGCAAGCAGGTCTACCGCGTCCGCCAGAGCCGTTTTACCGCATAGATTGTGAGCCTGAGGGAGCCCCTCAACAATCGTGTTAGCGCCATCATGGTCTTTGGGTCCGCCAAACACACGTATTTCATAGCCATCGGCGATAAGCTTTTTGGCTAATTGATGAAAGTAGTCGAGTGGCCACTGTTTCGCCGGCCCATACTCAGCCCCCGGCATCATGCCTATCGCCGGGCGGGATGAAAGCATATTGGCCAGACGTAAATTGACCAGGTTATCCCGGTCAATAGACAGGCGCGGCTTGGGGATCGCAAAATCCCCTGTGGCCGCCTCATCAAGCGGCAAGCCTAACGAGACGAACCGCTTCACGGTTTGATCCAGTACTTGTTTATCAAGCTTGCGGCGCTCTTTTAACAGACCATAGCGATGCTCTCCGAGAAAGCCGATACGCTCGGGAATACGTGCCATAAAGGGCACCAATGCGGCTTTCCAGGACCGGGGTAGCACAATCGCCCGATCAAAACGCCCTTTCAGACGATTGGCAAGTTCACGCCGACTGGCAAGACCAAATTCGCCGTGGCCTACCGCCAGGGGCAGCACCTCATCCACCTCGGGCATTCGCTCCAAAATGGGCTGTGACCATGCCGGTGCGACCACGCCGATGGTCGCATGGGGATAACGTGCTTTAAGGGTCATGAACAGGCTCTGGGCCATCACCATATCGCCCACCCAGGAAGGTCCGATGACCAGCAGCCGCATCGCAGAATTAGCCATTGAGCCACTCCAGATACGCTTTGACACCCTGAGCAACGGTTTTAAATTCGACATCGCAACCGGCTTCCCGCAGATTACTGATGTCGGCACGGGTATAGCTTTGATAACGCCCTTTCAGTTCTTCTGGGAAATCAATGTAATCGATTTGCCCTTTGGCATAGAAATCGATAACCGCTTCGCCAATCGCCTTGAATGGCTCCGCGCGGCCGGTGCCCAAGTTGAAAATACCCGAGGCACTGGGGTTATCCAGAAACCACAGGTTCACATCGACAACGTCACCCACATACACAAAGTCGCGGCTCTGCATACCGGCATCATAGCCGTCGTAGGCGCCAAACAGTTTCAGGGTTTCACCATTACGGATTTGCAGGTGGTGGTGATACGCCACGCTGGCCATCTTGCCTTTATGCTGCTCTCTGGGGCCATACACATTGAAGTAACGAAAACCCACAACCTGGGTCGTCAGTTCATCCCAACGAGCACGCACGTGTTGATCAAACAGCAGCTTGGAGTAGCCATACACGTTAAGCGGTTTTTCGCACTCGGGCACCTCTTTGAATACCTCGCTGCCGCCATAGGTGGCGGCTGACGATGCGTACAAGAAGGGGATGCCCTGCTGCTCGCAGTAATTTAGCAGCACTTTGGAGTACTCGAAGTTATTTTCCATCATGTAGTGACCGTCCCACTCCGTCGTATCGGAACAGGCGCCCTCATGGAAAATAGCATCGATCTTGGGTAGATCGACATGCTCACCCCGCAATGCCACTTTTACCCTGGCGAGGAAATCGTCTTTATCGAGATAATCCGCCAGCGTGCAGTCAGCCAAATTGACGAACTTGGTGCCATCGCGAAGATCATCAACGACCATCACATCGTTTTGGCCGCGGGCGTTCAGTGCTTTGACCAAGTTGGCCCCAATAAAACCGGCACCGCCTGTTACGACAATCATTTCATTCTCCTTACCAAAAGCGGCTCTGTTGGCTCTTGCGCCTATAACCTATCTGCTTGGGATTGTATACTTGACGGCTTATGAATTCATGGCCAACGGTGCTTTCCGCGATGAGTGTCTCGACAAACCAATCGACGCCTGATGTGTCGACCTTTCAAGGCTTGATCCTTGCGCTGCAACAGTATTGGGCAGAACAAGGCTGCGTGATTCTCCAGCCGCTCGATATGGAGGTCGGTGCAGGCACTTTTCACCCCGCCACCTTCCTGCGTGCCATTGGGCCGGAGACCTGGAACGCTGCCTATGTCCAGCCGTCTCGCCGCCCTACAGATGGCCGCTACGGCGAAAACCCCAACCGCCTGCAGCATTACTACCAATTTCAGGTGGTCATGAAGCCGTCACCCAGCAACCTCCAGGACCTGTATCTTGGCTCATTAAAACGCCTCGGGCTGGATCCGCTGATCCATGACGTGCGCTTCGTTGAGGACAACTGGGAATCCCCTACCCTCGGCGCCTGGGGGCTTGGCTGGGAAGTCTGGCTGAATGGCATGGAAGTCACCCAGTTTACCTATTTTCAGCAGGCCGGCGGTATCGAATGTTACCCGGTTACTGGCGAGCTGACCTACGGGCTCGAGCGCATCGCCATGTACCTGCAAAACGTCGACAGCGTCTATGATCTGGTGTGGGCCATTGCCCCCGACGGCAGCGAAGTCAGCTACGGCGACGTTTACCTGCAAAATGAACGCGAGCAATCCGCTTATAACTTCGAACACGCTGACGTTGACCAGTTGTTTGCTAACTTTGATCATCAGGAAAAAGAATGCAGCAAATTGCTGGCAGCCAAGCTTCCACTGCCCGCTTATGAACAGGTGCTGAAGGCGTCGCATACGTTCAACTTGTTAGACGCGCGTCACGCCATTTCGGTCACCGAGCGCCAACGTTTTATTCTACGCGTTCGTACCATGGCACGGGACGTCGCCACTGCTTATTTTGAGTCGCGCAAAGCTGAAGGTTTCCCCATGGCCCCGGAATCACTGCGCCACGAACTACTTGCCGATCAGGGAGACGCATAATGGCTGTTGATACGCTTCTACTGGAACTGGGCGCTGAAGAGCTTCCGCCGACGGCACTGGATGCGCTTTCAGATGCCTTCGCGGCTGGGGTCGAAAAAGGCCTTCAGGAAGCCGATATTCCCTTTCAGGGAGTTAAGGCTTATGCGACACCCCGCCGTCTGGCAGTGCAGGTAACAAGCCTCGCCGACAAGCAGCCTGATCGTGAAGTCGAGCGCCGTGGCCCAGCCCTGGCAGCCGCCTTCAAAGACGGTGCGCCCACCAAGGCGGCGGAAGGCTTTGCCCGCTCCTGCGGTGTCAGCGTGGATGAACTGATCCACCTGGAAACCGACAAAGGCACCTGGCTTGGCTTTCGCGAACATCAGCCGGGTGAAAGCGTGCAGGCACTCCTGCCCGATATTCTGCGCAAAGCGATCAGCGCGTTACCGGTGCCCAAGAACATGCGCTGGGGTACCTCGCGAATTGAGTTCTCCCGTCCGGTTCACTGGCTTGTGGCCCTTTACGGCAGTGATGTCATCGCCGCCGAAGCACTGGGCTTGCAAGCGAGCCGCACCACCTATGGCCATCGCTTCCATGCCCCGGATGCCATCCAGCTCGAGCATGCCGATGCCTACCTTGGCGCGCTGGAAAACGCTTATGTGCTAGCCGACCGGCAACAGCGACGGGAGCGCATCCGCGAGCAGGTGCTAGCCGAGGCGGAAGTACAGGAAGCCAACGCGGTGATCGACGAAGACCTGTTGGTCGAGGTCAGCGGTTTGGTTGAATGGCCCGTGGCACTGACCGGCAGCTTTGACGAACGTTTCCTCGAAGTGCCTGCCGAATGTCTGGTCTCCTCCATGAAGGCCAACCAGAAGTATTTCCATCTACTGGATGATCAGGGCAAGCTCAAACCACTTTTCATTACCATCTCGAACATCGACAGCGCCGATCCCCAGCAGGTGATTTCAGGTAATGAAAAGGTCATTCGCCCGCGCCTGGCCGATGCGGCGTTTTTCTACGACACCGACCGTAAGCGTACCCTTGCTTCGCGCATCCCGCAGCTTGAAAGCGTGGTCTTCCAGCAGCAGCTCGGGACCCTTGCCGACAAGGCCCGCCGCAGCAACGCTATCGCGAGCTATATCGCCGGAAAGATTGGCGGTGACGTCACCCACGCCCAACGAGCCGTTGCGCTTGCCAAGTGTGACCTGGTGACCGAAATGGTACTGGAATTCCCTGAACTCCAGGGCATCATGGGGCGTTACTACGCCGAGCAGGATGGCGAACCTGCCGACGTTGCCCAGGCACTGGAAGAACAGTACCTGCCCCGCTTCGCAACCGATGCCATTCCTCAAAGTGCAACAGGCAAGGCACTCGCGCTGGCTGATCGTCTGGACACTCTGGTCGGCATTTTCGGTATTGGCCAGCGCCCGACTGGCGCCAAAGACCCCTTTGCGTTGCGCCGCGCCTCTATCGGTGTGCTGAACATCCTGGTAAAAGGCGAGCTTAATCTCGATCTTCGGGAGCTGCTTAACGTGGCCACCGAACAGTACCAGGACCTCCCGAAGGCGGATGGGTTAGTCGATGACGTCTTGACCTACATGCTGGATCGTTTCCGCGCCTGGGGGCAGGAAGAAGGCATCAGCGCCGAAATGTACCTGGCTGTTCGCGCCCGCCCGGTAACCAAGCCGCTCGACTTCGCTCGCCGCCTGCGTGCCGTTAAAGCCTTCGCCCAGCGCGAAGAAGCCGCTGCCCTGGCCGCTGCCAATAAACGTGTTTCTAATATTCTCAGCAAGCAGGAACATGATGGCAGCACCCAGGTCGATCAGAGCCTGCTCCAAGAACAGGCGGAACAAGCACTGTTCAATGCGGTAACCAACAGCCAGCAAGAGGTGGCCCCGCTGTTTGCCGCTGGCGATTACCAGCAGGCGCTCGATGCGTTGGCAATGCTGCGCGAGCCGGTGGATAATTTCTTTGATCAGGTAATGGTAATGGCCGATTACGAAGCGATTCGCCGTAATCGTCTTGCCTTACTTGCCAGCCTTCAGGCGCTTTTCCTTGAAGTGGCGGACATTGCCCAATTGCCTCAGTAACTCCAAGCCGGTAACCGAAACGGCTTAAATCGCGGAAAGCCCGGCACTCAATCGCCGGGCTTTTTTTATACCGACGGCACTGTTTCACGTGAAACATTCGCGCTTTAATTGATCACCTTTCAATCTAGGGTCAATGCGGAAGCGCATCCATCATGTAAGGACACCTATGCCGAGTACTCAACAGTTGGTTATTCTCGATCGCGACGGCGTTATCAACCATGACTCTGACGCCTACATTAAATCCTTGAGCGAATGGATCCCCCTACCCGGCGCTATCGAAGCAATCGCCAAGCTATCCTGCGCGGGTTTCACCGTTGCGGTTGCCACTAACCAATCCGGCATAGCCCGCGGTTTTTACGATGATGCGACACTGCAAACCATGCACGACCACCTACACGCCCTGGTAAATGCCAAGGGTGGCCAAATTGCTCATATCGCCTACTGTCCACATGGCCCTGACGACCACTGCTATTGCCGCAAACCGCTACCAGGCCTGCTTGTTGAAATACAAAAAAAGCTGGGACTGGAGACCCTGGAAGGCAGTTGGATGGTCGGTGATAGCTTGAGAGATCTACAAGCAGGTGAAGCGGTTGGTTGCCGCCCGGTACTGGTCAAGACGGGTAAGGGGCAAAAAACACTCTACAAGAAAGTAGACCTGGAGAAGGCAGTAATCTATAGCGACTTGGCCGAGTTTGCTGATTGGCTCTGCGATCAACAAGAGATAAACCCTCTGTCATAAAAAAACGCTGCTCTCGAACGAGCAGCGTTTTTCATCAATCAAACACCTACTGTTTCACGTGAAACACCACACTAGATGTCAATATTAGCCACCAGCGCATTGGATTCAATAAAGTTTCGCCGTGGCTCAACTTCATCGCCCATCAGGGTGTTGAACATCATGTCTGCCGCCACCGCATCTTCGATGGTAACGCGCAGCATACGACGACTATCGGGATCCATGGTAGTATCCCAGAGCTGTTCCGGGTTCATCTCGCCAAGGCCTTTGTAACGCTGCACAGAGAGGCCACGCTGACCTTCCTGCATCAACCAGGCCAGCACCTCGGAGAAGTGGGCAACCGGCTTCTGGCGCTCGCCACGAGCGATATAGGCCCCTTCTTCAAGAAGACCGTTGATTGTCTTGCCCAGCCCCGCAATGGCGCGGTAATCTGCACTTTCGAAGAAATCCAGACCCCATACGTACTCGGTGGTGACACCATGAGCAATGAGAGATACGGCGGGCAAGTGAAGACCACGCTCAGTGTCTTCGTGAAGATAAAACTGATAACGCGGACCGCCTTCATAGGCCACCATATCATCCATGGCTTTTTGCAACTCGGCAATCCAGTTTTCCATGGTAACGCGATCTTTAAGGCTTGCTTCGCCCTCAAGCGCGGTGGCGTGAACAGCCTGCTTAAGCACTTCGATGGGATATACCCGAGCAAGACGATCAATACGCTTCATCACATTGCGGTACTGGTTAACCAGCGCTTCTAGCTGCGACCCGGCGATACCTGGCGCATCGGCATTTACATAAAGCCCGGCACCATCCAGCGCCGTGGTCGTTAGGTAATCAACCATCGCCTGCTCATCTTTGAGGTAAAGCTCTTGCTTGCCACGCTTGATCTTGTAAAGCGGCGGCTGGGCGATAAACACATGACCCCGCTCAATCAGCTCAGGCATCTGACGGAAAAAGAACGTCAGCAGCAGCGTTCGAATATGCGAGCCATCGACATCGGCGTCGGTCATGATAATAATGGAGTGGTAGCGTAACTTGTCGGGATTAAACTCTTCCCGACCAATACCGCAGCCCAGCGCCGTTATCAGCGTGCCAACTTCAGCTGACGAGAGCATCTTGTCGAAGCGTGCTTTCTCGACGTTCAGAATTTTACCTTTAAGTGGCAGAATCGCCTGCGTGCGACGGTCGCGGCCCTGCTTGGCACTGCCGCCCGCCGAATCACCCTCCACCAGATACAGCTCCGACTGACTAGGGTCTTTCTCCTGGCAGTCAGCAAGCTTACCAGGCAGCCCGGCAATATCCAGCGCGCCTTTTCGGCGTGTCATATCCCGCGCCTTACGCGCCGCTTCACGCGCCCGTGCTGCGTCAAGCATCTTATTGACAATCGCCTTGGCTTCGTTCGGCTTCTCGATCAAATAGTCAGAGAACAGACGACCCATTTCTTGCTCGACCGCCGTTTTAACTTCTGAAGAAACCAACTTGTCCTTGGTTTGCGAAGAAAACTTCGGATCGGGTACTTTAACCGAGATAATCGCGGTCAAACCTTCTCGCGCGTCGTCACCCGAGGTATTGACCTTGGCTTTCTTGAGGAGACCTTCAGCCTCAATGTAATGGTTTAGCGTTCGCGTCAACGAGGCGCGAAACCCTGCCAGGTGGGCACCGCCATCGCGTTGGGGAATATTGTTGGTATAGCAGAAAATGCTCTCTGTAAAAGTGTCGTTCCACTGCATGGCCACTTCCACTTCAATGCCATCTTCACGAACCGCGTTGAAGTGAAACACCGGGTTGAGTACCGATTTATTCTGGTTGAGGTGGTCAACAAACGCTTTCAAACCGCCTTCGTAATGGAAAAGTTCTTCCTTTCCACTGCGCTCATCCATCAAGCGGATGGCAACGCCAGAATTCAGAAAGGACAGCTCTCTTAGCCGTTTCGCCAGAATATCGTAGTGGAATTCGATACTTGTGAAGGTCTCCGGCGAAGGCCGGAAATGCACCCGGGTGCCACTCTTTTCTGTCGTGCCCACAACGCCGAGGGGTGCTTGAGGCACACCGTGATGATAAACCTGCTCGTAAACGTCGCCCTGGCGCCAGATCGTCAGTCGAAGCTCTTCGGACAAGGCGTTGACCACGGAAACACCCACGCCATGGAGTCCCCCGGAGACCTTATACGAATTATCGTCAAACTTACCGCCCGCGTGTAGTACGGTCATGATAACTTCCGCGGCCGATACGCCCTCACCTTCGTGGATTTCGGTGGGCACACCGCGTCCATTATCGCTGACCGTGACAGATTCATCAGGGTGAATAACCACACGGATTTCGCTACAGTGGCCAGCCAGGGCTTCATCGATGGAGTTATCCACCAACTCGAAGACCATGTGGTGCAGCCCGGTGCCGTCGTCAGTATCGCCGATGTACATGCCTGGACGCTTGCGTACCGCATCCAGCCCTTTGAGCACCTTGATGCTTGATGAATCGTAAGCCTGCTCGCTCATTGACCACTCCGTCGTGAAGTCTGTCTAAATCCGTGTCGCCTACCCTTCAGGCATCAACTGGCTCAGTCCATTGCCCGTATGTTTCACGTGAAACATGCTAACGCGGGTTTGAGCCTGCCATGTTTGCCTTAAAGCTTCAGGTTCGACGCTGGTAATAAATACTTGGCACTGCATATCTTCGAGCAATTGACAAAACCTTAACCGATGCTCCTTGTCGAGCTCGGCTGGCAAATCGTCAATTAAATAGATGCAATGCCGCTCTGACGCTCTTTCCAGAAGCCGACCCTGCGCTAACTTGAGCGCACTCACCACCAGTTTCTGCTGGCCTCGGGAAAGTACTTCAATCGCAGGCTGCTTGTTAAGCTTGATGCGCAAGTCCGCGCGCTGAGGACCTTGCTGAGTAAACCCCATCTGCTGATCGGTCACCCTGCTAGCCTGCAGCACATCAGCCAGCGACCTTTTTTTATCCCAGCCTCTCGCGTAGTGAAGCGTTAAGCCAGGTAGTGGCAGTAACCGTTCGAGGGTTTCTTCAAATACAGGTAGAAACTCAGCGAACCAGGCACGCCTTAGCGTATCTATTTGCTCGCCCCAGTTAGCAAACTCTTGCTCCCAGATAGCAAATTCCTGAGGGTCCATTCTACCATGCCTCAACAAGGCATTCCGATGTTTCAACGCTCGGCGCGTTCGCTTCCATATTTCGAGAAAGCCATGTTTCACGTGAAACACACCCCAATCCAGGAATTCACGACGTCCTGAGGGCGAACCTTCCAAAAGACGAAAAGCATCAGGATTGATGAGCTGAAGCGGCATGGCTTCCACCAGGTCTGCCAAACGGGCATTCTTATCCCCCTTGACGCGCAATTCCAGCTCACTGGAGGCTCGCAAGCGACGCACCCCTAGTGCGACATCTGGGTCTCCCGACAAACGGCCATACAGCGTCACGTAGGGCGCGCCAGCTTGGATCACATGTTTAAGCTGACGCGTTCTAAATGACCTGCCCATGCCCAGGATATGAATGCCTTCCAGCAAGCTTGTTTTACCGCTTCCGTTAACGCCATTAATCACGTTGATACCGGGCGACGGTGCCATATCCACAGACTGCAGGTTGCGAAGACCATCGAAATTAAGCTGAAGAAGACCCATTCACCCGTCACTTATTTTATGCGCCCTGAAACGTAGAAACGGCGCCCATGTCCAGAAGCGCCGTCATTCGGTTGATTATTGCAAGTCGATGACTTATAGACGCATCGGCATGACAACGTAGAGCGCATCACCTCCACCTGGCTCTTCCAGAAGCGCACTGCTATTTGGGTCTGCAAGGGTGATTTGCACGCGATCTTCGTCCAATACGCCCATCACATCGACCAAATAGCCGACGTTAAAACCAACTTCCATAGCCGAACCCGTGTACTCAACGGCAATGTTCTCTTCCGCTTCTTCCTGCTCAGGGTTATTGGCCATTACCTTGAGATTATTTTCTTCGAGATAAAGACGCACACCACGGTACTTCTCATTGGACAGGATAGCGGTGCGGGAGAGTACCTGGCGGAGTTCAGCGCGCTCAGCAATTAAAACCTTGTCGCCATTGCGCGGTACCACACGCTCGTAATCGGGGAATTTTCCGTCAATCAGCTTGGACGTGAACGTAAAATCGCCCGTGTGAGCTCTTACATGCGTCGACCCTAACGTCAAGCTCACCGGCTCATCGCTATCATCAAGCAAACGCGACAATTCGAGAATCCCTTTACGGGGCACAATAAGCTTCTGTGACTGATCAACCGTCACGTCCACCGGGCGCGAACACATCGCCAGACGGTGCCCGTCAGTGGCCACGGTGCGCAGCAGATTGCTCTGAATTTCAAGCAACATACCGTTCAGATAATAGCGGACGTCCTGCTGCGCCATGGCGAAGGATGTAGCTTCGATAAGGTGTTTAAGCGTGCCGCGCGGAACACTTAGCTCCTGACTGCCCTCAGCATCTTCGATAGACGGAAATTCAGCAGCGGGAAGCGTCGACAGCGTGAAGCGAGACCGCCCACTACGCAGCACAGCGCGACCCTCTTCAACCGCTAGCTGTATGTCTGATTGATCAGGCAGCGACTTACAAATATCCATCAACTTGCGCGCCGGCACGGTTGCCGAGCCTTCCTGATCAACCTGACTGGCGACAGTGCGGCCGACCAATTCGACTTCCAGGTCGGTGCCCGTCAGGGCCACCTGATCACCGTCTACTTGGATTAGCACATTCGATAAAACAGGCAATGTCTGACGACGCTCTACCACCCCTGCTACCAAGGTAAGCGGACGTAGCAGCGCCTCTCGGGAAATCGAAAATTTCATCAATACTCCGTTGTCTATCCTGAAAGACCTGCTAAAACAGGTCCGTCCTGGTTGATTTAACTGGTCAGTAGGCGTAACAGGTTCTTATAGTCTTCGCGAATATCGGCGTTTTCTTCCTGCAGCGCTTTCACCTTGCGACAGGCATGCAACACTGTCGTGTGATCACGCCCGCCAAACGCATCGCCAATCTCAGGCAGACTGTGATTGGTCAATTCCTTGGCAAGCGCCATGGCGACTTGACGGGGCCGGGCAACCGACCGAGAACGCCGCTTGGATAATAAATCGGCAACCTTGATTTTGTAATATTCAGCTACCGTGCGCTGGATATTATCGACGCCCACCTGCTTGTCCTGGAGAGCCAACAGGTCTTTAAGCGACTCGCGGATAAAATCCTGGGTAATGGTCTTGCCCATGAAGTGCGAATCAGCAATCACTTTTTTAAGGGCACCCTCAAGCTCGCGTACGTTCGAACGAATCTTCTGGGCAATAAAGAACGCCGCATCATGAGGTAAGTCGACTTTGGCCTGATCGGCTTTTTTCATCAGGATGGCCACACGGGTTTCCAACTCAGGCGGCTCGATGGCGACGGTAAGGCCCCACCCAAAGCGGGACTTGAGGCGCTCTTCAACGCCACTGATTTCCTTGGGGTAGCGATCCGACGTCAGAATCATTTGCTGACCGCCTTCCAATAACGCATTAAATGTATGGAAGAACTCTTCCTGCGAGCGCTCTTTTCCAGCAAAAAACTGAATATCATCAATAAGTAACGCATCGACGCTACGGTAAAAACGCTTAAAATCATTGATGGCATTAAGCTGTAGTGCCTTCACCATATCGGCCACGAATCGTTCTGAGTGAAGGTAGACCACGCGCGCATTTTCACGACGCAACGCCAGACCATTACCCACCGCATGCATCAAGTGGGTTTTACCCAGCCCGACGCCGCCATACAAGAACAGCGGGTTATAGGCTCCACCCGGGTTTTCGGAGACCTGGCGAGAGGCCGCACGCGCGAGTTGGTTGGATTTACCTTCGACAAAGGTGTCGAAGGTAAAATTAGGATTTAACCCGCTAGTATGCTTGAGGCCACCCTCAACCTGAACTTGGCGCTCGTTCGTCCGTCGGTCTGAACCACCTCCTTCCTCGCGTAGCTGATCGATTTCACGTTCATCAGCAATGTCACCGCGTGGTGGCGTATGAACAGCCGCCGACCCACGCGGAGCTGGAGAGGCTGAGACCGGATTACCCAGATCACGGGGTTGGGGGGCAGGTGATGCCGGCTGACGGCTACCTACCGTGAGGCTAACCTTGGGAGGTTTCGAAGGGGCAAGCTCACGCATCAGCTCGCTAATCCGCTTGGCGTACTTGTCACTCACCCAATCGCGCACAAAGCGGTTAGGTGCCAACAAGCGCAGCTCGTTAGCCTCACTATCTTCGGCCTGCAGTGGACGTATCCACGTATTGAACTGCTGCGAACTCAGCTCGTCCTGCAGGTAATCCAGGCACTGTTGCCAAAGCGCGAGTGACAC